>UBMI01000020.1:133303-133694 GCA_900466475.1 Hyphomicrobiales bacterium
CCGCCACGGCCAGCCTGACCATCACCATCCATGGCGCCAATGACGCACCGGTGCTGGCCGTCCAGACGGCGACCCAGAATGCCACCGTCGGCTCTGCCTTCTCCTTCGCGGTGCCGACCACGACCTTCACCGATGTCGACAGCGGCGAGACGCTGACCTACTCGGCAACGGCCGCCGACGGTACGGCACTGCCCGCCTGGCTGAGCTTCAATGCCACGACCCGGACCTTCTCCGGTACGCCGACGACAGGCGGAAGCTATGGCGTCAAGGTAACGGCGACAGACCTCGGTGGCCTTGCGGCCAACGAGACCTTCAGCATCGCCGTATCGACGCCTGGCAATACGACGCCAACGGCAGTTGCCGATGCTGGCGACGCGACCGAGAAGGGTGG
>UBMI01000035.1 GCA_900466475.1 Hyphomicrobiales bacterium
TCGCTGCGGGCGCCGGGGCCCACGGCGACGACCTCGCCCTCCTGCGGTTTTTCCCTGGCGGTGTCGGGAATGATGATGCCGCCTCTGGTCTTTTCTTCGGATTCGACCCGGCGTACGAGAATGCGGTCATGGAGCGGTCGGAACGACATGTTTTCCTCCGTGGACAAACGATGATGTTTCGAAATCCCCTGGCCGGACCGGATGACCAGTCCGGGCGGGTGCGAACCTCGTTGAGCGTTCGCGTGCAAAAATTTATTTTCGGGCTTTTTCAATTTCAAGAGGGTCGACAAGAAAAATTAGCACTCGACGTTGGTGGCTGCTAACATGCTGGAAAGGAACGATAAACGACATCGAAGCGTTCAGAAAACCGTTGATGGCTGCATGATTTCGCGCCACCTTCGCAGTGTCATGAAACGGAGATGAAGCATGCAATTCTCATCGGACCTGGAGCGTCAGCTCAACGGCTATGGACTGACCACCGCGCATATTCTCTATCGCATTCCCGACTTCGAATCCGTCCTGCAGACCTATGTCTGGCAGGACTATGATCTCGCTCCCGACTTTCCCGAGATGCACAAGTTCCTCCACTTCTGGAAGGCCAGCCTCGACGGACCACTTCACTCGGTGCGCTATACACACCAGCGGCTGATTAGGCCGAACGAATGGCGTCGTGTCGAGGGCGAATTCAAGCTGCAATGAACCCTTGAATTCGATTTTTTGTCTTCCTAGCTCATTGCCCGCTCGAGACGTTGAACTCGGTGTGCGCCGGTTGTGTTGGAGTAACACCTGCATGGAAGAGAATATCAGTATCATCAAGAGCGTTGGCATCGATGAACGAGAAGAGATCATCGTTGATTTCGCGCGGTGGCTTGAAAAAGCTTCACAGGAGGCGCTGGTTCATGGCGAAAGACGCTTTGCCATGATGTCCGCCAGCATGGCAGAGGCAATGCGCGTCAATGCCGACGAACTGGCGCGCGATGATCCACAAAAGGCCGAGCGTGTGCTGCAACAAGCCAGCGCAATGATGGCGCAGTTCAAGGCCGCCTATCCCCATCGCGTCATCAGTCGATCTGTCCATTGATAGAGATAGTGGTGGCGGATCTATGAAAGGTCAGCTCATGCCGGCGCTGCGGTAGGCAACCATTCTTGGTGGTAACATGGTGGGTCCGAACGATTTGGAAGAAATGCAACGGGAAGATGTCGGCGGATTTCGGGCCCTTCTCCGTTGTTATCGCACCCAGCTCGTGGCAACTGCGACGGTGACCCTGTTCTGCCTTGTCGGCTTTGCCATCATGCATCTCACGGACGAGGTGCGTTACGACGATGTGGTGGAAGCGCTGGCGGCAACCCGGCCGAGCTCGATCCTGCTCGCCTTGCTCTTCACGGCGCTGAGCTTTCTGGCACTCGT
>UBMI01000028.1 GCA_900466475.1 Hyphomicrobiales bacterium
TCGCTGCGGGCGCCGGGGCCTACGGCGACGACCTCGCCCTCCTGCGGTTTTTCCTTGGCTGTGTCGGGAATGATGATGCCGCCTCTGGTCTTCTCCTGGGATTCGACCCGGCGTACGAGAATGCGATCATGGAGCGGTCGGAACGACATGTTTTCCTCCGTGGACAAACGATGATGTTTCGAAATCCCCTGGCCGGGCCGGATGACCAGTCCGGGCGGGTGCGAACCTCGTCGAGCGTTCGCGTGCAAAAATTTATTTTCGGGTTTTTTCGATTTCAAGAGGCTGCAGAAGAAAAATTAGCACTCGTACGACGTGGCTGCTAAACGTCTGTTCCGGAACAATAAAACGGTGCCAAAGTTACAAGGATGCTTGATGCTGCCAAGATTTTGGCGATCATCAGATTGTTATCAACCGGAGATGAAGCATGCGATTTGCGTCCGATTTGGAACGTCAGCTGAATGGCTACGGCCTCACCACCGCGCACATTCTCTACCGCATTCCCGACTTTGAATCCGTCCTGCAGACCTATGTCTGGCAGGACTACGATCTTGCTCCGGATTTTCCCGAAATGCGCAAGTTCCTGACCTTCTGGCAGACAAGCCTCGACGGCCCCCTCCATTCCGTGCGCTATACACACCAGCGGCTGATCGGGCCGAACGAATGGCGTCGCGTGGAGGGCGAGTTCAAGCTCCACTGAAGCCTTGAAAACTAAATTTTGCTTTCTTAGCTCTCTCGCGGCCGGGGCTTCATGAGCTCGGCGGAGATCGCTTGTATGTCCGGAGTGCGTTGATATGGAAGAGAAGATCAAGATCATCAGAGACCTCAGCATCGAGGAGCGCGAGGAAGTCTTTGTCGACATCGCGCGCATCCTGGAAGGCACTGCACAGGAAGCCCTCGTGCATGGCGACCGTCGCTTCGCTGCGCTCTCGGCCAACATGGCCGAGGCGATGCGCATCAATGCCGACGAACTGGCGCGCGATGATCCACAACAGGCTGAACGCGTGCTGCAACAGGCGACCACGATGATCTCGCGCTTCAACTCGGTGCATCCTCATCGGATGACGAGCCACGCAATCCACTAGCTCATGGACATGGCCTGCGGGTCCGGAAACAATCACAGACGCCGAACTTCTGGACCACACGCCGCATGCCGCGACGGTTCGACGATCCGCGTCGAGTACCTAGCGGTGATGGCGTAAACAACCGCGGCTCAAACCAAGATTTACGGCCCTTCAGGAACCATAGGGTCCTCCTCAAGTTCTTTCGATCAAGGAGGATGTCATGGACGACGAACACATCAAACGCCGTGCGTATGAGAAATGGGAAGCTGAAGGCCGGCCGGAGGGTGAGCATGAGCGCCACTGGCACGAGGCCAAGAAGGAGTTCGGAGATAGTAGAGAACTTCCACAGACGTCTTCGCCCGCACATCATAGTGGGGTGAATGTTCCGGAGGGTCACAATCAGACAACCTCTGAAGCGATCCTCTCGCAGAGCGGTAAACCCGGAAGCTTCAAGCCGGGCGAACTGGCGTCGGAGAACAAGTAGCGGATATGCGCAGCAACGCAAACCGTCGCGACGTGACGATTGCAGCTGCCTTCTGCGCTTCAGGCGACTTTGCTCAGTTCCTCCGAGGCGAAATCGACCAGCAGGAGAGCGATTTCGTAGTCCCGCCGCTGCAGCCAATGGGCAACGGTGCGTGCACGGGCACCGACGAGGTCATCGACGAGCACGACGCGCGCGCCTCTAACCGCTATCGTCCGATAGGCAACACCCAGCAACTGGCCGCCCTCGGAAGACTGGGTGCCTTCGAGATGACCGCTTGCGAATTCCTCCGGCGTCCTCACGTCCAGCAGGTAAGTCGTGCGGTCGGGATCGGCAGCCCAGCGTCTGGCCGTTGCGATATCGATTTCGGGGAACCGATCGGTACTGCTCAAGACCTCGATCTGCCGACGGGCAAATTCGACGGCTGTTTGGCTGACCTCGCCATAGGTGCGCGTCTTGCCGGTCTCCAGGCTGAGGCCTGCCGCAGTCCAGGCCTTGGTGCCGTCATGGAGATAGGAGACCTTGTTTGGAACCTTGGCATCGATCAGTGTCTGGGCCCCGAGGATGGCGCGCGGCAGGCCGGCGCAGGAGACGACGACCTGTGTCGTTTCGGACGGCACCACGTCCTTGAAACGCAGGATCAGTTCTGCACCCGGCACGCTAACCGCGCCCGGGACGTGCTCGCGCGCAAACTCAGGCACGGTGCGCGTGTCGATGACGATGAGATCCTCACCAGCATCGCGCAGCCTTTTCAGCTCTTCGGCCGAAGTGACCGGCGTACCCTTCTCATCCTTGACGGCAAGCGTAAACGCGACGCCGGGCGTATCGAATGTCGGCAGCGTTGCGTCTGGTCCACTCGCCGTCCAGGCCGGAATACCGCCATCGAGCGCAACGGTGTTCACCCAGCCTGCTGCGGTGAGCTCCTCGACAAGACGCTCGGCCGTCCCATCGCCGCCGTCGGCGAGCACGGTGCGCACGACCTTGCGCGGCACGAAGTGCGAAAGCTCGTGCGCGACCCTATCGGCCGGCAAATTTGTGGCGAAAAGCGGGGACGCGTAGCCGACAACATCGGGCGCTCGGATGTCGAGAACAGCAAGCTCGTGTCCGTCGGCAAGCCACTGTTTGAACGTGTCGTGGGAAATCGTCTTCTGGCTCATCGTCAGTCTCCTTGTTCAAATGCTGCCGCAAGACTAACCGGCACCCAACACCGTTTCGAAGCCGGGCGATGCGGGGAGGAACCAAATTCGGAAAAGCAATTCCATAATACATAAAATCTATAGATATTATTTTCTTACCAGTGTTTTCGCCCTTGCGTAGGCTCGCCGCCATCATGAAAGGCGTCATGCGAATAGGCGCGGGTCAGGGCCGATCGGCCAGGAGGGACAAATAATGAGACTTAGCAACATCACCAGGCTGATCCGCGGCGCAGGTCTAGCGATCGCCTTTTCAGCTTCGTTCGCAACCGCATCGCTGGGCCAGGACGCCACGGATCTCAGCAATCTGACCGTGACGGTCGGCACACCCAACAAGACAGGCCTGCACCGCCAGCTGATCGCCGCAAACGAGATCGAAAACCTGCCCTACAAGATTAAGTGGGCCGATTTTGATTCCACGCCGCCGCTCGTGGAGGCGCTTCGCGCCGGCCATGTCGATATTGCGGCTGGAGGCGATACCGGTGTGCTCGCAGCGATCGCCAATGGCGTCAAGGTGACAATCCTTGCCGGCACCTGGGAGCGCAAGGAGAGCGGCAGCGCTATTCTCGTGCGCGGTGACTCGCCGCTCAAGGACGTTGCCGACCTCAAGGGACACAAGGTTGCGTTGCCCTATTTCACCAAGCAGCATTATCAGTTCGCCAAGGCGCTTGAAGAGGCCGGCGTGCCGTTTGACAATAAGCTCATCTTGAACCTGAACACGACCGACGGCCTGTCGGCGCTGGTCAACAGTCAGGTCGACGCCTTTGTCGTCTGGGATCCGAATACGGCGATCGCCCAGCAGCAGCACGGTGCACGTATTCTGAAATCCTTGAGCAAGGTGATCGATACGGCTGGCGTCCTTTACGCCCCGACATCCTCCGTTGACGATCCGGTGCGCAAGGCCGCGCTCGAGGATCTGACGCGCCGCATCATTCGGGCGCAGGCCTGGGTCAACGCCCATCCTGGCGAATGGGCCGAGCAGGTCGCCAAGCTGTCGCAGATCTCGCCCGACGCGGCCAACCTGCAAGCCAGCCGTTCGCGGGTAGAATATGTGGCTGCAACCGACAGCGACGTGCTGTCGGGCTGGCAGAAGGAGGTCGCCTATTTTCATGAAAGCGGCCAGTTCAAACGCGATTTCAAGGTTGAGGATTACGTGGTCAAGGACTTCGGCGATCTGATCAGCGAAGAAAACAAGAAGCTGGCAAAGACGAACTGATGGCGACGGTGATGAGCCTTTCGGCGGTCAAATCGAATGCGCCCACCATGGGCGCATACGATCCGCATCCAGCCATTGGCGATCTCGAGCGCATCGTTCCTGACGGCAGACGAAAGAGCCGCCGCCTACCGCGCAGCCTTGGCAAGAGCCTAGGTCCGGCGGCGCTGATATGTCTATGGTGGGTCGGCACGCGCTATGGCCTGATTTCCGAGGACCTGCTTCCAGGTCCTGCGACACTCCTTGCGACATTGCTCGAGATGATATCGAGCGGCGAGCTTTCGGAAGCGCTTCTCCTGTCGCTCCAGCGCGTCGTGATCGGCTTCGGCATCGGCTTCGTCACAGGTGTCGGTCTTGCGCTTATCGCCGGCCTCTTGCGGCTCGGTGAGGATCTGATTGACGCGCCGATGCAGATGGCGCGCACGCTTCCCTGGGCCGGCCTCGTGCCGCTCCTGATTATCTGGCTCGGGATAGACGAGACGCCCAAGGTCGTTCTCGTCGCCTTTGCCGTCACGTTCCCCCTTTACATCAACACGTTCGCCGGCATCCGCAACGTCGACAGGACCCTCGTCGAGGCTGCGCGCACGCTGTCCTTTGGCCGAGCGGCGCTGATCCTTCAAGTCATCCTTCCCGGCACCTTGCCGAACCTGCTCGTGGGGCTGCGCTATTCGCTTGGATCGGCCTGGCTGGCGCTTGTGTTTGCCGAGACCGTCAACGCACAGGGCGGGCTCGGATACCTGATCACCCATGCGCGCGAGGTCTATCGCGTCGACATCATCATCCTTTGCCTTGCGATTTACGCGCTTCTCGGCCTTGGGGCGGATCTGGTCGTGCGGGTCCTGGAACGCGTCCTGCTCAGCTGGCGCCAGAGTTTCGACGGAGTATGAACATGTCGCTTCCCGCTTCGGCCCAGACGGGTCTTTCGGTCAGTGTGCGCGGGCTGGTGCGCCGCTTTGGAAAACGCAACGTCATCGATCGTCTCGATCTCGATATCAGGCAGGGCGAGTTCGTCGCCCTGCTAGGGGCGAGCGGTTGCGGCAAAAGCACGCTTTTGCGGATCCTCGCCGATCTCGATCACGACATCGAGGGCGACGTATTCGTTTCGCCGCGTCGCGGCGTCGCCTTCCAGTCGCCCCGGCTCTTTCCCTGGAAGCGGGTCTGGAGCAACGTCGTCGCCGGCCTTCCACGCGGGTCCAATCGCGCAACGGCGAACACGGCTCTCGACGAGGTTGGGCTCAGCCACCGCGGCGATGCCTGGCCGAAGGATCTTTCAGGCGGAGAGGCGCAGCGAGCCTCACTGGCGCGTGCACTGGTGCGCAACCCGGATCTTCTGCTGCTCGACGAGCCGTTCGGGGCGCTCGACGCCTTGACGCGCCTCAGGGCGCAGGCGCTCGTCGCCGAACTCTGGCAGAAACACCGCCAGGCCGTGCTGCTTGTCACCCATGACGTCGAAGAAGCGCTACTGCTTGCTGACAGGGTGCTGGTGATGCGCGACGGCGTGGTCGCCCGCGAGGCGAGGATCGACCTGCCGCGACCACGCTCGACGGGCAGCGCCGGCTTCAATCGGCTGCGGGTGCAGCTTCTCGACTGGCTCGGGGTCAGCACGCCGACTGCAAAACTGGCAGAACAGAGCAATCATTGACATTTGAGGAAGTAAGCTGATGACCAGGATCGATCAAGGATGGGGCCGTGGACCCTCGGCGCGCTATGAGAATATTGCCGCCCCGTTCCGGCCGATTTTTCATGACATCGCCCAGGCGGCGATTGAAAGGGACCAGCAGCGACGCCTGCCTTTCAAGGAAGTCCAATGGTTGCGCGATGCCGGCTTCGGCGCCTTGCGGATTCCTCAGGAGTATGGCGGACGTAATGTCACATTGCCGGAGCTTTTCGGCCTATTGATCGAGCTTTCCGCAGCCGATCCGAACATCACCAATATTTTCCGCAGTCAGCTCGGCTTTACCGAGGACCTTCTCAACGCACCGAAGGGTGTCTGGCGCGACGAATGGCTTTCCCGTCTTGGCCGCGGCGAGATGATCGGCAGCGGCTTTTCCGAGCTTTCCAGCGTCAAGATCAGCGAGCATTCGACCAAGATCCAGCAGGAAGGAGACGGTTATCGCCTGAATGGCGAGAAATTCTATACGACGGGTTCGATCTATGCCGACTGGATCAACCTTGCCGCCGTGGACGGGTCGGGGGCTCCGATCGCTGCCCTGGTGCCGACGAGGGCGCAAGGCGTCGACATCCTCGACGACTGGGACGGCTTTGGACAGGCCATGAGCGGCAGCGGTACCGCGCGGTTCAAGGATGTCAGGCTGGAACCCGAACATATCAAGCCCGATGCGGCCCGTTTCCCCTATACGCCGGCTTTTTTCCAACTCGTCCATCTGGCGAGCCTTGCCGGGATCGGCCGGGCGGCTGCGGGCGAACTCGCACAGCACGTCGGCGCCCGGGCGCGCATTTATCCGCGCGGCAACGGCACTTCGAGTGCGGACGATCCGCAGGTGCTGGAAGTGGTGGGACGCGTCAGGGGACGCGCCTATTCGGCCGGGGCGATCGTGCTGAACGTTGCCGACGCCCTGCAGCGGTCCTTCGAAGCCAATATTTCCGGTGTCGATCCCGAGCAAACCGATGCGCACCTCATCGCCGACGTCGAAACGAGCCAGGCCGTCACCGTCATCTCCACGCTGATCCTCGAGGCGACGACGATACTCTTCGATGCTCTTGGTGCCTCAGCCGCCAAGCGGGCAACTGCACTCGATCGCCATTGGCGCAATGCCCGCACGATCACGTCGCATAATCCCCGTATCTATCACGACCGCGTGGTCGGCGAATATGCGGTTTCCGGAAAGAAGCCCGCAGCTGTCGGTTATCGGAAAATCATCACGCCCTTCGGCACCAGCAGCGAGGTTGCCTGAGCCATGACGAACACGTCCCGGACACTCAATCTCAACGTCGGCATCAACACCACCGGCTATCTTGCCAATGCCTGGAAATACAGAACCGGCAGCCGCCATGACATCAACGATCCCGCTTATTATCGCCGGTTGACAGAGCTCGCACATAAGGGGCGCTTCGATGCGGTGTTCTTTTCCGACCACCCCGCACTGATGACCGATTCGGCAAGCCGGCCCTTCCACACGATCGATCCCCTGATCCTCTGCACTGCGCTTTCGGCCCAGGTGCCCGACATCGGGTTCGTCGTGACGATGTCCTCGACCTACAATTCGCCGTTCAACTTTGCCCGGCGCGTTCAATCGACCGATATCGTTTCGGGTGGTCGCCTCATCGTCAACGTCGTGTCGTCCTTCAATCCGAACGTCGCCGCCAATTTCGGGTCCGAACCGTTGCCACCGCGCAGCGAGCGCTATGCCAGGGCCTCCGAATTTCTCGACGTCGCCAAGGAACTCTGGGCGAGTTGGGATCCGGCACGCGAGGGCGAGGTTCCGGAAAACCGCTTCTGGGATGCAGCAAGCGCCAATGCGATCGACCACCAGGGTACCTACTTTTCCGTCAAAGGACCGCTCAATGTGCCGAAAGGGCCGCAGGGCCATCCCGTCATTGCGCAGGCCGGCGCATCCGAGGGCGGCATAGAGCTTGCCGCGCGCCATGGCGAGATCATTTACTGCAACATTCTTTCGCGCGGTGCAGGCCAGGCTTTCGGCGCAAAGGTGAGGGGCCGTGCAGCATCGATCGGCCGCGATCCCTCGGGTATCCGCATCGTACCCGGCCTCGTCGTCATCCTCGGCGAAAGCAAAGAGGAAGCATTGCGCAGGCATGAGCTCTATAGCGGCACCGGTTCGGAGGATGGCTTGCTTTTGCGCTTCGCCAAGGAGCACGGTATTGATCCTGACGGTTTTGATCCGGACGCCATCCTGGATGCCGAACGCTTTATCCCCGATGCCAACCGACTGCAGGCCGTCGGCATGGGACTTGGCCTGTCTGATCTCCTGACACATGAGAAGCTGACCGCAAGACAGGCGGTCCGCAGGTCGGAGGGGCATCACCGCCTGCTGCTCGGGACGCCGGAGCAGGTCGCCGACGAAATCATCGACCTCTGGGCGGATGGTACGGTGGACGGATATACTCTCCAGCCGCCCCGCGCGCCCGATGATATCGAGGAATTCGTCCAGAAGGTCGTTCCCATCCTCCAGGACCGTGGCGTCTATCGCAGGGAGTATGAAGGCAGGACGGTTCGTGATCGTTACGGCTTGCCCTATCCGTTCGACTGCGTGTCGTCGACCACCCCTGAGCGGATATCTGCAAAATCCTACTAGCAGCCCAGTCTGATCGCCGGCGCCGCCACGCTTTCCGCTCACAGGGCTGCCCTGAACAGCATGGATGAGGGAGGGACTTTCCGAAGGCATTTTTTTCGCAAAGTGCCTCGACGGCAAACGGTCGTTTCTTTAATCTAGTATTTTTATAGACAATAATGATTTCAGTGAAAGGAAAGACGATGGCCGCTCTTAAACTCGTTGGAATCGCGGGCAGCTTCAACCGCCCGTCCAAGACCCTGGCACTCGTAAGCCATGTCGCTCGTATCGCGAGTGACAAACATGGCTTCGACAGCAGGGTTTATGACATGCTTGATGTCGGGCCGTCTCTTGGCGACGCCGGCTGGCGGAAGGACCTCGATGGTCAGGCCGAAGCCGTGATTTCCGACATCGTCAATGCGGATCTGCTGATCGTTGGCTCACCCACATACAAGGGCTCCTATCCCGGGCTTTTCAAACATCTGATCGATCTGATTGATCCGCATGAGCTGCGGGCGAAGCCGATCATCCTCACCGCCACGGGTGGCGGCGACAGGCATGCTCTGATGGTCGAACATCAACTGCGACCTTTGTTCGGGTTCTTCATGTCCCATACGCTGCCAACGGCAATCTATGCATCCGATCGGGATTTCACCGACTACGCCGTCGCGTCCGAACAGCTTTGCGGGCGCATCGATGAGGTCATCAGCGAGATCGACGCCTTCTTTCCGGGCGCCCGTCCGGTGCTTGACGCCGCGGAGTAGAAGCGGCCATGCACGAGAGTCCGCCGGACAAAATCGACGCCCCGCAAGCACGCGTGGAATTGTGGAGCGTCTGCGACTTCGCGCGCCGCTACCGATTGGCGAAATCAGAAGAAAACCGCCTGTTGGCGCTGTTCGGGATGAGGGCATCGCCACACGATCTGCTTTTGAGCGCCAGGCGAGACCTGCTTTCCGAGCATTGACCGTTCCAGGAGTTTCGTCATGAGGCGCAACACGGTTCTGAATTTCGCTGAACGAGTGGCGCGGCTCTTCGATCGGCGCCCGAAGGGACGGATGATCGAACCGGGCGCTTTTGAAGAGACCGATCGTCAGAGGGCTCTTGAATACGAGCTGTCATTTTGGCGGGCCGCAGCTCCGGTCTGGTATTGAAGGAGGAGAAGATGGCAATTGTCGACAATTATCAGCGCATCTCTGCCCGGCATCACGCAGGCTGGCTCTCCCCGCTATGCTTGCTCCTGCATCAGGCGGCCGCAGCCGGCTCTTTCGCCTTCATCCTGGCGCTTGTCCTCGGACTGGTTTGATCAACAGGATGAAGAGGGTTGCCATATGGAGCTGGGTGTTGGACGAAGCGGCGCTGCCCGCGGCTGGTGAACCGCCGCCGAACCGGGAACGCCGCCGTGAGATTGTCAACGAGCTCGTTCAAACGCTCACCTGTCTTGCAGAAGGATTGGATGGCCAGGACGAGGTCCATCAGCAATCTGTAGCACGACTGATCGGCGTTCTGCGGACCATGTCGGACAGCATCGCATCGGCGGACCATACGACCTTCAGCGCCATCATGTCCGAGGCGGCCTTGTTGATCCGTGCAGTGCGCGAGCGGCAGGCCTATTTCAGCAAGTTCACGGTTCACTAGGATGCGAGCGCTCCTGCCGAAAACGCTATCGATCGCTGGAGAGTTCGCGCAAGACAATGGCGATCGTACGAACTGGTCAGCTATGGCTCTGACGGCCGATCTCGTCTCTCTGAGCCTGAGGATCCAAACCGACTCCGGACCGGATCCTGCTCGCATTCCGCTGAGCGAAGGTGAGCTTCAGACGCTTTCGGAGCGATTGCTTTATGAAGCGGCGGGCGACCCGCTGTGGGTGTTTGCCTATGGCTCGCTGATCTGGAAACCGGACTTCGATGCGGTGGACTGGTGCCACGCCCAGGCCCGCGGCTGGCACAGGTCGTTCTGCCTGCAGATGACGCAATGGCGCGCGACCGATGCGGTGCCAGGTCTGATGATGACGCTTGACCGAGGTGGTCAGTGTAACGGCGTCGCCTACAGGCTTTCGGAAGAAAATCGCATGGGTGAGATCCGCCGGATGATCCGCAGGGAAGTCGGCTCGCTTTCCGATTCGTCTTCCCTGGGTTCCGGTCCAAACGCGACAGAGGCCCTTGCGCGCGCTGACGTTCTGGGCAGGCCCCAAAGGCAAGCGCGTCCTTCGCGGGCTGCCGCTCGAAAGCGTCGCGACGGTGCTGGCCAAGACATCTGGCCATATGGGGTCGTGCGCCGAATATCTTTATCTCACCGTCAAGCACCTCGAAGAAAAGGACATTCGCGATCGCAACCTTTGGCTGCTGCAGGCTCTGGTCGCCGAGGAGATCAGACGTATTCACGGGCCTGGGGTGTCACAAGGCACGGTCCAGATGTCTTTTGTCCGCAGCGTCCGGCCCGCCATCGGCGACCTCTGCGCCCGAGAGCGAAACACTCCGACCCCAGCTACAATCGCCATTCCGAGGAGAACGGCAACACATGAGCAATGAACTGGATATCGTCGACATTCACACTCATCTCTGGCCCGCCGATTGGGGGCAAAACGGCAGCAGGCGCATATCCGCTGGGCTCCCCGACGACGTGTTGAGGAAGATTGTCGATCCGGCCTCTCTGATCGACGAGTTTTCTAGAGCCGGTGTCTCGCTCGCCGTCTTGAGCACGACCATCGAAAGCCTGTTCGGCATGGAGAAGGCGACTGATCCTGCCGTGATTGCCGAGGTGAACGACTGGCTTGCCGGGCTGGTCAAGGCGCATCCCGATCGTCTTGCGGCACTCGCAACGATCGATCCCTTTTCCGGCGAGGCGGCTGCGCATGAAGCGGAGCGGGCACTTGGAAAACTCGGATTGGTGGGCCTTGTGGTCGATTCCTTCCGGGATGGCAAATTCATCGGCGATCCGGTCGCCCGGCCTGCGCTGGAAGTGGCTGCCCGTCTCGGAAAACCGGTCCTTGTCCATCCCGTCAATGCACCGCAGGCAGATATCCTCATTGCCGGCGCCGGTAAGCTCGGCAATTCGCTGGGCCGGGGCCTCATGAACGGCGTCGCGTTCCTGTCGGTTCTCGAAAACGGCCTGCTGGACGAATTTCCGGATCTGAATTTCGTTTTCGCAACGCTTGGGCTCGGGGCAGTTGTGCAGGCGGCGCGGGGCGGTGCCTATTCCCGGCAGAACCGTGCGGCCGGGAATAGACCCAACATCTACTTCGACACGATGGGCGACGATCCTTCGATCATCGCCATATTGGTGGAGTTCTTCGGCGCGGAACGCGTTCTTGCCGGAACGGACTGGCCGATCCTTCCCGCCCTTTCCGGGCAGAGGTTGGCGCAGAGCCTGACGGCGGCGGGTCTGGACGCCCAGTCACGGTTACTTGTGGCTGGCGGCAATGCGCGTCGGCTTTTGGGCGGGCTTGGTCAGTAGCTCTCTTTCCTGTTCATCACCCTCGTCGAACATGTGCGCTGCCGGCAGCGCGCATGCTCGACTTTGTTGTTTTCTATGCCTGCGCGACAAGCTTTGCTTCGCCGCCACGATAGAAAATCTGCCTTTGCTTCGGCGGGTCGGGAAGGGATCATTCCCTCATCGGAGCATGGGGCTCCGTGCGCGCTTTTTCGAGCGTCGCAGCCTTCGGAGCCTTCCATGTCGATCAATCGCCGCCAGTTCAATCAGCTTCTCCTTGCAGGCTCGGCCGGGCTTGCGCTTGGGGGCGTTCCAACGTTTGCCGCCGCTGCGGCGACCGAGACGCCCGTCAGGGGTGGTACGCTTAATTGGGCCTATTATCCCGATCCAAGTGCGCTCATTGCCATTAATACGTCCTCGGGCACGGGGCAGGCCATCGGGCCGAAGATCAACGAAGGCCTCTTCGACTTTGATTACGATCTTAACCCCATCCCGCTTCTTGCGACGGACTGGTCGGTCAGCGAGGATCAGTTGCGTTATACGTTCAAGCTGCGCGAAGGGGTCAAATGGCATGACGGGACCGACTTCACATCGGCCGACGTCGCCTTCACCATTTTCCGGCTGAAGGAAGCCCATCCGCGCGGTCGCATCACCTATCAGAACGTGACGGCCGTGGAGACGCCCGATCCTCATACGGCAATCGTTGTGCTCACCAAGCCTGCACCATACCTCATCACCGCGCTCTCAAGCTCGGAATCGCCGATCGTGCCGAAGCATGTCTACGAAACCTTCAAGCCGCAGGAGCAGCCCAAGCTTGCCCAGACGATCGGAACAGGCCCGTTCCTGCTGAAGGAATGGGTGCCGGGCAGTCACCTGATCTTCGAGCGCAATCCGAATTATTGGGATGCCGGAAAACCCTATCTCGATCGTGTCATCCTGCGCGTCATTCTCGATCCGGCCGCCCGTGCCGCCGCGCTCGAGACGGGTGAGATCGACATCGGTGCCAACCCTGTTCCCCTGTCCGACATCGAGCGCCTCAAGACAAATCCCAATCTGGTCGTGGACACGACGACCTATGCCTATTCGGGACCGCAGCAGCAGCTCTTCTTCAACTATGAGAATGAAATCCTGACAAAGCGTGACGTGCGCCTGGCAATCGCCCATGCCATCGACTTGCAGAAGCTCGTCGATATCGCCCTGTTCGGCTATGCGCAGGTCTCGCCGAGCCCGATCAGTACTGCCTTGCCAAAATGGCATGATCCGAGCATCAAGGCCCGTGAACCGGATCCCAAGCTTGCAGAAAAGCTGCTCGACACGGCTGGCTACCCGCGCGGGGCAAATGGCGTGCGCTTCAAACTTCGTCTTGCCTATAATTCCTTCCTCCCGCCTTCCTATGCCGATTTCATCCGGCAATCTCTGGCTGCCGTCGGTATCGACGCGGAAATTCTCAAGTTCGACCTCGCGACGTTCCTGAAGACCGTCTATACGGACCGCGCCTTCGATCTTGTCATCGAATCCCTGTCCAACACGTTCGATCCCACACTCGGAGTCCAGCGCGCCTACTGGTCGAAGAACTTCAAGATCGGGCTCGTCTTTTCAAACGCCAGCCACTACGCCAATCCCGAGGTTGACAGGTTGCTCGAAGCCGCTGCCGTCGAGCCTGACGAGGCCAAGCGGCGCGATCTCTGGTATCAGTTCCAGCGGATCATTCATGAGGATGTCGTGTCGGTCGATCTCGTTGCGGCAGGCGCCCAGATCGTTGCAAACAAGAAGGTCAGGAATTTCGCGCCCGGAGCGCAGGGCATCAACAACAGTTTCGGCCAGATATGGCTGAGCCCCAACGCCTGATCTTAATGGTTGCCCGGTCGACTGCACGAGCCGGCCGGGTGTTCTAATCCGAGGTCGGGTTTCATATGCGCCCCGCTTCCAGGCGGGCGAGAGCATTTTTCGCAGCGATTGCCCGGACCATGTGGTTCTGCGGCGCGTGCGAGCGGCCGGTGATCGCATCGCGGTGATGGCGTTCCAGTCCGAAATCCCTGTTGAGGCCGGGATTGCCGGCAAGATCGAGTGCCAGGTTCGTAACGGCGACCGCATTGTCGATCACCGCATGGCGCACGGCCATGGCGTCGATGCCGACCGGCCTGCCGGCATCGACATCTTCGCCGAGCGAGCGCAGCAGCCTGGCATTCGTCGCAAGACGCACCTCGATCTCGCCGAGACCGTCCTGGATACGCGGCACGGTCGCAATCGGTGCGCCGAGGCTTGCCGGCGCATGGCGGGCCGAAAAGGCAAGCACCTTGTCACGGGCCGACAGCGCCACCCCATGATAGACGGCCCCGATCAGCGAGAAGAAGAAGGCCGTTGCATGCTCTTCCCGACGCATCGGCTCAGACGCGGGCTGGGCTTCGATCAGGTCTTCGAAGGGAATGACGACGTCTTCAAGGATGATGTCGTCGCTGGCGGTTGCGTGCATTCCGGCGGCATTCCAGGTTTTTTCGACCGTAAAGCCGGGTCTGTCGGTAGGCACCAGGAAGGAGGCAAGCCGTGGCTCGGCCTCGTCCGTCAGCGCCAGCAGCGATACCCATTTGAGGATCGGTATGCCGGTGACGTAGGTCTTGCGACCGGTAATACGCCAGCTGTCGCCCTTGCGCCTAGCGATCGTCTCTGGCAATGCGCCATGGGCGGGAGAGCCGATCCGGGGTTCTGCCTGGGCGGCATTGATCAGGGCTGGACCTTGCCGATTGGCGAGAAGAACCCGCTCCGCAAGATGAGCAGGCCATTTTCCGAACCGCCGCAGCGTATAGTGGCTGTTGAAATGCATGGCGAGCACCAGCGCCGTCGATGGCTCGCCGCGGGCGATCTCGCTGATCACCGCCTGGGCATCTGTAAGGCCGCCGCCATGGCCGCCGTGCTCGGGCGCGGTCACCAGGCCAAGCAGTCCCGCCTCGTAAAGCCGGGTGAAGTTCTCGAAGGGAAATTCACAGCTCGCATCGAAATGGTGGGCGCGTTCGGAGAAATCCTTGGCAAGCCTTCGTGCCCTGTCGAGTGGATCGATCGTTTCCTGCAGCATGGTGCTTCTCCTGTCAGGCGACAGCGCGGGTGTGAAAGCTGTCGACGTGACGGCGGTCGACCCAGTCGGCAATATCGAAATCGGCGGCCAGGAACCCGAAGTCCCGAAGGAAATTCTTATAGTGGCCGACTGCCTCGACCAGTTCGGGCTCCAGCCCAAGGCCGAGATGGCGGTGGACCTCCGGCCCATTTGCCGCCAGCACCTGCTCCTCAGTGGCGCCAGCCTCGCGCGCAACGAAGCGACGCGTTTCATCCGGATGGGCCTGAGCCCAATCACCTGCCTTGTAGATCGCTTCCAGAAGCCGGTGGACGAGATCGGGGCGTTCCTCGGCAAGCAGTTCGTCGACCGTCAAAACACGCGGCGAGCCGGAATTGATGCGGATCTTCGGGTCGGGGTGAAAACCGAATTCCGCCACCTGAACGGCGCCGATCAGATTGGCGACGCTGATGCCGGCCGTACCCTTCACATAGATCGCATCCACATCACCGCGCAGCAGGGCTGCGATCTCTTCGCCATAGGCCTGACGACGCTTGAGACCGAAGAGCGATGGTCCCTCCTGGGTGGCGAGCACGGAATCGGCAAGCGCGATGTCAATGATCTCGACGTCGTCGAGCGCCAGGCCTTCCAGCGACAGAGCCGACAGGAGACCTTTCAAGGCCGTCGCGCGCATGAAATCGACGATGCCTTCCGGGCGCCGGGCGATGCCGAAGCGGCGTCCCTTCAGATCCCTGGTGGTGGCGATCCCGGTTCCCGGCAAGGTGATGATCGCCTGAAATTCATCCGTCCAGGTGATGCCGACGAGCCTTGTCTTGCGGCCCTCCGAGCGGGCGCGGATCGGCGGAACATTGCCGCCGTGGCGGAAGGACCAGTCGAGCGTATGGTTGAAATGGCTCTGGCGGATGGCGCGGTCGGGAGAGTCGATGATCGACTTCAGCGTCACGCCTTCCTTGCGAAAGCCCTCCTCGAGATAGCCGAGTTGGGCGGCAAGACCGACCGGGGTCGGCACCGGGCAGCGCGTATACCAGATTTCGGAAATGGCATTGCTGGTCATGATCGTCCCTTTCAGTGGCGCAGGCCGGCCTGTTTCATCAGCGGCAGAACGTCGGTGCCGAAGAATTCGAGTTCATCCCGGAAATCGAAGAAGCTGAGCTGCAATCCGTCGATACCGGCGGCTTTCAGTTTCTGGAACTGGTCGACCACGCTTTCGGGCGAGCCGATGACGCGGATATTGCCGCCGACGAAACGGTAGGGATCCTGCGGATCGCGGCCTTTCCAGGCATGCGCATCCGAGTTCAGTGACGAAAAGCCCTGCGGCGAGCGCTGGTCGCCATGGGCGACGATCCGGTCGGCAAGCTCCCATGCCTCCTTGTCAGTCGGCCGGCAGATGACCATCGGGTTGAGCAGGGTACGCACCGTGCGTCCGACGTCCCCGGCCGCATCCTTCACTCTTTTCGTGTGGGCAGGCAGCGATTGAAGCGCGCTGTTGATGTCGGCGCCCGTCGGGCTTGTGATGAAGACAATGTCCGAGTAGCGGCCGGCAAAGGCAATGCCGGCATCCGATCCCGTGGCGTTGACGAGGATCGGTCGTCCGAAATTCGGTTTGGGCGTCACGAAGCCGCCACCGAGTTTCCAGCTGCTCTCGCCTTCGAAGGAGAAATTCTCGGTATCGCTCCAAAGACGCTGGACGACTTCGAGGAATTCGGCCGCCAGTTCGTAGCGCTTGTCGTGCTCGATGCGTGGCCAGCCGAACATTTCATGCTCGACGGCACGGTGACCGGTCACGACATTGATGCCCCAGCGTCCGCCGGTAATGTGGTCGAGCGTCGCACCGAATTTGGCGAGATGCAGCGGATGCCACGGCCCGTAAAGGACATGCATGGTGGAGATCAGCATGATCTTCTTGGTCAGGCCGGCAAGCGCTGCCGTCGTCGTGAAACTGTCGAGCGCCTGGCCGTTGAAGACACCGCCATAACCGCCTTTCGGCAGCCATTGCGACAGGGCGAAAACCAGATCGAAGCCGAGTTCCTCGGCCTTCAGCGTCAGCGCCTTGTTGTAGTCGAAGCTCCAGTCCGTCGATCGCTCGAGCGTGGATTGCGTCCAGCCGCCGGCCTGGATCGGCAGGAACAGGCCGAGCAGCACTGGCTGCTTGAGCGCCTGCGACAGCGGGCTTTCGGCAAAGTCGGTGGGAGCGGAGAATTTCGGGAGACCCACGATGGAGCCGGGAGGGTGTTGAATGGACATGACGGATCCGTGTTCCTTTTCCTCTTAGCTCAGGCTGTGGCGAGATAAGCGTAGGCAAGGCCGCCGGAGACACCTTCTCCACCCACAGTGTGGTCTGCGATGCGCTTGTTGTAGATGGTCAGCTCCGGCTGGCTGGCGATGTCGATCGCCGGCAGGTCCTCGACAAGGATCTGCTGGATCTCGCGCCATTGATCGACACGCTTCTTGGCATCGACCTCGATTGCCGCGGCCTCGAGCAAGGCATCGACTTTCGGATTGCTGTAGGCCGAGCCGTTGGAGAAGGGCACACCCGGCTTGAAGTTCTTGCTCCAGTAGAGGCGCTGAACGCCGACGGTCGGATCGAAGAGGTTGCTCATTCCCTCGAAGGCGAAATCGAAATCGCGATCGGTATAGATGCGCTTGGTATAGGTGGCGAAGTCCTGGCTGCGCACGGTTGCATCGACGCCGACCTTGGCTAGCGCCTGGCGGATATATTCGGAGCCACGCGGATAGGTTTCGCCACTCGGCACATAGTCGAGATTAATGCGAATGCGCACGCCGTCGCTGCCGCGCGGATAGCCTGCCTCGTCGAGCAGTTTCTCGGCGGCGGCAAGATCGATCGGATAGGTCTTCAGGTCGCCGTCATACCATTTGGAAAGATTGGGATTGATCGGCCCGGGAATGGCCGCGCCATAACCATAGTTGATGGTGTTCAGGATCACCTTGCGGTCGATCACATGAGCGAAGGCCTGGCGGACGCGGATATCCTTGAAGAACGGACGTTCGAGATTGAATTCGATCCGGCTGACCCCATTCGAATATTGGTAGCCGCGCTCGTCGAAAGCGATGCCGTCGACCGTCTTCAGACGTTCGAGATCGCTGAGCGGAACGGGTGTCGAGGGGGCAAGGTCGATCTCTCCGGTCTCGATGGCGATCGAGCGTGCTGCGGCATCGGGAATGAAACGGACAATGAGCTGGTCGAGATAGGGGCGCGGCTGATCCCAGTAGTCAGGATTGCGCTCATAGACGAGGTGGCTGCCGCGGACCCATTCCTTGAATTTGAAGGGGCCGGTGCCGATCGGTGCGAGGTTGGCCGGGTTTTCGGCGACCTTCGTGCCCTCATAGATATGACGCGCAACGATCGGCGTCTCGGAGGAGGCAAGCGCGGTGATGAGATAGGGAGCCGGCTTGGAGAGTTTCAGAACCGCCGTCAGCGGATCTGGCGTTTCGACTTCGACGAGGTTGAGGAACGTGTTGCGGCCACGCGGATGAACCTCCTTCAGCGTCTTGATCGAGAAAGCAACGTCGGCCGATGTAAAGGCTTGGCCGTCATGCCATTTTACGCCGTCGCGCAGGTGGAACGTGTAGGCGAGCCCATCCGGGCTGACCGACCATTCTTTGGCCAGGAGCGGCTGCGGGTTCAGCTCGAAATCATACGTCAGAAGGCCTTCGATCACCTTCGGCGAGACATAGACGGAATTGAAGGCAGTGTTCGCAATGGTCGTCAGCACTGGCGGCTCGGCCGACAGGAGCAGCGTCGCTGTGCCGCCGCGCACCGGAGCGGCAAAGGCCGGCAGGCGTGTTGCCGACGCCACGGTGAGCGCAACGGAAGCAAGAAGGAAATTGCGGCGTGTCGGGGCAGGAAATGCTGGCATGGTCGGTCCCTCGATGATTGTGCGTTCCCGTTGCCGGGCGTTCTGAGTTCGCCTTTCCATACTTCGGCGCGGCCGTAGAGTTTTTTACCCAATTCCGGAGTGGCCTCGGTAAGAAATTCGAAATTATACGATAGTTACGTCAAATGATTCCAAAAGACATCGATGCAAGGCTTCTTCTTGGAATTATTTACTAATATCGATTTGACAAAACCCACAGATTTAGTCAACTACTATCGCAGCGCAACACGATGAATTCTTCCGGCGACGCGAGGTGGAAATCCATGTCGGCACTAAAGCGGGTCGCCCGAACGATCAGAAAGACCGTCATTCAGGCCGTGCCGACCATGCTCGGCATCGTCATATTGAGTTTCTTCCTGCTCAAGCTCGCGCCGGGCGATGCAGCCGACGTGATGGCGGCTGAATCCGGTTCGGCCACGGAAGAAACCATGGCGGCTCTGCGCCAGCGTTTCGGGCTCGACAACCCTCTTCTCGTGCAGCTCGCCAACTACCTGGACAACCTGGCGCATTTCAGCCTCGGCTTTTCACCGCGCTACGGGATGCCGGTTGCCGATCTCATTGGTCAGCGGCTGCCCGGAACACTGACGCTGATGCTGGCCGCGCTGCTGATTGCCATTGCCGCCGGTCTGTTGCTCGGCGCGTTGATGGCAACCTTTTCCGGCAGGCTCGCCGACCGGGTGATATCGGTCGTCTCACTGTTGTTCTATTCCATTCCCGGCTTCTGGATTGGCCTGATGCTGATCCTGTTCTTTTCCGTGAAGCTCGGCTGGCTGCCGAGCGGCGGCGACAGCACGATCGGATCGCGGCTCACCGGGCTGCCGGCACTCCTCGACCGGATCCGCTACATGGTGTTGCCGGCAACCTCGCTCTCCCTGTTCTATCTGGCAATCTATGCGCGACTGACGCGCGCGGCGATGCTCGAGGTCAAGTCGCAGGATTTCGTCCGCACTGCCCGTGCCAAGGGCGTGTCGCCCTTCTTCTTGACCACGCGTCACGTCTTGCGCAATGCGCTGATCCCGATCACGACAATGGCCGGCATGCATTTCGGGGGCATGCTTGGCGGAGCCGTCGTGGTCGAGACTGTCTATAGCTGGCCGGGACTCGGCCGGCTTGCCTTCGAAGCCGTGATGGCCCGCGATTTTTCCGTGCTGCTCGGCATCCTGCTCTTGTCCTCCTTCCTTGTGATCGTCGCCAACGCGGCCGTCGATCTGCTGCAGGCATGGATTGATCCCAGAATCGGAGCCAGCCGATGACCAGTCAGAAGCTTCACACCTATGCCGGCAGCGCAATCGATCTGGCCGAGCACGACAGCAACCCCTCGCGGCCGTTGCCCGAAAAGCCCGCCGAGCCGCACTGGACACATATCCATGCGCCTGACGTGCGCGCCGCTGCCATACCCGGTATTGCCTGGCGCGGTCTGCGGCGTGAGTTCAAGGTTTTTCTGTCCAATCCCACCGCGTTGTTCGGCGTCCTTTTCCTGATCGCGACCGCACTCGCTGCCCTTCTTGCTCCCGTCTTTTATCCAGGCGATCCGATGGAGATGGTGGCGCGACCGTTCCTCTGGCCGGGCCAAAATCCGTCCTATCCGCTCGGTACGGATTCGATGGGCCGCGATGTGCTCGCAGGCATCCTGCACGGGGCACGCATTTCGCTTACGGTCGGAATCGCGGCGACCGCCCTCGGGCTTTCTGCCGGCATCACGATCGGCGCGATGGCGGGATATTTCGGCGGCATAGTCGACGATATCCTTGTGAAAGTCATCGAGATCTTCCAGACGATCCCGAGCTTCGTGCTGCTCGTCGTGCTGGTCGCCATTGCCCAGCCGACGACCTCGACCGTCACCATTGCGATTGCCATCGTCAGCTGGCCGACAGTGGCGCGCCTGACACGGGCCGAGTTCCGCTCCATCCGCGAGAAGGACTATGTGCTTGCGGCGCGAAGCCTCGGCTTCGGCCATGCACGTATCATCTTCCGCGAAATCCTGCCGAACGCGCTGCCGCCGCTGATCGTCACCTCCTCGGTGATGGTCGCAAGTGCCATCCTGATGGAATCGGCGCTATCCTTCATGGGGCTCGGCGATCCCAATCGCGTCTCGTGGGGATCAATGATCGGCGCCGGCCGGGATGTCATCCGCACAGCCTGGTACCTCACGGCCCTGCCGGGCCTGGCAATCGTCTTTACCGTACTGGCACTCAATCTTCTGGGGGATGGGCTCAACGATGCGCTCAATCCGCGCTTTTCGGAGGAACGGTGATGCGCCATCTTCTCGAAGTCCGCGATCTCTCTGTTCGCTTCCCGACCGCCGAGCCGGTCAAGGGCGTCAGCTTCAATGCCGATCCGGGAGAGATGCTGGCGATCGTCGGCGAATCCGGATCGGGCAAGTCTCTGACGGCGCTTGCCCTGATGGGGCTCCTGCCGCGGCAGGGGCGGCCGGGTGGCGAGATCCTGTTTGACGGTCGCAGCTTGTTGACGCTGTCGGAACGGCAATTGCGGCAGGTTCGCGGGCGCGACATCGCAATGATCTTCCAGGAGCCGATGACCTCGCTCAATCCGGTTCTGTCGATCGGTGACCAGATCATCGAGGTGCTCCGGATCCATGAGGATCTCAGCCGCCGCCAGGCGCGTGCCCGGGCGATCGAGCTTCTGGACCTCGTCAGTATTCCGCAGCCGGCCCGCCGTATCGACGACTATCCCCATCAGTTATCGGGCGGCATGCGCCAGCGCGTGATGATCGCGATTGCCGTTGCCTGCAACCCGAAACTTCTAATCGCCGACGAGGCGACGACCGCGCTCGACGTGACCATCCAGGCGCAGGTCCTGCAGCTTCTCGATAATCTGCGCGCCAAGCTGAACATGGCAGTCATCCTCATCACCCACGATCTTGGCATCGTGGCGCAATGGGCCGATCGCGTCGTCGTCATGTATGCCGGCCGCAAGATCGAAGAAGGTCTTCCCGGCCCGGTCTTCGATGCGCCTTATCATCCCTATACACGCGGCCTGCTGGCGGCATCGCCGCGGCTGACGGCCGATTATCATTATCGCGATGGGCCGCTTGCCGAAATTCCCGGCTCTATCGTCTCGGCGGCCGGCGAGAGGGGCTGTTCCTTCCGTCCGCGCTGTCCGCTCGCCCGTCCCGCCTGCGCCCAGGCGGTGCCGGCGCTGTTTTCCATCTCTGCGGGCCGCGAAGTCGCTTGCCCCTATGTTTCAGTCCCTGCGGAGGTCGCTCATGTCGCTCCTGTCGGTCGATAGGCTCTCCACCCACTATCCAGGCAGCGCCGGCACGGTGCGCGCCGTTGACGGCGTGTCACTGGAAATCGGTGAGGGCGAGACAGTTGCGCTCGTCGGTGAATCCGGTTGCGGCAAGTCGACGCTCGGCAAGTCGCTGACGCGCCTCGTCACACCGTCTTCCGGGCAGGTCCGCTTTCGCGGCCGCGATGTTACGGCCATGTCGAACAAGGAACTGCAGTCGATCCGTCGCAGCATCCAGATGATCTTCCAGGACCCCTTCGCCTCGCTCAATCCGCGCCAGACGATCCGCACGATATTGACGGCGCCGCTTGCCGTGCATGGCATTGGCGATCGCAGGAAACGCGATGCGATCGCTGCGGGAATGGTCGAGCATGTCGGCCTGCCAAGCGAATCCCTTGAGCGCTATCCGCACGAAT
This sequence comes from Hyphomicrobiales bacterium, assembly GCA_900466475.1. Classification (GTDB taxonomy): domain Bacteria; phylum Pseudomonadota; class Alphaproteobacteria; order Rhizobiales; family Rhizobiaceae; genus Rhizobium. Next base: position 22,256 of record UBMI01000028.1, read on the forward strand.
TTTCCGGCGGCCAGCGCCAGCGCATCGGCATTGCCCGGGCGCTGATCCTGCAGCCCGAGCTCGTCATCTGTGATGAGCCGGTCTCGGCACTTGACCTGTCTATCCAGGCCCAGATCCTCAACCTTTTGGTCGAGATGAAGACGGAGCTGTCGCTTTCCTATCTCTTCATCTCGCATGACCTGTCTGTCGTTCGTTATTTCGCCGACCGTGTGCTCGTCATGTATCTCGGGCGTATCGTCGAAAGCGCCTCGACTGCCGACCTCTGGAGCGGCGCCAAGCATCCCTATACGCAGGCCCTGCTTGCCGCCGTTCCCGACCCGTCGCGCCGCAAGCAGGCAGCCCCGATCACCGGCGACCTGCCAAGTCCGCACAATCCACCGTCCGGCTGTCGCTTCAACACGCGCTGTCCGTTTGCCACCGATATTTGCCGGGCCGAGGATCCGGCATTCCGCCAGTTCGGCGTCGGCCACGCCGTCGCCTGTCACCACGCTCAATGAATGGAGAATGAAATGGTCGATTATCGCTACCTCGGGCGCAGCGCGCTCAAAGTGTCACCGCTCAGCCTTGGAACCATGATGTTCGGCGGGCCGACGCCCGATGAGGTCGCCTTCCGCATCATCGACAAGGCCCGCGAGCAGGGGATCAACTTCATTGACACGGCCGATGTCTATCACGACGGCAAGTCGGAAGAGGTTGTCGGGCGCGGCATCAAGTCAAGCCGCGATCACTGGGTTCTGGCGACCAAGTTCGTCAACTCGCACACCAAGGGTCCGAACCTTGGCGGCCACTCGCGCAAATGGGTGATCGAGACGGTGGAGAATTCGCTGCGCCGCCTGAACACCGACTATATCGACATCCTCTATTTCCACCGCGCTGTCTTCGACGCGCCGCTCGAAGAGCCGGTGCGCGCCATTGCCGACCTTATCCGTGCCGGCAAGCTGCGCTATTTCGGGGTCTCGAATTTCCGCGGCTGGCGCATCGCCGAGATCGCCCATCTTGCCGATCAGCTCGGCATTGACCGGCCGGTCGCAAGCCAGCCACTCTACAACATCGTCAACCGCACAGCCGAAGCCGAACAGCTGCCGGCCGCCCACTATTACGGCCTCGGCGTCGTCTCGTATTCGCCGCTCGCCCGCGGAGTGCTGACCGGCAAATATGAGCCGGGCAAGGAACCGGGTGCCGATACGCGTGCAGGCCGTGGCGACAAGCGCATCCTCGAAACCGAATGGCGTCCGGAATCGATTGCGATCGCCAAGGAGATCGCTGCCCATGCCAACCGCAAGGGCATTACGCCGACCGAGTTCGCGCTCGCCTGGGTGCTGAACAACAAGCTGATCTCGGCCGCCATTACCGGCCCACGCACCGAAGAGCACTGGGATAGCTATATCCGCGCGCTCGACGTCAAGCTCGATGCCGAGGACGAGGCCCTAGTCGATAGGCTGGTGACGGCCGGTCATCCGTCAACGCCGGGCTTCAACGATCCAAGCCATCCGGTCGAAGGGCGCGTTCCGCGTCTCAGCGAAGTAGGGACCGACAATGTCGTGTCGCTGACGCGCGCCGTCGCCTGAGGCCGTCAGGGAGGATCCGCCCTTGCGTGGATCCTCCCATTCTTCAAAAATTCACCGTTGAAAGCTTGACCATGGCCACCTCAACCTCTTCCACGATGCTATCCGCCAATGGATCGGAGCCCGATACCGATCTTGCCGCCCTGCTTTCGACGGTGCCGGCGCTCGCAGCCGAAATTGGCAAGGAAGCGGCACGGCGCGATCTCGATCGCGAGCTTCCGTTTGAGGCTTTCCGCCTGTTCAAGGAGGCCGGTCTCGGAGCGCTGCGCATCCCCACCTCGCTTGGTGGGCCAGGCGGTAGTGTCCTCGACTATATCGAGACGATCATGGCGATCGGTGCGGCCGATTCCAATGTCGCACATGCGCTTCGCAGCCATTTCAATTTCACCGAGAGCCTTGTTCTCAATCCCAATACGGCGCTTGACCGCACGCAGCTGACAAGAGTGCTCGCCGGCAAGCTGTTCGGCGGCGCTCATACGGAACAAGGCACCAAGCGTCCTGGCGAGGTGACGACAAAACTTTCGAAGGCCGGCGACAGCTACCGCCTCAATGGCCGCAAATGGTATGCGACGGGAACCGCATTCTCCGATTTCGCTTCCTTCAGCGCCAGGAACGACGAGGACCAATTCGTGAGCGTCCTGCTTCCGGTCGACCGCAAGGGCATCACCGTTCTCGACGACTGGGACGGAATGGGCCAGCGGCTGACGGCGAGCGGCGGCGTGCTGCTGGAGGATGTCGAGGTCCTGCCGCATGAGATTTCCACACGCGGCCTCAACACGCTTGTCGGTCGCCATACCTCGACCCTGCGCCAGCTCCATCTTGCCGCCTCAATGGCGGGAGCGGTGCGTGGCGCCGTGGCCGAAGGCACCGACTACGTCCGCAGACAGGCGCGTTCTGCCGCCCACAGCGCGGCAGAAACGGCGAATGCCGACCCCTTTGTCCAGAAAATACTGGGCGAGATCGCCAGTGGCTCTTTTGCAGTCGATACGCTGATCCGGGAGGCGGCCCGCGCGCTTGATCGTTCCGTTGCAGCGTTCGGCGCAGGCGATCCGGGACGATTGGAGGAAGCTCTCGTCGACAGCGCGCTGACGACGGCGCGCACCCAGATCGTCGCCTCACAGATCGCGCTTTCTGCCGCAACCAATGTCTTCGAACTCGGCGGCGGTTCGGCGACATCAAGGCATCTCAACCTTGACCGCCACTGGCGCAATATCCGCACCGTGCTCAACCACAACCCGCTGCTGCACAAGGCACGCGTCGTGGGTGATTTCTATATCAACGGAACGACGACGCATCTGGAGGAAGGCAAGGTCTTCTAAAGCCCGGCCCCGTCGCGTCGCTTCCATTTATCACCCGAGGTCATCCGGATGTCCGGCCGCCGCGTCGGCAGGAGATCTGTGCGCCTTTCTTGCTGTCATCCCCCGGGACTGTGCGACGGGGAGGGAGGTCTCATGCATTTCGATCCCAAGCCGAGCCATTCCGTCATCATTATCGGCGGCGGCTTTGCCGGCGCGCTCACCGCACTCAAACTTCTCGACCGGACCACGGAAGCGCTGTCGATCACCATCATCGAGCCGCGCGCCGAGCTCGGGCGCGGCGTTGCCTATAGCACCAGCGACCCGGCCCATCTCGTCAACGGGCCGGCCGAGATCTTCTCGCTCTATCCTGAGGATATGGGGCATCTGGCCCGCTGGCTTGCCGAAAACGGTCCCGCCAACGGCTGGCAACCGCCCGAAGACGTTGCCGCAAGCAGCCCGCCGCGCCATCTTTATGGCACCTATGTGCGCGACGAGCTGAAGCGCGCAGTTGCACAGGCACGTTCCGGATCGAGCCTGCAGCATGCCCGTTCGTCGGCGGCACATCTGTCATCATCTCCACACCGCGTCCGGGTCGTTACCACGGACGGCACCGTCGTGGAAGCGGACGAGGCCGTGCTGGCGCTCGGGGTCTTCCAGCCCGATCTGCGTTCTGCCGAGGCAGCTGTGGCAGGCCATCCGCGCTTTGCCGAAAATCCCTGGAACGTGGCGGCGCTCGATCGGTTGAGCGACAGTTCCGATATCCTCATCATCGGTGCCAGTCTCTCCATGGTCGATGCGATCGCGAGCATGGAGGCGAGGGGGTTTCGTGGACGCTACCGGGTGATTTCGCGGCGGGGCCAGTTTGTCGAGGGTCGCAGGAATGCCGAGCCTGCTCGTGACTTCCTCGCCGAGGGGCCGCTTCCTTCGACGGCACGCGCCCTGCTTGCGCGCGTCAAGGCCGAACGGCGAAAGCTTACCGCCGCGGGTGCGGACTGGCAGGGGCTGCCGCTTGCCATTCGCCCGCACATCCTGCCGCTCTGGCAGAATGCCAACGATCGGGAAAGGCTGCGCTTTGCCCGTCACTTGAGGGCCTTCTGGGACGTGACGGCGCATCGGTCTGCGCCGGAAAGCCACCGCAGCGTCGACGCGGCGCGGTCTCAGGGGCGGCTCGTCCATGGGACGGCCCGCCTCCTGGCGCTGAAGCCTGAGGAAGCCGGTATTGCAGCAACCCTGAAGACCGCGGCAGGCCTTGAGGAGACTGTCTTCGGCGGTGTCATCGATTGCCGCGGGCATCAGCTGCATGATTGGCGGGAAATCGCTCATCCGTTTGTTCGCCAGCTTCTTTCAAGCGGCGAGGTGCGCCCGCATTCGACCGGCTTCGGCATCGACGCCACCCCTGAGGGCGACCTCATCGATGAGGAAGGGCGCGTTCACCGCAATTTGAGCGCCATCGGCCATCCGCTGCGCGGTGTGGCCTGGGAATCGAGCTCGATCACCGAACAGCGCACGCAGGCGATCGCGCTTGCCGACCGCATCCTCGCAAAATTCACACCGGCCCGCGCCGCCTCTTGACAAGCGATTCATCCGACAAACCGCAAAGCGATCATGGGCGCATCTGACGATGCGCCCATGATCCGTGAAGGCTGGTCGTGACCGCCGAACCGTCAGCCTTCGCCGTCCTTGATATAGACCTCGGCGAAATTAGCCTGGACGCCTTCGGCGCCGATCGTGTGGTTCTTCACCCTCTTGTTGAAGACGGTGACATTTTCCAGCGCGATCAGATTCACCACCGGAACCTCCTCGGCGATGATCCTCTGGAAATCGTTGAATTCTTGTCGTCGCTTCTGCTCGTCGATTTCCACCGATGCCGCCTCCAGCAGCCGGTCGACCTCCGGATTGGCGTAATGGGCCGCATTGGAAAAGGGCAGGCCGAGCTTGAAGTTCTTCGACCAGTAGATGCGCTGGACGCCGAGCGTCGGATCGAACTGATTGCCGAGATATTCGGCTGTTACGTCGAAGACCCGTTCTGTATAGACCTTCTGAATATAGGTCGAGAAATCGTAGGAATCGATCGTTGCGGCGATGCCGATGCGGGTGAGATTCTGTTTCAGATATTCGATGACCCGCTTGAAGCCTTCATTGTAGGAGTTGTGGGTGAGCCTGAGGGCAAAGCGGGTGCCGTCGGCGCCACGCTTGTAGCCGGCCTCGTCGAGGAGCTGTTCGGCTGCCGCAAGATCGTAGGCGTAGGGCTTGATCGAGCCGTCGTGGTAACGGGACAGGAAGGTGCTGATGGGGGTTGGCGAGATATGGCCGTAACCGTACCAGACAGTGTTCAGGATGACGTCGAGATCGATCGCGTGGGCGATGGCGCGGCGAACCTTCACATCCTTCAGATATTCATTATCGAGATTGAAGATGAGCTGGGTCTGGTCGCCCTTGGTTTCGTAGCCGCGGGAATCGACGCTGATATTCGGCAGCGACTTGATGCGCTCGAGATCGCTGAGCGGGATCGGATTGTCGCCGCCGATATCGAATTCACCGGTCTCGAATCCTGCTGCTCGTGCTGCTCCATCGGGAACGAAGCGGATGACGATCTGGTCGAGATAGGGCTTGCCGGCATCCCAGTAGTCGGGATTGCGCTCCAGGATGATATGCGAGCCGCGCGTCCACTCCTTGAAGACGAAGGGGCCGGTGCCAACAGGTGCGCTGCCGTTCTTATTAAGCGGCACGTCGGCTATCGCGACATTGTCGTAGACATGCTTCGGCACGATCGGCGATTCCGCCGCATAGAGGGCGCTGAGCAGATAGGGCGCGGGCTTCGACAGGCGGATGACCGCCGTCAGCGGGTCGGGTGTCTCGACTTTGACGACATTGGCGAAGGTGCCGCGCCCGCGCGGATGGACCTGCTTTAAGAGTTCGATCGAATAGGCGACGTCATCGGCGGTGAAGGCTTTGCCATCATGCCATTTCACATTCGCACGCAGCTTGAACGTGTAGCTCAGGCCATCGTCGGAAATCGCCCATTCGGTTGCAAGCTGCGGTTTCGGCGTGAGGTCGAAATCGTAGGTTAAGAGCCCCTCGGTGATCTTCGGACTGACCTTCTGCGTGCCGCCGGCGGTATGCGCCAGCGCCAGGATTGTCGGCGGCTCGGGCTCGACGATGAAGTTCAGTGTTCCGCCCGGCTTAGGCTTGTCCTCTGCCGCCATGAGGCCGAACGAGGGCGCGAGCGTGCCGGCGGTGGACAAAAGCAGCAGCTGGTTGAAGGTGCGACGGTTGATGTTCATGAGGATCGTCCCTCTCAGGCGTTCTTGAGGAGATAGGTGGAGGAGAGGCTGCCCGAGAGGCCGTCGGCAACGACCGTATGATCCTGGACCTTCTTGTTGAAGATCGTCAGTTGCCGGAACGAGACGAGCGTGATGTCGGGCAGGTCGCGGGCAATGATGACCTGCATGCGGTTGAAGAGTTCGACGCGTTTGGCGCGGTCGTTCTCGACGGCTGCCTGCTCGAAAATCGCGTCGATTTCCGGATTGTTGTAGCCCGAGCCGTTCGAGAAGGGCACGCCCTTCTTGAAGTTCTTCGACCAATAGAGACGTTGTACGCCGATGGTCGGATCGAATGTATTGCCCATGCCATTTGTGACGAAGGCGAAGTCGCGATCGGTATAGACGCGCTTCAGCCATGTCGGAACGTCCTGTCCGCGCAATGCCACCTTGACGCCGATCTTAGACAGCGCATCGCGCAGATAGTCGCCGATGCGGGTATAGGTGTCGCCATAAGGCATGACGTCGTGCGGCACTTCGAAGCGCACGCCATCCGGCCCGCGCGGGAAGCCGGCCTCGTCGAGAAGCTGCTCGGCCTTTGCCGGGTCATGGGCATAGACCGGGACATCCGGATTGTAGAAAGCCTTGAGGAAGGGACTGATCGGGCTCGGGGCCGGGACCGCGTATCCATAAAAGGCGATATCGGCAATCGCCTGTCGCTCGATCGCGTGGGCCACGGCCTGACGAACCTTGTCGTGTTTGAAAAACTCGTTCTGCAGATTGAATTCAATGCGATAGACGGTCGGCGAATAATCGTTGCCGCGATCGTCGACGGCAAGCGTGGGCGAGGCTTTCAGCCGGTCGATTTCGCTGAGCGACACCGGTGTATCGGGCGCAATATCGACTTCGCCGGTCTCAAGTGCTGCGAGTCTGGCACTGGCATCGGGAATGAACTTGATGACGATGCGGTCGAGATAGGGCTTGCCCTGGTCCCAATAGTCGGGATTGCGATCCAGGATCACATGGCTGCCGACCGCCCATTCACGGAAGATGAAAGGACCCGTACCGATCGGGGCGCGGCCATTTGCGTGCCCGGCAAGGTCGGTGGCGCCCTCGTAGACATGTTTGGGGACGATCGGCGATTCGCTCGCCTGCAAGGCGCCGATCAGATAGGGTGCAGGTTTCGACAGACGAATGATTGCCGTGTGGGCATCCGGTGTTGCGACTTCCTTGACGCTGGAGAAGGTGGCCCGGCCGCGCGGATGCACCTCCTTCAGCGCCAGGATGGAGAAGGCGACATCCTCGGCGGTAAATGGTTTGCCATCATGCCACTTGACGCCTTGCCTGAGTTCGAAACGGTATTCCAACCCGTCGTCGCTGACCTGCCAGGCGGTCGCAAGCTGCGGGACCGGCTTGAAGTCCAGCCCGTAGGCCAGCAATCCTTCGGTAACCTTGCCGGAGACGCGGGTGGTCGGGCCTGCTGTATGCGCAAGGGTGACGAGTGTGGGCGGCTCCGGCTGGACGAGCAGATTGAGCGTACCGCCGGCGACAGGTTCCACCGCCTCGGCAACGCGACCGATGGAAACCACGGCGCTGAGTGCTGTGAACGCGAAGAGCTGATTGAGCTGACGTCTGTTGATATTCATAACGACCCCCTGTGTCCGTTTCGGCCTGCCGAGATCCAAGCCTTGTTGAGCGCGCATGATCGGTCTGGGGAGGGGAAATCGAGAAGAATGTTTTTCTCGCAGTGCCCGAAAGAAAAGCTTCGCGCAAAACGGGGGGCGTGCCAGGATCGCGATAATCTAGTCTTTTAGTAGACAATTTTCGGATTTTAGTTTTTGCTTCCCCGGCACGTTGGTCACGCGCAAGGAAATGTTTCCGGCCGCGTGATCGGCGCAAAGCGGGTTCTCGTCTTGTCCGGTCTGTTTGTGGTGCAATCGGTTCATGAACACGCTCGCGCCCCATCGCAGGAAGACCATCAATCCGACGCTTGCCCGTCTGCCGCCGCTGACGTCCTTGCGTGCCTTCGTGGCGACGGCGCGTCATCTGAATTTCATCCGCGCCGCCGAAGAGCTGCATGTCACATCGGCTGCTGTCGGCCAACAGATCAGGCTCCTGGAAAACTACCTTGGCCAGCCGCTGTTCAACCGGGTGCGCGGCCAGTTGCAGCTGACAACGGCGGGCCACGCCCTGATGCCGGGGCTGACCGATGCCTTCGACGCCGTTCTCTCGACCATGGCGCAGTTTGCAATGAGCGACCACGAGCAGCCGATCCGCGTGTCCGTCGCTCCTTCCTTTGCCAGCAAATGGCTGATCCCGAGGCTCGATGCACTCCGACGCGCTGCACCCGGCCTGCAAGTCCTCGTCGAAGCCTCGACCGATCTGACCGACCTAGACACAGGTGACGCCGACTGCGTGATCCGCTTCGGCAGCGGTGCCTATCCCGGCCTGGCAGTCGATCATCTGTTCTCTGAGGGGGTCCTGCCTGTCTGCAGTCCTGAATTTGCAGAACACCATGCGCTCTGGGCGCGTCCGGAAGCGATCCAACACGTGCCGCTCCTTCACGAGGAAGGCGCCGAACATGACCATGCCTGCCCTGACTGGCATGCCTGGCTGCGCGCCGAGGGGCTTGCCTATCGCCCGTCGCGCGGCGGCTTCCGGTTGAACCAGTCCTCTCTGGTACTCGACGCTGCCGTTGCCGGCCAGGGACTCGGTCTCGGCAAGATAAGGCTCGCGGAGGCCGAGATCCGCAGTGGTCGGCTCGTCTGCCCTTTCGGCAACCCTCAGCCTGTCGGCTCTTCCTATTTCTTCGTCACATCGGCTCACAAGGCGCAGCTGATGCGTGTCGATCTATTCCGCAACTGGCTGCTTGCCGAGGCGCGTGCCGCGCAGACGATTGAGGTCGCCCCCTCCCGAGGCGCTCGATCCGATTTCGACATGATCGCCGCCGAGTGAGATTGCGCGTCGTGCAGGGGCAGGCCGGGACGGCCTATTTCAGCCGGAACCCCAATTTGCGTGCCACATCGCCAAGCACATGACGACCCTTGAGCGCCTCGACCGTGCCGATACGATTGCGAACCTGATCGGTCCAGTCGATCGGAGGCATGGTCTGTTCGGTCTGGAAACTTCTGAGAACATGATTGTAACCGTCGAGATCGTCGGCCGGTGCCCCGTCCTGATAGCGCTCGCGGTGCAGGACGCTCGTTTGCGGTAGGCGGGGCTTGATGCTGGCGGGCACCGCCGGATCGGGATAACCAACCGTCAGGCCAAAAACGGGAAAAACGCCATCGGGCAGGGCGAGTTCGCGCGCGACCGCTTCGGGATCGTTGCGGATCGCTCCTATATAGCAGGTGCCGAGACCAAGGGATTCCAGCGCGACGACGGCGTTTTGGGCGGCGAGTGCCGCGTCGATCACGCCAAGAAGAAAGCTTTCCACATAGTCGAGCCCTTCGGCGGTCGCGCCACGCTCCGTTGCAATCTTGCGCGGTCGGGCAAGATCGGCGAGCCAGACGAGTAGAAGTGGGGCCTGGGCGATCTGCCGCTGATTGCCGGCAACCGCATTCAAACGCCCGCGGCGTTCCACATCTTCAACGGCAACCACGCTCCAGGCCTGGAGGTTCGAGGAACTCGGTGCAGACTGGGAGGCGGCAACGGCAAGCTCGACAGCCTCCGCCGGTACCGCGTTTGGCAGATAATGGCGCACGCTCCGATGCGAGAGGATCGTCTCGACGGTTTCGGTCCAATCTCCCGAAAGCTGCTGTTTATTGCGGTAGCGCTCGCCGGCAAGCGCCTTCAGCCTTTCATTGCCGACGTTTCTTTCCACTGCTGTTGATGGTGTCATATCGATTTTCCCCGCCTGCTGTCATTGTCGATCTCTATTCTGCCGCGGCCGCATAGGGGTTGGCCGGGCGGGCAAGACCGAGATGCTCGCGAAGCGTCTTCCCGCTATAGGCCTGCCGAAACAGTCCGCGTTTGCGCAGGATCGGCACGACCTCATCGACAAAGACCTCGAGCCCGTGCGGCAATACGTCCGGCATCAGGTTGAAGCCATCTGCCGCACCGGCGACAAACCAGCGTTCGATGTCGTCGGCAACGTCCTGTGGCGTGCCGACAATGGTGCGATGGCCGGTGCCGCCGTTCAGGGCGCGGATAAGGCCGCGCACGCTGAGCCGCTCCCGTCTGGCGAGCGCCAAAGTGGCGCGGAAGAAGGTATGACCGCCATCGGCTGGCAACGGAATGTCGTCGGGCAGCGGGGCGTCGAGGTCGAGGTTGCTGGCGTCGAGCTGAAGCACGCCCGCCAGTCGTGCGAGACTATATTCGAGCGGTATCAGTTCGCGCAGCTCTTCCTGCCGTCGTTTGGCCTCGATCTCGGTGCTGCCGATGATCGTCGCAAGGCCGGCGAGCACAAGAATGCTGTCGGCTGGCCTGCGGAAGCGGGCAGCACGCCGGCGCAGGTCGCCGGCATAATCGAGCGCCTCCTCGAAGGATTGCGAGGCGGAGAAAACGGCTTCGGCATGTTCGGCCGCAAGTTCTCTTCCATCGTCCGAGCCACCGGCCTGCACCAGAACCGGATGGCCTTGGGGCGGGCGTGGAATATTGTGCGGCCCATGCACCTGGAAATGCTTGCCGCGATGGGCGATCGCATGGACACGTGCCGGATCGACGAAACGGCCGGTCGCGACATCGCCGATGAAGGCATCTTCCTCCCAGCTGTCCCACAGCGCCTTGACGACGGCGGCAAATTCGTCGGCGCGCTCGTAGCGACGGGAATGGGCGACGGGTTTTTCGAGACCGAAATTGCGGCTCTGCGACAGGTCCGCACTGGTGACGATGTTCCAGCCAGCCCGGCCGCCGCTTGCATGGTCAAGCGTGGCAAAGCGGCGGGCGATATTATAGGGCTCGTTGTAGGTCGTCGAGGCGGTGGCGATGAGGCCGATATTCTCTGTGTTGGCGGCGACCAGCGCAAGCACGATCGTCGGTTCGAGCGAGGTCAGCGGCCTGAAATCTACCCGGTCGGATATTGCCGCCTGATCGGCGAGGAAGACGGCATCGAACGTGCCGCGCTCGGCAATCCTGGCGACATTGATATAGTGATTGACATCGAAGGAGGCGCGCGGATCGCTGCCTTCCATCCGCCAGGCCGCGGGTGAGAAGCCCGAATGCAGGATATTGATGTTGAGATGAAGCTCGCGTCCGCTCATTGGAATATTCCTGGTTCGGGATAGTCGCCGGTCAGGAACCACGTCCCGACATTGCGTGTCTTGTATTCGGCCGGGTTGTGCAGCGTATGGATGCGCACATTGCGCCAGAACCGGTCGAAACCATAGGCACGCACTGCCGACCGTGCACCCATGACCTCGAATATCTCGCTTGTGACCTCGAGCGCCACTCTGCCTGCCAGCACATTGGCGGAAGCGACGGCAATCGCCGTCTGGCCGCGCTCGTCCGCCTTGAGCGCAGCGCCCTTGGCATAGGCAGCGTCGATCGACTGCGCTGCCCGGTCGGCGAGCGCGGTCGCCGCCTGCACCTTCGTCCAGAGCTCACCATATTGCCTTTTGATCCAGGGATCGTCGACGTGCCGTTCGACGCCGGAATAGATCCAAGGTCGTGAATTCGTGACCGTATAGTCACGGGCTGCCGCAAGTGCGCCCTGGGCGGTGCCGACAAAGACGTTGAGGAGCACGCTCTGCTGCTGCTGGGGTGCCAGAAGTGCGATCGGGTCGCGCGGGCGCTCCGCCAGAATTTCGTCACTGTCGATCCTGACATCCTTGTAGAAAACCCTGCCGCTGCCTGTCTGGCGCTGGCCAATTCCGTCCCAGTCGTCGGCGATGGTAATGCCCGGACGATTGGCCGGAATATAGGCAAAGCTGCGCTGGTTGGTTTCCTCGTCCTCCCAGGCGACCATGAGATAGTCGGCGACATGCGAACCCGAGGCGAAAGGGCGAAAGCCGTTCAGGATGGCACCACCGGCGGTCTTTCGGCCGAATAGGCTCTTCGAAAAACTGTTGGTCGTATTGCCCCAGAACCAGCGGCCATCCGCCGATCGGCGCAAGATCTCCTGCGAGCGCGCGTCGCCTGCCGTCGTCGCGTTCATGAGTGGGCTGAAGTGATAGCCGAAGAGGTGACCAAGCGAGCCATCGACCTTGGAAAATTCACGCAGAACCTTAAGCGCGGTCGAATAGGGTTGACCCTCGCCACCGAATTCCTTCGGGATCAGCAGATTGACGAGGCCGCTCTCCTTCAGAAGCTTGATCTGTTCGGACGGCCGGCCGCCGAGCCGGTCGCGTTCGACGGCATCGCAAGCAAAGATCTGCGTGAGGTCGGCCGCCCTGACGAGATAGGGATTATCGCGCTCCGCCTGGAAGAGGGCGGGCGAATTTGAGGTTGGCCCCGGCTGGCTCGGCTCGAACGTTCCAGGCTTTGCGGTCATCGCGCTTTCCCGTCAGTTGTGTAAACGCGGGAAACCATGGCGCTCGGCAAGCAGCTCGAGGATACGATCGGTCTTGTTGACGAAACGCACGCCATTCCAGTGTTCAGCATCTGCCGGTGCGTCCTCTGCGAGAACCAGCACCGGCAGGGATTGGTGTTCCTCGCTGATGGCGGCGATCACACTTGTGCGCGGCCGGGCAAAGGGAACCCTCTCCACCTCGATCTTGCTCGCAAGACTTGGGAACGACGCAAGCAGTCCCTCGACGGCATTGCAATATGGGCAGACGTAGCTGACACCCGGCTTCTTCGGGTCGGAAAAACCCGGTTCGATGAGATATAGCTTATCGCGGCTCATTCGTTTCTCCTTATTCGGCAGCCGTAGCACTGGCGGCTTCAGCAAAGCGGTTGGCCGGGCGCTTGAGACCCAGATTGTCGCGCAGCGTCGCGCCCTCATATTCGGTTCGGAATAGGCCGCGGCGGCGCAGTTCCGGAACGACCAGCTCGATAAAGTCGGCAAGCCCGCCCGGCATCAGCGGCGCCATGATGTTGAAGCCGTCGGCGCCATAATTTTCGAAGCGTTCCTCGAGCACATCGGCGATCTGAACCGGCGTGCCGACCACCTGCCAGTGGCCACGGGCGCCGGCGATACGCAGGTAGAGCTGGCGGATCGAAAGATTTTCGCGTCGGGCAAGATCGAGGACGAGAGCCTGGCGGCTCTTGCCGGCGTTGGTGGCCGGCGGATTATCGGGCACCGGCCCATCGAGCGGATAGGACGAAAGATCGACGCCGGAGAGTTGAGAGATGAGGTTCAAGCCCACTTCCGGCTGGATGAGCGTCTGCAGCGCTTCGAACTTTTCCTGCGCTTCCAATTCCGTTCGCCCGACGACGGGGAAAATGCCCGGCAGAATCTTCAGGTCGTCATGCGAGCGGCCGAATTTGGCGAGCCGGCCTTTGACGTCGGCATAAAAGGCAACCGCTTCCTCAAGCGTGATCTGCGCAGCAAAGATTGCCTCGGCCGTGCGTGCGGCAAGCTCCTTGCCGGGCTCTGAGGCGCCTGCCTGCACCACAACCGGTCGACCTTGCGGCGAGCGCGGGATGTTGAGGGGGCCGCGCACCTTGAAATGCTTGCCGATGTGATCGAGCCGGTGCAGCTTTTGAGGATCGAAATAGCGCCCCGACTGCCTGTCGCGGATGAAAGTGTCGTCTTCAAAACTGTCCCAGAGGCCGAGCACCACATCGGCGAATTCCTCGGCGCGCTCGTAACGGTCGCCATGCAGGATCTGCGCATCGTGCCCGAAATTATAGGCGGCGTCCGGATCGGAGGACGTGACGAGGTTCCAGCCGGCCCGCCCGCCGCTCAGCCGGTCAAGGGAGGCAAACTGCCGTGCGAGATTGAACGGATCGGAAAAGCTCGTCGAGGCAGTGGCGATCAGGCCGATATTGCGGGTGACAGAGGAAAGAGCCGAAAGAAGCGTGATCGGCTCGAACGGATAAATGCCGCTATGAGCCTTGCGACTTGCCGCTTCGACGTCTTTCAACCGTGCCGCCACGCCATCGGCGAAAAAGATCGCATCGAACTTCGCGGCCTCGGCAAGACGAGCGAGTTCAAGATAATTTTCGAATTCCGTGCCGATCGACGCCTGCGGATGGCGCCACGCAGCGACATGGTGGCCGGTGAAGAGCAGGAATGCGCCGAGCTTGATCTGGTCCTTGCGTCTCGCCATGGAATGTCCTTTCAGCGGTAGATGGCCGGCACGGGGAACTCGCCGGTCAGCAAAAAGCTGCCGACCGTGCGTTTCTTGTATTCGGCGGGATTATGCAGTGTGTGAGTGCGGACATTGCGCCAGAAACGGTCGAAGCCGTTGGCCTGCGTGGCGGATCGCGCACCCATCACCTCGAAGACCTCGCTCGAAACGGCGAGGCCGACCTCGCCGGCATAAAGGTTGGCCGTGGCGATATCGATGGCGGCGCTGCCGCGATCGGCGTGGCTCAAGGATGGTCCTTGGGCATAGGCCGCATCGAGGCTGCGAGCAGCCTTGTCGGCAAGCTCGGCGGCTGCAAGGGTGCGAATATAGAGCTCGCCATACTGGCGTTTGATCCACGGATCATCGATATGTCGTTCCACGCCGGAATAGATCCATGGTCGAGATGAGGTTACGGTGTAGTCCCGACCCTCTTCCAGAATGCCCTGGGCGCTGCCGACGAACACGTTGAGAAGGACGCTCTGCTGAAGAAGCGAGGTGAGGGAGGCGTAAGGCGTCAGAGGCACCGAAGGCGCGCTGATCACCTCATCGTCGTCGATCCGGAGGTCGTGGAAATAGACGGTCCCACTGCCGGTCTGCCGCTGCCCAATCCCATCCCAGTCGTCGGCGATTTCGATTCCTTGGCGATCGGCAGGAATTGCCGCGGTCTGGCGTTCGCCGGCTGGGTTTTCCCAGGAGATCTGGATATAGTCTGCAACGTGTGAACCCGAGGAAAAGGGCCTGCTTCCATCGATAGCCCAGCCGCCGTTGATCTTTCTACCCGTCGACGTTTTGGACATGGCGTTCCCGGAATTGCTCCGTATCCAGTTGCCCGCGGCTGACCCGCCAAGCCATCTATCCTTTTGAGCATCGGAACCGCGAAACAGGATAAGGTTCAGCGGCAGATGATGATAGCCGAAGAGATGCGCAAGTGAGCCATCGGTTTTGGCGAACTCCCGCACGATGCGAAGGACCGTCAGCCAGGAGGCGCCCTGGCCACCGTAAGTTTTCGGGATTTGCGCAGAAGCCAGTCCGCTTTCTTTCAGAAGCCAGATCTGCTCGATGGGTCTTCCACCCTGCTTGTCGCGATCGACGGCATCCTGGTGGAAGGTCGTTCGCAATTCGGCGGCTTTTGCCAGGTGCGGATCCTTAGCTTCAAATTCGAACGACATATTGCCTCAGCGCATCCTGATGCCAGATGGTCTGGCAGCGTTTATCGCGGGGAGGGTCGGTTGGCGGCGAGGTCAAGTCCAGACATATGAATTTGGGAAGCCGGAAAGAAATTCTTTCTGATCCCGGCAAGCCTTGATTTGCGGGTTCCGCTGACAGCGTCCGCCTTACCTTGGAAGCGCCCTCCGAAATGGCTTCACGGGTTCTAACTCCACTGATGTGCCTGTCGGAGGAAAGGTTCCGAATTTCTCCGATGCTGCGGCTGAGAGTCTCTTTCTAGAGGGATTGCAGCCCCAAGAGCTAGAAGCTCCGCAGCGTCGGGCGATACATTTGTCCCAATTATCCCCCAGCCGACCGGCGTATCGTAGGGATTGTCCGGGGCGACGCGCACCAGCGACTGAAACCCGAGAAGGTTTCCATTGTCGTCTTCCGCGAGCGTGCAGCTTATTCCGGCCGGGTTGACGACATAGTAAAGGCCAACGTACTCGACGTCAGCCGCCATCTTTCGACCGCCGGCGGCTACCAACTTCTCACGAATGGCGCTCATCGCGGTTGCGTCGGAAAGGGTGGCCGTCCTGATCCCTATTCAGAAAGCCCACCCGCCAGCGCTCACATCGCGCGGACGTTTTCCGCCTTCGACTTGCCGGTCTTACGATCCTGACCCAGGTCGTATGAGACGTTCTGCCCTTCGCGCAGCAGCGTTGAACCCTGGACCGCACTCACATGAACGAAGACGTCCTGGCCGCCATCGTTCGGCGTAATGAAGCCGAAGCCCTTGTCCTGATTGAAAAACTTGACTGTACCGTTCGCCACTTCAAATTCCCCGATTTAGATTAAGGGGAGATTCATAACCGCTCGACGTCACCACCGCAATGGCGTGCCCTTGCCGGCCTCGCCTACTCGAGACCGGCGCTTGGTGGCGTAGCGGGCGATACTCGGGAAGCGACCATCGAGGTCCGCCGGTCGCTTCCCGACTCCGAGCGATCCGCCGCCTGGCGCTCGAGGAGACCGGCAACATACGCCCGATCGGCAAGTCTCGGTATCGGTATGGAAAAACTCCGCGTGGACGTTGCCGCCATGCAGCACCTGAAAGGTCATCCTAGCGGACAAAAAGCAAACGCTTGCATGAGGTTACATTGCGAACGGGCTGTGGATAACATGTGGGCGACAGTTATCGGCCGACCGACGCGTTTCCTGTCTGTTCACCACCTACTTGCCAAACTGCACCGACTCGGTCGACATTCGTTGCAACCACTCCTCGGCCTCCGCCGCAAACGTCGCCGGGATGGTTCGGGCGCTTCCCATTGGGTCGAGCGCCCTTTTTTCATTTCAGCCGATGTCCGCTGAGGCGCTTTCGCCATCGCTTTTCCAAAAGCCATCCGGGGCGAAACGTCTTTTTGTTTTGTTGGTCGGTTGCCCTTGGCGTGCGGATCGGCGACCGTAATCATGCCGACCTTCAATAGAGGAGGGGCCAGCCGCCGCGTTAGGATAATCGATGTTTCCGGTGATAAGGGGTCGTGAGGAAGCGCAATTATTGCCACAGCCATGGGGCGAACCGCGCCATGGCGAGCGCCGATCGCAAGGCCGCCATCGACGGTCTGCATGCCGGTTTGTCCGGCGTGACAGTAGGGCGCCTCGCCAATGCCGCCCGGCAGACAGAGCCCAGGCTCGGAGAAACCGGAAGACCCCGGCCCATTGGCCGCCTGAAGCGCGGGGAAGATCTCGATTGAAGAGCGCGCGTCTCGCGGTCGGCCTCTCCTAGAGATCAAACCGATAGTGGGCTGTGCTTTTATGGCGGCCGGACATGGGCGCCATGAATGTCGCCGTTGGTTTCTGCACCCGTTATGGTCGCAATCCGTCACGCTCGAATCCCGCAGGTCAGCCATACGTGCCAGCCCATGACCGGCGACCACGGTTTGGGCGATTGGAACAGCCAACCAGCCAACGACTGTGCCCTTACACTTTGTACGGCGAAATTCGACCGGCTGGTAATATATCTTAATAACACAACACAAACGTCGACGTTCCTTCGTGCCCTAATCTGTCTCACGAATTATCGGGAGCTGATGACGTGCGTTACGAGAATCTAGACGCTGACCATGGCCACAGGTCACACAATCGGACACCTTTCTCGGTTCCATCTTCAACCAGGAAGCTTCGGATTCTACATATCCTGTTCGCATCCGAAATCGCGGGATCGGAGCGTTATTGTATCGACCTTGCCAATGCTCAAGCAGCACGTGGCCACGATGTGCACGTGGTTTCCTCATCTCGGGTCGATATTGGACGTCACCTCAGCCGCGAAGTTATCCTCCACACTTTCTCCACTCGGCTTTTTCGGCGCTGGCGGCTTCGCAAATTGATTGCTGCCGAACGTTTTGAGGTGGCGCATGCGCACTTGAGCCCAGGCTGCAAGGCGCTCGCTACGGTCCAGGGAAGCGTTATCAAGATCGCGACTTTGCATGTCGGTTATAAGCCCAAGCAACATGCGCGATTGGACGGCATCATCTGCGTCAACGAAGCGCAGATGATGCGCATCGGGAACTATGCCGGCTATGCCGGCCGCATTCCGAACTGGCTTCCGGAAGTCAAGAAGACCGAACGCTTCGACCTTCGGATCAAGCTGGGATTACCTCCAACCGTCAGGATAATCGGTACCGTCGGTCGGCTGCACCCAAGCAAGGGAAACGACGTGCTGATCTCCGCTTTCTTGCGCGCTGCACCGGAAAATGCGGCGTTGGTAATTGCGGGCGTCGGTCCACAAAAGGCAGCGCTTGAGAAGCTGGCCGCTGGGGACGAGCGTATCCGCATGGTCGGTTATTGTGACAATGTGAGCGGCTTTTTGGCCAATCTCGACTTGTTCGTCTCGCCGTCACGCGAAGAATCGGCGGGTCTTGCGATCCTCGAAGCCATGCACGAGGGCGTGCCGGTAATAGCCTCGGCGACGGAAGGCCCTTCGGAATATCTCCGCAAGCATCCAGTACGCTTCGTCGAGCCTGGATCTGTCGAAGCTCTCGCTGATGCTCTGGCCGACGTTCTGCAGTCAGACGACAGCAGCCGTCCATGGCGCATCGACTACGATATGGTGCCATTCTCCAGGGCGACCGGCGTAGACAATATTTTGCGGTTTTACGGGGAAGTCGAGGAACGCCAGATCGAGTTTCGTGACGTGACCGATGCGTCAACCATGCCTGCGCAGATGTGACCGATGCGTGTTAGACCCAGCAGCGATTTCTGGAAAGTCGGCATTGTTCCGGCGCCGGCGGAGGCACTCCTTGATGCCGAGACACTGACGGACTGCGCGAGCCGCATCACCTGGCTGCCTGATCCCGGACCCTGGCGGTATCTCGCCGATCCCTTCGGGATAAAGCAAGGTGACGCGCTTCATGTATTCGTCGAGGCTTATGATTATCGGACGAAGCACGGCCTCATTGAGCGCCATGAGTTTGGACCGAATATGGAATGGCGGGGCAAGACTGTTGCCTTGGCGAAGCCCTTTCATCTTTCCTACCCTTTTCTTCTCGAACAAAACGGGGATGTGCTGATGGTGCCGGAAAGTCACAAGGCCGGTGAGATCGCCCTTTATCGTGCCCACGCTTTTCCGGACCGCTGGATACGCGAAGTGGTACTGCTGGCCGATATTCCAGCAGCTGAGGCATGTCTCATCCAACATCAGGGAAGTTGGTGGATGTTCTACACTATCGTAGGGGCAGGTGCGCGCGACCAACGAGAGCTGCATATCGCGTTTTCGGAACGGCTGACAGGCCCGTGGAAGGCGCACCCGAGCAATCCGGTTTTGGACGATCGCGCCGGCGCGCGCCCGGGCGGAACGCCATTTGTAGGCGTCGATGACAAGATCATACTTCCAGTTCAAGATTGTAGCGTCAGCTATGGCGGAAGCATACGCTTCTTGCAATTTGATGAGCTGAGTGCGACCCATGTCGCCTGCGAGCATCTTCCTCACCGGTTGACCGGCAATCTCGCCGAAGCCGATTATGCCGACGGGCTGCATACGTTTAGCACTTGTGGCGATGTTACGCTGATCGACGTGAAACGCATCTCTCGATCCTTTTCCCGCCATATCGTCAATTTGAAGCGAAGAGCTGGACTGGTGCGCGCGAGGTCATTCGGCCAGTAAAGACAGCCTCCGCGTTGCGACTTTCGAGCACCTTTGTCGCACCGGTCGCAATGTAAAAGCAATTTGGCGCAGGCTGTGCTCTCCGACAACTCCAGTAGCCGTCAGGGCAAGGATCCATGCTTTGCGACGCCCGGTCAGTCGAGCAACAGCGCCGCGAGCAAAAAGCGTTTTCCTTGTACACGGATGGACCTGCCGAGGAGAGGGCGGATACTCGCAAAGATTTATGAGGTTCACTCTCCATCGACACAAATCTTAATATAACAACATCCAGTTTCGTACCCGAATTCCTAATGTGGCTGAACTTCACATGAGGACAGCAACTGATGACAGACCAAGCCATCTTCTCTCCCGTTCTTGTCTATATATCGGATCAACGCGGCCTGGATCTTGCAGCAGAGATCCTGCGGACCGGCGGTTTCGAGGCCAACAGGGCGCGGAACCTGTCCGAGCTTGAATTGGCGCTTGAACGGCTAGAATGCGCGGTCATCGTCACGGTGACTGCCAAGATCGGTGAAGTCCGGGCGCTCTGTAATCTGCCGATCGTCAATATTCAGGCGTTTGTCTTGCCAAATGTCGAAAGGGCGGAAAACCAGCCGCGATCGATATTCGACAGAGGTGGTTTCCTCGATCGCGTGCGCCTCAATCACCGGGACCGGCCTGTCACGATGCGGCACACGCCGCGCCGGTTCGTATCATAGCCGTCGGCACTTTATTCACGGGAGCAAAGGCAGCGTGCCGATCGCGGGCAGCCGTCGCTCCATGATGTCTCAGCGAGCCCCGATGGGTAGGTTCGGCTGCAGCTTGGAGAGAAGGGCCTCGGCGCCCTTGTCTATTCCAACCTTTGACGCGCCGAGGTCTAGCGCGCTCGGATACTGCTTGGAGACATAAGCCAGGAGTAGGTCGTTCGTCGCGCTGTCGTAGACCTCAACGGAATAATTGATTGAACCGCTGAGAGTTCCTTCTTTTCCACGTGCGGCCTGGAGCCCGTTCACAGCCAGACCCACCGGCATCAATTTTGCCACGGTGGAGATCACGGCGTTGGCCTTTGCGCCAGTCAGTTCAAGTTTGAGCCTAAGCGTGCCGGGACCTGGGAACTTTGTAAGTGCGTATTTTCGCCTAAGACGGCTTTCGAATGATCGCTGCATGTAGGATGCAAGTTCGAGTTTGTCCTTCTCGGCAATGTTGCCAAATTGATGATCGCGGTTTCGATAGATCTACACAGGCTCAATCGATTTGGTAACCATGGGTGGCTCCTTCGTGGTGCGCAGAATGGGCAGGATTGAGAGAGCTTGGTCTCAGGCGAAGCGGTTGGAAATCCAATCAGAATCTTCGATCGGATGCGTCAGACTGTTATTCCGAAAAGTTTCTCTGCATTTCGGAATGCGATTTTTTCCTTAGTCTCGCGTGGCAGATCCACTGCCCTAAACCAGTCGGTTCCTTCCTTCATGTTTGCAAATGGGTAGTCGGTTGCAAACATCACTCGATCCACACTGATGTACTTCAGCAAGAGATCGAGCAGCTCATCTTGAAAGAATGCGCTGGTCGTGAACCAGAAATTGTCATGGAAGTATTGTTCGAAGGGCCTATCCAAAGTGTCTTCGGTCACTTCACCCATCTTTTCCACGATGCGTTTATAGAAGAACGGAAGGCCCTCTCCCATGTGGCCGACAATGATCTGTAGCTTGGGAAATCTGTCGAATACCCCAGATGTGATCATTCGAAGGCATTGCGTAACGACTTCCTGGTGCCATCCATATGCTGAGATACTGAGAACTTGATCCTGGAACTTCGCCTGATATTCCGGCCGCATATTGCTGTAGTAGATTTGGAAAACTTCGTCAGGTGGCAGGCCAGGATGGATATATATCGGCACATCAAGGGCTTCGGCACGCGCCAGCACTGGCTCAAAATCGGGATGATCGAGGAATTTTTTCCCGATGATTCCGTTGGTCAAGCATCCCAAGAAGCCATCTTTCCGAACTGCGCGTTCCAGCTCGTCCGCTGAAGCCTCCGGACTCTGCAGCGGCAAGGTTGCAAATGCTCGGAATCGTCCCGGATAGGTCGCCATCGGTCCATTGACAATCATCTTGTTCAGACGATACGCAAAATCGATGCCCTCTTGACCTGGGACATTCTGCACACCCGGCGTATGTGCGGAAAGGATTTGAATGTTGATCCCCGCCTCATCCATCGCGCCGATGCGGCGCGGGCCTATTTCGGCAAGTCCAGTGTCCTCGAGGAACAGCCTGTCGTTCAGCACCATCAGCTCATGGGTAGAAAAGGTCTCTTCGGTCCCGATAAATGGCAGGTCCCTGTCTCGCGAAGAGATGTCCAAAATCTCCCTGGTGGCGGCGCGGGAGACAATGGCGGGCGCGGACAGTCCGGCACCAACACCAAGTACAGCCGCGCCACTTAGAAGGCTGCGACGTCCCATTCCAAGTTGCTCTAGGGGCTTTGCGAGTAGCGTCATATCAGTGTCTGCTCCGATGTTTGTATTACGCAGTATGGGGGGCGGATTTCGCGATTGGCAGGCTGGCGCAATGGGGGCCCCGTGCTCAACAGGGTGGCTCTTGGCTGGCCCTGTTCCGAGAAGCGATAACCCAGAACCAGCATCGACTTCGGCTGTACCTTTTGCTTCACGAGAGGTCTGTCGGCGGCGTCGCTGAGAGATCGATGCTTTTCACGCCCGTACCCGGAACGTGCGACCGAGCCGCGGTGACGCCAATGGTCTTGCCGAGGGAGAGGAAAACGCGGCTGGTCCATAATTCAACATCGCCTTGGCGCGTGCGCGAAAACCAGTGTGATTGGAAGTGTTCCGGGCTGCGGACTTTAAAGGGGCTTGCGAAACATGAAATCTCCGGTCCTTGCCTTCACACATTTGTCCGTCCGGAGCGAAATCTGAAAGGCGGTTTCAATGCCCCTTTTGTGCCACGGCGCGGACCGCCAGAATGTTTGATCGTGTGAAGTTTTGTTTCGGGCCGGCCCGAAACAGGCGAGATCTGCAACAAATCTTAATGTTCAAGCAGGTAAAAACACGCGCCGCCGTGCTGATCAGAATTGGGAAGGCCTCATAGGTGAAGGAACGGGCAGAATTCTGTTCCACAGGACACCCCTTCCACTCCAACCAAGGCGGCTGTGTTTCTATTTCAGATCAAGCGAGGGCCTCTTCGCCTCGCTCGGGGCCTTTGTATCGACATGGCTTGGGATCAGAATCTGAAAAATGAGCCCGCTCGGCGCGTTGTCTGCGAGGGAGACGGTGCCGCGATGGGCGTGCACGATATCGGCGACAATTGAAAGTCCGAGCCCGAAACCTTCCTGCCCCTGCGTCCGCGCATCGTCTCCCTTGAAGAACGGCTCAAAAACCCGCGTTCTCAAATGGTCTGGAATTCCAGGTCCGTTATCGGTGACAGAGATTTCGCAGCCCCCTTTGCCATCTCGTAGACCGACAATGACCTCGGTCGCGAACTTGACGCTGTTGTCGCAGAGGTTCGTTACCGCGCGCATGATGGCAAGTGGTTTGCAATCAGTAATCATCCGATTTGGCCCTTCGAACCGGACCGGGAAGCCGACATCACTGAACTCCGCGCAAACGGTTTGCAGCAGGCTGGCGACATCAGCACGTTGTATTGGTTCGGTCGCGTAGTCGTCCCTGAGATATTTCAGAACTTCGTTCAAGAGGCTGTCGATGCGCATGACATCAGACAACAGTCCCTCGCGCACCGGTCCGTCCTCCATGCGATCGGCGCGAAGCCGTAACCGGGTCAACGGGGTTCGAAGATCATGGCCGATGCCCCGCAGCATGCGTGTCCTTGATTCGACCATCACCCGTATCCGGCTTCGCATCGCGTTGAGAGCATGGGCGAGCGCAACGATCTCGACAGGTCCACGTTCTTCGAAGATCTCCGTGCTGTTTGCGATGTCCGAATGGGTGGCCGCTTCGGAGATCCGCTTGATTGGCTCGGTTATGACGCGAATGGCGAATATAAAAAAGAACGCGATCAGGACGACAATGGCGACGGAATAATATGGGCCCTCGTTCAGGATCGAACTGTTCAGGATCGTGTCGGGAAAGCCGGAAAGGATAAGGAGCGTGGCGTCGTCGACCTTTGATGCAATCACTCTCTCCCCGTTCCAGAAGGTACGCCAGCCTCCCACGGGTGGGCGGATGTGATCGGTTGGAAAGAGCCAGTCGATTGCCATGGCCAGCGCGCCTTCAGGTTCCGACGGTCCGGTGAAGGCCTCGCTGACCGAAAAGGGTTGCAGCGAGAAATGCCAGCCGGCAGCACGCGATGACGAGAGGATTATTTCGCGTGCGCCCGGTGTGGACGATTTCAGGAGTTCCGCCATCGTGTCAACGCGCATGACGATATCTTCTATGTCGGGCGCGGCATTCCTTGCCCACTGTTCCAACACTCTGCCGACGACGCTGACGAGGATCAGCGCCACAACGATGATCAGGGTGATCTGGCCTCTTATCGTGGTGGGGAGGAAACGCTTCAGCCTCATAGTTCCTCGACATTCGCTGTGAACATGTAGCCGCCGAGACGTACGGTCTTGATAACAACGGGGTCGCGGACATCATGCTCGATCTTTTGCCTCAGTCGGCTGATGTGCACATCGATGCTGCGCTCTATTGGACCGGCCAAACCTGCATGGGTGACCCCTAAGAGTTCCTCTCGCGTCAGAACGCGGCCCGGGTTCCGGCAAAAGGCAAGCAGGATATCGAACTCATGCGTCGTCAAGCCGACGCGCGCGTTGGTTGGATCGTAGAGCTGTCGTCGAATGGGATCCACGAACCATCCGTCAAAACGCAGTTGCCTTTGTCTGGGCTCCTTTAGCGGAGGCAAGGCGGCGCGCCGCAGCAGGCTGCGCACTCGCGCGATGAGCTCCCGCAAGCTGAATGGTTTCGTGACATAGTCATCGGCGCCGATCTCGAGGCCGACGATCCTGTCAATTTCCGCATCGGCTGCCGTCAGCATGAGGATGGGGATGTTCGTCGTAACCCGTAGCCGCCGGCACAGACTGAGGCCGCTTTCGCCGGGCAACATGACATCAAGGATCACCAGGTCGAAATTGGATGCCCGCATGCGCACATCCATTGCAACGCCGTCCGGGGCGATCTCCGCGATCATTCCATTTTCGTTAAGGCTATCGCGCAGCATGTCGGCGATCAATGTGTCGTCCTCGACAATCAGAATTCGAGAGGCGTCCGACAAGCTCTGGCTCCCTTCACCATCCACATGACGATTTGCCATTGTGAATAGCATGGCGGCGCATGTTTTTTGGCTGCGGGAATATTAAAATTTGTTTCAGATCTCGCCTGTTTCGGGCCGGCCCGAAACATAACTTCACACGATCAAACATTCTGGCGGTCCGCACCGTGGCACAAGAGGGGCATTGAAACCGCCTTTCAGATTTAGCCCCGGAAGGGGTGAATGTGTGAAGGCAAGGACCGGAGATTTCATGTTTCGCAAGTTCTTTTCAAAGTCCGCAGCGCGCGGATCACTTCCCATTGCCGTCGTTATTGCGCTCATGCCGTCGCTTGTCCAAGCTGCCGATCCATCACAGAGCTCCGATCAAGCTGCCATACCGCCCATGCCCGATCCGGAGCGCTTTGGCCCGGTGCGCCAGAAGCTTCACGACTGGGAGGTCATGGTGGGCGCCGGCGTGATGTTCGAGCCAAAATATGAGGGAAGCGATGAAATGGAAATTTCGCCGCTTCCGTTCGTCTCGGCGACCTTCTTCGATCGGTTAACCATCGATCCGACCGGCGTCGAGCTGACGGCCTATGAACGGGGTCCGTTCCAGTTCGATGTGAAGGTCGGCTACGACTTCGGTCGAAACGAAGACGATTCGGACGATCTGCGCGGGATGGGTGACATCGATGGTGGCGTGACAGTCGGCGGCAAGGCGACCTGGAGCTACGGACCGGCCGAGTTTTTTGTCTCCGTCGACAAGACCATTGGTGGCAGCGACGGTCTCCTGGGCACAGTCGGGGTCGAGGTTACGCGACCAGTCAATGAAAAGCTGATCCTTGGCGCGGGTGCGTCCGCCACCTTTGCCGACAAGAACTATATGGAATCCTATTTCGGCGTCACCGCGGCTCAGGCCGCGCGTTCCGGATATGATGCATACAAGCCGGGTTCGGGCGTGAAGAACATCGATCTCTCGGTGTCGGCGACTTACATGTTCCATGAAAACTGGATGGTCCGCGCTGAACAGGACGTCGGATTTCTGGTCGGAGACGCCGCAGACAGCCCCCTCGTGAAACAAAAGGTCCAGCCGAAGTCCATGCTGGTCCTAGGTTATCGATTCTAGGAACAGAGGTGGCCAAGAGCCCGCCTGTTCAAGCACGCGCACGCTCAGCGCCAAACTGCCAGATCAGGCAACCCCCAATCAAAATCTGCCAAACAACCATTTCTCCTAAGCGGATGGTCCTCGTGCAAACTTCATGTTCAGCGTCGAACGACGTTAATCGGCGTGCCTTTCAAAAAGCTCCCTCAGAGGTGCCCCTTGACGCATCAACTAGCGGGCGATCGGATCCTCTAACCCGGTACGTCTCCTCGCATCCGCTGGCTGCACCTGGAATCGTGATCATCTTGTCCAGCATGGTGTTCGTCATGTTTCCGCAGACTGACATGCGCGTTTCGCGGTTCTTCACCTTCGGGACGCGCTTTTATCTTTCAGACAATCCACTGTTGCTGTTGATCCGCGACGCGAACCGCCTGCTTCCCTGCATTGTCTTGCCCATAATGGTCGTCCTGATGATGGCGAGACCTCTCAAGCGTTCAGCGCGTTTGATGACAAGGCGGGCCCTGTTCGTTTTGTTGAGCTACGTCCTGGGGTCGGCAATCATGGTTCACCTGTTCAAGAACTTCTTCGCCCGGGCGAGACCCCAAGATGTGATCGAGTTTGGTGGGACGATGGAGTTCACGCCGGCATGGCAAGTCGCGTCGATGTGCGAGCGCAATTGTTCGTTCCCATCCGGGGAAGCAGCATCGGCAGCCGCGTTTCTGTCCGTGCTGGTGTTCGTGCCGAACGCATACCGCAAATACGTCGCCGCGCTGCTTGTCCCGCTATCCATGATCGTTGCCCTGAACCGTGTCGTTTTTGGAGCTCATTTCCTGTCGGACGTTGTGCTCGGATGGAGCCTCGTGTGCTCGCTGATGCTTTGGCTCTACGCGAAAATGGGACTGAACATCGGCGGATGAGAGTGCGGATTTATGGTGCAATTTTCCAGGCGCACAGCAACGTACACGCCGGCGCCCGGGAGCCTCAACAGCGCTCCAACAGGTCGAAAATCCGGTGGGCGAAGTGACGACTAAGTGAGACGCAGGCAGTCGAAGTTCAGCGTCCCGAGCGAGTTGGAGACACGGGGACAGGTTGGCAGTTCGCAACGAGAAGAAACGACCCGTCGGTTGATCAGCCTCTACGAAGTAGCCCTGCTCTCAGCGCTTCCTCCTTGGACTTGCTTTGGATCAGAAAGTGCTTTCGGCGCCGTCAGTCTGCGCCGAGGACGTTCGCGTCGAATTCCAACAAAGGCGTCAGCATATGGAGATGTTCCTTCAAAGCGGTGGAGCCCAACTGAGGCGAGTTCTCCACGCTCCCGACGTTTCGGTCATCATACCAACATTTAACGAGCGGGATAATGTCGGCATGCTCGTCCGCCACCTGATCGCTACCCTCCGCGGCCTGAACTGGGAGGTGATATTCGTCGACGACGATTCAGCCGATCGCACCGTCGAGGTGTTGCGCGATATCGGGCGTGATGAGCCGCGGATACGCTGCATTCACCGGGTCGGCAGGCGTGGGCTGGCTGGGGCGTGCATCGAGGGAATGTTGTCCGCCCAGGCCGACATAGTCGCGGTCATGGACGCCGATCTTCAGCACGACCACCGACTCCTGCCGGATCTGGTCGCCGCCATCCGTCAAGGAAATGATTTTGCAATCGCGACCCGCTATAGCTCGCCTTATCAGGAAACGGCGCTCTCGCCATTCAGGAGTGCCATTTCCCGGATCGGGACTTTCGTTGCACAGCATACAATCCAGGCAAGGACAACCGATCCAATGAGCGGTTTCTTCGCGACACGCCGCGACCTGGTCGAAGCGATGGCCTCCCGGTTGAGCAACCATGGTTTCAAGGTACTCTTTGATATCCTGTCAAATGCCGGCCCGGATGTTCGCATTGCCGAACTACCCTACCGGTTCGCAACCCGTTCAGCCGGCCACAGCAAGATGGATCGTCGCGTCGCTCTTCAATTCTTGGAGCTGCTTGTCGCCAAGGCAACGAGAGGGGCCATCTCCTTGCGGTTGGTTTGTCTTGTCATCCTCGGCGCCGCTGGCCTGACCTTGCACATGGCGCTGCTAGCCGCGGTTCTTGCGACGGGCACGGAGTTCGCGTGGGCTCAAGCGAGCGCAACCGTCGTCACCATGATTGTCAATTTTTCAGGTAATAACCTGATGACCTATCGCGATCAACGGCTGCGAGGCCGAGGCTTGCTCCGAGGATTGTCGATATATTCCGCAGTAGGTAGCCTTGGAGCTGCGGTCAATGTCGGTATCGCGACGGCTTTGTTCGCGGCAGCTAGCCCCTGGTGGGCCGCCGGTCTTGCGGGTGCCTTCGTCAGCGGTCTCTGGAATAAGGTGATGACGCAAGCCCTTGTCAGAAGCCGCGAGCGCACGTGATGACCATCGACTTTCTCCCTTGCCGTCGGAGGCGTGCGCGATGGTCATTCTACCACATCTAGCCGATGGCAAGTCGGGCGGCAATCGCGTTGAGGGGAAGCAGGTCGAGCGCCCCCTACTTGGCACGAGGCCATCCGAGAATCTCCCCATGTCGCCGCGGCACATCGCCGTCGCGATCGTGCTCGCGTTCACGATGGTGCGACTGTTGTGGGCCTATTCGATCGGCTTTGGAATAGACGAAAGCTATACGATCGGCCAGGCACGGTTTCTCGCACTGTCGTATTTCGACCACCCACCCTTGCACTATTGGATGACCCACGCGGCGGGTGTCCTTTTCGGAACAAGCTGGGCGGTTCGCGTTCCTACCATCCTGCTGTTTTCGGGTACGTCGTGGTCGATTTTCTTCCTGACCGAGCGCCTCTTCGGCGGCAGCGCGGCGGTATTTTCCATCCTTTTCCTCAACCTTTCGCTCTTCTTTCTGGTGTCGGCCGGGGCCTGGATCGTGCCGGATGGCCCTCTACTTCTCTTTCTGGCCTGCGGCGCACAAGTCATGGCGAAGATTTTTTTCCCGCGTCCGGGTGAAGAAGAGCCTTCAATCTCCTGGTGGTTACTCGCAGGAGGACTTCTCGGTCTTGCGGGCATGTCGAAATATTCTGCGTTCTTCACACTGACCGGCCTCGCATTCTTTGTGATGACAACGCCGCAGCGGCGCCAGTTGTCAAGGCGAGGTCCTTACGTCGCGTGCCTCGCGGGCCTGGTTGTGGTTCTACCGGTGCTGATCTGGAATGGTCAGCATGATTGGGCTTCATTGCGTTTCCAGACTGGGCGAGGCGCCTTGCAGTTTTCCCCTTGGGCATTGGCTCGCATGGTTCTCGGCCAGATCGTTTGGTTGGGGCCGTGGATAGCACTCCCACTCATACGGGCCTTGCTTCACGCATTTCGCAAGGGGCGAACGGAAAGAGAGTTGTTTTGCCTTGCCCTCGCAGTTCCGGCGATCGGTTACACGACGCTGCAGGCGCTCGGGAGCGGAACAGGATTTCCGCATTGGCCGATGCCAGGATGGTTGTTCGTCTTCCCGTTGCTGGGCGCTCGGTGCGGCGGCTGCGCCTGGCCGACCATTCGCTATGCCATCGCAACCTCATCCTTGACGCTCATGCTATTGACAGTGGCGGCGGCGTTCGGAGCCTCGGGAGCGCTTCAGCGGTTGAATATCAACGTCCATGATCCGACTCAGGATTTGGTTGACTGGTCTCCGGTTTTGGAAGTCCTCGCGCGGTTGAAGATTGGAATGCCGGATGGACCCGCAGTAGCGGGGTTGAACTGGGCCGAGGCCGGAAAGCTGGATGCCGCGGTGGGGGAAATCGCGCCCGTACTAGTGCTCGGAAGTGACAAGCGCGGATTTGGTACAAGGTCAGATCCACGTCTATCCAGCAGGCAGGGCCTTGTCATCGTCGCAAGCGAAGAAGCTTGGGCGAGGGACGGGACGACCATATCGTGCATGCCAGAAGATCCCCGTCCCGTAGCGCGCTTGCAGATCGGCCGGGGAGGCCAAGCGGAGTTCGCCCTGCTTGTTATACCAGTCGAAGTGTGCGTGGGGAGGGCACATTCGCACGAATGCCCGCCTGGCGGCCGGCGAATCCACTCAAGCCAATGCAGGCACGATTGCGGCGAGGTGAACCATGCGTGACTGGCTGCCGGGAGTATCGCCAGGCGTTGAAATGAGCCTGACGTTTCAATCGCGAAAAAGTCGATGTCAGCAGTGACGAAGGTTGGCCAAGCAGCTTTTGCACGTAACTCACCACCTTACGTCCCCCTCGATATCGCCGTCTCCGTCCAAACCATGCATCCGCCACCGCCGAAGCGGGCGGTTAAGGCTTGGTAACGAAGATCAGCTAGCGCGCCCGCGTTTCACGATCTGCTCCAACCTCACCGGGCGCAATTCCTGCGCATCCACGCCGACGTCGAATTGGCGAGGCAGCGGTTTTAGACGCCCGTGCGAGTGGCCGTGCAGATTGATCGATCTCTTGCCCATTTGGTTCCATGTCCTGAAAGCGTAATGGCAGAGGATCAGGTGATGATCGTCAGTGCGTATTTCGGCATAGTGTTGGACGCTCGCCCAACCCTTCGCTTCAGTGGTCGTTATTGGATCGTTATTACCAACTACCAGGTGTTTGCGCCCGTTCAAGCGCGATAGAAGTTGGTCGCAATCGCCTGCACGGGCCGACATGAAATCGCCGAGATGCCAGACATCGTCATCTTCGCCGACAAGGCCATTCCAGTTTTGGATCAGCGCCACATCGTGGGCGGCCATGTCTGGGAAAGGACGTCGGTCAATCCTGAGGACACGTGGATCGCCAAAATGGGTATCGCTGGTAAAGAAGATCATTGATGGAACATGGGGCCGGAGCGTCGGTCGCCAAGATGTGTGCGGGCCTTCGAAAAGAAGTCGCTTCCCTTCATTCTTCGCAGGTGCCCCGGAAACTGCGTCATTCGAGACCGGCGACGACCCCTTGTTTCAACACTCTGGGATGCTGCGCGGTCCGCGTTATCCCACCGATAGCAGCTCAGATACAGACGGCAGGATAGCCGGGCTGAAGAAGGCAATCAGGATTTCAGCGGCAATGGCGGCGGAGAGAATGTTGGCCGCTTCCGGTACGTCAGGTCCACTTTCGGCGAGAGCAGATTGGCGGTGAACGGCGGCTTTCGCCGTGGAAGCGCAGGCGGCTCACGGCGCACCAGGGTTGGGTGCTTTTGCGGGCGGGGCGCTACAAGACCTGAAAGTTGAAGGCAATCGGAGCAGAAGCAGGCTCTGGAGCAGGACACCGCGCTAAGGTACGCTACCGTACAAACGAGGGGTTGCGGCGCAGAATCGGACTTTAGTCCGGTTGATGACCGAAGGCGGGCCGCTAGGTTCACTACGTTACACGACGCGGGGGCGCGCAAGCGGGTCGTCATGCCAATAACAGAATCGGATCGACTTTTGTTCAGCCGCATTTGGGCTCTCGGCGCCAAAGCGGTCAAGGATGATCACATTTCTGCGCTGCTCGATGTTACGCTTCACGCCCCTACGCTGGAACAATACCAAGATAGCCACGGTCAGCGGATGACGGATATGATCAAGGTCGTTCAGTTGGGAATTTCGAAGCTTCGTGACAGCGGTGAACCCGTCGAAGGCGACGAGGTCAGCATGCCTCGGTCCTTGCGTCGCGCTGGTACGCGGTACTCGTAGAGCGGGCGCATTAGATCGTATTGCCGACGAGCCCGACGAAGCCGGATTCCACGAAAATCCCTGCCGGCCGAACCATAGCGCCATCTCTCTTTGCGCGAGTTAGACGATGTGCGGGGCATCATGCACTGGGTCTTCATGTCCCATTCAGGTGTGACTTCGGAAAATCCAACGACGCCGCAGTATTCAAGGTATCGATAGTGAACGAAGCTACTTCTGACAGTTTTCAGTTCGGTCTGAAGGCCCTTCTGAAGAAGCATCCCGACCTCCAGCCATATGCATCAATGGCGCACCAGCTGACGGAACTGATTGAGACCTATGGCGAGGCATTGCGGTCCAGAGCGAAATACGAGACCGACGGTGGCGAACACGAATTGATTCTCGCCCATTACAAGAGCGTATGTATTGAGCTGGAGGAGCACCTCCGGTCGAGCCTCTCCAACAAATGCCTTCGCGATATCGGCTGATGTCTGGACCTGACGATAAACACGGGAGCCCGCATAGATCGACGGGTCGAACCTTCTAACTCTCTAGAAGATGGCGTCTCGCTTGTTGCCTCGGATTGAGCGGTTCAGCTTGCCGAACCAGCGATGCAGATGATCGCTGCGGATCCTTCATTTTTAGATATGTCAAACATCGATGAGGCGCTCTTCGCGTTGGTCCGAAAGCCCGCGCAAGAGACATCTGAAGATCGATAGGGTGACCACGTCTCTGACCCGCCGCCATAGCTGAAGATGATCCATAGATGCAGATATGACTAAATCCATTACTCAATAGGGACGATCCGCTTACGCTGTTTTGATCGTCCCCGAGTAGGACCTTGGTCCGAGGCCGGTTGTCGCGGCAGTCCTATCTTCATTTCTGCCTGTTTACGAAGAACCTCACAATGCCGGGCTTCACGCCACTTGGAGGGCGCAGAGACCGCTTAAAAAGGGAGATCGCCATGTCATCCA
>UBMI01000002.1 GCA_900466475.1 Hyphomicrobiales bacterium
ACACACCGAAACAGTCAACAGGCCTTTTTCAAAAAAATCATCTTTCTCGTATCCTTTTGTTTTCTCAAGGGATTTTATAGGGGTTATTGGAATTCGTCGGTTTCGCGGATTCTGATCACGCAGGAAAGCCTGAAAAACATGACTGTTTGTCGGTTTTGTTGTGGAAGATGCGATTTTGCTCCTCTTCGCCCCGACATCATCACATTCTGCTGGTGAGAGGAAACACGTAGGATTCACGCAGGCATGCGCACGTAAGGTGCCATTCCCGGTGTGATTTGACTTCAGTGCCCAAAATATGCACATCTTTCGCCCCAGCCAGGATGGCCCGCGGATGCTCAGAACGACATCGAATGTAAGGATGCGAACTCCACTGCCATGATGACGGAGAAAATGATGATCCGCTCGCTCGGCAGCGAGCCTCCGCTTCTGGCAGACGGGCGACGCGCGCCCGACCGACGCGAAGTTTCGCTTCGCTGGCTTTCGGGTACGTTCCTCACCGGCATTACCTCTTCAATCCTCATGGGTGTCGCACTCTTTGCTGCGCTCGACGGCAGGCAGCAGCTGGCAATCCCGGCCGAAGCCTATGCAAGCGCATCGGCAGACGCACATCAGGATACATCTGTTACCCGCGGCGGTCGTCTGATCGCCCCCGTCATCGCCGCCAAACCATCCGACCGCGCCATCATGGAGGTCTCGACCGTTGTCCATGACGGCGAGAAGGAAGTCGTGCGCCGCCAGCCCTTCTCTCATGTGAAGATGATGCTGGCTGCCAATCACGTGGCAACTGAGGATTATCCGGACTTCGATCCGCTGGCGATCTTCTCGGCCGACGAGCCCCAGCCGGCACCGCAAAGCCGTACCGGCGCAATCTACGGCTCCGATGTCGAATCCGAAGTGGCATTGAAGACCGTCCCCTTCCCCACCGGCAAATCCAATCTCAACATGGCCCCTGGCCTGTCGCTTGACGAGGTTGAGGAAAACGTCCGCTCCAACGGATCCGTTCTGACGGATGGAAATGCCCAGCTCGCGGCCCTTTACTATGTGGATCCGCGCCGCTTCTCCGCCGAGGACAATGACGTCGATTTGACGGCCGGCCTTGCCGCACGCGTGCTCGAACAGAATATGACCGTCTCGGCACCGGAATCCATCACACCGCAGACCGAGGAATTCGCCGACGATATTCTGCCGGTGCGCCAGGACACGACAATTGCCAAGGCGCTCGCCGATTCCGGCTATCCGCAGCCACAGGCAGATGGCATGTCCGGTTATATCACCCCGGTGCTCGGCACCGATACGCTTTCCAAGGGCGACGTCCTGCGCATCGGTATCATTCAGAAGGGCGAGCAGGCGAAGATCATTCGGGCCAGCATCTATCGCAATACGCGCCATCTCATCACTGTCGCCCTCGATGACAAGGGCCGCTTCGTGGCCGGCAGCGAACCACCGATGCTGGATGCGATCGCCACCGCTTTCGAAGGCAATTCCTTCGCTCCGCCCGCCGGCCAGAATCTGCCGCGCGTCTACGACGGCATTTACCGCGCAGCCCTTTCCTACGGCATGACCAAGGATATGACCGCGCTGATCATCAAGCTGCTTGCCGCCAACGTAGATTTCCAGGCGCAGTTGAAGCCGACGGACTACCTCGAAGCCTTCTTCTCGGTGGCTGACAGCAACGGCCAGGCGACCGAGGATTCCGACCTTCTCTATGTCAACGCCCGCTTCGGCGATACGTTGACGCGCTTCTACCGCTTTCAGGACCCGGAAGACGGCACGATCGACTACTTCGATCAGGAGGGTAAGAGCATCCGGCAGTTCCTGTTGCGCAATCCTGTCCCGAACGGCATTTTCAAGTCCGGCTTCGGCATGCGCCGCCATCCGATCCTCGGCTTCGCGCGCATGCATACGGGTGTAGACTGGGCAGCGCCGCGCGGAACGGCGATCATCGCAGCCGGTAATGGTACGGTCGAAAAGGCCGGCTGGGATTCCGGCGGCTACGGCAACCAGACGATCGTCCGCCATGCCAATGGCTATGAATCCTCCTATAACCACCAGAGCGCCATCGCCAAGGGCATCGTGCCCGGAGCAAAGGTGCGACAGGGTCAGGTCATCGGTTGGGTGGGCACGACAGGCGAATCCACCGGCCCGCATCTGCATTACGAACTGATCGTCAACGGCACCAAGGTCGACCCGCTTCGCATCCGCCTGCCGGGCGGCAAGTCGCTCCAGGGCGATGCACTCGCCAAGTTCGAGGACGAGCGCAAACGCATCGACACGCTGCTGAACAACCAGCCCGCGTCGGACCAGGTCGCCAGCAAGTAATCCTCCCGTCTGCAGAAACAAAAACGGCGGCCCGAAGGCCGCCATTTTCAATTCTCGTCATCGCAGCCTTACGCCGCTTCGCTCACCGACTGTTTCGACCGGAACAACAAGCGATCCGACCCACTGGTGATCTTCACCGTCGATCCGTCCGGCACCTGGCCCGAGAGGATCTGCTCGGCAAGCGGATCCTGGACGAATTTCTGGATCACCCGCTTCAGCGGACGCGCGCCGTAGACAGGATCGTATCCCTTGTTCGCCAGCCAGTTGCGGGCGTCCTCATCGAGGTCGAGCACGATCTTGCGCTCGGACAACAGCGAAATCAGCCGCCTCAGCTGAATATCGACGATCGCGCCCATTTCCTCACGCTTCAGGCGATGGAAGAGGATGATCTCGTCGATACGGTTCAGGAATTCCGGCCGGAAGTGACCGCGAACCACGTCCATCACCTGCTCGCGAACAGTCTCGCTGTCCTCACCCTCACGCAACTGCGTCAGGTATTCGGCACCAAGGTTCGAGGTCATGATGATCATCGTGTTGCGGAAGTCGACCGTCCGGCCCTGGCCGTCGGTCAAGCGACCGTCGTCAAGCACCTGCAGCAGGATGTTGAAGACATCGGGATGCGCCTTCTCGATCTCGTCAAACAGCACGACCTGATAGGGCCGGCGGCGGACGGCTTCAGTCAGCGCACCGCCTTCGTCATAGCCGACATAGCCGGGAGGCGCACCGATCAGCCGGGCGACGGAGTGCTTCTCCATATACTCGGACATATCCATGCGCACCATTGCCGTCTCGTCGTCGAAAAGGAAGCGGGCAAGCGCCTTGGTAAGCTCCGTCTTGCCGACACCGGTCGGGCCGAGGAAGATGAACGAGCCGATCGGCCGGTTTGGATCCTGAAGGCCTGCGCGCGCACGGCGCACGGCACGGGATACAGCCTGAACCGCATCGCCTTGACCGATCACCGATTTCGCCAGATCGTCTTCCATCCTGAGCAGCTTGTCGCGTTCGCCTTCGAGCATCTTGTCGACCGGAATGCCGGTCCACCGGGAGACGACGTGGGCGATATTGTCGGGGGTCACGACCTCCTGGACCATCGCGTTGCGGCTGTTGTCTTCCTTACTTTCGGCATCGGCAAGTTGCTTTTCGAGACCCGGGATCACGCCATAAGCAAGCTCACCAGCGCGCTGGAATTCACCCTTGCGCTGGGCGATCGCCAATTCATTGCGGGCATCGTCGAGCTGCTTCTTCAGGTCAGCGGCAAGACCGAGCTTCTGCTTTTCCGCCTGCCAGCGGGCTGTCAGCGCATCCGCCTCTTCCTCGAGCGAGGTGAGCTCACCTTCCAGCCGCTTCAGCCGGTCGGCGGAAGCCACATCGGTTTCCTTCTTCAGCGCCTCGCGTTCGATCTTCAGCTGGATGATGCGACGGTCGAGTTCATCAAGCTCTTCCGGCTTGGAGTCCACCTGCATACGCAGGCGGGCAGCCGCCTCGTCCATCAAGTCGATCGCTTTGTCCGGCAGGAAACGGTCGGTGATATAACGGTTGGAAAGGGTCGCAGCGGCAACCAGCGCGGCATCTGCAATGCGCACCTTGTGATGCTGCTCATATTTTTCCTTCAGGCCGCGCAGGATCGAAATCGTATCCTCGACCGTCGGCTCTTCGACCATGACCGGCTGGAAGCGGCGGGCAAGAGCCGGATCCTTCTCGACATGTTTGCGATATTCGTCGAGCGTCGTCGCACCGACGCAATGCAGTTCGCCGCGCGCAAGAGCCGGCTTCAGCAGGTTCGAGGCATCCATCGCGCCGTCAGCCTTGCCGGCGCCAACAAGCGTGTGCATTTCATCGATGAAGAGGATGATCTCGCCATTTTCAGACTGGACCTCGTTCAGCACCGCCTTAAGGCGTTCCTCGAACTCGCCGCGGAACTTAGCCCCGGCAATCAAGGCACCCATATCGAGTGCCATCAGCTTCTTGTCCTTTAGGCTTTCCGGCACGTCACCATTGACGATGCGCAACGCAAGGCCCTCGACGATTGCGGTCTTGCCGACGCCCGGCTCACCGATGAGAACGGGGTTGTTCTTGGTGCGGCGGGAAAGGACCTGGATCGTCCGGCGGATTTCGTCGTCACGGCCGATAACCGGATCGAGCTTGCCCTCGCGGGCATCACTCGTCAGGTCACGGGCATATTTCTTCAGGCTGTCGAAGCCCTGCTCGGCGCTTGCCGTATCGGCAGTGCGGCCCTTGCGGATGTCGTTGATCACCTGATTGAGCGCTTGCGCGGTCACACCGGCATTCTTCAACGACTGATAGGTCGAGGCAGAGGTTTCGATCGCCAGTGCCTGCAGCAGACGTTCGACCGTCACGAAGCTATCGCCGGCCTTTTTTGCAGCTTCTTCGGCAGTGGAGAAGACCTTGGCAAGCGGCTGGGCAAGATAGATGTTACCATTGCCGCCGGAAATCTTCGGCAGCTTGGCAAGCGCGGCATCATTGGCGAGCCGCGCGGCTTTTACATCACCGCCGGCGCGCTCAATCAGCGAAGCGGCCATGCCCTGATCGTCATCGAGCAGGACTTTGAGCACATGTTCTGCAGTGAATTGCTGGTGCCCCTGCGCAAGCGCATACGTCTGGGCGGACTGAACGAAACCGCGCACCCGCTCGGAGTATTTCTCGATATTCATATGTTACCTCCATGAATCGCCCTGCCCTTCATAAGGCACAGACCGATGATTGAGATTGAGCTCCCTCAAAAGGCAAGCCCTGTTTGTCGCCATTGAGATTGGCGGCAAACAACCTGGGCAGGATATGGTGGAGAATCCGGAGAGTTTAAAGGGGCGGGACACGGGAAAAACCACGCGTCATAGGCCGCTTCGCAAACCTCTCCAATTTTGCCGCCTGGTCAGATTCGCTTGATCTGAAAGTCGGATTCCAACCGCGATGGGCAAAGACAGGCGCGAGAATGTTCCGGCGTGACACGCGGCCCGTGCCCCTAAAGAAAAGCCGCCTAGGGGGCGGCTTCTCGGGTCCATGGATATTTGAAACGAGCTTACTCCGAAGCTGCCTCGGCCAGAGCAGGTGCCTCGCTGGAAGCGCCCTCTTCGCCTGCTGCTTCGCCTTCAGCGGCGCGGCGCGGACGGCGGGGGCGGGCGCCTGCGGCACGGCGACGGGGCTGGCGTTCAACAGGCTGCGCTGCGCCACCCTCTTCTTCCATGGCAACTTCCGCCGGAATACCTTCGATCTCCGGCTGCGGTCCGGTTCCGTCGATGGCCTCCGCCTGCTGCACCGGTGCGGCCGGCTGCTGTTCACGTGGCTGGCGCTGTTCACGCGGCTGACGCTCTTCACGCTGTTGCTGACGCTCTTCGCGTTGCGGCTGTCGCTCTTCTCGCTGCTGCTGGTGCGGCGGCTGAACGATGACGACATCGTCATTGTCACCCGTATCCAGATCGTCACCATCGCGGTCCGCATTGTCACGATCATTATAGTCGTTGCGGTCGTCGCGCTGGAAGCGCTCCTGCATCTGCGCCTGCGCGGCGGCAATGATGCGGTTGTAATGTTCGGCGTGCTGCAGGTAATTTTCGGCAATGACGCGGTCGCCGGAGCTCTGCGCGTCACGGGCGAGCTGCGCATATTTCTCAGCGATGTGCTGGGCAGTGCCGCGGATCTTCACATCGGGACCGGAACTGTCATAAGTCCTGGTCAGCGGATTGCCGCCCTTGCGGTTGAAATTGTTGTTATTGTTATTTCCGCCGCCGCCATTGTTATTATTGTTATTGCCACGCCCTCGACCGCGCTTGTTCTGCTGTCCTGGCCTCATCGATCGTTCACCTGAATTCTCTGTTTGTGATTGGATACATGGCACCAACCGCCAAGACCGGTCTATCCGGATCAGGGCCTTCGTGCCGCAAGCATAGTGCGCCTTCGCGCCGACCTGCCGCTTGTCTTCAAGTCAGTTTGACTGATTCACGCATTGGGTCGTGTTCAACTTTTGAAACTCTCGTTTAAAAGAGCAGACCCCCGAAGCTGAGCAAGTACCGAACGAATCTCGTTCATTCCTATGCGCCCAACGCGTGAGGGCAACCTATATTGCTTCCTCGGGAAATCCAAGCCTTTTTCTTCGCAATAGCAACAATGTCCAGTTCGATGCTGCAATTTGTCGCCGGTCATGCCGGCGAGAACACGAGCACTCTGTCATTCTGACCATAGTCTTTCACGGATTTGAGGCACTTGAAGCCTTCCGCTTCAAAGATCGCCGTCACATCGTTTCGCTGATCATAGCCTATTTCAAGTCCGACGATCCCATTTGGCCGTACGAACCTTCCGGCATCTTTTGCTATGGCTTTGTAGGCGTCAAGCCCATCCGAGCCGCCGTCCAGAGCTGCAGCTGGATCAAATTTCGTCACTTCGGGAGCGAGATCGTGAATAACATTGGAAGCAATATAGGGCGGATTTGAGACAAGCGCATGAAACGTCCCGTGGATGTTCTCGAACCAGTTCGACCGAATGGTCGTGAATCGATCCTGCAATCCGTTTCTTTCTGCGTTTGATCTTGCCGTCTCAAGTGCATCGGTCGAAATGTCGCTGCCGATGCCTGATGCTTCCGGGCATTCACTCAGGAGGGCAAGGCAAATCGCTCCTGTCCCGGTTCCTAGATCCAGGATGTGGAGATTGTCCTCCGTCTTTGCAAGGTCGCGCAGATAAGGAATGATCGTATCGACGAGGATTTCCGTATCCGGTCGCGGTTCCAGCGTGCCGGCGGACAGCGAAAGCGGCAGGCCGTAGAACTCCCGCTCTCCGAGAATGCGATGCACCGGCTCGTGTTTCAACCGCCTTTCGATCGCCCGACCGATGGTTCCCGCCTGCTCTTCCGAAACCACGTCACGGCCTGCGGTCAGCATCTCGGTCGGCGAGAGCTTCAACAATCCCGAAATCAGCAGCCGCGCATCGGTCTGCGGATCAGTGATGCCGGCTTCCGTGAAACGGCGCCGGGCCTCGGCAAGCATTTCGGAAACCGTCGACCCGGATGCGGTCATTGCTGTTCGCCAAGCTGCGCGAGCTGGCTCGCCTGATAATCAGCAAGAAGCGCATCCACCACTTCGTCAATCTCGCCGATCATCATCCGGTCGAGTTTATAAAGCGTCAGATTGATACGATGGTCGGTCACGCGGCCCTGCGGGAAGTTGTAGGTGCGGATGCGCTCGGAACGGTCGCCAGACCCGACCTGGCTTTTGCGGTCGGCAGACCGTTCGCTATCGGCCCTCTGCCGCTCGGCATCGTAAAGACGCGACCGAAGCACCTGCATGGCCTTGGCGCGGTTCTGGTGCTGCGATTTTTCCGAGCTGGTCACAACGATACCTGTCGGCAAGTGCGTGATACGCACCGCCGAGTCCGTCGTGTTGACGTGCTGGCCGCCCGCACCCGACGAGCGCATCGTATCGATGCGGATATCCTCCGGCCGGATTTCGATATCGATCTCCTCGGCCTCGGGCAGGACCGCAACCGTCGCCGCCGATGTGTGGATGCGCCCACCGGCTTCCGTCTCCGGCACACGCTGCACACGGTGCACGCCGGATTCGAACTTCAGCTTGGCAAAGACACCTTTGCCGGTGATTGTAGCGATGATTTCCTTAAAGCCGCCGGCTTCGCCCTCGCTTGACGACAGCACTTCCACCTTCCAGCCATGTGTCGACGCGTAGCGCTCGTACATACGGAAAAGGTCACCGGCAAAAAGCGCGGCCTCGTTGCCGCCGGTGCCGGCGCGGATTTCCAGGATCGCGCTCTTTTCATCGGCCGCATCCTTCGGCAGCAGCAGGATCTGAATTTCGTTCTCCAGCGCCTCGATCCGCTCTTTCACGTCAGGCAGCTCGAGTTCGGCGAGCTCGCGCATGTCGCGATCGACGGACTTGTCCTCGAGCAGCACCTCCAGATCGGCAAGCTCGCCGACTGCTTTCTGATAGGCACGGATCTTTGTGACGACCGGCTGCAGCTCTGAATATTCGGACGCGAGCCTTACATAAACATCGGCCGAAGGGCCGGCCGACATGCGCGCTTCGATCTCGCCGAACCGGCGCTCAAGCTCGCGCATCTTTTCAATGGGAAGCTTCGCCACCCCTTGCTCCAATTCTTCTTATATATGTCTAAAGGGGAATATTGTGGCTCTCGGCGAAGCGGGCAAGCACTTCGCGCATCGGCACGGTCGCATTTCGGTCGTCGAGCGCTTCATTAACGGCCTTAGTAAGAGCCTCGGTATCGAGGCCCAGCAGCATCGCCTTGACCGGCCCGATCGAAGCCGGCGACATGGAAATGGAGCGGAAACCGACGCCCAGCAACGCCATGGCTGAAAGCGGCTTTCCTGCCAGCTCACCGCAGAGGGTCACCGGTGTCTTGTTGCGATCGGCGCCGCGCACGATATCGCGCAGAATCCGCAGGAACGGCCGCTCCAGTGGATCGAAGCGCTCCGACACCCGCGCGTTGCCGCGATCGACCGCCATGGCGAACTGGAAGAGATCGTTGGAACCGACCGAGACGAAATCGACCGCATCCATCAGCTCGTCGAGCTGCCAGAGCAGCGCCGGCACTTCCAGCATCGCGCCGAACTGCAGCTTGCGCGGCAGGCCATGGCCGAAGCGCGAAAGATGCTGCACTTCCTTCTGCAGAAGTTCGCGCACCTGCCTGAGCTCAGAAACCTCGGTCACCATCGGCACCATCAGCTTCAGCTCGGCGCCTGCCGCAGCCTTCAGCATGGCGCGCAGCTGGGTGCGCAACAGCCCCGGACGATCAAGCGACAGGCGGATTGCCCGCCAGCCGAGCGCCGGATTCTCTTCCTCGTGGCCGCGGAAGTAAGGAACGACCTTGTCGCCACCGATATCGAGCGTACGGAAAGTCACGACACGGCCCGCCGCCTGCTTCAGCACATTGCGGTAGAACATCTCCTGCTCTTCCGCTTTCGGCATGGTTGACGCGATCATGAATTGCAGTTCCGTGCGGAAGAGACCGATGCCCTCCGCACCCGATTCCGCCAACTGCGGCAGGTCGACCAGCAGGCCGGCATTCATCAGAAGCTGAATGCGCTGACCATCCCGGGTGACCGGCTCGACGGAACGCAATGCCCGGAACTGCTCCTGCCGGCGGGCACGGAAACGAACCTTTTCTTCATAGGAGCGCTGATGCTCCGGCATCGGGCGGATATGCACATGCCCTTCGTCACCATCGATAATGACGGCATCGCCATTTTCGGCGAGAGCGACGACACCCGCCGCCTGGCCGATGACCGGAATGCCCATGGCGCGTGCAACGATCACCACATGGCTCGTCACCGCGCCTTCTTCCAGCACCAGACCGCGCACATTGGCCCGCGGGTAGTCGAGAAGTTCCGCCGCCCCCATGGCACGCGCCAGGATGATCGCGTCGGTCGGAAAGCCTTCAGCCGTCGTGCGACCTGTATAGCCGGTCAATACGCGCAGCAGCCGGTTCGCCAGATCTTCGAAATCGTGCATCCGCTCGCGAAGATACGGATCGGTCAGGCGCATCATCCGCGCCTTGGTGTCGCTCTGGACCTTCTCGACCGCCGCTTCCGCCGTCAGGCCGTTGCGGATCGCTTCTTCCAGCTTGCGCACCCAGCCCTGGTCATGGGCGAACATGCGATAGGTTTCGAGCACCTCGCGGTGCTCACCTTCCATGGAGACATCGCGGCGCGACAGCATGTCGTCGATCGAAATCCTGAGCGAGCCCATGGCCTCCGCCAGCCGCCGGATTTCCTTCTCCGCATCTTCATTGAGGAGATTGGTAACAACGATGCGCGGCTCGTGCAGCACGACGTAACCGAGACCGATGCCGTCATTATACGTATCGCCGTCGACTGTGACCGAACGGGTGAGATCGAGTTCGAGACCCGGCTTGGTGATCTTCTTGAGTTCACCGGTCGCGATCATCTCGGCGAGAACCATCGCCGTTGTTTCGAGCGCCTCCAGCTCCTCGTCGCGATAATTGCGGCTCGCCTTGTTCTGCACGACGAGAACGCCGAGCGAGCGGCCGGTCCGCAGGATCGGTACACCGAGGAAGGAATGATAGATCTCTTCACCCGTTTCCGGCAGGTAGCGGAAGGCCGGATGCGACTGTGCGTCGGAAAGATTGAGCGGCTGGGCCGATGCGGCGATCGTGCCGACGAGACCCTGCCCCATCTTCAGTTGCGAAAGGTGGACGGCTTCTTTTTTGAGACCCTCGGTCGCATAGAGCTCGAGAACGCCGTCGGCTCGCAGCACGTAGACGGAGCACACCTCTGCCACCATGTTGCTGGCGATCTGGCGCACGATCCGGTCGAGTCGCTCCTGCGGCTCCAGCGGCTCCGCCATCAATTCGCGCAGCCGCTTGAGCAATACGCGCGGACCGCCGGAAAGGTCTCTCATTGCGTCTCAAGCTCCCCGAAACAAACGCTTGGTGCGGACAGAAGAACCGGCCGCATCTTCAACCTGAAGGGGCAGGCCGCCCGCTGGGAATCAATTCTTATCCAGACCGTAGCAGGAATGCAAAG
This sequence comes from Hyphomicrobiales bacterium, assembly GCA_900466475.1. Taxonomy (GTDB): domain Bacteria; phylum Pseudomonadota; class Alphaproteobacteria; order Rhizobiales; family Rhizobiaceae; genus Rhizobium. The sequence goes on from UBMI01000002.1 coordinate 10,838, forward strand.
TTCTGACAGCGAGTTCTGCGTAAGGACCGTCGATCAGGATCGAAATCTTGATCTCCGAAGTTGTAATTGCCTTGATGTTGATGCCTTTTTCGGCAAGTGCCCTGAAGGCGGTCGCCGCAACACCCGCATGGCTGCGCATGCCGATGCCGATGACCGAAACCTTCACCAGCCCCGATTCGCTCTGCGCAACGTCATAGCCGATCTTCGCCTTGTTGTCGGAGAGAACCTTGATGGCCTTCTCGACATCTCCCGAGGGAACGGTGAAGGTCATGTCCGTCTTCGAACCATCTTCGGAGATGTTCTGAACGATCATATCGACGTTGATGTGGCTTTCGGCAAGCGGACCGAAGATCGCAGCGGAAACGCCCGGCCGGTCGGCAAGACGGCGAAGCGAGATCTGAGCCTCATCCTTGGCATAGGCGATGCCGGTGACTACTTCCTGTTCCACGATTTCATCCTCGTCACAAATCAGCGTTCCGGGCGGGTTCAAGAGGTCACCCATGCCCGGAGCATCGGGATCCTCGAAAGACGAACGCACAAAGGTGCGTACCTTGTGCACCATGGCAAGCTCCACTGAGCGCACCTGGAGAACCTTGGCACCGAGAGACGCCATTTCCAGCATTTCTTCGAAGGCGATCTTCTTCAGGCGCCGGGCCTTGGGCTCGATGCGCGGATCGGTCGTGTAGACGCCGTCGACGTCGGTATAGATGTCGCAGCGGTCGGCCTTCACTGCGGCCGCGATCGCCACTGCCGACGTGTCCGATCCGCCGCGCCCGAGCGTCGAAATGCGGTTATCGGGGCCAAGCCCCTGGAAGCCGGCAACGACCGCGACCTGACCCTCGCCCATGCGTTTGATGATATCGGTGCCGTCGATCTCCATGATGCGCGCGGCGCCATGCGCGTTGTCTGTGCGGATCGGAATCTGCCAGCCCTGCCAGGAACGGGCGTTGATGCCCATGCTCTGCAGAGCGATCGCCAGAAGGCCTGACGTGACCTGTTCACCCGAGGCGACCACGGCGTCATATTCGCGTGCGTCGTAGAAAGGCGAGTTGGCGCCGATCACTTTCGGCGTGCCTTGCACCCAGCCAACCAACTCATTGGTCTTGCCGGACATGGCGGAAACGACGACTGCCACTTCATGGCCGGCGTCGACTTCACGTTTCACATGGCGGGCAACGTTCTTGATGCGGTCCAGATCAGCGACGGAGGTTCCGCCGAATTTCATAACGATGCGTGCCATAAGCCTCTACCACGACCCGCGCGCGACTGCCGGAAACGGGATTTGCTTCTCCGGTACGCCACGCGTTCACAAACCGCCGGGAGACGCATTGCCCTCCCGGGCATCAGAAAACCCCGGCTGCCGAATGGCCGAAGAGCCCGGAAATACTGGTTTCTGGAACGCTTCTGGCCCCGCCAACCAAGGACGAAAGTTGGCGCGTCTCTTAGCGAGTTTGGCAAGGGGTGGCAAGGGCGGGGAAAGGGTGAAATGGAGACGGCGGGAGTTCGCCGGAAACGACCCGCGCCGCCCACGCAAAACATCCCTTTCGCTATATCCGTCAAACCGGAACACGAAGGCGATTGAACTTAGTGGTCGGAAATGCGTTTAAACAGCAATAGATACGTCAAGAAAGCTGGTGAGCAGAATGAGAAGATTAGCGATAATTGCACTGTCGATAGCAACCGCATTCTCCGGAATGCCCGCTTGGGCGGGGCCGGCCTATACGGCAAACCCTGTCCAGTCGGCAGTGCAACCCCAAGCCGCCGGCGACCAGGCCGAGCTTCTTCAGGTGGGCTGCAACAACTTCACGAAATGCCCTCGTTATAATCAAGGTTGGGGCCGCAATTACCGCTATTCGGACCGTTATCGTTATGATCGGGGATGGGATAGGGACCGCCGCTATTATGGCGACCGCTACTACCGCGACCGGTATTATCGGCACCATGACAATACCGGCGCCATTATCGGGGGCCTGGCCGCCGGCGCAATCATCGGTGGCATTATAGCCTCGCAGCCGCGCGTGCAGACGGGCAATTCCCATGCCGATTACTGCTACAGCCGTTATCGCTCATACCGCGCGTATGACAACACCTACCAGCCCACATACGGCCCGCGCCGTCAGTGCCGCTGAACCGGCATGACCTTTGATACGAACCCCGCGAAGACGCGGGGTTTTTTAATGTCTTGAGGCTCGCTCGTTCTTTTAAGGTCTATCCCAAGTTTCCGCTGCAGCCTGAGCGCCCTTGACTTATCGTCTCGATCATCCGACTTCACTGACAGGACATGAAGGAGCGGCAGATGAACGAAGCGGCCAAAACAACAATCGACCAGAGCGAAGTCGATCGCTTTTCCGCCATGGCTGCCGAGTGGTGGAGCCCGACCGGCAAGTTCAAGCCGCTGCACAAGTTCAATCCTGTTCGCCTGGCCTATATTCGCGACAGGGCAGCGGAGAATTTTTCACGCAATCCGAAGAGTGCCAAACCGCTTGAGGGCCTGCGCGTGCTCGATATCGGCTGTGGCGGCGGCCTTCTGTCGGAGCCGGTTGCCCGCATGGGGGCCGAAGTAGTCGGCGCGGACCCCTCCGAAAAAAACATCGGCATCGCTTCAACCCATGCCAAGGCATCGGGTGTTACGGTCGACTATCGGGCCGTCACCGCAGAGCAGCTCGCCGAGGCCGGTGAGGCCTTCGATATCGTGCTCAACATGGAAGTGGTGGAGCATGTGGCTGATGTCGAGCTTTTCATGAATACCTGCGCCGGCATGGTCCGGCCGGGCGGCCTGATGTTCGTCGCCACCATCAACCGCACCATGAAGGCGGCCGCGCTTGCCATTTTTGCCGCCGAAAATGTCCTGCGCTGGCTGCCGCGCGGCACGCATCAATATGAAAAGCTGGTGCGCCCCGAAGAGCTGGAAAAACCGCTCGTCGCAAACGGCCTCGAAATCATCGACCGCACAGGCGTCTTCTTCAATCCGCTGGCAAACCAGTGGAAACTGTCGAAGGACATGGATGTGAACTACATGCTGCTGGCAAAGCGGCCGGCTTGATCGCGACGGTCTAGACCTTCAAAGTTTGGACGAAAGCGAGCAGATCCTTCTGCGTCTCGGCATTGCGCGCGGCAATCTCTTTAACGTGGTCGCGATCGATCACAATTTCCGCCCCGTCAGGCCCATAGGGCTGTTTGAAGTTGAAGGCCTTCGGGCTTGCGCCGTGGTCGGCAAGATATTCGAGACGCTCCACGCCTTCCTGCCAGTCCGGCCGATGATAGGCTGAAACCCACCAGAGGACGAGCGGCGGCCAAGTCTGCTTCACATTCCAGTTGCGGGCATGTTTCAGGGCGTCGGCATGAACACCATTATAGGTGAAAGCCAGCAGAGACTCGATATCGGCCCATAATGACAGGGAAGATGGCGCGGAGGTGAAACCGCTGCCCTCGATGTAACGCGGAAAAACCTGCGGCCCCCAGCTTCTGGGGCCGGGATATCCGGGATAGCCTGAGCGGCCAATGAAGCCGCACGCCCGGGCGGCAGCTTCAAAATTCGGAGGTTCACGAAGAACGAAGCCTTCGACGGCCCGGCTGTCAGAAGGTGCGACATGCAGGCCGAAATTATAGAAGGCCAGCCGCGCAGTCTCCATATCAGTTCACGTCTTCAGGCAGGATCGGCAGGGCAGCAATCTCGATACCCTCTTCCACCAGCGACTGCGCTTCATCGGGTGTCGCCTGGCCGATAATGCCGCGAGCATCCGCCTCGCCGTAATGGATCTTGCGGGCCTCTTCGGGAAAACGCGTCCCGACATCCTCCGAATTCGCCTTGACCGCTGCAACCGCTTCCTTGAGCTTCAGGAAGGCTTCGCGGCGAGCCACGTCCATGGCAACGGACTGTATCTCGTCCTTCTTGCGTGCAGTCGAAACCGACGGCGCCATCAGCGATTTCGAGATGGAGGCGGAATTGCAGACGGGACAGGTCAGAAACCCGCTTGCGACCTGCCGGTCGAAATCGGCGCTTTCTGAAAACCAGCCTTCGAACTCATGGGCATTCTCACAAATGAGGGAATAGCGGATCAAGCTGCGACGCCTCCCGAGATTCCCCCCGCAATCCTCTCGATGGAAAACTCCCGTCCGTTCTTAAGGTTTGGAATCTTGTCATGCGCGACCTTCACAGCCGCCGGATCGATCTCTGCCAAAATGACGGCCTCGCCAGTCGGACCGCCCGCCGCGAGCACCTTGCCCCAGGGGTCGATGATCATGGAATGACCGAATGTCTCCCGACCGTCCTCGTGCAGGCCTGCCTGAGCTGCGGCGATGACGAAGACGCCGTTTTCGATGGCACGCGCCCGCAGCAGGATCTCCCAATGCGCCTCTCCGGTCTGCTTCGTAAAGGCGGCCGGAACGGTCATCACTTCGGCACCGGCAACCGCCTGCGCACGGAAAAGCTGCGGGAAACGCACGTCGTAGCAGATGGCGAAACCCATCTCGGCAAAAGGCAAAGACAGAACGCGCGCTTCGGACCCCGGCCGGTAGGCTGCGCTTTCGCGCCAGCTCTCGCCGTTGTCGAGATCGACGTCGAACATATGGATCTTGTCGTACCGGTTAAGGATCTTCCCGTCAGGTCCGAAGAGGAAACCGCGATTGGCCATCTTGCCGTCATCGAGCGCAATCGCCGTCGAGCCGACATGCATGAAGATGCCGAGTTCAGCCGCAAGCGCCGAGCCGGTCTTGACGATGATGTCATTGCTCTCGTCGCGCAGCACTTCTTTTGCAGCAGCCCGGTTACGCTGCAGCATGCCGGTCATTTCCGGCGTTTGCACATAGGTGGCGCCCTGCGCGGCAGCTGCTCGGACGAGGCGCGCCATCGAAGCGGCATTCCGCTCCGGATCGACCCCGGAACACATCTGTATGGCGGCAGCCATGAAGCTCATCGCTCTTCCTCAGGCTGCCAGCAGCGGATCGAGCTTGCCTGCCCGATCGAGCGCGTAGAGATCATCGCAACCGCCGACATGCGTGCTGCCGACGAAAATCTGCGGAAAGGTCGTGCGGCCGTTCGACTTGCCAAGCATTTCCTGGCGAAGCTCGGGCGAGAAGGTGGCGTCATGTTCGACATAGTCGACCCCCTTCTCTTCAAGAAGAGATTTGGCGCGTGCACAATAGCCGCAGAATTGGCGCGTATAGATGGTAACGGGTACCATGAAGCTCTCCAGACAGTGCTGTTTTCTTTCTGTCATATAGTTTCTGCGATAGCCCTTGCAAAGGTCAAAACCGTTATATCGGAGGCCCCCGCCTTGCGCAGCGCGCGCGTTGCCGCACCAACTGTCGCTCCTGTCGTAAAGACGTCGTCGACAAGCACGATGCGTTTTCCGAAGACATCGCTTTCCCTGCCCGCGGCAACTGCAAAAGCGCCACGGACATTGTCTTCGCGCGCCCGCAAACCAAGGCCGACCTGCTGGCTGGTCCGCTTCACACGCAGGAGCGTTGCCGGCAATAGCGGCTTTCCGGCAAGCCCCGCCAAATGTCGGGCAAGCTCTGCGGCCTGGTTGAATTTGCGCGAGACCATGCGGGTGCGATGGAGGGGAACCGGAATGATGGCGTCGCAGCGTTCGACCATGCCGTCCGAGGCGCGCAGCATCCAGGCGGCCATCATCGGTGCGAGATCCGTACGATCGCGGTATTTCAGACCATGGACCAAGGTTCGAACGGCGTGATCGAGGGTGGCTGCTGAACGCAGTCGATCGAAGGGAGGTGGATTGGCGATCGCTTCGGCACTCAGGATGCCGGCGCCGAGATCATGAGAAAAGGGAAGGCCGAGCACCTCGCAATAAGGGCGCTCGATGAAGCGGACTTCGGACCAGCATTTGGCACAGAGCCCGCGGTGACCGCCTGTCGAAACACCACAAGCCGCGCAGGCCGGCGGATAGACAAGATCGGCAAGCATCGAAAACGGCTGCAGAAACTGCGCCCATATCCGCACTGCCTCACTTTTCATCCCGATCGTCCCCATATGAGGCAGACTAAAGCATGTCGCACAAAAGTGTGTAGCGGTTTTGCGAGAGTGACATGCGTAAAAACGAAGACCCAAAGTGTGGCAGGCTGATCTGAAGGGCCGCGAGACGCGTTGGCGCGTCGCGCCAGAGGAAAATCGCCTTGCCGCCTGCCGGACGGGGGAATATGGACATCGCCATGGATATCATCTTCGACAAGGCGCAGATCGCCGCAAACCGTCGGCGCGCACTCTCAAATAACGACCCGAAAGCAGGCTTCCTGCTCGATATCGCCGCCGAGGAACTGGCAGAGCGCCTCGCCGTCGTGGAGCGCAGCTTCGAACATGCGGTAGAACTGCACGGCACGACGGGTGCGGCCGCCCATGCGGCGATCGCGACCGGCAAGGTCGGCAGCCTCACCCGCGTGGAAAGCGACATTCGCTACGTCGCGCCCGGTGAATCTTTTCTCGAAGCACCGCTCGAAGACGTGCCGCTCGCGCCCCAATCAGCCAATCTGGTGATTGCACCACTCAACCTGCACCTGACCAACGACACACCCGGTGTCTTCATCCAGATTCGCCGCGCGTTGAAACCGGACGGCTTGTTCCTGGCCGCCATTCCTGGCGCCGGCACGCTGCAGGAACTGCGCGAGGTGCTGCTCGCAACCGAAATCGAGATGACCGGTGGGGCAAGCCCACGCGTCATCCCCTTCGCCGATGTGCGCGATGTCGGCGGTTTGCTGCAGCGAGCAGGCTTTGCGCTGCCCGTCATCGATGCGGAGAATTACACTGTCCGCTATGATTCACTGTTTCCGCTGATGCGTGACCTGAAAGCGATGGGCATGACGAATCCGTTGTCTGCTCGCAGCCGCAAGCCGCTGACGCGTGCCTTCTTCCTGCGCGCAGCGGAAATCTACGCCGAGCGCTATTCAGACCCGGACGGCCGTATCCGCGCAACATTTTCAGTAATCTATGTGTCTGGATGGGCACCGCATGAAAGTCAGCAGCAGCCCCTGAAGCCGGGATCGGCCAAGGCACGGCTTGCTGACGCATTGAAGGTGGAAGAGCAGAAACTGAGGCAGTGAGGCCTGACGGATAGCTCAGTTGATCGTCAGGTTATTCTCGACGGTATTGAACACGCCGCGCAGGCCATCGGTGAACACACCCAGGCCTCCGATAAGGGCGACCGCCATCAGCGCTGCGATCAATCCATATTCGATCGCCGTCGCACCGCTTCTGTCCGTCAGAAATTTCTTCAGCAAATCCATCAACCCAACCCTTTTGCGCCCAAGACAGCAACGACATTCGCAAGCCCCGGCGACGGAAGCCTGATTTCCTCAGCAGCCGGCGCCGACACCGTAGCCCTGAACAACACAGACAGAGCCAGGCGTATCCTGGAGCACGCTGCGGCGGATTGTATAGCGCTTGCCGTTCTCGCTCTTCGCGCCATTGTCCACCTTCGGAATGGAACCGGTGGTGATCGCGTCGAAATCAGCCGGCGCGCTGGCAAGCACGCTCTTCTTGGAAGAATCCGCCAGCATAGGCGTCAGGATAAGGGTCAGCGCCACTACAGCGGTACCGAAGAGAAGGGCAATATTGAGCGCCCCCGTCCTGCGTGAAGCAGACGAAGAAGCGCGTTCCTTTTCGCGCACAGCTTTCCAGAAATCGTCGTCCATGACGTCAAGCCCTTAAATACACACACGCCAGTTGCTTGAGTGAGGCCGATCATTGCCAGAAGGTGCTAAATGATCGATTAATATCCACAGGCGAAATCGACGTTTCGTCCCAATAATCAACAAAAGCTAAAGTAAATCCTGCAACACCGGAATGAGCGGTTCATCGGCCGGCGGCATCGGATAATCGCGCAGTGCCTGCGGGCGCACCCATTTGATTGCCTGGCCCTCACGACCATGCGGAATGCCCTCGTAGCGGCGGCAGACGTAGAGTGGCATGAGCAGGTGGAACGTATCGTAGCTGTGGCTTGCGAAGGTCAGCGGCGCAAGACATGGCACCTTCGTCGAGATACCGAGCTCTTCGTTCAGTTCGCGCACCAGCGTTTCCTCGGGCGTCTCACCGGGTTCGACCTTGCCGCCTGGAAATTCCCACAGGCCGGCAAGCGACTTGCCTTCCGGACGCTGCGCCAGAAGGATCCGCCCATCCGCATCGATCAGCGCACAGGCTGCGACCAGGAGCAATTTCCTTCCGGCTTCGCTCATTCGCAACGCTCCCGCCAATAGCAATAGTGATAGGCATCACGGAAGCCGAGACGCTCGTAGAGAGCGATTGCCGGCGCATTGGAGAGTTTCACCTGCAGCCAGGCTGTACGGGCGCTGCGCATCCGCGCCCAGCGCAAAGCCGACGTCAGGATCTCGATACCAAGGCCCTTGCGGCGATGGCTGTCGGCGACCGACAGCGACATGATGCCGGCGAGATCATTGTCCTGCACGCAGAGGACCGTTGCCAGCGAGCCTTGGATTGTATCCTCGATCATGAAGAGACCGGACGGCGGCTTGATTGCAGAAATGATCTCGGCAAGCGCTGGCTTCATCGAAGGTGATGCCTGGTCGACGGCGAGATTGGCATCGACGAACCGGCCAACATCATGTGTTGGAAGGTGATCGAGCGTATCGGGCAGATCGGCCTGCGAGAGATCGCAGACCATGACGGCCGTCTCATCGAAACGGTTCCAACCCTGCTCCTTGATCATGTCGATCAGAACAGGCGATGCAAGCGGTGTCTCGCGCAGCACGGCGGAGCGGCCATAGGCCTCGAATTTACGGCTTGCCTTCTCCAGCCTGATCTCGACGTCCCGATGGTCGGACGGATCGAGCGGCACGATGGAATTCAGGCGGTTGGAGGGATGGCCGGCGGTTAGGCGAACCTGCCAGCTTCCGTCATATTGCACGGAAGCGGCCGGCCAGGCGCGAAAGCCCACGGCCTCCAGCCGCCGGACCAGCGGCAGGTTCTGCTTCTGAAGGGATGCCTGCATCAACGAACGATCAGCTCCGGTAGTCGCCATTGATCGCAACATATTCCTTGGTGAGGTCGCAGGTCCAGACCGTGGCCTTGCCGGAGCCGAGGCCAATGTCGACCTTCACAGGAATATCCTGCTTCTTCATGACAGCCGAGGCAGCATCCTCGGAATAGCTGGGGTCACGTTCACCATTGACTGCAACACGCACATCACCGAACCAGATGGCGAGCCGGTCACGATCAGCCATTTCGCCGGCCTTGCCGACAGCCATGACGATCCGGCCCCAATTGGCATCTTCGCCGGCAGCCGCAGTCTTGACCAGCGGCGAATTGGCGATGGAAAGGGCGATCGTCTTGGCGGCGGCATCGCTCTCGGCACCGGTCACGGTGATCTCGAGCATCTTCGTCGCCCCCTCGCCGTCGCGGGCAACCTGGATTGCGAGGTCCTTGAGAAGGTCGTTGAGCGCCGAACGGAATGCGCCGAGCTGCGGATCGTCCGCGCTCGTGATCCGAGCCTGTCCGTCGGTCGCTGCTGCACCTGTCGCAAACAGCATCAGCGTGTCCGAGGTCGAGGTGTCGCTATCAACCGTCATGGAATTGAAGCTCGGTTCGACGCCGGCAGACAAGAGCGACTGCAGGACGGAGGAATCGATCGCAGCATCCGTGACGACGAAGGAGAGCATGGTCGCCATGTCGGGCGCGATCATACCGGCTCCCTTGGCGATACCGTTGATCGTCACCTCGACACCGCCAATTTCAGCCGTGCGGGTCGCGACCTTCGGATAGGTGTCGGTGGTCATGATCGCCTTGGCGGCCTCGAACCAGAAATCGCCCGTCGCATCGGCGTGCATCTTGTCGAGCACACCGGCAAATTTGCTGGCGTCGAGCGGTTCGCCGATGACGCCGGTCGACGCAAGAAAGATTTCATTTTCGCGGCAGCCGACGGCGGCAGCGGCGGACTTTGCCGTGAGCTCGGTCGCGGCGCGGCCCTTCAGGCCGGTAAAGGCGTTGGCATTGCCGGAATTGACGACGACGGCGCGTGCCATCCCGTGCGGCAGGTTGGTCCGGCAGAAATCAACCGGAGCGGAAGGGCACTTCGACTTGGTGAAAACGCCGGCAACGGCAGCCGGCGCATCAAAGACCATCATCAGCACATCCGTCCGGTTCTTGTACTTGATGCCGGCGGAAGCGGTCGCCATGCGCACGCCGCGAAGCGCGGGCAGCGAGGCAAAGGTTTTCGGGGCAAGCGGAGAAACGGTAGCGGACATAGAATGAGACCTGCCAATATGCATTTCCAGGCGAAGTGGAAACCGGTCCGCCATCCGGAAATGCGACGATGATAGTGAAGGGCCCGGAAGAACCGGGCCCAAATGCTGATGATTACTGCTGCGGCGCCGGTGCCGGCACGGGCTCGGCGCCCGGCTCTGGCTGCTTGTTCGCGTTTTCGTAACCCTTGCGAAGCGTTTCGTCCGTGATCTCGACCTTGGCCTTGGCTTTCGCATCGTTCAGAAGCGCAAGATACTTGTCACGCATGACGAGTTGACGAACCTGGTCCTGTACCTGTTCGAACGGCGGCGGCGGAGCGTCGCGCTTATCCTCGACCTTGATCACATGATAACCGAAGTCGGTCTTCACAGGTGTCTTGGAATAGGTGCCCTTTTCGAGAGAGAAAGCAGCATCCTCGAATTCCTTGACCATGCGGCCGCGGGTGAAGTAACCGAGGTCGCCGCCGTCATCCTTGTTCGGATCGGTGGACTTTTCCTTGGCGAGCTCGGCAAAATCCTTGCCGGCGTCGAGCTGCTTGATGACGTCCTTGGCCTCGTCCTCGGTCTTGACGAGGATGTGGCGGGCGTGAACCTCTTCCTGCTTCGGCAGAGCGGCGACTTCCTTGTCATAGCGCGCCTTGACGTCGGCATCGGTCACGGTATCGACGACATGTTTCTTGAAGTAGGCGTTGTGAAGCTCGCGGTCGGTCAGGTACTGCATGCGCTTCTTGAAGTCGTCGGTCTGGTCGAGCTTCTCGGCGGTCGCGTCGGAAGCCAGAAGCTTCACGTCGATGGCGGCCGAAAGTGCGGCGACCTTCTTCTGGTCATCGGGAAGCTGCGCGAGCTGTGGGTCGAGATTGGCGACAGCCAGATCGAGTTCCGACTGATGGATTTCCAGATTGCCGACCTTGGCGACGACAGCGTCATCGGCAAAGGCGGGAGCCTGAAACGCCACGAGGGCGGTAAACGCCAGCGCGGCAAGTTTTTTACTGCTCAACATCAAATAACCCTTCACAATTATAGCCGCCGGCTTCAGCTTTCGTGAATCCAGCCCGAAAACAGCCTTCAACACCGGAATGTGGCCTTTCTATATCAGCCAAATCCGTTGACATCATTTGCCCCCCCTCTTATCTGTCACGCAACCTCGCGTCCAGAACAGTTTCCGGGCGTTTTCAAGCGTGCGCCTGTTTTTCGGCTGGGTGGCGAATAAGAAACGTCGGGGAAGAATATTCAGAAAGGACCAGTCATATGGTCAGCTTTGGCGGTATTGCCCGCAAGTTATTTGGCTCAGCCAACGATCGCCGCGTGCGGTCCTTCCAGCCGAACGTCGCCGCAATCAACTCTATTGAAGAGAAGACCAAGGCGCTGACGGACGAGCAGCTTGCCGCAAAGACGGTGGAGTTCCGCGCGCTCCTCGCAGAAGGCAAGACACTGGACGATATCCTGATCCCGGCCTTCGCGGTCGTTCGCGAAGCCTCGCGCCGCGTTCTCGGCATGCGACCTTTTGACGTACAGCTCGTCGGCGGCATGATCCTGCATTCCAATGCCATCGCCGAAATGAAGACCGGCGAAGGTAAAACGCTGGTCGCGACCTTGCCGGTCTATCTGAACGCACTCGCCGGCAAAGGCGTGCATGTCGTCACCGTCAACGACTACCTCGCTCAGCGCGACGCCGCGACCATGGGCCGTCTCTACGGCTTCCTCGGCCTGACAACGGGGGTCATCGTCCACGGCCTTTCCGACGAGGAGCGCCGTGACGCCTACAATTGCGACATCACCTACGCGACCAACAATGAACTCGGCTTCGATTATCTGCGCGATAACATGAAGTACGAGACGAACCAGATGGTCCAGCGCGGCCATAACTTCGCGATCGTCGACGAAGTGGACTCGATCCTGGTTGATGAAGCGCGCACGCCGCTCATCATTTCGGGCCCGCTCGACGACCGCTCCGACCTTTACAACACCATCGACACTTACATTCCGCTACTGACGCCGGAAGACTATGAGATCGATGAAAAGCAGCGTTCGGCAAACTTCTCCGAAGTCGGCACCGAGAAGCTGGAAAACCTGCTGAAGCAGGCCGGCCTCCTGAAGGGCGCCTCGCTCTACGACATCGAGAACGTCGCGATCGTTCACCACATCAACAATGCGCTGAAGGCTCACAAGCTCTTCCAGCGCGACAAGGACTACATCGTCCGCAACGGCGAGATCGTCATCATCGACGAATTCACCGGCCGCATGATGCCGGGCCGCCGCTATTCGGAAGGCCAGCATCAGGCGCTGGAAGCCAAGGAAAAGGTGCAGATCCAGCCGGAAAACCAGACGCTGGCTTCGATCACCTTCCAGAACTACTTCCGCATGTATGCCAAGCTTGCCGGCATGACCGGTACGGCTCAGACGGAAGCGGAAGAATTCGGCAACATCTACAATCTCGACGTTCTCGAGGTGCCGACCAATCTGCCGATCAAGCGTATCGACGAAGACGACGAGGTCTACCGGACTGTCGAGGAGAAGTACAAGGCGATCATCACCGAGATCCTGGACGCCCACAAGCGCGGCCAGCCGGTGCTTGTCGGTACGACCTCGATCGAAAAGTCGGAATTCCTGGCCGAGCTGATGCGCAAACAGGGCTTCACGAACTTCCAGGTCCTGAACGCCCGCTATCATGAACAGGAAGCCTATATCGTCGCCCAGGCCGGCGTGCCGGGTGCGGTGACGATCGCCACCAACATGGCCGGCCGCGGTACCGACATCCAGCTCGGTGGCAACCTCGACATGCGTCTCGAGCATGAGCTCGCCGAAATCGAACAGGGTGCCGAGCGCGACGCCAAGGTCGAGGCGATCCGCGAAGAAATCAAGGCGCTCAAGGAAAAGGCGCTTGCCGCCGGCGGTCTCTACGTCATCGCCACCGAACGCCATGAAAGCCGCCGCATCGACAATCAGCTGCGCGGCCGTTCCGGCCGTCAGGGCGACCCCGGCCGTTCCAAGTTCTATCTTTCGCTTCAGGACGACCTGATGCGCATCTTCGGCTCCGACCGCATGGACAGCATGCTGCAGAAGCTGGGCCTCAAGGATGGCGAGGCGATCGTCCATCCCTGGATCAACAAGGCTCTGGAACGCGCGCAGAAGAAGGTCGAAGCCCGCAACTTCGACATCCGCAAGAATCTCCTGAAATATGACGACGTTCTGAACGACCAGCGCAAGGTCATCTTCGAACAGCGCGTCGAGATGATGGAAGCGCCGAACATTTCCGAGACTGTGTCCGACATGCGTCGCGAAGTTGTCGACGATCTCGTGACCACCCATATCCCCGAGCGCGCCTATGCCGAACAGTGGGATGCCGCAGGCCTGAAGACACAGGTCACCAACATCCTCAATCTCGATCTGCCGGTCGAGGACTGGGTGAAGGAGGAAGGGATCGGCGAAGACGATATCCGCGAACGCCTGACGGAAGCCACCAACGCCGCCTTCAACGAGAAGGTCGAGCGTTTTGGCCCCGACATCATGCATTATGTCGAGCGTCAGGTCGTCATGCAGACGCTTGATCATCTGTGGCGCGAGCACATCGTCAATCTCGATCACCTGCGTTCGGTCATCGGCTTCCGTGGTTACGCCCAGCGCGACCCGCTGCAGGAATACAAGTCTGAAGCCTTCGAGCTCTTCCAATCGCTGCTCAACAATCTGCGCCAGGCTGTGACCGCGCAGTTGATGCGCGTTGAGCTGGTGCAGCAGGCTCCGCCGCAGCCGGAACCGCCGCTCATGCAGGCGCATCACCTCGACCCGACGACGGGCGAGGACGAGTTCGCCAGCACGACTTACCAGGCAGAGGAAGTGATCGTGGCGCCGGAAAATCGCAATCCTGACGATCCCCAGACCTGGGGTAAGGTCGGCCGTAACGAAGCCTGCCCCTGCGGCTCGGGCAAGAAATACAAGCACTGCCACGGTGCTTTCGAACAGGTTTGAGAATGGCGCCCTCGGGCGCCATTTTTCTTGGGTAATTCCGCCCAATTATGGATCACCGCGACAGGCAAGACATCCTCGCCGGGCATACCGTTTCTTAACCCTGGTCTGGCAAGACTTGGCCGTGCGAATGCCCTGCCCTTAGAGTTTTGCGTGTTCAGAATGGCGGTCATAGAAACAGCGGAAAAGATGCTGCCCGCGGGGCTGCGGCCGATCGCCGGCCGGGCGCGGCGCATGCTTGCCGCGGTCCTGACCGAACGGGGCGACAAGGCCGCCGCCCAACGTATGGCGCTGATCGCCTTTTCGATCCGCATTCTGAGTGCGGCCCTCGCCTTCCTGTCGCAGATCATACTTGCCCGGCTGATGGGCGAATATGAATACGGCATCTTCGTTTTCGTCTGGGTGCTGGTCGTTCTATGCGGGGATCTTTCCTGTCTCGGTTTCCACACCGCGATTGTCCGCTTCCTGCCGCAATATCGCGCTGCCGGCGCCTTCGCCGAAATCCGCGGCCTGACGGGTATTGCGCGCATCTTTGCAATGGTCTCGGGCACGACCGTTCTCATCGCCGGCATGCTTGGCCTGCATTTCTTCGGCGACAGGATCGAGAGCTACTATCTGGTTCCGATCTTCCTCGGCCTCATGGCGATGCCGATGATCGCGCTCGGCGACATCCTCGAGGGCACGTCGCGGGCCAATCATTGGCCTGTCATGGCGCTGAGCCCGGTCTATATTGTCAGGCCGATCCTCATCATCCTCTTCATGCTGGCTGCGATTTTCTTCGACGCGCCGCATACGGCAGTCACCGCCATGCAGGCAGCGCTCGCGGCGACCTTCGTCACGGCACTCGGCCAATATGCCGCAACGCTCTATCGGATGCGCAAGCACTACGATGCCGGCCCGCGCAAGGTCGATTTCGTGGAGTGGCTCGGTGTCGCATTTCCGATCTTCCTCATTGAAGGCGTGAGCTTCCTGCTGACCAATTCCGATGTCGTCGTCGTCGGCATCTTTCTGGAGCCGCACGACGTTGCGATCTATTTCGCAGCGGCCAAGACCATGGCGCTGGTACATTTCATCAATTTCTCGGTAAAGGCCGCCGCCGGCCCGCGCTTCTCCTCGATCATTGCCGAGGGCAACCGAGCCGATCTCGCAGTTGCGGCTATCGATGCCGCGCGCTGGACTTTCTGGCCGGCGCTTGTTGCCGGTCTCGCGGTGCTGGCCGCCGGTCATATGCTGTTGTCGCTCTTCGGAGGCGCCTTTACTGCCGGTTATGTGCTGATGGCGATCCTGCTGGCCGGTATACTTGCCAAGGCGCTGATCGGCCCCGCCGAGACGCTGCTGATGATGGCGGGCAAGCAGAACCTCTGTGTCGCCCTTTACGCCGGAGCACTCGCCGCCAATGTCGGCCTCAATCTCCTGCTGATCCCTCACTACGGCATTGTCGGCACGGCAATCGCCACGGCCTCCGCCATGGCCGTGGAAGCGATCCTCCTGCATGTCTTTGTCCGTCGTGCGCTCGGCTTCGCGCTTTTCGCCTTCGCAACCCCTTCCATCACAACGCCAGAAATGAGAGCCCGATAGATGGTACGTGTACCACCCATCACCGAGAGCACCGACAGCAACGCGAACCGCATGGTTCACGATCTCGCCGCACTCAAGTTCGAGGCGCCGCAGGCCGAAGCACGGATCGAAATCGGCCGGCTGGGGCGCGAGCTCTGCCTTTACCCCGGCAGGCTGGGTTACGATCTGCAGGAAGAATTGGACTTCCTCTCCAACCGCGCGATGGAACCGAACGTCTTTTTCAGCGGCCGTTTTCTGGCGCCTGCCATGCCACGTCTGGAAGACCGGCAGGTGAATTTCGCGATCATCCGCGACGAGAACGAACATCGCAGCCGCATGCGCCTGCTCATGCCCTTCTCGGTCGACAAGCCCGGCTTTGCCGTTGGCCCGTCGATCATCCGCGGCTGGGCAAACAGTTTCGGTCCGCTCGGCACCCCCTTGGTCGATGCAGAGGAAGCGGCGGAGACGCTCGACAACCTCTTCGAAGGCCTTGTCACGCCGGACCTTGGCCTGCCGGGCACACTGGTGCTGCCGGATGTACGGCTGAACGGCATCTTCGTGCGCATGGCAAAGGCGGTGGCCCTCAGCCGCAACCTGCCGCTGACAGTTGCCAATCCCTATGAGCGGCCGATGCTGCAAAGCGATGACGACGCCATGGTCTATCTCGGCCGCACCATATCCTCCTCTCACCAGCGCGAGATGCGCCGCCAGTGGCGGCTTCTCGAAGAACTCGGTAATGTCGTCCACACCGTTGCCCGCCAGCCGCGCGAAATCCACCTTCGCTTCGAGGAGTTCCTCGCGTTGGAGGCCGGCGGCTGGAAGGGCAAGCGCCGCAGTGCGCTGGTGACCGACCGCTATCACACCGCGTTCGCCCGCGAGGCCGTCTCCAATCTGGCGGAAGTCGATGCCGTCCGCATCCACACGATCGACATTAACGGCAAGGCGATTGCTGCCGTGGTCGTACTGATGATGGGTGGCGAGGCCTATACCTGGAAGACTGCCTACGACGAGAGCTACTCCCGCTATTCGCCAGGCAAGCTGCTAATGAGCGAACTGACCGAATGGCATCTCGACGACGCCAATGTCGTACGCTCGGATTCCTGCGCGGTCTCGGATCATCCGATCATGAGCCGCTTCTGGCAGGAACGCGAGGAGATGGGCACACTGGTGATCGGCCTCACCCAGAACGGTGACCGCGACATGCGACAGGTCGCGGCTCAGCTTCACATGTACCGCAGCACCCGCAACATGGCGAAGATGCTACGCGAGAAGATCATGTCGCTCGCCGGCCGCGGTTAGCTTTTAGCTTCCGCCGCAGCCTTTTCCCGCAGCAGGCGCCGGATGACCTTGCCCGTCGTCGTCAGCGGCAGTGCATCGACGAATTCGACCTCGCGCGGATATTCGTGCATCGAAAGCCGGGTTTTCACCCAGTCCCGGATCTCCACTGCCAGTTCCGCGCTCGAGCTGTAGCCCGGCGAAAGCACGATATAGGCCTTGACGATCTCCGTGCGCAGCGCATCGGGCTTTCCAACGGCGGCAGCAAGCTGTACGGCCGGATGGCCGATGAGACAGTCCTCGATCTCTGCAGGCCCGATACGGTAGCCAGATGAGGTGATGACGTCGTCGTCGCGGCCCGCAAAGGTGACATAGCCCTCTGCGTCCTGCCGGCCGATATCGCCGGTCAGCAGCCAACCCTTGGCATATTTCCTGTCTGTCGCATCGGGATCGTTCCAGTAACCGAGAAACATTACTGGATCAGGGCTGGCGATTGCGATCTGCCCCTGCTCTCCGACCGGCAGTTCGTCACCTTCGTCGCTGACAACAGCAACCCTGTGACCAGGTGAGGCGCGCCCGATCGCGCCAGCTTTGGTCACCCCGAAGGCAGAGCTCGAAGACAGCACAAAATTGCACTCCGTCTGTCCGTAAAATTCATTGACGGTGATGCCAAGCGTACGGCGCGCCCACTCGTAGGTTTCGCGCCCCAGCGATTCACCTGCCGAACCGATGGTGCGCAGCACGAGATTGTATTTCGAGCGCGGCTCCTCGACGGATTTCAGGAGCCGGAGCGCCGTCGGCGGAATGAAAGCATTGCGCACCCTCATCTCGGCCATGATGCGATAGGCCATGTCGGCATCGAATTTCTGGGCCGGCGAGGAGACGACAGGCACGCCGAGCAGCAGGCTCGGCAGCAGCGCGTTGAGCAGCCCGCCCGCCCAGGCCCAGTCTGATGGCGTCCAGACCTTGTCTCCGGCCTGCGGAAAGCCCTCATGGGCAAACTGCATGCCGGGAATATGGCCGGCGAGAACCCGGTGACCATGCAATGCGCCCTTCGGCGGCCCCGTCGTGCCCGACGTGAAGATCATCAGCGCTGGCTCGTCCGGGCCTGACGACGCAATTTCGAAAGCAGAAGAATAGGCAGAGACCAGCTCGGCAAAACCGAGCGTACCAGCCGATTCTCCCTCGATCGAGACGACGTGCTTGACGTCAGGCAGCCGGTCGCGGATCTGGTTGATGCGCGCAAGCCCGAAGCCGTTGGTGACGACGGCTGTCGCGCCCGCAGCCTTCAGCCGGTATTCCAGGGACTCGACCCCGAAGAGCAGCGCCAGCGGCAGCGCGATTGCGCCCATCTTGTAGATCGCGACATGCGAAACGACCGTCTCGAAACATTGCGGCAGGAGTAGCGCAACCCGATCCCCCCAGCCGATGCCAAGTGCTGACAGCGCATTGGCGAAGGATGAGGAGCGGGCGGCAAGCTCGCCATATGTCAAAGACAGATGGTGGCCGTCGGGACTAAAATGTTCGAGACAAACGCGATCGGGATCACGCGCGGCCCAATCGTCGCTGACGGCACGGCCGATATTGAAATCCTTTGATATCTGCCAGGAAAAATCGCGGTAGAGCGTGTCATATCGATCGCCGGGCGGCAGTTTCATAGGCATGATCCAGTAAAATGCTGCACCAGCTAACACCTCACCGGTCGAATGTGCAAGCATTGTAATCCGCAAGGATAAGACGACATCCCGCCCGTCCATCACGTATTATTGCGCTAACTGCAGAAGACATTCTCCGCCTACTCACTGAGACTTCGGCAATTTCTGCACTACATCATGCGCATGCGCCTGGGGAGCCGCTGAAATTCATCACGGAGCATTTTTATGGAATATGTAAAACTCGGGAAAACCGGTCTCGAAGTCTCGAAGATCTGCCTAGGCTGCATGACCTATGGCGATCCGGACCGTGGAAACCACGCCTGGAGCCTGCCTGAAGAAGGAAGCCGCGCATTGCTCCGGCAAGCGATTGAACTCGGGATCAATTTCCTCGACACGGCCAATACCTATTCCAACGGGTCCTCCGAGGAGATCGTCGGCCGCGCCATCAAGGATTTCGCCAAGCGTGAGGATATTGTTCTCGCCACCAAGGTCTTCAATCGCATGCGCCCCGGCCCGAACGGCGCCGGCCTGTCGCGTAAGGCGATCTTCGACGAGATCGACAACAGCCTGCGCCGCCTCGGCACCGATTATGTCGACCTCTACCAGATTCACCGGTGGGACTACACGACACCGATCGAGGAAACGCTCGAAGCTCTCCATGATGTCGTGAAAGCCGGCAAGGCGCGCTATATCGGCGCCTCCTCCATGTATTCCTGGCAGTTCGCCAAGGCGCTTTATACCTCCCGCGTCAACGGATGGACGGAATTCGTCAGCATGCAGGACCATCTGAACCTGCTCTACCGCGAGGAAGAACGGGAAATGCTGCCCTTCTGCGAAGACCAGAAGATCGGTGTCATTCCCTGGAGCCCGCTTGCCCGCGGCCGGTTGACCCGTGACTGGGACGATAAGACCAACCGCAGCGAGACCGATGAATTCGGCAAGACGCTCTACAAGCAGGCTGAAGATGCCGATCGCAAGATCGTCGAGAAGGTTGCCGAAATTGCCAAGGCCCATGGCATCTCCCGCGCGCAGGTCGCCACCGCCTGGATCCTGCAGAAAAGTGCCGTCACCGCGCCGATCATCGGCGCATCCAAGGCGCAACACCTCACGGATGCCGTCGGCTCGCTGACCGTGAAACTCAGCGCCGAAGACATTGCCGCACTCGAAGCCCCCTACATCCCGCACAATGTTGCGGGCTTTAAATGACAAGTCCCGACAAGCTCCCTCTGCTGGTGCGGAGGGAGACCCATTCAATTCCAAGTCAGGGCTTTCAGGCGCGCACCGCGCCTGGAATATCAGTCCCCAGCTTGGTCTCGACATCGAGGCCGATCATCACGAGCCGGTCACACTTAGGCCTTAGCCGTTTCGGGCAAACAGAGGGCTTGCCGCATGACTATCGTTCCCTACGAAGCTCGCCGCTTCCGCACTACTGCTACTTACTATAGCCGCTTTCGCATCCCCTATCCGGACAGGTTGATCGAACGCGTTACCGAACGAACCGGCCTGAAACCCGGTGATCGTCTGCTTGATCTCGGCTGCGGCCCGGCACCGCTCGGCATCGCCTTTGCACGCCTCGCCGGCGCCGATGTCATCGGGATTGATCCCGAGCCGGAAATGCTTGATGCAGCACGCGAGAATGCGTCCGAAGCCGCGGTGACTATACGACTTATCCAGGGCTCCTCTTACGATCTCGGCCAGGATCTGGCACCGTTGAAGCTTGCAGTCATGGGCCGCGCCTTCCATTGGATGGACCGCCCGGCAACGCTTGCAGCACTCGATAAGCTCATCGCTCGCGATGGCGCTGTCGTTCTCTTCTCCGACAGGCATATCGCGGCCGCACCGGATTGGCGTGATGTCCTGCATCAGCTGTCAGAAACCTATTCGCCGGAAAAAAACGCCGAACGCAAATTGCGCCGCGCGCCGGAATTCGGACCGCACGAGACGGTCCTGCTGCACTCCCCCTTCCGCAACCTCGAACGCATTGGCATCGTCAACGAACGGATAATCGGGACGGAGGACATAATCGGCCGCGCCTTCTCCATGTCCGTCACCTCTCCACAGGCGCTGGGCGACAAGACAGAAGAATTCGAGACGGCCTTCCGCAGCGAACTCGCAGCGCTCTCGCCGAACGGCACCTTTACTGAAATCGTCGAAGGCCTTGCGATGATCGCCTTCCGCGACTGAAGCAACTCCAGTAAAAGCGCGGAGCCGTTTTGCAACGGGAATGCGCGAATGCCCTAGGATGATTGCGCCGGATCGAGCCTGCGGCGCATCGTGACCAGAAATTGCTCGGCGAGCGCCCGGTCCTCGACCGCGCGGGCAAGAATGACGGCCCCCATCATCGATGAAAGCGTCGTCGTCGCATTGGCACGGCGCTCTTCCTCAGTCGCGCCGGGCACCACTTCCTTCAACACATCGACCAGCGTGGACAAGCCCTCGCTGAAGGTCGCACGAACCGCCCCTTCGCTGCGGCTGACCTCCTGGATCAGCGACGCAAAGACGCAGCTTCCACCGGGATCGTCGACCGTGCGCCAATGGATGTAATGATCGAGCAGCGCCTGAAGCGGACGATCTGGATGGCCGACAATCAACTCACGCCAGCGCTCCTCCACCCGCTCGATCAGCTTGCGGCTGACCTCCAAGGCAAGATCGTCCTTCGATTCGAAATGACCGTAGAACCCGCCATGCGTCAGACCCGCGGCTTTCATGATGTCCGCAACGCCAACGCCGTCGAACCCGTTCTCGCGGAAGAGCACGCTGGCTGCCGTCAGGATCTTCTCGCGGTTCTCTGCAAATTTCTCGCGGGTAACCCGCATTTTTCGTCTCCGGAAATGGTCGCTTGACAATTTATATGATGTCCATCATCAATATGCAACAAATATGATGGTCGTCATGTAAAACGGCCTTGTATGGTCCCGACGTCACAAACGGAATTTGCCCATGGTCTCTGCTGTACTTGCTTCAACCCTTGCCCGGCGAAACATCCACTATGGATGGGTTGTCGTCGCAGCCACCTTCCTGACCATGCTGGTAACCGCCGGCGCAATGGGGGCGCCGGGCGTGCTCATCAAGCCGCTGCAGAACGAGTTCGGCTGGGAAACTTCGCAGATTTCCTCCGCACTCGCCATCCGCCTGATCCTCTTCGGCCTGATGGGACCGTTTGCCGCCGCCTTCATGAATTATTTCGGTGTCCGCAAGGTCATTGTCTTCGCCCTTGCCTTGATCGGCGCGGGCTTCGTCGGCTCGCTGTTCATGACCAAGCTCTGGCATCTGCTGGCGCTCTGGGGCATCGTCGTCGGCTTCGGAACCGGGCTGACTGCCATGGTGCTGGCAGCCACGGTTTCCACCCGCTGGTTCGTCAAGCATCGCGGCCTTGTCGTCGGCATGCTCTCGGCAAGCTCGGCGACCGGCCAGCTCGTCTTCCTGCCGCTGATGGCGGAATTGACCGAACGCTACGGCTGGCGCGCCACGGTCTTCTTCGTCTGCGCGATGATCATGGTTGCTGCTCTTCTCGTGCTACTTTTCATGCGTGACCGCCCCTCGGACGTAAATCTGCCCTCGGTCGGCGAAACTCAGGTGACGCCGCCCCCGGCCCGCGGCACACTCGCCGCCGCGCTTGCAACGCCGATCACCGTTCTCAGGGAAATCTCGACGACTTCGACCTTCTGGATCCTGTTTGCCACCTTCTTCATCTGCGGTCTCAGCACCAACGGCCTGATCCAGACGCATTTCGTGACACTTTGCGGTGACTACGGCATCATGCCGGTCGCAGCCGCCAGTGTCCTAGCCGTCATGGGCATCTTCGATTTCTTCGGCACGATCGGCTCCGGCTGGCTTTCCGACCGCTTCGACAATCGCTGGCTGCTCTTCTGGTATTACGGCTTGCGCGGCCTCTCGCTGCTCTTCCTGCCCTTCAGCGATTTCTCGTTCTACGGCCTGTCGATATTCGCCGTCTTCTATGGCCTGGACTGGATCGCCACGGTGCCGCCGACCGTCAAGATTGCCGCTGACCGCTTCGGCCGTGAAAAAGCCGGTCTCGTCTTCGGCTGGGTCTTCGCCGGCCACCAGCTTGGCGCTGCAACCGCTGCTTACGGCGCCGGCCTGTCGCGTACGGCGCTGGAAAGCTACCTGCCGGCATTCTTCATTGCCGGTGCCTTCTGTCTGCTCGCCTCGGTTCTGGCGATCACGCTGAAGAAATCGGGCCTAACCGGCGCAAGCGCAACGGTGGCCCACTAAACACAAAATTCGAAGCGGCTAAACTTCGCCCGCCGTCTTGCACGCGCGGGCGAACGCATGTTAGACAGCCGCCTCGTATTTCGCTGCCCCATTGGCGGAATTGGTAGACGCGCTCGACTCAAAATCGAGTTTCGAAAGAAGTGCTGGTTCGACCCCGGCATGGGGCACCAAATATCTCTAAATATCAGATCTAGTATGTTTGCCCCGCCCTGAAGGGCGAGGCACCATCCATGGCCGACGATGCTGAAGTGCGACAAAGTGCAGGACCTCAGCCGGCTGCTTAGTCACACCGTCTGACCGTTTTTGTCACCGTTCCTTCGTCAGTCTCGCGGGTCACGCTGCGCGTGTAGCAGCGGTCACGGTCCCGATCGCGATAACGATCACGTTCGCGCACCGCGCCGAACGTAATGCCGCGATCACTGATGGTAACGCCGGGTCGGACCCGGTCTCGGTCACGGTCGTAACGATCATAACCGTCATAGGCGCGCTCGCGTGTGACTGTAACGCTGCCTGCCATCGCAGGCGCCGCAGCCGAGCCCAGGGCAAGGGCAGCGATTGCGCAGTTGATGATGATCTTTCGCATATCTCTTCTCCTCGTCTTCATGCATAGGCAACGACCCAGGAGCTTCGTGGTTCCGCCCAAAAAGGCAGCCCTTTAAGCCAATTCTATTCAAATCAACTCTTTAACTTTGCCGACGCTTCGTCCTAAAGTGCCGGCCTTGCGGCATTTTGAGAGGGCTGATGCACCAGGAAACGGGACTCATTGCGACGGTAGCCATAAGCTTCGTCTTTGCAGTAATTCTTGGCTACGGCGCGGACAGGTTGAGGCTGCCGCCACTGGTCGGCTATCTTGCCGCCGGGGTCGTCATGGGGCCTTTTACGCCGGGCTTCGTTGCCGATACCGAGCTTGCGAGCCAGCTTGCCGAAATGGGCGTGATCCTGCTGATGTTCGGCGTCGGCCTTCATTTCTCGGCATCCGATCTTCTTGCCGTGCGCGGCATCGCAATACCCGGCGCCATTGGCCAGATTCTCCTTGCCACCCTGCTCGGCATCGGCCTCGGAGAACTCTGGGGCTGGA
The DNA here is from genome assembly GCA_900466475.1 of Hyphomicrobiales bacterium. GTDB lineage: Bacteria > Pseudomonadota > Alphaproteobacteria > Rhizobiales > Rhizobiaceae > Rhizobium. The sequence continues at coordinate 34,811 of UBMI01000002.1, forward strand.
GCCTCGGCGCCGGCATCGTCTTCGGCCTCAGCCTTTCGGTTGCCAGTACCGTCGTACTTCTGAAGGCGCTGGAAGAACGCAACCTTGTCAACACCGCCGGTGGGCGTGTTGCCGTCGGCTGGCTGATCGTCGAGGATCTTGCAATGGTGCTGGCGCTCGTGCTTCTGCCGGCGCTGGCCGAGCTTTTGGGTGGCCATGCGGGTGAAGCCTGGCACGGCCTCGACCTGCCTCTCTGGGCCACGATCGCGCTGACCTTGCTGAAGGTCGCAGCTTTTGCCGCCATGGCGATCTTCCTCGGCCCGCGTATCGTGCCCTGGCTTCTGACGCTGATTGCCCGCACCGGCTCGCGTGAGCTTTTTACTCTTGCGGTGCTTGCCATCGCACTTGGCATCGCCTTTGGCTCGGCGGCGATCTTTGGCGTTTCCTTCGCGCTCGGCGCCTTCTTTGCCGGCGTGGTCATGAGCGAATCCCATCTCAGCCATCGAGCAGCAGCCGATTCCCTGCCGTTGCAGAACGCTTTCTCGGTGTTGTTCTTCGTCTCGGTCGGCATGCTCTTCGATCCATCGATCATCGTGAAGCAGCCGCTTGCCGTCGTCAGTGCCTTGGCGCTGATTATCATCGGCAAGGCGATTATCGCCTTCGGCATCGTAACTTTCTTGCGCTATCCGATCGGTATGGGCCTGACGGCCGCCGGTGGCCTTGCTCAGATCGGCGAATTCTCATTCATCCTCGCTGGACTCGGTGTCTCCCTCGGTCTGTTGCCGCATGAGGGGCAGGATCTGATCCTCGCTGCAGCGATCCTCTCCATCACCCTTAATCCGCTGGTCATCTTCGTAGCGGAAAACCTGAACCGCCATATCAAGACGAAATGGCCGCGTGTCTACGACACGTACGGCCGCAAGAATCAGGACACTCTCAGCCGCGAACTCGAGAAGATCCGTGCAATCGGCGAGGAGCGTGAACGCCAGCACCATCTGCGCATCCAGCAACTGATCGACACTTTCCCGCTCTTTTCAGAGGTCAACGAGGATGCACTGGAGGAACTGCTGCTGCTCTTCCAGGCCAGACTTGCTCCACCCGGTGAACGTGTGATCCGACGCGGCGACCGCGGCGACAGCATGTATTTCATTTCTTCCGGCGCAGTCGAAGTGAGGCTGGCAAGCGGCTCGGTTCGCCTGGAGCCCGGCGCCTTCTTCGGTGAAATGGCGCTACTCAGCGGCGGTCGCCGTACGGCTGACGTCATCGCTGTCGATTTCTGCCAATTCGAAGTGCTGGAGCGCCGCGATTTCAACATGTTCATGTCGCGTCATCCGAACCTCCGTGCCATCGTCAGCGAAATGGCCCAGAAGCGCACCGAAATGAACGTCATGCGCCAGCAGTGGGAAAAATCCATGGACCTGTCGTAAGCGGTCCGGCGGCTAGTCGTTGCCAAACCCCTGTCACGCTGTCGTAGTGCTATCCAGCGCCGGCCAGTACAGGTCTGAATCGAAATCAGCTGGAATATGATCGAGACGGCACATTGCCTCGGCAGCATATTCGATCTGCATGGCGAGGTATCTGAGTGATGACGGCATCGGCACACCAATGGCAAATTCCATGACCCGTGACCGGTGATATCCGCTGGCACCGAGACGCCGCTCGGCTTCGCGGCGAACATCCTCATGTTCCGGCCGGCGGTGCTCCGCTTCCTTGTTCCATTCTTTGGCGGCGCTGAGCCCGCCGTCTATGACCTTCAATTTCATGAGATGCCGTCAGTATTTCGATCTGCCGGTAGCTTGCCGCAGATTCGCCCCCTTGCCATCCTGCTAAATCTTGGGAGGGGGACCAGATCGATCACGAAAATTTTCAACGCGAACGTCGTCAAGCCGAAGACCAAGCATTTACAGCGTCACGATCGCCCCCTAATGCTTTGTGCGTCGCAACAAGGAAAGGAAACGGATGCTCCGCAGACTTTACGACTGGACCATGTCTCTGGCCTCGAAGAAATCGGCCGAAGTCTGGCTCGCCGTCATCGCCTTCGTCGAAAGCTCCGTCTTTCTGGTTCCCGCGGACGTGCTCTTCCTGCCGATGGCGCTTGCCAAGCCCGAACGCTCCTATCGCTACGCGATCGTCGCTACCATCGCATCGGTGCTGGGCGGAATCGCCGGCTGGGCGCTCGGCTATTATGCCTACGAGGCTGTCGCGCGCCCGGTGCTGGAATTCTATGGAAAGCTCGATCAATTCGAGCAGATGAAGTCCTACGTCACCTACGAGACGATCCTCCTGCTTCTCGTCACATCGGGTCTGGCGCACCTGCCGCCAATCAAGATCGTCACGATTCTATCCGGCGTCATCCACGTCAGCCTGCCGCTCTTCATCGTTTCGGCAATCATCGCCCGCGGCGCCCGCTTCCTCTTCCTTGCCTGGCTGCTGCGCCGTTATGGCGAGCCGATCCGCCACTTCATCGAGAAGCGCCTCGGCCAGATCGTCGGCGTCGGCGCGGCGGTCGTGATCGTGCTATATCTAGCCTACAGATATTTTGCCCACTGAGCCAACTTCGCGGAGTTCCGCCATGAATGCCCCCACCTCGCCGCTTGCCCGCCCGGGCTTCACCCTCTCGCTGCTGCTCGCCATTGCCATGGCAGTGGTCGTCGGCACGGCGCTCGGCTTCCAGTATATCGGCGGCTATATTCCCTGTGCGCTCTGCCTGCTGCAGCGCCAGCCCTACTATTATGGCATTCCAATCGCTGTAGTCGGCGCTGTTGCGGCTCTCGTCGGCCTGCCGAACTGGATGACGCGCGCCATCATCCTCGCCGTCGGCATCCTCATGCTGGTGGGCGCCGGAATGGGCGTCTATCACGCCGGCGTCGAGTGGCATTTCTGGCCCGGTCCAGCCACCTGCTCGACCACGGCCAGCAGCATGACCACCAATGCCGGCGATCTCCTGGGCGAACTGAATACGATCAAGGGCCCGTCCTGCACGGATGCAGCGCTGCGGGTCCTGGGCTTGTCCTTCGCCGGCTGGAATGTGATCGCAAGCCTGGTCCTCGCAGCCTTCGCCTTCTGGAGCGTGAAGAAGACTGCATAGTCGGCTCGATCAGGGCTGCAGCTCGGTGTCCCAGTAGAGGTAGTCGAGCCAGCTGTCATGCAGGTAGTTCGGCGGGAAGAGCCGACCGTTATTGTGCAGGTCCTGCACGGTCGGCTGATAAGGCTTTTGCGCCGGGAGCATGCCAGCCTGCTTCGGAAGCTTGCTGCCCTTGCGCAAATTGCAGGGAGAACAGGCCGCCACGACATTCTCCCAGGTTGTCTCGCCGCCGTGAGCGCGCGGGATGACATGGTCGAAAGTCAGATCGTCGTGAGCGCCGCAATACTGGCACTCGAACCTGTCGCGCAGGAAGACGTTGAAGCGGGTGAAGGCGGGATTGCGGGACGGCTGAACGTAAGTCTTCAGGCACACGACACTCGGCAACCGCATCGAGAAGCTCGGTGAGGAAACCTCATGCTCATATTCTGCGATAATGTTCACACGGTCGAGAAATACCGCCTTGATCGCGTCCTGCCAGGACCAGAGCGACAAGGGGTAATAACTCAGCGGCCGGTAGTCAGCGTTCAGGACGAGCGCTGGCAGGGCCTGTGGTGAGACTGCAATCGTCAAGGAGCCCTCCTGGATCGATTCGGCATCTGCACTTGTATATTAGGCCGGTTGTTACAGGATTGTGAAGTCCAATAAATTCAGGGGATAAAGGCAAATTGAGGGAGGGTGTCTGTCAGGCGACCGGCAGCACGTCCCGACGCATTTTTGCAGCGTAATAAGCCCAGAAAAGCCGGGCTGCGACCGAACGCCATGGCGACCAGATTTCCGCAAGCCCTGCAAGGACTTTGGCTTGCGGGCGTTCAGCGAGACCGAATGCCGCAGCGACCGCCGCCTGAAGCGCCACGTCGCCGGATGGAAATACATCCACATGGCCGCCGCAGAACATCAGATAGACCTCCGCCGTCCATGGCCCGATTCCCTTCTGAGCCGTCAGTTCTGCGAGCGCTTCGCCGGGCGGTTTTTGGATCATGGCCTCCAGATTGATTCGTCCGGAAGCAACCGCTTGCGCAATCCGCGTCAGTGTATCGGCCTTGGCGCGCGAGAGACCGAACTCACGCCAGGCATCGGGATGAAGCAATATGTAAGATTGCGCGCTCAGCATTCCGCTCTCTGGCTGCATCCGCCGCCAGATCGCCTCGGCGCTCGCCCGCGATACCATCTGCGAAACGATGATATGGGCAAGGCCGGCAAATCCTGGCTCGCGCAGCCTGAGCGGAACGGGGCCCGCCTCCCTGGCGATTGCCAATAGCCGCGGATCGAGAACAAAGAGAGCGGCAAGCCCCTCCTCAATATCCTTTTCATTGCTGATGACCCGCACCTTGCCTCGCGATCGCTTCAAATCCATGCGAGAAGAAAGCATGATCACGACTCCGCGTCAAAAGCCCGTGTTCCGTTTCGCTCCAAGCCCCAACGGGCCGCTGCATCTCGGTCACGCGCTGTCGGCTTTCCTGAACAACGACATGGCCAGGGCCGCAGACGGTCGGCTGCTGCTGCGTATCGAAGACATAGACCTCACCCGCTGCACACCGGAATTCGAGGCCGGCATATTCGCCGATCTCAAGTGGCTGGGCATTGAATGGGAACAGCCGGTCCGTCGCCAGCAGGAACATTTTTCCGATTACCAGGCAGCCCTTCATTCGCTGATCGAACGCGGGCTGGTCTATCCCTCCTTACTGACGCGCGGTGAGGTCAAGGCACGCGTTACCGCCTATGAGCGGATGGGCGAGCCCTGGCCGCGCGATCCGGATGGCACGCCGCACTATCCAGCCGACGATCGTGACCGCAGCGAGGAAGAACGCGACGCGATGCTGGGCTCAGGTCTCAGACATGCATGGCGGCTGAACATGAGCAGGGCGTTGGATCTGATCGGTGAACCGCTGTTCTGGATGGAGACAGGCGATGAGCGTAAGGGCGAAATCCCGGCCGAGCCCGTCGCCTGGGGCGACGTCGTTCTCTCACGCTCGGACGCGCCCTCGAGCTATCATCTCTCCGTCGTCATCGACGATGCGCTGCAGGGCGTGACCCACGTCGTGCGCGGCCTCGACCTCTTCCACGCCACCTCGGTGCACCGGCTGCTGCAGGAGCTGCTCGACCTGCCGCAGCCCGTCTATCACCATCACCGTCTCATCGTGGATGCAGAGGGCCGCAAACTTTCCAAGCGTGAAGGCGATACCGGCCTTGCGGAACTGCGTGCCAGGGGGCTGTCAGCCGCCGATATTCGCAGTCTTGTCGGGCTTTGAATCGGCGGCGTGGTCACGTCCGACCACCGAGAAGGTTCGCGAGAAATTGCGCAACACCCGGAACTTCATGAGCGCCGCATTGATCTCCGCGCCGACGATGAAGATGACACCCACCATATAGAGAAAGATCAGCACGATCATGACGGACGCCAGACCGGCATAGGTGGCCGTGTAGTTGGCGAAGGTCGCAAGATAATAGGCAAAGATCAGCGCACCGATGAGCCAGAATATCAAGGTCAGGAAGACGCCCGGGACGACGTCGAAAACGCGACGCTTGCCGGAGGGCAGCCAGAGGTGAACGACGAGCAGGGCAATCGTCAGCATGACGAGCGTGCCGTAGATGCGCCAGCTGAAGACAATTTCGAGTGTGTCGACGATGGCGGGCAGCCATTGGCGGATGGTGACGGGAAGCCATTCGAGCGAGTCGTTGTGCAGCAGCCAGTCGCGGGCATAATCAAGACCGACAGGGACTGCCACGAGCAGAATGCTGATGACCGCAAAGATGATCACGGCGATGAGGACATAACCGAGGCTCGCAAGGCGGGTGAAGTACCAAGGGCGCGTCTCCTGCACGCGATAGGCGCGATTGAGCGAGATCCTGAGTGCCTCGACACCGTTCGAGGCGAAATAGGCAGCTGCAAGCACGGAGATGGTCAGCAGCCCGCCGCGCGGGATCGTCAAGACCTCCACCACCTGGTCGGCCAGCGGCTTGGCGATCGCTTCAGGCCACGTATCGAAGATCAGATGGATGGCCGTGGTGGAAAACTGGTCGGCACCAAGAAAATTGGCAAGCGCCGTACCGAAGATCAGGAAGGGAAAGACTGCAAGCAGGGTGGAAAGCGCCACATGGCTTGCCATTGCGAAGCCATCGTCCTCGATAAGGTGGCAGATGGCGTCGTACACCACATCGTAGAACGTGCGCAGGAATTTCGGCATTCTGCTTCCCAATTGTATCCTTTCCGCGAATATGGGAAACGAGTCCCATTTTGTACAGGAATCATTGAATGGCTGACCCGCGCATCATCGTCGTGACCGGATGCTCCTCCGGCATCGGCGCTTATTGCGCGCGCGCCCTGAAAGCCGACGGCTGGCGTGTCTTCGCCACAGCACGCAAGGCGGAGGATTTGTCGTCGCTCGAAGCCGACGGCATCGAAGCCGTGCTGATGGACTACACGCAGCCTGAAACGATCTCGGCGCTGGTGGACGCAGTAGCCGAGCGCACTGGCGGCAGAATCGATGCCTTGTTCAACAATGGCGCCTATGGGCAGCCGGGCGCAGTCGAGGATCTCTCCACGCAGGCCCTGCGCGACCAATTCGAGACCAATGTCTTCGGCTGGCACGAACTGACCAGGCTAGTCATTCCCTTCATGCGCCGGCGCGGCCAGGGTCGCATCGTCCAATGCTCCTCGATCCTCGGCCTCGTACCCTACCGCTATCGCGGCGCTTACACGGCCTCGAAATTCGCGCTCGAAGGCCTGAGCATCACCTTGCGCATGGAGCTGCAGGGAAGCGGCATTCATGTGAGCCTGATTGAGCCGGGACCCATCACCAGCCGCTTCACCACAAACGCGCTGGCGAAGATCAAAGAACATATCGACCTGGAAAACTCGCCCCATGCGGTCGAATACCGCCGGCAGCTCGCCCGCCTTGAAGGCTCAGGCCCGGTCAACCGCCACAAGCTTGGCCCCGAAGCGGTCTACGCAGCATTGAAACGTGCATTGAACTCGAAAAATCCGAAGCCACATTATCCTGTAACGACTCCGGCTAAACAGGGCATATTGTTGAAGAGGCTGCTTCCGTCCGACCTCTTCTACCGCCTGATGCGTTGGACGGACTGAAAAGAAAAGAGACTGCCATGTCCACAGTCACCTACGTCATTGCGATCATCGTCATGGGCCTCGTCGCCCTCGTGCTGATCCGCGGCCTGTTCAACATGATGAAGGGTGGCGATCCGAACCTTTCCAACAAGCTGATGCAGCTGCGCGTGCTGCTGCAGGCAATCGCCGTCATCCTGATCATGCTGACGCTCTGGTTGACCGGTGGCGGACGCCCGAGCTGATCCGAAAGCCGTCAATGGTAAAGCTCAACAAGATCTACACCAGAACCGGCGATGACGGCACGACCGCGCTCGTCTCCGGCCCGCGACGTGCCAAGCATGACCTGCGTGTCGAAGCCTACGGCACCATCGACGAAACCAATTCGGTAATCGGCGTCGCAAGGCTGCATACGGCGGACCTGCCCGAACTCGATGCCATGCTGATGCTGATCCAGAACGACCTCTTCGACCTCGGTGCCGATCTGGCTACGCCTGAAACCAACGAGCCGCCGGCTTATGAGCCGCTACGCGTCGTGGAAAGCCAGGTCACCCGGCTGGAACGCGATATCGACAGGCTGAATGCCGATCTCGACCCGCTGAAATCCTTCGTGCTGCCCGGCGGCAGCCCTGCCGCCGCTCATCTGCACCTTGCCCGGACGATGGCGCGCCGTGCCGAACGGCTGATGGTTGCACTTGCCCGCGGCGAGGGAGAGATCGTGGGCGTCGCGGCCCTCAAATATGTCAACCGTCTCTCCGACTTCCTGTTCGTTGCGGCCCGCCATGCAAATGATGGCGGCAAGGCGGATGTGCTTTGGGTTCCCGGAAAAAACAGGTAGGTTCGCAGCCATCACGATCGCCCGGGGGCAGGCTTTCATGTTCATACCGCTGCACGATGCCAATACGCTGAAACATATCAAGGTCCAGTGGGTGACACTCGGCCTGATGGCGATCAATATCGCCGCCTGGATCGTCACAACGACCGAGAGCGAGCAACTCGTGCAGGCCACGACCGTCGGTCTCGGCTATATCCCGGCCATCGTCTTCGGCCATGCGGTGCTGGCGCCGGGATTGGAAATCGTGCCGGAGACAGCCACCTACGTTACCTATTCCCTGATCCATACGAGTTTCTGGCATCTTGCCGGCAATATGATCTTCCTCTGGGTCTTCGGCGACAATGTCGAGGATTCAATGGGGCATCTGCGCTTCCTCATCTTCTACCTCGCCTGCGCCGCCGCCGGTGCCCTCTGCCACGGCCTGCTGTCGACGACATCGGAAGCCCCGCTCGTCGGTGCATCCGGGGCGATCTCAGGTGTGGTGGCGGCCTATCTGATGCTGCATCCGCGCGTGCGGGTCTGGGTGCTGGTTTTTTTCCGCGTGCCATTGCCGCTACCCGCCTTCATCCCGCTCCTGCTCTGGGTCGGCCAGCAGTTCTTCATGCTGTTGATCGATTCCGACGGCAATGTCTCGTGGGGCGCCCATGTCGGAGGCATCATCGCGGGTGCCCTGCTCATTTTCGTCATGCGCCGGCCGGGCGTGCCGCTGTTCGACCGGCAGATCGTGACGCCGCGCGCCGTCAAGGATCGGCCGATCCCCATTCGCGTCACTGCCTCGGGCATGCCCGTGCCACCGCGCCTGCCCTGGGGCCGAGACAAGCTTTAATATTGACGTGAACGTAAACGTTAATATATTGCCATCCAAATCGACCGGCTGCGTCACGGAAGCGTTGTATTTGGAGGAAAAACGCGTATCCATGTCGCCATTCGACAATCGGAGCGGCGCCCAAGCGCGCATTTTCCCAGAAGTCTCTGTTGAAGGCCCATCTCTGTTCGAAGGAAGGACCCCATGAAAATTCTCGTCCCAGTCAAGCGCGTTGTCGATTACAACGTGAAGATCCGCGTCAAGCCGGATGGATCGGGCGTCGACCTTGCCAACGTCAAGATGTCGATGAACCCGTTCGACGAGATTTCGGTCGAGGAGGCCCTTCGCCTGAAGGAAGCCGGCAAGGCCGAGGAAGTGGTCGTCGTCTCGATCGGCCCGGCCAAGGCCGAGGAAACGCTCCGCACGGCGCTCGCAATGGGCGCCGACCGCGCCATCCTCGTCGAGACTGATGACGCCGTCGAGCCGCTCACCGTTGCGAAGATCCTCAAGGGTGTTGCCGACGCCGAAAAGCCGGGCTTGATCATCGTCGGCAAGCAGGCGATCGACGACGATTCCAACCAGACCGGCCAGATGCTGGCAGCCCTCCTCGGCTCCGCCCAGGCGACCTTCGCCTCCAAGATCGCGATCGAGGGCGACAATGCCACCGTTACCCGTGAGATCGACGGCGGCCTGCAGACGATCAAGGTCAAGCTTCCGGCAGTCGTCACGACCGACCTGCGCTTGAACGAGCCGCGTTACGCCACCCTGCCGAACATCATGAAGGCGAAGAAGAAGCCCCTCGACAAGAAGAGCCCGGCCGATTTCGGTATTTCCACCGCTCCACGCCTCAAGGTGCTGAAGACGGAAGAGCCGTCCGGCCGCAAGGCGGGCGTCAAGGTGAAGTCGGTCGCCGAGCTTGTCGACAAGCTCAAGAACGAAGCCGGCGTCCTCTAAGGTTCGAGAAAGGAATTACGACCATGGCCATTCTTCTTCTGGCTGACCACGACAACGCAACCCTTTCCGACCAGACCGCCAAGGCCCTGACGGCTGCCGCACAGATTGGCGGAGACATCCACGTTCTCGTCGCCGGCAAGGGCGCAAAGGCCGCCGCCGACGCGGCTGCCACGCTATCTGGCGTCTCCAAGGTGCTGCTCGCCGAAAGCGATGAACTCGCCAACAATCTTGCTGAGCCGCTTGGCGACCTGATCGTCTCTCTGGCCGGGAGCTATGACACGATCGTCGCCGCGGCTACCTCCACCGGCAAGAATGTCATGCCGCGCGTCGCCGCTCTCCTCGATGTCGCCCAGGTCTCCGAAATCACCGAAGTGGTTTCGCCGGATACCTTCAAGCGCCCGATCTATGCCGGCAACGCGATCCAGACGGTGCAGGCGACCGACGCCAAGAAGGTCATCACCGTGCGCACCGCTTCCTTCGCCTCCGCCTCCGAGGGCGGCTCGGCCGCCGTCGAAGCAATCCCCGCCGTCTCCGATCCGGGCCTTTCGAACTTCGTGTCCGACGCGCTCTCGGCCTCCGAACGTCCGGAACTGACCTCCGCCAAGATCATCATCTCCGGTGGCCGCGCGCTCGGTTCCGCCGAGAAGTTCAAGGAAGTCATCCTGCCGGTAGCCGACAAGCTCGGTGCAGCCGTCGGTGCCTCGCGTGCCGCTGTCGACGCCGGTTACGCCCCGAACGACTGGCAGGTCGGCCAGACCGGCAAGGTCGTCGCCCCGCAGCTCTACATTGCCTGCGGCATATCGGGCGCCATCCAGCATCTTGCCGGCATGAAGGATTCGAAGGTCATTGTCGCGATCAACAAGGACGAAGAGGCTCCGATCTTCCAGATCGCCGACTATGGACTTGTCGCCGATCTCTTCGACGTCCTGCCGGAGCTCGAAAAAGCCCTCTGATCGGTCAGATTGCCTTCTTTTCGCACTTGCGAATGACTGGAAAATTGTCTTCTATCGGTCTACTACTTTTGCCGGGCGATCTTTCGTCCGGCAATTTCATATAAAAATACCGGCGGCGCGGGGGTGTATGCCGGGCGGGGGTTGGAGATGAGCGCGGTGTTGAAGAATATTGGTATCATTGGTGCGGGCCAGATGGGCTGCGGCATCGCGCATGTTTCGGCCGCCGCAGGATACAAGGTTCATATCTACGATCTGTCGCAGGATCGTATCGAGTCCGGCCTTGCCACCATCAACGGCAATTTTGCGCGTCAGGTGACGAACGGCAAGATGACCGATGAAGAGCGCAGCACAGCGCTTTCCCATATTACCGGCTCGGCCAATGTCAACGATCTCGCCCCCTCTGATCTCGTGATCGAGGCGGCAACCGAAGATGAAAGCGTCAAGCGCAAGATCTATACTCAGGTCTGTCCGGTACTGAAGCCGGAAGCGATCCTTGCCACCAACACGTCCTCGCTGTCGATCACGCGTCTTGCAGCCGCGACCGACCGTCCCGAGCGCTTCATGGGCATCCACTTCATGAACCCGGTTCCGGTCATGAAGCTCGTGGAACTGGTGCGCGGCATCGCGACTGAGGAAACAACCTTTTCCGCCGCCAGGGAATTCGTCGCATCGCTGGAAAAGACCGTTACGGTCGCCGAGGATTTCCCGGCCTTCATCGTCAACCGCATTCTGCTGCCGATGATCAATGAAGCGATCTATACGCTCTACGAAGGCGTCGGCACGGTCGATGCCATCGATACCGCCATGAAACTCGGCGCCAACCATCCGATGGGACCGTTGCAGCTTGCCGATTTCATCGGCCTCGATACCTGCCTTTCAATCATGCAGGTGCTGCACGACGGCCTCGCCGACAGCAAATACCGCCCGTGCCCGCTGCTGGTGAAATATGTCGAGGCCGGCTGGCTCGGCCGCAAATCCGGCCGCGGCTTCTATGACTATCGCGGCGAAACCCCGGTTCCGACCCGATAAGTCCCTGATCACTAAAATAGGCGAATGGAACAAAGGCTCGCGACATGCTTTCCTGCCGTGAATGGGAGGAAAAATCATGTCGAGCGAATTGCCGATGTTTCTGCTGCAGTGCTGCGTCCTGATCGGACTGGCAGGTGTGTTCCTTATCCGCGGCGCCGGTGACCCCTGAGCCGCGTCCTTACGACCCGATCGCCCCCTTGATCAGCGCCTTGGCATCGTCGCTATCCCATGCGGCCGGACCGTTCATGGCCGAGATCAGGCAACCCTTTTCGTCGAGCAGCAGCGTGACCGGAAGACCAAAGGCAAGTCCTTCCTTTTTCAGGCTATTGAAGACGCCGATCGTATTGTCCCGGTAAAGCTGCAGCGCATCGACACCGATTTCGCTCAGGAACGCCTTCGGCTTCTCATCGTCACCACTATCGATATTGACAGGCACGACCTGGAACTTGTCGCTGCCCATATCCTTCTCCAGCGCGTCCAGTGCCGGCATCTCCTCGCGGCAGGGCACGCACCATGTGGCCCAGAGATTGAGAAGCACGGTCTTGCCGGCGAAATGATCAAGCGTCATCGGCTTGCCGTCAGGGCCGTTGAACGCGACTGTCTGAAGTTTCTTCGGCTGGTTGGCGGCGACCATGGCGGCAACCTGGCCTTTCATGAGGGAGCTCAGGTTAGCACTGCGCTCCTTCGTCAGCGGGCACTCGGCCGAAGCCGTATCGCCGATACCATTGCCAATGCCCGTCTCCTTCACGTATACCGCTGCCGCACCGGCAACGATGCCAGCAACGGCAGCGATTGCGATCAGTTTCACGGACGGCAGGCCGAAGGGTTTTTTCGTCGTCATTTCATTCTCCAGGACGGGCATCTTCCATGGCCGAGGACAACACGGACACCAAATCCTCCAACCAGATGTGGGGCGGACGTTTCGCCTCCGGCCCCGATGCGATCATGGAGGAGATAAATGCCTCGATCGGTTTCGACAAGAAGCTGTTTGCCCAGGATATCCGCGGATCGATCGCCCACGCCACGATGCTCGCCCATCAGGGCATTATTTCCGGCGACGATAAGGACAAGATCGTTCACGGGCTAAACACGATCCTGTCAGAAATCGAAAGCGGTAATTTCGAATTTTCCCGCCAGCTTGAAGACATTCACATGAACGTCGAGGCACGGCTTGCGACCCTGATCGGCCCAGCGGCCGGCCGCCTTCACACGGCCCGTTCGCGCAATGACCAGGTGGCGCTCGACTTTCGCCTCTGGGTGAAGGAAGAATTGCAAAAAACCGAGGCCATGCTGACCGATCTGATCGCAGCCTTCCTCGATCGCGCCGAGGAACATGCAGACAGCGTCATGCCTGGTTTCACGCATTTGCAGACAGCCCAGCCGGTGACCTTCGGCCACCATTGCATGGCCTATGTGGAAATGTTCGGCCGCGACCGCTCGCGTGTTCGCCACGCAATCGAACATCTCGATGAAAGCCCGATCGGTGCGGCAGCGCTCGCCGGCACCGGCTATGCAATCGACCGCCACATGACGGCAAGGGCCCTCGGTTTCCGCGAGCCGACCCGCAACTCGATCGACACCGTTTCCGACCGTGATTTTGCCATCGAGTTCCTGGCGATTGCCGCAATCTGCGCCGTGCATCTGTCGCGTCTTGCAGAAGAGATCGTCATCTGGTCGACGCCGCAATTCGGCTTCGTGCGTCTCTCCGACGCCTTCTCGACCGGCTCCTCGATCATGCCGCAGAAGAAGAACCCGGATGCGGCCGAGCTGGTGCGTGCCAAGACCGGCCGCATCAATGGCTCGCTGATCGCCCTGCTGACGATCATGAAGGGCCTGCCGCTCGCCTATTCCAAGGACATGCAGGAAGACAAGGAACAGGTCTTCGACGCAGCCGAGAGCCTGGAACTTGCGATTGCCGCCATGACTGGCATGGTACGCGACATGACGATCAACACTATCAGAATGAAAGCAGCTGCCGGCTCGGGCTATTCGACTGCAACCGATCTCGCCGACTGGCTGGTGCGCGAGGCAGGTCTTCCCTTCCGCGACGCCCACCATGTCACCGGCCGCGCCGTGGCCCTTGCCGAAAGCAGGGGCTGCGATCTGTCGGAGCTTCCGCTCGCCGATCTGCAGGGGATCAATCCTGCCATCACCGACAAGGTCTATGACGTGCTGACGGTCGAAGCTTCGGTCGCCAGTCGCAAGAGTTTTGGCGGCACCGCACCTTCGGAAGTCAGGAAGCAGATCGCCTATTGGCGCGCGCGCAATTAAGGCATTTCCGGGAGAAATGGAGAACGGTCTCCCGCCCGGAAACACGCACTGGACAAAGCGTCAACAATCGGGGTGCACAAGGCTGTCAAACTTCGCTATGAAGATGCCAGTCAGTGCCCGCCCAGTGTCCGATACGAGGATATCCATGCAGACCAGCTTGCCGCATTTCATCCGCCTTACGGTGGTTTTTGCCGTCATCGGCCTCGCCGTTGCCGGGTGCGGCCGCAAGGGTGACCTCGATCCGCCGAGCGCAAACGCGACAAAGGGCGGCGATGTTTCCAAACCGACGCAACGGCCAGGCTCCGTCGACAAGCCCTTTATTCTCGATCCCCTTCTCTAAGGCCGGACTCCAGTGAACCATTTCCAGTATCGCGACGGCATTCTCTACGCCGAGAACGTTCCCGTTCCCGAGATCGCCAAAGCGGTCGGTACGCCCTTCTACGTCTATTCGACTGCAACGCTCGAGCGCCATTACCGCGTCTTCGCCGACGCCTTCGGCGATGTCGATTCCATGGTCTGCTACGCAATGAAGGCCAATTCGAACCAGGCCGTGCTGAAAACGCTCGGCCGACTCGGTGCCGGCATCGACGTGGTTTCCGAAGGCGAACTGCGCCGCGCGCTTGCCGCGGGAATTCCCGCCAACCGCATCATGTTCTCCGGCGTCGGCAAGACACCGAATGAGATGGACTACGCACTCGAAGCCGGTATCTACTGCTTCAACGTCGAATCCGAACCGGAACTCGAAGTTCTCAACCAGCGTGCCGTGCGCGCCGGCAAGAAGGCGCCTGTTTCCTTCCGCATCAATCCGGATGTCGACGCCCGTACCCATGCGAAGATTTCGACAGGCAAGAAGGAAAACAAGTTCGGCATCTCCTGGGAGCGCGCCCGCACGATCTATGCTCGCGCCGCCAGCCTGCCCGGGATCGAGGTTACCGGCATCGACATGCATATCGGCAGCCAGATCACTGAGCTGCAGCCCTTCGACGATGCCTTCAAGCTGTTGCACGATCTGGTCGACACGCTGCGCGCCGATGGTCACGATATCCATCACGTCGATATCGGCGGCGGTCTCGGCATCCCCTATAAGGACGACAACAACCCGCCGCCCTCGCCGGAAGCCTATGCCGCCGTCGTTAAGAACCAGCTTCGCTCTCTGAACTGCAAGATCGTCACTGAGCCGGGCCGCCTGCTCGTCGGCAATGCCGGTATCCTCGTCACCGAGGTCATCTATTTGAAGGACGGCGGCGAAAAGACCTTCGTGGTCGTTGACGGCGCGATGAACGACCTCATCCGCCCGACACTCTACGAGGCCTATCATGAGGTCCGCCCCGTGGTGATTTCGGCTGCCAATGCGCCGCGCATCCGGGCCGATGTCGTTGGCCCCGTCTGCGAGACCGGCGATTACCTCGCGCTCGACCGCGAAATGGCGACCCCGAAGCCGGGCGACCTCCTGGCCATCGGCACGGCCGGCGCTTACGGCGCAGTCCAGGCGGGCACCTATAATAGCCGCCTTCTCGTGCCTGAAGTTCTGGTCAAGGGCGACGAATTCCATGTGATTCGCCCCCGCCGCACCTATTCGGAGCTGATCAGTCTCGATTCCGTCCCGGCCTGGCTGGACTAATGGTCGCAATCACTTTTTGGCGACCGCACGTGAAAAACCGGTATTGAAGGGCCCCCGCCCTCGCCTTCGCCACAAAGAGTGTTATCCTTTTCTTTCGTGAGCGTATTGCCCAGCAATCGCCGGAAGCGCCCTCTGTTCCCTGAACGCCAGATCGCGGAGACCGGATTGATGACAAGCCCCGCAAGGCAGAAGAAAGGCGCATTCGCGCTTCAACCCTCTCTTGCGCGGCTTGTGGCAGCAAAACGTTTCCTCGCGCGGATTGTGCTTCTTGCCGAGCAGGTTCTTCCGCTGCTGGTACCCGCCCTTTCCGTCGTAGCGATTTATCTCTCGGTCTCCTGGTTCGGCTTCTTCCGCATCGTACCGGATTGGCTGCGTATCCTCCTCCTGACCGTCTTTGCTGCAGGCTTCCTCGTTTCCCTCCTGCCGTTCCGCAATCTTCGCTGGCCCCGCGTTGTCGACGCCGACCGCATGCTGGAAGAGCGCAACGGCCTGCCGCATCAGCCGGTCATGGTGCAGGAGGATGAGCCCGCCTTCGACACACCCTTCTCCCGCGCCCTGTGGCGTGAACACCAGACGCGCATGGCGCGGAAGATCGCGACATTGGACGCCGGTCTGCCGCGACCCGATATCGCGCGGCACGACCGCTTCGCACTGCGCGCCATTCCGGCACTGCTTGTCGTTACCGCTTTCGGTTATTCGCTGTCCATCAACGGCGGTTCCGTAGCCGATGCATTTGAGCCTGCGCCCGCACAGGTTACGAGCAATCCGGCCGTGCGTATCGACGCCTGGGTGACCCCACCCTCCTATACCGGCCGCGCGCCGATCTATCTGACGGCCGATGGCAGTGAACAGACACCGATCGGCGTTCCGCAGTTTTCCAGCCTGACGGTGCGTGTCAGCGGCGGTCAATCGGACGAGAAGGTGCTGTTCAGGAAGGCCAATGGCGAAAGCCACGAGATTGCTGTTCAGGAAGACACCCGGCCGCAACCGGCCGCAAATGCCAATACCGAACAGCCCTCGGGCGGCGCGCCGGTCGCGCCTCAACTGATGGCGCAGACGCACATCATGAAGCTCGAGGAAAACGGCGCACTGCAGGCAAACGGCCGCACCTGGAATTTCGACGTGCTGCCCGACAAGGCCCCGGAAATCGCCTTCGACGGCATGCCGCACCGCGCCGTCAATGGTGCTCTGGAGATCGGCTTTACGGTGAAGGACGATTACGGCGTGCAAGAGGCTCATGCCGAGATCGTGCCGGTCGAATCCGATCCGGCAGCGACCCCGCTCTATCCGCTGCCGGAATTCCGGCTGGACATTCCTCGCCGCAATGCGCGTGACGGCAAGGGCCTGACGAGCAAGAACCTGACCGAGCATCCGCTGGCCGGCAAACGTGTACGCATCACGCTCGTCGCCAAGGATGCCGCCGGACAGACGGGCCGCAGCCCGCCCTATGAGATGATCATGCCGTCGCGACCCTTCAGCGAGCCGCTGGCTGCGGCCGTCGCCGAAGAGCGCCAGACGTTTGCTCTCGATACTCGCAAGATGAAGGAAGCAATCGCGCTCAACGAAGCCCTGACGATCCGGCCCGAGGAGACGATCCCGAACACCACCCATTTCCTGCTGATCGAGTCCGCGCTGACCCGCATGAAAATCGCCAAAGGTGATGAGCAGCTCAAGGATACCGCCCAATATCTCTGGGACATCGCCCTCGGTATCGAGGAAGGGGATCTTTCGCTGGCCGAACGGCGGTTGCGCGACGCCCAGCAGAACCTTGCCGATGCGCTGAACCGCAATGCTCCTGATGCCGAAATCAAGAAGCTGATGGATGAACTGCGCAAGGCGATGCAGGACTACATGAACGAGCTCGCCCAGCGCCTGCAGAACATGCCGATGCAGCCGAACCAGAATGCCCAGAATTTCCTGCGCCAGCAGGATCTGCAGCGCATGATGGACCAGATCGAAAACCTGGCGCGCTCCGGCAATCGTGATGCCGCCCAGCAGATGCTGTCAGAACTGCAGCGACTGATGAACAATCTGCAGACAGCCCGCCCGCAACGCGGCCAGCAGCAGGAAAACAGCCAGCTGACGCAGCAGATGGACAAACTCGGCAAGATCCTGCGCGACCAGCAGAAGCTGATGGACGAGACCTTCCGTCTCGATCAGCAGCTTCGCGACCGCATGCAGCGCGGTGACCCCAACATGGACGACATGATGCCGGGCGAGGAAGGCCAGCAGCAACAGCAGCAGGGCCAGCAGGAGCAGCAGCAAGGCCAGCAGCCCGGTGACCAGATGACGGCCGAGCAGCTGCGTGAAGCATTGAAGCAGTTGCGCTCCCAGCAGGATGCGCTCGGCAAGCAGTTGCAGGAACTGCAGAAGAGCCTCAGCGATATGGGTATGAAGCCTGGCGAAGGCTTCGGTCAGGCACAGCGGGAAATGGAAGGCGCCGGCCGCGACCTCGGCCAGGGCAACGGCAGCAGCGCTGTGGAAGGCCAGGGACGGGCTCTAGAAGCCCTGCGGCAGGGCGCACGTGACATGATGAGCCAGATGATGCAGGCACAGCAGGGTCAGCAAGGACAACAGGGTCCTAACGGCCAGCTCGGCCAGGGCAACCAGAACGGCCGCGATCCGCTTGGCCGCCCGCGCCAGACCGATCTCGGCCCCGATATGAACAACGATGTGAAGATACCCGACGAGATCGACGTCCAGCGCGCCCGGGAGATTCTCGACGCCATCCGCGAAAAGCTCGGGAATAATCCGACCCAGGCGATCGAGCGTCAATATCTCGAGCGGCTGCTGGATATTCAGTGACGCTGAGAGGAGTGAGAGTAGTTGGCGTGCCTTTTGGGCACGCCGCGCCGCAATATGTTATGCGACCAGGGCGCGCGCCACGGCCTTGCGAATGTCAGGCAAGGCGAACGGTTTCGGCACGACGTCGATAATTTTCTCAGCCAGGTCGTCAGCGCGTTCGCGCTGTTCGGCATAACCCGTCATCAGCAGGATTTTCAGCGCCGGAAAGGCATCCTTCGCCTGATGCGCCAGTTCGATGCCGTCCATGACCGGCATCCGGATATCGGAAAGCAGCAGGTCGTAGCTGCCGCCCTTCAGCTTTTCCAGCCCTTCCGCCCCATCGGCGGCTTCATCGGTCTCATGACCGTCAAGGCGTAGTGCCCGGGCTACGAAAGTACGAAGGGAATCCTCGTCTTCCGTGATCAGAATTTTTGCCATCTGTGCATTGCTCCGTCGTCATGCCCCGCGACGGAGATCGCATGCGGTTCCTTTTCGATCGGTAAACATGTCAGGCCGATCGACGGAATGGTTAACAAGCCGTCTTGAAGCAGGACGGCTTATGCGTCACCGGTAACCACGCCGACGAAGGGCAGCTCGCGGAAGGCATAGGCGACATCCATGCCGTAGCCGACCACGAAATAGTCGGGGCATTCGAAGCCGACATAGTCCGCTTCCAGTTCTTCCTTGCGCTTCACGCGCTTGTCGAGCAGCACGGCGATCGTCACGTTGCGCGCACCGCGCTCATAGAGCAGCTCTTTGGCAAACCGCAGCGTACGGCCGGATTCAAGAATGTCGTCGATCAGCAGGACATCGCGGTCCTTCACGTCGCTGTCGATATCCTTGACGATACGCACGCCCTGCGAAACCGTGCCCGCGCCATAGCTCGAAAGCGTGATGAATTCGACCTCGGGAGCAAGGCCGGTATCATGCAGGGCGCGCAGCAGATCGGCCGCAAAAATGAAGGAACCCTTGAGCACGGCGATGACCAGCAGGTCCTTGGTCGGACCGGCTGCGATATCCTGCGCCAGGGAATGATTGCGCTCGGCGATCTGCTCGGCAGTGAAGAGCGGTTCGATGTTTTTTCCGCGCACGACAGGCATAAAGGCTTGCTCCGTAAAATGAAGGGTAAGCCGTTAGCACATTAATCCCGGCGAAACACCCCGCAGAAGCAGGTTTTCCCGTCGATCGACCCAAAAACGCCCTTGGCGCTCAGGGCATGAAGGAAAGCCGCAGATCCGGCACCTTGCCGCCGACATGCTGCACACGGGCTGAAAAGCCACGGCTCTGACCTGCATAAATGGCATCGGCCGGTGGCTCGATGACGATACTGGCGGTCAATCTGTCGTCGGTGACGAGATCAGCGCGGATCGGCTTGACCTGCTGCGTCACGCCGCTGTCGTTCTCGATGATGCCATTGATCAGCAGGATGCGCATGCCATTGGCGTCACGTGGGGTAATCGTCACATGCGAGAAGTGGAGCGTAGCAGCCGGCGGCCCTCCACTTTCCGAAAGAAACGAAAATCCACCGGCAAGTCCGAACACCAGCACGAAGAGCGAGGCGACCAATGCAGCAAAGCCCTGCAGCGACGCCTGTTGTAGCCAGACCTCAATGTTGCGCACGACCGCGGTGACGGTAGAAAGCGGCATTGGAGGTTGGTCCCTGGGCGGGACGCTGCGACGGGGATTGTGGGTCGTATCGCGGGCATTGCCGGACCCACCTTGCTGCCGTGCTTTGCCGACAACAACGAACTCGGCATCGGCAACGTCATCTCTGCGCGGCATGCGCCGAGGCTGGCGAATAACCGGATCCGGCGGCAGAAAATCATAGGTCTGACCGGCGGCCTGTCTTCTGAAGTAGGATGCTTCCATGGTGGCGACCTCTCGGATGTCCACATGGTTTCGCTGCCCAAGACAATCTTGGCATTGAAACGAATCCAGCCCAGTCGTAAATTTCAATGGTTAATGCTTCGCAAAGATCGCCATCAAACGGGCGGCTTTCCGGCAAAATTTACCCGCTGTTAACGGTGTTGGTTAACAAGTCATGCGGCGAAACCACGAAAGACTGAGCTGCCCCGTTGATCCACTTCGAGAATGTCGGTTTGCGATATGGTATGGGCCCGGAAATCCTCCGGGACCTGACTTTCGACATCCCGAAAAAGTCCTTCCAGTTTCTGACTGGCCCGTCCGGCGCCGGCAAGACCACGCTCCTGCGCCTGCTCTTCATGTCGCTGCAGCCGACCCGCGGCCTGATCCGCATGTTCGGGCGCGACATATCCGAGATCCCGCGGCCCGAGCTGCCGCTGCTGCGCCGCCGGGTCGGCATCGTCTTTCAGGATTTCCGCCTTCTCGACCATCTGACGACCTATGAGAATGTGGCCCTGCCGCTACGCGTACGCGGCAAGGATGAGAGCACCTACAAGACCGACGTGCTGGAACTTTTGAAATGGGTCGGCCTCGGCGAACGTATCAACGTGTTGCCACCAGTGCTGTCGGGCGGTGAGAAGCAGCGCGCGGCAATCGCCCGCGCACTGATGGACCGGCCGGAAGTGCTGCTTGCCGACGAACCGACCGGCAATGTCGATCCGCCGATGGCCAAGCGCCTGCTGAACCTCTTCATGGAGCTCAATCGCCTGGGCACCGCGGTGGTGATTGCCACTCACGATCTCTCGCTGATGGACCAGGTGGAAGCCCGCCGCATGATCCTCTCGGAAGGGCATCTCGATATTTATGACTAAACCGCCCACCAGGACCCGCACAAAGGCACCCGCCGCTGCCCCTGCCCAGCAGCCCAAGCGGCCGGAGATGCGCGTGCGCCCCACGGCACCGATCCTGCCGCCATCGAACATCCAGGGCAATGCACTGATGGTTGTCATCGCCATCATGGCATTCCTTGCCTGCCTGACACTCGGTGGCGTCAGCATGGTCCGTTCGACTGCAGCAAGCTGGGAAAGCCAGATCTCCCGCGAAGTCACCATCCAGATCAAGCCCGACGATAACTTGGACATGGAAAAGGCCCTCGTTCAGGCCCGCGATATCGCGCTCACCTTCGTCGGCACGAAGAGCGGTCAAATCGTCGATGAAGCCGCCACTGCTCGCCTTCTGGAGCCGTGGCTCGGCAGCGGTCTGGACATCAAGGAACTTCCCGTGCCGCGTCTGGTGATCATCACCATCGACGAGAGCCATCCACCCGACTTTGCGGCGATGCGCGACCTTCTGAAGGAAAGTATTCCGCAAGCCTTCCTTGATGACCACCGTACCTGGGTCGACCGGCTGGTTGCCATGGCCCGCACAACGGTCATGATCGGCACCGGCATTCTGCTACTCGTTTTCGCAGCCATGGTACTGACGGTGGTCTTTGCCACGCGCGGCGTACTTTCCGGCAATCGCCACATCGTCGAAGTCCTGCATTTCGTCGGTGCCGAGAGCTCGTTCGTCGCGACGGAATTCCAGAAGCATTTCCTGAAAATCAGCCTCAAGGGTTCGGCAATCGGCAGTGCGCTGGCCGCGCTCTTTTTTGCCGGCGCCGGCTTCTTGCAGAGCAGGACGATCGCCACGCCAGAGACCGATCAGGCAACGGCCCTCTTCGGCACTTTTTCGGTCGGTGCTCTCGGCTATCTCGGCATCTTGGCGACGATGATCGTGATTGCGTTGCTCACGACGTTGACGGCGCGGCTCACTGTCATGCGCACGATCTATGAAATCGATACATTGCGTTCCGATCCGACGCGCGCGGACGGCATCGTGAATTAGTCGCAGCATGCCGATTTGCCATGAAAGCGTCTGTTCTGCGCCGCAATCAGCGTATAATCACGACTCATGACGATGGGCCATACGACACGCAATCCGATTCGCCCGGACCCGGAGATTGAACGCCCCGAGAGCGTCTCGGCGCGGCGTAGCCCGATCCGTCGCGTCTTGCGCTGGACGGGCTTTTCCTGCGTATTGATTGCTGCACTGATCTTCGGCGGTTTTTTGCGGTTTGCCGATTCGGTGACGACCCTGAAGCCTCCCGCCGAGCCGCGGGCGGACGCGATCATCGTGCTGACCGGGGGCTACCAGCGTATCGATCAAGCCGTCGAGCTCCTGCAGAAAGGTGCAGGCAAGCGGTTGCTGATCTCCGGCGCGCATCCCTCCACCACGCCGGCGCAGATCCGCAGGATGACCCAAGGCTCTGCCGATCTCTTTTCCTGCTGTGTCGACATAGGCTACGACGCGCTCGATACGATCGGCAATGCGGAGGAGGCGTCGAACTGGATTCATGCCAGGGGCTATAAGAGCATCCTCGTCGTCACCAACAACTACCACATGCCGCGCAGCCTCGCCGAACTCGCCTATGTCGATCCCGACACCCAATTCATCGCCTATCCCGTCGTCAATTCCGATCTGAAGACACGCGATTGGTTCACTGATCCGAACGCCTTGCGCGTCATGCTGGCCGAATACGCCAAGGTACTGTTGGCCGGTGCACGCAACATTGTCGGCCTGCGCCATACGGGCCTGCGTTCCGCCAGCCTGGCGGGCCAAAGCTGAGACTTTTGCGCGCTCAGGCAATCAGACGCTTTTTCCGACGGGCAATATCGTGTAGGCCGGTCCCGTGACCGTGCCTCGGGAAAGTTTCATGATCGCCCTGCGTTCCGTTCTGTTCAACACGATCTTCTATGCAAACCTCATCCTGCGGATGATCGTGCTCTCCCCGATCTACTTCATCATTCCGCGCAAGCTCGCCTACAGCGTTCCCAAGAACTGGGCGCGCTCGAACCACTGGCTGATGCGGGTGATCGTGGGAACGACCTTCGAGATCGAGGGCATCGAGAACCTGCCTCATGGCAGCTACATCATTTCGCCGAAGCATCAGTCTTTCTGGGATACATATGCGCTGCTGCCCAACCTCGACGATCCGGTCTACATCCTCAAGCGCGAACTCATGTGGATCCCGCTCTTCGGCTGGTACGCCAAGAAGCAGCGAATGATCCCGGTCGACCGCGGCGCCCGCGGCAAGGTGATGGTCGAGGTTCTGAAACGCACCAAGGAAGAGCTTGCCACCGGCCGTCAGCTCATCATCTACCCCGAGGGCACACGCCGCCCGCCAGGTGCCGAGCCGCTGTACAAATACGGCATCGCCCGCATGTACCGCGACCTGCAGCTGCCGGTCGTACCCATCGTGATGCATCCCGGTCTGTTCTGGCCGCGCCGCAGCACCATGCGCTATCCCGGTCACTTCAAGGTACAGATCCTGCCGCCCATCATGCCCGGCATGGATCCCGACGCTTTCTTCGCCCATCTGATCGACGTGACGGAAAGCGCCAGCGATCAGCTCCTGATCGACACGGTCGAACGCAACCCGCATGTGCCGTTGCCGCCGACAGCGGCAGAACGGCTGGCCGAGTTGCGCAAGGCAAAAGCGGTCACGGCTTAAGCTGCAGCCCGCAGCCGCGTGACTTCCTCTGCCACCTGCTCCAGCCACTGGTCGCGAATGCCCATCTCCTTGAGATGCGCGAGCGTGTTGAAGACATAGGCATCGTTCGGCCCCGACTGGCCGACTGATACGTTGACGACACGTGCCGCAGCGAATGCGTCGAGTGCGCCGGCATATTGCTCATGGGCGCGATCGACCACATAGGCGACAGCGCGCGCGCTGCGGCCATCCGGAAGCTGCAGCGGCAGATGCCGTTCGAGATAGACATTGGTGACGAGTTCGCGGGCGCGCAGGTAGTCGATCACTTCATCCCACTTATCCGCCGCCACGCGAAAAGCCATGCCGCGGCAGGCGCCGCCTCTGTCGAGGCCGAGAACGAGACCGGGGTTTTCCCGGCTGCCGCGATGTACGAAGGAGCGGACGCAAAGAGAGCGCCGATAGCCGTAAACCAGGGCTTGCGATCGCTCGACGAATTCGAAGCCCGGATTCCACATCAACGAGCCGTAGCCAAATACCCAAAATTCGTCCATATCGCACGCCAGATCAAATCAGATTTCGCTCTCACCATTGGAGAACATCATGGCAGCGTCAAGCCAATCCGGCAGCGGCCAATATAACAGCGGTAAGAAATTCTGGTTGCTGGGCGGCGCTATCCTTCTGGTGATCGCTCTCTATACGGGCGGCTGGTTCTATGCAGCCTCTGCGCTGAAACAGACCGTGCTGAGCGCGATTGCTCCCCGCGCAGACACGGGCGTCAGCGGCGAGTGCTCCGATATCGAATTCCGCGGCTTTCCTTTCCGCATCGGGCTTTTCTGCTCCAAGGTGGATGTGGACGACAACGTCAACGGCATCTCGGCCACCTTCGGCGCGCTTCGTTCTGCTGCCCAGGTCTATGCCCCCGGCCATATCGTCTGGGAACTCGACTCGCCGGCTGAAATCCGCACCGCGCAGGGCCTGACCATCAATGCCCAATGGGACAATCTGCAATCGAGCCTCGTCACCAAGGCGCAGGGCATCGACCGCACCTCGACCGTCATCAACGGGCTGAAGGCCGTCACCATCTCGTCCTTTACCGGACAGACCGTCAATTTCGATGCCGCCCGCACCGAAATCCACCTGCGGCAGAACGGAGCGGATCTTGACGGCGCGATCTCGGTCGAAAACGCCAATGCGATCGTCAAGGACTGGCCGCAGATCTTCCCGAAGTTCTCAGCCAGCGCCGACCTGACGCTGATTGGAAGGGCCGGCATGATCGACGGCACTGACGAACAGGGCATCCACGGCTCTCAGGGCCAACTCCGCCGCATCGTCGCCGACATCGGCGATGGCAAGGTGATGAACGTCTCCGGCCCGTTCACCTTCGACGAGAACGGCTTCCTGTCCGGCAAGTTCAAGCTGGAGATCGAACAGCTCGGGTCCTGGGGCAAAACCATCAAAGAGGCCTTCCCCGATATCGCCTCGACGGTCGATACGGCAACCAAGCTGTTGAAGGCGCTTGCCGGCGGAGGCGACAAGGTGTCGGTCGATCTCGTCGTCGATCACGGAAATGCCACGGTGAGCGGCTTTATTCCTCTCGGCAAGATCCCACCGGTTTAATCGAGCTTCTTGAGAAAGAAGACCTCGGGCACCAGTTGAATGCCGGGCAGCTCGATCGACCCGGTTTCAGAAAAGCCGTTACGGCGATGCCAATCCTGCGGACGGCTTTCATCGCACTCGCTCGAGGTCATCAAAAGGCGCGCGCCGCTGTCGCGCATTTCCTTTTCCCAGATGAGAAACAGCGCGGTGCCGATGCCAGACCGGCGATGGCCATCCAGGACGCGGATCATCTCCATATAGGGGATCCTGCCCCAGAAGCGGGAGAAGCGCAGGAAGCCGACGATCTCGCCCTCTTCGCGGGCAATCAGATATTCGCCGAGGTCGATGCAACGCGAAACCCAGGTTTCGCCAACGCGATGATCCTCGCGTAGCAGCCATTCCTTGTCCGACTGGCCAGCCTTGGCGATCTCCACCATGACTATTTCTTTTCCAGCGGGTGCGGGCGGCCGAAGTCCGGCGCATCCACATCCTGGCCTGCCTGGACGATCGAGCGGCGGATCGCCCGGGTGCGAGTAAACAATTCGAAAATCTTGTCGCCCTCACCCCAGCGGATCGCCCGCTGCAGATAGGCGAGGTCTTCCGAGAATCGTGCCAGCATTTCCAGGATCGCGTCGCGATTATGCAGGCAGACATCGCGCCACATCGTCGGGTCGGATGCGGCAAGTCGGGTAAAATCGCGAAAGCCGGAGGCGGAATATTTGATGACTTCCGATTCCGTCACCGTCTCCAGATCGTCGGCCGTGCCGACGATATTGTAGGCTATGAGGTGCGGAAGATGCGAGACGATAGCGAGCACCTTGTCGTGATGCTGGGCGTCCATTTCGTCTACTCGGGAGCCAAGTGTTTCCCAGAAATTGCGCAGCGTCTTCAGCGCCGTCGGATCAGTTCCTTCGAGCGGCGTCAGGATGCACCAGCGCCCTTCGAAAAGGCCCGGAAATCCGGCATCCGGACCGGACTTTTCCGTACCGGCAATCGGGTGACCAGCAATGAAATGCACGTGGTCAGGCATGTGCGGCTGCATCTGCGCGATAACAGACGCCTTGGTCGAGCCGACATCTGTGACGATGGCGCCGCGCTTCAACGTGCCGGCAATTTCCTTCGCCACACTTTCGGAGGCACCGACCGGCACCGAAACGATGACAAGATCGGCATCCTTGACCGCTTCGGCCGAGGAGGTCGTATAGCGGTTTCCAAGACCAAGCTCCTCGGCCCGCTTCAGCGTCTCTGCACTGCGCGTGGCGACGACCACTTCCTTGGCCAAGCCCAGACGCTTGATGTCGTGGGCGAGCGAGGAGCCGATCAGCCCAATGCCGATGAGGGTGATGCGATCAAACTGCACAGTCATGCCTTGCGTCCCATGAATTCGCCAAGTGCTTCGATAACGCCGCGATTGGCCTCTTCCGGACCGACGCTCATGCGCAGCGCATTGGCGAAGCCGTAGCCGCGCACCGCACGCAGAATAAAACCGCGGCTGGTCAGGAATTCATCGGCATCCGCTGCGCGCTTTCCATCCACATCGGGAAAATGGATGAGAACGAAATTGGTCACCGAGGGCGTGACCTTGAGGCCGAGCGCCTGAAATGCATCCGTCAGCTTCTCGATCCACATCCGGTTGAAGGACACGGCCTCCTGAATGAAAGCCTGGTCGCGGATCGCCGCGGCCCCCGCCGCAATGGCCGGAGCATTCATGTTGAACGGCCCACGCACGCGGTCCAGTGCATCGACGATCGCCGCCGGCGCGTACATCCAGCCGATACGCAAGGAAGCAAGGCCATAAGCCTTCGAGAAGGTGCGGGTCATCACGACATTGGCATTCGAGGAAACGACTTCGATACCGGATTCGTAATCGTTGCGGCGGACATATTCCGCGTAAGCCGCATCGAGCACGAGCATGACATGCTGCGGCAGCCCAGCCTGCAGACGGCGGATTTCGCCGACCGGGACATAGGTTCCGGTCGGATTGCCGGGATTGGCGATGAAGACGATCTTCGTCCTCTCAGTCACCGCCGCAAGGATCGCGTCGACATCGACCGTATGATCCTTTTCCTTGACCACGACAGGCGTCGCTCCAGCCGCCATGGTCTGGATCTTGTAGATGAGGAAACCGTGTTGGGTGACGATGCTCTCGTCGCCGGAGCCGAGATAGACATGGCAGAGCAGCGCAAGCAGCTCATCTGAGCCGTTGCCGCACAGAATATTTGCCGGGTTGAGGCCATGCACTGAAGCAATCGCCTCGCGCAGCTCACGAGCCTGTCCATCCGGATAACGCTCGAGATTGCCTGCGGCTGCCTTGAATGCCTCGATTGCCTTGGGGCTCGCGCCGAGCGGTGTCTCGTTGGAGGAGAGCTTGTAGACGCGGGCGACACCCGGCGCATGCTCCTTGCCCGGCACGTAGGCAGCGATATCAAGAATACCGGGACGCGGAACGGGTTTGCTCATCTCAATGCTCACGGATCGACCTTCGAAATCGCCGGAAAGCCGGCGAAAGACTCGAGTGGCATTAAAGCGGAATGGCGTTTTTGTCGAGTACTGCGGTGTGCTAGCGGCTGCGCGTCGTCGGCACGCCGTGCGGCGCGAGCACGGGCACGAAGACACGTCGGGACGCGCGGGCAGCAACCGGCAGGCCCTGATAAAGCCGCTTCTGTGCCTCGACGATAATGACACCGGAAAAAGCCGGCCAGAGTGCGCGGCCGATCCGCTCGAAACCGCGGCGCAGGCGCAAGACGGCACGCAGTTTCGACGGCGGAAAGAACAGAGCCTCGGCCGTGGCGCCTGGCGTGAAATTGGTCTCGCGCAGCAGATGGGTCAGCTGACCGCGCGAATAGGGCCGGCCCGAACCGAAAGGCGTATGTTCCATCCGTGCCCAGACACCGCGCCGGTTCGGCACGACGATAACGAGGCGTCCGCCGGGCGCCAGCACCCGCCAGAGCTCTTTCAGCGTCTCGCGCGGACTTTCCGCAAATTCCAGCGAATGCACCATCAGCACGCGATCGATCGAAGAATCCGGCAGCGGCAACTCCTCGTCGAAGATCAGCGCAGTGGAGGAGAGCGAGCCGACAGGCCAGTTCACCGCCCCCTGCCCGGCCGGCATGAAGGCGAAGGTGCGTTCCGTATCGGCCTGGAACCGGTCGAGGAAGGGCACGGAATAACCGATGCCCACAAGCCGCTCCTGCGGCAGCCGGACCCACAGCGATGATAGCGCCATGGCAATCGACTGCTCGGCCATGCGCCCAAGCTCGGAATGATAGAATTGGCGAAGATCGACGATATCGGCGTGCATTATCTCAAATGTTATCAATGACCGGTTGGACTTCAAGACCGGAACCTCTACATTCCCGGTCAGTTCGAGGGATAAGGGACTATTTGAGCGATGAAACCTTTGGAATTAGATGTTTTTCTCTGCCGCAGCGACAATTTCGGTGTTCTGATCCATGACACGGAGACTGGGCAGACCGCTTCGATCGACGCGCCCGATGCGGCAGCTGTCGAGGCCGCTGCTGCGCGCCGCGGCTGGAACATCACCCATATCTTCACGACCCACCACCACATCGACCATGTGGAAGGCAATCTGGCGCTGAAAGAACAATACGGCCTTGAGATCATCGGCCCGATCAACGAGGCTGTGGCCATTCCCGGCCTCGACAAGACGATGGGCGACGGCGACAGCTTCCTCTTTGGCGACCACACGGTCAATGTCATCGAAACGCCCGGCCACACGGCAGGCCATATCTGTTACCACTTCCCCGACGACAAGCTGCTCTTCGCAGCCGATACGCTCTTTGCGCTCGGCTGCGGCCGCTTGTTCGAACGGCCGGCCGCCGACATGTGGCACTCACTGCAGAAGCTTGCCGTCCTTCCGGATGAGACCACCGTCTATTTCGGCCACGAATATACGCTCTCGAACGCCCGTTTTGCGGTTACCATCGACCCTGACAACGAGCGCCTGAAGAGCCGCGCCGCAGAAATCGAAGCGCTGCGGGCCGAAGGCAAGTTCACCATTCCAACGACGCTGGGGCTCGAAAAGGAAACCAACCCCTTCCTGCGCGCCGCCGATCCTGCCATCCGCCGCAATCTGCTGATGGAAGGAAAGACCAACGAAGAGGTCTTCGCCGAAATCCGCAAGCGTAAGGACAATTTCTAGGACATGGCTGGCACGGACCTGTCACCCGAGGAGATTATCCGCGAGCTCGGCATGCAGCCGCACCCCGAAGGCGGCTGGTACGTCCAGACCTTCCGAGACACGAATGGCGGCGAGCGCGGCCATTCGACGGCAATCTATTATCTGCTGGCCAAAGGGCAGCGCTCGCATTGGCATCGCGTGCATGACGCGGCAGAGGTCTGGCACTACTATGCCGGCGCGCCGCTGGCGCTCCATCGTTCCGAAGATGGTGGCAGCAGCGAGACGCTGAAACTCGGCACGGATATCGCCGGCGGCGAGCGGCCGCAGGCAATCATTCCCGCCAACTGGTGGCAATCGGCCGAAACCCTGGGCGACTATACGCTGGTCGGCTGCACGGTTGCGCCCGGCTTCGAATTCTCCAGATTCGAAATGGCGCCGCCCGACTGGAAACCCGGTTCCTAGATCTGCTCCGCCACAGGCTGCATTTGTGGCTTGCGGCGGAACATCTCCTGTGCGGCGAGCACCGCGCCACCCGTGATCAGCAGGCAGGCGAGCACAATACGCCAGCTCGGTTCGGCAATTCCGAAGACTGTCAGTATCAGCGTCGAAAGCAGCGGTGCGGCATAGCTTGCAGCGCCGAGAATCTGGATATCACCGTTCTTGACCCCGTGATCCCAGGCATAGAAAGCCGCGCCGACCGGAAAGAGACCGAGACCGACCACCGCAATCCATTCGAAGCCCGTTTCCGGCCACACCGTCGTCTCCAGTCTCAGATGGCAGAGCAGCGAAAGAATTGATGTCGCAAGGCAGAAGCCGGTGACCACATCGGTCGAGACAGCATCGAAACGCCGCGTCAGCAGTGAATAGCCGGACCAGGTGAAGGCACAGAGGAAGGCCGCGCTATAACCGACCGTATATGCGCCGTCGAAATCGATGCCGTTGCGCCCAACGATCAGGAATGTGCCGCACAGCCCCGCCAGAGCGCCGACGATGTGGTACCAGCGCAGCTTCTCGCCCGGCAGCAGCGCCGAACCGACGACGATCAGCAGCGGCCACAGATAGGCAATCAGCCCAGCCTCAACCGCCGGCGCATTTCTCAGTGCAGTGAAGTAGAGGAAGTGGTAGCCGAACAGACCGGCAATGCCTGTTATCCAGACCTTTGCCGGCTGCTTCAGGAGCGCGATGCGCGACGGGTTGAAGGCGAGCACGAGAATGCCGGGAATACTGCCGATGGCAAAGCAGATGGCGGAAAGCTGGAATGGCGGCATCTTGCCGGAGGCGGCCGTAAAGAGTGCCAGGAACGACCACATCAGAATGGCCGTAAAACCGATCAGCGTTGCCCGAAGTTTCACCTGTCCCCCTTGCGGAGACTTGTCAAAGCTCCGTCAGCTGCTCACACGCCGTATTTCACGGCAGTGATTGTCACCGTTCCGTATTCCGTGGGAATGCGGACGTAGACCGGAGCATATACATTCGCCGCCTGAGCCTTGGCAAACCAGATCTCCATACGATTGCTCTTGCTGAGATAGTCGAGATCCTTGCGGCCCTTCTTGTAGCCGGAGCGCGGAATGAAGCGTACG
The DNA here is from genome assembly GCA_900466475.1 of Hyphomicrobiales bacterium. Lineage (GTDB taxonomy): Bacteria > Pseudomonadota > Alphaproteobacteria > Rhizobiales > Rhizobiaceae > Rhizobium. Next base: position 65,902 of record UBMI01000002.1, read on the forward strand.
CTGCAGACGGTCGCCTTGCCCTTGAACCCATCCGTCGAGAAATCCTCGTCACCTTTCGGCGAAAGCACGAGGTCCATCCGTGTCTCGCCGTCAAAGATGGGCAGTTTCTGGGCGCACACATTGGTATCGCCAGTGAAGATCAGGCCCGAAATCGGATCGAGCACGGAGCGCATGTCGCCCTGCGTCACCGGAATCCAATTCTTTGGCCGCCGCGGCTCGGGTGTGGTGGTAGCAGAGACGATATTGCCGTTGCGATAGCTGACCTCATAGGTCCGCACCTTCTTGCCGGTCTTGTAATAGAGAACGTATTTTGCTGCCTGCAGGCGGTCGTTTCGTACCACGCCGCTGACACTGGTCTTGGCAAGGATATCGGTGACGAGATCGGCAAGACCGGCCGATTTGATATCGCCGTCAATATTGTAGCTGTGATCGTCTTCGATCTTGGTCAGGAAGGCTGCCCGCGCGATCGTCAGCCCTGCAAGGGCGACCTTGTACTCCGTACGGTGCTGTATCTCGCTTGCACCCGCTGGCAAGGCCAGAAGCGCCGCAAATGCCGAAGCCGTTATTCGTCTGCCGAGATGAGCCATAGTGAGAGCCTTGTCTTGCTGGGCCGCTTGCGCCCTTGCATTGCGGTCTATACTCCTGCCGCAACGCGAAGAAAACAGCAGCTTTTTGACAGAATTGCGGGAAAGGCCAAGGTTTGGCTTGACGGGCGCGGCCTGTCTGACTATAGAACCGCAACTTTCCAATCATGGCCTGATGGATTGCGCAGCTGGTTGTTGCCGGATTGTCATCCAATGGCCCGAGAAAAACAAGAATAGGTGTTCCATGTCCCGCATGTGCGAATTGACCGGCAAGGCAGTCCTGACTGGTAACAATGTCAGCCATGCCAACAACAAGACCAAGCGCCGGTTCCTCCCGAACCTGTGCCAGGTTACGCTGATCTCCGATGCGCTCGGTCAGCGTTACCGTCTTCGCGTTTCGGCTGCTGCTCTTCGTTCCGTTGAGCACCGTGGCGGCCTCGATGCCTTCCTGCTGAAGGCTAGCGAAAACGAACTTTCGATGCGCGCTCGTCTGCTGCGCCGTCAGATCGTCAAGAAGACCGCTGAAGCCGCTGCTGTCGCAGCCTAAGCTTCGACGACGTCTTTCGAAAGCTTCAAAAGGCTTGCACGGATAACATCCGGACAGGCCTTTTGCTTTGCCAGCCTTTAGGCCTAAATTTTACTCCAACTGGTGGCATCACCCAGGATAAAAAAATGCTGAAGACCCGCTATACGTTGGCCTATGTCGCCCTGATGACGCTTGTCGTCGTCGCCTCCAATTTTCTCGTCCAGTTTCCGCTGAAGGCCACGATTGCCGGTATCAATCTTGCCGACATTCTGACCTGGGGCGCCTTCTCCTATCCGATCGCCTTCCTGATCACCGACCTGACGAACCGCCAGTTCGGTCCACAGGCTGCGCGTAAAGTGGTTTTCGCCGGCTTTGTCGTCGGTGTCGCCCTTTCCTTCTTCACCTCGGTTCCGCGTATCGCGATCGCCTCCGGCTCGGCCTATCTTGCTGGCCAGCTTCTCGATATCGCCGTCTTCAACCGTCTACGCCGTCAGGCCTGGTGGCGCGCCCCGCTCGTCGGCTCGTTGATCGGTTCGGCGCTGGACACGGTGATGTTCTTCTCGCTGTCCTTCGCCGCCTTCTTTGTCTTCCTCGGCCCGAACGAACCGTTCGCGCTGGAAAACGCACCGATCCTCGGTGTCCTTTCAACGGAAGCCCCACGCTGGATCTCGTGGGCACTGGGTGATTTCTTGGTGAAGATGCTTGTCGGCCTGGTGATGCTGCTGCCCTACGGCGCACTCATGAACGTGTTGCGTCCGATGCAGTCCGCTGCGGCACGGTAAATACCGCCGCACAATCAGCCGTCACCTTGCTCCCGCTTGGATGGACATTGTTTCTGGTCGAGCGACCCAGGAAAACGCTCTGACCATGAATGCTGGACGGACTGGCTGCAGGCTTTGCTGCAGCCAGTCCGAGCGCTGATAGCAACACCGGCCACGGATTCACGAAGCCCGAGGGCGCTTTGCAATCACCGCCGGATGGTTCAGTACGTCGGCAACAAGATCTCCCAGGGGACGCGATGAGTCGAGGCGCAGGACTGGCCTCGTCACCGTCCTTAGCCACTCTTCATGCCCAACGAGGCTGCGGTGTTCCGGTCCGGCCGTATCATAGCTCTGGGCCCATTCCATGAAGGCGCGGCTTTGCACGGCCATGTCGCCACCGGGCCTGATCCGCTCGCCATAGCGGGCATCCTCGCGCATGCGGATGCGCTCCATGCGCAAGATTGGATCGATCGTCAGGAAAACGACCAGATCATAAAGCGGTTCGAAGTCCGCACCCCATTTCAGGGCCGAGCCGGATAGCACCCAGCCAGCATCGGGCCGCGCTTCCTGTTGGAGCATCGCGACGCGAGCGCTCACTTCGCGCTGCGTCGTGAAGGGCGGATCGGTCGGCATCCAGAAGAAATGGTCGGTATCGAGATGGCGGATGCCGAGTATGTCGGCCAGCGCCAGGCCGAGCGTGGTCGTGCCGGAGCCCGAAGCGCCCGTGATATGGATGTGCATGATACGCTCTCGTAAGGGGTGATATCCGCAAGGGACGGACCGAATAGCGCAGAGTTGTGACAGCCATTCGACGGCCGCTCAATCGATGAGTCTGAACTCCAGCATCAGATTGCGCTGAAGGATGGAGTGATTGTCGTCAGACACCAGGATGACATGCGTCGTGCCATCGGCTGCCTGGAAGGTATCGATCCCTTCCATATTGTCGATATTGTAGTTGAAATTGCCCTCGACGAGCAGTTCCCCATTCACAATGGCGCCAGGTTTGATATCCGCCCCCTTGATGCGGCGGATGCGCATGCCGATGCCTTCGGCCATGTTGAAGCGCCGCTCCAGAAGAAGCAGATCGCCATCCGGCAGGAAGGCGCCGTCAGTCACATCGAAGCTGCCGTCCTTCTCGACGGTAAACTGCCCTTTCAACGGCCCGTCCAGAATAGCCGCAAGCCGGTTGCCGTCCTCATCCAGGCTACGTTCGGTCACGATCAGGGGCGCGCCCTTCAGCGGGCTTGAGGCAGGGGCCACGACGACAGTTTCAATTCCACGGTTCGACCGCATCTCATCGCGGGGAACGAGGATCCCGACAGTCGACAGGGATCGTGAGTCGAGAAAACCTGGATCCGGATAGACGTCGACGCGATGATACTGTTCGAAGGACACAAGAAGCCTGTCGCCATCCAGCGCGAGGCCCTCGGCATCCATATGTCCCTTACCCTCATAGGTCCGGCCGACCCGATCCCGCATCGGCGTGATCTCGACACCGGAAAGACCGGAGAGCCTGCCATTGGCATCACGTTCGATGCTGCCCGTCAGCCAGTGCCCGGTATCGAGAACGCCAACGAAACTCTTGCCGTCAGGGCGCATGCGGATGGAAGAAAGCGAGCCGAAGAGCGAATTGCTCGACACCATCTCCAGCCCGCCGATAAACTCCAGCGGACCGAAACGGGTTTCGTCGCGACCGATATGGAAATCCGAAATCTTGCGGCTGACGATCTTCGCAGGCTCGCCCGCGCCCGCTTGCGCGCTTGAGAACCCTGTTGCGAGGCAGAGGGCGACCAGAGCCACGCGAGACAGGTTTTCAAACGCCATACGGAGTTTCCCCGAGACTATATCAACCAGCGCGGCGCAGACGGCCACCGCGCGGCTGTGTGGCATGATCCTCAAACAATTCGGCTAGCTGCTCGGTCATGGCGCCGGCAAGCTCGTCGGCATCGACGATCGTCACGGCACGGCGATAGTAGCGCGTGACGTCATGGCCGATGCCAATTGCCAGAAGCTCGACCGGAGAACGCGTCTCGATCTGCTCGATCACGGCGCGCAGGTGTCGCTCCAGATAATTGCCCGGATTGACCGACAGCGTGGAATCATCGACTGGCGCACCATCCGAAATCATCATCAGGATGCGGCGCTGTTCGCGCCGTGCCAGCAGGCGATTGTGCGCCCAGATCAGCGCCTCGCCATCGATGTTTTCCTTGAGCAGGCCTTCTCGCATCATCAAGCCGAGATTGCTGCGTGCCCGCCGCCACGGAGCGTCGGCAGACTTGTAGACGATATGGCGCAGGTCGTTGAGACGGCCTGGTGTCTGCGGCTTGCCATTCGCAAGCCAGTTCTCGCGCGCCTGACCGCCCTTCCAGGCCTTCGTCGTGAAGCCGAGGATTTCCACCTTGACGCCGCAACGTTCGAGCGTGCGCGCCAGGATATCGGCGCAGGTCGCCGCAACAGTGATCGGCCGGCCGCGCATTGAGCCGGAATTGTCGATGAGCAGCGTCACGACTGTATCGCGGAACTGCGTATCGCGCTCCATCTTGAAGGAGAGAGGCTGCGTCGGGTCGATGATGATGCGCTGCAGACGGGCCGTATCGAGATAGCCTTCCTCGAGATCGAAATCCCAGGAACGGTTCTGCTGCGCCATCAGCTTGCGCTGCAGACGGTTGGCAAGGCGACCGACAGCTCCCTGCAGGTGCGCCAGTTGCTTGTCGAGGAAGGCGCGCAGGCGCTCCAGTTCGGCGGCATCGCACAGCTCTTCGGCCGTGATGATTTCGTCGAACTCTTCCGTATAGACGTGGTAATCGACCTTCTCGTTGAAATCGGCAAACGGCGTATTCGGACGGCGGGTTTCGCCCGGCGTCTCGGAATCGTCCTCGCCCTCTTCCATCATGTCGTCGTCGGAGATTTCGGCGCCTTCAGTCTCGCCGTCCTCCATTTGCTCATCGGAGACTTCGCTGTCCTCGACAGGCGCGGCATCGCTGCCGGCATCCTCGTCGACTTCACCCTCGTTCTGCTCGTCACCGGTCGGCTGATCATTGTCGTTGGACTGATCGTCGTCATCCGAATTGCTGTCGTCATCGCCATATTCCTCAGCCATCTCCATGGCCGAGAGCATGTTGCGGATGACCTTCGAGAAGGCCTGCTGGTCGTTGATGACGCCGGAGAGATTGTCGAGCTCGCTACCGGCCTTGTCTTCGATGAAGGAACGCCACAGGTCGAGCACCTTGCCAGCCGAGGCCGGCGGCTTCTGACCGGTGAGCTTCTCGCGCACCATCATGGCGACAGCCTCGCCGATCGGCGCATCTTCCTGTCGTTCGATGCCGGTGAAATTCGCCTTCGCGTATTTCTCGTCCGTCATGGAACGCAGGTTTGCAGCCATGCCTTCCATGCGCAGCGAACCGATCGATTCCACCCGCGCCTGCTCGACAGCGTCGAAGATCGCCCGAGCATCGGAGCCCTGCGGCGCCATGGTCGAATGGACCTTCTCGTCGTGGCAGGCGATACGAAGCGCCATGGAATCGCCAAGCCCACGCGTCACCGCCAGCTCATGCGCCGTCGGCCGCTTGGAAAGCTCCGGCAGACGGATACGCTCGCCCGTCATGCCGGGACGCTCATTGGCAAAAGCCACCTCGACCTGGTCGTCACCGGCGATTGCGCGCACGCAACCGGTTATCGCACGCCGCAACGGCTCGACATCGACAGGCGCACCGGGCTTTGCTTTCGAATTGTCACCACGAGATGCCATGATCGACTGGCCTTATGCCCCCAGCACGATGTTGGCTGCACTTTCCTTCAGCTCTACACCGAAGGCGCGCTGATAATGCTCGGCCACCAGCGGACGCTCAAGCTCGTCGCACTTGTTGAGGAAGGTTACCCGGAAGGCAAAGGCGATGTCGCCGAAGATCTCGGCATTCTCGGCCCAGGTGATGACGGTACGCGGGCTCATGACGGTCGACAGATCGCCGTTCATGAACGAAGCGCGTGTCAAGTCGGCGACGCGGACCATCTTGGAAACCGTGTCACGGCCTTCCTTGTCCTTGCCGAAACTCTTCACCTTGGCGGCGATGATATTCACTTCGTGGTCGTGCGGCAGATAGTTCAGCGTCGAGACGATAGACCAGCGGTCCATCTGCGCCTGGTTGATCTGCTGCGTGCCATGGTAGAGGCCCGTCGTATCACCGAGGCCAATCGTGTTGGCAGTCGCAAACAGGCGGAAGGCCGGGTGAGGGCGAATGACGCGGCTCTGGTCGAGCAGCGTCAGGCGCCCAGAGGATTCCAGCACGCGCTGGATAACGAACATCACGTCCGGGCGGCCGGCATCGTACTCATCGAAAACGAGTGCGACATTGTGCTGGTAGGCCCAGGGCAGGATGCCGTCCTTGAATTCGGTGACCTGCAGGCCATCCTTGACTACGATTGCATCCTTGCCGACGAGATCGATACGGCTGACATGGCTGTCGAGGTTGATACGCACGCACGGCCAGTTGAGGCGGGCGGCGACCTGCTCGATATGTGAAGACTTGCCCGTGCCGTGGTAGCCGGAAATCATCACGCGTCGGTTATGGGCAAAGCCTGCGAGGATCGCGAGCGTCGTCTCACGGTCGAAGAGGTAGTCGGTATCGAGATCAGGCACATAGGCGTCACCCTTGCTGTAGGCGGGAACGCGGATGTCGGAATCGATGCCGAAGGCCTCACGGACCGAAACGGTGGTATCGGGCAGTTCGGAAATATCAAGTTCGATCTTGCTCATCATGTCTCCAAGGCGGGCGGTGGCACCCGACCATACTGTCTCAGGCCATTTCACAACCGCGACGCCGCGATATCTGTCCCGCGCCCGTCAGGTTGGAACGTCGGCGATACTTCTCCGGGACTGAAACGAAACCTCGGCGGGATGATGACCGCTGGCGAGCATTCTTGAAAGAGTCCCGGACAAGAAACGCCGCGTCCGGAAGGTCGGCAGAGGCGATGTCGGGAAAACGCACAAATATGTATGCCGCGGTTGCCTGCGGCCTCAGCCGATGAGGACCATACCCGATTGAAGCTTAAGAGCAAGGACGGGAATTAACAAAAACCGTTCTGCTTCAATAATTGATAGGCCTGGATGACGGCGCGGAAACGCTCTTCCGAGCCGCGATCGCCACCATTCGCATCGGGGTGATGCTTCTTGACCAGTTCCTTGTACTTGCTCTTGATCTCGGCGGAGGTGGCGTTCGCCGCAAGTCCCATCGTATCGAAAGCCTTGGCTTCCAGCGATTTCAGCTTGCGGGCCTGCGGGAAACGCGGGCCGCTGCCCTTGCCGCCGCCTTCTTTTACGAAGCCGAAGGGATCCCGCACGCGTGAATAGGAGCCGGAGCGAACTTCGGCATGCAGCGGGCTGTTCTTGGCATCCTTGTTGACGCCAACCGTCCAGGTGGGGCGATGACCTGTTATCGCCTCCTTCTGGTAGCGCGCGATTTCGCCGTCCGAGAGGCCGGAGAAATAATTGTATCCCTTGTTGTAGTCCTTGACGTGCTCGAAACAGAACAAAAAGAACTGGCCTTCCGCATTGCGTCCCACAGGAGCGCGATGCGTGCCTTTTTTGTCGCAGCCGTCCCACTGGCAAGTTGGAGGCGCCTGCTCGGGCTCCTGCTCTCGCCTGCGGCGCGTACGGATGCGATCGAAGTATTTGGAATCAAGTCTCATGACGGCGCTAATTATGGGGCTGCAGACCGATGACAACAAGAATTGACAAACGGGAATGTTGCTGGCTTGGTGGGAACCTTTTTCGTGAACTCAGAAGACCCGGTGATGACACTCCAGACCAGCATCGAAGAGAAGCTCAAGGCGACCTTCGCACCCGAACGCCTTTCCGTCATCAACGAGAGCCATCTGCATGCCGGCCACCAGCCGGACATCACAGGCGCCGGCGAGACACATATGCGTGTGCGCATCGTCTCTGCAAAATTCGTCGGCATGTCTCGGCTGCAACGGCATAGGGCGATCACCGACCTCCTGAAGCCCGAACTGGATGCCGGGCTTCACGCATTGGCCGTCGAACCGGCAGCGCCCGGCGAACCGACGCGCTGGTAATCCTTAGCGAATAATCAGCGCGGTCGCGTAAAGGCCGAAACCGAACACGGTGTGGGCCAGCAAATTAAGCACGCGAACCTTGGTAGGGTTCGGCGTCTTCGAAGCTGCCCACCCGAGGCCGAGGCCAGGCTGCATCAGAAACCAGCCCGCTCCGACGGTGACGATACCGAGGATCCAGGCCGGCAGGAACGTCGGGGCGGCAAACCAGGCCGGGCCGACAAAGATCGCCAGCAGGATGCCGTAGAGGATGCCGACGACATAGTGGCCGATCCAGCCGAGCGCCAGCTCGCTGGCATAGGGCGCGGCATCACCGATATTGTCATGGAAGACCTTGCCCTTGCCGAGATGCCAGAACCAGCGGCCGGCCGGCGCCCAGTTCGGCGACGGCGTCACGCCGAGCTTTGCGAGCAGGATCGCCCAGAGATCCATGAGGATGGTTGCCCCGATGCCGATGACGACGGAGCGCCAGATGATGTCGAACATGTCAGATCCTGCGGAATGAGCCGGCATCAGGAGGTCTCCAGATGCCCGGCAACGGAAAACTTGGTCAGGCGGGTTTCGTTTCGTCTTCCTCGGCGGGACGAATGCGAAGCTTGGTGATGCGGTTCTTCTCCCGCTTCATGACGACGAAGCGTTTGCCGTAGAAGGTGAAGGCCTGCCGCTCCTCGGGAATGGTCATCGATTCATGGATGACGAGGCCGGCAATCGTCGTCGCCTCCTCATCCGGCAGGTTCCAGTCCAGTGCGCGGTTGAGATCGCGGATCGGTACGCCGCCATCGACGACGATCGAACCGTCGGCCTCCTGTCTTACGCCCTGCATGTCGATATCGTGTTCGTCGGAGATATCGCCGACGATTTCTTCGAGAATATCCTCGAGCGTCACGATGCCCTGCACCTCGCCATATTCATCGACGACCACGGCGAAATGCTGCTTGCGGCGAAGGAAGGCATTGAGCTGGTCTTCGAGATTGGTGCTGTCGGGCACGAACCAGGGCTTCTGGGCGATCTTCACGATATCGAGCTGCTGCGGTTCCATGTTCGGCTCGGCCAGCGCCCTGAGCAGATCCTTGGCGTGTACGACGCCGATGATGTTGTCGATCGTACCGCGCCACAGCGGCATGCGTGTATAGGGACTTTCGAGGATCGCCCGGACCACCGCTTCCGGCGGATCGTCGGCATTGATCGCCCGCATCGCCATGCGGTGGACCATGATATCGGAAAGCTCGAGTTCGCCGAGATCGAGCACGCCCCCGAGACGGTCACGGTCGGCCTTGACGACAGAACCCTCGCGATGCAGCAGGTCGACGGCGCCGCGCAGCTCCTCATGGGCTGACAGCATCGAGACTTCGCGCGACAGGTTGATGCCGAAAAGACCAAGGATCTTGCGCACGATCGCATTGACGAAGGAAGAGAGTGGGCCGACCACGGCGACGAAGAGCCGCGTCGGTATTGCAACGTTGAGCGCAAAGCGCTCCGGCTTGGAGATCGCCCAGCTCTTCGGCAGAACCTCTGCGAAGATCACGAGGATGATGGTCATGGCAAGCGTTGCCAGTGCCACGCCGGAATTGCCGAAGATCCCCAGAAACACGCTTGTCGCCAGCGACGACGACAGGATGTTGGCGAGATTATTGCCGATCAGCAGCGCACCGATCAGCCGGTCACGACGCTCGATGAGGGTTCTGACGAGACCGGCACGCTCATCGCCATTGGCTTCCAGCGTATGGATCCGACTTCTCGAAACGGCAGTCAGCGCGGTCTCGGATCCCGAAAAGAAGGCAGACATCAACACCAGGGCCACGATCGAAACGATCTCCGGCCAGTAGACCGACAAAAACGCCAGGGTGCCCTCGACTGACATTAGGGATGTTTTTCCTTGAGAAAGCTGACCACTTCGGAAGCCGGCACGTCGTCGGCGACGAAAGACTGCCCGATGCCGCGGGTAAGAATGAAGGTGAGCTTGCCGCCCTTGACCTTCTTGTCCTGCGCGATCGCATCCATCAGCACTTCGGCCGGCGGCAGGGTGCCCGGAATTTCCGACATGCGGGTCGGCAAGCCGACCGCCTTCAGATGCGCCTCGACACGGCGGGCATCGTCCGGGCTCGCAAGGTTCATGCGCGCCGAAAATTCATGCGCCAGCACCATGCCGATTGAAACCCCTTCACCGTGAACAAGCCGGCTGCTGTCATATGCGGTCGCAGCCTCCAGCGCATGACCGAACGTATGGCCAAGATTGAGCAGTGCCCGCTGGCCGTTTTCACGCTCGTCGGCGACGACGACATCCGCCTTCGCCTGGCAGCTGACGGCAATTGCTTCGATGCGCGCGGAGCCACCGGCAAAGACTGCCTGCCAGTTGTTCTCCAGCCAGGCAAAGAAATCCGGCTTGTCGATCAGGCCGTATTTCGCGACTTCGGCGTAGCCAGCGCGGAATTCGCGCTCGCTCAGGGAATTCAGAACATCCGTATCGGCGAGAACGAGGTCCGGCTGATGAAAAACGCCGATGAGGTTTTTGCCGTGGCGGCTGTTGATGCCGGTCTTGCCGCCGACGGAGGAATCCACCTGGGCCAGCAGCGAGGTCGGCACCTGCACGAATCGTACGCCGCGCCTGACAATACCGGCAGCAAAACCCGAGAGGTCGCCGATGACGCCGCCGCCGAGTGCGATGACATAGTCGTTGCGTTCGACGCGCGCTTCCAGAACCTTGTCGCAGACATTGATCAGATGCTCGAAGCTCTTAGTCTTCTCGCCGGCCGGCAAGACGACTGCCGCTGAGGCTATGCCTGCAGCATCCAGACTTGCCTTCAAAGCGTCGAGATAAAGCGGCGCCACATGTTCGTCGGTGATGATGGCGGCCTTGCGCCCCTTGAGCCGCGAGGCAATCTCGGCACCTGCGCCGGCGATCAGCCCTGGCCCGATCATGATATCGTATGCCCGTTCGCCAAGCGGCACATGCACTTTGCGGACAGCGGAAGCGGGGGTTATCGCGTTCATGATACTGCACTTTCCTTCTGCGCCTCGACCACGGCTCTCAGCACTTCATCGGCCATGACTTCCTTGCGTACGTCGCGCGAAAGCACCGTCAGATCGGCTTCGGCATAAACCGGGTAGCGGGCATTCATCAGATTTTCGAGTGTCTGCTTCGGATTTTCAGTCTTCAGGAGCGGGCGTGTGTCACGCTTGTTGACCCGTTCCCAGAGGACCTCGAGATCGGCCTTCAGCCAGACCGAAAGGCCGCCCTTCTTGATATGTCTGCGCGTCCGGGCATTGATGAAGGCGCCGCCGCCGGTGGAGACGACGCGCGGACCGCCCTTGAGCAGGCGCTTCATGACCCGCGCTTCGAGCGCGCGGAACTCCTCCTCTCCATAGGCAGCGAAAAGTTCCGTGATCGTCATGCGCGAAACGCGCTCGATCTCGATATCGCTGTCGATGAAGGGGACGCCGAGCTGGTGCGCAACGAGGCGGCCCACCGAGGATTTTCCGGCTCCCATAAGGCCGACGAGGATCAGATTGCGTGAACCGAGCGCGGCGCGAGCTCTGTCTCTCAGGCTGTCTGCAACGGAAACTGGCGGTTCACTCATCGGTCCATTCACACTTTGTTTGCAAACGGTATCGACAAATGCGGGTGTAGCGTCAAGTCGCGGGCAAGGGAATCATGACACCCATGCCGCTTCTTGCGCTTGCAAATATGCTTCTTATAACAGAAGCAGAGTTCTAAGGAGTAGTCGGATGCCGACCCTGATCCGTTTCCTGTCCGTCCTGGCGGTCATTGCCGGACTGATCTATGGAGCGATGTGGGCGCTCGTCACCTTCGTCGAGCCGCAGGAGCGGGACGTGACGATCCGCATTCCCTCCGAACGGGTGAACCCGCCTTCGACCGGCACGATCAACACCACGAAGAAATGACGCGATGAAGGATCTCGGCCGCGTCCATGTGGAATCATTTCTGGAAATGATGAGCGCCGAGCGGGGTGCAGCGGTCAATACGCTGCAATCCTACGAACGCGATCTGGATGACCTACGCTCTTTTCTGCACGGTCGCAGCATCCGATTGACCGAGGCAGGTTCGGGTGATCTCGGCGCCTATCTCGCCTCGCTATCCGCGCAGGGTTTCAAGCCCTCCTCGCAGGCTCGCCGGCTTGCCGCCATGCGCCAGTTCTACAAGTTCCTCTATGCCGAGGGCCTGCGCACAGACGATCCGACCGGCATTCTTGATGCGCCGAAGAAAGGCCGGGCGCTTCCGAAGACCATGGGCGTCGGCGAGGTAACGAAGCTGCTCACCCAGGCGGAGGCCGAAGCAGCTGACCCGGCCCCCGGTCAGCTTCATCGCCTGCGCATGCTGGCGCTGCTGGAATTGCTCTACGCCACCGGCATGCGCGTCAGCGAACTCGTCTCGCTTCCCGCCCGCGTTCTCGATCAGGAGGGCCGCTTTCTGATGATCCGCGGCAAGGGCAACAAGGAGCGGCTGGTACCCCTTTCCCAATCCGCCATTGCCGCGCTGAAAGCCTACGGTCGCCTGCTGGCAGTCGAGAACGCAGCATCAAAAGAGCCTCAGGACAGTCCCTGGCTTTTTCCTGCCGCCTCGAAGGAAGGTTACCTGCCCCGCCAGGTCTTCGCCCGCGATCTCAAAAATCTGGCAATCCGCGCGGGTCTCACACCGTCGATGATTTCGCCGCACGTCATGAGACACGCCTTCGCGAGCCATCTTCTGGCAAATGGTGCGGACCTGCGTGTCGTGCAGGAACTCCTCGGCCATTCGGACATTTCGACGACACAAATCTATACGCATGTTCTGGAAGAACGTCTGCAGCAGCTCGTCCATACGCACCACCCCCTTGCAAAACAGGCGAAAAAGCACGAATAGGACCGGCGACAAGGGGCGGAACCAGGAAACTGCCCCGAGCACAAGGAACGGAAACGCACCTCATGCACAACTATCTCGACTTCGAAAAGCCGATCTCCGACCTCGAAGGTAAGATCATCGAGCTTAAGAAGCTGGCGACGGAAGACGAAAGCATCGACACCTCCGACGAAGTCGGCAGGCTCGAAGTCCGCGTCCGCGAGGCGATCGTCGAGATCTATTCCAAGCTCAATGCCTGGCAGAAGACGCAGGTCGCGCGCCATCCGCAGCGTCCGCATTTCGTCGACTATGCCAAGACGCTCTTCCAGGAATTCACGCCGCTTGCCGGCGACCGCAAATTTTCCGAGGATGCCGCCATCCAGGCCGGTCTTGCCCGCTTCCGTGGCCAGCCGGTCGCCGTCATCGGCCAGGAAAAGGGCAACGACACCAAGAGCCGCCTGAAGCACAATTTCGGCAGCGCCCGCCCGGAAGGTTACCGCAAGGCGATCCGCATCCTTGAGATGGCTGACCGCTTCCAGCTTCCTGTTATCACCCTCGTCGATACCGCAGGCGCTTATCCCGGCGTCGGTGCCGAAGAACGCGGCCAGGCCGAAGCCATCGCCCGTTCGACGGAAATGTGCCTCGGCGTCAAGGTGCCGCTGATCTCCATCGTCATCGGAGAAGGCGGCTCAGGCGGTGCGATTGCGATCGCCACCGGCAACCGCGTCTACATGCTCGAGCATTCGATCTATAGTGTCATCTCGCCGGAAGGCGCCGCTTCGATCCTCTGGCGCGATTCCACCCGCGCCAAGGAAGCGGCAACCAATATGAAGATCACCGCCGAGGACCTGAAGGGGCTCGGTGTCATCGACGGCATCATCCCCGAACCGCTCGGCGGCGCGCATCGTGATCCCGACAGCGTTATCGCCGCAACCGGCGATGTCATCGCCAATGCGCTTGCCGAAATGGCTCCCCGTTCCGGCGAACAATTGCGCAACGAGCGCCGCCAGAAATTCCTCGCCATGGGCCGCAATCTGTAAATTCCACAGGCCGATAGAGCTGATTGGGGCCAAATCTTGGCCACAATAATGTTATCTGTAACATTGCGCTTGCGGGACACGTCCGCGCAAGTCATAGGCTGGTAAGGATTTATCAAGTATAAGCCGCCTATGATTCCGCGCTACGCCCGGTTTCCGTAAGCGGGTTGGGTCGCATTATTGAATGGGCTGATTGAATGCGCATACGTCATTTTGCCTATGTTTCGCTCATGGCGCTGGCTCTGACCGGCTGCAATGATGCATTGGAATCGGCTCAAGGCATCGACCTTTCGACCGTCAAGAACAAGGTGGAGCAGCCGCTTCCCGCCCATATCCTTGCCGACATGTCCGCCAAGAGCATGGACCGCAACTCGCCGATCATGATCCGCATTTTCAAGGAAGAAGGTGCGCTGGAAGTCTGGAAGGCGAAGACGGACAATCGGTTCGAGAAGATCGCCGGTTATAAGATCTGCGCCTGGTCCGGCAAGCTCGGTCCGAAGGTCAAGACCGGCGACCGGCAGGCGCCGGAAGGCTTCTACAACCTTAGCCGCGCCAACCTGAACCCCAATTCCAAATATTATCTGGCGATCAACACCGGTTTCCCGAACCGCTATGATGCCGTCAACGGCCGCACCGGCAGCGACCTGATGATCCACGGTGCCTGCTCGTCGTCCGGCTGTTACTCGATGACCGACCAGCAGGTTCTGGAAATCTACGCCTTCGCCCGTGACGCCTTCAAGGGCGGCCAGGAAAGCGTGCAGCTTCAGGCCTTCCCCTTCCGCATGACCGCCGAGAACATGGTCAAGCACCGTCTCGATCAGAATTACGATTTCTGGAAGATGCTGAAGGTCGGCTACGACAATTTCGAAGTTACCAAGCGTCCGCCGGAAGTGAATGTCTGCGAGAAGAAATACGTCTTCAACCAGCAGGCCACGAACGGCGGCAGCTTCAATCCGGCCGGCGCCTGCCCGGCCATGTCGACGCCGCCGGCGCTGACGGCAGCGCTCGCCTCCTATGGCAAGACCTATGATGCGGATTATCAGACGGCGCTGAAGAAATATGACGGGCTTGCCTGGTACGACCCGACGGAAGCAGAACGCAAGGCTGTGGTCGCCAAGCAGCGCAAGGGTCGTGAACTCGCCTATGCTCCAACCGGCACGTCGCTTGAGGCCGGCCGCATGGTCAAGGTTGCCGAACTCGAAGACATGATGGCCAATCAGGCCGCAAAGAGCGTTGCTGCAAAGACCGTAGCGACTGCGACGCCGACGACACAGGCGCAGGCCACGACCGTTGCTGCCGCGCTGCCGGCCAATATTCCGGTGCCGATGCAGAACCCGCTGGCCTATGCAGCGCCCGAACCCGCGCCGCAAGAAACCGCTGATGCAACCAAGAAGCCGTTCTGGAAGTTCTGGGCCAGGAACTGACCGGCTTGGACGCCGTTCTCTACGATCTGCGCGGGCTGAAATGCCCGCTTCCCGTTATCAGGACACGTAAGAAACTGACGGCCATGCCGAGCGGTGCGATGATCCTCGTCGATACGACCGACCCGCTCGCCGTCATCGACATCCCGCATTTCTGCAATGAGGACGGCCACGAACTGGTCAGCACAGAAAAGACCGAGCGCGGCCACCGTTTCCTGATCCGCAAGGGATAGGGTTTTTCGCAGTTAGATCCGCACCCCCGGAATGGCGAGCGGATTGTCGCTGAGCGCTGTCCGATCCGGCGTATCGATCCGCGGCTTGCCCACGAACGCATCGAAAAGATCCTTCACGAAAGCCTCAGGCAGATCCTTCGTGATCAGCACCATGCGCGTGCGCCGGTCCTCGGGATCCGGCCAGGCTGGAAGCCGCACCGGCGGATGAAAGATGCTCTGAACGCCATGCAGCACTAGTGGTCGCTCCGGCCGGTCGGACGTCGCGATGATCGCCTTCATGCGCAAAAGCTTTTCCCCGTGCGCCGAACGCAGGAGATCGATGAACATTTCGAGCGCCATCGGATCGATTGCCTTCTCCTCGATGATCGAGAAAGAGCGGATCGACGCATCGTGACGATTGACGTCGTGCGGGTCCTGATGCTCGTGGCCATGATCATGATGATGGTGGTGATGACCGTGATCGTGCCCATGGTCGTGATGATGATGCCCCTCGTGCTCATGCTCGTCTTCATCATGAAGCCATCGGCGGACATCGGCGATCTTTGTACCGGGATCATAAAGCCCGTTGACAAAAATACGCGCTGAGCCTGCCTCATCGCTGTCGGCATCCATGATGGCGGCGCGCGGATTGAGGCCATGCAGACGTTGCATCAGTGCATCCGTGCCGCCGGCTATGCTCTGCTTCGAAACGATCAGTCGATCGGCAACAGCCGCCTGCTTGCGCGCCTCCTCATGATTATCGAGCGTCTGCAGACCGTTCACCGCATCGACGACGGTGACGACGCCGTCGAGCTCGAAATTCTGCGCAATGACCGGATTGCCCATGATCGCCTGCATGACGGGAGCCGGGTCGGCAAGGCCGGTGGTCTCGATGACCACGCGCTTGACCAGTTTCACCCGGCCCGTCTGCACGGCATCCATGAGGTTCGCCAGCGTATCGACCAGTTCCCCGCGCACAGTGCAGCAGAGGCAGCCATCGGAGAGCTCGATGATCGAATCACCGGAGCTTTCGACCAGCAGATGATCGATGCCGACATCGCCGAATTCGTTGATGATGACGGCCGCATCCTTCATGGCAGGATCTTTGAGGATGCTGTTCAGAAGCGTCGATTTACCGGCACCGAGGAAGCCGGTCAGGATGGTGACCGGGATCTTGTCGCTGAACGTGCTCATGATGTTTCCTCAGAAGGATTTCGGCCGCGGGAGCGGCACCGGCACATTGGCAAGCGCCTCGACCGCGTCGCCCTTGGCGATCTTGTCGTTCTGCGCAACCGGCTGCGGATCCTGCCCCGGAATGAGGCCGGCAAACACGAATTGCGGCTCGTGGTCCATTTCGTGAATATAGGGCGACTGCACCTTCATGCGGCCGACCTCGTCACGTGTTTCGCTGCGTATCTTCGCGCCCTTGGCGCTGCAGATGTCGGCTGTAATGTCATTCACCTGGTCCTGCCCCGGACCATAAGGCCTCAGCGAACCCAATGTATCATTTGCCGCAAACTGCGTGGTGAAGCCCTTCTGCAGCAGATTGGCAGTGGCGTCGGCGCGAGCAGCCAGGCTGTCGGTACCGAGCACGACGGAAACCAGCGTCCGGCCGTTGCGCGTCGCGGAACCGATCTGGTTGAAGCCCGAAGCGCAGATGAAGCCGGTCTTCATGCCGTCGGCGCCGGCAAAGCGGCCGATCAGCATGTTGATGTTCGGGACGTTCTGCTTGCCATTCGTGAAGCCTTCCAGCGAAAAATAACCGGCATATTGCGGGAAGTCGCGGCGCAGCGCCACCGTCAGGATCGCAAGGTCACGGGCCGTCGTATACTGGCCGTTACCCGGCAGGCCGTTCGGATTGACGAAATGCGAATCCGACATGCCAAGCTTCGCCGCCTCGGAATTCATGCGCACGACGAAAGCTTCCTGGGTGCCGCCGACCGCTTCCGCAACGGCAACGGCGATGTCATTGGCCGACTTCACCATCAGGATCTTCAACGCGCTGTCGAGCGTGAATTTCTGGCCCGGCTTGAAGCCCATCTTGGCCGGTGGCGCGGACGCGGCCCGCTTGCTCATGACGACGGGCGTGTCGAGGCTGATCTGGCCGGAGCGGATCGCATCGAACACGGTATAGACGGTCATCAGCTTGGTCAGCGAAGCCGGATACCACTTGCGAAAAGCCTCCTCGTGCTCCAGCACCCGGCCAGTCTGCACGTCGACGAGAATATGCGGATTGGCGTGAGCAAGTGTAACGGACGAGACAAGAACCGCTGTTGCTGTCGCTATAAAAGAAAAGGGCCGCAAAGCGGCGAACAAACGATCGTGGCGCGTCGACAAGTGCTCGTCCTTCAGGGAATTATCTCGAAACCTTCTCCTATTTACCCTATATGGCTATGACATGGCAAAGGTCATTGACTAAGTTATTTCCAAGGCATCACGCCCTTGTGATGCTTTCAGACAGGCCCCACGCATTTCATTCACAGGAAGCCAAGAATGCCGATTCTGAATAGAGCCGCCGAACTTCAGGACGAAGTTGCAGAGTGGCGCCGCCACATCCATGCGCGGCCGGAACTTCTCTTCGCGGTCGAAAATACGGCTGCCTTCGTTGCTGAAAAGCTTAAGGAATTCGGCGTCGACGAAATCGTCACCGGCATCGGCCGCACCGGCGTCGTCGGCCTCATCAAGGGCAAGGGTGAAGGCAGCCGCACGGTTGGCCTGCGCGCCGATATGGACGCTTTGCCGCTCACCGAAATCACCGGCAAGCGTTGGGCCTCGAAAACACCTGGCAAAATGCACGCCTGCGGCCATGATGGCCACACCGCCATGCTGCTCGGCGCAGCAAAATATCTTGCGGAAACCCGCAACTTCAACGGCAATGTCGCTGTCATCTTCCAGCCGGCTGAAGAAGGCGGCGGTGGCGGCAATCTGATGGTCAAGGACGGCATGATGGAGCGCTTCGGCATCGAAGAGGTCTACGGCATGCACAATCTGCCGGGCCTGCCCGTCGGCCAGTTCGCCACTCGCAAGGGGCCGATCATGGCGGCAACCGACGAGTTCACCGTCACCATCAAGGGTCGCGGCGGCCACGCGGCACAGCCGCACCGTACGATCGACCCGATCGCCATCGGCTCGCAGATCGTGACAAACCTGCAGCTGATCGCCTCGCGCAGCGTCAATCCTCTGCGCTCGGTCGTCGTCTCCGTCACCAAATTCAATGCCGGTTTCGCCCATAACGTCATTCCCAACGATGCGACCTTCGCCGGCACGATCCGCACGCTTGATGACGAGGTGCGTGATCAGGCTGAAGCGCGCCTGCGCGAAGTCGTGACAGGCATTTGCGCCGCACACGGCGCAGATGCGGATATCAATTTCCACCGCAACTATCCCGTGACCTTCAATCATGCGGATGAAACCGAACACGCTGTTGCCATCGCCACCGACATTGCCGGCGAAGCCAACGTCGATCCCGAAATTGATCCGATGATGGGCGGCGAGGATTTCTCCTACATGCTGAACGCCCGCCCCGGCGCCTTCATCTTCATCGGCAACGGCGACACCGCCGGCTTGCATAACCCCGCCTATGACTTCAACGATGAGGCCATCGCCCACGGCATTTCCTACTGGGTGCGCCTTGCCGAACAGCGCCTCGGCGCCTGAACCGAAACGACATGAGAGACTGCAAAAAGGCTTGGCTTAATGCCAAGCCTTTTGTATGCATGGCATCCAAGTGGTCCCGTAGCTCAGCAGGATAGAGCACCAGATTCCTAATCTGGGGGTCACGCGTTCGAATCGCGTCGGGATCACCATTCTCTCACCAATATCCAGGTCGCCACTGCACAGCGCGTTTTGCGCCAACCCCCAGCAGTGCCGCGACGATCCATCCGCCGACGAACCCGATTGCCGCCCACGCAAAACCGGCGAAGCTGACGGGGACCCCCGGTACGAAGTCCTGCCAGGTACTGGCAAGGATACCATCGTCGGCATTGCGCATGAGAATGAAGGGCTTTGCGACCGGCGCCGCGCGGCCGAGATCTGACTGTTGGGTCACGAGGCGCTCGTAGCGTTCCAATGTGCTGCGCATGGAAAGGCCGCGATCACGCAGGAAATCGTCGGGGGAACGGGCATAGACATCGAGTGCCTGCTGGCGATCGAGATGATGGTCGGCAGCCTGTTTCGTGAAATCGTCGACGATGATCCTGAGCTCGTCGATCGCCCCGCCGATGCGTTGCCGATACTGCTGGGCGAATTCCGGCGCCTGCGAGAAAAGCGTGCCGCCGGCCAGTCCAACGGCCAGTATGACGCCCCTTCCAATCTGTCCCATCACGATGTCTCCGGCTGTTCCGACACGACAACGATTTCGAACGGGCAAAGGTTGCCCGTGACACAATTGGTAACGCTATGTGATTGAACTGATTACGCTTCGTCCGAGTTCATCTCCCGACCCACTTAGAAAGAGAGGCTTGTCATGAAGAATATTATCATTGCTTCCGCATTTGCTGCGGCCACGATTCTCGCCGGCGCTCTGCCGTCCCAGGCTGCCAGCGTTACCATCACAACCGACAACGGTGGATACGAGCACCATCGCATGGCGGACCGTCCTTACTATCGTCATCACCTGCCGCCGCGCCGCGTTTCGCATGATTGCTTCACCCGCACGGAACGCATCCATAGCCACGGCGAGACCGTGATCAAGAAGACCCGTGTCTGCCGCTAAGATGTGACGACCCCGGCCGGAAAACCGGCTGGGGTCTTGAGTTCTGAAGCATGAGGAACTTCGGAATTTTTCCCGCGTTTTACCGGTAAACAGGAGTATCCGTCATGCATATTCGAATGACCCTGCTTGCAATTGGCTGTGCAATCGTTTGCGGTCTGCTCATCGCCATTAGCTATCAGCCGCAAGGCTCCATCACCACACATAAGACCGATCGGCTCGTTGGCGAAAAGGCTCCAGCCGGGTTCCTGACCGAACGTTTCGGCTGATCAACTGAGCGACGGTTTGCGCGCCACGACGTGGAAATATTCCTCGTCTGCCAGCATCTCGCCGCCAAGCGGGCGTCCATCGACCGAAAAGAGCAGTGGCTCGCTGTTAAAACCGCTTTCGGTAAGTTGTGAGCGTAGCTGGCCGGGTGTCGTGGCGTAGACCATGATGCCGAAATCATGGGCGCGATGCAGCAGGATTGCATGTTCGCCGTCGCGCTGCTCCAGCGGCGCAAAACGACGCTCCCGAACCAGACCCATTGCATGCTTGAGAAGCCGAAAACTCAGCTTCACCGGATGGTTGGACCAGATAATGGACGAGCGGGCGCGGTTCTCACCGAAACCATGCCAGTTGCGATTGAAGGTCGAAAAAGCAAACGTACCACCGGCCTTCAGCACGCGCGAGACTTCACGAAGGACCGATCTGCGTCCATCGGCATCGACAGAGTCGATGCCATTGTAGCTGAACACGGCGAGATCGAAGGAGCCGTTGGCAAAGGCCGAAAGATCGCGCGCATCCATATTCTCAAAACGAAAACCCGGGTGGTTGGAGCGTGCGAGGGTCACCATCTCCGCCGTATAGTCGACGCCGACATACTCGCTGGCCTCCCCGGCGAGAAGTGCAGCCGTACGGCCGCCGCCGACACCGATATCAAGCACGCGACCGCCCCTGGCATTGGCAATCCCGATACCAAGCACCATACGCTCGCCTTCATTGATGAACCCGCTGCTATTGCGATAGTCGCGCCGGGAGAGCGGGCTGCTCCAGGTTCGGCGATTGATCATTTCCATCTGATGCATCGAAATACCTGACTTTCGGGGGCTGGAATAGGTCCAAACCTAGGTCAGGGGTCGGTACGGATAAACTTACATAAAGTTAATGTTCGGTTAATAGTTAATGGCGAACGTTAACCATCGAGTTCGCAAGCAAAATACGGTTGCGAACCGTATGCACGCCCTCGACTGTTCTTGCGATCACTGTTGCCCGCTCGATTTCATCAACAGTACCGACATTGCCGCTCAAAACGATTTCGTCGTCTTCGGCAGTAACTTCGACATCGGATGCGTCGATACCGCCAGCGACCGCCAGCGCATTGGCGACCGCACATTCCAGCGTCGCGCGGTTGGCGTATTCTGCCTCAGCTTCGGGCTGTTGACCGTGAAATGTCTGCTCCTTGAACACCATCGTTCTCTCCTCCTTGACTGTGAGGAAGAAACGCAGAGCAAGGAGCTTTGGTTTCGCCTACCAGCGAAGCTGATAATTCAAATTGACATTTCCTGTCCGGCCCGTCGAAAGCGGATCGGATACGGACGCACTCAGCCCGAGGTTGGGCAGGATATTCTGGCTGACGGCAACCGTGCTGGAAAAGTCGCCACTCGCATCCCCGATGCTGCTGCCGGCCGAAATCGATGTGCCGGTCCATGGATAGATCAGCTTGACCGCCTGCGAGGCCGATACTGTTGCCTGCCGTGCATCGACGGCGTTGTAACCGAAGCTCACCGCACGTGTCGTCTGCATGTCGAGTGTGTCAGACAATATCCAGCTCCGCGAGCGGCTGAGCATAAGCGCACCGCTGCCGCGCAAGGTATCGACCTGCAGCGTCACATCCTGCTGCGCGCGGCCGGCCGGTGTAACGCTCACCTTCTGCAGCTTGCCCCAGAGCATTGCCTGGCCGGAATCCGGCAGCGGTGCGCCGCCCTTGTTGGAGGCGAGTGCGAGATCGGCGCCGGCACTTGTCTCCCATTCCATCGGCAGGCGAAACCCGACCGTCGTCTTGTAGGAACGGGTGGACACCTTCACCGGTGACCAGATCAGCAGATCATCCGCAAATACCGGATTGGTCAGCGGCAGAAGGGCAAAAACAAAGCAGGCAATCTTTATCTTCGTCATAATATCGCATCGTTTTGAACTAGCACGCCGGGCGCGCCGATTGGCGCAGAGCAGGCGTGGAAGCGCTCGCATCGAACGCAATGAAGGATGGTGCGGACACGCAATCCCGGTTCAGTCTTCGATTTTTGTTGGCCCGGATTTTGTTTGGCCCGCGGCCAGTGGCATAAATTGCCGGTTGCTCGTCGGACACATCAGTGCCCAGCGGATTTGCCTTTTTCGACCGTAATCGGCGGCAGCAAATGATCATCCCTTCGAGGACTGTTATCAGGATCACATCATGACGGAGCCGTGTAAACCCCTCTGGGGTTGAAATTTGCTGCACCGCACACTTGCTGCCTCCCGCGATCCCCTGTAGAGCCGATGCCGAATATGCAATTTCTTGCGAAATCGACCATGATGACGGGCAAAATCGCGCCTCGGCGCCTCAGTATCTTCGGTTCGACAGGTTCGATCGGCCAGAATACGCTGAATGTCATCGACCATATGGGCGGCCGGGACAATTTCGAAATTTCCGTCCTGACCGGCCACGGCAATGTGGAATTGCTGGCCCAACAGGCGAAATCATCAGGCGCGCGGCTGGCGGTCATCGCCAATGACCGGCACTACGAATCACTGAAGAGCGAACTTTCGGGCAGTGGCATTGCAGTCGCTGCCGGCAAATCCGGCCTGATGGAAGCAGCAGACTGCGAAGCTGACTGGGTAATGGCGGCCATCGTCGGCACTGCCGGGCTCGCACCCACCCTCGCCGCGGCACGCCGTGGCGCCGATATCGCGCTCGCCAACAAGGAATGTCTTGTTTCGGCCGGCGATCTTTTCATCGAGTCCGTGAGGAACGGCGGCGGCAAGCTGTTGCCCGTCGACAGCGAACACAATGCGATCTTCCAAGTGCTGGAGGAAAACCAGCGCCATGCCGTGGAGCGTGTGATCCTGACGGCATCGGGCGGCCCCTTCCGCACCTCCTCGCTGGAGGAGATGGCCAATGTTACGGTGGAGAGCGCACGTGCTCATCCCAGATGGTCGATGGGCCTGAAGATTTCCATCGACAGTGCGTCGCTGTTCAACAAGGCGCTTGAAATGATCGAGGCGAAGCATCTTTTCGGCCTGCGCCCCGAGCAGGTGGAAGTGATCGTTCATCCGCAGTCGGTCATCCATTCAATGGTCGGCTATACGGATGGCTCGGTGCTGGCCCAGCTCGGTGCACCGGATATGCGCACCGCAATCGGCTACGCCCTTTCTCACCCGCGTCGTGCGAATCTACCGATCGAGCGGCTGGATTTCGCCAAGCTCGCGCGGCTGGACTTCGAGGCTCCGGACGAAAAACGTTTCCCTGCCCTGCGGCTCGCACGGCTGGCGATGACGCGCGGCGGCGTCCAGGGAGCGGTGCTGAACGGGGCCAAGGAAGTGGCGCTCGAAGCCTTCATCGACGGCCGCCTTCCCTTCCTCGCCATGGCCGAGATCACCGAAAAGGTGATGGACGATCTCATCGGCCTGCCAGCGGCCGCGACGATGGACGATGTGTTCGCCGCAGACAAGGAAGCCCGGCAGCGGGCTGCCGGGCTCATCCAATAAAAAGCTGTTCCTGAAAAATCAGGCGACGTGGCGGGCAAGCGCGCAGCGCGACCAGAGCGAATGCAGCGCGCTGACGAGATGCTCGATATCCGCGTCCGAATGCAGCGGTGTCGGCGTGATGCGCAGGCGCTCGGTCTTCTTAGGCACCGTCGGATAGTTGATCGGCTGCACGTAGACACCGAAATTGTCGAGCAGCAGATCCGAGATCCACTTGCACTTGGCGGCATCGCCGACCATGACCGGCACGATATGGCTCGGGTTCGGCATGTGCGGAATGCCCTGCTGGTCAAGCAGCATGCGCAGCTTCCGCACCCGATCCTGATGGCGAGCACGCTCGAACGGGCTTGCCTTCAGATGCCGAATCGAAGCGACCGAGCCGGCAGCAAGCGCCGGCGGCAGCGACGTCGTGAAGATGAAGCCCGATGCAAAAGAGCGGATGAAATCGCAGAGCGCCGCAGATGCAGCGATGTAGCCGCCCATGACGCCAAAACCCTTGGCAAGCGTGCCTTCGATAACCGTGACACGATCCATCAGGCCTTCGCGTTCGGCGATACCGCCGCCGCGCGGACCGTACATGCCGACGGCATGCACTTCGTCGAGATAGGTCATCGCGCCATACTTGTCGGCGAGATCGCAGATTTCCTTGATCGGCGCGATATCGCCATCCATCGAATAGACGGATTCGAAGGCGATGAGCTTCGGCGCATTGGGATCGGCAGCAGCGAGCCTGGCTTCGAGATCGGCCACGTCATTGTGCTTCCAGATGACCTTCTCGCACTTGGCGTAGCGAATGCCCTCGATCATCGAGGCGTGGTTGAAGGCATCGGAGAAGATGATGAGGCCAGGGATCTTGGCACCAAGCGTGCCAAGCGCTGCCCAGTTGGAAACATAGCCTGACGTGAAGGTCAGCGCGGCCTCCTTGCCGTGCAGATCGGCAAGCTCCCGCTCAAGCAGAACATGGTAGTGGTTGGTGCCAGAGATATTCCGGGTGCCTCCCGCACCCGCGCCACAGTGATCGATGGCTTCTTTCATCGCCTCGATCACCTTGGGGTGCTGGCCCATGCCGAGATAGTCGTTGGAGCACCAGACGGTCACTTCCTGTTCGCCGTTCGCCGTGTGACGGGTTGCCCGCGGAAAGTTACCGCGATGGCGCTCCAGATCGGCAAAAACGCGGTAACGGCCCTCAGCGTGAAGCCCGTCCAGCTCGCTTTTGAAAAACGCTTCGAAATCCATCATATGCTCCAGTTCGTACGGCTGTTTCTTGCTGAGACCGCAACCGCACGTCAACCCTTACGTCCCTGATTTAACATCAACTGCGGCAAAAGGCGCAGACTTTTGAATGATTCCAGATAAAAAATATGCGAGCCGTGATCGGGGGAATTGATCGGCGTCAATTCCGGCAAAAAAATTCGCTTTTAATCGTGGAAAGAAACCCGCGCCTTTCGAAAAAAGCTCGATCATGGTGGACAAGCCCTTCTTGCGACATAGTTTTCGGGCTAGCCTGGCGAAAAAACAGGTTAGGGACGACATCCGCCCGCTGGGGCGCCAAAAACCTCGGAGAGAAGAATGAAGAAAGTCCTCGTACTCGCATTGATCGGCCTTTCGATCGCAAGCTGCACACCCACGCAACAAGGTGCCGGCATCGGCGCAGCGTCTGGTGCCGTTATCGGCGGCGTGGTCACCGGCGACGTGCGCGGCGCGGCAGTCGGCGCAGCAATCGGCGGCGTTTCAGGCGCATTGATTGGCAGGGTCGCAGAGCAGCCCGGCCAATGCTACTATCGAGACCGGTATGGTCGCCGCTACATCGATGATTGCCGCTGAGATCTGCAATCAGAATGGGAAAAATGGAAATCCCGGACCCTCGTCCGGGATTTTTTTGTACTAAATTAGTGCGCCAACAGTTTAAATTGGTACACGTGGCGCGATTTTGCCGCTAAGCTTGTTATCGGCTGGGCAACGCAGAGCTTCATTTTAATGTAACCAAAAAGCGGCGGATGCGGATTAGAGGGACGGGCCTGAGAACGGGTATTGCGTATCGAGCAGGCGCCATGGTGGTGGTCGCAGCGGCGGCTGCATTTTCACCAGTCCTCGTGGGCAATGCTTACGCATTCAAGCTTTTCGGCATCACCATATTCGGCAAGGACGAGGACGAAAACCTGCAGGTCCCCGATCCGGTGCGCTATGACATCGACCTTGAGACCGGCGCAGCTGATAGCGACCTGAAAGAGGCCCTGGAAAACAGCTCTCGCCTTGTCGGTGACAAGAGCAGGCCGGTTTCAGGCGATCTTGGCATTGTCGTCAAAGCGCGTGACGACCGCGAGAGGCTGATCGCGACACTTTACGAAAAGGCGCGTTACGGCGGCGTTGTGACGATCACCATCGATGGCCGCAACATAGACGATCTCCCGCCCAACCCGACTTTTGATCGCTCGAAGCCGGTTCCGGTCAAAGTGGATATAGCCCCTGGTCCAGTCTTCACCGTGGATGAGGTCCAATTCGGCGGCGATGCTGCGCACCGCAATCCCGCCGATTACGATCTCGCACCGGGCGAGCAAGCCGGCTCGCTCGCCATCATCAAGGCTGGCGATACGATCGTCGACCAGTTGAAGAGCGAAGGAAGGCCCTTTGCCAAGCTGACCGAGCGGCGCGTGGTCGCCGACCACAGCAAGAACACCGTCGATATCGTTCTCGCTGCCGAAGGTGGTCCGGTTGCTCCGATCGGCGACGTCGGCGTGACCGGGGAGGAAAGGGTCAAGCCGGAATTCATCCAGCGCTACTCCCGTCTGCAGAAGGGCGAAGCCTATTCGCCGGAGGCGCTGAGGAAGGCAGGCGAGCGCCTGCGCGCGCTTGGCGTGTTCTCCAGCGTGACGATCCACGAAAGCGACGCACTGGCTTCCGATGGTACCTTGCCCATGACAATCGAGGTTTCCGAAGGCAAGCGGCGCTACCTCGGCATCGGCGCGCAATATTCGACGATCGACGGTTTCGGCGTCAACGGCTACTGGGGCCATCGCAACCTGTTCGGCGGGGCCGAATCGCTGCGCATCGAAGGCGCCGTCTCGCGCCTCGGCGAAGCGTCCGACCTCGGCGATCTCGACTACTCCGCCGGCATCCTCTTCACGAAACCGGGCTTCATCCATCCGTCCGCCACTCTGAAGGCGGGCATCGTCGCCAAGACGCAGAATCCGGATGCCTATAATGCAAAGCTTATCACCGCCTCGCTTGGCCTCTCTTATGAATTGACGGATCAGGACACCATCTCGGCAGCCGGCGAGGTGAGCTTCGAGAATGACGACGACGCTTTCGGCAACAACAATTATCTGACCTTCACGCTGCCGATCACCTATGATCGCGATGCCCGTGATGACAAATTCAATCCGACCGGCGGTTACCACGCCACGCTGTCGGCAAAGCCGGGCTATGAGTTCATGAACGGCACGGTCTATTCGGCCTTCGAGGGCTCGATATCAGGCTATCTCGGTCTCGGCGCCGAAGACGGCGTCGTACTTGCCGGCAAGCTTGCAGCTGGCACGCTGATCGGCGGCGACGGCGTTCAGGATATTCCCGCCACCCAGCGTTTCTTCGCCGGCGGTGGCGGTTCCGTGCGTGGTTACGGTTATCAGGAAATCTCGCCCTACAACGAAAACGACGAGGCGACTGGCGGCCGCTCCTATGTAATCGGCTCCTTCGAAGCGCGCATCAGGATTACCGATACGATCGGCGTCGTGCCCTTTATCGATGTCGGCACGGTTTCGGACAGTATTGCGCCTGATTTTTCCGATATCAGGGCCGGTGCGGGCGCCGGTATCCGCTATGCAACGCCTTTCGGTCCCCTTCGGCTTGATTTTGCCGTACCGCTGAACAAGTACGACGGTGGAACTGAATATGGAATTTATGCCGGCATAGGCCAGTCATTCTAGAAATGATGGAGTATTTCCGCGACCGGAAACGGGAATGCCTTTGGAATGCCGATTTCGCAGTGTTTTCCGACCTGTGAGCTGTCATGAAAACGGGATAGTGTCCGCTCTTATGCAAATGTTGGCGAAAATCATGAACTGGATAATGCGGCTTGTCGGGTACGGCCTCGGCGCTGCGCTCATCCTTGCCGTCATTGCTCTGGCGATTTTCGGCTTCACCTCATTCGGCGCCCGCATCATCACCGAAAATGTCGCTTCGGCACTTTCCAACCGCGATTTGACGATCTCAGTACGGGAACCCGAAGGCCTGCTGACCGGTGGGTTGCGCGCTGCCGAGATTACCCTCTCGGACACGCGCGGCACATTCGCAGAAGTCCGTGGTATTGCCATCGACTGGAATCCCCTGGCGCTGCTGACCGGAACGTTCAGCGCCAAACAGGTCTCTGTTGCCTCCATCGATGTGCGCCGTAAACCGGTACGCACTCTGCCTTCCAGGCCGGCGCCCTCGGAGGAACAAGGCAGCAGTGGTTTTCGGCTACCCATAAAGATCGATATCGAGCATATCGCCCTGCCGGATATTTCGCTCGCGGCGCCTCTGACCGGACGCGCCTTCTCGCTTGCCGCTACCGGCAATCTCAGAGCCGATGGCGACGGCGGCGAGGCAATTATCAACGTCAACCGCCATCAGGTTCCCGACGCCAAACTCTCCGCCGACGTTGCCTTTACCCCGGCAAACAGCCACCTGCGGCTGAATGCCCAGCTTGCAGAACCGCAGGGCGGCCTGCTTGCTGGCTTTCTCGGTCTGCCCGGCAGCCCGGCCGTTAACATAGCGCTCAATGGCGAAGGCCCGATTTCGGATTGGAACGGCAAGCTGCAGGCAGCCCTCGATGGCCAGCAGCGCGCCTCACTGGAAGGCAAGCATGCAATCACGGCCGACGGCTTGCATCATCTCGACCTTAAGGGCGGCGGCGATGTGAGCTCGTTGCTCCCCATGGCATTCCGGCCGCTTTTTGCAGGCCAGACGAATATCGATGTATCCGCGACCTTCGACGATCACGGCAAGATCGATATTCAGACCGGCAATCTCGCCACCGGCAGCGTCGTCATCGCCGCATCCGGCACACTCGATCCTGCCGGCAACAACAGCCTGAATGCCAATGTGCTGGGCACCTCGGGCCCTGTCGATTTCCGCTGGCCGCTTGCCGATGGCGAAGCACGCTTCATGATTTCAGGCCTCAACCTGGCGATGACCGGACAGGCACAGGCCGTGCGCATCAATGCGAGCGGATCGCTGGATTCCGCCACAATGCCGCAAGCCGACATCGGCAACGTCAAGCTGACGGCCAAGAGCGATGCCTTCAACCTCGCCAATGGCGCCGGCGATATCCAGCTGCGTCTCGTCGCCGGCGACGCGACATTCACCGAGCCCAACCTCAACCGCGCCGTTCGCGGCCCGATCACACTCGTCGCTCCGCTTCAGATTTCACGCAACGGCATCGGCTTCAACGGCACGACCATCGAAAGCGCCAATATCGGCGCCGATCTCAATGGCTCCTATCGCCTGGCCGACAATACACTGACCGGCAATGCGAAATTTGTCGTACAGCCGGCCGCGCTGCCGCCGGCCGTCGCTGAAAAGTTCGATGCGCCGATCAATCTCGAGACCCAGGTCGCCGGTACTATCCCCTCAAAGGTGGCGCTGTCGAACATCACGATCAAATCTCCGACCATCGAGGCAGGCGGCAACGTAGCGCTCGAGGATGACGTGCTGACAGCCGATCTCGCCGGCAAGCTTCCCGACATCGGCAAGCTGCTCTCGGGCACGAGCGGGGAAGCGGATTATAACGTCAGAGCCAGCGGCACGCTTCCGGCGCTTGCGCTCACCGCCAATGTAAAAGCCGCCAGCCTGCAGATGGCCGATCGCAAGGTGGGCAATCTCAACATCGACCTGACGGGCTCTGCCGATCCCGCCGCTCCGCAGGGCCGCGTAGCCGCAACGGGCACGATCGACGGCCAGCCGATCGGCATCAACGGCGATGTCAGATCCGAAAACGGAACGATTTCTATCCCCGCGCTGACAGCCGATGTCGGCGGCAATCGCCTGACGGGCAATCTCACGCTTTCCTCAGGCATGACACCGGCGGGTGTGCTGACCTTTGACTTCCCGGATATCGGCCTGCTTGCAGCCCTCGGCGGCCAGAAAGCGGAAGGCGACCTCAAGGGCTCTGTCGATATCACCGGCAATGACGGCAAGATCGGCCTCAAGATTGCCGCCAACGGCAATGGCATTCGCCGCGACACGCTGACGATCGCAATGCCTGCGATCGACGTGACCGTCAGCGATATCCAGGCTTTTGCCGCCAACGGCACAATACGGGCCGACGAATTCGGCATCGGTACCAACAAGCTTACCGGCATTGCGCTTGATTTCGCCCAGCAACAAACCCGCACCGACTTCAATCTGAATGCCGGCTATGACGGCAATCCACTGCAGGCGGGCGGCAGCGTGCAGTCCGCAGGCGGCATGATTGATCTCAGCCTTGACCATTTCGCGGCGAAGCCACGCAACATTCCGGTCGAACTGGCATCACCGGCGCAGGTCAACGTCACCAAGGGAGTTGCCAGTCTGAACGGTCTGACCGTGAAGACCGGCAGCGGCTCGGTATCGGTTACCGGTTCTGCCGGTGAGACACTGAAGCTCGACGCCGTCATCACCGACCTGCCCGCAAGTCTCGCCAACAGTTTCGTTCCCAATCTCGCCGCTGACGGCGCGATTTCAGGGACGGTCAACGTGACCGGCACATCAGCCGCTCCCGTCGTCAATTTCAAGCTCGACTGGAAGGATGCAGCCACCAGTCATACGAAGGGTGCCGGCATCGCCCCTCTTGGTGTCTCCACATCAGGCACCTTCGCCGAAAACAAGCTGACTTTCGACGGCGGCATTAGCGGCGCTGACGGTCTTTCCCTGAAGGCTGGGGGTGATGTTGGCCTTGCGGATCCGAACGGCCCAATTCTCAATATCAACGCCGACATCGTCAGTCTGCCGGCAAAGCTCGCCAACGGTTTTGTTCCCGATCTTGCTGCCGAAGGCACGGTTTCGGGGACGGTCACCGCGACGGGCACGCCCGCGGCACCAGCGACCGATTTCAAGCTGAACTGGAAAGGCGCCGCGACAAGCCAGACAAAGAGCGCCGGACTTGCCGGTCTGTCGCTCAACGCATCCGGCAGGTTTGCGGATAACAAGCTCGATTTCGATACGGCACTCACCGGCAAGGGCAAATTATCGCTGAAAGCTCTCGGCAACGTCGCGATTACCGGAACCACGATCGGCAACATCAAGGTCGATGCCGAGCTCGCAAATGTCCCCGCCAATATCGCCAATGGTTTCGTGAAGGATCTGGACGCCGGCGGAACGATTTCGGGCACCGCCTCGGCATCGGGGACGCTTGCCGCACCGGCTGCGGATTTCAAGCTCAGTTGGCAGGATGCCACGACACGACACACCAAGACCGCCGGCCTGACCGGACTGGATCTTGCGGCAACAGGCCATTTTGCCGATCAGAAACTCGATTTCGATGCCAGCCTCACCGGACCGAAAACCTTATCGCTGAAGGCGGCGGGCAATATCGAGCTTGCGGGGGCGGCGGTGCGCAATCTCAAGGTCGACGCCGATCTGGCAAACCTTCCTGCCAATCTCGCCAACGGCTTCGTTCCCGATCTCGGCGCTGAAGGAACGATTTCCGGCAAGGCGTCGGCCTCGGGCTCGTTGCCGACACCGGCAGTCACCTTCGATCTCGCCTGGGCCAATGCGGCAACGCGCCAGACAAAGAGCAATGGCCTCACCGATCTTTCCGCCCGGGCCACGGGCAAATATGAAAACAACAGGGTCGATTTCGACGCCAATCTCGGCAGTGGCAATGGCGCGCTGCTGAAGGCGAACGGCGGGGTAACGATCGACGGCACCGCCATTCGCGACCTCGCCGTCAACGCTGACATTGCCGGACTGCCCGCAAACCTCGCCAATGGCTTCGTGCCCGGTCTTGGCGCCGAGGGCATAATCTCCGGCACTGCAGTCACCTCAGGCACGCCGACGGAGCCGGTGGTCGATTTCAAGCTCGACTGGACGAACGCGGCAACGCGCCAAACCAAGAGCGCCGGTCTTTCTGGCCTCGCGCTTGCCGCTTCCGGCAAATATGTCACCAACCGTCTGGATTTCGACGCCAATCTCAATGGCAAGGGTGGCGTGTCGCTGAAAGCCGCCGGCAATCTCGCGCTGGCAGGCACCACGATCCAAGGCATCGATGCAAAGGCCGATATCACCAACCTGCCGGCCGCCGTCGCCAATGGTTTCGTCCCCGATATTGGTGCCGAAGGCATCATCACAGCGACGGCCACGGCCTCAGGATCACTGACCGCCCCGACGGCCAATTTCAAGATCGACTGGAAAAACGCCGGGACGAAACAGACGAGAACTGCCGGCCTCTCCGGCCTGGCGCTCGCCGCTTCGGGCAAACTCAATAAGGATCGGCTGGATTTCGATGCCAATCTCAACGGCAGCGGCGGCGTCTCGCTGAAGGCATCCGGCAATCTCGATATAGCCGGAACGACCATCAAGGGCGTCAACGCCAAGGCCGACGTCACCAATCTCCCGGCTGCCGTAGCCAACGGTTTTGTTCCGAACCTTGGTGCGGCCGGAGCCATCTCCGCAACCGCAACTGCTTCCGGCGCACTTCCCCTTCCCTCGGTTGATTTCAAGGTCGACTGGAAGAATGCCGAAACGAGCCAGACGAGGAGCGCCGGCCTTGCCCCTCTCACCATCGGCGCAAGCGGCAAGCTGGCCGACAATCGCCTGACGGTCGACACCAGCCTTGCCGGCGACGGCGGATTGTCGCTGAGAGGCGGCGGCAATCTCGCAATGACAGGCAACCGCGCCATGTCGATGCGTTTCAACGGCAGCCTTCCCTTCGCCGTTCTCGGCGCACAACTCGCCCAGCAAGGTCTCGTTGCCGAAGGCGTCGCCAATGTGAACCTGGAAGTCAGCGGTACGACGGCCGCCCCTGTTATCAACGGCACGGTCACCACGGATGGCGCAAAGCTGATCGACGTGCGCCGCAACCTCGCCCTCGAAGGCCTCGGCGCGACCATTACCTTCAACGGCCAGCAGGCCGTCATTTCTCGGCTGAACGGCAGGCTCGCAAGCGGCGGCTCTATTTCGGCCAGCGGCTCGATCGGCATCAGCGGCACCTTCCCCGCCGACCTTTCCATTCGTCTGGATCATGCAGTCTATGTCGACGGCACTTTGGTTGTCGCAACCGTGGACGGGGCGCTCGGACTAAAGGGACCGTTGCTCTCCAATCCCATGCTTAGTGGTAAGCTCCACATCGACAAGGCGTCGATCACCGTGCCGGAGAGGTTGCCGACGTCGCTGCGCGAAATCGATATACGCCACATCCACGCGCCGCCTGCCGTGCTTGCCCAGCTCAAAAACAATGCGCAGCAGCAGCCACGGGAAAAGTCTTCGACCATAATGCTGGATATCCAGCTCGACGCGCCCTCGCAGATCTTCGTGCGCGGCCGTGGCATCGACGCGGAAGTCGGCGGCAACATCACGATCCGCGGCTCGGCTGCCGCACCCGAAGTTGCCGGCGCCTTCACCATGCGCCGCGGGCGTCTGACGATCCTCAACCGCCGCCTCGATTTCTCCGACCGCAGCCGCATCACTTTCGCCGGCGACCTGACGCCCGCCCTCGACATGGAAGCAACCTCCACCTCGGGCAGCACGACGCTGACAGTAGATGTTGCCGGCCTTGCGACTGACCCCGCTATCACCTTCTCCTCCTCGCCCGCCCTGCCGCAGGATGAAGTGCTGGCTCAGCTGATCTTCGGCCAGTCCATGTCACGCCTTTCTCCGGTGCAGATCGCCCAGCTTGCCGATGCCGTCAGCCAGCTCGCCGGCAACCGCTCGACCTCGCTTTTCGAAGGTCTGCGCAACCAGCTCGGCGTCGATGATCTCGACATCAGCACCGACTCGAAGGGCCAGACCAGTGTCAGCGTCGGCCGCTATCTCAACGAGCGGACCTATTTCGAGCTGCAACAGGGCGGAGAAGCCGGTGCCAAGGCGATTATCAATCTCGATGTCGGCCGCGGCGTGAAGCTGCGCGGTGCCGCCGGCGGCAACGGATCGGGCGAAGCCGGGATCGTCTACGAACACGAGTATTGAGGCCGGGCTAGAAGCTCGTCTTGCTGGTCTTGAGCAGAATGTTGGTTTCGGTCGTGTTGATACCGTCGACGAGACGTATCCGGCGCAGCGTTTCATCGAAAGAGGCGAGGTCCCGATCCTCGAGCTCGGCGACGAAATCCCATTTGCCATTGGTGCTGTGCAATGCGCGTACCTGGGGCAGGCCACGCAATTGGGCAGCAACCTTGTCGGCAAGCTTGCCATGCACTTCGATCATGACGATCGCCCGAACGCCGGCCGAACGTGTCTCGTGACCGGTGCGGATGGTAAAGCCTGCGATCGTCCCGTTTTCCACGAGCCGGTCGATGCGGGCAGTCACCGTTGCACGCGAAGCGCCGGTCAGCGCCGCAAGCGACGAAACGGAGATTCGCGCATTGTGCCGAAGCGCACTCAAAAGCTCGTTGTCGAGGTCGTCCATGATTTCACTTTGTCAAATTAGCTTTATCAATCTGCGCAATCATAATCCATTTCTGACACTTTTCCATCTATTTGCCGCCGCGTCTTTATCCCACTATCGGCCAAAACAGGCCTCACAACGGAGCCCTTCGAATGGAAGTACAATCTCAATCTGTCGCCCTCATCGGTGTTCCCCTTGAGGAGGGTTCCGGCCGCAGAGGCGCGGGAATGGGGCCGACAGCATTGCGCATCGCAGGCATCGACAAGGCTCTGGCCGAGCTCGGCCACACGGTCGTCGATACGGGCGATCTCAGCGTCGTCCCGGCCAGGGACCTTCCCAATCATCCGAAAGCGCATAATCTCCGCGTGGTCGGCGCCTACACGCGCGCGCTCGAAGCAGCCACATATGACGCAGCGAAAGCCGGCCATTTCCCGCTGATCCTCGGTGGCGACCACAGCCTTTCCATGGGTAGCGTCTCAGGCATGGCGCGTTATGCCGCCGAAAAGGGCCGCCCGCTCTTCGTCCTTTGGCTCGACGCCCATTCGGATTTCAATACGCCCGAGACCTCGCCGTCAGGCAATATTCACGGCATGCCCGTCGCCTTCTTCTGCGGCCTGGCGGATTTTGCAGAGATCCTGCCGAGGGACCGCGCATTCGTCGATCCGGAGAAGATCTTTCAGGTGGGCATCCGCTCAGTCGATGCGGCCGAGCGGGTCGAAATCCGCAGGCACGGCGTCAATGTCTTCGATATGCGTTCGCTCGACGAACAGGGCGTGGCCGTGATCCTCCGCCAGATTCTGGAAACGGTCGAGAAGGCGAACGGCCTGCTGCATGTCAGTTTCGATGTCGATTTCCTCGATCCGGATTTTGCGCCCGGCGTAGGCACCACCGTTCCCGGCGGCGCCACCTTCCGCGAAGCGCACCTCATCATGGAGATGCTGTCCGACAGCGGCCTCGTCTCCTCGCTCGACCTCGTCGAACTCAATCCTTTCCTTGATGATCGCGGCAAGAGCGCCCGCATCATGGTGGAGATGACGGCAAGCCTCTTCGGTCGCCGCATCTTCGATCGTCCTACACGCGCCGCATAAGGGAGTACCGGCCATGAACATCTCGTCGAACCTCATCGCCACCGAACAGCGTCTTGGAGCCAATAACTACAAGCCGCTCGATGTCGTGCTGACGCGAGGAGAAGGTGTTCATGTCTGGGATACGGATGGCAAGCGCTACCTCGATTGCCTCTCGGCCTATTCCGCCGTCAACCAGGGCCATTGCCATCCGAAGATCCTTGCCGCCATGGTCGAGCAGGCCGGCCGTCTGACGCTCACCTCGCGCGCTTTCCGCAACGACCAGCTCGCTTATCTCTATGAGGAGCTGGCTGCACTCACAGGCTCCCACAAGATCCTGCCGATGAACTCCGGCGCGGAAGCCGTGGAGACCGCCATCAAGGCGGTTCGCAAATGGGGTTATGAGGTAAAAGGTGTGCCGGAAGGCAAGGCGGAGATCATTGTCTGCGCCAATAATTTCCATGGCCGTACGCTGAGCATCATCAGCTTTTCGACGGACCCTGATGCCCGTACCGGCTTCGGGCCCTATACGCCGGGCTTTCGCGTCGTTCCCTTCGGCGATGCCGAGGCCTTCGAAGCGGCCATCAATGCCAATACCGTCGCGGCACTGATCGAGCCGATCCAGGGCGAGGCTGGCGTTATCATCCCTCCGGCCGGTTACTTCACCCGCGTACGTGAACTCTGCACGGCAAACAACGTCACGCTCATCCTCGACGAAATCCAGACTGGTCTCGGGCGCACCGGCAAGCTGCTCGCCGAAGAACACGAAGGCATTGAAGCCGACGTGACGCTCATCGGAAAGGCGCTTTCCGGCGGCTTCTATCCGGTCTCGGCCGTACTTTCGAATTCGGAAGTCCTCGGCGTGCTCAAGCCCGGCCAGCACGGCTCGACCTTCGGCGGCAACCCGCTGGCCTGCGCGGTCGCCCGCGCGGCACTGAAAGTGCTGACCGAAGAAGGGATGATCGAGAACGCCGAGACGATGGGCAACTATTTCCTCGAAGGTCTTCGCTCGATCCGCTCCAACATCGTCAAGGAGGTGCGCGGGCGTGGTCTTATGCTCGCGATCGAACTGGAGCCGGAAGCCGGTGGCGCCCGGCAATATTGCTACGCCTTGAAAGATCGCGGCCTGCTCGCCAAGGATACGCACGACCATACGATACGATTCGCGCCGCCGCTGGTCATCACCAGGGAAGAGGTCGATTGGGCCGTCTCGCAAATCGAAAGGTCGATAACCTAAAGTAAAACCAGATTTATCTTACAACCATTACTATCTACCGGAGGAGAAAAACTAATTCTCCTCCATAAAAATTTGTAAAAATGGCGCAGTAATCCGATTAAATCTAGATTTGGTTACTCATTATTAATCCTGAAAATCATACTTAATCGATGTGAATGTAGATAATCCTGAGCCTTGGAGCCACAGATCGAGATTCACGATAACATTGATACCGATTCACCTCGTTTGTGAAGCAGGACAGACTCCAAGTATTGTCGGATATACTGCGATGTTGTGGCAGGTCCGCATTACTCAAATCCGGTCCATTCTCCGAGAGATCGGCTGGTAGCAACCACATATCGGAGGGTCGGAATGTCATTGTTTTCGCTGGGTGCGACGCCGGATTCACGCGCGATTGTCACAGCTCTCATGAAGTCGCAGGCGACGATAGAATTCGACCTGCAGGGAAAGATCCTGAATGCGAACGAGAATTTCTGCCGAGCGCTGGGCTACAAGCTGAGCGACATTGTCGGCAAGCATCACAGTATTTTCTGTGAGCCGGACTATGTTGCCTCCCCGGCCTACCGGGAATTCTGGCAGAAGCTCGGCAGAGGCGAATTCGATACCGGTGAATACAAGCGCATTGGCAAGGATGGCCGCGAAGTCTGGATCCAGGCGAGCTACAACCCGCTGATGTCGGGCGGCAAACCCTATAAGATCGTCAAGCTGGCAAGCGACGTGACCGCCGTCAAGCTGAAAGCCGCTGATGCCGAAGGCAAGATCGACGCTCTCTCGCGGGCTCAGGCCGTCATCGAGTTCACGCCTGATGGAGAGATCCTGGAGGCGAACGAGAATTTCCTCTCGGTCATGGAGTACCGGCTGGAGGAAATCCGCGGCAAGCATCACGGCATGTTCTGCGACCCGGCCTATGTGCGCTCGGACGCCTATAAGGAATTCTGGAAGAAGCTTGCCGCCGGCCAGTTCGTCGCCGCGGAGTTTATGCGCATCGGCAAGGGCGGCAAGGTCGTCTGGATCCAGGCATCCTATAACCCCATCTTCGATATGAGCGGCCGCGTCTTCAAGGTCGTCAAATTCGCGACCGACGTCACCGAGCGTGTCCGCGCCGTCGATGATCTGGCCACTGGCCTGACCGCACTTGCCGAAGGCGATCTGACGAAGCGGGTCGAAAATCCTTTCCCGCCCGCGCTGGAAAAGGTCCGCACCGATTTCAACGCCGCGATCGACAAGCTCGGCAGCGCCATGCGTACGGTCCTCCTCAACGCCGAGGCGATAGCCAGCGGTGCGCGCGAAACGAAGGAAGCAGCCGACGTGCTGTCCAAACGCACCGAACAGCAGGCTGCGACAGTGGAGGAAACCGCTGCCGCACTCGATGAAATCACCCAGACCGTTGCCGATAGCGCCGGACGCGCCGCCGATGCGGGCAGCCTCGTTGCGGAAACGAAGCGCGGTGCGGAACATTCCGGCAGCATCGTCCGCAAGGCGGTCGACGCCATGGGCCAGATCGAGAAATCCTCACGCGAGATCAGCAATATCATCGGCGTGATTGACGAGATCGCCTTCCAGACCAACCTGCTGGCACTGAATGCCGGCGTCGAGGCGGCGCGTGCCGGTGAGGCCGGCAAGGGTTTTGCCGTCGTCGCCCAGGAGGTGCGCGAGCTCGCCCAGCGCTCGGCCAGCGCCGCCAAGGAAATCAAGGCGCTCATCACTGCTTCCTCGGAGCATGTGAAGAGCGGTGTCGATCTTGTCGGTCAGACCGGCCAGTCGCTGGAACGCATCGTTACGCAGGTCGGCAATATCGACATCAATGTCGCAGCGATCGTCGAGTCCTCCCGAGAGCAGTCGACCGGACTGGTCGAAATCAACAAGGCCGTCAACATCATGGATCAGGGCACGCAGCAAAATGCCGCCATGGTGGAGGAGACGACGGCGGCAAGTGCCCGGCTTTCGTCCGAGACTGAAAACCTCCGCAATCTCGTTGCACAGTTTAGATTTGCGCAACACTCTTCCGTTAATGTCATCCATAGCCGTAACGATGCTTCGCAAGGTGCAAAGCCATCGTATGGTGTGAAGGCAAAGCTCGTCCGCGCTAATGGGGGCGCATCCGCTTCTGCCCTGGCTTATGACAGTTGGGAAGAATTCTAATGGCCACGATCAATTCCACTAGCTTCAGCGGCGATACGCTCGAAATCATTGCCTTCCGCCTCCATGATCAGGAATTCTGCGTCAAGACCACGACCATCCGCGAAATCCGTGGCTGGGCGCCGTCGACGCCGATCCCGCACTCTCCGGCCGACGTCATCGGTGTCATGAACCTGCGCGGTTCGGTCATCCCGATCATCGACCTCGCCTACAAGCTCGGCATGAAGAGCACTGTTGCCAATGAGCGCAGCGCCATCGTCGTTGCCGAAGTGCACAATATGGTCATCGGCATGCTGGTCGATCGGGTTTCCGACATCCTGACGATTTCTTCCAGCCAGGTGCAACCCGTTCCCGAAGTGACAGCATCCTTCGACCGCGCTTTCTGCGAAGGTATCATCGCTTCTGAAAATGGCATGATCTGCTTCCTGAATCTTGCAAAAATGTTCAAGGAAAACGAGACGGACGAACTGGCCGCCTGATCGCCACGCCAGGCAGTTTGACCGAGACAGGAACCGCCCTACAAGGGCGGTTTTTTGTTCAAGTCCGTATGCGATCTGAACGTGTAATTTTCTCCCGAAAATATATATTTATTAGTATTGCCTTTTATACAGAAAATTTACCGTCCACCATCATCATCGGTTGTGAAGCATCAAGAAGATACGATTTGTGATAGGTGAAAATAACGGTTGTTGCCCGGCCGTATTTTCGCGCCGCGAACCCATGCTTGTTTGGTCTTCAATTCAGGGGTTAGGCGCGAATATACGCGTCCTATTTCAGAGGGGACGGGAATGCTTGGTCTATCACCCAATTCGAAATATGTTCTCAATGCTATCTCGAAGTCACAGGCGATTATCGAATTCGATCTGACCGGAGCCATTCTCACGGCAAATGAGAATTTCTGCAAAGCCCTCGGTTACGATCTCAACGAGATTGCCGGCAAACATCACAGCATGTTCTGCGAACCGGCCTACGCGGCAACCGCCAGCTACCGGGATTTCTGGGCCCGCCTCGGCCGTGGCGAATATGATGCCGGCGCCTATAAACGCCTGGCAAAAGGCGGTCGCGAGATCTGGATACAGGCCTCTTACAACCCTGTCTTCAAGCATGGCAAACCTTTCAAGGTCGTGAAAATCGCCTCCGACATCACCGAGGCCAAGAAACGCGCCGTCGAGGACGCCGGCAAGCTCGAGGCAATTTCACGCTCGCAGGCCGTCATCGAATTTACCCCCGCAGGCGACATCCTCACGGCCAATGAGAACTTCTGCAATGGTCTTGGCTATTTGCTGTCCGAGATCGTTGGCAAGCATCACAGCATGTTCTGCGATCCGGCCTATGCGCGAAGCGACGAATACAAGCAGTTCTGGCCGCGGCTGGCAAAGGGCGAGTTCATCGCCAACGAATTCGTCCGCTACGGTAAGGGCGGCAAGGAAATCTGGATCCAGGCCGCGTATAATCCGATCGCCGACGCGGATGGCAGGATCTACAAGGTCGTTAAGTTCGCAACCGACGTGACACAGCGCATGAGCGCAATCTCCCTTCTCGGCACGGCCCTGCGCCAGCTCTCAGAAGGCGACCTGACCCGGACGCTGGACACGGCCTTCGTCCCTTCGATGGAGCAGTTGCGCCACGATTTCAATGCGACGATCGACAAACTCTCCAGGACGATGAAGACCATTGGTGAGAATGCCACCGCTATCGCCGACAGTTCCCGCGAGATCGGTTCCTCGGCAGACTCTTTCTCCAAGCGGACGGAACAGCAGGCCGCTTCGGTCGAGGAAACGGCGGCAGCTCTGGAGGAGATCACCACCACGGTCAACGATTCCAGCCAGCGTGCCGACGAGGCGGGCCGCCTGGTCGGACAGACAAAACACAGTGCGGAACAATCCGGCACGGTCGTGCGCAAGGCAGTTTCGGCCATGGACCAGATCGAGCAATCCTCCCGCGAGATCACCAATATCATCGGCGTCATCGACGATATCGCCTTCCAGACCAACCTGCTGGCGCTTAACGCCGGCGTCGAAGCGGCTCGTGCCGGTGAAGCCGGCAAGGGTTTTGCCGTCGTCGCCCAGGAGGTCCGCGAACTCGCACAGCGTTCTGCCAGAGCAGCGAAGGAGATCAAGGCGCTGATCAATACATCGAGCGAATTGGTGAAAAACGGCGTCGAACTGGTAGGACAGACCGGCAGGGCGCTGGAGGAAATCGTCGTTCAGGTTGCCAGCATCAATTCAAACGTCGCAGCGATCGTCGAAGGCTCCAGGGAACAGGCGACCGGCCTCAAGGAGATCAATCAGGCCGTCAACACCCTCGATCAGGCAACACAGCAGAACGCCGCCATGGTGGAGGAGAGCACGGCCGCCAGCCAGAACCTTGCCGCGGAAGCCGATGCACTGCGGACGCTGGTCTCGCAGTTCCAGCTCCCCGGCGCCAATATCGCCGCGACACGGCATCTGACGAAGCCAGCTACTTCTCCGGCCCTGCATCTTGTCGCCCGCGCCGCAAGAACCCGTGGCGCAGCGGCGACGTCTGCCGAAAGCTGGGAAGAATTCTGATCAGGCCTCATTCGGATAGCTCGTGCTGCCGCAAGAGCGGCACGAGCTCTTTATGATCATGACCTTTGGCCGACGCCGGGAAGAACGGCCCCTCTGATATTGGTCTATCGAACTGGCTGTTCCGCCGGTTCCGGTTTGCGAATCAGGGGCACAGCCTGCAGCACGAGTGCGTCGAGGCCGTTCTCTTCCTTTTCCAGAATTTCGAAGAGTTGCCGCCGCATGCGCGGCTCCCAGAATTTGTTGATGTGCGTCGCAACTCCCTGCGCAGCTTCGCTTTCGGGCTGCGTCTTGAAAAAGGTTGCGATCTGGTTTGCCATATAGACAAGCTTGGTCTTGGTATCATGCGACATCGGCGATGCTTCCGGGCGACAAGCGATGTGGGTGGGTGAAAATCTCGAAATCCTCTCCGCGCACGAGAGCGACAAGCGTCATGCCGGCTTCCTCCGCCGTGCGGATGGCAAGTGCTGTCGGCGCGGATATGGCAATCAGCACGGGAGCGCCAAGGATCGCCGTCTTCTGAACCATCTCGACGGACAGGCGGCTTGTGACGGCTACGGCGCCTGAAGCGCCTGTTTCACCGGCTCTGATAACAGCGCCGCAAAGCTTGTCGAGCGCATTGTGCCGGCCGACATCCTCGCGCACGGCGATCAATCCCTTGCCGGGAATGTAGAAGCCGGCGCCATGAACGGCCCGCGTCTCGCGATGCAGCGGCTGAGATTCGTTGAGCAACGCAACCGCCTGGACGATATCGGCATGCGACAGCGACAGCTCAGCCTTGGACACGTCCGGTACGGTGCGGACCGCCTGCTCGATCGACTCGATACCGCAGAGGCCGCAACCGACGGGTCCGGCCATGCTCCGCCTGCGCCTTCTCAGCGCATCCTCGACGTCGTCGAGGAGGGTCACCTGGACGTCGATACCCTTCTCGTCTTCCAGGAGTTCGATACCGGCGACCTGGCTGCGATCAGTGATAATGCCCTCGGTCAGGCTGAAGCCGACAGCGAAATCCTCGAGATCATCAGGCGTGCCCATCATGACCGCATGCGAACTGCCGCCATAGGAAAAGGCGATCGGCACTTCCTCGGGCACGATACGCTCGCCCCGCGCCATGATACCGCCTCTCCGGGCGACTTCCGTCACGCTTATGCGGGTCGGCCGTTCCGTCATTATTCCGCCGCCTCCATCTTGCTGGCGATGCGGCGGGACTGGCGGGCCTGCTCGTCATATTCGACCTGCCATTCCGACGGGCCGTTGGAGGGCGAAACCTGCACTGCCGTCACCTTGTATTCCGGGCAGTTCGTCGCCCAGTCGGAGAAGTCTGTCGTGATGACGTTTGCCTGCGTATCCGGATGATGGAAGGTCGTATAGACGACCCCCGGCGCCACGCGATCCGTAATCAATGCGCGAAGCGTGGTATCGCCCGAGCGACTGCCGAGCTTCACCCAGTCACCATCGCGGATACCGCGCTGTTCGGCATCATGCGGATGGATCTCCAGCCGGTCCTCCGAGTGCCAGACAACGTTATCGGTACGGCGTGTCTGCGCACCGACATTATACTGGCTGAGAATGCGGCCGGTCGTGAGAAGCAGCGGGAAGCGCGGGCCGGTACGCTCGTCGGTCGCTACATATTCCGTACGGATGAACTTGCCCTTGCCGCGCACGAATCCATCCACATGCATGATCGGCGAGCCGAGCGGATGTGTCTCATTGCAGGGCCACTGAACCGAGCCCATCTTTTCGAGATAGTCGTAGGAGACGGATGCGAAGCTCGGAGTCGTTGCGGCAATCTCGTCCATGATCTCGGACGGATGCGTATAGTGCCAGTCGAGGCCCATTGCCTGAGCAAGCTTCTGTGTCACTTCCCAGTCCGCATAGCCGTTGCGTGGCGTCATGACCTTGCGCACGCGGTTGATGCGGCGCTCGGCATTGGTGAAGGTGCCGTCCTTTTCCAGGAAGGTCGAACCTGGCAGGAAGACATGCGCATAATTTGCAGTCTCGTTCAGGAAGAGATCCTGCACCACGACACATTCCATGGCGGCAAGGCCGGCGGCGACATGCTTGGTGTCCGGATCGGACTGAAGAATATCCTCACCCTGAATGTAGAGGCCCTTGAAGGAGCCATCGACGGCGGCATCCAGCATGTTCGGAATACGCAGACCCGGCTCGTTGTTGAGCTTCACGCCCCAGAGCTTTTCGAAAATATCGCGCGTCGCATCGTCAGAGATGTGGCGATAGCCCGGCAACTCATGCGGGAAGGACCCCATGTCACAGGAACCCTGCACGTTGTTCTGGCCGCGCAGCGGATTCACACCGACGCCTGGACGGCCGATATTGCCGGTTGCCATGGCAAGGTTGGCGATCGCCATGACCGTCGTGGAACCCTGGCTGTGTTCGGTGACGCCCAGACCGTAATAAATGGCGCCATTGCCGCCGGTCGCAAAAAGCCGTGCAGCGCCGCGCACGTCCTCCGGATTCACGCCGGTAAACTTCTCGACAGCTTCCGGACTATGCTGCGGCTCGGAGACAAAAGCCGCCCAATCCTCGAACTCCGACCAGTCGCAACGCTCACGGATGAACTTCTCGTCGTAGAGGCCTTCGGTCACGATCACATGCGCCAGCGCCGTCATGACGGCAACATTGGTGCCAGGCTTCAGCGGCAGATGGAAGGAGGCCTCGACATGCGGCGAGCGGACGATATCGATGCGACGCGGATCGATAACGATCAGCTTGGCGCCCTGCCGCAACCGCTTCTTCAGGCGCGAACCGAAGACTGGATGGCCATCGGTCGGATTGGCACCGATGATAATGAGCACATCGGAATGCTCGACGCTGTCGAAATCCTGTGTGCCGGCCGAGGTGCCGAAAGCCTGGCCCAGCCCATAACCTGTCGGCGAATGGCAGACGCGGGCGCAGGTATCGACATTGTTGTTGCCGAAGCCGGCGCGGATCAGCTTCTGGACAAGGTAAGTCTCTTCGTTGGTGCAGCGGGACGATGTGATGCCGCCAATCGCTTCACGTCCATACTGATACTGGATGCGG
This sequence comes from Hyphomicrobiales bacterium, assembly GCA_900466475.1. GTDB lineage: Bacteria > Pseudomonadota > Alphaproteobacteria > Rhizobiales > Rhizobiaceae > Rhizobium. The sequence goes on from UBMI01000002.1 coordinate 110,366, forward strand.
CGGAACTCGGAAGCGACATGCGCATAGGCCTCGTCCCAGGTCACCTCGCGCCAGGGATCCGTCACCTTCTCGCGGATCATTGGATTGAGAATGCGGTCCTTGTGGGTCGAATATCCATAGGCAAAGCGGCCCTTGACGCAAGAGTGGCCGCGGTTTGCCTGACCATCCTTCCACGGAACCATGCGCACCAGCTCTTCGCCGCGCATTTCCGCCTTGAAGGAGCAGCCCACACCGCAATAGGCGCAGGTCGTGACAGCCGAATGTTCCGGCTGACCGATGCGGATGACCGATTTTTCCGTCAGCGTCGCCGTCGGGCAAGCCTGCACGCAGGCACCGCAGGAAACACATTCGGAATCGACGAAATGCTCGTGCATACCGGGCGAAACACGCGAGCCGAACCCGCGCCCTTCGATCGTCAGCGCGAAGGTGCCCTGCACCTCCTCGCAGGCACGAACGCAGCGGGAGCAGACGATGCATTTCGACGGATCATAGGTGAAGTACGGATTGGACTCATCCTTCGGCATCCATTTCAGATTGATCTCGCCGCTGTTGCGCGCCTTGACGTGGTTGTCGCCCTCATAGCCATAGCGCACATCGCGCAAGCCGACAGCGCCCGCCATGTCCTGCAACTCGCAATCACCATTGGCCGCACAGGTCAGACAGTCGAGCGGGTGGTCGGAGATATAGAGCTCCATGACGCCGCGGCGGATATTCTTCAACCGCTCCGTCTGTGTATGGACGACGATGCCGGAAGCCACCGGCGTGGTGCAGGAGGCCGGCGTTCCGTTGCGGCCGTCGATTTCGATCAGACAGAGACGGCATGAACCGAAGGCATCGACCATATCGGTCGCGCAGAGCTTCGGCACCTGAATGCCGGCCTCCATCGAGGCGCGCATGATCGACGTTCCCTCGGGAACCGTCACCTGCCGGCCGTCAATGGTCAGCGTCACCATCGTTTCGGATTTCGAAGCCGGCGTTCCGTAGTCGATTTCATGAATGAGAGACATGGCCTATTCCGCCGCTTCAATGAGAGGGACCGGAGCAAAATCTTCCGGAAAATGCGTCATGGCGCTCATGACAGGATAGGGCGTGAACCCGCCGAGCGCGCAGAGCGAGCCGAACTTCATCGTATTGCAGAGATCGGCGAGCAGTTCCCGGTTCTTCTCAGGCTCTATGCCCTGGGCAATCTTGTCCGCCGTTTCGACGCCGCGCGTCGATCCTATGCGGCAGGGCGTGCACTTGCCGCAGCTTTCCACCGCGCAGAACTCCATGGCGAAGCGCGCCTGTTTCAACATATCGGCGGTATCGTCGAAAACGACGAGGCCGGCATGGCCGATCAATCCGTCCTTGGCCGCAAAAGCTTCGTAGTCGAATGGCGTGTCGAAGAGAGCCCGCGGGAAATAGGCACCAAGCGGCCCGCCCACCTGCACCGCCTTCACCGGCCGTCCCGATGCCGTACCACCGCCGATCTTCTCGACGATATCGCCGAGAGACAGGCCGAAGGCGGTTTCATAGAGCCCGCCATATTTCACATTACCGGCAATCTGCAGCGGAATGGTGCCGCGCGACCGACCCATGCCGAAATCGCGATAGAAGGCCGCCCCCTTGTCCATGATCACGGGCACGGATGCGAGCGAGATCACGTTGTTGATGACGGTCGGACAGTTGAACAATCCCTTATGGGCCGGCAACGGCGGCTTGGCGCGCACGATGCCCCGTTTGCCTTCCAGGCTGTTGAGCAACGCCGTTTCCTCGCCGCACACATAGGCGCCTGCACCGGTGCGAATCTCCATGTCGAAGGTCTTGCCGGAGCCGAGCACTGAAGCGCCTAGGATGCCAGCCTTGCGGGCAATCTCCACCGCCTCCGTCATCGCGGCGATCGCATGCGGATATTCCGAGCGCGTATAGACGAAGCCTTTCGTGGCTCCCGTCGCAAGCCCGGCAATCACCATGCCTTCGATGAGCACGAAGGGGTCGCCTTCCATGATCATCCGGTCGGCGAAGGTACCGCTGTCGCCCTCATCTGCATTGCAGACGATATATTTGCGAGAACCGGCAGCATCGAGCACCGTCTTCCATTTGATGCCGGTCGGAAAACCCGCACCACCACGACCACGAAGACCGGAATCGGTCACTTCCTTGACGACATTGGCAGGCTGCATCGAAATGGCGCGGCGAAGGCCGGCAAGCCCGCCATGGGCCTCATAATCGTCAAGCGAAAGCGGATCGGTAATGCCGCAGCGGGCAAAGGTGAGACGGGTCTGGCCTTTCAGGAACGGGAGGTCCTCGACCTCCCCCAGACAGAGCGCATGCATCCCGCCTTCCATCAACCCCGCATCAAAGAGATCGGCGACATCCTTCGTCCTGACCGGCCCATAGCCGATCCGTTTCCCGGAAACCTCGACCTCAACCAGTGGCTCGAGCCAGAACATTCCGCGCGAGCCGTTGCGCACGATTGTCGCATCAAGGCCGCGGGCGACGATCTCCTGGGCAATCGCCGTTGCCACCTTCTCGGCCCCCAGCGAGAGCGCTGCGGCATCGCGCGGAACATAAATCTTCACAGTCATCGACGTGCCCCCGCAACAAGCTCAGCGGCCAGTTCGCCATCGACCCGGCCATGGACTTCGCCATCCAGCACGACGGCTGGCGCACAGGCACAGAGGCCAAGACAGTAGACCGGCTCAAGCGTGACGCTGCCGTCGAGTGTCGTCTGATGAAAATCGATGCCGAGCAGGGCTTTGATACGCTCGGCCAGTGCATCGCCGCCCATAGACTGGCAAGCCTCGGCGCGACAGAGTTTCAACACGTGCCGGCCGGCGGGATGATCGCGGTAATCATGATAGAAGGTTACAACGCCGTGGACCTCGGCGCGGGAAAGGTTGAGCTCCTCGGAGATAACCGGCAAGGCTTCCTGCGGCACGTATCCGAACTGCTCCTGGATTTGATGCAGAATAGGAAGGAGTGGTCCTTCGAGGGATCGAAGATCGTCAACGATCGAGCGGATACGTCCGGTGATATCGCCGTGAGCGACACGTATGTTCATCAGCAGCTCTCCCTTACGACCTGCGAATTCCTTGAAAACCGCAAAACTCCCGATGTCATTGCGAATTCTGTCGAACTGTCTCAGGGAAGCTGGTCGCAATCAATAAAGCAGTCTCGTTGATTGATAGTTTTTTTCTATCAAAATTCGGCGTCTTCAACGAGTGTTCTTGCTTCATGCAACAAGGCGGAGACGAGCGGCGTAAAAGGTTCTCGAAAAGGAGCGACGAGGCCAACAAGATGGTGCGCCTCCGGCTCGGTGATCGGAATCATCCGGATCTCCACAGGAAACCCGAATGATTTCGCGACGTTATGCGGCATGATACTCGCCCAGCGGCCGGTCCGCACATGTGAAAAAAGCACAATCATCGAGTTTGATTCGAGCGTCGGATGGACTGTCGCGCCTGCTTCGGCCAGATGTCGGTTGATGATACGCCGGTTTTGCATGTCAGCCGTCAATAGGCAAAGCCGAAGATCTCCCACTTCACGCCACGTCACACTCTCGCGATCCGAGAGCGGGCTGCCGGCGGCAGTGATGAGATTATAGCGTTCCGCATAGAGCGGCACCGAGGTGACGCGTCCGAGCGGCTCGTTTTCCAGATAGGTAATGCCGGCATCGATCTCGAGATTTTCGAGCATGCTCAGCACCTGCAGCGAATTGCGCGAGACGATGGAGAAGGTGACGTCGGGATGCCGTTCCTGGAAGGGCGTCGTGATTCGCGACAGCATGGCGAGCGCGGTTGGAATGGAAGCCAGGCGCAAATGGCCGGAGAGACCCGTGCGGGCGGCGCGCATTTCCTCGCGCATGGTGCGCGTGTCACCGACAATGCGCCGGGCCCATTCGAGCACGCGCTGGCCTTCGGGCGTCAACCCCTGAAAGCGGGAGCCGCGCTGCACCAGCATGACACCCAGCTGATCTTCAAGCTGGCGAATGGCGGCCGAGAGCGTGGGCTGGGAAACGCCGCATTCCTCTGCCGCACGACCGAAATGTTTCTCGTTGGCAAGTGCGATGAAGAATTCCAGCTTGTCGATCATCCGGCCTCCTGCCGAATTCGGGATGAGGCCTATCTTTGCGACTTGAAGGCCGCTTCGCAAGAGCCGCGGCTTCAGACCTTTTCAACAACCGGGAAGAGAGTGAACAGCGATTCGAGGAAAGCCAGAACGCTTTCGTTTCCCATGCTGTAATAGACGAGCCGTCCTTCGCGACGCGTGTTGACGAGGCCTTCGAGCCTCAGTCGCGCAAGCTGCTGAGACACCATAGCCTGCTGTATACCAAGGATATCCTCGATCTCGCCAACCGTTTTTTCCCCTTCCGAAAGGATACAGAGGATGAGCAACCGGGTCTGATGGGCTAGCGCCTTCAGGAGATCACTTGCCTCGTGGGCTTTATCAGCAAGCTTCTGCAAGTCCTGGCTGGTCATGCCCAGCTTCGGTTTAGGCAATGGCATTTGCTTCTCGGAAGGAGGTAATGGGGTAGATCAGTACAATATCATATTCGCAGAAGCGAATTGGTCAAAAGTCGTCAAATACCAAAAAAAGTCCAACCAAATCAGCAGATAAGCTGGCCGCCGTTGATCTCCAGAACCTGACCGGTGATGTAGCCGGACAACGATGGCGCGGCCAGGAAGAGATAGGCCGGGGCGCAATCTTCCGACGTTCCGAGCCGCTGCAGCGGGATCGACCTGCGTGTCTGTTCCAGTTTTTCGCGGGATGAATAGCGTGCATGGAAATCGGTATCGATCGTACCGGGCGAGACGCAGTTGACCCTTATATCGTCAGGCGCGAGCTCACGGGCAAGCGCCTTTGAATAGGTCGCGACGAAGGCCTTTGATGCGGAATAGATGGCCGAACCGGGACTACCGCCCGTTATCGCGGAAATCGAGACCGTGTTGACGATGGCGGCGCCCTGCGCAGCCCGGAGCGCGGGAAGCAGGGCCCGGGTGAGCTCCACCACCGACGTCTGGTTGAGGCGCACGATGGTCTCATAATCGGCATCGGTGAGTTCACCGGCGGGAAAACGCCCATGCATCGTGCCGGCATTATTGACCAGCACATGCACCTTGTCGAAGAAATCGAGCGCCTCTTGCGCAAACTTCGCAGCCCCGCCCGGCTGCAGGAAATCCGCCGGCAAAAGCAGGGCCCGGCGTTCCGATTCGGCAGTCAGCAGAAAATCCGGCAGTTCGCGCTCCCCGTCGCGCCCGGTATGGACAAGCACGCGCGCACCGCAATCCAGAAACTGTCGGGCAACTTCGAGGCCGATTCCGCGGCCGGCACCCGTCACGACGACATTGCGGTTTTCGAATAATTTGGGATGAAACACGAAGTTCTCCTCATTTGCGGGCCGGTCCGCCGCTTGCGCTATGACGCCTAACATATGCGGGCATCAGCCAAAAGAAAGCCCGAAGGTCTAGGCACCCGGGTCGAGAAGCCGCGCACCGGTGCCCTGTCTGCCAAGTACATCGAAGGGATTGCGCAGCGGGCAGGCGTCGATAGAGAGGCAACCGCAGCCGATGCAGCTCGTCAGATGATCGCGCAACAGGCTGAGCTGCCTGATGCGGATATCGAGATTGTCCTTCCAGAGCGTCGATAACCTCTGCCAGTCCTCGACTGTCGGCGTACGGCTCTGCGGCAGGGTTTCGAACGCAGTCTGAATTTCGGAGAGCGGAATGCCGACGCGTTGCGCCACCTTGATGATGCCGAGACGCCGCAGCACATCGCGGCCGTAGCGCCGCTGGTTGCCGCGCGTGCGAATGCTGAAGATCAGCCCTTTCGCTTCGTAGAAGTGCAGGGCGGAAACCGCAAGTCCGCTGCGCTCTGCAACCTCGCCCACCGTCAGAAGTTTGCTCAAGGAGAATCCCGGATTCTGCTGCATGACCCATTGACCTCAATATTAGTTGAGGTTTTATAGACTGCGCTCCCGAGGCCGTAAAGCCGAGATAAGAAGGAGCAATGCATGCACAAACCCATGAGGCTTGCCGTCATCTACGGCAGCACGCGCGAGGGACGCATCTGCGACAGGGTGGTGAAGTGGCTCGAAAGAGAGCTGGCCCGCTTTCCGCAATTCGAGATCGACATCATCGACCCGCTGGCATTTTCACTGCCGCGAGAGCATTTACCGCATCATCCGGAGGCAAGACGGCTTGCGGACAGGCTTCATCAGGCCGATGGTTTCATCCTCGTCACGCCGGAGTACAACCACAGCTTTACCGCTTCTCTGAAATTCCTCATCGATCTCTTCGCCGAACCCTGGCACGGAAAGCCGATCGCCTTCGTCTGTTATGGCGGCATATCCGGCGGATTGCGCGCAGTCGAACAACTTCGCCTCGTTTTTGCGGAGCTTCACGCCGTCACGATCTGCGATGCCGTGAGTTTCAATTCCCCCTGGCGCCGTTTCGACAATGAGGGCCGGCTGCAGGATCCGCAGGACGCTCTGCGCAGGCTTTCCCGAATGATGTCCCAGCTGCAGTGGTGGACTGAGGCGCTGATCGCCGCCCGCAGCGACACGCCCTATGCCGGCGTCGCCGCCTGAGCCAAAGACATCCGGCTCCGTCTCTGGCAGGTACGGACCGGCTGGACACCGGGACAGGACCTCCGTCCGGGTGTTTCCCTCGGGCACCTTACAAAGTGCCCCTGAACTGCACGCGCCTCTTGCCGACCGCATAGCCGGGTAGGAATTTTACGGTTGCGGTATCGCAGGCCCGGTGATAGCTTCCGCCACAATTTCACGGGGGAGCTCCGAATTGCCGGGGCTGAGATGTGAGGCGCATGCCTCCGGACCCTTTAAAGCTGATCTGGGTAATGCCAGCGGAGCGAGGTCCAAATGTTTTCCGGCGCACAAGTGTCTCTATATCCAATGTCCGGCAATTTCGTCGGCATCATCCTTGACGCGATCAAGGCTCTCGAGCCCTATCGCGATCATCTTCGCATCGAAACCGATGATATTTCCACGCTCATGGTCGGCCCGCCGGACGTGCTGTTTGCCGCCATGCGCGACCTCTTCGTTTCGGCTGCCGCAAGTGGCGAGCATTGCGTATTGTCCGCCGCGATCTCGCGGGGCTGCCCCGGCGAACCGGATGATGCGATCTGCGGCGCCGGCCCGTCCTCAAGCCGCTCCGAGCCGCTCGCCGAGCGCGTGGAGGCAGCGATCGCAGCAGTCAGGGATACGACCGAGACTGGTCAACCGACGGCCGCCCAATTTTCTCTCTATGTCATGGGAACGGGCACCCATATGGACGAGATTTACGGCTGCATCGACTTCCTGAAGCGCTCGGGCACATTCGACCGCTCGAAGAATTTCTGCACCAAGCTGCGCGGTGACGCCGGCGCGATCTTCGCGACCATCCATGAAGCTTTCTATCGCTTTGGCGATCCCGAAGGTCATGTGACACTGGATATCACGGTCTCCGCGAACAGCCCGAGCAAAGCCTGAGACGCCTGACGGCATGACCCTATCGAAACCGGATTCGACATTTGCGCCACTGAGGCGGGCCTTGCCCGCCATTCTCGCCATGCTTGCCTTCCTGGCTATCTGGGAGTTCTATGTCGATCTCTCCGGCATCAAGCCCTCGATCCTGCCCTCACCTTCGCGTATCCTTACACAGGGCTGGCTGAACAGGCAGGCGCTGCTCGACAACACCTGGCCGACGCTCGGCGCGACGCTCGGCGGTTTTGCTTTGTCGCTCGTCTTCGCCTTCGCCTCGTCGGTCCTGATGGATTTCGTGCCATTCATGCGCCGTGCGCTGCTGCCGCTCTTCATCGTCAGCCAGACATTGCCGCTGGTCGCGATCGCCCCCCTCGTCGTACTCTGGTTCGGTTTCGGGCTGCTGCCGAAGCTTCTGCTCGTCGCTCTCGTTACCTTCTTTCCGCTGCTGGTCGCCCTGCTTCAGGGCTATGAAGCGACGGACCGGGATATTGCCGAGCTTCTGAGTTCCATGAAGGCAAGTCGCTGGCGCATCTTCTGCCTGGCACGGCTCCCTTCCGCCATGCCTTTCTTCTTTGCCGGCCTGCGTATTTCGATCACCTATGCCGTGGTCGGCGCCATCTTCGCCGAATATGCGGGCGCCGCGCGCGGCCTCGGGATCTATATCCTCAACGCCAAGAACAACTTCCGGCCGGATCTCGTCCTCGCCGCCGTCGTCGTCAGCGCCCTTCTGACCCTTTGCCTCTTCGGTCTCACCCTGGCGGTGCAGCGTTTCGTCATGCCCTGGCAATCCCCTGCGGAGAAACGCCGATGAACGGGATGCTCGAGCTGAAGAATGTGTCGAAATCCTTCGACGGCATGGAAGTGCTGAAGGATATTTCTCTTCATATCGCCAGAGGTGAATTCGTCTCGATCGTCGGCCCATCCGGCTCCGGCAAGTCGACGATCCTGCGGCTGCTGACACAGGCGCTGCAGGCCGACAAGGGAGAGATTGTCTTCGACGGCATCCAGCTCTCGCAGGCCGCGCATGCATTCGCCTTCATGCCTCAGCGCGATGCGCTGATGCCGTGGCGAAGCGTCATCGACAACGCGATCCTCGGCCTCGAAGTGCACGGCATGCGCCGCAGCCAGGCGCGGGCTGTGGCCGCCCCGCTCTTTGAACGCTTCGGACTTGCCGGCTTCGAAAATCACTATCCCGCGGCCCTTTCGGGCGGCATGCGCCAGCGCGCGGCCCTGCTGCGCACAGTGATCCAGCGGCAGGACATGCTGCTGCTCGACGAGCCTTTCGGGGCACTCGATGCGCTAACCCGCACCCAGATGCAGGAATGGCTGCAGGGCATGTGGACCGGTCATCGATGGACGGCCCTGCTGATTACCCATGACGTACGGGAAGCCGTCTTCCTGTCCGATCGTATCTATGTTCTGTCCGCCCGTCCGGCTGCCGTGATCAGGGAATTCGAGGTGCCGCTCGCAAGACCGCGGACGCTTGCAGATCTCGGCTCCCCGGCTGCTCAGGCAATCGAAACTGAAATTCTTCAAACATTGCTGCATCCGCAAAGAACCTGAGGAGGTCCTGATGCTTCTCACCCGCCGACAGACCCTTTTTGCCGCCATGGCCGCAAGCCTTGCCGGCCGCACCGCCTTCGCGCAATCCTCCGACAAGGTGCGTATCGCGCTCGACTGGACGCCGAACACCAACCATATCGGCATCTATGTTGCCAAGGCGAAGGGCTTCTATGAGGCAGCCGGCATCGATGTCGAGATCCTGCCCTATGCCGATACGAGTGCCGGCACGTTGGTCGCAAACGGTGTTGCCGATTTCGGGATTTGCGGAGAGATCGAGACCTTTACCCAGCGCGCCGCGGGCGCCGATGTGAAACTCGTCTATGCCGTCGTGCAGACGGAAACCGGCAGGTTGATCTTCAAGGGCGGCCGCAACGATATCAAGAGTCCGAAAGATCTTGATGGCAAGACCTATGGCGGCTTTGGCGGCGCATGGGAGGAGGCACTCGTCTCTGCGATGATCCGCAACGACGGCGGCAAGGGCACCTTCCAGAATGTCACGCTCGGCACCTCGGCCTATGAGGCGCTCGACAACGGCGCGGTGGACTTTACACTGGAAATCTACACCTGGGAGGGTATTGCCGCCCAGCTGGAGAACCGGCAGGTCGGACGCTGGCGCTATAGCGACCATGGAATTCCCGACGAACAGACGACCGCGATCGCTTCCAGCGATGCCTATCTTTCGGCCAATCCGCAAAATGCCCGCGCCTTTGTCCAGGCAACACTCAAAGGTTATGCCTATTCGGTCGACAATCAGGACGAGGCCTGCGATCTCCTGATTGCCGGCAGCAACGGCGCGCTGCTGAATACCGAACTGGTCAAGGCATCGCAAAAGGCCCTGGTCGAAGGTCGTTTCCTCAAGGGTGACAACGGCGCGATCGGCATCATCGATCCGGCCAAGGCCGACGCGATCGGCACGTTCCTGTTCGACCATGGCATCCTGCTCGATGCCAATGGTGCGGCGCTGAAGGAAAAGCCCGACTTTTCCGCCTATTACACGAACGATCTGCTTGGCTGAGATGACCCCGCCCTTGCCGGCAGCAGCTTTCCGCTGCAAAGTCCGGCAAGGAGCGAGGGAGTGACATGCAGCAGCAGGACCGGGTAGCCGGAGCAGATTTCTTGCGTGCAACCGCTTGCCTGCTTGTCCTCATCCACCACCTTGTTCTGCGCATCGACCTTAACAAGACCGAAGGGTTTCAGCCGGCGCTGACCGCCCTGCGCTTCGGCAATTTCGGCGTCGCGATCTTCTTTATCCTCAGCGGCTTTCTGCTGGCCTTGCCGTTCTGGCATTCCCTTGATGCCGGTTATGCAATGCCTGACCTGCGCACCTATGTGCTGCGTCGAGCGGCCCGCATCGTGCCCGGCTATTGGGTAGCTTTGACCGCAGGTTTTATCCTCAGCATCACGTTGCTCGGGCATGCGCTGACGCCGGAACTCGTCATGCGTTATGTGAGCGGTCTCCTGTTCATGAGCCAGTGGCACTGGCGCACCTTCTTTCCTGTCGAAGGCAACGGCCCGCTCTGGTCCATATCCTTCGAAGTAACGAGCTATGTGCTGCTGCCGCTTGGTTTCCTTTGGCTTTTCGCTATCCCGGAAAAACGCCGCACTCCGCTGATCACGCGCCTTGCCTGGCTCGCCATCATTGCTGTGGCGCTGCTTGCCCACGAGACTTTCCGCACGCTTGTTCCTCCCAATGAGATTGATCGTGGCTGGCAATATGGCATGCAGGGCGGCGCAAAGGAGTGGATGCCGAACTACAATCCCTTCGGTTTCTTCGCGATTTTTGCGCTCGGTGCACTCGCGGCGGGCCTTCACACGATACTGCCGCGAAAGCGTCAGATCCTGTTCGACATCATTGCCTTCGCCTGCCTGGTCATCGCCGGCCTCCAGCTGCCGCTTTCGGCGGGAGGCCCGTGGGAAGCCTATGGATGGCTCGGCATCCCTTACGTCTTTCCGCTGTTCCCACTCATGACCGCGATTGCGCTGCTTGCCCTCTCGCGCTCCACCCTGCTTGCGGCGTTGCTCGACAACGCCTTCGTGCGCTTCACGGCAACCGTCTCTTTCGGCATCTACATCTGGCAGGACATCGTACTGACCACGATGCAGACGATCTCGCCGGCCATATTCGGGATCGGTAAGGACAACCCCCTGCGCGATTGGCTTATTGGATCTGCCCTTGCGACGACGATTGTCTTTCTTCTCGCAAGCCTCAGTTATTTCGCTCTCGAGCGGCATGCAATACGACGCGCCGCACGCATAACGCGCAAGAATTAAGCCTTTACGCAATATAGTTAATTCCTAACCAGCCAAAAATATCAGGGACATATTTCGAAATACTCCCAAATTTGGCTCAATTAGGGTAAGGAAAACATTAAAGAAGCGGGTGACAAACCGACCCGGTCCATGTATTTGTGCCAGCGCGACGCACTATTCCAGTATTTCCACGGACGTTGCTTAATGAACGTGTTTACTTCAAATAAGCTTCAAGACACGGCTTTCTCAGTAAAGACAGTGAAGATGAAGGCTCCCGACGCAGCGAATTCCAATATTCGCCAGCCGGAAAGCTTTGCCTCATTGGATGGCGGAGGCTGGCTTCAGCTTGGCTTGAAGAGAGCTTTCGACATTTTTGGCGCGGCGAGCGCACTGATCATCCTGTTCCCCGTCCTTCTGACGATCGCCCTCCTCATCGTGATCGACGATGGCGGCCCGGTGTTTTTCCGACAGATTCGCTGGGGCCGTAAGGGTAGCAAGATCACTGTCTACAAGTTCCGCTCCATGCGGGCGGATCTCTGCGATCCCACCGGCGTCGAACAAACCGTCAAGGGTGATCGGCGCGTGACGCGGATCGGCGCCTTCTTGCGCAAGACCAATATCGATGAACTGCCCCAGCTTCTCAACGTCATTAAGGGCGATATGTCGCTCGTCGGTCCCCGTTGCCACGCCATCAACATGCGCGCGGCCGGCATGCTCTACGAGGAACTGGTGCCTGAATATCATTACCGCCATCTGATGCGGCCAGGTATTACCGGCCTTGCCCAGACGCGCGGCTGGCGCGGTCCGACGGAACGCCCGACGGAGGCACGCGCCCGCATCGCCAGCGATATCTATTATATCAGGAATTTCAGCCTCTGGCTGGATATGAAGATCCTGCTTGGCACGCTGCTCTCCGAGCTGCGCGGCGGCACCGGTTTCTGAGATACCGAGTTTCCACAGACCAGATCGATCAGGCGGGCGGCGAAACACCGCCTTTTTGCTTTGCAGCACGCCTCAGCATAAATGCATCTTGTGTCCGGATAAAAAAAGCGGCCTTCAAGGCCGCTTTCTTGTTCAATCCAGAATGTCTACCTGAATCGATCAGTCCTGACCGACCATGCCCTGCAGACGGGTCATTTCCATGATGAAATGCTCAAGCTTGGACTTGTGCTCATGATGCACGACATCCTCAAGTTCCTGCTTCGCAGCTTCGATGCGGCGGGTCAGTTCGTCCTTGTTGAGTTCCTCCACCGGAAGGGCAGATTCAGCAAGAAGCGTGCATCCCGTCGGCAGGATGTCGGCAAAACCGCCGAACACAACGTAATCCTGCTTCGAGCCTGAAGAAGAACGAACACTCACGATGCCCGGCTTGATGGTCGTCATCGTTGGGGCATGGTGGGCCATGACCGTCATCTCACCTTCAGTGGCGGGAATGACGACCTCGGTCACCATCTCCGACAGCAGCAGGCGCTCCGGCGAAACGAGCTCAAAGTTGAAATTGTCAGCCATCAGTGACTTACCTTCTCGGCTATGGCCTTTGCATCTTGCAATTTGGTCCCGCAGAACGGGCAGTGCATCATCGCATGATCGAGATAACCGAGACCTTCCTCGGTCTGAGCCAGTCCGACAACCATCATCATCACGCCATTATCGGCCCGGTAGATGGTCGGCGCGGCCGGTTCAGGAAGCTCTGCCACGACACTTTTGAGCGTGTCGCAGCAGAATATCTCGTCCTGAGCGTCGCTCATCAAGCGGCAGCGAGCTTTTTGGCCTTCTCGATGGCTTCTTCGATCGAGCCAACCATGTAGAAAGCAGCTTCGGGCAGGTGGTCGTAATCGCCGTTGACGAGGCCCCTGAAGCCCTTGATCGTGTCTTCGAGAGCAACCAGCTTGCCCGGCGAACCGGTGAAGACTTCGGCAACGAAGAACGGCTGCGACAGGAAGCGTTCGATCTTGCGGGCGCGGGCAACAGCGATCTTGTCCTCTTCGGACAGTTCGTCCATGCCCAGGATGGCGATGATGTCCTGCAGGGCCTTGTAGCGCTGCAGGGTCGACTGAACCTTACGGGCAATTTCGTAATGTTCGTCGCCGACGACCAGCGGATCGAGCATGCGCGAGGTGGAGTCGAGCGGATCGACGGCCGGATAGATACCCTTTTCAGCGATCGAGCGCGACAGAACCGTGGTTGCGTCCAGGTGGGCGAACGAGGTTGCCGGCGCCGGGTCGGTCAAGTCGTCGGCCGGAACGTAAATGGCCTGAACCGAGGTGATCGAGCCCGTCGTCGTCGTGGTGATGCGTTCCTGCATCTGCCCCATGTCGGTTGCGAGCGTCGGCTGATAGCCCACAGCAGAAGGGATACGGCCGAGCAGAGCCGACACTTCCGAGCCAGCCTGCGTGAAGCGGAAGATGTTGTCGACGAAGAACAGAACGTCCTGACCCTGGTCGCGGAAGTGTTCAGCAACCGTCAGACCGGTCAGAGCGACGCGAGCGCGGGCGCCCGGCGGTTCGTTCATCTGGCCGTAAACGAGCGCAGCCTTCGAGCCTTCGCCGCCGCCATGCTTGTTGACGCCCGATTCGATCATTTCGTGGTAGAGGTCGTTGCCTTCGCGGGTACGTTCACCCACGCCAGCGAAGACCGAGTAACCACCGTGCGCCTTGGCGACGTTGTTGATCAGTTCCATGATGAGAACGGTCTTGCCGACGCCTGCGCCGCCGAACAGGCCGATCTTGCCGCCCTTTGCATAGGGAGCAAGAAGATCGACCACCTTGATGCCGGTGACGAGGATCTGCGCTTCCGTCGACTGCTCGACATAAGCCGGAGCGTCCTGGTGGATGGCGCGCTTGTGAGCGGTGTTCAGCGGACCAGCTTCGTCGACCGGCTCGCCGATGACGTTCATGATACGGCCGAGCGTTTCGTTGCCAACCGGAACCGAAATCGGAGCGCCGGTATCGGTAACCTGCTGGCCGCGAACGAGACCTTCGGACGAGTCCATCGCAATGGTACGAACTTCGTTTTCGCCGAGGTGCTGAGCAACTTCGAGAACCAGACGGTTACCGTTATTGTCGGTTTCCAACGCGTTCAGGATCTTCGGCAGTTCGCCTTCGAAAGCAACGTCGACGACGGCGCCGATAACCTGTGTGACTCTGCCGACAGAGCCGGTCTTGGGGGTAGCTGCCTCAGCCATTTTCTGACCCTCTTTTCCTAACCTCAGAGCGCTTCCGCGCCCGAAATGATTTCAATCAGTTCCTTGGTGATCTGAGCCTGACGCTGACGGTTGTAGCTCAACGTCAGCTTGTTGATCATCTCACCAGCATTGCGCGTCGCATTGTCCATCGCGCTCATCTTGGCGCCCATTTCACCCGCGACGTTCTCGAGGAGAGCGCGGAAGATTTGGACCGAGATGTTGCGCGGGATCAGCTCGTCGAGGATCGACGCCGGATCCGGCTCGTATTCATAAACGGCACCAGCATGCTCTTCATCTACGGCAACGGCTTCCGGAGCCTTGGCCGGGATGAGCTGCTGTGCGGTCGGAACCTGGCTGATGACCGACTTGAACTCGGAGTAGAACAGCGTGCAGACGTCAAACTCGCCGGCTTCGAACATCTCGATGATGCGCTTGCCGATCTGGTCGGCATTCTCGAAACCGATCTTCTTGACTTCGCGCAGTTCCTTGCGCTCGACGATCAGCGACGCGAATTCGCGACGCAGGATGTCATAGCCCTTCTTGCCGACGGTGAGGATCTTCACCGTCTTGCCTTCGGCGACCAGCTTGCGAACGTGATCGCGAGCAAAGCGCGCAATCTGCGAATTGAAGCCGCCGCACAGGCCGCGTTCGGCCGTGCAGACGACGAGCAGGTGCACCTGGTCCTTGCCGGTGCCGGTCATCAGAACCGGGGCACCGTCCGCATCGGTAACGGCCTTGGCAATATTCGCCAGGACCGCATTCATACGCTGCGAGTAAGGCCGGGCGGCCTCGGCCGCCTCCTGCGCACGCCGAAGCTTCGCCGCGGCGACCATTTTCATCGCCTTGGTGATCTTCTGCGTCGCCTTGACGGAGGCGATCCGGTTTTTCAGATCCTTAAGTGAAGGCATCCGTTATCCGTCCTAACCTAGGGCCCGTTACTGGAAAGACTTGGCGAAGCTGTCGAGAGCAGCAGTGAGCTTGCCCTTCGTCGCGTCGCTGATAGCCTTTTCCGTGCGGATCGCATCGAGGATGGCAGAGCCTTCCGAACGCAGATAGGACAACAGGCCCTGTTCAAACTTGCCGACCTGAGCGACCGGCAGCTTGTCGAGGTAACCGTTGACGCCCGCGAAGATCACGGCGACCTGCTCTTCCGTCTTCAGTGGCGAGAACTGCGGCTGCTTCAGGAGTTCGGTCAGGCGTGCGCCGCGGTTCAGCAGACGCTGAGTAGCAGCGTCAAGGTCCGAACCGAACTGGGCGAAGGCAGCCATTTCACGATACTGGGCGAGTTCACCCTTGATCGAGCCGGCAACCTGCTTCATGGCCTTGATCTGAGCCGAGGAACCGACGCGGGAAACAGACAGACCGACGTTAACGGCCGGACGGATACCCTGATAGAACAGGTCGGTTTCAAGGAAGATCTGGCCGTCGGTGATCGAGATCACATTGGTCGGAATGAAGGCCGAAACGTCGTTACCCTGCGTTTCGATGACAGGAAGAGCGGTCAGCGAGCCGGCGCCCTGATCGTCGTTCATCTTCGCAGCGCGCTCGAGCAGACGCGAGTGCAGGTAGAAAACGTCGCCTGGATAGGCTTCGCGGCCCGGCGGGCGGCGCAGCAGCAGCGACATCTGGCGGTAGGAAACAGCCTGCTTGGACAGGTCGTCGTAACCGATCAGCGCGTGCATGCCGTTGTCGCGGAAATATTCGCCCATGGCGCAGCCGGCAAACGGTGCCAGATACTGCATCGGAGCCGGATCGGAAGCCGTGGCGGCAACGATGATCGAATACTTCAGCGCGCCGCGCTCTTCGAGCACCTTGACGAACTGCGCGACGGTCGAACGCTTCTGACCGATGGCGACGTAAACGCAGTAAAGCTTCTCACCTTCCGGACCGCTCTCGTGAATGGCCTTCTGGTTGAGGAAGGCATCGAGCAGGATCGCGGTCTTGCCGGTCTGGCGGTCGCCGATGACGAGTTCGCGCTGGCCGCGGCCAACCGGGATGAGAGCGTCGATGGCCTTGAGGCCGGTCGACATCGGCTCATGAACCGACTTGCGCGGAATGATGCCCGGAGCCTTGATGTCGACGCGCGAACGGCGGGTCGCATTGATCGGGCCCTTGCCGTCGATCGGGTTGCCGAGAGCGTCGACGACACGGCCGAGCAGTTCCGGACCGACCGGAACGTCAACGATCGCGCCAGTGCGCTTGACGGTGTCGCCTTCCTTGATGTCGCGGTCGGCGCCGAAAATAACGACACCGACATTGTCGGATTCAAGGTTGAGCGCCATGCCGCGGATGCCGCCGGGGAACTCGACCATTTCACCAGCCTGAACATTGTCCAGGCCGTAAACGCGAGCGATGCCGTCACCAACGGAGAGAACCTGACCGACTTCCGAGACTTCTGCCTCTTTGCCGAAGTTCTTGATCTGGTCTTTAAGAATTGCGGAAATTTCCGCAGCGCGGATATCCATCAGCCGACCTCTTTCAATGCAAGCTTAAGGGTAGAGAGTTTGGTACGAAGAGACGTGTCAATCTGACGGGACCCGACCTTGACGATCAGACCACCAAGAATTGACGGATCAACCGTGACAGCAATCGCCACGTCTTTGCCGGTGACGCCCTTGAGCGCCGCCTTCAATTCATTTTCCTGCTCTGCCGAGAGAGCATGGGCCGAAGTGACTTCGGCAGAAATTTCGCCACGCTGGTTGGCAGCAATGATGCGGAAGGCCTTGATCATGCCCGGCAGGGCAAACAGGCGGCGGTTACGCGCCACGACCTTCAGGAAATTGGCAAAGAAACCCGAGATGCCAGCTTTTTCGCTAAGAGCGGCGATCGCCTTGAGCTGATCTTCCGCGGAAAAGACCGGGCTCAGGACAAAGCGCTTCAGGTCTTCGCTTTCGTCCAGCATGGCCTGGAAACGGTCAAGATCGGCGGTAACGCTGTCGACTGCGCGTTCTTCGAGCGCCAGCTCGAAAAGCGACGAGGCATAGCGCTCGGCAACACCAGAAGTAAGCTGGGACGTGTCTGCCACGGGCACAAATTTCCCTGATTTCAATTCAAAATCCGACTTCCGACGGGCGCCGAGTCTATGATCTTGAATTCGTTTTGATTTCCCCCAGAAATCGCAAGAGAAGCCTCTTGCTTCTTCCGAAATTCGGGGTCCGTCTAACATAGGATATCGGGACTCGCAACACGCGTAACGCCCGAATACGTGTTTCGCATGATTTTCTGTCAGCAAAATTACTGAAACGTCCTGAACTGGCCCGCGAAACGCTATAATTTCGGCTTTGGATCAGCCCTGCAGGAAGCCGAATACGTGTAGCAACGGCAATGCGGCCACGGCCGCCTGCACAACCAGAAGTAAATAGTTGAGGAGCGTGCTCCCCTTATCTGACAGGATGGAAATAATGCGCGCGAAAGCCGCCATTGCGAAGGCCGCTCCGAGCGCCAGATAGGTCCAGTCCTGCGCCAGCATGATTGCGGCAACGCCGAGGCCGAGATAGAGACCGCCCATAGACCGCATCTCGCCGAAGCCCTCGCGCCGTTCGCCGCGCGGTGCGAGCCCGAAAGCCCGCATGGCAAGACCGGGCGCGAACATGATGACGAAGCCGGCAAGTGCAGTGAAAGCCGCTGCACCAAAGGCAAGCTGTTCGCTAAATTCCGTCGGGAAGTAGAATTCCATGCCGCGCCCCTAATCGCCAGTTGATTCGGCGTTTATGCCATGATCGACGGCATCCGAAAACGCTGAGACTGCAACGATCTACAGGAAGCTCTGCGGATCGATGTCAAGCTGCACCTGAATCGAACCTCGCTCCTTCGGTGATTGCGACAGCATTGCCCGCAGATAGGCCTGCATGTCCGAGTTCCGGCGCCCATGGATCAGCAGCCGGAAACGATGGCGTCCGCGCACCAGCGCCAACGGCGCCTCTGCTGGGCCGAGAACGGAAATGCCCGCAACCTGCGGTGCGGCATTGCGCATGCCGCGCGCATGGTTTTCCGCATCGTGCCGCGTATCGGCTGAAACGATGATGGAGGCGAGCCTGCCGAAGGGCGGAAGGATTGCGCGCTCGCGCTCGCTGATCTCGCGTTCGTAAAAGGCTCGCGCGTCGCCGGAGACGATGGCCTGCATGACCGGATGTTGCGGCTGATAGGTCTGAAGCAGCCCATGGCTCTTGAGGCCGGTTCGCCCGGCGCGTCCGGTGACCTGCGAAAGAAGCTGGAAAGTCCGCTCGGCAGCACGCGGATCACCGTTGGCGAGGCCAAGATCCGAATCGACGATGCCAACCAGTGTCATCAGCGGAAAGTTATGGCCCTTTGCAACAAGCTGCGTGCCGATGACGATATCCGCCTCGCCCTTAGCGATGGCGTCGAGTTCCAGCCTCAGCCGTTTCACCCCACCCATGATGTCGGACGAGAGCACGATGGTGCGCGCATCCGGAAAATGTCGTTCTACTTCTTCAGCGATACGTTCCACGCCGGGACCACAGGCGACGAGATGGTCGAGCGTTCCGCATTCCGGGCAGGCTTCGGGTGTCGGTTCGGAATAACCGCACTGATGGCATTGAAGCTGCCGACGGAACCGGTGCTCCACCAGCCAGCTCGAACATTGCGGGCACTGGAAACGATGGCCGCAGACACGGCAGAGCGTCAGCGGCGCATAACCGCGGCGATTGAGAAATAGCAGCGCCTGCTCGCCCTTCTCCACCGTCTTGCCGATCGCCCGGATCAGAACCGGCGACAGGAATCCGCCGCGCTCCGGCGCATGGCGTCTCATGTCGACCAGATGCAGGTCGGGCAGTGCGGCATCGCCGAAACGCGTCGGCAGATGGATCGTGCTGTAGCGTCCGCTCTGGCCGTTGACCTGGCTTTCAACCGAGGGCGTCGCCGAAACGAGCACCAGTGGAAAATCGCCGATCCGCGCCCGCACGACCGCCATGTCTCGCGCATTGTAATAGACGCGGTCTTCCTGTTTGTAGGCAGGATCGTGCTCTTCATCGACGATGATGAGGCCGAGATCCTCGAAAGGCAGAAACAGCGCCGAGCGCGCACCGGCCACGACCCGCACCTCGCCTGTCACCGCCTGCCGCCAGACCTTTTCACGCATACGCGGAGCAAGATCGGAATGCCACTCGGCCGGTTTCGCACCGAACCGATCCTGGAAACGTTCGAGAAAACTGGCAGTGAGGGCGATTTCCGGCAGCAGGATCAGCACCTGTTGGCCCCGCCTCAGCGTCTCGGCAATCGCTTCGAAATAGACTTCCGTCTTTCCGGAACCGGTTACGCCATCGATCAGCGATACCGCAAATTCCCCCTTGCGCACTTCGTCCAGGATTTCGTCGGCCGCCTCCTTCTGCGGCCCCTCGAGGCGGGAGCCGATAAAATCAGGATCGGGTCTGGCAACGACAGGTGGCGGCTGCAGGAAGATGGTCTCGAAAATGCCCTGCGCGATCAGCCCGTCAACGACGCTTGTGGAAACACCGGCAGCATGCGCAAGGCCGATGCGTGTCCAGGACACCCCGTCCGCAGCGGTATCGAGCACGCGGGCGCGCGCTGGCGTCATCCGCTCCGGCTCGCCGCCGACGAAGCGCAATCCTTCCACCATCGGCTCCGGCTCGAAGGCATTCGGCGCCCTCAGCGCCATGCGCGCCACAAGTCCCGGCGGCGAAAGCGTATAGGCGGCCACCCAGTCGATGAAATCCCGCATCTCCTTGTTGAGTGGCGGGCAATCGAAGACGTGCGTGATGGGTCTGAGCTTCTTGGGATCGACACCATCTTCGCCACCGTCCCAGACGACGCCGATCACCTGGCGCGGGCCAAGCGGCACCTGCACGACCGAGCCGGGCTCGACCGCCATGCCTTCAGGCACCGAGTAGGAATAGGGCCTTGGCGCCGGCATCGGCACCAGTACCGGAACCGTGCGGTTCACGGGCGGGGCCTCGAAAAGCGCGCCAAAGAGATCGGACGAATCTGTGCTCATCGCGGCAGACCATGCCCGCAACGGCCGAAAAATGGAACCCGCCGACAATGAGGCTTATTCGTCATCATCGTCTTCACCGGCGATCGCTCCCGTCAGCCGCATGCCTTCAATCCAGGTGGCGCCATTCTCGCGGATAACCTTTCGCGGGCGAACGCCGCAGCGTTCGCGCACGGCCTCGGCCAGTTGCACCGAATGGGTGACAATCCAGACCTGAGTGCTTTTCGACGCTTCGGCGATCATATCGGCAAGCGGCACGAGCATATCGGGATGCAGGCTCGCCTCCGGCTCGTTCAGGGCGATGAGCGCCGGCAGACGATAAGAGAGCAATGCGGCCGCAAGGCCGAGGAAGCGGATCTGGCCATCGGACAGCTCGCGCGGATGGAAGACGCGGTGCGGAAAATCCGGAAGCATCAACCCGAACTCGGCCGTCTCGCCCGGTTCCGACACGACAAGCCTCGCCCCACCGAGCGCAGATGCCAGGATACGGTCAAGCTCGACCGTATCCTGCCGGATATGTGCAAGCGTTGCAAAGACGGCGGCGAGATTGGATCCGTCCTCATCCAGAATCGGGCTGGTGACCGGGAGACAGGGGTGGCGAAGCGGAGACGCCCTGTCGGTACGAAAACCGTGGAAGAAGCGCCAGTTGTTGACAATGCGGCGGAAGGCAGCAACCTCGGGGAAATGGCCGGCATCCCCAAGGAGCGCGATCGCGGTTTCAGAGGTCAGGGCTTCGTCCGGATAATCCTGCATCCGTCCTGCAGCGTCGCGGACGGAGATGCCAGGACCGGCACGTCTCATCATCGTCACTGCGCGTCGACCGGTTTCGACGGACAGTTCTTCGGCTTTGATCTGCGGCTCCAGCGCGAATCCGGCCGCCGCCGGCGGACGCAGCCCTGCCTCGACATGATATCGGAATGTGACGGCGCGCTCCTCGTCGACGATCTCGACCTCGAGACGGATTCGAGCAGGCCCATCGGACGTGCGGCGTGATCCTGACCAGAGGGCCGATAACATCCCGCCCTCTGCCGCTAGTTCGTAGCCCAACCGCCCGCGAACCGCCGCCTGCACAAGCTGCAGCGCACGATAGAGATTGGACTTGCCGACGCCGTTTTCGCCGAGGAACAGCGTGGTGTCCGCCAGATCCATGCGGATCGAGCGCAGCGACCGGTAATTTTTGGCAAACATGGAGCGAAGACGCATGTCTTCGCTTTAGCGCAAAGCAACGCTAAAAAGAATGGGCGGCAACGGGCTCCCGCAACGGCTGCGCGGAGACGGGCACGAACTGCGCATTCCCATCAGCCGCCATATCGTGGACCGTTAGCTTTTCCAGCGCCTTCGTCACCTCGGTCAGGTCGCCGTCAAGCTGTTCGGCAGGAATGAGATTGCCGATGACGAAATCGAAGCGATCGCCCTTCTTGTTCAGAAGCTCGTGGAAGACGGTCATATCGCGCAACTCGGTCGACCATTTGGCAAACCAGTAGAACAGACCGGAATTGCGCGCCGTCACATGAACGGGAAGAATCGGCAGGCCGTATTTGCGGGCGAGACCGACAGCAGAGGTTTTCCACGGCCGCTCGTTCAGCCTTCCATTCGCCCAGTAGGCGATGCGGCCGGAAGGAAACAGCACCGTCGCCTTGCCCTCCTTCACGGCATGGTTGGTCAGCTGCAGCGTCTCGCGCGTCTTGAGCTTGCTCTTGAATTCCTCGCGCCACTCGACCGGAATGATTATTTCCGCAAAGCGCGGATTGACGCGCACCGCATCACGATTGGCAAAGAACATCATATCCGGCCGACGCGTCTTCAGGAGATCAAAGACAGCCACGCCATCGGCAATACCGGTCGGATGGTTGCTGACGAGGATGAAACCGCCGGACGCCGGAATGCGCTCGCCATTGGTGACGTTGATGTCGAGCTTCAGCAGGTTGCTCATATATTCGAACGACTGAAAGCCCGGCATATTGGCAACGTCGCTGGCGAATTCGATCGCCCTGTTATAGCGCAGCAGAGTGTAGAGAAACGGCCGGAGGACCGGCCAGAGCGGATGCCGGACGATCTTCTGTCCACGCTCGGCAATCAGCGTATCGACGATATGGCCGGGTTTTCCGTGTGAGACCAGGGCGATCGCTTCCGCAAGCTGTCCGAAAGCCGTCATGGAGTCGCGCCGTGCCATAAAAATTCCTGTCTTATAGGAGCTGTAAGCTATCTCAGCGAATTATGATCGATACATGACAAGGGTTTGGCAAGCATTAGCAATTCCATAACGCCACTGTTCCAGAATTGGCATTATGGAAATCAAATTCAAGAGCCCTGGCCATGAATGAACTCCTGATCATCGCCGATCCGCACCTGATGACGGAACGCCGCGCCTGGCTCGAAAACCTGGCCCGCGAACGCCGTCTTTCCGGACATACGCTCGATGCTTACGAGCGCGACACACGCCAGTTCCTGACCTTCATGACCGGTCACCTCGGCGGCCCCACGACTCTGCGCGACGTCGAGGCGCTGCGCCCGGCAGACTTCCGCGCCTTTCTGGCCGCCCGCCGCAAGGAAGGTTCCGGTGCCCGTTCCGTGGCTCGCAATCTCGCCGGCATTCGCTCTTTCCTGCGTCACCTTGAAAAGAAGGGTCTCGTCAATGCAGCAGGGGCGAGCGCGGTGCGCTCACCGAAGCAACCGAAATCTCTCCCGAAGCCCCTGTCGGACAAACAGGCCATCGCCGCGGTCAGCAATGAATCGCAGCTCCATGACGAGCCATGGATTGCCGCGCGCGACGCCGCCGTCATGACGTTGCTTTACGGCTGCGGCCTGCGCATTTCTGAAGCGCTCGACCTGACGCCCGCCGATGTCAGGACCGGCACCACCACGCTGCGCATCACCGGTAAAGGCAACAAGACGCGCCTCGTGCCGCTGCTGCCAGTCGTCCTTGAAGCTGTCGCTAAATACCGGCAGCTCTGCCCTATTCATCTTGACGAAGGCGAGCCGCTCTTTCGTGGTTCCCGCGGCGGCAAACTGCAGCCAGCGATTATTCAGCGGGCCATGCAGAAGCTGCGCGGCGCCTTTGGCCTGCCCGAGACTGCCACCCCGCATGCGCTGCGCCACTCCTTCGCCACGCATCTGCTGGCCGGTGGCGGCGATCTGCGTACCATCCAGGAATTGCTCGGCCATGCCAGTCTTTCCACCACACAGGTCTATACCGGCGTCGATGCATCAAGGCTCCTGGAGGTATATGATAGGGCGCATCCACGCGCATAAGCCTTCGTTAACGCTGTCTCTTAAAGGAATATGCGCAAGCCCGGCGTAGAGCATGAGGCTTGAAGCACATGTGACCGGATTACCATCATGACGATATCCATCGGCCACCGCACTTTCCACATCGCGCAGTCGGGCAATATCCTGCTCTGGCTGATCGCCGCCTTTCACATGCTGCTGGCCGCCGCATTGCTTGCAGTCATCTTCTCGGTCACGCCGGCCGATGCCGCTGAAGACAGCTGCGGCGGAAAGGACCTTCTCAGCGAGCTGCAGCAGAACGAACCGGCCCGCTATGCCGAGGCGGTGAAAGAGGCAGATGCCACCCCGAACGGCAAAGGTATTTTCTGGAAGATCGAGAAGCCCGGTCTTAAGCCCTCCTGGCTCCTCGGCACCATGCACGTCACCGATCCACGCGTCCTGAACCTGCCGCCCCGCGCGCAGGAAGCCCATGATGGCGCCGACACGATCGTCATTGAATCCGACGAAATCCTCGATGAGAAGAAGGCCACTGCATCGCTTCTGATGAGGCCGGACCTGATGATGTTCACGGACGGCACGACTATCGAAAAGCTTCTTTCGCCCGAGGACTATACCCGCCTCGAGGACGGACTGAAGCAGCGCGGCATCCCGCTCTCGGCCGTTTCGCGCATGCGTCCCTGGATGATCGCAAGCGCCGTCGCTCTTCCCGCCTGTGAAATGGCCCGCAAGGCCAAGGGCGTGCAGTTTCTCGACCAGAAGATCGCAGCCGATGCGGCCACGGAAGGCAAACAGGTCAAGGGGCTCGAAACCCTGGCCGAACAGTTGCAGGCCATGGCCGAGCTACCGACCGAGTTTCATCTGAAGTCGCTGATCGAAACTCTGGAACTCGGAGCCAAGATGAATGATGTCGTCGAGACCATGACCGACATTTATCTCTCCGGCGATATCGGCATGACCATGCCCATGCTGAAGACCGTCACGCCCGAAGGCAGCGAAGAAGACAGCGATTATGCCGCCTTCGAGCAACGCATCATCCTCGACCGCAACAAGGTGATGGCCGAACGTGCCGCACCGATCCTCGCCAACGGCAACGTCTTCATGGCCGTCGGCGCCCTTCACCTGCCGGGCAAGGAAGGCGTCATCGAATTGCTGCGCCAGCAGGGCTTCACCGTCACCGCGGTTAACTGACCGCCTTTAGCCGGCAGTCATTCGCCGCAAGACATCAGTCTTCCAGTAAAACTGATGAACCAGCGCGCCGAAGACATGCGTGACGATGACGATCCAGAGAACGAGCTTCAGGACGTCAGCATGCAGTGAGCCCAGTGCCTCGACACCAAAATAATAGGCCGCAATGCCTGAAGCAGGCAGAGCGAGCAACAACAGATAGAGGCTCGCATGCACCAGCCGCTCAGCGAGCCGAAAGATCGTCGGCTCCTCCGCAGCTTCGGGCGGTACACCCTGCACGAAGCGCAGGGTGAGCCTGAGGATCGTCACGATCAGGATCGCGATACCGACATAGGCATGGATGTTGGCTGAAGCGATCTGTTCCGGCGACGGCGTGCCGCCATGGCGGACAAGCCGCCGCCACGTATTCATGCCGTCAGGAAATAGAAGATTGAAGAGGACCAGGAGTACGGTCACCCAGTGGAGGAACCGTTGGGAGAGGCTGTAACCGACAACGACACGATCACCCATTTTCTTGTCTCTCATCAAATAGTCGGCAGATCTTGCCTACCAAATGAAAATGCCGCCCGCCCGAAGGCAAGCGGCATTATGAATGATTGCTGATATTTAATCTTACATATGGATCGGCTTGAAGAAGGCGGCGAGTGCTGCTTCCTTCACGGCCTCAGACATGGTCGGATGCGCATGGCAGGTGCGGCCGAGGTCTTCGGCTGAACCACCGAATTCCATCAGCACGGCAATCTCGTGGATCATCTCGCCGGCACCGAAGCCAACGATATGGCCGCCGAGCACGCGGTCGGTTTCCTTGTCCGACAGGATCTTCACGAAACCATCGGTTGCCAGCATCGCACGGGCACGGCCGTTTGCCGTAAACGGGAACTTGCCAACCTTGTAGGCGATACCGGCGGCCTTCAGCTCTTCCTCGGTCTTGCCGACGGAAGCGACTTCCGGCTGCGTATAGACGACGCTCGGAATGACGTCGTAATTAACGTGGCCGTGCTGGCCGGCGAGGATTTCGGCAAGCGCCACACCTTCGTCTTCGGCCTTGTGCGCCAGCATCGGTCCCTTCACAACGTCGCCGATAGCGTAGATGCCATCGACATTGGTCTTGAAGTGGCCGTCGATTTCGACGCGGCCACGATTGTCGAGCTTGACGCCGGCCTCTTCCAGGCCAAGGCCCGCCGTGTAGGGAATGCGGCCGGTCGAGATCAGCACGACATCGGCTTCGAGCGTCTGGGCCGCACCACCTGCGACCGGCTCGAATGTCACCTTGGCGCCCTTTTCAGCCTTTTCGACACCGGTCACCTTGGAGCTCAGCTTGATATCGATACCCTGCTTTCCGAGCATGCGCTGGAACTGCTTGGAGACATCGGCATCCATCGCGCCGAGGATCTTGTCGAGATATTCGATGACGGTCACCTTTGCGCCAAGGCGCGACCAGACCGAACCGAGCTCGAGACCGATGACACCGCCCCCGACGACGATCATCGTTTCAGGCACTTTTTCCAGCGCAATGGCGCCGGTGGAGGATACGATGATTTTCTCATCGAGATCGACCTTCACGCCCGGAATGCCGGCGACGTCGGACCCGGTGGCGATGACGATGTTCTTGCCCTCGATCTGCTGAACCGAGCCGTCTTCGGCGGTCACGGAAACCTTGCCGGCGGAGACGATCTTGCCGGTGCCATGGAACGCATCGATCTTGTTCTTCTTGAAGAGGAAAGCAACACCGTCGACGTTGGACTTCACGGTCGCATCCTTGTGCGCCAGCATCTTGTCGAGATTGAGCTTCGGAGCAGCGACTTCGATGCCGAGCTCTTCCATGTGATGTGTTGCGTGGAACATTTCCGAAGCGTGCAGCAGTGCCTTGGATGGAATGCAGCCGACATTCAGGCAGGTGCCGCCATAGGTCGCGCGCTTTTCCACGACTGCGACCTTGAGGCCGAGCTGCGCGGCCTTGATTGCCGCGACATAGCCGCCGGGGCCGGTTCCAATAACAATCACATCATAGGACATTGCTTTTCCCTTTACGTTATTGATTAAAGCGTGTCGCGATCTTTCAGATTCGCTTGCCGCGCTTTAAGTTCTTGTTGTCGCATGTCGTTACCGCAAAACCGCTGCGCACTTTTGCGCGACGTGCTTTAGCGCCCGCCGCTCACATTGAGGATCGCGCCTGTTATGTAGGATGCCGACGGCGACAGCAGGTAGACGATTGCATCGGCCACCTCTTCCGCCTCTCCGGCTCGCTTCATCGGGATCGATGAAGCCATTTCTTTCGGCCTGTCCGGCTGCCCGCCGGAGGCATGGATATCCGTCTCGATGATGCCGGGGCGGATCGCATTCACTCTAATGCCTTCGGCCGCGACTTCCCTGGAGAGCCCGATCGTGAAGGTGTCGATGGCTGCCTTGGAGGCGGCATAGTCGACATACTGTGTGGACCCGCCAATGACAGCCGCCATCGAGGAGATATTGACGATCACGCCGCCCTGCCCGCCATGCCTAGAGGACATGCGCCTCACCGCCTCACCGGCACAAAGGATGGAGCCGGTTACATTGATCCGCATCATCCGTTCGAGACGATCGGCCGACATTTCATCGACACGCGCGGTGTAGTCGACGATACCGGCATTGTTCACCAGCCCGTCCAGTCGCCCAAAATGCTTGTCGACCACCTCGAACATCGAGACGATATCGGCGGCATTGCCGACATCACCCCTGATCGCGATCGCGTCGCCGCCGGCCTTCTTGATCTCTGAAACGACGGCATTTGCCGCATCCTCGTTCGAGGCGTAGTTCACCGCAACACGCCAGCCATGGCGCGCAGCAACCAGGCAAGCGGCAGCACCAATGCCGCGGCTGCCGCCGGTCACGAGCAGAACGGGACCATCAGTCATTGTGCACATCCCTTGAAATCGAGAACATCCCACGGCGCGACCTTTGCCTTGCCGTCACCCCAGGCCGAAGACTGGCGTATCGCCGGGCCGAGGCCGGGAAAGACGATCTTCTCCGCCGCCGGGCTGTCGCCGGATTGCAGATTATCGAGCCCGCCATTGGCGCTTGCGCGATAAACGAAGCCCTGCCAGACCATGCAGGCATCGAGATCGGCACCGGTGACATCGCCATCCGGGCAGTTGAACATCACCATGCCCATGGTCCGCTCCGGATCGTCGGAGGACATGACATAGCCATTCATGACGACCGGGCTCTTCAACGCGCTGAGCTTGAACTGATGGGTCGAGGTCATGGCCTCGGAGGTAATCGGCGAAAAGCGCAGTTCATAGGCGCCATCACGATCTCCATAGATCGCGCTGGCCTGCTTGCACTCGGCAGCGACGGCGGAAACCGGCGCGCAGGACAGTGCGGCGATGACGATCGCTGCCAGACCTTTCCGTTTCGTCGCCATGTGCTCCCCACTCATTATAGGTTCGGCCTTCTGCGCCCGTCGGCGTTTTCGATGACCTGGAAATCCGTCAGCAGCACCAGTGGATGCTCTTCCTTGTCCATGCCCCAGAACACCGGATAGAAGCCGTCGCCCGAGCCGCTCCAGAAGATCGCGACATTGCCCTTCTTGCCGGTCACTGGCCGGTGCAGGGCATAGACACCCTTGTTGGCGTCAAGCTCCGGGGCGAGCACGTCGTTATAGTAATTCGCGTCGGAATCGGGCTTCTGGGTCTGCACCTGCTGCTCGCGCTCCCCGATCAGGTCGAGCGTATCGGCATCCATGTAGCTGCCGAGGCCTGCATCGACGGGGTAGCCGAAGATCTCGTCATCCTTGAGCGTCGCGACATCCTGCCCCGGAACGGTCGCAAGCTCCCAATGATCCGGCTTGCCTTCACCGAAACGCATGCTGGCGGCGGCAACACGCCCGAAAGCCTCATAGAGCCGCACCGGATAGTCGCCCGCAGGAACCGTTCTCGCGAAGGCCGGCCGGTCCGGCTGCGCCAGCGGATCAGCGGCGACGATATGGCCGGACGTGAGCTCGACATTGCCCATATCAACCGTCTTGAGAGAGCGTGCGGAAAGCTCCGCATCGCTAAGCGACACGAGGTCGAAATTGCTGCTCGCCTTGTTCACGTCGAAAGCGAGAGCCGAGACCGGCATGAAGGCAACCATGGCACAGAATGCTGCGCCTGCCGCTCGCATGATCCGGTCTCGCATGGCAGATCGCTCCGCTTAGAGGTCCAGAACCAGACGTTCCGGATCTTCCAGGCTTTCCTTGACGCGCACGAGGAAGGTCACGGCTTCCTTGCCGTCAACGATGCGGTGATCGTAGGAGAGCGCCAGATACATCATCGGGCGGATGACGACCTGACCGCCGATGGCGACCGGACGTTCCTGGATCTTGTGCATGCCGAGAATGCCCGACTGCGGTGCATTGAGGATCGGCGAGGACATCAGCGAGCCGTAAACGCCACCATTGGTGATGGTGAAGGTGCCGCCCTGCATTTCGGCCATCGAGAGCGAACCGTCACGAGCTGCCTTGGCGAGACGGCCAAGTTCCTTCTCGACTTCGGCAATCGACATCTGGTCGGCGTCGCGGATGACCGGGACGACGAGGCCCTTGTCCGTGCCGACGGCCATGCCGACGTGGCAGTAGTTCTTGTAGATGATGTCGGTGCCGTCGATTTCGGCGTTGACGGCCGGCAGTTCCTTCAGGGCATGCGTGACGGCCTTGGTGAAGAAGCCCATGAAGCCGAGCTTCACGCCGTGCTTCTTCTCGAAGACATCCTTGTACTTGTTGCGCAGGTCCATGACGGCCTTCATGTCCACCTCGTTATAGGTGGTCAGCATGGCAGCCGTGTTCTGTGCATCCTTCAGGCGCTTGGCGATCGTCTGGCGCAGGCGCGTCATCTTCACGCGCTCTTCGCGGGCAGCATCTTCGACCGTCGACGGGCCGCGCGCGGCAACGGGTGCCGCCGGAGCAGCAGCGGCCGGAGTGGCGGCAGCCTTGGCGACGGCAGCGATGACATCACCCTTCAGAACCTGACCGCGCTTTCCGCTGCCATCGACCTGCTCTGCCGACAGATTGTTTTCTGCGAGCATCTTTGCCGCAGCCGGAGCCGGCGGCATCGACGATACCGACGCGGCGGGAGCAGCGGCAGTTGCTGCCGGAGCAGCCGGCGTCGGGGCCGGAGCCGCAGGTGCTGCAGTGGGGGCGGCGGCAGCGGGCGCAGCGGCGGCAGCCGCACCTTCGGCGATCTGACCGAGAAGCGCGCCGAGACCAACCGTCTCGCCAGCCTGGGCGACGATTTCCGAGAGCGTGCCGGATGCCGGCGCCGGAACTTCGATGGTCACCTTGTCGGTTTCAAGCTCGAGAATGGGCTCGTCAGCCTTGACGGCGTCGCCGACCTTCTTGAACCAGGTGCCGACGGTTGCCTCGCTGACGGACTCACCGAGTGTTGGAACGCGGATTTCTGTGGCCATTGTTCAAATCCTGATTGTGCTTGTTATCGTGTTAGATAGCGGTCCCGGCTTGCGGCCGGAGAATGATTGAGGGCATTGGCGAGACATCGAAACGGAAACCGAGGCCGGAAGAGACGATCGGGTCGGCATCGGCGAGCGCCTGCGCCGACGCCTGGTCCGCAACCTCGACGATCGCGATGCCGAATGCCCCTTCGCCCGCGAAGACGGGCCCGACGGCGATCGCCGATCCCGCAAGAGCGTTCTGGTGCCAATATTCGGCATGGCGCTTCATCGCCGCCATCTCCTCCCCGGTCCCGTCGTGCGGGAACGTGGAGCGCGGCGGCACAAGTTTCATGAAGAAATATGCCATCGCGCTTCCCCTTTTTTGTTAGCCGCCCAGCGCATCCTCGAGGAATGCTGCGAGCTGCGACAGGTGCTTGGACATCAGGCCCGTTGCCGGCGAAGCGGCGGCCGGGCGGCCGGTGTAGCGAACGCGCTGATACTTCGCATCGATATGAGCAAGAACCCATTCCAGATACGGGTCGATGAACGACCAGGCGCCCATGTTCTTCGGCTCTTCCTGGCACCAGACCATTTCCGCGTTCCGGAAGCGGGACAGCTCGTTGATGAGCGCCTTGGCCGGGAACGGATAGAGCTGTTCGATGCGCAGCAGGTAGATGTCGTCGATGCCGCGCTTTTCACGCTCTTCCAGAAGGTCGTAATAGACCTTGCCGGTGCAGATGACGACGCGACGGATCTTGGCGTCCTTCTGCAGCTTGATCGGGCCGTCCTTGATGACCTCGGCATCGTCCCACAGGAGACGGTGGAAGGAGGATTCACCGGCCATTTCGGCAAGCGTCGAGACCGCGCGCTTGTGGCGCAGCAGCGACTTCGGCGTCATCAGGATCAGCGGCTTGCGGAAGTCGCGCTTCAGCTGCCGGCGCAGGATGTGGAAGTAGTTCGCCGGCGTCGTGACGTTGGCGACCTGCATGTTGTCTTCAGCGCAGAGCTGAAGATAACGCTCCAGACGGGCCGACGAATGTTCCGGACCCTGACCTTCATAGCCGTGCGGCAGCAGGCAGACGAGACCCGACATGCGCAGCCACTTGCGTTCGCCGGACGAGATGAACTGGTCGAACACGACCTGCGCACCGTTGGCGAAGTCGCCGAACTGGGCTTCCCAGAGTGTCAGCGCATTCGGACGAGCGAGCGAATAGCCGTATTCGAAGCCGAGAACGGCTTCTTCCGAAAGCATCGAGTTGATGACTTCGTAACGGGCCTGCGTCGGCGACAGGTTTGCGAGCGGGATGTAGCGCTCTTCGGTTTCCTGATCGTAGAGAACCGAATGACGCTGCGAGAAGGTGCCGCGTTCGCAATCCTGGCCGGAGAGGCGGATCTTGTGGCCTTCGACGACCAGCGAGCCGAAAGCAAGCGCTTCCGCCATCGCCCAATCGAGGCCTTCGCCGCTTTGGATCATGTTGGCGCGGTTTTCCATGAAGCGCTGGATCGTGCGGTGCGCGTTGAAGCCATCAGGAATTTCCGACAGCTTGCGGCCGATATCCTTGAGCGTCTTCATCGGCACGGCGGTCTTGCCGCGGCGCTGTTCGTCGGCATTGTCTGCTGTGCGCAGGCCCGACCACTCGCCGTCCAGCCAGTCGGCCTTGTTCGGCTTGTAGTGCTGGCCGGCCTCGAATTCCTGCTCGAGATGCGCGCGCCAGTCGGCCTTCATCTTTTCGACTTCGCCGTCCGTAAGCAGGCCTTCGCGGACGAGGCGATCAGCATAGAGCTGCAGAACCGTCTTATGGCCGCGAATGACCTTGTACATCTTCGGCTGCGTGAACGACGGCTCATCGCCTTCGTTGTGGCCGTAGCGGCGATAGCAGAACAAGTCCAGCACCACAGGCTTGTGGAACTTCATGCGGAATTCGGTCGCGATTTTGGCTGCGTAGACGACGGCTTCCGGATCGTCGCCGTTGACGTGCAGGATCGGCGCCTCGATCATCTTGGCAACGTCGGACGGATAGGGCGACGAGCGCGAGAAGGCCGGGTTCGTCGTGAAGCCGATCTGGTTGTTGATGATGACGTGCATCGTACCGGCAACGCGGTGGCCGCGAAGACCGGAAAGACCGAGGATTTCGGCAATGACGCCCTGGCCGGCAAAGGCCGCGTCGCCGTGAATCAGGAGCGGCAGAACCTTGGCGCGCTCGGACAGCGGGATGATGTCGCCGTCCCACACCGTAGCGCTCATGTCCTGCTTGGCGCGGGCCTTGCCCATGACGACAGGGTCGACGATTTCGAGATGCGACGGGTTCGCCGTCAGTGAGACGTGCACCTTGTTGCCGTCGAATTCGCGGTCGGAGGAAGCGCCAAGATGGTACTTCACGTCGCCGGAACCTTCGACTTCGTCCGGCGCGTAGGAACCGCCCTTGAACTCGTGGAAAATCGCGCGGTGCGGCTTGCCCATGACCTGGGAGAGCACATTCAGGCGACCGCGATGAGCCATGCCGAATACGGCTTCCTTGAGGCCGAGATGGCCGCCGCGCTTCAGGATCTGTTCGAGCGCCGGGATCAGCGATTCACCGCCGTCGAGGCCGAAGCGCTTGGTGCCCTTGAACTTGACATCGAGGAACTGTTCGTAGCCTTCGGCCTCGACGAGCTTGGCGAGGATCGCCTTTTTGCCTTCAGCCGAGAAGGCAACGCCCTTATCCGGACCTTCGATACGTTCCTGAATCCATGCCTTTTCTTCCGGATTGGAGATATGCATGAATTCGACGCCGAGCGTCGAGCAATAGGTGCGCTCGAGAATCTCGATCATCTCGCGAATGGTCGCGTATTCGAGACCGAGCACGTTGTCGATAAAGATCTTGCGATCGTAGTCTGCAGCCGTGAAACCGTAATTTTCAGGCGCAAGCTCGTGATAATCATCCACCGGGGCGGCGATGCCGAGCGGATCAAGCTTGGCATGCAGGTGGCCACGCATGCGATAGGCGCGGATCATCATGATGGCGCGGACGGAATCGCGCGTCGCCTGCAGCACATCGGCTGCATTTGCCGGCTGGCCAGCGGCTTCGGCCTTCGCCTTGACCTTGGTCTCGATGACCTTTTCGACGATGCCCCAGTCGCCATCCAGCGCCGAGACCAGATCGCCGCTTGCCTGCAGCGGCCAGTTCTTCTTGCGCCAGGAAGCGCCCTTGGCCGCCTTCTTCACATCAGCGGGGTCTTCTTCAAGCGCCTTGAAGAAAGACCGCCACTGGTCGTCTACCGAGTTGGGATCGTCTTCATAACGGGCGTAGAGCTGCTCGATATAGGCAGCGTTGGCGCCATCCAAAAACGAGGTGATCTGAAATTGCTCGTTGGCTTCTTGCCGTGCCATGGTGTTACGCGGACGCTTCCGCCCGCCTCCTGACTTAGATGAATTTGCCGGCTTCATCGCCGGCTGCCGCATTCCGATTGCCGCCTGTCCGCGGCGCATCCGCTTTGAAATGAAGAGCCGGGCGGAGGCCGGGATGCCGTTCCTCCGCCCGGGGTATATAAGTTGGATTAGCCCTTGAGGACTTCAACCAGCGTCTTGCCGAGGCGAGCCGGAGATGGCGACACCTTGATGCCTGCCGATTCCATTGCCGCGATCTTCGATTCCGCGTCGCCCTTGCCGCCGGAAACTACAGCACCGGCATGGCCCATGGTGCGGCCCTTCGGTGCCGTACGGCCTGCGATGAAGCCGGCCATCGGCTTCTTGCGGCCCTTCTTGGCTTCGTCCTTGAGGAACTGTGCCGCGTCTTCTTCGGCCGAGCCGCCGATTTCGCCGATCATGATGATCGAGGTCGTGGCTTCGTCGGCCAGGAACATTTCGAGCACGTCGATGAATTCGGTGCCCTTGACCGGGTCGCCGCCGATGCCGACAGCCGTCGTCTGGCCGAGACCTTCATTGGAAGTCTGGAAGACGGCTTCGTAGGTCAGCGTGCCCGAGCGGGAAACGATACCAACAGAACCCTTGCGGAAGATCGAGCCCGGCATGATGCCGATCTTGCATTCTTCCGGCGTCAGGATGCCCGGGCAGTTCGGTCCGAGCAGGCGCGACTTGGAACGGTCGAGGCGGGCCTTGACGCGAACCATGTCCATGACCGGGATGCCTTCGGTGATGCAGGTGATGAACGGGATCTCGGCGTCGATCGCTTCGATGATCGCATCGGCGGCACCTGCCGGCGGAACATAGATGACGGACGCGTTGGCGCCGGTCTTTTCCTTGCCCTCGGCAACAGTTGCGAAGATCGGCAGGCTTTCGCCCTTGGAGCCGGTCCAGGTTTCGCCACCCTTCTTCGGGTGAATACCACCGACCATCTGCGTACCGTAGTAAGCGAGCGCCTGTTCGGTGTGGAACGTGCCGGTCTTGCCGGTTAGGCCCTGAACCAGAACCTTGGTGTCTTTGTTGACGAGAATGGACATGCGAGGCCTTTGTTTAGGAGAGGTTGGAAGACGTGAGGGACGCGCGACGATAGGTGCCGCTGACGACCTCCTGCCAAGTATCGCTGCCTGCAGGCGAAAAGCTGACGCCCATCCGGTAGCAGTCTTCATTTTCAAATGTGAATACGGTGCGCTGTCTGCCGCGCGGCGAAGCCTTCATCAGCACCAGTTCATTGCCATTCCACGCGCCGGAAGCCGGTGAGGGCGGAGCAAAACCGACGCTGTCGAACTGGTAGAGCTTGTAGCTCTGGTCCGAACCGTCGAAGCCAAAAACATTGCGGGCTTCGAAGGAAATTTCTCCGTCACGCATCTGGCGGTAGGATTGCTCGACGAAGAACCCGCCGAATAGCGCCTCGCCGGAGAGCGAAGCGCTGGCTTTGCCTTCCTTCGTCCAGGCCGAAGCCGCGACATGCTCTTCCCCTTCCCAGAGGCCGGCAAAGGCCTCCAGGCGGAAATGAGCAGCACTGGGCGTGGACTGGGAAGCCATGACCGTTCTCAACCGTTGATCGCAGCGACGATCTTCTTGGCCGCGTCATCCAGATCGTCGGCAGCCGTAATGGCCAGACCCGACTCGTTCAGGATCTTCTTGCCGAGCTCGACATTGGTGCCTTCGAGGCGAACCACGAGCGGAACCTTGAGACCGACTTCCTTGACCGCGGCAATGACGCCCTCGGCAATGACATCGCACTTCATGATGCCGCCGAAGATGTTGACGAGAATGCCTTCGACCTTGGGGTCTGCCGTGATGATCTTGAAGGCCGCAGCAACCTTCTCCTTGCCGGCACCACCGCCGACGTCGCAGAAGTTCGCCGGCTCCTTGCCGTAGAGCTTGATGA
The DNA here is from genome assembly GCA_900466475.1 of Hyphomicrobiales bacterium. GTDB lineage: Bacteria > Pseudomonadota > Alphaproteobacteria > Rhizobiales > Rhizobiaceae > Rhizobium. The sequence goes on from UBMI01000002.1 coordinate 145,906, forward strand.
TGTCCATCGTCGCCATGGCAAGGCCAGCACCGTTGACCATGCAGCCGATGTTGCCGTCGAGCGCCACGTAGGCGAGATCCCACTTGGAGGCCTCGATTTCCTTGGCGTCTTCTTCCGTCTCGTCGCGCAGCGTCTTGACGTCGTCGTGACGGAACAGCGCGTTACCATCGAAAGACATCTTGGCATCGAGGACGCGCAGATGGCCGTCCTTCATGACGATCAGCGGATTGACCTCGAGCAGGGCCATGTCCTTTTCGCCGAACGCCTTGTAGAGCGCCGGGAAGAGCGTCTTGGCATCTTCTGCGGCCGCGCCATCGAGCTGCAGCGCCTTCGAGATCGCGGCAACGTCGGCAGCCGTAACGCCTGCTTCCGGATCGATCGCAATCGTGTGGATCTTCTCAGGCGTGTCGTGGGCGACAGCTTCGATGTCCATGCCGCCTTCGGTCGACACGACGAAGGCCACCTTGCCGACCGAGCGGTCGACCAGGAGCGAGCAATAGAGTTCGCGGGCAATGTCGGCGCCATCTTCGATATAGAGGCGGTTGACCTGCTTGCCGGCTTCACCGGTCTGTGCGGTCACCAGCGTATTGCCGAGCATTTCTTTGGCATGAGCAACGACTTCGTCGATCGACTTGGCGAGACGAACGCCGCCCTTGGCATCCGGGCCGAGTTCCTTGAACTTGCCCTTGCCGCGGCCGCCCGCATGGATCTGGCTCTTGACCACATAAAGCGGACCGGGAAGCGACTTGGCGGCAGCCTCGGCTTCTTCAACCTTGAGGATAGCCACACCCTGCGCGACCGGCGCGCCATAGCCCTTCAGCAGAGCCTTGGCCTGATATTCATGAATGTTCATGGGTTTATCCCTATTTCGATAACGTCAGCGCACCGATTACTTGAGAGCGGGCGCGATGTTGATGCAGGCTTCGCAAAGACCGGCGACAGCGCCGACGGACTTGTCGAAGGCTTCCTTCTCGGTCTTGTTGAGATCGATCTCGATGATGCGCTCGACGCCACCGGCACCGATAACGGTGGGAACGCCGACATACATGTCCTTGACGCCGTACTGGCCGGTCAGGTGAGCAGCGCAGGGCAGAACGCGCTTCTTGTCCTTGAGGTAGGATTCAGCCATTTCGATCGCAGAAGCAGCCGGAGCGTAATAGGCCGAACCGGTCTTCAAGAGGCCGACGATTTCGGCGCCGCCGTCACGAGTGCGCTGGATGATTTCTTCGAGGCGTTCCTTGGTGACCCAGCCCATCGTCACGAGATCGGTCAGCGGAATGCCGCCGACGGTCGAATAACGGGCAAGCGGCACCATCGTGTCGCCGTGGCCGCCAAGAACGAAGGCCGTGACGTCCTGGACGGAAACGTTGAATTCCTTGGCGAGGAAAAGACGGAAGCGCGAGGAGTCGAGAACGCCGGCCATGCCGACAACCTTGTTCGCCGGAAGGCCGGAGAACTTCTGCAGCGCCCAGACCATGGCGTCGAGCGGGTTGGTGATGCAGATCACGAAAGCGTTCGGGGCATACTTCTTGATGCCGGCGCCGACCTGCTCCATGACCTTGAGGTTGATGCCGAGAAGGTCGTCGCGGCTCATGCCCGGCTTGCGCGGAACACCGGCAGTGACGATGCAGACGTCAGCGCCTTCGATGGCGGAATAGTCGCTGGCGCCGGTCAGGTTGGCGTCGAAGCCTTCGACCGGGGAGGACTGTGCGATATCGAGACCCTTGCCCTGGGGAATGCCGTCGGCAATGTCGAAGAGAACGATATCGCCCAGCTCCTTCAGGCCGGCGAGATGCGCCAGCGTGCCACCAATCATGCCAGAACCGATGAGTGCGATCTTGTTACGCGCCATTTCGCTTTTCCTTTGCGATCAAAATCCGTCGGGCGACGCGCGGGCATCGCCCAATGTCGCAATCGCATAGACCTAAAGCCAAAAAATGGCAATGCATTATTTTTGGTGCAGCAATTTCAATCGTTTAGATATCAAAATTCTTACGTAAACGTAAGATCAATTGTCACCAAAGTGTTACTCGGCAGCCCGCTGTTGATGATGCGCTGCGAGATATTCGGCGCTTCTCATTTCGAAAAGACGAGACACCGTGCGATCGAATTCAAAACCTTCGGTTCCGCGCCTTTCGGCGAGCAGATCTTCAGGCATGGCGGCAGCGGAAACGCAAAGGCGGACGCCGTGATCGTAGAACGTATCGATCAGAATGATGAAGCGCTTGATCTGGTTCCGCTTTTCAGGGCCGAGCAAGGGAATGTGATCAAGGAAGATCGTATCGAAGCGTTCGGCGATGGCCAGGAAATCGGCAGCGCCCAGCGGTTTTTCGCAGAGATCCGAGAAGGAGAAGCGCGCCATGCGATCGACGGCGAGCGGCACATCGATCGCTCGTCCCTTCATAGCGATCTGCGTCGGCAAGGCCTTGCGGCCGTGCAGCGCCTGCGTCCACGACGCATCCATCGCCATGTCGGTGCGCTCATCGATCGGCACGAGATAGACCGGTTGGCTGTTCAGCTTCTCCATCCGGTAATCGGTCGGCGAATCGAGCGTGACGATCTCGACATGCTTCTTCAGGAGATCGATGAAGGGCAGGAAGAGGCCGCGATTGAGGCCATCCCTGTAGAGATTGTCAGGCTCGACATTCGAGGTCGCCACCAGCACGCAGCCGCGCGCAAAGAGCTCGGAAAACAGCCGCGATAGGATCATCGCATCGGCGATATCGGTGACGGTGAATTCGTCGAAGCAGAGCAGCTCCGCTTCCTCGAAAAGAGCGGCGGCGACAGGCGGCATAGGATCGGCCTGCTTCGTTTCGCCGTTCTTCAGCTTCTGCCGATGGGCGGCGATGCGATTGTGCACATCGGCCATGAACTCATGAAAATGCGCGCGCCGCTTTTTCCGGCATGGCGCCATCTGGAAGAACATGTCCATGAGCATCGTCTTGCCGCGCCCGACGCTGCCATGGATATAGAGGCCCTTGATGCCGGCCTCCGCCTTCTTCTTGGATGCGAACAACCAACCGAGTGCGCTGCTCTTGGCCGCAGGCCGCTTCTGCTTGAGAGCGGCAAGTATCCGGTCGAGGCACTTGGCCACATCCATCTGGGCAGAATCAACCTGCAACGTCCCCGATGCGGTCAGCGATTTGAGCTGCTCGGTGACGCTGAGCGAATAGTCTGGCATTGGCTGCATGAGGGCTTGTCCGCCTATGCGTAACCGGCGGAACCCCGCCGGACTGACTTACCGGCTGAGGGTGATCGGCTGCCCGGTCGAGGTCTGGCCATTGAAGCTGTTGTCGGCAACCTTGTAGACGGAACCGATCTGGTTGCCGCTGCGGTCCTTGAGCAGAACCTGCTTGCCGGACACTTCCCAGGAGCCCATGGCTGTCAACTCGCCGACGCAACCGCGCGTACCGCCGCGCGATCCGCTGCCGAGATTGGTGAGCGTTAGGAACATGTCGCACGTGCCGTTGACACGCCAGCTGCCGACCATCGATTCCTTGGTGACATCAAGCGAAGTCGCTGGTGCAGCACCACCCGGCTGGACACCCGCCATCGGCGCCGTCGAGGTCGGGGCGGCAGGAAACTGCCCGGCCGGAGGAGGCAGCTGGCCACCCTGTACGGAAGGTACCGGCTGCGCAGTCAGCGGCGGAGGCGCACTGTTACTGCTGTAATCATATGAGGTGCGCTGGCATCCCGCCAAGGCCAGAGCGGCCGTTAGACCCGTCACCACATATCGCAACTGCATCATCAAGCTCCCGAATGTCCGCCTCAACCGCAGAGATATTTCAATTCTGGGTTCGAATTACCGTATTTCACTTTGGTTAATCAAGTCAGCACAATACAAATCAGCCTTCGAGACACCTATGGCGAAGCCGGCACAATTCAACCAACCGCTCGCCGGACTTCTTGCTGGTAAAATATGTCAGCAAGGTGTTGTGCCCGGGCGTCCGCTTCCTGATCAAGTTTGATTCGATCGGCGAGGTCCTGATAACGCTCAATTGATGCCGCGAGAAAGGACTGGATGCGCTTGGGCGGCAGGCCCTCGCCCATCTCGCGGGTCCGGCCTTTGACGATCACCAATTCATGAATCGCCTTGCGCAAGTCCTCATCGATGGTGACTGCGGCCAGACATTGCATCATGTTCATCGGCGGCAGCTTCTGAAAGCCATTCGAGTGCATCCATTCGAGCGCAATTGCCGGACGGATCGCATAAAGCAGCTTCTTGAGCCTTATCGGACCGTCCCCATGCGTCTGCCAGTGACTGCGCAGCAGACCGACATAGTGCAGCGCGACCTTCGGCGGCAACATGATCTCGTCAAGCACGTTGGAAAGACGGCTGCGAAATCCGGGCTCCTCTTCATAAGCGATTGGCGATTTTACCCATTCGACGACAACGGCATTGCCTTTGAGCGCGAGCAGCAGCGCCTTGCGCAAATCCCAACCGCCAGTGTCGATATCACCCACGATCGGAAACTCGATCACATCTCGATGCGAGATCAGTCCGATATGGTCGGCGACCGGACGGACATAGACGAAACGGCAATCATAATCGCTGTCGGGTGAGGGAAAGCCCCAGGCACGGCTTCCGCTTTCGATCGCAAAACCGATGCGGATACCCTGTTGTTTGACAGAGGCAAGCCGCGAACGGATTTCGGCGACCGCCTCGGAATCAAAATCTTCGATGCCGGCTGAAGCGTCAGCACTCACACGCGACGCTCAACCATCATCTTCTTGATTTCGGCGATCGCCTTGGCCGGGTTCAGACCCTTCGGGCAGGTCTGCGCGCAGTTCATGATCGTGTGGCAACGATAAAGGCGGAACGGATCCTCGAGATTGTCGAGGCGCTCGCCGGTCGCTTCGTCTCTGGAGTCGATCAGCCAGCGATAGGCCTGGAGCAGGACGGCCGGTCCGAGATAACGGTCGCCGTTCCACCAGTAGCTCGGACAGGAGGTCGAGCAGCAGGCGCAGAGAATGCACTCATAGAGGCCGTCGAGCTTCTGACGGTCTTCGTGGCTCTGCTTCCATTCCTTGGCTGGCGTCGGCGAAACCGTCTTCAGCCAAGGCTCGATCGAGCGGTGCTGGGCATAGAAATTGCTGAGATCGGGAACCAGATCCTTGACGACAGGCATATGCGGCAGCGGGTAGATCTTCACCGTGCCCTTGATGTCGTCCATGCCCTTGGTGCAGGCGAGCGTGTTCGTGCCGTCGATGTTCATCGCGCAGGAACCGCAGATGCCTTCACGACAGGAACGGCGCAGCGTCAGCGTCGGATCGATCTTGTTCTTGATGTAGAGAAGCGCATCGAGAACCATCGGTCCGCAATCATCGACATCGATGTAGAATGTATCGATCGACGGGTTCTGGCCGTCATCCGGGCTCCAGCGATAGACGCGGAACTCGCGGGTGTTCTTGGCACCCGCCGGCTTCGGCCACACCTTGCCTTCGCGCATCTGGGAGTTTTTAGGGAGAGCGAGTTCAACCATGTCAGGTTCCTCTGATCAGTATACGCGTGCCTTCGGCTCGATCTTGTGGGGATCGATGCCGTCTGCGATGAGGTCGGTGTGGACAGGCCGGTAGTCGAGCTTCACGTCGCCCGCCTCGTTCACCCAGGCCAGCGTGTGTTTGCGCCAATTGACGTCGTCGCGGCCTGCGAACGGACCTGACGTGTAGTCTTCGCGGGCATGCGAACCGCGGCTTTCCTTGCGGGCTTCGGCGCCGTAGATCGTCGTGATGGCGTTTGCCATCAGGTTCTGCAGTTCCAGCGTCTCGACGAGGTCGGAATTCCAGATCATCGAGCGGTCGGTGACCTTGATGTCCTTGAGTTCGCCCCAGATTTCCGAAAGACGGCGGCAGCCGGATTCCAGCGATTCCTGGGTGCGGAACACGGCCGCGTCTTCCTGCATGGCGCGCTGCATCTTCTCGCGCAGCACGGCAGTCGGCGTGCCGCCACTGGCGTAACGCAGGCCGTCGAAACGGTCCATGATCTTGTCGCAGGCAGCCTTGTTCAGCGCCGGCACCGGTGCGTCGCGATCAATGATCTCGCCGGCACGGATCGCCGCAGCGCGGCCGAAGACCACGAGGTCGATCAGCGAGTTGGAGCCAAGACGGTTTGCGCCGTGAACCGAGGCGCAGCCGGCTTCACCGACGGCCATCAGGCCGGGGATGATACGTTCCGGGTTGGAGCTGTCGGCATTCAACACCTCGCCCCAATAGTTCGTGGGAATACCGCCCATATTGTAATGGACGGTCGGCAGAACCGGGATCGGTTCGCGGGTCACATCGACGCCGGCGAAGATCTTGGCGCTCTCGGAAATACCCGGCAGGCGCTCATGCAGCACGGCCGGATCGAGATGGTCGAGATGCAGGAAGATGTGGTCCTTGTTCTTGCCGACACCGCGGCCTTCACGGATTTCCAACGTCATGCACCGCGAAACGACGTCGCGCGAGGCGAGGTCCTTGGCCGACGGCGCATAACGCTCCATGAAGCGCTCGCCTTCGGAATTGACGAGGTAACCGCCTTCGCCGCGCGCGCCTTCCGTGATCAGACAGCCGGAGCCGTAGATGCCGGTCGGGTGGAACTGCACGAATTCCATGTCCTGCAGCGGCAGGCCCGCACGCGCGATCATACCGCCGCCGTCACCGGTGCAGGTATGGGCAGAGGTTGCCGAGAAATAGGCGCGGCCGTAACCGCCGGTCGCCAGCACCACCATCTTGGCGGCAAAGCGATGGATCGTGCCGTCGTCGAGACACCAGGCTACGACGCCGGTGCAGCGGCTGCCGTCATCGGACATGATGAGGTCGAGAGCGAAATATTCGACGAAGAACTCGGCGTTGTTGCGCAGCGACTGCCCGTAGAGCGTATGAAGGATGGCATGGCCGGTACGGTCGGCAACGGCGCAGGTGCGCTGTACCGGCGGGCCCTCGCCGAAATTCTGCATGTGACCGCCGAACGGGCGCTGGTAGATCTTGCCTTCCTCGTTACGCGAGAAGGGCACGCCGTAATGCTCGAGCTCATAGACCGCCTTAGGCGCTTCCATTGTCAGATACTGCATGGCATCGACGTCGCCGAGCCAGTCGGAACCCTTGACGGTATCGTAGAGGTGCCACTGCCAGCTATCGGGCGTCATGTTTTGCAGCGAGGCGGCAATACCGCCCTGGGCGGCAACCGTGTGCGAGCGGGTCGGGAATACCTTGGTGATGCAGGCCGTGCGAAAGCCCTGTTCGGCCATGCCGAGCGTGGCGCGCAGGCCGGCGCCGCCGGCGCCGACGACGATCACGTCATAGGAGTGATCGACATAGGTGTAGGCCTTCCCATTCTGAGCGGGTGAAGACGTTGCCATGATACGGTTATCCTACGAATGCGATTTTCAGAATGGCGAAGAGACAGAGGCCTGCGATCAGCACCGCAAAGAACGTATTCAGCATCAGCAGCAGCAACTTGCCGATCTCGCCGTGAACGTAGTCCTCGATGATGACCTGCATGCCGAGCTTCATGTGGATGGTGCCGGATATGACCATCAGGCCCATGATGACGGCGACGAACGGGTTCGACAGCGCTCGAACCACGTCGGCATAAGGCGCGCCGGCATAGACGATCATGAAGATGGCGAAAAAGATGATGAGGGGCACATTGGCGACGGCCGTCAGGCGCTGGCGCCAGAAATGATCGGTGCCTTCCTTGGCGGAGCCGAGGCCGCGAACCTTGCCCAGAGGAGTGCGCATATCCATGAGTGCGACCTTCAGAAGCGAATGATGAAGCCGATCACCCAGACCAGCACGGTCAGACAGAGCGATCCGATGATATTGGCGATTGCGAGCTTGGTCGAGAATTCCTTCTCGAAGCCATGTCCAAGGTCCCACATGAAGTGGCGGAAGCCGCCGAGCAGGTGGTGGATCAATGCCCAGGTGTAACCGAGCAGGACAAGCTTGCCGATAATGCTGCCAAGCACCCAGTTGGCCCAGTCGTAGTAGGCCTGGCCGGTGGCGGCCGCGATCAGCCACCAGGCAATCAGCAGCGTGCCGAAATAGAGAGCGCCACCGGTGATACGGTGAACGATCGACATGACCATGGTGGGGATTGGCTTGTAAATTTGCAGATGCGGCGACAGGGGCCGGTTTGTCACATTCGCCATCAGAACCTCGCGGCGTCTTCTCTTTGCCCTTGATGTCAGGGGCATTCTCAGTCAACCACACGAATGACAAAATTCTGTGTGCGTTGCATCAATCTCGACGTTTAATCACCGAAACCCCTGACGACAAGCATAATTGCTGCCTGCTTTTAATTTAATCGATTCGCGTTACCGGGAAGTTTTCACGGCCGCGAAACTCGTCTCTTTCGCTCTATTTTTAAGCTGACTGCACGCCTGCGTGGACAAGATCAGCCTTTTGGCGCAATCTGGCGTTAACGATTTGTTAGCGTTTCGGAGTTTGGTCCATGTTTCCCAGTCTGCCCAAGGCCGCCCTTGCTCTTATCGCGGTGCTGGCAGCACTGCCAGCCGCAGCTGGAGAGCGCCACTTCGATCATCGCTTTCCGCGCCACAACGGCTTTAATGACGGCGTCTTCCTCGGCAGGCGCACCCACTGGGACAGTGGCCTGCATTTCACACGTGACAACGTCATCCGCTATCGCCCGCGCACCCCTTTTCTCAGGCAGTTCAATTATCCGGGGACAAACCGTTACGGCCGCAACAACATCGTCGTCATCACATCCCAGCCCCAGAATTATGATCAGAATTACGGGAGCAACGGCGTCTACGCTGGGTCGTCCTATGCCTATCAGGCGGATGGCGGGACCTATGTCGGCGGCGACGGGTACTATCGTCTGGCTGCGCCGGAACGCAACCTTGCCCCGAAGGCCAAGGTGATCGATGTCGGAATTGCCGACGATCCCTGCTCTTATGAGGCCAATGTCTGCGTCATCAGACCCTAAGGCCTGAACCGCCAGACCGTCGTCTTCTTGACCTCGCTGTCTTCAAGCGCCCGGGTGACGGGCACTTCATAGACGGCGCAGAATTCCAGCCTATCCCTTGGCAAATAGGTGCGCCCGGGATCGCCGACCAGCACATCCTTGCCCTCGGCCGCGAGCGCCTCGAACCAAGGCACCAGCGCACCGGCGAAGGATTTGTCGTAGAAAACGTCGCCTGCGAGAACCACATCGGCATCGACGTTCTGACCAATCAGATCGGTCTCGTTGAAGTCCAGCGAGACCGAATTGGCGGCCGCATTCAGCCGCACCGCCGTCTGCGACCACGGATCGATATCGGAGGCCGTCACCTTGGCCGCACCAGCCTGGCTTGCGGCAACTCCCACCAATCCGGAACCGCTGGCGAAATCCAGTATGCGCTTTCCTTTGACCGTTTCGGGGTGATCGAGAACGTAGCGCGCCAGCCCCTGACCACCCGCCCAGGCAAAGGCCCAGAAAGGCGGCGGCAGGCCGATCGCCTCCAGCTCTTCCTCCGTCTTCAGCCAGAGCTCATGGGCTTCGCTCGCCAGATAGAGCCGAATCTCCGGCACATGCGGCGGCGCAAGCAGGCTGGTATTGGCGCGGATGAAGGTTTCCGGATCGGTTTTCAAAGCTGCTCAGCGCGGCGGGTTGTCGAAACCGCACATGCGGCAAACCTCGGCCCATTCGTCGTCGGTCACCGGCTGCACGGACAGCCGCATCGAGGTGACCAGCGACATCTTGGACAGTTTCTCGTTTGCCTTGATGTCCTTCAGCGTCACCGGCTTCGGCACGTCCATGACGGCACGGATATCGACGCAATCCCAGCGATCGTCACCTTTCGCCGTCGAATCGGGATGCGAGAGCGCGCAGACTTCGACGATACCGACGATCTCCAGCCCGTCATTGGAATGGTAGAAGAAACCCTTGTCGCCGATTTGCATGGCCCGCATGTTGTTGCGCGCAAGGTAGTTGCGCACACCTGTCCATTCGGTGCCCTTCTCGCCGGCCGCCTTCTGCTGTTCCCAGGACCAGGCCGCGGGCTCGGATTTGTAAAGCCAATGCGCCATCGCCCTCAAGCCTCCGGCTTGTTGAAGACCCAGTTGAAGGGCTTTACCTCGACGCTTTCGAAAAGGCCGGCCAGTGCATAGGGATCGGCAGCGCCGAGCGCCGTGGCATCGTCAACCGTTTCGGCATGGACAATCACGAGGCTGCCATTCGGCTTGCCCTCCGCATCGAGAAACGGGCCAGCCATGGCAAGCTTGCCTTCGGCATTCAGCTTGTTGAGATAATCGAGATGGGTCGCGCGCGTTTCCATGCGCACGTTGAGATGGCCGGGCTTGTCCTTGCAGAGAAGGGCGAAAAGCATGTCTGTCTCCTATTCGGTCGTAATTGGACGTGTCATCAATTGTTCGATGGCTTCGGAAATGCCGAGCCTGCCGTCTATGATTGCGGAAACGGCGTCGGTAATCGGCATCTCGACGCCGAGCTCCTCGGCAAGTCGTGCGGCAACTGCAGCAGCAAAGGCCCCTTCCACCAACTCGCCATGCGAAGGATCGACCTTTTCGCCGCGTCCGAGCGCAATGCCGAAACGCAGGTTACGCGACTGATGGCTGGTTGCCGTCAGCACCAGATCGCCGAGGCCGGAAAGCCCGCGCGCCGTATCGGCATTGCCGCCTTTGGCGACGATGAAGCGTGACATCTCCGCAAGCCCGCGGGCAATCAGTGCCGCGCGCGCCGAATCGCCAATGCCGGCGCCTTCGACAATACCGCAGGCAATCGCCAATACATTCTTCAACGCACCGCCAAGCTGCACGCCGATGCGGTCTGCCGAGGCATAGAGGCGGAAAGTGCGGCCGGAGATCGCCTGTGCTAGCCGCTCGGCAACCTGCATATCGGCCGCGGCGATAGCCATGGCCGTCGGCAGCCCCTTGGCGATATCGGCGGCAAAGCCCGGGCCGGAGAGTACGCCAACCGGATGATCGGGCAATTCCCGCTCCAGCATGTCAGTCAAAAGCGCGCCTGTTTGCCTTTCGATGCCCTTTGCGCAGGTGACCAGGACGGCATCCTTGGCCAGATAAGGACCATATTGTCGAGCGGCGTCTGCCTGCGCTTGTGACGGCATTGCAAAGAGCACGATACCCGCATCGCCGATCGCATCTGCCTCAGCGGAGAATTCCAGCGTTTCCGGCAGTGGGATGCCAGGCAGAACAGCGTCATGAAGCCGTTCCGACCTGAGATCTTCGATCAGCGCGGGATCGCGGCCGACGAGAATTGCCGAATTGCGCCCAGTGAGCGCGATGACGGATGCAAGCGCCGTACCGAAAGCTCCCGATCCGACCACAGCGATCCGTTCGCTCATGCCTTGGCTCCCCGCTTTCCGGATCCGAGCACGGTCCCGGCCTTGGAATCGAGCGGCCACCGCGAGCGCGGCTGCACATCGAGATCGTCTGGCACTACGCCCTTCGCCATGCGCTCAAGTCCGGCCCAGGCAATCATCACGGCGTTGTCGGTGCAGAGGTGAAGCGGCGGCGCGATGAAACGGAAACCATTCTTGTCGCAGAGCGCCTGAAGCGTGCTGCGGATCTCCTGGTTCGCTGCGACGCCGCCGGCCACCACCAGCGCCGGCTTTTCGGGAAGGTCCGGAAATTCCGCCTTGAATCGCTGCAGGCCGCGGCCGATGCGATCTTTCATCGTGCGGGAAATCGCCTTCTGGAAGGAGGCGCAGATATCGGCGACATCCTGATCCGTCAGTGGCGCGATCTCGGTCGCCGCCTGGCGCACGGCCGTCTTCAGGCCCGAGAAGGAAAAATCGAGCCTCGCTTCGCCAACGAGCGGCCGCGGGAAATTGAAGCGATCGGCATTGCCACTCTGCGCCATCCTCTCCACCGCCGGCCCGCCGGGATAGGGAAGGCCGAGCAGTTTCGCCGTCTTGTCGAAAGCCTCGCCCAGCGCATCGTCGATCGTCGTGCCCCAACGCTCGTACTCGCCGATGCCGCGCACGAGGATGAGCTGCGTATGGCCGCCGGAAACGAGCAGCATCAGATAAGGAAAGGAAAGACCATCCGTCAGCCGCGCCGTCAGCGCATGGCCTTCCAGGTGGTTGACGGCATAAAGGGGTTTGCCCGCCGCCTTGGCGATCGCCTTGCCGGTCATCAGCCCGACAAGCAGCCCCCCGATCAGGCCAGGCCCCGATGTCGCGGCAATCGCGTCGACATCCGAGAGCGACACATTGGCGCGCTTCAGGGCTTCGTCGATCAGCTCGTCCAGCGCTTCGACATGGGCGCGGGCCGCAATCTCCGGCACCACGCCACCATAGGCGCTATGCTCGTCGAGCTGGGAAAGAACGACATCCGACAGGACATTGGAGCGGCCTTCGGCATCGCGCTCGACGACCGCAGCGGCGGTCTCGTCGCAGCTTGTCTCGATGCCGAGGATGCGCAGAAAGGGAGCCATGAAATCTGTTCGTTGATTGCGATAGGGGTTAAACCTGTTTACGAGAACTCCGGTAACAACGGAACAAAGCGGATGCAAACAAAACCTTTCCGTATCGGCACGCGTGGCAGCCCGCTGGCGCTCGCACAGGCGCACGAAGCCCGAGATCGGCTGATGGCAGCCCACAATCTTCCGGAGGAAATGTTCGAAATCGTCGTTCTGACGACCAAGGGCGACCGCGTCACCGACCGTTCCCTGGCCGAGATCGGCGGCAAAGGACTTTTCACGGAAGAGCTCGAGCAGCAGCTTGCGGCCGGCGATCTCGATTTTGCCGTGCATTCGAGCAAGGACATGCCTACCAACCTGCCAGAAGGTCTCTACCTCTCCGCCTATCTGCCGCGCGAAGACATTCGCGACGCGGTTGTCGGCCGCACCGCTCCGAAGCTGATCGACCTGCCCCATGGCGCAACCGTCGGCTCATCCTCGCTTCGCCGTCAGGCGCTCATTCGCCGCATGCGGCCGGATATCAACGTCATCACTTTCCGCGGCCTTGTGGACACGCGCCTGCGCAAGCTGCAGGAAGGTCAGGTCGACGCGACGCTTCTGGCGCTTGCGGGCCTCAAGCGTCTTGGCAAGGTCGAGGTGATCACCGATATCCTCGACCCTGATAGCTTCCCGCCGGCACCCGCACAGGGCGCGATCTGTATCGAGAGCCGTATCGGCGACAACAGGATCGACGAACTGCTGACGCCGATCAACGATCCGCCGACCTTCGACACGGTCTCCTGCGAACGCGCATTCCTTGCCGCCCTCGATGGCTCCTGTCGCACGCCGATCGGCGGTTACGCCGTCTGCGAGGGTGATCAGATCCGTTTCTCGGGTCTCATCATTACCCCTGACGGCCGCCATCAGCATGCGATCACCATAGACGGCAATCGCCGCGATGCCGCTGCACTCGGCACCCGCGCCGGACAGGATGTCCGCGCGAGAGCAGGAAGCAGCTTCTTTGAGGACTGGAGCTAGCCGGCATGCGCGTGCTCGTCACCCGTCCGGCACATTCGGGCGAGCGAACCGCTCAACGTTTACGCGAGCTAGGCCACGAGCCACTATTGCTGCCGCTGACCCGTCCCATTCATGACGCGGCAGCCGCTCGGCAGGCTCTGGAAACAACCACTGGGGCGATAGCGATAACGAGCGCGGAGGCGGTGCGCACGCTACAATCTCTGGATGACTCACTGACACCCCACCTTTCGCGCCGTCTCTTTGCCGTCGGCGAGACGACGGCTGAGGAGGCCCGCAAGCTGGGATTCTGCTCCGTCACGACATCGTCCGGCAGCGGCCGCGAACTGGCCGAGTTGATCGCGGCAAACAATACCGGCGGGCTTGTCTATCTCGCCGGCCTTCCGCGTGCCGAGGCCTTCGAGACGCGGCTGACCGAGCTGGGGCGTCAGTTCTCAGTGGCCGAATGTTACCGGATGGAATCTATCGCTCTTGACCCCGGGACGGTCGCCACCTTCCTCATGCGCAATCCTCCTGATGCTGTTCTTTTCTACTCCCGCCAAACGGCCGCAAATTTCTTTCAGATCCCGCAGGCAGAGTCCCTTTTATTGCAGCTGCCGAAAATCCGTCTCATTTGTCTCAGCAACACTGTAGCGGAAGCTGTTCCAACTCTTTTGAGCACAGCCTTGGAGATTTCGCCGATGCCGGATGAAAAAAGCCTTTTGTCGCTGCTTTGAAGGCTTTAGCCGCCCAAATTTGATCTAACCTCTTCCCTTAACTGCCGTCCCTGTCTAGTTTCGTTGCAATGCAGGATAATGAGGACCTCATGGTATCGGGAAATCCGCCACGCCACGCGAAGAGCTCCGACAAGCCGGTCACGATTGACCTGGACGCGCAGGACTTCGCCTCGGCGACTGATCCTGAAAAGCCTGCTGAAGAAGCCGCACAAGCCATCGATGATGCGCCTGTCGCCGAGGCCGTTTCCGCTGCAGAAGCCGCGGGTGAACCGCTGTCCGAACACGAAAGCGAACGCGCCGCCGGCGCGCAGGATGGGTCCTTCTCCAAGGAACCCCCGCTCTCGGAACCGGTGCAACCGCCGCCGCAGAAGGGAGCGGTCACATCGGGTCTGATCGCCGCGGGCATTTTCGGCGGCCTTGTCGCACTGCTCGGCGCCGGAGCCATTCAATATGCCGGTTATCTGCCGGGTTCCTCAACCTCGCAGACGAATTCAGCCGATATGGCCGATCTCGCCGGCGAGATCGAAGGGCTCAAGCAATCGGTCGCAAGCCTTGCCGCCAATCCGCCGCCGGCCGCCGATACAAGTGCTCTCGAAAAGCGCGTCGCGGCTCTCGAAGCGGCTCCCCAGACACCGGCATCCGGCACAGCGACCGAGCCTGGCGGTGTTGAAGCGCTCAACCAGAAGATTGCAGATCTGACTGCTCAAATCGAGCAGTTGAAGACGAGCCTTACGCAGACCACCGAACAGCAGGCCTCCAGCGGCGCCGATATTTCCAGCCGCCTTGCCGAAGCCGAAAAGAAGCTGAATGAACCGCGCGAGGATGTCGCCGTCGCCCGGGCTATCGCAGCCGCAGCGCTCAAGGCCGCGATCGACCGCGGCGGCCCTTTCATCGCCGAACTCGATACATTTGCCGGCGTAGCACCCGACGATCCCGCTGCAACCGATCTGCGCGGCTTTGCCGAAACCGGCGTGCCCTCCCGCGCCGAGCTCATCCGTCAGGTTCCCGACGTTGCCGCAGCGATCGTCGAGTCCGTCAACCAGCCCGATCCCAACCAGAGCTGGTCCGACCGGCTGATGTCGAGCGCCAAATCCCTGGTTTCGGTCCGCCCCGTCGGCAATGTCGAAGGCGAAAGCGTTGAGGCGATCGCCGCGCGTATGGAGGACAAGGTGAAGAACGGCGATCTGCCCGGTGCAGCCACTGAATGGAACAGCCTGCCTGCTGCTGCCAAGCAGGCTTCCGCCGCCTTCAAGCAGTCGCTCGAAGCTCGTATCCGCGTCGAGGATCTCGTTGGCGGCGCTCTCTCGAAGGCCGTTTCCGGCACCGGCAAGGAAGGATGAGTATGGTCCGCCTGGTTATCTTCGCGCTCCTCGTCCTCGTTCTCGCATATGGTTTCTCCTGGCTTGCCGATCGTCCCGGCGATCTGTCGCTGATCTGGGAAGGCCAGATCTACCAGACCAAGCTGATCGTGGCGGCAAGCGCCATCATTGCGCTGATCGCTGCCGTCATGGTGGCCTGGTGGTTCGTCCGACTGATATGGACCTCTCCGCATTCGGTGACACGCTTCTTTCGCGCCCGTAAACGCGACCGCGGTTACCAGGCGCTGTCGACCGGCCTCATTGCAGCGGGCGCCGGCAATGCCCTGCTCGCCCGCAAGATGGCGGCACGCTCGCGCGGTCTTATCCGCGCCGATCAGGAACCGCTGATCAATCTTTTGGAAGCACAGGCGGCGCTCATCGAAGGCCGCTACGACGAGGCACGCTCCAAGTTCGAAGCGATGGCCAACGATCCGGAGACGCGGGAGCTTGGCTTGCGCGGCCTTTACCTGGAGGCCAGGCGTCTCGGCGCAAACGAAGCCGCCCGCCAATACGCGGAAAAAGCGGCCGACAATGCGCCATACCTGCCGTGGGCAGCACAGGCAACGCTCGAATATCGCAGCCAGTCCGGCCGCTGGGACGACGCCATCCGTCTGCTGGAACAGCAGAAGGCCGCCAAGGTTGTCGAAAAGGCGGAGGCCAACCGTCTGCATGCAGTGCTGCTGACGGCGCGCGCCGATGACAAGCTGGAAAGCAATGCCGCCGGCGCTCGTGATGATGCCCTCCAGGCGCTGAAGCTTTCAGCCGATTTTGTGCCCGCCGCACTTATCGCCGCAAAGGCGCTGTTCCGCGAGAACGGCATACGCAAGGCTGCCTCCATTCTCGAACAGGCATGGAAGGCCGCGCCACATCCGGAGATCGGTCGCGTCTATGTCCGCGCCCGCAGCGGCGATTCGACACTCGATCGCCTGAAGCGCGCCGAGCGGCTGGAAGGCATGCGACCGAACAATGTCGAATCTCTCCTCGTCGTCGCACAGGCCTCACTCTATGCACAGCAATTCGCCAAGGCGCGTGCCAAGGCGGAAGCAGCCGCCCGTATCGAACCCCGCGAGGCGGCCTTTCTGCTGCTCGCGGACATCGAGGAAGCAGAGACCGGCGATCAGGGTCGCGTGCGCCATTGGCTGGCACAGGCGCTGAAGGCGCCGCGCGATCCGGCCTGGGTTGCCGATGGTTTCGTTTCCGACAAATGGTTGCCGGTCTCGCCGGTGACCGGTCGTCTCGACGCCTTCGAGTGGAAGGCACCTTTCGGCCAGCTCGAAGGACCAGTCGAGGAAGGGTCGACCGCCCCGATCGAAACGGCGCTGAAGACCTTGCCGCCGCTGCGCGATACCAGGCCGGAAAGCATAGTCAACGACCACCGCATCATCGAACTGGAACGAGCCGCAACGATTGCGGAAGCCGTGCGGCCAGCACCTCCGGCCCCCGCACCGGCAAAAGCCAATGAACCGTCCACCTCCCGACCGGCTCCTGCTGCGTCTGAACCAAAGCCCTTCTTTGGTGGCCTGCCGGATGACCCCGGCGTGCGCGATCCCAAGATGGAGCCGGAAACCAAGACGCGACTCCGCCTTTTCTGAAATGGAACAAAAACCGCATGTTCGAACGCTTTCAGGCATTCTTCCAAAATCTGACCGCCGACCGCCCGAAATCAGGCTTTGCGCCCGATGACCCGCGCATCGCGGTGGCCGCGCTCTGTATGCAGGTCATGGAGGCCGACGGCCAGATCAAGGACAGCGAGAAGAAGCGGCTGCGCAAGCTTCTGAAGGAGCAATACGCGCTCGACGGCAAACAGCTCGACGCCTTGATGGCCGCGGGGCTGGAAGCCGAAAGCACGGCAGTTGATTATTTCCGCTTCACCTCCGATCTAAAGAGACATCTCAATACCGAGCAGCGTCTGGAGCTGATCGGCATTCTCTGGGATATCGTCTATGCCGACGGCGAGCGCAGCGAGATGGAAGACCATGTGATCTGGCGGATCGCCGATCTCCTGGGGGTGTCCTCTCGTGAGCGTATTCAGAAGCGGCAGGAGGCGGCGGCACGAGTGACAAACGCACAGGTGGTGCAGGACGATGGCGACTGACAGGATAGTGAGACGCGACAAGCGTCCCATTCTCATCATTCTTCATCAGGAGCGCTCAAGCCCCGGCCGTGTTGGCCAACTTCTTGTCGAGAAAGGCTACGACCTCGATATCCGGCGCCCCGTGCTTGGCGACCGGCTGCCCTCGACGCTCGACGACCATGCGGGTGCAGTGGTGTTCGGCGGCCCGATGAGCGCCAACGATCCCGATGAATTCGTCAAGGCGGAGATCGACTGGCTGGAAATCCCCCTCAGGGAAAACCGTCCCTATCTCGGCATCTGCCTCGGCGCACAGATGCTGGCGCGCCAACTCGGCAGCAAGGTCGCGGCCAATTGCGACGGGTCTACCGAGATTGGCTGGTATCCACTCCATACGACGGAGAAGGGCCGGCTGCTGATGCGCTGGCCGAAGATGGTCTATCACTTCCACCGGGAAGGATTTGAACTGCCGCATGGCGCCGAGCTGCTGGCATCCGGCGACGCTTACCCCAACCAGGCTTTCCGCTACAATGGCAACGCCTGGGGCCTGCAATTCCATGCGGAGCTGACGCGGGTGATGATGCACCGCTGGGTCGTGCACGGCGCCCATCGCTTCATCCTGCCGAATGCACAGCAGGGACGCGAACATCTCGAAGGCCGCATGCTGTTCGATGCGCCGCTGAGAGCCTGGCTCGACGAATTTCTCGATGTCGTCTTCGAAGGCAAGTCGACCATGGCCAGGACGACTAGGGCGCTTCTCGTATAGGCGCGTCGAGCGTATCGATCTTCCTGAGCTTCGGAAAGCCGCTTGCCCAGAGCGCAGCGACCGCAAGCGTACCGACCCCGCCGATGATGACGGCCGGAACCGCACCGAAGACCGAGGCCATGGTGCCCGCTCGGAACTCGCCGAGCTCATTGGACGCGCCGACAAAGACCATATTGACGGCGTTTACGCGACCGCGCAGATGGTCCGGCGTCCAGAGCGCAATCAGGCTCTCGCGAACATAGACGGAAATCATATCCGCAGCGCCCATGATCGCGAGCGCTGCGATGGAAACCTCGGTATTGGTCGAGAATCCGAACACGATCGTACCAACGCCGAAAATCGCCACGCCGATGAACATATACAGGCCGGCCTTGTGCTTCAGCGGATAGGCGGCAAGGAAGATCGCCATGATGATGGCGCCCACGCCCGGCGCCGAACGCAGCAGGCCGAGGCCCCAGGGCCCGAGCGTCAGGATATCACGCGCAAAGATCGGCATCAGCGCGGTGGCGCCGCCTAAGAGAACGGCGAAGAGATCCAGCGAGATGGCCCCAAGCACCACCTTCTCTTCCCTTATATAGCGGAAACCGCCGAGGATCATGTCCCAGTTCTTGGCTTCACCCGTCGTCTTCTGCGGCGGTTTCGGGATCGTGTAGAGCAGGATCGCGCCCAGCGCAGAAAAGATGACTGCGACCATATAGGCCGTCGAAGCGCTGACGCCGTAAAGCAGACCGCCGAGCACGGGGCCGGTGATGGCCGCAAGCTGCCATGAGGAGGAATTCCAGGCGATCGCGTTCGAAAGGTCCTTCTCCGGCACGAGGTTCGGCGCAAGCGACTGCACGGCAGGCGTCATGAAGGCGCGTTCTATGCCGAAGATCAGCAGCACCGCGAAAACCGGAATTGGTGAAAAGCTGCCGGTAATCGTCATCCCCAGGAGCGCAAGCGTGCAGAGCGCGCTGACAAGCGAGCAGATCGAGGCGATCGCACGGCGATTGTGCCGGTCGGCCACTGATCCAGTAACGAGGATCAATGCGAGAGACGGCAGGAACTGCACGAGCCCGATCAGGCCGAGATAAATGGCGCTGCCGGTCTGGTCATACATCTGCCAGCCGACGGCGACGCTGACGATCTGCTGCGAGAAGGAAAGCAGAAACCGCGCGAAGAAAAAGCGGGTGTAGGACGGATGCCGGAACGCGGCAAAACGGTCTCCGGTGGGCGAAAGCGACATGAAGCTTTTCCGAGAGAGCGGGCGCAGAATTGCCTGCGAAGTGGCCCGTTAAACATGATTTGCCATGCGTCTCCACACGGCCCTTGCTCGTTTAATCGCCAATGTCTACATATCTGTCAACAACGAACTGGAGACGGTAATGGCGGGAATTCTTGAAGCCATTTTTTTGATTATCAATGTGGCTTTGAACCTCTATTGGTACGTGATCATTGCCAGCGCCATTTTCTCGTGGCTGTACGCATTCAACGTCATCAATTCGCATAACCAGTTTGTCAGCCAACTGGGCATGTTCTTCTATAACGCCACCGAACCTGCATTGCGGCCGATACGACGTTTTCTGCCCAACCTGGGTGGCATCGACATCTCTCCGATTGTTCTGTTGCTGATCATCCTGTTCATCCAGGCCATACTCAACAATCCGATCAAGCCTTTCCTATTTTCGCTGGTCGTTTGAGCCGTCCCTGGAGGCTTTCCGGTGATCACGTCCGTCTTGCCGTAAGGCTGACGCCGAATGGCGGGCAGAATGCCATCGACGGTATCGAACCAGATGGCGAAGGCGGCGTGTTCTTGAAGGCGCGTGTCACCGCCGTCCCGGAAAAGGGAAAAGCCAACAAGGCCCTCATAGCGCTCGTCGCCAAGTCTTTGGGTATTGGAAAGTCCTTGGTCAGCCTTGCTGCCGGCGATACGTCGCGCAAAAAAATCCTCCGGATCGATGGCGATCCGGAGGATTTGATCAACAAGCTCGAAACGCTATTTGGCTAGAGCAATTCCGGCGAGGATGTGCAGCGGTTTTGCATCCGCAATTGCGGAATGGCCGGAATCAGGCCTTTTCTTTCTTGGCGCGCTCGATGGCTTCGAGGATCAGCTCGCCTGCTTCCTTGGAGTCGCCCCAGCCATAGATCTTCACCCACTTGCCAGGCTCCAGATCCTTATAGTGCTCGAAGAAATGCTCGATCTGCTTCAGCGTGATGTCCGGAAGATCGGTATAATCCTTCACCTTGTCATAACGCATCGTCAGCTTCGGCGAAGGGACGGCGATGATCTTCTCGTCCTTGCCGGAATTGTCTTCCATCTTCAGAACGCCGATGGGGCGCACGTTGATAACGCAGCCCGGAACCAGCGGACGGGTGCTGGCGATCAGCACGTCGATCGGGTCGCCGTCTTCGGAAAGCGTATGCGGCACGAAGCCGTAGTTGCCCGGGTAGGTCATCGGCGTATAGAGGAAACGGTCAACGACCAGCGTGCCGGCTTCCTTGTCCATTTCATACTTGATCGGATGACCGCCGACCGGAACCTCGACGATAACGTTGACGTCTTCAGGTGGATTCTTACCGATTGAAACGGCGTCGATGCGCATAGGAAACTCCCGGGAGGTTGAATTGCTCGAAGCCAGTTAATCGGTTTCATGACGCAACGCAACATGCCTCGCAAGCAATGCTTAATGCGCGCGGGCGTCAAAATATATAATTTTTCTAATGAAAGATGCAGCGACTGCGGTACCGCAATCAGTTCCAGATGAAGCCGATCTTTTTGATCTGCTTATGGTCGAAATTTTCCATGCCTTCGCAGAAATCGACACCGCCATGGTCGCGATAAAAGCCGGCTGCGGTCTCATTTTCTTCCAGGCACCAGACGACCATACCGTTACAGCCGAGAGATTTCAGCAACCGCCGGGCTTCACCGAAAAGCAATTTTCCGAGGCCGATACCCTGATACTCCGGGCGCAGATAAAGCTCGTAGATTTCGCCTTCCTGAGGCAATGCGCGAGCGCGATTGAGGCCGAGGGTCGCATAACCCGCCACAGTTCCTGCCACATCCAGAACAAGCAACGTCGCCGGACCGCGCGTCGCCTTGCGCCACCAGTTTTCGCCGCGGCGCTCGATCATCTGCGTCAGAGCACGATGCGGAATGATGCCGGCATAGGTATGCTGCCATGAAAGCCGGTGGGCTTCCGAAATGGCTCGGGCATCATGCGGTTCAGCCCGCCGGACATCGATCGACAACGTCTTCATAACGCTTACTCTGGTCCTGCCGGAGGCAATTAACCATATGCGGCAGCCGCATCGTGATCGATTGCCCACAGACTTGATATGTGGACGACAGAGAAAATTTAACGCTTTTTTAACGATTGTCACAAGACGGAATCGACGCAGCGCACAATAAAAAACCCCGGCGCGAAGGCCGGGGTTTTAAAGGAGTAGGCGAGGCTCTTAGAGAGCTGCCTTCGACTTTTCGAAACGCTTGCGGTCGTTGGCGTCGAGATACATCTTGCGCAGGCGAATGTTCTTCGGCGTCACTTCCATCAGCTCGTCGTCCTGGATCCAGGAAAGAGCACGATCGAGTGTCATGCGGATCGGCGGGGTAAGCTTCACGGCTTCGTCCTTGCCGGCGGCGCGGATGTTGGTGAGCTGCTTGCCCTTCAGGACGTTCACTTCAAGGTCGTTGTCGCGCGAATGGATGCCGATGATCATGCCGGCATAGACCTTTTCGCCCGGCTCGATGATCATCGGACCGCGGTCTTCCAGGTTGAACATCGCATAGGCGACGGCTTCGCCGGAACCGTTGGCGAGCAGCACGCCGTTGACGCGGCCACCGATCACGCCCTTGTAGGGCTGGTAGTCGTGGAACAGGCGGTTCATGATCGCCGTGCCGCGCGTATCGGTCAGCAGCTCCGACTGGTAGCCGATGAGGCCGCGCGTTGGTGCGTAGAAACGCAGGCGAAGACGATTGCCGCCTGACGGACGCAGCTCGACCATCTCGGCCTTGCGCTCGGACATCTTCTGCACGACCACACCGGAATGCTCTTCGTCGACGTCGACGACAACTTCTTCGATCGGCTCGAGAACCTGGCCGCTTTCATCCTTGTGCATCACGACGCGCGGACGCGACACGGCGAGCTCGAAGCCTTCGCGACGCATGGTTTCGATGAGAACGGCGAGCTGAAGTTCACCGCGGCCGGACACGTAGAACGAATCCTTGCCTTCGGCTTCTTCGATCTTCAGGGCAACGTTGCCTTCGGCTTCCTTGAAGAGACGGTCGCGGATGACGCGGCTCGTCACCTTGTCGCCTTCGGTGCCCGCAAGCGGGCTGTCGTTGACAATGAAGGACATGGTGACAGTCGGCGGATCGATCGGCTGCGCCTTCATGGCTTCTGAAACGGCAGGATCGCAGAACGTATCAGCGACAGTGCCCTTGGAGAGGCCGGCGATCGCGACGATGTCGCCTGCCTGCGCATCTTCGATCGGCTGACGCTCGATACCACGGAACGCGAGGATCTTGGAGATACGGCCGGTTTCGATCAGCTTGCCATCCTGGCCCAGAACCTTGACGGCCTGGTTCGGCTTGATCGAGCCCGATGCGATACGGCCGGTGATGATGCGGCCGAGGAAGGGGTTGGCTTCAAGGATCGTTCCGATCATGCGGAACGGGCCTTCTTCGACCTTCGGCTCCGGAACGTGCTTGAGCACGAGATCGAGAAGCGGCGCAAGACCTTCGTCCTTCGGACCTTCAGGATTGACGTTCATCCAGCCGTCGCGGCCCGAACCATACATGATCGGGAAGTCGAGCTGTTCGTCGGTCGCGTCGAGATTGGCAAAGAGGTCGAAGACTTCGTTGATGACTTCTTCATGGCGGCCATCGGGACGGTCGATCTTGTTGATCGCGACGATCGGGCGAAGGCCGACCTTCAGCGCCTTGGAGACGACGAACTTCGTCTGCGGCATCGGACCTTCGGAAGAGTCGACCAGAACGATCGCACCATCCACCATCGACAGGATGCGCTCGACTTCACCGCCGAAGTCGGCGTGGCCGGGGGTGTCGACGATATTGATGCGGACACCCTTCCATTCCACCGAGGTTGCCTTGGCGAGAATGGTGATGCCGCGTTCCTTTTCGAGGTCGTTCGAGTCCATCACGCGCTCTGCAACGCGCTGGTTCTCGCGGAACGAGCCGGACTGTTTCAGGAGCTCGTCGACGAGGGTCGTTTTGCCATGGTCAACGTGCGCGATGATCGCGATGTTGCGAAGTGCCATTTGTCATAATCTCTGAGGCTGGGGCGCTACGCTTAGTGGACGCGCCATTTATGTTTGGCGCGCTCATACCGTTTTTTTCGCGATTGCGAAAGGGGGTGGCACGCGAAAGCTACGGCATGGCTATCACCATGCCGCTTTGCTCTATGTCATCAAACTGTCTTAAGCGTCACTGCCTGTCAATTCCTCGAAGGTCGCAAGGCCCTTCTTGACCAGCATCGCGTCCGGGCTCGGCAGCTTGCCGCGGAAAGCCTTGTAGGCGTCTTCCGGATCGACGGAGCCGCCCGTGGAGTAGATATTATTCCGAAGCTTTGCGGCCATTTCGCCGCTGAAGGCATCGCCCGTCTCTTCGAAGGCGGCGAAGGCATCGGCATCGAGCACCTCCGACCACATGTAGGAATAATAGCCCGCCGAATAACCGCCGGAGAAGATATGCTGGAAGTGCGGCGTGGCGTGACGCATGACGATCGATTTCGGCATGCCGATTTCCGAGAGCACCTCGGCCTGAACGGCCATCGGATCCCCGACCTTGTCGCGCGTATGGAAGGCCATGTCGACCAGCGCCGAAGAGGTGAACTCCACGGTGTTGAAGCCGGAATTGAAGGTGCGGGCGGCAAGCACCTTGTCAAGCAGCGCCTGTGGCATCGGCTCTCCGGTTTCGAAATGCACGGCATATTCCTTGAGGATGGCAGGAACCGTCAGCCAGTGCTCGTAAAGCTGCGAAGGAAGCTCGACGAAATCGCGCGAGACCCCCGTACCCGATACAGAGGGATAGGTAACGTTGGAGAGCATGCCGTGCAGCGCATGGCCGAATTCATGGAACAGCGTACGCGCATCGTCGAGCGAAAGCAGCGCCGGCTTTCCTTCCGCGGGCTTTGCGAAATTGCAGACATTGTAGATGATCGGCATCTCGCCATGGCGGCCGTTCTTCATCGTCAGCTTGTGCTGTGACTGGAAGGAGCTCATCCAGGCGCCCGAACGTTTCGAGCTGCGGGCGAAATAGTCGCCGAGGAAAAGCGCGACGAGCTTGTCGTCCCGGTCGCGAATCTCGAAGACCCGGACGTCCGGATGATAGGCGGCAACGCCCTTCTTCTCGACGGCATGAATGCCGAACAGGCGACCAGCAACGTCGAAGCAGGCGTCGATGATCTTTTCGAGCTGCAGATAGGGCTTCAGCTCCGCTTCCGAGAAATTGAACCGCTGCGCCCGGATCTTCTCCGCATAGTGACGCCAGTCCCACGGCATAACGTCGTGGTTCTTGCCTTCCGCGGTGATCAGCGCGGCGATATCCGCTTCTTCCTCGTGAGCGCGCTTCACCGCCCTTGCCCAGACGGCGCGCAGCAGATCATTCACGGCCACTGGCGTCTTCGCCATGGTATTGTCGAGCTTCAGCTCGGCGAAGTTGGCGTAGCCGAGAAGCTTCGCCACCTCGTCACGCAACGCAAGAGTCTCTCTGATAATGCCGCGGTTATCCGTCTCGCCAACATTTTCACCACGCGCCACCCAGGCCTTGAAGGCCTGCTCGCGAAGGTCCCGGCGCTCGGAGAAAGTGAGGAACGGCTCGATGATCGAGCGTGACAGCGTTACAGCATATTTGCCGCCCTCGCCGCGCTCGCGGGCAGCAGCTGCCATTGCGTCGCGCAGGAAATCGGGAATGCCGGCAAGTTCCTCTTCGCTGGAGAGGATCAGCGACCAGCCCTTTTCGTCGGCAAGCACGTTCTGGCCGAAGCCGGTGCTGAGGCCGGCAAGCTTTTCGTTGATCGAAGCAAGTTTCTCCTGCTCTGCCTTCGGCAGCTTGGCGCCCGATTTGACAAAGCCTTTCCAATGCCGCTCCAGCACGCGTGTCTGCTCCAGCGTCAAGCCAAGGCTTTCACGCTTTTCCCAGAGTGCGTCGATACGCTTGAAGAGGTCGGCATTCATGCCGATCTTCGAGTAATGCCGGGACATTTTCGGCGAAATATCCCGCTCCAGCGCCTGAATGACATCATTGGTATGCGCGCCGGCCCGGTTCCAGAAGAGAGAGGAAATACGCGATAGTTCATCCCCGGCAATCTCGAGTGCGACGACTGTATTGTCGAAACTCGGCTCTTCCTTGCTGCCGGCGATCGCGTCGATCTCTCTTTCGTGCAAGGCGAGCGCGGCCTCGAAGGCCGCGGCAAAGTCGCTGTCGGCAATGGCGTCAAAACGCGGCAGGCCATGAAGGCCATTCCAGTTGACAAGTGCCTGATTGAATTGAGTGGAAGAAGACATATGAAAGTCCTTTATGCCGGCAAGTGGATCAATAATATAGGAAGGTCGCCACGGAATTGATATGTGGCCGGCCGTGACTTTTGTCCGCCCGGCTAATTCTTGTGGGCAAGAATTGATACATAAAAATTAACCAATCGTTAACGATTGACGCGAATCGGCTCGAGACGCTAGTTTCCCCTTATCTTCAAGTAAGAGGACATGCGCATGGAAATTTTTTCCCTGCGGTCTTCTCAGAGTTTGCTATTCAAAAATAATACAAACAATAACGCAAAAAGTTCGAAGACCGCTGATATTGTAATCGAGCCTAAGCACGGCATTGCTCAAGGCTCATTCCAGATCGAAGATTTTGATAATCGCCAGGCGATCGATTTCACGGCCGTCAGTGCAGGCGAATTGCGCAGCTATGCCCGGCAGAGCCTTGACAATGGCTTGATTGATCAGAGTACCTTTGCCGCAATATCCGAACCATTGCCCATGCACGCGATCGATCCGCTCGGCAACGTCATCGATCTGTCCAATGTCACCGACGGCACCAGTTTCAACTTCCTGGACTACTACAAGGACCAGCTTCAGATCGCCATGTCGATTGGCGACCCGAATGAGGTTCAGACGCTGAGATCAGTCGTCGGCTTCCTTGCCAGCGAGACCTGATCAGGCTTTCCGCCAACCGAGCAGACCAGGCGTGGCATGCCACAGGGCCTGAACGGCGAAACCCATGAAGAGTACGCCCGAGCAACGTACGATCAGCCTTTCATGGGCGCGGTAGAAGCGGCGTACGACGCCGGCACCGATGATCCCGATCAGGATGATGTCGGCCGTGATGAAACCGACGAAGGACACGCTGAGCAGCATCGGCAGGGCCTGAAAGTCGAGCGCACTTGCAGAGCCTGCGACCAGCGCCGTGAACGTGGCGAGCGCCACCGGATAGCCCTTCGGGTTGGTGACCCCGAAAATCAGTCCGCGGCGGAACGGCCGCTCCACGACGAGCAGCGCCTGTCCCTCGGCCTTCGGCTTCGCATTGACGGCGCTCCAGCCGATCCAGGCGAGATAGAAGCCGCAGGCAAGCCCCAGCAGGTCGAAAACGAACGTGCCGATCGTCTTGGCACCGACGATCGCAACCAGCGCCAGACCCGACCAGACGAGATCGCCAACAAGATGCCCCATCATGAAGAAGGCGCCCGCCTTGCGACCCTGCCCGGCGCCAATACCGAGAAGCTGCAGAAAAGCCGGACCGGGGATGAGCACATAGAAAAGCGCCGCCAAAAAGGCGCCGACGAGCAGGGAAAGCGGCATGGAAAGGCTCCGATGGTAACCGGTGCAGCTTATGCCATGACCTCGTCCCGTCAAGACACTCGTCAACGGTGTATAAGCCGTGAAAGAAAAAAGCCCGCGCGGCGAGGCCGGCGGGCTCTTTCGGATCGGTCCGACGAGCGTTACTTCTGCAGGTTACGCTTGCCGAGCGTGCGAAGGCGCAGCGCATTGAGCTTGATGAAGCCGGCGGCATCCTTCTGGTCGTAGGCGCCCTGGTCGTCTTCGAAGGTGACGAGCTTGTCGGAATAGAGCGACTTTTCGCTCTCACGGCCGGTGACCATGACATTGCCCTTGTAGAGCTTCAGCGTCACTTCGCCTTCGACGTGCTCCTGGCTCTTGTCGATGAGGGCCTGCAGCATTTCGCGCTCCGGCGAGAACCAGAAGCCGTAATAGATGAGCTCGGCATAACGCGGCATCAGCTCGTCCTTGAGGTGTGCCGCTCCACGATCGAGCGTGATCGACTCGATCGCGCGATGCGCTGCCAGCAGGATCGTGCCGCCGGGGGTCTCGTAGACACCGCGCGACTTCATGCCGACGAAGCGGTTCTCGACGAGATCGAGGCGACCGATACCGTTGTCGCGGCCATAATTGTTGAGGGTCGCGAGCAATGTTGCCGGAGACATCTCGACACCGTTGATCGAGACAGCATCACCCTTGCGGAAGCCAACCTTGATGGTCGTCGCCTTGTCGGGGGCTGCCTCCGGCGAGATGGTGCGCATATGTACATATTCAGGCGCTTCCTGCGCCGGATCTTCCAGAACCTTGCCCTCGGAAGAGGAGTGCAGCAGGTTGGCATCGACCGAGAAGGGAGCCTCACCCTTCTTGTCCTTGGCGACCGGAATCTGGTGCTTTTCGGCGAATTCGAGCAGATCGGTACGGCTCTTGAAGGACCAGTCGCGCCACGGCGCGATGATCTTGATGTCGGGATTCAGCGCATAGGCAGAAAGCTCGAAGCGAACCTGGTCGTTGCCCTTGCCGGTCGCGCCATGTGCGATCGCGTCGGCGCCGGTCTTGCGGGCGATATCGATGAGGTGTTTGGAGATCAGCGGGCGGGCAATCGACGTGCCGAGCAGGTAGACACCTTCATAGACGGCATTGGCGCGGAACATCGGGAAGACAAAATCGCGCACGAATTCTTCGCGCACGTCCTCGATATAGATCTCCTTGATGCCGAGCATCTCGGCCTTCTTGCGCGCCGGCTCCAGCTCTTCGCCCTGGCCGAGGTCGGCGGTGAAGGTCACGACTTCAGCGCCGAGTTCGGTCTGCAGCCACTTCAGGATGATCGAGGTATCGAGACCGCCCGAATAAGCGAGCACGACTTTCTTCACGTCTTTGTATGATGCCATGATGATGAGGTCCGTTGCATGAAGGCCGCGGCACACCCGCAAAGCCCGGTATCGCGGCACTTTTAGCGAGATTGGCGCGTGACGCAAGGGCAACGAGGCGCCAGCGGTACCCCGATAAGGTTTGACAGCGCAAAAGCAGAGCCCATATTCGGCACCGTCCGAACAATGCTCCGAGGAGAGGCCAGTCCCGTGACGAATATTCAAGACATTTTCAAACAATCCAATGTTGCCGTCATCACCGGCGGCGCATCCGGCATCGGCCTCGCCGCCGCAAAATACTTCGCCAGGGCCGGCATGAGCGTCGTGATCGCCGATCTCGATGGCGACAGGCTCGCCAGCGCCCGCGCCGAACTGGAGGCGATCGCGGGCCAGGAGCATGTGATGGCTGTCGAGACCGACGTCTCGCAGAAGGAGCAGATCGAAGCCCTCGAGCGCGCTGTCATTCAGCGCTTCGGCCGCGTGCATGTGTTGATGAACAATGCCGGCATCGGCCCGGAAACCTCGATCTTCAGTCCGCAGGCCGGCTGGGACAATATTCTTGCGGTCAATCTTCTCGGCGTCGTCAACGGCGTCAGGGCATTCGGCCCGGGCATGATAGCTCATAGCGAACCCGGCCTTATTATCAATACCGGCTCCAAGCAGGGCATCACCACCCCGCCTGGCAACCCCGCCTACAATGTTTCCAAGGCCGGTGTGAAAGTCGTCACTGAAGCGCTCGAGCATGAGCTGCGCAATATCGAAGGTGCCGGTATTTCCGCGCATCTGCTGATCCCCGGCTTCGTCTTTACCGGCCTCACCAAAGGCGATCGCCAGGAAAAGCCTGCCGCGGCCTGGACGCCAGAACAGACGGTCGATTTCATGGTCGAAAGCCTGGAGCGCGGCGATTTCTACATCCTATGCCCCGATAACGACGTAGCCCGTCCTGTCGATGAACGCCGCATGGCCTGGGCGATGGGCGATATCATCGAGAACCGCCCGCCA
Organism: Hyphomicrobiales bacterium; assembly: GCA_900466475.1. Lineage (GTDB taxonomy): Bacteria > Pseudomonadota > Alphaproteobacteria > Rhizobiales > Rhizobiaceae > Rhizobium. The sequence continues at coordinate 175,354 of UBMI01000002.1, forward strand.
CTGTCACGCTGGCACAAGGATTACGCTGACAAATTCAAGGCCTATCTCGAACAGAAGTAATCGGTGCCATCACAAGGTTTGATTGGTAAATTTCTGAAAGCCGCGTAAGAGATCGCCGGATCTTTCTCCGGCTTTCAGAGTATACCATGGAGTTCCTGCCAAGCTTTCCGACGCTTATTGCCTTCGCCGCCGCCACTTTGTTGCTGGCGGCAACCCCCGGCCCTGACATGACCTTGTCGATCAGCCGTGCGCTGGCACAGGGCAAGAAGGCAGCCCTTTTCGTTGTTCTTGGCACCAGCCTCGGCATCGTCGTGCACACGATGCTGGTCGCCTTCGGCATATCGGCTTTGATCACCGCTTCTCCGACCGCTTTCCTGATCCTGAAGACCGGCGGCGCCGCCTATCTCTTCTGGCTGGCAGTGCAGGCAATCCGCTACGGCTCGAAGCTGACGGTCGCTAAGGTTGAAGGCCCAAGGGGCACGATCCTCTCGAACATTTCCTCGGGCTTCTGGGTCAACCTGCTGAACCCGAAGGTCATCATCTTCTTCATGACCTTCCTGCCGCAGTTCGTCGATGCGAGTGATCCCGCCGTGACGCACAAGCTGCTCTTCCTCGGATTCTGCTTCATCCTGGTCGGAATGCCGGTCAACGCGGCTGTCGTCATGGCTGCCGACTGGCTGTCGAGCTGGCTGCAGAGCAACAGGAAGGTGCTGCGCGGCATGGACTATACCTTCGCCGGCGTCTTCTCGGTCTTCGCCGCCAAGATCCTGCTCACACAGGCGCGCTGATCAGCCGATCAGCACGCTGTCACCTTAGCCGATCAGCACGCTGTCAGCCTAGCCGATTAGCAGCGCATCGTCGTCGAGCGTCTGGCCACGCATCTTGCGGAACATGGCGATCAGGTCTTCGACCTGCAGGTTCTTCCTGTTATCGCCGGCCACGTCGAGCACGATCTCGCCGCCATGCAGCATGATCGTGCGGTGGCCGTAGTCCAGCGCCTGACGCATGGAATGCGTCACCATCATGGTCGTCAGCTTGCGTTCGGAAACGATCTTCTGCGTCAGGTTCATGACGAACTCGGCCATACCGGGATCGAGCGCCGCCGTATGCTCGTCGAGCAACAGCACTTCGGAGCCGGCAAGCGTCGCCATGACGAGCGAAACGGCCTGCCGCTGACCGCCGGACAGCAGGTCCATACGGTCCCTCAGACGGTTTTCCAGCCCGAGATTAAGCTCGGCGATCCGCTCCTTGAAATAGTCGCGGCGGCTTCCACTGAGAGCTGCGCCAAGCCCGCGCTTTTCACCGCGCCGGGCGGCCAGAGCGAGGTTCTCCTCGATCGACAGCGCACCGCAGCTTCCGGTCAATGGATCCTGGAAAACGCGTGCCACCAGACCGGCGCGGGCCGATGTAGACTTGCGCGTCACGTCGGTCTTGCCGATCAGAACCGAGCCCTCGCTCGGCATGACATCACCGGCGAGCACGCCGAGCAGTGTCGATTTGCCGGCGCCATTGGAGCCGATGACGGTGACGAAAGAGCCTTCCTCGATTGTCAGGCTGACGCCGTTCAGCGCCTGTTTCTGCAGCGGCGTGCCACGCCCGAAAACAACCTTGATGTCCTTGACGCTGATCATGATGTGGCACCTCCGCGAAGGCGGGGAAGAATGAGCGCGACAGTCACGAGAACCGCCGTCACGAAATTGAGGTCGGAGGCCTGCAGGCCGATGACGTCGCTCGACAGCGCAAGCTGGATGGCGATGCGGTATATGATCGAGCCGAACACGCATCCGATAAGCGCAATCAGCAGCCCCCGCCGCCCAAGCAGCGTCTCGCCGATAATGACTGCAGCAAGGCCGACGACGATGGTGCCGACACCCGAGGTGACGTCCGCAAATCCGTTGGTCTGCGCAAACAGCGCGCCGCCAAGCGCCACCAGCGCATTGGAAATCGCCATGCCCAGATAGATCTGCCGGCTGGTATCGACACCCTGGGCACGGGCCATGCGGGGATTGGCGCCGGTCGCGCGCATCGCAAGCCCGGCATCGCTTTCAAGGAAGCGCCAGACGACGATGACGGCGATAACGACGAGGGTGCCGACGAAGAGCGGCCGAACGTAGAAATCCCTGAGCCCATGCCCGAAGAAGGGACTGATCATCGTATCGGCATTGATGAGCGCGACATTCGGCTTGCCCATGACGCGTAGATTGACCGAGAAGAGCGCGATCATCGTCAGGATCGAGGCGAGCAAGTTGAGGATCTTGAAGCGCACGTTGAGGAGCGCCGTCACCGTTCCGGCTCCGGCCCCCGCTGCCATCGCGATCAGTGCTGCGAGCCACGCATTGAGGCCGGCGATGATCAGCACCGCAGTCACGGCTGCACCGAGCGGGAACGAACCGTCCACCGTCAGATCCGGAAAATCGAGGACACGGAACGCAAGATAGACGCCGAGGGCGACGAAGGAATAGACCAGGCCGAGCTCGACGGCCCCCCAGAATGCAATTTGGCTCAAGGCTTTCAGCCCCTTTTGTTTCCGTTCCGCCCGTCGCGAAACGGGAGCCTTTTAATATATTCAGCCGCCCCCGTGCAAACGGGAGCGGCTGATCATAGCTAAGACCTTGGAACGACAGTCGATTATTCGATGACTTTGTTGGCGCGCGAGACAACGCTTTCCGGCAGGGTGACACCCATTTTGGCCGCCGCTGCCTTGTTGATGACGAGATCGCTGCCGGCCGCGGTCTTCACCGCGATATCACCGGGATTTTCACCCTTCAGCACGCGAACGACGATCTCGCCGGTCTGCTTGCCGACATCATAGTAATTGAAGCCAAGCGCTGCGATCGAGCCGCGAGAAACGGAATCCGTATCGGCGGTGAAGAGCGGCAGCTTGCTTTCTTCTGCAACGGCAACCGCACCTTCCAGCGCCGAGATGATCGTGTTGTCGGTCGGGATGTAGATCGCATCGGCGCGGCCGACGAGCGCGCGGGCAGCGCCCTGCACTTCGGCGGACTTCGTCGCAGCCGATTCAACAACGGTGATGCCGGCCTTCTCGGCTTCAGCCTTCAGTGCCGCCAGAAGCGAGACTGAGTTCGCCTCGCCGGAATTGTAGAGGTAGCCGATCGTCTTCACATTAGGCAGGATTTCCTTGATGAGCGCGATGTGTTCGCCGACCGGCGACATATCGGAAAGGCCCGTCACGTTGCCGCCCGGCTTGTCCATGTTCTTGACGAGCTGCGCGCCGAGCGGGTCGGAAACGGCCGTGAAGACGACAGGGATATCGCGCGTCGAGGAAACGACGGCCTGGGCCGACGGCGTGGAGATCGGCACGATGACGTTGGGTTCGTCACCGGCAAACTGGCGGGCGATCTGGGCTGCCGTTGCCGGATTGCCCTGCGCGGATTCGAAGACGAACTTGAGGTTTTCGCCTTCCTTATAGCCGGCAGCAGTCAGCGCATCGAGCACGCCTTTGCGCGCAGCATCGAGTGCCGGATGTTCGACGATTGCGGTGACGGCAACCGTGACGTCGGCGGCCTTGACCGGTAGGGTAAGGGCCAAAGTTGCGGCACAGGCCAGAAGAATTGAACGCATGGGGTGTCCTCCAGAATGATTTTGGGGGCACTTGTAGGAAAAGCGCCCCCGTTAATCAATCGCGGAGAATTGTTGCGACGATCAAACTTGCTGATCAGTCGTCGGCGCCGTGGTTGGCGATCATCATGGCTTCGAAGGCAAGACGCTCGGTCTTGCGCATGCGTTCGGATTCCGACTTCAGCTGACCGCAGGCGGCGAGAATATCGCGGCCGCGTGGCGTGCGGATCGGCGAAGCGTAACCCGCCGAATTGATGAAATCGGCAAATTTCTCGATCTGCGCCCAGTCGGAACAATGATAGTTCGTGCCCGGCCAGGGGTTGAAGGGGATGAGGTTGATCTTCGCCGGCACGCCCTTCAGGAGCTGGATCAGCCCCTTGGCGTCTTCCAGGCTGTCGTTGACGTCCTTCAGCATCACATATTCGAACGTAATGCGCCGCGCATTCGAAAGACCAGGATAGTTCCTGCAGGCTTCGATCAGCTCCTTCAGCGGATACTTCTTGTTGATCGGCACGAGAATGTCGCGCAGGTCGTCACGCACCGCATGCAGCGAGATCGCCAGCATCACACCGATTTCTTCGCCGGTGCGCAGGATCTCGGGTACGACACCAGACGTGGAAAGCGTTACGCGGCGCTTGGACAGTGAAAGACCATCACCGTCAGTAGCGATCAGCAGCGCCTGCTTGACGGCATCGAAATTATAGAGCGGCTCGCCCATACCCATCATCACGATATTGCTGACCTTGCGGCCTTCCGACGGCACCATGGCGCCGACAGGCACGTCGCGGTCAGGGAAATCGCCGAGCCGGTCGCGGGCGAGCAGAAGCTGGGAGAGGATTTCCTCGGCTGTCAGGTTGCGAACCAGCCGCTGCGTGCCGGTGTGACAGAAGGAACAGGTGAGCGTGCAGCCGACCTGGCTGGAAATGCAGAGCGTGCCGCGCCCTTCCTCGGGGATGTAGACAGCCTCGATCTCGACCGGACGACCGGCACCCCGCGGCGGAAAACGCAACAGCCACTTGCGCGTGCCGTCATTGGAAATCTGCTCTTCGACAATTTCGGGCCGGGCGATGGTGAAATGCTGCTTCAGCATCTCGCGCATGTCCTTGGCGACATTCGTCATGTGGTCGAAATCGGAGACGCCGCGCACATAGATCCAGTTCCAGAGCTGCGACACGCGCATCTTGATCTGCTTGTCCGGCACACCTTTTTCGCGCAGCGCCGCACCCATTTCCTCGCGCGTCAATCCGATCAGCGAGGGTTTTGGCGAAAGCTCAGTACCGAGAGGCGCCCGCCCGGCGGGCTTGGCAACGGTCATCGCATCCATAACGGACATAATCTTCTAATCCCGAACTCAACATGGCAACCATCCCGGAAAGCCGGAAGACTTGCGGGGCCGTTGACGCATGATTGCAGAAATGAATGGGCGGAGCGGCGATGAATTCGCCATCCTTCCGCAGTTGCGCGCCGCTTTAGCATCATTTTGCCTCCACGTCACTAGACCCGCGTCACGAGAGGTGGAAGCGTCCCTATAGATGGAAACGACGAAGGCCGGCACAAGGCCGGCCTTCGAAACATTGCCTCAAGCAATCGAACTTACTTGCAGCTTTCGATCTGCTTCAGTGCAGCCGAAATACCGGAGAGCGAATAGCTGTAGGACGTGCCGGTGCCCTTGCGCGAGACAGCGTTGACGGTCATCGAATGGCCCGTCTTCATGGCTGCAACGAGCGCCGGCTCCTGCGCGGCGTTCTCGACCCACGCAGCCTTGTCCTTGGTGAACATCACGAAGGTCTTGTTGTCGATGACAACATTCACCTTGGAGTTTTCCTGCAGCGAATAGCCCATCATAGCCTGCGGCTCATAGGAGATGTTCTGGCCCGGGCGCTGCGACACGATGAAGAAATTGTCGCCGTGGTCGACGCTTGCCGGCTGCTTTGCAGTCGGTACCGAAAGCACGTAGCAGACGGTGGATGCACCTGACTTGTAGGAATAGGCGCCCCATGCCTGGAACTGCTGGATGCGGGTCGGTGCTGCTGCCGCCTGCTGCGCTGCCGCCACTCCGGTCATAGCAACTGTGAGGGCGAAAGCGGATACGATACTTTTTACGAACATGGAATTCCTGCCGGTTCTTGCGGTTCAAGGCCCGAAGCGATCATTGCGGGCGGCGCATAATCACGATCTGCTTTATTTTGACTTAATTCAGGTTACCAAATGGTCAACAATGGCTGCGAATTGTATCTGCCTGTTTCATTTTCGCCCGACCGTTAACGTCTGAACCCGACAGCGGCGCCTGTGTCACGCTCTGTCGTGATGGGCTGAGCCATCGGTTCGGGTGAATTTAAGACACAAAGATTCAGGCAAGAGTTTGACCTTTCTCAAATCCGTTGTACCTCATTAAGGTGTGGAAATTCAGGACGAAATCTGCGTCGTAGGGAGTGCGTGAGGGGATATGGATGCCGAGGAAAGACAGCGTTTCGCTGCCCTCGCAAAGGCCGTTGCCGATCAGCGCGACGAGTCCGCATTCTCCGTTCTGTTCGACTATTTCGCACCGCGCCTGAAATCATGGCTGATGCGCCAGAAGATGACATCAGGCGAGGCCGAGGAACTGGTTCAGGAGATCATGATCGTTCTCTGGCACAAGGCCGCTCTCTACGATCCCAGCCGCTCCTCGCTTTCCACCTGGCTTTTCCGCATCGCGCGGAACCGCCGCATCGATCAGCAGCGCCGCGCCCGGGTTCGTGTTCTCGATGGCGAGGATCCGACGCTGCAGCCGCCCGAGGAGATGCGCGCCGACGAAATTGTCGCCAATGACGATCGCGATGCGCAGGTGCGCGACGCCGTCAGTCAATTGCCCGAGGAGCAGCGGGCACTTCTCCAGGCTGCCTTCTTTCTTGGCCAGTCGCATTCGCAAATCGCTGACGCGACCGGCCTGCCACTCGGCACGGTAAAATCGCGCATCAGGCTCGCCTTCGGCAAGCTGAGAAACCTGCTGGAGCGGGAAGAGGTCTGAAGTGCGGCGGTTTGCGATAACGACAGGCGTCAAAACAAAGACCCGGCGTAGCTGGCGGGTCTGAAAAACCGCGACGCGTTTTAGATCGTCTTCATCCCGTCTTCGGAACGGTCGGCGAGAACGCGATCGGCCGCCTCGTAATGGCTTGGCCGGATATTGCCCCTCACCATGGCAAAGGCCGCCGACAGGACGGCGACATCATCCGAAAAGCCGATTACGGCGAAGATATCGGGGATGATATCGACCGGCATGACGAAATAGGCAAGCGCTGCCAGGAGAACGCCGCGCACCCTGGTTGGCGTCTGCGGATCAAGCGCGCAATAGAAACCGGCAACCACATCGCGTGAGAATGGAATTTGACGTACGGCACGGCGAAAGGTCGGCCAGAATTTCTGCCGCACCGTCTTTTCACGACGGTTCTGCGTATCCTCGTCGCCCGGCAACAGGATTTCTCCGTATTTGACCTCGTCCATCCCGATATCCCTTGTGGTCGCTCCGAACATATGGTGACGACCGAAACCGTTTCAATCAACTCGCGGCGCTGCAGCCTTGTCCATGGCCTTTGCAAGCTTGAAATCCAGCTCAGTCAGCCCGCCGGCATCATGCGTGTTGAGCTTGACCTCGACTCGGGAATAGACGTTGAACCATTCCGGATGATGGTTGAGTTTTTCCGCAGCAAGTGCCGATTCGGCCATGAAGCCAAAAGCTTCGACGAAGCTGCCGAACTTGAACGTCTTCGAAATCGAGCCCGCCGCATCATCGAGCGTCCAGCCCTTGAGCTCGCCAAGCAATTGGCTGATCACCGGTCTTTCCAGCTTTTCCCTTTTCATGCCATGCTCCTTCCATCCTTCGCCAGGTTCTAAGATGAAACGTATCAGCATCCTCTTTGTTTGCATGGGCAATATCTGCCGCTCTCCACTTGCCGAGGGAATATTCAGCCATATCGTGGATGAGGCAGGCCTTGGCGATGCGTTCCGCGTCGATTCCGCCGGCCTCGGTGGCTGGCATCAGGGAGAACTTCCCGACCGACGCTCGATCGCCACCGCAAGCGCACATGGCATCGACATTTCCGGGCAACGCGCCCGCAAGATATTGCTCGAGGATTTTGACGGTTTCGATCTGATCCTCGCCATGGACCGGTCGAATGTCTCTGAACTGCGCCGGCGTTCCCCCGACCGGGAAAATATCCACCTTTTCGGCGATTTCGCGCTCGACACCGGGGAAGATATTCCCGATCCCTATTATGGCGACCGGGAAGACTTCGAGTTCGTTTACGCCAGGCTCTTCAATGGCTGCAGCACGCTGGTCGAGAGGCTCGGTGCCATCAGCGGTTCGTGGAGTGGGAACACCTCCTCGGTGAGGTAGGGTCCGCCGCCAACCGATTCGCGCGACGACAGAAGCACGAAGCGCGGTACGGTGAAGGTCGAGGTCTGGAAGTTGCCGCGGCCGGCGAGGTACTGGACGACATCATCGACACGGGAATATTTCAGCCTGGCAAGGGTGACATGCGGCGTGAACTTGCGCGGGTCCGGCGGCAGGCCGATACGCTGGCAGATCCGCTCGATCTCGCCCTGCAGGGCGTACATTTCCGGCGAAGGAGAAACTCCCGCCCAGATCGAATGGGGTTTTTTGGAGCCGAAGGAGCCGATGCCCTCAAGCCGGAGCTGGAATTCCGGCCGGTCGATTCGATCGAGGCGCTCGACGATTTCGTCTGCCGTGCGTCCGTCGACATCGCCGATGAAGCGAAGTGTGATGTGGTAATTCTCCACATCGATCCATCGAGCTCCGGGAAGACCACCGCGCAACAATGACAGGCTCATCGCCGCATTGCGCGGAATTTCGAGGGCGGTAAATAGTCTCGGCATAACGAGCACTCCCCGAATCTTTTGCAGGTGCTCACACGGAATCACGCATTACAAACCTGTGCAAGCCCCTATTTCTTCACAGAAGAAATCGTTCCAACGAATTTCGTGACAGCTGGTTCCATCTTTTCCACCATAACGTCCACCCCCTTGGCGTTGGGATGCATGCCGTCGTCGAGTTTCAGGCCAGCATCCAGGACCACGCCGTCGAGAAAAAATGGGTAGAGTTCAACCCCATGTTTTTCCGCAAGTTTCTGATAAATTGGGTTGAAGCGTTCGGCATAGTCCGCACCCATGTTCGGGGGTGCCATCATGCCTGCGAGCAATACCGCAATGCCGCGCTCTTTTAACCGGCTTATCATCTGATCGAGATTCTTTTCACTCTGATCCGGCGGGATGCCGCGAAGCGCATCATTGGCCCCGAGTTCGAGAATCACCCCATCGGTTCCGTCAGGAATGGACCAATCGATTCGCGCAAGCCCGCCCGTGGTTGTGTCGCCGGAGACGCCGGCATTGGTGATCGAAACGTCGATCCCTTTGGCCTTCAGAGCCGCCTGCAGCTTTTCGGGAAAGCCGTCGCCCGGCGGCAGCTGGTAGCCCGCCATCAGGCTGTCGCCGAAAGCGACCAGATTGATCGTGCGTGCTTGCGCAACCGTCGAGAAAATCAGGGAGAAGATGATGACAGCGAAGTGAAGGGCGGCAACTTTAAATCTCATAATGCTTTCCCTAGATTGGCTAGGTGCCGTTATGCGGCCATTCGGTTACGGAACTATATAGGGCGATTTCTGTTGGCCAAAACCATCATCGATCTGAAACACGCCGATTTGACGCTCGGTAATGCTGCTGCCTCCGTGCATGTGCTGAAAGGCATCGATCTGGAGATCAGCGCCGGCGAATCCGTCGGTATCGTCGGCCCCTCGGGCTCCGGCAAGTCCACCCTGTTGATGGTGCTTGCAGGCCTTGAGAAACTCGACAGCGGCGAAATCAATATCAACGATACGCCCCTGCACGCGCTGAGCGAGGATCAGGTCGCCGATTTCCGCGGCCGCAACATCGGCATCGTCTTCCAGTCCTTCCATCTGATCGCCAATATGACGGCGCTGGAAAATGTCGCGGTCCCCCTCGAGCTCGCCAATGTACCCAATCCCTTCGAGATCGCTCGCCGTGAGTTGGCATCCGTGGGGCTCGCCGAACGTCTGAACCATTATCCTGGGCAGCTCTCCGGCGGTGAACAGCAGCGTGTTGCAATCGCCCGTGCGCTCGCGCCGTCACCTGCCCTGCTGATCGCCGACGAACCGACCGGCAATCTCGATACCGATACCGGCCGGCAGATCGCTGATCTCCTGTTTTCCAAACAGGCCGAACGCGGCATGACCTTGCTGCTCGTCACCCACGATATTGGTCTCGCCAATCGCTGCTCGCGCCAGATCCGCGTCCGCTCCGGACGCATCGAGGGCGACAGCGCCGTCCGCCAGTCCGAGGCGGCGATTGCATGACGATCGTCACGCCGCATATCTCGCTCGCCTTCCGTCTGGCTCTGCGCGAGCTGCGCGGCGGCCTGAAGGGTTTCTACATCTTCCTCGCCTGCATCGCACTCGGCACCGCCGCAATCGCTGCCGTCAACTCGGTCTCGCAATCGATCACCGATACGATAGCCTCGCAGGGGCAGGAGCTTCTGGCAGGTGATGTCCGCTTCGAGCTCAACAACCGCGAAGCCACGCCAGAGGAAATGAATTTCCTCCGCGGCCTCGGCGAGGTCTCCGTTTCCACCGGTCTGCGTTCAATGGCCCGCAAGCCCGATGGTTCGGATCAGGCGCTGGTCGAGGTGAAGGCCGTCGACGGCGCCTATCCGCTCTACGGCACTTTTGAAGCGCAGCCGAATTATCCGCTCTCCTCGCTGCTGTCAGGAGAAGGCGGCACATACGGCGCGGTCGTTGCACCACTGTTGCTGGAGCGGTTGGGATTGCAGATTGGCGACGAACTGCTGCTCGGCAACGTCAAGCTCAGCATCACAGGCACGGTCAAGACCGAGCCCGATGCGCTCTCGGAAGGTTTCGGCTTCGCCCCTCGCATGCTCATCAGCCGAAACGCACTGCAGGCGTCCGGCCTGATCCAGACGGGCAGCCTTGTGGAACATGTCTACAAGATCAAGCTGGAAGACCGCAGCACGATGAGCGGCATCCAGGCGCGCGCCACCAGGGAATTCCCGTCAGCCGGCTGGTCGATCCGGACCAGCGATCGCGCCGCCCCGTCGCTGACGGAAAACATCACCCGCTTTTCGCAGTTCCTCACGCTGGTCGGCCTCACCGCATTGATCGTCGGCGGTGTCGGCGTCGCCAACGCGGTTCGCGCCTTCCTCGATGCCAAACGGACGACGATCGCCACCTTCAAATGCCTGGGCGCGCCCGCCGCCGTCGTGGTCTGGATCTATCTCTTCCAGATCGGCATTATCGCGGCAGCCGGCATCCTGATCGGTCTCGTGTTCGGCGCATTGTCACCAATGCTGGCTGCGCAGTTCCTTGCCCAGTTCCTGCCGGTTTCCACCGATCCGACGCTCTATCCCGGCGCTCTGCTTCTTGCGGCCCTCTTCGGCATGCTCACGACGCTTGCCTTTGCCATCCTGCCGCTCGGCCATGCACGCGAGGTGCCGGCAACCGCACTCTTCCGCGAACAGGGTTTCGAGGCACGCCGCCTGCCCTCCTGGCCTTATGTGCTGCTGGCCGTGCTCTTCATGGCAGCACTCGCAGGCCTCGCAATCTTTACCGCCTATGATCGCTTCATCGCTGTGGTTTTTGTCGGCGCCATCATTTTCGCCTTCGTCATCCTGCGGCTCGTCGCGGCTTTGATCGCCTGGGCGGCGCGTAGAAGCCCGCGCGTCAACTCGCCGGCGCTGCGGCTGGCGATCGGTAATATCCATCGCCCCGGAGCACTGACGCCCTCCGTCGTCCTCTCGCTCGGTCTCGGCCTTGCGCTACTCGTGACGCTGACGCTGATCGACGGCAATCTGCGCCAGCAATTGACCGGCCGCATGAACGAAGGCGCGCCGAATTTCTTCTTCGTTGATATCCAGGGTGCCGAACTCGATACCTTTCGCGACCTGATCCACACCCGGTCACCAAATGGCAAACTGGTGGAAGTGCCGATGCTGCGCGGCCGCATCATCGCCTTCAACGGCCAGGACGTGACCAAGATGAATGTTCCGGCGGCTGGCCGCTGGGTGCTCAACGGCGACCGCGGCATTACCTACGAGGAAAGTCCGCCGGAAAATTCGACACTTGTCGAAGGTCAATGGTGGGCAAAGGATTACAGTGGCGAGCCGCTCGTTTCCTTTTCCGCGGAAGAGGCACATGAACTCGGCCTCAAGATCGGCGATACCGTGACTGTCAACGTCCTCGGCCGCAACATCACGGCCAAGATCGCCAATCTGCGGCGGGTCGAGTGGGAATCGCTGTCGATCAACTTCGTGATGGTCTTCTCGCCGAACACCTTCCGTGGCGCCCCGCATGCGTGGCTGGCGACACTGACCGACCCTGCCTCGACCGAGGCGGAGGACGCCGCGATCCTGAAATCCGTGACCAATGCCTATCCGACCATCACCAGCGTGCGTGTCAAGGACGCGATCGATATCGTCAACCAGTTGGTCGGCGAGCTTGCGACCGCCATCCGCGCGGCAGCATCCGTTGCACTCATCGCCTCCGTTCTCGTGCTGGCCGGCGCACTTGCCGCCGGAAATCGAGCGCGCACTCATGATGCTGTGGTGCTGAAAACGCTTGGCGCGACGAGGGCCATGCTGATCCGTGCCTTCAGCTACGAATATCTCATCCTCGGTGTGGCCACTGCGATTTTCGCGCTCTTTGCCGGCGGTGTCGCTGCCTGGTTCATCGTCAGTCGCATCATGCGCCTCCCCTCCAGCTTCATGCCTGATGTCGCGGGTCTCACGCTTGTCACCGCCCTTGTATTGACCGTCGGCATCGGCCTGATCGGCACCTGGCGCATCCTCGGGCAGAAGGCAGCACCCGTTTTGCGCGAGCTGTGACGGGCAAGGGGCTTAAATCCCTTCACCTTACGGCGATTTAACCGAGCGGCAGATTGCAAAGGCCTTGTTTGAAAAGGGCGAAAGCCTCATATTGTCAGCAGGCATGCTGGAAGCTCCGCAGCGGCGCCCGGGTCGTAAACCCGACACCGTATTTCCATCGGAGCTTGTAAGAGGAAACTATGGCTGATCTTCGTAACTACCAAAGCCGTGCACAAACCGGCGAAGTGATTGATCAAGGCCTCCGCGCTTATATGCTCAAGGTCTACAACCTGATGGCGCTGGGTCTGGCGATCACTGGTTTGGCCGCCTATTTCGCATTCACCTTCGCCGTCCAGGACGGCCAGCTCACCCAGTTCGGCCAGGTCCTGTACCAGTCGCCCCTGCGCTGGGTCGTGATCCTTGCGCCTCTTGCGGCGGTCTTCTTCCTGAGCTTCCGCATTAACCGCATGAGCGTGGCTGCGGCTCAGACAACCTTCTGGGTCTATGCTGCACTGGTCGGTCTCTCGCTGTCGTCGATCTTCCTGATCTACACGCAGTCGAGCATCACGCAGACCTTCTTCGTGACCGCGGCCTCCTTCGGTGCGCTGTCGCTCTACGGCTACACGACCAAGCGTGACCTGTCGGCAATGGGCTCGTTCCTGATCATGGGTCTCTTCGGCCTGATCATCGCTTCGCTGGTCAACATCTTCCTGGCTTCGTCGGCCCTGCAGTTCGCAATCTCCGTGATCGGCGTGCTGATCTTCGCAGGCCTCACCGCCTACGATACCCAGCGGATCAAGGAAATGTATTATGAAGCAGACGGTTATGACGTCGCTGGTCGCAAGGCCATCATGGGCGCCCTCACGCTCTACCTCGACTTCATCAACCTCTTCATGTTCCTGCTGCAGTTCATGGGCAACCGCAAGTAAGCAGGCTGGACTGAAACACGAAAAGGCGGCTTCGGCCGCCTTTTTTGTTGCGGGCACCTCGCTGGAATGCTTCAACGTGGGCTGTCATCCAACCGTGCCGATCGATCCGAAATGCCTCCTCTCCTGCGCGACGCTTTTCCCTCCGATCTTCCTGCCATTACCGAAGTCTATCGCGAGTCGGTACTGAACGGCACGTCGAGCTACGAGATCGTGCCGCCGACCGAAGCGGAAATGACGGCGCGCTACTGCGCTATCAGGGAGCAGTCCTATCCTTATATTGCCGCAACGGCCGAGGACGGCACGCTGCTCGGTTATGCCTATGCATCGGCATTCCGCACCCGTCCGGCCTATCGCTGGCTGGTCGAGGATTCGATTTATCTCGGCACGGAGGCGCGCGGAAAGGGCATCGGCAAGCTGCTCCTCGGAGAGCTGATTTCACGCTGCACGGTCTCTGGCTTCCGCCAGATGACAGCCGTCATCGGCGGCGCGAGCCCGGCATCGATCGCGCTTCACCGGTCGCTGGGTTTCGAAGAGATCGGTCTGATGAAAGGTGCCGGCTACAAGCACGGCCGTTGGCTGGATACGATGCTGATGCAGCGCAGGCTTGGCGAAGGAGCAGAAACCCATCCCGATCCCGAGGCCTATCCAGGCACCCTGATCAAGGGATGATATGGCCTATTTGTCGACGAGCTTCAGCGACTTGTCGAAAACCTTCAGAACAGGCCCAAGTTCGTGGCCGCGCTTCAGGATCGCGCCGTTGAAGTTTACCACCGAATAGGCGCCCTGCTTGGCGGCAAGCTTCGGGTTCTTCTCGATGCGGAAGAGCGGCATTTCGCCTGAACGCTTGAAGACGGAGAATACCGCCTTCTCCCTGGTATGGTCGATCGCGTAGTCTTTCCACTCGCCCTCGCCGACCATGCGGCCGTAGATCCACAGAATCTGGTCGAGTTCCCGCCGGTGAAATGTCACCGGCATCGGGTCCTTGTTTTGTCTGTATTCCTTGAGATCAACGACGGTTGAAGAGCTATTGTCGACGGAGCGGCTTTCGCCGTGTCGCAAATCCGGCGTATCTGTCATCAGACTCCCAAGACCTCCACGTGTGACAGGAGAGTGACAGTTTGCCCGAGCCACGACAAATTGCAAGGGCGCCGACTATCACACTGGGGACGAAACCGGCTTTCTCGGCGGTGCCGCAATTCAGACAAAACAGCGCCTCATTTGCAAGAGAACTATAGGCTCCAGTTTGGCGCCAGCGCGCCAAAGGGCCCGGCGGAGCGTATCGACCTTAACCCCAGCCCCGAATACGCTTTGCCGGGCCGCCTAACTTTCATCCGCAAGCGAATGAAATCCTTATATATTTTTTCCTGCCATGACGACCGTCGCGCCGAGGATCGCTCCCGGATCGCCGTTGTCAGTCACAGACTGCAAGAGAATCGCTGATCCCTCGAGATCCGGTTTTTCCATGACGCTCGCCGGCAGAGTGAGCGTTGTGGCCTTGCCATCCCACATGCCGACGGTCTCCACGTCGGTGACACTGTGGAGGTACGAGATCTTCTGGCCGCTGTTTTCGCCCTTCTCGACGTCGATCGTTTTTTCCTTGTCGAAATAGACCATGACGACATTGGCCTTGCCCTGGCCCGCACCCAGCTTGATCTCCATTTCGTCGCCACGCATGTGGGCGCTGACAGGCACGGTCAGGCCTTTGCCATCGTTGGCATAGCCATTTATCTTGCCGTTGATACCGGCAAGATCGGCACCTGCGAGATGGTCCCGGCCATTGACGATAGCCTGGGGCGTATAGACGTTGCTGCGCCCCATCATACGGGCATAGCCATACTGCCGCTCGGTATTTTCCTTCGAGCTCAACGTGTCTGCCCAGCCGAGATAATTCCAATAGTCAACATGATAGGCGAGCGCGATGACGTTGCCCTGGCTGACGAGCTTGCGGAATGCAGCATCGGCAGGCGGACAGGAGGCGCAGCCCTGCGCCGTGAACAGTTCGACGACGCCTTTCGGCGTGCCGTCTTCGGCCATGAGAGGACCTGCAAAAGCAAGCCCGACGATCAGCGGGATCATAAAACGCGGGGACATTCACCAGCACCTCTTTTTCAGTGCCGGCAATCCTGACCGCCGGCTCTGAGATATGAACGTACGAATAATCCTTCCGGCTCCAAACGCAAAGTCACGAACGGGTGAGACGAAGCCCCAGGCCGCAGGCTGCTGAAACACATCGGCGTGAGCAGTGATACCGACCTGTTTTGCGCAAAGAAAAACCGCCGGAAATTGCTCTCCGGCGGTCATTATCAGTCAAGTATCTTAAAAATCAGGCTGCGAGATCGCGCAGAACCGTCTGCAGGATGCCGCCATTGTTGAGGTAGACAACCTCGTCCAGCGTGTCGACGCGCGACACCAGCGGAACGTCCTTCACCGTGCCGTCGGCATAGGTGATCTTGGCGATCTTCTTTTCGCGCGGCTTGATGTTTTCGAGGCCCTCGATGGTGACGAGTTCGTCGCCCTTCAGGTCGAGGCTCTGCCAGGTCGTACCCTCTTCGAAGACGAAGGGAATGACACCCATGCCGACCAGGTTCGAACGGTGAATACGCTCGAAGCTCTGGGCGATCACGGCCTTGACGCCGAGCAGGTTCGTGCCCTTCGCAGCCCAGTCACGCGACGAGCCATTGCCATACTCCACGCCGGCGAAGATGACGAGCGGAACGCCCTCGGCCTTGTACTGCATGGCCGCATCGTAGATCGAGGTCTCTTCCTTGGACGGGTAGTGGATGGTGTAGCCACCTTCCTTGCCGTTCGCGCCAAGCATGAAGTTGCGGATGCGGATATTGGCGAAGGTGCCGCGCATCATGACTTCATGGTTGCCGCGGCGCGTTCCGTACTGGTTGAAGTCGGCGACGGCGACGTCATGGCCGAGCAGGTAGGCGCCTGCCGGCGACGCAGCCTTGATCGAACCGGCCGGAGAAATGTGGTCGGTGGTGATCTTGTCGCCGAAGAGGCCGAGAACACGTGCACCCTTGATGTCGGATGTGCCGGTGCCCTTCTTGCCCATGCCGACAAAGTACGGCGGGTTCTGGACGTAGGTCGAATCGTCGTCCCAGGCATAGGTCTGGCCCGGAGGAACCTGAACGGCCTGCCAATTTTCGTCGCCCTTGAAGACGTCGGCATACTTCGTTTCGTAGAGTTCGCGGGTGACGTACTTCTGGATGAAGTCCTGCACTTCGTGCGACGTCGGCCAGATGTCCTTCAGATAGACCGGGTTGCCGTTCTGGTCTTCACCGATCGGCTCCTTGGTCAGGTCCTTCTGCACCGTGCCGGCGAGCGCGTAGGCGACGACCAGCGGCGGCGAAGCGAGGTAGTTCGCCTGAACGTCCGGCGAGATACGGCCTTCGAAGTTGCGGTTGCCGGAGAGCACGCCGGAAACGATCAGGCCCTTGTCGTTGATCGTCTTGGAGATCGGTGCCGGCAGCGGACCGGAATTACCGATGCAGGTCGTGCAGCCGAAGCCGACGAGGTTGAAACCGAGCTTGTCGAGATCGGCCTGCAGGCCGGACTTGGCGAGATATTCGCCGACGACTTGCGATCCGGGAGCAAGCGAAGTCTTGACCCACGGCTTGGTCTTCAGGCCCTTGGCAACGGCGTTGCGGGCGAGAAGGCCGGCAGCGATCAGAACCGACGGGTTGGACGTGTTGGTGCAGGAGGTGATGGCAGCAATCGCCACGTCACCATGGCCGAGATCGAAATCCGTGCCTTCGACCGCATAGCGGTTATTGAGCTGGCCGGGCTTCTTGTAGTCGGCATCCATCGAGCCGGCGAAACCGGTGGCGATGTTTTCGAGTGCGATTCGGCCTTCCGGACGCTTCGGGCCGGCCATCGAGGGAACGACGTCGCCGAGGTCGAGTTCCAGCGTGTCGGTGAAGACGAGGTCGGAACCGTCGCCGTCGCGCCACATGCCCTGTGCCTTGGAATAGGCTTCGACGAGTGCGATCCGGTCATGCGTACGGCCGGACATCGTGAGGTAGTTGATGGTTTCGCCATCGACCGGGAAGAAGCCGCAGGTTGCGCCATATTCCGGACCCATGTTGCCGATCGTCGCGCGGTCGGCGAGCGGCATGTTGTCCATGCCCGGGCCGAAGAATTCGACGAACTTGGAAACGACGCCCTTCTTGCGCAGCATCTGCACGACGGTCAGAACGAGGTCGGTCGCGGTGACGCCTTCCTTGAGCTTGCCAGTCAGCTTGAAACCGATAACCTCAGGCAGCAGCATCGAAACCGGCTGGCCGAGCATGGCGGCTTCAGCTTCGATACCGCCGACACCCCAGCCGAGAACGCCGAGGCCGTTGATCATCGTCGTATGCGAGTCGGTACCGACGCAGGTGTCGGGATAGGCGATCGTCTCGCCGTCCTCTTCCTTCGTCCAGACGGTCTGGCCGAGATATTCGAGATTGACCTGGTGACAGATGCCGGTGCCCGGAGGAACGACGCGGAAGTTCTTGAACGCCTGCTGACCCCACTTCAGGAAGCGGTAACGCTCGCCGTTGCGCTGGTATTCCAGCTCGACATTCTTCGCGAAAGCCTGCGGCGTGCCGAATTCGTCGACAATGACGGAATGGTCGATGACGAGGTCGACGGGAACGAGCGGGTTGATCTTTTCCGGATCACCACCAAGAGAAACCATCGCGTCGCGCATTGCGGCAAGGTCAACGACGGCGGGAACACCGGTGAAGTCCTGCATCAGCACGCGGGCCGGGCGATAGGCGATCTCGTTCTCGACGGCGCCCTTGTTGTTCAGCCATTCGGCGACGGCGAGGATGTGCTCCTTGGTGACCGACTGGCCGTCTTCGAAGCGCAGCAGGTTTTCCAGCAGCACCTTCATCGAATAGGGGAGCTTCGAAACGCCGGGCAGGCCGTTTGCCTCAGCCTTCGGCAGGCTGTAGTAGACGTAGTCCTTTCCACCAACGGAAAGCGTGGACCGACAATTGAAACTGTCAAGAGATTTAGACACGAGAGACCCCGTTTCTGATAGCCAACACAGTCGTGCGAACGCCTATGCACTTAATGCACATCAGGATGCGGGTACGGCCATTTCCGCTGTCCGCACGTGAGGAGAAACCTCAAGTTCGGCGCAAGGATGATATTCACGCCGACCGCTGGCGTGGTTGCAGGTCTTATAGATAATTTCGTAAAGACTTGCCATAGCGACAAGGTCAAAATTGGACATTTTTTGAGCCCGCCTGAGAGCGCCAACGAAGAAAGAGCCGATGCATGCATCTCATCGCTGAAAATCTGGCGGCCCGGCGCGGGGAAGATCTGATTTTCGTTAACGTTTCCTTTCACTTGCAGCCCGGCGAGGCACTGATCCTGACAGGCAAAAACGGATCGGGAAAGTCCACATTATTGCGCGTGGTGGCCGGTCTTTTGAGGCCTGAAAAAGGCTCCGTTACAGTCAGTGATTCGCCAGCCGGCGAAAGTCGTCCGGCAGCTGAAGCGAGCCACTACCTTGGCCATCGGAATGCAATGAAGACGGAACTTACGGTTGCAGAAAATCTGGATTTCTGGCGATCCTTCCTGAGTTCTGGCATGAGAACTGGCCTCGGCACCGAAGAGGCCGCGGAAGCCGTCGGCCTGTCCGGCATCACGCACTTGCCCTTCGGCTACCTCTCGGCCGGCCAGCAGCGTCGCTTCGCCTTCGCCAAGCTTCTGGTTTCCCATCGTCCGGTCTGGATCCTGGACGAGCCGACCGCAGCGCTGGATGCGAATGCGGACAGGCTGTTTGCGCAATTGATCGAAGCGCATTTGACGGAAGGCGGGATTGTCGTCGCCGCGACGCATCAGCCTCTTGGACTGGAAAGGGCCAGGGAAATGAGAATGACCGGCTTTGCCGGCGTCGAGCAGGGAGTGTGGGGATGATCGCCCTCTTTCTCCGCGACCTCCAGCTTTCCGTCCGCGCCGGCGGCGGCGCGCTCATCGGCATTCTTTTTTTCCTTACTGTCGTTGCTGTCACTCCCTTCGGTGTCGGCCCTGATCTGGCGCTTCTCTCGCGCATCGGGCCTGCCATCGTCTGGATTGGCGCACTGCTCGCCGCCCTTCTCGGGCTCGATCGCCTGTTCCAGGCGGAGCGAGACGACGGCTCACTCGACCTGATGCTGATGCAGGATACACCCCTGGTTCTGACGGTGCTCGTCAAATGCGCCGCTCACTGGACGGCAACCAGCCTGCCGCTGGTCATAGCCTCGCCGCTGCTCGGGCTCTTCATGAATATGAATGAGATGGCGATCGGCGCCACCATGCTCACCCTCCTCGTCGGCACGCCGGCAATCACCTTTATCGGTGCCGTCGGTGCAGCCGTTGCCGTCGCGCTACCCCGAGGCGGACTGTTGGTCTCGGTACTCATCCTGCCGCTGACGATCCCGGTACTGATCTTCGGTGTCAGCGCCACCTACGCGGCAGTGGTTGGACCGTCACCTTTTCTGCCACCGTTTCTGATACTCATTGCCCTGACACTCTTCTTTGCGGTGATAGGACCGGCTGCCGCCGCACTGGCACTTAGAAACACGGCGGATTGATCCGCGCTTCGATTGCGGCTCCCAGCGGATCAAGGTAAGGAAGCGGATATGAGCGAAACGAGCCTTGCCATCAGCAAATTCAGCGATCTCGCCAACCCGACGCGGTTTCTGGCGCTGGCATCGCGCGTCATTCCATGGCTGACCGGCATCACGGCCCTCTGTTTCATCATTGGCCTATATCTGAGTTTCTCGACCGAGGGCGACTACCAGCAGGGCGAAACGGTACGCATCATGTATGTGCACGTTCCCTCCGCCTGGCTCTCCATGATGTGCTATACGATCATGAGCATTTCGGCGATCGGCACGCTCGTCTGGCGCCATCCGCTGGCCGATGTTGCGGCCAAGGCTGCCGCTCCACTCGGCGCCGCCTTCACGCTGCTTGCGCTGGTTACCGGCTCCCTCTGGGGCAAACCCATGTGGGGTACGTGGTGGGTTTGGGATGCGCGGCTCACGTCCGTCTTTATTCTCTTCTTGATGTATCTCGGCCTGATCGCGCTCAACCGCGCCATGGACGAGCCTTCCAAGGCTGCTCGCGTCACTGCCGTCCTCATCCTCGTCGGCTTCGTCAACATTCCAATCATCAAGTTCTCGGTCGACTGGTGGAATACGCTGCATCAATCGGCAAGCGTTCTGCGCCTCGACGGACCAGCAATCGATCCGGAATTCCTGCGCCCGCTGCTGGTCATGGCGATCGCTTTCACCCTTCTCTTCTTCACCCTGCATCTGATGGCAATGAGAAACGAGATCTGGCGACGCCGTATCGCCTCCCAGCGTCGCATGGCCGCGCGTTTGGCAAACCGGGAGGAATAGCGGTGGGTTCCTACGCTTTCTACGTCTACGGCTCTTATGGTTTCGCCGCCCTGGTGACACTGGCAGTGACGCTTTGGACCTGGGCTGACGGGCGCGCGCGTCAGAAGGAACTGGCAGCACTCGAAGCCGCCGGCATCCGCCGCCGTTCCGCCCGACCAAAGGACGCCGAATGACCGAAACCCCGCAAGAAGGTAGGCCGCGGAGCGGCGGCTTCAGCCGCTATGCTTTTGCACTGATCCCGCTCGTCGTCTTCGGCGGCATCGCCGCAACGGCGGCTAAAATGCTCTACGACCAGGATTTCCATGGCAAGAACATTGCCGAAATCCCCTCCGCATTGATCGGTACCAAGGCGCCGTCACTGAACCTGCCGCCGCTCGAGGGCTCCAACCTGCCGGCACTGACGGATGAAGCAATCAAGGGCAAGCTCACACTCGTCAACGTCTTTGCATCCTGGTGCATCCCTTGCCGTGACGAGCATCCCCTTCTCAAGCAGCTTGCCGAGGACGGGCGGCTGAACATCGTCGCGATCAACTACAAGGATAAGAACGAGAACGCCTTGCGTTTCCTCGGTGAGCTCGGCAATCCCTACCACGCCATCGGCATCGATCCGAACGGCAAGGCCGCGATCGACTGGGGCGTCTACGGCATTCCGGAGAGCTATCTCGTCGCACCTGACGGCACGATCATTTATAAGCGTGTCGGCCCCTTCGACGATATCAGCCTCAGGGAAGGCCTCTTTCCAGCAATCGAAAAGGCGCTGGGCAAGCCTGTTTCCTAGACGCCGCCCTGCCATATCTTGATCGCCTCGACGGGCCAGATCAGCATAATCACGTTCAGCGTGAGATTGTCGCGGATCACGTAGCCGGTGAAAATCTCGAAGAAGATCGCGATTGCCACCGTCAACGCCACCGGCGCTCTTGAAGCGAAAAAGAAGCCGACGGCCATGAAGATCGTATCCATCGCCGAATTGATGATGCTGTCACCGTAGTAATCGAGCGAGATCGTCGCGGTTCGGTAGCGATCGATGATCAGAGGTGAATTCTCCAGAAGCTCCCAGCCAGATTCGATGACAACGGCCAGAAACAGGCGCGCCGCAAGCGGCTTGCCGCGAAGCACGAGATGCGCCAGCCCGTAAAACAGGAAGCCATGGATGATATGCGACGGCGTGTACCAGTCGGACAGATGCTGGGAATTGCCGCTGGAATTGACCGTCCCTTCCCACAGCTTGATGTAGCCGCAAGTGCAGATCGGCACCCGGCCCATCATATATTCGGCAATGATCTGGAGGATCAGAACCGCGAAACAGGCGGAAAACCAGAAGATCTGATGCCGTGACCGGTCGGCGCCGTCGATGACAGTCACTTCTCGCTTTCAGCCTCGGTGGAAATGCTGTGCTTCAGCACCAGCGGCATCTGCGCCATGGTGAAGATGATGGTGATCGGCATCGTGCCCCAGACCTTGAAGGCGATCCAGAAATTGTCAGAGAAATTACGCCAGACGACCTCGTTCAGCACCGCAAGGAACAGGAAGAAGATGCCCCAGCGGATCGTCAGCTTGCGCCAACCTTCTGCATCGAGCTGGAAGGCCGCATTGAAGACATAACCGAGCAGCGACTTGCCGAAGGCGAGACCGCCAAGCAGGGTAAAACCGAAAAGCGCATTGACGATCGTCGGCTTCATCTTGATGAAGGTTTCATTCTGCAGCCAGATCGACAGCGAACCGAAGATCAGCACGACGATGCCGGAAACGAAGGGCATGATCGGCAGATGGCCGAGCACGACCTTGGAAACCACCAGCGAGAGAATGGTTGCTCCCATGAAAAGCCCGGTCGCCACGAACAGCGGACCGCCGAGCTCGGCCAACGCCGGAAAACGGGCGACGAGCCATTCCCCACGCAGATTGGCAAAGAAAAAGACCATAAGCGGCCCGAGTTCCAGCGCCAGTTTCAGAAGCGGATGATGCCGGTCTGCGGCGCTCGGAGTAATATCGCTTTCAGTCGTCATGCTCTTTCAAACCTGCTTTTTGCAATGCATGCAAGCCATCAACGGCTAATCTGTGGCATCACTGGCCGATGCCGGCAATAGCCTGCGCAAAATCCTCAGCCTCGAACGGTTCGAGATCGTCCACCCCTTCCCCGACACCGATGAAATAGACCGGCAGCTTGTGCTTGGCGGAGATCGCCACCAGAATGCCGCCGCGCGCCGTGCCGTCAAGCTTGGTCATGATCAGCCCGCTGACACCGGCGACATTGCGGAAGATCTCGACCTGGTTGAGCGCATTCTGGCCCGTCGTCGCATCGAGTGTCTGAAGAACAGTGTGTGGCGCATCGGGGTCAAGCTTGCCGAGCACGCGCACGATCTTCTCCAGTTCTGCCATCAGCTCCGCCTTGTTCTGCAGGCGGCCAGCCGTATCAATGATGAGAACATCGCATTTCCTGGCCTTTGCCTGCTCGAACGCATCATAGGCAAGGCCCGCCGCATCAGCGCCGAGCTTGGTACCGATGAATTCGGATTTGGTGCGATCGGCCCAGATCTTCAGCTGCTCGATGGCAGCGGCGCGAAATGTATCGCCGGCGGCCAGCATCACCTTGAGGCCAGCACCGGAGAGCTTCGCAGCAAGCTTGCCGATCGTTGTCGTCTTGCCGGTGCCGTTGACGCCGACAACGAGAATGACATGCGGCTTGTGCGACAGATCGAGCTGCAGGGGCTTGGCGACGGGCTTCAGCACCTTGGCGATTTCGGTTGCCATGATGCGGCTCACATCCTCGCCGGTGACGTCCTTGCCATAACGTTCGGAAGCGAGCGTATCGGTGACGCGCATTGCAGTCTCGACGCCGAGGTCGGCCTGGATCAGCAGGTCTTCGAGATCCTGCAGCGTGTCGTCATCCAACTTACGCTTGGTGAAGAGTGCTGCAATCTGACCGGTAAGCTGCGAGGAGGTCCGCGCCAGACCATTGCGCAGGCGCTGAAACCAGGAAAGCCTCGGCTGCGGAGTGACCAGAGGCTCGGGTTCGGCGAGGGATCCGGTGGCGAAGCCTTTGGGAAGAACAGGGTCCGCGACTTGTTCGTCGGACACGATACCTTCCCCCTCTGGCAAGGATCGGGAACTTGGCTCTACCTCAAGCGGAGCCTCCTGCGCGTCTCGAACAGGAATCTCTTCCGGGAACACCTCCGTGGGCTCGACCCGGCCTTCCTCTACAGGGGCAGCGGCATCCTCAAAACGATCTCCCTCCGTGTGGGGGAGATGATCCAAGACGACAGAGGAGGGCGCCGATGCATCGTCATCGGCATTTGCTTCCGCTTCCGCCTCTAGAAGAGACAAAGGTACGACGCCCATGTCACCCAGATCATCGACGGGCGGCAGTAATTCCGGCTCGGCCTCAACGGGCTCCGGGTCCATCGCGCCATCCTGCCCGACATCTGCGGCCGGACCGCCGGCGGTTTCCATTTCTTCGGCAAGAACTGGATCGGCAGCAAGCGGCAGATCTTCGTCACGCGAGCGCGGCTCCAACTCCCTTTTCACGGCCTCCGGCACGGGCTCGTCCGTCGGCTTGCCGAAGGTGAAGACCTTTTTGATGAAACTGAGCGCCATGAGTTGTCCGTGAAGTCAGGCTGCCGCAGCAGCCGTCAATTGCATATCAAGATACTTGCCATTGTGGCCGGTGATCTTCACTTCGACGATATCGCGCGGGCGAAGACCGGGAACCGTGACGAGCGTGAAGTTTTCCGTATGCGCAAGACCGTTGTTTTCCACCAGCAGCCACTGCCGCGTTCCAACCATCTTGTCCAGATGGCGCTGGTGCAGCATCTGTCCAGTGGCGCGCAGCCGGGCGGCGCGGTCCTTGATGAGAGCGCGATCGAGCTGCGGAATGCGCGCGGCAGGTGTGCCGGCTCTCGGGCTATAGGGAAAGACATGCAGATGCGCGATCTCGGCTTCTTCGGCCAGCCGCACAGAATTCTCGAACATATCTTCGGTCTCTGTCGGGAAGCCGGCGATCATGTCCGCGCCAAAGCTGATCTCCGGCCGCAGCCGGCGCACGTCTTCGATGAAACGCAGAGCGTCGGCCCGGAGATGTCGGCGTTTCATGCGCTTAAGGATCATGTCGTCGCCATGCTGCAGGGAAAGATGCAGATGCGGCATGAAGCGCGACTCGTCTGCGATCAGATCCATGAGATGCCGATCGACCTCGATACTGTCGATGGAAGACAGTCGCAGTCGACGAATATCGGGCACCTGCTTCAGGAGCGTCTTTGCGAGCAGCCCAAGCGTTGGCTCACCCGGAAGATCGGCGCCATAACTCGTGGCATCGACCCCGGTCAGCACGATTTCGCGATAACCGCTGTCGACGAGGTTGCGCGCCTGATCGACCACTGCACCCATTGGCACGGAACGCGAATTGCCGCGACCATAGGGGATGATGCAGAAAGTGCAGCGGTGATCGCATCCATTCTGCACCTGGATGAAGGCCCGGACATGACCGTCTATATGTCTCACCATCTGTGGCGCCGTATGGCGCACGCTCATGATGTCGTTGACGCGCAGCTTCTCTTCGGCTGAAACACCGAAATCCGGAAGCGCACGATAGGAGGCTGCCTTCAGCTTCTCCTCGTTGCCAAGCACGGCATCGACCTCCGCCATTTCGGCGAAGGTCTGCTTTTCGGTCTGGGCGGCACAACCGGTAACGATGATGCGGGCATGTGGATTGTCGCGACGCGCGCGGCGGATCGCCTGACGGGCCTGACGCACGGCCTCGCCGGTCACAGCGCAGGTGTTGACCAGGATGGCATTGTTGAGCCCGGCCGCTTCGGCCTGCGATCTCATGACTTCGGATTCATAGATATTGAGACGACAGCCGAAGGTAATGACCTCGACGCCGCTCACCGCACTTCCGCTCCGGGTACCGCATCGCGTGACCATGAGCCGGTCGTCGGGTCGACCGTGCCGGACCATTCCCATTCGGCAGGACCGGTCATGACGACATGGTCGTCTTCGCGCCAATCAATCGTCAGTGGCTGGCGGATCGGGCTGGACGCGACGTCGATCGTCACCTTGCGACCGGTGCGGCCGGTGCGCGCCGCACTGACGGCAGATGCACAGGCGGCCGAACCGCAAGCAAGCGTCAGCCCCGCACCCCGCTCCCAGGTACGTGTCCGCAGCGCCGAGTCCGAGATGACTTGCGCCAGCGTGATATTGGCCTTTTCCGGAAAGATCGGGTGGTTTTCAAGCAGCGGACCGAACCGTTCGAGATCGAAGCTCATGGGATCGCGATCGACCCAGAAGATCGCATGCGGATTGCCCATCGACATGGCCGAGGGCGAATGCAGGACAGGATTATCGATCGGCCCGATCTGCAGTTCGATACGGCTCGTATCGTGGAATTCTTCCGCAAGTGGGATCCGGTTCCAGTCGAAGACCGGCCGCCCCATGTCAACTGATATCGTGCCGTCCTCATGTTCGACCGCATTCAGGATGCCGGCAACCGTCTGGAAGGTGAAAGCCTTCTTGCCGGTCTCGGTGGCGAGCGCCTGCACGACACAGCGAGTTCCGTTGCCACAGGCTTGCGCCTTGGATCCGTCGGAATTGAGGATGTCGATATAGGCATCGGTGCCATCCGCCTTCGGATCATGAATCGCCATGATCTGGTCGAACTGCGTCTCGGTATCGGCATTGAGCGCGATGGCAGCCTGTGACGTCACCCTGTCGCTCCGCCCGCGCATGTCGACGACCAGGATCTTGTTGCCAAGCCCGTTCATCTTCGCGAATTCGACCGTGTTGCTCATCTGACTGTTTCCGCTGCGTTTCGGCTGTATATGGCGGAAATGCTCAGGGATTACCAGTGGGTGAGCGCCAGGCGAGCTTCGTCCTTCTTCTTACGCGCAACGGCGAAGTCCGCGAAATCAGGGCGGATACGACAAAGCCAACCTATGAAAACCAGACAGAATCCGGATCTAGCGCGCCGCCGGGCCGTCGGAACTGAGGGACGCCGCATGCGCTTCAACAATAGCGGCAGTAATGACCTTTCTGAGCTCATAGACCAACAAGCGAGACCGTTTGCGATCCAGGTCCTGCGCCGCCTTCGCCAGATTCAGGCCTTCCTTCAGAACTATATTATGGGCGCGTGCCAGCGCCCAGCTTTCTATATCTGGGTTTATCATTTGATATCTCCGCCGATTCATTCGACATCAAGGATATTCACGAATCATTTTACAGAATTTACTTAAGTAGAAAGTAGAATCAGAAGCGGAATATTTTGCAACTGGCTTTTAGAGCGAATTCGGGTCTGCGATAGAAATATTCTACCAGACATCGGTGAATTCCAAGGTGAATATGTTAGTATATATAGATATATACTTCCGTCGTCGCGACCGGTCGCATGGCGTATTATCCCGCACCACGCCTGCCGTTCGGGTTTGGAAAAGCCCGCCACAGCGCCGCCGGACGCATTCGCCTTGACATTCCGGCAGCTTTCCTGTTTATCGCCCCAAATCCGCGACGAGTAAAAGACTCCGAGCCGCCGACCGGGACACTGGATTCCGGAGGTCAACACCCGACAGCGCGTCGCGCCCTCGGGTGCTTTTTGGCTTTGCGTCTTGTTTTCGTCAAGGAAAAGCACGACGTTCGGGACATCCCAAAAACTCCCCGAAACGTATCAAGGAAGAGCCGATGTTTGAGAACCTCCAGGACCGTCTTGGTTCCATCCTGAATGGACTGACAGGCCGTGGCGCGCTTTCGGAAAGTGATGTTTCCGCAGCGCTGCGCGAGGTTCGCCGTGCGCTTCTGGAAGCCGACGTTTCGCTGGAAGTCGTGCGCTCCTTCACCGATCGTGTGCGTGAAAAGGCTGTCGGCGCGGAGATCCTGAAGTCGATCAAGCCAGGCCAGATGGTCGTCAAGATCGTCCATGACGAGCTCATCGAGATGCTCGGCGGCGAAGGTGTCGGTGTCGACCTTCATGCAGCCGCCCCGGTCGTCATCATGATGGTCGGCCTGCAGGGCTCCGGTAAGACGACGACCACGGCAAAGATCGCCAATCGCTTGACGACGCGCGAGAAGAAGAAGGTGCTGATGGCATCGCTCGACACGCGCCGCCCGGCAGCGCAAGAGCAGCTTCGCCAGCTCGGCGCTCAGGCAAACATCGACACGCTGCCCGTTATTGCCGGTCAGTCTCCGACCGATATCGCCGCCCGCGCCGTTCAGGCCGCCAGGCTCGGCGGCCATGACGTCGTCATTCTCGACACCGCCGGCCGTACCCATATCGATGAACCCTTGATGGTCGAAATGGCCGATATCAAGAAGAAGTCGAACCCGCACGAAATCCTGCTGGTCGCCGACAGCTTGACTGGCCAGGACGCCGTGAACCTCGCTCGCAGCTTCGACGAGCGTGTCGGCATCACCGGCCTTGTGCTGACCCGCATGGATGGCGATGGCCGCGGCGGTGCGGCCCTTTCCATGCGCGCCGTCACCGGCAAGCCGATCAAGCTGATCGGCGTCGGCGAACGAATGGGCGAGCTGGAGGAATTCCATCCCCGTCGTATCGCCGACCGTATCCTCGGCATGGGCGACATCGTCTCGCTCGTCGAGAAGGCTGCAGAAAACATCGACGCCGAAAAGGCGGCTGCCATGGCCGCCAAGATGGCCAAGGGCAAGTTTGACCTGAACGACCTCGCCGACCAGCTGCGTCAGATGCAGAAGATGGGCGGCATGGGCGGCATCATGGGCCTGATGCCCGGCATGGCCGGCATGAAGGACAAGATGGCCGCTGCCGGCCTGGACGACAAGCTGTTCGGCCGCCAGATCGCCATCATCCAGTCGATGACCAAGGCCGAGCGCGCCAATCCCGACCTGCTCAAGCATTCGCGCAAGAAGCGCATCGCTGCCGGCTCCGGCACGGATGCGGCTGCCATCAACAAGCTTCTGAAGATGCATCGGCAGATGGCCGACATGATGAAGATGATGGGCGGCAAGAGCAAAGGCGGCATGATGAAGCAGATGATGGGCGGCCTTGCCGGCAAGATGGGGCTGGGGGGCCTCGGCGGCATGGGCGGCATGCCCGATCTCTCGAATATCGACCCGAAGCAGCTTGAAGCGCTGCAGAAGCAGGCAGAAGCCGCGGGTCTCGGAAAGCCGGGTGGGGGTATGCCCGGTCTAGGCGGAGGCTTGCCGGGCGGATTGCCCGGTCTTGGCGGCGCGAAGCTGCCGGGCCTCGGTGGTGGTTTCCCGGGCCTGCCCGGATTGCCGAAGAAGAAGTGAAAGGATCGCCTGCCCCATGATTGATCCAGACGTCAAAGCCCAGCTTTCGAGCTACCGCCAGTCGATCGACAATATCGATGCGGCACTCGTTCATATCCTGGCCGAACGCTTCCGCTGCACCAAAGAGGTCGGCGTGCTGAAGGCCAAGTACAAGTTGCCGCCGGCCGATCCGGCGCGCGAGGAATACCAGATCACGCGTCTTCGTCAGCTTGCCGAAGATGCGCATCTGGATCCGGATTTCGCCGAGAAGTTCCTGAACTTCGTCATCAAGGAAGTCATCCGGCATCATGAGCAGATTGCTGCGGACCACGCTGAACAGAGCGCCGCAGCCCGATAACCATGCCGCTCAACGAAGCGGTTCAAGAAAAGCCTAAGGAGTAAAGAACATGGCACTGAAAATTCGTCTCGCACGCGGTGGTTCCAAGAAGCGCCCGTACTACCACGTCGTTCTCGCTGACGCCCGC
This sequence comes from Hyphomicrobiales bacterium, assembly GCA_900466475.1. Taxonomy (GTDB): domain Bacteria; phylum Pseudomonadota; class Alphaproteobacteria; order Rhizobiales; family Rhizobiaceae; genus Rhizobium. Next base: position 204,842 of record UBMI01000002.1, read on the forward strand.
AGCCCGCGCGACGGCCGTTTCCTTGAGAACCTCGGCTCCTGGAACCCGATGCTCGCCAAGGACGATGAAAAGCGCGTTCAGCTGAACGGCGAGCGGATCAAGCACTGGCTCGATCAGGGCGCCCTGCCGACGGACCGCGTCCTGCGCTTCCTCGACGAAGCCGGCATCTCCAAGCGCGAAACCCGCAACAACCCGGAAAAGGCAAAGCCGGGCAAGAAGGCTCAGGAGCGCGCTGCCGAAAAGGCTCAGAAGGTTGCTGACGCCGCTGAAGCTGCTGCTTCCGCCGAATAATCGGTTTCGATCCCATCTGGACGGGCGGCATGGCGACATGCCGCCCGTTTTCGTTTCCATTCCCGCGCACTTCGTTTATGAGAAGCGTGATCTCGGCTTCTTGCCTGCGTTCGAATGAAGGACCCCATGACCAAGCTTGAAAACCCGGTGCTGATGGCGACCATCGGTGGCGCCCAGGGCATTCGCGGCGAGGTGCGTGTAAAAGCCTACACGGCCGACCCGACCGCGCTCGGCGATTATGGCCACCTGCACAGCATGGATGGGCGCATTTTCGAGGTTCTCGAATTGCGCGAGATGAAGAATATGGTCGTCGTCCGCTTCCGCGGCGTCAACGACCGCAACGCCGCCGAGGCGTTGAACGGCCTGGAACTCTACATCGAACGCGACAACCTGTCGGACGAGGAACTGGAGGACGACGAGTTCTTCTATGCCGATCTGGAAGGGCTCGAAGCCTTCGACGATCAGGGCATCAGTTACGGCACCGTGACCGGAGTCTTCGATTTCGGCGCCGGCGATCTTCTGGAACTCAAGGGCCCCGGCAAGCGTCCGGTGCTGATCCCCTTTTCGGAAGCCTCCGTGCTTGAAATCGACCTTGAAGCCGGCAAGCTGCTCATTGATCCGCTTGCCGCCGGCCTCATCGACGGTCCCGACGATCTGAAGGGCCTCACCCCCGCCAAGCCGAAGAAAAAGAAGTAGGCGCCATGGCTTTCCGGGCGACCGTTCTGACACTTTACCCGGAAATGTTTCCGGGTCATCTGGGATTTTCGCTCGCAGGCAAGGCGGCAGAGCGCGGACAATGGTCGCTTGATGCCGTGCAGATCCGCGATTTTGCCACTGACAAGCATCGCACCGTCGACGACACGCCGGCTGGCGGCGGCGCCGGCATGGTGCTGAAGCCCGACGTGCTGGCCCGCGCCATCGACAGCACCTCTGAAAACGACACCCGCCCGAGACTGCTGATGAGCCCGCGCGGCAAGCCGCTGACGCAGGAGCGTGTGCGGCAACTGGCAGCCGGCGATGGCGTTATCATCATCTGCGGCCGTTTCGAGGGCGTCGACCAGCGGGTGATCGAGGCGCGCGGGCTCGAAGAAGTCTCGATCGGCGACTACGTACTGTCAGGCGGCGAGCCGGCGGCGCTGATCGTGCTCGACGCGATCGTCCGTATCCTGCCTGGCGTCATGGGTAACGACCTCTCCGGCCTGCATGAAAGTTTCGAAGGCGGGCTGCTGGAACATCCGCACTATACCCGTCCGCAGGAATGGGAAGGCCGCGAGATTCCGGCGATCCTGACGTCGGGCAATCACGGCGCGATCGAGAAATGGCGCCACGAACAGGCCGTCTCCCTGACGAAGGAAAGACGCCCCGATCTTCTTACAGCGCAGAAGACCGGAAAAGGCGGCTGATTTCATAAATTTGTCGTCCAAGGGATGACAAGCGGAAGTCTTTCGTGTATTGGCGCACGCGGAAATGGGGTTTAACCCTGTCTGCCAGCAAACAAAGAATGGCGAACCCGCTCCCGCCCGCAAGGGCAAACTCCGGAGGCATAGACCGAAGGACAGTGTGAGCGCTCTGGCTGTTTCAGAATAACCAAAGGTTAAGACGATGAACATCATTCAGCAGCTTGAGGCCGAACAGGCCGCCAAGATCGAAGCCAAGCGCACGCTTCCGGAATTCTCCCCGGGCGATACCGTCCGCGTCAACGTGAAGGTCACGGAAGGCAACCGTACCCGCGTTCAGGCCTATGAAGGCGTCTGCATCGCCCGCTCCGGCGGCGGCCTGCAGGAAAACTTCACGGTCCGCAAGATCTCCTACGGCGAAGGCGTCGAGCGCGTATTCCCGGTTTACTCCCCGCTGATCGAAAGCGTCGAAGTCGTTCGCCGCGGTAAGGTCCGTCGCGCCAAGCTCTACTACCTGCGCGACCGTCGCGGTAAGTCCGCTCGTATCGTCGAGAACACCGGCACCCGCGCCCGCAAGCTCAACGATGCAGAGCGTCAGGCCCTTGCCGAGGAAAAGGCACGGATCGAAGCTGAAAAGGTTGCAGCAGCGCAGGCTCTCGCCGCCGAGAAGGCAGCAGCCGAAGCCGCTGAAGCAAAGGCCGCCGCAGAAGCATCAGCCGCTGCTGAAGGTTCGGCTGAGTAAGCTTCTCGCGAAAGCGAAAATCATTACATGGGGAAGGCGGTCTTTGGGCCGCCTTTTCTTTTTTGCACGGGTCGGCGATGCCTGCAGCCTTGCCATGAGCACATCTTCCATGACAATTCTGCCACTCAAATTTTGGGGAGCCACATTATGTTCTTTCGCCGCACCGTTCTTGCCGGCCTGACAGCCGTCATGCTTTCGCCGCTAGCAGCCTTCGCCGCCAGTCTGCCGGACCTCGGCGGCAAGACAGTCGTCGTGGTGACGGAAAATGCCTATCCGCCGCTGCAGTTCGTCGATCCCAAATCCGGCAAGGCGATTGGCTGGGAATATGACGCGATGAACGAGATCGCCAAACGGCTGAATTTCAAGGTCGAGTACCAGAACACCAGCTGGGACGCGATGATCCAGGCCGTGTCCGACGGCCAGTACAACATCGGCATGACCGGCATCACCATCAAGGACGACCGCAAGCAGAAGGTCGACTTCTCCGACCCCTACATGCGCTCGCAGCAGTTCATGCTGGTTCGTGGCGACGAAAAGCGCTTCACTGACGCCAAGAGCTTCGGCGCCCTCAGCGATGGCCTGATCGGCGCCCAGCCCGGCACTTCGCCTTTCTATACCGCCGTCTACGAAATCCTCGACGGCAACGAACAGAACCCGCGCATCAAACTCTTCGAAACCTTCGGCGCAACCGTACAGGCCCTGAAGACCGGTGACGTCGATCTGGTCCTCACCGACAGCGTCGCTGCCAAGGGTTATGTCGATTCCTCGAATGGCGGTTTGAAGGTCGTTGGCGAACCGCTCGGCACCGAAGACTTCGGCTTTATCTTCCCCAAGGGTTCCGATCTTGTCGCCCCCGTCAATGCCGCCATCGCCGACCTGAAGGCGGACGGCACCTTTGATGCGCTCAACAAGAAGTGGTTCCTCGACTACAAGATGGGCCAATAGTCCCCGAGCGATCGCAGATGGCATTACCCCCATCCCCGCGACACGAAAAGGACGACCGTCCCTGGTGGCTGGTCGTCCTTGTTCTGATCGGCATCGTTCTCGCCGTCGTCATCGTCACCAACGATATCTACGCGCAGGTCTTCCGGACCGTCGTGAATGGTGCCGGTATTACCGTGTTCGTGACGCTTGTCGCCTTTGTGCTGGCGACCGTGCTCGGTCTGGGCATCGCGCTGCTGGGTCTCTCCGACAATATCGTACTGCGCCAGATCGCCCGCTTCTATATCGAGATCATCCGAGGCATTCCGATCCTCGTGCTGCTCTTCTATATCGCCTTCGTCGGTGCGCCGGGTGTTGTCGCAGCCTATAATTTCTTGATCACACCCCTGGTGCAGGCAGGTATTGCCGAGCCTATCCTCGTGCGTGATCTGTCGCTGATGTGGCGCGCCATCATTGCCCTGATGATCGGCTATTCCTCCTTCATCGCCGAAATCTTCCGCGCCGGCTTCCAGTCGGTCGATATCGGCCAGATCGAGGCGGCCAAGTCGCTAGGCCTGTCGCGTTACCGCCGCTTCCGTCTCGTCGTCTTTCCGCAGGCGATCCGGGTGATCTTTCCGCCGCTTTCGAACGACTTCGTCTCGATGGTAAAGGATTCATCATTGGTCTCCGTTCTCGGGGTCGCCGACATCACGCAGATGGGCAAGGTCTATGCCTCTGGCTCGTTTCGCTTCTTCGAGACCTATTCGATCGTCACGTACATCTATCTGATCCTGACGATCGGTCTGTCGCTCTTCCTGCGACGGATCGAGAAGAAGATGAAGCAGATGCCGCGGCGCTAGAGCGCATGACGATTCGAATTGCCGTTTCGATCAAAAATCGCTATATCCAGCGCCATGGAATCCAAGTTCAGATGCATCGGTGCGCATATTTTCGTGCTGCAGGACCATTATCGCCTGCCGGCACGTTTCTTTGCGTCTGTTTCCGGTGCGCTCAACAGCCGACTTCGTTGATCGAATGACGGCCTGCGGAGCCTCTCCGCCACATCCTTTATTCCACGCTCCAGCCAAAACGGACGATTAGCCATGAGCGCACCGCGTACCCTTTACGACAAGATCTGGGCCGACCACCTGGTAGACGAACAGCCTGACGGCACCTGTCTTCTCTACATCGACCGTCACCTGGTCCACGAAGTTACCTCGCCGCAGGCTTTCGAAGGTCTGCGCATGACCGGCCGCAAGGTTCGCGCGCCGGAAAAGACGCTTGCCGTCGTCGACCACAACGTTCCGACCTCTGCTGACCGCCATCTTGGCATCAAGAACGAGGAAAGCCGCATTCAGGTCGAGCAGCTTGCCAAGAATGCCGCAGAATTCAATGTCGAATATTACTCCGAGAGCGACAAGCGCCAGGGCATTGTCCACATCATCGGACCGGAGCAGGGCTTCACTCTGCCGGGCATGACCATCGTATGCGGCGACAGCCACACCTCCACGCACGGCGCCTTCGGCTCACTGGCTCATGGCATAGGCACGTCTGAAGTCGAGCACGTTCTTGCCACCCAGACGCTGATCCAGAAGAAGGCCAAGAACATGCTGGTGCAGGTCGACGGCCAGCTGCCGCCGGGTGTTACCGCCAAGGATATCGTCCTTGCCATCATCGGCGAGATCGGCACTGCCGGCGGCACCGGCTACGTCATCGAATATGCCGGCGAAGCAATCCGCGCGCTGTCGATGGAAGGCCGTATGACGATCTGCAACATGTCGATCGAAGGCGGCGCCCGCGCCGGTCTGATCGCGCCCGACGAGATCACCTTCGAATATATCAAGGGCAAGCCCCGTGCACCCAAGGGCGAAGCGCTCGAGCAGGCGATCACCTACTGGAAGACCCTGAAGACCGACGAAGGCGCGCATTACGACCGCGTCGTCACGCTCAACGCTGCCGAACTGCCGCCGATCGTCTCCTGGGGCTCCTCGCCCGAGGACGTAATTTCGGTACAGGGCATCGTTCCGAACCCGGACGATATCCAGGACGAAACCAAGCGCGCCTCCAAGTGGCGTGCGCTCGACTATATGGGCCTGAAGCCGGGCACGCCGATGACTGATATCAGCATTGACCGTGTCTTCATCGGCTCCTGCACCAACGGCCGCATCGAAGACCTGCGCGCTGTCGCCAAGGTCGTTGAAGGCAAGACCGTCGCCTCTACCGTCAACGCCATGATCGTTCCAGGCTCCGGCCTCGTGAAGGAACAGGCGGAGCAGGAAGGCCTCGACAAGATCTTCAAGGCCGCCGGTTTCGACTGGCGTGAACCGGGCTGCTCCATGTGCCTCGCCATGAACGACGACCGCCTGAAGCCGGGCGAGCGTTGCGCATCGACCTCGAACCGTAACTTTGAAGGCCGCCAGGGCTTCAAGGGCCGCACCCATCTCGTCTCGCCGGCCATGGCCGCCGCAGCCGCGATTGCTGGCCACTTCGTCGATATCCGCGAGTGGAACTGATCTTTCTGGCCCATCGGACATGACAAAAGCCCGGCGCGCGAGCGCCGGGCTTTCTTAATTGCGCGAAGCTGAGAAGACGGCGCTTAGAACGTCGCCGTGTACGGATCCGGACCCATGCGAGCGCCGGCGCTATCGAGCTTGGCAATCGCGGCCATGTCCTCACCATCAAGCTTGAAATCGAAGACATTGAAGTTCTCCTCGATGCGCGAGGGCGTCACCGACTTCGGAATGACGACAAGACCGGTATCGACGTGCCAGCGAATGATGACCTGTGCCGGCGTCTTGCCATGCTTGGCAGCAATCTGGCCGATGACCGGGTTGGAAATGAAGCGGCCCTGGCCGAGCGGGCTCCAGGATTCCGTGACGATGTTCAGCTTCTTGTGGGCTTCCTGGGCCGCCTTCTGCTGGAAGTCCGGATGCAGCTCGATCTGGTTGATAACAGGAACCACGCCGGTATCGCCGATGATGTGGTCGAGATGGTCGGGATAGAAGTTGGAAACGCCGATGGATCGTACGCGGCCCTCTTCCCGCAGCCGCACGAAAGCTTTCCAGGTTTCGCGATAAAGCCCACGGTGCGGCGACGGCCAGTGGATGAGATAGAGATCGATATAATCGGTTCCGAGCTTCTTCAGGCTGACCTCGAAGGCACGCAGTGCATTGTCGTAGCCCTGGTCGGTATTGCGCAGTTTCGTGGTGACGAAGATATCCTTGCGATCGGTTCCGGAGGACCGGATACCTTCCCCGACGCCCTCTTCATTGTCGTAGCCGGACGCCGTATCGATGTGACGGTAACCTGCGGCAAGTGCGGTGCGCACGGTCGGAGCCGCGATATCCTGCGGCGTCTGCCAGACGCCAAGACCGACCTGTGGAATGGAGTGTCCGTCGTGAAAAGTAATGATGGGCTGAGTGGTCACAGTAGATCTCCGGAAGTTTGAAGAATTGGCCAAAGACATGAATTGAATGGGGCATGAATTGAAGCCGCGAAGCGGTTTTCCCTGGACACATCGAAGCCCTCGCGTCCGGTCAAAAATCCATATAGGACAGGTTGTCGGCAATACAATCAGAGAACGCGGACGATCGTTCCCTTTCTGAGATGAGGCAGAAGACGGCGCATGTCGCGGGCGCTGATCGCAACGCAGCCCGCAGTCGGCTCATATCCGGGCCGGATGAGATGGAAAAAGATCGCCGAGCCGCGATTGCGCGCCCGGGAGGTTATGTTCCAGTCGAGCACCAGACAGATGTCGTAGAGCCCGTCCTCACGCCTCATCTCTTCATGGCTCGGCTTGAACGGCGCCTTCACCAGCCTGTTGTAGTTTGGATCATCCGATTGATCACACCACAGCATATCGGTGCGGATGCGCCGGATCGGCAATTCCGAGGGAAGATGCCCGTTTCGTTCGCCGCGCCTGAAACCGTAAAGAAGTCGCATCGCAGCAATCGGCGTTGCGCCGTCACCTTCCCGCTTGATCGCGGTCCGGCCGCTGCGGCCGATCGCGGCAGGCAGGGCAAGCGGGCCGCAACGGATGATAGCCCTGCTCATTTTGCCCGGAGCGGCACGCACAACGAGCGTAGGAGGCCTGCCGTTTCGCTCTCGCCTTGCTTTTTCCATTTTTCTCGCATGTTCTTGAATTGCCTTGGGCTTCGATTGAAACCATATGAAGCCTTAGGCAGCAACAGCAGCAGATCGCCAATCCTTGCCAAATGTGGAATTTGGCGTAGGAGTATCTGACCAACGCAAGGACGCACCCGCATGACCGCACGCACCATTCTTCTGGTGGATGACGACGACGACCTTCGCCAGACACTGACGGAGCAATTGTCGTTGTATGAGGAATTCACGGTCCTGCAGGAAGCGACCGCGGGCAAGGGCGTCCAGGCCGCCCGCTCCAACCCTGTCGATCTTCTGATCATGGACGTCGGCCTGCCCGATATGGACGGCCGCGAGGCGGTGAAGCTGTTGCGCAAGGGCGGCTTCAAGGCGCCGATCATCATGCTGACCGGCCATGACACGGATTCCGACACGATCCTCGGCCTTGAGGCCGGCGCCAACGATTATATCACCAAACCCTTCCGCTTCGCCGTGCTGCTTGCCCGCATCCGCGTGCAGCTTCGTCAGCACGAGCAGAGCGAAGATGCGACTTTCACCGTTGGTCCCTATCTCTTCAAGCCGAGCCAGAAGCTGCTCACCACCGATAACGGCCAGAAGATCCGCCTGACGGAAAAGGAAGCGGCGATCATTCGCTACCTCTACCGCGCCGAACAGAAGGTGGTCACCCGCGACGTGCTGCTGGAAGAGGTCTGGGGCTACAATTCCGGCGTCACCACGCACACGCTGGAAACCCACGTTTACCGTCTGCGCCAGAAGATCGAGCGGGATCCATCCAACGCCGAGATCCTTGTGACGGAAAACGGCGGCTACAAGATTATCCCGTAGAATGTCTCTTTCCGACGATATCCTCCTGCTGGCGCAGCTGCCGCTGTTCAAGGACATGAACGACGACCAGTTGCGCCTTATAGCCTTCGGCGCGGACCGTCGCGTGATTGCGGCCGGGCAGATGCTGTTCCGTCAGGGCTCGCCCGCCGAAAGTGCTTATGTGATCACCAGCGGCAGTCTCGAACTCAGCGTGACGGGCTCGGATGGCATGGGCCGGACCGAAGCCATTGCCGAATCCGGATCGCTGATATCGGAACTTGCATTGGTGACGCAGGTAGAGCGCAAATTCACTGCGATCGCGCGCGAAGATACTGGCATCATCCGCATCACGCGGGCCCTGTTCCATCGCCTGATCGAAGAATATCCCTCGGCGGCACGCATTATCGAAAACCGCATCCGCGATAGCATTGCCGATCTTGCGGCGCAGGCCGCAAGCCAATTTCACCGGTTCAGTTGAAGCGTCTCAGAGATTGAGATGCACGGTCACCGGCACATGGTCGGACGGCCGGTCCCAGCCGCGTGCTTCCTTCAGCACCTCGATACGCTGCAGAAGCGGGCCAAGGTCGGGCGAGGACCAGATGTGGTCGAGACGCCGGCCCTTGTCGGCAGCTTCCCAATCCTTCGCGCGGTAACTCCACCAGGTATAAAGCTTCTCATTGGCAGGCACGTGCTGGCGCATGAGATCATGCCAGCCGCCGCGCTTCATCACCTCGAGCAGTCCGTCGGTTTCGACAGGCGTATGGCTGACGATCTTCAGAAGCTGCTTGTGCGACCAGACATCATGCTCCAGCGGCGCGATATTGAGATCGCCGACAAGGATGGCAGACGTGTTCGGCTCGGCGCTCGCCTTGAGGTTCTTCATCTCCTCGATGAAATCGAGCTTGTGGCCGAATTTTGGATTGATCGTGCGGTCCGGCTCGTCGCCGCCAGCAGGAACATAGAAATTATGCAGGCGGATGCGCCGGTTGCCGCGCTGGAAGACCGCCGAGATGTGGCGCGCATCGCCGACATTGCAGTAATCCTGTCGGTGATCCTCGGTCAGCGGCACGCGGGAAGCGATGGCGACGCCATGATAACCCTTCTGGCCGTGGATGATGATGTGCTCGTAGCCCATGGCGCGTAGCGGTGCCAACGGGAAGAGATCGTTCGTAACCTTGGTTTCCTGCAGGCAGAGAATGTCGGGCCGGTGCTTCAGCACCAACTGCTCGACGATCGGCATGCGCAGCCGCACCGAATTGATGTTCCAGGTGGTAATGGAAAAGCTCATGCCATGCCCTTTCAGATCCCTCTGAAACGGCTTTAGAGCAAAGGGCGCAGCGAGAAAACCGGCCGCAAGCAAAAGCGGCCGGCGATCAACCGAAAAGGATCAGTCGCGGTTCGCCGAGGTGCCCTTGATATCCTCGTAGGGCACGCGGAAGACGCGCTCGTCGAAGGCCATGCCGGTTTTTACGTTGAAGATCATGACCGACGTATCCTTGCCCTGATTATCGGTGATCGTCCACTGGCGCAGGTCATAGGTCTTCGGGTCGAACATCATGGTGATGGTCGAGTTGCCGAACACCGTATTGTTGCCGAGCGAGATCGTCGTCAGATCGGACTCTTGCTTCACGCCCTTCACCATGCCGGCGGAAAGGTCGATACGCGGCGCAAGCAGCAGGCTGAGCGGTGTCTTGGAAAGCGGATAGAGATCCCAGGTCTTCAGCTTGATGTTGCCGATCGCGACATTCCTGCCGTCGGCAATGACGCGCATCGGCGACGGATCGTCATAGTTGAAGCGCAGCTTGCCGGGACGCTCGATGAAAAATTTGCCACCGGTCTGTTCACCCCGAGGGCCGAACTGCACGAACTCGCCCTGCATCGTGGCAACGGCGGAGAAATGATCGGCGATCGCCTGTGCCGTAGCGTTGTTGCCAGCGGGTGCGGCCGCCTGTGCGACCTGAGCGAGAGCGGGAAACGGGACGGCGCTTGCAACGGCCGCAGCGGCAAAGACGCCAAGGACGTCGCGGCGGCTTACCGGCAGGCCGGAAAAAATGGATGCGGAGTTGGTCATATGAACCTCCTGTATGCGATCTGCATGCCGCCGAAAGGCGGCGTCTTCAAGGCGCCGCGATCGCCCGGTGGAAGGTAACGGATTACACGGCCCAGGGTTTCCGTCGGACGGGCGGCGCTGCAAAATTTTCCTGTATCAGCGGTCGAGAATATCCCCGTCCGTGGGCACGAGAATCTCGCGTTTTCCGGCATGGTTGGCAGGGCCGATGATGCCCTCCTGCTCCATGCGTTCAATCAACGAAGCAGCACGATTATAACCGATGCCGAGCCTGCGCTGAACATAGGAAGTGGAGGCCTTTCCGTCGCGCAGGACAATGGCAACGGCCTGATCGTAGGGATCCTCCGAATCGGCGAGATTTGCCGTGCCGGCCGGACCGCCACCATAATCACCATCTTCGTCGTCATCAGCAGTGATGGCATCGAGATATTGCGGCGAGCCCTGCGTCTTCAGATAGGAGACGATCTCTTCGACCTCGACGTCGGATACGAATGGACCATGGACGCGCTGGATGCGGCCGCCACCGGCCATGTAGAGCATGTCGCCCATGCCGAGCAGCTGCTCAGCACCCTGCTCGCCGAGGATCGTGCGGCTGTCGATCTTCGACGTGACCTGGAAGGAGATTCGGGTCGGGAAGTTCGCCTTGATCGTGCCGGTGATGACGTCGACCGACGGACGCTGCGTTGCCATGATGACGTGAATACCGGCCGCACGCGCCATCTGGGCAAGACGCTGCACGGCGCCTTCGATATCCTTGCCGGCGACCATCATCAGGTCGGCCATTTCGTCGATGATGACGACGATATAGGGCATCGGCTGCAGATCGAATTCCTCGGTCTCGTAGACTGCTTCGCCGGTCTGCCGGTCGAAGCCGGTCTGCACCGTGCGCGAGATCGTGTCCCCCTTGGCAAGTGCTTGCTCGACACGCGTATTGAAGCCGTCGATATTGCGAACGCCTATCTTCGACATCTTCTTGTAGCGCTCTTCCATCTCGCGGACGGTCCATTTGAGCGCGACGACAGCCTTTTTGGGATCGGTGACGACAGGCGAAAGCAGATGCGGAATGCCGTCATAGACGGAGAGTTCGAGCATCTTCGGGTCGATCATGATAAGGCGGCACTGCTCCGGCGTCATGCGGTAGAGCAGCGACAGGATCATCGTGTTGATAGCGACCGATTTACCTGAACCGGTGGTGCCGGCAACGAGCAGATGCGGCATTTTCGCGAGATCGGCGATCACGGCCTCGCCGCCGATCGTCTTGCCGAGCGCCATGGCGAGCTTCGCCTTGGAGCTTTCGAAATCACTCGAGGCAATGAGCTCGCGCAGATAGACGGTCTCGCGTGACTGGTTTGGCAGTTCGATGCCGATCGCATTGCGGCCCGGCACGACGGCAACGCGGGCGGCAATCGCGCTCATCGAGCGGGCGATGTCGTCGGCAAGACCGATGACCCGGGATGACTTGATGCCGGGTGCCGGTTCCAGTTCGTAGAGCGTGACGACGGGGCCGGGGCGAACGTGGATGATCTCGCCCTTGACGCCGAAATCCTCGAGCACGCCCTCCAGCATGCGGGCATTCTGCTCCAACGCATCAGCCGAGAGTGTGGAATCGCGCACCACGTTCTTCGGCTCGGCAAGCAGATGCATGGAGGGAAGCTGGAAGCCCTCCGGCCGGATGAACGAGCCTTGCGCCTCGCGTTCGACGCGGGCGCCGGGCTTCGGACGAGATGAAGCGGGAATGACGCGCGGCTCGGGTTTGCCGGCCGATTTGGCCGGCGCGCGGATCATCCAGTCGTCATCATCGTCATCAGGCAGGATATCGGCCGGACGCGGAGGCAAGTCGGTATCGAACGGCGGATCGTCATCCTCGTCCTCATCGTCGTTCAGCGAGATGGAAGGCGCTGAAACGACGCGGCGGGCGGATACGGCACGCGGCTCCATGGAAGGATCCGTGCGCTCGCCACGCGCTGCGGGCTTGGCGCGCACCGGTTCGTTCAACGTGCCGAATTCGTCATCGTTGAAATCATAGGGCGATTCGAAATCGCTCTGGCGCCGCTTGCGCGGTCCCATGCCGAAGAGCCGCCGGAGGCGCGCCTGGTTCATATACCAGGCATGCGTCATGGCACCGCTAAAGGCCATCCAGCGGGATCCATCGTCGTCCTCATCCTCGTCGCCGACGACGCGCACCTTGCTGCGCGTATCGACATAATCCTCTTCTTCGTCCTCTTCATCGAGCTCGCTGCGGCCGACGATACCGGCCGCAAAGAGCATCATCCACGCAGTCGGGACAGAGAAGATGCAGCCGATGGCAGTTGCGAAGACACCGGTCGGATAGGCGCCGACGAAGAGTGCCGGAAAACGCAGGATCATGTCACCGATGACACCGCCGATGCCATTCGGGATCGGCCAGGTGAGCGGCGGTGGAAAACAACCGATGACGGCTGAGGAAAGCACGGTGCCGAGAAGCCAGGCGCCGGCGCGCGCCGGAATGCGGCTGATGCGACGGCCGGAAATCAGCGCCAGCGCCCAGGCGACGATCGGCAGCATCGAAACGACACTGGCAAGCCCAAGGAATTGCATGGCGACATCCGCAAAGGCAGCGCCGCTATAACCGAGAATGTTGGTCGGCAGGTTGCCGGTGGCGTAGGAATAGCTGGGATCGGTGACGTTCCATGTCGCAAGCGCTGCGACCGCGAGCGCCAAGACGAGGAAGACCGCAAAGCCGGCGAGAGCCTGGATCTGTCGCAGCATGAATGCCGAGAAGGAGAACCGGTCAGGACGGCCGTCCATCGCCGGCGACGTGCTTCTTGCCATATGTCAAACCCGTCCAATGCCTGGGGGCACGCGAATCGCCAATGCTTCGCTGCGCCAAATGCGTCCGCTCTACCTAATCAAAGTAGGGTTAAAGCGATGTTAACCATGCATATGCCGGATCGCTAAAAAGAAAAGGGCCCGAACCTTGAGAGGTCCGGGCCAAGAGCGGCTTATGGTTAGATAGGCCGCGACGGGCTGTTCGGCGGCGCCGTTGTGCCGGGCGCCGCAAACCCTTTGATTAGGCGTGATAGGCAGCTTCGCCGTGCGTTGCGAGGTCAAGACCTTCGCGCTCGGCTTCGACCGAAACGCGCAGCCCGATAATGACATCGACGACCTTGTAGAGGATCGCAGAGCCAATGCCCGACCACAGGAGCGTGACCACAACGCCCTGAAGCTGCTTGAATACCTGAGCTCCGGTGCCAAGATAGGTTGCCGCAAAGTCCGGTGTCCCATAGTCAACGATACCAGCGCCGCCGAGAGCCGGGTTGACGAGAATGCCGGTGCCGATGGCGCCAAAGATGCCGCCAACGCAATGGACGCCGAAGACATCGAGCGAGTCGTCATAGTTGAACTTGTTCTTCACGACATCGACGAAGAAGTAGCAGACCGGCGAGACGATGAGGCCAAGAACGATCGAACCCATCGGACCGGCAAAACCGGCTGCCGGGGTGACGGCGACGAGACCGGCGACGGCACCAGAAGCAGCACCGAGCATGGAAGCCTTGCCGCGAGAGAAGCTTTCAACAATGCACCAGGAAACAGCGGCAGCAGCCGTTGCGACGAAGGTGTTGATCATGGCGAGCGATGCATAGCCGTTGGCTTCTAGGTTGGAGCCGGCGTTGAAACCGAACCAGCCGACCCACAGGAGCGAGGCACCAACCATGGTCAGGGTCATGGAGTGCGGAGCCATGATTTCCTTCTTATAGCCCGTGCGCTTGCCGAGCATGATAGCGCCGACGAGGCCAGCGATACCGGCATTGATGTGAACGACCGTGCCACCTGCGAAGTCGATCGCGCCAAGCGAGTAAATGAAGCCAGCCGGAGCAGTGTAAGCGCTCGGACCGCCCCAGAACCAGACCATATGCGCCATCGGGAAGTAGACGAAGGTGACCCACAGGATGACGAAGAGCATGACAGCCGAGAACTTGATACGCTCGGCGAACGCGCCGACGATCAGGGCCGGCGTGATGCAGGCGAAGGTCATCTGGAAGCAGATGAAGGTGAGTTCCGGAATGGCTACACCCTTCGTGAAGGTTTCAGCCAGCGAAGACGGTGTGACGCCGGCCAGGAAAGCCTTGGAGAAGCCGCCGACGAAGCTGTTCAGCGAGCCGCCATCGGTGAAGGCGAGCGAATAGCCGTATGTGACCCAGATGATCATGACGACAGCCGTGATCATGAAGACCTGCATGAGCACCGACAGCATGTTCTTGGCGCGGACGAGACCGCCGTAGAACAGCGCAAGGCCCGGGATGGTCATCAGCAGAACGAGCACCGTGGAGATGAGCATCCACGTATTGTCGCCCTTATCCATCGTCATGGCCGGAGCAGCAGCGGCTGCAGCATCGGCGGCGGCCGGGGCGGCTTCCTGCGCGAAAGCGACGACCGGCGCCAGGAGGGCGGCCGAAAGGGCGCCTATCCGTGCGATGTTGGAGGAAAACTTCGAAATTGACATTGGAAATGGCTCCTTGATCTGCCGTTCTTTACAGCGCTTCTGAATCGGTCTCGCCCGTACGGATGCGCACGGCATGGTCGATCGAGTAGACGAAGATTTTGCCGTCACCGATCTGGCCGGTCTTGGCAGATGCTGCGATGGCCTCGACCGCCTTGTCGACGATCTCCGATGCGACCGCGATTTCGATCTTGAGCTTCGGCAGGAAGCTGACCGCATATTCAGTGCCGCGATAAATTTCAGTGTGCCCCTTCTGACGACCGTAGCCCTTCACTTCGGTCACAGTCAGGCCTTGGATGCCGATCGCCGTGAGGGCTTCGCGGACCTCATCGAGCTTGAACGGCTTGATAATGGCCATCACAATTTTCATCTGGTTTCCCATCCTTCGTTATCCTCGGCGCGGAGCCGACTCTCCTTGCCGCTGACGGTTTCCTGACCAGCGACCGGCGATAGACATTCAAAGGGCGTGCCAGATTCGTGACAACTACATAAGTTATTGAAATATAAAGACTATAATTGAAGACGCCAATAAACAGGCAAATGATTGGCCAATAAGCGCACAAATAATGTGCAAATTTATAAATATGCACATTATTTATTCATTTGCCTTTTTCCGAATCAGGCCCTCCTGCGCCACCGACGCGATCAGGACACCGGATCGGGTAAACAGGCTGCCGCGGGTCAATCCCCGTGCGCCCGAAGCCGACGGACTGTCCTGCGTGTAGAGCAGCCAGTCATCGAGCTTGTCGGGACGGTGGAACCACATGGCATGGTCGAGACTCGCAACCTGCAGGTTCTGGTCGAAGATGGACGTTCCGTGGGCATGCAGCGATGCATCAAGCAGCGTCATGTCCGAGAGATAGGCAAGCACCGCAGCCTGATAGAGCCTGCTGTCCGGCACCGGCCCGGTGGCGCGAACCCAGACGTCCTGCCGCGGTTCGAGCTTCTCACGCGTAAAATAGTGCTTGAGCGAGACCGGACGGATTTCGATAGGCCTTTCTCGCTCCCAATATTTTCGCACCGCCGCCGGAGCGTGAGCAAGATACTGCTCCTTGATCTGCTGTTCTCCGAGCAGCGTTTCCGGCATCGGTACAGGCGGCATCGGGATCTGGTGGTCGAATCCCGGCTCCTCCACCTGGAATGAGGCAGAGAGCGCGAAGATCGCCTTGCCGTGCTGGATCGCGACGGCCCGGCGTGTGTTGAAGCTCGCCCCATCCCGGATGCGCTCGACCTGGTAGATGATCGGCACGGAGGGGTCGCCGGGACGCATGAAATAGGCATGCAGCGAGTGAATGAACCGGTCGCCGTCCACAGTGCGCTGCGCCGCCATCAGCGCCTGTGCGATCACCTGCCCGCCAAACACCCGCTGCCACCCCACCTGCGGGCTACGGCCGCGGAAGATATCGACCTCGATCGGCTCGATATCGAGCGTCGAAATCAATGTTTCCATGGCGGTGGACTTGCCCGTTTGCTCCGTCATTTGTTCGGCTCCCGGCGGTAGGAAGTGGTAACCTGATGCTCTATATAGATCGCATCTGATCGTAGAATGTAAGAGGAGCGCGCTATGCTGGACATGCTGGTTGTAGGCGGAGGTTATGTCGGCCTGTCCGTGGCAGTGGCGGTCAAGCAGGCGGCGCCGCATCTCGCTGTCGCGGTCGTCGAGGCCGCTCCCGAACATGCCTGGAAGAAAGACATGCGCGCTTCCGCCATTATCGCGGCCGCGACAAAGATGCTCGAAGTCTTCGGCATCTGGGACGAGATCCAGCCAGAGGCTCAGCTGATCACCAAGATGATCGTGACAGATTCCAAGATGTCCGATCCTGTTCGCCCGATCTTCCTGACCTTCGACGGCGAAGTTGCCGAAGGCCGGCCCTTTGCCCACATGATCCCGAATGTCGTTATGGTCGGCGCGCTGCGCAGCGCCTGCGAGCGGCTCGGCGTCGAGATCCGCCATGGCCTGAGCGCCACCGGCCTGAAGACGAGCGATATCGATATCGAAGTCAGCCTGTCCGATGGCAGCGCGCTGCAATCGCGCCTGCTGGTTGCCTGCGACGGTGTACGTTCCAGGCTGCGCGATTTTGCCGGTATCAAGACAGTGACCTGGGAATACGGCCAATCCGGCATCGTCACCACCGTCGAGCACGAGCGCCCGCACCACGGCTGTGCCGAAGAACATTTCCTCCCATCCGGCCCCTTTGCCATACTGCCGCTGCGCAACAACCGCTCGTCGCTGGTCTGGACCGAGCGGACAAATGACGCAAACCGCCTTGTTGCCGCCGACGATCTGGTTTTCGAGGAGGAACTGGAACGCCGCTTCGGTCACAAACTCGGCCCCCTTAAGGTGGTCGGCGGCAAGCGCGCCTTCCCGCTTGGTCTCACGCTCGCCCGCTCCTTCGTCGCCCCGCGCTTTGCGCTTGCCGGCGATGCCGCACACGGCATTCACCCGATCTCCGGCCAGGGTCTCAATCTCGGTTTCAAGGATGTGGCCGCCCTTGCTGAAACCATCGTGGAAGCTGATCGCCTTGGGCTAGATATCGGCGCCATCAACATCCTGGAGCGTTACGAGAGCTGGCGCCGTTTCGACACGTTCCGCATGGGCGTCACGACTGACGTGTTGAACCGGCTGTTTTCCAATGACGCGGCACCGATCCGCATCGCCCGCGATTTCGGCCTCGGCATTGTCGATCGCCTGCCCGGCCTGAAGTCCTTCTTCATCGGCCAAGCGGCAGGAACGACTGCCAAGGACAATCCGAAGCTGCTCGCAGGTGAGGCGATCTAGAGCTGAAGCTTAGTCTTCGAGGCTTCTGGCTTCCGAGACCAGCATGATCGGAATGCCGTCCCTGATCGGATAGGCAAGACGCGCCTTTTCCGAGACCAGCTCATTATGCTCGCGGTCGTAGGAAAGCCGCCCCTTGGTGAGCGGGCAGACGAGAAGTTCGAGAAGCTTGGGATCGACCCGACTGAGTTTTTCGTCCATCCCGCCCTCTACTGCAGCACGGTATCGGAATCGCCGAAGACGCGGGCAAGCACGATTTCGGTGATGGCGATCAGGGTTTCCGCCCTTGTCTTGAGGTCCGGCGCTTCCAGCAGCGCCTGCTTTTCGGCCGGGCCGAATGGCGACATCATGGCGAGCGAATTGACGAGGGTAAGGTTGCTAGCCCGCTCCACGCTCTCCCAGTCCGCCTCGAGTTTGTTGGCGTCGAGATAGGCCTTGAAGGCCGTCAGCAGCGCGCCGCGGTCGACGGCTTCTTCTTCATTCTCGGCAGAAAGATCCGATATGAACGGCGCGATACGGAAGCTGCGGAACGGCTGGCCATGCGATCGCTCCTCCAGCAGCCGGAAGCGGCAGACGCCCGTTAGCGAGACGATATAACGCCCGTCACCGGTTTCGGCATAAGAGGTAATCCGGCCGAGGCAACCCACAGCCGCAAGCTCCGGAGCATGCGTCTTGTCTTCATGCTCGCCGTGTGCCGGCTGCACCATGCCGATCAGACGGTTTCCAGTCAGAGCGGAATCGAACATCGAAAGATAACGCGGCTCGAAGATATTGAGCGGCAACTGGCCGGCGGGCAGGAGAAGCGCGCCGGTCAAGGGAAAAACTGCAATTTCATCCGGTAGATCGCCGGGCTTCAGGTATCTCGCATTGCCGACTTGCATGAAGACTAGTCCCGCACTCTTTCGGCGGGCGCATCTTCGGCGCCCGTCCTCACGAGAAATGTGGTGCCCTTGCGCAAAAACGCAAGGGTGGATGCGGCAAACTCAGGAAAACAGGATCGAGGACAGCTTCCGGCGGGCAGAAACGGTCGCCGGGTCCTTGAAGCCCCAGACCTCGAAGAACTGCAGAAGCTGGCGACGCGCACCGTCATCATCGAAGGCACGATCCTTGCGCATGATGGTGAGGAGGTGTTCAGCCGCCTCCTCACGCCTGCCCTCTACATTGAGGATCTTGGCAAGCTTCAGCCGAGCCTCGTGATGATCGGGGTTCGATGCCAGCTCGCGCTCCAGGGCGACGGGATCGCCGAGCTTGCGGGCCTCTTCGATCTGGTCGAGCTTCTTCAGGACCGCCTGGATTCCGGCATCCTTACCAAGCTCTTCCGGCAGCTCGCTCAGCATCTGGCGAGCCTCACCGTGCTGATCGGCTGCGATCAGGCATTCGGCCATGCCGGCGAGAGCCTTGGCATTTTCCGGATCGGCCTGCATGACGGCACCATAAAGCTGGCCCGCTTCATTGATGTTTCCGGCAGCGAGCAATTCGCCAGCCTGCGTCAGATAAGCCTCGATCTCTGCGGTCTGGTCGGCATCCGCAGGACCTGCGAGCCGATCAATAAACTGGCGAACCTGGCTTTCGGGCACCGCACCCATGAAGCCGTCGGCCGGACGGCCGTTGACGAAGGCGATGACGGCCGGAATGGACTGGATGCCGAGCTGGCCAGCGATTGAGGGATGATCGTCGATGTTCATCTTGACCAGCTTGACGCGGCCCTGACCTTCATTGACGACCTTTTCCAGAACCGGCGTCAGCTGCTTGCACGGGCCGCACCATGGCGCCCAGAAATCGACCAGAACCGGCTGATTGCGCGATTCCTCTAGGACGTCCTTCCCGAAATTCGCCGTCGTCGTGTCCTTGATATGGCTGCCGCCCGCCTCAGGCTGGGATACTGCGCCATAACTTGCCGTTGCCGACATCTGGTTGCCGAAGGAACCGTTGTAAGGATTGTCGCTGCCGCTCATAGGTATCTCCCGCCGCGCCGATCTGCCGGCGTCTTTGATAGCGCTAAAATCGTATGTCAGGACGTCACTTTCAAGACAAGCGGCTTATGCCCTGTCGCTTCCATGAATCGTATCAGATCGGCGCTGGCAATCGAAGTCGTCGCGTCATTGGAAAGCGGATGGCAGTTGATGATCTCGTCATGCATCAGATCCGCATCGAGCACGAAAGTGACATCGTTGCCGGTATCGTTGATCGCGCCGAGCGCGGTGACAGCACCCGGAACGACGCCAAGATATTCCATCAGCTTCTCGGCCCTGCCGAAGGAGACCCGGCCGGAAGCGCCGATAAGAGTATGGACCTGCTTGAGGTCGACAACGGCATTTTCCTCCACCGTCAGCAGGAAATAACGATCCTTTTTGTCCTTCACGAACAGGTTCTTGGTATGGCCGCCCGGAATCTCGTCCCGCAGCGCCACCGATTCGGCCACCGTGAAGACAGGAGCATGGTCCTTGGTCGTGTGGGCGATGCCGAGACCGTCGAGAAAGGCGAGAAGATCCTGGCGAGTCCTAGGCTTGTTTTCGGTCATCGTCATTCCGTCAGACAGGAGAAAAGCAGATTGGACTGTCTGCTTACGTCCGCCTCATGCGCTTGGCAATCATCAGGACCGACGCTTTGCCCTGCATTCGCGGCGTTTTCGAAGCCTGTTTTCCACCGCCAGAACTTTTCTTCGTTTTTCCGTCATTTCCCTGTTGCATTTGAAAATCGTTTGGGCGATATAGCGCCCGTCGCCGCAAGGTGGCGCCCACGGTCCGCTACTTACTACCCCGGACCGGTGCGGATTTGAGCGGGTGTAGCTCAGGGGTAGAGCACAACCTTGCCAAGGTTGGGGTCGAGGGTTCGAATCCCTTCGCCCGCTCCAGTTTCTCCTTTTACGTCAGTAAGTGCTGTTGCGTCACATGATCTTGTGATGCATCACGGGTGCATCCGGTATTTTCATCACCCGGCGGTCCGCTTCTGCCTTCGTGAGATACTGGCGACGCCGATCTCCCTGACAGCATCCGGCCAAATCACTCCTCATCGCGTTATCGACTATCGCTCCCGGTACAAGTTGCGGCGCCCGATTGATCTTACTCAATGCAAACCACGCCAGTATCTGGCTAGGTTTTCCTGGTGTTGGCGAATGAGGTCCACATCGTTCGGCCTCGAGAGGCGTTGCAGACATTTTTGCCAGATCGCCGAGATGAGTTTAATGTAGCCGGAGCTAGATCGACATGCTTGTCAAAGATGTCATGACGACAGCGGTCGTCACATTGTCACCTGACAATAGCGTTCGGCATGCGGCCAAGCTGATGTCCGACCAGCAGGTGAGCGGTCTTCCCGTGGTCGACAATGAAGGGCGTTTGGCAGGCGTCATCAGCGAGGGTGATCTGATCCGTCGAACGGAACTCTCAAGCGGCGCGTTCGCCCCGAATGCGAACATGGAACTTGGTCCCGACGACAGGGCAAACGCTTTCGTTAAGCGATGCGCATGGAGAGTGGGGGATGTCATGACGCCCGACCCTGTCACGATCGACGAAGATGCCTCCCTTTCTCGTGTTGCCGAGCTTATGCAGAACCGCAACATCAAGCGCATTCCGGTTCTTCGGGCCGGCAAGCTGATCGGCATCGTCAGCCGTGCCGATCTCCTGCAGGTGATTTACTCGGCAAAGCCGGACGATACGGCAACTGGTGACGAAGCCATTCGACGCAGCATTCTCGTTCGGCTCGGCGAAAACACCGGCCTGGAAGGATTGGATCTGTCCGTCACGGTCGCTGACGGTATCGTGCATTTTTGGGGCAACCTCGAGACGGCAGCTCGCCGCAGGGCTGCGCGGATCCTCGCGGAGGGCGTCAACGGTGTCCGCGGCGTGGTGGAGCATTTCCCGGAATCTCCTCCTCAATAGTGCAGCCGTAACGACCGGAGACTGCATCGGCCCGAAACGGGCCGGCGAATTCAGCAATGTCATTTTGATCGGAGACTCAGATGGCTTCACCTGAAACGGCAGTGATGAAAAAAACCGCCTCGGCGGCAGCGCATGGAAAAGCACCGCTTTCGTCCGAGGAACTCCGCCTGATGGATGCCTACTGGCGGGCGTCGAACTATTTGTCGGTCGGACAGATCTATCTGCTCGACAATCCCTTGCTCAAAAAGCCTCTGGCGCGCGCGCATATCAAGCCGCGGTTGCTCGGCCATTGGGGAACGTCTCCCGGTCTGAACATGCTTTACGTGCACCTCAATCGGGTGATCAAGCGCGACAATCTCAACATGATCTATGTGATCGGCCCTGGCCACGGCGGACCGTCGCTCGTTGCGCATGCCTATCTGGAGGGAACCTACAGCGAATTCTACCCGAATATTGCCCAGGACGAAGAGGGCATGAAAAGGCTGTTCAAACAGTTCAGCTTTCCAGGCGGCATCCCGAGCCACGTCGCTCCGGAAACACCGGGGAGCATCCATGAAGGTGGCGAACTCGGTTATGCGCTCAGCCATGCCTATGGTGCAGCCTTCGACAATCCCGATCTGATCGTCGCCTGCGTCGTCGGTGACGGCGAGGCCGAAACCGGCCCTCTTGCCACCGGATGGCATGGCAACAAATTCCTCAATCCGGCCCGCGACGGATGTGTTCTGCCGATCCTGCACCTCAATGGCTACAAGATCGCCAATCCCTGCTTCCTTGCGCGTATTCCCAAGGAAGAATTGATGAAATTCTTCGAGGGCATGGGGTATGCACCCCTCTTCGTGGAGGGCCATGAGCCCGATCAGGTACAGCAGCAGCTTGCCGAAGCCATGGATACTGCCGTCGCGACGATCAAGAAGATCTGGGCAGAAGCGCGGGATAAGAAGATTGTCCGCCGTCCGGCGTGGCCGATGATCGTTTTCCGCACACCGAAGGGCTGGACCTGCCCCGCCGAAATCGACGGCAAGAAATGCGAAGACTACTGGCGCTCGCACCAGGTCCCGATGGGCGACATGGACAAGCCGGAGCATATCAAGGTGCTTCAGCACTGGATGAAGAGCTATAGACCCGAAGAGCTTTTCGATGACGAAGGCAGACTGCGAGCTGAATTGGCCTCGCTGGCGCCGGCAGGACATAGACGGATGAGCGATAATCCGCACGCCAATGGCGGCCTGTTGCTTCGCGACCTCAAGATGCCGGATTTCCGCGATTATGCCGTCTCGGTGCCCAAACCCGGATCGGTGACCGCGGAATCCGCTCGTGTCATGGGCAAGTTCCTGCGCGACGTGATGAAGCTCAATCTTAACAGCAAGAACTTCCGGCTGTTCAGCCCTGACGAGAACAATTCCAATCGCTGGCAGGACGTGCTGGAAGTGACGGATCGCTGCTACATGGCCGAGATTTATCCAGAGGACGATCGCCTGTCGCCCGACGGACGCATCATGGAGGTGTTAAGCGAGCATCAATGCCAGGGCTGGCTCGAAGGCTATCTGTTGACGGGGCGGCATGGCTTCTTCTCCTGCTACGAAGCCTTCATTCACATCATCGACTCGATGTTCAACCAGCACGCCAAATGGCTGAAAGTGTGCAACCACATTCCCTGGAGACGGCCGGTCGCATCGCTCAATTATTTCCTGAGTTCGCATGTGTGGAGGCAGGATCATAACGGCTTCTCTCACCAGGATCCGGGCTTCATCGACCACGTGATCAACAAGAAGGCGGAGGTCATCCGGGTCTATCTACCGCCGGATGCCAATACGCTCCTGTCCGTTACCGATCATTGCCTGCGCAGCCGCAACTATGTGAACGTCGTTGTCGCAGGCAAGCAGCCGGCACCGCAATGGCTGACGATGGATGAGGCGATCAAACATTGCGCCGAAGGTCTCGGCATCTGGGAATGGGCAAGCAATGATCGCGGCTCGGAACCGGATGTCGTCATGGCCTGCTGCGGCGATGTGCCGACGCTGGAGACGCTCGCCGCTGTGCAACTGATCCGTGAGCACCTTCCTGATCTGAAGGTGCGCGTCATCAATGTCGTCAATCTGATGAAGCTGCAGCCCTCGAGCGAACATCCCCACGGGCTTTCGGATCCCGACTTCGATGCGCTCTTCACGAAGGACAAACCGATCATCTTCGCATTCCACGGATATCCCTGGTTGATCCACCGGCTGACCTACCGGCGAACCAACCACAAAAATCTGCATGTCCGGGGATACAAGGAAGAGGGAACGACCACGACCCCATTCGACATGGTCGTTCTGAACCAGCTCGATCGCTTTCATCTCGTTGAGGATGTCATCGATCGGCTGCCACAGCTCGGAGCCCGTGCGGCCTATTTCAAGCAGGCAATCCGCGGCAGGCTGATCGAGCACCGGCAATATATCGAGGCGCATGGCGATGACATGCCGCAGATCAGCGGCTGGACATGGGGCGTCAAGAGCACGGGAAAAGTGAAGGCGGCGACCTCCACAGAGGGAGACAATGCCTAGACCACACGTTGCGCACAAATCATGCCGGCAGGCGTCCGATCAGAGGCGCCTCCGGATGCTCGACGAAACCATCTGACTTCCTCGGTTTGCCTATGATGTCGGAACTGCTGTCCACCGATCCCGAACTGAACCGGATGCCGACGGATGAAGATCTCGGTCGCCTTCAGTTCACGACGTTGCTCTACTATCTGCAATGCACGAATCCGGATAACGGATTGGTGCGCGACAAGACGCAGGCCGGCGCCCCGGCAAGCATTGCGGCTGTAGGTATGGCGCTCGCCACCATTCCCGTCGTCGTGGAACGCGGTATCGTCATTCGTGAGTTTGCCGCCAAGATCGCCCGGCGGCGACTGGAATTCCTGATCTCCTGCCATCAAGGGCCGGAACCGGACGCATCAGGTTACAAGGGCTTCTTCTACCATTTCCTGGATATCGAAACGGGACGGCGGGTCTGGCAGTGCGAATTGTCGACGATCGATTCTGCCTTTCTCTTCGCCGGCGCTTTGACCGTCGCGGCATATTTCGATGCGGACACCGAGGACGAGGCGAAGGTACGCGCACTTGCCATGTCGCTCTACGAACGCGTGGACTGGAACTGGGCGCGCGACAACGGCGCCACGCTTACCCACGGCTGGCGACCGGAAAACGGCTTCATTCCCTATCGTTGGCGCGGCTATGACGAAGGCCTGCTTCTTTACATTCTCGGTCTGGGCTCACCGAGCCACCCGCTGCCTCCGGAAAGCTTCAAAGCGTATACCGAGAGCTACGAATGGCGGAATATCTTCGGTCGCGAACTACTTTATTCCGGGCCGCTCTTTACACACCAGCTCTCGCATATGTGGATCGATTTCCGTGAAATTCGCGACGAATTCATGCGCGAGCATGACAGCGACTATTTTCGCAACAGCCGCCATGCCACTTTCGTTCAGCAGGAATACGCAATCCGCAATCCGCTGAACTTCAAAGGCTACGGCGAACATTGCTGGGGTTTCACGGCAAGTGACGGGCCGGGTTGGACGAAGCGGACTGTCGACGGGATCGACAGGGAATTCTTCGACTATGTTGCGCGTGGCGCCCCTTATGGGCCGGATGACGGAACCGTATCTCCCTGGGCCGTGGTCGCCTCACTGCCATTCGCTCCGGAAATCGTCATCCCGACGGTACGAAATTTCGCTCGAATGCAGCTTGGCATGACGCGCCTTTATGGCTTCAGGCCATCGTTCAACCAGACCTTTGCGATGGAAGACAGGAACGAAGGGTGGTGGGTCAGCCCCTACCATTTCGGGATCGACCAGGGTCCCGTCGTCCTGATGATCGAAAACTATCGAACCGGCTTGCTGTGGAACATTATGCGTCGATGCGAGCCGGTGGTGGTCGGACTAAGACGAGCGGGGTTCTCAGGCGGCTGGTTGTGACGGCCGTGCTGTCGCCCGAGCTTCCCGACGCGCTACGGACTTGCCGTGAACGACAGGTCTAGGGCGGCTCAGGTCTTCAACTGCGTTGCAGTCAGGCCTTCTGTTTTTGATCGGTCCACGTCCAGGAGCCGTCAGAACCATATTCGAGAACTGCATCGTAGGCCGAGCGCGGCGCACCCGACTCGGCGAAGTTGACGCACGCGATCCTTCTTTCAACCAAGAGCCCGAGGATTGCGAGCAGAAGCTCGTGACCGAAAATGGTATCGGCCTTTTCCAGAACAATGTGTGACGGAGCGGCTATGATCGCACTTACAAGTATGACGAGTTGCTGTTCGCGCGGTGACAGCAATGTGGACCAGTCCTGCTCGCTATCCAGGTCGCTGAGTGTCAAATCGTGTGTAAGACCGAGATCTCTCAGCAAAGCCAGGATTTGCTCATCCGTTGTCTCGATCCAGCGCTTCGGCGGCGCAAGAATCTGGCGGAGAGTTCCCGGACCCGCACAGGCCCGCTGGCCGAGAAACCGCACATGCTGACGAGGTGGGCTGACGATGCGCCCAGTCCCCGGTGTACCCAGTCCTGCCGTGGCCCGAAACAAAGCAGCACCCGCAGCATCGTCTTCTCCGGCAACGATCACTCGTGTATCGGGCGGGATGACAAGGGACAAATCCTTCACCAGTACCGTTCCTGTCCGCGACGTCAGCGTCAGGCGTTCATAGCAAAGGTTCCCCTCAGCCTCGATGAGTTCGACACTGTGATCGGACTGGCGGCGGGTCTCCTCGACCGCTTCCAGAAAGGAACTGATACGCGCGACGACGGTCGCGAAGTTCGAGATCGAGTTGAATTGTGCGACAATGAACGAGAATGCACCGACAAGCATGGCAAATGCTGCCGCCGACTGCGTGATGACGCCAAATTCCATGTCACCGCGCATGAACGCCGGCGCGATAATGACGACCGGAATGATCTGTATCATCCAGTTGTAGCCGGTGGCGAAGAATCCGACATTGCGATTGATGCCAATGATCCGCCTGAAGTTAGTGGCAAGGCTATCGAACTGCCTCAGCAGCCGATCTGCGTGGCGTTGCTGCGAGCCCTCGATCATGATTGATTCTGCGTTTTCCCGGACTTGGATCAGCCCGGACCGGAAGGCGGCTTCACTGTCGAGCTGATTATAGTTCAACTTGATCAAGGGCCGTCCCAACACGATCGTCATAAACGATCCGAAAGCCGCGTAGATAACAGCCGTGAAGAAAAGAAGCGGACTGATCAGCCACAAGACGCTCGAAAAGGTGAAGACCGTCAGCACGCTGCTGAGCAGCATGAGCAGAAAAGAGAGCGTCGTCGTCGTAAACGCTTTGATATCTTCGGCAATCCGCTGATCAGGATAGGAGACTTTGCCCTGAATGCCGAGCCGGTGGAAAGTACCGTCGGCCATATAAACGCCGACCGCACGACGGGTGAGGTATTCTCTCCAAAGCAAGGCCAGTCGCTCTTCGGCAAAGCGGGCAATCACCGACGCGATCGTCGAAGCAGCAAAAGCGCCAGTGTAGAGGATAGCCTGGCGAACAAATTCGGCAGTCTGCCGTTCCGCGATCGCAGTCATGAAGTGCCGCCCGACGAAACTGTTGACGACATTCAAAGCACTGATACTGCCAAAAAGAACAATCAGGGAGACAAGCAGGAACCGGGCGCTCCCGGCGACATCGGATGTCATGAACAATTTGATCGCGCGGACGAACCGTATTGCCGTTACCCTGAGCGGAATTTGCTGCTGGCCCATGCTCGTCTCCCCCGCTTGCCCCTGGAACGAACTATAGCGTGAAATGCAGGCGACGGAGAGACGTCAGGATGGCGCGCGCGGGCGACCGATCCAGCGCGACATGTTACGCGCTGCATCTATTTGCTACTTCGCGTCTCAAGCAGATCGCGCCGACGTTCAACCCACCAGGCCGTTTGATGTCCGCGCTCCAGCGACGGCACAGCTCAATATGAATTGGCGTGCGAACAAATCTCTTGCGAATGATTTCCATTGGTTCACTCTGTCGTTGATTCTTGAAACCGGCCAATCGATGGCTTGATCAATTTTTCGTAATTTATTTCAGTTGATTAGTTCATTTTGTGAACTTATTGTCAGTGTGAGATCACGGGCGACAGGATCAGGATTTTTATGTTCAATTCATCGCAGCGCGAGCTTCTGCGGGTCATAAGTGAGTCCGGTCCCCTCAGCCGGACCGATCTTGCCTCTGCGATCGGGCTCAGCAAAGCGGCGATGAGCGGCATTGCCCGCGAGCTCATTGATCGCGGCGTTCTGCACGAGACGGAAACCGTCTACGGTCAGGGCCGGCCCTCCGTGCTGCTCGACCTGAAACCGGAATGCGCGTTCTTCATCGGCATTTCGCTTCTGGAAGATCCGGCCCCGATGATCCTCAGCGATCTTAACGGCAACATCATCGCCCGTCAGCAGCTGCCCTACTCCCGGGATCCCAAGGTCATTGCCAACGCGATCGCCTATGGCCTGCCGGAAATCCTCAGGGCCCATCCTCAGGCAAGCTCGAAACTGGCCGGCATCGGTGTGGCGCTATCGGGCTTCGTCGATGAAAGGCAGGCAACCTGCGTACAGTCGACCCTGCTCGGCTGGCAGGATGTGCCGCTTGCCGAAATCATCCGCCACGCAAGCGGCGTCGATACCTTTATCGAGAACGATGCCAAGGCGGTTGCTGTCAGCGAAAAGCTCTTCGGCATTGCTCGCGACACCCCGAATTTCTCGGTCGTGTCGCTCGGAGACGGCATCGGCTGCGCCCACGTCATCGACGGCAGGCTTTATCGCGGGAATCATGGCGGTGCGGGCGAAATCGCTCATGCGACGATCGAGCCCGGCGGCGCCCCCTGCCGCTGCGGCAAGCGCGGCTGCCTGGATACGATCGCCTCCATGAAGGCGATCAAGGAGATGGCGCGGGCCGCCGGCCTGAAATGCACGTCACTCTCCGATCTGGAAGCGGAAGCCTCGCTCGGCACAGCCGAGGCGATCTCCATCATCCACAAGGCCGGCGCAGCCCTCGGCCTTGCTATCTCGCACCTGATCCAGATGAACGACCCGGGCATGATCCTGGTGACCCATGTCGACGGCTCGTTCGACGGCCTGTTCGGCACGGTCGTGCAGCAGGCGATCGAAGCCAATGTTCTTCCGCGTTATGCAGGCCAGACCCCAATCCGCACCCGTCGCGTGGATAGCGACGTCTGGTCGCGCGGCGCAGCCAGCATTGCCGCTCACAATTTTCTGATTGGTCCCAATATAAGCTGAGGTCTCCCATGCGCATCGCCGTCGGTGGCATTCACATCGAATGCAGCACGTACAACCCCGTCCTGAACCAAGAGGCAGACTTCCGGGTGGTACGCGGCGAGGACCTGCTGGCAGCCCCCTATTTTGCCTTTCTGAAGGATTACGAGGCTGAATTCCTGCCGACGATCCATGCCCGCGCCATTGCCGGCGGCCCTGTCGCCCGTCACACCTACGAAGCCTTCAAGGCTGAATTCCTGGAGCGCTTGAAGCCGCTCCTGCCGCTCGACGGACTCTATCTGGCAATGCATGGCGCCATGTATGTCGAAGGCATGGAAGATGCGGAAGGCGACTGGATCAGCGCAGCCCGTGCGCTCGTTGGCGATGATTGTACGGTCTCGGCAAGTTACGACCTGCATGGCAATGTTACCCAGCGCATCATCGACGCGCTCGACATGTATTCCACCTACCGCACTGCGCCGCATATCGATGTCGAAGAAACGATGCGCCGCTCTGTCGCCATGCTGGTCAAGAGCCTGAAGACGGGCGAAAAACCCACCCTGCTCTGGGCGCCAATCCCGGTCGTCCTGCCGGGTGAACGCACCAGCACCGTCGATCAACCGGCAAAGAGCCTTTATGCCGAACTGCCCGGCATCGATGCGCTCGACGGCGTCTGGGATGCCTCGCTGATGGTCGGCTATGTCTGGGCCGACGAGCCGCGGGCCACGGCTGCCGCCATCATGACCGGCACGGACCGCGCGATACTGGAGCGCGAGGCAAAACGTCTGGCAAAGGCTTATTGGGATGTGCGCGAAGAATTCGTCTTCGGCTGCGAAACCGGTTCGGTCGAGGAATGCGTCGCCAAGGCGATCACCAGCCCGACCGGCCCCGTCGTGCTCGCCGAATCCGGGGACAATCCGACCGGCGGCGGCGTCGGCGACCGAGCGGACGTACTGGCCGAGCTGATCGCAAGAGGCGCCACCGGTGTGGTTTTTGCCGGCATCGCCGACAAGGCAGCAACGGAGAGATGTTATGCGGCAGGTATCGGCACGGCGCTGGAGCTGACTGTCGGCGCTTCGCTCGATGCCAAAGACAGCAAGCCGGTGACGGGACAGTTCACGGTGAAGTTCCTGCACGAGACCACCGACGCTACCGACCGCCAGGCTGTCGTCTCCATCGGCGGCATCGATCTGGTCCTCTCGGCCAAGCGCCGCCCCTACCACAATATCGTCGATTTCATCCGCCTCGGGCTCGAGCCGCGCACGGCAAGCATCGTTGTCGTCAAGTCAGGCTACCTGTCGCCGGAAATCGCGCCGATTGCCAATCCGAGCCTCATGGCACTGTCCCCCGGCGTTGTCGATCAGTTCGTCGAGCGACTTCCGCGCCTGCGCAAAGCGCACCCGACCTATCCTTTCGACAAGGATTTCAGCTTCGACCCGCAGGCCTTCCTTTCCGCGCGCTCCACGAACCGCTGAACCACGACAAGCGAACCAATTGATTTTTGGTATCGGGGCTTGCTCAGCATCCAGCACGCAGGAAAACGTGCATCCACTCCTTATGTCTGCTCTAAATCTGCGCGATGCGATCAAAAAACGTGCAGGTATTTATCTGCACAAAAAAGCGCTTGACGATGCAATGGATTTGGTTTGCATTGAACCAATATCAAATTGGTTCAGACAGCCATGGACGAAGCACAAGGCAATTCGAACTATGCGCTGGAGAAGCTGAGGGCTCTCCTGCAGTCGGATAGTCTCGATGCCGATGGCAAGCTGCCAACCGAACGTACGCTCTCCGAAATCCTCGGGGTCAGTCGCCGCTCCGTCCGCCGTGCACTGGAAGTACTGGAAGCCGAAG
Organism: Hyphomicrobiales bacterium; assembly: GCA_900466475.1. Classification (GTDB taxonomy): domain Bacteria; phylum Pseudomonadota; class Alphaproteobacteria; order Rhizobiales; family Rhizobiaceae; genus Rhizobium. The sequence continues at coordinate 235,410 of UBMI01000002.1, forward strand.
GCCGCATCTGGCGCCGGCAAGGCTCCGGCACCTTTGCCGGCAAGCGGCCGGATGGCTGGAGCAACCATGTCGATTCCATCATCGCCGACACCGATCTCATGGAGATCATGGAAGTGCGCTTGCGCGTCGAGCCGCAGCTCGCACAGCTTGCCGCCATACGCGCCAAGGCAGCCGATATAGAGCGCATGTATGATCTGGTGAAAAAGATCTACGAAAGCACGGATGCCGACGGCCGCGAACTCTGGGATGGCGCGCTGCATCGCCAGATTGCCCAATGCGCCGGCAACTCATTCTTTCTCACGATCTTCGACGTCATCAACCGCGTGCGCCAGGACGAAGCCTGGCAGGCGATCCGCGAGCGCGCCCGCAGCGCCAGCCGCACGCGCGAAGTCACCCATGGCCAGCACACAGCCATCGTCGACGCTATCGCCGCGCGTGATCCAGGAAAGGCCGGCGAAGCCATGCGCCAACACCTGCTGACGCTGCAGGAAAGCCTCATCCGCATCACCTCTCTCGACCATGGCGAATTGGTGGCCGAGAAGGAGCCCAGCTGAGCGGAGAAATCGGCACGGCAGAGATAACCGCCGGCTCGACACGACAGACGTGAAACAAAAACATAAAAGAGGAGAATGGAATGAAACTCGCCAAATTGCTGACGACCGCCACGGCAGCAGCGCTTTTTGCGCTTCCCGCTTTCGCGGTCGAACTGAAGATCGGCCTCCAGGACGACGCCGACGTGCTCGATCCCGCACAGTCGCGCACCTTCGTCGGTCGCATCGTCTATACCGCGATGTGCGACAAGCTCGTTGACGTCTCGCCGGACCTGAAGATCGTGCCGCAGCTCGCAACCGAATGGAACTGGTCGGCTGACGGCAAGGAGCTCACGATGAAGCTCCGCCAGGGCGTGAAGTTCCAGGACGAAACGCCCTTTAACGCCGAAGCCGTCGTCGCCACCATCGAGCGCAACATGACCCTGCCGGAATCGCGTCGCAAGAGCGAGTTGAGCTCCGTGCAGAAGGTCGAGGCGTCAGGCGAATATGAAGTCAAGTTCACGCTGAAGAGCCCAGATGTCACCTTGCTCGCCCAGCTTTCTGACCGCGCGGGCATGATCGTCTCGCCGAAGGCTGCAAAGGAACTCGGCGCAAAGTTCGGCGACCATCCTGTTTGCGCCGGCCCGTTCAAATTTGTCGAACGTGTCCAACAGGACCGTATCGTGCTCGAGAAGTTCCAGGACTACTGGAACAAGGACAATGTCTTCATCGACAAGCTGACTTACCTGCCGATCCCGGATTCGACCGTACGCCTGGCCAATCTGCGCTCCGGCGATCTCGACATGATCGAACGCCTGGCCGCCACCGACGCCGAGACGGTCAAGAGCGACGCCAACCTCGTTTACAAGGATGTCGTCAACACCGGCTGGCTCGGCATCTATGCCAATGTCGGCAATGGCGCGCGTGCGGACAATCCGATCGGCAAGGACAAGCGCCTGCGCCAGGCCTTCTCGCTGGCAATCGACCGTGATGCCGCCATGCAGATCGTTTTCGAAGGCACGGGCGTTGCCGGCAACCAACCTTTCCCGCCGAGCAGCCCCTGGTTCGACAAGGATGTCCCGGTACCCGCTCGTGATGTCGAAAAGGCGAAGGCCCTTGTCAAGGCTGCAGGCTTCGACCGTGTGCCGGTCGAAATGCAGGTTCCGAACAGCCCGGTCACGATGCAGATGATGCAGATCATCCAGTCGATGGTTGCCGAAGCCGGTTTCGATGTCAGCCTGAAAGCGACGGAATTTGCGACCCTGCTCAATGAGCAGACCGCCGGCAACTACCAGCTCAGCCGCTCTGACTGGTCCGGCCGCGTCGATCCCGATGGCAATATCCAGCAGTTCGTCACCTGCGGCGCCGGCCTGAACGACAGCAAATATTGCAACGCTGACGTCGACAAGCTTCTGACTGAAGCGCGCCAGTCCACGGATGACTCCGTGCGCAAGCAGAAATACGATGCCGCGACCGCAATCCTCAACGACGATTTGCCGATCATCTTCATTGGCCACCAGTCCTGGATCTGGGCGCTGCACAAGAACATCACCGGCTTCGTTGCTTCTCCCGACGGCATGATCCGCCTCGTCGGCGTGAAGAAGGAAGGCTGACAGCCACACGCTTCAGGTACGCGGCGCCTGTCGCCGCGTACCGCTGATGGTATCGGAGCGCCTATGTACAGGTTCATCGCCAAGCGGCTGCTGGTCGCCATTCCAACTTTGCTGATCATTTCGGTCTTCGTCTTCTCCCTGCAGAAGCTTCTGCCGGGCGACCCGGTTCTGGCCATGGCCGGCGAAGAGCGCGATCCGCAGGTGCTGGAATTCCTGCGGGAAAAATATCATCTCAACGACCCTGTTCCCTATCAGTATTTCTACTGGCTGGGCTCTGCGCTTCAGGGCGATCTCGGCATATCGCTGCGTACCAACCAGCCGGTTCTCGAGCTCGTGGCCGAGAAACTGCCGGTCACCATTCAGCTCGCGATCATGTCGATGATCTTCGCATTCGTGATCGGCGTGCCGATGGGCATTCTGGCCGCCGTCAAGAAGAACACGATCATCGATTATCTCGCCAACATCATCGCTCTCTCAGGCCTGTCGATCCCCAATTTCTGGCTCGGCATCATGCTGATCCTGCTGATCTCGGTGAACCTCGGCTGGCTTCCGGCTTCGGGTTACGAGCCCTTCTTCTCCAATCCGCTGCGCTCGATCGAAACCATGATCATGCCCTCCTTCGTGCTCGGCAATGCGCTCGCCGCCACCTTGATGCGCCACACCCGTTCGGCCATGCTGAGCGTCCTGAGCGCCGACTATATCCGCACGGCCCGCGCCAAGGGGCTGCCGGAGAGTTCGGTGGTGCTAGAGCATAGTTTTCGCAATGCCGTATTGCCGATCGTAACGCTCAGCGCCCTGCTCTTCGGCGAGTTGCTCGCTGGTGCGGTTCTCACCGAGCAGATCTTCACCATTCCCGGTTTCGGCAAGCTTATTGTCGATGCCGTCTTCAATCGCGATTACGCCGTCGTCCAGGGCGTCGTCATCTGCACGGCGATCGGCTTCATTCTGATGAACCTCGTCGCTGACATCCTCTACGTTCTCCTCAATCCGCGCATGAGGGCTTCGCTATGACCGCCATCGATCAAGTCGCGGCCACACCCGTTGTCTCGACCGAGCAACGCTCGCCAAGCCGTGCTTGGCGCAAGCTCAAGGCCAACAAAGGCGCGCTCGTCGGCCTCGCCATCATCGCCTTCTTCGCAATCCTTGCCATCATCGCGCCACTCCTGCCGCTCCCCGACCCGAATGCCACAAGCTGGTCGACGATCCGCAAGGCCCCGTCGGCCGCCCACTGGCTCGGCACGGATGACATCGGTCGCGACATCCTCTCCCGAATGATCTGGGGCGCCCAGGCCTCGTTGATGGCGGGCGTCTTTTCCGTAGCGATCGCCGTCCTCATCGGCGTACCCTTTGGCCTGATCTCAGGCTATTTCGGCGGCTGGATCGACATGATCATCTCCCGTATCACCGAAGCCTTTCTGGCAATGCCCTTCCTGATCACCGCGATTGCACTCGCGGCCTTTCTCGGCCCAAGCCTGAGCAATGCGATGATCGCGATCGGCCTTTCGGCCATGCCGATCTTCGTACGCTTGACGCGCGGGCAGGTGCTGGCGGTCAAGACCGAGGAATATATCGAAGGTGCGCGGTCCATCGGCCTGCGTCACTCCAGCATCATCACCCGCTACATCCTGCCAAATGTCTTTGCGCCGATCCTCGTACAGGCGACGTTGACGATCGCAACCGCAATCATCGCCGAAGCCAGTCTTTCCTTCCTCGGCCTCGGCCAGCAGCCACCGGCACCAAGCTGGGGCTCGATGCTGAACGTTGCCAAGAACTTCCTGAGCCAGGCACCGTGGATGGCGATGTGGCCAGGCATTGCCATCTTCCTCGTCGTTATCGGTTTTAATCTCTTGGGCGACGGCCTGCGCGATGCGCTCGATCCGCGCGAAGCATGACCTCTCGAAAGGACATATGAAATGACCGTATTCACGACCCGCCCCGAAATTCTGGGCACATTCGGTGTCGTTACCTCAACGCACTGGATCGCTTCCGCCGTTGGCATGAGCATCCTGGAAAAGGGCGGCAACGCCTTCGATGCGGCGGTTGCTACCGGCTTCACATTGCAGATCCTGGAGCCGCATCTCGTCGGCCCGGGCGGCGACATGCCGGCGATCATCTATTCCAAGAAAAAGGACAGGGTCGAGGTTATCTGTGCCCAAGGTCCTGCGCCCGCCGGCGCCACTATCGAACACTATACGTCCGAGGGCCTGAAACTGATCCCAGGCGACGGCCTGCTGGCAACTGTCATTCCCGGCTCCTTCGATGGCTGGATGCTGATGCTGCGCGATTACGGCCGGCTGAGCGTGCGTGACGTTCTGGAACCGGCGATCTATTACGCCGAAAACGGCCATCCGCTGCTGCCGCGCGTCTCCGCAACCATCAAGGGTCTTGCCGAATTCTTTGAAAAGGAATGGCCGACCTCCTACGAAACCTGGGTGCCCGGCGGTTCCGTTCCCGAACCCAATTCCAACTTCAAGAACCCGGTTCTGGCCGAGACCTGGAAGCGCATCATTTCCGAGGCCGAAGCCAAGCAGGGTCGCGAGGCCCAGATCGAAGCCGCCCGCGACGCCTTCTACCGCGGTTTCGTCGCCGAAAAGATCGCAAGCTACTTGAAGACCGCCGAAGTGATGGATGCGAGCGGCAACAGCCACATGGCGGTGCTGACGGCCGACGACATGGCGAATTGGTCGGCAACGATCGAGGAACCGCAGACCTACGACTATCGCGGCTGGACGGTTGCCAAGATCGGCCCCTGGGGCCAGGGTCCGGTCTTCCTGCAGACCCTGTCGATCCTCAAGGGCATGGACATCGCCGCAATGGCGCCTGATGGAGCCGACTTCGTCCATACCGTGACCGAAGCCATGAAACTCGCCTTCGCCGATCGAGAGATCTACTATGGTGATCCCAAATTCGCCGAGGTGCCGCTCGATCAGCTTCTGTCGGACACCTACGCCGCCGCCCGCCGCAAACTCATCACAGACGAGGCCTCCTTCGACCTGCGTCCCGGGAAGCTGCCCGGCTTCGAGCAGCAATACGATGTGACGATGGACATGCTCGGCGCCGATTCCAAGACCGGCGCCGTCTACGAGCCGACCATGGCGCACCTGAGGGAAAAGCGCGGCGACACTGTTCATATCGACGTCATCGACCGCGAAGGCAACATGGTGTCTGTCACGCCCTCGGGCGGCTGGCTGCAGTCCTCGCCGATCATCCCGGGTCTTGGTTTCTGCCTGAATTCGCGCGCCCAGATGTTCTGGCTGAAGCCCGGCCTGCCGACCTCCCTTGCTCCCGGCAAACGCCCGCGCACGACACTGACGCCCTCACTTGCCCTCTACGAAGGCCGGCCGACACTCGCCTTCGGCACCCCCGGCGGCGACCAGCAGGAACAGTGGCAGCTTTCCTTCTTCCTGCGTTATGTGCACCACAAGATGAACCTGCAGGCGGCGATCGACCAGCCGCTCTTCCACACCTCGCATTTCCCTGGCTCCTTCTATCCGCGCACACGTGAGCCGGGCGGTCTGATGGTGGAAGGCAATTTCAGCGCCGATGTGCTCGAGAACCTGCGCGCCCGCGGCCACGAGCTCACTGTCTCCGACCCCTGGGCTATCGGCCGCCTGACCGCCGCGCGCCGCGATGCAGATGGACTGCTGCGTGCCGCTGCAACGCCACGCCTCATGCAGGCCTATGCGATCGGGAGATAGGCATGACATGGTCCATCGTCGCCCGTGATCCCGGCACAGGCTATCTCGGCATTGCCGTCGCCACCCGCTTCTTTGCGGTCGGCGGCTTGGTGCCGCATATCCGCGGCGCTATCGGCGCGGTCGCCACCCAGGCCTTCGTCAGCCCGCTCTACGGCACCGACGGGCTTGCCATGCTTGCCGAGGGCAAGGCGCCGGATGAGATCATCGCCGAACTGACCGGCCGTGACGCCGGCCACGATCAGCGCCAGCTTCATCTGATCGATGCCCAGGGCCGCAACGCGGCCTTCACCGGCGCCAAATGCATCGATTGGGCCGGTCACCTGGTCGACGATAATGTTTCCGTCGCCGGCAATATGCTGGCAGGTCCTCAAGTCGTCGCCGAGACGCTTGCGACCTACAAGAAGGCAATGGACAAGCCTTTCATCGAGCGCCTGCTGGAATCCATGCAGGCCGGCGAGGATGCCGGTGGCGACAAGCGTGGCAAACAGTCTGCCGCCCTCCTCGTCCACCGTGATCAGGATTATCCCTGGCTCAGCATCAGGGCAGACGATCATCCCGATCCGCTCGCGGAATTGCGCCGGCTCTATGCAGTAGCGCAGGAACGCTACATGCACGTTGCCGAGACGATGGCGACGAAGGCCAATCCCAATGGAATGATCGACAGGCGCGAGATCGATGAAAAGATCGCGGCGCTGGAAGCCGCGCGCATTGCGAAAGGACGACCGTCCGCCTCACTTGCCACGTCTTTGAAGACTTGAAGCCTCTCCGGCAAAGAACCTGCCTCCGGCACAAAAAGAACACGGGAACGATATGAGTGATCAGCCTGCAGCATCCGTCTCTCCGGTCCTTTCCGTCCGGAACCTGACAACTTCCTTTCTCTCCGATGGCGAATGGAGATCGGTTGTTCGTAATGTCTCCTTCGATGTCATGCCGGGGGAAACGGTCGCCATCGTCGGAGAGAGCGGTTCCGGCAAAAGCGTCACCTCGCTTTCCATCATGCGCCTGCTCGCCAAGGGCTCAAGCCGCGTCGAAGGCAGCATCACGTTGACCGGCCGCGATGTCCTCTCCCTCTCTGATCGGGAGATGCGGGCCGTGCGCGGCAAGGATGCCGCGATGATCTTTCAGGAGCCGATGACCAGCCTGAACCCGATCTTCACCATCGGCCGGCAGATTTCCGAAGCGCTGACATGCCATGGTGATATCAGCAAAGCCGACGCGCGCGCCGAAACAATCCGCCTTCTCGAGAAGGTACGCATTCCCAATGCCGCATCCCGTTTCGACGAATATCCTCACCAGTTTTCAGGTGGCATGCGCCAGCGCGTCATGATCGCCATGGCGCTCGCCTCCCGGCCCAAGCTGTTGATTGCCGACGAGCCAACCACCGCGCTCGACGTCACCATCCAGGGCCAGATCCTCGATCTCATCAAAGTGCTGCAGGAAGAAGAGGGCATGTCCGTTCTCTTCATCACCCATGACATGGGTGTGGTCGCCGAGATCGCCGACCGCACCATCGTCATGTATCGCGGCGAAGCCGTCGAAACCGGCACGACGGACGATATCTTCAATCGCGGCAAACACCCCTATACGCGTGCCCTGCTCTCCGCCGTGCCGCGCCTGGGCTCGATGGATGGCCGCAAATGGCCGCTGCGTTTCCCCGTCATCGACACGATGACCGGCGAACGATGCGATCCGGTGGAAGTCGCCGAAACCGTCGATCGCCGAAAGACGCCGATCCTCGAAGTGAAGAACCTCGTCACCCGCTTCGATATTCGCGGCGGTCTCTTCGGCCGCAGAACCGGCGCCATCCATGCTGTTGAGGACGTCTCCTTCGAACTCTTTCAGGGCGAGACCCTGTCGCTCGTCGGCGAATCCGGTTGCGGCAAATCCACGACGGGCCGCTCGATCACCCGTCTGGTGCAACCAAATGCAGGCTCCGTCAGCCTTGATGGCTATGATGTCCTGAACCTCGATGCGGTCAGCCTGCGCAATATGCGCCGCAGCATCCAGATGATCTTCCAGGACCCCTTCGCGAGCCTCAATCCGCGTATGACGATCGGTGCCGCTGTCGCCGAGCCCTTCACCGAACACGGGCTTGGCACCCGCACCCAGGCCCGTGAAAAGGCTGCCGACCTGCTCGAACGCGTTGGCCTGAAGCCTGACATGATGAAGCGCTACCCGCACGAGTTTTCGGGCGGCCAGCGCCAGCGCATCTGCATCGCCCGCGCCCTTGCCCTCGACCCGAAGGTGATCGTCGCCGACGAGAGCGTGTCGGCACTCGATGTTTCCATCAAGGCGCAGGTGTGCAATCTCCTGATGGATCTGCAGCAGAGTCTCAACCTCGCCTTCCTCTTCATCTCTCACGACATGGCGGTGGTCGAACGAGTCAGTCATCGCGTCGCGGTCATGTATCTCGGCGAGATCGTCGAGATCGGTCCGCGCGAAGAACTCTTCCGCAATCCCCAGCATCCCTATACCAGGAAGCTGATGGCGGCTGTGCCCGTGCCGGATCCTGCTCGCCGCGGGATCCGCCGCAACCTCGGCACCGACGAATTGAAAAGCCCGGTCCGCCCTGTGGGTTATATTCCGCCCAAGCGTCAATATCGCGAGGTCGCTGCAGGCCATCTGGTGCGCCTAGAGCAAGCCGCTTGAGCTAGTCCGGGAGGTTTAGGCGACGGCCAAAGAGCGCAAGTATTGCAGGAAGTGGATAGCATCCGAGGGGGTGCGGTTAATCCATTTTGCTGCATCGCTTATATTATTTATTCCAGATATTATTTCACTGACGATTATTAACGCCAACTGCGGCCGTTTGTGATCTCTTATCCCTGCGAATCAAAAAGGTTTGATTTGCATGGGGACAGCCACCATGTTGAAGCATGGGGCGATCAAACAGTTGGGCAGGAGCACATGCTGCAACGGATTGAAGACATTGATGCCGCGCTAGTCGACAGGCTGCAGCACTCAGCGTTCAAGTATTTCCTGAAATATTCCAATCCCGAAAACGGCCTCGTGCCGGATACCTCGATCCCTGGCGTGCCGGCAAGCATCGCCGCGGTCGGCTTCGGGCTTTCCTCCTATCCCGTTGGTGTGGAACGCGGCTGGATCAGCCGTGAGGAAGCCGCCGAGCGCGTCTTCAATACGCTGCATTTCTTCGCCAATGCCAAGCAGGGTACGGAACGTCACGCGACCGGACATCGCGGCTTCTTCTATCACTTCCTGCACGTGGATACCGGCAACCGCGCCTGGAATAGCGAGCTTTCGACGATCGACACTGCTCTGCTCATTGCAGGCATCCTGACCGCCGCCCAATATTTCGACGGCGAGGATCAAACCGAGACCGAAATCCGGGCGCTCGCAACATTCATCTACGAGCGCGTCGACTGGCGCTGGGCACTGAACAAGGGCGATTGCATCTCGATGGGCTGGAAGCCTTCTTCCGGCTTCCTGCGCTGGCGCTATCACGGCTTCGACGAGGCGATCATCCTCTATACGCTGGCGCTGGCATCGCCGACGCATCCGATCCCGCAGTCGTCTTACGATGCCTTCACGGCAAGCTATTCGTGGATGATCTTCAACGAACAGCCCTATCTCTATGCCGGCCCGCTCTTCATCCATCTCTTCTCCCATGCCTGGATCGATTTCCGCGGCATCCAGGACAAGCCGATGGCCGAGCGGAACTGGGATTATTTCCGCAATACGCAGGTCGTCATCAACGTCCAGCGCGATTATGCGGAACGCAATCCCGGTCAGTTCGTCGGCTACAGCAAGGACATCTGGGGCTTCACGGCCTGCGACGGCCCGCCGCCGACACGCCGCATGCGCGGTGGCCGTAGCCCGAAAGTATTGGGTTATGCCGCACGCGGTGCTCCGCTCGGCCCCGATGACGGCACGATCGCACCCTGGGCGCCACTCGGCTGCCTGCCCTACGACCGGCAGGCCGCCCTCGATGGCACCAAGGCTCTGCTGACCACCTATCCGAACCTGCTTCTGGAAGGCGGCTTCCCCGGCGGCTTCAACCCGACGGTCCAGACCAAGCGGCCGGAAGGCTGGGTCGACGACCGCACCGTGGCTATCGACCAGGGCCTCCTCGTCATGACGGTCGAGAACGACCGCTCCGACTTCATCTGGAAGCTGATGCGCAAGAATCCGGTCATCCGTCTCGGTCTCGAACGTGCCGGCTTTACCGGTGGTTGGCTGGCCGGTGAGGGATCCGAAGAGCTGGTTCTGAAGGCGGGCTGAACTTACCGCACGAAGACATGCGCCTTGCCGGCGATATCGAGGCGAACGAGATCGCCTCGCGTCGGCAATGCCACGCTTGATGTCTTGATCAGGATCGGCGGCAGGGCGACAGCCGCAAGCGACACTGCCACCGTGCAGGTCGCGCCGCCGAATTCCACATCCACGACACGCCCGCCGTATTTCGCGTTGGCCTCGTCGACGACGACACGGATCTGCTCCGGCCGCAACATGATTTCCGCTTTGCCCTGATGGCCCCCCTCAACCGGCACACTGCCAAGCGCGCAATCGGCAAAGCCGTTCTTGATGATAGCGGGCAGCATCACCGCATCGCCAAGGAAAAGCGCCGTCTCGCGATCCCGCGGCTTGAGATAGAGCGTCTGCGGCGTGCCGGCCTGCACCAGCTTGCCCTCGCGCAGTACCGCAACCTGATCGGCAAAGGAGAGGGCCTCGCCCTGATCATGGGTCACGAGAACCGCGGTGATGCCAGCCGTCTGAAGGACGCGGGCAACCGCCTTGCGCATATTTTCCCGAAGGCCTGTATCCAGCGCGGAAAAGGGTTCATCGAGCAGCATGAGGCGCGGACGACGACCGAGCGCGCGGGCAAGCGCCACACGCTGCTGTTGGCCGCCCGAAAGCTGATGCGGCCGGCGATCCAGCATGCTGTTTTCCAGTTCCACCATTTCCAGAAGGTCGCGAATACGCTTTTCGCGATCGGGCGCCCCGCGCTCGAAACCGAAACCGATGTTTTCAGCGACACTCAGATGTGGAAAGAGAGCGCCATCCTGCGAAACGATGCCGATGCCGCGCTTGTGGGCGGGAACACATGCCGGCCCGTCGGCGAGCACCTCACCATCGAGCATCACCCTGCCGACATCAGGCTGTTCGAAACCGGCGATGATGCGCAGTAGGGTCGTCTTGCCGGAACCGGAGGGACCGACGACCGCCGTGCGACTGCCTGCCTGAACTTCGAGCGAAATATCCTTCAGGGCCTGAACCGGGCCATAACGCTTGCTGATAGTGTCGATGGTAAGCAGCGTCATTGGCCGGCAGTCCGTTTCGATTGGGCATAGAGCATGAGGGTGAGCGGCAGCGACAACACGACCATCATGAAGGCGTAGGGTGCTGCCGAGACATAATCGATCTCGCTTGTCAGCGACCAGAATTTCGTCGCGAGTGTATCGACGCCGTTCGGCGACAGCATCAGCGTGGCCGTCAATTCATTGGTGATGCCGAGCGCGGCAAGGGCCATGCTGGCGGCAGCTCCAGGCGCTGCAAGACGCATGGTGATCTGGCGCACTGCCTGTCCCGGCGTGCGGCCAAGCCCCATTGCCGCGCGCTCCAGTTCGACAGGCGCCTGCGCGATGCTGGCGCGCAAGCCCACCATGGCGCGCGGCAGGAACAGCAGCACATAAGCAACGAGCAGCGTTGCAAAGGTCTGGTAGAGCGGCAGAATAAGCCGAACGGTGATGGAAACCAGCGCGAGCGCCACGACGACGCCCGGCAACGAACCGACATAATAGTGGCAGGCTTCGAGAATACGCTGGAGGCGGCCCGGCGCGCGCACCGAGAGCCAGGCCATGGGGGCAGCGGCGATTGTCGTCAGCACGCCGCCGGCAATGGCGAGAACGATCGTCTGCACAAAGGCGCTCACGACCTCGAGACGCCAGATGGCGAGCCCACCGAGATAAAGCCAGCGACCGAGCGTAATCAGCGGCACGCCGAGCGTCAGCACTGCGAGAATGATCGGCAGTGCCAAGGCAGGCGCCACGAACCAGCCGAGCCGGCGGCGATCGGCAGGGGGCGCCGAACCGGAGCCGACGCGCGCATATCGCTCATTGCCGCGCAACAGGATCTCGAGGCCGAGCAGGAACAAGCAACAGGCGACGAGCACGCCACCGAGCATGTTGGAAGCCGGGCTGTTGTAGGAAGACTGGAACTGGTCGACGATCGCGGTTGCAAACGTGTCGAAGCGGATCATCACGAACAGGCCGTATTCCGACAGCAAGTGCAGCGCGATCAGCAGCGAGCCGCCGCAGATGGCAAGGCGCAGCTGCGGCAGGATCGTGCGGAAGAAGACGCGCCACGGATCGAGGCCAAGCGAGGCCGCAGCATCCTCGATTGCCGGATCAAGCCGGCGAAGCGCGGCGGCAACCGGCAGGTAGAGGAAAGGGTAATAGGCAAGCACCGACACGAAAACGCCGCTCTGCAACCCTCGCATGCCCGGAAGCAGGCTCACCCAGGCATAGGAATGCACGAAGGCCGGCACGGCGAGCGGGGCGATCGCCAGCCATGCCCAGAACCGTGCGAAAGGGATGTCCGTCCGCTCCGTCAGCCAGGCGAGGGTGACGGCAAGCACGATCGACAGCGGAATGGTGATCGATTCCAGGAGAACCGTATTGACGAGAAGCTCGCCGACGCGCGGGCGGAAAACCAGCGTCTTCACCGTTTCCCAGCCGACATCATAGGTCACCCAGGCAATGAAGCCGAGCGGCACAAGGCTGAAGACCGCGACGATGGAGGCAAGCAGAACGACGGAAGCGTGCGGCATGCGTCCGCGCGGCAAACTCATTCGCGCGGCCCCTGGCGTCACCGGCGCCTTCTTGCCGGATGCAAGCAATCTATTGTCCTGCAGCAAGGCCGATGCCTTCACACGCTGAAAAAGGAAGGCAACCGCTTTTGAAGAGCGGTTGCCGGATTTCGTCATGCCCTAAGGTTTTCTTGAGCCAAAAGCAATAGTTTTGGCCGGAAGAAGCCTGCGGCAGAAAGGTTAGATGAGGCCGGCGGCCGTCATCAACTCCACGACCTTCTTGCTGTCCAGCGTCGAGGCTTCGACCTTCGGCGCGTCAAGGTCGGCAAGCGGAGTGAGCTTGTCGTTGGAAGCGGCGTCCTTGCCGACGGCATATTCATAGGAATCGCCATCCTTGAGAACCGCCTGACCGGCCTTGCTGGTCAGATACTTGATGAAAGCCTGAGCTTCCTTCATGTGCTGCGTGGACTTCAGGACACCGCCGCCGGAAACGGAAACAAAAGCGCCCGGATCCTGGTTCTTGAAATAATGCAGGCCGACATTCTTGCTGTTTTCGCCGGTCTTGGCCTGATCGCCGAACCAGTAGTAGTGATAGATGATCGCGCCTTCGACTTCGCCGGCATTGACGGCCTTCATGGCGACGCTGTTGCCCTTGTAAGGCGTGGCATTGTCCTTGAGGCCCTTTAGCCAGGCCTTGGTGGCGTCTTCGCCCTTCAGCTGCAGCAGAGCGGCAACGATGGCCTGGAAGTCGGCGCCGGCGGGAGCCGCGCCCCAACGGCCTTTCCAGGCCGGATCCTGCAGGTCGAGCATCGACTTCGGCAGCTTGTCTTCCGTCAGCTTCGTCTTGTCATAGGCGAAAACGGTGGTGCGGGCAGCAATGCCGGTCCACATGCCGTCAGCCGGTCGATACTGCTCGGGAACCTGATCCAGCGTGTCCTTCTCGATCGGCGCAAACAAGCCGGCACCGTCGACCAGCGTCATCGCCGGCGAGTTTTCCGTCAGGAATACATCGGCAGGTGAAGCATCGCCTTCCTGGATGATCTGGTTTGCGAATTGCATGTCGCTGCCCTGGCGCATGGTGACCTTGATTCCGGTCTCCTTGGTGAAGGCGTCGATCCATTCACGGCCCAGGCTTTCGTGCTGGGCATTGTAAACGACGATACCTTCGGACTCCTGCGCATAGGCGCTGCCTGCGAGCGCGGTGGCGGCGAGAAGTGAAGCGGCAAGCGCGAACGCGCCGGAAAGACGGTTAAGAGCAATTTTCATGATGGCCTCCGTGGCGATGTCACCCGAGCTCCCAAGGGTGATGGCAGGCGTATATTTTTGTTGACTGCTTAGTTCAAGTTTCGAAGTCAAAAAAATCATCACATTATCTTGACTCAATTTTTCATCTTCGCAGGGAATAAATCCGGATTTCGTCAAAAAAAAGCGACGCCGGTGAGGCGTCGCTTTTGTGGTTCCAATGCGTCAGCTTATTCGACGTCGAACTTGACGCCCTGCGCCAGCGGCAAGGTCTTGCCGTAATTGACGGTGTTGGTGGAACGGCGCATGTAAGCCTTCCAGGCGTCCGAACCCGATTCACGGCCGCCGCCCGTCTCTTTCTCCCCGCCAAAGGCTCCGCCGATTTCAGCACCGGATGGACCGATATTGACGTTGGCGATTCCGCAATCCGAGCCACGCGAGGAGAGGAAGGTTTCCGCTTCGCGCATATTGTTGGTGAAGATCGAGGACGACAGGCCCTGTGGGACAGCGTTGTGCAGTTCCAGCACGGCATCGAAATCGCTGTACTTGATGACGTACAGGATCGGCGCGAAGGTTTCGTGCTCCACCGGGCCGGTCTGCTCCCGCATTTCGACGAGCGCGGGGCGAACATAGAAGGCTTCTGCCGAACCATTGTCGACACGCTCACCACCGACGACGGCGCCACCGGCAGCCCTTGCCTGGCCGAGGGCCGTCTGCATCTTCTCGAAGGCCAGACCATCGATCAACGGGCCGACCAGTGTACCGGTTTCCAGCGGATTGCCGATCGTCACCGAGCCATAGGCCTTCTTCAGCCGCGGAACGAGCTGGTCGTAGACGCTCTCATGCACGAAGAGACGGCGTAGCGTCGTGCAGCGCTGGCCGGCCGTGCCCATGGCCGCGAAGGCAACACCGCGCAGCGTCAGGTCGAGATCGGCCGTTGGGCAGACGATCGCGGCATTGTTGCCGCCAAGTTCCAGGATCGCGCGGGCAAAGCGCTGGGACAGGCGCGGGCCGACGGCGCGGCCCATGGCGGTGGAGCCGGTCGCCGAAACCAGCGGGATCTTCGGATGGTCGACCAGCACTTCGCCGATCTCGCGGCCACCGATCAACAGAGTAGAGAGATTTGCCGGTGCCTTGCCGCCTTCGGCGACGAAACGCTTCAACGCCTTCTCAAACAGGGCCTGCACGGCAAGAGCCGTCAGCGGCGTCTTTTCGGAAGGCTTCCAGACGGTGGAATTGCCGCAGACGAGGGCGAGAGCCGCATTCCACGACCAGACGGCAACCGGGAAGTTGAAGGCCGAAATGATACCGATGGCGCCAAGCGGATGCCAGCTTTCCATCATGCGGTGCTCGGCCCGCTCGGTAGCAATCGTCAGCCCGTAAAGCTGGCGGGAAAGACCGACGGCGAAATCGCAGATATCGATCATTTCCTGTACTTCGCCGAGACCTTCGGAGGTGATCTTTCCGACTTCGATCGAAACCAGGCGGCCGAGCGCGACCTTGGAGGCGCGCAGTTCCTCGCCGAGCAGGCGGACCAGCTCGCCGCGCTTCGGAGCCGGAACGGCCCGCCACTCGAGGAAAGCCTTGTGTGCCGCATCGATCGCCGCCTTGGCGTCGGCGACGGAATGCTCCTTCAGCTTGCCGATTTCCTTGCCGGTGATCGGCGAGGTGACGGACAGCGTGCCGCCCGTATAGCTCCTGGCATCGACGCCGAGATCGGCGAGCAACTTGGCAGTTTCGGTGGCGAGATCGAGGACGGCGATGTTCATTGTCGTGGTTCCAGTCTTGTTGTTCTCAGAAACGGGCATCGGCGAAATGGGCGACCTGAGCGCCGGCTTCGTACCATAGTTCCCTAAGCGCGCGGAAGCTCTGCTCACGAGGGTCGGTCAGCGGCAAAGGCAGATCCGCTTCACCAATCCGGCCAAGAATATGCTCCGCCAGGGTGCGGCCGAACACCGTGCCGGGCGCAATCCCGCGGCCGTTATAGCCCGAAAAGCCGATGACATTGGGGGCGAATTTGTGGAAACGCGGCAGGGCGTTGTCAGTCATGCCGATCTGCCCGTACCATTCGCACTCGAATTCGGCGTCGCCGATCTCGGGGAAGAGCCGCTTCAGCGCGCGCTTGGCCCAGCCCTTGTGCACGGACAGGCCGGTATTGCGCAGCGCCCCGACACTTCCGAAGACCAGGCGGCCAGCCTGATCCATCCGGAAGGACGAGAGAATTTCCTTCGTATCCCATACGCCCTCGCGATTGGGCAGGATCGACTGACGCAGGTTATGGCCGAGCGGCACGGTGGCAAAATTGAAATAGGGCAGAAATACCTGTTCGTTGCGCACCTGTTCCCAGGGACCGGTGCTGTAGGCATCCGTCGCCACGATGATCCAATCAGCCGTTACCTGCCCATGCCCCGTCTTCACCATCCACCGGCTGCCTTGCCGCTCGGTCGCAATGACGGAGCTTGCCGTGTGCAGCGCAACGCCCACCTTTTGGGCGGCATGTGCCAGCCCGCGCGCATAGGCAAGCGGCTGCAGCGTGCCGGCCCGCATGTCGAGCAGCGAGCCGGCATAGGCATTCGTGCCAATGCGTTTTGCAGTCTCATCGGCATCGAGCAGTGCGACAGGCGCACCCCGCGCCGACCACTGCTTGTAGCGCTCCTCGACTTCCTTCAGACCGTCGACGCCAACGGCGCAATGCAGCGTACCCTGCTTTTCGAGCTCGCAGGCGATCCCGTGCTTTTCGATCAGCTCCATCACCAGCCGCGGTGCATTACCGAGCAGGTCGAGCAGCCGCTCGCCATAGACGGGGCCGAGCACCCCGGGCAGATCATCAGGCATGACCCACATGCCGGCATTGATGAGCCCGACATTGCGGCCTGCGCCGCCGAAGCCGATCTCCTTCGCCTCCAGGAGCACAACCCGCGATCCGGCCTCGGCCAGATGCAGGCCGGAAGAAAGGCCGGTATAGCCGCCGCCGACAATGACAACATCGGCATCGACGGCACCTGACAGTGCAGACGCGAAGGGTGGCTGGGGAGCAGTCTTTTCCCACAGGCCGTGGGAGCGCGGATCATTGAGCATCGGACAGTCCAGTCTGGATCGAAATCGGTACTCTAGCGCCGCTCCCGCCCCTGCGGAAGCGGCCTGTTGTCAGGCGACCGTCTTCAGCTTCAGGCCCGAAAGGCCGAGCTCTTCCATGGCCATATCAAGCGATGCGGCCTGCCGCTCGGCATAAAGCGCGAGCTCGTCCTGCACGTCGGCGCCAAGCGCCTGCTCGAAAGCTGCCCTGTTCGAACGTGTCGCATAATTCTGCTGCTGGTCCGTGCCGAGATTCGACTGGAAGATACCTGCCGCGCTGACGGGCAGGAAATCCTCGTAGATGACAGGATCGAAACGCAGATAACCTTTGGCGATCAGGGCCTCCGTATCGGACGGCAATTGGCCCTTCGCAGCAAGACCTTCAGGCGTCGCCGAATAGTGGAAGAAGGCCAGTCCTTCGCGCCGCAACTCGTCCCAACCGTCCGGCAATGCCTTGAATCGTCCCGCGAGCTCGACACCATAGTCGCCGGCCTTGGCCCCGGATGCGCCGACCTGCACTTCGCCGCGCACCGAGGCGAGCAAGCGATCGTAGAGCGCCCGGCCCTTGGCCGTCAGCGCAACGCCACGCTGTTCTATCTCGCCAAATCGAGCCGTATGCGTGCCTGCCTTCGTGCCGGCAGCATCCGTGAAGGCAATCGGCTCTTCCAGCGCCTTGAAACTCGTCTGCCGCAGCAGGATATCGCAATTGCGCCGCGGCGGTCCTTCGATGACGGCCTTCGGCGTGATGCCGCGCTCCGGCATACGCCGCTGCACTTCATCAATATCGAGCGTGCGCGGAGTGAGATGGTTGATATGTGGGCCCTTGAAGCTGACGACATCGGCAATGAGGCGGTGTGCGTCATGCAGGCGCTTGTAGGTCTCGGCACTGACGGTTGCCTCGCCATGCCAGCGGAAGGTTTCCAGCGCCTCGGCGACAAATTCTGCAGCTTCCGCTTCCGTCAGTCCACCAGCCTTCTCATGCTGCTCGATGAGCTTGATGGCGCGCGGCGTATAGATCTGCCGCTTGGCCAGGATATCAGCGGCTTCGAAGCGCAATTCCGTGTCCTCGATCAATTCTAGCCGCAACAGCGAGGTAAAGACACGGAACGGATTGACGTTCAGCGCCTTTTCTTCGACAGGCCTGAAGCAGGTAGAATGCACGGGAACACCGGCGACCGAGAGATCGTAATAACCGACCGACTGCATGCCCATGACGGCAAAGAGCCGTCGGATGGTGAAGAGCTCCTCAGCCGTTCCGAGCCGGATCGCACCGTGGCGCTCGACATCGATGCGCTCGAGCTCACCTGCACGCCGAAGCCGCTCGCTAAGTTCCTGGTCTTTCGCGAGGACTTCGGCGTTGACCTCCCCCACAAGCTCGATCAGCGTCCCGTATTGCGGCACCTCCGTCCGGTACATCTGTGACATGGCTTCGGTGAAAAGCGAACGGATGCGATCCGTGGAGACGAAAGCGCCGGGCATTGAAGAAAACTCCGCGTTCATTCCGATTTTGCAGGATGAAGTTCTTTACAAGGGCTCTTAGGCCGTGAATATCGACGTTTCGGAAACAGCTCATTCTAAAATGGAATGATCATGCTTGCACCAAGGCGCTTTCTGCCATCGATTGCTCATCTTGCCGCCTTCGAAGCGGTCGCCCGCACCGGCAGCGTAACATCTGCCGCCCGCGAGCTTGACCTGACACAGAGCGCCGTCAGCCGCCAGATCAAGGCGCTTGAGGAACATCTTGGGGTCGAACTGTTCCTGCGAGAGCGCCAGACCGTGCGCCTTACCCTTGCCGGCGATGCCTATGCCCGCGAAATCCGGGAAGCGCTGCGACGCATCTCCAGCGCCTCGCTGAACCTGCGCGCCAACCCGCACGGCGGTACGCTGAACCTTGCGATCCTGCCAACCTTCGGCACACGCTGGCTGGCGCCACGCCTGGGCCGTTTTCTCGGTGCCAACCCCGGTGTCACGATCAACCTCGTCACCCGGCTCTCCTCCTTCGATTTCCGTCTCGATTCCATCGATGCAGCCATCCACTTCGGCCATCCGCACTGGCCGGGCGCCGAACTCGCCTTCCTGATGTCGGAGCGCACGCTGCCCGCCTGCAGTCCGGATTTCTTCAAGCGCAATGAGATCACCCGGCCGGAAGATCTGCTCTCGGTGCCGCTCCTGCATCTGACGACCCGTTCCGACGCCTGGGAGCGCTGGTTTGCCGATAACGGCGTTGCCTTCGAAAGCGTGCATGGCATGCTGTTCGACCAGTTTGCCACCGCAGCACAGGCGGCCATCGCCGGCCTAGGCGTCGCCCTTCTGCCAACTTTCCTCATCCAGGATGAGCTGGAGCGCGGCGATCTCGTTGCTGCCGTCGACCGCGAGATGGAGAGCCGCGAGCGTTATTATCTCGCCTTTCCGCCGGAGCGTGCCGACTATGCCCCGCTTGCCGCTTTCCGCGACTGGATCGTCTCCGAAGCCCATTCGGGTTCCGACACGTAAGGAAGGCTTGCATCGCGGACGCGCTTTCGACCATTATGCGCGCCATCAGAATTCGATGCAGGAAATTCCTATGAAGCCGATTTTCGTCCAGCTCCAGTGCGCCCCCGGCAAGACCTACGAGGTCGCCGACGCCATCTACAAGACCGAGCTGGTCTCGGAGCTCTATTCGACATCAGGCAACTACGACCTGCTGCTCAAGGTCTACATCGAGGAAGGCCAGGATATCGGCAAATTCATCAACGACAACATCGCCAATATCCCCGGCATCGTTCGCTCGCTGACGACATTGACCTTCAAGGCATTCTAAAGCGGTTAACCATCGCACCAATAAAGCCGGAAGGGTCACTTCCTCATATACCGCACCTTAAGGCTCGGTATGGCTGGTCATTCCCATAGAGAACAGGTGGGAATGTCCCTCTCCGTGGTAGAGACCGTCGAGAACAGCCCGCAGCCGAAAGCTGCGCCCCTCATCGTGCACGTCGTACGGCAGTTTCTGCCCAACCGTGGCGGCCTTGAGGATGTGGTCGCCAATCTTGCCCGGCAAACGTTGAAACGCGGATACCGAGTCCGTGTTGTCACGCTTGATTCCCTCTTCACCGCTCCCGACGACAAGCTTCCCGCGCGCGAAACCATCGACGGCATCGAGGTTGTCCGTATCCCCTGGTCCGGCAGCAGCCGCTATCCGGTAGCACCACAGGTCTTCCGCCATATCGGCGACGTCGATCTTATCCATGTCCATGCGATCGACTTCTTCTTCGACGCGCTCGCTTGGGGCAGGTTCCTGCACCGCAAGCCCATGGTCGTCACGACCCATGGCGGTTTCTTTCACACGAAGAAATTCCTTGTTATCAAGAAGATATGGTTCCGAACGTTGACACGCTTCTCGGCGATCGCCTATCGCCGCGTCATCTGCTGCAGCGCGTCGGACCTCAGCCAGTTCATCCAGATCGTCCCCAATGGCATAACGATCGAGAATGGCGCCGATATCGGCAAATTCGCCGACGCCGCCTCGCGCACGCCCGAGCGACGCATCATCACGATCGGGCGCTTCTCGGTAAACAAACGGCTCGATCTTCTGCTGGATGCGATGGCAGCACTCGTAAAACGCAATCCCGATTGGCATCTGGACGTTATCGGCGCCGAATCCGATCTTGATGCTGCTGACGTCAGGCGGGAGATTGCCGCAAGATCGTTGGAAACATCCGTAACCCTGACCATTTCACCGGACAATCACGCGATCCGCGGCATCATTGCCAAGGCAACACTTATGGCTTCGGCATCGGAATATGAAGGCTTCGGCATCGTTGCGCTGGAAGCGATGAGCGCTGGCCTGCAGCCGGTCCTCAACACCAACGAGGCCTATCGCGCGCTCGCAGGACGGCATGAGGAAATCATCCTCGCCGACTTCACGAAGCCGGAACTCGCGGCGGATGCGATCGAGAAAGCCTATCGCGACGTCACCGTCGAGGGTTCGTCCTTGCGGGAGAGCCTCATGCAGGCCGCCCACGCCTATTCGTGGGATGCCGTTGCGGAACGTTATATCGACCTCTACCGCTCAATCGGCATTGCCACTTAAAAGATCCGGAAATTCCTAAGCTTTCGCCAGCCGGACGATCTCGTCCAGTACCAGCTTGCGCGATTCCGGCGGCGTCAGATTGTGGTCTGCATCCTGCAGCATCACCAGACGCACGTTCGGATGCCGGGCGAACTTGTGGCCACGCGGACCGAAGTGGAAATACATGTGGTCGAGACCGACATCGCCTTCGCTGTAGATCAGCGTCAGCGGCACCTTGCGTTTGCCAAGCGCCGCAAAGGACTGACGCACCTGGCGTGCGATATGACGACGGCCCGGAATGAGTTCCACGAGCGGCGCGATGCGCGGCGAAAGCCGGCGGCCGACCGCGATAAAGATATTCTGCAGAGCCGCGAAGACATCGACCTCACCACGGAACAGCCGCCTGACCGTGTCGAGCCGCATCATCCGCTGGCCGTAATCATCGACGCTGCGAGGAACCGAGACGACATGCTCGCGCCGCACCGGCATTTCCGGATCCCAGTAGTAAACGAAGGGATTGATGGAAACGATCGCCTTCAGGCGCTCGTCCTCGATACCCGCGCGAAATGCCACATAACCGCCGCTGCAGCGACCCGCGACCATGATCGGGCCGGCGACGAAGCTTTCCAGCAAATCGATGGAGGCCAGTGCATCGTCCGTCTGTGTCGCTGAATAGAGAACCTGTTCCGGGGCATCCGGACGCGGAACGCTATCGCCGACATTGGCAGAATCGAAGCGCAACGAAACGACGCCCTGGCGAGCGAGCTCGCGCGCCATATCGACAGTCGTCCGCCCCCAGCCGGCATGGCGGTCATAGGCCGTCGACATGAAGAGCACGGCGTTACCCTTGATCTCGCCCTGCGGCCGGCTGACGACGCCGATCAGATGCTGGAAGGCGCCGAAACGAACCGGAATCTCCTCAAAACCGTCACCTGCGAGCGGCCGGTTTTCGACCTCCTGCGATGAGTGACCGACGGATGGGGCGGGCGCGGTTGTCTCGACAAGCCATTCGGCAAGCAGTTCGATGACTGCCATCGGCGTCTTGGCAAACAGCGGGTTCGTGACCAGTTCGTCATAACCGTCGAAAACGCGCTGCTCGACATTGCCGCCGAGTGCCTTCAGGGCGTCAGCGAAACTCGTGTCATCAACCCGAGCCGGGCGTTCGAGGATAAGGTAATTCGGCGCCGCAAGCTCCTGCGGCGAACCGATATTGAGTTTGCCGATTTCTGCAGCAATCGTGTCCGGCAGGGTCAGGCCGGCGATCTGAACCTGGGCGCTTTGCGCATGCTCCTTGCCGAGACCGAGGTCGGCATGGATGATCCTCGACCACATGTTGATTTCGCGCAGATGCCCCCTGCCGCTGAGGACAGGCGCAAGCAGCACGATACTGTCGACGCCCTCGATCGTGTGGCCGGTCAGATGAGCAAGCGTGCCGCCGAGACCCTGGCCGACAAGAATGATCTGCGAGCAACCGCTGAGCGTCTTCAATTTTGAAGCTGCCGCGCGGATGGAATTCTTCCAGATTTCCAGACTGGGTGCCTGATCGCCGAAATCGAGCGCGTCACCCGTCCCGGTATAGTCAAAACGCAGGCTCGGCACGCCAATGTCAGAGAAATGCTCCGCCGCGACTCGATAGAATTTCCGCGTGCACATTTCTTCGAAGCCCCAGGGGCTCACGAAAAGAACGGCAGCCGAGCGTTTTTCAACATCAGCCTTTTCCGGCATGAAGAGACCGATCGTCCCGTCGAACACGACAGGAAGGGCAGCGGCACGGCCGGCACCTTCGGCCGGCTCGCGCGAGAACTCTTCGTTATCGGGCTTCTTCTCCCCACGTTCGGGGGTCGGCGTAGAGATGAAATTGACGACACGCCTTGCTGGTCCCTGCAGGAGAGCCGGTATCTTGTCGAGGATCGAGCGCAGCACCTGGATATCTTCGACCGGAATGGCACGGAGGACTTTCAACGCAGCGAAGTAAGCACACGCGCCGGCGATCATCGCAGCGACAAGACCGATCGGACCCTGGATGAGCTCAAGCGCGGTGATGGCGCCGCAAGCACAAAATACCGCCGCAAGCGCAATCTTCGCAAGGCTGAGATAAAGACCCGAAAGCTGAGTTCCGAAGCCCGTTTGTCTGACCATCATTACCGACATCGCAACAAATACGGCGATGCGCACAAGTGCGGCACCCTCGGCGGCCAGCCTAGGTACGATGAGTAAACAACCCACTACCATAAGAAGGCCACCTATCACACTGATTTTCAACCGTACATTGGCCTTGTCGATTGAAAGCAGGTATAGGCTGAGAACCTGCATGAGCGTGTAGGCTGGCGCGACGAGCGCAAGCAGCGCAACAACTCCGCCGCTTCGGTCGAAGGCTTCGCCGAAGACCACGTGCACCAGTTCGCTGGAGATTGCGGCGAGCCCGAGGCTCATGGGCAGCACGATATAGGCCATGCTGCGGATGACGGCTGCAAAGGCCTCGACCGGAAACTTCGAGTCGGCGCTGGTATGCCGCCGTTCCGAATAATAGGGCAGCAGGCTGCCGCTCATCTGGATCGGAAGCTGCAATGCTATATTGGCGATCGACAGACCAGCCGCATAGAAGCCGACCATTTCCACAGACCAGAACTGCTGCAGGAAAAGCAGTTCGATACGATTGAGGAAGATCGAGTCGATGATGAATTGCATCGACAGGATAACGGAAGACGAGGCCAGATATTTAAGCGATACGCCGCAGCGATCGCGCCGGGCAAAAAGAATGGGCAAAGTAGCAACGAAAAGCACCAACTGGCCGAGCGCGTAGCCGACGAGCACGCCCTCCACCCCGTAGAAGACGGCACCGACCGCCACGCCCGCAAGCTGGAAAACCGAGACGATCAGCGTAAGCTGGAAGAACGTGCCGAGCCGTTTTTCACCGATCAGGTAGAATTTGACGAAAGAGCCGATCGCCTGGATGAAGAAGAGCATACCTGTCACCAGCGCCACAGACGGCGCGGTGTCGGCCCAGTGCATTTCCTCCGATGTCAGGAAGAACAGGGCGTAGAGCCCCAGCAGCACCAACGTGGAACAGACCATGAAGGCGACCAGGATCGAGGCGAACCCCTTGCGTTGCTCGAAACTGTAGCCCTGTGCCGAAAGCTGCGGCAGCGTCTTCAGCAGCGTGATGCTGGAGCCGAGTTCGGCAATCGAGGCACCCGTGACGACGAGCCAGAGCGAAAAGGCAACGATGCCGTTCGCCTCCGGACCGAGCAGACGCGCGGTTATGATCGAGGAAACGAACCCCGTTACCAGAAGCAGCATGCCCGCCGCCGCATTCATCACCGAATTTGCAATAATGCCCTTCGACATCCGTCCATCCGCCAGAAGCCGCACCGCGGCCGAAAACAAGTCATCACTAAATTGGAAATGTTAAAATAAAGGGGAGTAAAGCGCTCAGCTTAGCTCGCCTGCATCGCAGAAAGCCGTGAAAGCGCCTTGTCGTAACTATGCTCGGCGAGGTGGCGCACCAGGTAGGTCCGCGCGGCCTCTGCTTTCTGCTTCGCAGCCTCGGGATTGGAATAGATGCTCTTCAAATGCGCCGCCGCGGTCGCGGGTGAAGGATCGGCCCAGACGGCATTCGTGAGATCGGCAAATTCCGGATGGCTGTCGACGACGGGAATAAGCGACGGCTCGACCAGCCATATATTCTCGGGATCGCAGAAATCAGCCGTGCCTGACCAAGCGGTCGAGATGACGGGCGTGCGATGCATGATCGCTTCAGCCACCGTCAGGCCGAAACCCTCCGAACGATGCAGCGAAAGATAGGCATTGGAATCGCGAATGATGCCGTTGATCTCCGAACTCGCCAGATTGTCAGTAACGATCCTGATGTTGCGGTCGCCTTCCACGGATTGCATGAGCGCGCGAAGTACCTCGTCCCGGACCGGATTGCCACTCGCCTTCATCAGCAGGAAGGCATGGGGGCATTCGGCGCTGAAGAGCCTGAAGGCCTCGATCGCCGCCTGCGGGTTCTTGCGGTTGATCGAGGAACCGGCGCTGAAGACGAAAGAGACGAGGAAAGCATCCGCGGCAATCCCGAACTTCTGCCTGATGCCGTCAGCAGCCGGCCGCTCCGTCACCGGGTGCGGCACGACAATGACAGGTGCAGCCGTATGTGGCGCGATTGCCCGCCTGGTGAATTCCGAGGGAACGAAGACAGCGTTCATATAGTGCATGGCATTGCGCCATTCCGCCGGCACCACTTCCAGCTCCCAGGCCCAATAGCCGATATTGAAGGCACGGGTGAAATTGCCGAGACCTTTCTTCAGGATCGCGCGCGGCAGCATGGGCGGATTGAGATGCCATATACGACTTCCGGACTGCCCGCCGGAGATTTGCTCGGACGTCCATTCGACCAGCTTGCCTTCGTCCGGATGTGTGCTGACATCCGCAAGCATGATCTCACGGCCTGCCTGGGAGAGCGCGGCAGCGCAAAGCCGTGCGGATTCGCCCACACCTGCCGCCATCGACAGATAACCGACGATCTCGACCGGTCGGCGCGGATTGAAGGCAAGCCGCGATTTGACAATCAGCCGCTGCAACAGATGCCCGCGCACGCTTCGATAGACGCCTCGCAAAGCCTCTTCCGCCTGCACCCTGATCGTCATGACCGCTCCCTGGTCCTTAAAGCGCGAAACGGCGCAAGGCGCCGACGCTCCTGATTTCGCCTGCCGGCAATGCATCGCGATCAATGCCCGCAGCGGCGATGAGCTTCACTCGCTTGGCAGGGCCTGGTGCCAGATGGAACCAGTCCTCTTCGGCCCGGTAGCCTTCGACGTCGATATGTAGCGACTGGGCAAGCCTGTCGGTCGCAAGCGTGATAAACCAATCATCGTCCTCACGCAGGAAGGACGCCTCGATCGTCGGGTCGTGGAAGGCTTTCGCCCGGCCACGCGGGAAATGAAAAGCCTGCGCCAGCAGCGCGCCGTCCATCGCCGAGCGCAGCCACGCCACGCTAACGTCATGCGATGGCGCACCGAAACGAAAGGCATAAGTGGCATCGAAGAAGCCGCCGAAGAGATCGGTGCAGGCAATCCGCTCCACGCTTCTTGGATCGAGATTGAAGGCCTTGCTACCGCTCGCGACCTGCTGGCGCCCCTCACGGAGGCAGGCGACATCGAGTTCGAGAGCCACCACCTTGTCGGTTTCATTGATGACATGGACATAGAGGCCATTCGTCCCCTCGTCCGTAAAGACTGCCTGCGCAGGACGGAAGGCCCGGCGCATCGCATGCCAGACAGGTTTGGGCTCGCCAGTGGAATCGATCACGCCCCAGCCGGGACCCGGCAACAGATCCTGCAGGGTCCAGACAAGCGCGCCGTTGCAGGTCGATCCCTTGCGCCGCCATTCGGCAAAGGTTTCCTCCAGAACCTCACCTGTGACGGCGCGCGACAGGTCGAGATAACGTTCGGGATCTTCACGGCGAAGCTTGGCGGGGTCGACGTCATAGAGAAGCCCGAGATAGAAATCCCTGACATCCTCGAAATCCCAGGAAGCGCCGCGGTCGCGCGGCACCCGCTCTTTCCAGAGCGGAGTGTGAACTGAGGGCACGTCGAGATGCCGTTGCAAGGTCTTCTGCTGCGGCACATGCGCGAAGGCGAGGCTTTCCGCCGCAAACCGCACCTCCGCGCGGCGCGCATCCTCAAGCGGCCGCATATAGGCGCCGACGCCGTAATAATGGGAGACGCCCGCATTGGGCGAAAAGGGCATCGCTCCGCCATAAGGCGAATTCGGCACGTAAGGGACGTCAGGCCGCATGCGCTGGCAGATCGCCGGGATGATCTCGTCGGTAATCGGCCCGCTCCAGAAATCCGAGGGCAGGCCGAACATCGCCGCCTGCTGGTGGATTTCGCTGCCGCCGCAGAGCACGGCGAGCGACGGCGAAAGCTGTACGCCGTGCAGGAATTCCTCCACCTCGGCATGCACATGGCCGATAAAGGCCTTGTCGTTCTTCGGATAGTCGAAATTGGCGAACATGAAGTCCTGCCAGACCATCAGCCCAAGTTCGTCGCAGAGCGCGAAGAATTCCGGCGTCTCATACGCCATGGTCCCGCCGATGCGGATCATGTTCATGCCGGCTTCGGCAGCAAGCCGCAGAAAGGGCTCATAATCGGCGCGCTCGCCCGGCAGCCGCGCTATGTCGGCTGTCGTCCAGACCGCGCCACGGCAGAAGATCCGTTCGCCGTTGACGCAAAGCGCGAAATCACTGCCGTCAGCGCCGTGGTCGACCTCGACACGCCGAAATCCCGTCTTGCCAAGCGAATGTTCCTCGCCGTCAAGAACCAGCGTCACATCGTAGAGATGCGATGCGCCATGCGTATGTGGCCACCAGGCCTCGACCTCGGGCAGCTTGAGGATTGCCGAATAATGCCTGTCGCCAATCTTCTCGAAACCCTGCTCGATACCGGCGCAGCGCAGCAGCATCACAGGCTCGTCGCCATCGGCATGAAGAGAAACGCTGAGCCGTCCTGTTCCGTTTTCCTCCAGAACGGCACGCACCGTGACATTGTCGACAGAGGCAACGCTTCGGCGCACGAGCGAGATCAGCCGCCATGGCCCGACCGCATGGATCTCCGGGCACCAGCCGGGCATATGCCCGAGCAGCGTCGTGCGGATGTTCTTCAGCCCTTGCGGCGTGATCATCTGCGGGCGCCAGCGGGCTCGCGGTCCGGGTTCGCCAAGGCGCGGGGCGAGCGCCCGGAAGCAGAGCGCCAGTTCATCACCGCCTGCGAGCGTCACCGGTATTTCATGGGCGGTGAACATGCTCTCGGAGAAAAGGATCTCAACGCCGTTCAGAAAAACATGGCAGATCGTCGCCAGCCCCTGAAAACGCAGGAGCGCCTCGCCCGGCTCCGCATCGAAGAGGCGGGTCAGATACCAGGCATCCCTGGTGTTGAGCGCCTGAGGATTTTCCCGATCGAAAAGCCCGGCTCTTTCCAGCGCAGCTGCGACAGTGCCCGGAACGGGTGCTGGAATGAACTGCGCCGACAGATGAATATCGTGCGGCGTCGCACAAGCATCAGGCTCGGTCAGGACCAGATTCCAGCCTTCGGTAAGAAGGCTTTCCTCAGCCCCTATGCTTGCCAACCGCCCCCGCATGGTCAGATCTCCGGCTTCAGGCCCGCTCCGCGAGCGATGCCATCATCGAATCCCATGCATTGGCAGCCGGATCAAGGGCCGCTTTCAACGGCTCGAACTTGCGGCGGGTGACAGCACGCGCCAGCTGGAACTGAACAGACTTCGCCACCTCCGAGATGCCGCGTGCTTCCTCGATCGCGACCCCGAACTCGCCGGCCGAAAGCCAGGCCAGATGATCGGCCGCTAATTCGAAATTCGCCCCCACCTGTCTGAGCGTGTTGAAGGCATATTTGTGGAAGAAGCCGAAGGACCGATCAGCCACCGCTTCAACCTGCAGCGGGAAGACTTCTGCAAAGGCGCGGATTGGATTGGCACCCGGGCGGCGGGCGAAATGGAAGTGAAGGAGTCGGCGAGAAACCTCACGCAGATGCGTTTCACCTACTGGCTGCTCCGGAAACTTGGCGAATTCCGTATAGGGCAGGAATGGCGCATCCTCAGCTGTCAGATGCGACTGGAACAACCCGTCGAAATCTTCGCCCTCGATACGGAAATAACCGGCATTGTGGAAATAGTCGACGCGCTTGCCGGCAAAGTCCAGCCGGTTGATCGCAACCGTGGTCTTGCCGTGCTCCTGTCGGTAGGCGGTGCCCCGCGTATCCGGCATATAGAAGGAATCCATCTCGATCAGGCAGAGCCGCCCGCGGGCGATCTGCACTTCGGCATGCCGTTCCACGCGGTCGTAGATCGCAAGTTCGGTGGTGCGGATGCCATAGAGCGCTTCGAGATCCTCCAGCGGTACCTTGAAGAAGGTGAACTGGTCGCCCTCGAAATCCTGCGTCAGCGTAAAGCCGAGCATCGCTTCGGGTGCGACGCCGAAAGTCGAGAGCACCTCGATCCAGAGATCGATATAACAATTGGTCTCCGGCCACATGCGCTCGCCGGAATGCAGCGCATGCGGCTTGTAGGTATCGGGATCGATACCCGCAAAAACAGAGGTCATGGAACCGCTCAGCCCCACAGGACTTTCCGTACGCTGGCCGGCCATTCCTTGACGTCGAGGCCGTGGTGATGGAAGAGCGCGAGCGCGATGCGCTCGAGGCCGAAGCCGACGCAAGCCGTGTGAGCCACGCTGCCATCTTCGAGGTTCAGGCCCCATTTCATACCGAAAGAGTCCTGATGGTAGTTGAAGCTCATGCACGCGGTCGGGTTTGCCGACGAGGTGATCGGGATCAGCAGCTCGAACTTCAAGTTCTGGTCGCGCTGGTTGTTGACCATCATCTTGCCGGCGCGGCCGAAGAACGGGTCGTTGGCAACATCGATCGTCACATCGAGGCCGACCTGCTTCATCATTTCGACGCCGCGGTCCATCCAGCTCTGACGGAAATCGGTGACATGCTGCTCTGTGCCCATGCAGACATATTCGCGCATGCGGAAAAGCTGCTGGCGGGCCGGATCCTTCGAGGGTTCATGGCGGAAGCAGTAGGACTGGAGATCGAAGAGGCCGCCCTTGGCCGGCAGGTTGCCGCGCTTGGCAACTGTCGGATAAAGCGGATAGCAGGCGGCCGGCGTCAGAACGATATCGGTTGCCTTCTGATCCTTGGTCCAGTCCTCGCCGACTTCCATGCATTGCAGCAGGCTCATATGGTCGAGTTCGCTGCCGCAGAAGCTGTGCACCGTGCCGGCAAGCTGCGGGAAGCTCTTCATGTAGCCGCTCTTTTCGAAGAGCGCACGGTTCATGCCGGGCGGGAAACGCATCGCTTCGGCGCCATCGGCGCCACCGAACCTGTCGATCAGCCGTTCAAAAGCGGCGATGACGTCTTCGAACTGGCCGCTGCGGCCATAAAGACCGTCAACGCCGGTATCGATCAGCAGGCCGGACTCGAAGAGCCGGTCCAGAAACGAAGTCTGCATATCCATGACTTTACCCCAGTAGGCTAGTGTCCTGCTTATGGACAAGGAGCATGCTCGACGTATTGCCGAGGATGCGGTCGTTCGAGATCATGAGCTGCGCGGAATGCGCATCGCGCAGATGGCGTCCGAGGCTGAAGGGCGTACCGTTCTTGTAGCCCATGATGCCGCATATCAGCATGGCATGATTGACGATCTCTAGGATCGTTTCCGAGGAAGCGATCTTGACGTTGTTCATCGCCACGGCAAAGCCCATCGAGGAAAGCTTGTCGCCGTCAGCCTTGGCGTCCTCATAGGCCTTGAGGCCGGCAACCACATTCGACTTCACCATCTGCAGGAGGTTGGAAACCTCAGCGAGGCGAAGCGCGCCGGGCGGGGTAGCATCGGGAGACTTGCGGGCAGCAGCGCGCACGAAAGCTTGCGCGCGGGAAACGGCGTCAACCGCGATACCATACCATACGCCGCTCCAGAGCAGATGCGAAGAGGCAAGCATCGACTGGGCAGCGATTTCAGCGAAGGGTTTGGGCAGGATCTGTTTAGCCGGTGCTTCGCCCTTGAACAGGAAGCCGTCGGAGCAGGTACCGCGCATGCCGAGCGTGTTCCAGGCATGCGTCTTTTCGAGCGTGTACTGATCTTTCAGGAAGGCGGTCAGGGCCTGATCGGAAGAGGCGGCCTGCGGGTGGCTGCGCGAAGTGATGAGAATAGCGTCGGCATGCGAGCCATAGGAAATGACGGTCGCGTCCTTTTGCAGCCTGCAGATATCGCCGTCGATTTCGATCGCGCAGATGCTGTTGCGCAGGTTGCCGCCAATTCCCCCTTCGGTGGTGGCGGAAGCGATCAGAAGCTGTTCGGCGGCGATACGGCGCATGAAGGCGCTATGCCACTCGCTGTCGACGCCGTGTTCGACGAGGCTCGAAAGCTTGATATGGTGCATGGCGAAGACCATGGCGCTTGCCGCGCAGGCCTGGCCGAGCATCGAGCACAATTCGGCAATATCGGTCGTGGAAGCAGCCTCGCCACCAAGATGGCGGGGGATCTGGATACCGAGCAGTCGCTCGGCCTTCATCGCGTTGACGGCTTCCTGCGGGAACCGGCCTTCGAAATCGACGGCATCCGCATGTCTTGCCGCAATTTCGGCGACGCGGGCAGCCCTTGCGACCAGGCTGTCTTCCGTGATCTTGACCGGGAAATTCATCAGGCGACCTTTCGGCTATCCTGGATGAGATCGACCGTCTTGACGATCGCCGAGATGCTCGCGAAGGACTTGCGGTTCAGGAGATTATCGGGAAACTCGATGTCGAAGGCCTCTTCGATGCCGAGCATGAGTTGCACGGAAGCAAAGGACGTCAGACCCGCGGCGTAGAGATCCGCATCGTCGGCAACCTGATCAACGGGCACAGGAAGCCTACCGAACTTGGCTACGAGGTCGCGGACTGTCTTGTTCATCCCATTCACTCCAGATTTTCATGATCCTGAGCCGGCATGCATCGCCTTTTCATGGGAGTGCTTTTAGTGCGGAAAACAGAACATTCCGCTAATATAATTAGTTAAATATGACTAAGACTCATACTTTGCATTTTACGGATTATGCTTATTTGAGGCCTAATACTTCATTTCTATCAATAGTTTGATATAGCCCGAGAAATCGGGCAGCAAGTCGCTCAAGCCGTGCGAAGTGCAGAAATGGTACGCCAGGAGCCCGCTGCTACGTCAATCTGCGGGCGGATAGGGATGCTCGTTGCCACGATAGTCCGAAATCGAATAGCAACCCTCGCCGGTTGCCTGCACGGCGCTTTCGCCGATCACGGCCTTGCCGTAGCCGCCGGGAATATCGAGAATATAGGTGGGCTGGCAAAGACCGGAGATACGACCGCGAAGCGAGGAGACGATTTTCTGCCCCTCCTCTATCGACAGGCGGAAATGACTGGTGCCGGGCGCAAGATCCGGATGGTGCAGGTAATAGGGCTTCACCCGCGCCTCGACGAAGGCTCGCATCAGTTCCGCCAGAACATCGGGATCATCGTTGACGCCTTTCAGAAGCACCGACTGGCTGACCATGACGATGCCGGCATCCACAAGACGGGCACAGGCGGCGCGCGCTTCCGCAGTCAGCTCGCGCGGATGGTTGGCGTGCAGCGCGACATATACTGTCTTGCCGCTCGCCTTCAGTGCGGCGATCAGCGCCCCATTGATCTTCTGCGGGTCGACAACCGGCACCCGCGTGTGGAAACGCACGATTTTTACATGCTGGATTGCCGCAAGCTCGCTTAGAATGTCGCCGAGACGACGTGGTGAAAGCACCAGCGGATCGCCACCGGTCAGGATCACCTCCCAGATCTCGCTGTGGCCGCGAATATAGTCGAAGGCGGCAGCCAACGCCGCCGGCTCGAGAGTGCCAAGCCCCTGCGGCCCCACCATCTCGCGCCGGAAGCAGAAGCGGCAATAGACCGGGCAGACATGCACGGCTTTCAACAGCACGCGGTCCGGATAGCGATGCACGATGCCTTCCACCGGGCTATGCGCATGGTCGCCGATAGGATCGGCCCGTTCCTCCGGCGTGGTCACCAGTTCCGCCGCATCGGGCACAAACTGCCGGGCAATCGGGTCGGCCGGATCAGCATGATCGATCAACCTCGCCATGGCAGGCGTCAGCGCAATGGCATAGCGGGCAGCAACCTCATCGAGCGCCAGTCGCTCGGCGTCCTCGATCAGGCCTGACCTGACGAGATCGTCGACACTCTTGATCGGCCGCAAGACGTTCATCGACCATACTCCGCAACAGGCGCCCAGAGCACCTGATCGATCCGCGACGCTCCCGTCGCCAGCATCACAAGCCGGTCGAAGCCGAGCGCGATGCCGCTCGCTTCCGGCATGATCGCCAGCGCAGCCAGAAAATCCTCGTCGAGCGGATAGGTCTCGCCATAGACGCGCATCTTCTCGCTCATCTCGATCCCGAAACGCCGCCGCTGTTCGGCGGCATTGGTCAGTTCGCCGAAGCCGTTGGCAAGCTCGACCCCGCAGGCATAGAGCTCGAAGCGCTCCGCCACGCGCGGATCGCCTGCCGAAGGTCGCGCGAGAGCCCCTTCCGAAACAGGATATTCGTCGAGAATGGTGACGCGGCCGAAGCCGAGATGCGGCTCAACCTTTTCCACCAGTACCCGGCTGAAAAGATCGGCCCAATGATCGTCATCGGCAACGCGCATGCCGATCCGCCGCATTTCGGCGGCAAGATGCGCGCGATCGGTCGAGCCGTCAGCAGATACAGAAGCCAGAAGATCGATGCCGGCATGGCGGGCGAACGCTTCTGCGACGCTGATACGCTCCGGCCCGGCGAAGGGATCGCACTCGGTCCCGCGATAGGCAAGCATTGCGGTCTTGACCGTCTCGGCAGCGAGCGCCAGCATGCGCACGCAATCCATCATCAGGCTCTCATAGCTTTCACCCGCCCGATACCATTCGAGCATAGTGAACTCAGGATGGTGCAGCGGCCCGCGCTCGCGGTTGCGATAGACATGCGCAAAGCAGGCAATGCGTTCTTCACCGGCGGCCAGAAGCTTCTTGCAGGCAAATTCCGGCGATGTGTGTAGGTAAAAGGGCGCAGCCTGTCCGTCCGTCGTCAGCGCCTGCGTTGCGAAGGCATGCAGATGCGCCTCATTGCCGGGAGACACCTGCAACGTCGCCGTATCGACCTCAATGAAGTCCTCACGAGCAAAATAACCCCGCAGCGCTGACTGGATCGCGTTGCGCCCGATAAGGAACGGACGGCGATCGGCATGCACTGATGGTGTCCACCAGGGAGACGCCTTGGCGCTCGTGAGGTTCATACAACGCTTCCTTGCCGGATTCGGCGGGGATGGGGTGGCTATTTCCGCGATTTTAGGTTAGTGCCGCCCCGAAGAAAAAACATTTTGCGTCTTCAGGACTATTCTGACTGTCCTCTACGACGCCGAAAGCCGACTTACAAGGAAGTCTTATGGTCAAGGTCATCGCCTCTTCGGTCCGCAAGGGCAACGTTCTCGATGTCGACGGCAAGCTCTACGTCGTTCTCACGGCTCAGAATTTCCACCCGGGCAAGGGCACGCCGGTCACCCAGGTCGACATGCGTCGCATCGTCGACGGCGTGAAGGTTTCCGAACGCTGGCGTACGACCGAACAGGTCGAGCGCGCCTTCGTGGAAGACGTCAATTTCCAGTACCTCTACGAAGATGGCGAAGGCTTCCACTTCATGAACCCGGCCACCTACGACCAGGTCGTCGTCAGCGCCGAAACCATGGGCGACCAGAAGGCTTACCTCCAGGAGGGCATGACCTGCATCCTGTCGATCCACGAAGGCAATCCGCTGGCTCTGGAACTGCCGCGTCACGTCACGCTTGAGATCGTCGAGACCGAACCGGTCGTCAAGGGCCAGACGGCCTCTTCTTCCTACAAGCCGGCCATGCTTTCGAACGGCATCCGCACCTCGGTTCCGCCGCATATCGATGCCGGCACCCGCGTCGTCATCGCGACGGAAGACAATTCCTACGTCGAGCGCGCCAAGGACTGATTGCATCAGTTTTCAGAGTTTAGAACGGCCTGAAGCAACCGCTTCGGGCCGTTTTCATTTTTGCCCGATGGCGAGACAGCAAATAGGCCAGCAGCATGTCGGCCTCTTTGCTCAGAGATGAGGATTACGCGGCCGGTACTTCTTCACCAGCTTCTGATTGATCTCAGCGGCACCCGGCATATTAGCGCTGAGATAGACGGGCGCGTCACCGGATTTCGAAAGCTGCGAAGCAACATCTGCGAAGATGGCGTTGATGACCGTCACTCCGACCGCCGTAGACACCGGACCGACACGAAGACCCGTGCCTTCGAGATTGAGGACGGCGTCACCCGGCGGCAGCCCGTTATCCAGAACTACGTCGGCCACATCGGCAAGCCGCCGGCGGCCATTGGCAATCGCCGTCGAATAGGCGATCGAGGTAATGGCTATCACCTTTGCGCCGATCTCGCGCGCATAGTCGGCCGCCTCGATCGGCGCGGCATTCACGCCCGAATTGGAGGCGATGATAATGACATCGCCCGGCTGCATGCCGTAGCGCTCCAGCATCGGCCGCACCAGGCCCTGCGTGCGCTCATAGACCGAGCTGATGACCGCCCCCTCATGCAGCATGGCCGAGCCGACGAGAACGGGCACCGTGAAGGCAAGCCCACCAGCCCGATAATGCACCTCTTCCGCCAGGATATGCGAATGGCCGGTGCCGAAGACATAGACGCGTTTGTCGCCACGGGCCGCCTCGAGGATCACAGCGGCAGCCTGCGCCATCGGCGCGGCAAGCGCCCGCTTCAGCTCCTCAAGCCGGCCGATGAGATTGGAGAAATAGGCGTCCGTAATGTCAGTCATCGGCCACTCTCCTTCACGCCATTTCGCCGTTGAGCCAAGTTGCCGTCACTTCTATCGCATCGGTGAAATGCACGAGATCAGCGCGCGCGCCCGGCGAGAGCTGACCACGATCGGCAAGCTTCAGGAAGCGCGCCGGATACAACGTCGCCATCCTCAGTGCTTCGGCAAGCGTCAGCTCCAGATAGGTGACGCCGTAACGGATCGTCGAAGCCATATCGACATCCGAACCCGCCAGCGTGCCGTCCGACAGCACGAGTTTGGAGCAGAAACCGCCCCTTTCGCGCCGCACGGTACGGCCGTTCAGGGTGAACGTATCCATCTCGGAACCGACCAGCGACATGGCATCGGTCACAAAGAAAAGCTTGCCTTCGCCGCGCTTGGCACGCAGTGCCGTTCGCAACGCCTTCGGATGGACATGATGTCCATCGGCAATGATGCCGCACCAGACGGACGGATGATCGATCGCGGCACCAACAAGACCCGGCGCGCGGTGCGCCAGCTGGCTCATGGCGTTGAAAAGATGCGTGACACCACGTGCGCCCGCATCGAAACGCGCTTCGGCTGCCTCACTCGTGCTGTCGGAATGGCCGATGCTGACGATGACCCCGGCTTCGCTGAGTTCTCGCACCTGAGAAACCGTCACCTGCTCCGCGGCCATGGTGACGAGCAGTGTGCCGATTTCCTCGCGCGCGGCGATGAACGATTTGACATCCCTGTCTTCGACCGGACGCATCAGCTCGGCGAGATGCGCACCCTTGCGCGCCGGCGCCAGATGCGGACCTTCGAGATGCAGGCCGGCAACGCCCCGGTTCGTCTTCACCGCAATCTTTGCCGCCGCGATCGCGGCAGCCGTCGCTTCTGCCGTATCGGTAATAAGCGTCGGCAGCAGCGCCGTCGTTCCATACGGCCGATGTCCGTCGGCAATCATGTACATCGAGTTCGGCGACGGCTCGTCGTTCAGCATGCGCCCGCCACCGCCATTGACTTGCGCATCGATGAAACCGGCAGACAATACGCCGCCTGCCAATGTCACGACATCGCCCTCGGGCAGATCATTCAGGCCGACGATCGCCTCGACGCGTCCGTCCTTGACGATCAGCGCCCGCTCGTCATGGAAGCGTTCGCCATCGAAGATACGAGCGCCGGTGAAGATCGTGTGGGCCATCAGACGGTCTCCGTCACCTTGAGCAGGTTTGCCGGCTTGTCGGGGTCGAAACCCTTGCGACGCGTGACGGACTCGATCAGACGGTAATAGACGAGCAGCGAAACCAGGGGATCAACGAGACCGTTGCCGGTCGTCGGAACCTGCAGATTAACGCCGGCAAGAGGCTTCGTCGAGAAGGGCACCGTGGTAGCGCCGAGCTTCTGCAGCCGATCGAGGGCCTTCACGTTGTTGTCGAAGGCCGCATCTTCAGGCACGAAGCCGACGATCGGGAAGCCCGGCTGCACCAGGCGCATCGGCCCGTGCATCAGCTCCGCAAGAGAGAAGGCTTCGGCATGAAGGCCGGCAGTCTCCTTGGCCTTCAGTGCAGCTTCGAGAGCAATGGCGAAAGCCGTGCCGCGGCCACCGGTATAGAGCGAGGCGGCGTTGAACAGAACTTCCTCGGCAGCAGCCGTATCGATGCCCGATGTCGCAGCGAGTGCGGCCGGCAGTTTTTCGAGCGCCGCCTGCAGATCGGCCTTGCTGCCGATCGCAGCCGTCACGCCGGTGAGGGCTGCGACAGATGCAATGAAGGACTTGGTCGCTGCAACGCTCTTTTCGGCGCCGGCATTGAGGCCGAGGACGATATCGGCCTGGTTCGCAAGGGGGCTGTCCGTGACGTTGACCACGGCAATCGTCGTTGCGCCCCCTTTCTTGGCTGCATCCTGCAGCGCCACGATGTCAGGGCTCGCGCCCGACTGTGAGACGGTGAAATGGATGCCGCCCTTCAGATGCAGGGGCGCGTTATAAACAGAGGCGATAGACGGGCCGATGGAGGCGACCGGCACGCCGCAGGTGATCTCGAACAGATATTTGAAGAAGGTCGCGGCATGGTCGGAAGAACCGCGCGCCGCCGTCGTCACGACGCTCGGGCGAGCGGAGGAGAACAGCCGGGCGATTTCGGCAAAAGCCGGCTTTTCCTTTTCGAGCAGGGTGGCGACCACCTCGGGCGACTGGCCCGCTTCCTGCAGCATCAGCGACTGGTTCTCACTCATAGGTCATCTCCAATTCTCAATTCGGCAACGAAATCATAGGCGTCACCACGATAGTGCGAGCGGGTGTATTCGACGACACGCTGGTCTTCCAGGCGTGAAACGCGTTCGATCAGAAGCGCCGGCGCACCGGCCTTCACGGCAAGAATAGCCGCCGATGAAGGATCGAGCGTGACGGCGGTCAGGCGCTGCATGGCGCGCACCGGCTTGTGACCGCTCTGGGCAAGCGCATCATAGAGCGAGCCTTCGCCGCCGGCATCCTCGCCGAGAAATTTGACCGGCACGACAGCGCGTTCGATCGCGAGCGGCAGCCCGTCGGCCAGACGAAGGCGATCGAGCCGCAAAACCGGCTCATCCACACCGAGACCGAGCAGGAAGGATTCTTCCGGGGAGGGATTGTTGATGGTGCGCGACAGGATCTTCGCCGCCGGCGAGCGCCCGCGCGAGCGCATGTCCGCCGAGAAGGAGGAAAGCCGCCACAACGACTGCTCCATGCGCTCCACCCTGCTGGAAACGAAAGTGCCGCTGCCATGGCGCGATTCCAGCGCGCCCGATGTCATGAGGTCGCGATAGGCTGTCCGAACAGTCACCCGGCCAAGCTTCAGTGCTTCCGCCAGGTCGCGTTCGCCGGGCAGCGCTGTTCCGGGTTTCAGCAGACCTTCCTGGATGAGACCGGTGAGCGCCTGCGCCAGCCGCTTGTAAAGCGGTCCAGTTGCTGCCTCGTCGCGCAGCCCACGGCCATTCAGTTCCGCTATCAGACTGGTTCTATCCATGGACACACAATAGAACCTATTTAGAACCAATCGGCAAGCAGATTCATTCCGTCGAAAAAGAAAAACCCTCGCGAGACACCGCGAGGGTTTCATTGATCTAGGCCGGAAGGCTGAGCTCAGCTCTTCGTGAAGATGTAGTCCGTTTCCTGCCGCAGCACCTCACCGGGGCTCAGAACCGCATTCGGAAAGCCTGCATGGTTGATGGCATCAGGCCAGATCTGCGTCTCGAGGCAAAAGCCGGCGAAAGGACCATATTTCCGGCCGCCAAGACCAGCCACCGGCACACCGAGCTTGAAACCGGCATAGAACTGTACGCCCGGCTCGGTCGTGCGCACCTCCAGCGAGACGCCGGAGTGCAGGCTGCGGGCAAGCACGACCGAGCGCTTGGCCGTGCGCTCGCGCGAGAAGCAGAAATTATGGTCATAGAGCGCCTGCTCCTGACCGTCGAAACGCTTCATCGGCGCCATCACCCGGAAGTCGAACGCGGTGCCCTCGACGGAGCGGATCTCGCCGGTCGGTATCTGCTTCTCGTTGGTCGGCAGGTAGTGGTCGGCGGCGATCATGATGTCATGCGCCAGTGCATCGTCCCGGCCGTCGAGATTGAAATAGGAGTGCTGGCAGACATTGGCGATCGTCGGCTGATCCGTCACCGTCTCGTAGTTGACAGAAAGCTCGCCGTTGCCATGCACGCGATAGGTCGCCTGGATCGTGCAGTTGCCGGGATAACCGGCGCGGCCATCGGGATCGACGATCTTCAGCACGACACGGTCGCTCTCGTGCTCGACGATCGTCCAGACGAGCGTACCGATATTGTTGCTGCCGCCGTGAAGATGCGTGACGCCCTTCTCGTTCAGTTCGAGCTGGTAGTTCTTGCCGTCGAGCGAAAACTTTCCGTCGCCGATGCGGTTTGCACAGCGTCCCGGCGTCGCGCCGAAGAAGGGCGAATGAGCAAGATAGCCTTCGAAATCCTCGAAGCCGAGCACGAGCGGTGCGTCATGACCCTCCAGCCGCGCATCTTGGATGACCGCGCCCCAGCTCAATACCTTGACCGTCAGTCCGCCGCCGCGGATGACGACACGATGGACGGTCTCTCCGTCCTTCGTCTGTCCGAAAACTTCCCGTTCCAATTTGTCCGCCATGATCGACGCTCACTCCATCCCTAGGATTCAGGAACCGGAACCTGCCCCCATTCGCCGCAAACCGCAACCGGGCAGGGCCGGAAAACAAAACGCCGCCGCAGAAATGCGACGGCGTCATTTCTAAACCTGACTGGTGACGCTCAGATGTCCGAGCCGATCTCTTCGATATCGTAGGATGTCGTCTGGTAGATCTCGTTGATCCAGTTGCCGAAAAGCAGATGCGCATGGCTGCGCCAGCGGTTCTGCGGCGCGATCGCCGGGTCGTTATGCGGGAAATAGTTGTGCGGCATTTTGATTGGCACGCCGGCATTCACGTCACGGAAATACTCGTCCGAAAGAGACGTGGAATCATATTCGACGTGATTGAAGATATAGAGCCGCCGACCCTTCGGCTCGTGCACGAGACAGACACCCATCTCACTCGATTCCATCAGGATCTCGAGTCCGTCGATCTTCTCGATGTCGGCCCGGCGCACCTCGGTCCAGCGCGACACCGGAACCTCGAAATTGTCGGAGAAACCGTTGAGATAAACGGAAGACGGCTTGAGATTGCGGTGGCGGTAAACGCCGAAGGCCTTTTCCTTGAGCTCATACTTCGGCACGCCGTGGAAATGATAGATCCCCGCCATCGCGCCCCAGCAGACATTCATGGTCGAATGGACATTTGTCTGCGTCCAGTCGAAAATCTGCTGCATTTCCTTCCAATAGGTAACGTCCTCGTAAGGCAGCGTCTCGATTGGCGCGCCCGTGATTATGAAGCCGTCAAACTTGCGGTGCTTCACTTCCTCCCAGGTCTGGTAGAAGGCGAGCAGATGTTCTTCAGACGTATTCTTGGCCTTGTGGTTGCCGACGCGGATCAGCGAGAATTCCACCTGCAGCGGCGAAGCGCCGACGAGGCGCGCCATCTGCACTTCGGTCTTGATCTTGTTCGGCATGAGGTTGAGCAGCCCGATCTGCAGCGGGCGGATATCCTGACGGATCGCCACCGTTTCGGTCATCACCCTCACGCCCTCGTTGACGAGGGTTTCGAAGGCTGGCAGCGTATCGGGGATCTTGATGGGCATTGCGGTCAACTCGATCAAAATAAAAAACCGGCGGCGAAAGAATCGCTACCGGTCCGCACGCGGCCCTTTAGCGACTTATTTAACGTGGCTGCAAGCCGGCCGGCCAAATCACCACGAGACATCATAATTAACGCCAGTGCGCCCGCGAATCAACTGTCAATAAGAACAACTGTCCTATCCATCACGCTTTCTTTATGGGTGGTGGAATCTGTTGATGGACCAGTAACGCCCCCATGGTATTAATGGTGTGATGGGCGATTTTGGAAAAAATAATGAAAACTGACGTCAAAGGGGGGAAGGGCATCCAGAATCAGGACCGGGTGGGATACGATCTCAGCCTGACATATCGGCTTGGAGTGATGTTCTCCGCATTCTGGAATTCGCAGGTCCGCGGCAAGGTCGTCGCGCTTGCGATCCTGCTGGTGGTCATCATCCTGGCGACCGCCTATGGACAGGTGATCCTCAACGAATGGAACGCCCCTTTCTACGATTCCCTCGAGCGTCGTGATCTTGGCGAGTTTTTCCGCCAGCTCGAAGTCTTCGCGATGATCGCCGGTGCGCTGCTGCTGCTCAACGTGCTGCAGGCATGGCTGAACCAGATGACGGCCCTTTACATGCGCGAAGGTCTTTCGCGAGATCTCGTCGATCAGTGGCTGGAGCGCAAGCGTGCCCTCAAACTCTCCACCATCGGCATCCTCGGCGTTAATCCCGACCAGCGCCTGCACGAAGATTCTCGCAATCTCGCTGAAAGCACGACCAACCTCGCCCTTGGCCTCCTGCAGTCGACCATTCTGCTTGTCAGCTTCATCGGCGTGTTGTGGGAGCTTTCGAGCGGCTTCATCTTCCGGATCAGCGGCTACAACTTCACCATCCCCGGCTATATGGTCTGGGCGGCAATCTTTTATGCTGCATCGGCCTCGGTATTGAGCCAGGTCGTCGGCCGCAAGCTCGTCAAGCTCAATGCCGACCGGTTTTCCAAGGAAGCCGAGCTGCGCTTTGCGCTGATGCATGCCAACGAAAACATGCCGGCGATCACAGTAGCGCGCGGCGAAGAGAACGAGCGCAAGCGGATCAACAACGATATCAGCAACGTTCTCGCGGTCATCAAGCGGCTCGCCATGGCCAATACCAACCTGACCTGGGTTTCGGCAGGCTATGGCTGGCTGGTCATCGTCATTCCGATCATCGTCGCCGCGCCCGCTTATTTTTCCGGCGGCCTGACCTTCGGGCAGCTGATGATGTCGGTCGGCGCGTTCAACCAGGTCAATACCGCATTGCGCTGGTATGTCGCGAATTTCGGCCCGATCGCCGAATGGCGCGCGACATTGATGCGTGTCACCGACTTCCGTCAGGCGCTTCAGGAGATGGATGATGGCTTCGATTTGAAGGATTCCATCGTCTATGAGAAAACCGCACCTGATACGCTGACGCTGAAGGATATCGTCATCGTCGCCAAGCTTGGCGAGGAGATCGATGATTGCGGCGGCTTCCGCTTGCGTGAGACGGACGTGGTGATCAAGGCCGGGGAAAAGGTCATGATCAACGGCGATCACAGCGTGAACCGCCGCCTGCTCTTCCAGGCCATGGCAGGCCTCTGGCCCTGCGGCAAGGGCACGATCGGCCTGCCCCCGATTGACGACATTCTGTTCATCCCCCAGGTCGCCTATGTACCGGGCGGCACGCTGCGCGAGGCGATCGCTTTCCCGGGAAAACCCGAGGCCTTTGATAGGACGGCCATCGAAGCCGCACTTGAGGCTGCGGGCTTGCATTCGCTTGTAGCCCGCCTTGATAGCCGCGCACGCTGGGACAAGCTTCTCGATGCCGATGAGCAGAAGGCAATCGCTTTTGCCCGCCTGCTGCTCGTGAAGCCGCGCTGGGTCGTTTTCGACGAAGTGCTCGAAGGCATGGAGCCCGAATGGCAGCACACGATGACCAGGCTGCTCACCACCATGCCGGAGACCAGCATGATCTATATCGGCCGTTCGGAAACCTATATGGAGGCACTGCATCCGCGCACGCTGCACCTGCAGGCATTGCCTTCCAAACCGGAGGAGCAATCAGCGGCAACTGCGGCCGGATCGAGCGCCGCGGCAGCTCCTGCCCCGGCGCTCTAGCAAAATTCCTGCAAAATGTGCGGCGTTTGGTGTCCGGGTGCTCC
Organism: Hyphomicrobiales bacterium; assembly: GCA_900466475.1. Classification (GTDB taxonomy): domain Bacteria; phylum Pseudomonadota; class Alphaproteobacteria; order Rhizobiales; family Rhizobiaceae; genus Rhizobium. Next base: position 278,113 of record UBMI01000002.1, read on the forward strand.
GGACGAGCTCACATTGGCGGCGTCACACCATTCACGCCGACGGTGACCTGCGAAGCCGAGATGGCCCCGTCGGCTGCCTTTTCCGCCATGACGATGACACCGGCACCCGGCTTCAGATCAGCTTTCGTCGCCGGAGTAAAGGTGACGATCGGCGTGCCGTCGGCAATCGAGACGGTCTTTTCCTTGCCCTGATAAGTCAGCGTGATCGTATGTCCATCGACGGCCTTCACCGCGTTGCTGACGGTCGCATTCGTCATCGAGCTATTCGGCTGCAGATCCCACGGACGGTTGCCTTCTCCGGTGCCTTTCATCGACGCGGGGAAGATCAGTACTTCGATGGCACCATCGGGACCGGTGCCTTTCGGCAGCGAGGCAACTCCGACGAAATCGCCGACCTTGATGTCGTCGACCGATGCATTTTTGATACCGGCGACTTTCCAGCCCGATTTGAGCGCAACCGTCGCATCGCTGCCTTCGCGGGTCTTGACGACAAGCGTATCGCCGTTGAGGCTCTCGATCGTGCCCCGCACGCGCAAGCGCTGGCTTTCCTGCGCACTCGCCGCCTGCGAAAGGCCAAGCACGAGGAAGCTGCTGGCTGCAAGCGCCATGATTATTCTGGTATAGGATTTGCGAGACATGTGACTCTTCCTTATCGCCATTGATCGGCACAATCCCCGGCTGCCGGAAAGCAGTGTATGCCGCGTGTCGCGACACGTGCGAATCAAGGAAAAGTGAGGGAGCGGACCCCGGCAAACCGGTCGTTGCCCGAGTCCGCAGAGACCGCCTCAGCCGGCCGCGGACATATCCATGTACATGATTTCCCAGACATGGCCGTCGGGGTCTTGGAAGCTGCACCCATACATTGGCCCCATGTCGAGGATCGGCTTCCAGGGCTTGCCGCCGGCCGCTAATGCCTTTTTCAAGTAGTCATCCACTTCGCCGCGACTGCCGGCCGAAAGGCAGGTTAGGACTTCCTTACCCTTCGACGTATCGGCGATATCGCCTTCGATGAACTGCTGGAAGTGGGCGTGGGTCAGCAGCATCACATAGATATTTTCCTCGACGATCATGCAGGCTGCATCATCTGTGGTAAAATTCGGATTGTAGGAAAAGCCGAGCGCCGAGAAGAATTCCTTCGACTTGACGAGATCCTTGACCGGCAGGTTCACGAAAATCATGCGCATGAAAAATCTCCCTTTGGTGTAACGGCGCCATGCCGTTGATCACGTTCGGCTCAAGGACGGACGAAAACCACCCGATCCGACAAACGGAAGAATTTTTTTCGGATCAGCCTTCCAGCTCCTCGCGCAACATTTCGAGTTCCAGCCATTCCTCTTCCATCTTGACCAGACTTTCGCGCAGCTTCTCCATCTCGCCAGCCAGCCGATTGAAGGCCGCCGGATCCTTGGTGAAGAGGTTCGGATCAGCCATCCTCTCCTCCCGCTTGCCAATCTCCGCTTCCGCCTTGGCCATTTCCTTCGGCAGGTTTTCGAGCGCGAATTTCTGCTTATAGGAGAGCTTGCCCTTTGAAGCCGAAGGAGCGGCAGCCGCAACCTCCTGCGCCTTCGGCTTTTCCGCCGCTTTCTCGGCCCGCCTACGCTCCTCGGCCGCACCCTTGCGCTGTGCCAGCATGTCGGAATAACCGCCGGCATACTCGATCCAGCGCCCATCCGGTGTTTCCGGATTGGCAGGCGCAATCGTCGAGGTCACCGTGCGGTCGAGGAAATCGCGATCGTGGCTGACGAGGATGACGGTGCCGACAAAGCCCGTGACGATCTCCTGCAGCAGATCCAGCGTCTCTATGTCGAGGTCGTTGGTCGGTTCGTCGAGAATGAGCAGGTTTGCCGGTCGTGACAGGATGCGCGCCAGCATCAGCCGGGCGCGCTCGCCGCCGGAGAGGTTCTTGATCGGCGTGCGCGCCTGCTCCGGCTGGAACAGGAATTCCTTCATATAGCCGGTCACATGCCGCTGCTCGCCATTGACCAGCAGATTCTCGCCGCGCCCGTCCGTCAGGTAATTGGCAAGCGTATCGTCAGGATTCAGATCCTCGCGCTTCTGGTCGAGGGTGGCGATTTCGAGATTGGTGCCGAGTTTCACCGTGCCGCTGTCAGGCGAAAGCTGTCCCGTCAGCATCTTCAGGAGCGTCGTCTTGCCGGCGCCGTTCGGCCCGACGAGACCGATGCAATCGCCACGATGCACGCGGATCGAAAATGGCGTGACGATCGGCCTGTCATCGTAACTCTTGGTGATCTTGTCCGCTTCGATGACCAGCTTGCCTGATTCCTGCGCGTCGGAAGCACTCGCCTGGACCGTTCCCTGCGGCCCTTTGTGACCGCGATATTGCGCCCGCATCGTCTGCAATTCGCCGAGGCGCCGCATATTGCGCTTGCGCCGCGCGGTTACGCCGTAGCGCAGCCAGTGCTCCTCACGTTCGATCGCCTTGCCGAGCTTGTGCTGTTCCAGCTCTTCCGCCTCCAGCACCTGATCGCGCCAGGCTTCGAAAAACGCAAAGCCCTTGTCGAGCCGCCGCGATGTACCGCGATCCAGCCAGACTGTCGCCGTTGAGACTTTTTCGAGGAAGCGACGGTCATGCGAAATCAGGACCAGCGCACTGCGCGTCTTCTGCAGCTCGCCTTCCAGCCATTCGATGGTCGGCAGGTCGAGATGGTTGGTCGGTTCGTCGAGCAGCAGGATATCGGGCTCCGGCGCCAGCACGCGAGCGAGGGCCGCGCGGCGCGCCTCGCCGCCGGAAAGGTTATTCGGGTCCTCTTCCCCGGTCAGTCCGAGATGCGATAGCAGGTAAGTAACGCGATAGGGATCGTCGCCCGGTCCGAGCCCAGCCTCGGCATAGGCCTGCACGGTCTGGAAACCGGCGAAATCCGGCGCCTGCTCCAGGTAGCGCACCGTCGACGCCGGATGGCGGAAAACGTCGCCCGACTGTGCGTCGACGAGGCCGGCAGCGATCTTCAAAAGCGTCGATTTGCCCGAGCCGTTGCGGCCGACAAGGCAGATTTTGTCGCCGGCTTCCACCTGCAGGGCGGCGCCTGCCAAGAGCGGTGTGCCGCCGAAGCTTAGGAAGATGTCGTCAAGTTTCAGAATGGGGGGCGCCAAGTATCAGACTCCGGAAAGATCATAAGGCCGCGCGAGCACGATGGCCCTGCCGCTGGCGAGCGAAAAGCGCACAGGGCCCTCCGCCACGTTGGAAATGGTGCGCGACGAGCCGAAGGGCAAATGGAAGTCAGCGAGCGGATAGCGGGCATTCTCTATGAATAGCCCCTTCAATTCGCTGAACCCTGGCACGGAAAACAGGCTGCCTTGGGGAAGATCGATCTCGAGCGAGCCGGGAAGCAAAGGCACTGCCTCCTCGCTGCCCGACGTGAGCAGGACGTCAAAGCCTTCCTGGGCCAGTTCGACGCCATATAGCAAATGTTGAAGCGCATGGTCGGTGCGTTCGCCACCCAGGGCGCCGGCAAGGATCAGGCGTTTGGCGCCACGTTCGATCGCCTCGGAAACGGCGATTTCACCGTCAGTCGCGGCCTTTGCGGCCGGATAGGGCTGGCGCGGCACGTCAGGAAATGCACCGTCGAGATCCGGCGGTGTGGAATCGAAATCGCCAACCCACAATTCCGGCACCACCCCCAACGCCGCTGCGTGGCGCATGCCGCCGTCAGCCGCGATGAAGCGGCTGTCCCGCACGGCGTCACGCAGACGATCCGTCAGGCTGAGTGCCCCGCCGAGCAGGATGGTGAAGGTGGATTGGCTCATGGGCATTGCCCATAGCGCAAACGGGGGGTGAAGGGGAAGAGGCGGCGCGAATCCGGCGCCTTCAGTTTAGAAGCGGTAGGTTACACCGGCGCCAATCAGCCAGGGATCGAGTTTTGCCTTGCCGCTGACATCGGCGCCGCCGACTGTCGCATCGAAATCCGGGCGCAGGAATATCTTCTTCACGTCCAGGTTCGCCCCCCAGTGTTCATCGAACATGTAGTCGAAGCCCGCCTGCAGCGCCACGCCGAACGTGTTCTTCACGTCGAGCCTGTCGGCGCTCTTGCCGGACTGGTTGTAGAAGACCGTATAGTTCACACCGGCACCGAGATAGGGCTGGAAGGCACCGAAATCGGTAAAATGATATTGGAGCGTCAGCGTTGGCGGCAAAAGCCACGCCTTGCCGATTTCTCCGAGGCCGGCAATCGAGCCTTCGCCATGCACATTGGCATAGGTCGTGCCGAGAATGAGCTCCGCCGAAATATTGTCGGTGAAGAAATAGGAGATATCCACTTCCGGAACCACTGTGTCCGAATAGGACAGACCGGATCCGGAAATGCCATCGACCGAACCATTGTCGCGCGTGATCACGCCGAGCGCACGCAGGCGTATCTGCCATGCGCTTTGTACAGCAGCCGATGGAGGCGCCAGATCGGCGGAAAGCGCCGCATGCCCGAAGGACACGAAAACGATGGCGGCGAAAATACCCCGCAGCCGAAGCGGATGATGTTTCATGTGAATCTCTCCTGATCTCGTCGAACGGAGAGAGACTTAGGCTTACCTCGGACGGGTCAGCTTGAGCGAGATCAAACGCCCGGACTATTTTCTTCAGCCCGGCGTATCCTTGTCGCGGGAAAGGAAGATCGTTTCGTAGCCGCCGATGAATTTCTCGAACAGCCGCGAGAAGCTGTCGATTTCTTCCTGTGGCCAGTCCCGCACGACTTCGGAAACGAAGGCGAGTTTCTGAGCCTGGATTTCTGCCAGCAAATTCTGCCCGACCGGCGTCATGACGACGACGATCCGTCGTGCATCCGCCTGTGAGGCCTCGCGGCGCAGGACGTTGCGGCCGACCATGTCCGACACGACCCGGCTCGCCCGCGATGGATCGATGCGCAGCGTCTCGGCAATGGCACCAACGGTTGCTTCGCCGTTTGCCTGAGCCCGCCTCACGGCATCGAGCACATCGAGATGCGAGAGCTCCAGATCGGGCGCCACGCTCTGAATCGCCAGCCGGCCAATCAGCCGGCGGCCCGTCATCATGCGCATGCGTGTCATGGTGCGGCCGATGCGCGGCACGCTATCCATGGAAGGATCATCAAGCTCAGTCGTTCTTGTCTTGGTCAAGGTTTCATTCATGACGGAACCATAACAGACGGGAATCAAAATTAAAATATGCCAATGTCAATAACGTGCCATTGACAAATACATGACATTAGCACATAAAAAGCCGACCTAATGAAAATGGCATCCCATGGATATGCAATTCACCCCCGCACCGCTCGTAACGGATCCTCGTCGACGGCTCATCCTCTTCTTCTTCCTGATGACCGCCATGTTCATGGCCACGCTGGATAATCAGATCGTGTCGACCGCACTGCCGACCATCGTCGGCGAATTCGGTCACCTGGATCGCTTCGGCTGGGTCGGTTCGGCCTATCTGCTGTCACTGAGCGCCGTTATGCCTCTTTATGGCAAGCTCGGTGATCTCTTCGGCCGCAAATATGTGATGATGACGGCAATCGCGATCTTCACGATCGGGTCGACGGTCTGCGGTCTCGCTGTATCCATGAACACGTTGATCGCTGCGCGCGTGCTGCAAGGTTTCGGCGGCGGCGGCATCATGGTTTCGATCTTCGCCGTCAATGCCGACCTCTTCGAGCCACGCGAACGCGCCCGTTATCAAAGCTATTCCAGCCTTGTACTAATGGCTTCAGGCGCGATCGGCCCGGTCCTCGGAGGCACGATGAGCGATATCTTCGGTTGGCGCTCGATTTTCCTCGTCAATGTGCCGATCGGCTTCATCGTGCTTACCGGCCTTGCCTTCATGCTGCCCTACCGCAAGCCACATCGCCGACCGAAGATCGACTACGCCGGCGCGCTCCTGCTGGCGCTGACAACAACCAGCATCGTACTTGCGACCGACAGCAGCGAGCTTTTCGGTGCGCTGATCTCGCCGCAGAGCATTGGTATCGTCACCTTCGGCGTGATCTGCGCCATCACCTGGGTTTTCGTCGAACGCCGCGCGCCGGAGCCAATCGTGCCGCTGCCGCTTTTCCGCAATTCCACCTTCAGTCTGCTGCTGGTGATCTCGATAATGGGTGGTGGCATTGCCATCGGCATGGTCAATTACCTGGCCCTTTTCCTGCAGACGACGACGGGTCTATCACCCTCGGGCGCAGGTCTGCTCTTCATCCTGCTGACAGGCGGTCTCGTCGTCGGCTCTTTGAATGCCGGCCGCATCATTTCGAAGACCGGCCGCTACAAGCCTTTTGCGATCGCCAGCATGACCTGCAGCGCCATCGCCTTTGCGCTGATCTCTCAGGTTCATGCCGGTACGCCAATTGTCTTCATCGGTGCGATCATGCTGCTGCACGGCATTGGCATCGGTCTTGCCCAGCAGGTTCCAGTCATCGGCGTTCAGAATGCCGCACCGGCCCGCGATGTGGGTGCTGCGACCGGCTCGGTGACGCTGTCGCGCATGGGCGGCGCATCGATTGCCATCTCCATCTACGGTGCGATCATTGCATCGCAGCTCGGCAGACTTGGCTCCTCCATACCGGGTGTAGCCAATATCGAGGAACTGACGCCGAAAATGATGGCAGCGCTTCCCGACGCCAGCCGTCAGGCCGTGGCTGACGCCTATGCCTCCGCCTTCTCGCCGCTGTTCATGACCTCGTGCGGCATTGCTTTGATCGGTCTGGTCGCCGCCATCATGCTGAAGCCTGTACAGTTGCCCCGCGCCGGAGAACAGAAGGCCAGCCCGGCCAGCGCCACCGCCGAAGCTGCGGAATAAGCAGGAGGCGCACGACCACCCGTGGGTCTGCTCAACTCAGTCAAACCAGAGCAACCATTAATTGCATTCTTCGCGCAGGCGTTATAGTTGCCCGTATCGGTCGCCGTACTGACCGATTTTTTCCGCAGTGCGGCCGGAATCTGCACTTGCGATGGAACTTTCGCCATAATTTCATCGGAGCCAGAAGTGCCTCGACAAGCGAGGCATTGCCGAAATGCAACGGCGCCACATTTAGATAGAGTCTCGCTATGCAACCCATGCGGAAATCGGCTACAGCAAAGACTTGGATGGGCCGATTGTGCAGTGCGAGAACCGAGGCGGAAGCCTATTGAATTTTCCTGGCAACGGCCGGCCCGAAGATGCGGCAGACCGGCGACTTAAAATGGTGCGGAGAGACAGACTGGACAGCATGACGACGTGGAAATCGCCCGCGCTTTCCAGTGATGCCATTTTTGCGCCGCTCCGTTGGGGGCGCCGTCTTCTGTTGCTGACGGCCTGTGCAGTCGCACTGAACAGCTGCGAATCGCTGATCGAACAATCCTATCAGCCGACCGTCGGTCCTTCGTCCAATCCGCAAATCGTCGATGAAGTGCAGAAGAATGACCCGCGGGCCGCCATGGGCGCCCGCGAGCATCCGCGCATCGTTGCGAGCTATGGCGGCGAGTACAAGGATGCCAAGACCGAACGTCTTGTTGCTCGCATTGCCGGCGCGCTGACGGCCGTGTCGGAAAATCCGAGCCAGTCCTACCGTATCACCATCCTGAATTCACCCGCCATCAACGCCTTCGCGCTGCCGGGCGGTTATCTCTACGTCACCCGCGGCCTGCTGGCGCTCGCCAACGACGCCTCGGAAGTCGCGGCCGTGCTGTCGCACGAAATGGGCCACGTCACTGCAAACCACGGCATTGAACGGCAAAAGCGCGAAGAGGCGGAAGTCATCGCCAGCCGTGTCGTCGCTGAAGTGCTATCGAGTGATATAGCCGGCAAACAGGCGCTTGCCCGCGGCAAGCTGCGTCTCGCCGCATTCTCCCGTCAGCAGGAACTGCAGGCAGACGTTATCGGCGTACGCATGCTCGGCGAAGCCGGCTATGATCCCTATGCCGCAGCCCGATTCCTTGATTCCATGGCTGCCTATAGCCGCTTCATGTCGGTCGATCCCGAGGCCGACCAGAGCCTGGACTTCCTGTCGAGCCATCCGAACTCCGCCCAACGCATCGAGCTTGCCCGCAGCCATGCCCGCGCCTTCGGCCAGGAGGGCTCGGTCGGCGACAAGGGCCGTAACTACTATCTCGATGGCATTGATGGCCTTCTCTATGGCGACAGCCCGGAAGAGGGATATGTGCGCGGCCAGACATTCCTGCACGGCGGCCTCGGCATCCGCTTTGACGTGCCGCCCGACTTCAGCATCGACAACAAGGTCGAGGCCGTCATGGCAACCGGCCCGAACGATATCGCCATCCGCTTTGACGGTGTGGCGGACAACCAGAACCAGAGCCTGACGAATTACATTTCCAGCGGCTGGGTTACCGGCCTCGATCCTTCGACCATCCAGCCGATCAACGTCAATGGCATGGAGGCTGCGACCGCGCGCGCCACTGCCGACCGCTGGGACTTCGACGTCACTGTCATCAGAAACAACAACCAGATCTTCCGCTTTCTGACCGCAGTGCCGAAGGGAAACCCTTCACTGGAGCCGACGGCAAACGTTCTGCGCACGAGCTTCCGTCGTATGACGCCGGATGAGGCAGCTTCGCTCAAACCCCTGCGCGTGCGGGTGGTCACGGTCCGCCCCGGCGACAATATTACCACGCTCGCCTCCCGCATGATGGGCACCGATCGCAAGCTCGATCTCTTCAAGCTGATCAACGCCCTGCCGACGGGCGCTGCCGTTTCTCCTGGCGACCGCGTGAAGATCATCTCCGAATAAAAAAGGCCCGGCTTATGCCGGGCCAGTCTGTGCTGCTGGGGAGTAATTCCTGGTCAGGCATAGGCTGCCATGTGCGGATCGGCGCTGACGAGTGCCGTACGAAGCTTTTCCATCGCCCTGCTTTCGATCTGGCGCACGCGCTCCTTGGAAATGCCAAGGTCAGCGCCGAGTTCTTCGAGTGTCGCCCCGTCTTCGGCCAACCGGCGCGCGCTGATGATCTTCATTTCACGCTCGTTGAGATGCTTGAGGGCAGATGCAAGCCAGATCCGGCGACGTTCGCCATCGATCATGTTGGAGACCTGCTCATCCGGCAGCGGTTCGTCGCTGACGAGGAAATCCATCTTCTCGGCACTGTCGGCATCACCCGAAACGGAAGGCGCCTGCAGCGAGGCGTCGTTTCCAGAAAGGCGCGCATCCATGGTCTGCACGTCGGCGAGGCTGACACCGAGAGCAGCAGCAATTTCCTGATGAATGGATTGCAGCGTCAGCTGCGTGTCGCCTTTGGCGAGCTTGGCGCGCAGACGGCGCAGATTGAAGAACAACGCCTTCTGAGCCGAACTCGTGCCACCGCGCACGATCGACCAGTTGCGCAGGATATAGTCCTGGATCGAAGCGCGGATCCACCAGCTTGCATAGGTGGAAAAGCGAACATCGCGTGCCGGTTCGAAACGAGCTGCTGCCTCAAGAAGCCCGACATAACCTTCCTGTACGAGGTCGCTCATCGGCAGGCCGAAATTGCGGAACTTGCCTGCCATGGAAATGACGAGGCGCATATGCGCCATGGCAATCTGGTTACGGGCGCCCCGGTCTTCGTGATCCTTCCAGCGGATCGCCAGATTGTGCTCTTCTTCACGGGCAAGATAGGGAGCCGCCATTGCTATTTTGATCATGCGCCGATCTGCAGACATGTTCTTCATAATCGCTCTCCTAAATGGGCCACGTGCCTAAAAATGAACAAGCAAACACCGTTTCCGGAACATCACTGAACCAGAGCAAAACAGGGTCTTGAATGCATAAAGGCCTCCTCCTGGACTTTTCAGGAGGAGGCCCTATCTCTCTTCATGTGCCGGCAAGACGGCAGGGTTGGATCTGTTTCTTGAGGTTGCCGCAAAGGCAAATTTTGGAAATCATGATCCGCTCCTCATCGAACGCTGACAGCTCCAGCGGCTTCAGACCGAGCTTCATGAGCTCTGGTGAGTCCGCATTACTGTGTATGAACGTCGCAACGGCAAAAAAGTTCCAATAAAAAACCCGGCTCCAAGGCCGGGTTTTTTTGTCAGCAAAAACAAAGCTCTATCAAGCAGCTTCGTCCTGCGAGTCGTCTTCCTCGATTACCTTGCCACGCTTCGGACCCTTGTTGAGGTTGGTCTCGACGAGGCGAACAGCTTCGGTTTCAGACATCTTGTTGACGGCAGCGATTTCGCGAGCCATGCGGTCGAGAGCTGCTTCATAAAGCTGGCGCTCTGAATAGGACTGCTCCGGCTGGTTCTCGGCACGGTAGAGGTCACGAACGACTTCTGCAATGGAAATCAGGTCGCCGGAATTGATCTTGGCATCATATTCCTGGGCGCGGCGGGACCACATGGTGCGCTTGACGCGAGCCTTGCCCTGCACGACCTTGAGGGCGCGCTCGACGAAGTCGGTCTCGGAAAGCTTGCGCATGCCGATGCTCATGGCTTTCGCGACCGGAACCTTCAGACGCATCTTGTCCTTTTCGAAATCGATGACGAAAAGTTCAAGCTTCATGCCGGCGACTTCTTGCTCTTCGATAGCCGTGATGGTACCGACGCCGTGTGCGGGGTACACGATCGATTCACCAGTCTTGAAGCCGTGACGTGCGGTAGAAGGTTTTTTCTGCTGGGTGGTCATTCTAATCAAAAACTCCCTGTTACGCTTCCGGCGGCGGCCGGAGCCGGGTCAGTCAGGCCCGGATGAGACGGTTAAATCCGTCGGGTGACTTCACTCTGGTTCCACCAGACAGAAGCAAAAGCTCTCCTTGCGCGCGATCTTGGGATCCGACAGCTCAAGTTATTGATATGTCACGGAAACCGCGTGCGGATTTGTTTTACTTTCGTGATGGTTTTGGGCATGCGTCATGCCACAAATGGAACAGTGTGGTGAACGTATCACAAAAATATGAGGAAATCAATAATTTGCTTAACGTGAGTCATGTCGGCAACACATAGCCTCCATGTGACTCACGCGTAATCTGAAACGTTTAACCTGCCGCTGAACCCGGTTTCAACAGCATTGCACGCCGCGATTTTCAGTCGCCGCTGCCAGGCTTTTCCGAGAAGTATTTCTCGAATTTTCCAGCCTCGCCGTCCAGTTCCTTGGCCTCGGCCATCGGCTCTTTCTTGACGGTGATGTTCGGCCAGATGCTCGCATATTCGGCGTTGATCTTCAGCCATTTGTCGAGACCCGGCTCGGTATCGGGCTTGATCGCCTCAGCGGGACATTCCGGCTCGCAAACGCCACAGTCGATACACTCGTCGGGATGAATGACGAGGAAATTCTCGCCCTCGTAGAAACAGTCGACGGGGCAGACTTCAACACAATCGGTGTATTTGCAGCGGATGCAATTGTCGGTCACGACATAGGTCATGAAGAACTCCAGGATTTTCCATGCGGGCGGGGCCGGGCAACCTGGAACGTCGCGCCTGTCCCCTAAGCCGGAGATAAAGCGTGTACAGGCTTGGGAGGCAAGCACGCTACCCGGCAGGTTGTGTGTGACGTATCGACTTTACGGCAGGATTTCAAGGACAAACGATCTTCGAAAAGCCCACGGCAGGAAGAGTTTTCTAATCCTCATCCGACATAAGCCTGTCAATTGCGCGCCGTTCCTTTTTCGTCGGTCTTCCGGAGCCGGTGGCCCGAATGGCCTGCTCATAGGGGGTGAGGCGTTTTGCCTCATCCGGAGGCGGCGACAGATCCTCATAGAGCAGCTTCGCCTCCTCATAGGGTCCGCGCCGGTCGCCCGGCAGGCGAACGATGAGAATGACGTCCCTTCGCTCCAGCGTCAGCTCCACCCGATCGCCTACCTTGACCGTTTGGCTCGGCTGCCCACAGCGCGTACCGTTGATGCTGACGTGCCCGGACTGGATGTGGCTCTGCGCCAGCGAGCGCGATTTCACCATGCGCGCGAAGAACAGCCATTTGTCGATGCGCTGGCGCGAACCGCTTCCTGGCTGTGTCTCTGCGCCCATGATTACTTCTTCATCTGCTCCTTGAGAGCTGCAAGCTTGGCGAAGGGTGAATCCGGATCGATCGGCTTCTCCTTGCGCGGCGGCTTGGCTTCGAAGCGCAGCGGCTGCGAATTGCCGCGATTGTTGTTACGGTCATTGCGATCACCGCGATCCTTGCGGTCACCACGGTCCTGGCGATCGCCGCGCTGCTCGTTGCGGTCATTACGCGCGTTCTGAGGCCTGCCCCCATCACGATTGCCGCCGTCCCGGTTGCCGTCGCGATTGCCGCCATCCCGGTTGCGATTTTGATTGCGATTGCCGTCCCGGCCCTCGCCGCCTTCACCACCTTGACGGCGATTGTTGCGCTCACCGCGGTCCTGACCCTGGCCTTGGCCCTGGCTCTGTCCGCCACGGCGATCGCCGTGGCCGCGGGCCTGCCGCGGGTTCTCGTTGCGGCCACCGAGGCGCCACAGGAGAACCGGCTTCGGTTCTGCAGCCTCGGTCTCGCCGGCTTCTGCCGAACCTTCGGCGACAGCAGGCGTTTCCGCGGCCACAGGTGCAGCTTCGACGACCGGCGTTTCTTCCGAAGCGCCGTCTGCGTCGTCATGGTCGGCCTTTTCAGCCGTTTCTTCTGCCGCGGGTTCCGCCGTCGCCGCCGGAGCAGATGATGCATCCTGTGTTGCAAGGAACGCGGCCGCTTCCTCAGCCTTCACGGCATCGGCGCGGTAGCCGAGACCCTTCAGGATCTCTTCCATATCTTCCAGCGTCGCGCCGAGAATAGACAACATCGCCGTCGTCGTCGTGAAGCGGCGACCGTCATATGCGCCTTCCGGGCGCGTGCCCTGACCCGGCTTCCATTGCAGGAGCGGACGGATGAGGTCGGCCAGACGCTCGAGAATATCGATGCGCACGGCGCGCTTGCCGAGGAAACGGAAGCCCGCCAGTTTGTAGAACATGCGCTCGAAGCTCGGATCCGTGACCACTGAGGTGCGGCCGGCAGCGAGCACCGGAATGAGGTCGCCATAACCTGCCTTGTCGAGGCCATCGTTCTTCAGCGCCCAAAGCAGGGTGATGAGCTCTGCCGGTGCCGGCTTCAGAAGCGCCGGCACGAAGATATGATAAGCGCCGAAGCGGATACCATACCGACGCATGGAGGCGCGCGCATCCTGATCCAGAGACTTCACTTCTTCCGTCACGTCGCGGCGGAAGAGCACGCCGAGATTCTCGACGAGCTGGAAGGCAAGCCCCTTGGCAAGGCCCTGCAGGTCTTCGGCACGCGACAGATCGTCGAGCGGCTTCAGGACCGTGCTGATATGATGATTGACGAAACGTTCGATACGGGCGGCGACATGGTCGCGCGCGTTGCCCGTAAGCTGGTCGTCGGCAAGCAGGATGACGCGCGGACGCATCACATGGTCGCTGCCCGAAAGACGGCCAACGGGATCGCCGAGCCAACGCACGAGTCCATCCGAGCCGATCGCCAGATCGGCATTGCCTGCGGCATGCAGGCGCGCGGCGCGAGCTTCGAATTCGAGCCCAAGCGCCTTTTGCGACGCAGCCTGAACCGCCTTGGCGTCCGGCCCGTCCGTTCCACCGACAGGCGTAAAGCGGAACCCGGTCAACTGCCCCACATGATGTCCTTCAACAAAGACATCGCCATTCACACTGATTTCAGCTTCCAGCATCGCATTCTCTCTCAGGCGCTTCATGAGCACAGATGTCCTGCGATCAACAAAGCGTTTCGTCAACCTTTCATGTAACGCATCGGACAATCGATCTTCGATTTCCCGCGTCTTTTCCTGCCAGTGTGTCGGATCGGCAAGCCAGCCGGGCCGATTCGATACATAGGTCCAGGTTCTTATCTGCGCGATTCGCGCCGAAAGCGTGTCAATTTCTCCATCTGTCCGATCCGAACGGTGAACTTGTTCGGCGAGAAACTGCTCATTCACCGTGCCATAGCGCACCAGATCGGAAAAGAGGGTAGAAATAAGATCGGCATGTTGCGCAGGCGTTATGCGCCGATAGTCCGGCAAAGCGCAAGCCTCCCAGAGCTTTTCGACCCGCGCAGGCGTATTGGCGAGGTCGACGATTTCCGGATAACGCGACAAATGTTCAAGCGCCTGTTGGTCGACAGCGGGCAACGCCCGCGTCAGGCCCGGCACGCGGGGACCGGTCTCAAGGCTTGCCCGCAGGGATTGTATCGTCGAGAAATCGAGATCCTTGGTCCGCCACTGCAGAACCTTGACGTTGTCAAACTCGTGGCCCTCGATGCGCTGCACGAGCTCCTCGTCGAAGGGTGAAACCTGGCCGGTAACACCAAAGGTTCCATCACGCACATGGCGACCGGCTCGGCCGGCGATCTGGCCGAGTTCGCCTGGATTGAGATTACGGAACTGATAGCCGTCGAACTTCCGGTCCTGCGCGAAGGCCACATGATCGACATCGAGATTGAGGCCCATGCCGATCGCATCGGTCGCAACGAGATATTCGACGTCGCCCGCCTGATAAAGCGCTACCTGGGCATTGCGGGTGCGCGGGCTCAGCGCTCCGAGCACGACGGCCGCACCGCCGCGCTGGCGCCGGATCAATTCCGCGATCGCATAAACTTCATCAGCCGAGAAGGCGACGATCGCCGAACGCTGCGGCAACCGAGTAATCTTCTTCTGCCCGGCATAGAGAAGATGAGAAAGCCGCGGCCGCTCCGTGACCGTAATTCCCGGCAGGAGCTGCTGCAGGATCGGCCGCATGGTGCCGGCGCCCAATAGAAGCGTCTCCTCGCGGCCGCGCAGATGCAGGATCCGGTCCGTAAAGATGTGACCGCGCTCGAGATCGCCCGCAAGCTGCACTTCGTCGATGGCGACGAAGGCAGCCTTGGTTTCCCGCGGCATCGCCTCGACTGTACAAACGGAGAAACGCGCGTTCGGCGGCGAGATCTTTTCTTCGCCGGTCACCAGCGCCACGTTCTGGGCGCCGACCTTTTCGACCACGCGCGTATAGACCTCACGCGCCAGCAATCGGAGCGGCAGGCCGATCACACCAGTGCCATGCGCCACCATGCGTTCGATTGCATAATGGGTCTTGCCGGTATTGGTCGGTCCGAGCACCGCGGTCACACCGCGCCCGCTCAGTATCATCGGCTGCGAAGTCAGGGTCATGGTCCATGCAAGTGAGGCGATAGCGCCCAGGGTCAAGTCGGAGCTTCGGATGAGGCAAAGAACACATGGACAGCCAAAGCTCCAAACGCAAGGGCGGATTTGAAATAGACTTTGGATTGAGCACAGAAGTCACAGCCCGCTAAGTCCTTGATTTAAGATTCGGAACAGCTTGAGAACGAATCGGAGACGAATCGCTGACTCCGGCTGATTCAGCTTTTGTTCACGGCTAAGTATTGATTTTGAATCGCTTTTTTACACTAGATACTGAATCTGCAGCATTACCTGAGAACTGGTAACGGCAGCTGCCGTTAACGCTTGTTGCCGAATCGTAAAAGCGCAAAGGTCAAGCCTGAAATTAACGCTTCGACCAAAGCCGGAACGAACGGGAGACGAATCGCTAAAGTCGAGGCTTTCCCTTTTCGTTCACGGCGAGATCTTGTGCGCATTTTCGCACCGATCCCAAGATACGGATTCCGGATTTGCTGTGGCCACTCCGGACCGCCGGAAGCCATTAATCTTTTACATGCCAAATTTACGGAGCATTAAACCGGCCGGTGCCAACGATCCGGTAAAAGGTCATGCCCGATCAAAGCCGGAACGAATCGCTGACGAATCGGAGACATCTCCATTTTCCCGCTTTGTTCACCGCAACATATTGTATTAAAAGATATTTTTAACCATACTTGGAAAATGTCCGACGGCATTTCGCCGACTTGCTTTCCACGAAACCGGCTAAAGTCGGCTTTCGTTGCAACAGCTGATAACGCCGCCGTGATATTCTGAGAGCTTAGCCGGGAACAAAATTCGCCGATGTGGGTTTCTAGTCCAGTCGAAATGAGGATGAGGCAGGACAAATACCATGCTTGGCACGATACTTCTTATTATCCTTATACTGTTATTGGTCGGCGCCTTGCCGAATTGGGGTTATAGCCGCGGATGGGGCTATGGACCTTCAGGTGGTTTGGGGTTAGTTCTCGTCATCATTATCATTCTTGTGCTGATGGGCCGAATTTAAAGGCCGATAACCTGGGGAGTTTAGACATGAAGAAGATCATCCTTAGCTGCGCTCTCATTGGCGCTCTCGCATCCTGCACCCCGACGGAGCAGGGCACGGCGATTGGCGCCGGCACGGGCGCAATCATCGGTGGCGCTGTCACCAACAGCTGGGGTGGCGCGGCAGTTGGCGCAGTCGCCGGCGGTCTGACAGGCGCGCTGATCGGCCATTCGGTCGAACGTCAGGGTTACTGCATCTATCGCGACCGTTACGGTCGCCGCTACGAAGCGCGTTGCCGCTGATCGATCCTGGCCCATCGGAAATTTTGGACGGGCGCTTCGGCGCCCGTTTTTGTTGCCCGCTATTGTCGTCAACGCGGCGTTGACAATCGGTCGCTGAAGTCAAATCTACCGCCTTGGCAGACGTGAGCCCATATTCCTTTCAAGATCGCAGGCAAAGCACGCGCCGCCCGCGAATGGAAAGGAGCGCTTACCATGGCCCAGATTTTCTTGAATTCCGCCGTCGCCATCCTGCTCGCCTCAGCCGTCCTGACGACGGCAATCGCCGCTCTCCGCAGCCACGACCGCGCCGTTCAGCAAGTGCCCGTCAGAGCCAATAAACGGCGCAATCCAAACGCCTGACAGCATCAACGAAACCGAAGCCGCGGACGGCAACTACCCGAGCGCTCGTCCGCGGGGAGACATCACCATGAACAGGATCATCGCGATCGCCGCCCTCATCACCATTTTGCTTGCCGCCTATGGCGCATCTGCCGGCCCCTATGACGGAACCGGCAGCTTCCCCAGCAACTACGCTCACAGCCACAAGAAATAATTCAGGCGAAGAACTGACCGCCATTGGCAGTCAAAGTGGAACCGGTAATGAACCCGGCATCGTCGGAAACGAGGAAGGTCACGCAGCGCGCGATCTCCTCGGGTTCGCCGAGGCGCCCGACCGGAATTTGCGGAATAATCTTCTCGTTCAGTACCTTTTCGGGCACCGCAAGCACCATCTCCGTCCCGATATAGCCGGGGCAAATGGCATTGACGGTGATATTCTTGACCGCCCCTTCCTGGGCAAGTGCCTTGGTAAATCCGAGGTCGCCCGCTTTCGCAGCAGAATAGTTCACCTGCCCCATCTGGCCCTTCTGGCCGTTGATGGAGGAGATATTGACGATGCGGCCGAAGCTGCGGTCACGCATGCCGCTCCAGACATGGTGCGTCATGTTGAAGAGGCCGGTGAGGTTGGTATTGATCACCTCGTGCCATTGCTGGGCCGTCATCTTGTGAAACATAGCATCACGAGTGATGCCGGCATTGTTGACGAGGATTTCGACCGGGCCGAGATCGGCCTGGACCTTTGCAATGCCTTCGCCGCAAGCAACATAGTCTGAGACGTCCCACTTGAAGACGGGTACGCCGGTAACGCCATGAAATGCTTTGGCCTTTTCATCATTGCCGGCATAGTTGGCAGCAACCTTGTAGCCGGCATTCTTTAGAGCCATCGAAATCGCCGCGCCAATGCCGCGCGTACCCCCAGTGACCAAAGCCACTCTGCTCATGCTTCGCTCCCTCTTGTTGTCAACTCGCCCTCAGTCGCACTCGATGAACATACATCGTGTGCTATTTACATCGCTTCGAAGCACATGGCGACGCCCATGCCGCCGCCGATGCACAATGTGGCAAGGCCTTTCTTGGCGCCGCGGCGCTTCATCTCGAAGAGCAGTGTGTTGAGAACGCGGGCACCCGAAGCACCGATCGGATGACCGATCGCGATCGCACCGCCATTGACGTTGACGATATCAGGATCCCATCCGAGATCCTTGTTCACGGCACAGGCCTGGGCCGCAAAGGCCTCATTGGCCTCGACAAGGTCGAGGTCGGCGACAGACCAGCCGGCCTTTTCCAGCGCCTTGCGGGAAGCAGGGATTGGGCCAGTGCCCATGACCTGGGGATCGACACCTGCTGTTGCCCAGGAAACGATGCGGGCGAGCGGCTGGATGCCGCGTCGCGACGCTTCCGCTTCGCTCATCAGGACGGCTGCAGCAGCGCCGTCGTTGAGGCCGGAGGCATTTGCCGCGGTCACCGTGCCGTCCTTGTCGAACGCCGGCCGCAGCTTCGTCATCGCCTCCAGCGTCGCGCCGTGGCGGATATATTCGTCGGCATCAACGGTTACGTCACCCTTGCGGCCCTGGATGATGAAGGGGACGATTTCGTCCTTGAAGCGGCCAGCCTTCTGCGCGGCTTCGGCCTTGTTCTGCGAGCTGACGGCGAATTGGTCCTGGTCGTCACGCGAAAGCTGCCACTGGCGTGCGATATTTTCGGCGGTAACGCCCATGTGATAGCCGTAAAAGGCGTCGGTCAGACCATCCTTGATCATGGTGTCGATCATCTTCATGTCGCCCATCTTCACGCCGCCGCGCAAATGCGCCGCATGCGGCGCCATCGACATGGATTCCTGACCGCCGGCGACGATGATCTTCGCATCACCGAGCGCAATCTGCTGCATGCCGAGGGCAACGGCACGCAGGCCGGAACCGCAGAGCTGGTTGACGCTCCAGGCCGTCGCCTCCTTGGGAACGCCGGCCTTCATTGCTGCCTGACGAGCGGGGTTCTGGCCTTCGCCGGCCTGCAGTACTTGGCCAAGGATGACTTCGTCCACATCTTCAGGGGAAACACCTGCCCGCTCGAGCGCGCCCTTGACGGCGGCTGCGCCGAGCTCGTGAGCGGGAATTGTGCCGAAAGCACCGTTGAAGGAACCGACAGCGGTGCGCGCTGCAGAGGCGATGACGACGGATGAACTGCTCATGGGGTGGTTTCCTCGTTTCTCGTCACACATATAAGTGGAAACTGACAAAGCTGCAGGCGCAAGTCAAATGCCAACACCGTTCCACCTTTTGCTGCAGCGCCCTCGAATGGATTTATCCGTACAGGGAAAGGGCTTGCCGCATCGCACAAAGAGATTGTCACCGCCCTTCTTTTGCGTCTACAGTCTCTGGCGGGGGAGTATCCATACAATCAGACGGGGTTTGGGAGACTGATATGGCGAAGACTGAGGGTCAGATCGTAATCAAGAAATATGCCAATCGCCGCCTCTACAATACGGGCACCAGCACCTATGTGACGCTGGAAGACCTGGCGGAGATGGTGAAGAAGGGGGAGGATTTTGTCGTTCAGGACGCCAAAAGCGGTGACGACATCACGCATTCGGTATTGACCCAGATTATTTTCGAGCAGGAATCGAAGACCGGCAACACGCTGCTTCCGATCTCTTTCCTGCGTCAGCTGATCACCTATTATGGCGACCAGATGCAGATGGTCGTACCGAGCTTCCTCGAACATTCCATGCGCGCCTTCACGGAGCAGCAGTCACAGATCCGCGAGCAGGTGAACCGCGCCTTTGGCGAAACACCGCTCGGCAAGAACCTGCAGCTTCCCATGCAGATGGTCGAAGATCAGGTCCGCCGGAATACCGAGATGTTTCAGCAGGCCATGCAGATGTTCTCGCCCTTCATGACGCCACCGCCCAAGGAAACCCGCAAGGCGGAAGCCAAGGACATCGATGAGCTGAAGGAACAGCTTCGCGCGCTGCAGAACAAGCTCGACAGTCTATAGGCCGATCGAAACGTCCCGGTTGGCACTGCGGATCGATACCGCAAAGCCGCCAATCACATCGATCAGCGCAATGGTCATCAGGATGAAGAAGACCTGGGTCGCCGCGTCCTGGACGAGGAGAAACTCGACCAGGAAGGCGATGAAGACCAACATCGACAGCATATGGTTGATGAGGTTGCCGGAACCGTTCCGGGTTGCCTTCAGGATCTCGAAGAAGAGGACGACGAGCGCTACGACGATAAAGAGGTCGCCGAGCGCCATGCTCCAGATTGCGCCCGAAAGCATCGACAGTACGATCACGTCATGCTGGAGCGACGGAATGCCGCCACCGCCCATCAGGCCCAACATCGCCAGATTGTAAAGAATAAATGGAATAACCATCAGCGGTATTGTGTTAATCATGCAGAAATATCTCCCCGATCTCGCGGGAATACTGCCTGATATCAGCGTCTCACTTCAAGACACCGAAGATTATAATATCTCGAAAAGAAAAAGGCCGGCGTTGAGCCGGCCTTCAAAACTTCATCGGACAAGCCGCATAAAGAATTATGCGCTTTCCTTCGGCGTCAGAACCTGACGGCCACGGTACATACCGGTCTTCAGATCGATATGGTGCGGGCGGCGCAGTTCGCCGGAGTTCTTGTCTTCGACATAGGTCGGAGCCTTCAGTGCATCGGCCGAACGGCGCATGCCGCGCTTGGATGGGCTCGTTTTTCTCTTCGGTACAGCCATTTCTCTTACTCCACTTGCGGGCAAAACATATCCACGGCCAGACTGGCGGCCGAAACGGACATGTCGCGATTTCGGAATTTTGCGCGCTTATACATGCAAGGGGCCGCCTTGACCAGTCCCCATATGTATTTTTTGCGATGCCTCTGATTGTCCGCTCAGACTTCGTCTTCCGGGACGATCCACGGCTCTGCGCGGGCTGCTTCTTCCCACTTCCGCCAGGCGGGATGCGCCTTCATCGCATTCATGTAAGGCAGTATATCGGCACTGCTGACGAGATCATAGATATCGAAGCGGTTGACGACAGGCGCAAACATCGCATCCACCCCGCTGAATTCACCGAAGAGGAACGGCCCACCGGATTTCTGCAGAAGATCGCGCCAGATCGTCTCGATACGGCTGATATCGGCGGAAACCCCGTCGGGAAGCGCGATTTTACCCTTCGGCCGGCGGATATTCATCGGGCAGGCACTGCGCAATGCCCGGAAGCTCGAAAGCATCTCCATGGAAACCGAGCGGGCAAGCGCCCGCTCGGCACGATCGCCGGGCAGCAATCCTGCTTCGGGATAAAGCTCGGCCACATATTCGATGATCGCGAAGGATTCCCAGATCTTAAGGGAACCATGCTGCAGCAGGGGCACATGGCCGCTCGGCGAGACCGCCTTGATTTTGGGATTACCATCAGGATAGTCGAAGGGGATCAACACCTCCTCGAAATCAATGCCGACGCCCGCTAGCGCCATCCACGGCCGGAACGACCAGGAAGAGTAGTTCTTGTTGGCGATGTAAAGCGTCAGCTTGTCCATGGTGTTTTCCTGTCAGGGTTCGAAATCGAAAATCAGCACTTCGTGGAAGTGGTTCATATCCTCGAACACACAGAAGGCGGGCGGATTGAGCTCCAGCACAGGCGCCCTGGTGCGGATATGATCTGTCACCTCGTCAAGCATCGCCTGCCAGCGCGGCAGCGCCTCGTCTTCCAGCCGCTCGATCGGGTAGGCAAAAGTCATATGGAACTTATAGTTCTCATGGTTGGGCTGACGATAACCCAGGAGATTTGCGAATGCGTCGCGCCAGGCGCGCATCACCTTGCGGTCACCCTCTGTCGCCCCCTCGAGAAGCAGGCCGGACGGACGAGCTTCGACGATTGCCACCTTGAAGGGATCGAACATCGTGAAGCCTTCGAGCCGCGCCGCCATGAGCTCCGTCATGTCGTCGATCGGCGCATCGAGTGGAATGTCATCGGGCCAGTGGTTCTTCTTGCGGCCGGTCTCGATCACGCCTTCGAAAAGCGTCATATGGAGACTGGTAATCGGCGTGAAGATGAATTGCGCGGCCTCCGGCATCGCCAGATATTTCTCACGCGCTTCGATGAGCACCTGCAGCGTTTGTGAGCTCCTCGGGGGATGGCAGACAATCGTGTTGCCCTGCTCCGGCAGGAAGCCCCCGAGTTTGTGGTAGCGGGAGCCGAGATGCACTGGCGGAGCGGGATTGTGCGTCTTCGAATAGTGGAGAAGCTCGGGCGAAAGCGTCGTAGATCTCATGGGCGACTCGGGGCTTTGGTTGCTGATGCATCGCCCATATGGCGGAACCAAGAATGTCAGATGACGCTTGCCGCTTCCAACGACAAGTTCTGATATCATTCATAGATGCACTTGATGTAATCGCCCGAACCCTGCGCCCGCCGCTCGATGATCGCCGCGAGCCTGCGCAGCCCTCGCCCGGGTTTTCCGGCATTGCGGTCGATCGGGTTCGGCAGCGAAACCGCAAGCAGCGATGCCTGCCGGCGTGTCAGCTTCGAGGCAGGCACCTTGAAGTGATACTGTGCCGCCGCCTCGATGCCGTAGATGCCCGGCCCCCATTCGGCGATATTGAGATAGATCTCCATCAGCCGTCGCTTCGACCAGACGAAGTCGGAACCGACAGCCAGCGGCAATTCCAATCCCTTGCGGATGAAGGAGCGGCTGTTCCAGAGGAAGAGGTTCTTCGCAGTCTGCATGGGGATCGTGCTGCCGCCGCGCGTCTCCTGGCCCTTCAGCGTGTCTTCGACCAGCATGCGCATCTCGTCCCAGTCGACACCGCCGTGGAAGCAATACTGCCCGTCTTCCGACATCATCACCGACTGAACGAGAACGGGCGCAACGTCGTCGATCGACACCCACTGCCGGTCGTAACCGCGCAGAAGCACCAGATCACGCAGCATCAGCGTCGAAACGGGATGGATGAAGGGCAGCAGATAGATAAAAATCAGCACATAGGGCAAAAGCAGCACCGCCAGAACGGCAAGAACAACGCGTTTCAGCACCTGGCGGTCTCCAAGCCAGCGCCGGCGAACCGGCGCCTCGACGCTCTCCTCTGTCTGCGGCGCTATATCCAATGTCCCAGTCCGTTTTCGCCCTCTTCGCTGTCATACCGCCTGAAAACCCGCATTGCCAGAGTGCAGCGGAAATCTTGGCTCAGTGATCGACAATTCCGTTGCCAGCAGCCATTCCGCCGTGCCAAAGAGCGCGCATGGACGCCAAACGGGAAACATTCGAGACACGGTTGAAAAACAGCGCCGCCGAGATCGAGGCGCTGCTCGATCTCCTGCTCTCTCCCGCCGTGTTACCTCATGAGATTGCCCGCCCGGACCTGCTGCGGAATGCCATGCACTATGCAGTGCTCAACGGAGGCAAACGACTGCGTCCTTTTCTTGTCGTCGAAAGCGCCACGCTTCTCGGCGGCAACAGGCAGGCGGCGCTGCGCGTCGGTGCGGCCCTCGAGTGCATCCATTGCTATTCGCTTGTTCACGATGACCTGCCGGCCATGGATGATGACAATCTGCGCCGCGGCAAGCCGACCGTACACATCAAATTCGACGAAGCGACTGCCATTCTGGCCGGCGACAGTCTATTGACCTACGCCTTCGACATCATCGCCGCACCGGAAACCGATCTGCCGGACCGCAGCAAGACGGAACTCGTGCTGGCAATTGCCCGCGCGGCCGGTCTCGGCGGAATGGCCGGCGGCCAGGCGCTCGATCTTGCCGCAGAAAAGCAGGCGCCGGACGAAGCAGGCATCGTCCGCCTGCAGGCGATGAAGACAGGGGCGCTGATCCGCTTTGCCTGCGAGGCCGGCGCCATCATCGCCGGAGCATCTGCAGAGAACCGTCAGCGCCTACGCCGCTTCGGTGAAAAAATCGGCCTCGCCTTCCAGCTTGCCGACGATATTCTCGATCTGACTTCCGATTCCCTGACCATGGGCAAAGCGACTGGCAAGGATGCGGCCCGCGGCAAGGGAACGCTCGTGGCGCTTCACGGTATGGAATGGGCAGAAAAACAGCTGCGCCGGCATGTCGAGGACGCGGAAGAACTGCTCGCCCCCTATGGCGAGCACGCCGCATTATTGATTACGGCGGCCCACTTCATAGCCGAGCGCAAGAGCTGAGGCTGATGAAAGGCGGAGTGATTATTCCGCTGCTGTCTTCTGGCCGAAGCGCTTCTCGATATAGTCGATGACGAGGGCTTCGAAATCCGAAGCAATATTCGGGCCGCGCAGCGTCAGGGCCTTCTTGCCGTCGATGAAGACGGGGGCAGCCGGCGTCTCTCCGGTGCCGGGGAGCGAGATGCCGATATCAGCGTGCTTGCTTTCACCCGGTCCGTTGACGATGCAGCCCATGACCGCGACATTAAGCGCTTCCACGCCCGGATATTTCTCACGCCAGATTGGCATGTTTTTGCGGATGTCGTTCTGGATGTTCTGTGCGAGCTCCTGGAACACCGTCGAGGTCGTACGCCCGCAACCGGGACAGGCCGCGACGACGGGCACGAACTGACGGAAGCCCATGACCTGAAGCAGTTCCTGCGCCACCTGAACCTCGCGGGTGCGGTCGCCATTCGGCTCCGGCGTCAGCGAAATGCGGATCGTATCGCCGATGCCGTTCTGCAGCACATAGCCCATGGCAGCCGAAGACGCGACAATGCCCTTGGTGCCCATGCCGGCTTCGGTCAGGCCGAGATGCAGCGCATGGTTTGAGCGTTCGGCGAGCATGGAATTGACGGCAATCAGGTCCTGAACCTGGCTGACCTTGGCCGACAGGATGATACGATTGCGCGGCAGGCCGATCTCTTCGGCAAGCTGTGCCGACAGCAGCGCCGATTGCACGATCGCCTCGTGCGTCACCTGCCGGGCAGAAAGCGGCGAACCCTCGGCCTGGTTCTTGTCCATCAGCTGCGTCAGCAGTTCCTGGTCCAGCGAACCCCAATTGACGCCGATGCGCACCGGTTTGTTATAGCGGATCGCCATCTCGATGATTTCGGCGAACTGCTTATCCTTCTTGTCCTTGAAGCCGACATTACCAGGATTGATGCGGTACTTCGCCAGCGCTTCGGCACAGGCCGGATGATCGGCAAGCAGCTTGTGGCCGATATAGTGGAAGTCGCCAATCAGCGGCACATCCATGCCGAGGCGCAAGAGGCGCTCGCGGATCTTCGGCACAGCGGCAGCACTTTCGTCGCGATCGACGGTGATGCGGACGAGCTCCGAACCTGCACGATGAAGTGCGGCCACCTGGGCGACGGTGGAATCCACATCAGCCGTATCGGTGTTCGTCATGGATTGCACGACCACCGGCGCGCCACCGCCGACAATGACGCCGCCAACATCGACAGCAACGGAGGCGCGGCGCGGTTTCGGATCGAAATCGAAAGCAGACATGAAGAGCTCTACACCCGGAAAACAGAGCCTTTCAGGTGGATCAAGCCCGCGAGCTTGTCAACCGCCCCGTATATCACTTTTGTTTGGAGGCGGCTCAGTGGCCGCCACCCGAGACACCGTCGGCATAATGCGCAAGTTTGGAGAATGCGAGAACCACGAGCAGCAGCACCGGCAGCGCCATAAAGACGGCAGCAAAACCCACATGCTCGGCGACGAAGCCGATTACCGAGGGCGCCACCAGCATGCCGGAATAGCCCATGGTCGTGACGACGGAGATACCGATGCCAGGCTTCAAGCCGGGGATGTTGCCCGCTGCCGAAAAGGCGATCGGCACCATGTTGGAAATACCGATACCGCAGAGTGCGAAGCCGAGGATGGCGATCTCGGCGTCAGGCGCAAGGCTTGCAAGCAGCATGCCGGCAATCGCGAACAGCGTGCAGATACGCAGCGTCTTCACACCACCGAGACGATCGCGGACTAGGTCGCCGGCAAAGCGCATGATCGCCATGGTCGCCGAGAAGGCCGCAAAACCGAGGCCGGACAGCGCGACCGATGCGTCCATTTCCTGCCGGAGATAAAGCGCACCCCAGTCGAGCACCGCGCCCTCCGGCACCATGCAGAACAAGGCCATCAGGCCGAGCAGCCAGGGGAGCGGCACCATCGGCAACCGCGTCTTTTCCTTCTTGTCTTCGGGATGCGGCGGGTCGGCCAGGATCATCGGCCAGGCGATAGCAACGAAGATCGCGGCAAGCACGGTTGCCAGTTCCGCGTGACCAAGAATACCGAGTCTGGAAATCACCAGGCCGCCGAGGCCGGAGCCGATCAAGCCGCCGAGGCTCCAGAAAGCGTGGCAGGACGACATGATGGCGCGTCGCATGGATTTTTCCACCGCCACAGCATTGGCATTCATCGCCACGTCCATTGCCCCGATGAAACCGCCGAAAAGGAAGAGCGAGATCGCCCCGGTTATGACGTTCGGTGCAAGCGTCAGCGCCAGAAGCAGCGGCAGCACGCAGAGAGCCAGCACCCGCACGACAACGCGCGAACCATGTTTGGCGATCTGCGCACCGGCGATCGGCATCATGACCAGCGAGCCGAAACCAAAGACGAGGATCATCAGCCCGAGCTCGAACTTGGTCAGTCCCAGCCGCTCGGCAAAGTCGGGAATCTTTGGCGCCCAGCAGCCGACGACGAAACCATTCATGAGAAAGAGCAGCGAGACCGCCGCTCTGCTCTTGGTTATGAAACCGCTCCGTGCCCTCGGCACTGCACCCACGCTACTATCCATTTCCTTGTCTTTCCTCTTGATCGGGCATGCGTGCCCGATCCCCATAACAGGCGGAACGGCCTCAGGCAGTCTTGTCCGCAATGATCGTCCGGCACCCGCGTGCACGGTATTCCCGAAGCATGGTGGCATCCGCATCGTGCTCTACGATGAGGCATTCGCAATGAGCGACCGGCAGGACGCTGTGTGGTGCAGCCGTGCCGAATTTTTCCGATGTCGCAGCGACCATGACCCGCTTGCTTCTGGAGGTGGCGAATCTTTTGAACTCCGCATCCTCGAAGCCGAATGTCGTCAATCCCGCCTCGATATCGACGCCGCAGGCGCCCAGGATGCAGAGATCGGGGGCCAGCTGCTCCATGTCTCGCAATGCCTTGGCGCCAAGCGAACCGCCGGTTTGGCGGTCCACCAGACCACCGATCAGGATGACATTGACACCGGGCTTCTCGATCAACGCGGCAGCAATCGCCGGCGCATTGGTTGCCGCCGTCAGCGCAAGATCAGTCGGCAAAGCGTTGGCAATCGCCAGATTGGTGCTGCCCGCATCAAAGAACACCGTCGTCCCTGCGACGATTTCCTCCGCAGCAGCACGCGCCAGTGCCTGCTTTCGCTCAGTGGCAAAGCTCATGCGCTGGGTCAGGCTTCCGTGCGCCGGCGAAATCGGCAAGGCTCCGCCATATACCCTCTCGCAGAGCCCTGCTGCAGCCATCTCACGCAGGTCGCGCCGCACCGTATCTTCCGAGACGCCGAATTCGAGCGCCAGTTCCGCGGCCAGCACCCGACCATGCGTCTTGAGCCGCTCGGAAATCACAGTCTGGCGTTCCCGCAACAGGAAATCTTGCATGTTCATACCGGATCAATATCTCAGAATCTGAAATCATGCATAAACACTGATAATCGTGCATGCAACATGCACAGCCACACATTTTCTGACGCTCTGAAACAAAGTGCCGCCGGCAGGCGAAATCTCGCATATTGACCGCCTCCGAGCGCGGGACTATCGATCGGGCATCCTCGATTCCCGCCGGCGTTACCCGCCTCTGGTACATCTCCGTGAAAAACTCCATCAGCCTGGGCATTCTGCTCACGACATCAGCCTACATGGCGTTCACTTTCCATGATGCGATCGTCAAGGTTTTGACGGCGAGCATTCCCGTCTGGCAGATCCTGTTTTTCCGCAGCCTAACCATTCTCGTCGGCTGCCTCGCCTATGGCCGCGGCCAGCTTGTCCATAAGACAATTACCTCACCGATCATCAAGCCGATGATTGCCCGAAGCATTCTGCTGCTTTGCGCGTGGCTTTCCTATTATACCGCCGCAAGCCATCTGCAGCTCGCTGAAGTCACCACACTTTATTACGCCGCTCCCGTCGTCGGCACCGTACTTGCCTGGTTCATCCTGAGAGAAGAGGTGACACCCGCGCGTTGGCTCGCCGTTGGCATCGGCTTCGTGGGCGTTCTCATTGCGTGCAATCCCGCCGGCCTCACGATCTCCTGGTCCGTCTATCTGGCGCTGCAGGCAGCCGTACTCTGGGCCTCCGCCATGGTGCTGCTGCGCAAGACCTCGCTGCATGAAAAGACAATCATCCAGCTTGTGGTCTCCAATGTTTTCTTTCTCATTATGACAGGCACCGCTGTCGTCTACACCTGGCAGACACCAACCTTGACGCAACTCGGCTTGCTCGTCGGCACCGGTGTCGTGGCCGGCTGTGCCCAATTCGCCCTCTTTGAAGGCATGCGTCAGGCACCGGTCTCGGTGCTTGCACCATTCGAATATACATCGCTCGTCTGGGCCTTCATCCTTGGCTATCTGATCTGGGCCGACATTCCGACGCACAACGTTATCGTCGGAGCGATCATGATCCTTGGCGCGGGTTTCATCATTATCGTCAGCGAGAGACTGCGCCGCCGCGTCGCGGTTTGAGACCGGTTTCTGCGGAATTCGGGACTAGAACGACTGCTTGAGAAAAATATTCGCAGTTGCCGCTTTTATTTGCAGTTTTCTACGCTTCCGTCGCCGCAATTTTCTGCGATGTATCGCCATCCGAACAGCTTTTCCCAAGGATGGAAAGAACAATGAACTGGTTGAAAACCGTCGCCGCCGCAGCCCTTATTCAGGCCGCAGCCCTTATTCCCGCCCATGCCGGTGAAAACCTTAGCGCCATCAAGTCTGCCGGTGTCTTCAAGATCGGGACGGAAGGCACCTACGCCCCGTTCACCTATCATGACGAAAGCGGCAAGCTGGTCGGCTTCGACGTCGAGATCGGCGAAGCGGTCGCTGCCAAGCTCGGCGTTAAAGCCCAGTTCGTCGAGGGCAAGTGGGACGGCCTGATCGCCGGCCTCGACGCCAACCGCTACGACACGGTTATCAATCAGGTCGGCATCACCGATGCGCGCAAGCAGAAATACGACTTCTCCGAGCCTTACATCGCCTCCAAGGCCGTTCTGATCGTCCGCGACGGCGATGACAGCATCAAGTCCTTTGCCGATCTCAAGGGAAAGAAGTCCGCCCAGTCGCTGACCAGCAACTTCGGCAAGCTGGCGACCGAAGCCGGCGCAGAACTTGTCGGCACCGACGGTTTCGACCAGTCGATCCAGCTCGTGCTGACAAAGCGCGCCGACGCAACGATCAACGACAGCCTCTCCTTCCTCGACTTCAAGAAGCACAAGCCGGACGCTCCCGTAAAGATCGTCGCTCAGCAGGAAAATGCCGATTACTCCGGCATCATCATCCGCAAGGGCGAACCGGAATTGGTCGAAGCGATCAACAAGGCGCTCGCCGACATCAAGGCCGACGGCACCTACAAGAAGATCGCTGACAAGTATTTCGGTCAGGACGTTTCCAAGTAAGTCGCGGCACAGGCGGTTTCCCGCCGCCGCCATATCCTTTATAGCTGCATGAAAAGCGTCCGGCGAACCCTCGCCGGACGCATCTTTTCTTGAGGATACGCCCTTGCCGCACTGGCTCCAACTGATGGCGGAATCGCTTCCCTCGCTCCTTTGGGCCGGGCTGATCTTCACCATTCCCCTCACTCTGCTTTCCTTTGCCTTTGGGCTGATCCTGGGCCTGATCACTGCGATTGCCCGCCTGTTCGGCCCTGGACCCGTTGCAGCCATTGCCCGCTTCTATGTCTGGGTCATCCGCGGCACACCGCTGCTCGTCCAGCTCTTCGTGATCTTTTATGGCCTGCCGAGCATCGGCATCCTGCTTGATGCCTTTCCGGCAGCACTCATCGGCTTCACACTGAATATCGGCGCCTACAGCTCCGAAATCATCCGTGCTGTCATATCTTCCGTGCCGAAGGGTCAATGGGAAGCAGCCTATTCGATCGGCATGAGCTGGCGCCAGGCCATGAGCCGCACCATCCTGCCGCAGGCCGCCCGTGTCGCAGTGCCGCCGCTCTCGAATACCTTCATCTCGCTGGTGAAGGACACCTCGCTCGCTGCCGCCATTACCGTGCCGGAGCTTTTCCAGGCCGCCCAGCGCATCGTCGCGACCACCTACGAACCGCTGATCCTCTATATTGAAGCGGCGCTGATCTATCTCGCCTTGAGCTCCGTACTCTCGGCTCTGCAGCAGCGGCTGGAGCGCCGCTTCGCGCGTTATGGCGGGATGCTGGAGGCAAATGCATGATCGAGCTTTCCAATATCGAAAAGCGCTTCGGCGACGCGGTCATCCTGAAGGATATCAGTATCCGCATCCCCGAAGGCAGCGTCACCGCCCTCGTCGGCCCCTCCGGCGGCGGCAAGAGCACCCTGCTCCGCTGCATCAATCTCCTGGAGATCCCCACCGTCGGCACAATCCGCCTCGGCGAAGAAACGCTCTCTTTCACGCCCGGAAAGCGTGTCGGCTGGCAGGCGATCCAGAAGATCCGTCGCCAGACCGGCATGGTGTTCCAGAACTTTCAGCTGTTTCCGCATCAGACGGCGATCGAAAACGTCATGGAAGGTCTGGTCACGGTCCTGAAATGGCCAAAGGAAAGGGCGCGCGAACGCGCCATGGAGCTGATGACCAAGGTCGGCATGGCGCACAAGACCGACGCCTGGCCCTCGACACTCTCCGGCGGCCAGCAGCAGCGCGTGGCAATCGCCCGCGCGCTTGCGCCGTCACCGCGTGTCCTGCTCTGTGACGAGCCGACATCCGCGCTCGATCCGGAACTTTCGGCCGAAGTAGTAGACGTGCTGGGCCAGCTTGCCCGCGAGGGCACGACCATGGTCATGGCGACCCATGATCTTCGCCTCGCCTCCAAGATCGCCAATGACGTGGTTTTTCTCGAGGCCGGTAGTGTGGTCGAAACCGGCAGCGCCAGGGCGATCTTCAATACACCGGAGAAGGAACGCACCAAGCGCTTCATCTCCACCATCAACGCCGCTCATACCTACGATATCTGAGCCAATGCCGGGATGTTGGCATCCCGGCATACGGAATTCCGATCAGGCGGACGTGACGACGGCACGCGCTGCCTTCAGCGCATTGCCCCACCAGGTCAGCTGATCGAGCAGGTTCTTGGCGGCTTCATTCAGATGCGCGTAATCGCCGAGGCTCTTGCCTTCCTTCAGAACGGCAAGATATTCGCTGAATGCGATGTGAACCCCCGTCCTGACGGAAGCTGCACTCATTTCGACGAACACCAGGCGAAGCTGCTCGACGGCGCGTGCGCCGCCGACGCCGCCGTAACCGACGAAGCCAACCGGCTTCTGGATGAATTCGCCGAGATCGATCGCGTTCTTCAGAACGGCCGTGGGAGCATGGTTATATTCGGCGACCGTGAAGATGAAGCCGTCGAATTCGCGCAGCTTCTTCTTCCAGCGCTCGGCGGTTTCGCTTTCCGCCGTGGTGGCGCGCTCTTCGCCGAAGAAATGCATGGGGTAGTCGAGAAGATCGAGAACTTCGACTTCGAGATCGGAACGCTGGCCGACGAGCTCGGCGATCCACTTGGCCGGATGCTCGGCAAAACGGCCAATACGCGTGCTGCCGACGATGACGGCAATCTTCAACTTGCTCATGAAATGATCCCTGATTGGTCTTGGGGGCGGTGAGGGGAGCCGAACTCTATGAGAAAGCCTCCCCGCCCGACAAGGCGAGAAGGCTGCTAACTTATCGAAAAATCAGCTTTTTGATCGGCCGATCGCACACATTCGGGTGATCGCGGAAACGGCCGCCCGTTCCGAGCTCATCCCGCGTAGACGACGAGCAGATCCTTGGCATCGATCTGGTCGCCGGCCTTGACGAGGACTTCCGAAACGGTCCCGTCCTTCTCCGCATGCAATGCCGTTTCCATCTTCATCGCCTCGATGGAGACGAGTACGTCACCGGCACTGACGACCTGGCCTGGTACAACGAAGGCCCGTGATATGACGCCTGGCATCGGCGCACCCACATGGGTAGCATTGCCCGGCTCCGCCTTGCGGCGGGCCGCAGCGCCGGAAGCGCCATGGGCCCGATCCGGCACCTTGATGCGGCGCGGCTGGCCATTGAGCTCGAAGAAGACGGTGACCATGCCCTGGCTGTCGGTGCCACTCATTGCCTGGTTGACGATGACGAGCGTCTTGCCCTTCTCGATATCGGCAAACAACTCTTCGCCGTCGGCGAGACCGTAGAAGTAGGCAGGCGTCGGCAGAACCGACACGGGGCCATAAGTGTCCGAAGCCAGCGCGAAATCGCTGAAGACCTTTGGATACATGAGATAGGAGGCGAACTCGAAGTCGCTGACCTCACGCTCCAGCTTGGTCTCGATAGTCTTGCGCTCCGCATCGAGATCGGCATCATCAAGCAGCGATCCGGGGCGCACCGTATAAGGCTGTTCACCCTTCAGAGCCTTCTTTTGCAGGGCTTCCGGCCAACCTGACGGCGGCTGGCCGAGATCGCCCTTCAGCATGGAGACGACCGATTCCGGGAAGGAAACTTCCTTCTCGGCGCTGACCACATCGGCGACCGTCAGGTCCTGGCTCACCATCATCAGCGCCATGTCGCCAACGACCTTGGAGGATGGCGTTACCTTGACGATATCGCCGAACATCTGGTTGGCATCGGCATAAGCCTGGGCGACCTGGTGCCAGCGGGTTTCGAGCCCCAGCGAGCGGGCCTGTTCCTTGAGGTTGGTGAACTGACCGCCCGGCATTTCGTGCAGGTAGACTTCCGATGCCGGGCCCTTCAGATCGCTCTCGAAGGCTGCATACTGATTGCGAACCGCTTCCCAGTAGAAGGAGATGCGGCGGATCCATTCCGGATCGAGGCCCGGATCCCGCTCGGAACCGCGCAGCGCTTCGACGATAGAGCCGAGGCAGGGCTGCGAGGTATTGCCTGACAGCGCATCCATCGCCGCATCGACAGCATCGACGCCGGCATCCACGGCTGCCAGAACAGTGGCCGCGGCAATGCCCGACGTATCATGCGTGTGGAAATGGATCGGCAGGCTGGTCGCTTCGCGCAGCGCCTTGAACAGCACCTTGGCCGCGGCCGGCTTCAGAAGACCTGCCATGTCCTTCAGCGCGATGATATGTGCGCCGGCCTTTTCGAGCTCGACGGCAAGGTCCGTATAATACTTCAGGTCATATTTCGGGCGGGCCGAATTGAGGATATCGCCGGTATAGCAGATCGCTGCCTCACAGAGCTTGTTCTCCTCGGCCACCGCATCCATCGACACGCGCATGTTCTCCACCCAGTTCAGGCAGTCGAAGACGCGGAAGAGATCGATGCCGCCCTTGGCGGCCTGACGGACGAAATATTTGACCACATTGTCGGGATAGTTCTTGTAGCCGACGCCGTTTGCGCCACGCAGCAGCATCTGCAGAAGCAGGTTCGGTGCCGCCTCGCGGATCAGCCCCAGACGCTCCCACGGATCCTCGGTCAGGAACCGCATCGAGACGTCGAAGGTGGCACCACCCCAGCATTCCAGCGACAGTAAGTTCGGCAGCGCATGCGCATAGGTGCCGGCGATCTTGGCAATGTCATAGGTGCGCATGCGGGTGGCGAGCAGCGACTGGTGGCCGTCACGCATTGTCGTGTCCGTTAGCAGCACCTGCTTTTGCTCGCGCATCCACTCGCCGAATTTCTTCGGGCCGAGCTGGTCAAGAAGCTGCTTCGTGCCATCGGGGATCTTGCCGCCATCAATATAGGGCACGATAGGATTGGCAGCGTCCTCCGACGGGCGCGGGCGGTCCTTTGCTTCCGGGTGGCCGTTGACGGTGACATCGGCGAGATAGGTGAGAAGCTTGGTGGCGCGGTCCTGACGCTTGACCTGCTGGAAAAGTTCGGGCGTCGAGTCAATAAAGCGGGTCGTATAGCTGTTATCCCTGAACTTCGGATGCGTAATGATCGCTTCGAGAAAGGTCAGGTTGGTAGCAACGCCACGGATACGGAATTCACGCAGTGCGCGGTCCATGCGCGAAATTGCTTCCAGCGGATTCGGCGCCCAGGCCGTCACCTTCACCAGCAGCGGATCGTAGTAACGCGTGATGATCGCGCCCGTATAGGAGGTGCCGCCATCAAGACGGATACCGAAGCCCGATGCCGAGCGATAGGCGGTGATGCGGCCGTAATCCGGAATGAAATTGTGCTCCGGGTCTTCCGTCGTGATACGGCACTGCAGCGCGTGGCCGTTGAGCCGGATATCCGCCTGCTTCGGCACGCCGGATTCCTCAGTGCCGATCGCAAAGCCGTCGAGGATATGAATCTGCGCCTTGACGATATCGATGCCGGTGACGACTTCGGTGACTGTGTGCTCGACCTGGATGCGCGGATTGACCTCGATGAAGTAGAATTTGCCGGTATCGGCATCCATCAGGTATTCCACGGTGCCGGCGCCGACATAGTTAGTCGCCTGCGCGATCTTCAATGAATAGGCAGCAAGCTCCTGGCGCTGCGCTTCCGAAAGATACGGGGCAGGGGCGCGTTCGACGACTTTCTGGTTGCGGCGCTGGATGGAGCAGTCGCGCTCGAAGAGATGCACGACATTGTTATGTGTGTCGCCGAGGATCTGGCTCTCGACGTGACGGGCGCGCTCGACGAGCTTTTCGAGATAGACCTCATCCTTGCCGAATGCGGCCATCGCCTCGCGCTTGGCTTCCGTTACCTCGCGGGCCAGATCGGCTTCGGAGCGGATGACGCGCATGCCACGACCACCGCCGCCCCAGGATGCCTTCAGCATCACGGGATAGCCGATCACACCGGCCATCTTGGCAACTTCCGCCATGTCGTCCGGCAGCGGCTCGGTCGCCGGAACAACGGGAACGCCGACGGAAATGGCAAGGTTGCGTGCTGCCACCTTGTTTCCGAGCTGACGCATCGTATCGGCCCTCGGGCCGATGAAGGTAATGCCCGCGGCGTTGCAGGCATCGACGAATTCGGGGCTTTCCGAAAGCAGGCCGTAGCCGGGATGAATGGCATCAGCGCCGGAAAGCTTGGCAACACGGATCACTTCGTCGATCGAAAGGTAGCTTTCGATCGGTCCGAGATCGCGGGAAAGATGCGGGCCGCGGCCGACTTGATAGCTCTCGTCGGCCTTGAAACGGTGCAGCGCCAGCTTGTCTTCCTCAGCCCATATCGCGACCGTTTTTATTCCGAGCTCATTGGCCGCGCGGAAGACGCGGATGGCGATTTCGGAACGGTTGGCGACAAGGATCTTCGATATGGGCAATGTACTCTCCTCAAAGCACGAAAAAACGGGCAATGCTGCACCCGCGAAGAGAATTCTTAACGTGCTGTTACAGAAAGTTCAATTTCCCTCATCTCGAGGAAATAGAATTTCTCCAGATCTCAGGTAATCAGACCATACCGGAAAGCAAGTGCCACGGCCTGCTGCCGGTTCTTAGCCCTGAGCTTATCCTGCAGACCGTTCATGTACCAGTCGACCGTATGGTTGGAGATCTTCAGATGTTTGCTGATTTCCATCGAGGTCATGCCTTCGGCGAGATAATGGAGGATTTCCATTTCGCGCCGGGTCAGCTGCGTATCAGTTATCGGCACCGTTTCCAGTGCTGCAGCCTCTCCCTGCAGATCGAGCAGCCGCCAGAAGGCTTTGCGGGCAATCGCCTCGAAAAGCGAGATTTCCGCTGGTGAGAACTCCACCGGCTTGCCAGCGAGGCTGAGGCTGCCGAGGATGCCGTTTCGTCCGTAGATCGGGAAGACATAACCGTCTTCCAGACCATGGCCGAAGGCGTCGACCATCATCTGCTCCATGCGGCGCTGATGCGGATCATCGCGAAAGGCAGCCATGCTGTCACGCCAGCGGAAGGGCCGTTGCGCGCGAGCAAGATACCGTACGGTCGGATCGACGAGCACATATTTTTTTACCGCATAAACGTGTGACCACCTGTCCGGCCATCGACTGGCCATAGTCACACTCCATGGGTTGTCTCCCTGCTTGGGATGGCGAAGCAGCCCATAGAAATCGAATCCGCTCGCGCGGATCACCTTGTCGAGTTCGTCGACAGCACGTTCGCTGTCGGAATGTTCCTCTAGAGTGACAAGCAATTGAATTAAAGAATGAATTTGCACAAAATGCCCCTTGCCCGGACCAATGAGGCCGCCGGAGCAGGCCTTGATAACCCGCCACTGAACGGTCTTTACAAAAAATTACAGTTCACAAACTGGATGGTGCGCTAGACGCTCCAGGTAATGCAAGCGCAAATTGTTACGATCTAAGCCTAAGCAACAATTTCGAAACTATGGCCAGTTATCGCACTGGCGACTGCGCCAGAAGGCAAATTTCGAAGCCGGACTCCAAACCTGAATATCCTGTTAATCGTCGGTTCAGGTAGATTTCTGTAGCATCGCACCATCCCGTTTTTCGCAGATGCAAAAGAGGTCCCGACGTGTCGTTATTCAAGGTCTATGCAAGGGCTCTGCGCTATCTTGGCGCCTACAAGCTCCGCGTATCCCTCGTCGTTATCGCGAATATCGTATTGGCGGCCATCACCATCGCCGAGCCGATCCTGTTCGGTCGTATCATCGACGCGATTTCCGGCAAGGGTGAAGTCAAGCCGATCCTGATGATGTGGGCGGCATTTGCCGTCTTCAACACCATAGCTTTCGTTCTCGTGGCGCGTGAAGCCGACAGGCTGGCCCATGGCCGCCGCGCAACGCTTTTGACGGAGGCTTTCGGTCGCATCATCTCCATGCCGCTTTCCTGGCACCACCAGCGCGGCACATCCAACGCGCTGCATACGCTGCTGCGCGCTTGTGAAACCCTGTTCGGCCTGTGGCTGGAATTCATGCGCAACCATCTTTCGACGGTCATTGCGCTTGGCCTGCTCATCCCGACTGCAATGTCGATGGATCTGCGTCTCTCCGCAGTCCTGATCGTACTCGGTATCGCCTATTGGATCATCGGCCGCGTGGTCATGAGCCGCACCAAGGACGGCCAGGCTTCGGTCGAAAACCACTATCATACCGTCTTCGGCCACGTCAGCGATTCCATCAGTAACGTATCGGTGCTGCATAGCTATAACCGCATCGATGCTGAAACGCGTGCATTGAAGTCCTTTGCCGACCGCCTGCTGCAGGCGCAGTATCCGGTGCTCGACTGGTGGGCGCTTGCGAGCGCGCTGAACCGCATGGCCTCCACGATCGCCATGATGATCGTGCTCGTCATCGGCACCGTGCTGGTTCAGAACGGCGAACTGCGTGTCGGCGACGTCATTGCCTTCATCGGCTTTGCCAACCTGCTGATCGCTCGCCTTGACCTGATGCGTCAGTTCGCCACGCAGATCTTCGAAGCCCGTTCGAAGCTGGAAGACTTCTACAATCTGGAAGATTCCGTTCGTGAACGCGAGGAACCGGCCGGCAACGGCGAGATCAAGGACGTCAAGGGCGATGTCGAGTTCAACGACGTTTCCTTCGGCTTCGCCAACAGCTCGCAGGGCCTGCACAACGTCTCCTTCAAGGTGAAGGCCGGCCAGACGGTTGCGATCGTCGGCCCGACCGGCGCCGGCAAGACGACGCTCGTCAACCTGCTCCAGCGCGTTTACGACCCGCAGGGCGGCCAGATCCTCGTCGACGGCCATGATATCAGCAAGGTCACGCGCAAGTCGCTGCGCCGCTATATCGCTACCGTCTTCCAGGACGCAGGCCTGCTGAACCGCTCGATCAGCGACAACATCCGCCTCGGCCGCGAGAACGCGTCGGAAGAGGATATGCGCCGTGCCGCAGAAGCCGCTGCCGCTGCCGACTTCATCGAGAACCGCGATGAGCAGTACGAAACCCATGTGGGCGAGCGCGGCAACAAGCTCTCCGGTGGTGAGCGCCAGCGTATTGCGATTGCCCGTGCCATCCTCAAGGATGCGCCGATCCTGGTGCTGGACGAGGCGACTTCCGCCCTCGACGTCGAGACGGAAGCGCGCGTCAAGGCGGCAATCGACAACCTGCGCCAGAACCGCACCACCTTCATCATCGCTCACCGTCTCTCGACGGTCCGCGAGGCGGATATGGTGCTGTTCCTCGACAATGGCCGCATCGTCGAGCACGGCAGCTTCGATGAGCTCAGCCATTCGAACGGCCGCTTCGCTGCTCTGCTCCGCGCCAGTGGCATCCTGACGGACGACGAAGTCCGCAAGGCTCATGCGACGGAAGCAGCCTGATCGGCTCGCAAGCGAATGACAAAAAGCCGGAAGGGCATCGCTCTTCCGGCTTTTTTGTTGGTTGGAATTCCACGTGAAACACTGACGTCAGGCCCACTCGTCATTTGCGACGTCGATCGCAGTACCTAGCTGACCTAAGCTGCCTCTTCATAGACAAGATCGGGCGCGACGATCCATTCACCCTGCTTGAGAGACAGGACATCCAGTCTGCCGCGGCCGTCTCTCGCAGCGACGCCAACGAAGCGGTAGCGGCTGCCGTTCCTGTCTATAACCAGAGCGGAAATCGGTTTGCCGCGAAGATGGCCGACCACAGGCCCGTCAGTCTTGGCTGCGTCTATCAGGAAATATTCGTGTGGGACATTACGGCTGACCATCAGGTGCGGCCCCCGCCCCGGATGATCGTGCTCGCGGTGGTCTTGGTTCCCGCGTGCAGCACGGCAACTACCCGTCCAGTCTCAGTCGAAGCGGGCTTGCGGACAAACTGCTTCGTCTTCTTGATCTCGACAACGAACGGCTTTCGCTGCGGCCTCATGATCTGTCCTTTCAGTTTGAAGTGAGTGTCACCCGAAGATGCATTCGACCTGTCCAAGTGGCCCGAAATCGGCGGCCAGATGCTGGCCGGGCCAGACCTGGAGAATGGCGGTGCACGATCCCGTGGCGACAATATCGTTGGCTTGAAGCTGCCTGCCGTTTGCAGAGAGCCGGTCTGCCAGCCAGACAATCGCATTGAGCGGATTGCCCATGACTGAAGCTGCTGTCCCGGTAAAGACCGTCTGCTTGAACAGGAAAGTCGTAATCTCGATGGCAGCAAGGTCAGCGGGCGACAATGTTCCGGTATGGTCACCACAGA
The DNA here is from genome assembly GCA_900466475.1 of Hyphomicrobiales bacterium. Lineage (GTDB taxonomy): Bacteria > Pseudomonadota > Alphaproteobacteria > Rhizobiales > Rhizobiaceae > Rhizobium. Next base: position 316,895 of record UBMI01000002.1, read on the forward strand.
TGGTCGCGACATGCAGGCCGAAATCGGCGATCGCGGCGTTGTCTCCCACGAAGACACGCCGCGTCCGCCGCCCGAGGATGCCGATGGCCGGCCGGCAGTCGAGCACGGCGTCGGCAGCAGTATCGAGATTGATCGGTTCTCCGGCCTCCGGATAGGCCCGCAACATCTTGAAAACCAGTTCGCACTGGACACCGATTATGCCGGTCGGAAGCCGGAATTCCTTGGTAGCGGCAAGCAGAGCGGAAGCGGGAATCTCGGAGTAGATCGGCCTCTCAAGGCCGAGGACGCGGCGCGATTCCTCGCTGGTGCCGACAAGCGCATAGCCCTTGCGCTCAAAGCCAAGCGCATCCTGCGCAATCGCCTGAATGTCGTAAGCTTCACGTTCGGAGGAGATCAGGTCAAGCGGAAGGTCGCAGAGTTCGTTGCGCCAACGGCTCTTGGCGAGAATGTCGGCGGTGGCGTCCTTGAGTTCGAAGTACATCGTCGTGCTCCCTATCATTGGCATTGCCTTTGGGAGCAAAGATGGATCGAGGCTCGTAGCCGTTCCATTCCTGATGAACAGCGAAAAAATCAAAATCTCATAGTGATCGCCGAGGGAGCGTCGTCACGGTTTCTATTGTAGCCTTGCACGCGTCTCGCGGCAGGCCCGTAGCCGTCTGCATCGAACCGGCAGCCTTTCGACTGCCGGCTTACTCAGACCTCAGGAAGCCTCGCCTATTTCCGTTTGTTGTGGCCGTAAGTATCCACCGTGCGGTTGACGCGGACCGGCACCGGGATGGCGCCGCCGGCGAGTGGCCGGGCCTTTTCTTGTTCGCGCTTGTATTCAAGATAATAGGCATAGGCGAACTGCGCTGCGATGCCGGCAAGCACGAAGATCGGGCCGATGATCTGGTCGCGATTGGTGATGTAGAGCAGCACTTGGCCGACCATTGCAAGGATGGTGCCGGCGACGAAGATGTTCAGCGAGTGGCGGCCGAGGATTGTCAGGGGGTGATCGGCCGGGCGACGGAAAGCCTGTGACACCGCTGGAATGTTGATCACCAGATAGGCCAGCGCCAGTATGTGCAGAAGACGTGGCAACGACAGAAATGTCTTGTCGAAACCGGTCAGCACTGCAGGCAGCCCAAGCGCGGCCAGATAGTTGCCGAGATCCCAGAGACGTGCCGTCACCCAAATGAAGGAGAGAACGACATAGCCCAGCGACAATGCGAAAAGCAGCGGATGGTGGGGAAGCGTGCCGCCGCGCTTTATATGCATCATCGAGACGATGCCGATCGTGAAAAGGAACTGCCAGGAGAAGGGATTGAGGAACCAGTCTCCCTCGAACAGCATGTTCTGCGGCGCGATCTGATAGATACCCGCAAGAAGCCAGACCGTTCCGGAAACGGCAAGCGCCAGCAACGTGCTTTTCTCGTTCAGAAGCAGGATCAGCGGCACCATCAGCATAAGCGCACCGTACATCGGCAGGATATTGTTGTAGCCGATCTGATGGCCGAGCAGGAGCAGCGCTGGAATGCCCTCCTTCAGGTTCATGAGCACCGCCAGAATGTTGATCTCGACCAACAGGCCCGGTCGGTGAAACAGCCAGGCGCCGCAGATGAAGAGCGCGAGCGTCACGAAAGTGGTGATCATATGGGCAAGATAAAGCGTGAAGGCACGCTTTGCCGCCTTGATCGCCACCTCCAGCCGCTTGCCTGCCTTGAAGCGAGAACCGTAGGCAAGGCCGACCGCAATGCCGGAGATCAGCACGAAGGCTTCGGCGGCATCTGAAAAACCAAAATTCTTGGTCGTAATATATTCGAAAATTTGCCCGGGAACGTGATTGATGAAGATCGTTATGAGTGCAAGACCACGAATGACGTCGAGCCTCGTATCACGCTTGGACGCCGCTACTGACATGGAAGTTCGTTGGGCGCCAATGGCTTTGGTCGGCATACCTGCCATGGGTGTCTCTCCTGTTATCCGTTTTGCAAACGCTACGCCGGCCAAAAGGGTTCCCCGTTTGGCCGCACGAATCGCCGGAAAATCAGCTTGGAGATTGCTGTTGCCCGACCGGATATCCCTCCTGGGGATTGGCGACTTCGCTGCCGTCTATCGACACACTGTAGCCGCCAGCATTGGACGCTTTTGAGACCGAAATGCGGTATTTGCTTCCGTCGCGTTCGATCTCTGCCGCAAACCCGTCCCAATTGGAAGGGAGCGACGGGTTCACAAAAAGTTGTCCACCCTTTAGCCGGATACCGAGGATACCTTCCACAGCCGCGCGGTACAGCCATCCGGCCGAGCCGGTGTACCAGGTCCAGCCGCCGCGCCCGACATAGGGGGCATGTCCATAGACATCGGCCGCCACGACATATGGCTCGACGCGATAGCGTTCGGCGGCCGCCTTATTCAGCGAATGGGTGATCGGGTTGAGGATCTGGAAACAGCGCAAGGCATCGTCGCCCCGCTTCAATTCCGCCAGCGCCATGACCACCCAGGTCGCGGCATGCGTATACTGGCCACCATTTTCGCGAACGCCCGGCGGATAGGCCTTGATATAGCCTGGATCCTTCAGCGATCTTTCAAAAGGCGGTGTGAAAAGGCGAATGATCCGGGCATCTTCGTCAACCAGCCGGTCGAGTACCGCATCCATCGCCTTGGCGGCCCGCCCTGGATCACCTTCACCTGAGAGCACGCTCAAGGATTGTGCAATCGAATCGATCTGGCATTCCAGGCTCTCCTTCGAGCCGAGCGGCGTACCGTCGTCGAAAGTGCCGCGACGATAATAGTCGCCGTCCCAGGCAACGGTTTCGAGCGCTCTTTTGAGGTCGACGAGATGCGCGTTCCAACGCTCGACACGGGGTTTGTCGCCCCGCTCCTCGGCATAAGGAATGAAGGAGCGCAGCGTGCCGGCAAGCAGCCAGCCGAGCCAGACACTCGTACCCTTGCCGTCTATGCCGACACGGTTCATCCCATCGTTCCAGTCGCCGCCGAGGAAGAGCGGCAGGCCATTCGTCCCCTTGCGTGCAATGGCAAGATCGAGCCCCAGAGCCGCATGCTCATAGATGCTTGCCGTATCCTCGGATACTTCCGGTTTGAAGAAGGAGTCATGTTGGCCTTCCAGCAGCGCCGGACCTTCGAGGAAGGCGAGTTGTTCGTCGAGCACGCTCTTGTCGCCGCTGACGCTGCAATAATGATCAATCGCATAGGCGAGCCAAACGACATCATCGGAGATAGTGGTGCGTACGCCAGCTCCAGTCCCCGGCAGCCACCAGTGCTGCACGTCGCCCTCGCGGAACTGTCGGGAGGCCGCATTGATAATCTGTCTTCGTGCAAGCTCAGGCTCCTGCAGCACGAAGGCCAGCGTATCCTGCAGTTGGTCACGAAAGCCGAAGGCCCCGCTTGCCTGGTAAAAGGCCGTGCGGGCCATGATGCGGCAGCCGAGGCTCTGATAGGGCAGCCAGATGTTGATGAGCTTGTTCATACCCTGATCCGGCGTCGAGATCTGCAGCTTGCCGGTGAATTCCTGCCAGAAATCCCGGTTTGCCTTCACCGCCTCATCGAACGAGGACTCTCTGATATTGGTAAGCAGGGTGCGAGCATCCTCTTCTGTGGACGCATCGCCCAGGAAGAAAGTGATGTTGCGCTCCTCACCGGCACCGAGTTCGATATCGATCGCGAGGATCGCCGCCGGATCGCCGTCGAGGCCTACCGAGCCGGAAAGAGCAGTAGCTGTCGTCACGGCAACAGGCGCCTCAATCCTCCCGCTTCTGCCTATAAACTCGCGACGGCTTGCCGAGAAACTCGAAATCGTCTCGCTTGCGGCGAAGAAAGCGGTGCGACCCGAATAGTCGATGCTGTAGGGGTTCGTCGCAAACAGCGCCCCTGTCTCCTCGTCAAGTTTCGACAGGATGAAAGAAGCGGTCTTCTGCGGATTATTCCCAAGGATCCATTCGACATAGGCGTAGAGCCTGAGCTTGCGGCTTGCAGAACCGGCGTTGCGCAGGCGCAGGCGCTGCAGCTTCACCGGCTTTTCGCGATCTACGGTCTGCGTCACTTCGAGCGCAATCTCGTGCTGCGTGGTGGAGAAGGTGGAATAACCGAGACCATGACGCGCTTCGAAACGAATATCGTTACGACGGGAAAGGCCCGCAAATGGCGTCATAATCGCGCCACTTTCGAGATCCGCTAGGTAGAGAGCCTCGCCGGGACGGTTGATGACTGCGTCATTCGACCAGGGAGTGAGTTGGTAATCGCGCGAATTGACGCTCCAGGTGAAACCGGCACCTTCCGTCGAGACATGGAAGCCGAACCGCTCGTTCGAGATGACATTGATCCAAGGCTGCGGCGTTGCCTGTCCACCCGGCAGGCGCACGACATATTCATTGCTGTCGCGGGCAAAACCGCCGATACCGTTCCAGAAGTCGAGATCGCCCTCCTCCTCGATGGCAACGGTCTTGATGGACGGAGCCGGCAGTGGCGGTATGCGCTTGACCGGCGTTAGGGCACGCTCGGCTTTTTCCGCGATCTCCGGCATTTCCTTAAGGGGCACAGACAGGACGCGGGCACGGTTGATCTGGTCGACCACTTTGCCGTTCTTTGCATGTAGCGTCACGCGCGAGGCGGCGATCAGCGCCTCATAGGTACTGTCTTCCATCAAGTCCTTGCGGACCGCAAAAATATGCTGACGCAACCCGTCGGCCTGCCCGAGGCGCCGCACGTTCTCGCACATGGCGTCGAGAGCGTGCTGCATATCCTGCGCATAGGACGAGGCGCGCTCATTCATGATGACAAGATCGGCGGCCACCCCGCGCGAACGCAGATATTCCTGCGCCAGCAGCGCTTCTCGGGCGACTTCAAGATCCATGTCGTCATCGATGCGCAGCGTGAAGATCGGGAAATCGCCCGAAATCGCCAGCGGCCAGAGCGCCGACTGCGACTGCATGCCCGCACTGACGGCGCCGTAGTCGCCGCGAAGCTGCATGTCGGGATAGACGAGATGACGGCCGAGATGCTGGAATGCTACCGCTTGCTGCGAACTGACACCGACATGGCGCATCTGCACCTGTGTGCGCGTCCAGGCCTGGATGAGCTCATGATTGAAGGCATCCGGGTGGCGGTAGCGTTCGACGGCCTTGTCCACCTCGGCACGATCAGGTGCTGCAATCGTCCAGAAGATCACGCTGATCTTCTTGCCGGCTGGCACGCGCACTGTCCGGCGCAACGACAGGACGGGATCCAGCGTGAAACCGTCGGTGCCGGAAAGGCGGACACCCGGATCAAAGGCAGCGGCATTCGAAAGGCTGCGGCCACGACCGATGAACGCCCGCCGCTCGGTTTCGAATTCGGTGTGACGCGTGTCGCCGGCGTTGTCGACGATAAGATGCGCGATACTCATGTTCGGTTCGTTCGGGTCACGCTTGTTTCGCTCGGCGCGGATGACATCACCGCGCTTATCGATCTCCGTTCTGACGAACATGCGAGCGAAAGCCGGATGCGCGTTGTCCGTCTCGTCGGACGTGATGACCGGCTCCAGATAGGAGGTTACTTCGATGAAGCGATCTTCGGCACCCATGTTGAACAATGTCAGGCGGCGGGCCTCCGCATCATGCTCGGTGGCAACGATACATTCGACCTCGCTCAGGAGCTCGCCGAGAACCTTGGTGAACACGGCCTTCTCGTCAGCAAATTCCACTCTGACCGCTTCACCTTCCACGCTCTTCGGCTCCGCTGTCGCCGACCACCATTCATTGGTCGCCGTATCGCGCAGGAAAATGAAATTGCCCCAGCGGTCTTCGGTCGGATCTGGCTTCCAACGAGAAACGGATAGACCGTTCCAACGGGCGTAACCCGCACCTGTTGCCGTCAGCATCAGGGAATAATGACCGTTCGACAGGAAAACGAGCTCTCGTTCGCGCGAAGCCGGATCGTCGACTTTGCGGATGACGGGGCGCATCAGATCGTCCTGGATGCTGGCGGGCGTATTGGATTCATCCTTGCCGCTCATGACCGGAATGTCGCGCGGTGCTTTTTCCTGCAGCAGCAGTTCAGCCGCTTCGATGACCGGATCAGAGTGGAAGAGTTCACGCAGGTGGCCGTTGAAGGCAACGTTGGCGACAGCTGCGATCGACATGCCGTGGTGGTGGGCATAGTAATTGTAGACGACCGCACACTTCTTGCCCTCGGGTACGCGGGTCGGCGTGAAGTCGACGGCGTCGCGAAAGCCGAACTTGCCGAGAGCGCCAAGCTTGCGAAGCCTTTGCAGGTTTTCGAGCGATGCTTCCGGATAGTACTGGCTGGCGAGCAGCGAAGCATAGGGTGCGATGACGGCATTGTGGCCGAGACCGCGCTTCAGGCCAAGCGTCGGCACGCCGAAGTTCGTGTACTGATAGTTGAGGTTACGGTCGCGGGCATTAAAGGCCGCTTCCGAGATGCCCCATGGTGTGCCGAGCTTGCGGGCATGGTTCATCTGTTCGACAACGACGAGATTATTGGTCTGGTTGAGGATGCCTCCACCGCGCTCCTGCATGACGAGTGGCGGCATCAGATATTCGAACATCGAGCCCGACCAGGAGACCAGCGCGCCACGAGCACCAACCGGTACGACCTGGCGGCCGAGCTTGTACCAATGCTCCGTCGGCAGATCGCCCTTGGCGATACCGAAGAGCGACGTAAGACGGCATTCCGAAGCCAGAAGATCATAGCATGCCGCGTCGAGCTCGCCGCTTTCCACGCGGTAACCGATCGACAGAAGGCGACGCTCCGGACGAAACAGAAAGCCGAAATCCATCGAAAAGGCGAGATCGCGAGCCTTGTCGCGGAGCGCTATCAGGCGGGGCCGCAATGCATCGATATTGGAAAGGTCGAAGGTACTGTCGGCGATATGTGCCTCACAGACCTTGACCAGTGACACCGCCCAGGCCGTGACTTCTTCCGTCTGCTTCGACTTCACTTCGTGATGCAGGTTGCCGGCGAGGTTCTGAATGTCGCGCGCCAGGACCGTAAGGTTGATCACACGGATGGAGGCAAATTCATGCTCGCGTTTGACGGCGGCAAGCGCATTCTGGAAGCCGGCTATGCGCTCTTCCAGACGGCGACGCAACGGCCGCACGGTCTTGCGATCATCAGGCAGGTCGGCCAGCACTTCACCGAGAATGCCGACGGTGTCACCCACACCGTCGAGATTGCCCTGGACATGCGCCGAAGGTGCTTCCGCCCAATCCCGGCACGCTGAGGAAATGGCAATCAGGTGACCGGCGAGATTGCCGCTGTCGACTGCAGAGACATAACGCGGTGCAAGCGCCTCAAGCGTATCGGTGTGATACCAGTTGAAAAGATGGCCACGGAACTTCTCCATGCGGTCGACCGTGGAGATGGTCTGCTCCAGGCGCTCGATCGTCTCCTGGAAGGAGAACCATCCGAAATGGCGTCCCGAAATGACGGACAGCAGATAAACGCCGATATTTGTGGGCGAAGTGCGCGTCGCGACGATGACGTGGGGCGTTTCCTGAACGTTGTCGGGCGGCAGATAGTTCTGCTCCGCCGTCGTGAAAGTCTCGAAGTAGCGCCACGTGCGGCGCGCGATCTTGCGCAACTCGCTGGAAACCGCATCCGGCACGTCGAGCCGGTCTTCCGTCTCGGCCGACTGGCTCACATACCAGGCGACAGCCGGCGAACAGATCCAGAGCAGCGCGAAGGGAATGCCGACAAGGAAAGAGTCACTGCCGGACAATGCGGCGAGGGCGACCGACAAAATCGCCAGAACCGGAGCGTGCCAAATCGCTCTGTAATAGGAGAGGATGGTGCCCTGCTTCCCGGCCCCGACACTGGCAGCGGTACGCCATTGCAAGAGTAGCTTGCGGCTGACGAAGAGGCGGTAGAGTGATCGGCCGATCGCATCCACCGTCATGCAGACGGTGTCGGCGATGAAGATGATGCGCAAAGCCACTTGAGCGTTGGCAGCAGCGATATCCGACCAGACAGTATAAAGATGGGCGCTGGCGACTGTATCACTGCTGCGCGGCATGATGCCGCTGATGAGCGACAGGGTCGGGGCCACAAACAGGCAGAAGATCAAAAGGATCTGCCAGATCAATGCCCCGAAGGGCTCCATCAGATACCAGCCGAGCACCGATGCAAGAAACCAGGCGATCGGTGTCAGCGACCGACGCAGATTGTCGAACATTTTCCAGCGCCCAAGCGCGGTGACGCCGTATTTCGGATTGAAAAGGTAGGGCAGGAGCTGCCAATCGCCCCGCGCCCAGCGGTGCTGGCGCGAGGTTTCGACTTCGTAGCGTATGGGAAAGTCCTCGACGAGTTCGAGATCTGTGACGAGCGCGCAACGCGCCATCGAACCTTCGAGAAGATCATGGCTGAGCACCGAATTCTCTTCGATCCGCCCCTTCAGTGAACCCTCGAAGGCATCGACGTGATAGAGGCCTTTTCCGGTGAACGTGCCTTCGCCGACAAGATCCTGATACACATCCGAAACCGTAAAGACATAGGGATCGAGGCCGCGATTGATCGAAAAGATGCGTTGAAAGACCGACGCATCCTTGCCTGTCGTCAGTGACGGCGTGACGCGCGGCTGCAGGATGCCATAGCCGCTTTCGACGCGTCCGCTTTCCGGGTCGATGACAGGGCGATTGATCGGGTGGTAGAGCTTGCCGACAAGTTTGGTGACGCTGTCACGCATCAGGCGCGTATCGGCATCGAGCGTCATAACATATTCGACATCAGCCGGGACGGTGTTGGCGCCCGGCAGATAGGTCGTATCGCGATCACCACGCAATAGCAGGTTCAGCTCGTGCAGCTTGCCGCGCTTGCGCTCCCAGCCCATCCATACGCCTTCAGAGGGGTTATAGAGGCGGCGGCGGTGCAGCAGATAAAAGCGCGTCTTGCCGTCATGGGCATAGCGGGCCGAGAGATTGGCGACTTCCCGGCGCGCATATTCCAGCACTTCGAGATCGGCCGAAGTTTCCTCAACCTCGCTATCCGGCCAGTCGCTCAGCAGCGCAAAATAGATCTCACCCCGCGGATTGGCGAAATAGTGGACCTCGAGATTGCGTACCATCTCGTCGACACTATCGCGATTGGAAATCAAGCACGGCACGACGAGGAGCGTGCGTGCATCATCGGGAATGCCGTGCTTGAATTCATAGCCGACAAGCCGCGCCGGCGTGACGAAGAAAGAGAGGACCGTATTGAACAGGCCGCTCGCTCCATCGGAAGCGGGCAGCGAGAAGAGGATCAGCAGCAAGGCGATTTCAATCGGCCCCATGCCGGCACTGACCATGAAGCTTCCAATGACGGTCATGGCGGCGATGGTGACGAGCACGATCGGAACGGCGATAGCCATCCAGTTGAACTTTCGCACCGAGCGGGCGAGACGTTGCGCCAGCGTTGGACGATAGTTTGCGCGCGCCTCGAGCTTCAGGCGTTGAGTGCCTGCTATGAACTCGCCGACATTTGGCTGCTGCAGTGGTCGCTCGTCGGAAAGCCTCGATTCCGCGACCATGTCCACGGCAAGCTTGGCGATTTCCACTTCGCTCAGCGGCGAGTGCATGGCAAGCTTCTCGATCTGTTTGCGATAGGTATTGCGCGAGCCGGAATCGAGATCGCCATAATCCGAATGATCCCAGAGCAGCCTGTCGACATGACTGACCTGCTCGACCCAGACGGACCAGTCCGCATCGTTTATCTCCCGCAGACTGCGGATGATGTTACCCATCATGACATTGCCGGAAGAGAGCCGGCTGTGTTCCGCCATCAGCGTTTCTTCGCTGTCACGACCAAGTTTCTCGAGCCGCTCATCGAGCCAGGAAAGGGCGAGGCTCGAAGTCCGCGAGCCATCACGCATGCGATAGAGAAACTGCGTCGAAAACGTATTGTCCTCGGCAAACTCTTCGAGCGTCTTCAGATAGGCAGCGGCCTTTGCCGTGTCGGCAAGGCGCACCAGCTCGTCCGCGGCCTCGTTGGCACGGCGGCGCAGGCGACGGCTACGCTCGACGCGGCTCGAAATACGCCGGAGATTTTCGACGAGCACGAAGCGCACAAGCGTCGGCAAAGCCCAAAGCTCGCCGATCTTCAGCGTCTCATGCTGCTGGAAGCCTTCGACCAGCGCCGTCAGGCTTTCCTCTGAGACGGTGCTGTGGGTATGGGCGACATAGAGCCAGGCGAGGACAAGCGTGCGTGGAATCCCGACACCGTCGACCTTCATCAACGGCAGCTCGCGATAGAAGCGGCGCGGGAAATCGCGGCGGACCTCGTGAATGGCCTCTTCGATGATGTAATGGTTGTCGAGCAGCCATTCGGCCGCTGGCGTAATCGTCTCTCCGGCTTCGACATCGGTTGCGGTCGTGCGGTAGACGCGCAGGATTTCCTTCTCATTCTCCCTGTTGCGCGCGAAGAAGTCGAAAGGTGCGAAGGCAGGCAGCGCACTGACGGCATTGCGGGCTACATCTTCGCCCAGCACCCTGATGTCTTCGTTGGACAGATAGGTCGAGCGGATCGACTCGCCTTGGTCGATCTGCTTCTTGTCGGACTCGCGCGACAGGCTTGGAGACGGGCTGGAAATGTTCATGGGTTCGGTTCTGGATCCAAACAACTCTGCGATTTTGGCTAGGTCTGCACTGCTTGCGATGACTGTCGCATGAACGGGTCAGTCATCTTCGACGGCCGGCAAAAGCAGGATCATCAGACGGTTCGCACATTTTTCGGCGATAAATCGTCCGGCTCCATGGCATGACTTTGCGGATGGTCATGGCTATCCGACGCCCCTGCGAAGCCACTGGGGAAACTTGGACACGATCGAAATAATTCAAGGCAATGACCATCTCGCGCTTTCCGCCGTCGGCATGAAAAAGGCGCATGGACATATCCATGCGCCTGCGCGGCGTTCCCGGCGCGATCCGCGCCCCACGCCTACTTTCGGCAATGGGCTAGACTGCGTGGAACAGGTAAAGAAGGATGATGATGGGGATCGGTATACCGAGCAACCACAGCAGGATGCCTTTCATGACCATTCTCCTATGAACACCGAAGTGTCAGGAGAATGCTGATGCATCCTAATTGTTCCGGACGGACATATGCTCGATCAGACGAGCACCATCAGAGTGGCGCTCGAGGACGTGCCGGCATCAGCCGACGACGCCGCAAACCATGGCGACGACGAAAAGGAAAGCCGCCGTGAAAAGTGTTGCATGGATCGCGGTCTGGATTCTGTGCCGCGTGGTGACCGGCTTCTTCGCCGGTACGGATCCGTACTGGTTCACGTGAGTATGCGAAATACCCAGATTTGCCATGTGTCGCCTCCGTCTGTTTGTTTTGCGGCCGAATTGCTGGCTCGCATTTATATTCTTATATTCCCTATAAGGTAGGTAGAGATAAAATTCCGTCCAGAGCAGACGGAAGAGAAAATCCACCCAGGCGTCAACTCAGCAGAGCGTGCGCCATGCCCAGATCCAGGAGCGCTCAACGGCGCCATCGCTCTGGGGTGCATTGGGGGATGTTTCGATCAACCGGCGATCCTTTTCCGCCGGGATGGTCACGGAGGAGGTATCCCTCCGCTCGGCCTTAACCGGAGGATCGAGGTAACCCATGGTCATCCCACCGAGAAAGAACATGCCTCAACCTCCATCGATCACGAAAGCTAACGGTCGTTAACGGGATCATGACAGAACCAAGGCAGCTGTCAATAGTCTAGTCGAATGGTCGTGTTTTAGGAAAACATTATCCTTAACTCTGATGCCGTGCGAGGTTTTTCAAAGGCTTGAAAACATTGGCTTTCAAGCCTTCACGAAACCCTTGCTCGCGATCATCAAATTTCGCGTGTACTCCTCGTGAACGCTCCCGGCGGCAAGTTCGGCCGATGTCAGCCGTTCAACAACAGCGCCGCCGCGCATCACGGCAAGCCTCTCGCACATGTGGGTGATGACCCCGAGATCGTGGCTGACCATGACGAAGGTCAGTTTCCTGTCACGGCGGATCTGTTCCAGAAGATTGAGGACTTCGGCTTGGACGGAGGCGTCGAGCGCCGACGTCGGCTCATCGAGCAGCAGGATCGACGGCTCGACGATCAGGGCGCGGGCGATCGCCACACGCTGCCGCTGGCCTCCGGAAAGCTGATGTGGGTAGCGGAAGCGAAAACCGTTGCCGAGCCCGACCTCGTCGAGCGCCCTGGCAATGCGCTTCTCGCCGTCGCCGATACCGTGGATGGCGAGCGGCTCCAGAAGCAGCCGGTCGACGGTCTGGCGGGGATGCAGCGAGCCATAGGGATCCTGAAAGACCATCTGGACGCCTCGGTAGAAGCTTCTGCTTCGCTTCGAGCCTTTAAGCACCTCGCCATGGATGTGGATCGTTCCCTCACTGACCGGCGCAAGCCCGGCGACCGCGCGCAGCAGCGTCGACTTGCCCGAGCCGGACTCACCGACGAGGCCAAAGGATTCGCCGCTCTCGATGGAAACGCTGACGTCTTTCAACGCGTGGAAATGGTCATAGACGACACCGAGATGGTCTGCAGACAGCGCTGTACTCATGCTGCCCACTCCGGCTTTCGGTCAAGGACCGGCAGCGGATGCCGATCTTCACCGATCTGCGGCATGCAGTTCAACAAGCCCTGCGTATAGGGATGCTTCGCATTGCGAAGCTCAGATGCGGCTATCTCTTCGACAATGCGGCCAGCATACATGACGATGACGCGGTCGCAGAAGGAGGAAACGAGCCTCAGGTCGTGAGAGACGAAAATCAATCCCATGCCACGCTCGGACACCAGCCGGTCCATGATCCTCAGGACATCGAGCTGGACTGTTACGTCGAGGGCCGAGGTAGGCTCGTCGGCGATCAGGAGTTCCGGCCCGGCAATCAGCATCATCGCGATCATTGCGCGCTGACCCATGCCGCCCGAAACTTCGTGGGGATACAGATCGAAGACGCGCTGGGGATCGCGGATCTGCACCGCTTGCAGCATGTCGAGCGCACGGTCTCGTGCCTCGCCTCTGCCGATCCTCTCATGCGTGCGCAGGGTTTCGCAGATCTGCTTGCCGATGGTCATCACCGGGTCGAGCGAATATTTCGGATCCTGCAGGATCATCGCGATACGTTTGCCGCGCAGCTTGCGCCGTTCGGCCGCCGACGCCTTCAGCAGATCGATGCCGCTGAAATCCAGCGTGTCGGCCGTGACGACACCGTGCTTCGGCGTCAGGCCCATGATGGCGCGGCCGGTCTGCGACTTGCCGGAACCGGATTCGCCGACGATGCCGAGCCGCTCCTTGCCGAGCGTGAAGGAGACGCCACGCACGGCTTCGATGACGCCGGTCCGGGTCGGGTAGCTGACGCGCAGGTTTTTCACGGTTAGAAGCGAACTCATTGACCAGCCTCCTTCGGATCGAGCGCATCGCGCAGGCCGTCACCCAGGAGATTGAAGCCGAGGCTGACGACGAGGATGGCGATGCCGGGCATGGCCGCGACCCACCATTGGTCGAGGATGAAGCGGCGGCCGGAAGCAATCATCGCGCCCCATTCCGGCAGCGGCGGCTGAGCGCCAAGACCGAGGAATCCAAGGCCGGCGGCCGTCAGGATGATGCCGGCCATGTCGAGCGTCACGCGCACGATCAGCGAGGAAATGCAGAGCGGCATGATGTGCCGCACAATGATGCGCAGGGGCGAGGCGCCCATCAGCTTGACCGCCGAGATATAGTCGGACCGCCGCACGGTCAGGGTCTCGGCGCGGGCGATACGCGCATAAGGGGGCCAGGAGGTGATGGCGATCGCAATGATCGCGTTCTGGATGCCAGGCCCGAGGGCCGCGACGAAGGCGAGCGCCAGCACGAGCTTCGGAAAGGCAAGGAAGATATCGGTGATGCGCATCAGCGTCGCATCCACCCATCCGCCCGCATAACCCGATACCGTACCGACGATGAGTCCGATCGGCGCGGAAATGATGGCGACCAGCACGACGACGAGGAGCGTCAGCCTGGAGCCGTAGACGAGGCGCGAAAAGATATCGCGACCCTGGTCGTCGGTGCCGAGCAGATAGCCGGCGCTGCCGGGCGGCAGCAGGCGGGCATTTTTCAAGTCACCCATGACGGGATTATGCGTGGCGATGACATCTGAAAAAGCAGCGACAAGCAGCAGCGCCAAAATGATGAGCAGACCGACGACGGCGAGCCGGTTGGCAGTGAACTGCCGCCAGGTGACATAGGCGCGGCCGAGCCGGGCCTGCGTGCGCGACTGCGGTCGATCGGACAGAAGCCACTCGCGGCGGCTGATCGGCGTGGAAGGCGTGGTCGGAACCGTCATCGGTTTCGCGTCCTCGGGTCGAGTATCCGATAGAGAAGATCGGAAATGAGATTGATGCCGACAAAAACCGTGCCGATGACGATCGTGCCGCCGAGCACGGCGTTCATATCTGCGCTCTGCAGCGAGTTGGTGATGTAGAAGCCGATGCCGGGCCAGGAAAAGACCGTCTCCGTCAGCACCGAGCCCTCAAGCAGGCCTGCATAGGAAAGCGCGATGACGGTCACGAGTGGCACCGCCGCATTCCTCAGCGCATGGCCCCAGATCACCCGCGTTTCCGAAAGCCCCTTCGCGCGGGCCGCCACCACATATTCCTGCGACAGCTCGTTCAGCATGAAGCTGCGGGTCATACGGCTGATATAGGCGAGCGAGAAATAACCGAGCAGCGAGGCCGGCAGGATGATGTGACGGAACACGTCGTAGAAGACATCCCATTGGCCCTGCCAGGCGCTGTCGAGAAGATAGAAGCCTGTAACCGGGGTGAAGCTGTATTCGTAGACGATGTCGATGCGACCGGGGAACGCCACCCAGCGCAGCTGCGCATAGAAGACGACGAGCGAGATCAACGCCAGCCAGAAGATCGGCACCGAATAGCCGACAAGCCCGATCACGCGCACGATCTGATCGACAATACTGCCGCGGCGCACGGCAGCGAGTACGCCAAGCGGAACACCGATGACCGAACCGATGATCGTGCCGACGGTCGCAAGCTCCAGCGTAGCGGGGAAAACGCGGCGGATATCGACCATGACCGGATTGGTGGTCAGGACGGAATTGCCGAAATCCCCGGAGAGAATGCCTTTCAGATAGATGTAGAACTGCTCGTAAAGCGGCAGGTCAAATCCCATCTCGCGGCGAACGCGCTCCACGACATGGGTCGGCGCGCGATCGCCGAGTATGGCGAGCACGGGATCGATCGGCACGACGCGGCCGATGAAGAAGGTGACGGCCAGAAGGCCGAGATAGGTGGTGACTGCGGCGAAGAGGAAACGCCCCAACGCCTTTGCGAAGGAGAGTGCACGGCCCTTGCGGGGCCGCGCCTCCTGTCTTGTTTCGACAATACTCACTGGATCAGCCTGACCGGCTCATCACTTCGAGATCGGGCCTACATAGTTGGTATCGAAGCTTGGACCCAACTTGAAGTCCTTGAGGCTCTTGCGATAGCCGGCCACTTCGATCTGCTGGAAGATGATGACGAAGGGGCTGTTGGCGAGAAACTTCTTCTGCACGTCCTCGTACATGCCGGCGCGTTTGGCGGCGTCACGTTCGAGCAGGGCAGCCTTGGTTTCCTTGTCAAGCTCGGGCGCTTCCCAGGTATTGCGCCATGCAAGGGTCTTCACCGTGCCCGCGTCGGAATTGTCCGGATTGGAGGTGAAGGTATCGGCGTTGGAGTTCGGGTCGAAATAGTCCGAGCCCCACTGGCCGATATACATGTCGTGCGTGCGGGCGCGGTACTTCGTCAGCGTCTGCTTGCCGTCGCCGGGGATGATCTCCATCTTCACGCCGGCCTGAGCGAGCGTCTGCTGCATGGATTCGGCAATGCCGGTGACCGGCTGTGTGTTGCGGACATCCATGGTAACCGAGAACCCGTCCGGCAGGCCGGCCTTGGCAAGCAGTTCCTTCGCCTTGGCGACGTCGAGCTTGTAGGGGTTCTCGTTCAATGCGCCAAGCTGGCCGGTCGGCAGGAAGGTCTGGTGGATTTCGCCGATACCCTTGATGAGGGTCGCACCGATCGCGTCATAATCGACGAGATATTTGAAGGCTTCCTGGACCTCAGGCTTCTTCAGGTTCTCGTTCTTGCCGTTGAGGCTGACGTAATAGACGGTGCTCTTCGGCGCATTGGTCGTCGCCAGATCTGCGTTCTTGGAAACGGCGTCGAGATCATTGGGCTCCAGGTTGCGGGCGATATCGATATCACCGGCCTCGAGCGCCAGGCGCTGAGCCGAGCTTTCCTTCATGTAGCGATAGATGACGCGGTTAAGCTTCGCCTTCTCGCCGTAATAATTGTCGTTGCGCTCCATGACGACAACTTCGTTGGCGCGCCACTCACGCAGTTTGTAAGCGCCGGAACCGGCATAATTCGTCTTCAGCCAGTCATTGCCGAAATCGTTGTCGTACTTGTGGTCGGCATCGACCGTGACCGGTTTCACATGGTCCACCACCAGCTTCTTGTCGACGACGGAAGCAACCGTTGCGGTCAGGCAGTTCAGCACGAAACTCGGCGCGTAGGCCTTGTCGACAGTGAAGGTGAAGGTGGTCGGGTCGACAGCCTTGGCCTTCTCGGTGACGTTGTCGCCGGTCAAGCCGAATTGGGTGAGAATGAAGGCCGGGCTCTTGTCGAGTTTCACGGCGCGCTCGAAGGACCAGGCAACGTCTTCGGCGGTGATCGGATTGCCGGACGCAAACTTCAGATCCGGCTTCAGTTTGAAGGTGTAGGTCAGGCCGTCATCGGAAACCGTCCAGCTGTCGGCGAGGTCACCCTTGATCTTCGAGGTGTCGTTCATGTCGAGACGAACGAGCAGGCTATAGGTGTTGCTGGTAACCTCGGCCGTCGAAAGCTCGAAAGCCTCGCCCGGATCCATCGAGATGATGTCGTCGATGGCAAAACCTTCGACGAGCGTGTCCTTCGGCGTCTCTGCGAAGGCAGCAGGCGCTGCTACCATCAGGAGCGAAAGTGCCGCCCCTGCGGAAAGAAGGCGGAAGCTGCGGTTCAGTTTGGTAATCATCATGGTTTGTTCCCCTGTTTTGATTGATTACTAAGTATTATTTGGTCTCAGGCGTCCTCTTCCCTCCACGCCGAAGCCAGAATGCGAAGCCAGTTTTCGCTGGCCATTTTGGTCAAGTCCTCCGCACCATAGCCAGCTTGCCGGAGAGCGGCAATCAGCCTCTGGTTGCCCGAGGCATCACCGATTTCTTCCGGAATGGTAGCACCGTCAAAGTCCGAACCGAGCGCCACGCAATCGATCCCGACCCGGTTCACGAGGTAATCGATATGGCGGATCATGTCGGAAAGCGGCGTATCGGCATCGGAGCGGCCATCCGGACGAAGCATCGCCGTCGCATAGTTCACACCGACAAGACCGCGACGCTCACGGATCGCGTCGAGCTGCCTGTCGGTGAGGTTGCGGGCGACCGGTGTCAGCGCATGGGCGTTGGAATGGCTGGCGACGAGCGGCTGGTCGCTCGTCTCCGCCACATCCCAGAAACCCTTCTCGGTGATATGGGCAAGATCGATCATGATTCCGAGACGATTGCACTCGCGCACGAGCGCGAAGCCGGCTTCCGTCAAACCCGGCGCCGTATCCGGCGAGCTCGGGAAGGCAAAGGGCACGCCATGCCCAAAGATATTGTGCCGGCTCCAAACCGGGCCGAGCGAACGCAACCCGGCGGCATAAAGAACATCCAGAGCAGCGAGATCGGCGCCGATTGCTTCACAGCCCTCGATATGCAGGACAGCAGCAAAAACGCCTGATGCCATCGCCTTGCGGATATCTTTCACCGTTCGGCAGAGCCGCCAGGCGCCGGCACGGTCGAGCCTGAGCGCGATCGCCGCCATCTCCGTGGCGATAGCAAGCGAGGGCAGCGGGTCGAGGGGAGCAGCAAGCGGCGTCGCGTAATGGCCGTTCACATCAGGATCGGCAAACACGAGATCGCCCGATGGGACGTAAATGGCACAAAGGCCACCCGCCAGACCGCCAGCCTTTGACCTGATGGCATCTATATGGCCTGCCGTCGTACCGTTTGCGAATTCCGCGACCGGATCGCTTCCGTCTTTCGCATGGGACCAGAGTCGAAGGAGAACGTCGTTATGACCGTCGAATACGAGTTGCATCTGCTTTCCTGCACTGCCCGAACGGGCGGACCGAAGCGGCAACAATAGAAAAGCTGACAGAAAGCGCCACCTCTTTTTTTACAAATGCGCAATGTGGAAACCATGCATTTTTGCGATGCAAACCGGCGGCGCCGCAGATACCTTGCATGCTGCGGTCCGCGGCCTCAATCAGCGCAGACAGTCTTTTCTGCCAATGATCCGAAAGAACCCCATGAGTGAGGAAATTTTCCACGCGCTTACTCGACAATACCCGAATGCCAGACTGACGGCGACCGATCAGCCCTTACCGGAAGCTGATTTTGAGGCACAGAAACACAAGCACTTTTCCCGTCGGGCGCGAGGCGGAGCGATCGGAATCATCCACAATGCCAGCGGTCAAATCGTCCTCACGAAGAGAAGCGGCATGCACGCGGGCTGGTCCCTGCCGGGCGGAACGGTCGAAGAAGCCGAGGATTTTTTGGTCGCATTTCGCCGCGAGATATCAGAGGAGATTGGCGTGTCCCTGGATCGCGTGGATCTGATCGAACTCGAGCGAAAAAAGTTTATTTCACCGAAAGGCGAAACCTTCGACTTCCTGCTTGCGGTCTTCGAAGCGCGCATAGCTGAAAGACAACTCCCCGGACCGACAGATGACGCTCTCGCCGAGGGATTGGAAATCGATCTCTTCTATCCGGCCGATATTCCTCCCGAGATGATTTTGGGGGATCGCCAGAAACTCGTGCACCATCTGAAGATAACCGAGGGCCGGAATCCTTCGTTGTGACTGCAGCCATTCTCCATAAACAGTGAAGGGGGCCGAAGCCCCCCTTTTTCCGGTTCAGTGCTTGGTTCGTTTCTTCTGCCTGTAGACGTCGATAACGACGGCCGCGATGATGATGACGCCCTTGACGATTTCCTGGTAGTAAGCGTCGATCCTGAGAAAGGTGAAGCCTGACGTCATGACGCCGAGAATGACGGTGCCGATGACGGTGCCAGTGATGCGTCCGACGCCGCCGGTGAGCGAAGTGCCGCCGATGACGGTCGCGGCAATCGCGTCGAGTTCATATCCGACACCCATGCTGGCTTGGGCGGTTTCAGCGCGAGCCGCCGTAACAATACCGGCAAGACCGGCAAGCAATCCCGCAATCACATAAACCTTGACGAGATGCGCCTCGATATTGATGCCCGAGACGCGCGCGGCCTGCGGGTTCGCACCGATGGCGTAGGTGAACTTGCCGTAGCGGGTGTAGCGCAGCGCTATGTGAAAGATCAGCGCAACAACCAGAAAAACGACGACGGGCCACGCCTTGGTTCCGATGAAGTGGAATTGCTCGGTGATCCCGGAAACCGGCTGCCCCTTCGTATACCACTTCGCCACGCCTCTCGCCGAAACGAACATGCCAAGCGTTGCGATGAAGGGAGGGATCTTCGTATAGGCGATGAGCGCGCCGTTTATGAGACCGGCAGCCGACCCGATCAGCAGGCCGATCATGATCGGCACGAGGGCGGGCAGGTCGGTCAGCGAGGGGAAGACGGCTCGCCCCCAGGTAGAGGACTGGGCGAAGCTGGTTGCGATCATCGCCGTCATGCCGACGACCGAGCCCGACGAAAGATCGATGCCGCCGGTGATGATGACCTGGGTGACGCCGACAGCGATGATGCCGATGACGGAGACCTGCAGGATCATGATCGTCAGGCGCTGCGAGTTCAGAAGAAAGCTCTGGCCGATGAAGATCCAGCCGAGAATTTCATAAACGAGCGCAATACCGACCAGCACGAGGAAGATGCTGAGTTCCGGCGGCACACGCCGCCGTCTCGGCCGGGTTGCGAGGGGCGCTGTGCCCTCTGCTGCCTTGATAGTCATGTCAAACCTCCCTTTGGCGATCGTTGTCACGCGCAATCACTGCGCGGCGAGTTCCATCACCTTGATCTGCGTTGCTTCGTCGCGATTGAGAAAACCGGTGACGCGCCCCTCGTGCATCACCATGATACGGTCGCTCATGCCGAGAACCTCTGGCATCTCCGAAGAGATCATGATGACGGCGACGCCATTGCGCGCCATTTCCGTGACCAGCCGATGGATTTCCGCCTTGGCTCCGACATCGATCCCGCGTGTCGGCTCGTCGAGAATCAGGATTTTCGGATTGGTGAGCAGCCAGCGGCCGATCAGCACCTTCTGCTGATTGCCGCCCGAGAGGTTCTCGACCCGCTCATAGAGGGTCGGGGTCTTGACGCGCAGCTTACGCGCCATGTCCTCGCAGGTTTCCTCAATCGCGCCCTCCTGAACAAAGCCGCCCTTGACGAACTTGTCGTGCAGCACGGCGACCTGCATGTTTTCGAGCACGTTGAGGATCAGAAGACAGCCCGTATCCTTGCGGTCTTCCGTGAGGAAAGCCATGCGATTGCGGATCGCTGCCGTCGGCGAAGTGATCTGTACCTGCTTGCCGAAAAGCTCGATCGTGCCGGAGCTTGCCGGTGTCACGCCGAACAGCGTTTCGGCGACATTCGATCGGCCGGAGCCGACGAGGCCTGCCACACCGAGTATTTCGCCCGAGCGCACCTCGAAGGAAACGTCGCGGAAGATGCCGGACAGGCTGAGATCCTTCACCGACAGTACAACCTCGCCGATCGGCACCTCTTCCTTCGGGAACATCTGGGTGATCTCGCGGCCGACCATCATGCGGATGATGTCGTCGCGGGTGACATCAGTGGAGGCATGCGTGCCGATATATTTGCCGTCACGGAAAACGGAGAACTCGTCGGCGATCTCGAAGAGCTCGTTCATCTTATGGGTGATGTAGACGATGCCGATGCCCTGGGATCTCAGGTCGCGAATGATGCGGAAAAGATGCTCGACCTCGCGCTCCGTCAGCGCCGAGGTCGGCTCGTCCATGATGAGGACGTCGGAATTGTAGGAAACTGCCTTGGCGATCTCGACCATTTGCCGGTTTGCGACCGAGAGGTAGCGGACCTCGATATCGGGGTCGATCGCGATATTGAGCCGGGCAAACAGAGCCTCGGTCATGCGATGCATCGCGCCGTGGTCGACGAAACCGAAGCGGTTCTTGGGCTCGCGGCGGATCCAGATATTTTCGGCGACCGTCATGAACGGCATCAGGTTCAGCTCCTGATGGATCATGGCGATTCCATTCTCCAGCGCATCGAGCGGAGATTTCAACCGGATTTCCGCCCCTTTCAGGCGGATATCGCCCTTGTCGGGCGTGTAGATGCCGGCGAGGATTTTCATCAGAGTCGACTTGCCGGCGCCGTTTTCACCCATCAGCGCATGCACGGAAGCGCGCTTCAGCCGGAACTGCACATCGTCGAGCGCCACGACGCCCGGAAATTCCTTGCGAACGCCCTCTGCGCTCAAGAGATATTCCGCATTCGGAACTGCGCCGCTTGCGCGCACGGCGGCCATGGTTGACGGGCTGACGACCATATCATCTCCTCCGGATACGGACAGGCTGAAAGGATGCGGGCAGAACCCGCATCCTGCTTGGCGTTTGCCTCAGTTCTTGGAGACAAAGTCCTTGACGTTGGCAGGCGTGACGAGCTGGAAGGGGATGTAGACCTTCTTCTCGACCTTTTCGCCCTTGGCAATCTTGAGTGCCGTGTCAAGCGCGCCCTTGCCTTGGCCCGCGGCATCCTGGAACACGGTGACGTCGAGGTCGCCGGCCTGCATTGCGGCAAGCGCGTCCTGCGTGGCGTCGACGCCGCCGACGACGACCTTGGTCATATCCTTGCCGGCTGCCTTCAGCGCCTGGATGGCGCCGATCGCCATTTCGTCGTTGTTGGAGATCACGGCATCGAACTCGATGCCGCTGGAGAGCCAGTTGGTCATCAGGTCGGCGCCCTGGGTACGATCCCAGTTGGCCGTCTGCTCTTCCACGATCTCCAGTCCCTTGCATTCGTCCGTCTTGACGACATCATGAACGTCCTGGGTGCGCATGCGCGCAGCCTGGTTGGAAAGCTCGCCCATGATGACGACGGCCTTGCCCTTGCCGCCGAGAATACGGCAGATTTCCTTGGTTTCCAGCGTGCCGGATTCCTGTTCGTTGGAAGCGACGAAAGCCTGCTTTTCGGGCAGCGTGTCGACGTTGACCGGCTGACGGTTGACGTAAACCAGCGGAATGCCGGCATCGGCAGCGAGCTTCGACATTGCAGTCGTCGCATCGGTATCGACAGGGTTGACGATGATTGCATCGACCTTGGAGGCGATGAAATTCTGGATCTGGCTCTGCTGCTTGGAAACGTCGTTCTGCGCGTCTTCAACCTGCAGGGTGACGCCATTCAGCGTCTTTGCATAATCGGTCATGCCGTTGCGCAGAACGGTCAGGAAGTTGTCGTCGAATTTCGCCATCGAAACGCCAACGGTTTCCGCATGTGCAGCCGTCGACAGGACGAGCGCCATCGCGGTGCCCAGGATAAATCTTTTCATTGCATTTCCTCCACAAAGCGGTGCCCGGCTGCACCCTCCTCACGCCGGGGTCCCAGACATCCGTCTGCGAACCTCAATCCCATGCCGCCTCTCCCGTGGCGGTTCCGTTAAAACGGAACAAACAAACCGTAAAATTTGCTTCGCGGAATATTCATTCCATTTTATCGAAACGACGTCAAGTCTCTTTGCCGATTTCCGCTGTCGCTGCGGAGTAGAAACCATTCTGCCAAGGTGAATTGTGCATGATTGGTCTGTTGCAATCTGGCCATCATGGGAAAGGACCGTCACAGGCGCGTATTGCGAAAGCCGTAGAGATCCCCATCTAGGCGGAGCCCCAACGGCCTGCGCACACAGCCGTTTTTTAAAGAATTTGGAGAGAGGACCAATGTCCATTTCGATGTATCGTTTGACCGTGCCGATGTTCCAGCGCGGCATTGCCAGTCTGAAGACTTATCTCGACAAGGCGGAAGCCTATGCCGAGGAAAAGAAAATCGACCCGGCCATCCTCATAAATGCACGCCTTGCCCCGGATATGCTGCCGCTTTCCGGCCAGTATCAGCGCGCCAGCGATAGCGCGAAGTTCGCGCTCGCCCGCCTGACGGCAACTGAGGCGCCGAAGTTCGAAGATAATGAAACGACGATCGCCGACCTGCGGGAGCGTATGGCCAAGACCGAAGCTTACCTTGCGAGCTTTTCTGCCGAAGCTCTTGATGGCAGCGATCTAAGGGAAATCACGGTTCCGGGCCGCAACGGCTCTGTCGTTCCCGGCATCGAATATGTCGCGCTCTTCGCGCTGCCGAACTTCTATTTCCACGTGACGACGGCACACGCCATCCTGCGCAACCAGGGTGCGCCGGTCGGCAAGCGGGACTTCCTCGGAAACTTCTGACGCCGCTCAGGGCCGGTACATCACCGGCCCTTTTTCCGTCAGCTCGGTATAGGCAAGCGTCTGATCCAGATGTCGCGCCCTGAGCGACAGCAGCCGTTCGGCATAGTGGAGCCGCACCGAAGCATAGGCCGGATCATCGGCAAGGTTGCGCAATTCCATCGGATCTTCCGAAAGATCGAAGAGCAGTGCTGGCAATGAAGTGAAATGTACATATTTGAATCGCTCGTCGCGGATGACGGCAAGATTCAGCTCGTTCGGCCGAAGGCCGAAATGCCGTTCCGCTTCGCCATGGGCGATATCCCGGAAATCGAATTCCCAGAACGCCGCATCCCGCCAGCCCTGCGCCATACCGCCATCGAGGAAAGGCGCAAGCGAGCGCCCGTCGATATCATTGGCAGGTCTGATGCCGAGCCGATCGCAGAGCGTCGGGAACACATCGGCAGCACTGGTGAAACTCTCGACGATACCGCCGGCTGAAGCCGCGCGAGGATCGCGGATGACGAGAGGAATATGATAGCTGCCCTCGAAATAGCCGCCCTTGCCGAGCGTCCAGTGATCACCCGCCATCTCGGCATGATCGGACGTGAAGACGACGATCGTGTTGTCCCATTCGTCCGCATCCTTCAGCGCCTGCCAGATCCGACCGAGCTGGTCATCTACCTCGGCGATCATCCCATAGTAGATCGACCGGATAGCGTCGAAGTCGGCAACGCTCAAATCGCTGAGCGGTCCCTCCGCTCCATGGATGAAGCTGCCCTTCTGAGTTCGCGGCATGGCATAGGCGAGATAGGGATGGCCTTGCTGTTCCCTTTCACGGTCCGTCGCACGCGCAAAAGCCGGGCCTTCGCCAGGCCTGAACATCCGGTTGAAGGGCTCGGGCACGGAGAAAGGCGGGTGCGGCCGCAGGAAGGAAATATGCGCGAACCATGGCGCATCCTGCTCGCCCATCCAGCGGATGAATTCCCCTGTCAGAAAAGCGGTCTGCGTTTCTTCGCGTGAATAGGCTGGCGCCGCATTCGAGATTTCCCCTGCGACAGTCCCGACCGGAATATGGACATCGCGGCTGGTGGCATCCGCGCGGCCGCGTGAGCGCAGCCATGAGAGCCACTGCCTCTCATGCTCCGGCAGAAGCTGGCGGACAGTGAAACCCGGCAACACACCTTCATAGGTCGTCAAATGCGGGTCATTGGCATCCATATCGCGCGGATCGGGCGCGGTATCCGTGTAGCCGAACAGCGTCGGGTCGTAACCCGCCCGCCTTGCTGCCAGCGCCAGATTGTCGAAACGCCGGTCGAGCGGCGAGCCGTTCCGGCAGACCCGGTGGTTCATCTGGTAGAGGCCGGTATAGAGCGTGGCCCGCGCCGGCGAACAGGGAGCGGCACCGGCATAATGCCGCCGGAAGAGCGTCCCGTCTTTAGCCAGGGCATCGACATTGGGCGTCCTGACGCAGGCGTGCCCCACAGAAGAGAGACAATCGCCGCGCCATTGGTCCGCAGTGATGACGAGAACGTTGGGCTTTGAGCCGCGTTCAGTGATGGTTTGATCGCGCATGCCAGTTCCAGGCCGACTGGATGATCCGCGAGAGATCATATTGCGGCACCCAGCCCAACACGTCCCGCGCCTTGTCGTTATTGGCAACCAGCGTATGCGAATCGCCCTCACGACGACCGATATACTCGACCGGGAACGGCTTTCGGGAGACGTCTTCGATGGCGCCGAGCAGTTCCTTCACCGTTGTGCCGGTGCCCGTGCCAAGATTGAGCGCGACGGATTCACCGCCATCAAGCAGATATTGGACGGCGCGCACATGTGCGTCCGCAAGATCGAGAACATGGATATAGTCGCGCACGCAGGTGCCGTCGCGCGTCTCGTAATCGCTGCCGAAAACCTTGAACCCCTGGCGACGGCCGAGCGCTGCATCGATCGCCAGCGGGATCGCATGCGTTTCCGGCTGGTGCCATTCGCCGATCCGGCCTTCGAAATCGGCACCGGCGGCATTGAAATAACGCAGCACGACGGAGCGAAGGCTCTTGTACTGGTCGTAATCGGCAAGCGCTTGCTCGACGATATATTTGGTACGGCCGTAGGGATTGATCGGCACCTGGCGATGCGTCTCATCGAGCGGCACGCTCTGCGGCAGACCATAGGTCGCGCAGGTGGACGAGAAGACGAAGGCATTGATGCCGGCGGCCTGCGCCGCCGACAACAGCGTCAGCGTGCCGATGACATTATTCTCATAGAACGACACCGGATCCTTGACCGATTCGCCGACTTCGATCAGCGCCGCGAAATGCAGGATTGCCGACGGCTTATGCTTTGCCAGCACCTCATCGAGACGGGCCCTATCGCGAATATCGCCCTCTTCCGCCGGTCCCCATTTGACGAATTCGCGATGGCCGTTGGAAAAATTATCGAAGACGACGGGCTTGTAACCCTTGTTCGCCAGATCAAGACACGTATGCGAGCCAATATATCCCGCACCGCCGACGACGAGTACCGTTTCACCTGCCATGCATCTCACCTTTTGCAAGCCACAGATGCGCGGACCTTAGCCAAGTTACACGTCAGTAAAAAGTTATCTCGGTTACATATCTGCAAAAATAAGAAGATTAGAGGCGGCTTGTATATGAAAATGCACGTGTTTACAGGGCGATTGCATGGCCGGCCCCGTCGAAAAGATGCAGTTCATTCCTGTCGAACTGCAGGCTGATGGCCTCGCCGACGGTGAGCCGGGCATTTCCGGCAAGCCGCACCGTTACCAGCGCACCGTCGGAAAGGGCGACATAGGCGTAAGTATCCGAGCCCAGTCGCTCCACCACGTCCACCTTGCCGTCGAGATTACCCTGGCCGACAGCGGTCACGGTAATGTCTTCCGGCCGTACGCCAAGCTTGGCTGCATTGGCGGGCGCCGAAGCGAGGTCGAGGCGCCCCGAACTGGCCACGCGTAGTCCGCCATTCACGCGTTCCGCGTCGAAGACGTTCATCTTCGGCGAGCCGAGAAATTGCGCGACGAAAAGATTGGCCGGCTTCTCGTAAAGATCGATCGGCGAGCCGATCTGCTGGATTTCACCGTCTTTCAAGACCACGATCTTGTCGGCAAGCGTCATCGCCTCGACCTGGTCATGGGTGACGTAAATCATCGTCGCTTTCAGCCGCTGGTGCAGCTTGGCGATCTCGATGCGCATTTCCGCGCGGAGTGCCGCATCGAGATTCGATAGCGGCTCGTCGAACAGGAAGGCGACGGGATCGCGCACGATGGCACGGCCGATCGCCACGCGCTGCCGCTGCCCGCCGGAAAGCTCCTTCGGTTTGCGGTCGAGATACGGTTCGAGCCTCAGCGACGCCGCCGCCGCCTGCACGCGCCGCGCAATCTCCGCCTTCGGCGTGCGCGCCACCTCCAGCCCGAAGGCCATATTGGCGCGCACGGTCTTGTGCGGATAGAGAGCATAGGACTGAAAGACCATGGACAGGCTGCGGTCTGCCGGGCCGAGCTCCGTAACATCCTCGCCGTCGATCAGGATTTGGCCGGAGGTGGCCTCCTCCAGACCGGCGACGAGGCGCAGCAGCGTTGACTTGCCGCTGCCCGACGGACCGACGAAAACGACGAATTCGCCGTCTTCTATATGGAGGTCCAGTCCGCCGATGATGTCGAGTGCACCAAAGGATTTGCGGATCTTGCGAAGTTCAATGACGGCCATGTGCCAGTCTCCTCACGCCTTGACGCCGCCGGCGCCGAGGCCGCCTTGCCAGAAGCGTTGCATGACGATGAATGCGATGATGACGGGAACGATGCTGATGAGTGCGCCGGCCAGTACCAGCGTGAAAAGAGCCGCCCCGCCGCCCGAACCGACGGTCGCCGTCGCGTACCATTGCGCGAGCCCCACCGTGACAGGGAAATATTCGGCCGAACTCAGCACCACGAGCGGCAGGAAGTAGTTGTTCCAGGTCGCCACGAAAGAGAGGATCAGCACAGTGGCAAAGCCCGGCATCAGCAGCCTGAGCGTCAGCGCCGAGAAGATATGGAATTCACCAGCGCCATCGACTCGACCGGCATCGATCAGCTCATTCGGAATGGCATCGTCGGCATAGACCCGCATGAGGAAGACGCCCGGGGGATAGACCAGCGACGGCAGGATGACCGCCCACGGCGTATTGACCATGCCGACCTTGGACATCAGCAGGAAGAGCGGCACGACCAGCGCCGTCTGCGGGATCATGACGGCGCCGAGGATGATCGCAAAGATCAGGCGCTTGCCGCGAAAGTCATATTTTGCCAGCGCATAGCCGGCCATGGTTGAAAACAGTGCCGCGCCGATACCGGCAACCGTTGCATAGAAAACGGTATTGAGCAGCCACCGGGCAAAGATGCCACCCTGATAGGAAAAGACCTGGCGGATATTCTCGAAAAGCCGGAAGTCGCCCGAGAACCACAGCCCGAAGGTGGTAAAGAGGTCGTTGTTCGATTTGGACGCCGCCACCAGGACGTAAAACAGCGGCAGCGCCGTATAAAGCCAGATCACGGCGAGGATTGCCGTCAACGTCCAGCGATTGCGGCGAAAGGCGGAAGAGCGTTTCGATTTGCCGACGATGGTCATTTGCGGCCTCCGCGGTTGACGATCAGCATGAAGGCATAGGAGATCACCGCCGTGACGCCGCCGAGCACAAAGGAAACCGCAGCCGAATAGTTGTACTGCTGGTTGGTAAAGGCGAGCGTGTAGGCGTAGTAGTTCGGCGTAAAGGCATTGTTGATGACAGTGGGCGCCAGATTGCGCAGCAAATAGGGCTCGGAGAAGAGCTGCAGCGAGCCGATGATCGAGAAGATGATGGTGACGACGACCATCGGAGCGATCAGCGGCAATTTCACCCGCATCGCATAGGTAAAGCTGTTCGCCCCGTCCATGGAGGCGGCCTCTTCGAGATCGGCCGGAATGGCCTGCAGGGCGGCGTAGTAGATGATCATCTGATAGCCGGTATATTCCCAGTTCGCGATATTGGCGATCGACGGCAATATCGTGCTCGGCCCGAGGAAATTCGGCGGCGGCAGACCGATGGCCGTGGCAAGCTGTGTGAACGGTCCAAACGACGGGCCGTAGAGATAGCCCCAGATCAACGTCGCGATAACGGCCGGCACGGCATAGGGAATGAAGAAGCTGATGCGGAAAAAACTCTTCGCATAAACCGTGCCGCTATCGAGAATGAGAGCGATAAGTAGCGCCGCTGCCACCATGCCGGGGATCTGGATCAGCGCAAATTTCACCAGCACGATGACGCCCTGCCAGAATTTGGGATCGCCGAGCGCGCGCACGAAATTCTCCGCGCCGACGAATTTCGTCCCGGCAACCACTGTTGTCTTGTAGATTGCCAGCGTGAAGGCATAGGCCATCGGCGCGATCAGGAAGGCGATGAAAAGCAGTGCGAAAGGCGCGAGGAAGAGATAGGGCGCAATTCCCTTGCTCACCCGGTATCGCCGCTTGCGGCTTTTCAAACCGGCCATGTATCCGTCTCCGGCAGTTCAATGCGAAATGCGCCGGCGTGGCGCGCGTGATGCAAAAGGATGCGGGAAGAAAATCCCGCATCCCCGCGGCTCATCCTTGGGAGACGGTGTAGCCCTGGTCGGAGCAATAGGCGCTGACCCCTTCCTGCAGGCGATCGAAGGCATCGCTGAGCGAGCCCTTGCCGCCGATGGAGGCCGAGAATTCCTGCTGCACCTGGGCAGCGAGATAATCCTGGAACGGCGCATACTGGAACGAAGAGTCGACGTGTTTGGCGCTTTCGGCGAAGACCTCGTTGACGGCCTGGCCGCCATAGAGATCGTACTTGTGGCCCATCAGCTCCTGATCGGAGGTAAGCTCCTTCAGAACCGGGAAGAGGAACTGCTTGGTCGTCCACATGCGCGCCACTTCCGGATTGCTGCCGAGGAAGACCGCAAGCTGCGTGGCTTCCTTCGGATGCTTGGTCGTGTTGAAGACGGCGAAGGTGGATCCGCCGAGATTGGCGGAGACATATTTGCCCTCTTCCCACTGCGGAAGCGGCGCTGCGCGCCAGTGGCCGTTGCTCTTCTTGGCAAACTGCGGAATGAAGACGGCGCCCCAGGCACCCGTCATCCACGAGGCATAGGTGCCTTCATCGAGCCCGGTGAACCAGTCGGTCGTCCAGACCGGCGTCTTGACGCCGACGGCGTCGGCATCGATCAGGTCCTGCCAGAAGACGGCCCATTTCTTGGCGATCGCATCGTTGAGGTTCAGCTTGAGATCCGTGCCCTTGAGCTCGAAGGGCTTCCAGCCGGCCTGCGCGAGAAGTGCAATCACCCAGCCGCCGTCTGCCGTGCCGCCGAAATTGGTAAGGTAAGTACCGGGCGCGGCCTTGGAGAGCGCCTTGGAGTTGGCGGAAAATTCGGCCCAGGTCTTCGGAACTGCAATCTTGTGCTGGTCAAGCACGTCGGCACGGTAAAGAATGCCCATCGGGCCGGAGTCCCACGGAATACCATAGACGGCATCGCCATCCGAAGCAGAAGCCCAAGTCCAGTCGATGAACTTGTCCTTGACCTCGTTGGCGCCATGCTGGCCCATATCAAGCAGCGCCTGCAGCTGGCGGAAACCCGGAATGTTCGTGAATTCGACCTGGCCGACATCGGGCAGGCCGCTGCCGGCCTGGATAGCGTTGCGCAGTTTCACATATTCATCCGGGCCCTGGCCGGCATTCTCGAGCTTCACGCTGATATTCGGGAAGGCCTTGGTGAAGAGGTCGATCTCGCTCTGCGTGTTGGGCGTCCAGGCCCAAATGGTCAGCTCCACCTTCTCCTGCGCGCTCGCAATCGAGCCGAAGCCGGACATGGCGGCAGCCGTAGCACCGGCGCCGGCAGCTTGCAGAAGCTGGCGGCGACTGATCATCGCCTGAATGAATTCGCGTTTCATGTCGTTTGTCATGGAACTCCTCCTCCCGAAACCGACGGCACTGGACTGAGCGCAAACGCAATGCGCGGCCGCGGGACCGTCCTTCTACAGGGTCGCAATTCTGCATGCGCAATTTGCGTTGTCAATTGCGCAAATTTCAGTTTTGTGCAAATTTGATTGCGCAATACATCGCCTCTTGCGCTGCGATAAGCTGCGGAGAGCTATTGAAAATGCGTGGCAAAGGGTGGATTTGTCGCGGGAATCCTCGTTTGATCGAAGGGTTCAGGAGGACAGGTAGTGAAGAAATCAGGTAAGCCCGACGCGAACCAAATTGCGATCGCAAAAGCAGCGGGCGTTTCCGTCAGCACGGTTTCGCGCGCACTGTCCGATGCGCGAGGCATCAGCGACGAGCGCCGCATGCAAATCCGCAAACTTGCGCAGGATGCCGGTTATCTCGGACGCGGACGCCAGCCGGCCGCGCAAATGCGCCACCTGCGCGCCTATGTGACGGGAAGCCTTGCCACGGGCGGCCTTGCGCCCTTCTACGAAGCTGTCATCGCCGGCCTGAAGAGCAGCGCCCGCGACGGCGGCTTCACGCTCTCCATCCGCATGGTGGACGAGACCTCCCTTGGTCCAGAGCGCATGCTGCGCGACCAGGAGAATGAAGAAGCGAACATGACGATCTTTGTAGGCATCGACCTCTCCGAAAATCTTGCATCGCATTTCCTCGATGGCACGCGCCACGCCGTGCTGGTCAATGGTTATGATCCCGCCATGCGCTTTGACTGCGTGGCGCCCAACAATTTCTTTGGAGCTGAACTCGCAGGCCGCACCCTGCTAAACGCGGGTCACCGGAATCTTCTTTATATCCATGATCATACGCGCTGGACGACGACCCAGCGCCGCCGCGGTTTCTATTCAGCGCTGGAGGCCTGTCCCGATGCGGTCTCTACGGCAATCAGCGTTGCTGGCGGCACCGATGCCGAATTGCTGGCTGAGGTGGAGAAGCGTGCCCGCGGCGAAGCCGGTTGGACGAGCGTTTTCTGCGCCAACGATATGGGTGCTTTCCGTCTCATGAACGCCCTCGGGGCGGCCGGCATTCCCGTGCCGGAAAAGATCTCCGTCATTGGTTTCGACGACCTTCCCTATGCCGCGCTCATGCATCCAAGGCTGACGACAATGCGCGTCGACTGTGCCGAGATGGCCCGGCAGGCCATCGGCCTTGTACAGCGGCGGCTTGCAGATCCCAGTGCCACGCCCCTGCAGATCGAATGCGGCGTCAGCCTGCAGCGCGGTGAGACCGTTGCGCAAATTGCGCAAACTTGAGAAAAATGCGTAATTAGCTTGCGTAACTTGCGCATCCATGCGATCTGATGCGAGAGGCGGCTTGACCGCTCCGGTACTGCGCGAAGTTCTTCTTGGCGCAAGGGAGAGTGCAATTGCTTCAGGATGCTTCGATCGCAGAGAAAGCCCGCCCCGCCCTTGCTTTCGCCTTCGGACCCTTTGGCATTGAAAAGCTCTTTGCCACTGCTGATACTGCCAGGCTGAAGCAGGCCTGCCGAATGCCGGGCGAATTGCCGATCCGCGATTTCTCTACCGCTGCAGCAAGGCAGATTCTCGCGGATACGGAGATCCTCGTAACCGGTTGGGGCTGCCCGATGATCGATGCAGCGGTCCTCGACACTGCACCCAAACTGCGGCTGATCGCTCATGCGGCCGGGTCGGTTAAGCATTTCGTCGCGCCGGAAGTTTTCGAGCGTGGCGTGTTCGTTACCAATGCTGCGGATGCGAATGCCGTTCCTGTCGCCGAATTTACACTTGCCGCCATTCTTTTTGCGAACAAGCAGGTTTTCCGGTTTCGCCGGGACTATACGTCGAAGCGCAGCTTCATCGGCGTTTCCCAGCAGTATGACGGCGACGCCGGCAATTGGGAAAAGCGTGTCGGCATCATCGGCGCCTCGCGCATCGGCCGTCGTGTCATTGAGCTTCTGCGACCGTTCGGCATCGAAATCCTGCTGCACGATCCGTTGGTCGATGCGTCAGAGGCGCGCCGCATGGGCGCAACGCTTGTTCCTCTCGACGAACTGATGAAAAGCTGCGACACGATTTCCATCCACGCGCCGTTGCTTGCATCCACCCGCGGCATGATCGACGCCGGCATGCTAGCCCGGATGCCCGACGGCGCAACGCTGATCAACACCGCCCGTGGCGGCATTGTCGATAGCGCAGCACTGGAGGCCGAACTCGTCAGTGGCCGGCTCTGGGCAATTCTCGATGTGACGGAGCCGGAAACACCGCCAGTCGATTCCCCTCTTTATACGCTGGAGAATGTATTGATGACGCCACATATTGCTGGCGCCATCGGATGCGAGCGCCATCGTCTTGGCCGCCTCGTGGTCGAAGAGATAGAACGCTATCTGGCCGGCGAGCCGTTGCGCCATAGTGTTACCATCGAAGGTCTGCTGCATCAGGCCTAGAGCAATTCCGGTGAAAGCAGGCAGCGGTCTTACTTCCGGAATTGCGTGAAGACAAAGAGATAGAGAATTTTCGTAGTTCAAAGAAAAAAACGGAAACGCTCTGAAGGAGGAAGGATGAAGAAGGCGATCATCGTCTGGGGCGGCTGGGCAGGCCATGAGCCGGAACCATGCGCCAATATCGTCGGCGAGTTGCTGCGTGAAGACGGCTTTGCGGTCGAGATCACCAATGATCTCGACATCTTCGGCTCTCCGCAGCTTGAAAAAGCCGACCTTTTAGTCCCTGTCATCACCGGCGAGACGCTGGAAAAACCGCATGCCAATGCGCTCGTTGAAGCGGTACGTGGCGGGCTTGGCCTCGGCGGCCATCATGGCTGCCTTGCCACTTCCTTCAAGGAAAGCGCCCCTTTCCGCTACGTCTCAGGCGTCACCTGGGTCGCCCATCCCGGCAATATCATCGACTTCCGGATCGCGGTGACGCGGCAGGACGATCCGCTGATGGAAGGTATCCCGGATTTCGACTACCGCTCGGAGCAATATTACCTGCACTACGATCCTTCGGTCGAAATCCTCGCCACCACGACCTTTACCGGCCAGTACGATCCGGCCGCGCGCAATATCGCGATGCCGGTAGTCTTCAAGCGGCACTTCGGCGAGGGCCGCATCTTCTATTCGGCACTCGGCCATGTCGCCGCCGAATTCAACCATCCCTACATGCCTCTCATTCTCCGGCGCGGCCTCAGTTGGGCCGCCCGACAGTAGTCGCCCATCAGCAGTCCCATTCAGCAATCGAGGACAAAGTCATGACCGTCCAATATCGCTTCATCGCGCCGCGCCTAGACGATCCGCGCCTTCTGCAGGACCGCCGCTATTCCATGCTGATCGATGGCAGGAGCGTTCCCGCCCAGTCAGGAGAGACGATCAACCGCGAAAGTCCTGCTCACCCCGGCCATATCGTCGGCGCCATTCCGAAAGGTTCGCGTGCCGACGCCGAGGCTGCAATTGCGGCTGCCCGCAACGCCTTCGACAATGGCCCCTGGCCGAAAATGACCGGTGGCGAGCGTGCCCGCATCATGCGCCGTGTCGCCGATCTCATCGAAGCGAACATCGAGGAGCTTGCCACCATCGAGGCGCTGGAGGTCGGCAAGGCAATCAACCAGGCGCGCGGCGAAATGGGCTTTTCCGCGTCGCTCTGGCATTATGCCGCCGGCCATGCACAGGGCCTCGAAGGCGAAACGCATAATGATATGGGTGCCAATACGCTCGGTCTCGTGCTGCGCGAGCCAGCCGGCGTCGTCGGCATCATAACGCCCTGGAATTTCCCGCTGTTGATCGGCTCCGAGCGCATTCCTTGGGCGATCGGCGCAGGCTGCACCGTCGTCATCAAACCCAGCGAATTCACCTCGGGCTCGACCATCCGCCTCGCAGAACTTGCCCGCGAGGCTGGCTTGCCGGACGGTGTGCTGAATGTCGTAACAGGCTATGGCGCCGATGTCGGCCAGATCTTCGCCGAGCATCCCGATGTCGACATGGTCACCTTCACCGGTTCGCAGCGCGTCGGCCGCATCATCGGCGCGATTGCCGGCCAGAACATCAAAAGGGTCGGCCTGGAACTCGGCGGCAAAGGCCCGCAGGTTGTCTTCGCCGATGCCGATCTCGATGCCGCCGCCGCGAAGATTTCAGGCGGCGCCTTTCATTGCTCGGGTCAGGTCTGCATTGCCGGTAGTCGCCTGATTGTTCACGAGTCTGTCGCCGACAAGCTTCTGGAAAAGGTCGAGGCTCTGGCGGCAAGCATCGTCACCGGTGATCCGCTCGACGATTCCAGCACCGTCGGCGCGCTGATCCACAAAGCCCATCTCGAGAAGGTCTCCGGCTACGTGGCCGCAGGCAAGGCGGATGGTGCACAGATCTATAGCGGTGGCACCATTCTCGGCGAAGGCGGCGCTTTCTACGCGCCGACGATCTTCACCGGCGTGAAACCGGATATGTCGATTGCTCGTGAGGAGATCTTCGGCCCGGTTCTTGCCAGCTTCCGCTTCAAGGATCCCGAAGAGGCAATCCGCTTGGCCAATGATACACCTTTCGGCCTTTCAGCCTGCGTCTGGTCGAGCAATCTATCGACTGCCCTGCAGGCGATCCGCCGCATCAAGGCCGGCCGTACCTGGATCAACGGCATGGGCGACGGCACGCCGCAAATGCCGATCGGCGGCTACAAGCAAAGCGGGATCGGCCGCGAGCTCGGTCGTCATGGTTTCGATGAATATTCGGAGCTGAAGAACGTTCACATCACGCTTGCGGATAGCCTGGCGCAATAATGCAAAAGCCGCCGGCCTGATGGTCGGCGGCTTATACAAGCTCGCATGGAAATGGCTTTTGCCGCGTGGCCAGATTCAACCTAGCGGCCTGCCGTCTTGCGCCGGCTGCTCTGATTATCCTGTGCCTCGGCCTCGTCATAGGTCCGCATCAAGCGTCCGGCTGCCTTCAGTTTTTCGATGAGATCACTGCCGTCGGCAGAAGCCTTGGTAGCTTCGAGCTGTTCGAACTCCCTGAGCGCCTGTGCCCAATGGCTCTCGCCCCGACCGTGCGGCCGGCCTTCTTCTTCCCAGATGGCATATGCCCGCTGGTTGACCCAATCATCCCGATTACGATTCATTTCAAAACCCCAGCCAGTAAATATGTTCACGCAATGCCAATGGAAATAAAATTGACAGCCCGGACTTTAGGAGTCGTTACTGAGGGATGTAATATTGCAGGATAAATTGCGTCGGAAAGAGTAGTTTTTCAGTGGCTATAGTTAAAAGGGCGGAAACGTTTGTCCGCCCTTTTCCGTTCAAACAGCAACAGATTCTTCAGCCGCTTCGCCGGCTTTGCCGACACCTCGTCCCATGAAAGTGAAAATGACGATTGCCGTCAGAACCGTGATGCCGGTTAGAAACCACAGAAGCAGGCCGAAAGCATCATTATAGGCATGGATGAGTTCCAGTTCGCCCATTCCGGAAAGAGCCTGGCCCGCACCCTTGAGATCGCCCGTCACCAGGCGCTGTGCCGCCACGATCGCTTCATGGCTTGTTCCAAGATAGGACTGCGTCAGCGCGGAGAGGACCGCACTCACGATGGCGAGCGCCACTCCTTCACCGGCGACGCGGGTCGTGCTGAAGATCCCGGTTGCCATGCCGGCACGCTCCTTCGGTACGACACTGACGGCAAGCCCGTCCATGAGGCCCCAGGGCAGGCTGATGCCGATACCGATCGTCAGCAACGGTGCAACAAGCGCCACATGGTCCGAACCGACGGGGATCTGGGCGAGCCAGAAGAGACCGGCAGCCGAGACGACGAGACCGGCGCTGCAGATCGTTGCCGCCGGCAACCACCGGGTCAGCAACCCGGCCGCGATCGGCAGGATGAGAAGCGGGCCGGAAAGCGCGATCATCATCTGTCCCCCAGCAACCGCACTCAAACGCTCGATACCGACGAAACGCACCGGCAGCAGGATCAAGAGAACAACGAACGCATAGGCTGGAGCAGCCGCCAGCAGTTGCACGCCGACGAAACGGGGATACCGGAAAAGCGTTAGATCGAGCATGGGCCGCATTACGAGGTGCTCGATGAAGCAGAAGAGGGCCATCAGCAGCACCGAGCCCAGAAGGAGCCCAAGCGTGAAGACGTCGCCCCAGCCGCTCTCAGGCGCCCGCAGCACGCCATAAGTAAAGAGCGACAGAGCGAGCGTGAAGCTGATTGCGCCCGGCCAATCGAGCCCCCTTGCCTCGGGATCGCGGGTTTCCGTCAGGAATACCGCACCGAAAATGAAGGCGATGATGGCGAGGCCAACAACGAGTGCGAAGATCGCCCGCCAACCGAAGGCTTCAATCATCATGCCCGACGCCATCGGTCCGAAGGCCAGGCCAATACCGAAACTCGCGCCGACGAGACTAAAGGCACGCATGCGTTCCTTTCCGTCGAACTCTTGCGCCAGCGATGCCATCCCGCCAGAGAAAGCCGCGGCCGAGCCGAAACCCTGGAGCGCGCGAAGACCGTCGAACCAGACGATATCAGGCGAAAAGGCAAGCCCGCCGGAAAACAGGATGAAGGCGGCAAGGCCGCACAGGAAGATGCGTTTGCGGCCATAGCT
This sequence comes from Hyphomicrobiales bacterium, assembly GCA_900466475.1. Classification (GTDB taxonomy): domain Bacteria; phylum Pseudomonadota; class Alphaproteobacteria; order Rhizobiales; family Rhizobiaceae; genus Rhizobium. Next base: position 353,809 of record UBMI01000002.1, read on the forward strand.
GTCCGCGAGCGCACCGGCGGCCATAAGCGTGCTGCCAAAGGTAAGCATGAAGGCATTGGTGACCCAGTTGTGGGCAATGGGGCTGCCGCCGAGTTCGGCACTGATTGCCGGCAGGGCCACGGCGGGACCTGTAAAGGTGAGCGGCATTGCAGCAGCAGCCGAGCATACGGCAATCAGAACGAAGATTCTCTCCGCGATGCCGGTTGGTTTGGATTTATGGGTAGCAGTCATAAGATATCCGCTGGTTCGAGTGTGAGGACGCGCTTGGGAAGTTCGCGCAGGCAGGCGTCGAAACGCCTGGACTTCGAATGCGGAAAGCAGCATAAATTGAGTGTAATTCTTCGATAACCTATAGTTTGTTCCGCCCATAGCGGAATAAATCGCTCGAAAGGATCTGCGGATGGATCAGCCTTTGGGTGGCCTGACAGCCTTCGTCAGAACCGCTGACCTTGGAAGTTTCGTTGCCGCTGGCCGCGCGCTTGGTCTCTCGCCCTCCGCTGTCGGCAAGGCCGTAACCGCGCTTGAACAACAGCTCGGCGTCCGCCTGTTCCAGCGCTCGACGCGGAGCTTGCGGCTGACGGAAGAAGGTCGCCTGTTCCATGAGCGCTGCCGGCGCATCCTTGATGACCTGGAAGATGCCCAAGCCTCGCTCGCTCAGGCGGTTGCGACCCCTCGAGGACGGTTGCGCGTCAGCGTACCGCTTGTCAGCTACCATCTGATCCTGCCGATCCTGCCGGAATTCGTGAACCTCTACCCGGAGGTCGAACTCGATCTCGACTTCAACGACCGGATTGTCGATCTGATCGAAGAGGGCGTCGATGTCACCATCCGCAGCGGAACCTTGCCGGATTCGCGGCTGATGTCGCGTGCACTTCGCCCGTTCCAGCTCCTGCTATGCGCGGCTCCCGCCTATCTGGAAAAACACGGCACGCCGGATTGCCCACGTGACCTGGAAGGTCACTTAGGCGTCCGCTTCCGATTCCCGAATTCCGGAAAACTTCAGCCCTGGCCGCTCAGCCTCTCTCCCGATCATCCGGAAATCAGAACCCGCACGGTGCTGACCTGCAACAACATGGAAGCCCTTCGCGGCGCCACAATCAGTGGCATGGGCATCGGCTGCATGCCGGATTTCCTCGCCCGCGATCCGCTTGCAGATGGCAGGCTGCGCACGGTGCTCGATGCCCATATCGATGCCCCCGCCCAGTTCCACCTGCTCTGGCCATCCAACCGGCACCTTTCGCCCAAGGTCCGCGTGCTTGTCGATTTCCTCAGCGAAAAGCTCTTTTCCGATCGTTGCGAGAGCTACGCAGGAGATACTTCAGCGCTGCATTCTCCGAGTCATTGAACGCCTGCATCACCACGATCGTGATGCTCTTGCCGAACCGGATATGCATCGTGCCGGCCTACCAAATTGCGAACCCAAATGACAGGCCTTCGAATATCCTCAGCGCATAGGATGCATAGCTTGCATAGGATTTTCTCTACGCCGTGTGGGAAATGTCAGACGGTGACATTACAGGCATTGAATCTGAAATTTCCTATAGAGCCGTTGAAAATATGCATCCTATGTATCCTATGCAGGCCCCGAAAACAAATGGGCCTTTCTCGCCGCTGACTTCTCCCGACGCCCCTCTTTCTCCTGACGTCTGTCTCGAACTCGACCTTTCTTGCTGATGGTCTCCGTGATTAGCAACTCAGGCAAGGCGAGGCGAACGCTTCGAAGCTTTGCGACAGCAATCAGTCACTCATGCCCTTGGAGGGGTGCCAAGGATTATCCCGGCACAGACGTCGTCGATTAACCGCAATCCAGAATATGCAGCGTCGCGCCTACAACAACCTTGTCAGCTTGAGGTCTATGTAGTTTGATAATCTTGCGCTGGGAGCTTGTTCATGCGTAAATTGCTTCGATCTGCCGCGTTTAGCGCTGCGCTATGTGTAACAACAATGATCAGCCCTGCCACCGCGTCTGAGAAAATCTTTGGTCCGTTTGTCGTGGATGACGCCAAGCCAGATGTCATAGCGATGAACGGAGATATCGACGTCGGCTCCGCCCTCAATTTCCGACGGGCTCTTCACGCAGCCCCAGGCGCTAAACTTGTTACCTTGAACAGCTCAGGCGGCGCCGTGCAGATGGGTCTGCTGATGGCAGACGACATTCATGAGCGAAAGCTAGCAACTTACATCCCGAAAGACAGCGCATGCCTATCCGCATGTGCTTATATGTTCCTTGCAGGTGTCGAGCGGAGAGTCGACGGCAAGCTCGGCGTGCATCAGATTTCCTCGGATACCTCGGATCTTGTGGGAGCACAGCTCACGATTTCCGACATCATTGACGTCCTCAACCGCTTCGACACTCCTGCCGACGTGTTGAGCGTCATGTTCAAGACGCCGCCGAATGACATGCACGTCTTCACGCCAGAAGAGATTGAGCTTTATAAGCTCAATCGAACTGGCGACGGGGCAAAGCCCTCTGCCGCGGGCACGTCGGCAACACCAGATACATCTCCGCCCACCCAAAACAGGACGACCACAACGGAATCAACTACGCAGCCAGTGACGCCGGAGCAGCCGCACTCGCCCGAAACAGCGGTAATCACAACACCGACGCCACAGACACAAGCGAAACTCTCACCGATCGAAGAGTTCACAAAGCGCCCAAATCGGATCGCTGTCTATACCGGCTTAGATCTCTTCGGCGGCGACATTTCTTCGATCCGAACAAGCGACGCTGCCGAATGTGCTCAGAGTTGCCTGGTGATGAACGGTCAATGCAAGGCTTTCACCTTCAACGCCAACCCAAAGATCACAAAAGGGCCGAACTGCTTCCTCAAATCCAGTGCAGGCCGGGCCGATGGAAACAGTGTCGCCTTCTCAGGCCGATTTCTCAGCGGTGCCGAAGCCGACCCGCCCACATTTGCTCTTGGAACAATCGACCCGCAGAGCGCACTCTTTCACGACGTTGACTTTCGAGGCGGCGATCTCTCCCCGCGCCCTCATAGCACCGCCAAAACGCCGCTCGACTGTCGCCTCGCCTGCGTTGACGATAATCGCTGTATGGCATTTTCCTACAATTACTCGAAGAAGCAGTGCTGGCTGAAAGGATCCATTGGCACCCCCCTGCCGGGCAAGGGAATTGTCAGCGGGTTTAAGAAGTTTCAGAACTTCTCGCCCGCGAAAATCATCAGCTTGAACTGAGGGACAGCCGTGCGATTTTCTGAAGAAGTGTGTGAGCGGCTTGGTAATTACGTCTATCGCCTTATCGATCCGCGGAACGGCGAGACGTTTTACGTCGGCAAAGGGCGCAACAATCGCGTATTCGATCATGCCGCCGGCGTCGCAGACTTAGCAGATGACGATAGCCAAACGCTTGGATCAAAGCTCGATCGCATCCGGGCGATAAAGAACGCTGGGCTTGAAGTGCTGCATGT
>UBMI01000004.1 GCA_900466475.1 Hyphomicrobiales bacterium
CGCGGTTTCCGCATCGGCAACGCCGCTGCGGCTCCGGCCATGCATCAGGGTCGCCGCGCCGCTTAAAGACGGGGCGACTGCAAGGGATTTTATCACGAAAGAAGTTAGCGGCCGCCGGCATCCCCGGCGGCCGTGCCGTTGACGCCGATGCGTTCTATCAGCCGATCGATCTCTCGGTCGGAAAAGACTTCAATGCCTGCCCGTTTCAGTGCCGCCGCGGTAACGCCGTTCCCGGCCCGCCGGTTGCCCGAAAAGGAGCCGTCATAGATAAAACCGGAACCGCAGGACGGGCTGCCGTCGATCAGCAGCGCATAGCGGCAGCCGCTGTCGACCGCGAGCCGCACGGCATTTTCCGCCGCCTGCAGGAATTCCTCGGTCACATCGCCACCGGTCAGTTCCACGACGCGGGCAGCTCCTGCCAGCACATCCTCGCCGTCAGCCGCATCGCCGATTTCGGCAGGTGGCCGCGGCACCGGCATGCCGGCCGACATTTCCGGACAGATCGTCACGATCAGGCCTTCCTGCATCCAGCGTTCGATTGCCGGATGGACGAGAGGTTTCGCGCGCCCGTCATATCGAACGGCGTGGCCCATGAGACAGGCACTGACAAGGATCTTCGACATCATGGAACGAGCTTTAGTGGATATTCATGCAGGCGTCATTGCCTGACGTCAGGCACAGCCTCGGCAACGCAGTTCCGAAACCAGCGCTGCGCCGGATGGGCGTCGTTGCGTCGATGCCATGACATGACGAAGGGGATAGGCTCCAGCATGAGCGGTGGCTCCAACAGGACAAGTTCGTGCGCATGGCCGGAGGCTGCCACGACACCGGCCATCAAGGTTGCGATCATGTCGGAGCGGGCAATCAAGAGCGGTGCGGCATACATATTGGGAAGCGTGAGCGCGAGCCGCCGCTGAAGTCCCTCCTTGGCAAGCGCCGTATCGACGTGGCCGAAACGCTCGTTCTCAGGCGAGACGAGCAGGTGGGGAAGAGCCAGAAACGCGTCGAGATCGAGCGCCTTGCCTGCAGCCGGATGATCCTTCCTGACGATGCTGACGAAACGCTCCTCAAACAGAGGCTGGGTCAGAATGCGCCCGGTTTTCGTTGCCGGCACGCCCACCGTCACATCGGCCTCTCCTGCATCCAGGAGATCGATGGCATCGTTACGCGCGCTGAAATTCCGGACCTGTAATGTTGCAGCCGGAGCCGCCTTGGCGAAATGCGCAACGAGTTGCGGCAGCAGCGCGAAAGTCGGGTGGTCGGAGAGGCCGATCGTGAAGGCAGCAGAGGAGGTCGCGGGATCGAACGCCTGAGTGAAATCAAGTGTGCGCTGGATGTCGGCAAGGGCGCGTGACAACGGCTCGGCGAGATCAAGCGCTCTTGGCGTCGGCTGCAGGCCCTGCGGCCCTCGCACCAGAAGCTCGTCTTTCAGCAGGCTTCGCAACCGCGCCAGGGCAGCGCTCATGGCCGGTTGTGTGCGGCCGATGCGAATGCCGGCCTTCGTCACGCTGCGCTCCTTCATGAGCGCGTCGAAGGCGACAAGCAGGTTGAGATCGATCCCATGTAAATCCATGTCGTGGATGAATGCACATACTCCATATCAATTTCAAGCATGCCGAGACCGGCGCTACCTTCGCCCGGTCGCAACACAAACCGGGCAGGAGTTCATCATGCCATTCGCAAATTACAAGTTTCCCGAGGGTACCCTGACGTCGGAGCAGAAGGAGGACATCATCCTCCGTACGACCGCCATGTTCGTCGACTTTTTCGGGGAGGGTGTGCGTCCCTACACGATGGTTCTCGTCGATGAAGTCGTCGACGGCGGCTATGGCCGCGCCGGCGAGACGCTGACCATCGCCAAGATGCAAAAGGGACGATAAGGGCAAAAGCAAAATGGGGCCATCTGGCCCCATTTTTTTGTCGGCAGTTCAGCCGGCGATCTTCGAGAAATCCGCCACCGTACCGGTCGCCGCCCGGATCATCCGCAACAGCGCAAGACGGTTGGCGCGGATCGCGGCATCCTCGTCATTGACCAGCACATCGGTGAAGAAGCGGTCGACGGGGGCACGCAGCTTCGACAGCGCTTCCATGGCCGAGCGGAAGTCTTCGTGCGCAACGGCGCCGGCAGCTTCCGACGCAGCCTTGCTGATGGCCGCGAACAGTTCCTTTTCAGCGTCGAGTTTCAGCAAGGCCTCGGAAACGCCGTCCGCAACGACAGTGCCCTTCTTCTCCTCGGCGGCCAGAAGCTGCGTCGCGCGCTTGGTGCCGGCCAAAAGGTTGATGCCGTCTTCCGAGGTGATGAAGGCGGTCAGCGCCTCGACACGGCGGGCGACCATCAGGAGGTCGTCGGATTCAGGCGTCAAGACCGCATCGATAAGATCGTGGCGGGCGCCCTGGTCGCGCAGATAGACCTTCAGGCGATCATGGAAGAAGGAGAGCAGGTCGAACTGCCGCGACAGGTCGTCGGTAGCAATATCGGCGCCGATATCCATGTCGATGCGCTGCATATGCGAGGTGATGCGCGGCAATAGCGTCACGCGGGCGCGCTTTTCGAGCAGGATGCGGATAATGCCGAGCGCGGCACGGCGCAATGCAAACGGATCCTTCGAGCCAGTCGGCTTTTCGTCGATCGCCCAGAAACCGATCAGCGTATCGAGCTTGTCGGCGAGCGCCACCGTGATCGCAACCTTGTCGTCAGGCACGCGGTCGGATGGGCCCTGCGGCTTGTAATGGTCTTCTACGGCGGTGGAAACCGAGACATCTTCGCCCTGCAGCGCCGCATATTTGCGGCCCATGACACCCTGCAGTTCCGGGAATTCGCCGACCGCTTCGGTGCGCAGGTCCGCCTTGCAGAGAACCGCGGCGCGATCCACGACCTTGTAATCGGCACCAACAGGCATGGCGATCTTGGCGGCCATCGCGCGGATGCGCTCGACGCGATCGCCCTGCGTGCCAAGCTTGGCATGGAAGGTCACGCTCAGCGCGTCGAGCTTGGCCATGCGCTGGTCGAGCGGCTTGGCAAGGTCGAGGCCGAATTTCTTGGCGGAAGCTTCCAGCGTTTCGAGGTCCGGCAGGTTACCCTGGTCGCGCTTCCAGAAATGCAGCGCGTCGGACAGGCGCGCACGCACGACCTTGCCGTTGCCGTGGACGATTTCCTTGCCACCGTCAGTCGCCTGGATGTTGGAAACGAGGATGAACTTGTTCGAAAGCGTCTCTTCGCCCTGTTTGCGGGTTACGAAGCATTTCTGGTTGGTCTTGATGGTCAGGCGAATGATCTCCGACGGGATCGAAAGGTAATCCTCCTCGAAGGAGCCCATCAGCACCTGCGGCCATTCGACGAGGCCGGAGACCTCTTCCAGCAGGCCTTCGTCCTCGACCAGTTCCAGCCCGCTGGCAAAGGCAATGTCGCGGGCGTCATGCAGGATGATATCCTTGCGCCGCTCCGCATCGAGGATGACCTTCGCCTTTTCGAGGCTCGCGACATAATCGTCGAAACGTTTGACGGTGATCGCCTCGGGCGCGTGGAAGCGATGGCCGTAGGTCACGTTGGAGGCGACGAGACCATCGATCTCAAAGGGAATGACAACGGTTTCTTCATGCTCGCTGCCGAAGGTGCAGACGATCGACTGCAGCGGGCGCACCCAGCGCAGCGAACCCGGCTGCGAGGAAGCCTTGCCCCAACGCATCGACTTCGGCCACGGGAAATCCTTGATGATGCCGGGCATGACTTCGGCGATGATCTCTTCCGCGCTGCGACCCGGTTTGGAGATGACGGCAATGTAGAAATCGCCCTTCTTGGGATCGCTGACGACCTGCGCTTCGGAAATGGAGGAAAGGCCGGCGCCACGCAGGAAGCCCTCGATCGCCTTTTCATTGGCGTCGGTGCGCGGCCCCTTGCGCTCTTCGCGCACATCGGCGGAGCGGGCCGTCAGGCCGTGAATATCTAGCGTCAGGCGGCGCGGCGTCCAGTATTCGCGCGCGCCTTCATAGGTCAGGCCTGCTTCCACCAGGGCATCGGTCAGGAGCTTCTTGAGATCGCCGGCGGCCTTGCGCTGCATGCGGGCGGGGATCTCTTCGGAGCGAAGTTCGAGAAGCAGGTTCGGCATGGTACTCTTTTCCTGGCGCCTGCAGGGCAGGGGCAATCAAAAATGGTCGCCTCTGCTACCAAAGAATGCCGCATCTGCACAACCGCAAAAACAGGAAGAAGAAGGCTCAATTGCGCCTCAGTCATGCCTCTTAAATCTCTGGGAGCGCTGCCTTCGACTGTGGAAAGCGGCGGGAGGCATTGCCTTGCCGCTTTTCGCCGCTATGGTCCGCCCAACCCAACAAACTGCAGGAAATCCCATGGCCGCTGACCTTCGTTCGCTCGCAGCAAGCATCTCCGCTGAAATCAATGCCCGACCCGATCAGGCGAAGGCTGCGATCGAGCTGCTGGACGAAGGCGCAACAGTGCCGTTCATTGCCCGCTATCGCAAGGAAGTGACCGGCGGTCTCGACGATACGCAGCTGCGCACACTGGCCGAACGTCTGGTCTATCTGCGCGAACTCGAAGCCCGCCGCGATACGATCATCGAATCCGTCACCGGCCAGGGCAAGATGACCGAGGAATTGATGGCGAAGCTTTCGGGCGCCGCCACCAAGGCCGAGCTTGAAGACCTCTACCTGCCCTACAAGCCGAAGCGTCGCACCCGGGCCGAAATCGCCAGGGAACGCGGCCTCGGCCCGCTTGCCGAGGCGATCCTTGCCGACCGCAGCAAGGAGCCGGCAACGCTCGCCGAAGCCTATATCACCGCCGACGTGCCCGACGTGAAGACGGCGCTCGAAGGCGCGCGCGACATCGTCGCCGAAGGTTTTGCCGAAAATGCCGATCTGCTCGGCAAGCTGCGCGCCCATCTGCGCAATGCCGCACTTCTGAAAGCCAAGGTCGTGGATGGCAAGCAGGCGACCGGCGAGAAATTCTCGGACTATTTCGATCATTCCGAACGCTGGGCGACGGCTCCAGGCCACCGCGCGCTCGCCATGCTGCGCGGCTGGAATGAGGAAGTGCTGACGCTGACGATCGAGGCCGATGCCGAGATCGCCTCGCCGAACAAGCCGGTCGAGCGCATGATTGCGACCGCCTATGAAATCGGCGCGTCGCGCCCCGGCGACCGCTGGCTGATGGATGCCGCAAGCTGGACCTGGCGTGTGAAGCTCTCCATGTCGCTGTCGCTCGACCTGATGCGCGAGTTGCGCGAAAGGGCGGAGGAAGAGGCGATCCACGTCTTTGCCCGCAATCTCAAGGATCTTCTCCTAGCGGCACCTGCTGGCTCGCGCGCCACGATGGGCCTCGATCCAGGTATCCGCACCGGCGTCAAGGTCGCGATCATCGATGGCACCGGCAAGCTGCTCGATACGACCACCGTCTATCCGTTCCCGCCGAAGAATGACGTGCGCGGCACGCAGGCAGAGCTTGCCTCGTTGATCCGCAAGCACAATGTCGAACTGATCGCCATAGGTAACGGCACTGGCAGCCGCGAGACGGAAAAGCTGGTGGCCGATATGCTTGCCGCCCTTCCGGCGCCCAAACCCACCAAGGTCATCGTCTCGGAAGCCGGCGCTTCCGTCTATTCTGCGTCTGAAACAGCAGCCGCTGAATTTCCGCAGCTGGACGTGTCGCTGCGCGGCGCCGTCTCCATCGCGAGGCGCCTGCAGGACCCGCTCGCCGAACTCGTCAAGATCGAGCCGAAGTCGATCGGCGTCGGCCAGTACCAGCACGATGTCGATCAGACGAAGTTGTCACGCTCGCTCGATGCCGTCGTCGAAGACGCCGTGAATGCTGTTGGCGTCGATCTCAATACCGCGTCGGCGCCGCTTCTGTCGCGCGTCTCTGGCCTCGGCCGTTCCATCGCCGATGCGATCGTCCTGCACCGCGACCAGAATGGTGCTTTCGAGAGCCGCAAGGATCTCCTGAAGGTGGCCCGGCTCGGCCAGCGCACCTTCGAGCAGGCAGCCGGCTTCCTGCGCATCCCTGATGGCAAGGAGCCGCTCGACGCTTCTTCCGTGCATCCGGAAGCCTATGGTGTCGCAAAGAAGATCGTCGCTGCTTGCGGCCGTGACCTGCGTTCGCTGATGGGCGACAGCGCCACGCTGAAGGCGCTCGACCCGCGCAAGTTCATCGACGAGAAGTTCGGCCTGCCGACGGTCAAGGACATCATCGCCGAACTCGACAAGCCCGGCCGCGACCCGCGCCCGAGCTTCAAGACCGCGACCTTCGCCGAAGGCATCAACGAAATCAGCGACCTGAAGCCGGGCATGATGCTGGAAGGCACGGTGACCAACGTCGCGGCCTTCGGTGCTTTCGTCGATATCGGCGTGCATCAGGATGGCCTGGTCCACGTGTCCCAGCTTGCCGACCGCTTCATCAAGGATCCTCACGAAATCGTGAAAGCGGGCGATGTCGTCAAAGTTCGTGTGGTTGAGGTGGATGTGAAGCGCAAGCGCATCGGCCTCTCCATGCGCAAGGATGACGGCGTTTCCGCGGGTTCTCCGCGTGCTGAGTCGCGCCCAAATGCCGGCCAGCGCCCGCAACAGGACCGCAAGCCGGCACAGTCCAAGCCGCAGAGCCAGGGGGCATTCGGCGCGGCGCTCGCCGAAGCCATGAAGCGAAAATAAGGGCTTAGCCCCTATATTTGCAAAAATGTCACACTTTGGCAATTGAATCTGCGGAGTGCTAAATCCGGCGCTTGTAAGGCAGAAGAGAGCTATTAAGTTGATGTGACCATCCTGTCACATTTGCGAGGCGTCCATGGCGTCGGCATTCTTATCGATTGTCCAAAAAATTGTCCGCAAGGGTTCTTTGACCCTTACGCTCGCCAATGGCGAGACCCACACGATTGGCGATGGCACCGGGGAACCGGTTGCCGCTCGTCTTGCCGATCAGGAGGCCGAGGATGCGATCCGTCGCGATCCGACGCTGAAGCTCGGCGAAATGTATATGGAAGGCCGGTTCATCCTTGAACACGGCAACATCTACGACTTCCTCGCCTTGGTGAAGCAGAACACCACCAACGAAATCTTCGATTTCAAGATGGCCGCCCTGCTCATCGGTCGCATCGCCATGCAGCAGCTCAAGAGCCGCATACCGGTCAACCACAACAAGCGTAATGTCGCCCACCATTACGACCTGTCGGAAAAGCTCTTCGAACTCTTTCTCGATGAGGACTGGCAATATTCCTGTGCTTATTTCGATCCGCCGGGCATTGGCCTGGAAGAGGCGCAGGTTGCCAAGAAGCGCCACATCGCGGCCAAGCTCAATCCGCAACCGGGTCAGCGCGTGCTGGAAATCGGCTCCGGCTGGGGCGGCATGGCCATGTATCTCGCGGAATCGACGCCCGGCCTTGATGTTACCGGCATCACGCTCAGCGAAGAGCAGCTAAAGATTTCCCGCGAACGAGCTCAGAAACGCGGTCTTGCCGATCGCGTCCGCTTCGAGCTGCAGGACTATCGTTACCTGACCGGCAAGAAGTTCGACCGTATCGTCTCCGTCGGCATGTTCGAACACGTCGGCATTGGCAATTACGGCAACTTCTTCAAGAAGGTGCACGAACTGCTGGATGACAACGGCGTCATGCTGCTGCATTCGATCGCGCGTCCGAAGCCGAGTTTCGCCACCAACGCATTCATCGAGAAATATATCTTCCCGCAGGGCTATATTCCCTCGATCGCCGAAACGCTGGTTCCGCTTGAAAAGGCCGGCCTGCTGACCCGCGATGTCGAAGTGCTGCCTCTTCACTATGCCTATACGCTGCGCCACTGGCGCGAGCGCTTCGTGGCCCGCAGGCAGGAGGCGGTGGCACTTTACGACGAGAAGTTCTTCCGCATGTGGGAATTCTATCTGGCTGGCTCTGAAATGGGCTTCCGCTGGGATGAACTTTTCATCGAGCAGATTCAGATCACCAAGAACCAGTTTGCGACGCCCGATAACCGGAATTACATTCCGCAGAACGAGGCGAAGCTCAGGGAATTCGAGGCGACGCGCCCACCCCTGGAAAAATTCACCTTCTGATGTTGAAAGCGCGGCTGGGCCGCGCTTTTTCTTTTTGGAGAGACGGATATGAGCGCATTTCCTGAAATCACCATCGTGCGCCATGGCGAGACGGCATGGTCGCTGTCCGGCCAGCATACCGGCCGCAGCGATATCCCGCTGACCGAAAATGGCGAGGCGGCGGCACGCGCGCTTGCTCCGCGGCTTTCAGGTCTTTCGGTATCCGCCGTCTGGTCGAGCCCGTCGCAGAGGGCGCGCAATACCTGTGCGCTTGCTGGTTTCGGGGAGGGGGCAATCATCAAGGCCGATCTCGCCGAATGGGATTACGGCGCCTATGAAGGCATCACCACCAAGGAAATCCTCTCCAAGCGTCCCGGCTGGCGGCTCTTTCGCGATGGTTGCCCTGATGGTGAAGCGGCAAGCGATGTCGGTGCCCGTGCGGATCGTATCATCGCCGAACTGCGCGAGACCAATGCGCCGATCCTGATCTTTTCGAGCTCGCATTTCCTGCGTGTTCTCGGAGCCCGCTGGCTCGGCCTGCCGCCGGAGGATGGCTCCCGCTTCATTCTGGATACAACGAGCGTCAGTGTCCTCGGCTACGAGCACGATCTGACCGAGCCGGTCATCCGCCGCTGGAACCAGAAGTAATTCTGATCCCCTCGATCTCGCTCTCTTGGTTAAGAATGACGTAACACCCTCGCTATAAATGTAGCGACCGCCGCCGTCCGCGGCCGTTCTTGTATTGCGTTTTTCTGGAGTGCGGATTGTGTTTAATCGATCAGTCGTATCGATCTCCTTAGCTATTGCCCTTGCTTCATTCAGCACCGCCTCTGCTCAGGAAGGCGGCCATTGGTGGTCGGGTGATTGGTATCTGAAAGTCGGCGTATCGGGCTTTTCCGCACCGAAATTCGAAGGCGCGTCCACCAACGAATTCAAGTTCAGCCCGCTGATCTCGGCAGGACGTCAAGGTCCCGGCCCGCGTTTTTCCTCGCGCAACGACAATCCCTCGTTCGCCCTTGTTGATAACAGCAGCTTCCGCGCCGGTCTCGTCGGCCGCTACGTGCCGCAGCGTGACCAGGATGACGATAGTGATCTCCGCGGCCTGAAGAAGGTCAAATGGGGCGCCGAAATCGGTGGTTTTGCAGAAGTCTATCCGACCGACTGGCTGCGCGCCCGCGCCGAAGTGCGCCAGGGCATCCGCTCGCATGACGGGCTTGTGGCCGACGTGGCGCTTGATGCCTTCACCGATATCGCGCCCGATTTGCAGCTATCAGGAGGCCCGCGTGCCACCTTTGCGACCAGCGGCTATTTCCATTCCTATTATGGCGTCAACGAAGCGCAGTCGGCTGCAAGCGGACTGAAGCCATATGATCCCTCGGGCGGCATCCAGTCGTACGGTGCCGGCACCGCACTCACCTGGAACGCAACGGAGAACCTGTCGACGAGCGCCTTCGCGGAATATAAGCGCCTCGCTGGTCCGGCAGCCGACAGCAGCCTCGTGCGGGAGAAAGGGTCGAAGAACCAGTTCCTGATCGGTGTGTCGGCAAGCTACAAGTTCAATTTCACGCTGAACTGATCGGCTATTCGAATCGTCTAAACCCAGCCGGCCATCGATGCGATGAACTTCCTTTGTCGCGCAGGGCAGGTCCCTTGCAGGACGAAGCACCTCCATCGCGCCGCGAAGGGCGACCTCGAAGGCGATGAAGTCTTGACCATCAACGCCGCCCGTCGCTAGATGTCGGCATGCAACAGATTGATGGTCTCAACGGGCGCGTTGCCGATGCGCCCTCGGATAATTGGGTTTATCGCATCCTGCCGCCCTGGCTGTGGCCCTATGCGCAGCTTGCGCGCTGGGACCGGCCGATCGGATGGCAGCTTCTCATGTGGCCGTGCTTCTGGTCGGCCACGCTTGCCGCCAATGCGGCAATCGAACCGCGTGTGTTTTCCGGCGCCCTGCTTCTCTACCATCTGTTCTTGTATTTTATAGGCTCTGTCGCCATGCGCGGCGCCGGCTGCACCTATAATGACCTTGTCGACCACGAGATCGACACGCAGGTGGCGCGCACCCGCTCGCGTCCTCTGCCCTCAGGGCGTGTGACGCGCAGGCAGGCGAAGATCTTCATCGCACTGCAGGCGTTGGTCGGCCTCTTCGTGCTATTGCAGTTCAACTGGTTTGCCGTGCTTCTCGGGGTTCTGTCGCTCGGCGTCGTCGCCCTCTATCCCTTCGCCAAGCGCTTTACGGACTGGCCGCAATTCTTCCTCGGTCTCGCCTTTTCCTGGGGGGCGCTCATGGGCTGGGCAGGCATTTTCGGTAGCCTCTCCTTCTCTGCCGTCCTGCTTTACCTTGCCTCGGTGGTCTGGACGATCGGTTACGACACGATCTACGCCCATCAGGACAAGGAGGATGACGAACTGATCGGCGTTCGCTCGACGGCCCGCCTGTTCGGCGAGCGCACACATCTTGCGCTTGTCGGCCTGTACGGGCTGACCCTAGTGCTGATGTTCCTGTCCTTCGCGCTTGCCGGCGTCGGCATTCTGGCCTTCATCGGCCTGCTGATTGCGGCCGGAATGTTCGCCTGGCAGATCAGAACGCTCGATATCGACGACGGCGCTCAGTGCCTCGCGCTCTTCAAATCGAACACCCGAGTTGGGTGGATCATCTTCCTCGGCCTGTTCGTCTCGCTGCTTTTCGCCATTCCCTGAACTGAAATGAGGAATGTCCGTTAAATGAAAAACCCGGCGCGATGGCCGGGTTTGAAAACGGGTCGGAATGTATCGCTCAGTTGCGAGCGATGATTTCCTTGCCTTCGATCTTCATGAGGACGCCGAGCTTGCCGGTCGTGCGGCGCACGAGGAAGCGCGGGCGACGGTTTGCGAAATAGGAGTGGCGGCGGCGCGGCTTCATTTCGCTGGTGCGCAGCCCGCCGAGATGTTCTTCGAGGGGGCGGGCGATGCCATCGGCTTCCACCATCAGCATGGGAATACCGAAGGCTTCCGACCAGCTGCGCCAGTCGGCGGCGATGTCGCCGAGATCGTGGGCGACGAGCAGCGGGATGCAGAGTTCCGGATCTTCGTGATGCAGCTCGAGCGTCACTGTGACTTCACCATTGCCGTGGTCGATGGCGCGGGCTGCAACGCCCTTGAAGACACGTCGCGGCAGGGCGATAGAGAGTGGCAGGCCGCTGGAGGGGAGAATCTTGCGCAGGACTGCGCCGCGTTCGTCGATCGTTATGCTGACGTCACCGGTATCGTCGTGGATGGCATAGCTTACCTGCTGCGGAAAGCGAGACGGATCAAGACGCAATGTCGTGCCAGCCCAGACGGGCTTCAGAACGGTATTCTTCATTTCATTTCTACCCTTGTCTTACCTGAGAGCCGGTTTCCGGTCTTCTCCTTGGGACTTTTCGTCCTCTATGGCCCGACAATAGGCGGCCCCCGTTCCGTACAGCTTAAAAATTGCGGTTAAGAAAATCCTGCCTCCGGGGATGGTTAGCAAAAACGAATATGGCACGGTTTCCGGAATATGAACGCGGCCCCGTGCCAGAGCAGGACAGCTTCAGGTAAGTCTCGGGTAAGTTTTGCGTGGCAAAATGCTCGCACCAATAGTCCGTCATTCTTTAAAGACTTTGCTGAAAAGGGCGCATTCATGATCACGGCATCCCTGGCATACGTCATTCTGTCTCGTGATATGCCGAAAAGCCTCGACCGCGTCGCCAATCAGACGCAGGTCAAAAAAGATGCCCAGTATTACGCCGACAATATCAACAAGGTGAAGGACGTCGACGACTTCCTTGGCGACTACAAGCTCTACAGCTACGCCATGAAGGCTTATGGGCTTGATGACATGATCTACGCCAAGGCCTTCATGAAGAAGGTTCTGGAAAGCGATCTCACGGACGCGAACAGTTTCGCCAACAAGCTTTCCGACACCCGTTACAAGGAATTTGCCTCCGCCTTCAATTTCCACGCGCCGCCCAAGGATATTCAGACGGACGCGCAGGAAGACGATCTGATCGGCCTCTACAAGCAATCCTTCGCTGATGCAGCCGATCAGGCCGCCACCGAAACGAAATACTACAGCGCGCAGATGGACGACGTGAAGAACGTCCAGGACTTCGTCGGCAATTCCCGCCTGCTGAATTACGCGTTGAAAAGCGTCGGCATCGACCCGACCTACATCTCGAAGGACTACATCGCCAGCGTCCTGTCCACGGACATCAGCAAGCTTGGCGGCAATGCACCCGATACGAGCGATCCGGCCTACGATCCGACCAAGACCTATGTCGGTGACAAGCTCTATGCGCTCGCCCAGCAGTTCAACTTCAAGCCGGACAATGGCGACACCCAGTATTTTCGCGCCAATATCGGTTCGGTGCAGTCGGTCGACGACTTGCTCGCCGATCCGCGCCTGCGCACGGTGGCGCTCCAGTCCGTCGGCATCGATCCGGCAACGGCCGATGACGCTTTCATCAAGATGGTGCTGACAAGCGATCCGGCCACACTTGGCGGCGACGCGCCGCTCAACAACCCTAATCCGTCGCTCAACTATGTCGGCGACAAATACAAGGAACTTCGTTCTTACTTCAATTTCCAAGCCGATGGTTCGGTCGATGGTTCGGCCCAGAATTCCGGCCAGACCGATGAGGTCGCAGAACTATACGCGTTCCGCGCGCCTGCAGTTGGCGGCGTCGCCCAGACTGCGACACAGAAGAACAACGTCATCGAACAGTATAACATCAAGACTGCACCGCAGATCGTCGACCGCGACGGCACAGCCAGCGATGTGTACTATACCAGCCCGGCAATGTCGGATCTCAACAAGAGCTACTATCAGTCCAAGATCGGCACGATCACCAATGTTGATCAATTGGTCAACGACAAGCGGCTTGCAGACTACGTTCGCGCCGCATTCGGCATGGATCCGGGCTTTACGCAGCTGAAGAGCGTCCTGACAGATCCGACCTATGCCCGTTCGGTCGATATGGGAGAGGCTTACAAGGCCTTCAACTTCAAGTCCGATGGTACGGTCTCCCCGACGAAGCGCGCGCAATCCTATGATCAGTTGACGGGCATGGTGAATGCAGCGTCGAACGTTACCGGCTACTTCTCGAACAAGATGATACCCGCGAGCGGTCCGAGCACGATCACCAACGTCGACGAACTGCTTTCCGACAAGACTCTGACCTCTTACATCAAGGATGCCTACGGCCTTGGCCAGGATTTCAGCAATGCCGAGCTGAAGAACATCCTCACGGATTCCGCCTACGCCACGACGGCGGGCCATCAGGACATCCATGACGCCTTCAATTTCAACGCGGATGGTTCGATCAACGGCACGATCCAGAGCGCCGCGCAGCTCAAGAGCATCAATCAGCTCGCTGCAGCCAATGCGTCCTACTATCAGGCCAAGCTACCGGATCTCTCGAACAACGGTTCGACCGCGGCCGTTGACGTTTTCCTCGCCGACGACAAGTTGGTCAGCTTTCTGCGCACCAACCTGCAGATCGGCGACGACATCAGCGACACTACGCTTCGCGGCATTCTGACCGATCCGACGGTCGCGGCGGCCCAGGGCTATAGCGACGTCTACCAGCTCTTCAACTTCCGTCAGGACGGGACGGTCGCTCAAAACACGTTCTCGCAGAGCGCCGACCAGGTTGCGGCAATGAACACGAAGGCGGACGACGCCGCCTCCTATTACGGCAGGACGATGCCTTCGATCGCCAGCGTCGATCAGTTGCTGGCCGATCAGAAGCTCAACAATTACATCCGTTACGCTTTCAGTATTCCGGCGAGCGTTTCGGACACTGATCTGCGCAACATCCTCACCGATCAAAGCGGTACCGGTCCCTATGCCAATGTGAAGGCTGCGTTCAATTTCCAGGCGGACGGCACCGTTGCCCCCGGTCTTCCGGCGCAGACAACCACGCAGTTGGCCTCCTTGAACTCGGCTGCCAGCATACGGGAGCAAAGTACCCTTGACCGGATGGGCGACGTCAATGATGTCGATCAGCTGCTCGCCGATTCATCCCTGACTGACTATCTGAAGATGGCGTATGGCCTGGCCTACGACACGAGCAACGCCGAGCTGAAGAGCATTCTCACCGACCCGGCCCATGCAGCATCCGTCGGCCAGGCTGATCTCAACGCCGCCTTCAATTTCGCTGCGGACGGGTCGCTGCCGACCTCGACCTCGCCCCAGACCGGTGAGCAGACGACGAACACGTCAGACAATTACGGCGCTCGCGCCAACAATCAGGGCAACGATCTCATCGACCGCATCATCGCGAACTACAAGTCGCGAATGGATGACGCCAATGGCGTGAAGAATGTCAATGATTTCATGAAGACCAACAAGACCGCCGATACGCTCCTCGGTAACGACTCCTATCCGGACCTTTATCAGATAGCGCTGCAGGCCTATGGCCTGACGACGAACGACGTCTCGCGCTCCACCATGCGCAAGCTGCTTGTCAGCGACCCCTACGATCCGAAGGGATATGTCGCGTCGTTCAAGGATGACCGCATCACCAATATGGTCCGTGCCTTCAATTTCGGCGCCGATGGCAAGGCTGCCGAGCCGATGTCGGCGCTCTCTGCTGCCACCATGGCGAAATATGCGACCGATTATAAGTCGCACGTGACCATGCTCATGAAGGACGGTCCTGCAAAGGACCGCGCTTCAAAGGATGCGACCAAGGAAGTGGATTATTTCGGCAAGACCATTCCAACCATAACGTCGCTCGATGATTTCCTGGCCGACAAGCGCCTGACGGATCTTGTGCTGAAAGCAAATGGCCTCGATCCGAAGAAATACGACAAAGATACGCTGAAGAAGATCTTCACCTCCGATCCTGACGACAAGAAGAGCTATCTCAACACCACGGCTGACGCGCGCTTCAAGGAAATCGTCGCCTCCTTCAATTTCGACAAGGACGGCAACCTGACCCGTGCCAAGATGGGAGCCATCCAGGACAAGCAGGCCGAAGCAAGCACGCAGCAGCAATATGTGCAGATGACCCTGGAAACCCAGGAGGGCGAAAAGAACGATGGCGTTCGCCTGGCGCTCTATTTCAAGCGCAAGGCCGGTGACGTGACGTCGCTCTACAACATTCTCGGTGACAAGGCACTCTATGAGGTCATCCAGACCGCCTATAGCCTGCCCCAGCAGATTTCGGCAATGGACGTGACCAAGCAGGTCGACCTTCTCGGTCGCTTCGTGAAGCTCGAAGACCTGCAGGATCCGAAGAAGGTCGATAAGCTCATCAAGCGTTTCACGGCCATGTACGACATCAAGAACAACACGCAGCAGTCGCCGGCGCTCCAGCTCCTGACCGGCGGTACCGGCCAGGCGTCGTCGCTGCTCTGATAATGGTGTAGCCTGCCGGAGCCCACGAAGGTTCTAAAGCATGTCGCATAAAACCGTGCAGCGGTTTGCGCTAACGACATGCAGAAGCAAGAACCTAAGCGTGGCAAGGCACGCTTTAGAGGCTGACCACCTTGTCGGGGTTCATGATACCGGCTGGATCGAAGGCGCGCTTGATGCGACGCATCAGCTCCATCTCGATGGCGGGCCGGACCGATGCCAGCTCGTCACGCTTCAGCTGACCGATACCATGCTCTGCGGAAATCGAACCGTCATGGGCAAGCACCAGCCCATGCACGATATGGTTCATCTCGTGCCAGCGGGCGATGAATGCATCCTTATCGGCTCCAACCGGCTGCGAGATGTTGTAGTGGATGTTGCCGTCGCCCATATGGCCGAAGGCACAGATGCGCGCGCCGGGCATTGCCGCCATCACCGCCTCTCCGGCCTCCTTCATGAAGTGCGGTATCTTCGAAACTGGCACGGAAACATCGTGCTTGATGGAACCGCCCTCGGGCTTCTGAGCATCCGACATGCTTTCGCGCATATGCCAGAGCGCCTTCTGCTGCGCGACGGAGGAGGCGATTGCCGCATCCTGCACGAGCCCTGCTTCGAAACCCTGCTCCAGAACGGCATTCATCATCCGCTCTGCCGTCTCGGCGGAATCGGAGGTGGAGATATCAACAAGCACATACCAGTCATGCGGCGTTTCCAGCGGATCGCGCACGCCGTCGATATTGCGCACGGTGATCTCGACGCCGAAACGCGGCATCAGTTCGAAGCCGGTCAGCGAAGTTCCGCAGAGGCTGGAAGCGAGATTGAAGAACGCGAGCGCATCCTCGACAGACGAAAGCCCCGCAAAGGCAACCTGATGGCCGAGCGGCTGCGGGAAGAGCTTCAGCACTGCGCCGGTAATAATGCCGAGCGTGCCCTCCGCGCCGATGAAGAGATCGCGCAGATCGTAGCCGGTATTGTCCTTCTTGAGACGACGAAGCCCGTCCCAGATCTCGCCCGTGGGCAGGACAACTTCGAGGCCGAGGCAGAGCTGGCGCATGTTGCCATAGGCGAGAACTGCCGTGCCGCCGGCGTTGGTGGACAGGTTGCCGCCGATGCGGCAGGAACCTTCCGAGCCGAGCGAGAGCGGAAACAGGCGGCCATGCGCTTCGGCGGCCTTCTGCACCTCGGCCAGGATCGCCCCGCCGTCGGCGACGAGCACGTTTGCGACCGGATCGACATCGCGGATCCTGTTCATGCGCTCGAGCGAAAGGATGACGTCCGCCTTGCCCTCACGCGGCGTCTGCCCGCCGACAAGGCCGGTATTTCCGGTCTGCGGTACGATGGCCGTGCCGGTTTCGGTGGCAAGCTTCATGATCGCAGAGACTTCTCCGACCGTCCCGGGCTTTAGCAGAAGAGGGGAGGAGCCATGATAGAGGCCGCGATTTTCGATGAGGTGCGGCGCGAGATCGGCTTCGCTGCGTAGCGCATATTTCTCGCCGACAATGGCGGTGAAACGCTCGATAATATCTGCAGAAATGCCTGTGCTGCTCATGGAACCCGGTCCCTCTTCCTTACTCGCGCGGAGCCGCTGCTCGCCGCAGTCGATCGTTGATTGCCTCTCCAAGCCCTTCGTCCGGGATCGGTGAAAAGGCGATTACGGCCGCGCCGCTGGCATCGGCCCTCTTCATGTAGTCGAAAAGATTGGCAGCCGCCTCCGAGAGATCGCCTCGCGGGCTGAGGTTCAGCGCGATAGCCGCTTGCTCGGCGCCTGCCACCCTGTCCGGACCGAAGGCAATCAAAGCTTCGCCGGGTTCCAGTGCCGTAGCGTCGAGCCGGACGGCCGCACCTGGCGCATAATGCGAGGCGAGCATGCCCGGCGCTTCGATCGCCGCTGCCGCCTTTTTCGAACGCAGCAAACGCTTGCCTGCCACCCGCTCGATTTCCTTGGCCGGCAGGCCGCCGGGCCGCAGGAGGCGCAGCTCGCCGTTTTCGACCTTGACGATCGTCGATTCCACGCCGACGGCACTCGCGCCGGCGTCGAGGATGAGGGGTATCTTTCCCCCGAGATCGGCTTCGACATGGGCAGCGCTTGTGGCGCTCACCTTGCCGGACGTATTGGCGCTTGGAGCTGCAAGCGGCCGCCCGAAGGCATGAATCAGATCGCCGGTAAAACCTTTGGGTATACGGATCCCAACGCTGTCGAGGCCTGCAGTCGCCAGCGCATGGATAGCGGTACCTGATTTCAGCGGCAGTACAAGCGTCAGCGGGCCCGGCCAGAAGGCTTCTGCCAGGGCACGGGAGATGGGATCGAATTCCGCATAGGTCTCGGCCATGGCAAGATCCGCCATATGGCAGATCAGCGGATTGAAGCGTGGCCGCCCCTTTGTCTCATAGATGCGGGTGATTGCCGCCGGATTGGTGGCGTCGGCGGCAAGGCCGTAGACCGTCTCGGTCGGTATGGCGATCGCAAAGCCTTCGGCAAGTGCCGCGCAGCCGGCTTCGAGTGCCGTCTGCCTGTCCGCCTTGATGTCGATTATTCTTGCCATGTCCTGCCCGGTTTTGCTGCGGCAGTCATTAGGCCTTCCTTGCGGCGCGATCAATCCCGCCCGGAACGGTGGATCAGCTGTCGCTGGAGCTACAGTTGGCGAATGATCTGGCGAAGCTGCTCGTTGCGGGCACCGAGCAGGAGGATGTTGCGGATAGCGATCTGCGGATCGTTGGTACGAAAGAGCAGGCCATTGCCGCGCACCGAGCGGTCGACCACCATCCTCTCCGGCGTGCTTTCACCCGCCTTGATCGCCACGGCGAAATACATGCGGGAATTCTGCACCGCGATATTGTCGAAGAAATTATCGTTGTCGCCGATGTCGGAATAGAAGTTGGCGATGTAGAAGGCCCACGCCACTTCGTCGTAGCGGGCGAATTTGGTGCGTGCGGCCGTGACATGGCAGTAGCCGAGATGGGGGCTATCGGCCAGCGTCCTATGGAAAATCAGCTTGGGGAACTGGATCGAGGGGTGGAAGCCGTTGATGTTCTGATGGGTCTTTTCGCCGGCTGTCTGCAGCTTGCGTGCGGTCTTTTCGGCGACTTCGTCGTGTGTGAGATAGCGGCGTTCTTCCGGCAGCCAGTCCTCGCGGCGGCGGCTGATACGGCCGGTGCGCAGGAATTCCGAATGCTTGGTTTGAAGCCGCGGTTCCGCAGGCTTGATTTCTTCCCGCGTGTCGAAATATCGAAGTTTGGCCATGGCTTGCAGTCTTCGCTGTGAAGGGTCGCCGACAAGGATAGAATTTCATGCTTAACGCCCTGTTAAAATAACGGGAAGAAGGCACGGGAGCTGAAGGTTGAGGGCCGCATGTCGCAAATGCGATAGAGTTGTGCCCGGCGCGTTGGATTCGCTTGTGTCTGAAGCACCAAGAAATGTCGCAATTGACGATAATCAAAGGCTGGTGAGTGTTTCTGAGGGCCGCTCGGTTCCCTGTCGTCAATTTCGAAGCGGATGTCGCTTTACAACCAAACGGCCGGCATGCTCGGTGCTTAAATAACGCCATGACGAGTTTTCCTGATGGAGAAGGAAGCGGGCGCGCTTCCGCTGCAGGGCTCTGAGAAGAGTAGCAGCCACATGCACGAGGATAGGCAGATGGATATTCGCAGCAACGTTTTGCGCCAGCTCAAGAGCCGCCGCGAGGGCTTCAGTCTCGAACAGCCCTTCTACATCGACGAGGATTATTTCCGTCTGGATATGGAGATGATCTACTATCGCGATTGGCTCTTCATCGGCCATGATTGCGAACTGCCGAAGCCGGGCGCTTACTTTACCGTCCAGATTGGCGAATATCCCGTCGTCATCGTGCGCGGACGCGACAATGTCATTCGTGCCTTCCACAACAGCTGTCGCCACCGCGGCTCGCGCGTCTGCACCAAGGAGCACGGCTCGTCGGTGCGCCTCGTCTGCCCCTACCACCAGTGGACCTACGACCTCGACGGCAAGCTCGCCTTCGCACGCCACATGGGCGATGATTTCGACAAGAGCGGCTACGGCCTGAAGCCGGTTCATTGCGAAATCGTGGCCGGTTACGTTTTCATCTGCCTCGCCAATAACGCACCGGACTTCCAGTCCGTGCGCGACAAGATCGAGCCCTATATGGCGCCTCATCACATCAGCGAGGCTAAGATCGCATTCCAGAGCACCATCATCGAGAAGGGCAACTGGAAGCTGGTATGGGAGAATAACCGCGAGTGCTATCACTGCGCCGCAAATCATCCTGAGCTCTGCCGCACCTATCCGGAAGCGCCGAGCGTGACCGGCACGGATGGTGGTGCCGACGATCCCGAGATCGCCGGCCATTGGGCGCGCTGCGAGGCCGCAGGTCTGCCGAGCAAGTTCCAGATCTCGCCAGATGGACAGTTCCGCACCGCCCGCATGCCGCTGATCGAGGACGCCGAAAGCTACACCATGTCCGGCAGGCCCGCCGTCAAGCGCCCGCTCTCCGACGACGTCAAGATCAACCGTATCGGCACGATGCTGCTCTTCCACTATCCGACGACGTGGAACCATCTGCTCGGCGATCACGCCATCTCCTTCCGCGTTCTGCCGCTGAGTGCCAATGAGACGGCAGTGACGACCAAATGGATCGTCCATAAGGATGCCGTCGAAGGCGTCGATTATAATCTTGAGGAACTGACCCACGTCTGGACCGAAACCAACGATCAGGACCGCCGCATCGTCGAAGAGAACGCATTCGGTATCCGCTCGCCGGCTTACGAACCTGGTCCTTATTCGTCGGTCCATGAAGGCGGCGTCATGCAGTTCCTCGAATGGTATTCGAACTTCATGGTCAACCGTCTGCAGGGCGATCAGGCCAAGCTCTCGGTCGTTGCCTGAGAGCAAAGATCACCCGGTTAATGTCCGGTTCATTTCGCCTCCGGTAGAAATGAGCGTGAGGGCCGTTTACGGGTTGTACGGGAACATTTCTCCGTTTTATCCGTTCTTCGGCAGGCTTTTTCGCTCTTGATCGGAGATATGCAATGTTTGGGCTGAGTAAGAAGGTCGCGACTGCGGTTGTGGCCGCCGCTGTCGTTGTGACGAGCTTTGTGCCGTCGCAGGCAATCCAGATGCCGGCCGCCCCGCAGGTGGAAAAGTCTTCGCCTGTCGAAAACGTCCAATATCGTCGCTATTATCGTCCGGGTTATCGCCCCGGCTATTATCCGGGATACCGTCCGGCCTATCGACCCGGCTGGTATGGCGGGTATCGCGGTTATTCCTACTATCGCCCGGGCTACCGTCACTATGAGGGCTACTGGTATCCGCTGGCAGCCTTCGGTGCCGGTGCAGTCATCGGCGGAGCCATCGCCTCTCAGCCGCGCTACTATGCACCCGCGCCCGCGCCCACCGGCATCAATCCGAGCCATGTCGCCTGGTGTGAAGACCGCTACCGGTCGTACAGGGCCTACGACAATACTTTCCAGCCCTATAACGGTCCGCGCCAGCAGTGCTATTCGCCCTACTATTGAGGCGGAGCCAGAGTCCAAGATGAAACGCCCGGCCCTGTGAGCCGGGCGTTTTTTCTTAGAGGATATGCACGCGCTTCAGGAGCCACCACGCAAACACGATGGAGGCGATGATCAGCCCGATGGCATATTCCGTTCCGTGGTCGCCGATGGCGAAGGGCAGGTTGGCCGTGTTCATGCCGAAAAAGCCTGTGACCAGCGTCGGTGGCAGCAGGAAGGCCGTCATGATCGACAGGATGTAAAGGTGGCGGTTCGTCTCCGAGGAGAGCTTGGAGTCGATTTCTTCGTGCAGCAGCCTTGCCCGGTCCTGCAGCGCGTAGACATCATGGTCGACAGTCTCCAGCCGGCTCGTCAGCCGCCCGGCAATATCGTCGAAGCCGAAGGGCATTTCGTCTTCGTCTGAGGCTGCGGCTCGCCGCATCAGCGCGAGCACCGTGCGGAGGTGCCGATGCAGACGGACGATCGTGCGGCGGACGGGAGCAAGCCTGCGGCGTTCGTCACGCGGCGCGTTGTCGTAGACGAAGTCCTCGATCAGGTTGAGCTCTTCGGTGAGCTCCATGACGACGGAGATCAGCGTGCGCTGGAACTCGGTTACAAGCAGCTCGAACAGATCGACGGGACGGGTGAATTTGCCCGGATTCTTCTCGATCATGACACGCGTCCGCTCTACGCTTCTCAGCGGCTGCAGGCGCGTAGTGATGATGAAACGGTCGGAGATGGCGAAATGCAACCAGCCGAGATCGGCCGTGTCCTGATCGAATTCGCGCTGGCAGTCCACCAGCGTACCGTAGAGCATCTGCTCGTCGACGGTCAGGACCGCGTGCGTGTCTCGGGTGGTCAGCGCCGACTTGGCGTCATCCATCACGCCGAGCGTGTCGAGCAGGGCGGGCACGCGGGCATCGGCGAGATTGAGATGCAGCCAGTAGAAACCGTCATCGGCGGTCAGTTCCGCGGCCGTCGCGCTGTTTTGCAGCCGCACGGCCTTCTTGCTTTCCGGCGAGAAACGGTAGGCCCATACGAGACCGGGTATGTTGACGGGCAAGGTATCCATTATTGCCGATCCTCTCGCGAAAGCGATCAATCCTACTAAAGCATGTCGCTAAAAACTGCACAGCGGTTTTGCAATAGCGGCACGCGTAAAACAAAGACCTGCTGCGCGGCTCCCGACCTGAAAGATCGCGACACGCTTAGAGATTCTCCATGACGTTTGTTTGTGCAAGTGCACAAGGGAAAAGCGCGCACGTCAGAGGTTATCGACGGAAACCAAATTGACGTTTACGTAAAAATCAATTAGCTCTTCAGCTGGAGGGGCTTGCGCGCCGGCTTTGCCGCATGTGAGCCAAAAGCGAGGAAAATGAGATGTATAAGGCGCCCGTCGAGGAAATCGCGTTCACGCTGAAGCATGTTGCCGGCATGGTCGAGGCGATGGACAGCGGTCTTCTGGGCGATCTCGGCGAGGATCTGGTCGATGCCATCCTGACCGAGGCGGGACGATTTGCCACGGAGGAAATCGCCCCTCTGGCCGACATCGGCGACCGCCAGGGCGCCCGCCTTTCCAACGGGGAGGTAAGAACGCCGGACGGCTGGCGCGATCTTTACCGCAACTGGGCAGCCGGCGGCTGGAACGGTCTGACCGCGCCGGAGGAGTTCGGCGGCCAGGCCTTGCCGCACATGCTGAATGTCGCGGCACTGGAAATGTGGAATTCCGGGTCCATGGCCTTCGCCCTCTGCCCGACCCTGACGATCGGCGCCGTCGAGGCGCTCAATGTGCACGGCAGCGTAGCTTTGAAGGACAAATATCTGGCGCGCATGGTGTCTGGCGAGTGGACCGGCACCATGAACCTCACAGAGCCCCATGCAGGCTCCGATCTCGGCGTGCTGAAGGCGCGTGCCGAACGCCGCGAGGATGGCAGCTATCGCATTTTCGGCCAGAAGATTTTCATCACCTGGGGCGAGCACGACGCTGCCGACAACATTATCCATCTCGTCCTTGCACGCCTGCCGGATGCGCCCGCAGGCACACGCGGCATCTCGCTCTTCCTCGTGCCGAAATTCCTCGTCAACGAGGACGGCTCGCTCGGCGCCCGCAACGATCTTCACTGCCATTCGCTGGAGCACAAGCTCGGCATTCATGGCTCTCCCACGTGCACCATGATCTATGGCGACGGCAAATTCGGTGATGAGACGGGGGCGGTCGGCTGGTTGATCGGCGAAGAGAACAAGGGCCTCGCCTGCATGTTCACCATGATGAACAACGCCCGCCTCGCTGTCGGCATGCAGGGGGTGGCGATCTGCGAAGCGGCGACGCAGAAGGCAATCGCTTACGCCAAGGAGCGCACCCAAGGCAAGGCGCCGGGCTGGAGCGGCCCGGGCATGAGCCCGATCATCGAGCATCCTGATGTCATCAGGATGCTGCTCACCATGAAGGCGCTGACCCAGGGCTCACGCGCCATTGCCTATATCTGCGCCCACGCAATCGATATGTCGCACCGCGCTGCCGATCGTCGTGAACATTGGCAGGAACGCGCCGCTCTCCTGACGCCGATCGCCAAGTCCTTTGCTACCGATGCCGGCGTGGATGTCGCCTCTCTCGGCATTCAAGTTCA
This sequence comes from Hyphomicrobiales bacterium, assembly GCA_900466475.1. Taxonomy (GTDB): domain Bacteria; phylum Pseudomonadota; class Alphaproteobacteria; order Rhizobiales; family Rhizobiaceae; genus Rhizobium. Next base: position 23,504 of record UBMI01000004.1, read on the forward strand.
TGGCGGCATGGGCTTCATCGAGGAAACAGGTGCTGCCCGCTATCTGCGCGACGCCCGCATTGCCCCGATCTACGAAGGCACGAATGGCATTCAGGCGATCGATCTCGTCACCCGCAAGCTGCCTTTGTCTGATGGCAAACAGGTCGGGGGCATCATTACCGAGCTGAAGGCGATCGCCGGGGCTGTTCGCAGTTCAAACCTCGACGGTTTCGGAACAACGGCGGACAGGTTGGATTCCGCCCTTGCCGATCTGGAGCAGGCGACATGTTGGCTGCTCGCGCGTCTTGCCGAGGGCAGATCCGCCGAGGCTCTGGCGGGCGCGACGCCCTATCAGCGCCTTTTCGGTCTTGCACTCACCGGCTGCTATCTTGCCAAGGGTGGTCTGGCCCAGACCGAGGACGGGGCAGACGAGAGCCGCATCGCGCTCTGCCGCTTCGCTGCTGAAAATCTTCTGTCCGAAACGGCCGCCCTGAAAGACCGTGTCGTCAAAGGCGCCGATAGCCTTGCCGCAGCCCGTGCCATCCTTGCCTGAGGAGATGAAAATGAGCGAGCCCGTCATCATCGAGCGATACGCGGAAAACAGCGCTGTCCAGGTCATCCGCTTCAACCGGCCGGAGAAGAAGAACGCCTTCACCCGTGACATGTATCGCACGATGACGGATGCGCTGAATGCCGCAAACAGCGATGACGGCGTCAGGGTGACTGTGTTCTTCGGCACGGAAGGCTGTTTCTCCGCCGGAAACGACATCGGCGATTTCCTCGCTGCTGCCATGGGCGGCAGCATGGGGCAGGATCTGATCGATTTCCTCTACGCACTCGCCAAAGCCGAAAAACCGCTCGTCTCGGGCGTCGATGGTCTTGCGATCGGTATCGGCACCACTCTCAACCTGCATTGCGACCTGACGATCGCTTCCGACCGCAGCCAGTTCCGCACGCCCTTCGTCGATCTGGCGCTCGTGCCGGAAGCGGGCTCCAGCCTGATCGTTCCGCGCATCATGGGGCAGCAGCGCGCGTTTGCGATGCTCGCTGCCGGCGAGGCTTTCTCGGCGGAAGACGCCAGGCTGGCCGGTCTCATCTGGAAAGTGACGACCGCGGAACAGGTAGAACACCAGACGCTTTCTGCCGCCGCGAAGCTGGCCGCCAAGCCTCCGGAAGCGCTGAAGATTGCCCGCGATCTTATTCGTGGCCCGCGTGAGGAGATTATTGCGCGGATTGACGAAGAGGCCCGTCATTTCGCAGCGCGGTTGAAAACGGCTGAGGCCCGCGCGGCTTTCGAGGCTTTCATGCGTCGCTGAGCACCCCTAAAAATCAGCTAATATTATCAGTTGTCAATTTAAAGCATCCCTTAAGCATAGAATAATTATTGAATAGAGGACGGATCCCCCCAACCGTCCGGGCGTGACGTGTTTCGTACGACCCTCTGTCCGAATTCACCCACGGCCATCGCCCGTTCGCAGCGCGCTTAACCCCCGCGCTGCGAAGCTTTTGGGCCGCCTGCATCCCGGCTGCACCTTTTCCAGGCTTAGAATAGTTAGGCGTTTGCCAAACTATTTATTGACTCCGATCCTGCCGTGCCTATAGTTAGGCGTATGCCTAACCAATCGCATGCACTTGATTTGATGTTTCAGGCTCTGGCGGACCCGGCCCGGCGCAGCATGGTCGATCGGCTCTGCAAAGGGCCAGCCTCTGTGAAAGAACTGGCCGAACCGCTGCCCATGGCGCTGCCTTCCGTCCTCCAGCATCTGCAGATGCTGGAAGCAAGCGGCCTGGTGCGTTCGGAAAAGACCGGCCGTATTCGCACCTGCCGGATAGAGCCGCAGGCGCTGCGCTCCGCCGAAAACTGGATCAATGAGCGCCGCATCCTCTGGGAGCACCGTCTCGACAGGCTCGGTGCCTATCTCGAAGCCAATCCGGATATGCCGGAGAACCCTGGAAAGACCGAAAAGGAGTAAGACTATGCAGGAAGAGTACAGTACCCTCCATTCCACCTTCTCCATCGAACGCACATACGATGTGCCGGCCCCGCGTGTCTTCGCCGCCTGGTCCGATCCGAAGGCGCGCCTGCAGTGGGAGGCGATCGGCGAGGACTTCACCACCACCTATACCGAGAATGATTTCCGCGTCGGCGGCCGCGATATCAGCCGGTTCAATTTCGGCAAGAGTGACGAATATGTCGCCGACGCGCGCTACGAGGATATCGTCCGGGATCGCCGTATCGTCTATGCCTATACGATGTCGCACAACGAGCGGCGCATCTCCTCGTCATTGACGACGATCAGCCTGACGCCAGTGCCGGAAGGCACGCATGTCTCGGTGACGGAACAGATCACGATCCTCGATGGCGGCGACAAGGTGGAATATCGCCAAGCTGGCATCGCCGGACAGCTCGACCAGCTCGGCCGCTACCTCGCCGGCGAGAAGGTCGCCTGACCGCTTACTTTTCCAGCGTTGCCACCACCTCGACATGCGAGGTCCAGAGGAACTGGTCGATGGGCGTTACCGAGGTAATCCGGTAGCCGCCCTCGACGAGGATAGCGAGGTCGCGGGCAAGTGTGAGCGGATTGCAGCTGACGGCGACGATCTTCTTCACCGTCGAGCGGGCCAGTTCCTTACACTGGAATTCGGCCCCCGCACGCGGCGGGTCGAAGACAACGGCGTCGTAGACCTTGAGCTCCGATGTCATCAACGGCCGGCGGAAGAGATCACGCTTCTCCACGGTGACAGGCTTCAGGCCCTGCGTATTACGCGCTGCGTGGTCGAGTGCGGCGATCGCCTTGGCGTCTCCTTCGACGGCATGCACGCGTCCGAGGCGGGCAAGCTGCAGCGAAAAGGTACCGGCGCCGGCAAAGAGATCCGCTATTCGCTTGGCTTTGCCGACATGGGCAAGCACGAGCTTCGCCATCGCTTCTTCGGCAGGCTTCGTCGCCTGCGTGAAACCGCCGGCCGGGGGCGAGACCTGCACGCCACCGAACTCGACGATCGGCTTGGATGGCTCGATGAGAATTTCGCCGTCGAGCGAAACGCGGGCGATGCCGCGAAGGCCGAGCACGACTTCGATCGCCTTGCGACGCTGTTGGTCGGAAAGCTTCTTCACACCTTCGACCGCAAGATCGAGGCCGGAGAGCGTTTCCAGAACCGCGATGCGGAAGGCCTCTGCATTGGTCGCGATCGCCGCTCCGACTGCCCTGATCGCCGGCAGCCGGGAGATGATCCCGGCCGACGAGATGGGACATTCCTCGACGGCGACGATATGATGGCTTTCGGCCTGGTTGAAGCCGATGAGCATGTCCTTTTCGGTCTTGCGCGCCGCAAACACCACTCGCCGTCGCTCGCCGGGATGGGCGGCGACGATTTCGCCGACCTCGGGCGTCAGCCCCTTGGACTTCAGCGCGTCGACAACAAGCTGCCGCTTGAAGGCGCGGTAAGGCGCATCGGCCATATGCTGGAGCGTGCAACCGCCGCAGGTGCCGTTGATACCGTCAGGCCCGAAATGCCGGCAAGGCGGCTCCTGCCTGTCGGCGGAGGCCGACGCGATCGACATGACGGTGCCCTGGTTCTTGACGCGGGCGATCGCCACCGTCTCTCCGGGCAGTGTGAAGGGTACGTAGACAGGCCCGTCCTGGCTGGCGGCAATGCCGTCGCCCTGTGCGCCGAGCCTGTCGATGGTGATGGTTTCCGTGCTCACGCTTTCGTCCCTGCCAGTAGAAATTCCTGATTGCCGTCTCCGCCTGAAATCGGCGAGGGGATGAGCCCTAAACTCTTCCAGCCCATATCTTCAGTAAACCAGCGCTCCAGTTCTGCCGCCACGTCGGGGCCGGAGGCCGGATCCTTGAGCAGCCCGCCCTTTCCGATCGCCTCGCGCCCCGCCTCGAATTGCGGCTTGACGAGGATCGCGGCGATCGCATTCGTTTCGGCAATATCGAGTGCGGGAGCAAGCGCCAGCTTCAGCGAGATGAACGAGACGTCGGAGACGACGAAGTCCACCGCATGGTCGATGTCCTCAGCCGTCAGGTTGCGGGCATTGAGCCCCTCGATATTGGTCACGCGCGTATCGGTTGATATTCTCGGATGCATCTGCCCGTGGCCGACATCGATGGCCGTGACATGCACAGCCCCCCTTTCGAGCAGCACTTCCGTGAAGCCGCCGGTCGAAGCGCCGACATCGAGACAGTGCCGTCCTGCCGGGTCGAGCCCGAAATGGTCGAGCGCCGCAACGAGCTTCAATGCTGCACGCGAAACATAATCCTGCGCGGGGTCGTCGATCTCGATTGCCGCGTCAGGCCCGAAGATGGCGCCGGCCTTCGTCACCACCTTGCCGGCGACCTTGACGGTGCCTCGCGACACGGCGTCCCGTGCCCGTGAGCGGCTCGCAAAAAGGCCGAGGGTGACGAGAAGCTGGTCGAGGCGTTGGCTGTTTTGATCGGACATTGGCTGTGAATGACCGGCAAAGCCTCGGGTTGCAAGCATTTTGTTGATATTGCCGATACGCGGGCACGGTCTCACATCATCGGACTGGAATAATTCGAAGCAACTTGTGCTGCGATGCACAAATTTAAACAATTTTAAATCCCACCCGCCTAGGTTCGCCTTGATTGTAGCGGTTCGCCTTTGAATCGCTTGGTGCCATGAAGGCTCCCGCGTCCTCCCCGCCGATCATGTTCCTCATCAAGAAGTCTTGTGGCTGCGCATTTGCGTGGTCGCCCCTTGTCGCGCCTGATGTCGCCAGGAGAAATTGACCGATGTTCGCCCGAAACATATCCTTGAATGGTAAGCTTGCGGCCACTTTCGCAGCACTCATCCTTATTTTCGTTTCCGTTTCCGCTTTCGTCTATTCCAAGGCAACGACATCGGCGAGCGCTTCCGCCGAACAGGAAAAGTCCGAGCTTCTCGTCAACCAGATCGATGACGCGCTCCAGGCCATGCTGGAGCAGGCCGTCAACCTGCGCGGCTTCATCCTCTTCCGCAGTGACAGCACCTATGGCGATATTTTTGCCAACCGCGAGCGTATGCTGAAGGCGATTGCCGCTGCCAAACAGACCGCCGCTTCCCAGCCCGAACTGCTGTCGATGATCGACGACATGCAGAAGGCTGCCGACCTTTATTTCCATGAGCTGGCCGAGCCGCAGGCCAAGGCCCGCAAGGAAACCGAGACCCCGATCGCAGACGTCGTCAAGATCGGTGTCAACGCCACCAAGGGCCAGCTTGACGGCTTCCGCGCCGCTTCCGCCAAGATCAAGTCGCTCGCTCGTGACAAGTCGACGGCTCTCGCTGCCGCGCAAGCGGATGCCAACAGCGACCTCAAGACCACGCTTCTGGTCGGTGGCGTTGCCGCTGCCCTTGCCGCTGCTGCTCTTGCCTGGGCCTTGTCGCGAACCATCGTCCGCCCGATCGTCGGCATGACCGCTGCCATGGACCGTCTCGCCGGCGGCGACCACAATATCGAGGTTCCGGCAACCGGCCGTCAGGACGAAGTCGGCCGCATGGCCCAGTCCGTGCTGGTCTTCAAGGATGCCGCGATCGAAAAACAGCAGCTTGCCGGCGAAACCGACCGCATGCGCGGAGAGGCCGAGCGCCAGCGCCAGGCCAGCGACGAGCAGAAGGCACGTGAAGAGGGCGAGATCCGCTTCGCCGTCGAAGCTCTGGCCGGCGGTCTTGCTGGCCTTGCCGTTGGCGATGTAGCAGCCCGCATCCACACGCCATTCGCACCGCAGTATGATAGCCTGCGCAACGATTTCAACAACGCCGTCGAAAAGCTGCAGGCTGCCTTGCAGTCCGTTGGCCGCAACGCTTCGGCGATCAATGCCGGCGCAGGTGAAATCCGCTCCGCCGCAGATGATCTCGCTCATCGCACCGAGCAGCAGGCCGCGGCCGTCGAAGAGACCGCAGCTGCTCTCGAAGAAGTCACGACCACGGTCCGTGACTCCGCCAAGCGCGCCGAGGATGTCGGCAATCTTGTCGAGCGCACCCGCCTCGGCGCGGAAAAGTCGGGCGAAGTCGTCCGCAAGGCTGTTTCGGCCATGCAGCAGATCGAAAAGTCCTCGGGCGAAATCTCCAACATCATCGGCGTCATTGACGACATCGCCTTCCAGACCAACCTTCTGGCTCTGAACGCCGGCGTCGAAGCGGCCCGCGCCGGTGAAGCCGGCAAGGGTTTTGCCGTCGTCGCCCAGGAAGTCCGCGAATTGGCCCAGCGTTCGGCAAACGCCGCCAAGGAAATCAAGGCGCTGATCAACACGTCAAGCGAACAGGTCAATTCCGGCGTCGGCCTCGTCGGCGAAACCGGCAAGGCGCTGGAAGCGATTGTCGCCGAGGTGCAGGAAATCAACCGTCATGTTGGCGCGATCGTCACGGCCACCCGCGAACAGTCGATCGGCCTGCAGGAGATCAATACCGCCGTCAACAACATGGACCAGGGCACCCAGCAGAACGCCGCCATGGTCGAAGAACAGACGGCGGCAAGCCACGCGCTTGCCCAGGAAGCCTCCGCCCTCGACGATCTGTTGCGCCAGTTCAAGCTCGGCGCGCAGGCTGCCGCTCCGGCTCAGCGGACGGTTGCCGCAACCGCCACGTCCCGCCCGGTCGCCTCTCCGGCCCGCGCGCTTGCCAGCAAGGTCACCAAGGCCTTCGGCGGCAAGCAGGCGACGGCTGCCGCCGTCGTCCAGGAAGACTGGACCGAGTTCTGAGAGCGACCTCTTCGGAAACGAAAAAGGGCGGCATTCAGTGCCGCCCTTTCCTTTTGCTTTATCTTTTTTGTTTTCACGCAATTCCGGACGCAAAACCGCTGCACACTTTTGCTGGAATTGCTTTAGCCGGCGGAAGCGCGCATCCGCTCGATATCGCGCCGCGGCGGAACATTGTGGATGCGCACGTAGTCCCGGCTGAACTGCGAAGGGCTGTCATAGCCGACACGGAAACCTGCCTCGGCCGCAGTCAACCCTTCTGTCACCATCAGTCGCCGCGCCTCCTGCAGGCGAAGCTGGGTGCGGAATTGCAGCGGGCTCATCGCCATGACAGTCTTGAAGTGTTCGTAGAAGGATGAGGCGCTCATGCCGGCGACCGAAGCCAGATGTTCGATGGCGAAAGGCTCGCTGAAATTCTTCCGCACGAAGTCGATCGCCCGACCGATCTGGTTGAGTCGGCTCTCGCCATTGGCGATCTGCCGCAGAAGCGCGCCCTGCGGTCCGCGGATGAGCCGGTAGAGGATTTCCTTTTCGATCAACGGCGCCAGAACCTCTGCATCATCGGGCGTGTCGAGCAGGCGTAGCAGCCGCACGGCTGCGTCGATGAGCTCAGGCGTCGTGGCGCTGACACCGGCGGCAGGGCTCTCCGATAAACGTCCCTGGACGGCAGGCAGCATCTCGGTAAGCAGGCCGCGATCGAGCTGCAGCCGCAAACACAGATAGGGCCGGTTGGCGCTTGCCTCGACGACGGCGCCGATCACAGGCAGATCGACGCCGACGACGAGATAGTGCGCCGCATCATAGACATGCGCGACATCGCCGATCACGGCACGCTTGCGCCCCTGGGCCACGATGCACAGGGAGGGTTCATAGAGTGTGTGGATCGGCTCCGTGCGAGCAGAGGATCGTATGATGCCGACCCTGGGCAGCATCGTGTCGAAGTTGCCATCTGCCGCGGTGTGGCGATCAATCAGGTCTGCAAGTTCGGCGATTTTTTCCATGAAGGCAGGATGAACCGCGCTGCGTCGAATGCCAAGTGCTTTCAATCGTTTTCGGAAGATCGTGCAAGAAATACGGAAAAGTTTGCTACCGGCTGGCGCCCGGCAAGCCCAATCTCATGCGTATGGACCAGCGGCATCCGGCTGCGATCCCGATTGAAGCATGAGGAAAGAACATGACTGGTATCAAAGGCAAGACAGTTCTGATTACTGGCGCCAGCAGCGGCATCGGCGCCGGCACTGCACGCGAACTGGGCGCGGCTGGCGCAAAGCTCATGATCGGCGCGCGCCGCACCAACCGGCTCGAGGAACTGGCAAAGGAAATCCGCAGTAGCGGCGGCACGGTGGAATTCCGTGCGCTCGACGTTACCGACCGGGCCGATGTCGAGGCCTTCGCCAGGGCAACGGTGGATGCCTTCGGCAGCATCGACGTGCTCATCAACAATGCCGGCGTGATGCCGCTCTCTCTGATGTCCTCGCTCAAGGTCGAGGAATGGGATCGCATGGTCGACGTCAACATCAAGGGTGTTCTCTATGGCATCGCCGCCGTGCTGCCGATCATGAACGCGCAGGAGCGTGGGCAGATCATCAACATCTCCTCGATCGGAGGTCTGTCGGTCGTGCCGACCGCGGCGGTCTATTGCGCGACGAAATATGCGGTGCGGGCGATTTCCGATGGGCTTCGCCAGGAAAACAAGAAGCTGCGCGTAACCTGCATCTATCCGGGCGTCGTCGAATCCGAGCTGGCGGAGACGATCACCGAACCCTTCTCGGCCGACGCGATGGTTTCCTTCCGCGAGATCGCCCTGAAGCCTGACGCTATCGCGCGGGCAATCCGCTTCGCCATCGAGCAGCCCGAGGATGTCGATATCAACGACATTACCGTCCGCCCGACGGCCAGTATGGGCATGTGACCATGCGGATCCGCGAGGCTATTGTCGGGGCGGCTCTTTCGCTTGCCGCTCCATCTCCGGTCTTCTCAGAGGAAAGCAAAGTGCAGAACCATCCCTATCTCGGCATGTGGATTACAGGTGACGGCCATATCCGCCAGGAATTGCTGCCGAACGGCCGTTATGACGAGGCGCGCGGTACGCGAACGAGCGCCTATCGGGGCCGCTATGAGGTGACCGGCGATCATATCGAATATTGGGACGATACCGGTTTTACCGCCGATGGCGATTTCATCGACGGCGTGCTGCATCACGGTGGAATGATCTTCTACCGTGATGGCAAAAAGCCGGAATAGGAATAAGAGAAGCGTGTCGGCGTGCTGCCTTAGCCGGCCACGCCGACCGCAACACCGCGTCCGAGTGCATTGAACACCGTCGAGACGATGCCGGCGCGGTCGAGGCCGGCATGGGCGATCATCGCCTCCGGCTTTGCCTGCTCCATCCAGATATCGGGCATCACCAGCGAGCGAACCTTCAGGCCGCGGTCGAGCAGTCCGTCCATCGCCATGAACTGCATCACCTGGCTGCCGAAGCCGCCGAGAGCGCCTTCTTCGACGGTGATGAGGATTTCGTGGTGGCGGGCAAGCTGGCGGATCAAGGCGTGGTCGAGCGGCTTTGCGAAACGCGCATCGGCAACCGTCGTCGAAAGACCAGCGGCATCGAGGTCTTCGGCCGCCAGCAGACAGTCGGCAAGCCGCGTACCGAAGGAAAGAAGCGCAACCTTCGTACCTTCCTTGACGATCCGGCCCTTACCGATTTCCAGGATCTGGCCGCGCTCGGGCATGTCGACGCCGACACCTTCACCGCGCGGATAGCGGAACGAGATCGGGCCGGCATCATAGGCAACGGCGGTGCGCACCATATGCTTCAGTTCCGCCTCGTCAGCGGCGGCCATGACGACGAAGCCGGGCAGGGTGGCGAGGAAGGCCGTGTCGAAGGAACCCGCATGCGTCGGTCCGTCGGCGCCGACGAAACCGGCGCGGTCGATCGGGAAGCGCACCGGCAGGCCCTGGATCGCCACATCATGCACGACCTGGTCATAGGCGCGCTGCAGGAAGGTGGAGTAGAGCGCTGCAAACGGCTTGAAACCTTCGGCGGCAAGGCCGGCGGCGAAAGTCACGGCATGCTGCTCGGCAATGCCGACATCGAAGCAGCGGGACGGGAAAATCTCCGCAAACTTGTCGAGGCCCGTGCCGCTTGGCATGGCGGCGGTGATGCCGACGACGCGATCGTCGAGCGTAGCTTCCTGGACCAGCGTCTCGGCAAAGACATTCGTATAGCTCGGCGCATTCGGCTTTACCTTCGCCTGTGTGCCGGTGATGACATCGAACTTATTGACGCCGTGATACTTGTCGGCTGCAGCTTCCGCCGGGGCATAACCCTTGCCCTTCTGGGTCACGACATGGATCAGCACCGGGCCATTCGCATTGTCGCGTACATTGCGCAGGACGGGCAGAAGGTGATCGAAGGAGTGACCGTCGATCGGGCCGATATGATAGAAGCCCATCTCCTCGAACATCGTCCCGCCGGTCACGTAACCGCGGGCATGCTCGACGGCGCGGGTAATGGCGCGGTCGATATTCTTGCCGAGATAGGCCGTCAGTTTCTTGCCGAAATCGCGGAAGCCCATATAGGTGCGACCGGAAGCAAGGCGGGCGAGATAAGCGCTCATTGCGCCCGTTGGCGGGGCGATCGACATGTCGTTGTCATTGAGGATGACGATCAGTCGCGCATCGAGCGCGCCGGCATTGTTGAGTGCCTCATAGGCCATGCCGGCCGAGAGCGCCCCGTCACCGATAACGGCAATCACACGGCGGTCCGTCTTGTCGATATCGGCGGCGACCGCCATGCCGAGGCCGGCGGAAATCGAAGTCGAGGAATGTGCGGCACCGAAGGGATCGTATTCGCTTTCTGCCCGGCGGGTGAAGCCGGACAGACCGTTTTCCTGGCGCAGTGTCCGGATCCGGTCGCGGCGCCCCGTCAGGATCTTGTGTGGATAACACTGGTGGCCGACATCGAAGATCAACCGGTCGTCAGGCGTATTGAAGACGTTGTGGATCGCGATCGTCAGCTCCACCACGCCAAGACCTGCGCCGAGATGCCCGCCGGTGCGGGAGACGGCGTCGATCATTTCGTCCCTGACTTCGCGTGCCAGCTGCGGCAGGTCGCGGTCCTCGAGCTTGCGCAGGTCGGCAGGATAGGTGACCTGATCGAGCAGCGGGGTCTTCGGGGATTGTGTCACGGGCGGGCGCTCTTCTTTGACTGATCGGCTTTGCTTTATTCGATTGAATTGCGGCAAAACAACTACATTTGCATAACCGCAAGATTTTCACCTTAGAGCACTTCAGCCCTCCGGCAAAGGCACGAATTCCTCTTCGTCGCCGGGGACGATATCGAAGCGGCCGGTGCGCCACTCCTCCTTGGCTTTCTCGATCCGCTCTTTCGAGGAAGATACGAAATTCCACCATATGTAGCGTTTCGAGTTGAGTGCAGCACCGCCGAACAGCATCAGATGACAGCCCTCGACGCCCGCTTCGAGCGTGATCGCATCGCCTGGCCGGAAGACGAGAAGCTGGTCTGGGGCGAACCGGTCGCCGGCTATGACGACCTCGCCCGAGAGCACATAGACCGCGCGTTCTTCATGGGCGGCGCCGAAGGGAAATTTCGCGCCCGGCTGCAGGGCAATATCCGCATAGAGCGTATCGGTGAAAACCTTCACCGGCGATTTCAGCCCTTCGAACGAGCCGACTACAACACGGCCGGTCACCCCTCCATCGTCGATAACAGGCATGTCGCCCTTTTCGGTATGGGCAAAGGAAGGATCGATCTCCTCCTTGTCGTCGGGCAGCGCCAGCCATGTCTGCAGGCCGGACATGGAGAGCGGATCGCCGCGCAGATTGTCCGGCGTGCGCTCCGAATGCACGATGCCGCGCCCGGCCGTCATCAGGTTGATGTCGCCGGGCCGGATGACCTTTTCCGTTCCGAGGCTGTCGAGATGGCGGATTTCCCCGTCGAAGAGATAGGTGACGGTTGAGAGCCCGATATGCGGATGCGGCTTCACGTCCAGCGCCTCATCCGGCTTCAGGATCGCCGGTCCCATGCGATCGAAGAAAATGAATGGCCCGACAAGCCGGCGCTGGCGCGTCGGCAGGGCACGACGAACCTGGAAGCCACCGATATCGCTGGTGCGCGGGATGATCAGGTTTTCGATCGCATCGCAGGCGAAGGCATCGCCGGGGAGGGGATCTTTACCGGGGAAGAAGGACATGACGCACTCCGATCACAAAGGCCTGGGCCACAGATAGCGTCTGCCGGCCTGTGGCGAAAGGGTCAGTTTGTCAGATAGCGGCTAAGCGCTCAGATCGCCGTGAAGCCATTGTCGACGAAAAGATGCGCCCCATTGACGAAGATCGATTCATCGCTGGCAAGATAGAGCGCCGCACGGGCGACATCCTCTGGCTCGCCGATCCGGCCCTGCTGCGCGGCAATCGCTGCGTCCGAAACATCGACGCCATGCGCCTGCAATTCCTTCACTTCGCGCAAGCCGTGCGGTGTGCGGATGAAGCCGGGGCAGACGGCATTGCAGCGGATGTTGCGGTCCCGGAATTCGACCGCGATGGCACGCGCAAACATATGCACCGCGCCCTTCGTCGTATCGTAGAGCACTTCCATCGGCGTGGCGGCAACCGCCGAGATCGATGAAGTGCAGACGATCGATCCGCCGCCGGCTTCGATCATTTTGGGCAGAACGGCCTTGGTCATCAAAAACATCGAGCGCACGTTGACGGCGTGCAGCCAATCCCATTCCTGCAGCGTGGTTTCCAGGAACGGCTTGATGACGATCGTGCCGGCATGATTGAAAAGCACGGTCACCGGCCCGTAGCGTTCCTCGACGCCGGCGACCGCGGCATTGACGGCTGCCTCTTCGGAGACGTCGGCCGTCCAATAATCGGCTTCGCCGCCCGCAGTGCGGATTTCATCGACGGTTTTCGCTGCCGCCTCGCCATTGCGATCGATGATGGCGACGCGCGCGCCCTCAGCCGCAAAGAGCTTCGAGGCAGCGCCGCCCATGCCGGTCGCGCCACCCGAGATAATGGCGACCTTGCCCTTCAATCTGTCCGTCATCTTGCTGTTCCCTTGATATCTATCGAGGGATCATAGATCGGTCAGAAGCCGGTCGCCAAGTGTCTTGAAAGGGAGTTTCGGTACGCGTCTCAGGCGCCGTCGAGCGGTTCCACGCCCTGCGGTTTGCCGGCGCGGTCGAGGCGGATCTTCTCGATGCGGTTTTCGGCGGCCGAAAGCAGCGTCTCGCAATGCTTCTTCAGGGCTTCGCCGCGCTCGTAGATCTCGATGGATTCATCCAGCGCCACGTCGCCGCGTTCGAGGCGCGCAACGATGCTTTCGAGTTCGGCAACCGCCTTTTCGAAGGAAAGGCCGGAAACCTCCGGCTTGGCGCTGTCAGTCATTCTCAACCCTTCATCATTCTCAGAATATGCATGCCCGCCGATTCGGCGAGTCCTTCCAGATCATACCCGCCTTCGAGCAGGCTGACGACCCGGTTATTGGCACTACGGTCGGCAACTTCGAGAAGCCGGCCTGTTGCCCAGTCGAAATCCTCGCCTGTCAGGTTGATCTGCGCCAGTGGATCGCGGTGATGGGCGTCGAACCCGGCAGAGATGATGATGAGGTCGGGCCGGAAATCGGTAAGCGCCGGCAGCACACGCGACTTGAAGGCCTCGCGAAAATGATCGCTGCCGACATTGGGCGAAAGCGGCGCATTGACGATGGTGCCATGCGCGCCATTCTCGTCCTTTGCCCCCGTGCCGGGATAGAGTGGCATCTGGTGGGTGGAGCAGAAAAGCACGGAAGGATCGTCCCAGAAAATATCCTGCGTGCCGTTACCATGGTGCACGTCCCAATCGACGATGGCCACACGTTCTGCGCCATGCGCCTTCTGCGCATGGCGGGCGGCAATCGCCGCATTGTTGAAGAAGCAGAAGCCCATGGCGGTCATCTTCTCGGCGTGATGTCCCGGTGGGCGGGCGGCGACGAACACATTATCCGCCTTGCCGCGGAACACGTCGTCGACGGCGGCCATCGCCCCGCCGATGCCGGTCAGCGCCGCCTGCAGGCTCTTCTGGCTGGCATAGGTATCGGCTTCGAGCTGGTTGATCTTGTCTTCTTCTTCCGGGATCTGCCGCATGACGGCGATCAGATGCTCTTCCGGATGGGCAAGCAGCACCGCATCCTCGTTTGCCTGAGGGGCTTGCTTGCGGTCCAGCCGCTCGAAGTTCGGATGCTCCAGCGCCACATTCAGCGCACGGATACGGTCGGAGCGCTCGGGATGGCCAGACGGCGTCACGTGCTCGAGAAAGATGGGATGTTCGTAAAGACGGGTGCTCATGTCGGCACTCTATCGGTCGTATATGTCATGATCCACACGAGATGGGGCACTGCCTGCCGATTTCAACAAGCCGCATAGCCGCAGTTAAGAGCCATGTGCCGGCGTTTACGCTATTTTAATTGTTTCGTTTACATCGCCGGACCCCGTGCTAGGGTCGCAGTGATAACCTGCAAGGCAGACCAGTAAATGAGTAAGACGAACCGCCCGGACATGGTGGAATTGCGTGTGCCGTTTCGCGATGTGGATATGAACGGCCAGATGTTTCTGGCCTCCTATATTTCCTATGCGGAATCCGTACTTGCAGGTTTCTGGTCATTGAGGCCCGGCGTAGAGGACGAGCCTGTTTACACTGCTGCCAAGGTGTCCTGCATCCTTCACCGGCCACTGCACTATCACGAGACGGTAACCTTCACTGCCGGCGTCGATAAGATCGGCGTCCGTTCCATCGGCTTCCTTATCGCTGCCGAGATCGAAGACGAGCGTGCCGCCGAGGTTGAGATCACCTGGCAGGCACGCAGCCGTGAGGACGGCGAGCCGGTCACGCTTCCCGAAGAGACGCGCGACTGGCTCTATGGCTTCCTGGATTAGGCGCGAACCGGCAGCAACGGATAGCCGACCATAACAGCCCGGCCAACAAGGGCCGCTACGAAGGCCTTGAGGACGTCCCCAGGGACGTAGAAAAGGCTGCCGAGGAAGGCCTTCTGCAAGGTGACATCGGCCACGATAGCCGCAAAGATAATGCCAAATGGATAGAGCACGAAGATGCCGCCGATGACGGCAGCAAGGAAAAAGCTCACCGTCTGCACGAGGCCTGACTGTCCGGCGTTGACCAGCCGCTCGCTGAGGAAGCCTGTAACAAAAGCAGCGAACACCCAGCCATACAGGAAACCTGAGGTAGGGGCGACAAGGGCCGTCATTCCGCCGCGGCCGCCCGAAAGCACCGGTAGGTTCATTGCGACAAGCGCAATTACAATAAGCACTGCAATAGAGCCACGTTTTGCGCCAAGGACGACGCCTGCCATCATCACGCCGAGCGATTGTGCCGTAATCGGAACTGCGACAATACCGACATAAATAGGCGGCAACAGGCCGAGGGCCACGATGATCGCGGCGAAAAGAGCGGTAAGAACGAGGTCGCGCGTGCTCATCGTGATCTCCAATTCACAAAACGTTAACTGACATGCCGTCGAATGCCACGTGCGTCAATTGCCGCAGCAACATTATCCGCATCCCTCAGCGTTAAAATGATGAGCGGGGTAAGGATCGTCGTCGGTCGCACTTTCAGCCCGCGAGCCGCATGTGCCTCGCTGATCGCATGGTAACGGGCAATGATCTCGGGCACGAAACGCAGCACGAGACCGACCGCCAAACCAACATCAGTGGCCTTCACCCAGCCGATGCGTTCCAGTGGCCGCACAAGCGTCGTTATCTCGTCCATGAACTGGGCGATCGTCGTTGTGGCCGTCACGGCGGCGGCAAACAGCATCAGCGCAGTCAGCCGTAGCAACGTTGCCAAAGCTTGATGCCACGGATTAACAATAAAGGTGACGAGCGCCACGAACGCGATTGTTAGGAAGATCGGTTTCAGCCGAGCGGCTGATTCCTTCTTCGGCATGCCGACGCTGCGATAGGCGAGCACGGTCAGCAGCATGACGACTGCGAGCAGCGGAATATTGTTGCTGATGAACAGCACTAAGCCGAGCAGGAAGAGCGAAAAGATCTTTGCCCGAGGCGAAAGCCGGTGTAGGGCGCTGTTGCCTTCGAGATAAAGTGACTGCATCAGGCCGCAAGCTCCCTGTAGTGGGCGATCGCTTCTGCTGCCGGCGCATCGGCTGCCAGCTTGCCTTCGTGGAACAGCAGCACTCGCTCGAAACCTGAAATCAATTCAAGATCATGGGTGATGACGACGACATTTTCTTCGAGCCCGTCGATGGTCTTCAGCACCAGAGCGCGGTTGCGCAGATCGAGCTGGTTGGTTGGCTCGTCGAGGATAAGGATATCGGGACCGGTGGCCAGCACCGAGCAAAGCGCCGCAATCTGCAACTCGCCGCCCGAAAGCTCATGCGCCCGGCGAGGAGCCAGTTCCTCGGCATTGAACCGGGCGAGCACCAGCTCGACCTTTTTCTCGATCTCCGCCTTTGTGAGGCCTCGGCCTTTCAGTCCGAAAGCGATGTCGTCCCTGACGATCGGCAGGATGATCTGGTTCTGCGGCGACTGGAAGATGAAGCCGACTTCGGCAAGCGCCGTCTTCTCGTCGCGCGTATCCCGTCCGTTGACGATAACCTTGCCCGTGGTGGGTTTCATGAGCCCATTGACCATCCGCGCGAAAGTGGTCTTGCCAGAGCCATTGAGCCCGATGACGCCGAGGCGGTTTTCGGTGAGAGACAGCGTCAGCGGCTCGACCGCTACCCTTGCTCCGAAACTGGCGCCTGCGCTCTCGAAACGAATATTCAATTCTGGTCCCCGTGTTTGAATTCCCGCTTTTATAGAGCGCTGATGACCCGATAAAGGATCAAAATCAAATCGGCTGGAATATCGTATCGGGTGGCTAGGAAGATTTTCCGCGCTATGATGGCTGAATGACGAATCTGCTCTCCAATTCCGATGCCCGCCGTATCTTTCTCGCCAAGCAAGGTCTGAGCGCGCCTCCGAACCGCGCGTTGACCAAGGCCGGCCTGCTGGACCTCATTCATGATCTCGGCTTCGTGCAGGTGGACAGCATCCAGACGGTGGAGCGCGCCCATCACCAGATTCTCTTTTCCCGCAACCAGACCTACCGGCGCGAACACTTGACCGCGCTGTTGGAGAAGGATGGCTCGCTCTTCGAGCACTGGACGCACGATGCCTCCATCCTGCCCAGCGCCTTCTTCAAATATTGGAAGCACAAGTTCCTCGACGAGGAGAAGGCAATCATCGAGCGCTGGCGCAAATGGCGTGGAGAAGGCTTCGAAGCCTCCTTCGAAGAGACCTTTGAACGGGTAGTCAAGAACGGCGCGATCCTGGCGCGCGACATGAAGGCGGACGGGCATGTTTCCGGCGGCTGGTGGAACTGGCACCCGAACAAGACGGCGCTCGAATATTTCTGGCGCACCGGCAAATTCGCGATCGCCGGCCGCTCCAATTTCCAGAAGATTTATGATCTCGCCGAACGCGTCATCCCTGCCGAATTCCACGAACCGGTGGTAAGCCGCGAGGAGTTCGTCGACTGGGCTTGTCGCAGCGCGCTTGCCCGTCTCGGCTTTGCCACGCACGGCGAAATCGCAGCCTTCTGGGATCTGCTCTCGCCGGATGAGGCGAAGGCGTGGGTGGCGGATCATCGGGATGAATTGATCGAGGTGCTGATTGAACCGGCCCTTGGCGGCAAGCCACGTTCCTCCTGGGCTTCAGCCGATTTCCTTGGCACGCTCGATGACTATCCGGAAGCGCCGCCGCGGATCCGGGTGCTCAGCCCGTTTGACCCGATGATCCGGGACAGAAACCGGACAGAGCGACTGTTCGGTTTCTTCTACCGCATCGAAATCTTCGTCCCGGAGCCGAAGCGCGAATATGGCTACTACGTGTTTCCGCTCCTGGAAGGCGACAGGCTCATCGGCCGTATCGACATGAAGGCCGACCGCAAGAACGGCACGCTGGACGTCAAAAGGCTATGGCTGGAACCGCGTGTCAAGACATCCGCCGGGCGGCTCGAAAAGCTGGAGGCAGAACTGGAGCGTCTGGCGCGTTTCGCCGGCGTGGAGAAAGTTGTCTATCTGGACGGCTGGAAAGGATGATCCCTTCTCCTTGAGAGCAGAAGGGATCGCCGGTCAGCAGATCTCGGTGGTGGAAATCTTGATGCCAAAACCTTCCAGGCCGACATAGTGCCGCTCGCGGCTGGTCAGAAGCTTGATGGAGCTGACGCCAAGATCCTTCAGAATCTGTGCGCCGAGGCCGATTTCCAGCCATTCGCTATCGCGTGTCTGTGCCTCGACATGGGCCTCGCGGCCCTGATTGCGGGCCTTGCGGCCATTGTCGTAATGGCCGACGCCGACGGAGCCTTCACGCAGGTAGACGATGACGCCGCGGCCCTGTTCGGCGATCTTCTGCATGTAGAAGTCGACCGGTTTGCGCTTGCCGAACAGATCGTCGGCGACGTTTTCCGGATGCAGACGCACCGGAATATCGACGCCATCCCTGATATCGCCGAAGACGACGGCGAGATGCTGCATCGGATCCCAGGGTAGCGAATAGGTATGCGCCTTGGCCTTGCCGAACGGTGTTTCGATATCGAAGCTCGAGCCGAGCTCGATCAGTGTTTCCTTGCGCTGGCGATAGGCGATGAGGTCGGCGACCGACAGAAGCTTCAGCCCGTGCTGCTCGGCGAAATCCACGACCTGCGGGCCGCGCGTCACCGTGCCGTCGTCATTGACGAGTTCGGAGATGACGCCGATCGGCGGCAGGCCGGCAAGCTTGCAGAGATCGACTGCCGCTTCCGTATGGCCGGAGCGCATCAGCACGCCGCCTTCGCGGGAGACCAGCGGGAAAATATGGCCCGGGCGGACGAAATCCGACGCGCCGACATTCGGGTTGGCAAGGTTGCGTACTGTCAGCGTGCGGTCGTCGGCAGAAATGCCCGTCGTCGTACCATGCTTGAAGTCGACGGAAACGGTGAAGGCGGTGGTGTGCGCGGAATCGTTTTCCGCCACCATCGCGTTGAGGTTCAGTCGCTTGGCTTCTTCCTTCGGCATCGGCGCGCAGACGATGCCCGACGTATGGCGCACGATGAAAGCCATCTTTTCCGGCGTCGCGTGCACGGCGGCGACGATCAGGTCGCCCTCGTTTTCACGATCATTGTCATCCATGACGACGACGATCTCGCCGGCTTCGAAGGCCCTGATAGCATCGACAACACGCTTCTGGTCATAAGGCATGGGACAAGTCCTATTTCAGCCGGCCGGTCTGGCCGCGGTCGCGAAGATAGTGGTCGGCAATGGCGCAGGCGATCATCGCCTCGCCGATCGGCACGGCACGGATGCCGACGCAGGGGTCATGACGGCCCTTGGTGCGGATATCGACATTCTTACCGTCGGCATCGATCGACTGCCGTTCGGTGAGAATGGATGACGTCGGCTTGACGGCGAAGCGGGCAATAACCGGCTGGCCGGTCGAAATGCCACCGAGAATGCCGCCGGCATTGTTGGACAGGAAAATCGGCTTGCCGTCATTGCCCATGCGCATCTCGTCGGCATTGTCCTCGCCACTCGTTTCGGCGGCAGCAAAACCGTTGCCGATTTCCACGCCCTTCACGGCATTGATCGACATCAGCAGCGAAGCGATATCCTGGTCGAGCTTGCTGTAGATCGGTGCGCCGAGGCCGGCCGGCACGCCTTCGGCAATCACCTCGACGACGGCGCCGATCGAAGAGCCGGCCTTGCGGATGCCGTCGAGATACTCTTCCCAGACGGGCACGATCTCGGCATCGGGAGAGAAGAACGGGTTCTGCCCGACCTGATCCCAGTCCCAGTTGGCGCGGTTGATCTTGTGCTTGCCGATCTGCACCAGCGCGCCACGGATGGTGACACCGGGCACGACGAGCCGGGCAATGCCGCCTGCCGCAACGCGGGCAGCGGTCTCGCGGGCAGAGGACCGGCCGCCGCCACGATAGTCGCGGATGCCGTATTTCGTATCATAGGTATAGTCGGCGTGGCCGGGGCGATACTGCCGGGCGATCTCGCCGTAATCCTTGGAGCGCTGGTCGGTATTTTCGATCAGCATGGAGATCGGCGTGCCGGTCGTAATCATCGTCTCGCCGTCGGCATCCATCATCACGCCCGAGAGAACCTTTACCAGGTCGTCTTCGCGCCGCTGGGTGACGAAACGGCTCTGGCCGGGCTTGCGCTTGTCGAGCCAGACCTGCAGGTCCTCCAGCTTGAAGCGCAGTCCCGGAGGGCAGCCGTCGACGACGGCGCCGAGCGCCGGCCCGTGGCTTTCGCCCCAGGTGGTTACACGGAAGAGATGACCGAATGTATTGTGCGACATGTGTTCCCGCCGGATGCACGGAGCCGGTCGTCACCGGCCGCGCCATTACTCAAAAAGGCGCGACACTCATAGGCCAAAAAACCGTTCAGGCAAAAGCCTTTCTTTGCGCCTGACGGTGCGATCGGGGAAATGGTATTTCGGAAGTTTGCCTTCGTGCGTCCGAATGGATGCACAGCGCTCTAGGATGCCAGCAGCCAGGCCGTGCCGCGCGCCTCGATGGCGAAATCATCGAAGGAGAGGGGGCGTGCGAAGGCGTAACCCTGCAGGAGATCGCAGCCGAGATCGCGCAGCAATTCTGCGTGGGCGAGCGTCTCGACGCCCTCGGCCACTGTCTCCACGCCGAGCGAGCGGGCGATTTCGATGATGGAACTGACGAGCGCGCGCTCCTGCGAGGAGGCGACGATCGGCTTTACGAGCTGCCGGTCGATCTTCAGCCGTTTTGGCTTGAGCTTGAGCAGCGACACGATCGACGTATGACCGGTACCGAAATCATCGATCTCGATATCGATGCCGAGTGCCTTGATCCGTTCGAGATTATGCGAAACCACGTCCTCGCTTTCATCGAGGAAAATGGATTCCACCAGCTCGAAGGAAATTTCGCCGGGACGCATCTGCAGACCGCCGAGCGATTCCAAAAGGCTGCCGTCATGCAGGCGCCGTGCCGAAACGTTGACGGAGATTTTCGGTATGAAGATACCCTGTGCCGCCCAGCGCATCTTGTCGCGCAGTGCGGTTTCCAGGACGATGCGGTCGAGCGTCTGAACGACATTGATCTCGTCGGCAATGCGCAGGAACTTGTCCGGCGTGAGCAAGCCCCTGGAGGGATGGCGCCAGCGCACCAGCGCCTCGACACCGGTCAGTTTCATCGTGCGGGCGCTGAACTGCGGCTGGTACCAGGCCGTGAACTCGCCGTTGTCGATCCCGGCCAGGATTTCATCAGCCGTGCGTTTATTGTTGATGATGTCGGCCTGCAGATTGTGGTTGAAGAATTCGAAGCGGTTGCGGCCGAGGCTCTTGGCCCGGTAGAGCGCGATGTCGGCATTGATCAGGACCTTGCGGGCGTCGACATGAATGCCGTTCGCCAGCGCAATGCCGATCGACACGCCACAGCGGCAGGGAAAGCCCTGGAAATCGATCGGCTGGCGCATTTCCTCGATAACGCGGCCGGCAAGCTCCGCCATCTCCTTATCGCCCACGTCGAAGGAGAGGATGACGAACTCATCGCCGCCGATACGCGCAACGACATCGCTGTCGCGCAGGCTTCTTGAAAGTACGCGTGAGGCATGCACCAGCATCGCGTCGCCGGCGGCATGCCCAAGCGTGTCGTTGATTTCCTTGAAGCGGTCGAGGTCGATATGCAGGATCGCGAATTTCTGCCGCTCGCCGCGGCCGGCATCCGTCAGATTTTCCAGCGCGATATCAAGCTTGCGGCGATTGGCGAGCGAGGTCAGCGGGTCGTGCAGGGAGTTGTGCTCGATCCTGTTCTTGGCGAGTTCCAGCTCGATGTTTTTGGTGATCGCCTCATCCTTCGCGGCCTTGAGGCGCAGCGTCATCAACGCATCCTCGGTCGAATCGAAGGCGATGCCGATGATCTTCATCTCGCCGGCCGGCGTGCGATGCACCTTGCCGACGGAACGCACGTAGCGCAGGCCGCCATTTTCATCCGGCACGCGGCAGACGAGCGTATGAGTGTCTCCGACCTGCTTGAAATGTCTGGCGCTTTCGAGCGCCAGTCCGCGATCATCGGGGTGGATGCAGGAGAGCCAGGCATCTTCGGTCACGAAAGCATTGCTCTGCTTCAATCCGTAGAGCTCGTGCATGCGCTCGTCCCAGATCGAGCCGCGCTTGCCGAGAATGGCTTCCCATATGCCGCATTGATAGGAATCGAGCGCGAGGTCGAGCTTGCCGGAGAGTTCGGAAAGCTCCGCCTCGCGGCTCGAAAGTTCTTCCAGCGCGAGTTCCAGCTCGGCATTCTTGAGCTCGCTCGTTTCCTTGGCAAGGCGAAGCGTGTTGGTGACTTCCGCATCGGCTGTCACATCCCAGACGATGCCGATTGTTTTTCCCGTGCCACCGGCATCCGTATAGAAGGCGCCGATGGAGCGCAGGTGGCGGATCCGGCCGTCTTCCCGCATCACCCTGTACTGCGCGGTGCAGGCTTCTCCCGCGATGCTGCAGCCGAAGAAATGAACCTCGGCGATTTCGCGGTCTTCCGGCACGATCGTCGAAAGCCACACTTCAAGCGGCCGGCTGCCTTCGATCGACTTGAGGCCGTGAAGGGTGGATGCACGTGCGTCCCAGGAAAGGTTGGTGGCGTTCTCCTGCAACTCCCATATGCCGATGCGCGAAGATTCCAGCGCCAGGTTAAGGCGCTGCGACAGTTCGAGAAGTTTGGCTTCGCGGGCCTCGAGCTGCGTGATGTTACGGTTGCGTTCGCCGAGCAGCAGGGTCGCGAAGAAGATCGGGATGATGATCACGCAGCCCGCGGCGACGATGATCAATCGCAGTTCATGCCGATTGCCGGGAACCGCGTGCCAGCCGTCGTTCGGCACTGCCGCCAGTTCCCATCGCCCGCCCGCGAAGCTCATCTTGCGGCGGAGCGGGTCCTTTTCGTAAATATTGGCGGGGCCGAAGAAGGGCGCAGCCGTCTCATTCGGAATGCCGATGTCGCGCACCGCGATCGACAGATGGTCGAGATGCGGATAGCGCTCCTGATTTTCGCTGTTGCGCGCTGGCATCAGGCCGGTCGACTCGTAGAACATGTTTTGGTCTATGACCACCTCGACCGCGCCCCAGATGCGGCGCTGGCCGTTCTGTTTGACGAAAACCGGAAAGAAGATCGCGAAGGCGTTTTCTGCATCCGTCGTCTTGAAGGGGCCGTAGAAGCGTGCCGACTGGTCGCCGGCATTGCGGCTGATCGACATGCGCTCCATCAGCCGCTCGCGCACATCCTTGCCGATTCGGTCCTTGTCGGATTGCGCCGGATAGACCGATTTGACAATGAAATCAGGCGCGAGCGCAATATTGATGAAATGCGGGTTCTGGATCAGCAGCCAATTGATCTGCCGCTCCATCTCCGCCTCGTTCGTCTGCGTGCTGAGC
Organism: Hyphomicrobiales bacterium; assembly: GCA_900466475.1. Classification (GTDB taxonomy): domain Bacteria; phylum Pseudomonadota; class Alphaproteobacteria; order Rhizobiales; family Rhizobiaceae; genus Rhizobium. The sequence goes on from UBMI01000004.1 coordinate 46,650, forward strand.
GAGATCAGGTTGGAAAGGTCGCGGACGGCGGTAATATCCATATTGATCTGCGCCATCACGCGGGCACGGATCAGGTTGGTCTCGTTTTCAGTACGGATGTGCAGCTCGCGCAGATAGGCAGCAGTATTCGCGCGGTCGAGTGCAAAGCCGACGGCAATAACGACGATGGCCACGATGGCGGAAACCAGCAGAGAGACGCGCGTATTCTTCAGAACACGCCGCAGCTGGTTGCCGTTGCTCAGCCGGAATTGCAAATCACACACCCCTACATTCGCGCCGACTTTAGGGGGCAGGGGTTAATTTACGATTGCGCGCATTCGCGGCCGCTAAATCACGTAAACAGAGAGAAAAAGACGGTTAAACAGGCCTCTTGATTATCGGTAAAATCCTATTCATCAATTGGGCGCCGAAAGCCATTCTTCCGGGCAATTTTCGCCATATTCAGGAGTTTATCTGTGGCCACTCGATATTCATGGCAGCGCTTAAAGGGGATTGCCGACATGCGTTTCGTTATTGCTACGCTTCTGGCGACGGCAAATTTTCTTTCGCCCATGAGCAGTTTTGCCGAGAGTGCCGATGTCGAGGCGACGATCAAGAAGGTCGACACTACCAATCTCGTCTTGACGCTGGATGACGGCAAGACCTATCAGGCGCCCGAGGAATTCGATTTCGAAGGCCTGAAGGCCGGCGTCAAGGTTGTGATCTTCTATACGGAAGTCGACGGCAAGCGCGTCATCAACGATCTCGACATCGTCAAGTAAGCAAGGATCTGCAGGATCAGATCCAGCCGATCTGGCCTCGCGACGTCTCGATCTTCAAAATCCGGTCCTGCGGGATTTCGCCTTCGGAGGCGACATCCTTGGGAAGGTTGGAGATTAGCTTGAACAGACTTCTGATGACACCGCCATGGGTGACGCAAACGGTTGGCCGGTCGACTGAATTCAGCCATGCGCCTGTTCGCCACGACATGATCTCGTAGCTTTCCGCATCCTCGCCCGGCGGAATGAAATCCCACTTGTTGATGTTGCGTTCCGTCACTCGCTCGGCCTGAGAGACCCTGAGCTGCTTTATCGTATAGCCTTCCCAGTCGCCAAAGGAGACTTCGACCAGGCGTTCGTCGGTTCGATAGTCCTTGGGCGGAAGCCCCATGGCTGATCGCATGATCTCCATGGTCTCGCGCGTGCGCCCGAGCGGGCTTGCGACGAAATCGAATTCCGTATCCTCGCCCTTCAGGACCGCCGCAAGGGCGATCCCGTTCTGTCTTGCCTGTTCGCGGCCGATCGCATTGATCGGAATATCCTTCTGCCCCTGCAGGCGGCGTTCCGCATTCCAGTCGGTCTGGCCGTGTCTGATCACATAGATAAGCACGGGGATCGGCTCCGCTTCGCAGGTAAGGACGCTCAGTCCTTGATGACGGAAATGTCAGGCGCGTCCACAGCCTTCATGCCGATGACATGATAGCCGCTGTCGGCGTGATGCACTTCACCCGTCACGGAACGCGACAGGTCCGAGAGCAGGTAGAGGCCGACATCGCCCACTTCCTCGATGGTCACGGTACGACGCAGCGGCGCGTTATACTCGTTCCACTTGAGGATGTAGCGGAAATCGCCGATGCCGGAGGCCGCAAGCGTCTTGATCGGGCCTGCCGAAACGGCGTTGACGCGGATGTTCTTCGGTCCGAGGTCGACGGCGAGATATTTGACGCTCGCTTCGAGTGCCGCCTTGGCAACGCCCATGACGTTGTAGTTCGGCATCACCTTCTCAGCACCGTAATAGGTGAGGGTGAGCATCGAACCGCCTTCCGTCATCAACTTCTCGGCGCGCCGCGCGACCGACGTGAAGGAGTAGACGGAGATCTGCATGGTCTTGGTGAAATTGTCAGGCGTCGTATCGACGTAACGGCCGGTCAGCTCGTCCTTGTCGGAGAAACCGATCGCATGCACGATGAAATCGATCTTGCCCCACAGCTTCTCGACGTTTTCGAAAACGGCATCGATCGTGGATTCGTCGCTGACGTCGCAATGGCCAACCATGACGGCGCCGATTTCGGCAGCCAATGGCTCCACGCGCTTCTTCAGGGCATCGCCCTGATAGGTGAATGCAACTTCTCCGCCCTGCGCATGAATGGCCTTGGCAATACCCCACGCAATCGAACGATTGTTGGCGACACCCATGATGACGCCGCGTTTGCCTGCCATGAGGCCGGATGCTTGAGCCATATTTCGCTTCCCTAGGAATTCTGATGATCCTGCCTATGGCATAGGCCGTTAATCGGTTCAAGCAGGCCCAAGATCATCAACTGTTAGGCATCGTAACAAAGGGTGCGATTGTCACCAAAATTTCATAAAAATAGCCCTTCACGCATGCTGCGCATGAGATCGGTGACCTTATCGTCTGGTTTTTCCCACAACATAATGCGCAATTCGACGACGAGATCGCCTTTTCCACCGCTGTCGTTGGGCAGCCCCTGGTCGGGAATGCGGATCGTCTTGTCGGAACCGGACCAGGCGGGGACCGTTACATTGACCGGTCCCTGCGGACCATCGACGCGCGCTTCGGTGCCAAGCACTGCGTTTTCGATGTTGAGCGGCAGGACGGCATGCACGTCGAAACCATCGACGGTGAATCTCGGATCGGGCGCGATATGGATGTTGATGACGGCATCGCCGCGTTGCATGCCCGGCAACTTGAACCCCTGGCCCTTGAGCCGGACCTGATGGCCTTCGGTCGTGCCGGCTGGCAGGGCAAAGCCGACTTCACGGCCTTCCGGAAGAGAAACCGTCGTCCAGCTGCCCCTCATGATGTCTTCGATCGAGACGGTGGCAGTTGCCACCTCATCCGGTGCTTTTTCAGGGCCTGGCTGACCGGTGCCGGTGAAGCGGCGCACCAGCGAGGTCAGAAGGCTGAGCGGCAGGGACATGTTGACGCCACTGCCGGTCGTGGCCTCCGTCTGCTCATCCTCCGCCCTGGCGGTTTCGGATTCTGCTGTCTCCTGTTCCGGTTGCCGGGCCGCGTCGGCCGCATGCGGCTTGGCCTGTGCCTGCTGGGAGTGCGCCTGCTGAGAGTATGCTTGCTGTGCCTGCGGTTGCGCCTGCGCGCCGGCGCTGCGGGTCGCTTGTGCGCCAAAGATGCGCTCGACCATCTCTTCTGCCGCTTCGGTCGAGCCTGCCTGCTGCTGCTTGGCACCTGCCGCTGCGGCTTTCTGCGCATTGGCATTGGCGCGTGCAAGCTCTTCCATCACCCGCTCGGCATTGGCCTGAGCGGCCTTGGCGCGGGCAGCAGCCTCACGCGCAGCTTGACGCTGCTGCATGATCGTCTGCTCCTGCTTTTTTGCTTCAGCCATGCGTACGGCGCTGTCGAAGAGATTGCGCTTTCGCGGATCTTTCAGTGTTTCATAGGCGCGACCGATCTCGGCGAAACGCGCGGTGGCCGTGGGGTCGCCCTGATTGTGATCGGGATGCACGGCCTTGGCCATGTTGCGCCAGGCCGCCTTGATTTCGTCCGCATCCGCGTCGCGCTTGACGCCCAGAACCTTATATGGATCACGCATTGTTCGCACCGCCGCTGTCGCAATCCGGGAGGCATCTTCCTCGTGGCGCTCCCGGAAACCGAATCTCAACTCATGACGCGCCTCCCCGTTCACGACAGGAAAGCACGCTCGTCGGCCGATCGTGCGGGAGAGTTGCTAATCACTTCTTATTTCCGAAGCTGGATATGGGGTGTTTTGCCACTAATGGTTAGTCTTTCACTAAACATTGAAGCGAATCGGCACGCCGCATTAACCCTGAAGTTTCAGGGTGGCCAACGCCGCAAAACGGGTAAAGGAGCGGATCAGCTTTCCGGCTGGAAGCTCAGAAGCTGCCAGTTGCCGCCGCCGACAAGGCAGGTCTTGCCGTAGAATTTGGCGATACCGACATAGGAATGGCGTGTCGTGCGGAATTGCCGGCAGACCTGACCGGCATCATTGTTCTCGACGATCGTGTCGATGACGCCGGCGCTGCCGGTCGAGGCATTGGCCCAGGGAAGCGGCTGCCCCTCGAGTTTCTGGATATCGGCCGACGTCACGGCGTTGCGCACCGTCATCTCGTCGGAAAGCGTATCGGTGCTCGGGGCGGGCTGCGGCACCGTGCCGGTCGCAACCGAACGATCCACCTTTGCCGAGCTCAGGAAGTCGAACCCTCCGGTCATGCAGCCGGAAAGTGACAGGATCGCAATACCGACGATGGAGAGTCTGACGCTGCGGCGCAGCGAACCCTTTGTATGGCGATGTGTCTTTGCTATGACTTCCACCCTGCATCCTTCCCCAGTCTGAGAGGCTGGGTCAGTTTTTAGAAACCTCGGGATTTGAATTAATATGTCGGCAAACGGGTTAACAGCTGGTGACTTTACGGAAAGTGAAGAGCCCTTCAAGCTCTTTGGGGAGTGGATGAAGGAGGCGGAGGCTTCCGAACTCAACGACCCCAATGCTGTCGCGCTCGCGACGGTCGATGAAGATGGGCTGCCCAATGTCCGCATGGTTCTCCTGAAGGGTTTCGATACTGACGGATTCGTCTTCTACACGAATTTCGAGAGTCAGAAAGGTCGCGAAATCTTGGGACAGAAGAAAGCTGCCATGTGTTTCCACTGGAAAACGCTGCGCCGTCAGGTGCGCGTTCGCGGCCCTGTCGAACTGGTCACCGACGCAGAGGCCGACGCCTACTTTGCGACCCGTGCCCGCGGCAGCCGCATCGGCGCCTGGGCTTCCAAGCAGTCGCGCCCGCTCGAAAGCCGCTTTGCTCTGGAAAGGGCGGTTGCCGAATACACGGCGCGCTACGCCATCGGCGACATTCCGCGCCCGTCTTACTGGTCTGGCTTCCGGATCCGCCCGACCTCGATCGAGTTCTGGAAAGACCAGAAGTTCCGGCTGCACGACCGGATCGAATTCCGCCGGCCGACGCCCAAGGGGGGCTGGGACAAGGTGCGGATGTACCCGTAAAGAACCTATTTCCCAAGCAGTTTCAATGGAATGCCTGATGCCAGCGCCGAAACATAGCGTGACCTCTGGTAAAAGCCGTTGAGCGAGATACGCGGCATATAGGTGGGCTCGCTTGCTGCCGGAATGCCCGGCTGCGTTGTCACGGCTACGGCAAAGCCGAGCTTTGCCGCAAGCTCCGCTTCACGGCCCTTTGTTGCCTCCTTCGTTCCATAGGGAAAAGCGATTGTCCGGGGACGAATGCCGGTGATCGATTCGACATAATCTGCCGAGATTTCCATCTCGATGCGGGCTTCTGCATGCGGCAGGCGGGCAAGTGCCCTGTGGCTGATAGTATGGGCGCCGAGACTGGCGAGCGGGCTTGCGGAAAGCTCTCGCAGTTCCTGCGGTCCCATGACCAGTTCCCGCGCAATGTCGAGCGGCTCGATCCCGTGGCGCCGCGCCAGCGCATCCACCTCGGCGAGCGCGCGGCTCTCGTCCTGCCTGTGGATAAACTCGGCAAGCCTCTCGAAGGCGTCCCATTTCCGGACGAGCGTATCGAGCGCCAGTCTCTCCCTGCCGCGGCCGAAATTGAACTCGATGCTATTTTCCCGGTTAAGCAGCAGTGCCAGCGTTTCCCACCAGATGCTGTGCGAGCCCTCGGCAAAGCCCTGCGCTATGAAAATGGTAAAGGGCGCCTGATGCCGTTCGAAGACGGGCAGGGCATGGATCAGATTGTTGCGATACCCGTCATCCAGTGTGAAAGCGGCGAACAGGCGATCGTCCTGCGGGTCCGACAACAGGGAGGGCACCGCATCGAGCGGCACGAAACGATAGCCCATTCGTCTCAGGCGCCGGAGCGTTGAATCCAGAAATTCTGGTGTTATTTCAAGGTGCTGGTTCGGTTCGAACGGTTGGGCGACATGCGGGCGCACATGATGGAGCGTGAAGATGACGCCGCGTCCGCGGGCCTCCTTCATGAGCCCGGCAGCGCTCGCCAGCCACGCCGCTTCCAGGCCGCCGCCGATCGTGATGCGCTTCAGCCGCCGCTTCCACTGCCCCATTTTTCCCGTGACCCCGCTTTGTAATCGTGTCACACAGGCTACCAATACCGCCGTTAAACCTTGCTGAATCCCGGAGGGAAAACGGGTTGTTGACCGGCTGTTAACCAAGCGAAACAAAAGCTTGGAAAAAACTTGGGCGTTGCCTCAAAGTCGCGCCAGATTATGGGCATCTGTCACAATACGGGACATAATTCCGGTTGTAGCGACTCGCCGGGTATAATGAGGGGAAGTGCATGAGAAGGCTTTTGGCTGCCATTTTGACCGCGTCGCTGGCACTTTCTGCACCTGTTGCCGCCTTCGCCGGTAGCGCTTCCCTCGTCCTCGATGCCCGCACCGGCAAGGTTCTCGCCTCCGAAAACGGTGATACGCTGAACCATCCGGCTTCGCTGACGAAGATGATGACGCTCTATCTCACCTTCGAGGCGCTCAATCGCGGCAAGATCACCTGGGATACACCGATCACCATGTCGAAATATGCTGCCTCCCGTCCGCCGACAAAGCTCGGCGTGAAGGCCGGCGGCACGATCACGGTGCGCGAGGCGGTCTATGGCATGATCGTCAAATCGGCCAATGATGCGGCCGCCGCCATGGGTGAGAAGCTCGGCGGCTCGGAAAGCAATTTCGCCAGGCTCATGACACAGAGGGCCCGTCAGCTCGGCATGGGCCGCACGGTTTTCGTCAATGCGTCCGGCCTGCCGGACAAGCGTCAGGTCACGACGGCGCGCGATATGTCCACGCTCGCCGTGGCGCTGATGAAGAACTATCCCGGCGAATATCGCCTCTTCTCCATCGCGAGCTTCAATTTCCGCGGCCAGACCATCCGCGGCCACAACAATCTCATGTACCGCTATCAGGGCATGGACGGTATCAAGACCGGCTATACCAATGCCTCCGGTTTCAACATTGTCAGCGCCGTGAAGGACGGCAGCCGCCGCGTGGTTGGCGTGGTGCTCGGCGGCCGCACGGCCCGCAGCCGCGATGCCAAGATGGCCGGATTGTTCGACCGCTATATGGGAAGAGCTTCCTCCGGTGGCGCCAGCTTGACTGCAAGCATCAATGCCAAGCAGCAGGTCGAGGTCGCCTCGGCTGCGGAGCAGACGGATGTTCCCGTGCCGGCGAACGCGCCGCGCGTCGCGGACGAGGCAGCAGCACCCGCACCGAAGGCGCTTGGCTTTGCCAATGACGGAGTTGTCCCGCTTGAGCGCCCGGCGGCAATGGACGAAATCATGAATGCCGGCAAGGCGGCGAAAGCGCCGGTCAGCAAGGCAGGCGGCTGGCAAATCCAGATCTCCGCTGCCCCGAGCGCCGATGCTGCCCGCGCGCTCCTCGCGCAGGCCCAGTCCGAGGCCGGTGCGCCGCTGGTTTCCGCCTCGCCTTACACGGAAGCTGTCGGCAAGGGCGCCAATGCGATTTATCGCGCCCGTTTCATTGGCTTCCAGAGCAAGGAAGACGCGACCTCTGCCTGCGACGCCCTGAAGAAGCGCTCCTACGACTGCATGCTGTTGCCGAACCAGGGCTGAGCCGCGGCTCGCTCTGGACAAACTTCGGGAATCGGCGCTCTCCTCATAAACAAAAGGAGAACGTCATGCTGCAACGGCTCGCCGACCAGTTCGAGACCTCATCGTCCGCCTACGCCGCCGCCAATGACATCGAGCGCGATGCCGATTGGTTTCTGCTGAAGCTGCAGGAGGAAATGGGAGAACTGACCCAGGCCTGGAACCGCCTGACCGGCCGCGGCCGTGCCAAAGGCCGTTCGCCCGAGGAGATGGAGCGCGACCTGGCCGACGAGACTGCCGATATTCTCGGCCATGTCCTGCTCTTTGCTCGGCGTCACGAGGTAGATCTCGCCGCCGCAATCGAGCGGAAATGGCGGTTCAAGCCTTGATAGACCTGACAGGGCATGACGTATGCTGCTTTGAGACGGGATAGACGCATGCGCTGGATAGGACCGGCAGGCGCTTCTGTGGATGGCGCCGGTGACGCTTTGCAGCTGGAGATCTGGGAAAACGTCTTGAACTACTGGACGGTCGTCGGTTTCAAGTCCGTGATTTGTATTGTCCTCGCGCTGATCGCCAGCGGCGAACTGGTCTTCCAAGCCTTTCCTCCATTCATGGCCGGTCCAGCGCTCGTCGTCATGTCGGCTCAACTCGCCCGCTCGATCTACCGGGGTTCGAAGATCACCTTCAGCAGACCGCTCATTGTCTTATCACCCGAAGGCATCCAGCATCAGGGCTTTTCGGTCAGCCTTCACTGGCGGCTAATCAGCAAGATCAGCAAGGTGAATCGAGCACGCACATCGGAAAGAACGCTAAGATTGGTCGTCCGGGATGACGCAGATCCGAAACTTTTGAGTGATCTCTTCGCATGGAACTGGGGAATCCTGCCGAGGACGATTTTCGTTCCCTTGGATCGGCTCAAGGGCTGTTCCGCGAAAGACGCGACATCAATAATCGATCGTTACCTTAAAGAGCCCGTGCTGTGAGTGTCACTGCTGTCATCGCTCCTATCGGCTTGTATCAAGTTGTTCCGAGTGACGCACTTGAAGCGAAGCGATCCGGCTTCGGGAAATCCGGCTGCGCCTCCGGCCGAGCCGAGCGGAAGGCATCGAGAACCACACAGCGCTGCTCAATCGAGAGCAATAGGGGATAGGGCGAGAGATCATGGCCAAGACGGCGAGCGTTGCTCATCTGCGGAATCAGATGCAGGTCGGCCCAGCCCGGACGATCATCGAAACAGAAGGGCGACTGGATTTCACGCTGCGCGAGCGTTTCTTCAAGCGCGGCAAAGCCAAGTCCCAGCCAGTGGCGCACCCATCGCTTTACTTCGGCCTCGCCGCCGCCAAGTGCCTCCTGCAAGAAATACCGGACGCGCTGGACCGTCAGGGAGTGCATCTCCGAAGCAATGTGGGCGGCAAAACCTCTCGCCTGCGCACGCAGTAGCGGATCCTCGGGCAGGAGGCTCGGATCGGGATAGTTCTCCTCTATGTAAGCCAGGATCGCCGACGATTGAGGCACAACACGACCGCCGATATCCAAGGCTGGCAGCAGCCCCTGTGGATTGAGCCGATTGTATTCGCCCGCTTCAAGCGAACCGATGGGAACGTAACTGTAGGAAATACCTTTGAGATTGAGCGCGATCCGCACTCGCTCTCCCGCGGAATTCTGCCATCGCGAGATCAGCCGCATAACAACCTTCTGAAAGTCTGAGTCAGCCGAACTTATATCGATAGAACTTGCTGTCGACGGCCATTCGCGGGAATTCTTGCGGCAGGTCCTTGCTGGTGATCTCGGAGAAACCGTTCTTCTCATAGAACCGGTGCGCGGCGACGAACTTGTCCGTCGTGCCGAGGAAGATATCGGTGACGCCGACTTTGCCAGCATGGGCAAAAAGCGCTTCGAGCAGCCGGGCGGCCACACCGTGTTCGCGGCCCCGCACCTCGGCGGCCACGAACATCTTTCGCAGGGCCGCCTGGTTGTTGCCGATATCCTTGAGGCCGAGCGTGCCGACGACGGCACGATCCCTGACCGCCACCCAGAACTGGCCCTTGCCGGACTGATAGAAATCCGGAATGACACGCAGGTCCGGCTGCGTGTCGGCGGTGATGTCGATGCCGAATTCTTCGCGCTGGATCGGCAGGATGACCGAAATCACGCCATCGGCATCGTCAGGAGCAAAGGTTCTGATCTCGATTTCGGCCATGATCGCACCGCCTCAGGTCTGCGTGCCGCCGACCGTCACCTGATCCATGCGCAGGTGCGGCTGGCCGACGCCGACGGGAACCCATTGGCCGGCCTTGCCGCAATTGCCGATACCGGTGTCGAGCTTCATGTCGTTGCCGATCATCGATACGCGCTTCATGGCGTCCGGGCCGTTGCCGATCAGCATGGCGCCCTTGATCGGCGCACCGATCTTGCCGTTTTCGATGAGATAGGCCTCGGTGCAGCCGAAGACGAACTTGCCTGACGTGATGTCCACCTGGCCGCCGCCGAAGGAGACGGCATAGATGCCCTTCTTGACCGAAGCGATGATTTCTTCCGGCGTCTTGTCGCCACCGAGCATATAGGTGTTCGTCATGCGCGGCATTGGCACATGTGCATAACCCTGGCGACGGCCGTTGCCGGTGGGCGCCATGCCCATCAGCCGGGCGTTCTGCCGGTCCTGCATGTATCCGACCAGTTTACCGTTTTCGATCAGCACGTTGTAGGCGGAAGGCGTACCTTCGTCGTCGATGGTGATGGAACCGCGGCGGCTGTCGATCGTACCGTCGTCGACGACGGTCACGCCGGGGGCGGCCACCATCTGGCCGAGGAGACCGGCAAAGGCAGACGTCTTCTTGCGGTTGAAGTCGCCTTCGAGACCATGGCCCACGGCCTCGTGCAGCATGACGCCGGGCCAGCCCGAGCCGAGCACGACATCCATCGTACCGGCAGGTGCATCGATCGCTTCAAGATTGACGAGTGCCTGCCGCAGCGCTTCGTCCGCACCGTGCTGCCAGCTTCCTGTCGCGATGAAATCACCGAAACCGATGCGGCCGCCCTGGCCGTAGGAGCCGCTCTCCTGCCGGTCGCCGTCGCCGACCATGACAGAGATATTGATGCGCGTCATCGGACGGATATCCTGTACGCGATGGCCATCGGCGCGCAGGATATCGACTACCTGCCAGCTTGCCGCCACCGAAGCAGTGACCTGCCGCACCTTGTCGTTCTTGCCGCGCAGATAGGCGTCGATATCAGTCAGCACCTTGACCTTCTCCTCGAAGGTCGGCGAACCGATCGGGTTCTCGTCGGTATAGAGCTTGCGGTTGGTACCCTGCGGTGCTGCCGCGTAAGAGCCGGAATAACCGCGCGTGACGGCGCCGACCGCATCGGCTGCCCGCTTCAGCGCCGAAACCGAAAGGTCGCCCGCATGGGCATAGCCGACCGCTTCGCCGGCAACCGCGCGCAGGCCAAAACCCTGCTCTGTGTTGAAGCTGCCCCCCTTGAGGCGGCCATTGTCGAAGGTCAGCGATTCCGCCTGCGCGTGCTCGATGAAGAGCTCGCCGTCATCGGCGCCGGTAAGCGCCTCGGCGACATGCTTGCGCATCGTCGCTTCATCGGCATCAAAGAGCGTCAGGAGATCCGTGGTCATGGTTTTATGCTCCGCAAGAAGAGCGGTAATGCTCAATAGCCGATGTAGGTCTGATGCACTGCGCGAGCAAGCCCCGCATCAGGGCAGGGCGTCGTAGCCTTCTGCGAAACCCTTGAGGTCGACAGGGATGCCGATGCCTTCTTCCGGCGTCTGGAAGACGATGAAGGTTGCCTGCGCGCCGCTGCGGAAGGTCTTGAGCAGTTCGTCCTCGAGAACGACTTCGGCATAGCAGCCGTCAGCAAAGCAGCGCACGAAATAGGCGCGGCCGATATCCTTGCCGTCGACATTGAGGCCGAGGCCGTTCGGCAGCAGCACGCCGAGCGGCGCCAGAACGCGCAGGATCTTCGACTTGCGGTCGGCGGTCTTCAGGACGACGACGGAGAGGCCTACTTCAGGACGGTCTTCGGCAATGACGTTCTGCATCAGCGCGCACTGCTCGGCCGAGGCGCCCGCCGGCTTGTCGCAGACGACGGACCATGCGCCATGGTTGGAACGGACCGTGCCGGGAGCCGGCGGCTGAGCCTGGCTGGGCGTCACCTGCTCGACGTTCGGCGTCGCAGACGGTGCGGGCTGCTGTGTCGGTGCGGGCTTCGGAGCAGGCGTGGCAGGACGCGACTGCGCGGGCGTCGGCGTCTGCTGCGCGAAAACGGGGCTCGTCGCGGCGGTCGCGATGCCTGCGGCCAGAACAAAAGGCCGCGCGAGGGAACGGAAACCCATGAAAACCTCTGGATATCGAATCATTGCCGCTATTTGTGAAGCTGCCCACAGAAAATGAAAAGCCCCACCCCGTGAAAACCGGGGGACTGCGGCAGAAATAGGACCTCGCCGAAAGAATGTGCAGCGGGCGGATTGGCGCTGGAGCGCGTTTTTCGTATGCTGATGAAAAGCTTGGAATGTTTTGCCGTGGCTGAGGAGGCAGTCTTTGAGCAAAAATGCCGCATAGACAATTGCTTCTGCCTGTTGCGGCGGATGCCAAACTGTGGTTTGAAGCGCACAGGATGGCAAGGATTCTGCGCTCGATTTATCGCAGATCAGCGCTCGAGGGAGATTACAAGGTGATTAAGAAGGCTTATGCAGCCCTGACCGCGCTGGTCTGTCTGCTTTTTGCTTCCGGCACATATGCCGATCAGCCGATGCCGTGGCAGGCGACACTGCAGCCGGCAGCAACGCCGATCATGCGGGAGATCCACTGGTTCGAACAATATACGCTGTGGTTCATCGTTCCGATCACGCTGTTCGTTCTCGTTCTCATTCTGGTCGTCTGTTTCAAGTTTCGGGCTTCGGCAAACCCGATTCCCTCCAAGACGAGCCACAATACGGTAATCGAAGTCATCTGGACCGTGGGGCCGGTTCTCATCCTTCTTTTCCTCGCTGTTCCTTCTTTCACCCTCCTGACGGCGCAGCTCACCCTGCCGGAAAATCCGGATGTGACGATCAAGGCGACCGCGACCCAGTGGCAGTGGAACTATGAATATGAGGGCTCCGGCGAAACGCCTGTCGCCTTCGACTCCTATCTTCTGAAGGAACCGGATCGTGCCTCTGCCGGCAAGGCCGACCTTGCTGTCTATCCGCGCCTTCTGGCCGTCGACAACGAACTCGTACTGCCTGTCAACAAGACCGTTCGCGTTCTTGTCACTGCCGCGCCGACCGACGTCATTCATGCTTTCGCCATGCCGTCCTTCGGCATCAAGATCGACGCCGTTCCGGGCCGCCTGAACGAAACCTGGTTCCGCGCCGAGCGCGAAGGCCTCTTCTACGGCCAGTGTTCCGAGCTTTGCGGCAAGGACCATGCGTTCATGCCGATCGCGATCCGCGTGGTCTCCGAGGACAAGTACAAGCAGTGGCTGACCACGGCCGCCAGCGACTTGCCCGGCGCCTACAAGACACTGATCGCCGCTGCCGATGGTTCTGCAAAGACCGTCGATGTCGCTGAAAACGTCGCAAAGTAAGATAGGGGATCGGGACAATGGCTGGACCTTCCGCTCACGACGATCATTCTCATGATCACTACGCTCATGACGCACACGCGCATGACGACCACCACGATCACTCGCATACGCCGAGCTTTGCAGACCGCTGGTTCTTCTCGACGAACCACAAGGACATCGGCACGCTCTATCTGATCTTCGCGATCTTCGCCGGCATCGTCGGCGGCCTTCTCTCAGTTGCCATGCGCATGGAACTGCAGGAGCCGGGCATCCAGATCTTCCACGGCCTGGCCTCCATGGTCTACGGCTTCGAAGGTGATGCCGCCATCGATGGCGCCAAGCACATGTTCAACGTCTTCACCACCGCTCACGCGCTGATCATGATCTTCTTCATGGTCATGCCGGCGATGATCGGCGGCTTCGCCAACTGGATGGTGCCGATCATGATCGGCGCGCCTGATATGGCTTTCCCGCGTCTGAACAACATCTCCTTCTGGCTGATCGTTCCGGCCTTCCTGCTGCTGTGCATCTCGATGTTCGTCGAAGGCCCGGCCGGCGCCTATGGCGCAGGTGGCGGCTGGACCATGTATCCGCCGCTTGCCGTCGGCGGTCAGCCGGGTCCGGCAGTCGACCTTGCGATCTTCGCGCTCCACATTGCCGGTGCGTCCTCGATCCTCGGTGCGATCAACTTCATCACCACGATCCTCAACATGCGCGCTCCGGGCATGACGCTGCACAAGATGCCGCTCTTTGCCTGGGCCGTGCTGATCACCGCCTTCCTGCTGCTGCTGTCGCTGCCGGTTCTGGCAGGCGCCATCACCATGCTGCTGACCGACCGTAACTTCGGCACAGCCTTCTTCGCGCCGGAAGGCGGCGGTGACCCGATCCTCTACCAGCACCTGTTCTGGTTCTTCGGTCACCCGGAAGTCTACATCCTGATCCTGCCGGGCTTCGGCATCGTCAGCCATATCGTGTCGACCTTCTCCAAGAAGCCGGTTTTCGGTTATCTCGGCATGGCCTATGCCATGGTCGCCATCGGTGCCGTCGGCTTTGTCGTCTGGGCTCACCACATGTACACGGTCGGCCTGTCGCTCGATGCGCAGCGCTACTTCGTCTTCGCGACGATGGTCATCGCCGTTCCGACGGGTGTGAAGATCTTCTCCTGGATTGCGACCATGTGGGGTGGCTCGATCAGCTTCCGCACCCCGATGATCTGGGCGATCGGGTTCATCTTCCTCTTCACCGTCGGCGGTGTCACCGGTGTCCAGCTCGCCAACGCCGGCCTCGACCGCTCGCTGCATGACACTTATTACGTGGTGGCTCACTTCCACTATGTTCTGTCGCTCGGCGCCGTCTTCGCCATCTTCGCTGCCTGGTACTACTGGTTCCCGAAGATGACCGGCTACATGTACAGCGAATTCCTTGGCAAGCTGCACTTCTGGGTCATGTTCATCGGCGTGAACCTGGTGTTCTTCCCGCAGCACTTCCTCGGCCTCGCCGGCATGCCGCGCCGCTATATCGACTATCCGGATGCATTCGCCGGTTGGAACTATGTTTCCTCGATTGGCTCCTACATCTCCTTCGTGGGCGTGATCATCTTCCTCGTCGGTGTCTGGGAAGCCTTCGCCAAGAAGCGCGTTGCCGGTGACAATCCATGGGGTGAGGGCGCAACGACCCTCGAGTGGCAGCTGCCTTCGCCGCCGCCGTACCACCAGTGGGAACAGCTCCCGCGCATCAAGTAAGATGCCGGTTTTCCAGACGCCGCAGGCTTCTGCGGCGTCTGTCAGTTAATTTGCTCAGGACGGAATGATGACGGTAATCGACAATCACGAGGCTCTTGCGGAAGACGGCGATTTTCGCCTGTCGGAAGCCAGTGCGCGCGATTATTTCGAGCTTCTGAAGCCACGAGTCATGTCGCTCGTGGTCTTCACCGCCTTTGCCGGCCTGGTGCTGGCGCCGGGCCACATCAATCCGGTTCTCGGCCTGATCGCCATCCTCTGCATTGCCGTCGGTGCAGGCGCGTCGGGTGCGCTCAACATGTGGTATGACGCCGATATCGACGCCGTCATGAGCCGCACCGCCAAGCGCCCGATCCCGGCCGGCCGTATCCTGCCCAAGGAGGCTCTGGCCTTCGGCCTCGTGCTCTCCTGCTTCTCGGTGACGATCCTCGGTCTCGCGATCAATTGGCTGTCGGCCTTCATTCTCGCCTTCACCATCTTCTTCTACGCCGTCATCTACACAATGTGGCTGAAGCGCTCGACGCCGCAGAACATCGTCATCGGTGGCGCGGCCGGTGCTTTCCCGCCGATGATCGGCTGGGCCTGCGTGACCAATTCCGTCACGATCGAAAGCACTGTTCTTTTCCTCATCATTTTCCTCTGGACGCCTGCGCATTTCTGGGCGCTCGCGCTCTTCAAGATGAGGGATTACGAAGCGGTTGGCGTGCCGATGCTGCCGAACGTGTCGGGCGAGCGCACCACCAAGCATCAGATCGTTGCCTATGCCGTGCTGACGGCCGTCTGTGCGGTGCTGCCGACCTTCCTCGGCTTCGCCAGCGTTGGTTATGGCGTCGTCGCCGCAGCCCTCGGCGCGGTCTTCATATACTGTTCCATCGCCGTCTGGCGCATGCCCGACGGCGATCTCAAGATGATCCCTGCCAAGAAGCTGTTCGGCTTCTCGATCTTCTACCTCTTCGCCGTGTTCTCTGCGCTGATGCTCGACCGGCTGGTCGCCACGCTGGTCTCATACGCAGGAGGCTCGTTCTGATGGATCTGGTCAAGCTGACCGAAGCGCAACGCAAGTCGCGCCGCAATCGCAACATCGCGCTCGGTGTGGTACTCGCCGGACTGGTGATCCTTTTCTACGCCATTACCATCGTCAAGTTTCTGGGACATGGAGGCTGATGGAATGAGCGACGCCGTTAACGCACCGAAGAAGCCGCGCAAC
This sequence comes from Hyphomicrobiales bacterium, assembly GCA_900466475.1. Taxonomy (GTDB): domain Bacteria; phylum Pseudomonadota; class Alphaproteobacteria; order Rhizobiales; family Rhizobiaceae; genus Rhizobium. The sequence continues at coordinate 62,666 of UBMI01000004.1, forward strand.
AATGCTGCCGTCGTCTTCATGTGCCTGAGCTTCGTCGTCGGCATGGGCGCTGCGAGCTACGCCGCCGTCCCACTCTATCGGCTCTTCTGCCAGGTGACCGGCTATAACGGCACGACACAGCGCGTGGACCAGGTTTCGAGCGTCATCCTCGACCGCACGATGCGCGTCACTTTCGATGCGAACGTCGCTCCCGGCCTGCAATGGGAATTCAAGCCGGTCGAGCGCGAGGTCAATCCGAAGATCGGCGAGACCATCCAGGTCAACTTCATCGCCGAGAACCGGTCCAACGAAACCCAGCGCGGCCAGGCGATCTTCAACGTCACGCCAGGCGAAGCGGGCGCCTATTTCAACAAGGTGCAATGTTTCTGCTTTAATGAAACGGACCTGAAGCCGGGCGAAAAGCTTGAAATGCCGGTCGTGTTCTACATCGATCCGGAAATTACCAAGGCCGCTGAATCGAAAAGCATTCACACGGTCACGCTGTCATACACGTTCTATCCCAAAGAGGGTCCGAAGCCGGTGGCTTCGAATGAGGGTAGTGCGGGACAGGCTGAAAAGAAACTTTGATTGAGGAGTGTTTCCGGCAATGCCGGAAGCGGAGAAGGAAGACACCGGGGATCTGACATGGCCGATGCTCATCAGAAGAATCACGACTACCACATCATAGCTCCGAGCCCGTGGCCGATACTGGCCTCGCTCGGCGCATTCCTGATGGCCTTCGGCGGCGTCGGCTATATGCGCTACCTGAACGGCGGCTCGCTGCATGTTCTCGGCATCGAGTGGGCCCATCCGTGGCTCTTCTTCATCGGCCTCGCTCTCGTTTTCTACGTCATGTACGGCTGGTGGTCCGACACCGTGAAGGAAGCCCACGAGGGCGCCCATACCCGGGTCGTGTCGCTGCACTTGCGCTATGGCATGATCATGTTCATCGCTTCGGAAGTGATGTTCTTCGTTGCCTGGTTCTGGGCCTATTTCGACGCCAGCCTCTTTCCGCATGAAGCCATCCAGGCTTCGCGGCTCGCCTATACCGGCGGCGTCTGGCCGCCAAAGGGCATCGAGGTTCTCGATCCCTGGCACCTGCCGATCTACAACACCGTCATCCTGCTGCTCTCGGGCACGACGGTAACCTGGGCTCACCACGCTCTGCTGCACAACGACCGCAAGGGCCTTATCCAGGGCCTGACGTTGACGGTCCTGCTCGGCGTGCTCTTCTCTTCCGTCCAAGCCTATGAATATGCTCACGCTCCGTTCGAGTTCCGCAACTCGATCTACGGCGCGACCTTCTTCATGGCCACCGGCTTCCACGGCTTCCACGTTCTGGTCGGCACGATCTTCCTGTTGGTCTGCCTCATCAGGGCGTTGCGCGGTGATTTCACGCCGAAGCAGCACTTCGGCTTCGAGGCGGCAGCCTGGTACTGGCACTTCGTTGACGTCGTCTGGCTGTTCCTGTTCTTCTGCATCTACGTCTGGGGCGGCTGGGGCGCTCCGGTCGCGGCAGGCTGATCGAGGTCGGATAGAAATCAGAAAGGCGGGTGCCTTCGGCCCCGCCTTTTTCTTTGCCGCAACGTGGCTCTCTGATTTATCGCTGGCCGGCCAGCCTCTCAAACGCCGAAGGCTCGGGGATACCAAGATCCAGCTGATGGCGGATCGCCTCGGCGCATTCGAGCGCAGTCAGCACGGATGTGTCGACTTCTATATCGTAGAGACCTGGGCGATGCACTTCGTCCTGCCAGCGCTGCACCGGCTCCGGTACAGGCGTCTCCTCGGTGGCACGCAGGTAGAGGGTCTCGCGCCCGTCCTGATTGACCTCGCGCCGCTGCATGATCGTCTCGATAGGACATTTGACGCCGACGAACAGTACGGAAAATCCGTCGAGCCGCCTGGCGCAATCGCTGAGAATGCCGAGTGGCTGCGAATAGCTGTCGTGGTGGCCGAGATCGGCGACGACGTTGAGGCCCAAGCCGGCATGGATGGCGATCGATTCGTAGAGCGCCGCGTAGAGGAACGGCACGAGTTCTTCGAGGTCCGGCCGTTCGCCGCCGGGCCTCAATCCGATACCGGGCAGGTAGCGCTCCGGCGTCATGGCATTATAGTTGTCGACGCCGAGGTTGATCCACGGCCCCTCGAATTCTTCCTGGATTGCGCGCGCAATGCTGGATTTGCCGCTTCGCGGCGCACCGTTCAGGATAATGATCTGTCCGGCATGGCTGTCGTTGGTCATTAGTCTTCTTCTTCTGTTGGCGCGAATCACTGAGGCGAAAACGCGCAGGTATTTCCATTCGGGATGCGAATACTTTATGGGAGAGTTATGGCAGACGGCGAAAAGCCGTTTGCATGGAGATGATGATGAATGAAGACAACGCGCAATTTCCCCCGGTCGATCCGGTCAAGACCGGTATCAGGGGATGCTGCCCGCGCTGTGGCCATGGCCAGCTTTTTGACGGCGTTCTCGGTCTGAAGCCGCGCTGCGCCGCCTGCGGGCTCGATTATTCCTTCGCCGATGCAGGCGATGGCCCGGCCGTCTTCGTCATTCTCATCGTCGGTTTCATCATCATCGGCTCGGTGCTTTGGCTGCAGGTCAATTATGCGCCGCCGATATGGGTGCATATCCTGCTCTTCGGCCCGCTGACGATCATTCTGTCTCTGCTCGCACTGCGCTGGTGCAAGGGCATACTCATCGCCATGCAATATCGTCACAATGCCCGTGAGGGACGCCTGAGTGACTGACATCCAGAGCCCGGCTCCGCGCCGCAAGCTGCCGATCTTTACCGGCATTGCCGTTCTCATCGCACTCGCCATCCTGATCTCGCTCGGCACCTGGCAGGTGGAGCGCCTGCACTGGAAAGAAGGCCTGCTCGCCGATATTGCCGAGCGTCGTGTCGCAGCCCCGGTTCCGCTTGCCGATATCGAGTCCATGGCGTCTCAAGGCGGCGATATCGAATACCGCACGGTCACCGCCACCGGCCGCTATATCAACAACAAGGAGCGCCACTTCTTCGCTACCTGGCGCGGCCAGACCGGCTATTACATCTACACGCCGCTGCAGCTTGAGGACGGGCGCTTTCTTTTCGTCAACAGAGGCTTCGTTCCCTACGAGAACAAGGAGCCGGAAATGCGCATGCAGGGCCAGTTGACCGATCAGCAGACGGTGACCGGCCTCGCGCGCGCCAAGCTTCCGGGAAAACCGTCCTCGCTGGTGCCGGACAATGACGTGGCGAAGAACATCTTCTACTGGAAGGATCTCGATGTGATGGCCTCCAGCGTCGATCTCGACAAGGCCAGCGTCATCCCGTTCTTCGTCGATGCCGATTCCACGCCCAACCCGGCAGGGTTTCCGATCGGCGGCGTCACACAGGTCGATCTGCCGAACGACCACCTGCAATATGCCTTCACCTGGTATGGGCTGGCGGTGGTTCTCGCCGTCGTCGTCGCCATCTCCTGGTTCCGCCCCCGCAAGGGTGCTGCGCAATAGTATCGCTTCAATTCCGTCCCATATTGGGTTAGAGGTCCCTGAAGCTCAAACTGGGTATGTTATGAATATTGCGGCTAAACCTCCTTTGACGATCAGGCTTTGTGGTCCGCGAGGCTTCTGTGCCGGCGTCGACCGGGCAATCCAGATCGTCGTACTAGCGTTGAAGGCCTATGGCGCACCTGTCTATGTCCGCCATGAGATCGTGCATAACCGGTATGTCGTTGAAGGGCTGGAAGCAAAAGGTGCGGTCTTCGTCGAGGAGCTTGACGAGATCCCGGCCGAACACCGTGCCCAGCCGGTCGTCTTCTCCGCCCATGGTGTGCCGAAATCCGTGCCCGAGGATGCGAATGCCCGCAACCTCTTCTATCTCGACGCCACCTGTCCGCTGGTCTCCAAGGTTCACAAGCAGGCAATGCGCCACAATCGCCTCGGCCGCCACGTCATCCTGATCGGCCACGCCGGCCACCCGGAAGTGATCGGCACTATGGGCCAGCTGCCCGAAGGCACCGTCTCGCTCATCGAAACGGTCGAGGATGTGGATGCCTACGAGCCTGGTGATCCCGATAATCTCGGCTACGTGACGCAGACGACGCTCTCGGTCGACGATACCGCCGGCGTCATCAAGCGTCTGGAAGAGCGCTTTCCCAAGCTACACGCGCCGGCTGCCGATTCCATCTGCTATGCCACGACCAACCGCCAGGAAGTGGTCAAGGAAGCCGCCCCCGGCTGCGATCTCTTCATCATCGTCGGCGCCCCGAATTCTTCCAACTCGAAGCGGCTCGTCGAAGTGGCGCTGCGGGCAGGAGCGAAGAAGTCGATCCTCGTGCAGCGCGCTTCCGAGCTCGACTGGGATGAGATCGGTCCGATTGCCACCCTCGGCCTCTCCGCCGGCGCTTCCGCCCCGGAAGTGATCGTCAATGAGATCATCGAGGCATTCCGCACTCGCTTCGACGCCCGTGTCGAGCTTGCCGAAACGGTTCAGGAAAACGAGCACTTCCTCGTCAACCGCGAACTGCGCAGCCTTGAGCTGACGACGGCTGACATGGCATTCGTGAACGGGGAATAAGGCGAGGGGAGTTCTCCTCCGCCGCACCCATCTGACAACATCGCCTCGACAGTGAGAGACCCACCTTGGCAGTTTATACCGATATCGCCGAAGACGAGCTGAAATGGTTTCTCACTGAATATGATGCTGGCCAGCTGCTCTCCTACAAGGGCATCGCCGAGGGCGTCGAGAATTCCAACTTCCTGCTCCATACGTCGAAGGCGCCGCTCATCCTGACGCTCTATGAAAAGCGGGTGGAAAAGAACGATCTGCCTTTCTTCCTCGGCTTGATGCAGCATCTGTCGGCAGGCGGCCTGTCTTGTCCGCTGCCATTGCCGCGCAAGGATGGCGCGTTGCTCGGCACGCTGTCGGGCCGTCCGGCCGCGCTCATTTCCTTCCTTGAAGGCATGTGGCTGAGGAAGCCGGAGGCAAAACACTGCCGCGAGGTCGGCAAGGCGCTGGCGCAGATGCATGTCGCTGGTGAAGGTTTTGTACTGACACGGCCGAATGCGCTGTCGCTTGATGGCTGGCAGATGCTCTGGGACAAGTCGGAGGAGCGCGCCGACGAGGTCGAGTTTGGCCTGCAGAATGAAATCCGCAGCGATCTCAATTTCCTGCGCGCCTATTGGCCGAAGGATCTGCCGGCCGGTGTCATCCACGCCGATCTTTTCCCCGACAACGTCTTCTTCCTCGGCGATGAGTTGTCGGGCCTCATCGATTTCTATTTCGCTTGCAATGATCTGCTGGCCTATGACGTCTCCATCTGCCTCAATGCCTGGTGCTTCGAGAAGGACGGCGCCTATAACATCACCAAGGGTACGCAGATGCTGGAGGGTTATCAGAGCGTGCGCCCTCTGAGCGAGGCAGAAATCAAGGCTCTCCCGGTCCTCTCTCGCGGTTCGGCGTTGCGCTTCTTCCTGACCCGTCTCTACGATTGGCTGACGACGCCCGAAGGCGCAATGGTCACCAAGAAGGATCCGTTGGAATATCTGCGCAAGCTGCGCTTTCATCGCCAGATTTCGTCGCCTGCGGAATACGGGTTGAGCCTATGAAGCACATCGATATCTTCACCGATGGCGCATGTTCCGGCAATCCAGGCCCAGGCGGCTGGGGCGCTGTGTTGCGTTACGGCGATGTGGAGAAGGAACTCTCCGGTGGTGAGGCTGAAACCACCAACAATCGTATGGAACTCATGGCTGCCATCTCCGCGCTCAGCGCACTGAAGGAGACTTGCGAGGTCGATCTCTACACCGACAGCGCCTATGTGAAAGACGGCATTTCCAAGTGGATCTTCGGCTGGAAGAAAAACGGCTGGAAGACCTCCGACAACAAGCCGGTGAAAAATGCAGAGCTCTGGCAGGCGCTGGAGGAAGCCCGCAACAGGCACAAGGTCACGCTCCATTGGGTCAAGGGCCATGCCGGCCACCCTGAGAACGAGCGCGCCGATGAGCTCGCCCGCAAGGGTATGGAACCTTTCAAGAAGAGCAAAAAGGCAGGCTGATCAGGCCGCCCGTCGCTGCTCGTTGGCGGTAGTCTGGATCAGCTGGTGCATATATTCCAGCTTCGCTACGACTGGCTGCGACAGCACGAAGGGATAGGAATCGGCTTGTCCCATGCTGCGCTGGATGGCGTTGATCGCCAGGCTGAGCGGCACCCAGGCGCTGACGAGCTGTTCGGCGCTCTGCGCCCGGTAGGGGTTGAAATCCACTTCCGCTGCGATCTCTTCATGTCCGCGTGGGTCGATCGCTATGCCGAAACTGCGGGCCGTTTCCAGCGTATCGACGATGTGCAGGTAATGCGCGAAGCATTCCGCAAAATCCTCCCAGGGATGGACGGAGGCGTAGGCGCTGATGAAACTTTCCTGCCAGCCGGGTGCCGGCCCATTGGCGTAGCGCTCCTGAAGGGCTGCCGCATAATCCTGCCTTTCGTCACCGAAGACGGCGCGGAATGCGTCTAAGCCGTTGCGGTCACGCACCAGCTTGTCCCAGATGAAGTGCCCGGTCTCGTGACGGAAATGTCCAAGCAGGGTGCGATAGGGTTCATCCATTGCCGCGCGCGCCTGCTCGCGCGTCAGGTCATCTGCTTCCGCAGCACGGATGGCGATCAATCCTTCCTCGTGCCCGGTCATCGCCGGGACGATATTGCCGTCGTTCTGGACGGCGTCTTCGAGGAAGTCGAAAACGAGGCCGCCTTGCGGATCTTCCTGCCGGTCGGGATGCGGCAGCTTCCAACGCAACAACGAGTAGAAGAGGTGGCGTTGTGCCTGGCTGATGCGCCGCCAGCGATCGATACCCTCCTGCGTGTCGGTATTCGGCACAAGTCGGTTATGTCGGCAGGCAATGCAGAAATCATTGCCGTCATCGACCAGCCAGTTGCAGATGTCGAGACCCGCATTGGCGCAAAACCGCACGAGCCGGTTGGGATCGGAGACGAGCTGCCAATTCACCTCGTCGCGTGATTCCAGCGCATGCATGGAAAGATCGCTGGCGAAAAAGCCCAGGCGATGGTTGCAGCGCACGCACAGCCTGTTGTCGAAATGAATGACCTGATCGCAATTGTCGCAGGTAAACAACCGCATGGCAGCCCCCTACAGGTAGGATATGACGGAAAATGCCCGCCGCACATGGGTGCGACAGGCATTGAACTGGGCATGAAACCGACGGTCAGAGGCGGTCGACAGCGCCCTTAAGCTTGTCCTTCACCTTGCCGCTTGCGACCTGGGCCTTGCCCTTGGCTTCCTGCATGCCGCCCTTGGCCTGCATTTCACGGTCGCCGGTGGCCTTGCCTGCTGTCTTCTTTGCCTTTCCGGCCATCTCGTTGACCTTGCCGGAAATCTTATCGCCTGTGCTACCCATTTCGATGTCTCCTCTCGGATGGTCGCGGACGGCGTGCCCGCGCTTGCCGATTGGAAACGCCAATGGAAGAATTTCGTTCCGGAATGGTGCAGTCTCAGGCGTGGCCGGCTTCGGCCGAAAGCATGGCCGGCGTAATACCCATGCTGGCAAGAGCCCGCTCATACTTGTCATCGAGGCAGCGATCGAAGATCAGCTCCTCATTGGCCGCGCAGTTGAGCCAGCCGTTTGCGGCCACTTCGTTTTCGAGTTGGCCCGCACCCCAGGAAGAGTAGCCAAGCAGCATGGTGGCCCGCTTCGGGCCGCCGCCTTTGGAGATGGCGCGCACGATATCGAGCGTCGCCGTCAGGCAGATATCGTCGCTGACGGGAATGGAGGAGTCGCTGATATAATCGTCGGAATGCAGCACGAAACCGCGACCGCTCTCGACCGGCCCCCCGGTCTGGATCGGAAACTCCCGGGCATCTTTCGGTAGCACGATGGAATCTTCCTGCTTGATCATATCGAGATGCAGCAGCACATCGGTGAAGGTGAGGCTCTGCGGGCGATTGATGACGAAGCCCATGGCGCCCGCATCCGAGTGGGCGCATATATAAATCACCGTGCGTGCGAAGTTTCGATCTTCCATGCCGGGCATGGCGATCAGGAACTGACCATCGAAAAATCCGCGTTCCCGTCTGTTCTTCAGCGTTGAAAGGGACATGGTTCCTCCTGCCGCCAGACCGCACTAAGGCTCCGACAAGAGAAACATGGGGCAATGTCACAAATCAATCAACTGAAAATGAAGATTTAAATGGGTGGGACTTCTAGCGGCAATTGGCGAGTTTCGGTAAACCCTTGTTCCATGAGAGTTATTTCATTACTTGTGCGGCCCGTGTTAATTGCAGTCGTTTCGGCTTCATCCATGCTTGGATTGTTGCGTGTAGCGCATGCGGAAATGAGCAACTGGGCGGAGAATGAGGGCGGCCGGATGCGTCTCGTAGCTCTGCCGCCGGACGCTGATGGCCACATAAGGGCCGGCCTCCAGATCGAGCCGAAGCCTGGCTGGATTACCTATTGGCGCGAGCCGGGCAATAACGGTATCCCCCCGCAGATCACCATCGTACCGCAAAGCGGCGTAACGCTTGACGCAATTTCCTATCCCGTCCCGAAATATATCTCCCGCGGCAAGGTCGAGGACATCGGCTATGATGCACCGGTAACCCTGCCACTATCGCTGACGGCTTCGAAGGCAGGGCCGGTCGCAATAGACGCCACTGCGTTCATCGGCATCTGCAAGGATATTTGCATTCCTTTCCAGGCGCAGCTTTTACTGAAATTCGAAGCTGTTGCCCAATCGCGCCCGCAGGAGGAGATGATCCTTCGCGACGCTGCCGCCCGTCTTCCCGAAGCCCCGACTGCCGATTTTAAGGTCGTGGCACACGCCGTATCGAGCGACCTCAAACAGCTCTCGTTGAAGATCACACTGCCGGAGGCGGGAGGCGGTACTCCCGATATCGTCGCGACCGGTCCCAGCGGCTATGCCTTTACGAAGCAGACGAATATCGGCCGCAGCGGCAAGGCCTACTCCACCGATATTACGATCGGCAAGCTGCCGAAGAATTACGACATAAGGGGCAAGCAGTGGGGTGTGCTCGTCATTGACGGCACGCGCGCCATGGAAACCACGCTTGCCTTTGATTGACCGCATCTTATAGTCCCTCCCGATCCCCTGCGGCCTTGCCGCGGCCAGCCTGAACCGAGGAGAAAATCCATGACCATCGCGATCGGCGACAAGCTTCCTGCCGCCACCTTCAAGGAAAAAACCACCGACGGCCCGGTCGAAACCACCACCGAGCAACTGTTCGCCGGCAAGCGCGTCGTGCTCTTTGCCGTGCCGGGTGCCTTCACGCCTACCTGTTCGCTGAACCATCTGCCGGGCTATCTGGAAAACCGCGATGCCATTCTCGCCAAGGGCGTCGACGATATCGCCGTCCTTGCCGTCAACGACTGGCATGTCATGGGCGCCTGGGCGCAGTCCTCGGGCGGCCTTGGCAAGATCCACTTCCTCGCCGATTGGGATGCCGGCTTCACCAAGGCGGTCGGCCTCGATGCCGATCTTTCCGGAGGCGGCCTCGGCGTGCGCTCCAAGCGCTATTCGATGCTGGTCGAGAACGGTGTCGTGAAGTCGCTCAATGTCGAGGAATCGCCCGGGCAGGCGACGGTTTCCGGTGCCGCGGCGATGCTCGAGCAGCTCTGAGCCGGAACCCATTGATGCTTGTGTGAAAGGCGCCTTCGGGCGCCTTTTTTATTTGTCGTTGAAACAGGCGCCGATATGGCGCCGGTCGTCTTTGCCTCATTCTTGCCGCAATTGTTATAACATAACCGTAATGTTATTACATAAAAGGAATGAGCAATGCCGACCGCCCCCCAACGTTTCGCCATCAGCAGCCTGCTCGGACAATCGGCGCTGCTGCGTGCCGGCGGCGCAATCATTATCGTTGCGCTCCTGTGGCTTGCGATCCGTTGGGCGATCCTGCTGCCATGAGCGCGCCGGTCATCCGCCTCCACAATCTGACAGTTTCCTATGATCGCCACCCGGCGGTCCATCACCTCTCCGGCACGTTCCAGCCGGGGAGCCTGACGGCAATCGCCGGGCCGAACGGGGCGGGGAAATCCACGCTGCTGAAAGCGATCATGGGGGAACTGCGCCCGGCTGAGGGGCGAGTGGAGCACCGGCTGCAACGCGCCGATTTCGGTTACCTTCCGCAGGCAGCAGACATCAACAGGCGCTTTCCGATCTCCGTTCTGGATACGGTGCTGCTCGGAAGCTGGCGCTCGGCCGGCGCTTTTGGCCGCGTTGCAAAACAGGACGGTATGCGCGCCCGCGCCGCGCTCGGCATCGTCGGACTGGAAGGCTTCGAGGCGCGCCACATCGGCTCGCTCTCGGCTGGCCAGTTCCAGCGCGTGCTCTTCGCCCGCCTGCTGTTGCAGGATGCCCGTGTCATCCTGCTCGATGAACCCTTCACCGCCATCGACGCCCGCACGACCAGGGACCTGCTCGATATCATCGCCCGCTGGCACGGCGACGGCCGGACAGTGATCGCCGTGCTCCACGATTTCGAGCAGGTGAGGGCGCATTTCCCGGAAACCCTGCTGCTCGCCCGCCGGCTGATCGGCTGGGGGATGACGCAGGAGGTCATGTCGTCAGCCAATCTGCTTGAGGCTCGCGCCATGGCCGAACGTTGGGACGAGGATGCCGAAGCCTGCGAGCCGGCGGCATGACGGCCTACGATATCTTCTTCGCTCCCTTTGCCGATTATGGCTTCATGCGCCGCGCGCTCGTCGCCTGCCTGTGCCTTGGTCTCGGCTCCGGTCCCATCGGCGTCTTCCTGATGCTGCGACGCATGAGCCTGATGGGAGACGCCATGAGCCATGCAGTGCTTCCGGGGGCGGCGATCGGCTATCTCGTTGCCGGCTCGCTGTCGCTGACTGCAATGGGCATTGGCGGACTTGTCGCTGGCCTTTCTGTCGCACTGCTGTCCGGCGTCGTCAGTCGCATGACCGTGCTTCAGGAAGACGCGAGCTTTGCGAGCTTCTATCTCGCCTCGCTGGCCCTCGGCGTGCTTATCGTCTCGCTGCGAGGCTCCAACATCGATCTGCTGCATGTGCTGTTCGGCACGATCCTTGCCATCGATGCACCGGCACTGACGCAGATCGGCACCATCACATCGGTTACCTTGCTGGCACTAGCGGTCATCTACCGACCTCTGGTCGCGGAATGTTTCGATCCGGGTTTCCTGCGTGCCGTCGCCGGGCGAGGCCCGGTCTATCATTTTCTCTTCCTTCTCTTGGTGGTGCTGAACCTTGTCGCGAGCTTCCAGGCGCTCGGCACGTTGATGGCCGTTGGCTTGATGATGCTGCCGGCGGCGATCGCCCAGCTCTGGTCGCGCAGTCTGCCGGCCATGATGATGACAGCAGCCGTCAGCGCCGCAGCTTCCGGCTATCTCGGCCTCATCGCGTCCTATCACCTCGAGCTTGCCTCCGGCCCAACGATCATCATGACGGCGGCGCTGTTTTACGGGCTCTCCATCTTCTTCGCGCCGTCGGGCCTTGCCCGACGTTTCTTCCCCCGCCCGCATCTGAAGGGCTGATCACAGGAGCCATCAATGATATCCCGCAGACTGCTTCTCTCCGCCGCCTTGCCCGTGCTGATGGTGCTTTCAGCCGTGCCGGCTTCGGCCGAAACGCTGAAGGTCGTCGCTTCCTTCACCGTGCTTGCCGATGTCGTCCGCCAGGTCGGCGGCGATCACGTCAAGGTCACGAGTCTCGTCGGCCCGAACGGCGATCCCCATGAATTCGAGCCGTCGCCGGCCGATGCCAAAGCGCTGAACGCCGCAAAGGTCACCTTCGTCAGTGGCGAGGGGCTGGAAGGCTGGATGGATCGCCTCATCACCGCCTCCGGCTACAAGGGCAAACCCATCACGGTCTCCGAGGGCATCAACACCCGCACCATGGAAGAGGACGGAAAGACCGTCACCGATCCGCATGTCTGGAACAGCCCCGTGAACGTGAAGATCTGGGTCGCCAACATCGAAAAAGCGCTGTCCGCTGCCGATCCGGCCGATGCGGCAGCCTTCAAGGCCAATGCCGAAAAGTACACAAAGAAGCTCGACGAGCTGGATGCCTATGCCCATTCCAAGTTCGACAAGATCGCCGATAACAGCCGCAAGGTGCTGACCAGCCACGATGCTTTCGGTTACTTCGGCCGGGAGTATAATGTCAGCTTCCTGGCGCCACTCGGACTTTCGACTGAAAGTGAAGCGTCCGCCGCTGACGTCGCCAAGCTGATTGAGCAGATCAAGCAGGAGCGCGTGAAGACTTACTTCTTCGAAAACTCGAACGATCCGCGGCTCGTCAAACAGGTTGCCACCGCCACCGGAGCCAAACCGGGCGGTGAGCTTTACGTCGAATCGTTGTCGGACACCAAAGGCCCGGCGCCGACCTACGAGAAGATGTTCCGCTACAATGTTGACCAGCTCTCCGCCGCGATGGCGAAATCGAGCTGATCAAGGAATATTAGAGAACCAGATCGAAGACGAGGAGGCCGGCCAGGCCTCCATCCGTTGACGTGACGATACGCTCGCCGACGGCCACATGCTCGGGATGCACGAGATAGGTATCCCGGGCCTCCGGGCTCTCGAAGGTCACTGCAAATCCGTCGACGAAGCCGCCATGCAGCCCCTCGGGTGAAACATTCGGCCCGTATTTGATATCCAGAATGCCTGGAATTACCTGCTTCAGCGCCATGATGGCGTCGAATAGCGCCTGCTTGTCATCTGGTGTCATGGCGCTCTTCAGCCGCATGAATACGCAATGCAGGATCATAAGGGGCCTCCCGGTTGTGTTTTCGGGCAGAATAACTGTCATGGCCGGGAGGGCAAGGCGGTAAACCGCGTCCTCCCCGCATTCCTCTGTGGGCAAATCCGCTCAGGCCCGCTTCGTCAGCGGAAACCGTTCCCTCAGCAGTCGCAGCACCGATTCCGACGGCATCGGCGGACCGAAGAGATAGCTCTGGCCATAGCTGCAGCCCATCTTGGCAAGCTCGATCGCATCCTCGTTGGATTCGATGCCCTCGGCGACCACCTTCATCTCGAGCTCGCGCGCCATGGAGATCACCGATCTCAGCACGGTTGCCTTCTTGTCGCTGTTGTCACGCACCAGCGCCTTGTCGAGCTTGATCGTATCGAAGGGGAAGCGGGTGAGATAGGCAAGCGAAGAATAGCCTGTGCCGAAATCGTCAAGCGCCAGGCCAAGGCCTGCTTCCTTCAGCTTCTGCAGAACGAGACGGGCCTGTTCCGGATTTTCCATCACCATGGATTCCGTCAGTTCCAGTTTCAGCCTTGAAGGATCGCAATGGGTTTTCGCCAGCACCGAGCGGACGTCGTCGTAAAGCTCGTTGTTGAGAAGCTGCACGCTGGAGAGGTTGATGGAGACGAAGATCGGTAGTTCGCCGGTCTGGTTCTGCCACCCCATCAGGTCGTTGGTCGCCTGTTCCAGCGCGAAGATGCCGAGCGCGCCGATGATGTCGGAAGCTTCGGCGATCGGGATGAATTCCGAGGGCGGGATATTGCCGCGTTTGGGATGTTCCCAACGCATCAGCGCCTCGAAACCGGCAATCTCGACATCCTCCAGCCGCGCGATCGGCTGGTAGACCATCGAAAGTTCCTTGCGTTCGATGGCGCGGCGCAGATCCGATTCAAGCTGTAGGCGGTCGGTGCCGAAATCGCGGAAGGCCGGCTGGAAAGGCTCGACGCGGTTGCCACCGGCGCGCTTGGCACGATACATGGCAAGCTCGGCGTCGCTGAGCAGGCCGGATGCACTTTCCTGCTGGTCCACCCAGGAGGTAAGGCCGATCGAGGCGGTCAGGATGATCTCGCGGTTGGAGAAATTGATCGGTACCATGATCGCCTTGCTCATCGCATCGGCGAAATCGGCGACCTTGGCCGGATCGTGCTCGGAAACAAGGATGAGACCGAACTGGTCGCCCGAGAGACGCGCCAGCGTATCCTGCGGTTTCAGAAGCCGGCGGAGACGCCGGGTGAGTGCGATCAGGATATTGTCGCCCGCGGCCACTCCGAGCGAATCGTTGACCAGCTTGTAGCGGTCGATGTCGATCACCATCACGGTCGGGCGTAGCGTCTCGCCACCCGGTGCCAGCGTCAGCACTGACTGCAGGCGATCTATCAAGACCTGCCGGTTCGGCAGGCCCGTCAGGTTGTCGTGCAGCGCATCGTGCAGCAGCCGCTCGACGGAATTCTTCTGCTCGGTCACATCGACGATCGTGCCGACGCAGCGAATGATCTCGCCGTTCGAGCCGAGCACCGGCCGGGCGCGGATCAGCAGCCAATGGAAATGACCGTCTTCGGCGCGGATGCGGAACTCGTGGTTCAGACGGCCGCGGCGATGTTCCAGCAGCACGTCTAGCGTGGCGCGAAAGCGGTCGCGGTCATCGGGGTGCAGCCGCGGCAGCCAGTTGCGCGCCGCGCCATGCATTGTGCCCGGCGAAAGCCCGAGTTTTACGGAAACATCGGGAATGGTGACGACACGGTCGCGCGCTACGTCCCAGTCCCAGACCATGTCGCCAGAGCCCGTCAGCGCCAGCGACTGGCGTTCGAGATCGGAGAACAGGCCCTGCTGGAAGGCGCCGCCAGCAAAGGCGTGCTGCATGACCGTGAAACCGATCAGGAGCACGATGAGGACGAGACCGCCGCCGAGTGCGGGCTGAATGATGTCATTGTCGAGCCGGCCGGTGATCGTCATCCACGCGCCAAACAGCCACACAAGCGTCAGCGCCCAGGCAGGCACAAGCAGGATGGCGCGGTCATAGCGGTTGAAGCCGAGGTAGATGATCAGCAGGAGGCCGGTCGCCGCCGTCAGTGCGAAGGAGAGCCGAGCAATGCCGGCCGCAATCGACGGATCATAGATCGCAACGCCGAAGAGCAGCGCAAGACCCAGCACCCAGGCAAGCGTGGCGTAACCCAGATGCACATGCCATCGGTTGAGATTGAGATAGGTGAAGAGGAAGATCACGAAACTCGAGGCGAGCGCCACCTCCGCACAGGCACGCCATATTCGTTGATCCGCCGAGGCGACGCTGATCAGCTTTCCGAGGAAGCCGAAGTCGACGCAGATATAGCCGAGCACCGCCCAGGCCAGTGCCGCCGTCGCCGGCAACATCGAGGTTCCCTTGACGACGAAAAGGATGGTCAGGAAAACCGCCAGCAGACCGGCAATGCCGAGTACGATGCCGCGATAGAGCGTGAAAGCGTTGATCGTGTCCTTGTAAGCATCCGGCTCCCACAGATAGATCTGCGGCAGGTCGGGTGTCGCAAGCTCAGCCACGAAGGTGATGACGGCACCGGGGTTCAGCGTGATGCGGAAGACGTCAGCTTCGTCGCTCGGCTGGCGGTCGAGCGCAAAACCTTCGCTGGGGGTAATGGCAATGATGCGCTGCGAGCCGAGATCGGGCCAGAACAGCTTGGAATTGACGAGACGGAAGTGCGGCGCGACGATGACGCGCTCAAGCTGCTCTTCCGAGACATTGGCAAGCGCAAAGACTGCCCAGTCGCCCTGATGGTTTTCCGAACTTGCGCGCACTTCGATACGCCGGCGGATACCATCGGCGCCGGCCGCGGTGGAAACCTGGAAGGCTTCGCCCTGGTTGGCGTAGATTTCGGTCGTGGCAGTCAGGTCCAGCGCAGTATCGTCGCGGGAAATCTTCACCGGCTCGGCCGCCTGCACGGTTCCCGCCGCAAGGGCGAATACCGACAGGAGAAGGGCTGCGATCACCGTGATCACTCGTCCGGACGGTGACGTCAGCAGCATGCGGTCTTTGTTCATCGGCTGTTGGGTTTCCTGCCTGTATCCGCGTCACTGGCCAGACGTGAAAACATCACGTGATCATGCCACTGACCGTTGATCTTCAAATATCCGCGCAGGTAGCCTTCCCGCTGGAACCCGGCTTTCTCAAGCAGGCGAATGCTCCGTGCATTGTCTGGAATACAGGCTGCTTCAATACGGTGCAACTCAAGCCCGGCGAAGATATAAGGAATAACCAGTTGAAGTGCGGCAAACATATGGCCCTGGCCGGCAAAACGCTCGCCCATCCAATAGCCGATCATGCAGCTTTGGGCCGCACCCCGGCGGATATAGCCGATGGTGACGCCGCCAACGAGCGTCATGTCCTTTCTTAGAAAAATGAAGAGCGGGACTGCCTGTCCCGAAGCATATTCCTGTTTGCCGCGGATCACTCGGGCGCGAAACGATCCCTCGGTCAGCTCGTCGCGCCGCCATGTCGGCTCCCAGGGCTCCAGAAATCGGCGGCTATCGGCGCGAAGCCGGTGCCACTGGCTGAAATCCTGATAGCGCGGCAGGCGCAGGACATATTTATCGTTTTCGAGTTCGACCGCTTCAGGCTGTCGCGATAGGAACCGAAAAACCGATTTTGGCATCGATACCCCTCGGCGCAACGGATGTGTCGGTCAGAGGCTCGCCTGCTTCGTCTTCGGTGCCGGGACCGAAAGCGAGGCGGTGATGTCTTCCATCGGGGCAAGCTGCTCGAGCGGACCGATCGCCGAAAGCGTCGGAACGGTGTCGTAGAACAGGCGACCCGCTAGGTCGGTCAGACGCTCTATGGTGATGCCTTCCAAGCGCTCCATCATCTCCGGATTGGAGATCGGGCGACCGTAGAGCATCATCTGCCGGGCGACCTGGCCGGCACGGGCGGCGGGGCTTTCCTGGCCCATGAGAAGCTGGGCGCGGATTTGCGCGCGGGCGCGCTCGATTTCCTTCTGATGGATGCTGTCGGCCGACTTGTGCAACTCGTCGATGATGACGGGCACCAGTTCCGGCAGGTTCTCACCGCCGGTTGCGGCATGAATGCCGAAGATGCCGGTATCGGAAAAGCCCCAGTGGAAGGCGTAGACCGAATAACAGAGGCCGCGGAATTCGCGCACTTCCTGGAAGAGGCGGGAAGACATGCCGCCGCCGAGGATATTCGCGAGGATCTGAGAGCAGTAGAAATCGCGGGCGTGGTAGGCCTTGCCCTCGAAGCCGAGCAGGATCTGCGCGTCCATGAGGTCGCGCGGCTCGCGCACATTGCCGCCGATGTAGCGCGCTGGCTCCATGACCGGCGGCGCATTGGGCGTGGTCGGCAGGCTGGCGAAGCGGTCTTCGACCAAGCGAACGAATTCGTCATGCTCGACGGCGCCCGCCGCCACCACGAACATCCGGTCGGTCGTGTAGTTGCGGCCGAGATAGGTGCGGATCTGCTGCGGCGTGAAGGAAACGACGGTTTCCGGCGTGCCGAGGATTGGTCTCCCGAGCGTCTGGCCGCGATAGGCAACCTCGGAGAAGCGGTCGAAGACGACGTCGTCGGGCGTGTCGTTGGCCGCGTTGATCTCCTGCAGGATGACCTGCTTCTCGCGCTCCAGCTCTTCTTCCTCGAAGGCGGATTCCGTCAGGATATCGGCGAGGATATCGACGGCGAGCGGTACATGATCCTTCAGGACACGGGCATAATAAGAGGTCGTTTCGGTGGAGGTCGCAGCGTTCACTTCGCCGCCGACATCCTCGATTTCCTCGGCGATCTCACGGGCGGAGCGGCGTGCCGTTCCCTTGAAGGCCATGTGTTCGAGCAGGTGGGCAATACCGTGTTCGTCTTCCGTCTCGTTACGCGAACCTGATTTGATCCAGACTCCGAGCGCAGCGCTTTCAAGGTGCGGCATGGTCTGTGTGACTACTGTCAGCCCGGATTTGAGCCGGGTGCACTCAACTGTCATGTGCTATCTTTCTGCGCTTGCCGTCATCTAGCTGCGGGCATGCTTGCCGATAAAGGTTTCAACCGCTTTGAGCTCGGGCTCGATGATCTGGAAGCGCTCCTCCCTGTGCATCACATCAGCAAGCCACGTCGGAAGCGCCGGGTCAATACCGGAGGCGGATTTTACGGCGGCGGGGAATTTCGCCGGATGCGCAGTCGCAAGCGTCACCATCGGCGTATTCGGCTTTTCCCTCTTGGCGGCGACGAAGACGCCGATCGCGGAATGCGGATCGAGGAGATAGCCGGTTTCTTCATAGGTCTTGCGAATTGTTTCTGCCACCTGACGCTCGCTTGCGCGACCGGCACGGAAATCCTTCTTGATGAATTTCAGCGCGTCGGGCGAAATTTCGAAACCATTGGATTGCTTGAGGCTTTCCATTGCGGCGCGAACCTTGGAGGCGTCGCGGTCATAGGCTTCGAACAGCAGCCGCTCGAAGTTCGAGGATATCTGGATATCCATGGAAGGCGAAGTCGTAGCCTTAACCGCTTTCATATCGTAACGGCCGGTTTTCAGCATGCGCGCCAGAATATCGTTCTCGTTGGTGGCGATGACGAGTTTGTCGATCGGCAGTCCCATGCGCTTGGCGCAGTAGCCGGCGAAGATATCGCCGAAATTGCCCGTTGGCACCGTGAATGAGATCTTCCGGTCCGGCCCGCCGAGTGCGATCGCCGTCGTGAAATAGTAGACGATCTGGGCCATGATGCGGGCCCAATTGATCGAATTGACGCCCGAGAGCTTCACGTTGTCGCGGAAGGCCGTGTCATTGAACATGGCTTTGACGAGGTTCTGGCAATCATCGAAATTGCCTTCCACGGCAAGCGCGTGCACGTTGCCTGATGTCGACGTCGTCATCTGGCGCTGTTGTACGGGCGAAACCTTGCCATGCGGGAAGAGGATGAAGATGTCGGTGCGCTCGCGGTTGGCAAAAGCATCGATCGCGGCACCACCCGTATCGCCCGAAGTGGCGCCGACGATGGTTGCCCGCTCGCCGCGCTTCTCCAGCGCGTAGTCCATCAGGCGGGCAAGAAGCTGCATCGCCACATCCTTGAAGGCGAGCGTCGTGCCGTGGAACAGTTCCATCACGAAACTGTTCGGGCCGGTCTGCACCAGCGGCGCGATCGCCGGATGGCGGAAAGTGCCGTAGGCCTCGTCGATCATCGCCCGGAAGGTTTCGTCCGGGATTTCACCATTGGTGAAGGGCGAAAGGATGGTGAAGGCGATCTCCTGATACGTCTTGCCGCGCAGCGCCCGGATTTCCTTCTTGGAAAAACTCGGCCATTTGCGCGGTACATAGAGCCCGCCATCGCGCGCCAGCCCTGCCAGAAGGGCGTCGCAAAAGCCGAGGGAAGGGGCCTCGCCGCGGGTCGAGATATAGTCCACGTTCGTCATCCTTGATCTATGGCTGGAGAGTTTCCGCGCGAAAAACGGACAGTCGCCGCGTTGAAAAGAGGGAGCTTGCCGGCTCGCCGGGGCATTGCCGCAGGTATGTTATTGAAGTTGCCCGCATCCGGCGCCGAAAAGTGCATCAAAACGGTGCTTACCCAATCGATTTTTCTTTGCGCCGCTGATATAGACCATCGCCAACTGTCATGAAAGGCCTTGCGGGAAAGTCGCAAGCACCTAGAAGAAAAGCGTCTGCAAGGGGTGGAATATCGTGCTCGGCAAGGTCTCGCGTCTCATTGTTTCTGCATCGCTTTTTGCCGCCCTTGCCGGCTGCAATTCGCTTGGCCTCGGCGGCGACAGCAAGCCTGAGGCGACCGCCGCGGCAACCGGCCCGGCGCCGCTTCAGCCGAATGGCGATGCCCAGATCATGCCGGTCGCACCGACCAATCCTTCGTCGAACCAGGCCCCGATCGGGACCGGCGTTACCGCACAAGGCAGGGTCGCGCCGGTGGTTCAGGGCGCTTGCCCGCAGATATTCATGCGCGATCAGGATGCGATCTATCGCACCTACGCGAAGGGCGCAAAGGCCGGCGACCCGCAGCAAGTCGTCTTCCAGGCATCCTTCGGTGACTACACCCGCCAGTGCACGCTGAACGATACGGCACTTTCGATGACCGTCGTGGCGCAGCTTCGCCTCGTCGCCGGCCCGGGCGGCGCCTCCGGCCCGGTCACCTTGCCGATCCGCATCTCGGTGCTGGATGGCCAGGATGTTTTGTCGTCCGAAGTCGTGAATTTCCCAGCCCAGATCCCGGCCGGCGCACCGGCGACCCAGGTCATATTCCGCCATGAAGGCATCAAGATGCCGGTCGGCTCCGGTGCTCTCGTGCGCGTCAATGTCGGTTTCGACACTCAGCCCTCCAAGAACGCAAAGAACTCGAAGAAGAAGAGCAGCTGAAGCATCGGCCGCTTGATCACTCCTGCGAGACCCAACGCGCCCATTGGCGTGGTGCATGCTGCCGCGCGACAAACTTCACCCTAGATGCAAAAAAGCCCGCAGGTTGCGGGCTCCCGGTGCGGATTTCTTCCGCTCGAGTTTCAAGGCTGCGCCCTTAAAGCACGCCTTCCCACTCCGCCAATGCGGCGACAACGCCGGGCAGATCGTTCATGCGTGAAATCACCGTCTCTGCGCCCGCATCCGTCAACTTGTCGGCATGCGATGGATAGGTATGCGAGCCGCCGGTGAAGCCGATAACCCGCATGCCTGCCGCACGCGCGGCATGAACGCCATGGGTGGAATCTTCGACGACGACAGTCCTGGAAGGCGAGACGCCCATCTGGCTGGCGCCATGAAGGAAAATATCCGGCTTCGGCTTGGCGCGATCGGGGCCGAGATCCTTGGCGGAGAAGATGTTTGGCGCAAAGAGCTGCTTCAGGCCGACCTTGCCAAGCATCATATCGAGCCGCTTGCTCGAGGAATTGGAGCAGATGCAACGCTTCATCGGAAGGCGGCTGACGGCATATTCGACACCGGGGATAGCCTGTACTTCCTGTTCGAGCCGCACATCCAGGATCTGCTGCGACTTGTCGAGCAGGGACGCCGAGATTGGAATGCTGGCCTCGCGCTCGATCTGGAAGAGTATGTCCTGCCAGGTCAGGCCGGCGAAGCGCTCGTTCATCTCCTCGACGCTGATCGGATAGCCTGCTTCGGTCAGCAGCACCGATTCCACGTTGGCAGCGATGATTTCGGAATCGACCAGAACGCCGTCGCAGTCGAAGATGATGAGGTCGAAGCCGTCCATATACTCATGCCTTATTCGGGGATGATGCGGCTTTACACGATGGCCGCCGAAAGCTCAATCGGCTGCACGGCATGGCTGGAATGCATTGTGCGGGCAGCTTTGCCGGGAGCAGGTTCCGTCCCACCTCGACAAGTCCTGCAGGGCTCGCTACTTGATGGCAATGAGCAGGGAACCAGAAGACACCATCACCGCGCGCATCGCCCGCGTGCTTGCAGAGCGCATCGTCCATGGCGAGATTGCGCCTGGCGCTCGTCTTCGACAGGACCATATTGCCGAGGAGTTCGACACCAGCCATGTGCCGGTACGCGAGGCTTTCCGTCGGCTGGAGGCGCAGGGACTGGCGATCAGCGAGCCGCGCCGTGGCGTTCGCGTCGCCTCCTTTGATCTCGCCGAGGTGCGCGAGGTCGCTGAAATGCGCGCCGCACTCGAAGTGCTTGCTTTGACACATGCCAGCCGCCACTTGACGCCCGCCATTCTTGACGCTGCGGAGGAGGCGACACGCGAAGGTGATGCCGCTGCCGATGTGCATGCCTGGGAAGAGGCGAACCGCCGCTTCCACCGTCTGATCCTCACCCCTTGCGCCATGCCGCGCCTGCTCGCCTCGATCGACGACCTCCATGCGGCAAGTGCCCGCTTCCTGTTTTCGGCCTGGCGATCCGGTTGGGAAAAACGCACGGATCACGATCACAGGGCCATCCTTGCCGCACTTCGCCAGGGCAAGGCGGAGGAGGCTGCCGCCATCCTGCAGAAGCATGTGCAGTGGATCGGACGTGCCCCGCAGCCCGCCCAGAAGGGCGGCGAACGTGAAGCTTTTGCCATCGTCGGCTGAATTCTCAAAATTGTAGGTACCTGAGCGCGTTTTGCACCACGGTCGCTCGCAACCATTCGGGAATACGCTTGTCGCGCCTTAGCCTTCCAGCGGAAAGAGCTTGAGGAACTGCCGCTCGCCCTCGGGTGAAAAGACCACAGAGCGGCTTTCCGGTATCCGCCTTGCCCAGCCCTTCTCCATGAAATTCGAAAGCAGCGCCTTGCCGAGGCTGCCGGCAAGATGGGCGCGGCGTTCGCTCCAGTCGAGGCAGGAGCGGCAGAGCGGCCGGCGGGAGGACTTGAGGCTGCCGACATCGATGCCGATACATTGCAGATCGCTCTCGCCTTTCACCGTCACCGCAAGCCCGTCGCCGATGGCATCGATCGACCCGGAGGCAACGAGGCTGTCCAGCATGCGCACGCCAAAATCGCCCGCCAGATGATCGTAGCAGATACGCGCCTTGCGCAGCGCCGGGTCTTTCGGACCGGGCTGATGGCGCAGATGCCCTCGGCTTGCCGCAAGGCCCATCATGCTTTCGATCAGCCGCGCGACTGCCTCGTCGGCGAGCGTGAAGTAGCGGTGTCGCCCCTGTTTACGCTGCGCCAGCAAGCCGCCGGCTTCGAGTTTTGAAAGGTGCGTGCTTGCGGTCTGCAGGGTGATGCCGCCAGCCGCAGCAAGTTCGGTTGCCGTCAGCGCACGCCCGCCGGTCAGCGCCGCCAGCATATTGGCGCGCGCCGGATCGCCGATGAGCGCACCGATCTGCGCGATGTCAGGCCCTTCTTTCATACTTCGATCGTAACCGAAGCATTCTCGTACGGCAATGTGCGAAAACGCTTCTCACACGAAAGGAGAAAACGATGATTACCTGCTTCATCCGCTACGAGATCGACCCGTTCCGCAAGGATGCCTTTGCCGAATATGCCCGCAACTGGGGGCAGGCGATCCCGAGAAACGGCGCCGACCTGATCGGCTATTTCGGCCCGCACGAGGGTTCCGCGACGACGGCTTACGGTGTCTACAACATCGAAAGCCTGACAGCCTATGAGGCCTATCGCGCAAGGCTTGCCGCCGATCCGCTCGGTCGGGAGAACTACGAATTCGCCCGCCGTGAACGCTTCATCCTGAAAGAGGACCGCATCTTCCTGAAGAATGTCTCGGCCCCACATGCGAGACTGGTGCTGCCGTGATCGCCGTCATCTTCGAAGTCATCCCCTATGTCGGCGAACGCCATCGCTATCTCGACTTGGCCGGCGAACTCAGATCCGAACTCGAAAAGATCGACGGCTTCATCTCCATCGAGCGTTTCGAGAGCCTGACTATGCGCGGCAAGATCCTCTCACTCTCTTTCTTCAGGGACGAAGAGGCGGTTCGCGAGTGGCGCAATCTCGAGGCCCATCGCGCGGCCCAGACGGCCGGCCGCAACGGCATTTTCGCAGACTATCGCCTGCGTATAGGCCAGGTGATCAGGGATTATGGCATGATCGAGCGGGCCGAAGCACCTGAAGACAGCAGGCACGTCCATAGCCTTCATGTCGTGGAATGAAAGGGGCAGGCACCGGCCTGTGCCTGCCTCTCTCCTACGCGCAAACCCGAATATTTTCCCGAAACGGGTCGATGCTTCAGTCTTTGGTAACCAACTTGCGTAACCATAACGGACAGTTAAGCGTAAAGCGTATGAGTGAGTATCTAAATGGCGTCTGTTTTTCCGCTTGCCGACCTCAAGGCTTCCGTCAAGCCGGGTTCTTGGGTCGACACGATCATCAAGGGCGATTGCGTTGCAGCCCTTGAGGCTCTTCCGAACCAGTCGGTTGACGTCATCTTCGCCGATCCGCCCTATAACCTCCAGCTTGGCGGCACACTGCACCGGCCGGACCAGTCGCTGGTCGATGCGGTCGACGACGAATGGGATCAGTTCGCCTCCTTCGAGGCCTATGATGCCTTCACTCGCGCCTGGCTGCTCGCCTGCCGCCGTGTGCTGAAGCCGACGGGCACGATCTGGGTCATCGGCTCCTATCACAATATCTTCCGCGTCGGCGCCACGCTGCAGGATCTGAACTTCTGGATCCTCAACGACATCGTCTGGCGCAAGACGAACCCGATGCCGAATTTCAAGGGCCGTCGTTTCCAGAACGCCCATGAAACGATGATCTGGGCGAGCCCGAACGCCAAGGCCAAGGGCTATACCTTCAATTACGATGCCATGAAGGCCGCCAATGACGATGTGCAGATGCGCTCCGACTGGCTCTTCCCGATCTGCAGTGGCAACGAGCGCCTGAAGGGTGACGATGGCAAGAAGGTCCATCCGACGCAGAAGCCGGAAGCGTTGCTCGCCCGCGTCATCATGGCCTCGTCGAAGCCCGGCGATATCATTCTCGATCCCTTCTTCGGTTCGGGAACGACCGGCGCCGTTGCCAAGCGTCTCGGCCGCCACTTCGTCGGCATCGAGCGTGAGCAGGACTATATCGATGCGGCCTCTGCCCGCATCGCCGCCGTCGAGCCGCTCGGCAAGGCGGAACTGACCGTCATGACCGGCAAGAAGGCCGAAGCCCGCGTCGCCTTCAACGTGCTGGTCGAAAGCGGCCTTATCAAGCCCGGCCAGGTGCTGACGGATGCCAGACGGCGTTACAGCGCCGTGGTGCGCGCCGACGGCACGGTCGCCGCTGGTGGCGAGGCCGGCTCCATTCATCGTCTCGGCGCGAAAGTGCAGGGCCTTGATGCATGCAACGGGTGGACCTTCTGGCACTTCGACGACGGGCAATCCCTGCGCCCGATCGACGACTTGCGGTCCATCGTCCGCAGCGACCTTGCAAAGATGGATTGAGCAACATCTTGCAGGATTGAGATACAGCTTCTTCCGGTTTGTACCTCCAGTTACGGAAGAAGAAACAAGAAGCCCGGGGCCGAAAGACCCCGGGCTTCTTGTTTCTGCAAAAGCGGCAGCAATCTCGCCTCAGAATTCCTGGTAGTCGGTCACATCGACCCGCGTAACCTTGCCGTCCGCATTGAAGGTGATCGTCTCCTCGCCTTCGCGGATCAGCGGTTTGCCGGTCTTGCTGTGTGTTGCCCGAACAGACCAGACGGCCCGGCCGGAAAGCGGCGTCAGCGTTTCCACCAGGGAGTTTTCCGCTGTCTGGTCAGGGTAATCGTCGAAATAGCGTCGGAAGGCAGCCATGATCTCGGCCCGGCCGGCAAGGCTGCCGACGCCGTTGGAGACGTAGGTCGCATCCTCGGCGAACCAGCGCTCGATCTCGGGGAAATCGAGCGCGTTGATCGCCGCGTGGAAGCGATCGATGGCGTCAGCGGGATCGAAAGCCATGGCTCAGGCCCTCAAACCGTAAGTCGCGAGGTCGGCGCGCAGCTTGTCGGCGCCGGTGAAGAGCACAGCATTCCAGCCGGCGGCCTTAGCGCCCTCGACATTGACGGGTGCGTCGTCGATGAAGATTGTCGCGGCCGGATCGAGGTCGAAACTCTTCGCATGCGTTTCGTAGATCGCGATATCGGGCTTGATGAGGCCGACATCACCGGAAACGGTTACGCCGCGCGGCTTCTTGAGGAAGGGGAAGCGTTCCTGCGCCTCGCGGAATGTGTCGGACGCGAAGTTGGTCAGCATCGTCACGTCCCGGCCTTCATTGATGAAGCCCTCCATGATCGCGACGCTGTCTTCATAGGCATGCGGTATCATCTCGTGCCAGTTCTTGCGAAAGCCGCGGATATGCTCTTCGCGGGTCGGATGCTCCTTGATCAGCAAGGCCTCGGCATCGGCCCAGGTGCGGCCGCGGTCCTGCTCGACGTTCCAGTCGTGCGTGCAGATATTGGCGAAAAACCAGGTGCGCTCGGCCTCATCGGGAATGAGGCGGCTGAAGGGAATTTGCGGATCGTAATGAATAAGAACTTTGCCAATATCGAAAACGATATGCTTGATGTCGTTTGCCATAATCATCCCTTGGCTGTTTTGAACGCGAGAGGAATAGCCGCTGCGATCGCTTTTTTCATGATAGTCGGCAGCGCCTGAGCTTCAAGATTTATAACTGGCTCCCACCAGCCGTCATCGATTTGTAGGCGATTGGTAATTGCCACGCGGAAGATCGAAAGCCTGAGCTCGAAATGGGTGAAGACGTGGGTGACGCTGCCGGCGCTCTCCCAGTCAGCCTTGAAGGGTGCCGCTTCGGCTGAGGTCTCGCCGTCCTGCCGCGCTGTCCATGCTGTCGTCGGAATTTCCGTCATGCCGCCGAGCAGGCCGCTTTCAATCCGCCGCCGAAGCAGGATATCGCCATCGGAGGTGACTGCCACGAAGGCCGCACCCCGCCGGATCGGTTTTTCCTTCTTGGCGGCCTTGACCGGAAACTGCTCGGGATCATGCAGGCTGAGCGCCTCGCACGATCCGTTGAACGGACAG
The DNA here is from genome assembly GCA_900466475.1 of Hyphomicrobiales bacterium. GTDB lineage: Bacteria > Pseudomonadota > Alphaproteobacteria > Rhizobiales > Rhizobiaceae > Rhizobium. The sequence goes on from UBMI01000004.1 coordinate 88,782, forward strand.
AGCGAGCAGGCCGGGCGCTTCGGCGTACAGATGGTGGCGCCGAGATCCATCATCGCCTGGGCAAAATCGCCGGGTCGGTCAGCCGGCGTCAGCAGCGCCACCTTCTGGCGCATCAGCGGTTTGCCGGCTGGAAGCGGCGTAGCGATGGCATAGAGCCGCGAGATAACCCGCTCGACATTGCCGTCCATCACGGCCGCCTGCCGGTTAAAGGCGATGGCCGAGACCGCAGCAGCCGTATAGTCGCCGATGCCGGGCAGCGCTTTCAAGCCTTCTTCTGTGTCGGGAAAGATGCCGCCATGCTGGCTCGCGACCGCCTCGGCGCATTTCTTGAGATTGCGTGCCCGTGCGTAATATCCAAGCCCTGCCCAGGCTGCCATGACAGCTTCAACAGGTGCATTGGCGAGATCGGTCACTGTTGGCCACTTCGCCAGGAAATTCGCGAAATAGGGTTTGACCGCTTGCACGGTCGTCTGCTGCAGCATCACCTCGGACAGCCAGACGTGATAGGGATCCGCCTTGATGCCGCGCCTGGCCATCGGTGGCGAAACCCGCCAGGGCAGGTCGCGATGATGGCGGTCGTACCATTCCAGGAGAGGGGAGGCAGTCGGCGCGTCCGGTGTGCGTGTCGTCATTATTTGCCGCGATCGGGGGAAGTGATCTATACTTGGCGAAGCAAAGCGGCGTGATCAAGCCGGCGGCCGCCGATGGACGTCGCTTACCAAGGTTTCGATGAGTTATCCACGCAAAGATGAGAAGCAGATTGCAGAGCTGACGAACGGCATCATCGATCCGGTTCTCGCTCGCCGTGCCGGCATCAACAGCGCACTTCTCGGCTCCTGGGACGAAATCGCCGGCGAGGACTTCGCCGATTGCACCCGCCCGGAAAAGATTGCCTGGGCCCGCGGCGGCGGCGATGATGGAAGCTTCCGTCCCGGTGTGCTGACGGTTGCCTGCGAAGGCGCACGCGCTCTTTTCCTCACCCACGCGCAGGGTGAGCTTATCCAGCGCATCAACAGCTTCTTCGGCTTTGCCGCCGTCCACCAGCTCCGCATCGTCCAGAAACCGGTCTACCAGCCGGTCAAACGTTCCTGCACGCCGCCGCCCTTGAAGGGCGAGGCGGCCCGCAAGCTGGAAGGGATGATGCAGGGCCTGGAGGATGAAAAGATCAGAAAGGCGATCGCTCGTCTGGGGACGGCGGTATTGGGCAAGCGGGGCAGATAGCTGTCGTTTGACGCCTCGCCGGCGACCGTCGCGTGATTGACGATTTCGATGACGACGCGGTCCGGTTTCTGGTTCTGCTTGTCGGCAATCGTCGCGATCTCAATCGATAGGGCAAAATCCTGCACTCTTTTGACTATTCGTCTTTCGCAGGTCACAATTCTTTGAAGAAAGTTGGCGAAGCGTGCCTTGTTAGCGGCTTCTGGCCGTTATATCGCACAAGCAGCTGCCACACTTGTTTATGGGGAACCCATGCGCATCTCTGAAATGCAATTGACGAAACGCCAGCTTCTGGGCGGTGTCGCCGCCGCAACCGCATCCATGGCGGTATACGGTACGGCGCAGGCGCAGGCAGCCCCGGAAATTCCGAAGCCGGACGGCGATGTCGACATGGCCAAGGTGCTGGAGCCCGGCGCGCTGCCGGAAATGGCACTCGGCAAAGCCGATGCCCCGGTCAAGATCGTCGAATATATGTCGATGACCTGCCCGCACTGCGCCCACTTCCACAACACGACCTTCGACACCATCAAGCAGAAATACGTCGATACCGGCAAGGTCGAGTTCATCCTGCGCGAATTCCCCTTCGACCCCCGCGCTGCCGCTGCCTTCATGCTTGCCCGCTGCAACCCGCAGAAGCCTGAGGAGCTCGCAACACCCGAACAGTATTTCCCGATGGTCGCCATGCTCTTCAAGCAGCAGCAGGTCTGGGCAGCAGCCGATGATGGCCGCGCTGCACTGCTGCAGATGTCGAAGCTTGCCGGATTTACTGAGGATAGCTTCACGAAGTGCTTGACGAACCAGAAACTGCTGGATGAAGTGAATGCCACGCGGGAACGGGGTTCCAAGGACTTCGGCGTCAATGCCACGCCGACGTTCCTCATCAATGGCAAGCGCTATTCTGGAGACATGCCGGTTGACACCATGTCGGCCCTCATCGACAGCCTCCTCTGATCCGTACCGTTTTGCGAAGGCGGGCAACGGCGAAAGCCGTGCGCCCGCTTTTTCTTTTGCGCGGTGTGAGGCCGTGGCATGAAGTTCAACAAGCTCCGCGTTGTCGGCTTCAAATCCTTCGTCGAACCGACAGAATTCATCATCGAGCGTGGCCTGACGGGTGTCGTCGGACCGAACGGCTGTGGCAAGTCCAACCTCGTCGAGGCCCTGCGCTGGGTCATGGGCGAGAATTCCTATAAGAACATGCGCGCGTCCGGCATGGACGACGTGATCTTTTCCGGCTCGGGAAACCGCCCGGCGCGCAACACGGCCGAAGTTGCGCTCTATCTTGATAATGGCGAACGTACCGCGCCTGCCGCCTTCAATGACAGCGATGAAATTCAGGTCACCCGACGCATCGAGCGTGAACAGGGATCGATCTATCGCATCAACGGCAAGGAAAGCCGTGCCAAGGATGTTCAGCTGCTTTTCGCGGATGCTTCCACCGGCGCTCGCTCTCCCTCGATGGTGGGGCAGGGGCGTATCGGCGAACTGATTTCCGCAAAGCCGCAGGCACGCCGCCAGTTGCTGGAAGAGGCGGCCGGGATTTCCGGCCTGCACTCCCGCCGCCACGAGGCCGAGCTTCGGTTGCGCGCCGCAGAAAGCAATCTGGAGCGGCTGGATGACGTCACGTCACAGCTCGAAAGCCAGATCGAGAGCCTGAAGCGCCAGGCGCGCCAGGCAAACCGCTTCAAGACGCTCTCTGCCGATATTCGCGCCCGCGAGGCTATGCTCTTGCACATCCGTTGGGTGCAGGCGAAGGAAGCTGAGGCGGAGGCTGATAGCGCACTCAATCAGGCAACCGTCGTCGTCGCCGAAAAGGCGCAGATCCAGATGGAGGCGGCTAAGAGCCAAGGCATTGCCAGCCTGAAACTACCTGAACTGCGCGAAGGCGAGGCGAGGGTCGCGGCCGCCCTCCAGCGCCTGCAGATCGCCCGCAGCCAGCTCGAGGAAGATGCCAACCGCATCCTGCGCCGTCGCGATGAACTCACCCGTCGTCTGACGCAGCTTGCCGAAGATATCAGGCGTGAGGAACGGCTTGTCGCCGACAATGCCGTCATCCTGGCAAGGCTCGATGCCGAAGAGGCCGATATCGCCGAAACCCTCGCCGATTCCGGCCGTTATGCCGAGGAGACGCGGCAGGTATTCGAAGAGGCTGCCACCAAGCTGGCAGATAGTGAGCGTATCTTCACCACCCTGACCGCGGAGCGCGCTGAAGCCGCGGCCGGACGCAACCAGCTGGAACGCGCCATCCGCGATCTCGCCGATCGCAAGCTCAGGCTCGAACGCCAGATGGACGAGGCCAACCGCGAGCTTGCCGGTGTCGGCGAGAGGATCGCAACGCTGCCGGACCCGGAAGAAAAGCGCGCCGTGGTGGAAGCCGGCGAGATCGCCGTCGCCGATGCCGAAGCGGCGATCCAGTCCGTCGAACTGGCACTCGCCGAGGCGCGCGAGATGGAAGCGCTCTCCCGCGCTCCGGTTGATCAGGCACGCAGCAAGCTCAACGCGCTTGAGACGGAAGCACGCACAATCCAGCGCATGCTGGCAGGCGCCGCCACAGGCGAATTCCCGCCGGTTGCCGAAGAGCTGAAAGTCGATCGCGGTTTCGAAACCGCGCTCGGTGCCGCCCTCGGAGACGACCTCGAATCCCCGCTCGACCTGAATGCGCCCGCCCATTGGTCGGAAAACGGCGATGGTGCCGGCGATCCGGGATTGCCTGCTGGTGCTGTGCCGCTGCTGAACCACGTTCGTGCACCCGCCGCGCTGATCCGTCGCTTGCGGCAGATAGGCTTGGTGGCCGCTACCGACGCGCCGCGTCTGGTGAAGGAACTCAAGGCCGGCCAGCGGCTGGTCACCAGGGAAGGCGCCGTTTATCGCTGGGACGGCCATGTCGCCGGCGCGGACGCACCGAGCGCGGCCGCTCTTCGTCTCGCCCAGAAAAACCGCCTCGCCGAGCTCGAAGGTGAGGCCGAACTCGCTCGCGATGTTCTGACCGAAGCAGAGGAGCGCCTTGCCGCTGCGGCCGATGCGATCCGTGAAGAGGAGCGCAGGCTCACTGACGCCCGCGACATGAACCGCCTGTCCGCCCGTCATCTTGCCGAGGCACGCGAGGCTCTGGCCGCTGCTGAGCGCGCCTCGGGCGATCTCATTCGCCGCCGCGATGTCGTCGCCGAAGCCGTCAGTCAGTTGCAGTCGCAGCTCGAAGATGTTGCCGTTCAGGAAGAAAATGCTCGCATCGAACTCGAAGATGCGCCAGATCTGACTGCGCTCGATGACCGTCTGCGCTTCCAGCAGGCCGAAGTCGCGACCGATCGCGGTGCGCTTGCTGAAGCGCGCGCTCGCCATGAGAGCCTGAACCGCGAGAACGATGCGCGCCAACGCCGCATCGTCGCCATCGGCCAGGAGCGCGAGACATGGCGACAGCGCGCCGCAAGTGCGGAAGATCACATCGCAACGCTCCGCGATCGTGAGGAGGAGGCCCGCGAAGAAGCCGCCGAGCTTGAAATGGCGCCCGATGAATTCGATGACAAGCGCCGCGCTTTGCTGACGGAATTGCAGAAGGCCGAGGAGGCCCGCCGTCATGCCGCTGATCTGCTGGCTGAAGCCGAGCTGCTGCAGCGCGACGCCGACCACAAGGCGGCGACAGCGCTTTCGGAGCTTGCTGAAAGCCGCGAGCGCCGCGGCCGCGCCGAGGAGCGCCTCGTCTCCGCACGCGAGAAGCGGCAGGAGAGCGAACAGCGCATTCGTGAGACACTCAATGTACAGCCCCATGAGGCGTTGCGCCTCGCCGGCCGGCCGGGACTGCAGACGCTGCCGGATCCGCGCGAGGTCGAGCGCGAAGTGGAGCGGCTAAGGATCGAACGCGAGCGTCTGGGCGCCGTCAACCTGCGGGCCGACGAGGAGCAGAAGGAGCTCAGCGAGAAGCTGGAAGCGCTCATCAAGGAACGAGACGACGTCATCGATGCCATCAGAAAACTGCGCGGCGCGATCCAGAGCCTGAATCGCGAAGGCCGCGAACGACTGATCGCCGCCTTCGACGTCGTCAACGCCCAGTTCCAGCGGCTCTTCACCCACCTTTTCGGCGGTGGCACGGCGGAACTGCAGCTCATTGAATCAGACGATCCGCTGGAAGCCGGCCTCGAAATCCTCGCCCGCCCGCCCGGCAAGAAGCCGCAGACCATGACGCTGCTTTCCGGCGGCGAGCAGGCGCTGACGGCGATGGCGCTGATCTTTGCCGTCTTCCTCACCAATCCCGCGCCGATCTGCGTGCTGGACGAGGTGGATGCCCCGCTCGACGACCACAATGTCGAGCGCTATTGCAACCTGATGGACGAGATGGCGGCCTCCACCGAGACACGATTCGTCATCATCACCCACAACCCGATCACCATGGCGCGCATGAATCGCCTCTTCGGTGTGACGATGGCCGAGCAGGGTGTTTCTCAGCTGGTCTCGGTTGATCTGCAGACTGCAGAGCGTCTCCGTGAGACGGCCTGAGGCGGCATTTTAATTAAAGACCAAAAAAGGTCACCCTGACATCGGGTGCGTACCCCATTTGGGTGATGCTCTTTTGCGCGCATTGCATTAGAAGTTGTTTTATCGCAACCGCGCCGGTACGGATAAGTAGCAATCGGTCGTTGCGTACCGTGGAATTTGCAATGCTGTCTTCGGGTTGGGGGCGAACGGTCGAAGATCACATGGCATAGATGGACCCCCCGTCCGGTTTTCCTGGCCGGACGGAAACAAGGCTTTGCGGGACCGTTGTTGCAGTCCCGCAAAGCTTTTTTTATGCGCTTGCACCGCGCCTCCTCCGTTTCAACCGCTTGATCTTGCCTCCTGTTGCGGATTTATTGTGCGACGCAACATTTCGCCGCATTTGTCGATTTTCATTTCAACACCAAGGGATTAAGCTGGTCCCCGAAATGGTGTTGGGGGGAAGATGACCAAGTGGGTCTATACGTTCGGCAATGGGCAGGCTGAAGGCCGGGCGCGAGACAAGGAGATCCTTGGCGGCAAGGGCGCCAATCTCGCCGAAATGTGCAGCCTCGGCCTCCCGGTCCCTCCTGGCCTCACCATCGTCAGCGAAGCCTGCACCACCTATTACAAGAACGGCCGCAAGATCGATCCCGCATTGAAGGAACAGGTGCTCGCAGGTATTGCGGATATCGAGCAGATCACCGGCCGCCGTTTCGGCGCGGGCAAACAGCCTCTTCTGCTCTCCGTTCGCTCAGGCGCTCGTGTTTCCATGCCTGGCATGATGGATACGGTGCTCAATCTCGGCCTGAATGACGAGACGGTGCAGGCGCTCGGCCATGATGCCGGCGATGCGCGCTTTGCCTGGGACAGCTATCGTCGCTTCATCCAGATGTATGCCGATGTCGTCATGGGGCTCGGCAACGATCTCTTCGAGGAAATTCTCGAGGATGAGAAGGCGCGCCTTGGCCACGAATTCGATACCGAGCTCAGCGCTTCCGAATGGCAGCATGTCGTTTCGCTCTACAAGGCGCTGATCGAAGAAGAGCTGGACGAGGCCTTCCCGCAGGATCCGGCGGTACAACTCTGGGGCGCTGTCGGCGCGGTGTTTGCGAGTTGGATGAACGCGCGCGCTGTCACCTATCGCCAACTTCACAATATTCCGGAAGCCTGGGGCACTGCCGTCAATATCCAGGCCATGGTCTTCGGCAATCTCGGCAACGCGTCGGCGACGGGCGTTGCCTTCACCCGCAACCCCTCGACGGGCGAGAAGATCCTCTACGGCGAATTCCTGGTGAATGCGCAGGGTGAAGACGTGGTTGCCGGCATTCGCACGCCGCAAAGCATCACCGAGGAGGGGCGCATAGCCTCAGGTTCCGAAAAGCCCTCGATGGAAAAGCTGATGCCCGAGGCCTTTGCCGAGTTCGGCAGCATCTGCGCCGAGCTGGAGTCGCATTACCGCGACATGCAGGACATCGAATTCACCATCGAGCGCGGCAAGCTCTGGATGCTGCAGACGCGCTCCGGCAAGCGCTCGACCAGGGCAGCCATGAAGATCGCCGTCGACATGGTGGACGAAGGTGTCATCACCGAGGATGAAGCCGTCCTGCGCATCGAGCCATCGACGCTCGACCAGCTCCTGCATCCGACCATCGATCCGCGTGTCAGCCGCCAGGTGATCGGCTCCGGCCTGCCGGCGTCGCCCGGTGCAGCGACCGGCGAGATCGTCTTCACGGCGGAAGAGGCGGTTGAGGCAGAATCGGAAGGTCGCAAGGTCATCCTGCTGCGCGTCGAGACCAGCCCCGAAGACATTCACGGCATGCATGCTGCCGAAGGCATCTTGACCACACGCGGCGGCATGACCAGCCATGCGGCTGTCGTCGCCCGCGGAATGGGGATCCCTTGTGTCGTCGGCGCCGGCACTATGCGCATCGACGCCCGCAATGAGCGGTTGATGGGCATCGGCGTGACGCTGAAAAAGGGAGATGTCATCACCATCGACGGTTCCGCCGGTCAGGTCCTCAAGGGCGAGGTGCCGATGATCCAGCCGGAACTGTCAGGCGATTTCGGCCGCATCATGGGCTGGGCGGATCGTGCCCGCCGCATGACGGTGCGCACCAATGCCGACACGCCGGCCGATGCCCGCGCGGCCCGTTCTTTCGGCGCCGAAGGTATCGGCCTTTGTCGTACCGAGCATATGTTCTTCGAGGGCGAGCGCATCCATGTCATGCGTGAGATGATCCTGGCTGAGGACGAGAAGGGCAGGCTGCGCGCTCTCGACAAGCTCCTTCCGATGCAGCGGGGCGATTTCACCGGCCTGTTCTCCGTCATGCACGGACTGCCGGTGACGATCCGTCTCCTCGATCCGCCGTTGCATGAATTCCTGCCGAAGAGTGACGAGGAGATCGCCGAGGTCGCCTATGCCATGGGCATGGAGCCTTCGGCACTGCGCCAGCGTGTCGACGCGCTGCACGAATTCAATCCGATGCTCGGCCATCGCGGCTGCCGCCTTGCCATCTCCTATCCCGAGATCGTCGAGATGCAGGCCCGCGCGATTTTCGAGGCGGCGGTCGCGGCTGCAAAGGAAACGGGTGCCGCCGTCGTTCCCGAAATCATGGTGCCGCTCGTTGGCCTTCGCTCCGAACTCGATTACGTCAAGGCGAAGATCGATGCCGTGGCACAGGATGTCATGTCGGAAGCCAAGATGCGCATCGATTACCTCGTCGGCACGATGATCGAGCTGCCGCGTGCCGCACTGCGTGCCCACGTCATCGCCGAGGCGGCCGAATTTTTCTCCTTCGGCACCAACGACCTGACGCAGACCACTTTCGGCATTTCGCGCGACGATGCCTCGGCTTTCATCCCGACCTACCAGCGCAAGGGCATCATCGAGCATGATCCCTTCATATCCCTGGATTTCGATGGCGTCGGCGAACTGATCCGCATTGCCGCCGAGCGCGGGCGGCGCACCCGCAACGACATTAAGCTCGGCATCTGCGGCGAACACGGCGGCGATCCCGCCTCGATCCATTTCTGCGAGACGATCGGCCTCGATTACGTTTCCTGCTCGCCCTTCCGCGTGCCGATCGCCCGGCTCGCGGCCGCCCAGGCGGTCATTGCCGCCGCTCAGTGACGGTAGCGGTAATAGCGCGGGTAGTAATAGGGACCGTTCAGATTATAGGCCATGTCGGCCATCACCCAGTCGCTGTCGTAGCGGGCCTGGGCACGGCGGTCGAGCTCGATCCGCTGCAGGCAGGTCGCAAAACCATCCGTTCCGCGCTTGAAGCCGTAGCCGGTGCAGGTCTGCTCGTCACGTGCCCGCCGCTCCTCGGGCGTCAGCGTCTGGCAGGCGGCAAGCCCGGCGGCCAGAACGGCAAGAAGGGGCAGGATATATGGGCGCATCGGTATCTTCCTCGAGCATGAACGCCAGGCCAGGAGAATCGATCCGTCTGACGTCGTCAACCCGACTATATTATCAGGCTGCGCCCGCGGGGTCACCGATCGGCAGAAGGGCCGGATTGAGCGGCGGATCCTCTGGGTTTTTCGTATCGCTCGGATCCTGGGCCGGGGTCAACGGCGGCTTTTCCTGGATGCGATCGGGAATACCCGGTGTCGGCTGCGGGCCAAGCGGCGACTCTGCGCCGGGTGCCGGAATGGGGTCTCTGTTGGGCATGATTTACCTCCTTCACTGAAGAAGGAACGACAGGGTGCAGGCTTGGTTCCACTTTCACCGCCATGCATTCCTATGTAAGAGCAAAGGCAACTCACAGGAAAGAGCACCATGGCGATCCGCGATCGATTCTCGAAGAAACTCACCTGTCCGCAATGCGGCAATAGCGGCTTTGCGGAGGCCTCCGAGATTGATGATGCCAAGCGCAAGACCCCCGATTTCAAAGTCGATCAGCTGCCGCGCGGCTTCTTTGTGCAGCGCCCCTCGGTGCATCAGGAAACATTCATGCTGAAATGCGAATGCGGCCGCAAATTTCCTTTCCGCTCGCTCGCGGAAGCTGCGGCCGGCCGCGATTGAAGCATGGCCCGCAAAAATCTGCAGCGGGTTTGCGCTAGCGGCACGCTTGGGATTCAGATGCGCTCGAGGACCTCGATGAAGGCATCGGCGAAACGCACCAGGTGTTCGGTGTCCTCGTCGGGCGCCTGCATGCGGATTTCCGTACCGTTCTGGTCGAGCAAGGCCAGAACCACCCGCATCGTCTTGTCCGACGTCGGGATGCGCAGCACGGCGATTCGCCTGCAATCTTCGACGAGCCCCGCCGCCGGCAGGTCGAAGAGAAATTCGCCTCGGGTTTCGGCAGCAGCTCTGCGCACCGCTTCGCAGAATCCGGCCTCGCCATCGGCATAGCCTTCCAGCGAGAGTTCGAGTTCGAGAAGTTCCAGCGGCAAGAGCGGCTCGCCACGCTCGATGCCGCCAAGCGAAGATGCCTGCGGCCTTTCCCTCATTTCGGACGAGATCATCTATCTCTCCTGTTTCGTGGGACATGTATCAGACCCCGGTAGAATGGCCTTTTTACGGCATATCAGCAATAGCTTACAGAGAGGGCGCCCCTCAGACTTGGACCTTTGACGTGGATTGCTTCGGCAATGCTCAGACAAGAGTTTCAATTTAGACGAATCTTGCACTAGAAAAGTCGATGGCAGCAGCTTCATTCGATTGCTCGCTGCCGACCAACCGGTAGTATTGATGGCCATCCGTTTCGATCGTCCCGTTTCCAGCGCTGCCCGCTTATCGCGGCATTTCGGGGCGTTTGCGCTCGTGCTCTCGGTAGCGGTGCTGATTGCCCATCGCTTCGGCGGTCTGGCGACACCCTATCTCATCCTCGTGCTGCTCGTTTCTGTCGGCTGCGCGGTCCTCGCGACCCTCTTGGCTGCCATCGGCCTGCGCAGCCTCTGGATGACCGGTGCCGAGGGCGGGACGAATGCGCTGGCGGCGCTCATCTATGCAGCCTTTCCGCTCGGCATCGGCGCCTTTGCGGCGGAGCGCTATTTCACCCTGCCGGCAATCTACGACGTGACCACGGATACCGCCTCCGCGCCCGACTGGCTCTCGACGCCGCAGGCCGACCAGATCTGGCTGCCTCGTGAACCGGTCGTGACATCAGGCGACCGCGAGAAGCAGCTTTCCGCCTATCCGGAGCTCACGGGCCGCCGTTACGACGGAGCGCTCGACCGTGTTCTGGAGGCCGTGAAGAAGGTCGCCAAGCAGAACGGCGTCACCATCACCAAAAGCGAAGGCGATACGACGCCCGGCCGCGAGCTTGAGGACAAGCCGGTTCCGGCCCAGCCGGAAAGCGGTGTGGCTGATTCCCCCGATGTCATCCCCGTGCCGACGCCGCGCCCCTATGAGGATGATGTGGCGAAGATGATCCGCGGCGCCAATGGCGTGATCCTGCAAGGCACGACCCGCACCCTCATCCTCGGTCTGCGTTTCGATTTCATCATCCGCCTGCGCGAAGAGGCCGAAACCACCTTCGTCGACGTGCGCGTTGCCTCCCGCTATGGCCAGCACGACCTTGGCTTCAGCGCCGAAGAGGCCGAGCAATATCTTGGTGCCCTCGATTCAGAGCTTCTCGGGATTGCGGGTGGGTGAGCCCCGGTGCCGCAAAGCGGCAGTAATCGATCCAGTGGATCGATTACAGGGGCGAACGCCCTGAGCCATGCGAAGGGCCGGATACGGTGAGGCACACGAAAACGCCCTTACCAGGAACTTGTCCGCTATCATGCACCGAGGCTTAGGGAGACTATCCCAAAAACCGTTCCCGCACGTCAGCCGTCGGCACCATGCAACTCTCCCGCCGCCCTGCAATCCTCAACCGGTTCCGCGCAACCACCCCATAGACGACATCCGCAATCCGCCGCGGCACGATCCGCAACACACCGGCCAGAGCCCAGGGCAAACCAAGCCCTTCCAGCATCCGGATCGTCGCATCGGATTTGTAATAGGCACGGCCCTTGTCGATCAGCAGATTGGTCTCGTAATCCCGCGTCTCCAGCCCGTAGTGCCGGTAGAGTGCCTCGCCGAGCGGCGTCTGGGCGACGATGAAGCGGTAGCGCTTTTCCTTGTCCCGCTTCAACAGGAACTGCACCCAGCCGGAGCAGAAGACACATTCGCCATCGAAGAGGATCAGCGGCTTGTCATCAGCAAAGGCTGGCACGGAAGGATCGTCGCGATAGCTGTAATCCGTGGACCTTGCCATTCTCAGCCTCCGGCCAACCGATAATGCGCAACAAGCGAAGGCGGCCCATCGGCGGTGACTTCGCCACGCTCCATCAGTTCTTCGATATGCGCCAGTACCGAAAGTGCCGCCGCCCCATGTAGTCGCTTATCGGTATCGCGGTAGATCATCTCGACCATCCTGGGGATGGTGCTTTCCCCCGTCCGGATACGTTCGATGATCGAGCGCTCCCGCAGGCGCCGATGCGTCTTCAGCCCGCGCAGGAAGGGCGCAGGCGAAGTCACCGGCCCGCCATGGCCGGGCAGCAACAGGCCGTCATCGCGGGCAAGCAGCTTGTCGAGCGAGGCCATATAGTCCGCCATGGATCCATCCGGCGGTGCGACGATCGTCGTTGCCCAGGCCATCACATGGTCGCCGGAAAAAAGGATGCCGCTTCCCTCGAGCGCGAAGGCTGCGTGATTGGCCGTGTGGCCGGGCGTCAGCACCCCCGTCAGTGCCCAGCCGTCGCCGGAAATCGTCTGTCCGTCACGGATAGCGATATCCGGCACAAAATCCGTATCGGAGCTTTCGGCAAAGGGGTTGACTTCGCCCTCGCGCAGCGGCCGCGAGGGGCGGTGCGGTCCTTCGCCGACCGTCAGCGCGCCGGTTTCCGCCTTCAGCCGTTTTGCAAGCGGCGAGTGGTCCCGATGAGTATGGCTGATAAAAATATGCGTCACCTGCCGGCCGGCAAGCGCTGTCATCAGCGCTTCGAAATGCGCCGCATTCGCCGGTCCCGGATCGATAACGGCGACCGATGAACCGCCGACGATATAGCTGTTCGTGCCGTGAAAGGTGAAAGGGCTCGGATTATTCGCCGTCAGGCGCTGGATGCCCTCTGCGACCGGAACAGCCCGCCCATAGGCCGGATCGAAGAAAAGATCGAAGTTCGCGCCGGACATGTCTATTTATATTCGATCTCGATGAAGGACATGGGCTGCTCGCCGGCATTGACGACATTGTGCTCGGTACCGGCCTCGCGGCGATAGGCAGCCCCTTTGGCCACATCCACCCGCCGGCTACCCTCGGCATCCTCGATCAGGAACTGGCAATCGGTCATCGGCACGACCACATAGCCGAAGCCATGCGTATGGACGCCGGTATCGGCACCCGGCTCGAAATCCCACTGGGTGATGCGCACGATGGCATCATCGAGGATCAGCGTCGCAAGCGCTGGTGGACGGGCGCGATATTGGCTCAACGGTGTCTCCATTGGCTGTTCGATGCTTGAAGTCCTACCATGCCGGCATGGCCGCGGATACAAATATGACGTCGCAGTGAACTTAGTGATTGTGGGGCAGTCCGACCTTTGCTAATCAGGCCACGTTTTGGCGAAGCGACATCCGCTTCAGCTCTGGTGGGGCGTAGCCAAGCGGTAAGGCAGCGGTTTTTGGTACCGCCATCCCCTGGTTCGAATCCAGGCGCCCCAGCCACAACGTTCAAGTAGCTTGTAAACGCCTTGTCGCCGCACCCGCGGCAATCGTCACCACAAGCTCATCTACTTCCCGCGCAAGGCGCTCGGCCGGCAGACCGACGAAGCGGCCTTCGAGACTGATGCTGACGACGCCGTGAACGGCGCCGAACAGCGTGCGGGCGCGGATCGCTCTGTCTTCCGCCGTCATATCAGGCTGCAGCTCGGCAAGCGGTTCTGCGATCACGTCCATCAGGAAGAGATGTTCATCGAGATGCCATTGCGGCGTCGGGCTGGTTTCAGGCGGGTAATGCTCGAAGAGCGCTTTCCACAGGTTCCGGTTTTCCACTGCGAAACCTAAATATCCCTGCGCCAGATTGCGCAACCGGTCCGTTGGTGTCCTGTCCCTGGTCTCGGGCAAGGTGAGCCTTGCTTCCAGCGCCTTCAGTGTCGTGGAATTCACATGGATGACGAGTTCGGCGAGGTCGGCGAAGACCGTATAGAGGCCGCCGAGCGCACAGCCGGCATCCTGGGTGATCTCGCGCGCCCTGAGGTTTGCAAGCCCTTCTCGCATAATCCGGCTTCGTGCCGCATCGATCAGCCGCGCCCTCAGATCTTCGCGTTTTTCTTCTCTTTTCCCGGCCATTAACCATCTCGCTTCGACTTCATGAACGACGTTCAAAATTATTCTTGAACGTCGTTCAGGATTCTGCCATAACTCAACTTGTGAACAACGTTCATAAACCGGAGGAAAGAAATGTTCAAACTGATTTCGACTTTGCTGCGGGGCAGGGCCTACGATGCCGAACAGGCCTTTGCCGATCGCAATGCCGTACCTCTGCTCGCCCAGCAGATTCGCGATGCCGCACAATCGATCCAGTCGGCCCGCCGCAGCGTGGCGATCGCCATTGCCCAGAACGAGCAGGAGCGGGCTCAGCACGCAACGATCGTTTCCCGGATCGACGATCTCGAGACCCGCGCCGCTGCTGCGCTTGCCAAGGGCAATGAAGCACTGGCCCGTGAGGGTGCCGAAGCGATCGCCTATCTCGAGGCCGAGCGCGATCAATCCGAAAAGGCTCAGGCGCAGTTCACGACTGCTATCGACAAGCTGAAGGGAATTGTGCGCATCTCCGAAATGCGGTTGCAGGAACTACAGCGTGGCGAGCGTCTGGCCCGCGCCACCGAAGAGACGCAGAAGCTCGATGTCGTCGTTGCCGGCACAGGCCTTGCGACGCTTGACGATGCCGAGGAGACGCTTGCGCGCCTTCGCATCCGTCAGAACCAGAATGAGATGACGGCCTCGGCCCTGAAGGCGATGGAGACTTCGACCGCTCCTGCCGGCATCATCGAGAAGCTTGCCAATGCCGGATGCGGCGCGCCGTTGCGCTCTTCCGCCGATGACGTGCTCGCCCGCCTGCGCAGCCGCATCAACCCCGCCGCTTAAAATCAGCATCATCAAACCTGAGGGAATCACGACAATGAACGACAGTTTCCAGAAACATTCCGCCAGCTGGGTCAGCTTCTCCTACATCTCCTTCGGCGCCGCAGCCTTCATGCTGGCGCTCGGCCTCTATATGATGCCGCTCGATCTCTGGGGCAAAGGCTACCTGGCAATGGGCATCCTGATGCTGGTTCAGACGACGGTGAATATAACCAAGACGCTGCGCGACAATGCTGAATCCGAAAAGCTGATCCGCAAGGTTGAAGACGCCCGCACCGAGAAGCTGCTCGTCAAGTTCAATCGTAACGGTGAAGACTAATCTTCATTAACTACACCACAGAGTTGTTGCTATACTCAACTTTTGCGTAACAACTCTGTGGCCTTCTCTGCGAGCCAATGGAGGATCTGCCGTGCAAACCAACCTGATGACATCAAGGAAATTCGCGCCGCTGTTCTGGACGCAGTTCCTCACCGCGTTCAACGACAACTTCCTGAAGAATACTCTTGTATTCCTGATCCTCTTCCAGATGTCGGCTGCCGAGGGCGCGGCACTGGTCACACTTGCCGGCGTCGTCCTGATCATTCCATTCCTGTTGCTCTCGGCAATCGGCGGCGAACTCGCCGACAAGCACGACAAGGCCAAGGTCGCCGAACTCCTGAAGAGATGCGAGATTGCGGTGGCGGCCGTAGCTGTCGTCGGTCTTGCCTTCTCCTCCATCTGGATCCTGATGGCGGCGTTGTTTGGCTTTGGCGTCATCTCCGCGCTTTTCGGCCCGATCAAATACGGCATTCTGCCTGATCACCTGGAACGCCGCGACCTGCCGAAGGCCAATGCCTGGATCGAGGGCGGCACCTTCATCGCCATCCTCGGTGGCACCATCGTTGCCGCATTCGCCTTTTCCGGCGGCGACAACGTCCTCGTCTTCGGCACGATGATGATCGGTCTTTCGGTGCTGTGCTGGTTTGCCAGCCGGATGATCCCGGCAACCGGCTCCAAGGCTCCCGATCTCGAGGTCGATACCAACGTCATCCGCTCCAGCTACAACCTCGTCATGGAAATCCGCAGCGACAAGCGCCTGTGGCGTTCGGCGCTGATGAACTGCTGGTTCTGGCTGGTCGGCGCATTCGTGCTGTCTATCCTGCCGACCATGGTCACCGAATTGCTCGGTGGTTCGGAAATTGTCGTGCCCGCCTATCTGACGGTCTTTGCCGTGGCAGTCGCAGTGGGCTCCGCCATCGCCGCCTGGATGTCATCAGGCCGCATTGTACTTTTGCCTGCGCCGATCGGCACGGCCCTGCTTGCCATCTTCAGCCTCGATCTCGCCTGGAATCTGTGGGGTCTGCAATCGACCAGCCATGCGACAACCATCCTGGCTTTCTTCGCCGGCCAGAACACGATCCGCGTCGCAATCGATCTCGCCGGCATGGCGATATCAGGCGCCTTCATCGCAGTTCCGACTTTCGCCGCGCTGCAGACCTGGGCGCATGAGGACCGCCGCGCCCGCGTCATCGGTGCCGCCAATGTCCTGTCGGCGCTCTTCATCACTGTCGGCCTTGGTGCTGTTGCCGTCGTCCAGGCCTTTGGTGCCTCTATTCCGCAGATCCTGATCGGCCTCGGCATCATCAATTTCGCCGTTGCCTGGCTGATGCTGAAGACGCTGCCGACCAATGCCTTCCGCGATTTCGTCTCGATCCTGTTCCGTGCCTTCATGCGGCTGGAAGTCGAAGGCCTCGAAAATATCAAGAAAGCAGGGCCGGCCCCGATCATCGCGCTCAATCACGTCAGCCTGCTCGACGGTGCGCTGGCGCTCGCCATCACCGAGGAAGAGCCGGTCTTTGCGGTCGATTACAAGATCGCCCAAGCCTGGTGGGTAAGACCCTTCCTGAAAATGTGCAAATTCCTGCCGCTCGATCCGACCAAGCCGATGGCGACGCGCTCGCTGATCAAGGTCGTGCAGGACGGCAGCCCGATCGGCATCTTTCCCGAGGGGCGCCTGACAGTAACCGGCACGCTGATGAAGGTCTATGACGGCGCCGCCATGGTTGCCGACAAGACCGGAGCGATGGTTGTTCCGGTGCGCATCGACGGCCTGGAGAAGAGCTATCTCTCTTACCTCAACGACGGCAAGATCCGCCGCCGGCTGTTCCCCAAGGTCAAGGTCACCATTCTCGAACCGGTGAAGCTCGAAGTTCCGGCCGAACTCAAGGGCCGCAAGCGCCGCGTGGCAGCCGGTGCCGCCCTCTACCAGGTCATGTCGAACCTGATGTTCAGGACCGCCGATACATCCTCGACCGTAATCGATCGCATCATCGAGGCGAGCCACGAATTCGGCATGAGCAAACTCGCCGTCGAGGATCCGGTCACTGGTAAGCTCACTTACGGCAAGCTGCTGACGGGTGCTGCTGTGCTCGGCGCGAAATTCCGCAGCACGTTCCCGGAACGCAATCTCGGCGTCATGCTGCCGAACGCCAATGGTGCCGCCGCAACGCTCCTCGGCGTGATGACGGCAGGCAAGGTGCCGGCCATGCTGAATTTCACCGCCGGTGCGGCCAATATCCTGTCCGCCTGCAAGGCGGCGGAAGTGAAGCATGTCCTCACATCCCGCGCCTTCGTGACCCAGGCCAAGCTCGGCCCGGTCATCGAGGAGATGGAAAAGCAGGTTAAGATCGTCTGGCTTGACGATCTCCGCACCGAAATCGGCCTTATGAGCAAGATCAGGGGCTATCTGCACAAGGCAAGGCCGCTGGTGAAGCGCAAGCCTGATGATCCGGCCGTCATACTTTTCACCTCGGGCTCAGAAGGCACACCGAAGGGCGTGGTGCTGACCCATCGCAACATCCTGTCGAATGCAGCCCAGGCCGCCGCCCGCATCGATTTCCACAGCGGCGACAAGGTGTTCAACATCCTGCCGGTCTTCCACTCCTTCGGGCTGACGGCGGGCACAGTGCTGCCGCTGATCTCGGGTGTGCCGGTCTATTTCTATCCGTCGCCGCTGCATTATCGTATCGTGCCAGAGCTGATCTATGTCTCGAATGCTACGATCATCTTCGGCACCGATACCTTCCTCAACGGCTACAGCAGGACGGCCCACCCTTACGACTTCCGCTCCATCCGCTATATTTTCTCCGGTGCCGAGCCGGTGAAGGCGTCCACCCGCGCCACCTACATGGAGAAATTCGGCCTGCGCATTCTGGAAGGCTATGGCGTCACCGAGACAGCGCCGGTGATTTCGATCAACACGCCGATGTACAACAAGTCCGGCACTGTCGGCAAAATCCTGCCGGGCATGGAATGGAAGCTCGAACCCGTACCCGGCATCGATGACGGTGGCCGCCTCGTCGTCCGTGGCGCCAACGTCATGGCCGGCTATCTGCGTGCCGAAAATCCCGGCGTGCTCGAACCGCTTGTGGACGGCTGGCATGATACCGGAGACATCGTCACCATCGACGAGGACGGTTTCGTCAAGATCCGCGGCCGCGCCAAGCGCTTTGCCAAGATCGGCGGCGAGATGATATCTCTCGCGGCCGTCGAGGCCCTTGCCGCAGAACTCTGGCCGGGCGCTCTTTCGGTCGTCTCCTCGATACCGGACGCAAAGAAGGGCGAGCGGCTCGTACTTCTGACCGATGCGCCGACTGCCACTCGCGCCGAATTCCTCGCTTTCGCCAAATCGAAGGGCGCCATGGACATGATGGTGCCGGCCGAGGTTACCATCGGCAAAGTGCCGGTCCTCGGCTCCGGAAAGGTGGATTTTGTGACGGCGCGCAGATTGGCCGAGAGCGCGGCCCAGCCGGAGCAGGCGGCGTAAAACCGGCTTCATTCTCCGGCAGCAGTGATCATAAGTGAAAACAAAACAGGCGGCTTGCGGGCCGCCTGTTGGCATTATCGGACGAATAATCCGGTTTACTTCTGTTCCGGCGCCAGGAATTCGGCGCAGTAGGAAGGACCGTTCACACCGGGGATATCGGTGACGGTGCGGATATCGCGGATCGTATAGTCGGAACTGGTGGTGATTTCGGCCTGGCAGCGCAGGTAAAGCGTGCGGGCGCTCGCAATCTGCTTGCCGCGCTTGCCGTCAGCACCTTCGGCATATTTCGCGGGCACGCGCACCGTCTTGTAACCGCCCTTCCAGGTGTAGATCGTCGACGAGCCTTCGTCGCGGTCGCTGAGCGGCGGGCCATAGGCGGCAAAGAACTTGCCGGCCGACTGGCCGACCCAGCGCGCCTCGATCGGGTTGCCGGCGGAAGGTATGGTGGTGCATCCGGCAAGCGCAATCGCAAGCGCGGCGGCCCCGGTCATGGTGCGGAGTTTCATCGTGTCGTCCCTGATATCTAGCCAGTGGCTGCGAAGCCGCGTTCGCGACGGTTTCGCCTGTCCCGTCAAGCCCTTTAGCCTGTAACCCGGCAAAAGAAAATTGCCACTTGGCCGCTTCTGAAGAATTTGCCGAGGGTGTGGCTTTTTGCTGCACGGTGGGCTGAAACACCTTGTCACGAGCCCGTCAAAAATTCCCGCGCCTTTTTGAATTTTGGTGCTTGCGCAACATAATAGGCCGGTCTATAGAGGCGCCGCTGGTCACGGAGTGTAGCGCAGTCTGGTAGCGCACCACGTTCGGGACGTGGGGGTCGAGTGTTCGAATCACTCCACTCCGACCAGCCGAAAACCCCGCTTCGGCGGGGTTTTTTCTTTTCTGGCTTTCTGTCCTTCCTCAATGTCCCCTGGGACGCGCTCGCCACGCCCATCAGATCGTTCCCGCAAATGCACCGGTTTGAACCATGCAAGCCCGGAATTTTAGATTTTGCTAACGAACAAATTGGCGCTAAGCTGGTTTCCTTCGGAGGAGGAAGCATCAATGAAGAAGATGAACAATCGACAAGTTCGAATTCCCGGCCCGAAAGATCAGGACATCACCGAGCATTGCCGAAAATTCGGCATAGGCCCGGCCGAGGAGGAGAAGCTCAAGAAGCTCCTGGGCCATCGGGCACCGCTCCATGAGATCCAGGCGAATGCTCCGAAGCCTCAGCCGAAGTGGCGCTGACTGGAACCTGTTTCACCCAAAGCTTTGCTCATGATCGTCGGCGCCAGCCCGCTCCGACGCGGGTGAGAGTTGCTGACGCTGGAATAAAAAAGCCCCGCCGGTGGCTTTCGGCGGGGTAGATGGGGAAAGCTCTCCGAAAGGTGGCAGGAGAGCTTGGGCATTTCAGCAAGACTGGAAGAATGAGGCGAGGGCACTTTTGCCGAATTCGGTACAGTTCGCCTAAAAACCCATCATTTTTAGTGGGAAAATTTGCGATATCCGCCTCGCGCCGTTTTTTCTCCGAGCGCAGGCACGCCGTTCGCAGCGGCGCGCCTGACCTTGTGATCCCGTCAGCCGGCTGCCTGCAGCTTGTCCTGCGTCTTCGTCTCGAAATCGCTGGCGTCATGACGCTCGTGGAGCTGGCTCGAGGGGTCGCCGCTGACGCGGTTGACCATGCGGCCGCGCTTGACGGCCGGGCGGTCGCCGATCATGTCGGCCCAGCGGTTCATGTGCTTGTACTCCTGCACCTGCAGGAATTCGGCGGAATCACCGTACATCCAGCCTTTCACGAGACCACCATACCAGGGCCAGATCGCCATGTCGGCGATGGTGAACTCGTCGCCGGCGATATATTTGCTCTCGGCGAGACGCCGGTCGAGCACGTCGAGCTGACGCTTGGTCTCCATGGCGAACCGGTTGATCGCATATTCGATCTTCGTCGGTGCATAGGCATAGAAATGGCCGAAGCCGCCGCCGAGATAGGGCGCGCTGCCTACCTGCCAGAACAGCCAGGAGAAACATTCGGCGCGCTTGGCCGGATCGGTCGGCAGGAAGGCGTTGAATTTTTCCGCAAGATAAGTGAGGATCGCGCCGGATTCGAAGATCCGAACAGGCTTTTCGCCACTGCGGTCCATCAGCGCCGGGATCTTGGAGTTCGGGTTGACCTCGACGAAACCGCTGCCGAACTGGTCGCCATCGCCGATCCTGATCAGCCAGGCATCGTATTCCGCGCCGCTATGGCCAAGCGCCAGCAGCTCTTCCAGCATGATCGTCACTTTCACGCCATTCGGCGTTCCCAGCGAATAGAGCTGCAGCGGGTGCCGGCCGACCGGCAGTTCCTTTTCACGGGTCGGCCCGGCAATCGGGCGGTTGATGCTGGCGAATTGGCCGCCGTTTTCCTTGTCCCAGGTCCAGATCTTGGGGGGCGTATAGTCGGACGAGCTGGTCATGTGATCTCCTGACGGAATAACTTCGTGCGTTGAATGAGCGGCCCAATCCTTAACCTCAACTGGGACCCCTGAACATATTGGTAGCAATGAAGTTATTGTCATCAGGGCGGCGGATTTTTAATCGCCGCGGGTGGCAGTACTCGCGCAAACGTGCACTGCGTTTTGCGATAAGCACGTGCGACACAGAAGACCAAGGCGTGACACGTCCATCTGAAAGGTCGTGAGACGCTTTGGATCTCTATTGGAAGCTGAGCTTGCTCTTCTGCTGGCCCTCGGCGTCGAAATTCTCGGGTGCCAGCCATGTCTCGTATCCAACCTTCAGCTTCGGCCAGTCGCCGTCCGTCATCGCAAACCAGGCGGTGTCGCGGTTGCGGCCCTTTTGCACCATGTGCTGGCGGAAGATGCCTTCGAAGGCGAAGCCGAAGCGTTGTGCCGCGCGCTTCGAAGGTTCGTTGAGGTTGTTGCACTTCCACTCGAAACGGCGGTAACCGAGCATGTCGAAGACGTAAGCGGCGCAAAGATAGAGCGCTTCGGTCGCCACCCGCTTGCGCGCGATCTCAGGTCCCCAGAGAATGTTGCCGATCTCGATCACGCCATTGGCGGTATCGATCCGCATCAGCCCCTGCCGGCCTTCGGCACGTCCCGTCGCCTTGTCGACCACGGCAAAGAACAGGGGGTCTTCGCTCGCGACGGATTTTTCCAGCCAGGGCATGAAGGCCGCCATATCGGCCGGGGCCTGTTCGAAGAGATAGCGGAAGCGGTCTTCCTCGCCCGGCTGTTGCGCCGAGCGGAGCAGATCGGCGCCGTGCTTTGCGGCATCCAGTGGCTCCAGGCGGGTGTAGCGGCCTTCAATCGGCGCGCGGTCGGGGCGCGCAACACCCTTCCAGTCGGCAAGATCCTTTGTCATATCCGTCATTCCATTGAAGTGATGCATTGAACTCCGACTGCTCTTGCCTTGCAAATGGACTGGAGTAAAAGTCCAGTTTTAAACTTATTGGCAGACCAGTTGACTGATGACATCGGCACCTGCATGGCTGAACCTCGATCGAAGCGGCGGCGATCTGTCCGGCCAGATTTATAGAAGCCTGCGCGACCGAATCCTGCTCGGCCAGCTTCCGGCCGGACACAAATTGCCGTCGACCCGCGCTCTTGCGGCCTCGCTCGAGGTCGCGCGGTCTACGGCGGTGGAAGCTTATGAGCGGCTGAAATCCGAAGGTTATATCGAGGCCTCCGCCGGTGCGGCGACACGGGTTGCCGCCCTCGAACGCATGCGGCCGGAACGCCAGCGGGACGACCGCGCTCCTCTTGAGGAGGCGAGATCGGACCGGCCCTCCTACCGCGGCCTGTTCCGGCCCGGTGTGTCCGATGTATCGGATTTCCCGCATGGTGCCTGGAGCCGTCACCTCGCTTCGTCCAGCCGGTCTCTGCGCAGCCATCATCTCGGCTATGAGAACCCGACCGGGATCGGCGAGCTGCGCGAAGCGATCCTCGAACATATCTCGACGACGCGCGGCGTGGTCGCCGACCCTGGGCAGGTCATGATCGTGCCCTCTACGCGCGCGGCGATCGACATGCTTGCAAGGGCAATGCTGAGAAGGAGCGGGCGCAAGACCGCATGGATGGAAGACCCGGGCTATAGCGCCGCCCGCCTGCTGCTCGACGATGCGGGTGCCGACATCGTGCCGGTCCCCTGCGATGAGCAGGGCATCGACGTCTCCAGGGTGGAAGGCCCGCAGCCAGCGCTGATCTACGTCACGCCATCGCATCAGTATCCGACCGGCGCGACGCTGAGCCTGCCGCGGCGGCTGGCACTGCTGGAAGCTGCGCGCAGGCACGAAAGCCTCGTTGTCGAGGATGATTATGACAGCGACTTTCAATATGGCTCACGGCCGATCGCCGCCCTGCAGGGCATCGACAGAGCAGAGGTCGTGGCTTACATCGGCACCTTCTCCAAGGTGCTGGCTCCCGGCCTGCGCGTCGCCTACGCTGTCGTGCCGCGCTGGCTGGTGCCGGAGGCGTCGGAAGCGCTGCATCGCAGGGGTGTTGCCGTCGCCACTCATATTCAGGCGGCTCTTGCTGATTTTATCAATGAAGGCCGGCTGCGTGCCTATCTCAGGCGCATGAACCAGCAATATGCCGAACGCATGGCCTTGATGACCGACATGCTGGAGAGCCGTTTCGCGGGCAGGCTGGCCGTTTCGGGTGGCAATGGCGGACTGCAGCTTGGAGCCTGGTTTTGCGATCAGACGGTGGACGACCGGGCGTTCGTCGCCAAGGCCAATGCGTTAGGCTATGGACTGATGCCGATGTCAGGTTTCTTCATCGGCAAAGCCGACCCCGGCATCCTTTTCGGTATCTCGCAAGCGGAAACGGCTGCCGTTCAAAGACTGGCAGCCGATCTCGATCGGATTCTGAGCTGAGAACACATGCGCCCGGAGCGGGTCCGGGCGCAGTGCTCACGTGGGTGCCCTTCAAGCGGCGGCGAAGGGCACGGCCACGAAGGTCTTGTTGCCGCCGCGTTCGATCAGGAGCAACACCGACTTGCGGCCGGACTTGCCGGCATCGGCAACGGCGGTCTTGACGTCACGGGCATCGTGCACCGGCTTGTCGTTGACAGAGACGATCACGTCACCGGGCTGGATGCCGGCAGCAGCGGCTGACTTGTCCGGGTTGACGTTGGCAACGACGGCGCCGGCAACGCTGTGGGGCAGGTTGAGTTGCTGGCGGATATCAGGCGTCAGGTCGGCAAGGCCGATGCCGAGGCTCGGCTGACCGGCAGCCTGCCCCTGATCATCGCTGCTTTCGACGGCGGCCTGCTTCTGCGTGTCTTCATTGCCGCCGACGGTCACGTTGAGATCGACCGTCTTGCCGTCACGCCAGACGGCCAGCGTTTCCTTCGCACCCGGCGACAGGTCGGCAACGAGGCGCGACAGATCCTTCGGCGTCTTGACATTTTCGCTGCCGACGGCGGTTACGATGTCACCTGTCTTGATCCCGGCATGGGCGGCAGGCGTCCCGTTGGTGACGGCGGCAACCAGCGCGCCTTCAGCCTTGGAGAGGCCGACAGCATCGGCGACATCCTGGGTGACCGGCTGGATTTGCACGCCGAGATAGCCGTGATCGATCGAACCGTCCTTCTGCAGCTTGGCAACGATCACCTTTGCTTCGGAGGAAGGAATGGCGAAGCCGACGCCGACGCTGCCGCCGTTTGGCGAGTAGATGGCGGTATTGATGCCGACGACATTGCCATCACGATCGACCAGCGGACCACCGGAATTGCCATGGTTGATCGGCGCATCGATCTGGATGAAATCATCGTACGGGCCGCTGTGCAGGTCGCGGCCACGGGCCGAGACGATGCCCGCCGTTACCGTGGTGCCGATGCCGAACGGATTGCCGATGGCCAGGATCTGGTCGCCGAGCTTCAGCTTGTCGGAATCGCCCCAGGCGACTGTGGCAAGCGGATGCGGAGCCTGGACCTTCAGAACGGCGAGGTCGGACTTGGGATCGGCGCCGAGCAGCTTGGCCGGCAGTTCGGTACCGTCGTCGAGCGTGACCTTGATGTCGATGGCGTTATCGATGACGTGGTTGTTGGTAACGATCACGCCGTCGGGGCTGATGACGAAACCGGAGCCGAGCGCCATGGCATGCTGCTGTGGCTGTTGCTGCTGCGGTGCCTGATGCGGCAGCGGAATACCCTGCTGTTCGAAGAATTGCCGGAACTGCTCGTCCATCGGCGAACCGTCTGCACTGGCATTCGTGGCCTTCATCGTGGTGGTGATGGTCACAACGGCCGGCTTGTCGGCATCGACGACGGCAGCAAAGGAGCCGCTGGAGGTAAGAGCGCCCCCTGCCTCTGCCGGCGCGGCAAGAGCCGTCGAGGAAGAGGAAAGGGCAAACGGCAGGGAGGCCGCGCCGAGAACGATGGCCGCTCCGACAAGTGCTGCGGCCCGGTGCTTGCGAAGAATGTTTGACATAGTGGAAGTCCCTTGCGAGAGCGTTGGCATTGAATGGCGTCTTGGTTCCATGCCATGGACCTTGGCGTCAATGAGTATTTCCACCAGCTTTTACCGTTGATTACTTATATTTCGCCTGTATGATTTGGCGAATACTATGATCGGTAAGAATTGGCGCTTGATACCTATATGATCCGTTCTGCGGGATTTACAAATTAAACATTGATCATGTTTGTATTACGGTATCGTAACACATTACTATAATTTAATCTTGACTGGCCAAGCATTGCCGAAATTATCCCGGCGCTCGTGTTGCCTGCCTCGCGGGGCGCCAGAGTAGTAAAATATATTCCACTTTTCCGTGATCCATCAGCCTGCAAGCGACGTATTAAACCGAAACATTTGCGATATTTGTTCATGTTTTTTCGCGTTTCGGTTGAGATGGACTTTTAAATGTTAGTAGACTCTAAATTAATTTTTCTTCAGAAAGGGAGATCTGCGAATCGACGGGAGGCGGGGCTCGCGGTGGCATGCGGGAAGCGATGAGGGATTCAGTGAAGCCGGGGCGGGAAAAGAAGCGCGGTTCCCATGTGAAGCTGAGCGACGTCGCAAAGAGGGTAGGGGTCAGTCCGATCACCATCTCGCGCGCGCTTCGCAACCCCGAAATCGTCTCAGAAGAGCTGCGCGAGGTCATCCTGCGCACTGTCGACGAAATGGGTTACATCCCCAATCTCGCCGCTCGCGCGCTTGCCGGCCGTCACAGCGGCATCGTCGGCGTCATAACGCCCTCGCTTCACCACCCCTGCTTTACCGGTGTGATGATGGGCATCGAGGAGCGGTTGCGCGCTACGGATCTGCGCGTGCAATATGCCAACACCCTCAACGACGCGGATCAGGAAATCAGCCAGTTCAAATCCTTCCTGGCGCAGAAGCCGGCCGGGATCATCCTCGTGAACGCGGAATATTATGACGGCCTTGCGATGCTGATGGATGCAGCCGCCTTTCCGGTCGCCCATGTTGCCGATCTCAGCCAGCCGCCGGAAACGCTGCTTGTCGGCATGTCGCATCATGTGGCCGCGACAGCCGCCACCCGTTTCCTCCTGTCGAAAGGATACAAGCGGATTGGTTTCATCGGCGGGATAAGCGACATCCGTTCGCGCCGCAGTCGTGCGGGACATGCGGAGGCCATGCGCCAGGCTGGCCTCGGCAATCCATCGCTGATGCACGGCGTCGACGGCTCCACGAGCATCGGTCTCGGGCGGCGACTGTTCACCGAGTTGCTCGAGCGGATGCCTGATCTCGATGCGATCCTCGCGCAAAATGATGATCTCGCCCTTGGAGCTCTGATCGAGTGCAATGAACGCGGCATCAAGGTGCCCGATGATTTCGGTATCTGCGGCTTCAACGATCTGGAATTCGCGCAGTTTACCTCGCCATCCCTGACGACGGTGCATGTTCCGCGTCATGACCTCGGCCGCCGCGCCGCCGATATG
Source organism: Hyphomicrobiales bacterium (assembly GCA_900466475.1). Classification (GTDB taxonomy): domain Bacteria; phylum Pseudomonadota; class Alphaproteobacteria; order Rhizobiales; family Rhizobiaceae; genus Rhizobium. The sequence continues at coordinate 115,230 of UBMI01000004.1, forward strand.
CTGCTGCGCGCCATCCGCGAGGAGCCGCCGGAAGAGCAGCGGGTCGATCTCGGCTTCTCGATCATCGAGCGCGGGTCGACACGCTCGATGCCGAAGCAATAAAAAGGGGCCAGTCGGCCCCTTTTTTCTTAGATATCGCTTGCCGCGCTCGACCAGAGTTCGGCCGCTTCCGATGCCGTCATGCGGCGCACTTCCGCTTCGTGACTGCGCTTGGCGAACAACTCGCTTGCCATGATCTGCTCGGCGAGATCGGCCGGAAGCGACAGGATCACGCGTGCATCATTGCCATGAAGGCCGCTGACGTCGGCGCGCTTACCGGTCACCATGCCGCCGGCGATCGTGTTGTTGGTCTCCGGGTCGATCAGGATGAAGGAGCCGGTGGCCCGGTTCTGTTCATAGGGATCGAAGATCGCGGCTTCGTCGAAAACCAGGCGCACCTTGCCGATGGCGTTCATGTAGAGCCGCTGAGCCGAGTTCCAGGTGCCGCTCTTCAGCTCCAGCTGGCTGACGGGTTCGACCTGGACACGCTGGCGGCGCGAGCCGCTTTTCAGCCAGTAGCGCTTGCCGGCTTCAATGCCTTCAGGCTGCAGGGCAACGACCTGTGCGTCGAAGGAAAGGCCGGTCTGCGGCTGGCTGTCGATCGAGACGATCATGTCGCCGCGTGCCACATCCACCTGACGGTCGAGAACGAGCGTGATCGCGTCACCGGCAACGGCCGCATTGCGCACCAGATCGAATGTGACGATCTTGGTGACATTGGCGACCATGCCCGACGGCAAGATCATGACGCTGTCACCAGGCTTCACCGAGCCGCCGGCAACCGTGCCCTGATAGCCGCGAAAGCTTTCGCCGGGACGCGAGACGCGCTGCACCGAGAGACGGAAGCCGGTCGACTGGCCGGAGCGCACGGTTGCGTGTTCCAGCGTCTCGACCAGCGTCGGGCCGTTATACCACGGCATGGCTGCCTGGCCGGAATAGACGACGTTCTCGCCCTTCAATGCCGACATCGGGATCGCGGTGATCTGCTTGACGCCAAGCGATAGCGCAAATTCCTTGAACTCGTGGGTGATCTTGTCGAAGCCGGCACGATCATAGTTCGTCAGGTCGATCTTGTTGACGGCGAGTACGAACTGCTTGATGCCGAGCAAGGAGGCGATCGTCGCATGGCGGCGCGTCTGCTCGAGAATGCCGGCGCGGGCATCGACCAGCAGCACGGCAAGATCGGCGGTCGAAGCACCGGTCGCCATGTTGCGGGTATACTGCTCGTGGCCGGGTGTGTCGGCGACGATGAAGGAGCGCTTGTCGGTCGAGAAATAGCGATAGGCGACATCGATGGTGATGCCCTGTTCGCGCTCGGCCTGCAGGCCGTCGAGCAGCAACGCGAAATCGGGCAGGCCGAGATCGTTCTGCTTGCCGGTGGAATCGCGGCGAAGCGCTGCTGCCTGGTCTTCCTTGACTGCCTTGGTGTCCCAGAGCAGGCGGCCGATCAGGGTGGACTTGCCGTCATCGACGCTGCCGCAGGTGATGAGGCGCAACGGGCGCGAGTCGCGCACGGCCTTCAGAGGCTCGGCGGCGGGCACGGCGACGACGTTTGCGGGAATTGCTGCACTCATCTCAGAAATATCCTTCACGCTTCTTCTTTTCCATGGAGCCGGACTGGTCGCGGTCGATGGCGCGGCCCTGGCGCTCGGAAACCGTGGCGATCTCCAGCTCCGCGATAATGTCTTCAAGGGTGGTGGCCGTCGAGCGGATCGCGCCGGTCAGCGGGAAGCAGCCGAGCGTCCGGAAGCGGATGAAATCTTCCTGCTTCGTTTCGCCGGGCAGCAGTTCCAGGCGCGGATCGGATGCCGCGATCATCATGCCGTCGCGCTCAACATAAGGGCGCTTGGCCGCAAAGTAGAGCGGTACGATCGGGATTTCCTCGGCCTGGATATAGCGCCAGATATCGACCTCGGTCCAGTTCGACAGCGGGAAGACGCGAACGCTCTCTCCCTTGCGGATCTGGCCGTTATATACGTTCCAGAGCTCCGGGCGTTGGTTGCGCGGATCCCAGCGGTGGTCGGGCGTGCGGAAGGAATAGATGCGTTCCTTGGCGCGGGACGCTTCCTCGTCACGCCGCGCGCCGCCGAAGGCCGCGTCGAACTGGCCGGCATCAAGCGCATTGCGCAAAGCTTCCGTCTTCATGATGTCGGTGTAGCGGGCAGAGCCGTAGGTAAACGGCGTGATGTTTTCAGCCTTGCCGCGCGGATTGATATGTTCAATCAGGTCGAGATCGTATTTCTTCACAATCTCGTCGCGAAAGGTAATCATTTCCGCGAACTTCCAGCCGGTATTTACATGCAGCAGCGGGAAGGGCACGCGGCCGGGATAGAAGGCCTTGCGTGCCAGATGCAGCAGCACAGAGGAATCCTTGCCGATCGAATAGAGCATCACCGGACGCTCGAACTCGGCGGCAACTTCGCGGAAGATGTGGATCGCTTCGTTTTCCAGCGCCTTCAGATGCGGGTCGAGCGGCGGCTTGGCGCTCTGCGGATTGGTGAGTTCCGTATCCTGACGGGTATCGGGCATAAAATACTCCAGACTTCTTATTGCTGCACGGCGATCGCGGCGGCCTCTTCGGCGACATGCAGACCGCATTCGCGCTTTTCGTCCTGCTCCCACCACCAGCGGCCGGCACGTTCAGGCTCGCCGGGCTTGATGGCGCGGGTGCAGGGCTCGCAGCCGATCGAGGGGTAGCCGCGGGCATGCAGGGGGTTTACCGGCACGCTGTTATCGGCGACGAAGGACTTGATCTTCTCGATGTCCCAGTCGGCGAGCGGGTTGACCTTCAGCAGATGACGCTCGGCGTCATATTCAGCAAAGGGCGTCTCGGCGCGGTTGGCCGACTGGCCGCGGCGCAGGCCGGTGATCCAGATCGTGGCGCCTGCCAGCGCCCGCGCAAGCGGCTTCAGCTTGCGCACGCCACAACAGGCATGCCTGGCTTCGACGCTCTCGTAGAAACCGTTCATGCCGTATTTTGCCGCATAGGCGTCGATATCTGCCTGCTCCGGTTCGTAGCGGGTTATGTGGATGTCGTACTGGCTCTCGGTCTCGTCGATCAGCGCAAGCGTTTCGGGAAAAAGCCGGCCTGTCTGCAGGGTAACGACGTCGATCGGCAGGCGATGCGTGCCGATCTCGGCCGATATGACCTGGTCCTCGATGCCGAGCGAGGTGGTGAAGACCACACGCCCGCCAAGGCCGGCGACGAACGAAAGCCGGCCGGCAAGGTCGAGACCCGAAAGCTTGTCAGCCAAAGCCTCGGCTTCTTCGATCGGATTGATAACAGTCATGGGGGATCCTGTCCTTGATATTGGCCGGAGTATCGCAGCTCAAAGATGGATCGGACAGAAAAAGGGATTTCGAAAGGACTGCTTAGCGGAGCAAATATCTCTCCCATCCTGCCGCAATGCAGAAAAGCAGCCGCAGGCGCAGAAATCGCACCTCGAACTTAATGTCTATAGAAATAGTAGTGTTACACGGCGCCTGTCAATTGGAAATCTGAATTGATGGCACGGATGATGAAAATTTCCCTCTTTTGTAATAGATTACCAGCTGTTGGCCGAGGGTAAAAAACAGGGCCAAAATACTTGTCTCTCAAGGCTTTTTCCAGCGCGTTCAAATTCCGTTCATGCTGGCCGTGCAATAGAGGCAATTAGCTTTTTTCGCGATGTCGGATTCGACACCGCCCTGTGTGTGTCGACGGTCCGAGATGATTACGCAAAAGGCAAAATATGCGCTGCGGGCGCTCACGGTTCTGGCGGAAGCTGCGGCCGACGAACCGGTCATGATTTCCGACATTGCTGTGCAGCAAAAGATCCCGAAGAAGTTTCTCGAACAGATCCTGCTCGACCTCAAACACCACGGCATCGTCGTCAGCCGCCGCGGCAAGCAGGGCGGGTACCTGCTGTTGAAGCCGGCCCACAGCATCACCTTCGGCGAGATCCTGCGCATCATCGATGGCCCGATCGCCCCGCTGCCCTGCCTGTCGATCACCGCTTACCGCAAGTGCGATGATTGCGAAGGCGAGCAAACCTGCCAAATTCGCCACGTCTTCGCCAAGGTGGCGGATGCCACACGCAAGGTGCTGTTCTCCACGACGATCGCCGATGCCGTCGGTACCAAGCGCGGCGCGGAAGTCACCCGACTACTTGCCTGATCTCCTCTCACCGGCCTTCAAGATTCGGTGAGTGACCTTTCCATCTGCCTGACATGCTCCACCTGCCCGTGCATTCGGGTAGGGAGAAATATGATGTTTGCACTTTCGACAAAGAGAGCGCTGGCAGCCGTCCTGCTGTCGGCGACAGTCGCAACCGGTGCCGCGGCCCATCACGGCTGGTCGTGGGCGGAAGCCGATCAGATCGAGCTTCGCGGCACCATCCAGCAGATTTCAATGGGCGGGCCGCACCCGACGCTCGATGTCGCAACCGTTGATGACGGCGTCTGGCGCGTCGAACTCGGCAATCCGCGCCAGACGGAGCGCGCGGGCTTCGTCGAAGGTGTCGCAAAGCCCGGCGATCAGGTCACAGCGCTCGGAAACCGCTCACAGGACCGCACCGAGAAGCGGATGAAGGCGGTGCGCATCACTGTCGGTGAAAAGCGCTACGATATCTATCCGGAACGCATCCAGACGAACTGACGCCTCGTCATGGAGCTTCTCGAATGGCTGGCTGCCACCACGCTTGCGGTCGAGCTTCGCCGCTCCGCAACGCTCTATATGTTCGTCAATGCCGCCCATATCTTGGCGATCGGCCTCCTGGTAGGCGCCATCCTGCCGCTTGATCTCAGGCTCGCCGGTTTCTTTGGCAAGGTGCCTGTGGAGGTCGTTGCGCCATTCCTGTCCCGCTCGGCCGGTGTCGGCCTCGCCCTGGCGCTGCTCACCGGCTTCTGTCTCTTTAGCGTTCGTCCGATCGAATATGCCGCCAATCCTGCCTTTCTTGCCAAGCTGGGGCTGATCGCTTTCGGCTTTCTGAATGTGCTGGCAGTACATGCCGGGCGGGCTTGGCGAACCGCAGTCACGATCGGCATTATCCGCCCCGTTGTGCGGTTCTCCGCAACTCTCTCGGCGATCATATGGGTCGCAGCCGTCATAGCCGGAAGGTGGATCGGTTTTCTCTGAGCTAATCACCCGTCTGATGTTGCCGGGCCGCGTCCACGCACGAATTGCAACGTTGTTTCGGCGACCCGCTGGCCGAGATGGCGAGCGGTCGCGAGGTCCGCTTCGGGCGGCACGATGTCAGCGCCTTCGTCGACATTCGATTGCGCGGCTGCACCGAGCCAGAAGCCCAGCCGGTTGAGCTCCTCGTTGGAGCCGAAGGAGGAATTGTTGGCTGGCGGCAAGTCGAGATTGATCCAATGCATGCCGTGTTGGGCGGCAAACAGCGCGATCTGCATCAGGGTGGCGAGCTTGTCGCCCGCCTGAGAACCCGAATTGGTGAAACCGGCCGCAATCTTGTCCTTCCAGCGATACCCGGCCGCCATGACCGCGTGCGAACTTGCCTCCTGAAAGGACTTGAATGCGGCAGAGGGTCCGGCGACATAGGTCGGCGCGCCGAAGATGATCGCCTCCGCTGCGGCAAGATCATCCCAACGGTTCGGCGCTTCCTCCACTGTCAGCAGCAGACCGCTGACGGCAGCGACCCGGTCGATACCCGCCTTTACCGCTTCTGCCTGGCGCGCCGTATGGCCGTAGCCGCTGTGATAGACGATGGCGATACGTGTCTCTGTCATGGGGCGATCTCCTCTGATGTGAAAACGGGTGCCTGCCTCCGCAGTCGACTGCGGATGGTGTGAAATGGGCAGATTGTGAGCGTGATGCGCCCTAGTGCAGGGCGTTCTGTTCCAGATGCGCGAGCTTCTCGGGATTGCGCGTCACATAGATCGCGGTAATCCTCTCACCCTCGATCTGAAGGGCTGTGGTCTGCAGCCAGCCGTCTTCCTCGATGCTGACAAAGCCCGGCAATCCGTTGATCAAGCCGTAGTGCAGCAGTTGCGACATATGCGCGGTGAAGATCGGTGCCAGCGCGACAAAAAGCCTTGTCACCTTGTCGCGACCGATGATCGGCTTCCGCGGCGCCACTGCCTTGCCGCCACCGTCCGTATAGACGGTCGCATCCTCGGCAAGCAGCGCCTGCAATTCCTGGATATTGCCGCTGCGCGATGCCGTGAAGAAGGCAGAGGCGATCTGCATTCCGTGCTCGGGCGGCAGGGCATAACGCGGCCGCGCGCTCCGGACATTGGCCCGTGCCCGGCTGGCAAGCTGGCGGCAGGTCGCCGGTTTGCGCCCAATCGTCGCTGCGATCTCTTCGAAACCGACTCCAAAGACATCATGCAGCACGAAGACCGCGCGCTCGAGCGGCGAGAGCCGTTCCAGCGCCAGCATCAGCGGCAGCGTAACGTCGTCGACTTCCTCCTCGGCCGCGACCACGATAGGCTCCGGCAGCCACGGCCCGATATAGGTCTCACGCCGGCGCCGTGCCGATTTCAGCTGATCGAGGCAAAGCCGCGTCACGACCCGATGCAGGAAGGCGGCCGGCTCGCGGACACCGCTGCGATCGGCATCGAGCCACCGCAGGAAAGCCTCTTGCACAATGTCTTCCGCCTCTGCGACGGATCCTAGCATGCGATAGGCAACCCGCGTCAGCCGCGGGCGCAGCGGATTGAAAGCGGTAATCGCATCTCCCTCTGCCGCTGTCATCTGATCCAGCTTCGCCATTGCCGTCGCCATTTCCTTCATCTTGTCCATTCGAGAAGGCTGGACGAGATGAGGCAGCGATTTGTGACACACTGTCCAGTTTTTTGTGCAGCCTTACCGGTCGCTCACCGCCGCACGTGGATTGATCCACGGTTCCTGATTGGAGCGGGCTATCAGCTGTTTGCCGAGAATATGGTCTGCGGCCTTCTCGCCCGTCATGATCGATGGACCATTCAGATTGCCATAGGTGACATGCGGGAAGATCGAGCTGTCTGCGACCCGCAGGCCATCGACGCCGATAACCCGCGTGTCGGGGTCGACCACCGCCATCGGATCGTTCTTCGCGCCCATCCGGCAGGTTCCGCAGGGGTGATAGGCGCTTTCAAGGTGTTCGCGCAGGAAGGCGTCGATCTCATCATCTGTCTGGACCTTCTCGCCCGGCTGGATTTCCGGGCCGCGATAGTGGTCGAAGGCCTTCTGGCCGAAGATTTCGCGGGTGAGGCGCACGCAGTGGCGGAATTTCTCCCAGTCTTCGGCATGGCTCATATAATTGAAGCGCAGCACCGGATCCGCCTTCGGATCGGCCGAGCGCAGCGTGACATTGCCCCGTGACTTGGAAAGATTGTAGCCGACATGCACCTGGAAGCCGTGCGTATTGGCAGCCGCCTTGCCGTCATAGCTGATGGCGACCGGCAGGAAATGATACTGGATATCCGGTTGCTTCAGCCCCGGTGCGGAACGCAGGAAGGCGCAGGCTTCGAACTGGTTGGATGCGCCGAGGCCGCCCTTGGAAAGCAGCCATTGCGCGCCGGCGACACCCTGCCAGAACCACGGCAGCCAGGAATAGAGCGACACCGGCTTCGTCGAGATCTGCTGGAAATAGAATTCCATATGGTCCTGCAGATTGGCGCCGACGCCCGGCCGGTCGACCTTTACCTCGATGCCCATGTCCTGCAGATGGCCACCGGGTCCGATGCCTGACAGCATCAACAGCTTCGGAGAGTTGAAGGAGGAAGCCGAGACGATCACCTCGCGATTGGCCTTGACGATCTCGGTTGCACCGCCGCGTTCGATCTCCACGCCTGTGGCGCGGCCGTTCTCGATGATGATCCTGTGCGCAAAACCCTTGACGAGCTCAACGTTCGGCCGCTTCAGCGCTGGCTTCAGATAGGCGCTTGCCGCCGACCAGCGCCGGCCGCGATGGATGGTCTGTTCCATCAGCCCGAAGCCTTCCTGCTTCGAGCCGTTATAGTCCTCGGTCGTCTCGAAACCAGCCTGTTTGCCGGCATCGATGAAGGCGTGAAACAGTGGGTTTTTCAGCACGCCGCGCTGCACATGCAGCGGCCCGTCAGTGCCGCGCCAGCCTTCTTCTCCGCCGTGCGAATGCTCCATGCGCTTGAAATAGGGCAGCACATCCGCATAGGCCCAGCCGTTGGCGCCGAGCTCTTCCCATCGGTTGTAGTCTTCCGCATGGCCGCGTACATAGACCATGCCGTTGATGGAGGAGGAGCCGCCGATCACCTTGCCGCGCGGGGCTGTAATGCGCCGGTTGTTGAGGTTCGGCTCGGGCTCGGAAAGATAACCCCAATTATAGCGCTTCATGCTCATCGGCCAGGCAAGAGCGGCCGGCATCTGGATAAACGGCCCGAAATCCGAGCCGCCAGCCTCGATGACGATGACCGTGTTCTTGCCGTCTTCCGAAAGCCGGTAGGCAAGCGCCGAGCCTGCCGAGCCGGAGCCGACGATGACGAAATCTGCCTGTTGCATGCTGTTCCCTTTGGATTGTCGTGTGCAACGGATGCGTCGATTTTGGATGGGCTCAGTAGGGTGAGACGACTGGCCCCATGCCGACATAAACCGTCTTCAGCTCGCTATAATGTTCGAGTGCTGCCAGCGAATTCTCGCGCCCGAAGCCCGATTGCTTCGATCCCCCGAACGGAATTTCCACCGGGCAAAGATTGTATGTGTTGATCCAGAGCGTGCCGGCTTCCAGCTGATCGACGACGCGGTGCGCGCGGGTCAGATCGGCAGTGAAGACGCCGCCGGAAAGGCCGAATTCCGTCGTGTTGGCGCGCTTGATCACCTCCGCCTCGTCGTCGAAATCGAGAACGCACATGACTGGGCCGAAGATTTCTTCGCGGGCAATCGTCATGCCATCGGTCACATCGGCAAAGACGGTTGGCTGCACATAGTAGCCTTCGCCGGTCACGTGATTGGGAATGCCACCGCCGGTCACCAGTGTCGCACCCTCCGCCTTGCCCTTTTCGATATAGGACAACACCTTTTCGCGCTGCGCCCAGGACACCATCGGGCCAAGCTGGCTGGCTTCGTCCATGGGGTCGCCGATGAGGATCGCCTCGGTGCGCGTCTTCAATCGCTTCAGGAACTCGCCCTTGATCTTCTTCTGCACGAAGACGCGCGTGCCGTTGGAGCAGACCTGGCCCGTCGAATAGAAATTGCCGAGCATCGCTCCGCCGACGGCGCTGTCTAGATCGGCGTCGTCGAAGACGATCAGCGGCGACTTGCCGCCGAGTTCCATCGTCACATGCTTGAGCTGGCCCGCAGCCGCAGCAGCTACCTTGCGCCCTGTTGGTACCGAGCCAGTCAGCGACACCTTGGCGACATCAGGGTGGTTGACGAGCAGCGGTCCGGTGTCCCTGTCGCCCTGGATGACGTTGTAAAGGCCCTTCGGAAGGCCGGCCTCATGCAGGATCTCGGCGATCTTGAGCGCACCGAGCGGCGTGGTTTCAGATGGCTTGAAGACCATGGCATTGCCGGCGACCAGTGCCGGCGCGCCCTTCCAGCAGGCGATCTGCTGCGGATAGTTCCAGGCGCCGATGCCGACGCAGACGCCGAGCGGCACGCGTTTCGTATAGGCAAAATCCTGGCCGAGCGGGATATGCGAGCCATTCAGGCCGGCGGGTGCCACACCGCCGAAGAATTCGAAGGCATCGGCGCCCGAGGTCGGGTCGGCAACGATCGTTTCCTGTATCGGCTTGCCGGTATCCAGCGTTTCCAGCTCCGAAAGTTCGCGGTTGCGCTCGCGCATGATCTCGGCCGCGCGCTTCAGGATGCGCCCACGCGCCATCGGGCTCAGCGCCGCCCATTCCGGCTGCGCGCGCTTGGCGGCCGCAACCGCCTTTTCGACGATGGCGGGTGTTGCGGCATGGAGCCGGGCGATCACTTCGCCGGTTGCCGGATAGATGCTTTCGATGACGGTGCCGCCTTCATCCTCGACATATTCCCCGTCGATGAAGTGCGATGCTTTCGGCTGGGCTTTCATGTCGCTGGTCCCTGGCTTGATGTTGCTTGGTTCATGCCCCCGATACGGGCGAGTTGTGTCGTGACATAATCCTCCGTCAGGGCGATCGAGGCTGTAATGCCGATCGGCGCCGATTTCAGACTTTGCCGAATATAGAGCCCGTCGATCATCGCGGCCGCGCCTTCGGCGATGCGTTCTGCGGCATCGGCAGGGCAGAGCGACCTCAGCGGTGCCAGCAGGTTGGAGCGCAGGCGCCGGGCATAGATGACGAGGAAACGCCGTGTCTCCTCGGATCGCTGGGCTTCGGCATAGAAAGCAAGCCAGGCGGCGATCGTCTGCGGCGCAAACTGGTCGGCCTGGAAGCTGACGCGGATAATGGCTGAGACCTTTTCGCGCGGTGTCGTTGCTTCTCTCAGCGCCGTCACCGCATCGTTGCGCAACTGGCGTAGAAGGAAGCGAACCGTCTCGATCAGCAATTGCTCCTTGCTGCCGAAATAATGATGTGCGAGCGCCGGCGAGACGCCGGCCCGCCGGGCGATATCAGACATGGTGACGGTGAGCGAGCCGTGATCGCCGATCACTCGCAGTGCCGCATCCACAAGCGCCTTGCGGCGCACCGGTTCCATTCCAACCTTCGGCAAGCCAATTTCTCCCCAGAATATAAGCAACGTATTTTTGATTGACTGATCAATCAATAAAAATCTTTCGCCAGATTGATCTCGCTCATCTCTTTCCGTGTAAAATTGTTGCAGCATATCTCCGGCAATCAGGAGGTGCGCAAATGGCCAATATTTATGACGGAATGTCCGCATCCCCGCTGCGGTCGAAATGGGCCTGGTTCGCCGGTCTCGGCGTGCTGCTTCTCATTTGCGGTCTCATCGCGCTCAGCAACCTGCTGATGGCGACCGTCGCTTCGGTCTTTTATGTCGGCATGCTGATGCTGGCAGGCGGTGTCATCTATCTCGTCCATGCCTTCCAGGTGCGTGGTTGGGATCATGTGCTCTTCTGGGCGTTGAGCGGCGTGCTCTATGTGCTCGCCGGCATCTGTGCTTTCATCAATCCCATCCTCACATCTGCCGCCCTGACCCTGTTTCTGGCCATCGCGCTGCTCATCGCCGGTGTCTTCCGGCTCTTCGTCGGCATCCACATGCGGCCCCTCAAGGGCTGGGCCTGGATTGTTGCGAGCGGCCTCATCACTGCTCTCGCAGGCTTCGTGATCGCTCTTGGCTGGCCTGTCAACAGCCTCTGGATCCTTGGCCTCTTCCTGGCAATCGATCTCATCGTTCAGGGCTGGACAATGCTCGCCTTCGGCCTAGGTATCCGCTCTTGAAACTTTGGAGAGAGGCGGGCTGATGGTTCGATCCGGCCGTTTCTTTTTTGACAAGGTCATGACGGGGGACTAATGTTCCCCGCTGGAGATCGGCTTCGCAGAAGAGCCGCCTCCTGTGCTCAGGCACTTCGGCATTGGCGCTTGTCGCCTTGAGAAGCCGAAAATGGACCCCCGAGGCAGTCTCTGCCGAAATAGAATGGGAGGAGAATTCCATGCCGATGGTCACCGTTTCCATCTCACCGCTCCAGGCAGCCGGCATCCGCGATGCTGTCGATCAAGGTGGATATGCATCGAGCAGCGAAGTCGTGCGCGAGGCACTGCGACTGTGGGATGCCGCCCGCAAACTGGGCGAATACAGCAGCGAAGTCCTTGCTGACGAAAGCGCACCCGGCAGCGGCAGATGCGTCGCCGATATGTTCGCCGATCACGAAGCCGAGCATCGCCGTTCGGCCTAGCCAAGCCGTTGATTGTAAGATCAAAAAATCTAATAAGCGCGCTGCGTGCATAAGCGTTTGCGCGGTCATGAAAGTTTCACACTGACGAAAGGGTTCGTTGACCCTTCTGCTCCATTGTCCGGCCGAAAAAGAAAAGGTCACAGTGGAGATTGGCATGTCTTTGGCTGCCAGCGTCAAACCGGGTGTCGTGCGTCGTTACGCCAGCGATCAGATCGTCACCCTCGCCAAACTCGTCATTGAAAATGCGTTTCAGCCGATTGTCGAAGCCGGTACCGGCACGGTTTTCGGTTATGAATCCCTCATGCGCGGGCAGGAGCGTATCGGCTTCGAGACGCCGATCGAAATCCTGGATGAAGCCCATGAGAACGGACAGCTTCTGCAGCTCGAGCAAATGGTGGCCAGCCGAGCGCTCGCCAAATTTGCCACGCTGTCGAACTTCGCAACCGCGACGCTGTTTCTCAATCTCGATGTCCGCCTGATCCCGCTTGGCAATCGCCTTCTCGAGAGCCTGCTTCTGCAGTTGAAAACGGCCAATATCCCACCGTCCTCCGTCTGTTTCGAATTCTCCGAGCGCTTCGACAATACCAGCGTGCCCGAATTCGCCGAGCTCGTCTCGCGCCTGCGCAAGGCTGGTTTCAAACTGGCGATCGACGATTTCGGTGTCGGTCACGGCGAAATGAAACTGCTCTGCGACTATTCCGTCGATTACCTGAAGATCGACCGCCACTTCGTCGCCGATATCGATCGCAGCCCGCGCAAACGGCACCTGCTGAAGAGTATCGTCAATATGGCTCACGTCCTCGGCACCCGCGTGATCGCCGAGGGTATCGAGACGGAAGCCGAATTCATCGTCTGCCGAGATTATGGCGTCGATCTCGTGCAGGGCTGGTTCATCTCCCGCCCTTCCACGCATCTCTCGGAACTGGTGCCGGCCTTCCCGCATCTGCAGGAACTCGGCAAGAACAAGGGCACCAGCCAGTCGCTCGACGAAATCCTCATCCGCAAGCAGATCGAAATGCTGCCGACCGTCTACGAGAGCGACGCAATCGATACGGTCTTCGAGCTCTTCCGCCGCAATCCCCGCCAGGCCTATTTCCCGGTCCTGAATGCCAATGGTGAGCCGCGCGGCATCATCCACGAGCACCACCTGAAGGAATATATCTACCAGCCCTTCGGCCGCGATCTTCTGAAGAACAAGGTCTACGAGCGCGCCATATCGCATTTCGTCGAGCGCGCGCCGATTGTCGGCCTCGACAGCGACGCCGATCAGCTGATGGCGATCTTCGCCAATATGGAAGGCAGCAACTGCCTGATCCTGACCGACAACATGCGTTATGCCGGTGTCGTTTCCGCCGCCTCGCTGATCAAGGTCATCAACGAGAAGCAGCTGAAGACGGCGCAGGACCAGAACCCGCTGACGGGCCTGCCGGGCAACCGCGCCATCCGCGACTTCATGCGCCATTCCGGACGCGACGGCGATGAAGTGCGCCACTTCTGCTATTGCGACTTCGACAACTTCAAGCCCTTCAACGATGCCTACGGCTTCCACCTCGGTGACCATGCGATCTCGCTCTTTGCCGCGCTGATGCGCCGCTACTTCTTCGCCGAGCGCCATTTCCTCGGCCATGTCGGCGGCGATGACTTCTTCATCGGCGTCGTTGGCTGGACGAAGGAGGAACTGACGGAAATCCTCGATCGTCTCATCAGCGACTTCCATGATGACGTGCTCGATCTCTATTCGGATGAGGACCGCGCCGCCGGCCGCATCCGCGGGCACGATCGTGCCGGTGCGGAAGCCTTGTTCCCACTAATGCGCTGCTCGATCGGCGTACTGGAACTGTCCGAGGGTCTGGTTATCGACGACATCAATCGGGTCAGCGCCGAGATCGCCCAGGTGAAGTCGAGCGCCAAGGAGAGCGACGAAGGCCTCGTATTCCATACGTTAGGCGAGGCGAATTGACGCCTCTGCCACTTCCGGCCTTCCCAAGCTACGGACCCTGATTTATCTCCATTGCTTAGGAATAGGGAGAGCCGGTCATGTCGTTGCCGTCGCGTATGCGTTTTGTCGATGTGCCCTCGTTCGGTGGGCCGGAGGCGATGGTCATTGCGGATGGACCTGTGCCGGCGCCGTCGGAAGGTCAGATCCTTGTCCGCACCGAAGCGGTCGGCATTAACCGGCCCGATATTTCGCAGCGCCAGGGCAGCTATCCGCCGCCGAAAGATGCAAGCCCCATTCTCGGCCTCGAACTTGCGGGGGAGGTGGTCGCGATCGGACCTGGCGTGACGGGTTATTCGCTGGGCGAAAAGGTCTGCGGCCTCGCCAATGGCGGCGCTTATGCCGAGTATTGCCTTCTGCCGGCCGGTCAGGCTCTGCCCTTCCCGAGAGGGTTCGATGCGGTGAAGGCAGCGGCCCTTCCCGAGACCTTCTTTACCGTCTGGGCAAACCTTTTTCAGATGGCCGGCCTGACGGAAGGCGAGAAAGTGCTGATCCATGGCGGTTCCAGCGGCATCGGCACGACCGCGATCCAGCTCGCCAAGGCTTTCGGCGCCGAGGTCTATGCGACCGCCGGCTCGAAGGAAAAGTGTGATGCCTGCGAGAGGCTTGGCGCCAGGCGCGCCATCAACTACAGGCAGGAAGATTTCGCTGCTGTCATCAGGGAAGAAACCGGCCATGGCGTCGATATCGTCCTCGATATGATTGGCGCGGCCTATTTCGAGAAGAACATCGCCTCGCTGGCCAAGGACGGCTGCCTCTCCATCATCGCCTTCCTGCAGGGCGCGGTTGCCGAAAAGGTCAATCTGGCGCCGATCATGGTCAAGCGCCTGACTGTGACAGGCTCCACCATGCGCCCGCGCACGGCGGAGGAGAAGCGGGCAATCCGCGACGATCTTCTCTCCGAGGTCTGGCCGCTTCTGGAAGCCGGCACGGTCGCACCCGTCATCTACGAGACCTTTGCATTCGAGGATGTAGCGGCCGCTCATCGGCTGATGGAGAGCAGCAACCACATCGGCAAGATCATGCTGAAACTCGGCTGAAGTGTGTCGCACAAAGGTGTATAGCGGTTTTGCGATCGCGACACGCTCTAACTCTTTGAATCTATGCATCGGGCTTTCCGAAAATCGATTCCGATTTTCGGTTCGATGCTGTGAGCGACAGCGCTGCGCCTGTCGCAATCAGCCCGGGCAATGCCATGATGAGATAGAGCCAGCTCGCCGCAGACAATGCACCCGCAATGCCGCCCGGCTCAACCAGTCCCGTGCCGTTGGCAATGACACCGGCGAAGGCCGCGCCGAAAGCGCTGCCGAGCGAGCTTATGGTCGGGATGGCGGCTGAAGCCTTGTCCTGCTCGCTGTCGGCTACCAGCTTCAGCACCTTGGCGACGAGATGTGCCCAGCCGAGGCCGACACCAAAACCCATCATGAACATGGCGATGGCCGCCGGTGCGAGGACGATGAGGCGCGCCTCAGGGTTCTCGCGGGCAAGGAAGACGGCGAGCACGGCTGTCGCTGCGGCTTCGGTCGAACAGCCCACAATGATCGCGGCGTTGGCTTTCCTGCCGGAGAAGGAGCCGCTGAAAAAGGCCGCCACCGTCCAGCCGAGCGCGACGAGAGCCACCAGATAGCCCGAAATCAGCGGCGTTACACCGTGCAGAACCTGCAGGAAATAGGGAATGAAGATATCGCTGACGAGAACGAAGTTGAGGCCGAGCATCGTCAGATAGACACGCGATATCGGCTGGCTCAGTGTCACCGCGCCCAAGGGCAGCAACCGGTTGTTTCCCCTGCGTTCCATGACGAGCATGGCGCCGACGGCGACGATTGAAACGCCGATCAGCCCAATCTTGGCAGTCGTCAACTCGATTGTGCCAGCGGTGCAGACCAGCAGCACCGCTGCAAGCAGCAGGCAGATCTGCGCGACCGGCATTTTTGTGTGTTCCCGGTCGTCCTTGGCCTGCGGCAGGAGCCGCGGCGCCAGCACCGCCATCAATACGCCGAGCGGGACAAGCACGGCGAAGGCGTAGCGCCAGGCGCTGCCATGCGCAAAGAAG
This sequence comes from Hyphomicrobiales bacterium, assembly GCA_900466475.1. Taxonomy (GTDB): domain Bacteria; phylum Pseudomonadota; class Alphaproteobacteria; order Rhizobiales; family Rhizobiaceae; genus Rhizobium. The sequence goes on from UBMI01000004.1 coordinate 131,056, forward strand.
CCGCCGAGCGTCGGGCCAATGACGGTCGAAATACCCCAGATCGCCGCATAGAGCGTGGACGCCTTGGGCCAGAGCGGTTCTGGATAGACAAAACGGATGAAGGCGTAGCAAAGGGCGGCGAGTGCGCCGGTGCCAAAACCCTGCACCGTACGGCCGATCAGCACGACCGGCATTGAAGGTGCAGCCGCACAAAGCAGGCTGCCGACGCCGAAGATCACAGCCGCGATGACATAGACACTGCGCAGCCCGATAGTCCTTGGCCGCATGGCCATGAAGATCGCGCCCAATATGGTGGCGGCGATATAAAGCGTCGTGACCAGTGAAAACAGCTCCAGCCCGCCGACATCGCGCACAATGCTCGGCGCGATCGTTGCTGTAATGTAGCTTTCCACGGCAGAGATTGTCATGCCGCCGCCAAGCATCAGCGTCGCCGGCAGAAGCGTGGGAGAAAACAGCTGGAAGACGGAAGTGGTCGAGCCTGACGGTTCCAAGGCGGTCTCGGACATGATGAATCCTTGCGTTTTTCCTGACCCGTGATTATTTTCCAAGTTATGAATTGGAAAATTGCATGAGCACCGGATTAAAACAAGAGATAACTTGGAAAATATGCGCCAGTCCCCCGTCAATCGTATCCTGATCCTGTTGAAGACAGAAGGGCCGCAGCTTGCTGCTGCGCTCGGCGATGCGCTCGGTATTTCCGGCGAAGCCGCTCGCCAGCAGCTTGCGAAAATGGCGGAGGAGGGGCTGGTGGAACCCGTCAGCGTCGCCGCCAGGGGCAGGGGGCGTCCGAGCCAGCTCTGGCATCTGACAGCGGAAGGTAACAGTCATTTCCCTGACGGCCACGCCGAGCTGACTGCGACGCTGCTGACAACGGTGGTTCAGCAACTTGGCCCCGCAGCACTCGATGCCGTCATAACTGCCCGCGAAAACGAAACGCTGCAGCGCTATCGCGACGAACTCGCAGACAAGCCGGATCTTGCTGCGCGCGTGGAGGGGCTGGCCGCCATCCGCAGCCGCGAGGGCTATATGGCCGATAGCTGGCAGGAGGAGGATGGATCATTGATGCTGGTCGAGAACCATTGTCCGATCTGCGCGGCGGCAACCGCCTGCGCCGGTTTTTGCCGTTCCGAACTCGATACTTTCCGCAGCGTGCTTTCGGCCAGGGTCGAGCGCAGCGAACACATCCTGCTTGGGGCAAGACGCTGCGCCTATCGCATTACACCGCGATGACTTAGGCAGGCTGGCGCACGCCGCTGCCGCTTTCCAGATAGAGCAGGATCACGATGGTGGCGATGCCTGTCGCCGCCCCGACAAAGGCCGTGCCGGAATAATCCGTTACCGCTGTTCCGAGTGCGAAAAGGCCTGCGGCAACGCCAATGCCGATAAAGGTGTTGAGCGAGATGAGCGAACTGCCGAGACCCGGCCGGTCGGCGATGAGGTCCTGCAGATAGGTGATCGGCAGGCTGAGGATGGCAGCAGCCCCACAGGCATTGAGACCGAGCAGCGCATAGAGCTGCCAGGGTGCGGTGGCAAAGCCGAGCAGCACCAGATAGAGGCAGTAGAGCACCGAGCCGAAAGCCAATACATGCACAGTGCGGAAACGTCGCTGTACAAGCCCCCACATCATCATGAAGGGCATTTCGAGAAAAGCCGTCAGGCCCGAGAGAAAGCCGACATCGACGACGCTGCCGCCGATCTTGTGCACGACGATGAGCGGCGAAACCATGCCGCTCAGCCGCTGCAGGCCGAGCAGCAGCGACATGACGAAAACACGGATGAAAACATCGGGCGCAAAGACCCGCTTCAGTGAAGCGAAGAAGCCCGGCTGGTTGGGGATCGTTTCGCGTACCGGTCCATTGCCGGGCGCAAAGAAGAAATAGAGACAGAAGCAGATGAGGCTTGCCACCGCAGCCACGCCATAAGCCGGCGTCATCGATGGCGAAGTGACCAGCGCAAGCCCGACCAGCCCGGGCGCCACCGCCCAGGACCCCGAATAGAGTGCGCGCACTGTCGAGGTGATGGCGACCGCTTCACTGCGGACCAGCTGGTTGGTGCGCGCCCGCACGCTGGCAAAGAGCAGCGAATAGGTGGAATTGCTCATCGGCACGAGGAACAGCACCGAGAAGATGAAGACAGCGGGACTATGGATGAGCGCTATCGATCCGAAGCCGATCATACCGGCAATAGAAAGCGCAAGCACCAGCGGTCGCCTTTCCGTCAGCCTGTCCGACCATATGCCGAGCGTCAGGCTGATCGAGACATTGACGATGGCAGCAAAGAAGACCAGCGCCGAATAGGCGCCGTCACTCATGCCGAGTTCGCTGATGCCGATAATCGACTGGTAGGGAACGGTCGACGCATAGGTGAAGGCGAGCGCCACCAGCGTGACGGTTGGAATGCGGATGCGGCTGTCGCGGATGATGGAAGAGAATGAGGATGGCATGAAAACGAGTCCTGATACCCCACCTTTAGCCCCATAGCGTCCACACGGAAAACGATAGTTTGACGCACCGCCGGTCACTTCGTGTGATCGCTGTTTAGATGCTGTGATCCGCCGTCATCGGGCGCGAATTCCGTTGGCTTTCAGAGATGGAGGGGCTATGCCTCCTGCAGTCTCTTTACCCACATCCGGATCCTTGCCATGCCCAATCCCGTCCTCGTCGAAGTCACCAGGGGCCTCCTTGTCGAAAGCCGTCACAGCGGTTCTGTTGCGGTCGTGGATGGCGATGGCCGTGTCGCCTTTTCGCGTGGCGATATCGAAGCAAGTGTCTTCCCGCGCTCGGCCTGCAAGGCCATGCAGGCCCTGCCGCTGCTCGAAAGCGGCGCGGCGGATGCCTATGGCTTCGGCAACAGGGAGTTGGCGCTCGCCTGTTCCTCGCATAGCGGCGAGGATGAACATGTGGCGCTTGCCGCCTCCATGCTCTCGCGTGCCGGCCGTGACGTGGGGGCGCTGGAATGCGGCGCGCATTGGTCCTCGGACCAGAAGACGCTGATCCATCAGGCGCGCACGCTGGAGAAGCCGACGGCGCTTCATAACAATTGCTCCGGCAAGCATTCCGGTTTCATCTGCGTCTGCTGCCATCAGGATATCGATAGCAAGGGTTATGTCAGCTACGATCATCCGCTGCAGCAGCAGATCCGAGACGCCATGGGGGACCTGACGGGCGCCACACTCGGTCATGATGTCTGCGGCACCGACGGCTGCTCCATTCCGACCTATGCCGTGCCGCTGAAAGCACTTGCTCATGGCTTTGCGAAGATGGCGACGGGTAATGGCCTCGGCCCCGAACGCGCGAAAGCTTCCCGCCGGCTCATCGAAGCCTGCATGGCCGAGCCCTTCTATGTGGCCGGCACCGGCCGTGCCTGCACCGAACTGATGCAGATCGCCCCCGGACGGATCTTTTGCAAGACGGGCGCGGAAGGCGTCTTCTGCGCGGCTATCCCGGAACAGGGAATTGCGATCGCATTGAAGTGTGATGACGGCACCACGCGCGCTGCCGAGGCCATGGTTGCCGCGACGCTTGCACGCTATTTCGAGAACGGCGGCAAGGAACATGCCGCGCTGAGCGCTCTGGCAAATAAATCGATGCGCAACTGGAATGGCATCCATGTCGGTGATGTCAGGGTGACAGATGCCTTTGCCTGATCGCGCCCCGATCGCTGCCCCGATCGCTGCATTGTTATATATATAAGTTATAAAAAAATAAGAATTGCCTAATATAAATGGACGCATGTCCGGCGGTCAGTCATGTCTCTTCGCCGCGACGGAGCGCATGAATACGGTTCCTCCTGATCTGCGAGGGCAGAACATGTTCGCAGGCCGCTATTTGTGGTGGATGCTGACTGGCATCACCCTCCTGATGTTCTTTACGCTCTGCTTCGATTACTTCACCTGGCTTGCGGTCCAGCTCTCCAATTGTGTGGAAATGGCCGGCTCCTGCATGCCGGTGGTGCAGTTCATGGCCGGTACGCTGAAAACTGCAGGCGTGTGGATTGCGATCGGGATTCTGTTTGGCGCTGCGCTGCTGCGGCTGAGCTACCTTTCGCTGCTGCGGCTTTGGGGGCTGCCGGTAACCCTGTGGTTTGTGGCCTCCATGCCCTTCCTGTTGTTCGTCGCGACCGGCGAACGCCTGCAATGGGCCGCGATATCCGAAGCGCTTTCGCTGGCTTTCCTGTTTCTCGCCTCCTTCCTTGCCTATCTTGCCATTCCCTTCGAGGACGATGACACCAGGCCCCTCGGCGCCTCGACCGTCCTACGTGGCATTGTCTACGCCGCGGCCTTCTATGGCGTTCTCGCCGCTGTTGCTGAAATGAACTGGCTTTCATCGATGGTGGCTAAGCTTCTAGGCATGCCGGCGCTCGCGGCCATCATTGCCAATGTCCAGCCACGCTTCCACGAGGTACTGACGCTTGGGTTCGGCAATGTCCTGCCTGGTGTCTTCGTGCTTATGGTTTTCATCGCCGCGCTTGTCCTCAGCCTGCTGCCGCCGGGCCTTGTTCCTCCGCTCCGCCGAAAGCGGGTCAAGCTGAGGCAATTGCGACATTGAGTTCGGCGTAGGGCTGAAGCCTTTCCCTAGGCATTTCTGCGGGCACGATCAGCCCCGCCACTTCGCTTGCGGCAAGCACTGTGCAGGGTGAAACGAGATCGAATTTCTCCGCCGTCAGCAGCACGTGCGTCTCCGCCGAACACCGGGCGATATGCCGCTTGATGGCCGCCTCCTCGAAATCCCCGGTCGAAAATCCGTGCACGGGATGGACGGCCGTCACGCCGAGGAAGAAGAGATCCGGCCGCAGAGCGGAGATTGCAGCCATTGCGACCGCGCCTGTCGCCACCATGGAATGCTTGTAGAGCCTGCCGCCGCAGAGGATCACCTCGGCCGTCGGGTGATGCTCCAACTCGGCGGCGATCGTCGGGCTGTGGGTGGCGATCGTGAAGGCGATGTCGCGCGGCAGGTGACGGGCAACTTCTGCCGTCGTCGTGCCGCCGTCGAGAAATACCATCTGTCCGGCCTTCACCATCTGCGCCGCCCTCGCGCCGAGCCGCGCCTTGACGTCGGAAGCGACGTCGCGGCGGGCCGTGAAGTCTGGCAGGTCGGGGGCAATGGGCAAGGCGCCGCCATGCACGCGCTTCAATAGCCCTTCCGCCGCCATCTCCCGGAGGTCGCGGCGGATCGTGTCTTCCGAAAGCTCGAAATCCTCCGCCACGCGCTTGGCGATCACCTGCCCGTCGCGGCGCAGGATGTCGAGAATAAGGGTCTTGCGTTGGCTGGTCAGCATGAATGTTCCTGCACGAAAATTTACGGAATATCGTGAATATGCACGAATTGACTCGACATTCAAGAAATATCGTGCATTTTCGCGAAATCCCGTGCATGAAGCCGGGACTTGATGGAGTAGATCATGTTGATTTTGATTGCCGGGCCTTACAGGTCCGGAACGGGCGATGACCCGACGAAGATGGCTGCCAATCTCAAGCGCCTCGAGCAGCCGTCGCACGCGCTCTTCAAGGCTGGCCATGTGCCCATGATCGGCGAATGGGTGGCATTGCCGGTGTGGAACGCTGCCGGCGGCAAGTCGGTGGGTGACGATCTCTACGAGGAAATCTTCCATCCGGTCGCAGGCAGGCTGCTGCAGCTTTGCGAGGGCGTTCTGCGCCTGCCGGGCGACTCCAAGGGTGCCGATAATGACGTCCGCATCGCCACCGAGCGCGGCATTCCCGTCTGGTATCGGCTGGAGGACGTGCCGGGTTGCGCTTGAGGCCCTGCCTCTTCTTCCCGAGACGCAGAAGAGAAAGCGCCCCGGCGTCTTTCGCCGGTCCTGAAACTCGCGCTATAAGGCTCCCCGAAAGGGGAGTCTCATTATGCACACACTCTATTTCGCACCGGGTACCTGCGCTCTCGCAAGCCTTATTGCCCTGGAAGAATCCGGCCTTTCCTTCGATACGAAGAAGGTCAATACGCGGGAGAACGAGCAGCGCTCGGAAGCATTTCTGAAGATCAATCCGAAGGGCCGCGTTCCGGCACTCGTCACCGACCGTGGCGTATTGACGGAGTCGACGGCGATCCTCGCCTACATCGCCCAGATGGCGCCGACCGCGAAACTCGCCCCGCTAGACGATCCGTTCGAGTTTGCCCGGCTGCAAGCTTTCAACGGATATATCTCTTCCACCGTGCATGTGAACCACGCCCACCGCCCGCGCGGTTCCCGCTGGGCTGATGACGAAGCTGCGCTGGAATCCATGAAGGCCAAGGTGCCGCAGACCATGGGTGAAAGCTTTGAGCTCATCGAGGCCGCACTGTTCAGCGGGCCATGGGTGATGGGTGACAGTTATACGGTCGCCGACCCCTATCTTTTCGTCATGACCGGCTGGCTGCCGTCCGATGGCGTCGATCCCGCGCGTTTCCCGGGGATCAGCGCGCATTATGCCCGCATGCTGGAACGCCCTGCTGTTCAGCGCGCGCTGGCACGTGAAAAGGCCTGAGCACGGTAAGCAGATATCAGCTTCTTCGGCGCCCGGTACGTCCAGGCGTCGATCAGCCGTTGCTTGAGTTCATCGTCGCCGATGGCGGCGATCCGCACGGGCAGGTGCGGCCAGCCGACATAATGGTTCGTCTGAAAGTAGATGTCTGGCGCCATCGTCAATAGATGTTCCTTGTGGTCGATCGGGATCGAGATCACCACCGTTTCGTCGTTCTTGACCGCGACGAAGCTTTTGCCCCCGACCTTCAGCGCCAGGTTGCCATAAGACGTGCTTTCCTCGATGCCGGAAAGGCCAGCCTCCTTTGTCAACCGCTTCAATCGCGCCAGAATGCTCGCTATGCTTTCCATCGTAATGTCCGCCCTGAATCGTCCCCGGGCAGATTCTATCATATGTTCAGGCGCATTTCTCTAGTTGTCGTTGCAGGGGGCGTCCGGGCGCGGGGACCGGCAGCGGCAGGTCGGCAAGCTCCCGCTGCGACATCGAGGCGATATCCGGGTGATCGAGAAGATCGTCACCCCTGTCATATTCGCTTTGCGGAACCCTGGAGACAGGGTTGGATTGGTTCAAGAAAAACTTCAGCAACGACATCTTGCTCTCGCTTTCTGAGGGCGCAGCTCGGCTTTTGGCGCAATGGATTTCAGTTGGCCGCGCGTCCAATCTAGTTATGGAATGGATATCGGCGTCCAATGATCGCAATATCAGCCGCGAACGCTTGCTTTTCAATTGAGATTACCGGTTTCCTGCTATAGGAAAACTATATGAGAAATCTCAGCTCCGTGCATCTCAATGGCCTTCGCGCACTGGAAGCCGTCGGTCGGCTTGGCTCGCTTCAGGCGGCTGCAGATGAACTTGGCGTTTCCGTTGGCGCTGTCAGCCAGCAAGTCATCAAGGCCGAAGCCCAGCTTGGCCGACTGCTCTTCGAGCGCACGCCGAAGGGCATGCTGGTAACGGAAGCCGGCGCACCTGTCCTTGCCGCCCTGAACGAGGGCTTCCTCCGTATTTCGGAAGCCGTCTCGATGGCGCAGAGAAAGGACGAATGCATCCTGACCATCTCGGTCGCGCCGGTTCTCGCCGCCCGTTGGCTGGTCTGCCGCCTCGACCGGTTCATGGAGCGCCACCCGGAAATCAACCTGCGCCTCGATGCGACGACGAGGCTCATCAATCCGGCCGCCTCCGATATCGATGTCGCGATCCGCGTCGGCAAGGGTCAATGGCCCGGCGTGAGGATCGAGCACCTTCTGGATCAGCAGGTCTTTCCCGTCTGCTCTCCGCAGATGGCCGCGAAACTGAAGAGGCCGGCCGATATCCTGAAGCTCCCGGCTGTCATCGATGCCCATGCCATGTTCACATGGGATGTCTGGATGCAGGCGGCCGGCCTATCCGGTGCCCCGCCCGCAGTACGCCACAGCTTCAACGATGCCTCGCTTTGCCTCGATGCGGCGATTGCCGGGCAGGGCGTGATGCTTGCCTGGCAGACGCTTGCGGGCTTTTCCCTGCAGGAGGGCCGGCTGGTCGCACCATTCGGCATCCGCGCCAATACCGGCGACGGCTATTATTTCGTAACAGCCGAAGGCAGCCGCGAGCCGAAGAAGGTGCGCGACTTCAAGGCCTGGATTCGCGAGCAAATGGCTGAAACAGCCGCGATCTTCGGCTAATTCTCAAATCTCGATCGGCTCCAGCGAGCGCTTGCGCTGCATTTCCAGATAGGCCGGGCGCGACTGGCAGCGCTTGATCCAGGCGTCGATATTCGGATGTGCCTCGAAGAGCGCGGTTTCGCTCTGGGCATAGCGCAGCACTTCCGCGATGTTGAGATCGACAACCGTGAAGCGTCCGCCGACGATCCAGTCCTTGCCGTCGAGATGCTTTTCGAGAACCGAGAGCGGCCGCTTCATGGTACGGCACGCGACATCGATCACCGCGCGTCCTGCCTCGGTGTTTTCCCTGCCGTCATCATAGGTCGAGACGATCTTGCCCGTGTTGCCATCGAGCTCGGAAACCGCCCAGACCGTCCACATCGTCATCAAACCGTCCTCTTCGACGGTTTTGCCGCCGAGCTCGCCGCCATATTTGCGTGCGAGGTAAAGGTTGATTGCCAGCGACTCATTCAGCACGAGATCGCCGTCCTTGATGGCGGGGATCAATGCCATCGGGTTCAACGCAAGGAACTTCGGCGACAGAGTATTGATAGGCGCGTCCGGCGAGAGCGGATTGGCAAGCCGTTTGGCCTGCAACACCGGCACGGACTCGAATTCGATCCCGAGTTCCTCGGCCATCCAGTAAACGCGGGCCGAACGCGAGCGGTAAACCCCATAAATCGTCAGCATGGAAATGTCCCTCTTCTTTGGTGCGCCGACCCTAAAGCCAGCGCGACAGTGAAGAAAGCATCCGCGGATGATATGTCGATGAAAGCTTTTGATAGCACTCAGGAAATCCGGTTTCGATCGACGGTCAGCTGCTTATAGCGGGAGTTATTGTCGGCAAGCTCGTCAGAAACCTGCTTCTCCCACTCGAATCCCATAACAGCGCCCTTGCCCATTTCCTGGAAGATATTGTCGGTGATGACGGCGGAACCGGCGCCCTCGGCAACCGAGACCGCGCAGCCGACCGGCGACTTGCGCACGACATTGCCGTTGACCACGACATTGCGCAGATAAGGCCCCCAGCCGATCTGCAGCCCCCAGCGCGGCGCATCCTCGATGACATTGCCAGACACCAGCGTATCGGCCTCCGCCGCAATGCCAATGCCGAAGCCGACCTCGTGCTTGTAGGGCCCCTTGAGCGTCAGGTTGCGGATGACATTGCCCGTCACACTTGCCAGCCGGCCGCCCTGGTCGAAATTGGCAATCGATATGCCGTTTGCCGCCCCGTCGATCACATTGCCGGAGACGACCGCGCCGACGAATTCGAACTCCACGTAGATCGCCGTCTCGCCGGAGCGGCGGCACTGGTTGTTGCTGATCAGGATATTTGAGCCGGAATTGGCGCGAACAGCGGTGAAGGCGCAGTCGGAGATCTGATTGTTCGTCACCGTTACGCCATCGGCGCGGAAAATATTGATGCCGTTGCCGTTCTCGCCCGTGCCGCCATCATTGGCACGGATCTTGAAAACACGGTTGCCGGAAACGACGGTGCCATCCTCGGCCTTCTTCCAGCGGTGCACCAGAATGCCGCCATTGCCGCAATCCGAAACCGTATTGCCCGATATTTCAAGTCCCGCGGATTCCACCGCATAGATGCCGGACTGTCCGGCGCCGGAAATCGTGCTGCGCTCGATCCGCCCGCCGCAGCGCTCGAGCTGCAGCGCGTGCTTGCGGCTGCCGACGATCTGGCAATTGTCGATCAGGACCTCACCGACACCGGTGAACTGGACGAGCCCGCCGGCATAGTCCGCAAGCAAGCGGTTCGATCCGTCGATCACGAGGTTGGAAAGCTCGATGCGGCCGACATTTTCGGCTGCGAAGAGATGGCCTTCGCCGGTATAGACGATCCGCGTCGCACCGGGCACGCCACTGATGCGCGTATTGTCCGGCAAGGTTAGGTTGGAGATCCGGTAGGTGCCCGGCGGCAGGAAGACCGGTGCGTTCTCGCGCGCCGCCTGCTCGATCATCTGCTGCAGGTTACGGTTCTTCCTGTCGCCGCTCTCGGGAACGGCGCGATACCGGACCGTATCGATCGAGCCACGCAGGTCGGGTTGCTCCGCACCAACGGGAGCCGCAGTCATGGCTGCCGCGGAGGCGGCCAGCATGCCAAGCAGATCTCGCCGGGAGATTTTGCTGAAATCTTTCTTCATATCGGTGCCCACGCAGGAAACATGCCAGTAGAAATGTCCTCTTTTGATGCATATCCGCAAAAGAAGAATAACCGTCGGTCGAGTAAGAAACGCAACCTCCCGGATATTGTCGTCTTGTTCACCTTTCCATTTAAACAACCTGAAGGAAATGCTCGCTATTTTGGAAAGCGGTTTCAATTATGACTATTGTGGACAGCGCCTGAGGTTACCGGGAGAACAGCGTCATGAATGGAGTTGGTGCCCGGCGTTGGGAATCTGGTGATAGCTTCAGTGCCGAGACACAACGTATCGTAGCTGCCACCGAGGCAATGATGGCGGCGACCGCGCACCATCTTTCCGAAGGCATAGAGAACCTCCGCCTCAAGGCGATCGTCCACGAGCTTCCCGATTTTCTGTACGTCAAGGATCGCGACGGCCGCTTCGTTTTCGCCAATGCTGTCACGGCGCGCAGCCACGGATTTGAGAACGCTGCCGAGATCGCCGGCAAGCGTGATTTCGACCTGTTCGATTTTGATACGGCCCGCCGGTATTTCGATGTCGAGCAGGAGATCATGTCGGGCGGCGAGCCCCGCATCGACCTGGAGGAATTCGTGCCGCTGCCTGATGGCGGTACCATGTGCCGCCTGACCTCCAAGATACCGCTGCGCAATGATCGCGGCGAAGTCGTCGGGCTCATCGGCGTCTCCCGCGATATTACCGAGCGCAAGCGGCAGGAGGAGCTCTATCGCGGCCAGGCGAACCTCTTGGAAATGATCGCCCGCAACGAACCGCTGCCGATGATCCTCGAAGCGCTGGTGCTGATGATCGAGCGGCAGATGACCGGCATTTCCGGCTCGGTGCTGCTGCTGGACAGCGAGGGTACGCGGCTCTACCACGGCGCGGCTCCCAATCTGCCCGGCGCCTACAGCCGCATGATCGACGGCGTGGTCATCGGCCCGAAGGTGGGCTCCTGTGGCACGGCAGCCTGGCGTGGCGAAACCGTCATCGTCGAGGACGTCATGGCCGACCCGCTCTGGGAGGATTTCCGGGCGATGGTCAGCCAGTTCGGCTTCCGCTCCTGCTGGTCGACGCCGATCTGCACCTCGCAGAAGAATGTCCTCGGCACATTCGCGCTTTATTCGAAAGAGACGCGGCGCCCGACCGAACACGAAATGAAACTGGTGGCGCTCGCCACCCACGTCGCCGGCATCGCCGTAGAGCGCAAGCGTGTCGATGACCGTATTCATTTCATGGCCCATCACGACGATCTTACCGGCCTGCCCAACCGTGCTTTCCTGAAGGAGCGCATGGCGAAGATCCTCGATCAGGCCCGGCGCAACAACCGCAAGGTCACCGTTGCCTACATCGATCTCGACAATTTCAAGGAGATCAACGACACGAGCGGCCACGCCGCCGGCGATGAGGTGCTGAAGGAAACCGCCACGCGCATGGCGAACTGCGTACGGGCTTCGGATATGGTCGTACGCCTCGGCGGTGACGAATTCCTCGTCGTGCTCGTCCACCAGTCCAGTCACGATGCCGGCATCATGCGGCGCCTGCGCGATCTGCAGAAGGCGATTTCCAAGCCGGTCCGCTCCGTTGTGGGTGAAATCGCTGTCACCTCAAGCATTGGCATCGCCGCCTTCCCATGGGACGGCGCCACGCCGGACGAACTGCTCACCAATGCCGATCGCGCCATGTACCGCGCCAAGCAGCTCGGTCGGAATACGCTGCAATATCACGACGGCGTTGTAAGCGATTCCGTCGACCTGCCGCTCACCGAGCAGGAGGAATTGCGCCAGGCGATCGTCGCCCACCAGCTTTTCCTGCTCTACCAGCCGCAGGTCGATGTCGCGACCGGCCGCGTTACCGGCCTCGAAGCACTGGTGCGCTGGAACCACCCGACGAAGGGCGTGGTACCGCCTGCCAATTTCATTCCGCTTGCGGAGGAAACCGGTCTCATCGTGCCGCTCGGCCTGTGGGTGTTGAACGAGGCCTGTCGCCAGGCTCGCGCCTGGCAGGACATGGGCCTGACGCCACTGACCATTGCCGTCAATGTCTCGCCCAAGCAGTTTGCCGATCCGGACTTCGCCTCCCACGTCGCCGAGGCGATCGACAGCCATAGGCTCAACGCGCGATGGCTGGAGCTGGAGGTGACCGAAAGCGTCATCATGCAGGATGCGGCCAGAGCACTCGCCATCATGCTCTCTCTGCGCGCGCTGGGTGTGCGCCTGTCGATCGATGATTTCGGCTCCGGCTATTCCTCACTTGCCGCACTGAAGACCTTTACCTTCGACCGGCTGAAGATGGACCGCTCGCTGGTCGAAGCTCTGCCTGCAGATACGACTGCCGTTGCCATCGCGTCGGCCGTCATTTCGCTTGCCCAGACACTGAAGCTCTCGGTGCTCGCCGAAGGCGTGGAAACCGATGCTCAGCTGGAATTCCTGCGCCACGCAGGGTGCGAGGAGGCGCAGGGCTATCGCTTCTCCAAGCCTGTTGCGCCGGAAGAAATCGTCGTCATGCTGCTCGCGCGGGGCGCTTGATCACTTCACCAGATCGGCGACCGTCTCGATCTCGTTCGTCCATATGCCGCCGGAGTAATTGGCTGGCAGTTGCGCAAAGCGTTCGGCACTGTCGATACCGGTCGAAAAGCCGCCACCGTGATAGGGGCCGATCACGAAGACCAGCGTATTCGCATCCTGCATGCGATTGAGGAACCGGTCCGGCCATCCCCATAGCCAGGGGGCATAATTGATCGGCACCAGCATCATCACATTCCTGCAATCGGCAGGCAGCGCACCCGTCCAACCATAGCCGATATAGCCGGTGAGGCAGCCCATCAGACTGGCGCGCGAAGCCGTGCGGATCTCGGGCGCCAATTGCCTGAAGCGATCGATCGGCTCATCGCCGCCATAAACGATGATCCTGGCGCGCCGCTCAGCCGGCAGGCCATTCAGCACGGCAGCGAGCTTTTCGCCCTCCGAGGGGTCGCGGCTTTTGACATTGATGAGCAGATGTTTGTCCGGGAAGGTGGAAAGCACCTCATCCAGGGTCGGCATCTGACCGACGCCTTTGCCACGAAAAGGAAATGTCTTGCCGTTATCGGCGGTGTAGCCCCAGCCGATATCGAGCATCTTCATCTCGGTCATGGAATGCTCCCGCGTCACGCCATGCCCATCTGTCCGGCAATCGAGTGTCCAGTCATGGAAGATGGCAAACTGCCCGTCCGTCGTGGGGTGGATATCGACCTCCACCACGTCCGCACCGGCATCGAAACCCGCCTGCATAGAGCGGATCGTATTCTCCAGATAGTCGTGCTTTGGCGGCAGCATCCGTGCAGCCGTGCAGGTGTCGTTCTTGAGATCCGTCTCATCGAAGCGCTGGGCAATGCCGCGATGCGCCAGAAGCAACGGCTTGCCCTCGCGATGTTTGGCTAAAAAGCTGGTATTGTTGAGATAAACTGCGGCAGCAAATACGAGAATTGCCGCGCCTGCATATTTGAGCTTCCGTCCCATCATCCCCTCCGGCCGTCCCTCGGCAATGGCTAGAAAGCGATTCCGGTGGTTCTTTGGCTCATTTGGGGCTTTTGTGCGTTAAAGCTCGCCTTCACGTTGCAGAAACCCTATGTTTAGCCCGCAAAACAGGGAGATGGTGATGGCGGCGATTGCACTTTTTCACTCGGTCTACGGATTGCGGTCCCTTGAACGCGACGCCGCGGCGCGTCTGCGCGCGGCCGGCCATCAGGTCGTAACGCCGGATCTTTACGAGGGCAGGGTAGGGAGCACGCTCGAAGAAGGCTTTGCCCTCAGGAAAGAGATCGGCTGGGCCGAACTTTGCGGGCGCGCTGAAAAGGCGATCGCCGACTTGCCGGCATCGGCCGTCCTCGGTGGCTTCTCCATGGGCGCAGGCGTAGCCGCAAGCCTCTGGTCGGGACGACCGCAAGCGGCCGGCATCCTCTTGCTGCATGGTATCGCAGAAATTCCGGCAAACGCGCGCGAAGGCATTCCCCTTCAGGTCCATCTGGCGGACCCCGACGAGTTCGCGCCCGCGGACGAGGTGGCTCCATGGCGTGCGCATGCCGCAAGAGCTGGTATCAGCCTGGAGGTCTTCCTCTATCCCGGCGCCGGCCATCTCTATACCGATCCGTCGCTGCCTGACTACGATGCAAAGGCGGCGGAGGCCACCTGGAGCCGCGTCGACACTTTCCTCGCGGCACTCTGAACCGGTCAGGGACCGTTCACCAGCTTCAGGATGAGCTGTTGGACATTGCCGCCCTCGCTCATTTCCACGCGGTCGAAATCCCGGCCGCGCTGACGCTGCCCGTTGGAGAGCTCTCCGAGCCGCACCGTCAGCTCCGGCCTGATCTTCTTGCAGCCGGGATCATCAGGCACGGAGAAGCCGTTGCTCAGCGTCTCGATCTCCTTGACCATTTCGATGATCGTCTCGCCGTGCCAGCGCTCATGCGTGCGCACACCCGATATGAAGCTCTCCCAACTTGCCTTGGTCGCCGCCGGCAGGTCGTTGGGCGCCTTCGGCAGCGTGTAGATGATGATGAGCTTCGGCTTTGCAAAAGTCAGCGTGCAGGCACTGCCTTGCTGTTCGTATTTGCGCGTCCAGGTCAGCTTGAAAGTCGTATGCGCGATGACCCGGCCCGGCCCGACCTGCGGGCCGCGCTCGCCGATGGACTGGTAGAGCTGCATGCCGGTGCGGCCGGCGATTGCATATGCCTTCACTTCCTCGCTCGGTTGCCAGTCTGTTGCCGCGGCTGCGGCAGGCAGAGCCAGCCCGAACGCCACCAACGCATACCCGAAAACAGTCCTCATATGCCTCTCATCCGCTTCCTTGCCGTAGCGCGGGCGAAGCTAGCGAGGCTTGTGGGCGGATGCAATGGACAGAGGCCGCATAGCCCGTCTTCACCGCTGAATTTGGTTCTGCGTATCCCTCTGGCGCAAAACGCATTTCCCACTATCTTTGCTGTCATGAGACCAGACGCGCTGCTCTATCCCGCCCCAGAAGGGCTCTATTGCCCGGAAGGCGGCTTCTATGTCGATCCGGTGCGGCCGGTGGAGCGGGCGCTGATCACCCACGGCCATTCCGATCACGCGCGTCCCGGCCACGTGAATGTGCTCGCCACCCGCCAGACACTTGATATCATGCGCATCCGCTACGGCGACGGCTTCTCTGCCAGCGAACAGCCGGTCGCTTTCGGCGAAGAACTCGTCGTCAACGGCGTGAAGGTAAGCTTCCATCCTGCCGGCCATGTGCTGGGCTCGGCCCAGATCGCCATCGAGAAGAATGGCACGCGCATCGTCGTATCGGGCGACTACAAGCGCCGGCCCGATCCGACCTGCGAAGCCTATGTGCCCGTGCCCTGTGATGTCTTCATCACCGAGGCGACCTTCGGCCTGCCGGTCTTCCACCATCCCGATCCGATCGACGAGACCGGCAAGCTGCTCGCCTCGTTGCGCCAGTTTCCCGAACGCACGCACCTCGTCGGAGCCTATGCGCTCGGCAAGGCACAGCGTGTCATCCGCCTGCTGCGAGACGCCGGTTACGGCGAACCGATCTATATTCACGGCGCGATGGAACGTCTCTGCGATTATTATGTCAGCCAGGGCATCGATCTCGGCGAATTGTTGCCGGCCACGATCGAAAGCCGCGACAAGTCCATTTTCAAGGGCGCCGTCGTCGTCGGCCCGTCCTCTGCCTTTGCCGACCGCTGGGCCCGCCGCTTCAACGATCCGCTGCCGTCCTTCGCCTCCGGCTGGATGATGGTGCGCCAGCGCGCCAAACAGCTCGGTGTCGAACTGCCGCTCGTCATCTCCGACCATTGCGACTGGCCGGAACTGACCGAGACGATCACCGAGCTTGCCCCGCAGGAAGTCTGGGTCACCCATGGCCGCGAGGAGGCACTGGTGCGCTGGTGCGAGCTGCAGGGCATCAAGGCCAAGCCGCTGCATCTGGTGGGTTATGAGGACGAGGGGGATTGAAGCATGAAAGCCTTCGCCGACCTCCTCGACCGCCTGGTCTTGACCCCCAGCCGCAACGGCAAGCTCAAGCTGCTGACCGACTATTTCCGCGACACGCCCGACCCTGATCGCGGCTATGGCCTTGCTGCCATTGCCGGCACGCTGGAGGTGCGCAACGTCAAGCCCGCCATGCTGCGCGAACTGGTTCTGGAGCGCATGGACGATGTGCTCTTCCGCTACTCCTATGATTATGTCGGCGACCTCGCCGAAACCATCTCGCTGGTCTGGGATAATGAACGCGATATCGACCGCTCTGCGCTCGCCCAGCCGCGTCTCGGCGAGGTGGTCGTCAGGATGAATTCGCTTGGCCGCACGGAAGTGCGCAGCTTCGTGCGCGACCTGCTCGATCGTCTCGATTCCTCTGGGCGCTTTGCCTTCATCAAGCTCGCAACTGGGGCATTGCGCATCGGCGTTTCCGCCCGCCTCGCCAAGCAGGCGCTTGCCGATCTCGGCGGCAAGGACGTGACCGAGATCGAAACTCTGTGGCACGGACTGCAGCCGCCCTATGAAACGCTCTTCAAATGGTTGGAGGGAGGTGAGGAAAAGCCGGTGCTTGCAACGCCTGCGATCTTCCATTCCGTGATGCTTGCCAATCCGGTGGAGGAGGGCGATCTCGATAGTCTCGACGCCGCCAATTATGCCGCCGAGTGGAAATGGGACGGTATTCGCGTCCAGCTCTCCCGCTCAGGCGAGACACGCAGGATCTATTCCCGCTCCGGCGACGATATCTCCGGTGCCTTTCCTGATATTCTTGATTCGATCAGCTTTTCCGGCGTCATCGATGGAGAGCTTCTGGTAGGCGGCACGGCGCGTTCCAACAACCCGACCCGCACCTTCTCCGACCTGCAGCAGCGCCTGAACCGCAAGACGGTGACGGCACGGATGCTGGAAGAGTATCCGGCTTTCATCCGCGCTTATGACATGCTTTTCGACGGCGAGCAGGACGTGCGCGGCAAGCCCTATATCGAGCGTCGCGACCGGCTCTCGGAAATTATCGACCGCGCCCCGCACGACCGCTTCGACCTCTCGCCTCTGGTGCCGTTCTCCACCTGGGAGCAGCTGGACGATCTCCGTGCTGCCCCGCCCGATCCCGTTATCGAAGGCGTGATGATCAAGCGCCGCGACAGCATCTATCAGGCTGGTCGCATGAAGGGGCCGTGGTTCAAGTGGAAACGCAATCCTTACAATGTCGACGCGGTGCTAATGTATGCCCAGCGCGGCCACGGCAAGCGCTCCAGCTATTATTCCGATTTCACCTTCGGCGTCTGGGCGGAGGATGAGGATGGCGAACAGCTCGTCCCTGTCGGCAAGGCCTATTTCGGCTTCACCGATGCCGAGCTCGAAGTGCTGGACAAGTTCGTGCGCAATAACACGACCGAGCGCTTCGGCCCGGTCCGCGCAGTGCGTGCGGACAAGGAGTTCGGCTTCGTGGTGGAAGTCGCCTTCGAGGGAATCAATCGCTCCACACGCCACAAGTCGGGCGTAGCCATGCGGTTCCCCCGCATCGCGAGATTGCGCCCCGACAAGCCCTCCTACGAGGCCGATCGCCTGCGCACGCTCATTGCTATGATCGACGCCAAGGCGGGTTGATATCATCTGCCTGCGCAAAAATGACGCAGTCCCCCGTTTTCAACAGCATGTGTATTGGCGGCAAGGTTCGTCCGGTGCAGATTTTTTGGGCCGGGGAAATGATGGGTGCCGCGTATGAGCTCGCAAGAACGAAATGCCTTTTTCCGTCAACGCCGCGGCGTGCTTGCAGGGATAGCCGGCTCTCTTATGCTGCCTCGCCTCGCAAATGCCTTCGATGTCCCCGATGTTCCAAGGCTCGCCAAGCATGACTATGCCAGTGTCCGCCATCACTTCCGCACCAAGCTGCTGCAGAAGGGGCCGGCGCCGGATAAATATGAGCCGCTGACGGCACCGGCCGATGCCGACCGGATATTCTACCGCTCCGGCTATGGCGGCGAGCTGGAGTTGACGGCCTGGGTGTCCAAATACAAGCGCGGGAGCAAGTCGAAGCCCGGCATCCTCTTCCTTCACGGCGGCAATGCCATGGGCATTGGCCATTGGCAGCTCATGAAGCCCTACGTGGATGCCGGTTATGTGGTGATGATGCCTTCCATGCGCGGCGAAAACGGCCAGATGGGCAATTTTTCCGGTTTCTATGACGAGGTGGACGACGTGCTTGCCGCGACCGAGCGTCTGCGCCATCTGCCTGGCGTCGATCCCGCGCGCCTCTTCATTGCCGGCCACAGCATCGGCGGCACGCTGACCATGCTGACGGCGATGAGTACGCATCATTTTCGGGCGGCGGTGCCGATTTCAGGCAATGCGGATGCCTTCCGCTTCTTCAACCGCTATCCCGAAGACATCCGCTTCGACGATTCCAACGCGCATGAATTCGAGGTACGCACGGCGCTTTGTTATGCGCACAGCTTCAAGTGCCCGGTACGTGTGCTGCACGGAACGGAAGAGTCTCATTTCAACGATCGCGCCGATCTTCTCGTTTCGCGTGCCCGTGCGGCCGGTACGCATATCGAAGCAGATACTGTTGACGGCAACCACACTTCGGCACTGCCGGCTGAGATCGCGCAGAGCATCGAATTCTTCCATGGTGTGGCGGCCTGACAACTGCCGGATGCTGTCTGGCAGGGACCTGCGTCATCCGTCTTTTTCGGCGGGTTCCAGCTTCTGGCACCAGCCTCGCGCCAGCCGCGAATGCCATCCTGTGAGCAGATAATGCTGTCTCCGTGATCGCTGATGAGGGTGGTTTCATGAATTTTCTGCGCCGGGCTTTCCCGTTTGTCGGGCTCGCGGCTGCTGCAACGATGCTCAGCGGCTGCAACATTCTTGTCCCCGATGTCGCAGCCGATTCGCCTGCGCGCTTCGTGCAGGAGATTTCACCGGTCTTCTACGAGCCGCCGGGCGTCGATCCGCGTCGCGTCGAGCCGCTTCCCGATCAACCGGTGCCGCATACGCGCGAACTCTACAGGACGCAGTTCAATCAGACCTACGGCCTGCCGGTCAGCAACCCGCTGAACCTCGACATGGGCATGTACGGCCAGGTCAGGGACGGCGATTTCACGCTGCCGGCGATCCCGGCCACTCGCATCCGTCCGGAATATCTGCGCCAGGAGGTCGAGTACCAGACCAACGAACGCCCCGGCACGATCGTTGTCGATACCCAGGACCGCTTCCTCTATTTCGTTGAAGGCAATGGCAGGGCCATGCGTTACGGCGTCGGCCTCGGCCGCGAGGGATTTGCCTGGAAGGGCCGTGGCGTCATCCAGTGGAAGCAGAAGTGGCCGCGCTGGACGCCGCCGGTCGAAATGGTCTCCCGCCAGCCGGAGGTTCGCCCCTTCTCGGCGGAAAATGGCGGCATGAATCCGGGCCTTGCAAATCCGCTCGGCGCCCGCGCCATGTATATTTTCAAGGATGGCCAGGACACGCTCTATCGCATTCACGGCACGCCGGACTGGCAATCCGTCGGCAAGGCGGTTTCCTCCGGCTGCGTACGCATGCTCAACCAGGATGTGGTGGATCTCTACGACCGCGTGTCGGCCAAGTCAGAGATCGTGGTGATGTAGGGCTGCAACAGGGCAGGCGAGATCGTCTGCCCGAAGCCGGACACGTCTGCGTGATGCTATGGTTTATTTAGTATAAGCCGATAGATTTTTTCCTTGTCGATTTCGGCATTGGACGAATCAGGGGTGAGCTGCGTTTATGGCAAGCCCCGCATCACGAAGGAAATCAGTCCCGCGTCATGAGCCTCGATAACCCCATCTCCCGTCGTAGCTTTCTTTCCTTTTCGGCTTTGACAGCGGCTTCCGCGCTGGCAGGCTGTGCCTCCACTTCGAATACGGTCGAAAATGGCGGCATGTCGATCAGCTACCGTTCGCCCTTCCGCGCGTTCCAGACGACGAGCGTACCCAGCGAAGCAGAACTTGCCGTCATGTACGGCCCAATCGAAGACGGCGGTTTCCTCATCCCCGCCGTTCCCTACCAGCAGATCGACCCGCGCTACTATCGCCAGCAGGTCGTGGATCCGACCGGCCAGCCGCCGGGCACGATCGTCGTCGATACGCCCTCGCGCTTCCTTTATCTCGTCCAGCCCGGTGGCATGGCGATGCGTTACGGCGTCGGTATCGGCCGCGAAGGTTTCGCCTGGTCGGGCAATGGCGTCATCCAGTGGAAGCAGAAATGGCCGCGCTGGAAGCCGCCGAACGAGATGGTCGCCCGCCAGCCGGAGCTCGCGAAATACTCGATCGAGCGTGGCGGCATGGAGCCAGGCCTCTTGAATCCGCTCGGTGCGCGCGCGCTCTACATCTTCTCGAACAACGAAGATACGCTCTACCGCCTGCACGGCAACCCGGAATGGCGCTCCATCGGCAAGGCCGTCTCGTCGGGCTGCGTGCGCCTGCTCAACCAGGACATCATCGACCTCTACGATCGCGTTCCCAACAAAACCCCGATCGTTGTTTGGCAGTAAGCTGCGGTCGGGCGTAGCCCGAGCAATCGATCCAGTGAATCGATTGCAGCAGCGAACGCCCGAAGCGTAAGCGCAGGGCTGGAAGGGTGCCTAACCCCAAAACAAGAAACCGCCCAATCGGGCGGTTTTCCTTTTCCATTTCAAAAAATTCTCAAGCCGCCTCAGCGCAAATCCCAGCCTTGCACCCCGAGGCAAGCAGCGCCTTGTCCGCCACCTCGACAAACAACTGCCGAAACCACGACGCCCGCTCGTCGGCCCTGTCCACCCGCCGATACAGCATCGACACGGGATCGGCGGGCAGCTCGATCGGCGGCATCGAAACCTCGAGATTGTGAAGCTGCGCCATGCAGCGTCCGAGCGATTCCGGCACGATGGCAATCGACGGCATGGCTCTGAGCGCCGGCGGCACCGCAGAATAGCGGGGCACCGTCGCCACCACGTTGCGGTTCAAACCCACCTTGTCGAGCGCAGCGTCCACCGCCGTCGTCGCACTGCCAACGAAGGAGATGGCGATATGCGGTGCGGCGACGAAATCCTCGACGCTGATCGGCGGCTTCAGTTTCAATTGCTGCGGGTCATAAATGGCGATCGAACACTGTTCGAACAGTGGCATGCGGATATGCCAGGAGGCGGGTTCGCCATGCACGGAAATGCTGAATTCGTAAGCGCCGTCATCAAGCATCTGCGCCGCATCGCGTTTGTCGGCTGCCACGCCCACGAGCCGCGCGCCCGGCGCAAGCTGACGCAGCCGCGCAACCAGCGGGCCGAAGAAGGCGGTTTCCAGATTGTCACACATGCCGACGCGGAATTCGCCCTGCCAGGTCGATGGGTCGAAACCCTTGGGCGGGCGGATCGCCCGTTCGATGCCGGAAAGAGCATCCTCGATTGCTGGGGCGATCGCCAGCGCCCGCGCTGTCGGCTGCAGGCCGCGGCCGACGCGTATGAAGAGCTCGTCGTCCAGCGCCTCGCGCAATCGCTTGAGCGCGGCGGAAAGTCCGGGCTGGCCGAGCAACAGCCTTTCAGCTGCACGGCTGACATTGCGCTCCTGCATCAGCACTGAAAAGGCAAGCAGAAGGTTCAGATCAATTTTGCGAAGGACGGCATCATTCATCATTATGAGTAATACCTGACATGGCTACTATCAATTTGCAATAGGGTTTGAAGCTGTACATTTTCTCGTTCCCTGCCGCCCGCCAGCCTCCCGGCGACGGCGGCAGCAAAGAAGGAACCGAGATCGATGACCAATTCCCCATCTCCACGCGGAGCCGGCCTGGCGTTGCTGCTGCTCTGCGCTGCGAATTTCCTTGATGCCATGGATGTTTCCACCATCGGGGTCGCCCTGCCTGCCATCCAGACCGAACTTGGTATGCCGCCAACCTCGCTTCAATGGGCCGTCAGCGCCTATGTGCTGGGTTACGGCGGGTTTCTGCTGCTCGGCGGCCGTGTCGCCGACCTCTTCGGCCACCGCCGCGTCTTCCTCTGGTCGCTCGGCATCTTTGCGGCCGCCAGCATTGCCGGCGGTTTCGTCGATAGCGGCCCGACGCTGATCGCTGCCCGCCTGGTAAAAGGCATCGCCGCAGCCTTCACCGCTCCCGCGGCCCTTGCCCTGCTGCTCTCCGTCTTCGGCGAGGGCGAGAAGCGGGCAAAGGCGCTTGGCGTCTTTGCCTCGACGGGCGCCACCGGCTTTGTGCTCGGTATGGTGCTCGGCGGTGCCGCTACCCTCGTGAGCTGGCGGGCAACGCTCGTCATGGGCGCTCCGGTCGCAATCCTCACGCTGGCAATCGCTCCCTTTGTCCTGCCTCCGGATGCGCGGCGCGGCGAGGGACGCAAGCATTTCGACTGGGCGGGCGCCTTGACGATCACCCCGGGCCTGCTGCTCTTCGTCTTCGGCATTACCAACGCTGCCGCAGCCGGCTGGAATGACTTCTTCACCTGGGGCTCGCTCGTTGCTTCCGTGGTGCTGATCGCACTCTTCCTGATCGTCGAATCGCGCCATGCCGATCCCATGGTGCCGCTGCATATCTTCCGCCGGGCAAAGCTCAGCCATGCCAATGCCATCGCCGCTTTGTTCCAGGGCGCCTATGTCGGCTTCCAGTTCATCGCCACGCTCTACTATCAGGATGTGATCGGCTGGTCGGCCTTTGCCACCGGCTTCTGCTTCGCCTTCGGCGGTGTCTGCGTGATGTTCCTTGCACCGCGTTTTGCCACTGTCGCGCAGAACCGCGGCACGACGGGCCTGATGGCGGTTGGCGTCGGGCTGCAGGCGACGAGCTATATCCTCTGGGTTGCTCTGGTCGGCCACATCGATCCGATCATCCTGGTTGCCTTGAACCAGATCCCGCTGGGCGTCGGCTATGCCATGACCTATCCGGCAATCCAGGTTGCAGCACTGTCTGACGTCGAGGAAGACAAGTCCGGCCTTGCCTCCGGCCTGCTCTTCGCTTCCTTCCAGATCGGCGGCGGCATTGTGCTTGCGGCCGCTTCCGCCATCTTCGCCGCAGCCCCGCACTTCGGCTGGGATCCCTATGTCGGCGGCATCGTCTTCGTGGCGCTGCTGGCGATCCTGATCACCCTGCTTGCTGCTGTCGGTCCGAAGAGCGCCACGCTTCGCCCGCAGGCCTATCAGGCAGCGGAATAATGCAAATTGCCCGCGCCGGGGTGGCGCGGGCATCGTCTTTCAGGCCGTGCTTGGCCTCGGCCTATATGCTTGCGTTGAGATTTCCGCGCAGCCGGGTCAGCATGTCGCGCATGACCGCCATTTCCTCCAGCGTGCAGCCGATCGCCTCGCCGATCGACGACATGATCGTATTGACCTCGCCCCTCATCGACTGACCTTTCGGCGTCAGCGACACGATGACCTGCCGCTCGTCGCGGGAATCACGGGTGCGCTTGATAAGGCCGTTCTGTTCCAGCCGCTTGAGGAGAGGGGAGAGCGTGCCGGAATCGAGATCGAGCTGCTCGCCGATCGTCTTGACCGGCAGTTCGGCTTTTTCCCATAGAACCAGCATGACGAGATATTGCGGATAGGTCAGGCCCACCTTGTCGAGTATGGGCTTGTAGGCGCGGGTAAAGGCATGCGCCGTCGCGTAAACCGCGAAACAGAGCTGCTTCTCCAGCCGCTTTTCCTCTTCCGGTATTTCCATCACTTTCGCCGTTCTCGCTTTCATCGCTGTCATCCTCAGAGGTCCATTGTCCTCTTTTCAAATTCCGAATGCAATTTGCAAAATTCACTTGCGTACAATTTAATTGGGCGTTATTAAAAACTCAACCCGAACGAACGGGGCTAACCAAAGGAGATTGTCATGCCTATTCTCTACACGACCAAAGCTTCCGCCACCGGTGGCCGCGCAGGCCGCGCCGTTTCCGAAAACGGCGTTCTCGACGTCACGCTGACCGTGCCGAAGGAACTCGGCGGCGACGGCGCAACAGGCACCAATCCCGAACAGCTCTTTGCGGCCGGTTATTCCGCCTGCTTCCTCGGTGCCTTGAAATTTGTGGCCGGCAAGGAAAAGGTCAAGATTCCCGAGGAAACCACCGTCTCCGCAACCGTCGGCATCGGCCCGCGTGAAGATGGCGGCGGCTTCGGCATCGAAGTGGCCCTGACCGTCAACATCCCGGGTGTCGACCGCGAAACTGCCGAAAAGCTCGCAGCTGCGGCCCACATCGTCTGCCCCTACAGCCACGCCATGCGCACCTCGACCGAAGTTCCGGTCACGGTTGCCTGATTACTTGCTGCACCAGTGAATAAAGGCCGGGCATTGTTCCGGCCTTTTCTTTTGGATTAATGCGCCGCCTGCTGTGCTGGCCCGGGCAACTGATCGGCATCGGTCAGGGTGCCGAGGAAAGCGACGATATCGTCGATTTCCGATTCCGTCAGTGCCGGCGGATCGCCGGGCTTGCGGCCGAAGGGCGGGTCCTGATTGAGATTGCCCCAATAGGCCTCCGGTATATCGTCATATTTGCGGATCGTGCCGTCGGCGTTCTTCGGATACCAGCGGCCCGGATCGCTGTCGCGTGTGGCATAGAAGGAAACAACGTCGCGCAGCGAGTGGAAATAGCCATTGTGGAAGAAGCTCTTCTTCAGTGCCACATTGCGTAACGTCGGCGTGCGGAACAGGCCGCAATAATCCGGCCGATCCTTGAAATCGGTACGCTGAGGGCCGCAAAGGCCGAGATCATGGTAGTTGGGATCGGCATTGGCCGGGATTGCCATGTTGCGCGGTACCGCGAGACCGAGGAAGCCGAAGTCGGAAAATTGCGGCGGCTCCCCGTCGTTGGCGGGCTCGCTCAGATGGCAGCTCGAACAGTTTCCCTTGGCCGGGTCTTCGAAGACTTCGCGCCCGTGAAGCTCCTGTGCCGTCAGGGTGCCCTTGCCGGCAAGAAAGGCATCATAGCGGCTGGAATAGGGATAGAAGTCTGCGCCGCTCTGCTCGAAAGTGCTGAGCGCCTCGACTGCCCCTTGGAAGGCATCCCGGGCATTGCCGAAGACATCCTGGCCGAAAATTTCCTTGAAATCACTGGCATAGGCTGCCTTGCTGAGCGAGGTGACGACCTGGTTTTCGTCCTTGTTGCCCATTTCGAAAGGCGAAAGCAGCGGGATCTTCGCCTGATCATAGCCGTGGTCCACACGCCCGTCCCAGGTCAGGCCGCCGGTTGGCCCATTGTCGACGCTCTCGTCGCCTTCGTCCTCGGAATCGTTGAAATGCTCGGTAAAGGAGGGGACCGACTGCAGGTAGCGCAAGGTCGGCACGGCGCGCAGGCCCGGCCGGTCCAGATGCGCCCCGCCCATTTCGACCGGTGTCGCGGTATCAGGAGCGAAACCATGATGCGGGTCGTGACAGGAGGCGCAGGCCTGCATGCCGGAGGCCGAAAGCGAGGAATCGAAGAACATCTTGCGGCCGAGTTCCGTCAGCGCCTCGGCGCGGGCATAGGCTTGTGCCCGCGACATCGGGCCGGGGTGCACGCCGCCGGTGACGGCCGCGCTGCTTTGCCGCAGGGGAATAAGGCTGAAACCAAGCGTGCTGGCCGCCAGACCAAGCGCCAGTCCGGACCGCAGAAGCCAGATAATCTTTGTCGCCATGTCAGCGATTCCAACGAGTTAACATAATGCATGCTCATGATCGAACCTGACTGCAACAGATTGATGACGCGCGCGTACCGGCCGCAGCAACAACCCGCCCGATGTCACAAAGTTGATAGATGGCGGGAATAGCGTCTCGCCTGCGCTGGGTCTTTCCACGTCCGCCCGACGCCCCTCTAGCCACGCCCCCTTAGCCATGAGGTATCCCGCCATGACCAGACTGAAATTCCTCCGCAATCTCTCGCTGGCCGGCTCGGCCATGCTGCCGCTGGCGCTTGCCACGGCCGCCCATGCAGCACCCGCCGGCATGGACAAGATCCAGAATATCGTCGTCATCTACGCTGAAAACCGCAGTTTCGATAACCTCTATGGCAGCTTTCCGGGTGCCAACGGCCTCGCCAATGCAAGCGAAAGCCAGGCACGCCAGCTCGATCGCGATGGCGCGCCGCTTTCCGAACTGCCGCCTTCCTGGGGCGGTCTCACCGCCAAGGGTGTGACACCCGCCGTCACCGAGGCCCAGTCCGCTCACCTCGCCAATGCCGTCTTCTCGATCGACGATCCCAAGGGCTTTGCTCAATCGACCAATGTCATCACCCGCGACCTCTGGCACCGCTTCTACGAGGAG
Organism: Hyphomicrobiales bacterium; assembly: GCA_900466475.1. Taxonomy (GTDB): domain Bacteria; phylum Pseudomonadota; class Alphaproteobacteria; order Rhizobiales; family Rhizobiaceae; genus Rhizobium. The sequence goes on from UBMI01000004.1 coordinate 157,529, forward strand.
CAGATGCAGATCGATGGCGGCAAGAACGACAAGTTCGTCGCCTGGGCCGATTCCGGCAGCCTCGTCATGGGCCACTATGACGGCTCGATCCTGCCCATGTGGCAGGTCGCCAAGAAATACGTCCTCGCCGACAACTTCTTCCAGGGCGGCTTCGGCGGCTCCTTCTTCAACCACTTCCAGTTGATCTGCGCCTGCGCACCCTATTATGCGGATGCCGACAAGAGCCCTGCCAAGCCCACGATCGCCAAGGTCGATGCCGACGGCATTTCGCTGACCGTTGCCGAAAATGCACCAAAATCCGCGCTCGATGGTGCCCCGAAATTCGTCTCCGACGGCAATCTCACGCCGGATTTCTATGCCGTCAACACTATGCAGCCGCCCTACCAGCCGAGCGCCAATGCACCGGCCAAGGACGGTGATGCAGCCTATGCCGATCCCTCGCAGCCCAACACCTTGCCGCCGCAGCACGAGATCACCATCGGCGATCTCCTGTCACTAAAGGGCGTCAGCTGGGCATGGTACGGCGGCGCATGGCAGGCAGCCCTCGATGGCAAGAACGCCACGCCGGTGCCGAACTTCCAGTTCCATCACCAGCCCTTCAACTACTTTGCCAATTTTGCGCCGGGCACGCCCGCCCGCGCCGAGCATCTGAAGGACGGCGGCCTCGGCGGCGAAGGCTTCATCAAGGATATCGACGACGGCAAACTGCCGGCCGTTTCCTTCTACAAGCCGCAGGGCAACCTCAACGAACATGGTGGCTACGCCGATGTCTCGAGCGGTGACCAGCACCTCGCCGATCTCGTCTCCCATCTCGAAAAGAGCCCGCAATGGGGTCATATGCTCGTCATCGTCACCTATGACGAAAACGGCGGCTTCTGGGATCACGTCGCTCCGCCGAAGGCCGATCGGTGGGGCCCGGGCAATCGCATTCCGGCCTTCATCATCTCGCCCTATGCCAAGGGCGGCATGGTCGATCATACGCAATATGACACGACCTCGATCCTGCGCCTGATCACGGCCCGTTACGACCTGCCGGTGCTTCCGGGCCTGCTTGCCCGCGACAGGGCGCTGGCGCTGAACAACGAGCCGCCGATGGGCAACCTGACGGCATCGCTCGACCTGACGCGCTGATCGTCACGATAACGCTGTCTTCTCCCCAGACATTGGGGAGAAGACTTCTTGCTTTCCGGGTGTCCTACCCGTTGAGCGCGCGCATGCCGACTTCGCTGTAGCGATCTCCGACAGCGAGGGGCAGGGCACCGGCGATTTCCTCGAGTTCCTGCTGCGTCAGGTCAACGGCAGCCGCTCCAAGATTTTCGTCGAGCCGCGTGCGGCGGCGCGTGCCGGGAATAGGCACGATATCTTCGCCCTGAGCCATCACCCAGGTGAGCGCCAGCTGCGCGGGTGTTGCGCCCTTGCGGCGCGCAATCTCCTCGACTACCGCGACCAGTTCGAGGTTCCGCTGCAAGTTCTCACCCATGAACCGCGGCGAGCTGCGCCTGTAGTCGTCGGGCGCGAGTTCGTCGACAGACTTGATCGCTCCGGACAGGAAACCGCGTCCGAGCGGCGAATAGGCGACAAGCCCGATCCCGAGTTCACGAAGCGTCTGCAGCACGCCGTCTTCCGGCTCGCGCGACCAGAGAGAATATTCGCTTTGAACGGCAGTAATGGGATGCACGGCATGCGCCCTGCGGATCGTCTCGGCGCTGGCTTCCGACAGGCCGATATGCCTGACCTTGCCGGCTTCCACGAGTTCCTTCATCGCGCCCACCGTCTCTTCGATTGGCGTATCGGGATCGACACGGTGGAGATAGTAGAGATCGATATGGTCGACGCCGAGCCGGCGCAAAGACCCTTCGCAGGATGCCTTTGCATAGTCTGGCCGTCCGTTGGCCGACTGGGCGCTGACGCCGGGCATCGCTCCAGCTGCTCGTACGATGCCGAACTTGGTTGCCAGTACCACCTGGTCACGCCGGTCCTTGATCGCTTGCCCAACGAGTTCTTCGTTGGTGTGCGGACCATAGGTATCAGCCGTATCGAGTAGGGTGACGCCGCGCTCAAGCGCATGATGGATCGTGGCGATCGCCTCACCTCTATCGTCCGCCGTTGCGCCATAGGCCCAGTTCATGCCCATGCAGCCGAGGCCGATCGACCCGACCTCAAGTCCTTGCCCGAGCCGGCGTGTCTGCAATCTTCCGTTTGTCATCTCTTATCCTTTCTTCCGCCTCCTCATAGGAAGCGATTTTGCCGTCGAGGACGCGAAGGCAGGATTCGAGATCGGCCACATGGGCCCGGACATGCTCACGATGCTTTTTGAGCATCTCGCGACGCTCGCTGAAAGTGGCTTTCCCGCTACCGGCAAGCTTTGCATAAAGCAGCATGTCGCGGATCGGCATGCCGGTCGTCTTCAGACGGCCGAGAAACTCGATCCAGGAAAGGATTGAAGCGTCGTAGTCGCGTTGTCCGGATCGGTCGCGATCGGCATAGGGCAGCAGGCCGATACGCTCGTAATAACGCAGCGTATGAGCCGACAGACCGCACCGTTTCGCGAGGTCACTGATCTTCATGAAACACCTATTCTCGTCACGACGCCAAGGAAGCTACGGCTTCGAGCGCGCTCTAAGTCAAGAGGCTTTTTAAGGCTGATTTTGCAGTCGTCTTGTCCCCGGCTGAATGAAGATCACGCCAGGTATTGCAGGTCTCGCCTCAGCCCATCCGCATTGCCCCCGGGCATTTTCGCCTCGAGCGACGCATGCGTGCTTTCCCAGATTGGCAGAGCCTTCTGTAGCACGGCTCGCCCCTCATCCGTCAGCCGGAGTAGCCGGCCGCGCCGGTCTTTCGGGTTGGGCACGATGTCGACCAACCCCCTGCGCTGCAGTGGTTTCAGCGCTGCCGTCAGCGTCGTCTGGTCCATTGCAAGCAGGCTTGCGACCGGGCCCATCGGCGGCGGTTCCGGCCGGTTCAAAGACATCAGCAGCGAGAACTGGCCGTTGGTTAGTCCGACGGGCCGCAGCGCATCGTCGAACAGGCGGCCAAGCGCGCGGGCGGCGCGCTGTACGTGCAGGCAGAGGCACGTGTCGCGCACCAGAAGCGTCGTAGAAAATGGAATCATTATCGCGTTTGACATGATCCATTTCTATTGATATCAATCTATTTAGTCAAGAAGAGGAGACTATTTGCCGGAACTTGCCGGCCGCGCCGGAGGAGGGCGTAGACCATGCTGAACAAGGTAACTCAAAATCCCGTCGTTTCCCGCGAGGAATGGCTTGAAGCCCGCCGCTCCCTGCTCTCGAAAGAGAAGGAGGCAACGCATCTGCGAGACAAGGTGAATGCCGAACGCATGTCTTTGCCTTGGGTGAAGGTGGAGAAGGACTACACGTTCGACACGCCTCAGGGGCCGAAATCGCTCGCCGACCTCTTCGATGGCCGCAGCCAGCTCATGGTCTATCACTTCATGTTCGGCCCCGAATGGGAAGCCGGATGCCCGGGCTGCTCGTTCCTGGCCGATCACCTCGACGGCACGTTGGCTCACCTCAACCACCACGACGTCACCCTTGTTTCCGTCGCCCGCGCGCCGCTCGCCAAGATCGAGGCCTACAAGACGCGTATGGGCTGGAAATTTCCCTGGGTTTCGTCTTTCGGCAGCGACTTCAATTTCGACTATCACGTATCTTTCACGCCCGAGGACCTTGCCAAGGACAAGGTCTTTTACAATTTCACTTCCGTAGCGCCTGATGAGGCCAATGACGAACTGCCCGGACTTTCGGCCTTCTACAAGAATGAGAAGGGCGAAGTGTTCCATACCTATTCGAGCTACGCCCGCGGCGCGGAAGAAATTCTCGGCACGTTGATGATCCTGGATCATGCCCCCAAGGGTCGCAACGAGGATTCGACGATGGATTTCGTGAAGCGTCACGATGAATATGAGGAAGCCCCCCAGGCCTCATCCTGCTGCCACTAACGCAATTCCCGCAAGACTGTCGTGGTTTTGCGTTCGGAATTGCATGAAGCATCCAGCCAGCCATCCATCATCCGGAGGAGAAGGACGATGAAGACTGCAGAAGTGCTGAAGGAGCATGCTTTCCTGGAGAAAATGGTCGGCGACTGGACCGTCGCCGCCTCAGACATGACCGGCGACAAGCCTTGGCAGGAGACCGTTCGCTCCCTGCAGGGCATCTGGTTCGTTGCCGAAGGAGCCGGTCAAATGAGCGACGGCAAGCAGGCAACGACAATCCTGACCCTCGGCTACGACTCCAGCAAAGGCAAATATGTCGGCAGCTGGATCGGCTCGATGATGGATTACATGTGGGTCTATGAGGGCGAGGTCGATCCCTCGGGAAATGTTCTGTCGCTCTACACCAGAGGGCCGGCCTTCGAAGGCGACGGCCTTGCCGATTATCGCGAGCAGATCGCCTTTCTCGACGACAATGTCAGGACCTTCACATCGAGCGCCAGGGAAGCCGACGGCACCTGGAAGCAGTTCATGGAAGTCAAATATACCCGCAAGGGCTGAAATCGCCGGGGCATTTCAAGCGCAATTCCAGCAAAAGTGCGAGAGCGGTTTTGTGTCCGGAATTGCGTAAAAACAACGAGACAGAACTCAAGCGTGGACCGAGGAGAACACGATGTCCAATACGCATGGCAAGTTCATATGGTGCGAACTGATGACGCCGGATCCCGATGCGGCGGCAAAATTCTACGGATCGGTCGTCGGCTGGACATCGAGCAAAATGCCGGCGGCGGACCAGCCGGAATATGTCATCTTCGAAGCAAACGGCGTCAGGGTCGCCGGCATGATGCCCTTTCCTGCAGAGCTGGAAGGGCAGGGCATTCCGCCGAACTGGACTGGTTATGTCGCCGTCGACAATGTCGATCAGTCGGCACGCGACTTTTCAGCAAATGGCGGCACCATCCGCCGCCAGCCTGCGGATATTCCAGGTATAGGCCGTTTCGCGGTCGTCGCCGATCCGGACGGAGCGGTGCTCTGCATCATGACGCCGCTGCCGATGGAAAACCCGCCGCCGGAATTGCCCTTCGACACGCCCGGCCATGTCGGCTGGCGCGAGCTCTATGCCAATGACGGGGCAAAGGCTTTCGACTTCTATTCCAGGCTCTTTGGCTGGACGAAGGATCAGGACTTCGACATGGGGCCGATGGGTGTCTACCACATCTTCGCCGAACACGGAAAACAGACCGGCGGCATGATGACCCGCCCGCCTGAGGTCGGCATGGACTTCTGGTCCTACTATTTCACTGTGCCCGCGCTCGATGCTGCGATCGAGCGCACCAATGCCGGCGGCGGCAAGGTCGTCAACGGTCCGATGGAAGTCCCCGGCGGCTGGGTCTGCCAGGCCGTGGATCCACAGGGAGCGTTTTTCTGCCTCTCGGCGGCTGTGCGGTAGTCATCGTCAACAAGGAGGGAGCACGAATCCGCGCGCTCCCTCATCTCTGCAGGCCTTACCCAGCCCCTCCCACACTTGCAAAGAAGCCTTCAGGACTCTCCACCTCCACGAGCTTCTTCCGCTCGATCAGCCAAAAGCGGTTGCCGACCGCGCGCACGAAGCTGCGGTCGTGAGAGACGAGCAGGCAGCTCGCCTCATGCGCCAGCAGTTCACTTTCCAGCGCTTCCTGACCCTCGATGTCGAGATGGTTCGTCGGCTCGTCGAGCAGGTAGAAGTTCGGCTGCGTCAGCCTGAGCACCAGCATGCCGAGCCGTGCCTTCTGCCCGCCCGAGAGCAGTTTGACCGGCTTGCCCTGCATCTCGATCGTCATGCCGGCGCCGGCAAGCAGTGAGCGCGCTCGCTGGTCGCCGACATCGAAGCGGCGGATGATCGTCTGCAGCGGCGTGTCGGCATCGCTGAGATCGGCAAGCAGCTGATCGCCATAACCGAGCACCAGCGAGGGCGTGGCCTTGATGCCTGCCTTTGCTGTTTCCGGCTCGGCGATCGCCGCGCGCAGCATGGAGATCAGCCGCGACTTGCCGGCGCCGTTGAGCCCGAGCAGTACAATGCGGTCGCCCTGGCAGATGAACTGCTTTCCCGTGCGGAAGAGCGGCGTGCCGTCAGGCGTGGTGACTTCCGCATCCTCAAGCGTGACCAACACCTTGGCATGCGTGCCGCGATTGGCGAGGCGGATTGCGCCTGCCGAACGCTCCAGATGCGCGGGCTTGGCCGTTTCCTCCAGCTTTTCGGCGCGCTGTTTCAACTGCTTTGTCTTGACCACCAGCAGGTCGCTGCCGGAATTGATGCCGATATTGTTGAGCTTGGCCGCCTGCTTCCGCAACTGCTCGACCGTCTTCATATCCTTCTCGTAACGCCGCGCATCGGATGCGTCCGCCTCGTCGAGTGCCGCTCTCGCCCGGCTGTAGGGCAGGGAGAAGACCGGCGATTGCTCCGGCCGCAGGAAGAGCGTCCGGTTGGTCGTCGCATCGAGAAAGGCACGGTCGTGGCTGGAGATGATCACGGGCGTATCGCGCGGCAGCGCGTTCAACCAGTTTTCCACCTGCGCGATCTTTTCGAGATCGAGATGGTTGGTCGGCTCGTCGAGCAGCAGCACGTCCGGTTCGTTCACCGAGGTGCGGGCGATCAGTGCCAGCCGCTGCCAGCCGCCGCTGAGCTGTCGGAGCGGTCGCTCGCGCAATTCCTCGGGCACTTCGAGCGATTCCAGCACGACATCCGCACGCCAGCTTTCACCGTCGGCCTGATCGGGAGGAAGGGCGTGCAGCACGGCGTCACGGAAGCTGGCGTCGAGAAGTGTCGGCGGCACATTCTGCTCCACATGGCCGATGGTGAGGCCGCGCGCCCTGGTGAGCTCGCCTTCGGTCGGTTCCAGCTTGCCCGTCATCAGGTTGAGCAGGGTGGATTTGCCGCGCCCGTTCGCAGCCACGAGGCCGATCCGGTCGCCGGCATTGACGACGAGATTGAGCTTTGAAAACAGCGGCGCGGAGAGAACGATGCCGAGATTGCGGATATTGATGAGGGTCATGATCGTATCCTGGTCTTGCCAAGCGATCGCGCATATCCGGGGCTTTCAGCCATCGACGGAAAAGCGCGTTATGCTTGGCGGATTATGAAATGCTTGCAGCTTGAACGGCGGGCATTCAGGTGCAGCAGTGCCACTAGGGGCAGACCAGGAAGAGATTTGCGAGAAACGGTCTCTGGTCAGCCCTGCAAACGCATCTGCAGGGCGTTGACTGGGCCACGCTGGCGATGATGCCGGAAATAGATATTCATGCGCAGCCCTCCTTTCTTTCTCGATTGCACGAGGGAAATACCATTGCTCGCGCCTGGAAACAAGGGATCACGATAGAGATAGCCGCATCGCACTCGCACCCTTTCACACCATGCCGGCAGAAATCAGCCACACCGAAGTCTTCATGTCGCGGCCGCTTTGATCCCGACACAATCGCCTCCTAGCGATGTCAGGCGTCACAGGGAGGCACCGCATGCTCATCGCTCATCTGCCGGCAGGCTATATTCTTGGAACTGCCGCGCGACGCAGGGCATCATCCTCTGCCGTCATGGCGGCAGCGCTGATCGGCAGCGTCGCGCCGGATTTCGACGTGATCTATTTCTACGCCTCCGGCGGCCGGGTTCATCACCATGCCTATGTCACGCATTGGCCGCTCTTCTGGCTGGTCGCGGCGGTCCTGGTCCTGCCGTTCCTCAAATGGCTCCGTCCGGACTGGCTCGCCACGGGTTTCGTCTTCTTCGCAGCCGCCATGCTGCATATGGTCATGGATACGATCGCGGCGCCGCTCCTTTGGTTGGCACCTTTCTCCTTTCATGAGTTCGAGCTGGTTCGGGTCCCCGCAACCCATGTCAGTTGGATCGTGAGCTTCCTGCTTCACTGGACATTCCTGCTGGAAATCTCGATCTGCCTTTCGGCGCTCGCCCTCTTCCTGATGCGCCGCCGACGCGCCGAAGCCGGCCGAACTGCGGTCTGACCAACATGCGACGGCCTCGCGCCGGTGCCGGAAAAGCTGCATTGAGTTCTGCTAACGGAGGCTTACCGGAGCAGTTGCGCAACACCCTGTGATCGTTATAAGCCGCCGTCCAGGGCTGAAGAGACATTCATGATCGGGGGCGAAATGATGGCAGTTGGTGACGACGACTATGTTTATGACGAGGCGACAGGCGAATGGCGCCCGGCCTCCGAGATGGCTGCAGCCGCGCAGGCTGCATCCGAGGTTCGCGACGCCTCCGGAAACGTGTTGAAGGACGGCGATTCCGTCACGCTCATCAAGGACCTGAAGGTAAAGGGCGCCAACCAGACCCTGAAACAGGGCACGGTTATCCGCTCGATCCGTCTGACAGATAATCCCGAAGAGATCGACTGCCGTCACGACACGATCAAGGGCCTTGTCCTGCGCACGGAATTTGTCCGCAAGCGCTGATCAAGGCTGGTTGCGCAAGAGCGCGCAGCCGTTCTGCGATGCCGGCCGCGCCGGACAGACTTAAAGCGTGGCAGCGGATCCGAGAGATCGCACCACGCTTCAGTCCTACCGCTTCAGGCTTCCCAGGATCCCCCGCACCAGCGCCCGGCCGACCTGCGTCGCCACCGTACGCGCGACGCTCTTCATCGCCGCTTCCATCACCGTTTCGCGTTGGTAGCCGGAACGGCCACGCGGCTGTGCCTTGTCGTCGTTATCGCTGCCGCCGAAGCCGGGCAGGGTCCAGCCTGATGTCGTGCTGCCCTCCTGCGGCGCCGGCGCTTGTTCCTGCGCCCGCTTGGCCGCGTCGGAATCAGCGGCCTTCTGGGTGCGGGCGGCCAGCATCTCGAAGGCGGATTCACGGTCCACGTCCTCGTCATAGACGCCGAGTACGGGGCTGTGATCCATGACCAGTTGGCGCTCGGCATCCGTCAGCGGTCCGACGCGGGCGGACGGCGGGCGAACGAGTGTACGCTCGACGATCGAGGGTGCGCCCTTGGCTTCAAGCGTCGAGACCAGCGCCTCGCCGGTACCGAGCGTGGTGATGACGGTGGCGCAATCGAAGGCCGGGTTGGGGCGGAAGGTGTCGGCCGCCGTCCTCACCGCCTTCTGCTCGCGCGGCGAATAGGCGCGCAGCGCATGCTGCAGACGGTTGCCGAGCTGGGCGAGCACCGTCTCCGGAACATCGAGCGGGTTCTGCGTCACGAAATAGACGCCGACCCCCTTGGAGCGAATGAGGCGCACGACCTGCTCCACGCGCTCGATCAGCACCTTCGGCGCGTCGTTGAAGAGCAGATGCGCCTCGTCGAAGAAGAAGACGAGCTTCGGCTTGTCGGGATCGCCGACTTCCGGCAGTTCCTCGAAAAGCTCGGAAAGCAGCCACAGCAGGAAGGTGGCGTAAAGGCGCGGGTTCATCATCAGCTTGTCGGCGGCAAGCACGGAGATCTGCCCGTAGCCATTGTTCGACGTGCGCATGATGTCGGTGATCTTCAGGGCTGGCTCGCCGAAGAAATGTTCCGCACCCTGCTGTTCCAGCACCAGCAGCGCGCGCTGGATGGAGCCGACCGAAGCCTTGGAAATCAGACCGAACTGGCTGGAAAGCTCTGTGGCATTCTCGCCCATATAGTTGAGCAGCGCAGTAAAATCCTTGAGGTCGAGCAGCGGCAGTCCGGCCTTGTCGGCGATCTTGAAGGCGATGTTGATGACGCCTTCCTGCGGCTCGGAAGCATCCATCAGCCGGGCGAGCAGCAATGGCCCCATCTCGGCGATGGTGGTGCGCACACGATGGCCTTTCTCGCCGAACAGATCCCAGAAGATGACCGGGAACTGCTCGAGTTCGTAATCGTCAAAGCCGATCTGCTCGGCTCGCTTGGTGAGGAAGTCCTTCGCTTCGCCCTTGGCGGCGATGCCCGAGAGGTCGCCCTTGATGTCGGCGGCGAAGACCGGGACGCCGGCGCGAGCAAAGCCCTCGGCCAGCACCTGCAGTGTCACCGTCTTGCCGGTGCCGGTGGCACCGGTCACCAGTCCGTGACGGTTGCCGAACTTGAGGTCGAGATATTCGCCCTTGTTGATGCTGTCATCAGGATTGCGGCTTGCGCCGATGAAAATCTTGCCGTCCTCGAGCATGTAGAATGTCTCCCTCGGTCGATGCCGCCGCTCAATTCCAGAATATGCGGAGTGCTCTTTCCGCACAGTCATGCAAATATCGTTTCTCTGTTATAAGCAGGCGACAGGAGACGGACAACTGCCTGTGTTAAAACGGAAAGCGGGAGCGGACGCTGACAGGGAGAGCCGCTTGAGTTGCCCTCTCAATTCGATTACGTTGACGTTAACGTCAAAAACAGGAGGCTGACGATGAATGAGATTGTGACTGAAATCGCCAATCGTGTGGGCATTGCGCCTGATCTGGCCGAAAAGGCGCTCGGCATGATGCTCGGCTTCCTGCAGCGCGAAGCGGCCGATGGTCCGGTCACCGAAATGATCGAGAAGATCCCGGGTGCCACCGAACTCGTTGCCCAGTTCAACGGCGAAGGTTCCGGCGGTGGCGGCGGTCTGCTCGGCGGCCTGATGAGCGCGCTCGGCGGTGGCGGCATCATGGGCCTCGGCCAGCAGTTGATGAGCGAGGGTCTCGGCATGAGCGAAATAACCTCGCTCGCCAAGGAAACCATCGCCATCGCCAAGCAATATGCCGGCGAAGAGGTGGTCGATCAGGTGGTTGCTTCCGTTCCCGGCCTGAGCCAGTTCGTTTAACCCGATCCATCATTTCAGTGAGCCCTCGGCATCGCCCGAGGGCTTTGTTTTTCAAGCACTTTCCTCGTCCTTCCCCGAGTGTTTCATGGCTGGCGCGAGCCCGATCAGCGCTGCTATCCGGGCCTGGCGGTCACTGTCACCACGCATATATTTCTCAAACGCGCAATCGCCTTTTGATATGAGATCAAACCTTCGGGAACATCGCCCGCTGCATGGAAATTCGCGCTCACCCTCCCTAGATTAAATCAAGCCGGATCTTTTACCGACGGCCGGATCGGCTGGAACGATGCATGCTCAAATCTCGTTTCATATCGGCCACATAAGAAGGAATTTGGTCATGCGTACGGTGATTGCAGCAGCCTCGATCATCCTCCTCGGTTTCGCCGCCCCGGTCTTCGCCCAGACCCTCGGCGATATGGATTATTCCGGCCGCTTTGGCGGCATGCCGCCCGGCACCGTGCCGGACGCCAACGCAAACGGCGGCGGCATCTCGATTCCGCTGGATCCCGTTGAAAATGACAATGTCACAGTCGTTATTCCGTCGGAGCGGACAGTCTGCCCGAAACATGGTACGCGCGCTTATCGTAATGCTGAGCGTGACCACACGCTGGCAGCGGCCTGCCGCTGACGGGATAAGGTCGAGGTGGACCGAGAGCAGGAACGGCTATTTGCCGTTCCTGTGAAGGATCACGCCCAGTTCGTGCCACTCGCGGCCGTCGCGCTGGATCAGTTCGTCGGCGCAGGCGGGTCCCATGGTGCCGGGAGTGTAGGGATCCGGAATGCGATCGTCCTTTGCCCACTCGTCAAGGAAGGGCTGCACGGCCGCCCAGCCGGCCTCGATGCCGTCGGCGCGCTGGAATAGCGTCTGGTCGCCGATGAAGAGGTCGTAGAGCAGCGATTCGTAGCCGGTCGTCTTGCCGATATCGAATTTGTCGGCATAGCGGAAATCGAGCGAGACCGGCACTGTGTCGACGGATTGTCCGGGCGACTTGATGGAAATCTCCATGCTCATGCCCTCATCGGGCTGCACCTGGATGACGAGCCTGTTCGGCGGCAGGCGGCGGTTGACCTCCGTCTCGCGAAACTGCGCGAAGGGAACCGGTTGGAAGGTGATGACGATTTCCGTATCGCGCGCGGTCATCGCCTTGCCGGTGCGCAGATAGAAGGGAACGCCGGCCCAGCGCCATGTATCGGCATAGAGCTTCAGCGCCACATAGGTCTCGGTCTTGCTGGTAGGCGAAATGTCCTTTGTATCGCGATAGGCGGGCAAGTCGGTACCATTCAGCGGACCGGCGGTGTAAGCCCCGCGCACGCCATTCGCCTTGGCTTCCTCTGGCGTATAGATGCGCAGCGCCTTCAGCACCTTGCTCTTCTCGTTGCGGATCGCCTCGGCGTCGAAACTGTTCGGCGGCTCCATGGCAATCATCGCCAGAAGCTGGAAGAGATGGTTGGGGATCATGTCGCGCAGCGCGCCGGTCGCGTCGTAGAATTTCCCCCGCGTGCCGACATCGACAATCTCCGAGGCGGTGATCTGTACGTGGTCGATATAGCGGTTGTTCCACAGCGACTCGATCATCATGTTGGCAAAACGCGCCGTCATCAGATTCTGTACCGTTTCCTTGCCGAGGAAATGATCGAGCCGGTAGACTTGGCTTTCTTCGACCTGAGCGAGGATGCGCTCATTCAGGGAACGCGCTGATGCAAGGTCGGTGCCGAACGGCTTTTCGATCGCCACACGGCGGAAGCAACCCTCGCTCTCGTCCATTAGCCCGAGACTGGCAAGTTTTTCGACAATCGGCCCGAAGAAGCTCGGCGGTACGGCGAGATAGAAGGCCGCATTGCAGGTCTTGCCAAGCCGCTTGCCGATTTCGATGAAGATATCGTCCTTGGTGAAATCGCCTTGCAGATAGGCGATGCGCGGTCGCAGGCTCTCCCAGGCTTCGTCCTTCGCGCTTGCCTCCTCGCCTTCGAGATGGGCGAGAAAAGCATCCAGCCGCTGGCGCAGGAATTCATCGTCGCCCGGTTCGATACCGACGCCGAGGATGTTGAGATCCGTGCCGACGAGGCGGCTGCGGGTGAGATTGATGATAGCCGGGACCAGCAGTCGCCGTGTCAGGTCGCCGGTGGCGCCGAAGATGACGAGAGTGACGGGCGGGGTGGGGTGAGCGTCCATGCGTGTCATCTCCTGCTGAATTGTCCGGCCGAATATAAAGCGCTCCGGCTTTGCCGCAAGCACCTTGCAGCTCAAGGATAACAAGTGTTTGACACGGCGCCATAATTATATAAAGATATAAAGATATCGTTATGTCATTGGGTGGTGCATGATCGATCTTGTCAGCGCAGGCTTCTTCCTCACGGCTGCTCTTGCTCTTCTCGGTTCGCCCGGACCGGCAATTGCTGCTCTTCTGGCGATCGGCCGCCAGCATGGCATGACGACCGGCCTGCGCTTCTATCTCGGTCTGCAGATCGGTCTGGCAGTTGCTGCCGCAGCCGCTGCTGCCGGTCTGTTGTCATTGATCGCGGCGATCCCCATGGCAATGTTGATCATGACGGTCGCGGCCGCTCTCTATCTGGTCTGGCTGTCGTGGAAGATTGCATCGGCACCGGTCGGCGCTGATCTCTCGGCCGCGCGTCGGCGCGCTTCGCCGACCGTTGCTGGTGGTGTCGTGCTCGGTCTCACCAATCCCAAGGCCTATATCGCCTTCGCCTCGCTGTTTGCCGCCTATCGGCTCTCGCAGGACGGCGCGCTGGACATGCAGGCCAAATGGGTGCTCTGCGTCCTCGTCATGATTATCGTCGACATTTTCTGGCTGTGGCTGGGTGTCGTCTTGGGCAAGATGCGGCTTGAGCCGTCGAGCGAAAGGATCCTCAACATCTGCTTCGGCCTCGTCATCCTTGCGACGGCTGTCCTGTCGCTGGCCGAGCTTGCTGTCTCCTGAAAGAAAACGGCCATTGCGGAAGAACCTTTCGCAATGGCCGTCGTAGAACGTTGGTCGCTTATGCCTTGGAGTCGGACTTGTCGGTGGTCGTATCGGTGGCCGGCTTTGAACCGGCGCCGTCGGTTGCCGGCTTGTCCCCTGTGCCATTGGCGGGCTTGGTCTCGGACTTCGCCGGCCAAGTGATGTAGTAGTTCTGCGAGCCGACCTGGCCGAAATAGACTTCGTTGCCGGTGCCCTTCTCGATGAAGCTGCCGTTTTCGCTTCTGACAAGACGGCCATGCGAATCGCGCTGCAGATGGTCACGCAGGAAGTCGTTCCAGTCGTCGGTCTTGATGTCGGTGCCCTTCTTCTGGTCGACATCGGCCTCCTTGGGATCGGTCACGTCCCAGGCCTTGATCGAAACGCCCTGGGTCGGATCGGTGACCGTCAGCTGGCCCTTCTTGAAGGCGGCAAGCATGGCGGCTTCCTGGCTACCCGCACCCTTGGCGTCGGCCGCGGCCGTCATGTTCTGGCGCAGCAGCGCCATGAAGGAGGCGGTGGTGATATCGGTGCTGGCAACCGTATTGCCGGCTGCGTCAGTCGAGCCGGCCTTGCCGGCATTGATCTTGTCGAGCATGACCGAGAGCGCCGAGCGGGTCTGTGAGGGCAGGCTGGAATAATTGTGGTCGGTCGTGCTGCTGCTGGAGCTGCTCTCTGAAGAGCCGCCCTTGATCACCTGCAGCGCGATCTGCGCAGTCTGCAGCCTGATGTTGGAAACAGAAGAAACCATCTCAAAATCTCTTTGTCGGTCCTCGCGCGCAATGCGCAAAGGCGTTTAACGGATAGCGATCGGCGTTGATGACGCCGGCAAAAGCACGTCTGGATTGAGAAACCCCAAGACGGATCGCTACACTTCAAACTTTGCGTGTGGCTTGCGAAATGACGACAAAACGATGCCGGCAGCGATGGATGAATCGCTGCCGGCGCCAGAGAAATCAGGATTTGCCGGTCAGGCTTTCACGGCCACCATGAAGAGACGCGGGAATTTGAGCAGCACCTTGCCGTCGGCCGCCTTCGGATAGACCCTGTCGACGCGTTGCAGATAGTCGGCCAGAAACGCCTCGCGATGCTCTTCGCCGGCATGGTCGAGATAGGGGCGAAGGCCTGTTCCCTTGACCCATTCGACGATCGCTGCGGCATCGTCCATCGGGTGATTGTAGATCGTATGCCAGATGTCGACCCGCGACGACTTGGCGATCAGCCGGCTGTAGTAGGTCGAAGGAGGTGGCAGCACATTGCGACGTACGCTCTTCTTCTCGAAGGCGCCTTTCCACGGACCGGCATGGGCCGTCTCCTCCATCATCAGATGGCTCGGCTCGCCGAGATTGTCGGGCATCTGCACGGCGAGCACGCCGCCCGACGCCAGCCCATCCATCAGCCGGTCGAAAATATCGAGATGGTCGGGCAGCCATTGGAAAACGGCATTGGCAAACAAAAGGTCCGCCGGTTCCGACGGCTGCCAGGTGGACAGGTTCGCCTCGACGAAAGCCGTACCCGGGAGCCGTTTGCGAGCGGCCTCGAGCATGTTCAAATCGCTGTCGAGGCCGGAAACATTTGCCGCCCCATAGCGGTCGATGATCAGCTCTGTCGAATTACCTGGTCCACAGCCGAGATCGACCGCGTGGCGCAACTCCTTCAGCGGCACCTGCGCCAGCAGGTCGCGCGCCGGGCGGGTGCGTTCATCCTCGAATTTCACATACTGGCTGGCTGACCACGCCATCATCGTCTCTCCTCATTCGGGCCGCGTCCTACGACGCGGCGGATGCAAATTTTGTCTATGTCGCCGCCAACAGCGTGATTATCTCGAACGCTAGACCGGCCCGGTGGGAAAAGGAATGTGTTTAACGTCGGCGTGGTGCCCCGACGGTCTCTTTGCCCGCAACTGCGGCGCATTTGACCTATGCCGCCAGGATCGTGATCCCGTGGGCGTTTGCAGCGGCCCGCATACGCGCCACCGTTTCCGGCGACGGGCTGCCCTGCGGCTGCTCGGTAACGCCCTCGGTCTCGATGAACTCTGCCATTTCGCGATCGACGATGGCAGAGAAGACTGCGGGGACGGTTCCGTTGTTGGAATAGCCGTGCACCATGAAGGGTGCGATGGTGACGATGTCGCCCGTGCTCGCCTGGATCTCTTCCGGCCCGGTATCGGTCAGCCGCCAGATCGTTAGCGTACCTTCGATGATCCGGAAGACTTCCGGGCTTGCATGGGCGTGACGCGGCGTCTTACCGCCGGGCGCAACCGTCATGTCGAAGATGTTCAGCCAGGTGCCGGTGAGGCGAGCCCGTCGCTCGACCTTGTCGCCCAGCACGAAGAAGCTTCTTGCCTCCGTCCGGGCATCTGTTTTCACAAATGAGTTGGACATGGTGTCTCTTTCTTTTTCTTGCGGGGCGGTCCGATAGACCTTCGCGGTCGTTTTGGCAACCGCCGCAAAATCGGGGGAGGGGCGAAGAACAAGCGACTTTGCGCGCTTTCAGGCTCCGAAGCCGACCGCGATCATATCGGTATGGCTTCCCCGCAGCGCAAGTGCGACAGGTTGGCCGTCGTCTTTTCTGTAATATCGGCGACACAGAAGAGGCGCATAGAACGCGCCGATCCTTCCCTGCCAATCCGGCATACCATCAGCGGAGCACCCCCATGTCTTCTCTTCCCATCGTCGGCGCCGCCATGACGATCAACGAACTCGAAAACCATCGTGACTGGCTCTTCGAAAAGTCTCGTGATCTCGAACTGCAGAGCTTCATCAATGCAGATGTTCTGAATGGCGATTGGACCCCGCGCGCCGATCACGTCAGGAAGCTGCTCGACGGCTACAAGGGCCGCGTCGGCATCCATGGCCCGTTCTGGGGATTCGTTATCGCCTCGCAGGATCCGGATATCCGCGCCGTCGTTTCCCGCCGCATGCTGCAGGGCCTCGATGTCTGCGCTGCGATCGGCGGCACGCATATGGTCGTCCACAGCCCCTATACGACGTGGGGCTACAACAATCTCGACAACAATCCCGGCGAGCGCGAAAGCATAATCGATTACTGCCATCAGACGATGCGCGATGCGGTGAAGCGCGCCGAGGAAATCGGCTGCACCCTCGTCATCGAGAACATCGAAGACAAGGACCCGCATATCCGCGTGGCTTTGGCCGAGAGCTTCAACTCGCCGGCCGTCGCCGTCTCGATCGACACCGGCCATGCCCACTATGCCCACGGCTCCACCGGCGCCCCGCCAGTGGATTATTACGTCCATGCCGCCGGCAACCGCCTCGGCCATGTGCACCTGCAGGATGCCGATGGTTATGCCGACCGCCACTGGGCGCTGGGCGAAGGCACGGTCAACTGGCGTGCGATCTTCGCTGCCCTTGCCAAGGTCGAAAGCAACCCGCGCCTGATCATCGAGATCAAGGACAAGTCGAAGATCATCGCTTCGGCTGAATACCTGGCTTCGATCGGCGTCGCCCAGTAACGGAGACAGGCGGCGGGCTGATCATCCCGCCGCCGTCCGCTTTCAGGCAGGCGCATCCTTCGACCGGCGCGTGAAGGCAACCGGCAGGCAGAGCACGTAGAAACCTGCGCCCAGGACCCAGACAAGCCCCGGGAAAACATCGCGCGAAGCGAAGTAGATGGTGCTGATCGCCAGCGGCCCGATGATCGAGGCAAGGCTGGTCATGCTCGCAAGCAGCCCCTGCGCACGTCCCTGATGATCGTTGTCGACGCGCCCTGTCACCAGAGACTGCAGGGCGGGCGCCCCGATGCCGCCGAGGCAGAAGAGCGGCATCAGCAGGAAGGCCATCCAGCCCTCTGTCACCAGCGCGATGATGATATAGGCGGCGCTGTCGGCGACGATGCCGATCAGGAGCGCACGGTGCTCCCCCCATCTTTCGCTGATCGGCCCGGCGATGAAGGCCTGCACGACGGCATGGAAGAAGCCGAAAGCGGCGAGCGAGAGGCCGACCATCATCGGCGACCAGGAAAACTTGTCCTGACCATAGAGCACCCAGATCGTGCCGCCGACCTCGCCGACAAGCGCAAGGATGAAATAGGCGCCGGCGAGGGGCAGCAGCAGCCGGTAGCCCAGCAGCCAGCGGAAATGGGCCAGCGGCGAAAATTCTTGGCTCTCGGCTTGTGCACCGGTTCTGCGCGTCTCCGGCAGAAGGAAGAGGGCCATCAGCAGGTTGGCTGCATTGAGCCCTGCAGCGGCGATGAAGGGCAGCCGCACGGAAAACTCACCCAGCACGCCGCCGATCGCCGGTCCGGCGATGAAGCCGATGCCGAAGCAGGCGCTGAGCTGGCCGAAGCGACGCGTGCGCTCGGCATCTTCGGTAATGTCGGTCACGCATGCTGCAGCGACCGCATTGCTGGCACCGGTAATGCCGGCGATCGCCCGGCCGATGAAGAGCAGCCAGAGCGATGGAGCAACGGCCATGAACACGTAGTCGAACGCCGCCCCGCCAAGCGACAGCATCAGCACCGGCTTGCGGCCGAACCGGTCCGACAGCGACCCGAGCACCGGAGAGAAGATGAACTGCATCAGCGCATAAAGCGCCAGAAAGGCACCGAATCGCCATCCGAGATTGTCGGTATGGCCGACATCCTCCAGGAGCCGCGGAAAGATCGGCAGGGTCAGCCCGATGCCGGCCGCATCGAGGATGACGGTGGCATAGATGACGGTGAGCGCCTTTTTCATGGGATTACCCGAAAATTTATCACTGATAAGTTCCTTATCGCTGATAAATTGAAATGGCAACAGGGAATGGAAACAGGATGAAGGTGGACCGGGCGCAGATCGTCGACGAAGCGCTGAAGCTTTTGAACGAAGTGGGCATCGATGCCCTCTCCACACGGCTGCTCGCCGATCGGCTGAATGTGCGCCAGCCCGCGCTTTACTGGCATTTCAAAAGCAAGCGGGCGCTGATTGAAGCCATGGCCGAGGAGATCATGGCGCGCGGCCACGCCCATGACTGGCCGGTCGTGCCTGAGAACTGGCGGGACTTCATGCTCGAAAACACCCGTGATTTCCGTCGCACGCTCTTGAGCTATCGCGATGGCGGCCGCGTGCATGCCGGCACGGAAACCAGTCCGCAGGACCTTCCCAATGTCGAAGCCCATATCGCTGTCCTCGTCGGAGCTGGCATGGAAGCGGAATTCGCCATGGAACTGCTCGTCGCCCTTGCCCGCTACACGGTCGGCTGCGTCATCGAGGAACAGACAGAACCGCCGCCGGAGCAGGAAAAGCTCGACGCTGCCGCAGCCGATTTCCCGCTCACACACCGGGCAATTGTGCATTACCGCAAATCCGGCCACGAAGCTTTCTTCGAAGCCGGGCTGCAGATGATGATCTATGGCGCTGAACGGCGGCTCGCAGAACGCGCCTGATGCTCAGTCGCGCATTGCCCAGCGAATCCCGGCAGCGACAGACAGTCCCAGCATCGGCCAGATCGCCCAGAATGTCCCGTGCCACGTCAGCATGTTGATGGCAACGATGCCAACCCCGATGACGGCGAGCGCGGCGACGCGATGGTCGAAACGGTCCTGCATGCGCACCCATATCATGGCCGCGACGAAGGCGAAGGCGAGCAGCGGCCATACTGCCCAGAACTCCCCCTCCCAGGTGGCAATATTGATGATCAAGATCATGGCGCCGATGACAGCCAGAATGCCGCCAAGCTTGCGCAGCCTGCCGCGCGGTGCCACCGATCGTGGTTTTGGCATCTCGACAGGCCGTTCGGGAGCGGCCGCCGGCTTCTGTGGCTCCGGACCGACAGCGCCGATGCGCACCGCATAGCTTGGCACCGCGTCGGCGATATTCTTCATCTCCAGGGCCCCCAGGAAATCGAATCCGACCGCCACCTTGTTGCGCACCTGGTCATAGACCGTGTTGGAGATCACGATCCCTCCGGCCGGCGCGGAGGCCTGCAGGCGGGCCGCGATATTGACGCCGTCGCCATAGATATCCTCGCCTTCGACAATGACATCGCCGAGATTGATGCCGATACGGAAGAGCATGCGTCCGTCCATCGGTCGCGCCGCATTCTTGCCGGCAAGCTCGTTCTGGACGTCGATTGCCGCCCGGACCGCCTCGACAACGCTCGGAAAGTCGGCAAGCAACCCGTCGCCCCAGGTGTTGACCACTCGCCCGCCATGGGAGGCGATCAGGCGCGACATGGCATCGCGATAGTGCTTGAGCATGGCGAGCGTACCTTCCTCGTCCTCGCCCATCATGCGCGTATAGTCCTGCACGTCGGCTGCAAAGATCGTTGTCAGCTTGCGTTGTGTCTCGCTCATGAAGTCCCCCATCGCCGCCGGCATATCGCTGGCTTCGTCACTCTATAGATGGGATCGCAACCTTTGGTTCGGTAGCCCGACGGCACGTGCCACCGTTTTGCGACCACCTAGAACTGTGTAATCACACTGATGCCGGTGCCCTCGGCCCTGTCGAGCGTCATCAGCGCCGGTACTGCCTCTTCAAGGCTGATGCGTCTGCCGATCAGTTTCTGTGGCGCGATCTTGCCGGCAGCGAGCATGGACATCATCGCATCATAGCGCCAGGCCTGCATGCCGTGGCTGCCGTAGATTTCCAGCTCATGGCCGATCACCTGCGCCATCGGGATCTGCGGCGTGGAATGCTCGCCGAGCATCAGCCCCACCTGCACATGCCGGCCGCGCCGGCGCAGGTTCTTGATCGAATTGAAGCAGGTGACAGGGTGGCCGAGCGCATCGATGGAGACATGCGCGCCACCCTTGGTGATCTCGCGCACCGCTTCGGCCACGTCGCCGACCGCGGCAGCATTGATCGTGGCGACAGCCCCGCATTCGCGCGCAAAGGCAAGCTTCTCCACGGAAATATCGACGGCGATCGCATTGGCCCCCAGTGCACTGGCGATCATGATCGCCGAAAGCCCGACGCCACCACAACCGTGCACCGCGATCCATTCGCCCGGGCCGGTGCGCGCCTGGTCGGCGACGGCGCGGAAGGAGGTGGCGAAGCGGCAGCCAAGGCTCGCCGCGGTGGCATCGTCCACGCTTTCTGGCAGTTGCACCAGATTGGTGTCGGCATAGTCGATCCCGACATATTCGGCGAAGGAACCCCAATGGGTAAAGCCCGGCTGAAACTGGTTGGGGCAGACCTGCTGGTTGCCGGAATGGCATTCGCCGCAATGGCCGCAGCCGGAAACGAAGGGCACCGTCACCCGGTCGCCGACCCTGAAGCGTACGACGCCCTTGCCGGTCGCGACGATCTTGCCCGCAAGCTCGTGGCCCGGCACATGCGGCAGACGGATATCCGGGTCATGGCCCATCCAGCCGTGCCAGTCGCTGCGGCAGAGGCCGGTCGCGCCGACCTCGATGACCACGCCGTCTTCCGAAGGCGTCGGGTCCGGCACGGTGCGGATCTCAGGCGCCTGTTCGAAGGCTTCGTAATACATGGCTTTCATCTGTTCATCTCCTTGTCCGCCCGCGCCTTTCTGCCTGCCATGATGGCACGCGGCAGTGGCATCCATCCAGTCGGCCTTTCATCATTTTCCTTTATGCACCCATCGTTTTAGCACCATCAAACGCGCATCAATATTTCAATCGTAACGCGGTCTCCGGCATTTTCTTGCGTCGATGTTTCAACCGTCAATTTGCGCTTGACCGCCCCCGGCAGTGAGGATTTTGCTTTGCCGACTTCAGGAGGAGAGCTGAAATGCGCGTCGATACGTCACCCCGCACGACCACATGGACCTATGTCGACGGAGAATGGATTGCCGGCAACCCGCCGCTGATCGGGCCGACTTCGCATGCCATGTGGCTCGGCTCCACGGTCTTCGACGGCGCTCGCTGGTTCGACGGCATTGCGCCCGATCTCGACCTGCATTGCCAGCGCGTCAACCGCTCTGCAGTCGCCATGGGTCTGAAGCCACTCAAGACTGCCGAAGAGATCGAGGCGCTGACTTGGGAAGGGGTCAAGAAGTTCGATGGCAAGACGCCGATCTATATCAAGCCGATGTATTGGGGCGAGCATGGTTCGCCGGGCAGCGTCGTGACTGTCGACGGTGAATCGACGCGTTTTGCACTTTGCCTTTTCGAAGCGGCAATGGGCGGCCATGGCGGCTCATCGCTCACCGTATCTCCCTATCGTCGCCCGACACCGGAAACCGCGATGACCGACGCCAAGGCGGGCTCGCTCTATCCGAACAGCGGTCGGGCAATTGCCGAAGCGAAAAGCCGCGGCTTCGACAATGCGCTGATGCGCGACACGAACGGCAATGTCGTGGAAACCGCCTCGTCGAACATCTTCATGGTCAAGGACGGGGTGATCCTGACGCCTGTCGCCAACCGTACTTTCCTCGCCGGCATTACCCGGCAGCGCATTCTCGGCCTCCTGCACAAGGCCGGCTTCGACGTGCGCGAGGCGACGCTCTCGGTCGACGATTTCATGGGTGCCGACGAGATTTTCACGACCGGCAACTATTCCAAGGTGGTCGGCGTCAACAGGCTCGACGGCCGCAACTTCCAGGAAGGTCCGGTCACCCGCAAGGCGCTGGAACTCTATATGGATTGGGCCTACGGCCGCTCCGCGAGTGATGAGTAGCAAGCTGCGCCGCCGCGCAATGCTGCAATTGATCCAGTGAATCAATTGCAGCAGCGAACGCCCTAAGCCATGCGAAGGGCCTGCGGTACGGCGCGGTTCACCTACCTCACCCTGTACAACTCAGCCCCGTCAGGGAAGCCCTTCAACCGATGGCTTCCCGCCGAAACCGCATCCTCCGGCTTCACCGCCTCGTAAAACGCCTCCGACATCAGCAACTGTTCCCCAAGCTCGCTGCATGCGCCCTGGATGCGGCTCACAAGATTGACGTCCCCGCCGATCAGCGTGAAATCCAGTCGCCGGCCGGAGCCGATATTGCCGTAGCTGACCTCGCCATGATGCAACGCGATGCCGGCCTTGGCGCCGATGCCTTCATATTTGAACCCATCGAGCGCTTCGAGGATCGCCCGTGCCGCCGAAAGCGCTGCATTGCAGGTACGCGTCGCATCATATCCGGGGAAGAAGGCGAGCACCGCATCGCCCATGAACTTCAGCACTTCGCCGCCTTCGTGCGTAATCGCCGGAATGACCCGGTCGAAATAGGCGTTCAGCAACCCGAGCACCGTTTCGCCCGGCAGGCGGTTGGAGAGTTCGGTAAAACCTCTGAGGTCGCAGAGCAGGAGGGCCGCCTGCATGGATTCGATTTCGCCCTGGCGGATGCGGCCGGCCAGGATGCGGCTCGCCGTCAACGGGCCGATATAGGTGTCGAGCAGGCTGAGTTCGACCTGGCGCAGGATACGGAGTTCACTGGTATTGCGCAGCGCCGGGATTATGCGTTCGATCACCTGCATTTCCGATGATGTGAAACCGCCCGGCCGCTTGGTGCCGAAGATCGCGGCGCTGACCGGGCCATCGGCATTGCAGAGTGGAGCGATCATCAGCTGCACGAGCGCGCGTCCGGCAAAGACATCGATATGCTGCCAGCGGCCATGTGGGCTCTGGCCCGGACCGACGACGAGCATTTCGCGGCTTTCGAAAACCCTCTGAAGCGGCGTGTTGGCAATGGCTAGCCGCGTTCCGTGCTCGCGGTCATGGATCTCCACCGGTTCGCTTGGCGCCCAGGCGATGGTGCGGCCGATATATTCCGGATGCAGCGTCATGAGATGCAATGTCAGCCGGTCGACCGGAACGCCGAGCGCACGCAGGCGGCGGCCAAGGCCGGAGACAAGGCCGACCTCGTCGAGGGCATGGCATTCGTCGCCGGTCAGCCATTCGATGAGGCCGAGCACCGCCGTCGTGTTGAGACTGCCGGCAAGCGCCCTGGTTTCAACGGCATAGTCGATGTCGAGCAGATTGTTCATGGGTGTTCTCCTCCTTGGGAGCGGGGGCGCTCAGTGAGCGCCGCCGCCGGAGACTTGGCCGGGTTTCTTGAGGAGCAGGGTGGCAAGCAGGGCCACCACAAGGGCGACGCCGAGCAGGAAGAAGGTGTCGCTGAAAGCCATGATATTGGCCTGCTTGCGCAACTTCAGCGCGATGGCAACGACTGCCTTGTGAGTGGCAAGCGCCTGATCGGTGACGCCATGGTTCATGAAGTAAGCGGTCATCCTGGCGACACGGTCGCGGGTGGCTTCCTCGAAGACCGAGACCGAGTTGGTCAGGATATTCGAATGGAACTGCTCGCGCTTCGACAGGAAGGTCTGCAGCGAGGCAATGCCGACGGCACCGCCGAGATTGCGCATCATGTTGAAGAGCGCGGAAGCCGAGCCGGCATTCTCCGGCTCTATGCCTGCTGTGGCGATCGCCGAGAGCGGCGTGAAGACCAGCGCCTGACCGACGGCACGCACGACATTCGGCCAGAAGAGCTGATCGCTCGCATAATCGCCTGTCATATGCACGTTCATGAAGTTCGAGACGGCAAAGAGCGCAAAGCCGACGATGATCAGCAGGCGAATATCGAACCGCTTCATCAGGCGCGGCACCAGCGGAATCAGCAGGAGCTGCGGGATGCCGGTCCAGGCAAGCACAAAGCCGATCTGCTCGGAGTTGTAGCCCTGGATGCGGGCCAGGTAGATCGGCAACACGAAGACCGAGCCATAGAGCGCGATACCGAGCAGGAAATTCGCAAGGATGCCGAAGCCGAAATTACGGCGGGCAAACAGCCGCAGGTTCAGGAGCGGATGGGCGACCTTCAGTTCGATGATGAGAAAGAGCGTCAGCGAGACGGCTGCGATGATCGAGAGCCGGACGATGAACTCCGAGCCGAACCAGTCTTCCTTGTTGCCTTCTTCGAGCACGGTCTGAAGCGCAGCAAGACCGATCGCCATGGTGATGATGCCGGGCCAGTCACCCTTGGCGAGCAGGCCGAGGTTCATCGGCGCACGGTCGAGCGAAGCCCAGAGCATGCCGACCATCAGGGCGCCGGGAACGAGGTTGATATAGAAGATATATTCCCAGCCCCAGTTTTCGGTGAAATAGCCGCCGATGGTCGGGCCGATCGCCGGCGCGAAGGTGGCCGAAAGGGCAAAGAGCGCGAGGCCGATCGGCTGTTTCGGCTTGGGCAGCAGCGTGATGATGATGGTGAAGGCCATCGGGATCAGCACGCCGCCGGTAAAGCCCTGGATAGCGCGCAGGATGATCATCTGCTGCAGGTTGACAGCGAAGGCGCAGGCGACCGAGAAGACCAGGAAGAGGATGGCGTTGACGAGCAGATAGTTGCGGACCGAAAAGACCCGGGCAAGCCATGCGCTGAGCGGAATGACGACGATCTCGGCAATCAGATAGGAGGTCGAGATCCAGCCGCCATCGTCGGTGCCGGCGCCGATAGCGCCCTGGATATCGGCCAGCGAAGCATTGACGATCTGGATGTTGAGGATCGCCATGAAGGCGCCGAGCGTGGAGCCGACGACCGCGGTCCACATGCGAAGCGGGCTCATGACGGGTTTGGCGGCAGGGACGATCGCAGCGGCAGGGCGCGCGACCGAATTGCTGTTTGCGGCGATCTGAAGCGTAGCCATGACGTATCTCCTTCCGGCTCTGCGGAACTGTCTCATGACGCTGTTCGGGTGATAATTGAGAAAGAAATGGAAGGATCATCCAGCAGGGGTGGATAATCCTTCCGCCGCGGCCGCCGAGGTCTGGGCGGCCTTGGTATCGATGTCGGGGATCACGGACATGCCGGAGCGCAGCAGGCCGGCAAGGCGCTCGTCGTCGATGACGATCTTGACCGGGATGCGCTGTACGATCTTGGTGAAGTTGCCGGTGGCGTTGTCCGGTGGCAGTAGCGAGAATTCGAGGCCGCTGGCCGGCGAAACGCTGTCGACATGGCCCTTGATCGCAACATCGGGGAAGCTGTCGACCTTGATCTCGACCGTCTGGCCGGGGCGCACGAAGGTCAGCTGCGTTTCCTTGAAGTTAGCGATCACATAGACCGCATGCAGCGGCACGACCGCCATCAGCTGCGTGCCCGAGGTGACATACTGGCCGACGCGGATCGAGCGGGCACCGACCGTGCCGTCAACGGCGGCGACGATTTCCGTGTAGGAAAGATTGAGCTCCGCCTGGCTGGCGGCGGCAACGGCGCGGTCGCGCTGGGCAAGCAGCTGTTCACGCTGGGTCTGTAGCACCGGCACCTTGTTCTCGGCGGCGACGACAGCGGCCTGATCGCGCTCGACCGCAGCGGCAGCCTGATCCTTCAGCGACTGGCTCTGTTCGGCGCGGGATTGCGTTCCGGCACCATTGGTAATCAGCCGGCCGGCACGGGCCGCATCGGATTGGGCGAAGACAAGCGAAGCCTGCGAGGCATCGAGTGTCGCGTGGGCCTGTTCGATGATCGACTGCTGCAGCGAGATCTGCGCGTCGAGATTGGTGACGGCAGCCTCGGCTGCTTTCACATCGGCCTTGGCCTGCGAGAGCGCTGCCTGGAAATCACGGTCATCGATGCGGGCGAGAACCTGTCCGGCCTTGACCGTGTCGTTGTCGTTGACGAGCACCTGCTTGATATAGCCGGCGACCTTCGGGGCGACCGTCGTATAGTCGGCCTTCACATAGGCATCGTCGGTGGATTCGATGAAGCGGCCGACGGTCCAGTAATGGTGACCGAAATCACCGGCGAAGGCGGCGCCGGCGAGCAGGGCTGCGGCGATCACGGCGCGCTTGAAGAACTTGCGGCCATTCTTCGTCGGGGTCTCCACGGCCGCTGCCGCTGCAGCCATCGCTTCGGCGGCGGGGGCGCTTTCGGCCGGCTGGACGGTCTTGAAAGCTTCGTTGCGGGGCAGTTCAACCATTGTCCTTCTCCATTCGTCTTTGCTTCGTTCGTGCGAAGCCCTGTTCGATGAGTGGAAGATGGACCCAGCAGTGCTTTCTGATAATCTGCTGTTTTCGGGAAGGATCATCAACTCTCAGCGGATAATCGAGGAGCGATATGGATCGGCTGACCAGCCTCACAGTCTTCGGTCGGGTGGTGGAGTGCGGCGGCTTTTCCGCTGCCGCGCGGCGCCTCAACATGTCCGTCACCATGGTGGGCAACCATGTGCAATCATTGGAAGATCGCCTCGGCGTACGGCTCCTGAACCGCACCACGCGCAAGGTAAGCCTGACCGAGACCGGCAAATATTATTACGAGCGCTCGTCGCAGATCCTGGCCGATCTCGAAGAGGCGGATCGCGCTGCGGGTGCCCTGAGTTCGACGCCGCGCGGCACGCTGAGATTCTACACCAGCAGCGCCATCGTCCGTTTCCTGCTGCCCGTCATCAACGAGTTCATGACGCTCTATCCTGCCGTCCAGATCGATTTCAACATCGGCGAGCGCGCGGTGGACATGATCGAGGACGGATATGATCTGGTGATCCGCACGACGCCATCGCCGGATTCGAGCCTCGTTGCGCGCAAGCTGACGCCCTGGCGGCATTTCCTCGTCTGCTCACCCGATTATCTGAAGACCCACGCCATGCCGACGACGCCGGCCGAAGTCGCCGAGCACAATTGCCTGCAATATGCATACTATCCCTTTGGCGAGGAATGGCGTTTCGAGGGTGCCGAGGGGCGGCAGGAAAGCGTCAAGGTGGGCGGAAGTATCATATCCAACAGCGCCGAGACGCTGCGCTATCTGGTGCTGAACGGGCAGGGCATCTTCCTCGCGCCGAGCTTCGTCGTCTTCGAGGATCTGGAGGCCGGTCGCCTCGTACGGATGATGCCGGACTATCGCGGCGTCGAGATCCATATCAACGCCGTCTATCCGAACCGCAGCCATCTGCCGACCAAGGTGCGGCTGTTACTGGATATGCTGGTGGAGCGGTTCGCCGAACACCGCAAATGGATGGCGTGAGAAAGCGTCCGTTGGGACTGTTTATCCCATCGGGCGCGGTCTGGGATCATCTCAGGCGACTTGCAGGACGATCTTGCCCTTTGCATGCGGGCGTTTGCCCTCCAGCATCTCATGCGCCGTGATTGCGGCATCGAGTGGCAGCACATCGCCGACATTCGTTTCGAGTTCGCCGGCATCGACCATCGCAGCGATGTCACGGAGCTCCTTCGTCGTGACATTGACGAGGAAGAAGAGCGCTTCGACGCCTTTGGCCTTGGCAAGCTCCTGATCCGGCTGCGAGACGGCCGAAATCAACCTGCCACCCTGCTTCAACACCGCGAAGGAACGCGTCTGCGTCTCGCCGCCGACAAGATCGATGACGGCATCGACATCGCGAGCGAAATCCTCGAAGCGCTGGCTGCGGAAGTCGACAACCACGTCGGCGCCGAGCCGCTTGACGGTGTCGATATCGCCGCCGCTGGCCGTCGCGATCACTTTCAGCCCGGCCTTGTGGGCGAATTGCACGGCATAGGCGCCGACATTGCCGGCCGCGCCATGGATGAGGGCGGTTTGTCCGGCGGTAAGTTTGGCTTGGTCGAACAGCGCCTGCTTTGCCGTAACAGCGATAACGGGGATCGAGGCAGCTTCGACATGGCCGATGCTTTCGGGCTTTGCAGCAATCATCCCGGCGACTGCAATCGCATATTGCGCATAGGCGCCGATGAAGCGGGGATTGGTAACGCCATAGACGGCATCGCCGCGGGCCACATGCGTAACACCTTCGCCGACCGCTTCGACCGTGCCCGAGAGATCGGAACCGAGTGTCAGCGGCAAGGGCTGGGGCAGGGCGCTGTTGCCGGATCGGATCCAGCCATCCCAGGGGCCGACACCGGCCGCATGCACCTTGATCAGAACCTCTTCCTTACCGGGCGCGGGGATCTCGACCTGCTCCTGAATGATAGCTTCCGGCGGTCCGAACGCGTGGACCCTGCAGGCTTTCATGGTTTTACCTGTCTTCGCGACATTCTCCGCTAAGGTGGTCATTGTTCGCTCCTTTGTTTGACCGGGCTCCCGGTTTCGATGGAGTGAAGATGCCGCCATCGAAGGCTTTCGATAATCCATGTTGTTCGGGAAGGATTATCAACCATCAAAGGATAATCCGGTCCGGCGACGCTTGCTGCCGGACCGGCATTCTATCACGGCCGGACCGGAGAGCCGACATATCCGGCGGACTGGATATAGGCGATGGGGGCAAAGAAATTGCCACCGGCATCGAAGGCCATAAGCCCTTCCTCGCTCAATGCCGCCTGTACGGCCGGGCGGGCAGCGACGCGCTTCATGAAGGCGGGAATAGCTGGAAAAAGATCGAGATCGATCGCAATCCAGGGCGACCAGTTGAGGCAGACGAAGAGATAGGCGTCCGCGACCGTGAAGTTCTCGCCGGTGAGATAAGGGCCGGCAAGCTTTCCGTTGATCCAGCCGAGGCGCTTCTGAACGACCGCACGCAACGCCTCATGCACGATAGCGTAATCAGCATTGAAGAGCATCACCATCGGCTTGTGCAGCTCCGATGTGATGAAGTTCAGCAGGGATTGCACCTGATTTCGGCCGAAGCTGCCGATCTCGGGCAGCATGCGTCTTCCATCAGGAGCGCTGTCTGCAAGAAACTGCACGATCGCCGGCCCCTCCGTCAGTACCTTGCCATCATCGAGCATAAGCGCCGGCACATAGCCGTTGCCATTGATGGCGAGATAGTCCTCGCCGTTGCTGGTGCGATGTGTCTTTCGATCGACCGTGATGAGCTCGATATCGATACCGAGCTCCCGGCAGACGATATGCGGCGAGAGCGAGCAGGCGGCCGCGTGCATGTAGAGCTTCATGTTTTTCTCCTCCTGCGACGGTGCGAGGCCGTCCGCATCAATCCGTTGGACATTTGTACTATTTCGCATAAAATTCTCTTGGTCAATTATTTTATGCGAAATGGTACAAAATGAGTGAGAAAAAGCGTGGGCGTCCAAGGGCCTTCGATGCGAAGGTGACCTTGCAGAAGGCAAGGGAAGTCTTCTGGGATCGGGGCTTTGCCGGTACGTCGCTGGATACGTTGAGCGCCGCTACTCAACTCAATCGTCCGAGCCTCTATGGCGCCTTTGGAGACAAGGAAGACCTCTATCTCGATGCACTCGAGGGCTATCGCGCCGAGAGTATGGATGTGCTTGCCGATGCGCTCGATCCATTGCTGCCGCTGCGCGAAAACCTCGCACGTGTCTATCAACGGGCTCTGGAGATCTATCTTCACGGCGAAACAGCCGCGCGCGGCTGTTTTCTCATCGGCACTGCAACAGCCGAGGCGATCCAGCATGAACGGGTTCGGGAAGTATTGAGCCGAAGCCTGGAAGATTTCGACGGCGAGATCGAAAAGCGCCTGAAGCTCGCCCTAGAGCGGCGCGAGTTGCCGGATGGAGGCGACCCTCACACTCTTGCAAGGCTCGCCTCCGCCGTCATGCATTCGCTGGCCGTCCGCGCTCGCGCCGGCGACAGTCGCGAGACGCTGGAAGCCCTGGCACAGTCCGGCGTCGACATGATTTGCGGTAAAGCCTGAACCTCAGGCTTCCTCGCTCTTCGTGCGCACCAGACATGTGAAGGCCGCACCCGCAAGAAGCAGGACGCAGGTGCCGAGAAAGACTGCCGGCATGCCGATATGCCCGCCGACATAGCCGCCGAGAACGGGCCCGGCGACCTGTCCCACATATTGCGAAGAGATGGACAGGCCCAGAATACTGCCGGCGGCACTATCAGGCACACTATGCCGGATGACCGCGGTGATGCAGGGCAACAGCCCGCCAAGCGCCAGTCCCATCAGGAAGCGCAGGCCGATCAGTTGCCATGAGGCGTTCACGAAGGCCTGCGGAATGAGCAGCAGTCCCGCGATCGCGAGCGCGCCGGCAATGACCGGCCAATGACCGATCCGGTCGGCAAGCTTCCCGAGCCGCGAGGCAGACAGAATGCTGCCCAGCGCTGCCGCCGACATGACGATGCCGGAAATCATCGTTACCTGGCCCTGGTCGGGCACGATTTGCGCCACATAGACGGTGATGATCGGCTCGATCGACATATTGGCGAGCATCAGCAGCAGCCCGGTTGCCAGCATTGCGACGACCGGCCGCTTGTCGGGAATGGATTTCCAGCCGCCGGATGCCTTGGCCGCCT
The DNA here is from genome assembly GCA_900466475.1 of Hyphomicrobiales bacterium. Classification (GTDB taxonomy): domain Bacteria; phylum Pseudomonadota; class Alphaproteobacteria; order Rhizobiales; family Rhizobiaceae; genus Rhizobium. The sequence continues at coordinate 188,194 of UBMI01000004.1, forward strand.
GTTTGCGGGCCGCCGACTTCTCTTCCTTAATCAGGAAGGTCGTAGCCAGGAAGGCGAAGAAGATCATGCCGCCGGCCGCCAGAAACGTGCCACGGATGCCGATGATAGGCGGCAGCGCCCCGCCGATCAGAGGACCGACGAGATTGCCGGCCATGATGCCTGACGAGAGCACGCCGAGCGCCCAGGCGGACCGGTCTTTCGGCGTCTGTGTCGCCACCAGCACCATCGAGCCGGATGCATAACCGCCGGCCAGGCCGACGAAAAGGCGCAGCGCCACGAGTTGCCAGACGCTGCCGGCCATGCCCATCAGCGATATGGCGATCGTCATGCCGAGGCTGGCGCGCACCAGCATGAGCTTGCGTCCGTAGATGTCGCCGAGCCGGCCCCAGATCGGCGCCACGCAGGCGGCAGCAAGGAAGGTCGCGCCATAGGCGATGCCCGACCACTGCACGATCGCCGCATGGTTACTCACGCCGAGCTCCTCCACATAAAGCGGAAGGAACGGAAGCAGCAGCGTCATCGCCACAATGGTCGTGAACGAGCCAAGCAGCGAGATGACGAGGTTGCGTTTCCAGTAGGCGGAGCCGGGCGCCACCTTCGCGGCGTCCCATTGCGTATCGGTCATTGCGGATCTTCTTCGGTACTGTCTGGCTAGCGCCAAGATGAAGCTATCCTCACTTTACGCACCGCCCCGCGGCCTGCCAAGGACGGATTCCGCCCGATCCGACCTGCCCCCGGCGCAAAAGGCGGCTTGAAAGTCATGATCGGGCCTCTAACTGATTGCAAAATGAAATCAGAATATCGAAGGAGGAAGCGATTATGACCAGCAGGAACGAGGCCCGCGCACGGATGCTGCGCCATCTCTACGCAGCCTATATCGATCAGCGGAAGGATATCGTCGATGCGATGCTGACGGAGGACTTTACCTTTTCCAGCCCGCAGGACGACCATATCGACCGTGCGACCTATTTCGAGCGCTGCTGGCCGAACGAGCCGGCACTGACAGGCTTCGAGATCGAGTTCCTGGCGGTCGACGGCGAAGAGGCTGTCGTGCGCTACCGGGCCGAGACGATCAGCGGCAAGGCCTTCCGCAATATGGAAAGCTTCCGCTTCGACGGCGAGAAGATTTCAAGCGTCGATGTCTATTTCGGCCGAAACACTGGCTAGAAAAACCGTATCGCAGATGTCGCGATGATGATGATTGAAACTGCGACCATCAGCGGTTTCACCCGCAGTCGCTTGACGAGGATCGCTCCGAAGGGCGCCGCGATCACCCCGCCGATGATCAGGCCCGCTGCCGAGCCGAGCTCCGACCAGCCGAGTGTCAGCAGGAAGGTGATCGAGATCGTCAGCGTCACCGCGAACTCGGTGAAATTGGTCGATCCGATCACCCGCTTTGGATCATGGCCGCGGCCGACGAGCGAACTGGTGACGATCGGTCCCCATCCGCCGCCGCCGATCGCATCCAGCACGCCGCCGCAAACCCCAACCGGCGGCACCATCCAGTCGCGGACATCACGCTTCGGAGCCGGGTGGAAAGCCTTCCAGAGAATGAGGAGGCCGATCACGATCAGATAGGCCGAGACGAAGGGCTCGATCACCTTGCCGTCGACACTGGCAAGCAGGAAGGCGCCGACGGCCCCGCCGATCATGCCGGCCGGCGCCAGCCGCGCCACGAGCTTCCAGTCGACATTGCGGTGCCAGGCATGGGAAATGCCCGATGCTGCCGTCGTGAACAGCTCCGTTACGTGCGTCATGGCGCTGGCATTGGCGGCCGGCACGCCGAGCGTCAGCAGGCTGGTCGTGGACAGCACGCCGAAGGCCATGCCGAGCGCGCCATCGATGATCTGTGCGCAGAAGCCGATGACGATGAAGAGGAAGAAATCCGTGCTCATGAAAATCCTTGACGAGCAAAGGGCTGACCGAAGGCATGACTGCAAACACGCTGAGGGCGAAAAAAGTTCCGGCTCAAACGTTCGGCGAGTGCCGTTTGAGGCGGATGACCTTGAAGAACCCGTTCGGGAAAACCGGCAAGATTTCAATGGCATCGAAGCCGCTCGCGCGCGCCCAGTCGGTGATCCGGCTGATCCGGAAAGACGAGCTCCAGCCGATCCGCCGGGCAAGCGGCGCCACCGCGTCCTCGATTGCTCCCTGCAGTCCTGCGCCGTCGCCGAGCTTGCTGGCCAGGATGATCTCGCCGCCCGGCCGCAAAACACGCGCGCATTCGTCCAGTGCCCGTTCCGGCTCGGGAATGAGCGTGATGACAAAAGGCAGGCAGACGGCATCGAAAGACTTGTCCTCGAAGCTCAGCGCATGAGCGTCCATCACCTGTAGGTGCCGCACGTGGAAAAGCTTGTGGCGGGCAATTTTCTCCCGTGCCTTGGCGATCATATGCTCGGAAATGTCGATGCCCGTCACCCGGGAACGCCGGGGATAGTGCGATAGCACCAGGCCGGTGCCGACGCCGATCTCCAGAATGTCGGTGCCGGCGCCAGCGGCAAGCCGTGCTAGCGTACGATGCCCGTCACGCAGGAGACTGCGATAGACCCGGTCATAGACCGGTGCCCAGCGCTGATAGATCTTCTGCTGGTCTTCCGCCTGATTTTGAATTTGACCCCGATTTTGAACTTGTCCCATGAGAGCGCCTCCTCCAGACCCTGCCTTCAAACTCGTGAAGGCAGGCTCCGGTTCCGGCGCATGGCAAAGGACCTGTCCAACCCGCTGCTTTTGCCTTCAGCGGAAAGGTCTTTTCGTGACCAAGGAAGCCTCGATCACTCTGCCGGCGGCGGGCGCAGATTGGTTTCGATGGCGGCAAGCTCGTCATTGACCGAGCCGGCGACCGCGCCACTGCCGCGCAGCGACTTATTGGAAATGTCGATCATCGGCGCGAAGGTGGCGGCCGGCATGCGGACATCTTCCTTCACCGGCTCTTCGACGGGCAGGGCGTCTGCGAGGCTCGGACGATCGCCGCGGGCCACTTCGAGCTGGCCGCTGAGGATCGCGCGTTCGGCGCGGAGCTGGCGGATTTCCGACTTGGCGATTTCGAGGCTCGTCCGCAGCTGGCTGATTTCATAGCGGTCGGTATCTAGGCGCGTATCGAGATCATGCTTGAAGGCTTCGATTTCGCGGTCGCGCTTGCTGCGCTGGCTTTCGGCCTCACGCAGCTTCATGACAAGATCGTTGCTGTGGGCAGCGAGCTCGCGGCGGGCAGCTTCGCTTTCCGTACCGTTAAGGCGAACGCGGTTGAGCTCGTCGGTCATCCGCTCCAGGCGCGCCAGCGCGGTGGCGAGTTCGCCCTTCGTGCGCTTCAGTTCCGCGCGGGTCGACTGCAGCTCCTCGTCCGTCATCTTGTTGCGGCTGTTGGCCGTCGACAGCAGCTTCTCGACGAGTTCGGACTTCGAACCGATCGCTTCGTGCTTGGTGCGCAGGTTGGCGATTTCGAGCGTCGAGGAGGTTTCCAGCGTCTCGAACTCGGCTTCCAGGCGGCGGTGACGCTCCTCGGAAGCGGCCAGATCCTGCTTCAGGTTGGCGACGGAGGACTGCAGGCCGCGCGTCAGCGCCTCATGCTCTGAAAGATTGGTCTTGAGGTGGGTGCGCTCCTCATTGAGGCGAGCGATTTCGCGCAGCTGGATGCTGTTTTCGCGGCGCGAGCTTTCGGTGAGCAACTGATGGGCCGTGGTTTCCAGCTCCAGCTTCTCGCGGGTACTCGCCAGTTCGCGGCTGCGCGCATCATGATCCTGCTGCGTACGACGAAGCTGCGAGGAAACGTCGTCGAACTGCAGCGCCCGGTCGCGGATCTCGCGTTCGGCGTCGATCAACCGCGCTTCGACGACGGTGAATTCTTCCCGTGTCAGCTCATGCACGCCCTGCAGCTTCACCAGCTCTTCGCGGTAGGTGCCGGCTTCGACGCGAAGCTGGCTGCCGTCGAGCTTCAGCTCCTTGTTGTCGGCCGTCAGGCGCTGGTTTTCCTGATCGGACTTGCGCCGCGCATTGCTCTCATAGTCGAGCAGCGAACTCAAACGCGAACATTCGGCCCTCAGCGCGCCCGTTTCGTTGAGCGAGTGGCTATGCGCGCCGAGCAGCGAGGAAACCCGCTCCTGCAGCGACGTCAGGCTGACGAGCAGCTCTTCGGAGGATTGCTTGTTCTCCTCGATTGCCGTGCCGAAAGCCTGGAAATCATCGACTTCCGAAACGTTGTACTGCACTGGCGGCCTCTCCACGAGGCCCGTCTGTTCGGTGATGGAAAATGTCTGGCGATGGCTCGATACTCTCGAACCCGGCTTGACCGGTTCTTCATTACGACGAAAAAAGCTCATGACCATCATACGCCCCGAAGTTGATGTCAGAAGTCCCTGAAATGATTTATGCAATGCTAATTAAGCAGATCCTATCAAAGGTTGTGCTAACCCTCTTTAATAGCCCTGGATTGCATCTAAGACGTGCGGTTCACCGTCTGTCAAAAGCGCCCACGAGAAATTAACAGTTTTTTATTGAAATATCGGCGGCGTCCCCTAAGCGCGGCTACGGGACGCGAGCGTGCCTCATTTTCGGGTGCGACGTGAACGCCGGCGAGGAGAGGGATCTATTCCTGTGCGCGGCAGTCTTGGTCTTTTTTGTCGCGCTGCCTGTGCATCCTTGAAAGCGCGGCATCCACTGTGATTTATGCGTGTTGGGAGAGCCCGTCACGAGAGGCAATTTTTCCTCGAAGCTGTTGTTTTTTGATAATTCGCCGGTTGCCTCTCAATGCTTCCCCTCCTATGTTCCGCCTCACCTGCCGATGACGCAATCTATTGCCAAGAGGAGATCTGATATGGCTTTCGAATTGCCTGAACTTCCCTATGACTACGAAGCCCTTGCTCCCTTCATGTCGAAGGAGACGCTGGAGTTCCACCACGACAAGCACCACAAGGCTTACGTCGACAACGGCAACAAGCTTGCAGCGGAAGCCGGCATGGCCGATCTCTCCCTGGAAGACGTCGTCAAGAAGTCCTTCGGCACCAACGCTGGCCTCTTCAACAATGCTGCCCAGCACTACAACCACATCCATTTCTGGAAGTGGATGAAGAAGGGCGGCGGCGGCAACAAGCTGCCGGGCAAGCTCGAAGCTGCCTTCACCTCCGACCTCGGCGGCTATGACAAGTTCAAGGCGGATTTCGCCAATGCCGGCGCCACCCAGTTCGGCTCGGGCTGGGCCTGGGTTTCCGTCAAGAACGGCAAGCTCGAAATCTCCAAGACGCCGAACGGCGAAAACCCGCTCGTTCACGGCGCCACCCCGATCCTCGGCGTCGACGTCTGGGAACACTCCTATTACATCGACTACCGCAACGCTCGTCCGAAGTACCTCGAAGCCTTCGTCGACAGCCTGATCAACTGGGACTACGTCCTGGAACGCTACGAAGCGGCAACGAAGTAAGCGCTTCCGAGCATCCGCTTTTCAGCACCCGGCGCCGCAAGCGCCGGGTGTTTTCGTTTCTACTTCGGTTGGCCTGCAATTTGTCAAACAAAGATGGCTTGACTAACTCATACCCGGTTGGCTATAAATCGATCCATAGCCAATCGGGTATGAATTCAAATGTCGAATGTTCAAGATGCGCTGTTCAGGGCGCTTTCCGATCCGACCCGTCGGGGCATCTTCGAGCGCCTGTGCCGTGAAGGTGAGAAGACGGTTGGCGCTCTGACGGCCCACGCCGGTGTTTCTCAGCCGGTCGTTTCCAAACATCTCGCGGTACTCAAAACCGCGGGCCTGGTGCGCGACCGCCATGAGGGTCGTCAGACACACTACAGCGCCGAAATCCGTGCACTTGCTCCGCTCGCCGACTGGACGACCGAGATGGCCGGCTTCTGGGAAAGCCGGTTCGACGCCCTGGAAGATTTACTCAAAAGGATGGACCAATGACCGACACCGCAACTGAACTCCGCTCCGTCGTCGTCGAACGGGAGATCGCGTTCCCGCCGGAAAAAATCTGGCGTGCGCTCACCCAGCCGCATCTGATCCAGGAATGGCTGATGAAGAACGACTTCAAGCCCGTCCCGGACCATCGTTTCAAGCTGACCGCCGAGTGGGGCTCCGTCGACTGCCGGGTGCTGGAAATCGAGCCGAACAGGACGCTGGCCTATACTTGGGATGCCTATGGCCTCGAAAGTACCGTCACCTGGACCCTGACACCGATCGGCTCGGGCACGCACCTGCGCATGGAACAAGCCGGCTTCCGCCCGGATCAGGAGCAGGCCTACCAAGGCGCCAGGTTCGGCTGGCAGCGCTTCTTCGAGAATCTGGAACAGGTCCTGGCGCGCGCCGACTGATGCAGGACGCGCGGCGTCTGATTTTTGAGGAGGAAGAACAATGAATTGGAATAAATCTATCCGCCAGCTCCACCGTTGGCTGTCGATCATCTTCACGGTGACCGTCATAGCCAATTTCGCCACCATGGCACTCGGCACCCCGCCGGCATGGGTGGTCTACTCGCCGCTGCCGCCGCTTTTCCTGCTTTTGTTCAGCGGCCTCTACATGTTCGCATTGCCCTATTTCACGGGCAGGCGTGAGCCGGCATCAGCCGCAAGCTGAGGCATCGCAAGAGCTACTCACTGAAATGCCGCGACTGGCAGCGCCGTCACATCGCTGTCATTCGCGGCCTCTACATCACGCCGCATGTCATCAGCCGATCTTCCCCTTTTCCGCTTCGGCATCATCGCCGATCCGCAGTATGCCGCCATCGAACCGCAGGCCGAGATGGGGCGCTATTACGCCAACAGCCTGGCCAAGGTCGGTGCCGCCATCGAGACTTTCAATGGCGAGGAGCTGAGCTTCGTCATGACGCTCGGCGACATCATCGACCGCGATTTCAGCAGCTTCGACGATATCCTGCCGGTCTATAAAAAGCTGCGCCATGAGGCGCACTTCCTGCTCGGCAATCACGATTTCGGCGTTGCTCCCGAATACCTGGAAAAGGTTGTTGAACGCGTCGGCATGCCGGCACCCTATTACAGCTTCAAGCGCCACGACTACCGTTTCATCGTATTGAACGGCAATGAGGTCAGCACTTTCGCGACGCCGGAAGGCCATCCCTTGAATAGGCTCGGTCACGAGCGCCTGGCAGCTCTATCGGCAGCAGGTGCCGGCAACGCGCATGCGTGGAACGCATCGCTGAGCGACGAACAATTTGCCTGGCTGGCGAGCGAGATCGAACAGGCGAAGGCCGCAGGCGAGAAGGTGATGGTCATGAATCACTTCCCCGTCTATCCACCCTGCGAACACGACATGTGGGACCGCGAGCGGATTGTCGAACTGCTGGCTTCGCAGACAAGCGTCGTCGCCTATCTCAACGGCCACAACCATGTCGGCAATTACGGCAAGGTGGCCGGCTGCCACTTCGTCAATTTCAAGGGCGTGGTCGATACCGAGAGCGAAAACACCTTCGCGATCGTCGATGTCTATCCGGACCGGATGGAAATCCGCGGTTTCGGCCGCGAGGATAGCCGCACGCTACCCTACTAGGCGGCTCCCGCCACATCGGGTACAGGCTGTGCCCGGTGCTCCAGCGCATCTTTCTTCGGCGGTGTGCCGAACATGCGCGCATATTCGCGGCTGAATTGCGAGGCGCTTTCATAGCCCACTCGATAGGCGGCATTGGCAGCATTGATGCCGTCGGCCACCATCAGCCGCCGCGCTTCGAGAAGCCGGAGCTGCTTCTGATATTGCAGCGGGCTCATCGAGGTCAGCATCTTGAAATGCTGGTGGAAGGAGGAGGCGCTCATTCGCGCTGCCGCCGCAAGCTGCTCCACGCGCAGGGGCACTGTGAAATTATCGCGCAAGATATGGATGGCATCGGCCACGCGCCGCGTCTGACTGCCGGGCAGAGCCAGCTTGCTGACCTCGCTGCCGTTTTCGCCCGAGAGCAGCCAGAAGCTGATTTCACGCAGGATCGACTGTCGCAGGATCGGGATAGATTTCGGCGTGCCGAGCATGCGCATCAGCCGCAGGATGCAGTCCTGCAGTTCCGCTCCGAAATTCTGGACGAAAACGCCCGGACCGCCATCTCCCGATGGCTTCGGCGGAGCTTCCATCGCCTCCAGAACCTCGCGCAGAATGGTGACGTCGAGCTCCAGCGTCAGCGCGATCATCGGCCGCTCCGGGCTTGCTTCGATCACTTGGCCGAAGGCCGGCATCTCGACACTGATGACAAGCGACTGCATGGCGCTATAGGTGAAAAGCCGCTCTCCGAACATGATCTGCTTGGCGCCATCGACGATGATGCAAAGCGCCGGCTTGTAGATCGCCGGCTTCGGCATCGTGAGCGTGGAAGAGCGCATCAGGTAGAAGCCGGGCAGGGCGGTCGCATAAAGCCCGTCGCCGCCGCCATGGCTGTCCATGTACTGGTTGAGCGCAGTCTTGATTTCTGCGGGCATCATTCTTCTCCGGTGGCGGATCCTGCCGCGCCTTGGCCCGCCATCTTACTCCACGAATGCGAGGCGACAACCTGTCTGGAGGAATAGGCAAGAAGTTCGACGCTTTCGGCATTCGGGAAAAGGGGTGCCGGACCTAGATTCTGGTCATCCGAACAAGGAGTAATTGAGATGACCGATCCGAATGCAAATGCCAAAATCGCAATCCTCACCGGTGGCAGCCGCGGTCTCGGCCGCAACACCGTCATCAGCCTCGCGCGCGATGGCGTCGACGTAATCTTTACCTATAATTCCAACCGCGAGGAGGCCGATAAGGTCGTCGCCGAAGTGGAGGCGCTTGGCCGCAGGGCCGCCGCACTGCAGCTCGATACGGGCAATGTCGCCGCCTTCGATGCTTTCGTCGACAATGTCCGCTCGGTCCTGAAGGGCTGGGGCCACGAGCGTTTCAATTTTCTCGTCAACAATGCCGGCACCAGCTACCACGCCTCGATAGCGGAGACGACCGAGGAGGAAATGGACAAGCTCTACAACATCCATTTCAAGGGCGTCTTCTTCCTGACGCAGAAGCTGCTGCCTGTCATTGCCGATGGCGGCCGCATCGTCAATCTCTCCAGTGGCCTTGCCCGCGTCGCCGTCCCGGGCTCCTCGGCCTACGGATCGCTGAAGGGCGCCGTCGAGGTGCTGACGCGCTACATGGCCAATGAGCTCGGTGCCCGCGGCATTGCCGTCAACACCGTCGCGCCTGGCGCAATTGCCACCGATTTCAGTGGCGGTATGGTGCGCGACAATCCGGAGATCAACCGCAGGGTTGCTTCGATGACGGCGCTCGGCCGCGCCGGCGTGCCTGACGATATCGGCCCGATGATCGCTTCGCTGCTGACGGAGGCCAACCGCTGGGTCAACGCCCAGCGCATCGAGGTTTCCGGCGGCATGGCGCTCTAAGCATTGGCTGCCAGCGGCTTTTCCGTCCAGCTCTCGGTCCAGAGCGTGCGCAAGCCGTCGCCTTCCCCCTTGAAAAAGACGTCGGCCTCGGCACAGGCCTCCACGCGGTCGCTGCGGAAATTGCGGATCGCCTGCCTGAGTTCGCACCAGGCGACGATATTGGCTGTCTGGGAATAATAGATCAGTGCGATCGGGCGGATCATCCGCTCGGTCGCACGTCCCATTTCATCGCGATAGGAGAGGGTGAGCTTGCGCTCGTCGCGGATCGCTCCGCGCACGATGGCGAGGTCCAAACCGGCAGGCGCCGGCGCGACCGTACCCCAGGCATAGAGCGCCTTGTTTTCCATCGCCTGTCGCAGCGGCGGCGGCACTGCGCCGACAAGCTTCTGGTTGACGCGCCGTGCGGCGAGCTTCATCGCTTCATCGCCGGTGCGCTCCAAAAGCGCCAGCGACAGCACGATCGCTTCCGTCTCCTCGATCGAAAACATCAGGGGAGGCAGGTCGAAGCCCGGCCGCATGATGTAGCCGATGCCGCGCCCGCCTTCGATCGGCACCCGCATCGCCTGCAGTGCCGCGATATCGCGGTAGATCGAGCGAACCGTCACTTCAAGCCTCTCGGCCATGACGGCCGCTGTCATCGGCTTCTTCGCCAGCCGCAATATCTGGATGATCTCGAAAAGCCTGGAGGCCTTGCGCATTTGCCGCCCTTTCTCCAACGCTCCTGACAATACACTGTCAGTTGGGCTGCCGTATAGAGCTGTCTATCAAATTGAAATTCAAAGCTCTTCCTTAAAAGCGTGATTGAAAGCGGGACGGACAACTGACATGGATTATCACCAAAGCCTCTGGCTCTACTTCACCCTTCTCTTCGGCATCATCATCGTACCCGGCATGGATATGCTCTTCGTGCTCGCCAATGCCCTGACCGGCGGCACCAGGCGCGGCCTTGCCGCCACCAGCGGCATCATGCTGGGCGGGGCGGTGCATTCGGCCTATGGCGCGGCGGGGGTAGGCATTCTCGTCGCCATGCTGCCCGATATCTTCAACCTGCTGCTCTTTGCCGGCGTCGCCTACATGATCTGGATCGGCGTCTCGCTGATGAGAAGTTCAATCAAGGTCGAGGCAGTCGGCCCGGGCACGGCGCGCTCCACCTGGAAGGCGTTCCGACAGGGGGCGGTTACCTGCCTCGTCAATCCCAAGGCCTACATCTTCGTACTGGCCGTCTATCCGCAGTTCATAAAGCCGGAATTTGGGCCGATCTGGCTCCAGGGGCTGATCATGGGCATCATGACCGTGCTCACTCAGCTTGCCGTCTACGGCACCCTGGCCATGACGGCCGGCCGCAGCCGCGACCTCCTGTTGTCGAATCCGAATACGACTGCCGTCATCGGCCGTCTCGCGGGCCTGTTGCTGGTCGTCATCTCCGCGATCAGTCTATGGCAGGGCTGGAAGACGGCCTGATTCCGTCTATGTTTATCACGTTGTTTTTATGAGGATCCGGCCAAACGTGACTATGCGGCCAGATGGATTTTGTCATGATCGCGGTGCAGATTGCCCTCGGCCGGCTTCGCCGGCGGAACAATGGAGAGAGAATAATGAATTGGAAAACAGTAGCGGCGGCTGCGGCGCTCGCCGGCATTGCCCTCGGTTCGGTTATGGCGGCCGACGGCACGCATGACGCGCGCATTGGAATGATGAAACAGATCGGTGGCGCAGCAGGCTCGCTGTCCGCCATCGCCAAGGGCACGAAGCCCTATGATGCGGATGCCGTCAAGGCGGCGCTGACGACGATCGCCACCACGGCGAAGGCCTTCCCGGACCAGTTCAAGCCGGGCACCGAGACGGGCGACGAAGAAGCAAGCCCGAAGATCTGGGAAAACATGGATGACTTCAAGGCACGCGCCGCGAAGTTGTCTACCGACGCCGAAACCGTGCTCGCCCAGCTTCCGGCTGATGCTGCCGGCGTTGGCGCGGCGCTGAACACGCTCGGCGGCAATTGCGGTGGCTGTCATCAGCTCTATCGCATCAAGAAGGACTAGGCGATAGAGCTATTCTCGCATGATCCCGTCATCCGCACCGGCCCTTGCCGCCGGTGCGGATCGCCTTATTCTCTTCCGGCAGCGGGGCCGGGGAACGCCCCTGAACATTGATAGTAAGGAGAGGCGGCGCATGGTCCGCAGGTTCATCCGCTTTGTGCTCTGTCTCATCGGCGTCGTCTTGATCGGCGGCGCAGTTTTCTATTTCGTAACCGCGCCGGATCCGTTTCCGGATAGCCACTGGGCCAATCTCGGCGCGCCTGACGTCGCGAATGGCGAGAAGGTATTCTGGGCTGGCGGCTGTGTCAGCTGTCATGCCACGCCCGGTGCGCAAGGCGATGCGAAACTCACGCTGGCCGGTGGCCTCGCCCTGACGAGCCCCTTCGGGACCTTCCATGTGCCAAACATTTCTCCGGATGAGCAGGCAGGAATCGGTCGCTGGACGCTGGCTCAGTTCGGCAATGCGATAAAGCGCGGCGTCGGCCCCAATGGACAGCATCTCTACCCGTCCTTCCCCTATGGCTCCTACACGCGCATGAGCGACAAGGATGTCAACGATCTCTTCGCTTATCTGAAGACCCTGCCAAAGAGCAGCAACGTTGCCCCGCCGCACGAATTGCCGTTCCCGTTCAACATCCGCCTGGCGCTCGGCGGCTGGAAGCTCCTCTATTTCAATGATCAGCCCCGCGTCGTGCTTGCCAATGCCGACGACAAGGTGAAACGCGGCCAATATCTGGTCGAGGGCCTCGGTCATTGCGGTGAATGCCACACCCCACGCGATTTCCTCGGCGGCTTCCTCCGCGATCAATGGCTTGCCGGCGCGCCGAACCCGGAAGGCAAGGGCCGCATACCCGATATCACGCCGGGCTCGAAGAGCGTTGGCTCCTGGAGCGAGGCCGATATCACCAACTACCTGCAGACCGGCTTCACCCCTGATTTCGACTCCGCAGGTGGCCAGATGGTGGACGTTCAACAGAACATCGCCCATCTGCCGCAGTCCGATATCGAGGCGATCTCCGCCTATCTGAAGGCGGTTCCGAGCAAATAGCGTCTGCCTGGGGCAAGCACCGCCGGCCACATTGGCAGCATGAAGCACCCGACCCTTGAGGAGACAGACGCCGCAATTGCCCGCATGCGTGAACGGCTCGCCGCGCGCAATGCGGTTCTTGCTCGCTGGTTTTCCGAAACGCTCGCGATGATGGAGGCAAAGATTGCCAGCCGCCTCGATGATCCCGGCGATCTGGCGCAGGCGAGGGCCGCAGCATTCCTGTTCGTCAAGAGAGCACTACACCAATGGGCAACCCGCCCGGCGCATGAGGTGGCCGCCGAGGATGCTCCGATGAAAGAGACACCGCCGTCACCGCGACTCGGTATACGTTGAGGCCTCAATCTCCAAATGGAGGAACGGTCTTGAAACGACATGACTGGCAGATCGAACCGCGTGAATACGCGCGGCAGGAAGAGCGCCGCGGGCGGCGTTTCGCCTTTACCAGCCTCACGCCGGCAAGAACCGCACTGGTCGTCGTCGACATGATCCCCTTTTTCGTGACGCCGGGCAGCTACGCGGAAGGCATCGTTCCGAATATTCAGGCGCTCGTTGCTGCGGTGCGCGCGCGGCGGGCTGATCGTCTGGGTGGTGCCGGCTCCTCGCCAGACCTATCCCGAGCTGGCACGTGAATTCTTTGGTGAAACCATCGCGGAACTTTACCGCACCTCGGGCGGCGAAGGGCCGGTCGAAGGCAGGCTTGCGCCGGATTTCGTTCCCGAACCGCAGGATCTATTGATCGAGAAGACTTCTTACAGCGCCTTCCACCCCGAAAGCGCTCCGCTTGCGGCCATGCTGAAATCGCGCGGCGTCGATACGGTTCTCATTACCGGCACGCTGACCAACATTTGCTGCGAATCCTCGGCTCGCGATGCCTGCAGCAGCGGTTTCCGCGTCATCATGCTGGCTGACGCAAATGCCGCTCGCCGAGACATAGACCACAACATGGCGCTCTATTCGGTCTATCGCAGCTTCGGCGATGTGCGTACGACGACTGAGGTGATCGGCCTGCTCGACACATCTCAGGCAGCCTTCGGCTGATGCTCCGCGCCGAGGATCTGCACATAGGTGTCGAGTTCTTCGCTGCCGAAGCCGAGCGCCCGGTAGATCTCAGCCGTAAAAGTGATCGGCGCCGAACCGGGCGCAGTCACGATCATACCCGATCTTACGGCCTGCGGACCGTCGCGATAATGCGCCTGGCCGCCATAGCCCTCAGCGCCGGCAATGAAGTCGGGCGCGTTGCTGGTATGCGGAATATTGTTCAATGCACCCGCGCGTGCCAGTGCCAGCGTCCCGCCGCAGATCGCAGCGGTGACCTTGCCACGCGTGATGAAGTCGTTGATGACGGATGAAAGGTCGGGCGCCCTTTCGGTTTCCCAGATCGTGCCCCCGCAGATAACAAGCGCATCGAAAGCGTCGCCATGCAGGTTCTCGGCCACAGTATCGGCCGCCACCCGCATGCCGCCCATGGAGCGGATTTCCGCGCCGCCGGGACTTGCCGTCACCACATCGAAGCCGAAATGGGTGCGAGCGGAGGCAGCAAGCTGCCCCACTTCCCAGTCCGCAAAGCCTTCGGTCAGAACCACCGCCAGTCGGGTCATGCTTTCCTCCCTTGCAAGATGGCCGAGCGGCTGAAGCCACTCACGACAGAGCCTGCATATAGCGCATGCCGGTGACCGGGCGAGGGGTGAAGTCCATCTGTTCGTAGAAGCGGTGAGCCTTGAGATTGCCGGTCGCAGCGCTGACGGAGAGGTAATCGCAGCCCGCAATGCGGGCCGTTTCCCGGGCGCGGTCGACGAGAAGCTGGCCGGTGCCATGGCCGCGATGGCCGTCGCGCACGAAAAGGTGATGCAGGTCCATGCCGCGCTTGCCTTCCTGAGCCCTGTAGAGCGGAACGAGGATCGCGTAACCGATCAGCCCCTCGCTGCCGTCGGCGACAATGGCAGAAATCCAGGGCGTCGGGCCGAAGAGGTCGCGCTCGAGCTGTTCCGGCGTCGAGGCGGAGATGTCGCCATGATGGGCGGCAAGCAGGCCGATCATTTCGTGGAGTTCGCAGATGTCGCGGGGTTTGGCGGTGCGGATCGTCACCACCGGCGGGCGCACGAGCGATATTTCGCTGTCTTCGATTTCAAGCATGGTCTTCGCGTCCTTTTTACGTTTATGCCGCCAGGACGCTGCCGATACAACAAAGCCGCCTGACGGCGGCTTGTTGACATTGTGATCTGTCTCGGCCGCCCTTTACAGGTACAGCCAAAAATACGAGCGGTTATGGTGCGCGTTCTTGATCATGCGCCATTGATTGTCCGAAACCGCCCGTTTGTCAATGGCAGCTTGGGCCCGGATCGGAGCCGTTTCAGGCCGCATCTGCCGGTACGGCGCAGACACCGGCCGCGCAACCCTCAGTCTCCTCAGCTGACGTCGCGATCGGGATGGGTGCTGCAAGCGCCATACCGATGCGGGCGCCGAGCGCGATATCGTCCTCGATGCCGAACGCATGGTGCAGGATCACACCATCGCGGCCGATCAGGACGGAGGAGGGCGTTCCCCTGAAACCATAGCGGCGCATCGTCACCGGTATGTCGGAGTGCTGGTCGGCCTGATCGACCCCGATGGGCGAGGTCAGCCGGTATTCGTGAATGAAAGCCTTGAGCACGGTTGGCGTCATCGCCTCGCGATGTTCGAAGACCGTGTGCAGGCCGATGACCTGGAGATCCGTGTTGGCGAAGATGCGCTCGATGCGGCGCACCTGCGGCAGGCTTTCAGCCACGCAGCCGGGGCACAGCAATTGGAAACTGTGCAGGAAGATCACCTTGCCGCGCAGTCCGGCGATGGAGAGCGGCTGCGATGTGTTGAACCATTCGCTGACCGAAAGCTCCGGTGCGAGTGTCAGATCGGACATGTCGAAATCCTTTGTCGTTGGGCAGGCGGTCCCGCCACCGGTTGCATCCGGGCCGCAATGGGATAAATCTGCCTGGTGTTTTCTCTTCTCTATTTGCCTGGAGAGAGGAAAGAGCCGGTCCGGCGATGGCAGTCGGCGGACCGGCGCCCCTGTTACTTCGCAGGCATGACCTTGCCCGGCAGGCTGAGATTGCCGGAGGCGACCTTGAAGACATTATCGACGCAAAGCAGCGGGGCATGCAGGTTGCCATTGACCTTTAGCCCTGCCGTCACGCCGTCATAGGATGCGCCTGTGATGCCGCCGATGAGCGACAGCGGGATGGCGACATCGACACGGTCGCCCTTCAGCACCGTCTGATAATCCGGGCTGTCGATCAGCAGCGGAACGCCCGGCCATGTCGCGGGAAGCTTCGGCTTGGCGCCGTCAGGGATGTCGGTCACTTTCAATCCGCCGGCGCAGGCCTTGTCCTCGTTGAGCACGACCCAGTGCGGATGCCAGACATCGCGGTTTTTGCCCTTATTGGCGGCGTCGTCGAAGTCAGGATGGAAAGTCACGGCCAGCGCCACGATGCCCTGATCCCGGTCGAAGCCGATATCGCCGCTGTTGAGCGAGGTCGGCCAGACATAGGCATGGACGCCGGAGCCTTCGAACTTGCCGGTTGCCGCGGGCTTTTCAGCGCCGGCCTCGCCGCGCACGCGCGTCGAAAAGATCGCCTTGTCGCCCTTTGTGACGATCTGCGTTTCGATAATGTCGAACGAGGCTTTCACGCCCTTGGATGGTTCGGCCGTGACGGGATGGGCCATGGCCGAGCCCAGCCAAAGCGATAGCGTTCCGGCGATGGCTGCGCCGGTGATAAACTGCCTTAACATTTTGAACGTCCTTCTCTTTTCGGTTTGCCTGGAGAGTGCGCCTATCCTTTTTCAAAGGCGTCCCAGGTGGCAGCCCGGGTTGCCGGATCGGCGGTTTCATGGTCGCGGCAGTCGATGCGCAGTTCATTTCTGCCGAAGGCCGCGTTCACGAAATTGCAGTGGTGCGGTTTGGCAGCACCGGAATGCTGGTAGGGACGGAAGTAACGACAGCTCGTGCACATCCGCTGGATTGGTATGGCATCCGCCTCCTGCAGATGCCGGATCATCTTGACGAGCGACAGCAGCAGGCCTTCCTGCTCGCCGGGGGAAAGCGATCGGGCTGCTTCCATCGCTGCCGTTTCGATCGGCGAAACGGAGCCGAACGCCGCCTTTCCCTCCGTCGTGATGCGGATCGCGGTGGCACGTTTGTCGCCGGGAGCGCTCGCCTTGGCGACCAGCCCCTTGCGCTCCAGTGCCGCAATCGAATCCGTCGCCGTCGGCTGCGAGACGCCGAGATGCGCCGCAATCTCCTTCACCCGCGCACTATCGCGGCCGGCGAGAAATTCGAGGATCGCAAGCTGCGTCGGCTTCAGTCCGGCCTTTTCGGCCTTCGACCATTCGTCGCTGCGCATTGCGATCGCGATGCGGGTCAGGCCTTCGCTGATGCGGTTGTCGATCGATGTCGGGTCTTTTGGCGTTTCCATGGGTTCAATATATAGGAGTCCTATGTAAATTCAAGAGCGCTGCGATGGATTGCCGCTTTCGTTTTTCGTGAAGGTAATATAGGGTACCCCCCTATACTACTTCAGAGACTGCCATGTCCCATACGACCCATCAGAAGAAGAAACTCATCGCCCGCGTCAGCCGTATCCGCGGGCAGCTCGAGGCGGTCGAACGTGCGCTGGAGGGCGAGCGCCCCTGCGGCGAGATCCTCCAGCTTCTTGCCTCCGTGCGCGGCGCGCTGACGGGTCTCACGGGCGAGGTGCTGGACGACCATCTGCACGAACACGTGCTGCATGCCGCCGACGAGAAGGCGAGGGCGGAGGCAGTCGAGGAAATATCGGAAGTATTGCGAACCTATATCCGCTGAGCCGGATCGATATCGGTAAGGAGCTGGCAATGAGTGCCGGAACGAATAGCTACGGACATGAGCATGTCTTCCTGGGGCAGGACCATGCCCGCAACGAACGCCGCATCTGGCTGGTGATTGCGTTGACAGCGGTCATGATGGTCGTCGAAATCGGCGCCGGCACCATGTACGGCTCGATGGCGCTGGTGGCCGATGGCTGGCATATGTCCACCCATGCCAGCGCGTTGCTCATTTCCGCGCTCGCCTATCTCTTCGCCCGCAAGCAGGCCCGCAATCCGCGCTTCACGTTCGGCACCGGCAAACTCGGCGACCTCGCCGGTTTTGCGAGTGCCATCATTCTGGCGATGATCGCGCTGCTGATGGGCTGGGAAAGCTTCCTGCGCATCACCTCGCCCGTGCCGATCAGCTTCAGCCAGGCGATCGCCGTCGCCGTCATCGGCCTTGCCGTCAACCTCGTCAGTGCCTGGATGCTGAGCGGTAGCGGCGGCCACCATCATGGACACGGGCACGATCACCATCACGATCATCACCACGGCCACGATCATGGCCACCATAGTCATGCGGATAACAATATTCGCTCCGCCTATATGCACGTCATCGCCGACGCCTTGACCTCGGTGCTCGCCATTGCCGCACTCACCTTCGGTAGCCTCTATGGCTGGCTGTGGCTTGATCCGCTGATGGGCATCGTCGGCGCTCTCATCATCGCGCAATGGTCCTGGGGACTGATGAAATCTTCGGGCGCCGTGCTGCTCGACGTTCTCTCGGAAGGAGAAACACTGCCGGACGAAATCCGCGGAGCGATCGAAGGCGATGGCGACCGCATCACCGATCTTCATGTCTGGCAGGTCGGTCCCGGCCACCATGCAGCGATTGTCGCGGTGCTGACGCCGCAGCCGCGCGATACCGCCTTCTACAAGGAGAGGCTTGCGAGCCTGGACGAGTTGTCGCATGTGACGGTGGAGGTAACGCGCGCTGCCTGATCCTGCCAAAAAGCCGAGATGCCGCCGCAATCGGGCCTTACGCCTGTGATCCTGATTCCCCGGAGGTCTTCATGAATCACAGCCTCACCCGCCGCAGCTTCATGGGCTCCGCCTTGCTGCTGCCCGCGCTGGGCTTTGCGTCTCGCGTGCGCGCCGAGCAACAGAATGACGATATCGACAAGCGGCTCGCAGCGCTTGAAGCGCGCATAGGCGGGCGCCTCGGGGTTTCCGTTCTCGACAGCGACACGAATGTCTCCTTCGGCTATCGCGGCAGCGAGCCCTTTGCCATGTGCAGCACCTTCAAGGTCCTGGCTGCAGGCCTCGTTCTTGCCCGTGTCGACAAGGGCGATGAGAGCCTCGACCGGCGTATCACCTACGGCAAGGACAAGCTCGTCACCTATTCCCCCGAGACCGAAAAGCAGGCGGGCGGTGACGGCATGACGATGGCCGAGATCTGCAAGGCCGCCATTACTCTGAGCGACAACACCGCCGGCAATCTGATGCTGGAAAGTTTTGGCGGCCCGGCCGCACTCACCGACTGGCTGCGCTCCATCGGTGACGGCACGACAAGGCTCGACCGCATGGAAACCGCGCTGAACGAAGCCACGAAAGGCGATCCGCGCGACACCACGACGCCGGATGCAATGCTGGATTCTCTTGGCAATATCGCGCTCGGTTCGGTTCTGGCAGAAACCTCTGCAAACCAGCTGATCGACTGGATGATTGCGAACACGACCGGTGGTGCGCGCCTGCGCGCAGGCCTGCCCGGCGATTGGAAGATCGGCGATAAGACCGGCACGGGTGACAATGGTTCCGCCGGCGATATTGCCATCATCTGGCCGCCCAAGCGCGGCCCGATCGTCGCCGCCGTCTACATCGGAGAAGCGACGGTGAAGATGGATGAATTCAATCCCGTCTTCGCCGAAATCGGCAAGATGATTACCGAGATGGTCTGAAACGGGAAAGATCCGCCGCTCGGCGGCAGCTTAGCAACCATGGTTTCGTCGCAGCAATGCAATTGAACCTGCCGGTTATCGCATTGACATCAAGTTCGTGATCAGACCTGCTTTGACTTCGAGCATCGGGCGATTGATTTCGGGTTGACCGATATCTCTCAGCTGATCGGGCGTCAGGTCTGCCAGCACCCTCCGCCTCGCGGCAGCTCTGCGCCACTGCCTCACGGCAGCGGCCAACGCCGCAGTTAATATTGTGATGTTGTTCAGCCTGGACTCGGACACCTGTTGTATCGGCGCGCTGACGGCGGCGTGAGTTTCCGTGTGAGCCATTTCCCAGTCTCCTATTTGTGAAATGTGTGAGTGGGAATGTGCCATGGGGGTGTTTTCGGCCTGTTGGGCTGGGCGTGAACGGCCAGGAAAACTTCGACAAGCCGTCGCTAAATCGGTGTTAAATCCGTCTTCCCAAATGCTATTCTGCAGCGGCGATCCAAATCGGGAGGCTTTCTGTGCGTATCAGGTTGCTAGGCGGCCTCGAAGTTACCTCCCCGGAAGACCGGCAAGTACGCTTCGCCACGCGCAAGACGTCGCTTCTTTTTGCTGCTCTGGTTCTTGCAGGGCGCCGCGGCTGTCGCCGGGAATTGCTTTCCGAAGCCTCCTGGCCGGGACGAAGCAATGAACAGGCCCGCAATAGCTTGCGGCAGGCGCTGGTCGATATCAGGCGGGCGTTTCCGGCGAGCAGCGAAGCCACTGTCTACATCGACGGAGATCAGGAGACGGTCGTCCTGATTTTCGGCCCGGACGAAGCCGACATTTCGATCTTCGACCGGAAGCTGGAGGCGGGCGGAGCCGCTGATCTTGCCTTTGCGGCAGACCTCTACCGCGGTGAGGTGCTTGCGGGCGAGTCCATTCCGGACGGGCTGGATGAGTGGTTCGGACCTTACCAGAGCACATATCGGCGCAAGGCGCTGCAACTCGTGGAGCGGTTGAGCCTCATGCTCTCCGATCCGGGCTCCGCCGAAGAGCCAGCCTGCGAAGGGCTCGCCGAGAGATTGCTCGCCTCGGACCCGACGATGGAGCCAGCCCACCGGGCCCTGATGCGGCTCCATATTCTCAGGGGACACGAGAACGCGGCCATCCGCCAGTTCGAGACCTGCCGGGCTCTCTTGAAGAAGCATCTCGGCGCCGAACCGGAAGCAGAGACGTTCTCCCTGGCCGTTTCGCTGCAGTCGCGACAACAACCCTTACATCAGCGGGCCGAACCGGGGCCTGACGTCATCTCGCAGATGCAGGCCGTTTCAGCCCCGACGAAGCATCACGATCGGCCCTCGGTCGCGGTATTGCCATTTCAGAATTTGAGCGGCGATGCGGAGCAGGAATATTTTGCCGATGGCATCGTGGAGGATATCACGATCGCCCTTGCCCAATTCCGCCATCTCTACGTCATCGCGCGGAATTCGAGCTTTACCTACAAAGGGCAGGCCGTCGACATCAAGCAGGTCGGGCGCGAGTTGAACGTGCGCTATGTGGTCGAGGGAAGTGTGCGTCGGACGGGAGACCGGCTCCGCATTGCCGGACAACTCATCGACACATCGACGGGTGCGCACCTTTGGGCAGACCGTTTTGATGGGACGCTTGCAAATATATTCGATCTTCAGGATCAGGTGGCCTCCAGCATCGTCGGCGCGATAACGCCGAAAGTAGAGGAGGCGGAGATAGAGCGCGCCAAACGCAAGCCGACGGAGAGCCTTGACGCTTACGACTATTATCTGCGCGGGTTGGCAGCGTTTGACCGGACGGTCACCAATAGATCGGTAACCGATAAGGCCCTGCGGCTGTTCATGAAGGCCATCGAGCGCGACCCGGAGTTCGCCATAGCGTATGCCCGGGCGGCGCGATGCTACGCGACCCGAAAGAGCAATGGCTGGATGGCCAATCCCGCCGAGGAGATTGCCGAAGCGACCCGACTGGCGAGAAGAGCGGTCGAACTCGGCTGGGACGATGCGGTTGCGCTCTCCTACGGTGGATATGTCCTCGGCTATGTCGGCGGCGACCTTGATGACAGTGCGGCCTGTATCGATCGCGCGCTCTTCCTCAATCCGAATCTCGCCGCTGCTCTGGGCACCAGCAGCTGGGTGAAGACCTGCCTTGGCGAGCCCGACAAGGCCGTCGAACATGCAGCCCTCGCCATGCGTCTGAGCCCTTTGGATCCCCGCCTGTTTGCCTGGCAGTTCAACACCGGCCTGGCTCATTTCTGCGCCGGACACTACGAGGATGCCGCCGTCTGGGCGGCGAGATCGTTACGCCACCAGCCGAATTATCCGAGCGCGATGCGTGTTATGGCGGCAGGTCAGGTCATGAGCGGGCGGAGTGCGGAAGCGCAGGGAACGATCGCTCGCCTGTGCCAGTTGGATCCCGCGCTCCGGCTTTCGAATCTTGCCGATATCCTGCCGCCGTTTCGGCGACCGGACGACCGTAACCGATATATCGAGGCTCTTCGAATGGCGGGGTTGCCGGAGTAGAAAAGCGGCGGAGAGTGCTTTCCGCCGCATGTCGGTTGGTGTTGCGGCCTCAGGCGGCTGGAACGTCGTCTGTTGTCGCGGTTCCGTTATCCTCAATGCCGGCGAGTTCACGCTTGATCTGCTCGGCAATTTCCTTCTCGATCGCCTCGCGCTGATCGGCAGGCATGGCCTTCAGGTCGTCCTCGGTCAGGCCGCGTGATTCCAGGTATCGGGCACGGATGAATTCGGCCGGGTCCATGTTGCTCCAGTCGGTGAATTCATCGACCAGGTTCCTGTGTGCGGCCTTGGCTTCCATTTCCGCGTCCGACGGGTTGATATAGGTCTCGTTGCCGGCTTGTACCGCCCACATCGTATTGGCGATCGACGGCGGGGTCGCGCTCGGCTGCAGGCCGGCGCCTGACTGATTGCGTGCACTGCCGCCAAATTCGTCGGCCTGCTTATTCTTGGATTTGCCCTGCTCGAAAAGTGCACCAAGGCCAGAGTAAATTGAAAGGCTGCTACCGATTTCCATGAAAAAATCCCCCTGATAAACGGTAGCAGTATGATGGGGCAAACCTGCCCGGAACTGGTGTCTCCTTCTGGCTGCACTACGGCAGCGAGTAGGCGATCACGTAGTCGCCCGGCTTGGTGCCGACCGAACCGTGGCCGCCCGCAACCATGACGACATATTGCTTGTTGTCATCCGTCATATAGGTCATCGGCGTCGCCTGACCGCCGGCCGGCAGCCGGGCTTCCCACAATTGTCGGCCGTTCGTCACGTCATAGGCGCGCAGGTAGTTGTCGACGGCGGCGCCCAGGAAGGCGACACCGCCCTTGGTCATCATTGGCCCGCCGATACCGGGCACGCCCACCTTGAAGGGCAGGGGCAGTGGCGTCATGTCGTGCACGGTGCCGTTCTTGTGCATGTAGGCGATGCGGCCGGTGCGGAGATCCACGCCGGCGACATAACCCCAAGGCGGCGCCTGGCAGGGAATCTGCAGCGGCCCGAGGAAGGGACCCATGAATACGCCGTAGGGCGCACCGTCATTGCGATTGAGGCCCTGTTCGCTGCCCTTCTCATCCTGGCCACGCGGCGGAATATCGGCGGCCGGTACCAGGCGCGAGGTGAAGGCCAGGTAGGTCGGCATGGCGAACATCACCTGGCGCTCCGGATCGACGGCGACCGAACCCCAGTTGAACGTGCCGAAGTTGCCGGGATAGACGATCGTTCCTTGCAGCGAGGGCGGTGTATAGCGGCCCTCGTATTTGTAGCGGTGGAATTCGATGCGGCAGGCAAGCTGGTCGAACAGCGAGACGCCCCACATGTCCTTTTCCTGCAGCGGCTCAGGGGAGAAGGTGAGATCGGAGATCGGCTGGGTCGGCGCGCTATGATCTTCCGGGATCGTGCCACCGGGTGCCGGAATCTCCTTGAAGGGAATGATCGGCTGGCCGGTGCGCCGGTCGAGCACGTAGATGTCGCCCTGCTTGGTAGGCGCGACGAGCGCCGGTACCGCTGTTCCATCTTCTTTCGTCAGGTCCACCAGCACCGGCTGGGCCGGCACGTCCATGTCCCAGAGATCGTGGTGAACGAATTGCTGCACCCATCGCAGCTGGCCCGTATTGATGTCGAGCGCCACGACCGACGACGAGAACTTCTCGACATTGGCGCTGCGGTTCATGCCGAGCTGGTCCGGCACCTGGTTGCCGAGCGGGATATAGACCATGCCGAGCTGGTCATCGACGCTGAAGACCGTCCAGCTGTTCGGCGAATTCGTCGTGTAATGCTGGCCCTCGGCCAACGGTGTCATCTGGTCGGGATTGCCGGAATCCCAGTTCCAGATCAGCGCGCCGCTGTTAATGTCATAGGCGCGGATGACGCCGGACTGTTCTTTCGTCGAATAGTTGTCGTTGACCGCCCCGCCGATGATGATCTTGCCCGCGACAGCGACCGGCGGCGACGTGGAGTAGTAGTAGCCGGCCGGGTTGTATTGCATGCCGGTCTGTAGCTGCAGCACGCCATGGTCGGCAAAGCTCGCGCAGACCTGCCCGTTGGTCGCGTCGAGCGCGATGAGGCGCGCATCCGAAGTTGGCAGGTACACACGCTCCTTGCAGGGCTGGCCGGCAGGTGTCGCCTCATCGCTGTAATAGGTCACGCCGCGGCAAGTCTGGTGCTGCCGGTCCGGGTTCATGCCGGAATTGGCGTCATATTTCCATTTCTGCTGGCCGGTCTTGGCATCGAGCGCAATCGCCCAATTGTGCGGCGTGCAGAGATAAAGCGTGTTGCCGACTTTCAGCGGGGTCACCTGATAGGTGGTCTCGCCGACATCGTCAGGCCTCTTCACGTCGCCGGTCTGGTAGCGCCACACCTCATCGAGGGTGGAAACATTTTGCACAGTGATCTGGTCAAGCGGCGAATAGCGCTGGCCGTAGGGCGTGCGGCCATATTGATGCCATTCGCCGTCAGGCACATTGCCACCAAAAGCCGGCGTTGCAGCGGATGATTGCGTCGGCAGATCGCCGGCGAGGTCATGCGGATCCGTCGTCATGGAATATCCGGCGACGATGATGGCCAGAATGACCGGAATGGCCAGCGGCCAGGGATTGGCACCGTAATAGATGCCGGTCGGGCTGCGAAAGCCGAGCGGCCTGCGGATCCATGGCGTCAGCAGCCAGAGCCCGAAGAGGATGATCAGGCCGCCGCGCGGGCCGAGCTGCCACCAGTCGAACCCCACCTCCCAGATTGCCCAGGAGAGAGCCACGACGACGAGTACCGCATAGACCCACAGCGCGACTGCCTTGCGCATGAGAAGCAGGCCTGCCGTCAGCAGGAACATCAGTCCCGCGAAGAGATAGAAGACGCTGCCGCCAAGCGTGACGAGCCACAGCCCCCCGCCGCCGAGCGCCAGTCCGAAAATGATGAAGAGTATGGAGGTAATGACGATTGCCATAAGGCAGTCTCCCGCTGGTTAGCCGGATCGGAAAATGGCGAAAAACATACGCCGATCAGGCAGATAGAGCGGGAGGCCTGCCTTTCAACCGCCGCATTTGGCCGCGGTTGAAACTGGCGCGCTAGCTGGCTTTTGCAAGCTCTCGGTCGATTGCGGAAACGAGGCGGTTGTCGTCCGCCGTGACGTCAGGGGCGAATCGGGCAACGACCTTGCCATTGCGGCCGACGAGGAATTTCTCGAAGTTCCAGAGGATTTCCTTGTCGTCACCGGCAAGGCCGGCGCCCTTCAGCCGCTCACGCATCGGCCCTTCGCCTGTCGTTTTCACATCGGAGCCGGTCAGGTTCTTGTAGAGCGGGTGCTTGTCCGGTCCCTTGACGGAAATCTTCGAGAACATCGGGAAATCGACGCCGAAGGTGCTGGTGCAGAAATCCAGGATTTCCGCATCCGTGCCCGGCTCCTGGCCCTTGAAGTCATTGGCCGGGAAGCCGGCGATGACGAAGCCGCGCTCGCGCTTGTCGGCATAGAGCTTTTCAAGCCCTTCATACTGCACCGTCAGGCCGCACTTGGAGGCGACATTGACGATGAGCAGCACCTGGCCGCGATATTCGTTGAGCGTCGTCTCACGTCCTTGCACTGTCTTGACCGGAATATCGAGAAGGTCAGTCATTGTTATCTCCAATGAATATGGGGCGAGTTGAATTGGAACTGTCTGAAATCAGGTTCCGCAGAAGGTCTGGAGCACCCGCTCTTCCGGCTTCGGCGGGTCCATATAGGCTGCAAACGCCGGCTGTTCCTCATAGGGGTGCGAAAGAACTGTGAGTAGCGCCTCGAACAGCGAAAAATCGCCGTCCTCAACGGCCGCCACGATCGCCTGCTCGACCCGATGGTTGCGCGCAATGAAGGCCGGATTGACCTGCTTCATTGCTGCAGCCCGATTACTGGGCATCTGCGGATCGCGCGAAAGCCGCTCGCGCCAGCGCGCCAGCCATTCGGTGCCGGCAGCAGGCTCGCGGAAAGTCGATGTGAATACCGCCTCGGACGCCTCGTCGCCTGCAACAGCCGACAGCCGCCGGAAGGTCAGCGTAAAATCCGCGCCCCCTGCCTGCATCAGCGCCAGCAATGACTGGATGAGTTCGAGATCGCCGTCTTCGATTGAAGTCAGGCCGATCTTGCCGCGCATGCCCTGCAGCCAATAGGCGTGGAAACGCTCGCCATAGGCCTTGATGATGGCGTTCGCATGCTCGATCGCCTTGTCTTTGTCGGCATCAACAAGCGGCAGCAGCGCTTCACCGAGCCGCGCCAGGTTCCATTGCCCGATGCCCGGCTGATTGGCATAGGCGTAGCGCCCGTGCTGGTCGATCGAAGAGAACACCGTCATCGGATCGTAGATATCCATGAAGGCGCAGGGACCGAAATCGATCGTCTCGCCTGAGATCGTCATGTTGTCGGTATTCATCACTCCATGGATGAAGCCCACCTGCAGCCAGCGGGCGATCAGCGCCGCCTGCCGGTCGCAGACAGCTTCATAGAGCGCGAGATAGGGATTTTCCGCCGCCGCCAGCTCGGGATAGTGCCGTTCGATGACATGATCGGCGAGCGCCTTTATGCCATCCTCGTCGCCACCAGCGGCAAGATACTGGAAGGTACCAACGCGGATATGGCTTGCTGCGACGCGCGTGAAGACGGCGCCCGGCAAGATATCCTCACGCCGAACGCCTTCGCCGGTCAGCACGGAGGCAAGCGCCCGCGTGGCGGGAATGCCGAGCGCAAACATCGCCTCGCTGATGATATATTCACGCAGCACCGGACCGAGAGCTGCCCGCCCGTCGCCGCGGCGCGAAAACGGCGTCTGGCCCGCGCCCTTGAGCTGGATATCGCGGCGCTTCCCGTTGCGGTCGATCACTTCTCCGAGAAGGATCGCGCGCCCGTCGCCGAGCAGTGGCACGAAATGCCCGAACTGATGGCCGGAATAGGCCATCGCCAGTGGCTCCGCGCCGCCAGGCACGAGATTTCCGGAAAAAATTGCTGCGCCATCGCGCTTCAGGACCTCGACATCAAGCCCCAGTTCTCTAGCCAGCGGTTCGTTGAGCTTGATCAGCCACGGCTCGGCCACCTGCGTCGGCGCCTGCAGGGCGAAGAAGTTCTGCGGTAGCCGCACATAGCTGTTGTCGAAGCCGAAGGCGTTGTCCGGCGGGTTTGTCTGCGGGGCGGAGGTCATGACTAATAGGTAGGGCCGCAGATGCGGTCACGCAAGCCGCCTTAGGTCCCAAACCATCCGCTTCACGAAGGGCAAAAAAGTGCAAGGAATGGTGATCGGCCTTTACCTCTCGGCAAAGCAGATGTGCCATAAAAGACATAGCGCCGCCATGATTGCAGGCGTATAGCAAACCATCTCCTCTTGGCATTTTTGCCATGTCATCCCCGCGGCCTTGTCGCCCCGTGTGCTCCGCTGCGCCTTTGCGAGTGATCCCTGACGATGTCGGATCAGATTTATCATGCGCCGATGGTCCGGCGTGCAGCACCCAATTTCCGGGTGATCGCGATGATTGTCGCGAGTGCCATGCTCATGGAAAATGTCGACGCAACCGTGCTGGCGACCGCGCTGCCGACGATGGCGCGCGATTTCGGCGTCGACGCCCCGGCCATGTCGATTGCGCTGACCTCCTACCTGCTCAGCCTTGCGATCTTCATCCCCGCCAGCGGCCGCGTGGCAGACAGTTTCGGCTCGCGCACCGTCTTCCGCTCGGCGATCGCCGTCTTCGTGGTTGGCTCGATCCTCTGTGCCTTTGCGCCGACCTTGACGTTCCTCGTGCTTGCCCGCCTGCTGCAGGGCATCGGCGGCGCCATGATGATGCCCGTCGGCCGTCTGGTGCTGATGCGCAGCGTCGACCGCAAGGATATGGTCAGCGCCATGTCCTGGCTGCTGGTGCCGGCGCTGATCGGCCCGATCGTCGGCCCTCCGCTCGGCGGCTTCATCGTCACCTATCTCGACTGGCGTTGGATCTTCTACATCAACGTGCCGATCGGCATCATCGGCATGATCTTCGTGTCGATCTATATTGACGAGGTGAAGGGTAAGGCCGCCGGTCCCTTCGATACGATCGGCTTCATCCTCTCGGGCATTTCGCTCGGCTCGATGCTGTTCGGCTTCGAATTGTCGAGCCATGAAGGGCAGGGTTCCTTCTCGATCTTCCTCATTGCGATCGGCCTGCTCTTCGGCATTGCCTATCTGCGCCATGCCCGCAGGCATCCGGCCCCGATCATGGATTTCTCGCTGATGAAGGTGCCGAGCTTCGGCACCTCTGTCATCGCCGGTTCGCTGACGCGCATCACGCAGGGCGCGCAGCCCTTCCTGCTGCCGCTGCTCTTCCAGATCGGCTTCGGTCTTTCAGCCGCCGCCGCGGGGCAGATCGTCATTTCCACCGCACTCGGCGCGCTGTTCATGAAACCCCTGGCAAAGGCCGTCTTCCGCCGTTTCGGTTTCCGCCGAAGCCTTATTATAAACGGCATTCTCGGCACGATCGGTTATGGTCTCTGCGCCGCCTTCCGGCCGGATTGGCCGATGCCGCTGATCTTCATCGCGCTCGTGCTCAGCGCCTTCTTCATGTCGTTCCAGTTCACCGCCTATAATACCATCGCCTATGACGAGATCAGCCAGGAACGCATGAGCTCGGCCACGAGCTTCTACACCACCTTCCAGCAGCTGATGCTCTCGCTCGGCATCTGCATCGGCGCACTGGCGCTGCATGCCTCGATGGCGTTCAACGATGTCGAAACGCCGAAGCTTGGCGATTTCTCCGCCGCCTTCATCGTGGTTGCGATCATTTCGATCAGCGCCACCATCTGGAACCTGCGCTTCTCGCCGACGGCGGGCGAAGAGATCAGCGGCTACAGGGTCAAGCACAAGAAAGGCGCCGCAGCCTGAAGCTGAGGCGCCTTCCTCTTCGTCAGAGGCCGACAGGTTCCCGCAATCGCCTGCGCCGCAATGGACGCGCCTTGCGTTGGTCCGCCTGGAGCCCGTAGGCCATGCGGCGGTCGAGGTCCTCGAAGGCCGCAAGATCCATATCCTGCAATGCCACCTCCACAGCCGCCTCCGGTTCGGCTTGCGTCTGTTGCCCTTTAATCGCAAGCCACAGATCACGCCAGCTGCGCCGGCGTGTCATTGCCCCCACCATCGTCACGCCATGCCCTCCCGCTCACTCCGTCACGCCGCCCGGGGCAGGCACGCTTCGCAGATCGCCGCAACATGGCGGTGGTCGGTGCCGCAGCAGCCGCCGAGCACGTGTACCTGCGGCATGCGGCGAAGGAGCTCGCGGTAGCGTTGGCCGAGATCGGCAGGGTCGCCGGCATCCAGCACCTCACTGTTGTCGAGCTGTTCATGGCTCATGGTCGAAGCGTTGGCGCGGATGCCGGAAATGCGCTTTACCCAGCCGCTGCCATGATCGAGCGCCGCCTCGAAATGCGTCGGGTGGGCGCAGTTGATCATGTAGTAGGCCGGCGATCCGCCGGTGGCCGCATCCGTCGTCTCGATCGCATCCTGAAGGCTGCGGCCGGTCACCAGCCTGCCATCCGTCTCCAGCGTGAAGGAGATGGCACAGGGCATGCCGAGCGTGCTGGCTGCCCGCGCAATACCGATCGCCTCGTCGATATTGGTCAGCGTGAAGGCGGCGACCATATCGGCCTCGGTGCCGGCGAAGGTCTCGATCTGGAAGGCGTGATAGTCCTCCGCTTCGTCGGCGCTCATCACGCCCGCCTTGTAGCCGTCGCCGCGCGGGCCTATGGCGCCGCTGACGACGATTGGCTGCTCCGGTCGCTCATAGTCGTGGCGCAAGCCCACGAGCAGTTCGACGGCTTGCTCGTTTGCCGTTTGCAGCGCTTCGGTCGTATAGTTGAGCTTCTGACCCCAGTCGGGATTGGCACGCCATGTGGCGGTGTCGAGCACGAAACCTGTGCCGTGTCGCCGGGCGATATCCAGGTAGCGGCGATAGTAGTTCTTCGTGCGCTCCCGCCCGTCTTCGGATGCCAGCAATACGAAGGAGGCGAAATGCGGAAGATCGATGCCTTCTTGAAAGATCATCGTGGTTTCCATGCCGCCATCGCTAATGAAGGCGCCGCCTTTAAGCTGCGGCAACCCATGCCTGTACTTTGCCATCGTGAAACCTCTCCAGTCGAGGCGCCTGAAATGACTGCCATCGATGGTCATGTTCTGCCGCTTATTCTGGTGTCAAACTAGGCGACTTGCGGTATACTATCACAGGTTTCGAATTTTGCGGATTGAAATCAATCCCTTGCATGGGCCGGTGCTGCCAGGGGCGCAGGCGGGCTCGATCTAGCTGTCCAGAAAACTGTACCGTGGGTACAGGAGGGGAACATGCGAAAGGGCGAAGAAACGCGGAATCGCATCCTTGATGTGGCGGAAGCAGCGGTCTTGCAGAAGGGGTTCGGCGGCACGTCCATCGAGGAATTGATCGTCGAAACCGGCATTACCAAGAGCGGCTTCTTTTACCACTTCAAGGACAAGAACGAGCTCGCGAAAGCGCTGCTCAACCGCTACATCGAAAACGACGAACGCATCTATGACGAGATCTTCAGCCGTGCGCGCGATCTGATGGATGACCCACTGCAATCCTTTCTGCTGGGCCTGAAGCTGCTCTCCGAACTGGTGGCCGACCTGCCGAACGGTCATCCGGGCTGCCTCGTGGCGACCGTCTGCTATTACGAGCGGCTCTTCGATCGTGAGATCCAGGAGACCAACCGCAATGCCGTACTTGCCTGGCGCCGCCGCTTCGGTCGCATGTTCCGCGAGATCATGGAAGTCTATTCGCCACGCGAGCCCGTCGATGTCGACCAGCTCGCCGATATGGTTTCTTCGGTGCTGGAAGGCGGCATTGTTCTCTCAAAGACGCTGAAGGAGCCGAATACGCTCGCCGAACAGGTGCTGATGCTGCGCATCTTCGTGAGGATGCTCTTCCTGCCCGCCATCGAGTCGCCGCTCGTTGCCGTCAGACATGAACATATCTATGGCACGGTGAGGAGTGGCGACCAGCTTTAGGCTTTGCCATCTTCCAGCTCAGCCGCCAGGCCGGCAAGCTTGCGTACGGTGTTGAGGTTGCGGGACGTGCCCGCCTTCAGTGCCGGAAGCTTCAGCTTCGATCGGCCGGAGCCGATGGGATAGTGCACATAGATTTCGCGCCCGGCGAGCTTTGCTTCCTCGCCGTCGGGCGCCACCATCTTTTCCAGCGCATCCTTGGGTGCTGCCTCGGGCAGGAAATAGACCAGCAGAAAATTCGGCTTGGCCTCGGGGAAGGGCGCGTGGGCGATGATGCCGTCAAGCTCCTTGCGGCTGCGCACCATCACGCCCGGCCGCTTGCCCATCTTCTTTCCCAGCGCCTCGTCGAGCTTCGCCTCCACCGCCTTTTCGGCCCCATCCGAACGGAACAGGACGTTGCCGCTCTGGATGTAGGTCTTCACGTCGGTGAAGCCGAGCTGCTCGCAGATCGACTTCAGCTCGGCCATCGGCAGGGAGCCCGTGCCGCCGACATTCACGGCTCTCAGCAGCGCGATATAGACGGCCATTTCTCCCTCCCTTGAGCGAGTGGCGCACCAGGGCACGCCACATCCGCGCGCCTTACATCTTGCCCGCTACCTTGATCGCAAATGCGTATTCGAATGCGATCTCTTCAAGCCGCTGGAAGCGGCCCGAAGCCCCGCCATGGCCGGCGTCCATGTTGGTCTTGAGCAGGATGGGTGCGGCACCCGTCGTCTTGTCGCGCAGCTTTGCGACCCATTTCGCCGGCTCCCAATAGGTGACGCGCGGGTCCGTCAGGCCACCGAGCGCCAGGATCGGCGGATAGGATTTCGCGCCGACATTGTCATAGGGCGAATAGGCGGCGATCTGCTCGTATTCTTCGCGGCTCTCGATCGGGTTGCCCCATTCCGGCCATTCCGGCGGAGTGAGCGGCAGCGTGTCGTCGAGCATGGTGTTCAGGACGTCGACGAAAGGAACGGCGGCGATGAGACCCGCGAATTTCTCCGGCGCCATGTTGGCGACCGCACCCATCAGCATGCCGCCGGCAGACCCGCCCTCGGCGATGATGTTTGCGTAGGACGTGAACTTCTCCTGATTCAGATAGTCAGCGGCAGCGATGAAGTCCTTGAACGTATTGGTCTTCTTGTCCATCTTGCCGTCTTCGTACCAGGCAAAGCCCTTGTCCTTGCCGCCGCGAATATGGGCGATGGCATAGACGAAGCCACGATCGGCGAGCGACAGGCAATTGGTGTTGAAGCCGGCTGGAATGGTAATGCCATAGGCACCGTAGCCATAGAGCAGGCAGGGAGCGGAGCCGTCGAGCGGCGTATCCTTGCGATAGAGCAGGGTCACCGGTACCTTTTCGCCATCCCATGCCGGAGCAAAGACGCGGCGGGTGACATAGTCGTCAGGGTTATGGCCCGATGGCACTTCCTGCGTCTTCAAGAGCGTGCGCTCGCGGGTGACCATGTTGTAGTCGTAGAGCTGCGAGGGCGTCGTCATCGAGGAATAGGAGAAGCGGATGACGTCTGTGTCATATTCGGCGGCACCCGAAAGGCCGAGCGAATAGGCTTCCTCGTCGAAGGCGATTGCATGTTCTTCGCCGCTCTGACGGTCGCGGATCATGATCTGCGGCAGGCCGTCCTTGCGCTCGAGCCACAGGAGATGGCGGGCATAGGCCATGTGGCTGATGATCAGCGTGCCTGGCTTGTGCGGCACGATCTCGCGCCAGTTTTCCTTGCCCGGCTTGTCAACGGGCGTTTCCATGATCTTGAAATCCTTGGCGCCGCCGTCATTGGTGAGGATGTAGAAAACGTCGCCGCCTTCGGTCAGCGAATATTCGATGCCTTCTTCACGCACCGCTACCAGCTTCGGCTCGGCGTTCAGGTCCTTCGTCGACAAGAGGCGATATTCGCTCGTCTCGTGGTCATGGATGTCGATGTAAATGAAGTCGTCGAGCAGCGAGCCGCCGACGCCCATGAAGAAGCCGGCATCCGCCTCCTCGTAAACCAACCGGTCTTCGCTCTGCGGCGTGCCGAGGACGTGGTGGAAAACCTTCGAGGGGCGGTGGTTCTCGTCGAGCGCCGAATAGAAGAAACTCTTCCCGTCGGGCGCCCAGACCCCGCCGCCACCGGTATTCTCGATCACGTCGGACAGGTCTTCGAGGCTTGAAAGATCGCGAACCCTGAGCGTGAAGAATTCCGAGCCTTTGTCGTCATAGCCCCAGATGCCGCGGCTGTGGTCCGTGCAATGATCGAGGCCGGCGAGTCGGAAATAGGCCTTGCCGGCGGCTTCCTTGTCGCCGTCGAGAAGGATTGTGCGGATCGTCTCGTCCTTCACATTGCCATCGCGCGGGATGCGGAAATAGCGTGGCTGCTCGCCGCCGGTGACAAACGACGTGCCGTAGGCATGAGGGCCGTCCTTCATCGGGACCGAGCTGTCGTCTTCCTTGATGCGGCCGCGCATTTCGGCAAACAGCACCTTCTGCAAGGCCTTGGTGTCTTCCATGGCCGCGTTCATGTAGCCATTTTCTGCCTCCAGATGGGCGCGGATATCCGCGTCGAGGATGGAGGGATCCTTGAACATGGCCTGCCAGTTGTCTGCCCGCAGCCAGGCATAGTCGTCAGTGCGCGTGATGCCGTGCCGCGTATCGGAGACGGGTCTTTTTTCAGCGGCGGGCGGGGCGGGCAGGTTCTTGAAAGCGGTCAAGGAAAGCTCCGTAAAGGGCGGTATCGGTGGGCAAGAGATAGAGGTGCGGCGGGTCATGATCAAGCGTCGGCCGGTGAACCTTATTGAGACAAAATGGCCGGCTCGTTGCCTTGATGTCACCACATTGTTTAAGAATGTCCGCTAGCGCTGCGCGAAAATTGCACCCGCGTCAGGCCTCCGGCAAGCTTCCGGCGGCATTATGATGAATACATAACAGTAAAGGTTTCTCCGTAATGCCGAAACGTCTGGTCCTGTTTATGTCGCTTGCAGCCCTTGCAGCCTCGTCCGCCCTTGCTGTCGATCCCGCCATCAAGAAGCAGCTCGAAAAGCTGGATCCGGCCACCCGCCTCGAGCAGAGCTGCGATACCGAAGCTATGAGCCGCATCAACCAGGACGGCACCGGCTTCCGGCCGGACAAGGTCATCGCGTACACATTCAAGGACCCGATCCCAAGCGATGACCGACTTGAGGCCCCCGGCGCCGTCTTCCGCAGCAAGGGCGATTGGTATCACCTTTCCTACACCTGCATTACTGGCCCGCAGCACATCAATGTGCGTAACCTGCAGTACAAGATCGGTGACAAGGTGCCGAAGGATAAGTGGACAAAATACTATCTTTACGATTGAGTCCTCGGCCTCTTCCCGGCGCTCTCGCATTCCGGTGACGGGCACAGGAATGCGGGCAGATTGAGACATGAACCGCTCGCGCCGGGCGGCATCAGGCCACATGGCCCGCTTCGTTTCTTTGTTTTAATATTGCCTGAAACATCAACTGAATCTGATTATTCATGAAACGCTTTCTTCTTGGTTCTGCGCTGCTCCTGGCTGCCCCGTCGGCATTTGCCGCCGAAATACTTGCTCCTGCCATGTCAGCCCATACGCCAGCGGCAGCCGGTCCGAAGCTCGTTGAGCCGCATCTGCACGTCGCCCGCTCCAACGTATCAGGCCGCGCGCGTATCGCGCTCACCTTCGATGCCTGCATGGGCGAGGCTGATGAGCGCATCCTGTCGACGCTCGTCAGCGAGCGTATCCCGGCGACGATCTTCGTCACCGCCCGCTGGCTGAAACGCAATCCGAAGGCGGTTGCCGTCTTTCTGCAGAATCCCGACCTTTTCGAGCTGGAGAATCACGGCGAGAAGCATATCCCGGCAATCGACAAGCCGGTGCTGGTCTATGGCATCGCATCCGCCGGATCGCCCGATGCCGTCAGGCAGGAGGTGGAGGGCGGTGCTGCCGCCATGGTCGCATCAGGCATTCCGGCACCTCACTGGTTCCGGGGCTCGACTGCCAAATACGATCTCTCGGCTATCGGCCAGATCCGCGCCATGGGATACCGCATCGCCGGCTATTCCGTGAATGGCGACGGCGGCTCGCTGCTGGGTGCGGCGGTCACCGAAAAGCGCATTTCCTCGGCCAAGGATGGCGATGTCGTCATCTCCCACATCAACCAGCCGACCCATGCGGCCGGTGAGGGCGTCGCCAAGGCGCTCGTCGATCTCAAGGCAAAAGGCACGGAGTTCGTCCGGCTGCAGGATGTTGCTGATACGGGCGACGACAAGACGACGGAGTAGAGCAATTCCGGCAAAAGTGTGCAGCGGAATGCGTCCGGAATTGCGTAAAAGCAAAGAGATAGAGAACTTTCCTGATTCGAAATAAACGGAAATGCTCTGGGACGGGGCTTATCTCAGTTCCTCGCCGGTCCGCGTCCAATCCGCCGCGAAACTCCGCATGGTCGGTGCATCCCTGTCGAGGGCGAAATCCTCGAACCAGTCGCGATGCATGCCTGCGAGCATTGCGCCGATCATCTGGCCGGCGAGGTAGGAGAAGGTGATGCCGTTGCCGCCGTAGCCGTAGGCGGCATAGACGCCGGCCATGCCGGGCACGGGGCCTATCAGCGGCAGGCCGTCTGCCGTCTCACCGAAGGTGCCGCACCAGGCATGCTCCACCCGTGTATCCGCCTTCGGCCATAGCCGCTTCAGCTTTTCCCGGATCGCCATGACCTTTCCCGGCAGCTTGCGGTCGCGCTCTTCGGGGTCGGTCGTGTCGTCGTCCTCGCCGCCCGCAATAATACGGTTGTCGTCAGTGGTGCGCACGTAAAGATAGGGATGGCTGTCTTCCCAGAGCAGCATGCCATCCCGCCAGAGATCGTCAGGCTTCTGTGGAACGGTGGCGAGCGCCCAGCTGGAACTGGCGCGATGCAGCTTCGGCATGTCCAGGCCGGGCATGGAATAGCCGGTCGCCAGCACCACATGCTGCGCCTCGATCACATGGGCGCCGTTCGTCTCGGCCGTGACGCGTCCGCCTTCGCTGTGAAGCCCAGTCACCGAGGCGTTGATCAGCCGCGCACCGCGCGAAAAGGCAATCTGCAGCAAAGACCAGGTGAGCAGCAGCGGGTCGGCCTCCGCTGACCCCGGTGAGAGGATCGCTGCATCGCGGTCGAATTCGTATTGGGTGAGGAGATCGGGATGTTCGAGATAGTGGCCCGGCAGTCCCGCCCGGCGGCGAAGCTGCCGTTCGTCCATCAGTTCGCGCGCACCCTCGTGGTTGTTGGCGAGATAGAGTGTATTGCGGGGCTGGAAACCGCAGGTAATGCCATGGGCGGCAATCAGCTTGGCAAGCCCCGCGACACAGGCAGCGCTGCGTCGATAGATGCCGGCCGCCCGTTCGAAGCCATAAAAGGTCTCCAACTCACCGAGCGTGCGGTCGATCTCCCATTGCAGCATCGCCGTGCTTGCCGCGGTGCTGCCGAGCCCGGGCTGTTCGCGGTCGATGACGACCACCGAGAAGCCGCGCGCCGTCAGATGTTCGGCGGCAAGCGCGCCGGTGATGCCGCCGCCGATAATGGCGATATCGGTCTTGAAGCTCTGCTCCAGCGGCTGATAGACCGGTTGCACGCCGTTCCTGCCCCAGAGCGAGCAGCCGCCCACGAGCTCGTCGTGGCTGGCTTCGTTGAGATGCAGGTCGGATGCCATAGGCTTTTCTCCGGGCGCTCTCGTTACTTCGGCAGTTGCGGCTGTGGTTTTTCCTCGATCAGCAGTTCGTCGATGATGGTCATGACGACGAGCGACAGCGGCAGGGCCAGCATGGCGCCGACCGCCCCCCACATCCACGTCCAGAAGATGATCGCCAGGAAGACGACGAAGGGGTTGATCTCCAGCCGCCGCCCCATGACCGCGGGGAAGATAAGGTTCTCCATGACGAGGTGTACGGTGAAGAATGCCGCCGCCGGAATGAGGCCGATGACGATGCCGTCATGGGACATGACGCCTGCGATGGCCACGGCAAAGGTCATCATCGTGATGCCAAGATAGGGAATGAAGCTCGAGATGAAGGCGAAGAAGCCCCAGAGAACGGGCGTCGGCAGACCGCCGGCATAGGCGATGATGGTCATGACGACACCAAGCGCGACATAGATCAGCGAGGCTGTGGCGAAGTAAAAGCCGAGCGCCTGTTCCACCGCATTGATGACGCGGATTGCCGCGAGCCTCCGCGCACGCTCGCGGAAGGTCATGATGATCGTCTTGCGCAGGCTGACACGGCTGGCAAGAAAGAGTAGCAGGGCAGCAAAGAAGATCAGCCCCTGTACCAGCGCCGGCGTCAGGTTCGTCGTCACCACGTGCAGGACGTTGCCGGTATTCGCAAGCAGGGATTCGATGGACATTGGCCCGCTCTGGAAAGTCGCGGGCGTGATGTGCAGCCACTCGATCCGTTCCAGATAAGGCATGATGCGCTGTGTGGTGCGATCGATGAAATCAGGCGCGTCATTGGCAAGCATCGTCAGTGGTCCGGCAAGCGAATTGACGAGCAAAAAGATGACAAGCGCGACGCCGCTGGAAAGCAACACGGCATTGGCAAGCCGCGGCACGCCCATCTTTGAAAGTTTCTCGGCTGCCATCCCGAGGATCATGCCGACGACCACGGCGAGCGTGATCGGGATCAGGATCAGCGACATTTGATAGACGGCGGCAAGCCCGAGGATGCCGAAGATGCCGATGATGGCCCAGGCCATGCTGACATCGAGCCCGTCCTTCTCGACGCGCCGCACCGGTGCCGGTGGCAGCCCCTCGGCTGCTTCCTGCAGCGTTCGCGCCCATGCGCTGGTATGGCGTTCGCCAAGACGGATCTTGCTTGCCTGTTTCCGGATGCCGTTGGCGATACCCATGTGCGATAAGTCCCCGAAGCCCGATTGCTTCGCCAATCAACGCACAGGGGTTGCCACAGGTTCCCCTCTGGTATCGAGCCATCTAGGCAGCCCGCTGTCGCGCGACGAAATCCACGAAGGCGCGTAGCGGCGGCGGCATCTGGCGCCGGCTCGGATAATAGAGGTGAAAGCCGGGGAAGGGCGGTGTCCACTCGTCGAGCATGCTGATGAGCCGCCCGGCGGCGAGATGTTCCGCCACGTGATAGTCGAAGAGATAACCGATGCCGACGCCATCGAGCACGGACCGAAGCATCAGATCGTTGTCTGTGGTGCTGAGGGGCCCCGAAACGGCAACCTCAAGCTTCTCGTCGCCGCGCTCGAATTCCCAGTGATAGAGGCTGCCATCCGTCGGCCAGCGGGAGACGACGCAGGAATGGTCGCGCAGGTCGCGTGGCGTGTCCGGGATGCCGTGGCGCGCGATGTATTCGGGCGAGGCGACGACGACGAGCCGCATCTCGCCGCCGAGTTTCACGCTCACCATGTCCTTTTCCACCATCTCGCCCAGCCGGATGCCGGCATCGAACCGGTCGGCGACGATATCGGAGAGTTTGTCATCCACGATGATGTCCATGACGATATCGGGAAAGGCCGCGTGGAAAGGCGCAATCAGTGGCGCCAGCCTGTGTACGATCGCAACCCGCGGCGCGTTGATGCGCAGCAGGCCGGCCGGCGTATCGCGCAACGCAGAAACATCCGCCACCGCCTGGTCGAGATCGGCAAGTGCCGGCAGCAGCCTCGAAAGCAGGCGCTGGCCTGCCTCGCTCGGCGCCACGCTACGGGTCGTGCGGTTGAGCAGCCGGATGCCCATCCGCTCCTCGAGCGTGCGGATCGTCTGGCTGAGCGCGGAGGCGGATATGCCGAGCCGGGCGGCCGCACGGGCAAAATTGCCGTGCTCGGCGACCGCGGCAAAAGCCCTGAGCTCCGCATAGTCACTACCGCGCATTATACTCTCTTTTCTAAGGAAGCCATGCCGATAATGTAGCATTGTTGTCAGTATCGGCAAGGCGCATCTTCTGTCTGCAACACAGGAGATTACCCATGACTGATACATTGTCCCTTGACCGCTACCGTCTCCTCGGCCGTTCCGGCCTGCGCGTTTCGCCGCTGTCGCTCGGCGCCATGACCTTCGGAACAGACTGGGGCTGGGGCGCGGATGAAGAGGAGTCCCGTCGCATGTTCGACGCCTATGTCGATCGCGGCGGCAACTTCATCGATACCGCCAATCAATATACCGGTGGCACCTCGGAAAAACTCGTAGGCCGCTTTGCCGAAGGCCGCCGCGACGAGCTTGTCATCGCCACCAAATATACGATTACCTCGCGCCCGAAAGATCCGAATTCAGGTGGCAATCATCGCCGCAGCATGATCCGTTCGGTAGAAGACAGTCTGAAGCGACTGAATACCGACTACATCGATCTCTTCTACCTGCATGCCTGGGATTTCACGACCTCGGTCGAAGAGGTCATGCGCGGGCTCGACGATCTCGTTACTGCCGGCAAGATCGTTTATGCCGGCATCTCCGACACGCCCGCCTGGCAGGTTGCGCGCATGCAGACGCTGGCCGACCTACGTGGTTGGGCACCGCTGGTCGCCTTGCAGATCGAATACAGCCTGATCGAACGCACGGTGGAACGCGAACTGATCCCGATGGCCCATGAACTCGGCCTCGGCGTCATTCCCTGGTCGCCGCTCGGCATGGGCGTTCTGACAGGCAAATACAGCCGCTCCGATCTCGATATCGGTGCGGGAACGGCAAGTGCGGTCGGCACCCGCAAGAATGTCGCCGCCGGCAACGGTGCGCTGACGGAACGCAGTCTCGGCATCGCCGATGTCGTGAAGCAGGTCGCAGCCGAAATCGGCAAGACGCCGGCCCAGGTGGCAATCGCCTGGACGCTCACCAACCCGGCCGTGACCTCGCCGATCATGGGCGTCAAGACGATGGCCCAGCTCGAAGACAATCTTGGTGCGCTCGATGTCGTCCTGTCGGACGAACACCGCGCCCGCCTCGCCGAGGCAAGCGCGATTGTCCTTGGTTTCCCGCATGATTTCCTCGCCAAGCCGCTGACGCGCGGCGTCATGTTCGGCGAGGTGACCATCGAGCCCCGTCATTGAAGTCCGAGGTTATTCAAATGGAAATGGCGCCGGAAACGGCGCCATTTGTCGTTTGGAGTCTTTGCTGCGAAAAGCCTAGGCGTGCCGTTCCAAATTCAGCGCCCAAGTGCAATGGAAAGCGGGACGGCAATGTAGCCTGATGGCGGTGCCGTTTCCGCTCCGGCCGGCGCAAGCACCGGCGGCGGCAGATTTTCATCTATTTTTGCCGGGCCGATACGGTTCCAGTCGTAGAGGAAGATTTCCTCGTAGAACTTGGCGATCTCCACATCATAGAAGATCAGGCTCGCATCGCGGTTGAAGCCGGTGCCGGCTGTCGTCCAGTTGTGGCTGCCCATCAGTACGGCTTCGCTGTCGATGATAATCCCCTTGGTATGGCAGTTCTTCTGCTTGCGGATCTTGTTGGTATCGAAGCCGTAATCCTTGGCATTGCTGATGACGTCGCGGTCCTCGGAGCCGAAGCTGCGGAAGATGATGCGCACGTCGAGGCCACCCTTTTGCTTTTCAAGCAGCGCATCCAGGAGCCGGCGATAATTGTCGCCCACCGTCCTGGTATTGAAGCTCTGGTTCTGGAAATAGATCCGGCTCCTGGCCGATTGGATGAACGGCAATACGACGTCGATATAGTTGTCGGGCGTCAGGATTGGTTGGACGTCGATCGTGCGTTCGCCGGTCAGCGGCTGGAAATAGCGCGGCTTCTGAGGCGCCTCGAGCGTATCCATGGCGAGATTGGCTGGCAGGAACACCAGCTGTTCCGGCACGATGCCGGCCTCCGTCACCGTCTTGGCCTCTGCAAGATCGCGCAGGATATGCGCTTCGTAGAGTTTGCTGAGCTCGGCGTTTTCAAGGATGGCATGCCATTCGCGATTGTAGAGCCGCAGCGCCGATGCCTCGTCATCCTTGTTCGTCAAAGGCGCCACGTTTGGCTGGTTGGAACTTTGCCAGTTGCCGCTCGAGAGCCACATGGCCTTGTGGTCACGCACGGCGACCTTGATATGATAGGCGGAATCGAAGATGCCATCCTTGCCGACGCTCGCCGGCGCGAAATCGAATTTGTTGCCCTTCGCATCGCGGATCTGCGCGACCGCCTCGGCATCCGTCAGGTCGCCGTCATGCACCTTGCCGCCCATCTGCAGCACCATGGAGATGGTCTCGGCTTGGCCTTTGACCGCATCCAGCACGCCGTTGGCGACATTCGTCGCTCCGAAATCGTACATGGCAACGACCAGCGATGTGCGGGTCTTCGACAGGAATGGGCCAAGCTGCGGCCAGCTTGCGTCGGGTCCGGTATGGATGACGAATTTGCCGCTGACCGGGCGCCGGCTCAGTGGCAGATCGGGGCGCGGCTTGTAATTCGTGTGCCAGCTTGCCGTCGCGGCTTCGTCCAGATCGATGCCGAAGAGATCCTGTGCGGAGGCGACGGTGATATCGGTGCGAACGCCATCGATATAATCAGGCAGTTTCGTGCGGCCGCGTGCTTCCAGGGCACCCAACTCGAGCTTGCGATTGACCGCAATCACGACGGCGCGCTGATCGGTGATCTCGCCATTCTCGAAGCGATAGCCCGGTTTGATTGCGACGACATCCTCGCGATTGGCAAATTGCGATCGCGCGCTGCGCACCGCTGCAAACACCTGTTCCTTGGTCGGCATCGCGATCGGCGCGACCGCTGCCGCATCGGTGCCGGAACCGGCCGTATTCACGACGAAGGTCGATCCCGAAGAAGAGAGTGTCGGTCCGCCGGAAAGCGATGATTGCAGCGCAGCGGTATCGAGTTCAACGGTGATCTTCAGTGGCACCGTGAACGTTACTTTCCCGCCGCTGCTGCCTGTTCCGCTTCCGCCGCCGCTAGTGCCGTCCTTGCCGCTCACGATGATCTCCCCGTTCGATGGCGCTTCGAGCAGTCCGCGGGCACGTTGCAGGCAGCGCTGCAACACGGCTGCCGGGACCGCGTCATTCTCGATAAATTCGGTGCCGCTGTAGTGAAGCCCGGTCACCCTGCCGGTGCCGATGTCGAGCAGCGGAGAGCCGGAATTGCCGCCGAGGGTGGAGCAGGAATGGGTGACACGGTTCTCATCGGCGGCCAGCAGGTTGCCGACCGCAAGCCGCTTCTTGGTGAAGACGCCGCCAAAGATCTTCTCGGCAAGCCTCTGGTCGGAGAAGCGGGAATCGCTGGCCGGATAACCGATTGCGGCAACCGGCAGATTGCGTACTGGCAGATCGACAGCAAGGTCGAGTTTCAAACGTCCGACCGGCGAGGACTTCTGCTCCAGTTTCAGGAAGGCGACATCTGGCCCGCTTTCCGGCGCCACCCAGACGACGCGTTCGATCTTCACCTCGTCGCTGGCGTCATTGCCGTATTCTTCCAGGAAGTCGATATTGACGCCGATCTCGCGGCGTGCGTCGAAACCGATCTTGAACCTGAAGCCGGTGCCGCTTGCTTCGGCGAAAAGATTGGCCACATGCCGGTTGGTTACAACGAGGCCATCATCGATCACCCAGGCCGTGCCGGCATAATCGCGATCGGCGTTGCTCACGTCGACACGGCCGATCGAGACCATCGCCCGGTTCACATTCGCGGCGTTTTCCGTGAGGATGCGACGCCACGCCCTGGCCTCCTCGCGGGCGCTGTCGATATCGACGGCATTGTTCTTGACGAGGAAAACCGGCGTGCCCACGGCAAAGACGATCGTCTCGTCGTTACCAACAGGTGGCGGCCCGATATCCACCCCTTCCTCGACAGGCTGGTCTTTGTTCATCAGGGCGCGCACGCCCCCATAGCGGACGTTCATAGCGCGGCCGGCTTCGCTAAGCCATTCCGGTTTATCGGCGCTGTGCATCAGCGCCCGGATATCCGCCTGCACATCAGGCGGACTGGCAGCCGCGACCTGCTGCGCCACCAGCTTGACCCGCTGGGAGTCCTCGACTGTCATTCTGCCTCCTCAGTCCGTAGGCGGACATTTCGTTGGGATACGATCGGGAATGGCTGCGAAATCTATTGAGGGTTGCAAAGTAGATGGATACGCCCAGTTTATTACGGCGGCATGATGGCGTCGAGAGCCGCTGCATCGCCAGCCTGTGGCGACTGGTAATTGCCTGAAAACAAAAGGGTCGTTTCGGAAAATTCCGAAACGACCCTTCTGATATTGTCTGAGGGTGGTCGCTTAGGCTGAAAGCGTCAGCCCTATGCCCCACGGATCCCTGAGGAAGACGCCGCCGTCGCGTTTCTCGCTCTTGATCTCCAGTTCGTCGAGCTTCAATACGGCCTTGTCGAGCGTTTCCTTGTCGTTGAAGCGGATCTTGTAGTCGGAAAGGCCGGTCATGTGGTCGGCGCGCATGCCGGCGCCGCGGCTGTTCCAGATATTGGTGGCGAGATGGTGGTGATAGCCGCCGCTCGCAAAGAAGCTCGCGCTCGGATAACGGGCCATTACCTTCAGGCCAAGCACGTCGCGATAGAAGGCATCCGCCTGCGGGATGTCGCCGACCTGCAGGTGGATATGACCGATCGCAGTGCCGTCTGCCATCCCGGTCCAGGCCTCATCGGGAGCGCTGTTGTAGAGCGCCTGCAGATCGAGCCGCAGGGTCGCCATCTCCACCATGCCGTCTGGGTGGAATTTCCAGCCTTCATGTGGCCGGTCGGCATAGATTTCGATGCCGTTGCCCTCCGGATCGGAAAGATAGATCGCCTCGCTGACCACATGGTCGGACGCGCCTTCGAGCGTGACATTGTTCTGCGCAGCATGACGAAGCCAGCGCGCAAGCTCGGTACGACTGGGGACGAGGAAGGCGGTGTGAAACAGGCCGGCGGCGTTGCGGGGCGCTTCGCGTGCGTTGCTATCCGTCGTCAGCGTCAGGAGCGGCAGGCCGGCAACACCGAGAACCTCACCGCTTGCGGTCTTTTCGAGCACCGAGAGACCAAGCATCTTCTGATAGAAACCGGAGACCGCAGCCAGGTCTCTTACGACCAGGTGCGACTGGTCGATATAGGCAGGGCGCGTCAGCGCATAGGAAGTTTCTGATGATGTCATGGAATGATCTCCTGCCCTGGAATTGAAAGGCG
Source organism: Hyphomicrobiales bacterium (assembly GCA_900466475.1). Classification (GTDB taxonomy): domain Bacteria; phylum Pseudomonadota; class Alphaproteobacteria; order Rhizobiales; family Rhizobiaceae; genus Rhizobium. The sequence continues at coordinate 231,948 of UBMI01000004.1, forward strand.
TACCGGCGGTGGCGGCAAGTGTGCCGCCCGTAGCGAGCGCGAGGAATTTTCGCCGGTCCATTCGCCTGTAAGCTCCCCTCGGCTGCTGTACTTGATATCTATATGGCCTATTCGCATTGTTCACAGAAGGCCCATTTTTGACGATGAAGCGTTCTGAAAACGTTGACGATGCCTGGCTCTCCACTTGATATCAGTCAATGCGCTTTATCTATCCAGAGAGGATAGTTGACGACGAAGAGCAACACCTCAAGGAGGATCGCATGTACAGGAAGATCATCGTTCCGATTGAAATCGGCAGCATCGAAAAAGGCGAGAAGATTTTCCGCAAGGCGGAAAAGCTGCTCGACGATGGCGGCGAGATCATCCTCCTCAACGTCGTCGAGGATATCCCGACCTACGTTGCCATAGAGTTGCCGGCAAACGTCGTCGAAAACGCCATGAACGAAGGCCGTGACAGGCTGGATAGCCTCGTTGCCAAGACCGGCATTCCGGCCACCGTCGAAGTCCGCAACGGTCCGCCCGCCAACGGCATTCTGGCCGCTGCCGAAAACCACGGCGCCGATCTCATCATGGTCGCCTCGCATCTTCCCGATATCTACAACTACTTCATCGGTGCCACCGCCGATCGCGTGGTGCGTCACGCCAAGTGCTCGGTGCTGGTGGACCGGTAGGACGTGAAACCCATGGACATGAAATTACAGGAAAAGATCCTGCGTGATCGCTGGCACGAACTGACAACGCGCCTGCGAAAGATCGACACGGATCTCGGCCGCACCAAGGCGATCGATGACGAAGACCGCGCCATCGAAAACGAGAACGACGAAGTGCTGGAAGGTCTCGGCCAGGCCGGAGAAGAGGAGTTGCGCGCCATCGATGCCGCCCTCGAGCGCATCGCCAAGGGCACTTACGGCACCTGTGCCCGCTGCGGCGCCGGGATCTCTGCGGCCCGCCTTGCAGTGCTGCCGCAGACACCGCTCTGCGAGGATTGCGCGGCGGGCAAGTAAGCGCGCCATCAAGAACACGCTTGGCTCGTCACAAAGATTTAACCTGACGCCACCAGGCGTCCGGTTGCGCCTTGCCCAATTCGGTGCGACCATCCCATCACTCTGAGTAAGGGTGCGTGCATGGGCGAGTTCAACGGCATTCGCTGGGCCTACGACAGATATGAACTGATCGCGGACGGCATTGTTCATGGCGTCGGGCTGTTCTTTGCGCTGATCGGCGTGACCGTACTGATCTTCTACGCCACTCTTTGGAGCCCGGCCGGCGCGCTTGTTGCCGCCTGGGTTTACGGCGTGGGACTGGTGCTGACGCTCGGCATTTCCTTTTCCTACAATATCTGGCCGGTTTCGCGCACCAAATGGTATCTGCGCAGGTTCGATCATTCGGCGATCTTCATCCTGATCGCCGCCACCTACACGCCCTTTCTGGAGCGCGGCGCCGATGACCCGCTGCTCTTGGGCACGCTGATCGCCATCTGGGCGATCGCAGCCTTCGGCATCTTCGTCAAATGTGTTTTCCCGGGCAGGTATGACCGGCTTGCGATCCTGCTTTATCTCGCCATGGGCTGGAGCGGCGTACTGGTGGCAGAGCCCGTCGCTTCGCGCATTCCCTATGCTTCCATGCTGCTGATCATCATCGGCGGCATCATCTATTCGCTGGGCGTCATCTTCCATGTCTGGGAAAGGCTCCGCTTCCAGAATGCGATCTGGCACGCCTTCGTGGTGGCCGCCGCCGCCGTGCACTATTCGGCCGTGCTGACCTGCTTCAGCCTCTCGGTCCCCGCCTTCTGACATCTTGCGTTTACATGAGCCCGCGCCCGGCGTATTCCCCGTGCAAACAAGCTTATTCGAACACGACCATTCCGAGCCGGGCCTGCCACATGACCAATACCGTTCTTATCAGGGACGCTGCCGAAGCTGATCTTCCTGCTGTCAGAGATATCTACAATCACGCCGTCGAACATACGACGGCGATCTGGAACGAAACGCTTGTCGATCTCGACAACCGGCTGGAATGGTTCAAGGCCCGAAAGGGCAGGGGCTTTCCGGTCATCGTCGCCGAAATGGATGGCAAGGTCGCCGGCTACGCATCTTACGGTGATTGGCGTGCTTTCGATGGCTACCGCCACACGGTCGAGCATTCCGTCTATGTCGACAAGGATTGCCGCGGCGCCGGCATCGGCGAAAAGCTGATGCGCGCATTGATCGAGCGTGCAAGCGCCGCCAACATCCATGTCATGATTGCCGGCATCGAGGCCGAAAATGCCGCCTCCATCAAACTGCACGAGAAGCTCGGCTTCCGCATCGCCGGCACATTTTCCGAGGTCGGCATCAAATTCGGCCGCTGGCTGGATCTGACCTGCATGGAACTGCGCGTACCGAAGGTCTGATAGGGCCGGTTCCAGATTGATTGCTGGCGAGGACTAACCATATTTTTATCGTAGTCTGCGCCTTGTAGGAATCTCTGATGGCGCGACTCGCGGAGGAGAGGTTGATGTTTGGACGCTCGGTGCTCGGTCTTTCGGCCTTCCTGGTCATGACAGCTTATTCGCTGCCGTCGATGGCGGCCAGTTGCGGCAGCACGGCTTCGCCGGAGCTCGACTGGCAGGAGTGCAACAAGAAGAACCTGATGCTTCAGGGCAGCGACCTGCAGGGCGCCAACCTCGCCGGCACGGATTTTTCGCTGACCGATCTCGGCGGCGCCAACCTCAAATCTGCCAATGCGGAAAAAGCAACCCTCGTGCGCGCCTCTCTGGCCGGAGCAAGTGCCCAGGGGGCCAATTTCGGCAAGATCGAGGCCTACCGCTCCACCTTTGCAGGTGCGGCCGCCGACGGCGCAAGCTTTGCCGGTGCAGAGCTGCAGCGGGCCGATTTCACCGGTGCGCAACTGACGAAGGCCAATTTCGAGAAAGCCGAGCTTGGCCGCGCCAATTTCGACAAGGCGGTGCTGACGGGCGTCAGCTTCGCGCTCGCCAATCTCTCGCGCGCCGATCTGACGGGTGCACGTTATGAAGGCCCGATCAGCTTCGACCGTGCCTTCATGTTCCTGACCCGCATCGAGGGGCTGGATCTGTCCGCCGCCACAGGCCTGCAGCAGGCGCAGATCGATCTTGCCTGTGGCGATTCCTCCACGAAGCTGCCTTCGGGGCTTACCGTCCCGTCAAACTGGCCTTGCCCGCAGGAGCAGGATTAACTCAGGCTAGGCGGCCGACCGGAATGATCTCCCGCGACTGTGCCTGGAAAGGGTTGCCTTCCCAGTCGCCATGCCATGCATCGACGGTTAGCCCGGCATCGCTGATCATTGCGGCAAGCTTGTCGCGCGGGGTGTAGAGGATTTTCGAACGTCCGGCGAAACGCTCGCCGGTCGAAAGTACGCGATAGCCGTTCTCGTAGGAAAGAATGCCGCTCGTCTCATCGTAATGCGACTCGTCCGAGGCCTCGATCGCACCAAGCTCCGCATGTTCGAGCTGGCGCACCTTGCTATGACGCACGTCGTGCTGTCCAAGAAAACCGGGATTGCGCGTATCGAAGACAAACCGGCCGATGGGACTGAGATGTGCGGCAATTGTCGCAAGGGCGGCGCGCTGGTCTTCTTCCGTCAGAAAGACCTGGAAAGCGTGGCCCGTCAGCACGATGAGATCGTATTTCTCCCCGAGGCGAATGGTGCGCGCATCACCCTCGATCCATTCCACCTTGTCGCCGCCTGGCCGCGCCCTGCCGATATCCAGCATGGCGGCGGCTGGGTCCACCCCAGTGACGTCGCGTGTCGCTGCGAGCGCTGCCGTCAGTTCTCCGGTGCCACAGCCGAGGTCGAGCGCGGAATTGGCGCCTTCCGCAAGCTTCATGCAGAAGTCGAAATCCGGCCCCCAGCGATTGGCGGTATCATAGAATTGCGCAAGCGAAGGGTCGCGGTAGAGGGGATCGTCGGAAACTGTGCTCATACGTCTGATGCCCTTTCGCTGATATAGAGATAACGTTCCACCGTCTCGCCGGCCGCGTTCTGCTTGCTGAAGATCTCTCGCCGCTGATGCACGCGTCCGGCGACCTTCTGCGAGGGAAGATTTTCCAGGCTGACGATACTGACGAGGCGCGACAGCCCCATGGTCGAAAAGGCATGATCGCGGCAGGCAAGCGCGGCCTCGGTGGCATAGCCCTTGCCCCAGTAATCCGGCCAGAGGTGGTAGCCAAGCTCGCGCTCCAATCCGCGCGACGTGTCCTGCAGTGTGATCCCGCAGTCGCCGAGCAGTTCGCCGCTCTCGCGATCGATCATCGCCCAGAGGCCGAAACCATTTTTCTCATAGCTTCCGAAGGCGAGCCTGTCGAAGAAATCGCGCGTTGCCGCGGCATCCTTCACGGAAGGGTAATATCGCATGCACAGCGGATCGGCGAAGATGCGCTCGAGCGCCGGCAGGTCCGCGACGGTGATTTCGCGCAACACCAGCCGATCGCTGCGCAGGATTTCGCGGACGATGGACATTGTTTCATCCCTCTGTCATCCAGCGCGCCTAAGCCCGCCAACTTCTTCAGTCCGCTTTATACGAGAGCTTCCGCCATGGCATCTGCAAAGATACGCGTCATTGTCGTTGGTGCCGGCGTTGTCGGCGCTTCGCTTGCCTTCCATTTGGCCCGGCGTGGAGCCACTGTCCAAGTCGTGGATGAAAATGAGCAAGCCGGCAGCGGCGTGACGGCACGGGCCTTCGGCTGGGTGAATATCATTAATGTCGTGCCGGGAGCCGTCAATTACGGCCTCGTGCAGCAGGCGCTCGCCGACTATACCCGCCTGCAGTCCGATCTGCCGGATGCCTTTGTCGCCGCGCGTCCCGGTTCCCTGTTCTGGCTCAAAAGCACTGCGGAAACCGAAGACTTCGCCGCAGCCCATCGCGCCGAAGGGACGGATGTCGAACTGGTCGATGCCGCAAGGATCGCAGCATGGGAGCCCAATCTCCTTGAGCCTCCCGCCTGCGCGATCTTCTCGCCTCGCGATCTCGCGCTCGATCCTGCAAGGCTGGCGCGGGACCTGATCGATGCCGCCGGCGTGCCCGTTACCTTCCGCCGGAAGGTCGAAAGCCTCATCCTTTCGGGCGATCGGGTGCGTGGCGTACGTCTGGCCGATGGCACGATCGAGGCCGATCTCGTGATCCTCGCAGGCGGAACAGCGGTCGACCGCCTGACGGAAAGCGTGGATTTCCAAACGGGCGTCGAAGCCTCACCCTCGATCATCCTGCGCTATAGGTGCGCAGAGCCTGTCGTGAACCGCATTCTCCGCGGCCCCGGCCTGGAAATTCGCCAATCAGCGGACAACATGTTGCACGTCGCCAAGGGCTATATCGATGATTCCGCGGAGAACGCACCGGAAAAGGTTGGTGAGCGGATCTTGAAGATCATGCATGAGCGCCTGCGCCTGCCCGAAGGCGTCTCATTGGTCGAGGCTGCTGCCGGTTACCGGCCATTCTTCTCCGATGAAATGCCGCGGCTCGGTTTCCTGCCCGGCATCGAGGGCGCCTATGTCGCCGTCGGTCATCCCGGCGTCATTCTCGCACCGCTGCTCGGACGGCTTGCAGCAGAGCATGTGCTGGAAGACCGGCGCTCGCCGCTCATCCCATGCGCCGGCCTGATATGAAAAAAGCGGACCCGTGGGTCCGCTTTTCTTTTTGGTTTCAATCTTTTACTTGCCGGGCTCGAAAACCATCGCATGCCCGTTGATGCAGTAGCGAAGGCCGGTCGGCGGCGGTCCGTCCGGGAAGACGTGGCCGAGATGGGCCTCGCAGGTGCCGCAGCGGATTTCCGTGCGCACCATGCCGTAAGTCGTGTCGCTGTGTTCGGTGACGGACTCCGGAGAGACGGGCTCGAAATAGCTCGGCCAGCCGCATCCGGCATCGAACTTCGTGTCGGAGCGGAAGAGCGGCGAATTACAGCTGACGCAGCGGTAGAGACCGGTCTCGAAGGAATCCCAGTAGGGACCGGTAAAGGCGCGTTCGGTACCGTGCTGGCGGGTGATACGGTACTGCTCGGGAGTCAGCAGTTCCTTCCATTCGGCATCGGTCTTGTGGACTTTTGGTGTGGTGGTCGTTTCGGCCATGGAGTGCTCCTTTCGCCGATGGGGGCAATCTCTTTTCGTGCGCAAATGTGGTGCGTTGAGCGCAATTGATCAAGACTGGGATCGCGCCTCCAGGAGCTGAACCTGGGGCATCGCACGTGATCGGAGATATTTCTGCTCTCGATACGCCCCTAAGCAACGAGTAAAGCCTGTATCCTGGGGCAGGAAACCACGAGATCACACAGAACAGCAAATTCATTCGCGTCGTGAGGCGCAGACGCAAGCCCAAACCAGTTCTGCCCTTCTTCTCGTGGCGCCCATACGAGTCGTTGCTCCAGAAGATAGATGCCGTAGACGACATCGATCGAATCGCTTCCGGTTAGCCCGAGGCACGTCCGAATGCTATAGGCGGTGAGAGCGGCGTTCAGCACGATCGCAACCTCGACCAGTGCGGCGCGATAGCCCGGTTGGCGAATGACCTCCACTCCATGAGCCCTTTCCAGCCAGGTCGCTGCGAGCTGGACGATGACCAGTGTGCGGTCCACGATGCACCGCAGATCCTTCAGCGGCACGATATGCATGTATTTGGCGGGCTGCAAATAGACATCGACTGCCGTAGAAACGGCGCCGCACCGGCTGTGGCCAAGAACCACGATAGACTTGAGACTATCCCCGAGATGGCTGATCGCATAGCTCAGGCTCCCCACGACATCATCTCCGATGCCGTTGCCGGCGGTCCTGACGACGAACAAGTCGTTCGGGCCCTCGGAAAAGACTAGCTCGACAGGAACACGGGCGTCGGCACAGCCAACAATTGCCGCGAACGGTTGCTGAGCTGGCGCGCCGCTGCCCCTTGGATAAAGGCCGAGATCCCGCGGGTCGATATCGATACTTAATGTTGTCGCCTTGGAAGATCCGAATCGGGTCAGGAGTTCGGCGAAAGCCCGATTGCCAGCCTCGAGCCGCAAACGAGCAGCATCTGCATCCTGCGGCAGGGGCCTGTGTGGCGCATCGAACGCGAACCGATAGATCACTTCGGCCAGCAACGCAGAGGTTTCACACGAATGGTCTTCTGTAGAGCCCTTTGCCATGTCGACACCCCCCTGCACAGACAGATCCGGCGGCTGCGCGCAGTTTGTCGTTGAAAGGACGTGGTCGCTGCGCGCAGTTGCATTGGCTAACAGTTATAGACACCTGCCGCGCATCGCCTTGCGCTCCTGCGGGCAACGCCGGCGACGCTGACGGGTGTCAGCGGGCGCCCAACCCTGGCCTCTGCGGAAGGCATCAGGTTGAATTCGACCGGAAGGGCGCCGCGAAATTCGATGCTTGAGCCCCCGGCGACTACAGCAAGCAACGTGATAGCGATCCATTTAAGCATGCCGTCTCTCCTTTCAAGTTCGATCATTTCATGGAGAATATCTCTGGCAGTTCGTCAGCGTCTGGAAGCTTGCTCAAATCCCGCTTTTGAGCCCCGTCGGGCGCCTTGAAGCTGAAGTCGCCTGCCGCCACGTCCGCCCCTGCCTTCCATGACCGTATGTCAATCGTATATTGCGGAAAGCCTGCGACCTTGGTGCTGGTAACAACGTAGCGGCAAGGGTAGGGGTTCTGTCCCTGGGCAATCCAGATTTGCCAATCCACCCCTTCCTTGGTGCGAAATGCCAAGTGATCGCATTCCTCGCCGCGTATTACGCCACTCCCGAGATCCTTGACGTCGGTGACCTCGGACATGAGCGCGTCGTAAGGGTGTGAGATCAAGATGTCGCCGGCCGGCAGCGGCCGATGGAATTTGTCCCGCAAGGCGTCGATCAGCTGGTCGGTCGTTCCGGGCACTTCCGTCTGAGCGTAAAGGTTGGCGTCCTTCCCGAGAACCGAGAGTGTCTTGCCGTCGAAAACGATTTCGACGTTAGCGAAGCCGCCCTGGCGTGTGACGTTCAGCTTGTCGGGCCGATTGAGCTTCACCGCGCCGGAGCTTGCAAGGGCCAGTTTCTGCTTCTGTTTGGTAACGACCTCCAGGCTCGTGTCATATTCGAAGGAGATTGCGTCCTGCGCTGCCATGTAGTCCGACATCGCCTTTAGCAGGCTCTTCGCTTGTGTGTCGTCTGCCTGGGCGGACGTCGCGCAAGTCAGCGCCGCCAAGGCAAGCCCAGCGGCAAGCAGGCGGGCATTCTGAAAGGGGTTTTCCGATCGAGATCGCATGGGTGTTTCCTCCGCTAAGATAGTGAGAAGACGACCCGCGTGGCTCAAACAAACGCGCGGGATGGATTGTCCTACAGCGCTCGTGTGGCCCTCGCTGAGACGGTCCACCAGCGACTTTCGGCTGAAGTAGCTTGCTCCCTCAAAAAGACTGCATTGCAAAGATTGAAGATGCCAAGGAGAGCAGCGCAGCGACGCACCACCGCGATGCTGTCGGCTCCAGTCCATACCTAGCTGCCGCTCTTTTGCTCCAAATGGCGTTGCAGAGCGGCATTCATGCTAAAAAAGAGGCGCTCACGGCCGAGCTTGTCGGCGAAACCGGAGGCGCGAAGATAGTCGAGTACATCGGAATTCAATCCTGCGAGCCACACGGTTATGCCCTGGTCGGTAACGCGGCGTTCGCTCTCAATCATCGTCTGGAGAGCGGAATACTCGATGTCAAAGACCCCGCTCATATCGAGTGCGAGCACTTTCGGTTTGTATTCAGCTACGAATGCCTGAATCTGATCCGCGACTTGCTGGACGTTGGCGAAAAACAACCGTCCCTCCGGGCGCAGTATCAGCAGACCATCAAATGTTTCGTCGTCAGGATGGTCCGAAGACAGCGGCCGGAGCACGTCAGTGCCCGGCTTGCGGCCGATGACGTAAACTTTCGGTTTCGCCGACTGACTGGCCAAACCGATCAGCGAAAGAACGATCGCGACGACGATGCCCTGAAGCGTACCGAACACGAGCACGCCGAGGAATGCCGCCAGTGCCCAGCGAAATTCCATTCGCCGCACCTTGCGGATGGCCGCAAATTCCGCCGGAGCAATGAGGCCGACCGAGTAGATGATCACAATCGCGGCAAGCACGGCCTGTGGTAGCAAACCAAGCAGCGGCGCAAGGAACAGCATGGTGGCCGCAGAAGTCGCAGCAGTGACAAGCGAGGCCGTCTGGGACCGCCCGCCCACTGCGCGGACGACCGCCGTCTGCGAAGTGCCACCACCTGCGGGCATCGAGCCGAAGAATGCGCCAACCACGTTGGCCGTGCCTGTCGCGAGAAGTTCGCGGTTGGGCCTGATTGGGGGCTCGGACGGTGCGGCAAACGCCCGACCCGCGGCAATCGTTTCGGTAAAACTCATCAGTGCGATGCCGAGCGCTCCGGGCAAAAGTTGCTCGACCAAACTGGCGCTCGGGAGAGTGAGTGACGGCAGCGACCGCGGGATGAATCCGACTGTCGCGATACCCAAGGCATTGAGACCGGCGAGCCAGGATACCAGAATGCCCGCGCCGACGACCACGAGTGGGGCCGGAGAGTGGGGCCAGAGCCTTTCCATCATCCACAAGGCGATCAGCGCCACGGCTGCAATGGCCAGCGTAAGCAGCGACGTTTCGGGTATATGCTGGACCACGCTCATGATGTCGCGGAAAAAGCCCGCCTTTTCAATATGCACGCCCAGCAGTTTCGGTATCTGATCCAGTACGATCACCAGGCCGATGCCTGCTTTGAAACCGGTTAACACTGGCGATGAAATGAAGTTGGCAACAAACCCCAGGCGCAGCACGGAGGCTGCAATGAGGAGAGCCCCGGTCAACGCCACAAGTGTCGCAACGGCGGTGACCAGCTTGCCTGGATCGCCATCTGGAACGGCGGTTCCAAGCTCGGTCCCGGCCAAAATGGCAAGGGTGGTGGTCGAACTGACGCTTAGTACGCGTGACGTGCCGAGTAATGCGTAGACAATCATCGGCACGAATGCCGTATAGAGACCGACGCTCACCGGCAGCCCGGCAACCGTGGCATAAGCCATGGCCTTGGGCAGTACGACCGCAGCGGCGACAAGGCCCGCCATTATATCGAACCGAAGGCCAGCCGCGAACGAGGCACCGCCATCGTTTCTACTGACTGCCATGTGGGTTTCGTGGGACACGGCCACTGCTCCGATCGGAAATTCAGTCGCTTTCGTGACATTTCACCGGGCATTTTGACGATGTCACTATAGCCGCGTCCCGGCGTCAGCGGCTGTCTTGCTCCAGTTCAAAACCTTGTGCTCGCTTCGTAGAAACTCAATTGAATACACATGCCACGCACTCTGCCTCAGCAGAGTTGGATGTTTACTGGACGGGTGCGAACTAAAAGAGGTGTCATTATAACGTAAAATACGTGCGAAAAGAAGTGAGTATGGGGGTCGTTGCTTACATCTTTCTTGCGGTCATCGTAGGAGAACTGATGTTCTCTTGGGACGAAGGCCGTCGCCGCGGTTTTTTCGCCCGCCAATAGCCGTCTTGGCCTGTCCTGAGAGTGCCTGAGGATGGAAGCCTCGGTGTGATCAAGTCCCCAAAGCAGACTGTGCCGCTTCAGCGCCCCAATTGTCATCTACCCAATTCGGGGGAAGACGACGAATCACCCGTGCTTTATCTTTAGTGTGCCATTAAGCTTAATGCTGCGTGTTTCGGGGACAAACGGTGTTTCATACTCTGATGATTGTTCTGTACGGCGCAGTCGCCGCGATTGCCATGGGTGTGACCCTGCTGGAGGGCTGGGTCAATCATGATCGCTGGACGGTGTTCCGTATCGCAGGGCTGGTCGCCTGTTTGGTCTGGCCGCTGCCGCTCGCTTTCTTCATCCTGCACGGTTCCGTTTTGCGTCTCGCCACGCGCCTTTCCTGAACGTCAAGCCTGTGAACACAGCCCGCATCCATTGCGGGTTGTCGAAATTGCTTGAGGCTATCAGCCGATTCACCTAAGCCTTGAAAAGGCTGATTGCCGGCTTTCATCCGTGCTCACGGGGAGGGGACATGGCCGATGTCACGGCTCTGACATTTCTGGCCCTGTGTCTGCCGTTGATCGGCGCTCTTGCGGCTCCCTTAATCATTCGTGCCTTCGGCGCAGGCGGCGCCTGGCTGCTCGCCGTCGCCCCTTTGCTCGCCTTCCTGCATTTCCTGCGTCTCGTGCCGCAGATCGCTGATGGCGAAATCATAACCGGCGGTTATGACTGGGTGCCGGGCCTGGGCCTGCGTTTTTCCTGGTTCCTCGACGGATTGTCGCTCACCTTCGCCCTGCTCATCACCGGCATCGGCACGCTGATCGTGCTTTATGCCGGCGGGTATCTGAAGGGCCATCCGGATCAGGGTCGGTTCTTCTCGTTCATCTTCCTCTTCATGGGCGCAATGCTCGGCGTCGTGGTGTCGGACAGCTTTCTGATGTTCTTCATCTTTTGGGAGCTCACCTCGATCACCTCCTTTCTGCTGATCGGCTTCGACCATGAACGGCAGGCGGCACGGCGCGCCGCTTTGCAGGCACTCGTCGTCACAGGCGGGGGAGGGCTGCTGCTGCTTGCCGGCTTGCTCCTGCTCTGGGGGCAGACAGGCGTTGCGCAGCTGTCGGAACTGATGCAGTTCGGCGATGTCGTCAGAGGCAGCCCGCTCTATTTTGCCACCCTGTTGCTGGTGCTCGGCGGCGCCTTCACCAAATCGGCACAGTTTCCATTCCACTTCTGGCTGCCGAACGCCATGGAGGCGCCGACACCGGTTTCAGCCTATCTGCATTCCGCCACCATGGTGAAGGCCGGCGTCTATCTGCTGATGCGGCTGAATCCGGTCATGGGCGCAACACCCGCATGGGAGGTTCTGCTGCCGGTCTTCGGCGGCCTGACGCTCGTCACCGGCTCGGTGCTTGCGATCCGACAGACGGATCTGAAGCTGAAGCTCGCCTATACGACGGTCTCCTCCCTTGGCCTGCTGGTGCTGCTGACCGGCTTCGGATCGGATTATGCCATTGAAGGCGCAGTGCTCTATCTGGTGGCGCATTCGTTCTTCAAGGGCGCGCTTTTCATGGTCGCCGGCATCATTGACCACGAAACCGGCACGCGGAACATCACGCGGCTGCGGGGCCTGCGAAAGGCCATGCCGCTGACCTTTGCGATCGCTATCGTCGCCGCACTTTCCATGGCCGGGTTGCCGCCTTTCTTCGGTTTCCTCGCCAAGGAGGAAATTTATACGGCTATCGTCGGCAGTGATCTCTATCCCGTCCTTGCCACCACCATCGCCGTCCTCGGCAATGCGCTGATGTTTGCGATCGCCTTTGCCGTGGGACTGAGGCCTTTCGCCGGCAGGCTGGTGGAGACGCCCAAACATCCGCATGAGGCGCCGGTCCTGCTTTGGCTCGGCCCTGCCGTCCTTGCTTTGGCAGGTCCGCTTGCTGCAGTCTTTTCCGGCGTCACCCACAGTGCGATCTCCTCGCCCATGGCCTCCGCTATTGCTGGCGCTTCCAAAGAGGTTTCCATTTCGCTGACCCCGCATATCGGGCTGCCGCTTGCCTTGTCGTTGCTGACGATCGTACTCGGCATCGCTGTTTACTGGCAGCTCGACCGTAGCAGGGCTTTCGTCGCCTACGTGCTGCACTCCGCACGTGGCCCGGATCGCGGTTTCGATCATTTCATCGCCGGACTTGTCCGTTTCGCCCACGGTTTCATCGGCATCGTCCAGCCAAGGCGGCTGGATATCTACGTCGCCTGCACATTCCTCTGCGTTGCGGCAATCCTGCTTGTACCGCTCGTCATCAATGACGGACTGCCGCCAGGCTTTGCCTGGCCTGCAGACCTGCGCCTGCGTGAAGCGGGCATCATGGTCATCGCCGTACTCGGCCTTGTCGCCGTGCTGATCGCCCGCGACAGGCTGACGGCGATCGTATCGCTCGGCATTCAGGGTTTTGCCGTCGCGCTGATCTTCCTGCTCTTCGGCGCCCCGGATCTCGCCTTCACCCAGTTCATGGTCGAAACGCTCGCGGTCGTCATTCTTGCCCTCGTCATGACCCGTCTGCGCCTGTCGCCGACCGATCCGCGCCACGGCGTCCGCCGCCTCTTCGATATCGTACTTTCACTCGCCTGTGGCCTCGGCTTCGCGCTGCTTTTGATGCGCGCCACGCAGGCGCCGTTCAACACGGCGCTCAGCGATTTCTTCAATGCCCATTCGAAGCTGATCGCCCACGGCGCCAATGTCGTGAACGTCATCATCGTTGATTTCCGCGGCACTGACACGCTCGGCGAAATCGCCGTCGTGGCGGTGACAGGCCTCGCCATCCTTGCGCTGATCCGCATCCGCGGCAACACGGAGCGCCGACTGGCGACAAACAATCCGGATGCGGAGGAGGCATGAGACAGGTCTCTTTGGAATCTGATTCTGTCCTCGCAGCGAATGCAGCGTTCGAGGTATCGCGGGACGTTACCGTTTCACCTCATTCCTGTGCTTGCCACAGGAATCCAGCCTGCCCAAGTCCTTGGGCGGGAGAGACTCTTTGGTTTGCTGCAAATGAGTCATTCACGACGCAGACACGTCGTGGCTGGATTCCTGTGACAAGCACAGGAATGAGGGAGGTTGGTAGACGTCCCCGGCCGTCTCAGCCTCTTTGTGGAGGCGCGCAATGAACACCCTCATCTTCCGGACGGTCGCCCCCTTCATCACCGCGCTGATGCTGCTTTTTTCCGTTTTTATCCTGCTGCGCGGCCACAACGAGCCGGGTGGCGGCTTCATCGGCGGATTGATCGCCGCTTCGGCTCTGGCGATTTACGGCATTGCTTTCGGCGTGGACGCGGTGCGCCGGGCGATTCGCGTACATCCATTGGCGATTGCCGGCTTCGGTCTCTTGCTCTCTTGCCTCGCCGGCCTGATCTCGATCTTCTTTGCCGTGCCATTCATGACCGGCCTTTGGGTCTATCCCGTCCTGGCAGGTGTGGAAGTGCCGCTCTCCAGCGTCATGCTCTTCGATCTCGGCGTCTATTTCGTGGTGCTCGGCGCCGTCGCTTCGATCGCGCTGGCGCTGGAAGAAAGGGAGCTGGACTGATGGAAGCGCTCTTTGCCATTCTCGTCGGCCTGTTCTTTTCGGCCGCTGTCTATCTGATCCTGTCGCGCTTCTCGATCCGCATCATGCTCGGCATCGCCATTCTCGGTAACGCCGTGAACCTGCTGATCTTCACGGCAGGAAGGCTGACCCGCGTCGTGCCGCCGATCATACCCGCAGGGGCCGACATGCTGCCATCAGGTGCGGCTAATCCGCTGCCGCAGGCGCTGATCCTGACGGCCATCGTCATCTCCTTTTCTTTCCTCGCTTTCCTGCTGGTGCTGACCTACCGCGCCTATCAGGAGCTCGGCACAGACGATACGACCCGCATGCACGATGCCGAACCTGAAGACCGGCCGCTGCCGCCTTTGGGGTATTGATCGTGAGTAAGATGCGGATGCTCAATGCCCATGCGCCGACCCTCGCGGGAGGCACCCACTAATGGCCGCTCCCGTCACCGACCTCTCGGCCGCCATGGTCACCGCTCCCGTCCCGCCCGCCCACTGGCTGGCGATCCTGCCGGTCGTGCTCTGCATCAGCCT
>UBMI01000011.1 GCA_900466475.1 Hyphomicrobiales bacterium
TTGCGCGCCTTCAAGCTGGGCGAACTGGCGGTCGCTGATCTGCGCACCTTCGAAATGAAGGGCGGCAAATGGGCGAACCTGCGCCAGACCGCAAGCCGCGCCCAGCGCGATGGGCTGAGTTTCGAAGTCATCTCGGCGGAAGGGGTAACGTCCGTTTTCGACGACTTGTCCGCGGTTTCGAACGCCTGGCTACAAGACCATAATACCCGGGAGAAGGGCTTCTCGCTCGGCGCTTTCAAGCCCGATTACGTCAATTCGCAGCCAATCGGGGTGTTGAGGAAGGACGGCCGAATTGTTGCCTTTGCCAATATCCTTGTCACCGGAACCAAGTCCGAAGCCACGATCGACCTGATGCGCTTCTCGCCCGATGCGCCAAAAGGCGCCATGGACTTCCTCTTCGTGCAGATCATGGAATACCTGAGAGCGGAGGGCTACAAGCACTTCAACCTCGGCATGGCGCCGCTTTCAGGCATGTCGAAACGCGAAACAGCCCCTGTCTGGGACCGCATCGGCCGCACTGTCTTCGAGCACGGCGAGCGCTTCTACAATTTTAAAGGCCTTCGTGCCTTCAAATCGAAGTTCCACCCGCACTGGCAACCGCGCTATCTTGCGGTTTCAGGCGCGGGCAACCCAATGATAGCTTTGATGGATGTGACCTTTCTCATCGGGGGCGGACTGAAGGGAATCGTCAGGAAATAATCGAAGCCGGCGAACTTCGCGTGGGAAGAGCAGCCGGCGGCCGGCTCATCTGCTGGGAGCTGCCGAGCCAGTTCGTTGTTCCGAGAGACGACGGCACACGTCGGACGTCGCTGTAAGATCTGACTTTGCGAGAGGAAAACAGGCAATGGGAAAGGATCACATGAGGTTTTATTTGGCAGCAGCAGGAGTCCTTGCATCGACGGCAACTGCAGCAGCAAGTTACTGGACGGGTCGTGATCTACACGATGCTTGTCAGCGAACGCCAAGCTTTGTGACAGGCTACGTTACCGGATGGGCAGACAAATGGTCGGCTGACAACCCGACCGGTGCAGACGGCCCCAAGGTCCATGACGCGCCAGGGCTCTGCTTAAGCCGGGATCTGACAGCTAGCCAATTATCAACAGCCTATTGCCAATACCTCAATGACCACCAAGACGCGCTTTCGCAAAGCTCCGATGAATTGTTGATCGATGCTTTGAGCAAGGCATTTCCGTGTCGACAATGATGGTGAGATCATTGGTAAGCAGTTTCGGTGTTTACTTTCCACGTCAGCAACAGTTGGTCGGCGCGTTCATTGCTCCGTTACAACTACCTTTATATAGCAGCCGCGCCGAAATGGCCTTTTTGTTCCGTGGATGGACGAGAGATGACCTACTCGGCGGTTCGAGTCTACTCAAGAGCTCTGGCTGGAGCTTGCTGTTACCGTCAGGGTTCAGCTCCGTTCCGATTTTAGTTTATCGAGCTGGCGGCCGAGAGCACATGCATCAGTGTGGCGTAGCGAACCTCGTTGGCTACAGGCTGTCACCTTCTATGACAGTACGTGGAACGTGACCGACCAAGTTTGAGCTGTGGTCGCGGCGAACACTATGGCCGGTCCGATCTTGTTTAAAATATAGATTTTCACTCAAGACGAGCCAGCCAGGCAAACAGTGAAAACCGACCCTGGGATAACTACATGACCGAGAGGAGCGGCGATCTAAGGTAAAGCATGCGGACGGTTAAGCGCAACGACAAGGTCTGGAAAGTCATCCTGGTGCATGGCTCATATTATCTGCAACATGAGGACGATGAACCGATCGGCCCGTTTTTCTCGCAGGGTCAAATCAATGAGTGGGCGGGTGCCTCGAATGTCGAACCAGATGAGGAGCCCGACAGTCAACCGATTCCGGATAAGCCAGTTTAGCGCTCTGCGTCTTATGAATTGAAACCGCTCTCGCGCGGCAAGCGCTTCCGCTTCGGTGCGGATAGAACGTGGCGTAGAGACGAAATGGGATGGCCCACCCCCGTGAGGCCATCCCATTCCGGCCTTTCGGCCCCCTTTTTCTGCCAAGCTACCCAGCAGAGAGGATACTTCAATCCCGAAATCTTATGAGTGGGGGTGTGCGAGAGAGTCGCCGGAGCGGCCGTTGACGTGCCGACGCCAAGTTTGGACGAGCGTGAATACGAGCGTCGTGCGAAACCATCCCTTGGCACGGCCTATACTGGGAGCGAACCAAACGACTAGCTCGCCTGCTTTTCTTTACTTGTCAGTCAGCGCTCGCCACGGAAGGCGGCTTATTATTCATTGGTGACGGGGCTTCGTCACCCTTAACATTGAATTCACGATCGGCGGCCTGGTTTGCATCAGTCAACTCAGCGGCTTCCGTCTCAACGGCCTCACCGTCCTCGTCTGCGCGAACCCAATGATCGAGATGCCGACCTCCCTGGCGGCCTTCTGTTCGCCAAATTTTGTAGGCTCGTTCGCGCTGTGCTTGCTCTCGGTCGTCCTTTAAATGCGCAAGTTCCAGTGAGAATGTCGCAGCCTCGCGGTCAAATTCCGGAACATCAAAGATAGCAGGGTCGAAGGCATAGACGAATGATTGCGGAAAAATGGCGCTCGACGAGAATGCCTCGGAGCGCCGTAAAAGCATCGGGATTTGTTGCAAAGCGCCGACGCCTGCTGGGTATATAGCCGAGATTCGTGGCGCAATTTCAACCGGCAATCTAGCTTATCCCTACCCAGCCTCAGTCCCGCGGTGGGATAGGAAAATAACCTTTTCGCGTTACGGAAAATCAGCATTTACGATGACGA
Organism: Hyphomicrobiales bacterium; assembly: GCA_900466475.1. Classification (GTDB taxonomy): domain Bacteria; phylum Pseudomonadota; class Alphaproteobacteria; order Rhizobiales; family Rhizobiaceae; genus Rhizobium. The sequence continues at coordinate 2,771 of UBMI01000011.1, forward strand.
TCATCCGTCTTGCTTCGGGAATTATGGGATACCCTCTAAGGGTAGCTACTAGCGAGAGAGACCGCTCGTCTGCTGGTAGGCCAGCCATTGTCGCCTTGATATGCCTCCGTCTTCAACCCTGTGACCAATCTGATCAAATCCGCTAGATTTCGCGCTCTCGTCTTCGCCATCACGTTGGCGCGGTGTACCTCGACTGGTAGCCTCCTCCTCCAGGGAGTCTCACGATGAATATAGCAACCTTTGTAAACCGTCCAATCGTTGGGCGGAATAACCAGAAAGCGGTCGAGCGTACGGCGGCGGGGAAGCCCCAGTTTCACACGGCCGACGACAGAGTTTACAGCGAAGGGCAGACCGCGAACAACGTCTACCGTGTCGAAAGCGGAGCCGTAAGGGTCTTTCGATACCTGCCGGACGGAAAGCGATACATCTTGTCCCTCTGTTCTTGCGGTGACTGGTTCGGGATCGAGGGAGGAAGCAGGAGATCGTGATTCGCCGAGGCAATTTGCGACGCGAACATCATACGGTACTCCACTGCCAACGCGGCCTGCCTGCCAGTCGATCTCCTCGCTTTGGCTTTCAAAGACTTGGCGACAGCCCACAATCGGCAACTCGCGATGCTACAACAGAGCGCTGTGGCGCGGGTTGCGGCGTTCATTGTTGAAATGGCCCAGCGGCTTGGAGCTTCGGAGTTCGAACTGTTCATGTGTCGGAGGGACGTGGCCGACTACCTCGCACTGACAATTGAAGCCGTGGCGAGATCGTTCACCACTCTCACGGCCTCGGGAGCGATCAGCCTCGAAGGGCACACCCATAGAAAGATAAGAATCTTGTCCTCAAGGCGGCTTCAAGAATTCGCCGAGTAAGGTGGAAATCTCGACCCCACCACACAGATAATCTGTAATCGCGAAGATCGGGGTAGGCGACATGAACGAGACGAAGCTACCAGACGGAGAGACGCAACGATCTCCTTACCAAGGGCGTGAAACACCGCGGGCTTTCAGGCGCAGCGGGATATCGTCGTGGTCGGCTCTCGGTCTTGGCGTTCTCCTTTTGCTTGCCGTCCTTCTCGTCGCAAACGGGTTGCGGGGAACGGCGTCGACCGCTCCTTTGAGATCGTCGGGAGGCCTTCAAACCGTGAAGGCCGCGGAGTTCCTGCACGCGGACCACCTCCTTAGGTAGAGAGACTACCGTAATATACTCCTTTTCAGGTCTGGCGGTGCTAACCTCTCTTCGGGGGACAGGCGAAATGGGCGAGGACGAATTCGAAAGTAGTCGGGCGACGGCACATTCGGGTCTGCGTCGCCTGATGCTGAAGCTGCCCGCGAGGCGACATCAGTTGGCAGCGCTTAGCACTGCATGCCCCGAGACGTTGCTCGATCTTTTCCAGGCTTATGATGTGGCCTGTCTTGCACTCGAAGCTTTTCGTCGCGATTTCAATCGCCATCATCTCGTTGAAGAGTACGAGACCGTCTGTGGTGAGATGGAGCAGGAGATCAGCCAGGAACTGGAAAGGCGGCGAGCCGATTGACCCCGCTACGAGGTCTAGTCGATGCTTCTGCGGCGATCCAGCTTTATCTGCACGAGCATGCTGTGGCCCGCTATGATCAGCTCGTACAGAAAAGCGATCAGCGAAAGCATCAATGTGACCGCCGCGCCGCCGTCAGCCTCATTCGAATTCATATCATTTCTGAGCGTCACCTGCGATGGCACGTTTCGAGCAGGTGAAGCCTACAAGTCGACTGAGCGAGATTGTTCTGATCAATGGGGTGACTACAACGGTGAAGTTGGCCCGTGTCCGTCTGCCAACCCATTCTATGTTCGCGAGACCTATGTCGCGAGAGCCTAAAGACAGCGTGTAATGCTCACGACGAGCCGCAATGATCCTCTGCAGGTCATGCGGAGCTAGATGAGCTAAATGCCGCGAACTAGGAATGCGCACGTGTGTAACGACAACGCCTTTACGAACCTTGTAAAGATATTGTCGTTACACTATATAGATGCAAACAGGAGTTTGCCATGCCGACCTCACACACGAGCAAAAGCTCGGACGCAAGCGTGCCGCTGAATATGCGCATCAAGCCTGCGACCCGTAACTTGATCGATCGCGCCGCTGAGTTGCTTGGCAAGACGCGTACGGATTTCATGTTGGAAGCGTCCGAGCGCCGAGCCGAGGAAGTGCTGCTCGACCGCAGTATCTTCGCGGTAAGCCCCGAAATCTATGCTGAATACCTTGCCCGGCTCGATGCACCCACGCAGCCCAATGAACGTTTAGCACGCACCATGTCGACCAAAGCACCGTGGGATGAGGCGTGACCCTCAGCGCACCGGCACCCCTGGCCGAACATCATGAGCTGGCTGAATTCAATTCCGGCGTCGCCGAACTGGACGACTGGTTGAGACGCCGCGCTCGTTCTAATCAAGCAAGCGGTGCATCGCGGACCTTCGTCGTGTGCGACGAGAGCCGCGTCATCGCCTATTACGCACTCGCCTCCGGCGCCGTGAAGCAGCCGGAAGCGCCTGGCCGGTTTCGGCGCAACATGCCTGATCCAATTCCGGTCGCCGTGCTTGGTCGCCTCGCAATTGATGAATCCTACCAGGGGCGTGGTATCGGCAGGGCATTGGTCCGCGACGCGGGCCTGCGCCTGCTCAATGCCGCTGACGTACTCGGCATCCGAGGTATGCTCGTTCATGCGATTTCAGATGACGCACGAGCCTTCTATGAGGCCGTCGGCTTCCTGCCTTCTCCTTCCGACCCCATGATGCTGATGGTCGGATTGCATGACCTCAACAACGCGCTGAACCCTTAGGCGGAACTTATCAAAAGTTTCGGTTGAATGCATTCCATCTCGCCTCTAACTCGATGAATTTTTGGCAGAAGGTCCCGACATTGAATGAGGGCCGCTAATCCTAATCCCTTCAAGACCTCTAAAGCGCATCAATGACCTCTGCGCGCCTTGAGGTCGGTCAGCTGGCGCGGCCGCGGAGGCGAGAGCACGTCGAAGAATTCAGTGGCGATAGACTCTTAGTAGCCCGCCACTTCTCGAAGTAAAGCTGAAGCGGGGCATCACGATGCTACGCATCGAACGACAAGAGAGCTACCGCAATGCCGTCATAATGCCCATCGCGATTAAGGCCGGCCCTGCTATAAGGTGGAGGTGCGTGAGAAGCTGGCTCGGGAGGCGCTGGCGCAAGAGCCACGCTGATCCGCTCATCGTCCAGTACCAGGAGAGCGTGCCGAGGCCCACACCGCAGACGATCAGGATGTGGAAGAGGCCGCCGATCCGATCGGTCAGCGCGAGGGAGCCGGCGAAGGCGAGATAGGGCAGCAGCGTCATAGGGTTCGCCAGTGCCAACCCCGCCCCGGCGAAAAATGGTCTAAGTCCCCCTTTGGTGGGTGTCTTGTTGTCCCGGGTCTTAGGATGTCGGAATAGCGTCCATACACCGAGCAACACAAAAACCATCCCTGAGAAAAAATGAGATTGCGTTTGAAAGCCGGCGAAGGGTGCGGCCGAGACATGAGCGCCGAATACCGCCAAGGTCGCATAGAGGCCATGGGTCGTTGCTGCGCCTGCACCACTTGCCAACCCAGGTCCCACCCCTCGCACGAGACTCTGCTCCAGACACATCATGCTGACCGGTCCAAACGGCATAGCGATCGACAGCCCGAAGACGAAGCTTGAGATAAAATGATCCACGCCCACCCCTCTCGGTGTTCCCTAAAAAAACACCCTCTTTGGCATTCTTGTTTTGACGGTCGACACGTCAACATCGGAAGAAGAACATCCTGACTCCTGTTCCGCATCACCTGAACGAGTAGTGCTTGTTAAAATTTTGGCGCCACGTTATCGTTTCGAGGAAAGATCAGCGTCGGTCACACGTCGGAACGTTTGTATGAAACCCTCAACATCGGAGCTGGACGGGCTGTCGGAGATCATCGGACTGATCTACGATACTATCCTCGATGAGACGATTTGGCCGGAAACGCTACAGAAGATCTGTAACTATACTGGTGGCACCGCTTCTCGCATCTATTGGCGTGATGCGACCAATGGCGTCGGCGAGACTGTCTATTCCTGGGGGATCGCGCCAGAGTTCCTCCGCTTGTATCGAGAGAAATTCGTCACCCTCAATCCCACCTACCCAGCGTCGATCTTTATTAAACCCGGAGACGTGTTTTCGAGCCGCGATCTCGTTCCCTCGGAAGAGTTTCAAGCCAGCCGTTTCTTTCGTGAATGGGCAGCCCCGCAAGGGTTTCTGGACGCCGCTATCTTCAACATTCAACGCTACGAGGCCAGCGCCGCGGCTTTCACGGTCATTACTGGCGATGGCTACGGCCTCGTCGACGAGACCTTGCGGGTGAGGCTGAAGAGGCTGGCGCCGCATCTGCAACGCTCCGCTATAATCCGCCGCGAATTTGGCAGACAGGAAAAGCGTATTCTCTCGCTGGAAGCGGCATTGAACCGGGTGGAGGCCGGTGTGTTCATTCTCGATCCGGGCGGCCGAGTGACCTGGACCAACGAGAATGCGCAATCTCTTCTAACCAGGGGCGACATCGTCCGCGACGACGCGTTCGGCTTAACGCTCTCCGACCCAAACGCCCATCGCCTGCTCCGCGAGGGATTGTCGGGCGACGGCGGCCAGCCGGAGCAACTACTTCAAGATCGTCCTGCACTGATCAAGTTGATCGACAGTCAGGGCGACGAATGGATCGCCTCTTTGATGCAACTGGCGCCGCGTTCGCAAACGCAAGCCACCTTCGAGCGGGTCGGTCGGTCGGCGCGCGCAGCATTGTTCGTGCGCCGCGCGGAGACCGTGCCGAAATCCGGAATTAAGGCCTGTGCGATCCTTTATGGCCTGACGCCCTCCGAGACGCGTGTCCTTCAGGCCGCGCTGGACATTCACACCGTCGCGGAGATGGCGAGCGCGCTGGGAGTTTCTCCGAACACCATCAAGAAGCACCTATCTGCGATCTTCGCGAAGATGGGTGTCAGCCGCCGCGCGGGCCTCATCCGCCTCGTCATGGCCGCTCGCCCTTAGTCCGAACGGCGAACAAAGCGGCTTCACGCTTTTTTGTATCAGAGACGCTACCGGTCAAGCATAGGTGCCGACAGCGTCCTCGCAAGCGAAGCTGCCGACAAACTACAATGGCGATTGTGGTGGCGAACCGAGCTGATAAGCAGCTGCCAGATTCTCTACCGGCGCACCGCCCCCATTAGCGTCTTTCTGGTTCGAATCAAGGCGTTCGGACCTTGCTCCTGGTCTCAATGATTTAAAACAAAGCGGAAAGATTGCGCCGTCCATCCACCACTCGGACGATCTCGGTTGTATGAACAGGCCCGTCCTCGGTGTCGGGCTTTGCTCGTAAACAGTAACGTAGGGCGCCTCCACCAACACCCGGGCAGTGCGGAACACTTCCAGGTGACGCTTCGCCTACAGGATGGCGCAGCCCGGTCGCCGCCGTCCTTGAGCAGTGATCGAAGCGTTGCTGCGATGAACTATCTGCGAAGGAACTCTGGCCTTTACGGGGTCGCGTCCAGAGGTACGGGATCCCCTTCTGGTAAGGGCTGAGGGGCATCGCCAGGCTTACCGTCTTCGTTTTCCAAACCGAGTTGATTAAGAATAAGGTCTTTGATCCGCTGCTCGATTGCCTCTCGATCCTTCAGGCCCATTGCAGCTAGCTTGTCTTCGGTTAGCTCGCGTTCTTTCAGGAAGAAATAGCGGATACGTTCAGCTGGCGTCATGTTGGACACCTTCAGGAATTCATCAGCTGCGTCGGGCTCTTCGTCTTTGCTAAGAGCGGTGCGATTAGGCTTTTGGTCCAGCACAACGCCGTTGCTCTCCATCAACCACAGCGCGTCCGCGAGCTTCGAGCCATATCGAGGATCAAGTGAAACAGACGGGGGATTTCCACCTGCTTTCCCCTGCTGTGCTTCCCGGACCGTGTCCTGCCCAGGCACGCGGGAAGTCGACTGCAAGTGCAGGGGGACTCTAGGGTTGCCCGTAACGATCATCGTGTTGATTCCCTTGGTTTTGCCTCTGAACATCGCATCGACGGCTTGCTCAAGGCTGGTCGTTTTGCCGACGAACGCGTTCGCAGACGAGGTCTCTTCTTACGGCCGTGCTCAGTGTTGGAAGTGCGCCGAGGCCCGGTGGATCCTATCTGGCGCCAGTCGACGCGCGGTGGTGAGCGACGGACATCTTCAAAGGCCGACCTCCGAAAAAGGGCCGTTAGGCTTAAAGCCGGCGTCTACGCTGAGAACTGCGCCGTTTATCAGGACCAGCCAGGAAAGCGACTGCGTTGGCGATTTCCCCGGGGTTTGCCAAAGCGTCCAAGCGAGGTGAGGCTTCTCTGATAGTCAACATCACGCTCCGCCAGGGCCGAGAGAGATGATCCGGACGTCGAACGAGAGATTTGAAATTGCTGCCCGCGCAAAGAGAACAGGAGTGCGAACGTTGACATCATGCATAGCCTGCGGTCGGCGAGTACCAGATCCGCGTTCATGGGTGCGGTCCCAATGACTGCGCCGTTGACCAGAAAATGAAGCTGTGGCGGCTCTTGCAGTGCTTTTTGCACGAGAACTCGACTAAGGCTGGGCTGCCAACGACTTGCTATAGATCGCTGCATGAATCCCGATAAGGCGCCGCATATCCTCAACATCCTGGGCGGCGTAGCGCAAGCCCCGCATGCCATAGGTGAGCGTCAGAGCATAATTCTCGGGCGAAGCGGGTATCGGCCAGCTCTCCACGCTCGCCTGGAGGATCTCTACGACCAGAGCCTGGAAGTTTCGATAGACTTGGCGGACGGCGGGAAATTGCAAATCGAAGAGATCGGCCGCATCTGGAAACGCGGCCGCGAGTTCGACGCCATGCATGCCCCAGCTCGTGCAGGCGTGAAGCAGCTTTTCGTCGAGCGGGCCAATCTTCGCCGTAGCCGTCCTGATCTTAGTCAGCGCCTGCGCGTCCATGTTTTCGATGACGCGGCTGAAGATCGCTTCCTTGTCCCTAAACTGGAGGTAAAGAGACGGGCGGGACATCCCGGCCGCCTTAGCGATATCGCCCATGGTTGTGCGAGCGAAACCGTAACGCACGAAAACATACTCTGCAGCCCCGAGGATATGGTCTTCTTTTTCAGCTCTGGCGTCCATGCCTTACCTTGACATTTAGACAAAAATTGTCAACTGATGACAAAATGACGGAAAATGTCAGGAGGTAAAGTATGCAGGATGTCGAGTTGCCCGAGCATCTTTTGAACGAGGCGGTGGAGCGGCTGGGGGGTGGCCCCGTGGTCATGGTGAACCTCCTGACCTTCAGGAAGAGCCCGCTCTACCCGGACGGCTTTGCGGATAGGAAGTCCTCCGCGCGTGCCGCCTACTACGAAGGTTACGCCGGCGCATTCGGCCAGATCGCGGCGAGGCTTGGGATCGAATATGAGCTGGTTCATGCGGGCAGCCAGCTCCTGACCCTTGTGCCGCTCGAACAGGAAAGCTGGGACGACATCGTCATCGTGCGCTATCGCAGCCTTTCGGATCTGCGCCGGATCACTGAAACCGAGGATTACGCGCGCCAAGCCGCGCCCCATCGTGTGGCAGCCATTGCGGCATGGCGGTTCATCGCGACCCGTTCGTGAATTGCGGGCTGGTCCTAGCGGCGATTTCGGAGCTATTGGTGCGTACGGCTTATCGACGATATGCGATTCCGGACGGGCGCCACGACATGAAAGGCTGCACATGGATTGGAACGACCTTCGTTATTTCTTGACTGTTGCCCGCACCGCGAGCCTCACCCAGGCCGCGTCGGAACTCAAGGTCAGCCAATCCACGGTTAGCCGACGCATTGTCGAACTGGAGGACGATCTCGGCGTGGCGCTGTTTCAGCGCCATCAGACCGGTTATTTCCTGACGGATGAGGGGCGGGAGGTGCTGCGCCATGCCGAGCAGGTCGAAGATAGCATCCTGGCCCTAGAGCGCGGCGCGGTCGGCCTCGACAAGGATCCGCAGGGCGTCGTGCGGCTTGCGACATCGGAAAATCTGGCGACCGATCTGATCATCCCGGCACTCCCTGCCTTCTGCGAGCGCTATCCCGGCATCTGTCTCGAGATCATCACCAGCACGGTTGCCGCCGAACTTGGTCGGCGCGAGGCCGATATCGCGCTACGCGTTGTTCGACCGACCCGCGGCAATCTGACGATCAGGAGTGTCGGACGCATGACCTATTCGGTCTATGGCAGCCGGGCCTATCTCGACCGCCATCCCTATGTCGAGGGAGAACCGCTAGGCGGCCGGCGTTTCATCACCTGGGACGACAGCCATGCCTTTATGCCGGCCGCAGCCTGGCTGAAGCGGGAGCATCCCGGTTGCAAGATCGCCCTCGTCACCAGCAGCCTGCCGTCGCAAATCGTAGCCGTGCGGGCCGGTTTGGGCCTGGCCGTGATTCCCGATTTCCTAGCAGTTGGAGACGATCTCGTTCCCGTCATTCCGTCGGAGCGCTTGTTCAGCAACAAGGTCTGGCTGGTCACCCATGCCGATCTTGTGGCCTCGGCGCGCGTGAGAGCGGTCGGGGATTTTCTGGCCGATCGGGTAATGCGCACCAATCTCGACCTTTCCAGGCGCCCCCCCGACGGCTGAGAGCCGGCCACGACGGCGGCGTGCCCGGATCGTCTGCATCAGTCGGGCTGAAATGCTTTCCAGAGCCCGTAGGAATCCTCGATAAAGTTATAGCTGCTGACCTTCCCATCGCGCACGGAGCAGATCGCCGCAAAGTCGCTCGCGAAGGTCTTGCCCGTGGTGAGAATGCGATGGCGGAAATGGCCCGTGACGACGACCGTATCGCCATTTTCGAAGATCCGCTCGACATAAAAATCGAGAGGCTCGAAATGATCGGGAAAGACCGCCATCCAGGCCCGCACCGCATCCTTCCCATGGCGGATGCCGATCGTGGGAACGTCGGAAGCGCCCTGCACTTTCCAAACCACGTCGTCGGTAAGGCAGTTGAGCGTCTTGTCCACATCCTTGCGGAAGAACGTATCGAGATAATGCTGGACGACCTGTGCGGCCGTCCTCTCCTTTATATCTGTCATCTTGAAATCTCCGGGCCGCGTCGCGGCGCATTATTTTGCTTCAACTTAGCGGTGGCCGCCGGCAAAGACGAAGAATTCGCCGGTCGTCCAGCTGGATTCGTCAGAGGCGAGGAAAATTGCCGCCGGCGTCACGTCGTCGGCCGTGCCCAGCCGTTTGAGCGGCGTTCTGGCCGTCACTGCGGGGCCGAAGTCCGTCTTCAGGAAGCCACCGGCCTGGACGCCTTCTGTATCGACAACGCCGGGCTTGATCGCATTGACGCGGATCTTGCGGGGCGCGAGTTCGTTGGACAGCGCCCGCGTCAATCCGTCGATCGCGCCCTTGCTGGCTGTGTAGACGGAAGCGTTTTCCGGGCCGAAAATCGTTACCGTCGAGGACATGTTCACAATGCTGCCGCCCTCCGGCATGTATTTCACGGCCTCCTTCACAGCGAGCAGATAGCCGAAGACGTTCAACTCCATATGCCGGCGGAAGAGCTTGATGGAGAGGTTTTCGAGCGGCTGGAAGTCATAGACGCCAGCATTGTTGACGAGCACGTCGACGCGGCCATAAGCGCGGTTCGCTTCGGCGAAGAGCGCCTCCACCTGTGCCGGATTGCTCATGTCTGCCTTGACGGCAATGGCTTGGCCGCTCTTCGCCTCGATATCCGCCACCACATGGTCGGCCGCATCCTTGCTGGCCGCATAGTTGACCACCACCGAGGCTCCCTCGACGGCAAGGCCCCTCGCGATTGCTGCGCCGAGGCCCTTGGAAGCGCCGGTAATGACAGCGACCTTCCCTTTCAATCGATCTGTCATGATCCTTATCCTCTTGGTTTGGTTGTCGCTATTCGGACGCTCCCGCGCATCGATCAGGACGTTTGCGACGTCTTGTCGGCCCAAAGATCGACGGCGCCCATGCGGTCCGCACCCTGCGTGGCCAGCATCCAGCCCGGATATTCCGGCGGCAACTCGCTAACGGCGTCGAGCTTGGCGCTTTCGTCCTCGGTGAGGGTGATATCCACTGCGGCGATATTATCCTCGAGTTGGCTCAGCCGCTTCGCGCCGACGATGATGGAGGTGACGACAAGCTTGGAAAGAAGCCAGGCGAGCGCGATTCGGGCTGGGCTGCAGCCATGGGCTTCAGCAATCGGCTTCAGCACGTCGATCACATTCCAGGCGCGCTCCTTGTCGACAATAGGGAAATCGAAAGAGGAGCGGCGCGAACCTTCGGGCGACTGGTTTTCCCGGCTGAACTTGCCAGACAGCAGGCCGCCGGCAAGCGGGCTCCAGACGAGAAGGCCCATTTTCTCGGCTTCGAGAAGCGGCCGCAATTCGCGCTCCAAATCTCGTCCGGCGACCGAGTAATAGGCCTGCAGCGTTGTGAAACGCTCCAGATTGAGGCGGGCGGAAACACCCAGCGCGGTCGCAATGCGCCAGGCTTGCCAGTTGGACACGCCGAGATAGCGGACCTTCCCCTGGCGTACCAGATCGTCCAGTGCCCGCAGCGTTTCCTCGACTGGCGTCAGGATATCGGTGGCGTGGACCTGATAGAGATCGATGTGATCGGTCTGAAGCCGCTTGAGGCTGGCTTCCACGGCATCCATGATGTGCCCGCGCGACGCGCCGACATCGTTCCGGCCTGGTCCCATGCGGCTATAGACCTTGGTGGCCAGGACCATCTCGTTTCTGGGTATCCCGAGATTCTTGAAGGACTGGCCGAGCGTGCGCTCGCTGGCACCAGCTGAATAGACGTCGGCAGTATCGAAAAAGTTGATCCCAGCGTCGATGCTGGCCTTGACCAGTTCGTCGGCGTCGCTCTGGCCGACATCGCCGATATGTTCGTAGATGCCGGTGCCGTCGCTAAAAGTCATCGTTCCCAGGCAAAGCTGCGAAACCAGAAGACCGGTATTGCCGAGTGGCTTGTACTTCATTTTACGCTCCTTTAGACGCGTCAATCCGTTCGGACAGGAAGGTCCGCTCCGCGTCAGTTGTGATTGATGGGGTGTAGAGCTGCCTAGCGCTCGGCGCGATCAGGCTGCGTCACTTCTGTCGGGCGCGCCGAATATCTCGTTGATGCGCAGCGAGTCCGTGAATTCCTTGCCGCTTGCGATCTTCCCGTCCCGGAAGCGCAGCAGGAAATGATAATGGTTCCGATAGTGCCGGCCATCCTTCATCGGCAGATCGCCCTCGGCGACGATCGCCAAGCGATCGCTCTCGCCGGTGATTTCGTGATACTCCAGCCTGAGTGGGCCGGAGGCGTTTTCTAAAAGCTTGGGCAGGTTTTTGAGATATGACCCCTTAGCGTGCAAGCCCGAAAACTTGTTGCCGGGCATGATCCACCAGGTCATATCCTCGGTGCTGAGCTTCGACATCGTGTCGGTATCGCATCGTGCAAGCGCATCCAGAAAGTCCTTAGCGACGTCCTCGTGGTGCTTTCTATCCATGGCCTATCTCCTTCCGAGCCATTCGTCATGACATCACACGACCTGACTTAGGCGCTCAAATTTCGAAAAAAACGGCAAAAAATGCTTAACCGTTTTTCAAATTTGGAAAACTGGGAGGGTGCAAGCGCACAGACATCGGAGGCTTGGGAGGAATCGCCAGAAGAGGGAGCCATCCACCTCATCAAGCTCAGTGCCATCGATCGGTTCGCGTGCTTCGCTTTGCAGAAATCGTTTTGGTCTGAGGTATCGCGATGCGGATTTGCTACGCGAGATGATTGGCTTTGCAGCCGAGAAGCTGATGGAGCTGGAGGTCGGCGCGAAGACTGGAGCGGCCTACGGGGAAAAAATGACTTTCGACTTGCACAGCGTAACGGCTATCGCGACCGCAATTGGGAGACCCGAGCTGGTACCGTTGAACTGCGAACTCCAAAGCGGCGCACTGGCAGTTCCTTCCCTAGCTTTCTGGAGCCGCGCCGCATGGCCGAGAAGGCGCTGACCGCGGTGATCCAGGAAGCCTATATCCAGGGTGTTTCGACCCTCTCGGTGGACGATCTGGTCAGGGCGATGGGTATGAGCGGCATCTCCAAAAGCCAGGTCTCCAGGCTGTGCGAGGAAATCCGACAAGGTGAAGGCCTTTCTCTCCCGGCCCATCGAAGGCGAGGGGCCATACCTTTGGATCGATGCCACCTATCTCAAGGTCCCGCGCGGCGGACGCATCGTCTCCGTCGCGGTGATCATCGCCATCGGCGTCAACACGGAAGACGGCAGGGCAATGGCGATCGCACAGATGATGATCGTGGAAATGATCAACGGCGGGCTGGCCCAGCTCTCGATAAACGGCTTTCGAGCGGTGCGGATGACATGAATGATCAGCGTCTGGGTCAGGATTGGTTCCACGAACCACCCGTTTGAAATAGCGACGCATTTGTCCAGGCATCGACGACAAACGGCATGGTGAAATAAGTCGAATAATCGAAGATCGAGCTGATCGGCCCGATGAACAGCATAAAGCGCATGTATTGCCGATTTCCCATTTTCGGGGACGCAGGAAGATCGACGCGCCGAGAACGCTGAACATGTTGCCGAAGTTCGAGCTTGCGCCCATCTTAATGTATTTGACGATGTTGCCGAAAGACGCGTCGGCCCTCGATGACATCGTTCAAGATGGCCAGGTTTTTTTAGAGCAGGATAATATCTGCGGATTCCTTGGCGATATCGACCGCCGTGTCCACGGATATTGCGACATCGGCGGTCTTCAATGCCGGACCACCGTGATTTCATCGCCCATGAAGCCGACAACGTGATCTCTGGCCTGCCGGGCAGCGACGATGCGGGCCTTCTGGCAGGACGACACCTTGGCGAAGGCGTTCGCTTTCTCTACTGCGTCCCCAATTTCCATGTCACTCATTGCTTCCAGATCGTGCCCGAGTAAGAGACCGGAAATATCGAGACCCACATCCCGGCAGGTCTCGCGCGTCACCAGATCGTTATCCCCGGTCAGAATTTTGACAGCCACGCCGGATGCACGGAGCGCAGCGAGTGCGGCGGCGGCCGTTTCTGGCGGGGTCGAGGAAAGCAATAAAGCCTTGCAGCGTCAATCCGGTTTCATGGACGGCTTCATAGGTTGGGGTAGCGCGGCAGTGCCAGGAACAGCGCCATCGCGCCGCCGTTAGTCTTCGCCTATCTGTTGGATATCCAGGTTGGGAGGAGGGCCGGCACTGACAAGTGACAGAGGGATGACATCCGAAGCCGACCGCCTCTGTTGCGACCGCGCCGGGCGTTTCAGTGGGCGCAATCAGCTTTGCCACCGTCAGATCGGGCACGAGATCTGTGTATGTCTTAATAGCCCATTGAAAAGGGCGCCTCCCGGTCAGGGAGAGGCACCCCTTTCGTGCTGAAAGTTGAGGGCGTTCTGCATCGTGGAGATTTAAGGAACGAGCGAAGTTTTTCCAGCACCTTCGGAAGGAAAAGATCTTGGATCGGTTAACGACTAGGCGCACCCCATCGCCTCTTCAACTATTGGCCGGTCGACTGGTGACGACTACCTGACCGAAAATATTCTCATTTATTGGCCCAATGGCACTAATTGAGCGTATGCTAGAAACAAATAACTTTCGACTGCGCGTGAGAGCGTGCGTTTCACTTCAACGGACGGTGACCGGGCCGATGACAGCTGCATTCACGAACGCCCTCCAACTTAGTGAGCCTTCTCCAGAGCAGGTCAGGGATCAACTCACACGCATGTTGAGCAGTCAGAACCTCGAACTGCCGCAGCGTGGACGTAAATTTCTGCAATTCGTCGTCGATGAAACTCTGGATGGCAGGCAGGGATACATCAAAGCGGTGACTATCGCTCAACTTGTGTTCGGTCGGGATGCATCCTTCGATGCACAGGCCGACCCTTGTGTCCGGATCGAAGCAAGTCGCATCCGCCGCGAGTTGGAGCGATACTACCTGCTCCAGGGTTCGGAAGACGACATTGTCATAACCGTTCCCAAAGGGGCATACGTTCCAACCTTTCGGATGAGAACGATGCCGAAGGGACAGGCAATATCTGCACCAACAAAGCCTCTGGCCTTGCCTGAGGATCCGATACGCAAAGCCGGCTTGGAGCCTTGGCAATGGGTCGTGGGTGCCGTGACCATCGGAAGCTTTGTGCTCGTCCACGGTCTGGTTCTGATGGACAGTCCGAGCTCAGCGATCACAACGACCATGCAATCGATCGCCGTCGAACCATTTGAGCCTATGTCCCCGGACTCAGACACGGTAGGCATATCTCTGAGTTTTACATATGAGGTTGTGAGCAAGCTGGTGCCAATCAAGAAGCTTGTCGTAAAGGCCGGTCGTACCTCGAGTTCGAACGATAGCCTCTATCTGCTCCAAGGGGCGGTGCTACTGGAGGGACGGCGACTAAGGTTGGCGACCCGGTTGGTGAGGCGTTCGGATGGCGCTGTCGTTTGGGCTGAAAATTATGACGACGAGCTGGACAGGAAGCCATCGTTTGCAATCCAATCGGACATCGCGGAGAAAATCGCCAAGTCCGTTGCGCGTCCGCTTGGCATTGGTAAGGAGTGAGCGTCAAAAGCGCGTTGTTTTCAGACCGGCAGGATGTTAGCCCACTGCCCCATCATCACGCGGATGGTTGGTAGCGAGCGCGGGAAAGGGCCCATCGCGGGGTGGGCGATGAGCCTCTAGGCCCGTACAGGGAAAACAAGCCCAACCGACAATGGATTGACGTCCCGAATGTTCCACCAGACCAACGAATGAACGCGCGGGAGCCAACGATGCTGGCGTCGAGTGGACGCCAGCACCACGGCCCGCTCCACATTGAGTAGTCGCTGACCCGATTTCACTCCGTGAAGCAGCGCAGGATCTTTTGAAGGCTCAGAAGACCGGACGCTTGCATATTGGCTACCGGCTGGATCTTTGAGCCGTTCCGGAAGCCGCGCTTGCACCTCTAATCCCGGTCGTGTTTCTTACGGGCCCAGGTGAAATAAAGGCTGGCGTCGACGCAAGGAAAGCAGGTGCACAGGACTTCTTGGAAAAGACCAGCTCGGCGGCGGTGCTGATGGAGGCGATCGAGCGAGCGCTAGCGCAATATGAGAGACGACGGGCCGAGCACGACCGTCTGCAGAAAGTGAGTGGCTTGATTGCGAGTCTGAGCGCGCCTGAAGCCGAAGTCTTTGGGCTTATCGTCCGTGGCCACCAGGTCATGGAGAAGATCGCCGCAAAATTGCTTGCGGAGGTCTTATTGATCGCCGCCGACATCGGTCGTACCGCGACCACAGGGTGATCGGACGCTCTTCCCCTAAGGGCAATATCAACCGACCGCCGGCACGCCTAGAGTGACGTAAACCCGCGTATGTAGCGCAATGTCACGCATGAGCGCATGAGGTGGGAAAGCTGCGCCGCACTGTCGCCGTAGTCGATGATGATACGAGCCTACGTCGAAGCGTGGGTCGGCTCCTCAATGCCTACGGATTTGCGGCTGTCGAATATGCATCGGCGGAAGCTTTTCTCCGTCACGACGTGAAAACGCCGATCGACTGTCTCGTGCTGGATATCGATCTCGGAGGCATGTCCGGCATCGAACTGCGCAAGCTGAAAGGGGCTGGAGCGAAGCTGCCGATGATCTTCATCACTCGTGGGATCCGTACTCATCGATGCAGTCAAGAAGGCGCTCGGATCGTGGGTTCGCGACTGGGGCAACCAGTTTCGAGCGAACCAGCAGCGCCGGTCGGGTTTGGAGCCCACTCCCACGGGTAGCATTGAAAGAGAACACAGGTCGGCCGTCGGTTCACATCGCGTCAAGAGCAAGCAATATTTGCCCAGCCTAACTACCCCGAAATCGTCGTTTCCGTCCCTCCGATGGAAGGCGACCTCCGTCGGGCGATCTTTCGCACTACGGTCTTGAGGCTTACAGCGGCCGAAGAGGTTAGGCCAGAACGAGCAGCCTGCGTTATCGTGATTGCCACGAAGTCTGCATCTATCTCCTTCGGATCGATCTGAGCAAAGTCCTGGCCGTTTGCTGTCGGAATGAGAACACCGACACGAAGCGCAGGCTTCAGGCGCTTGAGGCGGCGGATCATCTGGCGGGCACGGGACTTCGAATTGCCGTTAAGATACGTGACGATCGCCGTGTCGACCCCGTCGACGGGAAGTGCCAGGGATCCACGAGCAGCATGCTCGGCATAAAACGATCGCGTCGCTGCGGCGCCCTGGACTTCTAATATCTGCGAGAGCATGGCAGCGGCAGCGTCGTCCAGACCACCGCGTCCGCCGATGCACAGAAGGGAGTGGCCCTCGCCGTCAGGAAGCTCCAATTCGGCGTCTGCCGGTGACGGTTCCTCCGGCGCAGTTTCATCCTCATTCTCCTCGTCATCCGCTATATCCGACAGGTTCCCAACCAAGGACAGCGAGCTCGACGCGACCATCTCAATCTGCCTCTCCGACATCACGCCGCGCTGACGATCGAGTTCGGCCAGTAGAAGCGCCGGCATACCTACCTTGTCGTAGTACTCGACGAGATATTCCTCTTTGAGGAACTCTTCGGCATTGTCAGAAGCTTCGTTAGGATCCCCGGCCAGGAGTCGTTGATAAAGCTTTTCGTGAGGCTCCAGCACCGGCTCGTTGCCGAGCAGGACGTCAAGGAATTCGAACTGCGGAACATGTCTTCCCAGCACGACGAGGCAGACCGTCAAAGGGGTCGATAGCATAAGGCCAAGCGGACCCCAGAGCCAGGACCAAAAGATCGCCGAGATGATAATTGCCAATGGCGACAATCCCGTATGCGTCCCATAGAGCCATGGCTCCAGCACGTTGTTGCTGACCAACTCGGTAACCAGATAGAGGGTGCCAACCCAGACCACCAGTGACCATCCCGGTGCGATCGCGAGCGCGAGAAACAGCGGCAACATCATCCCGATGATTGCGCCAATGTAGGGCACAAACCGCAAAACCAGGCTCAGCAGTCCCCATAGGATTGCGTTCGGGATGCCGAGGGCCCAGAGACCGATGGTAATAGGCACGGCGTACAGCGTGTTCACCACCAATTGCATCAGCAGATATTTTCCGACCCGCGCGCCGGCATCCTGCAGCGCTGCTGTGGTTCGGTGGAGGTCGCCCAGGCCGACCAACCGGATGAACCGGTCGCGCAGCTCTTCCCGCTCGAGAAGCATGAAGATTACAAGTACCATAACCAGACCAGCGGTTGCGAACGGACTAATAAGGGGCAGCAGAAAGTTGCCCAGCGTCTGGATTGGATCGGAGCGCGTCACGATCTCGACAGGCATCGGCGTTCGGATGGTCGGCGCCTCAACTTTCGGATCCGGGCTTTCGACGGCACGGGTCTGTATTTCGGCGCCCACGCGTTCGACGGCTTTGCTAAGGTGCTCGAACACGCCGTTTCCCGCACCTGCCTGCGCCAGTGAATGCACCTTATCGACAATGTTTCGCTGATATGTCGGAATGTTCTCGGCAAGATTGGTAACCTGCGTTGCCACGACGACGCTGAATACGGTAATCGCGCAGAATGCCGACGCAACGGCCAGCAGAACGGCGGGGATCTTCGGCACAGAACGCTTGCGAAGGAAGGATACGATCGGCGCGAGTGTAAACGTCAGGAGCAGAGACAGCGCGAGCGGTACGAATATCTCTTGGCCCAGCCGAAGAATAACGGCCACGCCGATCAGGATCAGTATCGTGCGTCCGGAGAGCCGGTTGCGAAGCTCGCCATCCGGAAGTCCATGGGGTGCCGCGGACGTCGCCGCCTTTAAAAATTCTGTTCCGCTCATCAGCCACCTCCAAGCATTGCGAAGAACACCCAAGTGCCCGAAATGGACCCAAGCCCAAAGCGGGCACGGGAACAATCAGTTATACCGCAGGCTGGCCTTGAAGTCTCTGCGTTCACCCTCTTGCCTCGCCACCAGCTGCTCCGCGGTCAGCCAGGGCAACGACGATCCGGTCAGCCTTCTTCAGGCGGCCGTTCATCTGCGAGCCGGTCTCGACGACTTCGCCCATCATTTCGTGCCTGATATTATTTCCCGACTTCATCTTTGGGATGAAAATATGGAAGAGATGGGGGTCCCGAGCCGCAAATCGCGCAGCTCGTCACTTTGATGAGCGCATCACGGGGATGCTCGATTTCGGGGTCCGATACCGTGTCGCATCGGATGTCTTCCTTGCCATGCCAGACGCGCGTCGAATGTCTGCTCGATGAAATTGCCGGCCGTCCCGAACACGGCCGGGTCTACATGCCATGCCGGCTCATAGAGCGAGGATCACTCGCCGATCTGTCGGTTCCGGCACCCGTCCGAGTAGCGGCAGGGAGGTAATGCCATGACCGTAAGCACAATATGCCGATGTCACTTTCGACGTCTAAAAGTGGGAGCGTTCCCGCGATTTGTCGAGCCCGTCTCGGCAAGAGCATCCGCCAAGGGTGGCCCTATTATGTGATGATGGCGCTGGGCCTCAGATTACCAGTAATCGGCGAAACGTCACGAGCTGGTGCAACAGATGCAGTCCATCATTCACCGGATGATGGAAGCGATCTCAATGATGGCTAAAATCAGTGGAGGGATAACGCAATTCGAACTCGCTCAAAAGTCTTATGGCTTGGGCGGCAGCCGTTTCGGCCGCTTCCGAGGTTTCCTGAGCAATGACGGCCGCGTTTCGCGTTAATTCTGCGGCCAACACTTCCATTTCGTTCCAACTCGGATAGTGTCGAAGCTTAGCTACTCCCGCAGAGTATTGCAGCATCGACGCGAGCGAACGCAGGACCGACTCCCGCCGTTCAGCACTCATACTCCCCAAGGTCGATCGGGTGGACATTGTACGCTCCTATAAGGGGCTGTCCGAAAGATGACCGAGAAGTGGCGACAACCATTCTCCGGGTGAGCTTGTCATTTAAGTAGGGCGTTCGCTGCTTGTTGCAAGCCTTGGCTTCAATACCTCACCGGAACACAAAGCCCGTTCATCGATTGGCTAGCAACTTTTGTGGAATATTTTCCCGGAATATTCTGATTTAATGGCCGCCATCGGTATTTATTGGGAGTAGGCTGGAGAACAAATCTCTTCGCACGGCGCATAATAACGCGCATTTCACACGCGACCGAGGAACCCCTGACAGCTATACTCCCCCCGATGCCCCACGAAACGGGTGATCCATCTCTAGATCAGATAAGGGGGCAGGTTGAACGAATCCTGACCAGTACAGAGTTAAGACTGCAGCTGCGGGCGAGAAGATTTCTGCAATTCGTCGTCGAGGAAACCCTTGATGGCAGGCAGGGTACCTGAAGGCAGTGACGATCGCTCAACTTGTGTTCGGTCGGGATGCATCCTTCGATGCACAGGCCGACTTCTGTTTCCGAATCGAAGCAAGTCGGATCCGCCGCGAGTTGGAGCGATACTACCTGCTTCAGGGCTCGGAAGATGACATTGTCCTTACCGTTCCCAAAGGGACATACATTCCAAGCTTTCGGGTGCGAAATATGCTTAGGCAGGAAGCTTCTGTGTCGAGAAAGCCTCAGCCCATGCCTGTGCATTCGGTCTCGAAACGCAAGTCGATTTGGAGCCATGGCGTTGGTTCGCTGCATCACTGACTATCTTGGCTGTTGTCATGGCCCAGACGTTGATTTGGCTGGTCGGGCGGGGCTCGGCGACCACAACGACAATTTTTCGATCCTAGTCAAAACGTTTGGGCCAATACGCCAAGGCGGGGTAGTGTTGCTCCTATCCCGAAGTCTTTCCTTTGAGGTTGTGCAAGCTGATGCCATTCAAGAAGCTTGTCGTAAAGGCAGATGGGACGCGCTCCAGAAGGGAGGACGTAGGAACATCCAGCCACGCGCCGAAATATCACCGTCGAATTTTCGGACAGACCTTCGATTGCTGAATTTTATATCCTCTCCTTTTCTCAAACTCGCCCCGCCTGGCAAGCAAGCAGACCTTGCGGGTATTCATTCTCGCTCAAATGAGGACGGCCTTCGAGGATCAGCCGAATTGATTCGCTAATACATGTGCTCTGTGAGCCTACTGTCTAGCTTGGCCGTTTGGTACCTGTTCCGGCATCTAAGCTTCTCGGAGCCCCCCACACCCCTGGGAGGGCTCCTTTTGATGAGGTGTGGTGGCAAGATCAATGGGTCGCTCACTTTCGACCAGGCCCAGCTGAAGATCTTGCCTGCAACGTCGGATTGGATTTTCAGTAATGGCTCCACGCCCAAGTCAGCTTCGTAGCTTTCAGCCCAAACAACAGTACCATCCGCAAGCCTCACCAACCGAGCCGACGACCTTACTTTCTTCACTCGGTTAGGACGCTGCCCTGGAGTAGATAATGAACCGCCCCGGATCTACCGGAGACCGTTTGGTTTAAGTTATGCGGCCATGGCTGGTGCGTCCAGCATGGCGTAATATCGTTCTTCGGCCTCGGCAGGTGGAATGTTTCCGATGGGCTCAAGAAGACGCCTGTTGTTGAACCAATCTACCCATTCCAGCGTGGCGAACTCCACGGCTTCGAAGTTTCGCCACGGTCCTCGCCGATGGATGACCTCGGCCTTGTAAAGACCATTGATCGTTTCGGCGAGAGCGTTGTCATAACTGTCGCCGACACTCCCGACAGACGGCTCGATGCCAGCTTCCGCCAGCCGTTCGGAATAGCGAATGGACACATATTGCGATCCGCGGTCGGAATGATGAACCAGCCCGCCACGATGGACGGGCCGCCGATCATGCAGTGCCTGGTCGAGGGCATCGAGAACGAAGCCCGCATGGGCAGTCCGGCTTGCTCGCCAACCGACGATGCGGCGAGCGAAGGCATCGATCACGAACGCGACGTAAACGAAGCCCTGCCAAGTGGCCACATACGTGAAATCAGAAAGCCAGAGCATGTTCGGCGCAGGCGCGAAGAAGTGTCGGTTCACCCGGTCGAGCGGGCATGGGCCGGTCTTGTCACTGATCGTCGTGTCGATCGGCTTGCCACGAATTATGCCCTGCAGCCCTATTGCCCTCATAAGCCGAGCAACAGTGGTGGTGATAGTAGCCCTGGTCTTCTAGTTCTGGACGTGGGGGTGCCAGGGGCTATCCTTGCGGTGGCGATGCTGGCCACTCCCAAAATCGTCTGCGATGGAATATGGCCTGCTCCCATCGGACACTTTCTCAGCGGTGACGAATAAAGGCGCAACAGACCTGGACCGAACAGAAGAAAAAGGGGATCCCGATGCAATGCGCTCGCTGATCCCGCTGAGGTTAATCCGCAGCGACATTTCCCTGTGAAACGTTGCGGGGGCTGAGAGAAGAACCGCTCCATCTCTCATGCGGCGTTTGTTCTGTGGGGTCGTTCTGAACTGCCCGGCCGGGCATCGTCGGCGCCCTCAACAAGCTTGTTTCCAACACGAGAAACGCTTGCGTATGGGCTACAAAGGACGGGAAATCCTATCACCTCGATTTGCATCACCTCAACATCTCTAATTACTTTCGAAATTATATCAAAAGTTGGAACAAGCTTTCACGGATCGTGTTAGTGCGTATGGATAAAGACCGATTCGACAAGATCGCCGAACCCATAGCACTCGTCGTGGATGACGAGCCATTGATACGTATGGATACTGCCGACTTCATTTCAGAAGCAGGATATTACGTCGTGGAAGCGGATACGGCCGACGAGGCTTTCGCTTTTCTCGAAAAATACAGCTTCCTCCAGCTGCTGTTCACCGACGTGCAGACCGGTGGAGATCTTGATGGTTTCGAATTGGCCAGGACGGTCGCCGAGCGGTGGCCAGACATAAAGGTGATCGTCGCATCGGGAGCAAGGATGCCCCAAGAGGGTGATCTCCCAAGCAATGCGAGTTTTGTTCAAAAGCCGTTTTCTGCCGCGACCCTTCTCGAAGCACTGCAAGAGCACTTTCCACATGAAGTAAGCAAGACCCGAGATAAGAGCTGATACTTGGTGCAGGGCGCGTTAGCCGTTTGAGAGACCTCCACTGGCTGATTGTAAAGGCATCGTGAATATGAACCGGGTCTCTGAGTCGTCCGACGTAACAGAAAGCTTCCCGCCATGTACCCTGGCGATCTCGCTTGCTATGTACAATCCAAGCCCGAGACCCTGTTGGCTGCCTCTGACATCACCGCGGAAGAACGGCCTAAACAGCGTTGTCTTCACCTGATCTGAAATTGGTTCGCCAGCGTTGGCGACCCAGAGCTCTAGGCGACCTCCAGTTGTCGTCGCACCAATTTGAATTGGCTTTGCGCTGTCGCCATGGGTAACCGCATTCCCGATCAGGTTCGAAAGAAGTTGGGACATACGGGGATGATCGCAACGGACGTCGCGATCTAGTTCGAAATTGCTCCGAATATCCAGATGCGGATGGACCGATCGGATCTCCTCGACAACATTTTCCAGAACGGGACGTAGCGGCGCCTCCGAAACGACGTCTAACTTAAGTCCGTCGCCGAGGCGCGCTCTGGCGAAATCAAGCACATTGTCAACGAGATCGCGCATACGGATGGCACTCGACTGCATAAGACCAAGAACGTTGCGGTCCTCCACGCTCATCTCTTCCGTGCGACCTAAGCGCCTGATTCCCGCCATCATCGAAGCAATTGGATTTCGCAGATCGTGTCCAAGCACGGCGACGAACTGCTCTCGAACCACCGAGAGCTCGCGCTCCTCGGCGAGCTCGACCTGAGCCTGGACAAGATCGGCATTGTTATCCAGATTATTCGCAATCAGCTTGGCGAAGAGCCGGAACATGCCGATCGTCTCGGGATTGTCGACCTTATGAGGTGCCGGATCGATGGCGCAGAGCGTTCCGAAAAAACTTCCGTCACGACGGATGATCGGAACGGAAATGTAGCTTTTCAGGCCGTAGATCGCAGGCGTGTGATGGTTGCGGTATTGCGGGCTTTCATCGACATCGTCGATGACTACGAGATCATGACTTTGGCGGATCTCGTGACAAATCGTCGATTCGACCTTGAGTTCGCCGCCAGCCTTCAGCCCGAAATCGACATCGTCGAGTACCGCGCAGGCAACCCAGCGGCTGTCGGTGACGCGAGCGACAGCCGCAAAGCCCATGTGGGTTGTCTTGCAGATGACTTCGAGGATCGTGGGTACCTCGACCATCTGGCCGATGGCCTGCAGGTCTACCTGGAGATCATCCATGGCATCGCTCCTTCTATAATCTTTCCTCTTAAAGCTTCGGCGGCAGGAAGTCATTGCAATAAGACATAGGCTACATGGAGGATGAGGTGACGATCAAGAAGGACAAAGTGACGTCCGTCGATCCTCCGAATTTGGCGTGAGTGCAACGCCATCTTTTTGGCTCGATCACATCCATCGCGGTGGCCTTGCCGGGCAGCAGCTCCGCCGGCAAGCTCTTGTGATGGGCCGACCGGTGCTGCACCGGCACAGCCGCATGCCGGTATCCGCTAAATGGTGGTAAAGAAGCTTTTGATGGTCCCAAAGCCGCCGCCTGATGCTGACGGTGAGAAGATGTTCCGATCCGCCAGCGCCGGGAACTGTTATTTCATCAGGCTGCACTGCGAAGAGCATTTTCGATTGTCGTTCGGACAAAGTCGCTTGTACCAACGTCATGCGGGGCTATCCGCGCCGCCGCCGAAGGTTTCTGCTTTTCCGCCGCTCAAATGATGGGGTCAAACCCCAATCACGAGCAATCGTCCGCGTCGATGAAATGCCGATGTCGAGCATGTAAGCCCTGCTCTCGCCGTAGCCGCTCGAAACGTCGAGAGGCGTGCCATGACCCATGCCGGAAATCCTGTACAACTCGATCGCGTCACGCCCCGAACTGTCCTTCCAAATGAGATGTTCATGCCCGGCAGCGACATCACAAACGGGTTCTGTGACGCCATGCACGCCTTTCCACTGATCAACAATCGCACGTCCGTTCGCGTCGTCGACCGTACGGTCCGATGTGCCATGCCAGACGGACACAGTTGGCCATGGCCCCTTGTGCGTTGAGGTGGGCAGGAGGATGACTTAAAGAGCCGAAGCCGAAGGAAGGGCATGTCCGCGCATTCGATCGAAGGCTTGCGGGACTGTCGACGCCGTGCCGTATGGAAGCCCCGCGATGATAGCCCCCCTGCAAACATTTCCGGATAAGCGGCAAGCAGCGCGTTCGCCATCGCGCCACCGGCCGACAGTCCCGTGATGTAGACCCGCTTGGGATCGACGCCATGATCGGAAACCATGCTTTCGATCATCTCCCGGATCGAGCGCACTTCACCCTCGTCGCGCGTCATATCGGCTGCGACAAACCAGTTGAAGCAGAGGTTTGCGTTGTTCTCCCGTGATTGCTCCGGGAAGAGAACCGCAAATCCAAAGTCATCGGCCAGCTTCGACCAGCCCGAACCCTGATCATACCCTGATGCAGTTTGTGTGCATCCATGCAAGATGACGACCAGCGCAGGAGCAGGTTGTCCATCGTCTGGCACCTGGTATCAAGCCGAAAGATTGCCCGGATTTTTCCCGTGAGATTTCAGTTTCTTCAAGGCACTACTTGGAGAATTAGGCTGTGGTATCGCGCGGTAGCGCGCCAGGCGTTCGATCGTATCGGAAATGCTGCGCATAAAGCGATGCTCCGGTTGGCGCGGAATGCCTGATGACGCCCCGTCAGCGTAATGTAATGCTGCTTGCACAATTACAAGCGAGCCCGATCGGGTCCGAGGGAGCGTTCGTTGCGGGGGGCGCAAGGTCTACCGGTTTCAGCTGCCATCCACACGAACCCAAACGCTCAGGCTACCGCCATTTGTCGGGAAGGTTGCCTGACCTGCGTCGTCGATGGTGATTGTTTCCCCGTGATGGCCAAGAAAATCCATGAAAGTGACGCCGCGGTGCTCGATACCGACGCCCACCACTTTCTCGGCTGCTCCGCCGTTTGACATGACGACGACGCAGCCGGGCGCTTGCGCGCTGCCATGCCGTACGAAACCGACGCATGAGGCATCATCGAACAGATCGGTCTGAGGCCCGTTGGCAAAGCGTGCACGCGCCTCGATCAGTTGCGAGAGGCAGTCGATGACCGGCATGTCGATCTCGGTCTTGCTGTCGTCGTCCTGTTCAACTGTGTATTGGGCGCCGTAGAGGTCCGGATAGAAAATGCATGGCACGCCTTGTTCACGCAAAAGGATCAGCGCGTAGGCGAGGGGTTTGAACCAGGGTTCCACCGCCGCCTCGAGTGCCTGCCCAAGCTGCGTGTCGTGGTTGTCGACGATGGTGACCGCATGTCCGGGCATTGCAGCAACGAGCGATCCGTCAAAAATCGTGCGCATATCGAAGGCCTCACCAGCAAGCGATGCCTCATGAAAGCGATGATGAAGTGCCACGTCGAAGAGCATCAACTGCTTGTCCACGAGATCGAGATAGTTCTTCAGGACATCCATATCTGGATGCCAGTATTCGGCGACCACGAACAGGTCCGGGTTGATCTGATCGCGCATGTGGCCGACCCAATCCTTGAAAAACCAGGCGGGGATGTGCTTGACCGCGTCGAGTCGAAAGCCGTCGACAGGCACCTGGTCAGGAAGCCATCGGCCCCAGTATTTGAGTTCCTCGCTGACTGCTGCGTTTCGGAACTCGACATTCGCACCCATCAGAAAATCGAAGTTGCCAAGTTCATCATCGACCTGGTCGTTCCACTCGCCGTCGCCATACTCGTTAACGAGGCGGAAAATGCCCTTTTCGTTGGGTTGCTCGATTACATCGACGCCACTGAAACACGTCATGTCCCAGATAAAGTTCGAATACTTGTCCTGGCGCCCAGGGAAGGTAAAGCGAGTGTAGGCAAGCGCATCGAACTGTTCGTCCTCGATCTGAAGCCGGTCCTCTTCGTTCACGCGACGAACTTGGACACGCTCTTTCTCGTCGGCGCCCATCTTATGATTGAGGACGACATCATGGATGACACGCATACCGTTGTTCTTGAGGCTATGGCAGGCCCTTTGCAGCGCGGCGCGATCCCCGTACTTCGTGGCGACCGTCCCTTTCTGGTCGAACTCACCGATATCGAACAGGTCATAGGTGTCATACCCGACCGAATAGCCGCCCGAGGCGCCTTTGTATGCCGGCGGCAGCCAAACGTCGGTGATGCCCATGGCGGCAAGGCTTTCGGCCTTGTCTTCCACTTCTTTCCAGAGACAGCCGCCATCGGGATAGTACCAGTGGAAGAATTGAAGGAGGGTTCGCGGTGTCATGGATTTGGCTTTCGGGAAGGATGTTCAGATGCAAATCATCGATTGGATCGGCGAGGTGGCAGGCACGTTCGCGCGGACGCTATCGGGCGCGGCAGCCATGCCGCGCCCATCGTCGCTCATTTCGGTTGCGGCGATTTCAAGGTAGCCTTCAAATCCTTGAGCTCGGCATCCTGTCGAGCCGCCGCCTGTTCGAGACCATCTCGATAGGAAGAATTGGTCTCGGCGATAATCCTGTTTAACTCCGTGATCTGGCCCTGCAGCTCATAAGGCATGCAGGCCAATGTTATCGTATCCCCGGTAGCTGTCGCCGCCCGTCTCATCACGGACGCGCTCTCTTTCCAACTCTCGTTAAAGGCGTTGGCCCGATCGACCGGCGCAACGCCCGAAAGCTGCAGGACCATCGTCGTCAGCGGCCCTACCGCCGCCCCAGATGCGCCTTCGCTTAACTCGACGATGCTGATATCCCGAAACTCGGTCATTGGAACGGTCCTTCCTTCAGCTGTCCGAATTGCCTTGGCCGGTCACCGCGACGACAGGCAGTGACCGGCCGTAACGCGGCTGCGTCAGATTCAGGCAGCCTTCTCGGTGTTCTGATTGACGACCTTCGTTGCAATGGACGTCAGAGCAAGGTCGGTCGCCTGCTCTTCGTCGAGCGTTGTCTGAAGGAGCTTGGCGGCATCCTTCATGCCCAACTCGAGCGCCCAAGTACGCAACGTCCCATAGCGTGACATCTCGTAGTGTTCGACTGCCTGGGCTACCGCAAGAAGGCCGGCATCGAGGGCTGGCGCGCCGGCATACTCATCCATGATCTCCGCGCCTTCCTTGACGATGCCCATCATCGCGTCGCAGGTCTTCTGCTCCGGCTTCTTGCCGATGAGCTTGAAGACATCTTCGAGACGGGTAACGTGCACCTTGGTTTCGGCGAGATGTTTCGTGAAAGCGTCCTTGAGCTGCTTGCTCTTGGCGGCTTCATGCATCTTCGGAAGGGTCGCAACGATCTTATGTTCGGCGAAATAGACGTCCTTCAAGGTATCGTGAAACAGGACGTTGAGGGTTTTGGATTGCTTGGTCATGATTGGCTCCTTGGGTTTGGAATAACTTATGTGGGATCACATTTCCGGCCGCATTCACTGGTGCCCGGAGACAGCCGTGAGTTGTGATCAAACTGCCGGAGGGCGACGGTAGCGGTCACGTTCCCGTTCGATCTGCTCTGGCCCGTATGGATCGAGCGTGTCGTCGAAACGTGTCCAGCCTTGCGCGTTGTAGGAAGCCCGGCGTTCTGCAGGATCGACCCAGTTCGAACGTTTCAGGATTGCTTGGGCTTCAGGCGCAAGAGCATCATCCACCTTGGCCGTGACCAGGGTGCCGCCGCGACGCACGCCTTCCGCGTAGAGGTTGGCGTCGTCCTCGGATACGCCCGAGCCTGTCAAGGCCCCGATCAGTCCGCCGGCTGCGCCGCCGGTTACTGCACCTGCAACGGCCCCAACTGCGGTTGCCGCAAGCCAGCCGGCGGCAACCACTGGACCAACACCAGGAATGGCCATGATGCCGAGCCCGGTCAAAAGACCGCCGGCGCCACCGACAACGGCACCGAGGCCTGCGCCCGATTCTGCGCCGGTCGCGGCACCCGACTCCCTGTCGGAATGGCGCTCGTCCGCGTTGTTGGAAACGATACTGATATCGTTCGAGGGAACGCCGGTTGCTTCAAGCGCGCTGACGGCGGAGCTTGCATCGGTATAGTCGTCGAAAAGTCCAGTAATGGTTTTCATAAAAGTATCCTTCGGATTCGTGAGTTGAGTTATTTCGCGACAACGTTGCCTTGATAATCGAGGGCGACCATGACGGCCTTGCCGTCCTTCATGCCGGCCGCCATCCAGATGCCGCTGTCGTCTTTCTTGAGGTCCTTGACCTCCGAATAACCGGCCTTCTCGATCCTGTCCTTGGCTTGAGCCTCGGTGAAGCTGTTCGCGCCCGCGACGGGTGCGGTCGGGTTCTTCGTGCCTGGCGTCGCGACCGCCGGATTTCCGGCATCAGTCGACGGGGCGGGAGTCGTTTGCGCAACAGCCGCCAGTGCCGAGGCTCCGACGAGCGCCGCGGCCAGGATCATATTTTTCATTGAGGATCTTCGCTTTCTCTGACCGGGTTCACACGGCCGTGAACAGACAACCGGTTCAGCCGGTTTAAGTTCCGTGTTTGAACTGGGTATCTGTCATAAACGAGAAACAAATAAAGCTCTTGATAATGCTGTCGAAAGAATAGCTTGTAAATATTACTGAGGAGAACGACATGATCGAATTCAAATCGGTCAACGGCAGCGACGAGCGATTAAGGGAATCGCTAAGCAGTTCATAACGCTAGACGCTGAAATGGCATCACCCAACATTAAGGAAACGAAGCACGCCGAACTCAATACGCTTTACCGTAAGTTGAGTGCCAAACGTGAGGCTTTGGCCTTGTCATAGTCACGCGAAGCGCGGGTATCCAGCTGAAAGTCTTGGCGATGAAAATCCGACGCCAGGGTTGATAAGATCATCTCGTTCTCGCGACTGGGATACCAAGCACTTCGACCTGCTTGCGGAACATGTCGAGGGGATTGAACGCTCCCTCCGATCCGCCACGATAGGCGATGCGTTGCTCTGGCCTCGCCTGGCAGCCGCTTTCAGCGACTGCGCGAAGATCTTTGGTCCGCCCACATCAATGATGTGATCGAGCCGTGTCCGTCCGTCATTTCAAGCACCGACGTCGACCATTCCGGCATGCGCCTATGATTGATCCTGGCAGCCGCGCCGAGCACTTTTGCGCGCTTTAGCCTTTCGTCGCTGCTAGATGTGACAATGACACGCGCGCCGCTGAAAGGTCGCCTTCACCTAATTCCGCGACAACCCCGCGGCGGTAAGAACGCCGCGGTGGCTTGAGAGAAGAAAGCCCCATCTCCGGTGGGGCTTTGTATCGCTTGGGGTGATGCGTTCACGTCTTAAAGCGTGTCGATAAGGCCGCCGTCCACCCGCATTGAAGCGCCGGTGGTCGCCGATGCTAATGGTGAGGCCAGATAAGTCACGATGTTCGCGATCTCCTCGACGCTCGCGGCGCGTTGAATGAGAGAGCTGCTCCGGTGTTGCTTGACGAAGTCGGCGGCGACCTCCTCGATCGACTTGCCCGTCTTTTCGCGCTCATCGGCAAGCATTGCCTCGACGCCTTCCGAGAGAGTGGGGCCAGGAAGAACGGAGTTCACGGTCACTCCGGTGCCCGCCATTCGCTTGGCGAGCCCGCGGGCGACGGCGATGTCGGCCGTCTTGCTGACGCCGTAGTGGATCATCTCGACTGGAATGTTGAAACCTGATTCTGACGCGATGAAGATGACCCGGCCCCAGTTCGCCTTCTGCATTCCCGGCAGATAAGCTCGCGACAGTCGAACTGCGGACATGACGTTCACCTGCCAGTGCCGGTCCCAGACCTCGTCCGCGGTGTCGAAGAAATCACTTGGTTGGAAAATACCAGCATTGTTGATGAGGATGTCCACATGAGGCAACTTCGCTACAAGCGTTGCGCAGCCTTCGGCGGAGGCGAGATCTGCCGCCGCTGCCGTGACGCCCCCCTTGGCGCCTTCGCTCTTCAGCCGCTCGGCGGCCCTCACGGTCTTTTCCTCGGATCTGCCGTTGACGACGACGTCAGCGCCCGCTCTAGCGAGCTGTCGGGCGATCGCATAGCCAATGCCTTCCGTAGATCCTGTCACCAGGGCGGTCTTTCCTTTGAGATCGATCTGCATAGTTCTGCTCCTGTAAAGTTGGACGCCATTAATGGTTGCACGCACGGCGGGCGATGACGAGGTCGCTGCCGACAATAGAGGACGCGTCGTCAGCTGCGAAGAAGATGGTCGCCCTTCGCCGTCCCCTTGGTTAGAAGGGCGGCTTTGTTTGCAAGTCTGAACATGATGGACTTCTTTGCCTTATTGAGACGGCCTCGATGCGGGGGTCGATGACGTTGATTTACTGCCGGAGATCTGTTCGAATTAGTAGGCCGAAGGCAATTCTGCTGTTCGGCGTCGCCGAACAACCCCAATCGCCCTTTGTCCTTTGCACGCCGGCCTTCCACTGTCGCCGTAATGAAAGAAGGATGGGAAATGGTCTGGCAGCTTACTGATCGATTGCGCGATCGACCAGACTTCTCGTTTGCCGTTTCACGTATGTAGATGAGCCTGAGGTCGAGACTTGGCCAGGTCTCCGGGGACGACCAAACAACCCAGATCTTAGCTTGATCGGCAACGTCATCGTAACGTTACGACTTTCGATCAATTTTTGCTTTGCGTCGAATTTGTCAGCGTCGGAAAACAATTGACAACATGCGCCCGATGCTTCATCCGTAACGTTACGAACGGCCGATGGAGGGAATAACCGCCGCAGCCCGGTCTTGTGAGGTGCAACATTCGCCTTGTGCCGCCTGCCGAAAGTGCCAGGGACGGCGAGGCCGCATGCGTCCGAGTGTGGAGACTCGGCGACGAGTTAGGATCCGATGGATCATGGCGGTCTTACCGCAAAGCATCTTTGTCGACGCGGCTAGAGGAGGAGCATGTGCACAGATCGTTTCGGCATTTCATGGCGCCACGGCACTACTGACTTCGTCGGTGGTCGGTCCTGACGCCGATGGAAAAAAGGTGGACGGACTCGGGCGATCGCGGCTGGAAGCAGGTCGGGAAGGATAAGATGTCGATCCGCATCGATGCCGATGAAGCTGTCCCGCTCAACCGCGAGCAGCCGGTCTTGTTGAAACCTGGCCCGTCATCGCTCCTCGGCGGGAATGGTGGGGATCTGATCAACGATGGCACAATTTTCGATGACTGCTCCACCACTACTGAAACCGTGAGTGGCGTCGCGGATTTTAAACTGACATCTGAAAGTTAATCAACATCCAGGGCCCCCCCACCTTGGCAGCCTTCAAACGGAGTAACGACCATTTTTTGCGTAGAAATCGTAGGACCGCGCCAAGCGCAGATCACTCAACGGCCAGACCCACAGGCGTCGGGCGATATCGTCAAGGTCGAGGTCCTGGTCGCTCCAATGTGTACGGAGTGGCAGGGGTGGCGCGCGGGAACGCACTCATGCGAACTCGGCCATGAGGCCGTAGGCGTTGTGGTTGATGCTGCGCAGTCGAGGCGCCTGAAGACGGGCGACAGGGTTATCGTCATGCCTCACGCCGGCTGCGGCGTCTGCCCCGCCTGCGCAGCGGGAGAGCACATCCACTGCACCTCGCAGCGAGACTTGTTGGGTGAAACGGGATCGTCTTCCGGGATCGGCTGCTATGCGCAATATCTTCTGAAGCCGGACTATATCTTGCAGCCGGTTCCCGATGATATCGAGACACACCACGCTGCCATGGCGATCTGTGCGCTTGGCCCGAGTTTCACGGCGATGAAGCGAATGCAGCTAACCGACAAGGACACGATCCTGATTTCGGGCTGTGGGGCGGTCGGGCTTGGCGCGGTCGTCAATGCTCGCACGATCGGGGCACGTGTCATCGCCCTCGAATTCAATCCCTACCGCGTTGCATTGGCAAAGGAACTTGGCGCAGAGCAGGTGATAGACCCTCGTGCGCCGGATCTTATCGAGCAGGTGCGCGCAGCGACCGGGGGCTATGGCGTCGACGCAGCGCTCGATACCAGCAACAATGAGGCGGCCCCACCGGTGGTTCTCGAACTAGTGCGAGCCAGGGGCCGGCTGTCCTTTGTCACCTGGAGCGGCTCGCTACCGGTCAACCGCATCACAGGCAAGGGCATTGAAATCTACGGCGCATGGCATTGGAACCATGATGTCTTCGCCGACGAGGTCCTGCAGCGCGTCCGCGATGCAAGACCGCTTCTAGACAAGCTGACGACACATCGTTTTGCGATGTCGCAGGTCGCAGAAGCCTTCGCTCTCCAGGAAACGGGCAATTGCGGCAAAGTGTTGCTCTATCCCCCCGAAGCCCAGCACTAGGGACGAGTGCTTAGCTTGGGCAAATGCGTTGCTCAATCCGAAAGAACGGGAGACCTTCTATGACCTTTAGACTTGGCGGACACGGAATTGACTACGATGGCGATCCGGAGGCTTACGCACAGGCGCATATCGAATTCGGATACAACGCCGCCTATATGCCAAACATCAGCATCGAGAGCCGCGAGGAGATAAAGGCTCTGGTAAAGAGCTTTGCTGCGGCCGATCTGGTAATGGCCGAAGGCGGGGCCTGGAAAAACCTCATTGCCCACGATCAAAGCACACGGAAGGCCAACCTCGACTATGCCGTCCATCAGCTAGCGCTGGCAGACGAATTGGGAGCAGGCGCCATTGTTGCGTTCCACGGAACTGTTGGTCATCCGGGTGATCCCTGGCAGCTTAGCGACAATTATGATTATGGCCCGCATCCCGACAATCAAAGCGAGGCCGGCTTTCAGCGTGCAGTCGAGACAGCCCGATACGTCATCGATATGGTGAGGCCGAAGCGCGCGAAATTTTCGCTGGAAATGGTGCCTTGGCTGGTGACCGACACGCCAGAGAACTATCTCAAATTGCTGAAGGCGATTGATCGCCCGCAATTCGGTGCACATATCGACGCGGCTAACATGGTCATTTCGCCTCGACTTTATTTCAACACTGGAACAATGATCAGAGATTGCTTTGCGCTACTGGGGCCATGGATCGTTTCTTGCCATGCCAAGGATCTTGTTATGCAGGGGGGCCCGGGCACGATCTCGTTCCATCTCGATGAAGTGGTGCCCGGCGAAGGAAACCTTGATTACAGTGCCTATGTGATCGAGATCGCCAAACTCAAGCGGGACGTTCCACTCATGCTGGAGCACTTCGACGTTCCCGGCTATCGTCGCGGTCTCGCTCACATCAAGTCGATTGCGCAAACTGCCGGCGTTATTTGAAACGGATTAACCTGCCATGCTGGTTTCGACGGCGCGAAGCAAAAAAACAGCGTACGTGGGATAGCCGCCGCCAGAAGCGAAGTCACCATGTCCATTAAACTTTTTTCGGGTCAGGCTCTTTGATCTTCATCGGTGAAATTGTGAGGCTGGGGCCGACTTGTTCGAACAAGGCACAAAAAGGTGGTCGTACATGTCTGCTGGGAAGAGGCGCTCCTACACCTGGAACGACGAGGGCTATTCGCTCTACGGCGAGGTGGCGGCCAGATCCTCGCTGAAGGACTTCGGTGACAGCTATGCGGTGAACGGCAAGCACTGCCGGTATGCGCGTAAAGGGGTAGCGGTTTTACTCGTCTGGCAATGACCAAGCTTCCAGCGGCTGCTTTAACTCGGTGTAGCCGAGGGAGGGTGGTTCGATCCCCGTCAAGAGCGACTGTTAGTTGTTGCTCACGATTTCGCCAATCGGCGCCTTTCCAAGTCTAAGGATTGTGATACAAAAACTCGGATAATATATCCTATGCTCCGAGCTTTTGTATCAATGCCGGCTTCCGTCTGTTGCGCCCGGCTGATCGTTGGCGAGCCAGTCATAGAATGACGTCCGGCCTTCACGTTGCGCGGGCTTATCGTGATTGGGGCCGGCTTTCACTGTCATGGTCTTCGGCGGTTCGATACGGATATCGATATTCTCCGAGAAGCGGTTGATGATGTGGTATCCTTTCGAGAGCGAAGTACCGCCCTTCAACTCGAACGTCATCTTCAGGTGCAGGCAGTGCATGATCCGGTAGTCTTTCTCGACCAGCACCAGCGGCACCTTCATCCCGTCAGCGACGATGCGCAGGAGCGCCCCGAAATTCCTGTCGTTATGCAGGAAATCAGCCGGCATTCGTGTCCGCTACGAGACCGTTGAAGAATTTGCGCGTGCGCACCATGCCAAAGCCCTTGGCGACACGGTCAGGGCGGTGCGACTGCCTTGCAGCGCACGTTCCTTCACGCGGGCCAGCACCTGATCGCGGTGTTCAGCCAGCCCCCTGACCGGCTTCGCATCATGCTTCGCGTCGTGGCGAGCATCTGCGGACAGGGATTGCGAGTCGTCGACGCTCTCCTTGACCTTGCTTTCCTTGTCGCGCCGCGGTAGCGGCAGCCTGCTGCCGCCCTGTGCGGACACAATTGGATTTATGTCGGCGCGGTCGGAACGGGCTTCAAGGAAAAGGACGCCGCTTACCTGAAAAACACGCTCGACACGCTGAAGACCAAGACACCTGTCGTTCCTCTTAAAGGCAAGAACTGCGTCTTTGCGGAGCCGAAGCTGATCGCCGAGATGGAATTCGCGGCTGGACCGACGACGGTAATCTGCGGCATGAATCTTATAGAGGCCTTCGGGGAATTCAGGATAACGCCGCGGTTATGCGCTGGATTAGGGTTGCGTCGACACACTCCAAGCGGAAAAAATTTTTTCGTCCGGTGCTCTTGAATCGTAAATCCTCAAAAACCAAATCGTTTGCCGCCAGCCGCTAATGATGGGCTGGCCTTGCTGGGAGCGCTGTCTTTCGGCGCTTCCGTACCCATGTTGCTTCAAGGAGGATATGGCTATGGCAACATCTTACGACTACGCACCCTTGTTCCGATCGACCGTCGGCTTCGACCGGGTCTTCAATCTTCTCGAAAACGCCCAGCGTGCCCGCGCGATCAGCGACTGGCCGCCCTATGACATCGTCAAGACTGGCGACGACAGCTACCGGATCTCGATCGCAGTGGCTGGATTTGCCCAGGACGATCTCGACATCACCTTCCAGTCCAACTTGCTGACCGTCACCGGCAAGAAGCAGGAGGCTGCCAATGAAGGCTATCTGCATCGCGGCATTGCCGGCCGGCCGTTCGAGCACCGCTTCGAGCTTGCAGACCATGTCAGGGTGAACGGCGCCGATCTGCAGAACGGTCTCCTTTCGATCGATCTCGTGCGTGAGATCCCCGAGGCCTTGAAGCCGCGGAGGATCGACATCCATACCAACCAGGCTCTTTCACAGAATGTCGCCCCGGCGCAGATCGAAGCGCAGAAGGCTGCTTGATTGAAACCTTGGAAAACGGGCGCCGTCGGGGCGGCGCCCATCGACATCGCGGGTTGGAAAGGAGAGCGTCATGAAACCCGATATGTTCAAACAACCTGTTACAATCCTCGTCGGCCTTGGCTTTCCCGCCGAGGTCAAAACCGTCATGGATGCCTACCGGCATCTTGCAGAATGGCCAGTGTCTTTGCGCGACACGGCGCATTCAGTCGCATTCAAGGCGTGCAGTGCCGCGCTGCGCGGTGATATCGAAGCGGAGACCGCACGCGGCCTGTTTGCTGCCTTTGCCGAGAAACACGATCTGCTAGCGCCCGAAACGGACATGGTCGCCGTCTCCCGTCGCAGGCACGACAAAGATCCGCACGTTCGATAAGGAGCTCGACATGCACGACATCTTGAAGGAGGCGGTTACCAACGCCATAGCGATGGGACCAATGGTCCTGCTTCAGGGCATGCAGATTGAGCGGCCGCTTGACGTTGTGAAAGCGACTGCGCTCTCCGCAGACGACAAGCGGACTATCCTGGCGTCGTGGGCTTCCGACTTCTATGCGATCGATTCAAAGCCGGCGTTCCGTCATATTCCGGGAACACCGGAGCCGGTTTCCATCGATGAGGTTCAGGCTGCCCTCAAAGAGCTCGATCGGCGTTACGGCTATTGATTTACCGGCCCAAACGGGCCGGTTCATTCACGGGTGGGCCATCCATCATCTTGATCATCGTCGATTTCGCAGGCCCCGTTCGGCCCGAGATAGCCAACGGCCTCGCCCGCCGCGACGTGGAAGCTGATGTCGGAAATGTCCAGAACCTCCGTGTACTCGTTGGTCACCAAGGTCTTCAGTGCGCCCATCAGGCCCGGAAGCCGCTTGTGCTGTCGGAACCGCTTGCTGACGGCTCGTGCCTCAATCAAAGCTGTCATGTGTGCTCCAGATGGTTCATCGAACACGCGCATCGGCTCGCGAACATATGCTCGCGGGAGATGTGGTTGTTCAAGCGAAGTCTGTCGGGACCGGTGAGGGGAAGATGACTTATTCCCCTCAAGGAGGTGAAAAGGTGCTTTGAACGTGCGCCGCTTTTTGATCACCCACGCCGTAAGGCGCACTCAGTCGCTGATGACGGCAACGCCACGATCCTTGAGGCCGATCTCGACCTCCGTTTCTGGTTTGAACGTCTTCCCCACTGCGGGATCGACGACAAAGAGCGTTCCAGTTTTGGTTTTCACCTCGTATTCGACATGATCGCCGAGATAAGCGGCGTGGGTGATCGCGCCGCTGAAGCCGCCGCCGTTCTTCGGCGCAAGCGTAATCGCGTTGGGCCGGATAGCAAGCTGTGCCGGGCCGGGGCGAAGGTTGCGACCGGAGAGCTGATGGATGAGGCCCTCGATGGTGATGGTTGCACGATCGCCGTCGACCACGACGATGTCGCAGGGTACGACATTGGCTTCGCCCATGAAGTCGGCGATGAAAGCGGAGGCCGGTTCGTCATAGAGCGCACGCGGTGCTCCTTTTTGGGCGATCTCGCCATCCTTCATGACGATGATCTCATCTGAAACGGCGAGCGCTTCGTCCTGGTCATGGGTGACGTACACGGCGGTAAATCCGAGCCTTTGCTGCAGCTCACGGATCTCGGTACGGACACGGCGTCGGAGCCGCGCATCGAGGTTCGAAAGCGGCTCGTCGAGCAGCAATACCTGCGGTTCGAGCACGAGCGCGCGGGCAACCGCTACGCGCTGCTGCTGGCCGCCGGACAGCTCTGCTGGCAGACGCTGCCCCATGCCACCGAGGCCGACGAGCGTCAGGCCTTCCTCAGCGCGCCCACGCGCCTCCCTGCGTTTGAGCCCGGAGGATTCGAGGCCGTAGGCGACGTTGTCGAGAGCGCTCATATGCGGAAAGAGCGCGTAGGACTGAAACACCATCGAGACGTCACGTTCGTTTGCAGGCAGCATCGTCACGTCCTTGCCGCCGATCAGAATGCGTCCGGCGGTCGGGTGTTCGAGGCCGGCAAGCATGCGCAGCGTCGTCGTCTTGCCGCAGCCGGAGGGGCCGAGAAGCGTGACCAGCGTGCCGGGCTCGATCGTCAGCGACAGGTCGGGAATGGCGGTGAAGGAACCGAAGGTCTTGCGAACGTTCTGGAAGACGACCGAGCCGGCCTTGGCGTTGATCATGCGGTTTTCTCCTGACCGAGGGGGGCAGCTGCGGTAGCGGTCGGCGCTGCGATGGCAATGCGGTTTTCACGCCGCAGCCGCCGCTCTCCTACGAGAAACTGGAAACCCACGATAACAGCGACCATGACAATGATCAGCGTCGAGGAATAGGCAATCGCCACCCCGTATTCGCCGTTCTCGACGAGGCCGACGATATAGGACGTGGCCATGTTGTACTGAGCACTGACGAGAAAGACGACGGCGCTGATCGAGGTGATAGCGCGCACGAAGGAATAGACGAGCGCGGCGGTGATCGCGGGCCGCAATAACGGCAGGATGACCTTGCGGATCGTCCGGAAACTATCAGCGCGCAGTGTCAGTGACGCCTCGTCGAGACTCTTGTCGAGTTGGCTCATCGCCGCGACGCCGCCGCGCACGCCGACCGGCATGTTTCGGAAGACGAAGCAGGCGATGAGGATGACGGCGGTGCCGGTCATTTCCAGCGGCGGCAGGTTGAAGGCCATGATGTAGCTAATCCCGATGACGGTTCCCGGGATTGCAAAACTCATCATCAACGCGAATTCGAAGAGATTGCGACCCGCGAATTTCTGCCGGACGATAAGATAGGCCGTCAGCAGGCCGACAGCAGCCGTCAGCGGGGCAGAGATCAGCGCGATCTCCATCGTCGTCCAGAACGAATTCCAGGCCACCCCTGTCCACGCCAGGCCGCCGTCATCGCGGAACCCGATCGAGAAGGCGCGAATGTAGTGTTCTGTTGTCAGCGTGTTATCGAGACCCCAGGTGCGCACGAAGCTACCGAACAGGATCATCGCATAGACGATGATGGTGAAGATCATCCAGGGAATGACGACGGCATGCACGGCGATCGACAAGCCTCGTGGCAACGCGATATGTTGTCCGGAATCGCCTTTGCCCGTTACCGTCGCGAAATTCTTGCCTGCCAGCCAGAAGCGCTGGGCCAGGAAGGCCGAGAGGGTTAAGCAGAGCAGAATCATCGCGAGCACGGCGGCGCGCGACGGATCATTCTGAGAGCCGACCACGGCAAAGAAGATCTCCGTCGACAGCACGCCGTGGCTCCCGCCGAGGACAAGCGGATTGCCGAAATCGGCCATGCTCTCGATGAAGCCGATCAGGAAGGCATTGGCGAGGCCGGGCTTCATCAGTGGCAGCGACACGCGCCAGAAGGTGCGCCAGCGATCGGCGCGCAGCGTCTGCGAGGCCTCTTCCATCGACGGACTGACGCCTTCCACCACTCCAATCAGCACCAGAAAGGAGATAGGAGTGAACGAGAGCACTTGCGCAATCCAGATGCCGGTCAGGCCATAGAGCCAGCGGCCGGGCTCGACACCAAGCAGTGTGGAGACCAATTGCGTCGCAACGCCGGAGCGGCCAAAGAGCAGCGTCAATGCCAGCCCGACGACGAAGGGCGGCGTGATGATCGGCAGGATCGTCAGGAGTCGCAGGCCCTTCTTGAAGGGAAAGCGGGTACGGGTGGCGACAAGCGCAAAGCACAGACCGAGCGTCGTGGAACCCGCAGCCGTCATGATCGCCAGCCAGAGCGTGCGCCAAGCAACGCCGCACCGTTCGCCGCCCACCACACAGCCGAGGCTCCAGACCGAGGAATCCTGAATGTTGGTGATGAACCCATCAGGATTGAAGGAGCCGTCGAAATCCTGAAACGCACCGACGAACATGCTGCCTATGGGGTAAAAGACGAAAACGGTGACGAGAAGGACGAGCATAGCGATGGCGGAGACGACGAAGGCGTCGCCCTTCATGACGCCACGTTCGGCGAGCCCGAAGGAAAACATCAAGACGAAGACGATGCCGGTGATGACAGCGCCGGCGCCCATAGAGGGTTGGCCGTCGGCAACCATGCCGAACAGCGTTTCGCTGATCGTCCAGCTCCAGCCGGAAAAGCCGATTGCTAGCCCTTGCAGCGCAAGAAAGATAAGACCGAGGCCACCTGCCCAGGAAAGCAATCCTCCCCGCTGCACCGGGTTCGAAACGAAGCGCGCGACGCCGCCAAGCAGCGCGAAAAAGCCGGCGATCGCGAGCCACCATCGTCCATGGGAGACGATCTGCAGGATAGCGGGCGCCGTGGCGGGATTGCTCGGAAAGTCAGACAGCCAGGCAAGGCCGAAGAAGCCGCCCTCGATCCGGTACCACGGGAGCAGGACGATGGCGCCAATGGCAGAGGCGAGGGCGATATCCAGTCGGCGATTGTGGGTCATCGGGTCGTTCCCGCTTAAGCAGCAACATGCATCTGGCCGGCGGCTTGCGCGGCCGGCCGTTGGGAGCGGGTCGAGGTCAGTTGGCTTTCGCGCCGATTTCCTTGTCCCAGCGTGACAGCAGTGCCTTGCGCTTGTCGGGATCGCCATAGGTCTTGAAGTCGTAGTCGATCAGCTTGATATCCTCGAATTTCGGTGATTCCTTCGGAACCTCAGCCGAATTGTTGGACGGCAGCTGGAAGGACTTGGCATTCTTCATGTGCGACTGCACTTCGGCTGTCAGGGCCCAGTCGTACCACTTCTTGGCATTGTCGAGGTTCTTGGCGCCCTTGATGATCGACATGGAGCCAATCTCGTATCCGGTTCCCTCGCAGGGGGCGACCGACTTGACCGGGAAGCCTTCCACCGTCTGAGCCACCGCGTCATGCATGAAGACGATGCCGATCGTTGCTTCTCCGCGGGCAGCGGCCTTCACCGGCGCCGACCCTGACTTGGTATATTGCGAGATATTGGCGTTGAGCTTGCCGAGATAGTCGAAAGCCTTGTCCTCGCCCATGATCTGCACGAGCGTCGCAAGCGCCGTATAGGCGGTGCCCGACGAGTTCGGATTGGCGATCTGGATCTCGCCCTTGTAGGATGGATCGAGCAGATCGGCCCAGCACTTAGGCTCCTTCAGGCCCTTCTTGGCCAACAGATCAGTGTTGTAGCCCCAGCCGAGCGCGCCGGCATAAACGCCGACCGTGCGGAAATTGGCACTCTCCGCCTGTTTCCTTGCCCAGTCATTAAGTTGGTCGAGCATCGGTGATTTGTATTCCTGCGTCAGGCCTTCGCTGGCCGCCTGCAGATGCGGGTCGCCGGTTCCGGCCCACCAGATATCAGTCTTCGGATTGCGCGCCTCGGCGCGAACTTTCGCGTAGGTCTCGCCCGATGACAGGCGAACCATGTTCACCTTGATATCCGTCTGCTTCTCGAAACTGTCCTTCATCATCTCGCAGATGACAACATCTGCCGAGCAGATGAGATTGAGATCACCGGCAGCGTGGGCCGAGTAGGCAGCAAGAGAGACACTTGTGACAAGTGCCGCGGCAATAATATGGGCTGAACGCATTCTATCCTCCTCGATTATCTGGCGCCTCCACGCCATCCGCTTTTGCAAGCGTGTGCAAAGCGTGCATTAGCAGAGAGATCCTGTCAATTGGCCTTGTCATAAAAGTGTCATGCTGGACGTCCGGCTGTGCACTTGCACACATTTGCAATTTTGTGCAGAGTCGGCCCAAAGGGAGCTGCTGGTGGTCACGAAGGATTTTGTCAGCGCACAGGAAGTCGCGGAAAAAGCGGGTGTCTCCCGCTCGGCGGTATCGCGTGCCTTCACGCCGGGTGCCAGTGTATCGGCCGAAACGCGCCGGCGCGTAATGGATGCAGCCGAGGCGCTTGGCTACCACGTCAATCACCTGGCCCGCGGGCTCATGACAAACGAAAGCGGGATCGTCTGCCTCATCGTGTCGGAGCTTGGAACACCTTTTCGGTCGTCATTGATCCAGGCCGTCACACAGCAGCTCCAGAACTGCGGAAAGATTGCCATGCTGGTCAACACGGATCGGTCCGATGGCAGCGTGGATCGGGCACTAAGGCAGGCGATCCACTATCGGGCAGATGCGTCGATCATCCTGTCTGGACTGCCCGACAAATCCATCACGCAGCTCTGCCTGAAGAATGGTCAGCGGCTGGTTCTTATCAACCGCGACGACGACCAGCCAGGCCCGCTGCGTATCAATCTCGATGACCAGGAGGCTGCTGGGCGCATTCTTACCGCCTTTCTGCGAGCGGGCTGCCGTCAGCTTGCATTCGCCAATTCCGAGGCCGGCACGCCGAGCCTGATGGCACGAGAGCGCGGTTTCGTCGCTGCTGCCTCAGCCCTTGGCATGGCGGTCGCTGTCGAGCGCTACGGCTCGACGGGATATGAGGCGGGTAAGGTGGTCGCCCAAAGACTGCTGACCCGCAAGGAGCGGCCGGATGCGATCTTTTGCGCCAACGATCTGCTTGCCTGCGGCGTCATGGATGCCGCTCGCCATCAGTTCAAGATGTCCGTTCCCGATCAGCTTTGCGTCGCAGGCTTTGACGATATCGAGCAGGCGTCGTGGTCTTCCTACGATTTGACGACCTTCGCGCAACCGGTTGAGGCAGTGGCGCGTGAGGCGGTCGCCTTCCTGGCTGCGCCCGCCGCTGCGGTCGATATAAACGAGGTTCCTACACTGAAACTCCATGCCGAGTTGGTCTGGCGGAGCTCGATCCGCGGCGGGTAATGCGCGAACCACCAGACCGTGGCGCCGAAGAGCTGAGAGGCTCAGCAATCAGCTTAGGATATAGATGACGAACGACCACAAGCCGAAGAAAGACAAGGCCGCAGGATTGTTGCGCCAGCTGGCGCTCGTTCCCGAAACTTTGTTCAAGGGCGCTTTCATGCAGCAATATGGAGCTGTCTGCTTTCGCTACGTCGGGAACGAGGATCAAATCGAGATTTTGCTGATTACCTCGCGTGAAAGCCACCGTTGGGTCATCCCAAAGGGTTGGCCGATCAAGAAAAAGAAACCCTTTGAAACGGCTGCAATCGAAGCCTTTGAAGAGGCTGGCGTCGAGGGGCGCGTGCGCAAGAAACCGATTGGACGTTATACCTATCTGAAGGAGCTGCAGCCAGAGGCCGTCTCTCCCTGCATCGTCGAACTGTTCCAGATCGAAGTCGAAGGCGTGGCAGACGATTTCAAGGAGTGCGGCCAGCGGGTTCTCGCCTGGGTTTCCCCTGAGGAGGCTGCCCGTCGTGTGCGCGAGCTTGAGCTCAAATCGCTGCTCGTATCCTTTCGACCAAAGCGCTCGAAAACAGTGATAAAAATCGGCAGCTAGGAGGCAGATGTGTCCGCGCTGCAAGATACAACTTGCCTGTATGAGGCGCAGGCCGACGCCCGGCAAGCTTTTGGGGTCACGCAAAGCTTGGGTTCATCCATCTGCTCCGGTAAACCAGCCTTGCCATCAACAGGGAGCGCACGCTTTTGCACCCATCTTTTATCGACGAAACCCCCAAGCACGACCCGCAACCGGATATCGTTACTGTCGATTCAACCGAGGTTTATTCCAATCGATGGATGACCGTGCGCGAAGATAAGATCCGGCGCCGTGACGGAACCGCCGGCCTCTACGGTTATGTCGACAAGCCCGACTTCGTGATGATCCTGCCGTATGACGGAGGTCTCGTTCACCTCGTGCAACAGTTTCGTTATCCGATCAGGTCGCGCCAATGGGAATTTCCGCAGGGGAGTTGGG
Source organism: Hyphomicrobiales bacterium (assembly GCA_900466475.1). Taxonomy (GTDB): domain Bacteria; phylum Pseudomonadota; class Alphaproteobacteria; order Rhizobiales; family Rhizobiaceae; genus Rhizobium. Next base: position 45,638 of record UBMI01000011.1, read on the forward strand.
ATAACAGGCCGGATGCGGATACCGAAGAGCTTGCCCGCGGCGAATTAAAGGAGGAGACGGGATTGACTGCAGCATCACTGGTCAGGATCGGCACCATCTATCCGCTCTATGGAACAGTGACACAGAGATGCCACGTCTATTTTGCGACGGATCTGACCGCAGGGGACAGCAGGCTCGAACATGAAGAGCAGGATCTTATCGGCCAAGCTGTTTCAGTCGACGAACTTCAACGGATGATACTCGATGGCGATCTCCAGGATTCCGGCACCATTGCCGCTTTTGCACTTGCGCGACTGCGCAAGCTTCTATGACAGGCTTCCACAGCTATGCGACCAGAGGGAAGTTTTCGCAGGCCGTCCCTCGGCCCGCGCAGATCAGGAGCAGCTATGAAACGAATTGTGCTATTCTCGGGTGGCAGCGCGTGTCGATCGATCAATGTTGCGCTGTGCCAAAACGGAGCCGACGTCACCCGCGTTGTGCCCGCCTGGGATAGCGGCGGCAGCTCGAAAGTCATTCGTGAGCGGCTTGCCATCCTTTCGGTCGGAGATATCCGCCAGGCTCTGATGACCATGGCGCATGGAGAGGGCTGTGCCGGTGACGTGGTCAAAATCTGCAACGCCCGGCTTTCGGCCAATCTTGGCCGTGAGGAAGCCCGCAATGAATTTCTCTTCTATGCAGAAGGCCGTCATCCGTTGCTGGAGAGGATGGAGCCAGGTCTTCATGGTGCGATCTTGAACTATCTGAACACGTTCGCCTCTTCTGTCGGCCGTGAATTCGACTTCAGGCACGGCAGCATCGGCAATTTCATTCTGACGGGGGCATGCCTTGCGCATAACGGGGACGTCAACACGGCGATCTTCGTGTTCAGAAAGCTCTGCGGCATCAGGGGAAACGTATGGCCATCATCCTGCGACAACGATCTGGTTCTGTCCGCAAGGCTGAACGACGGTCGCAGCCTGATGCCACAGGACGTTATCACGTCGATGGTGCCGGAGGATGCAAGGATTGGAATAGCCGAGGTCGAGCTGGCTCGCGCCGATCGGAGTCCGGCGGTTGCAAACCCCGCGGTGCTCGACGCAATTGCCAATGCGGACCTTATCGCCTTCGGTCCAGGCAGCCTTTATACGAGTATCCTGCCGCATTTGCTGGTAAATGGCCTCGTGCCGGCGATTGAAAATGCCAGCTGTCCGGTTGTTTTCATCGGCAATATCCTGCAATGCCGGGAGACAATGGGCCTGACGCTCGAAGACGTCTTGTCCGCTGCAAATCTGCATGGGCGAAAAGGTGGCGGAAACGCCGATCTATTCGTTTCCGTCCTCGCAAACAGAATGCTCTTTCCCTTTGAAAAGACGATTGGAAAGTTTCCTTATCTGAGAGAAAACCTTCAAGAAGATGCCGGAACCGCTATCTTCAGAGGCGAATTCGAGGATGCTTGGAGCCGCGGCCAGCATGACGGCGATGCAACAGTCGCAGTCCTGCTAAAAATCGCGGCCGGAGGCGCTTCAGATGCGTGAGATACCAGAAAGAATTGATGAGGTCAGGCGCCTGAAAGGTTTCCTGACGATTGAGGAGACGCTTCGGCTTGCAGATCTGGATGTCACCATCGTCGATCCATTTTCGACCCTGATTTCCCGCCGCGTCAGCCTGGCGCCTGGTATCTTCATCTGGCCCAATGTGACGTTGGAGGTAGGCCCCGAGGCGGCGGTCAGCATCGGTGCGTCAACCGTCCTTCACGGCGGCGTGCGGATAGCGGCTGGCGCCGGCTCAATTGCCATCGGTGCAAACGGCGATGTCGGTCAGGAGGGGGGCTTCACGTTTGTCACCAGTGCGCCAAATGACCGGATCCACATCGGAAACGACGTCCGGTTGAACGGCGGCGGCTCCATTGCCGGGAGCGCCAGGCTCGGCGATGGCGCACAGGTGCTTGGCCCGATCCGCATTCAGAATTGCCAGCTCGGCGCCGGCGGCTCTTTTCGAGAGCCTGATCCGGACAAACGCGGAGGGGTCCTCAAAGGCAGCGGCGTTGCCAGAAACATCGATGTCCCAAGCGGTATGGTCGTTCAGGCGTTTGGGCTGTTTTCAGAAGCGCCGATCCGGTGGCAGTCCCATTTCCATCCGAGAATAGACGAGTGCCCCCAGAAGACGGACTAGTGTGCAGGCGGGTGCGAGCGCGCTTGCAATTCTGGTAAAATCATAACTCGTCAACACAATTCATATCCAACGATTGCAGCACTTGACCGCTTTGCACGCGAGTGCAATGGTGATCGCGTGTGCAAAGCGCCTAAGGGGATTTCGATGCATCCAGGATCCGATGTTGTCTTGGCCGAAACGCGTGCGGACTATTGCCGCACGATCATCCGCGCTGCCGGCGAGCTGGTTCTCAAGGGCTTTCATGCGGGAGCCGGAACAGGCGTGTCGATGAAGGGCCCGCAGGACTATCTGACGGAGACTGACGCCGCGTCGGAGGCTCTGATCCGCGACGGTATCCTGGCATGCTTCCCTGGCGACAGCTTCTTTGGCGAAGAAGGCGGTGGCGCTATCGGTGAGCGCGTCTGGGTCGTCGATCCTGTCGATGGTACGGCCAATTTCGCGCGCGGAATTCCCCATTTCTGCATTTCGATCGCCTATGTGGAAAAGGGGGTGACGGAGTTCGGTGCCATCTACACTCCAGCGCTTGATGAGCTTTATTTTGCTGAACGTGGTCGTGGTGCGAGCTTGAACGGCAAGCCGATCCAGGTTGCTGCGACAAATCGCTACGATGCCACGACGATCGAAATGGGATGGTCGACGCGCATAGCGAACGAGACCTATCTCGATGTGGTTAAGGGGCTGCTCGATCTCGGGACCAATGTGCGCCGGGCGGGCTCGGGTGCCCTGGCCTTGGCCTATGTGGCCGATGGCCGCTCCGACGGCTACGTCGAACTGCATATGAATTCCTGGGACTGCCTTGCCGGCCTTCTCCTTGTCAGCGAGGCGGGTGGCGATGTCTGCCCCTTCCTGGAGATTGGCAGCCTGGAAAAGGGTGGCCCTGTCCTTGCGGCCGCTCCGGCGATTGCGGCCGGGATCAGCAAGATTTCAAAAATCCCGCTCTCTCTGGCGGGCAAGCGGCCTGAGACAACAGATCCGGCCAGGTCTGTAGTGTCGGTAGAAACGTGAGCATAGACCGTTTTCACGACAATGCCGAGATGGTCGAGAAGGCGGTCCGTATTGTCCAGGATCTCGGCGGCCTCATCGCAAGCCCTAAAGAGGCACGCGAAATACTCGGTTTACCCCCGAGATAACGCGATACTTTTTCTTCGCTCACAGCGACCGTTGTAATGTCGTGGCTTCATCGCGTCAGTTTTCAGCAGTCAATAGTGGTATCCGTATATGGGCGTGAGACGGAGGCACTATTAAGATAGCCGGGGATAGTAATAGATCGGAACGGTTCATGAGAGACACGACGTCGGGGAACCGATGATTTGCGCTGAGAGTTGGCCCGGGATTTGCACTGAGAAGTGATCCGCTTTCCAGGTCTCGTTTGTCGCCTCACCACATTGCTTCGAAGCACATGGCGACGCCCATGCCGCCGCCGATGCACAATGTGGCAAGGCCTTTCTTGGCGCCTCGGCGCCTCATCTCGAAGAGCAGTGTGTTGAGAACGCGGGCACCCTGGTCAGCGACGAAGCCAGCCGCTCCGACCAGATCGTTACCCAGGCAATTGATGCGATGGGTGGTATCGAGCATTCGTCGGAAGAAATCTCCAAGATTATCGGGTCATTGATGATATCGCCTTCCAGACCAACCTTCTAGCTCTGAACGCCGGGGTCGAGGCCGCCCGTGCTGGCGAAAGCGGTAAGGGTTTTGCCGTCGTCGCTCAGGAAGTGCGCGAATTGGCGCAGCGTTCTCCGGCCGCTGCCAAGGAGATCAAGGACCAAATCTCGCGTTCCTCCGGCCAGGTGCAAAACGGCGTGCGCCTAGTCGGCGAGGCAGGCGAAGCTTTGAAACGTATCTCCGATCAGGTGAAAACCACTAGCGGGATCGTTGGCAAGATCGCCCACTCGGCCTCCGAGCAAGACACAACGCTTCGCTCGATCTCGTCATCGCTCAATCAGCTTGATGCGGCTACTCAGCACAATGCCGCCATGGCCGAGGAAACCACGGCGTTAGCCCAAGCACTTGCCGCAGATACTGACGAACTGCTGAGCCTGATTGCCAAATTCCGCGTCGGCAGTAACGTTCCTCAAGCGTCCGGCCTACGCCTAGTGGCGCAGCGGATGCGTGAAGCAAGCTGAGCCTTCGTTCGGAAGAAACCTGCAAACATACACTGGTCCGGTCGCTGACGCGCCCGTCCGCACTTCGTTCCCTCACAAAAATCGACTTGAACTCTAGTGCATCTGTCGGGTTGCCGGCAGGCTTCCGGCTGAAACCGATGGCTAACCTCAACGGTGGCCAACTCGCAATCGAATTCCTAAAGCTGCCACTTCACTTCAGCGGCTCTTGAACGGCGCGCAACTCTCGCCCACGACGAGCGAGGGTTGGAAGACGACATTGCGCGCGTCGGCGCCGGCCCCGCGACTGATACGATCCACCAACAGACGCAACGCCTCGTTGGTCATATCGATAACCGGATGCTCTGTACGCGTCAGGCGAGGCCGCAGCCCTCCAATGCCGGGAATGGTGTCCGTCGACGCGATCGAAATATCATCAGGGCATTTGAGGCCGAGATCGGCGAGCGCTCTCATGACACCGAGCGCCATGACACCGTTGGCGACATATATCGCAGTCGGGGGCTCGGGCTGCTTCAGCAGTTCTCGAGCGACGGAATAGGCGGTATCCTCCCGAAATTCGCCGGCACGGATATGGTTTGGCGCCGGCGTCAGCCCGCGTGCGCGCATAGCCTCCAGCATGCCATCAAGACGGCCACGGCCTGTTGTCAGATGCAGGGGACCGGTAATGGTGCCTATGCGTGTATGCCCGAGATCCATCAGGTAATTGGTGACCTGTCGGGCGGCAGAGACGTTATCGATGGTGATCGTGTCAGTATTCTGCCCCTCGACGGTGCGGCCAAACAGGACAGTCGGGATCGCTTCACCTTCGCTATCGCGCTGCGGCTGTGTCGAGACGACGTCGACCGGCACGAGGATGATCCCGTCGCAGGAGAGCGCACGGATCCGCGCGAGGATTCGCCGCTCGTTTTCCGGTTTCTCGTCGCTGTTGAATAGGACAAGCGAGTAACCCCAGGCGGCCACCGCAGCTTCTGCAGCCCAAACAAGCCTCGCAAAAAACGGATTGGCGAGATCGGCAACGACCAGCGCGAGCAACTGACTATGGCCGCGCTTGAGACTGCGGGCCGCCTGTAACGGAGCATAATTGAGCTCGTTGATCGCCGCGTTGACCCGCGCGCGCAGTTCAGGGCTGACATAGGCGGATTCATTGACGACTGCCGATACGGTCGCCGTCGATACCTGTGCACGGTTTGCCACATCTCTTATGGTTGCCATTCGCTGTCGGGACCAATCCAGCTAATCGTTTCGCTGGAATGCTTGCGGCAAATCCGCAAATTTGTCCAGATATCCAGCAAAAATACTTGCGGATTCACGAGAAATCAAGAATGCTAGCGAAACGGTTAGCTGACGTTTGCTGAACATCGGCGGTCGGATTGGGAGGAAAGCTATGAAGTTCGTTTCTTTGGGTATTGTGCTCGCGGCTGCAACGCTCGCGGCTGTGCCAGTGCATGCGGCCGACAAGCCGCTAGTTGGTCTCGTTTCGATCGCGGCAACCGAAGCCAACAATGTCCGCTATATCAATGGCGCCAAGAAGGCCGCCGGAGAGTTCGGGTATGAAGTCTCCGTCGTCGATGCTGCGGGCAGCGCCGACCAGGCAAATGCGGCCATCCAGAATTTTGTGCAGCGTGGTGCCTTTGCGATCGCCGATCTCGTCTTTCCTGCATCCTCGATCGGAGCCGGCCTGGATGCGGCCAAGCAGGCTAGTATCCCGGTCGTCACATGGGGCGGCGGGCTCGGGTTGAGCGTGGCGGCGACCAACGGTTCCGGCGCGCCGATTGCCGAGCCGGTCATCCAGAAGATGATCGACGATATGGGCGGCAAGGGCGAACTTCTAGCACTCACCTACCGCACCGGCGAGGTCTGCCGAAACCGTGAAACGCTGATGGATAAGATGCTGGAAAGCCACCCGGACATCAAGGTGACGAAGAACGAGGTGCGCATCCCCGGCTATTTCGAGGATGGCGCCCAATATGCCAATGCGTGGCTTGCTTCTCATCCTCCGGGAGAAGGAAAGCTGGCGATCTGGGGTTGCTGGGACGATCCGGCAATCGGCGCAATCGGCTCGCTTCGCTCTCAGGGGCGCGATGACGTGATGGTCTATGGCGTTAACGGCAACGCGCAGGCGATCGAAAATATCAAGAACGGTCACATGGCCGCGACCGCATGGGAAGACAGCTACACCGAAGGCTACAATATGATTAAGCTGCTGGCGGACATCAAAAAGGCCGGCGCGGACTGGAAGCCGCAGGCTGTCGAGGTGCCTGCAGTGCTGATCACCAAGGATACTGTGGCGGACTTCCTCAAACAACATCCCGATGCGGTCCAGTAAGCCGGCTTCGGACAGGATCGGAAGAGAAGCAATGCTTGCGTCCAACCCGGAAAAGGAGGCGTCTGTAACGCCTCCGTTTCTTGTTGCCCGTGATGTCCGGAAAACCTATGGCGGCGTCCAGGCGTTAAGGGGCGTGTCGCTGACGCTCCGTGCCGGGGAAATCCACGGCCTCGTCGGTGCAAATGGCGCCGGAAAATCGACGCTGATTAAGGTTCTTGCCGGTCTCACCCATGCCGATGCTGGGGAGGTGTTGATCGACGGCAACCCGGTCGCCGTCGCCAGCCCGGCGGTCGCGACTGATCTCGGCATGAATTTCATCCATCAGGAACTCGCTTTCATTCCCGGAATGACCGTCCTGGAAAACATCATGCTGGGCCTGCCGAAAAAGACCAGGTTCGGGATTGTCGACTGGACGGCGATTGCGCGCGATGTCGAGCCGGTCGCCCGCCGTGTCGGCATAGTTGCTCCACTGAACGCCAAGGTGAAGGACCTCTCGACGGCGGAAAACTGGCTGATCAATATCTGCCGGGCGCTGATGCGCAAAGCGCGGCTGATCGTCATGGATGAGCCAACCGCATCGCTTTCGGCGGCAGAAAGCGAAAAGCTCTTCAAGATCATTGAGGACTTGCGGGATACGGGTGTTTCGATCCTTTATGTCTCACACAGGCTCGACGAGATCCTCAGGCTGTGTGCCGCTGTCACCGTCTTCCGCGACGGCAATTTCGTGACTGTCATCGACAGACCGAACCTCACGCGCGCCGCTCTTGTCGAAGCGATTGTCGGCGGCGTGGTCGAAAATCTCAGCCACGAAAAACATCATGTGCGGAAGGAAGCGATGCTTTCGGTATCGGGGCTGAGCCGGCTGCCGAAGGTGAAGGATGTTTCCTTTGAACTGCATCGCGGCGAAGTGCTTGGCATAGGCGGCCTTGTCGGCGCCGGGCGCACGGAGTTGATCCGGCTGATTTATGGCGCCGATCGCGCCGATGCGGGGCAGATGACGCTGGACGGCCAGGCCTTTCTGCCGAAGACACCTGCACAGGCGGTTAAGGCGGGGCTGGGGCTGGTGCCGGAAGAGCGTCGCGCCGATGGGCTGCTCCTGACAAAGAGCGTCGCCTTCAATCTGCAGCTCTCCAATCTCACCAATATCATCCGCAATCCAGCGCTGCCGTTGATCGATTATCGTCGCCGCGCAGATCTTTCGTCGCAAACCGCCCGCGACCTCTCGATCAAGGCGCAGTCGATCGAGACGCCGGTCGGCCTGCTCTCCGGCGGCAACCAGCAGAAGGTGGTGATTGGCCGGTGGCTTTTGCGCTTGCCGAAAATCCTCATTCTCGACGAGCCGACGAGGGGCGTCGATATTGGTGCCCGGGCAGATATACACCGGCTGATCCGGGAATTGGCCGCGCGCGGCATGGCGGTCATCGTCGTGTCCTCAGAGCCCGATGAATTACCCGACCTCTGCGACCGCGTTCTCGTCATGGCGGAAGGCCGCATTGTGCGGGAACTGACCGGCGCCGGCATCACCCGCAATGCACTCGTCGAAGCCAGCTATGCTTTCGACGGCACTGAAAGGAACTGACATGAGCGATCTGGCCGTTTCGACCCGCAGTCTTTCTCCAGGCGCAAAACGCGCGCTCGGCGCTTTTGCCCGTTATGCCACGATTATCGGCCTGCTGGCGATGATCGTTGCCTTTTCGATCCTGTCGCCGCGCGCCTTTCCGACGATCTATAATTTCACCAATGTGCTGAACCAGACATCGCTGGCGATGATTATCGCCGGTGGCCTGACGCTTGCGGTAATCGTTGGCGAACTCGATCTCTCCATCGGTTTTGCCGCTTCACTGCACGGCGTGTTGGTAACAGGGTTGATCGTCTCCAGCAAACTGCCGATCGGCGTGGCAATCTTGATCGTCATCCTGCTCGGCGGCCTGATCGGCCTCGTCAACGGGCTTATCGTCACCAAGGTCAAGGTCAACTCGGTTATCGCAACGCTCGGTGTCGGCACCATCCTGACAGGCCTGTCCTTCGCCTACTCGGCAGGTGTTCCCATCACCGCCGGCGTGCCTGAGGCATTTCTGCAAGTATCACTCGGACGTTTTCTGTTCGGCATCCCGAACAATATCGTCATCATGGTCGTCGTGCTCGGCGCACTCTGGATTCTCGTGGAGCGAACGGCACTCGGCCAGGAAATCCAGGCCGTCGGCGGCAACCCGTCCGCGGCCAGGCTCGCCGGCATCAATGTCGACCGCGTCAAGATTTTAGGCTTCATCATTTCCGGCATGTGCGCGGCCTTGACCGGCATTCTCTTGGCCTCGCGCCTCGGGAGCGGCACGACGAGTGCAGCAGATCCCTATCTGCTGACGGCCTTTGCGGCAGTCTTCCTTGGCTCGGCGACGTTACGTGACGGAGAATTTCATGTGTTCGGAACGTTCATCGGGGCATTGATCATAGCCTTCGGTTTCAACGGGCTGAACATCTTCGGCGCGCCGACCTATTCGCAATACATCTTTCAGGGCGCCATCCTGATCATTGCGGTCGGTCTATCAAGCCTCGGCCGCATTCTTTCGCAACGTTAGGAGTTTACGATGTCCGATCTCTGGGACGTCCACGTCATCGAATTCGCACGGTCAAAAGACCAGCCGCTGATCGACCTCGTCAACGGTGCCCCGCCATCGACAGTGCTTGACCTTCCTTTTGGCTTTGTCTTGGCTCAGAACGGTGACAGGAACGTTCTGATCGACACCGGCTTTCTCAACGAAGGCAGCGGTGCAGAGTTTTCAAAGAAGTTCGGCATTCCCGACTGGATCTCGCCCGTGCGCATGCTTGAAGAGCTTGGCGTCAAGGCAGGCGATATCACCGATATCGTGCTCAGCCACGCCCATTTCGACCACATGGGTTCGATCTCAGCCTTTACCAAGGCACGGATCTTCATCCAGAAGCGCGAATGGCTCTCCTGGAACGAAGCGATGGCCTTGCCGCCACAGTACGGATTTCTAACGGCTATCATAAACCCGGACAACATGCGCTCGGCTTTCGACGCGGCCGTCGAACACCGCCTGGTGCTGGTCGATGGTGACAAGGACAACATCCTGCCTGGCATGCATGTCCGCCTCGGCGAGGGGCATACGCTCGGCCAGCAGTTCGTGATCGTTGAAACCGCCCGCGGACGATTGCTGGCAGTGGGCGATTGCATATATTCGAAGCTCAACCTCACCGGCCACAATCACGACGGCGTTTTCGCACCGCTCAACAATGGTATCGGCAGCATCTGGAAGCAGTTGGAGACCATGGATCGCATCAACGAGGAGATTGCAGGCGACATGTCCCGATTGATCATGATGCACGATAACGACCGCTGGTCACACTTGCCCCTGGTAAAGGAAATCGGGGGCTTCAGGATACTCAAGGCGTCCTAATCGCCGTGGCGCGCCCGTGTGAAGAGTTCTATCGTGTTGTTTCCGGCATACCAGTCTTCAAGTCAGACAACGGCGTCAGTATAGGGAAAGCCGTTGGCGATGTCGGTTTCCGAAGCAAGAAAAGGTTGTCACCATTCCGGTGTTGACGAAATGTCGGAAGACGCGGAACTCGGATCGAGTTCGCCGCGCCTTGCGTCTTCTGGCGTCCTTATGGTTAGCGAGCACCTGATGGTCGACGATCCGTCTTCCAGGCGTTCCTACCGCCTGGCGCTCGTGATCGGCACCTCGGCCGGAGGGCACGAATAGTCCCCTGGAAAGTAAGCGGTCTACTTGCAGGAATGTTGTCGCCGCCCATGTTCATCTAGATCGTAACCGATGAAGAGAAGACGCGATGGATTGGATGGTAGACCTCGGGTTTCACACAGACCTGCTTCGACATCTGATCGTGCTACTCGTCGCTTACGTGCTGGCTTTGCCGATCGCTTGGGATCGCGAACGCAACGAGCGCAGCGCCGGTCTTCGCACCTTTCCACTCGTGGCAATCGCCGCGTGCGGGTTCATCCAGGCGGCAGAAACCGTGACCAAGGAGAATGCGGAGGCGACGGCAAGGATTGTGGAGGGAATTATCAACGGCGTCGGGTTCATAGGCGGGGGTGCGATCCTCGTCGGCAAGGCCAGCATTCGTGGGACCGCGACCGCTGCTAGCCTCTGGGCCACGGGCGCGATCGGGGCAGCGGTTGGTCTAGGAGCGTACGAGACCGCGGTCGTCCTGTCGATTGCCACTTTTGTGACCCTCCGGGTGATGACGAACTTCAAAGTCGAGGGAAAGGCAATTAACGAAGAGCTGCCAGTCACCGAGAATAGCGCTGAGAGGACCCATTGACGGAGAGAGTGCGCCTGCCGCGCTCATTTCAAGCTCTGCCAAGGACTTTAGAACGTTTCTGGGGCAGAACTTGCGGGGAGCATGGAAATCATCCCAGGCGCAGGACACGCTGACCAGAGGATATTTGATCGCGCTATAGATATTTTTTCGAGCTCATCGTGAAATTTTGACCACCCGCTAAGCCGCCGCCCATGGCCGATGGTTAAGGAAAAAATGTCGATCTTGCCAAATTTTGCCATTGCGGCTATAGGCATTCATATGAGCACGATGAACATTTCTCTCCCGGACCATCTTAAGAGCTTCGTCGATGAGCAGGTTGCTGGACGTGGTTACGGGACTAGCAGCGAATATATCCGCGAATTAATTCGGCGAGATCAGGATCGTCTTGTTTTGCGCGGACTGTTGGTTGACGGAGCATCGTCCGTACAATCCGATCCCGCCGATGGGCGCTATTTCACGGAACTGCGTGATCGTGTGCGTGGTCGGCACAGTAAGTGACAAACAAGTACATCGTCCCTCGGGAATTGGCTCGCGGTGACGTCGAAGCGGCCGTAGACCACTATGTACTTGAGGCCGGCATCGAGGTTGCCCTCGGCTTTGTTGACGCTTTAGAGGCAGCCTATGATCTGATCGCGCGACATCCGGAATCGGGATCGCTACGATATGGATACGAGTTGGGATTGCCTGACCTGCGCAGCATTTCGCTGAAACGATACCCCTATATCGTCTTTTATCGTGATCAAAAAGATCATGTCGATGTGTGGCGTGTGCTTCATGGGAAACGAGACATTCCACCGTCGATGCACGAGCCTGAGAATCATTGATTATCACGACAGATTGCAGCTGCAGATTTTCCAGACTTTTGATTCCAATGCCATCAAGGCGACTATCTTTGGACCGCCGCCCGGTCGACGAGATCACTCAAGCCAATCCAGGCATCAAGACAGGCCGCAAAAGCCCATAGCAGCAGCATGATTTGGGTATATTGCTGACGTGGGCTTAGTTCAGCCTCGCATGGCAGCCGACAATAAGGAGCTAATAGAGCAACTTCGTAACCCAATAGAGGGGAGTAATCTTGGCGCGATAGGCATCAGGGCTAGGTCCGAACGGGTTATTCCCGGTAAGGCAGCGCAATCTGACGCCTACGAAGAACCGCTCGCAGAATACTTCTTTTGTCATCTTAAGATGCTACCGGAACTCCGCAATCTTACTCGTGTCCCTGGGCAGAGACGCGCGCTCGTTAACTCCTGAATCCCGCAAGACTGACCCCGCCAATATTGGGGGGTTGGAGTAGCGGCCAGATATCTCAGTTTACCGCTATCCGCTGGTTTGTCTGTATGCCTGATTTTAGGCACCCCCATACGGACAAATCAGTTGGTCGTCTGGCTCGACGAGGCCATCACGCGCAAGCCCAAGGCCACAATTTAATCATCGACCGCGCGCATTAGCGGCCGGTTTTCGCGCGGCATATGAGTGTTACGGCCGGATGATCCTCAGGCCGAGTTCAAGCGCCAAAGCGTAACATCTCGTATGTAGGATCAGCGCCGACCCTATTGCAGACTTCTCGAAGTTGCTCATCGGTCGCGTCGGCTAAGATCCCTGTCCGCACAAGTACCGAGTCCAAGCCGACCGATTTCGCGCCCAAGATATCGTGTTCGATGCTGTCTCCAATGCAGACAACGCACCGCCTGTCTGTAGCGCCTGCAAGCCTCAACGCGTGCTCATAGATATCGGGATAGGGTTTCCCGAGCCAGATGACTGGTCCTCCCATCTTCTCATAGAGCTTGGCGATGCTCCCTGCACCTGGCGCAAGAGTACCGTTGTACAATTTGTGAATATCAGGGTTTGTACAGTAGCACGGGATGCCTGTTTGAGCGGCGGGGCGCAACAGCGCCTCGTAGCGTTCCATCGAGATGTGTTCGGCTTGGCTACCTGAGACGATAACGATCTCGGCTGCCGATGCGGTTTCAACTGATCGCAGTCCAAGCCGATCCGCGAGATTGCTGTCTCCGCCACTGGAGATCGTCAGACAACGGGAGCCCCTGGCAATCACGTTTTCCGGCCGCGATAGGATTTCGAACGCGACATCCCCCGAGGTGACGAAGAAATCGAAGCTTTCCGCTGCAAAGCCAAGCTTGATGAGACGCTCGGAATTGTACTCGCCACTTCTTCCAGAGTTGGAAAGGATGACGATCGTCTTGCCCAACGATGCCAGATTGGCCAGGGCATCAGCTGCGCCTGCGTAAGGGCCGGTATCGTCTCTGAGGACGCCGTACTGATCGATGAAAAAAACGTCATAGGCCTGCTTCAACTGAGCCAAGTCAGTGGGTCGCGGCTTAGACATAGGCATTGTCCAATTCGGATATCACAAGCGCAGCTGTTCCGACCGCCGCCTCGGTCGACTTCGCAGCTATCATCTCCACGCTCATTGCCAGGGCTCTCATTTTGCTCCAGGCCGGGTTTCGTGCTCCGCCACCGACCGTTCTCAGGCTTTTCAAAGCTGGCGATCCGAGTTCGTGTAACCGCTGGTAACCCAGCCTTTCGATTTCCGTCATCCCTTCGAGAATAGCGTGGAAAAACAGGACGTCGTCGGCCGGCCGCGGCGTGAGTCGCGGCGCATAGTGAGGGTCGTTGATGGGAAAACGCTCTCCCGGACGGAGGAGGGGGTAGAAGTCCAGCCCGAGCTTTTGGGCCGGATCGATCATCTGCGTGAGGTCGTCCAGCCGGTCATCTCCAATCAAGGCGCGCACGACATTTCCGCCGCTGTTCGACGCCCCTCCAACTAGCCAGAAACCTCCGACACGATGCGAGTATACGCCATATTGTGGAGCGTCGATCGGAGCATCCGATGCCAGTTTCAACACGATAGTGGAGCCGAGCGCTGTCACGGCGTCGCCAGTATTCGATGCGCCGGTCGCGAGAAATGAGGCACAGCCGTCGGTCGTGCCCGCATGAAACCAAGCGGTCTGCGGTAGTCCGAGTTCGCGTAAGTAGCCTTCGATCGGAGCGGTTCTCTTACCTGCTCGGTGCACGATAGGCAGCTTGGTCGTATCCATTCCTGCCGCTTCGATCCAATCTGGCCAACTCTCAACCTCCAGATCAAAGCCTGTTTTCAGCGCGTTGTTTTCGTCACTGAAACGCGCTGGGCAGCCAAGTTTCATCGATATCCAGTCAGCTTGGTGTACGATGGCCGCGGCACCTTTTGCATGAGACAGATGTATTGCTCTTGCGAGGCCCGAATTTGCTCCCACAGCCGCGCTGCCCACCGGAGCATTGTCCGAAATGCGTTTGACAACTGCCTGATCGGGGCAGGGGTCGTTGTACATCAAGACTGAGCCAGTCGGCTCATTTGCGTTATCCAGCGAAAGTACGGTCCCGCTTGTCCCGTCGACGGCTATGCCCTCGATCGAGCCCAGGTTCGTCTTTTCCGAGAGCCCTTCGAGGGCTTCCTTGACCCTGTTCCACCAAGAGGCCGGTTGTCGCAGTTCATCCGGCGACCTAAACGGCGCGGCCGCGAAGCCGACGGGATTCCCGGCCCTATCGATAGCGGCTGCGCGAGCACCAGACGTGCCGATATCGATGCCGAGGGCGACGGCAGGGCCAACTTGGCTGTTCATGCGGACTGCCTCACCGATCCTCTATCGAGCGCTTGGCGATATTGCTCGGCCTCCCAATGGGTAAGTTCGTATGCATCGCCCTGTGACAGATATTCGACCTTCTTTCCTTCCGGTATGCGGCCGACCACTTCCGCCAGGCAGCGTGCCATTACTTCCCCGCCCGCCGTCAGCGTGCTGGACAGCAGGATCCCTTTATCAGGGACGATCAACATCTTAGGCACATTACGGCCCTCTTTGTGCAAAGCCGCCTCGAAATCCGACGCGCTTTGCCCTTGGGGAAGGACGCCAATTTCCGTTCCGAGGAATATTATGTGGTCCGGGTATAGGGAGCCGCCGAGCGCGATCTCCCGATTGGCTTCCGAAATCGCGACCGCGTGGCTATCGACGTCTCGAGCCACGTGAAAGCCCGAGCCCTCCGCAATCGCGGTGAGGGCGTCGATATCCGGTGTTTTGGTTGCGCGTGGCTCGCGGGACAGCGCAGAGCTGATCCGCTCAATGCGATCTTCCACGTCCTCGACGGTATCACCGCAGACGATGATGCCGTGATTGAAGAGGATCAACACGTCCGGATTGGACGCAGCAGCCTTATCGATCTCCTTCGCAAGAGGAGTGCCTGGTCGCCTGTAGGGTATTGTTACCCACTTGATGTCGGGAAGGTCATTCATGCGTGTGGCAAGCAGTGCGTCGCGGTCTTCCAGGACGGCAAGTGCTATCGCGTTTACGCAGTGGTAGTGCGCAACCACCGGGCTTTTGAGAGCTGCGTGAAAACTGGTTTCGATCGATGGTCGCAGTCCGCTGGAGTTCAGTTCCGAAACCACGAAGTCGGTGGACTTCTCCGCGCGAGGATCACCTCCTCGAAGAGCGGCAACCAACGGTTCGACAACCACCGGAACCATGATGTCCTCAGCATTGGCTTTGGAGAGCCAGGTGCCCGATGCCTTCACCCACATGACGCCGTCTCTCTTGATCGACGTATTACCGCCAGCGCCCTGTGTCTTGAGGATATCGTTACCGATCCGGCTGGAAAGCCGGAGGAAGTCTTTGAAATCGTCGGTATTCCTCAGGTCCGGTTCGGTCATGTCTTCTTCCTCCTGCGGCGCTGCCCCTTGCTTCAGAACCAATCAGTCCCGTGAGCAAACTTTGGCGCAATTCTATTTGTGTGATTGAATGTCGTCAACGATGAAGAATCTGCATCGTCAGTATTGCGACAGGAAGGAACGTGTGATTATAGTTCATCATGGACGCTGAGGGAGACGCGTCACTGGAGGCCTGCTTTGAATGATTCCGATCGCCATCGTTTGATCACGGAGACGCTTCGCGAGAAGCCGTTCGCCTCCGTCCGTGATCTGCAGAAGCTGCTCGGTGTTTCCCCGGCAACGATCCGCCGTGACATCGACAAGCTCGATGAGATCGGTGTAGCGCGCAAAGTGTATGGCGGGATTTCGGCGAACGAATCTGCGACCTCAGCACGCCTCTCGGCTCGGCCTTACGACGAGAACCGCGATATTGCGGTCGACGCGAAGCGTGCCATCGCTGAAAAAGCGGCAGGCCTCGTGCGAGACGGAGACTCCGTGATCGTTCATGCGGGGTCGACGTGCTATCAGCTCGGAATTCAACTGGCTCGGCGAAATGTTCGCCTTTATACGAACTCGATGCCATTGGCGGCCTATGTGGGTGAGCATGGTACCTGTCATCTGACGTTGGCAGGCGGGGTGCTTTATCGAGAGCCGGGCATCATCCACGACGCTTCCGCAGGAGCGCCCGATTTCTTCGCGTCGCGGTTCTTCCTGGGAACGCAAGGCATCAGTTCCGAGGGACTTCTCGAATCCCATCCCTTGTTGACCAAAGCTATTGGCGAGCTGAGCAGCTGTGCAGATGAGATTGTTCTGTTGGCGGATAGCCGGAAGCTCTCAATCCAGCCGCGCAACGTCGTTCTTCCGCTGTCTCGCATAGGGACGATCGTGATCGACGACGGTCTTGCGGATGTCGGCGCAAAGATGCTCGAAGATGCCGGTATTTCCATACTGATCGCTACGGTAGGAGGCCAATGATGGTGCCATCGAACGTGGTCGCAGTTTTCGATCTCGGCAAAACGAACTCGAAGCTTTTCGTCTTCAGTGCAGACGGTTCCGTGCTCTCGGAAGCCAGGACAAAGCCCAGTTGGATCGAGTACGATGGCTTGCGTGTTCTCGATGACGTCGCGCTCTTCACTTGGATGACGTCTGCCTTGACGCAGGCGACCGAAGAGCATTTCGTTGGTCACGTCATGTTCTCGGGACACGGGTGCACCTTTGCACTCGTTCGGGATGACGAGCTGGTGCATCCCGTACTCGATTACGAACAGGAACCGCCTCAGCGGGTTGCGGACAGCATCGACATTTTGGTGCCAGCCTTCAGCGAAACCTATTCGCCGAAGCTCCCGTTGGGTTTCAATTACGGACGGCACATCCTCTGGCTAGAGGCCATCAAGCCAGAGGTGGTAAGTCGCGCCGACGCCATCCTTTCATACCCGCAGTTTTGGTCCTGGAAATTTTCCGGCCGGAAAGTGTCCGAGGTTTCCTACATCGGCTGCCACTCTCACCTCTGGGCACCGCTGCGTGATGATTTCAGCAGTCTGGTCTATAGCCGAGGCTGGCGTGGAAAGATGCCAGCCTTCGAACGGGCGGGTGCTGCTTTGGGCAATTGGGAGATCGGGCCTGATCGGGAAAACGCGGTTCCGGTCGTTGTCCACAATGGTGTCCACGACAGTAATTCCGCGCTCTATTACTACCGTTCGCTCGGGTTCCAGGACTTTACGCTCGTGTCGACTGGCACATGGGTCGTGATTTTCAATTCGGCGTGCCCGCTGGAAGCGTTGGATGAACACCGTGACATGCTCGCAAACGTCACCGTCGACGGGAAGCCGGCTCCGACCATAAGGTTCATGGGCGGCCGGGAATATGACATCGCAAGTGACGGCTGGAACAAGCCAATCAGTCTTGAGGCAGTCTCGAGAGTGATCGCGAAGCGCGTATTCGCATTGCCCTCTTTTGCGCCCGGCGGCCCGATGCAGGGGTTCGAAAGCCGCTTTGTGGGGCCTGAGGCGAACGGCGAGGAGAGGGCCGCCGTCGCACTTCTGTATGTCGTTCTAATGACCAATCTTTCCTTGGATCTCATCCAGTCCGAGAACGAGATCGTAATCGATGGCGGGCTCGTCAAGACGGGACTGTTCGCCGAGCTTCTTGCTCAGTTGCGCCCTTCGCAGCCGATATTCACCAGCGCGACCGCCGAAGGCAGTGCGTTTGGAGCCGCCGCGTTGGTTTTCGACACTCTGGGTGAGAAGCCATTTGCGAACGAAACGAATGAGGCGGCTTCGTTGCAGGTTTTCGGCCTCGAAGCATACCGCGATGCATGGCGGGCGTTGATCGACATCGGCGAACCGGAACTCGCACGCCCGAGGAAAGAGTTACAGGCATGAACACGGCAGGCGACAACCGCGCACCCGTTCTGGAGATGCGCAATATCAGCAAAACATTCGCGAGCACTAAAGCGCTTACAAACGTGTCGCTTACCGTCTATCCCGGTGAAGTCCACGCGCTGATGGGCGAGAACGGTGCTGGCAAATCGACGCTAATGAAGGTGCTCTCGGGAGCGTACACCGCTGACCCGGGCGGCACCATTCTCGTCGACGGAAAGCCCATCGTTGCGGGAGACCCGATAAAGGCAAAGGCGAATGGCGTTTCCGTCATTTATCAGGAGCTCTCGCTCGCGCCCAATCTCACCGTCGCACAAAACATGTTCCTTGCTGCCGAACCTGCCAGGTACGGCGTCCTGGATAAGGCAGCTGCGCGCGCACGGGCCGAGCCGATCCTCAAACAGCTTGGCATTTCCTTCGGCCCCTCGCAGCTTGTAGCGTCGCTCTCGCTCGGTGAACGCCAGATGGTGGAAATCGCGCGGGCCCTGACCACGAACGCCAAGATCATCGTCATGGACGAGCCGACGACGTCGCTCACGTCCAGGGAGACGGAGCGGCTCTTTGAGGTGATCGCGGGGCTCAAGGCGCGGGGTATTGCCATTATCTACATCAGCCATCGGATGGAGGAGATCTATGCGCTCGCAGATCGGGTCAGCGTTCTCCGCGATAGCGCTTATGTGGGCACCCTCGATCGGTCCGCCTTGTCGGCCGAAAAGCTCGTTTCGATGATGGTAGGTCGCGATCTTTCCTCTTTCTACAAGAAGGAACACCGAGCACCGCAAAGCGCCGCGAAAACGGTGCTCTCAGTGCATGACATCGGAGATGGCCGTCGGGTTCACGGATGCTCGTTCGACGCAAAGGCAGGCGAAGTGCTCGGCATAGCCGGGCTAGTTGGCTCCGGACGGACGGAACTCGCGCGGCTCATCTTCGGTGCCGATCCGAAAACATCCGGACGGGTTATGCTCGACGGCAAGGACACCGTCATCGGCAGCCCGCGCGATGCGATGGACGCCGGGATCGCATACCTGACGGAAGACCGGAAAGGCCTCGGACTCTTCCTCGATATGACGATCAACGAGAACATCAACATCGGTGTTATCGGCAAGGATGCCGGCAAAGTGGGCATTCTGAACTTCGCCGCGGCGAAGGAACGAGCGGCAAGGGCCATCAAGTCGTTGTCCATTCGCACGTCAAGCGACGGCATCAATGTCGGAGCTCTGTCCGGCGGTAACCAGCAAAAGGCGCTGATCGCGCGCCTGCTAGAAACCAAGCCTCGGGTCATCATCTTCGACGAACCGACACGCGGCGTCGATGTTGGAGCGAAGTCCGAAATCTACCGGATCATCGATGAGCTTGCGCAAACGGGGATCGCGATCGTCGTGATCTCGAGCGATCTGCCCGAGATCATCGGGATCGCAGACCGCGTCCTCGTGATGCGCGAAGGCCACATCGCGGGCGAGGTCCTGGCGACGCCGGACCAACCAATAAGCCAGGAAGCCATCATGGCGTTCTCCACCGGATCGGCGTCGAAAGTCGCTTGAGGTCGGAAATCAAAGACGACGGGATAAGAACATGACCGCGACATCCACGGACCAGGGCAACGCCGCAAAGGCGAAATTCAGATCGACTCTAACGGCGCTTGGCATGCTTCCGGTGCTCGTGATCTTGGCGATCGGGTTCCACTTGCTAAGTGGTCGCTTTTTGAGCGTGAATAATCTGTCGATCGTCATGCAGCAGGCCTCGATCAACACGGTTCTGGCCGCCGGTATGACGTTCGTTATTCTGACCGGCGGTATCGATCTCTCGGTCGGTTCGATCCTCGCCGCGTCGGCGATGGTCGGTGTCATCGTGTCCCTTTGGCCCGACGTCGGGATGTTGGGAATTCCGGCTGCCATCGGGGTAGGTCTCGCTTGCGGCTTCGTCAACGGAACGATCATCTCGGCGCTCAAGCTTCCGCCCTTCATCGTCACCCTTGGGTCGCTGACCGCGATGCGCGGTATTGCCCGACTGCTCGGTAACGACACCACGGTATTCAATCCGGACCTGCCATTCGACTTCATCGGAAACGGCAGCTTCTTCGGCGTGCCATGGCTTGCCATCATCGCAATGGCGACGATCCTGATCTCATGGTTCATCCTGAAGCGCACCGTGTTGGGCACCTGGATCTATGCTGTCGGCGGAAATGTCGAGGCCGCGCGCCTGACAGGTATCAAAGTCCCGCTTGTGCTCCTGTTCGTATACTCGATATCCGGCCTGCTTTCAGGGCTAGGCGGTGCCATGTCCGCAGCACGCCTGTATGCGGCGAACGGCCTTCAACTCGGGCAATCCTATGAACTCGATGCGATCGCCGCCGTCATTCTCGGCGGAACCAGCTTCGTCGGAGGCGTGGGATCGATCTGGGGAACGCTGATCGGGGCTCTCATTATCGCGGTGCTGTCGAACGGTCTCATCCTCGTCGGTGTCTCCGACATTTGGCAGTACATCATCAAGGGGCTTGTCATCATCGTGGCCGTAGCGCTCGACCGCTACAGGCTGAAAGGGCTTAGCCGCACCTGACGTGTGGCTGGAGGAACCGGGGTCACCGGATAACGGGGCGCAGGAAGCGCCACAAGGAGGAAGAATATGCGCATGATTTCCAAACTGCTTGCAGCGACCGCACTGGCCGCAGCCATCGCAATGCCGGCAGCCGCCAAGGACCTTCAGAAGATCGGCATTTCCGTCGGCCTGCTTGGCAATCCGTTCTTCGTGGCTACCATCAAAGGCATCGAGGACCGCGCCAAGGAGATCAATCCAAATGTTCAGGTCACCTCGGTTTCGGCCGACTACGACCTCAACAAGCAGGTTTCGCAGATCGACAGCTTCATCGCAGCTGGCGTTGACATCATCATGCTGAACGCGGTGGACGCCAAGGCGATCGCACCTGCCGTCAAGAAGGCGCAGGCCGCTGGCGTGATCGTCGCCGCCTTCGACGTCTCCGCACCGGGTGCTGACGTCACGGTCATGACGAACAACATCAAGGCCGGCGAAGAGGCCTGCCAGTACATTGTCGATCAGCTCAAGGGCAAAGGCGACGTCGTCATTATCAACGGCCCCGCATCGTCCTCGATCCTTGACCGTGTGCAGGGTTGCAAGAACGTCCTGACGAAGAGCCCTGACATCAAGATCCTCTCCGACGATCAGAACGGTCAGGGTTCGCGCGACGGCGGTTTGTCGGTCATGCAGGGTCTTCTGACGCGCTTCGACAAAATCGACGCCGTCTTCGCGATCAACGACCCGACGGGCATCGGTGCGGAGCTAGCCGCTAAGCAGCTGAACCGCAACGAGTTCTTCATCACTGCAGTCGACGGTGCCCCGGATATCGAAAAGTCGCTTGCCAGCGGCAACTCGATGATCAAGGCCTCCGCTTCGCAGGACCCCTATGTGATGGCCGGCGACGCACTCAAGATGGCTGCCGACGTCCTCAACGGCAAGAAGCCGGCGGAAAATACTGTACTCCTCGACCCGAAGCTGATCACGGCTGACAACGTCAAGGACTACAAGGGCTGGACCGCAGCTCGCTAAGGTCTCCTCCCGAGTAGCCCGCCAAGCTTTCGAGCTTGGCGGGCTGCGATCCGAAATCAACCAGGAATAGGTTTCATGTCCAAAATCGGTGTCCACTCGTTTGTCTGGAGCGCAGGATCTACCAAAGACGAACTGGAGAGAACTCTCGAGCGATCCCACGAACTCGGTTTCAAGCTCGTCGAGTTCTCATACCTGGACCCCAAGCAGGTCGACGTAAATTGGCTGGCGTCTCGTATTCGACAGCTTGGCCTAGATGTCGCGGTAAGTATGGGGCTGCCGACGGAAGGCGATATTTCCAGCGAGGATGGATCGGTGGTCGCGAACGGCGAAGCGATCCTCGATCGCGCGGTCGCATTGGTCCGCGATCTCGGCGGCACCAAGCTTGCAGGGATTCTGAGTTCGTCTCATGGAAAGCAGGAACGCGCCCTGTCCCGTAAAGGATGGGATAAGAGCGTCAGTACGCTTTCGAAGGTCGCCGATCGTGCAAAAGCGGCTGGCGTCACTCTCAACCTCGAGATCGTCAACCGCTTCGAGAGCAACATGCTCAATACGGCAGCGCAGGGCCTTGCTTACATCAAGGATACCGGTGCCTCGAACGTGTTCCTTCACCTTGACACTTTCCATATGAACATTGAAGAGGCGGATGTCGGCTTGGCAATCCGAAACGCTGCCGACAAGATCGGCTATGTCCACATTGGTGAAAGCCATCGTGGTTATCTTGGGACAGGCAATATCGACTTTGCCGCAATCTTCGACGCGCTGATCGCTATCGGATGGGACGACTACGTGACCTTTGAATCCTTCTCGACAACGATCGTCGATAAGGACCTTTCGCTGAAGACGGCAATCTGGAGAAATCTCTGGGAAGACAACGCAGCACTGGCCAAACATGCGCGGGCGTACATCGTGCTTGGATTGGAAACGGCGAAGCGCAAGGCCGAATTGGTGAAGGCTGCGCATTTGCCAATGGCTTGCTGACACTGGAAAAACAAACCAGCAATTCCGAAATCGCAGACAAGCACAACCACCCCGCCAAGCGGAGTGCCAAGGGCTGGACGGATTGCCTTGCCGATCTTGTCGACAAAGTGAATAAATTGAGAATCCGCCGTTGGCCGCTCTCACTGCTGGGATTGCAGCCTCCGCCGAAAAGAAAACCCGCTCCGCGCACTAGCGGGTACGGTGAAATTGTGCTGGGGAGGCAACCCCTGGCACTCCTTTCGTCATTCACATCCCGAAATGAGGGTAAAGGCTGGTCGGCAGCGTCGATACAGATGTCAGCGACGCCGGGTATTCTTATCGCTCCCGTGCCGGACCGCCTCGCTGAGACACGCTGCAGGCTGCAAGTCAGGCGCAAGCACGTGATTTTCGAAGTGGTGACCGCCGTTCTGTTGCGACCGACCCGCGTTAGGCTGCCACATAATCCGGGCTAGGAGACGTCTACGGGTAGGTTTGGCGAAAAATGCCGCGCGTGACAAGTCTGTGCTTCTTTCGCCCCTCGCGGTGGCGGACATGCCGGTAACCTCCTTCGCGCGCAAAAAACGCATCACCAGCACTGGTCGGCCGTTCTTATCGCGCAATCCCCTTCTCCGCGAACCAGTCTGCGTAGAACGTCGTGCGAACCATGTGGCGGTTGAGGTCAGGAGCGCCATCCGTCCACCACACCGCCCCGCGTTCGCCCAGCGCAAGCTTTGCGGCGTCGACGGCCCTTCGCGCCGCTCGCATTTTCTCATCATCGCCGGCGGCTTCCTTCACTGCCCTGCGAGCGATCATCAGCTCCCCCACCAGGCGCTTACGCTCACCCTCCGGCAAGCGAGGGTTTGTCTTTCTCCAAAGCCGGCCGCGCACGATAATGTAGCGGCCATCCGGCGTTTCCAACGGCGCCTTCCCCGTCTTCATGGCTGTCCCCCTTGCGCCGGAACGTGAACGCGCGTCAAGCGAAAGAAGTATCGCCTCTCGTCGCCCTCGACGACCATCATGCCAGCGAGTTCGTCGTCGCCGATCCGCCTGAAATGATCCACGATCGGCTGCTTGTCGTAGACCATCGCAGCCGTCTCGGAGCCGTCAACCATTCGTAACGTCAGTTTTGCCGTCGTTGCGCGGGCACGGAATGCCTTCTGGAGGTAAGAGAACCAGTTCCGGGCGATAAACGTTCGGCCGAAGCCAGCGACACGGAGAGCAAGTTTGATAGGAAAGAGGGACGGCTCGATCGGCACAAGACGACCAGGCCGCCATTGGAACAATAAGGCGTCCGCTCTCAGGTCTGGGTGGAACCTCTTGCCGAACCACTGAAGGTTCTCGAGCGCCCCATCCAGCGGATGTCCGGAGGCAACACCTTCACCGCGCCAGATGCCGACCATCTCGGCCGGCAGCACAGGGGGGAGGGTGCCGAACCAGTCGATTGTCTTCTTCTGCAGGTCGTCTTGCATGGTCCCTCCGGGCTATCGGGGAGGGCGATGCCGGACAGGTGGGACACTCGTCTGCCATTTCGTTGGCACAGCGAGAAACCGGAAAAACCGCTGCGTTCGCCATCCCTGTCGCGTCCGGTTGATACGGCTCGCGCTCGGCAACGGTAATGTCGACCGGTCCAGTTGGTTCCAAAGCGGAGTGTTGACGCCTGTTTTTTGCTGCGGCATCGTCCGGCGCGAATGCAGGGCGGGGAGATTTGAATGTTTGCCGATACGCTCACCGACGAAGACCGAATCGACCGCGATCCTCTGTGCCAGGATGCGCTCGACAAGGCATGGAAGGCGCTTGAAGCAGGGGCGACGTCGGGAAACCCCTTCAACTTCCTGCAACTCGCCACCGTCAATGAAAGGGGTGATCCCGAGGCCCGGACCATCGTCCTGAGGCAGGCAAACCGCAACGAGGCGGCGCTCTATTTCGTTACCGACTCAAGATCGCCGAAGATGGCGGACATCGCCCACAATCATACCGTCGCGCTTGTGGGTTATGATCCCGCGAGCCGGGTGCAGATCCGCTTGACAGGCATTGCAGGTACGGTCGGCGACCATGCCAAGCTCGCTAATCAGTGGAACCTGCTCAGCGAGAGGACGCGCGACAGCTTCAACAGTCCTGTCGCATCGGGCGCGCGAATGCAGTCTGATGGAACGGTTCTCCCTGATGTCCAAAAGGCCTCCATGTCCCCGTTCGAGCGGTGCTGCCTGATGCGCGTCGAGCTCGCGACGCTTGAGCGTTTGGACATCTCCCAGACCGAGCATCTCAGGTTCTGCTTCGTACGATCTGATAGAGGTTGGCTG
This sequence comes from Hyphomicrobiales bacterium, assembly GCA_900466475.1. Taxonomy (GTDB): domain Bacteria; phylum Pseudomonadota; class Alphaproteobacteria; order Rhizobiales; family Rhizobiaceae; genus Rhizobium. The sequence continues at coordinate 70,423 of UBMI01000011.1, forward strand.
GGGACCAGAAGGGCGCCGTGATTCGACGTAGCGTGCGGTCGACCCACATGCTGCAGGTCGAGGCACGAGAACCTGGTGGGGCATGTGTCGCCGCCTGGACCAGCTCGCTCGCAGCCCATCGCCAGCCGCAGCAGCTTCTTAAGACATGCGGTCAACCCGAACTACTGAACAAGAACCTTACGCTCGAACCCGTCCCGGCGCTCGCAGTAAACTCGAGTACGACCACGGCATCTCGAACGTCCTTCCACATGGACCTATCACCGCCCGCCAGGCTCCCGACGAACCGGCCTCATGCCGGAGCGGCGGCTGGCTACCGGATCTGCAATCCACAGGCAAGGAACCGACGCGATTCCTGCATCCCCTAAGATGCTTGAAGGAACCGATACGCTTCGGAACAAAGCCCGGTCATTTGGTGTTTTCCATTTCTCCGGATGGCCGGATGTTTCTGAAAAATAATTCGCAAGGGGAATTCAATATGGAAGATGCAGGTATCGGTTGGATCGCGGCGATCATCATCGGCGGCATCGCAGGATGGCTCGCAGAGATGTTCATGAAAAGCAGCATGGGCGTCATCATGAACATCATTCTGGGCATCGTGGGCGCTATCGTCGCTAACTTCCTTCTCTCCCTTTTCGGCGTCGTTCTCGGTGGCTGGCTCGGCTACCTGATCGCCGGGTTTATCGGCGCGTGCATCCTGATCGCGCTCGCCCGGATGGTCAGACGAACAGCGTGACATCTTGAAGGAGTTCGGGCGGCCTCTTATTGGGGACTACCGCCCGTACCAACGACAATTTACCGCGAAAGGATTTCGCGAGTAATGTCGCCCGGGTGATCGAGGGCGCTCCCCATGCATGGTCGAGCGCCCTCTGCTTTCGACCAACTTGGACGTTCCCAAAACTGAAAGCAACTAAAGCGCTGACAGCATTCCACCACATCGCGCAGGTCGCCCGCAGGAGTGGGTGCGAAGCCTATCATGCCAAGGAGAATGGTGGCCCTTGGCGGTCGTCAAGGCGCGGCACCGTTGCGATGCAGCGCCCTCGATGTCGACTTACAACACGCGACTTCTATCTCTCTTTTGAGATCAGGCAAGGAGGATTCAGATGCATATCGACGGCGAATGTCATTGTGGGCAGATCACCTACGAGGCCGAGGTAGACCGCGACGACGTTACGATCTGTCACTGCAACGACTGCCAGAGGCTAACGGGGACTGCATATCGTGTGACAGTCACCGCACCTCGCGCCAACTTTCGTATCACCTCCGGCGATCCGATGGAGTACGTCAAGGTCGCCGCCAACGGCCGCAGACGGATGCAGTATTTCTGTGCGAATTGCGGATCGCCCATCTATACCACAGGAGAGATGGAAGACGCAGAACAGGTCGGCATCCGACTAGGAACAATAAATCAGCGGCGAGAACTAGAACCGACTGCGCAGTTCTGGTGTTCATCGGAGTTCTCATGGGCTCAAAACCTGAGCCAACTTCCCCGACATGCTGAATGATGTAGGGCGAGGCAAAACCCACCGCTCGCTGCCAAACAAGTGGCGTATATTTCCGGTAGATACTGCGTCCTTTCAACATCCGCCGATTTGTGTGAAATCACGCCTTGGAGCTATCGTGTCGTGATCCTAGAGGACGACAATGGCACTGATGGACTTCCCCGCGCAAACCCATATGCCGCTTGCCAAACTTGCGTAGGCGATGTCCGCCATCTCGCGTGCGCGCAACATCAACGAGGTTATGCGATGATCCGCGCCAGCGCGCGCCGTCATCCGCCGCGAAGGCGACGTCTGTCGTTATGTGGAGCATGCCGTTGGGCCGCTCTGGTTTCCGAGACTGCCGGGCAAGCAGTGAAGCTACCCACCGATGCGTCCATGTGCCGAGCCTCGTTCCCGAAGACATCGCAAAGGCTACCTGGGTCATGTTCGGTCGGCTCGAAGATCAATGAATGAGCCGGAAACGTCCGAACTGAGATAGCTGAGTGCAATCTCTTCGTGAGGGATGGCCCAATGCGCCGCCAACAGCAACTTGACGGCTCTCACTTCGCTACGCTTCGAACCAACCAGTAAACCGCTCGGTGTGTAGGTGTGAAAGTCAACAGTGACTATCCTTCCTGCGGGCCGCTCCTCTTTGCCGCGAACGAAATCCTTAAATCAATAAAGGCCTCTACCTGTGAATAGTGTTGCCGGCGCGGTGAGCGTCGGCTGAAGTGCAGGCCTTGATCGCGCGATCTTGGCCTCGGTTAAGCGAACCGCGCGAACATCAGATCGTTATCTTTCCATGACAGATGAGAGCCGCGAAGAAACCAAAGCAGTCGAACCACCGCAGGAGACGGTCTCCTTCGCGTTCGACCGGTTGACCGTCGCCCGTTTCCGGGAAGTCTTCCCGAATGCTCGGTGGTCGGATACCCTTCAAGCCTGGACGGTCCCCGGTAAGACTGCACGAAGACGTATCGACCGATGGCTCGCCTCCGAAGCCGATCGCAAGAGGCCTTACGAAGAGGAGCGAGGCCGCGACGCCTACCAGTTCGAGCCAATCCTCAGTCCATACCTGCAGGTCTACGACCGCGGCTTCCGCATCAAGACCCCATTCTCACGAACGGTGGTCGACGAACTCCGACAGATTCCTTTCGCTCGTTGGAATAGTGACGACAAGGTGTGGGAGGTTCCGTACGCGTCTTACGACGACCTCCAGCACCGTTGGGAGGCCATCGAGAAGGCCGCGAAACGGGCCGAACCTGAAGAGCGACGGAAACGCGCAGAGGCCCGCAAGGGCACCGAAGAGGAAGCGAAGGCCAAGCGCAGGACGTCCGAGCGCAATAAGAAGCGGCTGCCTGTGCCTAGTGACGATCTTCCACCGCCGGGGCGGCCTGTAGCCACGACCGCGTTTGGGATCGTCGTTGTCACCGACATTACCGGCGAACTCGTCAACCCCGAAGAGGTCGCCGAGCATCATCCGAATGCCGACGACGAGCATGTCTGGGCAGGATGGCGGGCAGCGACCCTGGAGGAACTCGTTCATACGTGGCCGGCGAGGGCTGAGCCGGGGGAATACGAGCGGATTCGGGGATGGTGGCAGCCAACCCTCGAGGAGCTGCGGGCCGCTAGGACTGCAGCAAAATCGAGGGAGCGGCGGCGCGACGCCCGCAATGCTTCGACCAGACCGTCGACCTGAAGCGGCGGACGGAATGGTCGAGATCACGCCGGAACTTGATGTCTAGACGGTCTGAGAGCGGAACACGCGGTCGCGGGGCAGTCGGTCCCGCGCCGGCTGACGCCGACGCTCCTGCGGCTGCCCTTCAACGCGACCGCGCGTGACGCGAATTCCCGCTTTCGCGCGCCTTCTGCGCGCCGCGATGCTGAAAGCTCCGATACGCTTCGTTGTTGCCGACCCTCCGGATCGGGGTGATCGCGCCGCCGATGCTATACAGTTAAGACTTTGTAAGGTTCCCGTGGGCGAGACACGCTTCTCCTTAGATCGGCCCGCTTCCTTTTGCGCCCTTGTCCACGCGCCGCGTTGCCGAAGCCCCGATGTGCGTTCTGTTGCTGGTCGACGCTGTCGGATCGCCTCCTGGTTCTGCGCAATCGCCACTTTTTATGACGTCTTGGCCGCCGCTGGCGCGTCGGCCGCCGCGCCTCGCCAGCGGGTGACTCTGCTTTGCCCTCGGAGGTGAAGGTAAGCCTTGGTGGGACACAGAGAGGAAGAGGAGGGACGGGAGCTTTGTGACGGATTTGAAGGGTTGGAGAGAGGTTCCGCCCGGTCCGTCATGGAGAAACCGACATGTCTCAGAAGATTGAGAAGTCTGGGAAGACAGAAAGAACCGAAAAGACTGGTAAGGTCACGCTTGCGACCGCTTGTGACATTCCCTTCAACAAGCTTGTTCTCAGCCAGGAAAACATCCGTAAGGTCAAAGCGGGTGTCTCGATCGCGGAGCTTGCCGAAGACATTGCGCGGCGCGGTCTGTTGACCAGCCTCAGCGTCCGCCCGGAATTAGACAGCGACGGTAACGAGACCGGCATGTATCGCATCCCGGCCGGCGGGCGCCGCTACCGGGCGCTGGCACTGCTGGTGTCATCGAGACGTCTGTCGAAGACGGCAGGCATTCCCTGCGTGATCAGCAGGGGCGAGACGGAGGAAGCCGAAGATTCGCTTGCCGAGAACGTCCATCGCGAGAGCCTGCATCCGCTCGACCAGTTTCGCGCCTTCGAGACCCTGCGCGGGGAGGGGATGGACGAGGAAGAGATCGCCGCCCGCTTCTTCGTCCCGGTCGCGACGGTGAAGCAACGCCTGCGCCTGGCGTCGGTCTCGCCGAAACTTCTGGATCTCTATGGCGAAGACGCCATGACGCTCGAGCAGCTGATGGCCTTTTCGATCAGCAAGGACCATGCCCGTCAGGAACAGGTGTTCGAGGCGATCGCACGCTCGCACAGCCGCGAGCCCTATTACATCAGGCGCCTGCTGACCGAGACGGCGGTCCGGGCGACCGATCGGCGCTCGCTCTATATCGGCATCGATGCCTATGAGGCGGCCGGCGGCGTCGTCATGCGCGATCTCTTCGACGAGGACAGGGGCGGATGGCTGCAGGATCCGGCGCTGCTCGATCAGCTCGTGCTGGAGAAATTGAAGGGCGATGCGGCGGCCCTACAGGCGGAGGAAGGCTGGAAATGGGTCGAGGCCGCTTTCGACTTTCCCTATGGCCACACGTCGGGTCTTCGCAGGGTCTACGGTCAGCAGGCCGAATGGAGCAAAGAGGATCTTGCCCGTCACGATGTTCTTCGCGCCGACTACGATCGGCTCGATGCAGAATATGCCTCTGCCAGCCAATACTGCGAGGAGAGCGAGCAGAGACTCCAAGCACTCGGTGCGGAGCTCGACCGTCTGAACGAGCGTCCCTTCGTCTTTGATCCCGCCGAGCTTGCCCGCGGCGGTGTCTTCGTCTCGCTCGAGGCGGACGGCAGGCTCCGGATCGAACGCGGCTATGTCAGGCCTGAAGACGAACCGCAGGTGGAGATGATGAGCTGCGTCAGCGACGACCAGGACAACATCGTGTCCGCACCAGTCGCGCCAGCCGGCGGAGCGGTATCGGAGGTGGAGGCAGCAAACAAGGCCGAGACCGATGACGGGGAGGAGACGCTGAAGCCGCTTGCCGATCGTCTGGTCCTCGACCTGACCGCCGCCAGGACCGTCGCGCTGCGCAACGCGCTCGCCCGGGATCCGGAGGTCGCCTTCGTCGCCGTCCTGCATGCCTTCGTGCTGAAGACCTTTTATCTGCGGGGCGCAGACACGTGCCTGGAGGTCACGGTCCAAAGCGCCCGGTTGAGCGAGACATCGGGATTGGGCGACTTGGTCGCCGTCAGGGAAATCGGCGAGCGGCAGGAAGCCTGGGGGAACGACCTGCCGAGAGATCCGGCCGCCCTCTTCGCTTTCCTCATCGGTCTCGACGGCGTCAGCCGACAGGCGCTGTTTGCTCATTGCGCCTCGCTATCGCTCAATGCCGTCATCGAACCCTGGAACAGGCGCAGCCGCGCCATCGCCAATGCCGACGAGATCGCCCGCGCCATCGGCTTCGACATGGTCGAGGCCGGCTGGACGCCGACAGTCGAGGCCTATCTCGGCCGCGTCACCAAGGCCCATATCCTGCAAGCTGTCTGCGAGGCGAAAGGCGAGCAGGTCGCTGCATTGATCGCCGATCTGAAGAAGCCCGACATGGCCCGGGAGGCCGAACGGCTGTTGGCCGGCAGCGGTTGGTTGCCGGAGCCGCTGCGCCTGCCGGCTACCGCGGCTGATGATCCGGACCTGATCGAAGAGGCGGTATTTCCGGACGAAACCATCCTCGATCCGCCGGTGCCGATCGATGAGGTTCAAGGGACAGACGCGGCCGACGTGGTCGACGAGGATCCCGAGATCGCTGAGCCCGCCGGGACCGACTTCATCCATCCGATCGCGGCCGAATAGCGGCCTCTCACCCAGAACGGCCCGGTTCCATATGGTGCCGGGCCGGTTCGCTTAAACCGGCCATCCCCATTCCTTCACCTCAAGCCCGGCCACAGCGCCGGGCCTTTTCGTTTCAGGAGATCTGTCATGACCAATTCCAGTTTCAACAGTCCCGTGTCGTCTTCCGGCTTCAGGGTCGATATCTCGCGCGGCGAGCGCATCGGCCGCGTCTCGTCCGAATGGTTCTCGCGCCCCGACGACGAGCGCTTCCTGTCGCTCAGTGCGCTCTACGACACCGTGCGCTCGCGCGCCGATCGGGCGCATGCCCGGACCATCGAGACCAGCGCCATCCGCGTCGAAGCGACACGCGACGATGCCGAACGGCTCGAACTGATCGTCCCCGGCGAGAACGCAGGCCGAGGTCAACGTGATGCTCAACCGATCGCGCCGACCCATTGGAGCTACGGCCAGCTCTGCAGCCTGGTCGGTGCACCTGCGACCTATATGCGCCAGCTGCCGGCGCCGCTCGCCGCCATCAATCTCCAGCACGGACTGCTGTCCCATCGCGCCGAACTGGTGAAGACGCTGGAGATGGACGACGGGCGCCTCGAACTTCGCGCCGTCACCGGTCCCGACTATGGCCGCATCTGGGACCATGAGCTGGTTGCAGCCGTGATGAAGATCGCCGGCAATGGCACCGGCGACACGATGTGGAAGGTGCCGGGTCAGCTCAACTGGGCGACCATGACCCACAATCCCTTCGTCGATATCACCAAGGATACGACGACGCTTTACGCCAGTGACCGCGACGTCTTCCTCTTCCTCGTCGACGACACTCACCCGATCGAGGCGGGGCGCCTTCCGAACGGCGAGCCCGATCTGTATTTCCGGGGCTTTTATGCCTGGAACTCCGAGGTCGGCTCCAAGACGCTCGGCATCGCCTCGTTTTATCTGAGGGCCGTCTGCGCCAACCGCAATCTCTGGGGCACGGAACAGTTCGAGGAAATCACCATCCGGCATTCGAAATTCGCCGGCGAGCGTTTCGCCCATGAGGCGGCCCCCGCCCTTGCAAGCTTCGCCAATTCCTCGCCAGCCCCCTTCGTTGCCGGCATCAAGGCGGCACGCGAGACGATCGTTGCCCGCCAGGATGACGACCGGGAGGCGTTTCTGCGGCGGCGCGGCTTCTCCAAAGGCGAGACCGGTAAGGTCATCGACATGGTGTTGTCGGAGGAGGGACGTCCGCCGGAATCGATCTTCGATTTCGTGCAGGGTATCACCGCACTCGCGCGCACCCGGACCAACCAGGACGTCCGCCTCGATCTTGAGGGCAAGGCGAAGAAACTGCTTGAAAGTGCCAGCCGATGACAGGCTCGGCCTCCGACCTTGCCGACCGCCTCGCGCGTCATGCCGAGGCGGTCTGCCGTCATTATCTGTCGGCCGGCCGGCGATCCGGCAATTACTGGATCGCCGGAGATACGGGCAACAACAAGGGTCGGTCGCTGTTTGTGCGGCTGACCGGTCCGCGTGCCGGCCGCTGGAGCGATGCGGCGACCGGCCAATATGGCGATCTCCTTGACCTCATCCGCGCGACCTGCGGCCTGATCGCCTTCGCCGATGTTGCAGACGAGGCACGGCTGTTCCTCAACCTGCCGCGGCTGGAACCCATGGCGGCAGAACGGCGGGACCCCAATGCACCCGACAGCCGATCGACCGCGGCGCGGGCAGGGCTGCTTTTTGCCCACGCTATTCCCATCGCCGGTACGGTGGCCGAACGTTACCTGCAGAGCCGCGGTATATCTGGCGCTGCAAGCCGTCGCGCTTTGCGGTTCCATCTCTCCTGTTACTACCGAGATCTTTCGACCGGCGGCACGACAGGCCTGCCGGCGCTGATCGCTGCGGTCACCGATGTCGAGGGCCGGCTGACCGGCGTGCACCGGACATGGCTTGATCCTGATGGAAACGGCAAGGCCCGGGTCAACGAACCGCGCCGAGCACTCGGTCGCCTGATCGGCAACGGCGTGCGCTTCAACATGCCGCCGGGATCGCAAAGCCCGGTTCTGGCCGTCGGCGAGGGTATCGAGACCGTGCTGTCTCTTTCGGAAATCCTTCCCGGCATGGCGATGGTGGCAGCGCTTTCGGCCCATCATCTCGCAGCCTTCCTGCTGCCCGCGGCATGCAAGCGCCTCTATATCGCTGCCGACGCCGATGCGGCGGGGCGCCACGGGGTCGAGGGATTGGGCCGGGCCGCCACCGCTCTCGGCGTGCTGCCATTGGTGCTCACGCCCGAGCTTGGCGATTTCAACGAGGATCTGCGTCGGCTTGGATCTTCCCGTCTAGTGGCGAACCTGGCCCGCCAGCTCGTCCCGGACGATGCGACCGCCTATCTTTCGCGATAGCGGCGCCCGGCGTTGATACGCGAACGTTTCTGAGGTGAGGCCGTTGAGCGCGCGGCTGACGGATCGCCATGTGTGGGGCCGCGCCTGCGGGCCCGTCGGGCGGCGACCCGTACCATGCCGGTCGCAGCCTTCAGCGGATCGGTCCGGTTTCTTCCCCGCGCGGTTCCCGCGCTCCTCGCGCAGCAAGAAACCGGCCCTCAACCGCCCGGCGCTGCGCTGGGCCGCAGCACTTCGCGCTGCGGTTCCGGCCGCGACCGGCATGGGAAGGGATCGCCGTCAGGCCGCGAGGCGCGGCTCAAACCACGGAGATCCTCAATGACTTGCTCAACCTTGCTCGACGATACCGCAGAACCGCACCACGCATCCTCGCCGACCGATCGCTTCATCTACGAAATGCAGGTCCATGGCTATCGGCCTTTCCAGGACGAACCCGACCCCCGGCCCTTGCCCGAAGAGCCTATCGTCCAAGCATCGCTGATGACCATCTTCGACGCCTTGTCCTATATGCTCGCCGACACAAGGCTGGAACCGGATCTCGAAGACCTGCTCTGGTCGACCGTCAACCTCTTCCATCGCGGCGCCGATCGCATCCAGCGCGAACTTGATCGCAACGAGGAGGCGCAGCGCACAGGCCAACACGAGCAGGACGGATCGGAGGTCAAAAGCGTCGAACTGGAACGGCTCATCGCCGAGGGCATCACCCTTCTCGAACGGCGCAACACATTCGAGTTCATGCGCGACCACAGCGCAGACCTCTTCGAGGCTCAGACCGGTTCTGCCTGGAGGCCACGCACAGGCTCGAAGGTCAACCATGCCAACATGACAGCGGCGATGATCGACTCGAAGGACTTCCTGTCCGCACGTCGACATGCCGAGACCGAGGTCATGATCCCCGCGGGCACGAAGATCGGCTTTGCCGGCGGCATGGACTACAACGACCATGACCGCATCTGGAAAAAGCTCGACCAGGCCCATGCCAAGCACCCCGAGATGGTGCTGTTGCACGGTGGCGCACCGAAAGGGGCAGAACGCATCGCCGCCTGCTGGGCAGAAGCCCGCAAGGTCACCCAGATCATCTTCAAGCCGAACTGGAGCAAACATGCCAAGGCGGCACCCTTCCGCCGCAACGACGAGATGCTGTCTGTCATGCCGGCAGGATTGATCGTCTTCCCGGGCAACGGCATCACCGACAATCTCGCCGACAAGGCCCGGCGCCTTGGCATTCCAGTCTGGCAGGCTTCGGGAGACGGCGCGTGAGCGCCGTTTTCCTCACCATGTCTCCGAGCCGTGATCCGGATTGCGGAACTTCCGTCTCGATCATCATGGATCGACGCGGTGCTGGGAGCGCGCGTCCGTGCGCAAACGATTCTGCACCCGGCGACTCGACTCGCGCGAATCGCTTCCCATGTGACTCCGTCGAGACACCGGGAGTACCGCGTCATGGAATCACTTTCCTCATCCACGCCGATCAGGCCGCTGCATGCAGAGATCGACGGCATGTCGAAATGTCGCCAGGCCTACAGCGTCGAGGATCTCGCAGCGTTTCTCCTCAGCGAGAAATGCCCGCATCTCGAAAACGATCCGGTGCGGTTCCACCATGCGTTGGCGACCTCGATGGACGCGATGCAGCTCTATCTCGATCCGGAGATGGCCCGCCAGGCCTTCGTCGAGGCTGCCCATGCTTCGAGCATGCATGTCCTGCCCGACGATATGGAAGGGATCAGACAAAGCGATGAGGGATGACAAAAGCCCCGCAGAACGCGGGGCAGTTCGAGGTCATCACAGAGAAGCAGTGCACCCGGTAAGGTGACGACAGAACGATACCATCATGAACCGCCTCGACAACCTCTTCTTTAGATATTGCTGATGTAATCCACACATGATCGACCGTCCCCGCAGCAAACCCCTTCTTGCCAATGAACGGCCGCTCAAAGGCGCCGTTCGCAGAAAACGCGATCCCGCACAGCCGAACCTGCTTTTGGATCCGATGCCCGATCGCGTCGAGCCGGCGCTTGCTCTCTTGAAGGACAAGCCACCCGGCAATCCGCGCACCATCGCCGAACTGAAGTTCGATGGCTACAGGCTGGCGATCCATATCGAGCCTAAGGGGATCAGGGTCCTGACGCGTGGCGGCCATGACTGGACTGCGCGATTCCCGGCGATTGCGGCAGAGGCCCAAGAGCTTCGTGTTGCCAGCGCTATTCTCGATGGTGAGGCCGTGGTGCTCGACGAGGAGGGACGCTCCGATTTCGGCGCGCTGCAGCGATCGCTCGGCGGGCGGGGCGGCAAGCTCCCGTCGTCCAGCGCAATCTTCTTTGCCTTCGATCTTCTTTATCTCGACGGCCACGACCTCAGAACCATGGAACTGTCGAGCCGCCGGCATCTGCTTGCCGATCTCATCGGGCAGCGTGCGGGTGCGATCCGGTTTTCCGACGAGCTCGAGGGAGAGCCAGAGGCAATCTTTGCGGCTGCCTGCGAGCACGGCCTGGAAGGCGTCATCTTCAAGGATCCGGACAGTCCCTACCGCTCCGACAGATCCGGCGACTGGCTGAAGGTCAAATGTATCCAGAGCGAAAGCTTCTTCATCGTCGGCTACGAGAAATCAGCAGCCGCCCGCGGTGGTGTCGGCAGCCTGTTGCTCGCAGCCTGGAAGGGCAGCCAACTGCACTTCGTCGGCTCGGTCGGTACCGGCTTTTCCTACAAGATCGCCGTCGAACTTCGCACACTGATGGACAGGCTTGCGACCAAGAAGCCGACCGTCGCTTATGACGGGCGCACCAAGGATCTCGTCTGGGTTCAGCCGACATTGATCGCGGAAATCGAATACCGCGCCTGGACCGACGACGGCAAGCTGAGACATGCCTCCTACAAGGGCCTGCGGGAGGTTCAGGACAATGCCGCGGTCTACAGGATCGCGGAGTGAACCTGATCCGTTGAGGCCCGGCGTTCGCTCCACTTTGCCTCGAGCGTCCAGCCATGCGGGGAGGCAAGAAATGCCGCGCGAAGGGCCATCACCAGCCAGTCGGCCGGCATGACGCCGGGCAGGTCTTCGTTCGCGTGAAATGCTGTGAGATCATCCATCGTATCGAAACCGATTGGTAGAGGCCGGCCGGCGCGATCAAGTGTCCAGAGATATCGCGTTGTCATGTCGGACGATCCTGGCGATGCTGCAAGGACGACGCATCGGTTTGTTGCATTTCCGTTCGTCGCCAACTCGCATTCATCGAAGCACAAGGTGTTAGGCGACCTTGTTCGCCAGCATGTCGGCAATTTCGGCGGCTTCGAGGCGCGCCGAGGTCTTGTAGGGATAGTGCTTCCAGCACCACCAATCCTGACGCTCGCCCTTGGAGAAACCGAACCCGGCCCAATCGCCGCAATGGCACTTCCGCGCAACGGGCGAGGCTGGTTTTAGGGTCGCAGAACGGTCGATGTCGCTCATGTCGCATCCTCGAGTATTAAGATGTTCCTATTTTGTTCTCTTTTGGCTAAGAGTCAATCCGTCCGCAAAAGCTAAAGGGAGATGGGATGACGACCAGGCGAAAAGGCGAATTGAGCCCCGCTGAGATTGATCGAGGATGGCCGTTCCAAGTTGCCCTGTTGGCCGAACTGTCGCTGGGAGAACAGGCCGCGGAGCAGGAAGCATTCTGCGCTCGGTTGATGAAATGCCATCGCGGTCATAGCGTCTTCTTCGAAGACCGGCATTACACTGTTCACTGCTTTGCGACCAGGGTCGGCGCCCAGACCTTCATGGGCCGATACGGAGGTGAATGGTTCGACCCGCGCGATCGCGGGCGCGGTATCAACTGGAACAAGTGGTTCAAGGGAAAGTCCGCCGGCCAGTCCAAACCGGTTTAATCACGCGCTCGCAAAGCGAGCCGCTCGTCGAGCGTGACGTCTGCGCTCGTCCGGAATTGCCTCATCGGCCGAACGATCGTGTCAAAGCATCGAAAGTCTGGTGGCAACCGCGCCGGTAGTCATGGCCGCGATAGCGGGCACGATTGTGAAAGCTTGGACAGTGAATTTTGCATAGGTGCAGTGCAGCATAAGCAATAGAAATCCTTAGCAACAAGCGATAAACATAAGCACATCGAAGCGATGCATCTCCTCCCGCAACGCTTCGAGTCCAGACAGGCCTCTCCTCCTCCCAGGTCTGTCTCGAGGAACAGCGGCACTCCTCCTCCCAGTCGCTGTTCGGTTCTTTTCGAAAGCCTGCCGCACCTCCTCCCGCGGCAGGCTTTTTCGTTTTTGCGTCAGCTTGTTCGAAAAATCCAAACTCCAGATATGCAGGTAGACGCCGCCCGACCTGAAGCAAATCAGAACGTTCTTGCTTTATACCCTCGACCACGCTTGACGCGCAGAATTTCGAGGAAAAGCTCGACTGCTTCCGGCTCGGTCCTGAAGAGGTGCACCAGCCGCTGACCGCGACTGCCGATCCGTCCCCAGCTTCGGACCAATGATGTCTCGCCGAACAGCGTCGGCTCGATCGACAGAGCATAGTAGCGCGCCATGTTCTTCGACGGGTCGATGCGTTCTGCGTAGAGACGATAGGGTTGCGAGCTCATGCCGGCAGAATCGCAAATGAGCGTTCGCGACGTCCAACGACATTTGTGAATCGATCCGGCCTGACCGATTCACGTTGCTGATGTCAGCAACTCAATCTTCCAGTCTTGAGAACAAATCCACGAACTCCGGATCGGCATAATAGCGCAGCTTCGTCGCCATGATCGGCCGGCGGCCTGCAATGAATAAGAGTTCGACGCCGGTCGGCAGGTTGCGGACCTCATCCGGTGTGAGCAGAGGACGACCGACATGCTGTTCGGCGAAGGTGAGGCCGGTCTTTTCCGCGTCGAGCGCGCGCGCTGCCGTATTGAAGACCACGGTCTCCTGTCCGAGGAGATCGGAGACGAGACGCGCACTATCGTGATCGTTGACGCCGAAGACCTGCAGCACGCCCGCATTCGCGAAAAACGTGCCGGCGCGCTGGCCATAGGTGGCGCGTAGCTGATGGATGTCCTGGACGATCGGCCAGAGCTGCACCCCGTAACCTGCCATCAGCCCCATGGCCCGTTCGATCGGGGCGAGATGACCGAGGCTTGCAAACTCGTCGAGAAGATAGAGAACGGGCGGCGTTGATGGCTGCGGCGAGGGTGCCGTTCGCGCCATGTCGGTGAGGCTCCGGGCGACGAGCAGACGCAGCCAGCGCGAATAGGCGGCGAGCCTGTCCGGAGGCAGGACCAGGAAGACGGTTGCCGTATTTGCCTTAAGATCGCCGAAGCGGAAATCCGATCGTGCGAGAACCGCGGTCATGCGCGGACTGTCGAGGAAATGCGTGTGTCGCTGCGCGGCCGACAGAACACCACTCGCTTCGCGGTCCGACTTGCCGAGATGGCGGTTGGCGGCACGTGCGATCAGCCCGTTGACCGCCTCACTTGCCTGCATCGCATCGAGCGCGCGACGGAAGGCGTCCGACGAAAGCGTCAGCATGTGCCTGAGCGTCGTCAGCGTGCGCCGCTCCTCCGGCTGGCTGGCAAGCACATAGAGCAGCAGACCCGCAATCAGCGCCTTCGCTTCCTCGTTCCAATGCGCGTCGCCTGACAGGCCGGGTTCATCGAACACCAGGGCATCGGCTAGCGTCGAGACCTCTTCAACTACATCGATGTTGTCACAATCCAATCCCTCCATCGGATTGAAGGTCGCCGACGGCTTGCCGGTGACGCCAAAGGGATCGAGAAGATGAACCGGCCCGAAGCTTAGCCGTGCCTCATCGGCGATCGTCGCATTCTCCCCTTTCGGATCGATGCAAATGATCGAGCGGTCGACCGTCAAAAGGTTCGGGATGATCGTGCCGACACCCTTGCCGCTACGCGTCGGTGCCATGGTCATAAGATGGGCGGGTCCGTCATAGCGCAGAAGCTTGCCGTTGCCTGGCCACCGCCCGATCAGCAATCCGCTTTCCGATTTCTTAAGTGGCGCAATTTCGCTCGATCTGGCGAAGCGTGCCGTCCCATGCGTGTCGGCATCACCGGCGGTAGCGAAATGGGCGATGAGCGGGCTCGTCAGGAGCCGGATGAGCAGCAGGATGACAAAGAGCACGAAGGCCCAGTTGCCGATATGCCAGAGGATGTCGCCTTTGTCGGCCCCGAGGACCACGCGGAGGGCATAGTCGATGCCGAAACCAACGATAAACACGACAATAAAATAGCCGGTCGCGCCCATCACGAAGGACCTGGCAGAGCGCAGCGGGAAGGTGATCAGCGCGACAATGGCCCAGAGCGGGTCGCGGGCGGCCATGCGCATCATGTTGGCAAGGGCGATCTTGATCAGCCCGGTATAGAGGATCATGGGACACTCCTGTAACCGCTCGTCCCGTCGCTGCTGGTCCCGCTGTTGCCATCGAGGGGCTCGTTTACCGCGGGCTTCAGGAGGTCGTCGAACAGGTCTCGATCGCCATCGCGCGTCAGGAATTTTGGCAGTTCGGCTCTCAGCCAGCCGGCCAGTCCTCCGCCAATCTGAATGTCGCGATTGGTCTCCAGCCGATAAAGGATCAGCGCTCCGATCAACACCTTGCGGCGTGTGTCGATGGCGCGTTCCTGCCTGGAAAGCCGGATCTGCAACGTCTTTCGCTGGGCCTCGAGCTGCGCCAGTCGTTCCCCGATGGTTTTGCGAGCCACGGATTCCTCTTTCTGTTGACGTTCGAGCGATGGCCCGAGCGGGCATCCGGATGATGGCCGCCCGCGATCGCATGTGCGGATAATGCAACGATGGGTGGCAGTTGGACTACTCGCAGATCTGTGAGTAGTAGCGTCGGGACGATCGGCCTAGGACGGCATGAGGCGCGTGCGACGTGCTCCCACCAGGGCCTGAGGAGCGAAGTCGAGGAAGGCACAAGGGCGCACTTACGAGTTGCGGGGCAACTCAAGGCGCGGGCCGGCGGCCCAAACAAGGGGAGGGCGATGGCGATCTATCATATGAGCATGAAGCCGATCGCCCGCAGCGGCGGCCGCAGCGCCGTCGCCTCTGCCGCCTATCGTGCCGCCGTGCGGCTGAAGAACGAGCGCGATGGGCTGGTCCATGACTATTCCAACCGGCAGGGCGTCGAGCATGCGGAGATCATCATGCCGTCGGGTGTCGACGCCGATTGGGCCAGGAAGCGGTCCACCTTGTGGAACGCTGCAGAGCGTGCCGAGAAGCGCAGCGACGCCCGCGTTGCCCGGGAATTCGAGATCGCGCTGCCGCATGAGCTGAACGCGGAGCAGCGTCTGGCGCTGACGCGGGTCTTTGCGCAGGGACTCGCCAACCGCTACGGCGCCGCCGTCGATTTCGCCATTCATCAGCCGGGCGGGGGCGGCGATCTCCGCAACAGCCATGCGCATCTGATGATGACGACACGGCAGGTAACGGAGAGCGGACTTGGCGACAAGACCATGCTCGAGCGCGAGAACCGTTGGCTGCTGGCGAACAACCTGCCGCCGGCGCAGCTGCAGCTCAAGGACATCCGTCAAGTCTGGGAGCAGCTCGCCAACCGGCATCTGGCGATTGCCGGTCTCGATATTCGCATTGACAACCGCTCGCATCTGGAAGCCGGCATCACGCTGGAGCCGACCGAGCATGTCGGTGTGCATGCGACTCAGGTCGAACGTCAGGGCGGCACGGTCTCGCGATCGCGTATCTCTTCGCAATCGGCGGATCGGAACGCCGAGATTATCCGCAACCGACCCGAAGACATCTTGCGGCTGATCACCAACGAGAAGAGCGTCTTCAACAAGTACGATATCGCCCGCGCCCTGCACCGGTACATCAATGATGATCAGCAGACTTTCCAGAATGCCTTCGCCTCGGTCCTGGCGTCAAAGGCACTCGTCGAACTGAAACCCGACAATGCGCAGGTTCGCGGCCGTGACGGTGAGGCACGCTATTCAACGGTCGAGATCGTCGCGATCGAGGCGGCGATGGCGAAGTCCGCTGTGGCGATGCATGAGCGCCGGAAGTTTGGAGTGGCCAGGCGCTATGTCGATGCGGCGATCGCCGAACAGGACCGGTCGATCCAGGCCGCGAGCGGATCGCCGGGGCAGGGGCTGTCGGCCGAGCAGCGCGGTGCGATCGAGCATGTCACAGCATCCAGTCAGATTGCCGCCGTTGTCGGTCTTGCCGGTGCCGGCAAGAGCACGATGCTGGCCGCCGCACGTCATGCCTGGGAGGCGCAGGGCTATCGTGTTCAGGGTGCTGCGCTCGCCGGCAAGGCGGCTGAAGGTCTGGAGGAATCCTCGGGCATTTCAAGCCGCACCTTGGCGTCCTGGGACTATTCCTGGCAGAACAATCGCAGTCGCCTCAGCGCACGCGACGTTTTCGTCATCGACGAGGCGGGAATGGTCGGCAGCCGGCAGCTGGCGCGCTTCGTCGACGAGGTCAATCGGGCAGGTGCAAAGCTGGTCCTCGTCGGTGACCATGAGCAGCTGCAGGCGATCGGAGCAGGGGCTCCATTCCGGGCGATCGCGCAAGCCGTCGGGCATGCGCAATTGTCGGAAGTCCGACGACAGAAAGCCGATTGGCAGAAGCAGGCCTCGATCGACTTTGCCTCCCACCGAACGGTGGAAGGACTGGCTGCCTATGAGGCGCATGGCAACGTCCAGCTGAAGGCGAACCGCGAAGACGTGCTGGCGGCGGTCGTCGCAGATTACGTCGCCGATCGCTCGGGAAATCCGAACGGTACGCGCATCGCGATGGCGCATCGACGTCGGGATGTGGCAGCGATCAATGCCGGTGTTCGCGCCGCGCTGCAGGCGCGTGGCGAGCTGGCCAAGGGCATTGCCGGATCGGTCGATCGAGGCGACGAGCTAACCTATCAGACGAGCGTTGGGAAACGTGCCTTTGCACCCGGTGACCGCATCGTCTTCCTGGAAAACAATCGCGACCTCGGCGTCAAGAATGGCATGCTGGGCGAGGTCATCGCCGTCGCGCCGGACGCAATACAAGTTCGGCTTGACGGCAAGGCGCAGCCGTCGGGCGGGCAACGCGAAGTGACCATACCGGCCAATAGTTACCAAGCCTTTGACCACGGCTACGCCACGACGATCCATAAGACGCAGGGCGCCACGGTCGATCGCAGTTTCGTGCTGGCATCATGGACGATGGACCGGCATCTGACATATGTTGCGATGACGCGTCATCGAGAATCCGTGCAGCTCTATGCGGGGCTCGATGAGTTCAAAACCGTGCAATCGCTCGGCGAGACCTTGAGCCGGTCAGGCGTCAAGGAAACGACGCTCGACTACAGCAATGATCTCCAGGGTCGGCGCGGCATGGAAAGTCACCACGACGCGGGCAGGGGACAGCAAGACTATGGCGAGGCACCGCGACAGCGCCCAACAGATCGCGCGGAGAGCGCTATTGAGCCGGCGCGTCGAATAGAACCCACGGTCGATCGCGATGTGACGGTGGGCGACCGGCTCGAAGGCAGTGATCAGCGTGGTGATCGTCCAATCCTCATTCCGGCAATCGCCAAATATGAGAGGAGCGTGGAGGACATTGCACGGTCAAAGGCGCTACCGGCCTTCGAGCGCGAATGGGAGACGGCAAAGTCGCTGGCCGGGCGGATCTATGCGAACCCAGAAAAGGCGATGGACGGACTGCGCGGGAGCATCCTCGATAGGAACATGGATCCTGCCGAACCCGGCAAACAGCTTCGATCCTCGCCAGCAACGTTCGGGCCTCTCGTGGGCAAGACAGGCATGTTCGGCGACAATCCGGAGCGCCGGCAAGCACTCGGCCTCATCAAGGGGCTGGCCTCCCATGTCGAGCAGTCCGGAAAGACTTGGCAGCGACGTCTCGAGGCTGAAACGAATTCCGAGCGCTGGAAGCGCGACAAGCAGGACGGGATTGCGGTGCCAGGGCTGAGCAGCCGGTCCGAGCACCTGCTTCGCGGGCTTGTTGCCGCGTTCCGCACCGACAAGGATCGCGCCCTTGCAGAACTGCTGGCATCGCCGGAAGGTCGTCGCGCGCTGGACGAAGCGAGGGAAATCGCAGGCGCGATGGAGAAGCGGTTCGGGCGCGCCGACCCCTCGGATCTTGCAGATCAGCTAAAGCGGGCAGGCCATCTGCCGAGTGGTGATATCGATCGTATCCGCGACGTGGTGCGCTTGGCAGACCGGAGCCATCTCGCCGAGCTGACGCATCAGATGGAGCTGAAGCGGTCGATCTCACGCACGAAAACCTTGGGCCTGAGACTATAGCGTTTTCTACCTCGCTGTCTGATCAGCGCAAAGCCTCGTCGCTTTGCGAAGCGCTGCGTTGATGCGGTCCTGCCAGCCCGGGCCATCTTCCTGAAAAGAGGCCAGCACATCGCCGTCGATCGGATCGAGACGGTCTCAGTCGCGACAGGACCTGAACGACGCTCGACGGCCGTCGCGGGTGTCTTGGCCGGCTTGAACAGCGCTTCAGCGGGATTGACGGGTCGGCGGGGTGTCGTTGCGATGGGCTCCATAATCCATACACCTATCCCTCAGGGGGGAGAGTTCTCACGGCTCCCGCTCGCAAAGAAAATGCCTGTTCAGGCTAGTGCCGGGTCAACAAAGGTTCGCCATCATCAAAGTTACCATTGCTGGCCGCATCATAGGAGTTCACGCTTCTGCCGCCGCCACGCGTACCAAAGGCGGTCAGGCCGATCATGATCTCTCGGGCTCGGTCGACGGCAGTGTGTTCGTCGATATAGGCCGCGTCTGCAACGTAAACGGTCACAGCATCACCGTCATCGCCGATGAAGTCGACGCGCCAGCCGTTGCTTTCGTGGATCACCTTCGTGTTTGTCAGGTGCATGGCTTCAACCCGCCTTGCGGCCCTTGAGGTCTGCCTCGACGCTCTTGCGAAGAGCGTCCATGATATTGACCACGTTGGATTTGGGCGCCGCTTCCTCGGCTTTCCCTTTCGCCGTCTTCTTCGGCTTCAGCGCCTTCTTCTTCTCGTTGATCAGCTTGAGCAGGCTGGTCTGGATGGGATCGCTGACCATGTTCGGCGACCAATGCGCAGACTTTTGCTTGATGAGCTTCTGAACAAGCGGCACGAGATCGGGATCGGCGTGGTCCTCGATATCCTCGAAATAGCTCTCCTCCGGCCGCACCTCGTCGCCGAACCGCAGCGACCACAGGACGATGCCTTCGTCACGAGGCTCCAGGATCACGGCGCGCTCTCGGCGTCCCATAACAAGCTTGGAGACGCCGACGACACCCTCCGACTTCATGGCATCTCGGATAACCGCGAAGGCTTCGTTGCCCACGGTATCGTCGGGCATCAGATAATGCGGCTTCTCCAAGTAGATCCATTCGATGCTGTCTGCCGGAGCGAACTTCTCGATGTCGATGGTCTTTACGGTGTCGAGCGCGACCCGATCCAGATCGTCCTCCGTCAGGATCACGTAGTCGTTCTCGCCGCGAGCATAACCCTTGGCCTCGTTGCCCTCCTTGACAGGTTTCCCCGTCACGCTATCGATGTACTGGGAGACAACCCTGTTCCCGGTATCCCTGTTCAGCGTATGGAAGCGAACCTTCTCGGACTCGGACGTCGCGGGGGTCATCGCCACGGGGCACGTGACTAGCGACAGCTTGAGGTAGCCTTTCCAGTAGTATCGCGGCGCCATGAACTGTCTCCCTCAGCTTGCCTTGCGACGCGGAGCGGCTCCGGAGGAGGCGGCCTTCGACGCCACTCCGCGTGCGGCGCGCTGCCGACCACCGCCTTGATTGGCATTGGCAGCAGTCCGTTTCGTTTTGGACTCGACGGAGGCGCCAGCTTTGAGAAGCCCCGCGCTCTCGCGAAGAGCCGCCAGCAGGTCGTTCGGCTTGGAGACCTCGACCTTCTTCGGCTTCGGAAGCGACTTGCCCTCCATCTTCGCCTTAACAAGCTCGGCGAGGGCGGCCTCATAGCGGTCGTCGAAGGTCGCGGGATTGAACTCGCCTTTCTTGGTCGCGATGATGTGCTTCGCGAGGTCCAGCATCTCGCCCTCGATCTTCAGCTTGGGCATCTCCTCGAATGCCTTCTTCGACGATCGGACTTCGTAGTCGTAGTTCATCGTGGTGGCGATCAAGCCCTTGCCGTGCGGGCGTATGAGCACGGTTCGCATGCGGCGGAACAGCACGGCACGGGCAATGGCTGCGACCTTCGACTTCTTCATGCCATCGCGCAGGGCGACGAAAGCGTCGCCGCCCATTTTGTCCGGGGTCAGATAATAGGGCTTGTCGAAGTAGACGTCGTCGACCTCGGAGCAAGGGATGAAAGCATCGATCTCAAGCGTCTTGTTGCTTTCCGGGATCGTAGCAGCGACTTCCTCGGGGTCGATGATGATGTACTGGCCGTTGCCGATCTCGAAACCCTTGGTCTGATTCTCCTTAGGAACGGGATCCTCCGTCTCGCTGTCGATGAAGACACGGTTAACCCGGTTGCCCGATGCCTTGTTGATCGTGTTGAAGGTGATGCGCTCGCTCGTCGAGGCTGCGGTGTACAGGGCGACGCCACAGCTCACTTCGCCAAATCTCAGAAAGCCCTTCCATTGGGCTCTATGTCCCGATGCCATGCGCTGTACTCCGAATCAGTGGTGTTGACTCAAAGACGTGCGGGGATGATTCGTTCCGACTCGAAACGAATCATTTTTCAATGACTTAGGGAATCGCGCTTAGAAATTGATTCCAATAAAAGCGCTGTATCGGCGGTTGATAATTTCGTTCGTCAAGTCATCCGCCTGGCTCGGATCCGCCAGTCGAGCGGGGAGGCGTGGACGGCGACGCCCCCATCGTCCGCGTCCATCTGAAGCGTCGCGACGACCCCATCTAGAGGCATCACCCCTGGCAGATTTTCGGCTCGAATGACTGCCGCGAGGTCATCGACGGCGTCTAGGCCGCGGGGTCGGTGTCCATTCCAACGTCCAAAGATAGCGCGTGATCAATCCTGTTCTTCCGCCACTCTGATAACGGGTTCGGCTAGCGCTACAAGCTTTATCTGATGGACTTCGACTATTTCCCGGGAACCACTGGAATCGCGGCGAGTTTCTCCAGTGGTAACCCATTCACGAGGAGATGCTCAATGACAAACAAACAGACATCCCGTGGTCGCGCTCAAGATCGCGCACGCGTCGCAGGCGGCCAGGATCATGAGGTCAAGTACGAAGCGAAAAAGGAAGGCGTCTCAAAAGATGCCGTCAAGAAGGCGGTGAGGAGCGCCGGAAACTCCCGGAAGAAAGTCGAAACCGAAATCGGTCGTCACTGATCGGACCCGAGTGGCGGAATTATCGAAGCCGTTGACGACCGCCGTGCGCGCCCGCCACGAACGACTTGCAGGTGCTCGAACTTCATGGCCATCGGGCGGCGGCTGCAACGATGCATTCGCGTGAGGCATTGGATGTCACAGGTAGAACACTCGGAGGCGTCGTTTTAGCCGACCTGCTCCACAGTCAGGGTGCCCGCTGAGAGCGGCCTGATCAACGACTTTGCCGAAACGGTCGGATCGAGCCAGCCGGCCCATGCGTCGCGTTCGAGGATGACGATCTGACGGTCATGGTAGGGCGCGATGTCCGGTCCCGGCTCCATCGTCAGCATGGTGAATGCCGGCCCCACCTCCGGCGTTTCGCGCCAGGTGCCCGCGATGCAGAAGATCGGCTCGTCCTTTTTCGTGAACAGCCACTTGTCCTTGCGTTTCTTTTTAGGGACCTTCGGTTCGGTTCGGTGAACTCGTAGAAGCCGTCGGCAATGATCAGGCAGCGGTTGGAAGTAAACTCCCGTCCTTCTGACCGGAAATTATACACTGGCCGCTTGTTCGGACCCGGCCAGCTCCAGCGCCGCTGCACGAGCTCAGCCTCGTCGCGAACGCCATCAATGGACCGGACGATTGGCCCGACATCGGTGATCTTGATATCCTCACGCGCTTGGAGGTTCGGTATGCCCTCGCCGAAGCGGATCTTGATCTTAAGATCGGAGAGGTCCTTGGCGATCGAGGCAGCGTCCACCGTCAGTCGATAATCATTACACATGCGTTCCCCATTTCAGGTTGGTTGCTTGAAGTAGAGGTTCCTGATATGTTCTATTTATGATGAGCGCGAAGGTTTTCCAGTCCGACGCCCCGCTCGACGAGCGCCGCGTCATCATAAGACGCCATGACGGCGATGTGGAGATGGTCGAGCTGCCATGGGGGCTGCGTCCCCGCGAGGGCGGCCCGGGCGCCGTCAGTGTCGTCCGATCGGAAGGACGGACCTTTCCAGCCCACCGCTGTCTGGTGCCGGCTTCCGAGTTTCGCCACAAAAACTTCAGCTTCTCGCTCGCCAACAGTGACTGGTTCTATTTCGCAGGGATTTGGCGGCCCGAGACCAGTGGATGGCCGGAGGCCTACGCGATTCTGACTATCGAAGCGAATGCGGATATCGTGCCCTACCACGATCGGCAGATGGCGGTTCTGACACGCGATCAGCGCATGGCTTGGCTCGATGGGCTTCAGGGGGAAGAAGAAATCCTGCGGCCTCTGCCGGCAGGGACATTCCGGGTCAAGCGCCGTGCGGGCTCTTCTGCCCAGTCGATGCTGGCGGTTTAAGGCGCCAATCGCAACTCCAGGCTTCGTCCCGGAAGAGCTTGTTCGAATGTTGAGCTAAGATTTCTGACACCGGCGGTGGCCGCAAATGCGCCGCCACCGCAGATGGACCCGACTTTCGCAGGCTACAGCTTATATCCGCCGCTCGTTTCGATCACCTGCGCGGTGACCCACCGACCTTCATTGGATGCGAGGAAGGCCACCACGGCCGAGACGTCGGAGGTTTCGCCAAAGCGACCCAGCGCCGTATCTGCCTCGATCGCCTTCACCATTTCTGCATTCTCGCGAACGGCCGCGTTCATGTCCGTGCTGATCCAACCTGGCGCGACGGCATTCACGGTAATACGACGCGGGCCAAGTTCGGCGGCGAGCGCATGCGTGAGATTGTTGATGGCGGCTTTGACCATTGAATAGATCGGAACCACGGCCATTGGCCGAGCGCCAGCCGCAGAGGACACATTGATGATGCGACCGCCGTCCGCAAGGCGTTTCAACGCTGCCTGCACGACGAAGAAAGGTGCGCGCGCATGGACTGCAACCATCTCATCCCAGCTCTGCGGCGTAGCATCCGCCAGCCCGCCCCATCCGGAGTTTCCGGCATTGTTGACCAGGATATGGAGGGAGGAAGCTCCGTTGCGCTCCGTCAGTTCGCGACCAAGCTGGTCGAACAGGGACGGGATAGTTTCTGCATCCGCCAGATCGGCATGAAGTGCGAACGCCGCACCCCCGGCATCTTCGATAGACTTCACGGCCTCGTCGGCACCCGACCTGTTTGCGTTGTAGGTGAGGGCGACGGTTGCGCCTTCCTTTGCAAGACGTTCTGCGATCGCCCGGCCGATGCCCCGCGACCCTCCCGTCACGAGCGCGGTCTTTCCCTTGAGTGTCTGCGACATGGAATGTTCCTTCATTTTCAAAAGAGGTCGATAGGGTTGCGTCAGGCGACGCGGTCGCGCGCGATCGGGCCGGGAGCCGCTTCGATGACCGTCATGGCCAATCGTATGAGATCGGCGTCGCCGTTGAACTCATTGTCTGCAACCTTGTGCAGGAGCACGGCAACCTGTTCGATCTGACGGGCCGCCTTCAGGGGCCCAGCATTGACTGGCCGGAATCCGGCATCGACCACCAGGCTCCGGGTTATCTGTCCGGCCTGAACGTCGTCGGTTGCGTAGAAGACGGCCGGGCCGACAGGCGCTTCCGACCAGGCGGCTGCTTCAAGAACCGGGGCGGCGAGAAGGTTGAAGCCCTTCACGACACGCGCCTTTGGCAAGCGCTGCTGAAGGTTCTCGGAGGTCGAGCTGTCGCGCATGAATTCCACGTCATGGAAGTGCACGAAGTCCGACGTGACGTCGAGCGGGTTCATGGTCTCGATAACAATCTTGCCGTCGAGCGCGTCGCCGACTTCGGCGACGATCGCCTCTACCCGCGGCCAGTAGACCGAAAATAGCACAACCTCGCCGAACTCGGCGGCTTCCCGAATGGTGCCAAGGAGGGCCTTTCCTCCCAACTCCGCCAAGAGCGGTGCGAGCTTCCGATCCTCTCCGTCCTTTGCAATGACAAGGTCGTGGCCTGCGGCAGCCCAGGCGCGCGCAAGGCGTCCGCCAACGTTGCCGGCATTCAATATTCCGATTTTCATCTTCGTTCCTTTGACTTCAAGCTTCGACGCTGGGGTGCTTGCGTCGGCATGAGACTTAAGGATGTCCATCGAAGGGGATTAGACGCCGCAGTCACCTCAATCTGTTGCTTCGATGAGCAACAATCCCGTAGGAACGCCCAATCAGACCTCGTTTAGTCCTGGCTGAAGGATCCCCGACATAGATCGACGAAGCTTCTTACCTTCGGATCCATGTACCTCGTGGACGCAAAGACCGCGTGGACTGGCATCGGCGTGCCCGCCCACTCTGGTAACAGGTGAACCAGAGTACCTCGTTCGACATCGGGACATGCCATGAAGCGAGGAAGGTGCGCGACGCCAAGCCCGGCGACTGCCAGGTTCCTGGCCGCGACGATATTGTCGACCGAGCATCGGGGCGAGCGGAAGATGTTTTCGGTGGTCTCGCCGTTTACGAGCGTCCAGCTCGGGCGTCCCTTCGACGATTTCATGACGAGCTCGTGTTCGTTCAAATCGCCGACGGACCGAACCGGCTGCGACCGCTGAAGATATTCCGGGCTTGCGTATAAGCCGTAGGTGATCTCCCCGAGCTTCCGCGCAGAAAGATCGGAGTCCGGCAGTGTGCCGAGACGAATGGCGACGTCCACGCCCTCGTGAATGATGTCGACGAACCTGATGGAGTAGACGGTCTCTACCGCCACCTTCGGCCACAGCTTGAGATATGCCGCGATCCAGTTGTCGACGCGGGTGGTTCCGAATTCCGGCGTCGCGGTGATCTTCAAGCGCCCTTGCGGTTCCTGATGTTGGTGGGCAACCGCAGCTTCGGCCGCTTCGGCAGCCGCCAAAATCGAGGACGCCCGCTCGAAATAATCCCTGCCGACCTCGGTTACGCTGAGCCGTCTTGTCGAACGATTGAGCAGTCGGGCGCCGAGCTTTTCCTCGATCCGTTGCACGATCCGGCTCACCCGCGCCTTGTCAGTGTCGAGCCGCTGCGCTGCTGCCGTGAAGGACGCATTCGTTACGACGGCGACGAATACCCTCATCTCCGAAAAGCCGATTGTCGCCGTCATTCAGGTCTCCAGAAGCAGCTAGGAAAGCAAGAGGGCGCCCGCGCACGGGCGCCCCGGCACTCACTTCTTGATCGTGTCACCACTGGCGAGTTCAAGGAACAGGGCGACGTGGACGGCCGGCATGGATTCAAGCGTCCCTCCGATCGGCGATGGACGTACGGCCGTTTCGATCAGCTTCCGCGCCTCGGATGGCGACAGTGGTTCGCCCGGCTGCTTGTAGACCTTCTTCGCCTCTTCTTCCGTCAAGCCGTCAGGGATCTTTGGCGCATAGGGCGTAAAGTAGATCGCTGTATTGGGTTCGATCCTCCAGCTATCGGCGAGGGAGCCAGCGTCGACAACGTCATATCCGATGTTTTCGATGAAGCGCATGACGACCTCCTTGGCAGCTGCATCGCTTCCCGCGATGGGGAGCGTCGTCCGGCGGGCGTCGCCCTTCGGACGTGCGTTACCTTCCATGTGGATCCAGCCGAGATTGTGCATTCCCTTGACGACCTTCGCGCCTCGAAGGTGTCGCTGCACGAGTTCGCTCGACGTCAGTTCGCCGTTGTCGAAGATCCGCTCTGCGAAACTCTCCAAGGCCGGGGTAATAGTTGCTCTGGTCGAGAACGATCTTTCCCGCGAGCTTGTCGGCTGGCAGCGCCTCGAATGTCGCCAACGGGATCGCGATCAAGACGATATCGGCGCTCGCGATAGCCTCCCCGACCGTGCCTGCGCGGGCAAGAGAGCCGAGTTCCTCTACGAGGTCAGCGAGCGTCTCCGGCCCGCGGGAGTTGCTGATCACGACGTGGTACCCAGCTGCGACGGCCAGGCGAGCGACTGCCTTGCCAACGAGGCCGGAGCCGATGATTCCGATTATTTGAGTCATTTTCCGTTTCTCTCTCTGAACGGCGGAGGCCCGCCAACATGTCGTGGTGCCTGCGGCGAACCTCGCTTGGGCTTCGTCCGCGGCACGACCTGAGATGCGGTTTTGTTCGGAGGCATAACAGTGCGAGCCCGAGCAACTGACTGTTGTCCCTGATGCGGACAATCGAAGCGGCACTAGTTCGAGGGCGAGAGGTTGTCCCTGAACCGTTCGCGGCAGAGATCAATGAACCGCCTAACCTTGGGGTCCATGTATCGCGTCGAGGCGAAGACCGCGTGAACGGGAACCGTACTCCGTGCCCAGCCCGGAAGGACGACCTCCAAGGTCCCGTCGCCGATGTGCTGCAATGCCAAATACTGGGGTAGCTGAACGATCCCGAGACCAGAGAGAGCGAGGTTTCGTGCGGTGATCGTATTGTTGACCACGCACCGAGGCGTCCGGGCGATCTTTTCGATCTGATTGCTGTTAACCAGAGTCCAGGAAGGGCGTCCTCGGGGAGTGTGCATGATCAGATCGTGATCCGCGAGGTCAGGCACACCTTGGATGTCGGGTCGGCTGCGAAGATACTCTGGCGAGGCATAGAGACCGTAGGACAGCTCGCCCAGCTTCCGAGCGGAAAGACCCGAGTCCTGCAGAGGTCCAATGCGGATGGCGACGTCAAAGCTCTCGTGGACGAGGTCGATGAGCCTGTTCGTGTACTCGGTCTCTACCGAAACTTTCGACCAGCGCTGGAGGAAATCGGCGATCCAGGCGTCGACCTGGGTTGTTCCGAATTCGACCCCTGCGGTCACCTTCAACCGACCCTGAGGTTCCTGCGCTTGCTGGGCCACGGCAGCCTCCGCAGCTTCCGCAGCAGCCAATATCGAAGACGCTCTCTCGAAATAATCGCGACCAACGTCGGTAACGCTGACATGTCGGGTCGATCTGTTGAGCAGGCGCGCACCGAGCTTTTCTTCCATGCGCCGAACTGTACGGCTCACTCGCGCTTTGTCGGTGTCGAGGCGTTGTGCAGCGGCCGTGAACGAACCCTCCGTCACGACCGCAACGAAAGTCCGCATTTCTAGGAAGTCAATCGTTGTTGCCATGACCAACAGTCTGATCAGCTGTTGTCATTGTCAACTTGTTGGGCGCAACGTGCTGCAGCTTGGTCGTGTCAGCGGAAAAGCGATGCACCCGTCGGTGCGGTTTAACCCAGCTAGTGGCAGTCCTGTGCATCTGATCAATTACTTAGAATTTCGCGTCCTGAAGGGCGTCCTTTACGAGCGCTCGGTGAGGACACTGAGCGAGCTGGACTATCGCGAGAGATCGCCCGCTCAATCGCCGGCAAGACGACCGCAAGATCGCGATCGGCACGGTCTATCCGGCAACGACCGGCGTGCTGCCGATATTGCTGTCGCGCATCGGCAGGAGTCTCCCGATATCCGCAT
The DNA here is from genome assembly GCA_900466475.1 of Hyphomicrobiales bacterium. Lineage (GTDB taxonomy): Bacteria > Pseudomonadota > Alphaproteobacteria > Rhizobiales > Rhizobiaceae > Rhizobium. The sequence goes on from UBMI01000011.1 coordinate 98,280, forward strand.
GCATATCGAAAGCGGCACGTCCGATGACATCATCCGCCATATCGAGGCAGGCCGCGTCAATCTCGGTTCATCCGGCCGGCGGAGAATATCGGCTCATTGCGCTTCTTCTCGATTGCCCATGAGCGCTACCTTCTGGCATTCGCCAAGGAGAGCCCGCTGTCTACGAGAAGCGAGATCGATCTCGAGGATCTGCGCTGCCCGTGAGTGACCGCCCGTTGAGCGTAATTGATCGCAACCGCAATACGAAATGATCTTGAGGGTGCAAGCAGGGCGCGCGAGCTCGCTCAACGCTACAAGCGAGAGTCAAAGAAACCCGTCGAAGCGGGCATCGTTACCCATCGTGGCGGTGGACCTAGCGAGCCGGGCTCGCCTCGTAATCGAGAAACAAGAGAGCCCCATGAGGGGCCTTGCCCGACACGGCCTCCTCCAGGAGGTCAGCCAGCTTCCTTGCCGTCTCCTGATCAGCTAGACCCTGGTAGATGCGATTGGGTTCGCGCAGTTGATTGAGTAGAGTGTTCACCTTGTCGGTCATGGAAAGAAGAACAACCGCACAAAGTAGATGTTCCTTTGTCCTCCCGGACGCATATGGATCACTCTCGGGCGGCGCGATTTTTACGCAACTCGTATGACGACATCAGCGATATTTGCGACGATAATTCCTCGGATGTCACTGGTCACCCGCAGCGACTATCCGTTGACGGAGTGCAGGGTGAGGCAAGCCAAAATATCAGCTCAACATGACTTTAGTAGTCTCTGGACTATCTCCTTAACGATCCGATAGCCGCTCAGCATTGGTCGGGTATAGCGGATTCTTCTCTCCCGATTTTCAAGGAGTACCGTTTGCTGAAAATTTACCGCGACACCGAGGGCACCGTCAGGTCGGGCGGAGCCGATGACGATTTGCCGGGTCACGTGATCTGGATGGACTTGCTCAATCCCGACGAAAAGGAGATCGAATTTGTCAGGCGCCGGGCGAAGGTGAGGGTACCGACGCGCGAAGCACTAAGCGAGATCGAAGCGTCGAGCAGGTTGTCGAAAGAGGGCAATCGCATCTATCTGAGCGCGCCGGTCATTGCACACGCGACGCTCGAGCATGCCGAGCTTTCCCCGGCAGGTTTTATCGTCGGCCGCGATTTTCTGATAACAGTTCGCTATGACAGCCAAGCCGCTTTCGATGCAGTTGCTGAGCGGCTGGTGCACGACGCAACGTTGGCTAGCGGCATGGGGGTTTTCGTTGCGCTGCTGGAAGCAATCGTGGACCGCGGCGCAGACGTGCTGGAACACCTGGCGTCCGCCGTCGATGAGGTGTCCAAGACAGTTTTCAAGGGAGACCTCAAAGGCTCGGCATCTCCTCACAGCTCCAATTTTACGCTCCGTCGGGCGCTGTCCAAGGTTGGGGCACTCGGTGATCGATCGTCAAAGGCCAGAGACGTGCTCCTCGGTGTTGGCAGGATGGCCGCTTTCACGTTGGATGTGTGTCACGATATGCTGTCGGACGAATTTCGAGACCAGCTCCACGCCGTGACGAAGGATGTCGCTTCGCTGAGCGACTACGAGACGCATCTTTCCGACAAAACGCAGTTCTTGCTGGACGCAGTTCTGGGCTTCATCACCATCGAACAGAACGACATCTTCAAAGTGCTGACAATCGCGTCTGTCGTTGGTGTGCCGCCCACGTTAATGGCTGGAGTATGGGGAATGAATTTCAAGTTCATGCCGGAGCTTAGCTGGACCTGGGGGTATCCCTTTGCATGGACGATCATTATCTTGAGCGCCGTCGCGCCGCTGCTCTGGTTTTGGCGCAAAGGATGGTTTTGATCCTGTCAGTCGTCGGATTCAGGCCTTTGTCTGCAGGACCACGATCTCGCTCACGAATTTCCGAGATGCCGAAGCCAGATGCATGACAACTGACGGGTCAGACGGCAAGTAAGTGCACGGCTCGACGCCGGTCGGATCTGCAGACAGATCAGTTCTTTTCGGATGATGTGCTTACCTATCACCCCGTGACGTGAGGCAATGAACGCGCAGCAATGGAGGGTCTTCGCCAATTGCGCACGTATGCCGGAACCCGCTTTGCTAAAAGCGGTGGCCGAGACAGTTGAACGCGTAAACAATCTCTGGTGGCCGCTGCCGTAACGTGCGTTTACTCCGGAGAAGGTGCTCGAACGGACCGACGCATGTGAAGCGGATGACACCGATCCTCGAAACATGTGCCGGCTAGCCGGCGCAAAGAAACAAAAAGCGCAAAGCTTTGAACTGAGCGTCTTTCACAACAACCGCCGCGCTGACGCGTTCGTCTGCGGTTTGCCAGGCTGGAGCGTTTCGTGCCGGAGAGGAATCCAGAGAGACCGTGAAATGCGTCTCGTGATTTGATCGTGGGGTGAAGGCGTCCAATACCGCACGAGCCTCCCAATCGTCGGACCAATTACGTTCTGCCGATGGCCGTTCCCCTTTTTCCTCACCTTTTTCCACGGCGTTGCAGTCACTCGACGGAACGTTCAGCGGGGAGGGAACTTATCCTATGCCTGATAGGAGGAGCATCATGGACAGAGAACAGCAGCGGCGTGAGCGCGCCTATAAGATCTGGGAGGATGAAGGTCGCCCGGATGGCCAGCACGCAGACCATTGGCGGCGTGCCGAAGAGCAGCATGAGGCAACTGAAAAAGAAGCTGCCGATGTCACGGAAGCCAATCAGAATGCTTCCGATGAGTTCAACGGCGACAATGGAAACCGGCTCGTCACTGACATCCGGCCGCCTTCGACAGTCACTCCGGATTAGAGACCTCAATCATCATATGATTGGCTAGCCCCAGGGGGCACGATAGCTTCCGCTCTGAAAAGATCATCTCCCTTCCCGAGAAGACCGGTCCAGCGAGCGCCATTTCACCGAGAAGTTCGAGGAGCATGATCGCCGCTTCGATGTGGTCGATCAAGGCTAAAGCAGCGTCGAAGCCTGCGCTCGTATCCATCCTAGCGGTTCCGTTTCGATTGAGGTCGAAACGTTTTACGCTGCTTCGACGGTATCGCTCCGATTGCCCTCTCCTGCGTCGCGGCGAAGAGCTGCGAGGACATGATGTTGTCGATCGTATAGGTGGGGAAAGAGCCGGCCATGCCTGACAACTAGTGGACATCCTGCAGCACGCCGAGCGTATCATTTTGCCGCCACCTATGCACAGTTCGGTCGATTTCAGCGGCAAGCCCGGCTCCGGGCGGGCTCTTCCGATCCTCGCAGCGCGGTGTCTGTTCGCTGAGCAGATCAACGCCATCATCTCTAAAGCCCGCAAAGTCGGCGTTTGAATCCATGACAGATGTGGAACTCCGACGTCGGTTCGGGGTTGCTGTTAGCAAGGTCATGAAGGGAGAGCTTAGATGGCGCACAACAGTACGACAACGATCACGGCAACGTTTGAGACACGTGAGGCGGCGGACATTGCAGTCGAACATCTGGTTCAGCAGCATCGTATTTCCCGGCCTGACATTTTCATAAAGGCAAACGGTGAGCGCAACAGTGCCGGTTCGCTGCCGTCAGGCGGCGACGCATCGCATCCTGGCGGCGCCCGACATGACGCCGCTCTCGAAGGTGACATCGAGGTGTCCGTCGACATCACACCCGACAAAATCCCGGCGGTTCAGCGCAGCCTGGGGGATTCGGGTGCAATCCGCGTTACCGGAAAATGAAGCGAGGGACCGTCGATGAGGCAGTCAAGGCACGCAGATGATGACGAGCTGGTTGGCGTGATCACCGAAAAACTCGCCGCGCTCATCCGCGAACTCGAGGACGCTGATTGGAGTACCGACGACGTCGTTTTCGCAATCGAGGACGTTTTGAACAAGAACTGGCTTGAAAAGGTGAGAGCGCTGGGCACGGCGCGCGAGACTGTGCCCGACAATTTTGTTTCCGACGGAAACGAGGGATAGACCGCCGTGGATCACAATGAAGACGCCGTGCTGCCGAGGTTCCAGGTGATTGCTCTGAGCTCGCTCGATCCGGATGGACGCGATACGGACAATGAGCCGAAACTTCTCTATCCCGATGCCATAAAGACAGCCAAGGAGCTGAGGTCCCAGGGCAAGGCATTTCGTGTTATCGCCGACGCCGAGGCGTCCATGGAGCAACGGCAGTCGTTCCAAGATCTGGGCGCAGTCGAGTAGAGCAGGGGAGGCGGCTGCTCCGGTGCGCTATCTGGCATGCTTCCTTTGTGAGAATGAGGAACTTTAGGGCGATCTAAACATTTCTGCGCGAGATGGTGTGAACGCATATTGCTTCAAGAGCACCTTTGCCGAGCCAGCCACTGGCAGCGCCGTCTTTTCAACTACCGGAATCATCCATGCCAGACGACAAGCCATTGTCGAAGTCGTTGTCTCCGAGGGAGAGGTGAAACTGCCTATTGGGATTGCCAGTGTGAAGCAGGCATTGGACATGCCAGCGGTTGACGGGCTGGCGTGCTCGCATCCAGATCGCGAGGCAGGTGGTTCACGAACGTATCCATGACCCAGGACGAGCTTGCGAAGTTGCCCTAACGCCAACCTAAATAGATCGTTTCTAACTGCCGGACTTAACCCCTCTGACGCCGTAATTCAGCGACGAACAAAACTTCCGGGCGAACGATGCTCGCCTTCTCCTAAAGGCTGATGAGCTAGCAGTATGACGATGTTTACCTAACTAATAGAAACATCCAGTGCTTGGAGTATATCTGCATTCCTCGCGGTCATGTCTTTCACCATGGACCACGGAAGCGGTACCCGCGGCGCTTGCCAGCGGCGACATCGGTGATCCATACGGCACACCGATCAGATGGGAAGCGGGTGCGGCAGAGTTCCTATGCCGAGCGACGGAACCCACGCCTCTTGAAACCATTTCCACCGGATGAAGATCCGAGCCGCGTTCCTCAACCTGTCGGAAACCGTCGTTTCGCTGGCGGGGCATTCTCTCGTCCTTGCAGGAGCCGCCGCTCTCATCGTCGTCTGGTGCGCCGTCGGTTTTGCTCTCGGTCTGCCAAAGGAGTGGCATCTTTTGTCGGCAATGTTCGGCACGCTCGTGACGCTCTTTCTTCTCCTAATCATGCAGCATAGTCAGAATAGGGACATGGCTGCGCTCCAGGTGAAGGTCGACGAACTCATCCGGTCGAGTGAGGCTGGAAACCACATGATCGGCATCGAGCGGCTCGAGGCCGAAGAGTTGGAAAGATTGGCCGAGAACCGGACAACGTAATCGGGTTCGGGCGGTTCGCGCGGCGATATCGAGCGGCCGCGCGTTTCGAAAGCAGCGACCCCCGACGTCGTGACATTAGAGAACTAGTGGAACCGCAGCATCGTAGAATGGTTTAACGTCGTCGTCGGAGGTATCCATGATCAGGGAAATCGCAGTCGCTGCCGCATGCGCCATCCTCGTGCTGGAAGGCATGTTCACCCTTCAGCTCTACGGACTGAACGCAGCGTCGGGCGCATTGGCGGGAGGCACCGTAGGAGGGCTAGGAATCTTACTTGCGCGCTTTAGATGCAAGGCTTCTCGTCACGGTCGGCGGCGACCCAACCGCCGTCTGTAGCACCGAGACAGGGCGCCTAAGTAGCATTGCGCTCCCTTTCCTCGGCTTTGTCCTCGGCGACCTCCTCGACACACTCGGCCTTTTCCGCCAGCTTTCGGCTCATTTCCCGAAGCTCTTGTTCCTCCAGCTTCTCGATGCCGACGAACTTGTTCTGTGCCTGCGATGTCAGGATCAGCTCGTCCAGTTTCGCCTGAAGAGCCTTGCCATCGCGGTTCTGCGAGTTCTGAAGAACAAAGACCATGAGGAAGGTAACGATCGTCGTGCTCGTGTTAATGACGAGCTGCCAGGTCTCGGAATAGTCGAAAAAGGGGCCGGAGACTGCCCACGCCAGGACAAGAACAACGGCGAGCACGAAGGTCGTCGGCTTTCCGGAAAGGTCTGCAATGGCGGATGCGAACTTTGAAAATCCCTTGGACATTGCGTTGTCGCTCATGAAAAACCTCCTTGGTTCCCCGGAAAATGATAACGCGATCCGAGCTCGAGCAGTTCCGATCTTGGGACTTCAGTCTGAGGTGCCCCGTGTGCCGTGCATGGGAGACTTGCGTTGCGAAGCGCCAATGATAGTCGGCATTCGCTCATCCTGGCGCGAGTCGAGATCAATTAAGGTTTCTCGGAATCGTGGCCGAACGTCTCAGGCAGCGTTCACGATGATCGATAGCTACCGCGCCGCTTCACTGTTCCGCAGTGACGTGATCGCCAATTCGATCGGACCACAGCGAGATCGCCTCCTTCTACGGCCCTGCTCGCGTCTTCCACTGCGCCGATCTTCCGGCGCTCGACAAGCCCAAAGTGCCGGGGGCATTCGCCCTCGATCGAGACCTGGGCACAGCAGCCCCATATTTCCAGGTTGCACCAGGCCGAGATCAAGTGCCTTCCCAACCTGCATATCGTGCCCAATGTCATCGTTGTCAGATTGGATCTCGACTTTGAAACCAGCCGCGCCCGAAAGGCGCGCCTCTGGCACCACGGAGTGCTACAGAGCATTGAGGCGAAGACCGTCGCACTGGGCTGCGGCGGCCGGGAAACGCCCGGCTTGTGGCGGGGACACGAGTAAGAAAAGAAGCCGTGCGGCCTTCGGGTCACCCGACGCGCGATTGTGGAAATTGTCCCGGCGCGTCATCTGGTGGCGTCAGTCGTTGCAGCAATTCTGAGACAAGCGACGCCTCATCGTATTTGGACTGAGCAAGATCGATTGCAATACTGAGAGCCCGGCGACCCTCAATGCTGTCGATGCCGCAGTGGCGCGTGCGGCACCATTCGCGGACAGCACTCGTAACCAGTTCAATTTCGGAATCCGAGAGTGATATGACGGGTAGCAACATTTCTATGCTCCTGCGGCAGAACGGCAGAAGCAAAGCGCACTCCCAAGCGACCACTACCATGAGTTAATGAGGCCGATGAATAGAGGATACGCTCAAACAGCGAGTTCTGATACTCACTATGACATGGTCGGGGTAGTAGTCAGGGGGAGCTAGCGTTCGCCGCCTTTTGATCTACGAAACGCTCCGAGTATGCTTATGTGCTTCGGCATGCGGCGTACATGCGATAAATCCTGTTCCGCAACCGTCAACGCGTTTAAAGCCAACGTGAGGCCCCGCGCAGGAGTGCCGGCCCGACGAGCGGCAGGAGAACTCAGACTTCTATCAGCTGTAGCCATTGTGCTCGTCGTTGGCGGTGACCCGGTTTCGGCGCCGAATACGGCGGTCGCGTGAGACCTGATTGAGGGCACTGAAAAATTCACGCGGCTCAAGCTTGCCGTTGAAAAACCGGTCGGCAGCGTCCAAAAGCTCCCCCAGGTCGACATTTGCGTTGCCGATCACCCGGTGTCGAATGAAGGCAACAAGTACACGGTCCATCGCACATCCTCAGGCCTGCCAGGAGCATCCGTCTAACAGGGCGGCGTAAAAACTGTTTTCCCAGTAATTTGTTCCCTACCAATTTTGGACTAAAAATACTTCGGCCGGTGCATCTTTTGGATGCATCAACAAAAAGTTAAATTCTCGTATAAGTAAAATATGCCTGCAGCAACCGGGGCGCCGGTCCATCCTGGACGGCGTCGTAATGCTGAAATCCACAGGGTTCTTCTGGCCGGTCGCTCGAACGGGCGAACTCGCTTCGAACCTATTTTTGGTCGACAGCCACAACACTCTCCAGCGGTAGAAGCGCGCAGACGAAGCATCTACCACTTTCGGTGATGGACCGAACCTTATGATGATACCGCCCTTCCAAAGGGTAGTTTGTTAAGTGCTCAACTATGGGTGATAGTTCGTAAGGGCTGGGGTGCCTCGAGGGCGTCAGGAGGCTGACATGGAACCTTTAATCCGCGAAGTGCCACGACTTGCAAATGTCACCAACGATATCTCGGTGACCACTCAGCTGCAACAGGAACTGCGATCCAATGGCTTTGCGATCATAAGAGGATTATTGACCCCGCAGGAGGCGAAAAGTTTGCGGCCGGTCGTAAGGCGATCGCTAAAGGCTAACGGCCGCTATTTGTATGGCGGCAAGTTTCAGCTACACGCCATGTACACGACAGAGGAAGTCGCGCGGTTTTTGACATCTGACGTCATCCTTGCTCGATTGAAGGAAATTACCGATCCTCTCGAAGTCGTTCTTACCGGCGAGTGCGACCTGATGATCAACACGACGTCGTCATGGCACAACGATGTCCCGCACCATCCTCGCTGCAAGGATGGCAGTATCTTTGCCGACGACACGTTCAGGGTCTACAAGATTGCGTTCTATCTGCAAGACCAGGGGGACGATTCGCCGGCAACGTTGAAGGTTCGCCCGCGATCTCACTTGAAAGGCGTGGTCGATAGCCTTCCGGCAAGAGGGCTCGGTGTCAAAGCGGGTGATGCAATCATATTCGACGTGCGCATCGAGCACGCCGGCCAGATGCCGACATTTGTTGACCGAAGCCTGCGAAGGATTTGCGAGCTGGTCGCTCCCCCACTTCATCTGGATGCACAAATGGCTTTCACCCTGAGCCGCGCGATCCTCCGCCGCATCGCTTTTACACAGGATCGCGTTGCGGTCTTCATGACGTTTGGTCCCGCTGAAGAACAGACCTATTCCTATGCCGATGAAGGTCGCCTTCGCCACCCAGGGACAAGAGGCACGCTTAGCACTGAAGTGCTGGCGCAGCTCTCACGGAACAACATACAACCGCCCATAATCGGCAGCCCCACGTAAGGCCGCGTGAATGGGCGCTCGATGAGATCGAAGTCAGATGGATTTCGGTTGTGGCCAGCCGCGGTGCTGGATGTTTCATACATTTCGTAGTCAAGGTAGCGCGATACTGCCCATCGATTGCAACTTCCAGGCAACACGAACAAGGCACGCTAGAAGTTCGCGCGGCATCGGCCGGGCGGCTGCGCTTGCCTTCGCAAGGGAAGGTGCCGCGCTAATCGGCGTGCACTACTCCGCCAATGCGGATGCGGCCAGCGCAACGGTGCGCGATATCGAGACGCTTGGCGTGAAAGCCGTTGCGGTAAAAAGCGACCTCCGACAGGGTAAGGAAGCTGCCGATAGCCTATGGGCCCAGTTCGGCGAAGCGGCGCGTGCTGAAACCGGTTCGTCTGCTCTCGACATTCTGGTGAACAACGCCGGTATTGCACCAGCACTGCCTTTGAAGCAGACAAGTGAAGCCGCGTTTGATGAAGTGATGACGATCAACTACAAGGCGCCGTTCTTCCTGATCCACGCAGTCGCCGACCACATCCGCGACAACGGCCGGATCATCAATGTCTCCACCGGATTTACACGTATCGCGGCACCGACCCATCCCGCCTATGCGGCTTCCAAGGGCGCCCTGGAGACTTTGACGTTGGCGCTTGCACCGGAGTTTGCGGCGCGCGGGATCACAGTCAATGCCGTGCTGCCGGGTGTGACCGAAACCGATATGAATGCGGAGTGGCTGGCATTGCCGGATGCACGCGCCGGCGCCGAAGCACTCTCTGTGTTCTCGCGCGTTGGAAAGGCGGAGGACGTCGCCGACGTCATCGCCTTCCTTGCATCGAACGATGCGCGCTGGACGACGGGCCAGATGATCGATGCCACGGGCGGCGCCCGGATCTGAACTGCATCAAGGTAGTTCACCTTCGAGCTGGCGAAGGCGCGGTCGAAGCCTGTCCCCTTCGGCCCTGCGGCAGGTCCTGCTAGAAGGTTGCCTGTCTCGCCAATGCTGTCTTGATCAGAAAAAGCAAACATCTGCTTGGGTGCCGTCTCCGGCGCTTGTCGAAGGCAGGTGTCAGACCTGAGCCATGCCCCCATCCACGGCTATTTCTGCACCCGTGGTAAAACTGCTCTCGTCGCTTGCGAGGAAGAGGGCAGCGGCTGCCACCTCATCAGGTCTGCCCATACGCCCAAGAGGGATCATCTTGGACAGTGCATCTCGAATTTCCAGTGAGGCGGCCGCCATCATCGCCGTATCCGTCGGTCCAGGGCTGACAACGTTTACGCGTATGCCTTTGGGAGCAAGTTCGTTGGCCCATGTGCGTGCGAACGAACGGACGGCGGCTTTGGTCGCACCGTAGACGCCATAGCCTTTGGTGCCGATACCGCCGGCGATGGAGCCAATCAGCACAATCGTTCCGCCCGGCTGCATGATGTCGACGGCGCCCTGTGCCGCAAATACGAGAGCTCGCACGTTCAGGCCGAATGTCCGATCGAAATGATCCTCGGAAATGTCTTCTAATTGTGCGTGTTCGGATAGGCCCGCATTCACGACGAGCACGTCGATGCGGCCTTGTTCCGATCGGACCCGCTCGAAGACACTCTGAAGATCGGCGCTGTCGCTGGCATCTGCCCGAACCGTTCGGATGCTGCCCATGCCGGCTGACTCAGGTTGGCTCTCGGCTCCCTTGCGGCTAGTCGCGTAGACCTGCGCCCCTTCGCCGGCAAACCTCTGAGAAATGGCTCCGCCAATGCCACCGACACCGCCGATAACGAGGGAAATCTTGTTCGCTAGTCTGTTCATGTTAACTCCATCAAGACTGATAGCGCCAAGATATATTCTCTGTACCTACGGTCAATTACGCACTATATGTAAAGCAGATATCGAGGTGTATACCGATGCCCAGAACAGACGAAGGTCCGCTCATCAAAGCTTGCTCGTCTCCTGGCCACAAGGCTGTTTCCGCCGAGACGTTGTTGGACGTTGAGAAGGCGCGGCCGGTGCTTGAGCAGATCGCTAACAAGTGGTCTGTCCTTATCCTGACTGTACTATGTACCAAACCGTCACGCTTCAACGAGATCATGCGTCGCCTTGACGGGATTACGCACAAAGCCCTCGCCGACGCGTTGAAACGGCTGGAGCGCAATGGGCTCATCCACCGTGAAGTGCTGACAACAACGACGCCGGTTGGCGTCGAATATACCATCACCTCGCTCGGTCGCTCCCTTCAGCAACCGTTCGAAGCGCTCTATGCGTGGTCCATGACCTACGGTTCCGAGCTTGAGCGCGCGCAAGAAGAATATGATCGGGGTCGAGGCTAGCGGATGCTCGGCCTGATCGCATATCACGCGCCTGCATTTACGAGATGGGCAGACACGGTCGAGATGAACGCGCGAAGACGCTGAAGACGTCTCAGGTCCCGGTGATATCCCATCCAGATATCTCGCGCCGGCGGCGACTTTGAAAGTTCCAGCCTGCGGATACCGGCGATCTGATCTCCGACTACGCGAGGCAACACGGCGATCCCGACACCTTGCCGACACATGCGCCCCTGGACGTTGCGGTTGTTCGATCGCAGGATCGGTCTCGCGTTGGGGAAACTCTTGATGAGCCAATCGATATCGGGGAACTGACCGGTCGATGTATCATGTGTAATCAGCCGGAAACCGGTTCCGTCGCCATATTTAGGAGCAGGCGAATCCTCGGCGATGTAGACGCCGTATTGGAGCGTGAATAGCCGCCGCTGGACGACATCGGCAGTGTTGAACGGAACGATACGAAAGGCGACGTCGGCCTCTCGCTGGGCGAGATTGAACAGGCGCGTGCCCGTCAGGATCTCGACGTCGATATTGGGGTAGGCGTTGGAAAAATCCGCCAGGATGGGAGGCAGCACGTAGGCCCCGAACCAGTCCGCTGATGAAATGCGCAGACTGCCTTTGAGATTCTGCTCCAGCCCCGCAAGCCGGCGCTCCATGCCCAGCGCGCCCTCTTCCATCTGCTCCGCCAGCGCGATGATCCCGTGGCCCTCCTCGGTCAGCACGAGACCGTCGGCGGTCCGCTGGAAGAGCGTGTGCCCGATCGCCTGCTCAAGTGCGCGCAGTCGCCTTCCGACGGTCGGATGGCTCGTTTGAAGAGAACGCGCGGCACCGCCAAGCGTGCCGGATCGCGCAATTGCAAGAAAGATTCTGACGTCACTCCATTCCATCAAACGCCCCTAACAAAACTGAACGCCGAGAATACGATTCTGTCACTTAAAGAACAAACCTAAACACCTAGATTTTTGTCATCGTAAAGGCGCGCCTTCTGCAGTCCCGACGACTTTCATCAGGGCGCTCAAGTGAAAGAAACGCGCCTTGGGTGTCGTGTGAACTTAACCTCGGAGACAAAATAATGAGAACTTGGCTCATAACAGGCTGCTCGAGCGGCTTCGGCCGCCGGCTCGCGCTCGCTGCAGCACAGCGCGGCGATCAGGTCATCGCCACGGCCCGCAATCTTAAAACGATCGAAGAAATGGCTGAGCCTTTCGACGGCCGCATGATCAGCTTGCCGCTCGACGTGACGGATGCGGCGGCAGCCGAGGCCGCGGCCGCAAAGGCGGTCGAGATTTTCGGCGGCTTCGACGTGCTCGTGAACAATGCCGGTTACGGACTGTTCGGCGCGATCGAGGAAGGCACGCCCGAAGAATATCGGCCGATGTTTGAGGTGAACGTCTTTGGTCTGATTGAAACCACGAGAGCCGCTCTGCCCGTCCTGCGAAGTTCAGGCGGAACGATTGTCAACATGTCGTCCGGCGCAGGCATCGCGGGCAGCGGCGGTGCCGGATATTACAATGCCGCCAAGTTCGCCGTAGAAGGGATTTCCGAAGCGCTCGCCGGTGAGCTGAAGCCGTTCGGCATCCGCGTGCTGATCGTCGAGCCCGGGCCGTTTCGCACCGATTTCCTTGGCCGTTCGATCACGATGGCGGCCAATGAGATGCCGCAATACGCCGCGAGCTCGCGTAGGCATTATCGCGCAACCAACAACGGCAATCAGGCGGGCGATCCCGACAAGGCGATTTCAGTGATCCTGCAGGCAGTCGACGCCGATGACGCTCCGCTTCATCTGCCGCTCGGCCAGATCGCGCATTCGATCGCTGAGCGAAAGCTGGCTTCCTTCCGCAGCGATATCGACGCATGGCGCGACATCACGATCGCCACCGATTTCGACCAGCCCTGAACGCTGGCCGCGAGCTTTGTTAACGTCAACATCGACTGGAAAGTGACCATGATCGCAACTCTGAAGGGGTTTACCCAGCAACTGGTGCCGGCGAATGGGATCAAGATCAACGCCGCCACTGGGGGCTCAGGCCCGCCGATCCTTCTCCTGCACGGTTGGCCGGAAACCTGGTGGGAATGGCACCATGTGATGCCGCTGCTGGCCGAGCATTTGAGCGTGGTGGCCATGGATCTGCGGGGCGCGGGTTTTTCCGACTGCCCGCTTGACGGCTATGACAAAGCGACGATGGCGCGCGACGCGCATGATGTCATGCTTGCCCTTGGGCATGAACGCTACGCAGTGTGCGGTCATGACATTGGCGGAATGGTGGCGTTGCCGCAGGCCGCCATCTATCGGGAGGCTGTCACCCACCTGGCCGTGCTCGACGTTCCGCTTCCCGGCTGGACGCAATGGGAGGCGACGATCGCAAGGCTCTGGCACTTCAGCTTCCATATGAACCGGGATCTACCCGAGCGCCTGATCCATGGCCGTGAATATGACTATGTTTCGACCTTCATGGCTGAGCGGTTCTACGATCACAGCACCTTCAATCCGGCGGACATCGAGATCTACGCGAAAGCGATGGCACTTCCTGGCCGCACGCGCGCCGGCATGGAATGGTATCGTACCCTCGCCGGCGATCATGCGGCCGCGCTGGAGTACAAGAAGCGACCGCTCGAGATACCAGTACTAGGTCTCGGCGGGGATCAGCGCTTCGGTGCGCATATGGTCCCGATGCTGAAGGAGTTCGCCAGCGATGTGACGGGCGGCTCGATTGAGCGGTGCAGCCACTATGTCGCGGACGAGCGATCGGCAGAAGTGGCGGCCGCTCTCATCGATTTCCTCAAGGCCAGCTGAAACTCTGCGGCCGCCCCGTCGCGGGGCGGATCGCGACGCTGCGGGCAAGTTGCGCCCGCACCTACCGCATTCGATCGATTAAATAAGAAAGGAAACTGTCATGACCGCACCTGTCATTCGCGGCGTCAATCATATTGGCATCACAGTGCCCGACATCGAAGCAGCAAAATCGTTCTTGGTGGAAGCTTTCGGCGGTCAGGTGATCTACCAGTCCTTCGGACCGCGGGATGCGCCGCGTCAGGGACCCGACTTCGAACGGGCTACCGGTGCTTTCCCCGGAACGGTCGTGCGCGCACAGGCGATGGTCAAGATCGGTACCGGACCTGACATCGAGCTCTTTGAAATGCATGGCCCCGCACAAGCCAAGCCGGTTCGAGCGAGCGACTTTGGGATTACTCACTTCGGTGTCTACACCGACGACATCGACGCGTCGGTAGAACGCTTTGAAAAAGCTGGAGGCACCTCTCTTACCGCGCCGCGCGCTATACCCTACGCAACCGAAAAAGGCCCTGGAAACAAGGTCTGCTACTGCCGCATGCCATGGGGCACGACGATTGAATTTATCACCACGCCCGACCGTATGGGCTATCACGACCAGACGGATCTGCGCCGGTGGCAGGACTAGGCCGAGCGTTCTTTGTTGGGGACGAGCGGCAGCGATTATCCCACCATCTCCTTGAGGCCCGATCAGGCCTTTATCATCCCGCCACGGCGGAATTAAAAGCAAAGAGCATGCTAAGCCCTCCAGCGGAAATCGGACACGCTGAAGCAGTGGCACGCGATAATCGGGGTCCAAACACGCTCGACTGTCGAAATATCTACTGCGTGGACATTCCCACCGTTGCACGTCAGGTCGAGCCCGGGTGGACTCTGTTGTAGATGGTCGCTTCGCGGGCGCCATCCGATGGCGCGGTGAGAATTCGAGGATTAAAGCGACAGGATAGCCGACACGACACAGATTAACCGTGGTCCGCAATTAAACCCTCTAAGAGGATGCTGCTGCTGGACCGATCACAACCACTACGCTACGCATTGCATGTTAGGATTTTCGCAATCATGTTTCCGACGAGGATGCATTGCCGTTTGACGCACTGAACAAGCTCTGGACCAGCGTTCGCGACTCCAGCCACGACTTCCGGGCATCGACCGAGATTTTCCCGTCACTCGATACGGACAAGCTTACCCAGACCCTGGAGGTGCGCGAAAAGGGAGACGAGAACGGCAGGGCCAATCGTCCGGCGTCATCGGCCCAGTTCCTCGATGAGGTCGAACAGCGGATCGTCGGTCGCATCGAGCAGGAAAAAGCGTCCGCCTATCAGCTGCTTGAGGATCAGTTCCAGACCTTCGACGGGCGGTTGCGCAATCTCGATTTCGAGGGACAGTTCGGGCTGATCCGGCAGGCAAACGCCTCCAGCCTTTCGGATTTCAAGGCGGAGATCGCCAGCGGCGTCGACGAACTCCACGGCTTGCGCCGCGATCTCAAGATTGCCGAGGACGAAATGAGGTCTTTCAAGAGGCAGCATCGGCTGGATCGCGCGGCAAAGGTCCCGAGTGCGGGCGCAACGAGCGTCAAGATCGCGCTGCTCATCGTTCTCGTCCTCATCGAGATCGTCATGAACGGCAACTTTCTGGCCAAGGGCAGCGAACAGGGCATCATCGGCGGCATAACCGAGGCGGTCGTCTTTGCCGTCCTCAACATTGGCGCTGCACTGCTATTCGCTTTCTTCTGCGTTCGCAATCTTGTGCACCGGTCCTGGCTCATGAAGCTCGGCGGATTGTTCGGCCTGGTCGGCTATATTGTCGTTGCGCTTGCCGTGAATATTGCGCTCGCCCATTATCGCGAAGTATCGGCCACGATCCTCGACGGGGCCGCGACCGAAGTCGTCCGCCGGATCCGCGAGAACCCGCTAGGTTTGAGCGAATTGAATTCCTGGATGCTGTTTGCGATCGGCATTTTTTTCTCGATCCTGGCGTTTATTGACGGCTGCATGCTCACAGATCCGTATCCGGGTTTTGCTGGCGTCCAACGTCGGCTGGACGAGGCGCGGCGAAACTACATTTCCGGAAAGCTTGATCTGATCGACAACCTTCGGGAAATTCGCGACGACCACAACGACAAGATCGAGGAGATCGTCAGAGACCTGAGCACGCGCCGGCAGGAGTCGGCCGCGATCATCGCCCACCGAATCCGTACGGCTGGGCTGTTTGCCGAGTACCAGGGTCATCTCGAGCGCACGGCGAATGCTGTTTTGACGGCTTATCGTGAGGCGAACCGGGCCGCGAGAAGCGAACCGGAGCCTTTGTACTTCACGAGCGCCTACACGCTGGAGCGGATTGTACCGGTCCTCAAAATCAGCGGGGAATGGGACGATCGCGTTCTGTCGGAACGCGTCCAGGTCGCCCAGGCCGAACTCAGCGATCAGATCAGGAAAATCGGCTCTGCCTTCGAGGTCGCCGTCGAGCAGTATCACAGACTGGACAATCTATTCCCGGAGGCGGGCGTTGGCGCGGAACAGGCGGCGTAACAGTCGTTCAAGGAAAGGCGGCTTTTCGACGGGTGCTGTGGTGGCGACGATTGCATTGTCGGCAGTGGCACTGGCCATGATCGGCGCTTTTGGGTGGCTGAAGTATCAGGCGATGTCCGCGGTCTCGCTCGACAAGGCCTCGCTCTGCCCGACGACGGGTCCGACCAGCGAGACCGCCGTCCTTCTTGATGTCACGGATCCGATTTCCGGCACGACGTCCCTCGATTTGAAGAACCAGTTCCAGCGGCTTGTGTCTGGCGTCCCCGTCAGCGGTGCGATCGACGTCTATGCGCTGACCGAAAAGGAAGGCGAGCTTCAAAGAACCTTCCACGGCTGCAATCCGGGCAGCGGTGATCTCGCCAACGAGTGGACCAGCAATCCGAAGCTCGTGCAGCAGCGCTGGGAGAAAGGTTTCCAGAAGCCGCTCGACGACATCGCGGGAAAACTCGGGTCTGGCGCTTCAGGCGAGTTTTCGCCGATCATGGCCGGCATTCAGCGCATTAACCTCGAAGCCTTCCAGCCTTTGCCTGCTGGCATTCCGAAAACCTTGTACATTGCCTCGGACATGGTCGAACATACTGCGGCGTTTTCCAGCTATCGCGACGGCGTTTCGATCGCCAAATTCGACAGCAGTGCTGCGCGCGAGAAATTCAGGACCTCGTTGGATGGGGTGCAGGTCAGGATCCTGGCGTTCCAGCGGCCGGGCCAAAAGTTCAAGATGGAGGACCTGGCGGCATTCTGGAAATCCTGGGTGGAGAAGAACAACGGAGAGTTCGCAGGTTTCACCCGTCTGGAGGGACTGGAGTGATGGCGTCGAACGAGACAGGAAGAACCGCATTTCGCGATTGGGCGCCTGTTGTGCTGTTTGCAGTGGTGACGATTGGGGGAATGATCTTCATCTGGACGGCGAAGCTCGCGGCTTGGTCGACCCTTGTTGTGACCGCCGTGCCCCTGGTGCTGATGGCGGTCTATTTCCTGGCATCGATCGCGCTTGCCGGTTTCCGCCTGCACAACGAGCAGGCCGGCGACAACCTCTATTACATGGGGTTTCTGTTCACCCTCTCGAGCCTTGGCGTATCGCTTTACCTGTTTGCTGGCGAGACGTCGATCGAGACGATCGTGCGCAACTTCGGGATCGCAGTCACATCGACGATCGCCGGCGTCACACTCCGCATCCTCTTCAACCAGATGCGCCGCGACCCAATCGACATCGAACGCAGCGCCCGTCACGAGCTTGCGGAAATGACGCGGCGGGTGCGAACCGAGCTCGACACGTCCGCCCGCGAGTTCTCCAACTACCGCAGGGTCAGCAACCAGATGTTGACGGAGGGCTTCGAGGAGATCGGTCGTCAGGCGGAAAAAAACGGCGAGGAAATCCGCAAGGTGATCGAATCTATCACCAAGGAGGCGATCATCCCGATCCAGGAAGCCGCGGCCAGGCTTTCATCGATCATCGGGGATCACAATCGCTCGGTGACCGATCAGGCCGCAGAAGCAAGTCGCAAACTCAACGAGACCACGGATAGACTTTCGACGATCATCGACCGGTTCGGGGTTGCGGTTGAGGGCGTCGGGACCCGTCTTGGAGAGATCAGGCCGCCCGAAGATGTGATCCGGTTCGAGTTGACCCCCACGATCGATGCCATCAGGGACATGACCGATGCCCATCTGCGGCGGATGGAGGAGGTGATGGCGCAGACGCGCTTGCAGACTGTTACGGTGGACGACGCGCTCAGGCCACTGAGCAGCATCGACAGCAAACTCGATCGCATCGCCGAAGCTCTCGAGCGTGACCGGAACGGTTCGTCGTCGTCCAGCCTTGCGAGAATCCCAGAGGTTGTCGAGGATATAGTGGCGGGCGAGGACAAGACCGTGGATACAGAACCGGTGTCGGTGGCTCCTGAAAGGACGAAAGCCAATCCAGCGCCGGGCGAGCCGAAGCGACGGTTGTTCAAATGGTGACAAGGGCAAGCGCAGGTCCAAAGCTGGAACACAAGGGCTATAACCGCGGCCTCATTCTGGGGCTGACGATGGCAGAATCCATGCTTCTGCTGGTCTTCTGCCTGCTGCTGGTCGCGGCCGCCATGATCACGGCCGAACGCAGGCACCGGATGGACGCCGAGCAACGGCTCGCCCAGCTGGAACAGCAGAACAAGGAACTTTCCGCCCAGCTTGTCGAGGCACAGTCCAAGCTGGGCGCGAACATGTCGGCAGCCGATCGGGTCAAATTCGAGAGCGAATGGCGCGAGCTCGTCTCTGCCCGACAGATCATAGACAGGCTGAAAATGAATGATGCGAGCCCCGCTGATCTCGCCAAGCTTGCGGCGGTCGGAAAGGTGCTGGTGGCGAATAATATCCCGCTCGACCAGGCTCGTGACCGGCTCGAACAGCTGTTACACGGTCAGATCGAACCCCATGAGTGGCCACCGATCATCAACCTTTCCGAAGCCGGCGGCTATTATTTCACGTCAGGTAGCGCCGCATTGACACCGGAGTTCGAAGACAGGCTTGAGACATCGATCGCCGACCAGATCGCCGACAATCTTGAGCGCTACAAGGTCGATGTGATCGAGGTGATCGGACATACGGACGAACAGCGCCTTTCCAGGAGCATGTCCAATCTCGACGACGCATCGATCGAAGTGATCGACGGCGCGCTTCCGGTCGAGACGCTTCAGCCAGCCGACAACGCCGGGCTCGGTCTCGCGCGGGCGATCGCCGTTGCAAATATCCTAAAGGCAAATCCGAAGCTGAAGGACGTGACCGTCTTGCCGATGTCAGCTGCGCAGCTGGTCATTCCCGGCGACACGCTCACCAGTGGACGGGCCGGAAACGTCAAGGAACGGCGTCGTATCGAGATCAGGATCAGGCGTCGCGCCGAATCCCTGCAGCCCTGACTTGGGCCAATCTTGGCTTTCGGTGGGGCGAGTGACAATGGCGGCTCGTAACGTAGACTTGGCCGCTCGTCCATCGCGGCATCGCTCGCCAAACCACCAAGGCGGTGCTGCTATCTCCAAAACCGCTTCGTATCGAGCACCTCATCGACCGACGCTTGCGCCCTATGGATCAACGCCTCCTTGTCTGCATGGGAAAGGACCGAATCCTTCGCCGGGTGGTCCGATAGACCGTGCTTCTGCAGTACATCGGGGCCGGTCGCAAGATCGTTCAGGCTGCCAAGATCATCCTGAAGCAGTTCCATCGCAGCGAGGAATTTCCTGTGTCGACGGGCGCCTCGTCTGTCGTCGAACAGCGATGCGAAGAATTCCGCCGCATACCGGAACTTCTTCGCGTCCTTGCGAACCTCGTGACGGTGCTCGTCGTCCATCTTCGCCAGCGCTTGCCCGCCCTTCTTTATCCGTTTGCGCAGCTTGTCGAGCGCGCGCGCTGCAAAATCACGAGCGCCAGGTATGTCTCCGGAAGAATACTCCCTGCTCCAGAGCCATTCTATCAGGCCGAGCATCAGGGCCCGTGACCTCGGAGAATTCAATGCTTCAATTGCATCCCGGTAGACGACGTCCCTGGCTGACTTGAGCTTGAGGACAAGGTCGGCATCCTCTGCCTTGGCGAGCAGGACGTCGACGTTTCGCGCCTCCCCGAGCGCAGCGGCGATCCATCGCAGGTCTTCCTTGAGCCTAAGCGCTTCGTCGCTCGGGATGAGCTCCCTGAAAAGGGAGAAAGCCGACCGCAGCCGTCGAAGAGCGACGCGGGCCTGATGCAGCGCCTCCGAGTTCCGCTTCTGGAGGAGCACGTCCTCATTCAATCGGAATTGCCGGACACAGGAAACGGCGATCGCTTGGAATGCCGCAGCCGCATTCATGTCCGGGTCGAGATGGATAGGTTCTGACTTGAAGACCAGTTTCTGAGCTTCGACGAGCGCGAAGCCTCGCTCAGCCTTCGAGCGCACGCCAAACCGGAAGCCCGTGACGGCGTCGATCCTTCGCGCGAAGACGAAAAGGTCGCTCGGGTTTCCGTCTTTAAGTTCGACCTCGACCTCGCGGATCGGGGAGCGACGGTCGCCGGCGACAACCTCTCCTTGATCGACAACGACTTCGAAGCGCGAGCCGTTCTCCTCGATATCCCATTGCCGCCGTTCAACCACGACGTCGAACACCGGTTCCAGTTTGAGCTCGCTGCCGAACTCGCCGGCGAGGGGACTGGTATGATCGACGACGGGCTCGTCTCGGTTGACGGGCGTTTCCCACTCCGACCGCGCAAACAGTGAGCGTGCGGGTCCGGTGGCTTTGACGGTCTGCATGCGCGCTTCGCCGACCTTACGGATGCGAAGCGTGCATCCTTCCCGCCAAAGCCTGCGATCCGGGGTATCGAAGTATGTTGATCGCTGCTCGATAATCCGTCCGGCCTCGCCTAGCAGATGGGAACCAACAAGGCGCTCGAGAGCTTCCTCCGAAAGATCGATCTTCAATTCGGTTTCTGACGACAAAGATGAACTCCGGTTGATAGTGGAAGCTGTTAAACGCCGACCTACCTGTCGTAGTTCGGTGCCACATCGTTTTGATGAAACGTAGGAAGAAGTCGAAAACATGCTCGCGGACAACCCGCTCATTTCCTCGACACCGACGGCAAGGTCCCGGGTCGCGCAGGCTGGAGCCATCTGCTATCGTCGCAACGGCAAGCGCGTGCTTTGCATCCTTTTGATCGGCAGCCAAAGAAATGGTCGCTGGGGCTTACCCAAGGGCCATCTCGTTGCCGTTCGCCTCCTCGAGGCCACCGGACTTTCTACGGAATTCCCCGAGAAGACGGTGCGCAGGCAGAAATGGTGTTCACTTAAGGTCGCCGTCGGCGAGGAAAGCCAGCCGGGCCTGCGGGCCTTGCTCGCAAAGCTGGAAGCGGTCGCCTCTTGAAGATCGGTTTTTCCAGATCCCTGTCGAGGGCGATACGGTCACAAAAGAAGATTGTCAGGCTCGTCGAAGCCGTTCTGCAGCCGCCGCGCCGGCGGCGAACGCGCAAGGCGCCGCAACGGCTCGAGACGATCGTGGGCTTCGGCAGCAATCCGGGACGGCTCGTGATGAAATTTTTCGCGCCGCCCAAGCTGCCTGAGCGCCCGCCGGTGGTGGTCGTGCTTCACGGGTGCGGCCAGACGCCCGAGAGCCTGGACGCTGCGAGCGGCTTTTCCCGTCTCGCAAGAGAAAAGGGCTTCGTCGTCGTCTATCCCGAGCAGTCGAAGAGCAACAATCCGCACGGCTGCTTCAACTGGTTTCGGCCGAGCTCTGTCGCCCGCGATCGTGGCGAGCTGCTCTCCGTAAGGCAGATGATCGAACACGCGGGCAAGCGTTATGGTGTCGATCGGAAACGGGTCTTCGTTGTCGGCCTTTCGGCAGGCGGAGCAATGACCGCAGTCTTGGTGGCTACCTATCCCGATCTTTTTGCAGGCGCAGCGATCGTCGCCGGAATGCCGGTCGGCGCTGCTCGCGAGGCGATGTCGGCTCTTCGCGCGATGAGGGCGGGTGCTCCGACACCCGCTGAAGGATGGGGCAGCCGCATCGTCGGCATCTCTCCCGAGCGGCGGTCATGGCCTTCGATCAGCATTTGGCACGGCACGGCCGACAGCGTCGTAAATCCAAAGAACGCAAACGCGAGCGTCGACCAGTGGCTGGAAGCGATGAACATCAATCGGGAATCGAGCCATATTCAGAAAAAGGCCTGGGGAGAACTGCACTCCTGGCGGACTGCACATGGATCCTCAGTAACTTTTTATTCCGTCGCCGACCTGGCCCACGGACTGCCCGTCAAGAAGCGCGCGAGTGACCGGTCGAACCCGAAGGATCCTTTCGTACTTGCATCCGACGTTTCAGCTCCTCTCGAACTGATGCGCTTGTGGGGTTTATCGTAACGGACGTTTCCTGGTCACTTTGGCGAGCGCAGCGTCAAAAATGCTGAACTTCCGGACTTTCATCCGCGACTACTGCGTCTCCACCTGAGATAACGCATCCATGGGCGCCAACTATGACTTATGGAGAAGATATGACAGAGAAGAGCTGCTCCGTGCAGACGTCCGAACAGCGCCGTTTCCTCGAGATCCGGGAGGCGGCAGAGCGCTCAATGTTAGAAAAGGTCTTCAAGGCAATCGACGGCGCGGCAGCCGAAGTCGCGGAAAAACTTGCGGAGGCGGGTCTCGATTTCGAGCCTACCAGCAAAGACTATTTCATGTTCACGGCTCAGCAGGTGACTTTCGTCCGTCTATGCGGCGGCGATCCGGATACGCTGCAAGGCGGCGATCCCGACCTCGGTCAGCGGATTGTCAACAATGGCCAGCATATCATCGACAGCTACTGGCGAGGCGGCGAACGAACCTAGATATCCGGCTCGGCCCGAACAGCTGAGGGTGGAGCCGAGGCGGCACGCCCGACCATCGAACCCGGTAGATGGGGCCGGCGCACGCCCTTATTTCTTGCCCCCGTCAGAAGTACGTGTGGATTAGTCCTGCATCACGAACACCCGCCCCGGATTGCATTGATCACGACCCGGGTGGCAGCCGGCTGACGGGGCGGCGAGCCGGGTCTCGCAGTCATGGATCAATCGCTCCACCTTCACGCTCTAACGAAAGCCACGGTCATGGTTTTCTACGCGGTACTCGGGAGTGGTTCGGGCAAAAGCGGACCGCGCAGCATCTCAGTGCCCTAAAAAACAAGGAGGGCGCCGCACGCCCCCCATAACTTGCAAGATGTTTCAATGGTGTTCCGGCTACATCAGGAGCCAACACTCAACAGGAAGCTGTTCGCTCAGCACCGCAACGAGTGCCTCTTGGGCCTCCAGCCACCGCCGCATGTCGATTAGATCCTGAAACGCGTCGCGCAGTCATCCTGGACAATAAAAAGCGGTCGGGATCTTCCCGTCGACGATCGCGGCATAAGTTCGGTCATCACCCGGTGATGGAGTAGCCCAACGCGGGTCAAGCATCGTGCTAGAGCCGAAGAGGCTTGTATGGTGGGACCGCACGGTTTCTTTGAAGGGAAGGGTAGACGAGCTAGCCCCCGCGCGGTCCCAAGGCAAATACTTGAAAAGCCTTGTTTTGTTCCCGCCCCATAGAACAAAAAAGGCCTGCCGGGGCGGGCTAGTTTGAGCTGCATTCTGTGGGATCGCGCAGGCAGATAGATAACGGGTGCCAGAAAGGGGCGGACACCCACAGCACGCGCGAAGATGATTTCCAAAACCCGAGCTCAATGCGCGATTCATCATCGCGTCGGGCGGTCACCGTCTGCAGCCGACGAGCTGCAAGGATCGATTCGTAAATCTGTCCGAGCCGAGCCGAGCCGACGCTCAAGACCACGCCCGCAGGCTGTCGCTCTGCCAACGGCCCGGCGTGCTCATCAAACCTTCGTGCCGAAACCGGCCGGGTTACTGCCGGCTGAGGGCAATTCGTCTTCCCCGTCTGGCAGTTTTCCATCAGGCGTCAGATCGTCAACAGCCTTCGGCAGGTCGCTGCTCAGCCGCTCTAAGATCTCTTCGTGGGAAAGGCCGGTCTTCGCAGCAAGTTCGTTGAGAATGTCGGGACCGAGAGCTTCACCTAGTTGGCCACCATCGATCGGAGCGTTGGAGCTCGGACTGATCCAGCTTTCTGCTTTTTCTCCGTGACCATTTTGCTGGAACGTCTTCAGCAGGTCGCCGAGACCACCTCTTAAGATTCCGCCTGTCGACAGTCCGCTAAGGAGATCGCCAAATCCACCAGGCCCACCGAAAATCCCTTCTAGGCCCCCTGGAGCTTCACCTGAAGTTGTTGGTCGGGCGTCCTGTCTACGTTGCGGATTTTGGATCCCGCGCAGCAATTCGCCAATCTTGTCACGGTTCTGGTAACCAGCCACCGCGATCACGCCCAGCAGGGCCTTCAAAGGACCACTCATCATAGCTTTTCTCCTTCATAACACGGCGGACGCCCGATGCGGCCGCAGATGTTCGTAATTTTGATTTCATTGCATAAGAACAGCGTCCTTGAACGCTACGGTTGCCAAGACTGAACCGTCGTCTCCCGCAATCTCAAGGGATCGGCCATCGACCACGTCGTCATGCAAAACAAGTTCAGCAACCATTTCCCGAGCGGACCGTCTTGCCTCGGCGACGGCCTGCGCAACCGAAGGCAATTCGATCCCCTCGTGGTCCTCTTCATAGGAGTCCACGTCGCGGAGGTGAAAGAAAAATTTCATCGGTGCCCTTTCTTAAATGGGACCGGGAAATGAACCGAATGACGCCTTAAGCATGTCTACAATCGCACTATGATCGTACGGCTTGGGAACGAACGAGACGCCGCTCGCAAGGTCGAACGCACCAAGACGGACATGGCCCGAGGTGACGATGACACGTGTTTGTGGCGCTCGCGCCCGGACGCGTGTCATCAGGCCAAGCCCGTCGGTGGAACCCGGCATGTTAACGTCGGTGAAGACAGCGTCGATCTGGGTTGCTTCGAATACGGCAAGAGCTTCGTCGGCGTTGCCGGCCTCCAGGACCTCGAATCCCGCCTCCTCGAGCGCATCGACTGTCGCAAATCTGATGAGCGGTTCGTCGTCCACAACGAGGACCCTGCGGACGGGAAAGGTCCCAGCGTCGGGACCCAGAGGCGGCTCGCTATGGCCTCTCGCTTGCCAGTCGGCGACCGCCTGCGACCAGTGTTCGCGATCCCGCCCGTCCGGACAGCCTTCGCCCTGCCAGATTTGATGCGCCCGGCGACTTATCCAGTTATACTCTTCCTGATCCATCTACCGTCTCCATCGATAGCAGAACGCCGGCAGGACGAGACGGTTCCTGCGCCTTTTCTACATAACCGGAGGAGAAGCCTTGCCGGCCGATCGCGCCTTCCCGTTGCCACCTTTTCATGCGTGGAGCGCGGCGGGTCGACTACTTGGGCTGAGCTTGGTCGTTGATCTCTGTTTGTCTGATCAGTGGACCACGGCGACAACAGTGACACCCACTTCGCCTGCCGCCGTGACGATGACTTCTCGCAGCTGTGGCGGACTGGCATCCCCGATCATCACATCGACGCACGGCCCTCATCTCGGCGAAATACTCTTCGCCATCGCTAGACGGCCAGCCCTTGACCAAGGCGTCTGCGGCTTCTCGCGCTGTTCTTACAATAAAGCGGAATTGAAGGGTCAAAACCTCCCCTGTGGGGGCAGGCGGACCGCTCAGGAGCTCACTGGTGTAAAAACAGGCAGGGTGCGGCACGGCCCGCATAATCTATAGGACTCCCTTCCGGTTGACGTTTTCAACCTCGGCATTTGTTCCATCATTAGCGCCCGGTTATAGACGCGCTCGATCACCGCGACGAGCACCTACTGAGGCCTCCAGCCTGCCGCCTCCGATCGCTCGGCAATATCTTGAAACTCGACGTGCGACGTTCGTCACGCTGAAGGTGATGACGAACTTCAAGCTCTAGAAGACGCAGACGGTTCTTGAGGCGCGCCAGTTACCGATGACAACGCTGCGAGGAAGCACTGACGGAACACGTCAAGGTCTTCGGGGGGTCTTGCCCTTCTGGTTGCTCCAGCGACAGTGTTTTTTGCGCGCGAGGAAAGCGTGAGCGGTTGTGAACGGCGCGGATCGTGCTTCAGCGAAGGTCGAAGACGTAATGGCCCCCATATCCTGAGGAACAGATTAGGTTAAGCGAAGTTAAGAAGGCGGGGTCAATCCGATCTCGAAAAAGGAGGAGTAAATCATGGCATCGACAAGTGGTTCGCAGTCAAAAGGCGGTGCAAAGTCGGGCGGCAGCAAGAGTGCGTCATCGTCGTCCGACAAGAGCTCTAGCTCGTCCGGCAAGCAGGGCGGCACGCACGAACAGCACGTCAAGGCTGGCGAACAGAGCCATAAGAATTCAAAGTAACCTGTTCACGACGGCCGGGACACATTAGAAGGGCGCGGAACTGATCCGCGCCCTTTTTTGCGTCGCGAGATCGCGGCGCGCCTTGCGGAAGCTTAAGCAAGGTCGAGCGACTTCGAATGTGCAACTAGTAACAAGCTCCTGCCAATGTAGACCGGATAGCTTCGCTGGCATCGCGTAGCGCTTGGCGGGAATCGTGAGAAATCAGCCCTTTTAATTGGTTCATCTTGTCCAAAATTACGATCCTGAGGCTTTTTAGAGGTAACCAAGGTCGGTATCGTAGACATGCCCTTATCCAGGTTTTCCTGGCATATTACCTAAGCCTCGCACTTTTGAACCAAACGCGTTTGCTCGCGTTCAAGCCTCACACGAAGTGAGGAGCTTGGTCTCTCGATGATCGTCAAGGAAAAACCCGTCGTTGTTGTCACGGGTGCATCTGCTGGGGTCGGTCGAGCAGTGGCGCTCAACTTCGCGCGGCATGGATGGCGTGTCGCATTATTGGCGCGCGGGAGGGCACGCCTCAAATCGGTCGCAGCCGAGATCCAGGCGGCGGGCGGCGAGACACTCGAATTGTCCGCGGACGTTGCCGATGCCGCCGCCATCGAAGCCGCGGCGGAAAGGGTGCTCGGCGCATGGGGAAAAATTGACGTTTGGATCAACAACGCGATGGTTACCGTGTTCGGGACCGTCGAAACAATTTCTCCAGATGAATTCAGGCGCGTGACCGAAGTTGCCTACCTCGGGCAGGTGCATGGAACGCAGACCGCGTTGAAGCACATGCGTCGCGCTGGTCGAGGAACAATCGTCTGCATCGGATCAGCACTGACTTATCGCTCCATACCGTTGCAATCGGCCTACTGCGGCGCCAAGGCTGCGATCCGAGGATTTGTCGATGCATTGCGATGCGAGCTTCTTCACGAGCGCTCGCCACTCAAACTCACGATGGTTCACCTTCCAGCAGTGAATACGGAACAATTCAGCTGGGCCAGATGCAAGATGCACCACGCGCCACGTCCCGTCGCGCCCGTGTTCACACCGGAAGCCGTGGCGGCTGAGGTTTATCGGGGCGCGCTGACTGCCCCTCGGGAACTCTGGGTTGGACGGCCGACGGTAAAGACGATCCTCGGTGGGCTCCTATTTCCCGGTGTGACCGACCGAGTGGCAGCCGCGACCGCGTTCAAAGGCCAGCTTGATGCCGAGCCGAAGCGTTCAGGACCACCCGATAATCTCTTCAATCCAGTCGATCCGAAGCAGGTTATCGGTGGTCGCTTTGGCGGGGAGGCAAGGCAGACGGTCGGATCGGTGTCAGGATCAAACGCGCGCGCGGCTCTAGCCGCGCTTGGCCTCGGAATGATTCTAAGCGGCATCTACGCAGCCGGGCGCCCTCGAATTCGGCGGCGTCGCTGGAATTAGAACCCCGCCAATCGTCCCCTTTGGAAGGGCCGCGGATCTCGGTGAGGGAGACCTTTCGTTCCGCGCTTGAAACTGGCCGGACCAACGGCATCGGCTCCTTCGCGTAAGGAGGCGCCACACGGCCTGAGGGCCTTTTTTATTTCAATGATTTGATACTCGAATAAGCGCCACCCCACCCCGGTTCCACTGAGGGAGAGGGGCACTGTACGTCTTCGAGACCGACTTCATAAAGCAATGGATCGCCAGCATCGGCTTAAACCGTGCGGCCTTACGCTTGATCTTTATCGGGCAAGAAAGGCAGGCCTCAAGATACTCGCGCCAGCGATGACCATCTCTTGTTTCAAGGCGCCATGCGAAAGGCGTTTCCATTTGCATGGGGGCATCCGGAGGCGCAGTCCCACAGCCCCGTTTAATCTCGTCCGTGAGAAAGGTAGCCTTCGTTTCGCAGAAAGGTGGCGCTCACTCTTCTCATTTCCACAGCTCAGCCATTGCGTCAACGGTCAGCAAGCGCATGTGGACGGGGCTTCATTCGGAGAGAGCAAGTTAAGAAAGCTACGCTCCAGGCTTGCCCCGAAGCCGCCCCAGTCATTTTTGAAGGCCATGGAATCAGTGGAGCATCAAGGGTATTGGCCGCATCTCATCGGCCTTGACCCGTGCCTCCTCCACGTTCTGTGCCGGAAACATCTTGATAAAAAAGTTTTCAGTTTCCAGAGCATGGCTTTGGAGCTCCAGCTCCATGACGCCGGCTTCAGCTTCGTCTTTGAACACATTCAGCAGCCGGTTACGCGACTCGTCAGTGTGGACCTCGTAGATATAGTATCGCATCCGGACCTCCTCGCATCACTGGCGACACCGTCTCAGCCTTTCCGGGCGTGAACAAAGCCAGGTAAGCTACGGCAATGATAATCGCGATGACGAATATCATCAGCACGTATCGGATCATGGCTTTGCTGGCTTTTCGTTCGGTGTCGTTCATGTCGATCCAACAAGCAAGGAAGTAGAAGGTTCCGTGCCATTGCTCAGGACACAGCACGATCGAAGACATGCGCCGCGTGGCTTGGATCCAGCTCTGAGAACGCGGGGCTAGGCACCGCTCGTTTGGATCGGGTGTCTGCAGCGGTTGTAAAGGTCGACGTACGCAGGATGCCCGCGTATCATGAAGCCTATGGCCTGCGCTCGCATTGGTATCGCGCCGTCTGCTTCACATATAATGGGACAATATCCCATTTACCCTCTGGTCGACAAACGGATCGGCGGTCTGAACGAAAAGCAACCGCGGTTCCTATGGTCAATCGGTTGACGCGAAGAGTGCCGGCCCTATCTCGCCGCTCAGAGACCTCACCATGGATCACGTGGATATGCACAGCGATCAAGAATTCCGGATGCTCTCGGAGGCGGTCCAGGCGTGGTATCGCTATTACGAACTTCGTCCCGACGAGCAGGCTTCCCATGTCCTATGTTCGGCAGCGCTCGAATTCTTCAACGAAGGATATTGCACCTTTGATGACGTATCGACCATGCTTATCGGAACCTATGTCGGAATTTCGGCTACACGAGTGAATGCGCCAACGTCGAAGTCGGTGCATTAGTGGTTTAAAGGTCTTGCGAGCATGGTGCGAAAGCCCGGACAGACATCCTGTTTGTTGAGCGATACCGGGATCAACAACGCTCGTACACGCGCTATGGCGCGGCGATCATGTTGAGACACACTCCTGATCGCCGCTGCCTAGCCGCGAGAACTTGAAGGGCGCGAAACTGATCCGCGCCCTTTTGCATCAGGAAATCGGCGCGGAGGCCTTGCCGAGCTTGACGGAGGGTTCTCGCCCCCATACCCGCAATTTGCCAAGTTCCTCAACGAAACTGGCGACATCCTTACCGCTTGAAAGGGCAATCGTGCCTTCGTCGAGGGCATTGGCGATACCTGCCTTGTCAAGCAGCGGCAGAGCGGATTGGTCGTAGCCGATATACTTGCAGTGCTGGAACGCGTCGGCGACGAAATCACGTGCGGTCGCTTCCTTGACTAGATCCTCGATCGCCTGATGAGAGGTCAGGAGCACGACCGCATCGAAAAGCACCGACGGGCCGCCGTCGATCATATGCTGCGCTTCAATGAAGCTTCCGTCCGCCGCGGTCACGCCACCGACTTTCGGGGCAATAATCTCGAAGACCGCCTTTTCCCTTGTCACAGCGGCAGTCAGGGCCTTGAGCATTTTTGCATCGGCGCCGTCGGCGACAAGGATCCCGAGCTTACGACCCTCGAAACGTTTTGGGCCTCGTTCAACGATGCTGAGCGCCGGCGAGGGGTCGAGATCCTGCCTGGTCGGCATGGCAGCGTCGGCGGGTTTCGGCATTGATTGGAGCCCGAGCTTTTGAGCGACCGTGGCAGCAAGCGTCTCATCGATGTTCATTAGATGCGATACCATTCGCTCGCGGATCACAGGCGTTTCGACCTTGCTAAGCTCGAAGGTCAGCGCCATTGCGATGTGTCGTTGCTCGGCTCCCGTCTGGCTGATGTAGAATTGCCGCGCCTGACTATAGTGGTCGGAAAAGCTTTCCGGACGAAGGCGAACCTTCTGGCCCTTTTCCTCGGCAGGGAAATGACGATAGCCTCGTGTCGGAGACTCCCGCGGCCCTTCGCCGTAAGAGTTGGGCTGGTAGTTGACCCGTCCGACCGGATTGCGCATCGCCATATGCCCATCCTGCTGGAAATGCGCGAATGGACACTTCGGCGCGTTGATGGGCAGATGTGTGAAGTTCGGCCCACCCAGACGTTTTAGCTGAGTATCGAGATAGGAGAAGTTGCGGCCCTGCAGCAGCGGATCGTTCGAGAAATCAATACCCGGCGGCACGTTCTGGGTCATGAACGCGACCTGCTCAGTCTCGGCAAAAAAATTGTCGGGCATGCGGTCAAGCACAAGACGGCCGATCGGACGAACCGGAAGCACTTCCTCCGGAATGATCTTGGTCGGATCGAGGATGTCGAAATCGAAATTGTCGGCAAAATCCTGGTCGAACAGCTGCACGCACAATTCCCATTCCGGGAAGTTTCCGGACTGGATCGATTGCCAGAGATCGCGTCGGTGAAAGTCCGGGTCGGCGCCATTGATCTTGACCGCCTCGTTCCAGGCAACGGATTGCAGGCCAAGCTTAGGCTTCCAGTGAAATTTCACGAAAGTGGATTCGTCGTTGGCATTGACGAAACGAAAGGTGTGTACGCCGAACCCTTCCATGAACCGAAAAGATCGCGGAATAGTCCGGTCCGACATGATCCACATGACCATATGCATGCTTTCGGGCGTCAGACTAATAAAGTCCCAGAAGTTGTCGTGCGCGGTCTGAGCCTGCGGAAAGGCACGGTCCGGCTCCTGCTTGGCAGCATGCACCACGTCTGGAAACTTGATGGCATCCTGGATGAAGAAGACCGGAATATTGTTGCCGACCAGATCCCAATTCCCCTCCTTGGTGTACATCTTGACGGCAAAGCCGCGCACGTCGCGAGCAAGATCGGCAGACCCCTTGTTTCCCGCCACCGTCGAGAAGCGCACGAAGACAGGCGTCTTCTCGCCCGCTCGCTGGAACACGTCCGCGCGCGTGATGTCCGACAGGGATTCATAGGTTTCGAAGAATCCATGGGCGCCGTAGCCACGTGCATGGACCACCCGCTCGGGAATGCGCTCATGATCGAAGTGGAAGATCTTTTCGCGGAAGTGGAAGTCGTCGATCAGGGCTGGACCGCGGGCACCGACCCTCAGCATGTTCTGGTCGTCGGCGATCGGACCGCCTTGGGCGGTCGTCAGTATGTCATGTCCGTCTTCGGCGATCTGATGAAGCTCACCGCCATCGCCGCGATGGAGCTGCTGGTCATGAATTGTCACTGTGTCCCCGGCTGAAGGTATAGTCGCGGTTTTCGCCGTTCGCTTGGCCATCGGATGTCCCCTGAGATTTAGGATGTTGAATATGAAAAGGGCCGCCCACCAAGGACGGCCCCTTCGACGCCCCGCCTAAGCGGCCTTGCCTTTGGCGTTCGCCTGCGCCATGGCAAGCTGCGTCAGTTTTTCGTCGGTTGCTTCTTCCTCAGCGAGGTTTGCCTGGAGCAGCGGCACAGCGTCATTTAGGCCGAGCTGCTTTGCCCAGGCGATGAGCGTGCCATAGCGGGCGATTTCGTAATGCTCGACCGCCTGCGCCGATGAAATCAGCCCGGCGTCGAGGGCTGAAGACCCCTTGAATTCTTCCATGATCTCCTCGCCCTCGGCGATGATGCCCTGGATAGCCTCACAGGTCTTGCCCCGGGCAGGCTTGCCGAGCAGCTCGAACACCTGCTCGATTCGGTCGATCTGACCCTGCGTTTCGTCGCGATGGCGCAGAAATCCTGCCTTGCCTTCTTCGGAGTCGGCGGCGCGCGCCATCTTCGGCAAGGCCTTCAGAATCTGCTTTTCGGCAAAATAGATGTCCTTCAAAGTGTCGAGAAATAGGTCGTCGAGCGTTTTTGTGCTGGCCATGATGTCCTCCTGTCTGGCTCTGGCGGGTAACTGGCGATCGTCGGCAAGAACGAGCGTTCAGGCGCCGTCGCCGAGGCGGCAGCGCGTGAAAGGAACCAACGCAACAGGACATTGTTCCCGTATCGAGCGGACATTCTGGACTCGCGGCGCACGCGGCTTCGGCGAACCCTAGTTGGGGCGGCCATCCGTCATCATCTTATGGCTCAAACGCATCCGCTACAAAGGAAGAAGTCCGATTGACGGTGTTTTCGGCGATCCTGCGCCACAGGCGAGCCGAGGAAACCTTTGAAGCAAAGCAAACGGCCGGCCGAGGTTGCTCTGAATAAGCGAGCGCACAAGCGACCCGTTACTGACATAATCTGTTCTGGCAAGGCCGGTAAACCGTCCTCACGCCTGCTCAAAATCCGAGGCTGCGCGCTGGGGAGGCGTCGGCGTAAAGATGCCAAGGGTTTTCAGGTGGATCAGCGGAAGGCTCCAGCTTTTCGCCGGCCAGCGCCGTGAGCTCGTAGATATAGCTTGGCGCCTCAACGGAAATATTGACAAATGCGGCCGTCGAATAGACCGCTAAAGGCAACTCGCCTGACCTGGCATCGAACGATCTAGAAGGTCGCCGCCCACTGCTGTCACGCCCAGTGGTGCGCTTGTTCCGTCAGGCGTAACGCGACGACGCTCCTTCTCAGGTGCGGTCCAGGAGGTGGCGTGATCGTTTCGACTCTATATCCTGTCTGGCTATGGCTTCATCGCCGGAACATCCGCGCGATCGCAATCAAAATGCAGGCGCCGATGAAGCCGGCAATCAGATAGCCGAGCCAGCCGCCGAGAACCACGCCGAAGACAGACAGGATTGCGTTTGCGACGATCGCGCCGACGATCCCGAGAATGATGTTCATGAGGACGCCCATGTTGGACTTCATGAACTGCTCTGCGAGCCACCCCGCGATGCCGCCGATGATGATTGCCGCGATCCAGCCGAGACCTGCCTGTTCCATACGTAGTCTCCTGATGAAGTCCTTGATGATAAAGAGGAAGTAGCGCTGTGTTCTGGATCGTCAATCTCGTTTGGTACCTCGGTTGTCTGCAAACTCTCTGTCTGTGCAAACCAAAGGATTTCTGCCCCTGAACACGATGTAGCAAAACATGGCCATGGCGATGACTGCTGCGCTCACCGCAAAGATTACGCGGTAGGAAGACAGCACCGACAGCGACAGCCCCGCGATTTCGCCATAAACTGCTGACGCCACTGAGACGCCAAGGAAAACGAGCGTGTTCAGTCCTCCAAGCGCTAAGCCGCGCACGCGCGGCGGGATCAGAGTTTGGGCCTCGGTCATCACGAGAGGATGC
Source organism: Hyphomicrobiales bacterium (assembly GCA_900466475.1). Taxonomy (GTDB): domain Bacteria; phylum Pseudomonadota; class Alphaproteobacteria; order Rhizobiales; family Rhizobiaceae; genus Rhizobium. The sequence goes on from UBMI01000011.1 coordinate 131,720, forward strand.
ACGTTTCCCATGGCATAGAGAACGGACAAGCCGGCGCAGGCCGAAAGAAAGGTGAAGCCCGGGGCAGACGAGAGGAAGATGGCACAGGTCACTCCGGCGCCGTAGGTGGATATCACGATCGTTCGTCCGGGGACCCGCATGAGAACAATTGGAAGCATGAAGCTGGTGACGATGCCGACGACACTGATCGTGGTGAGCATCGCGCCCACCGCCACATGCTCGCCGAATACGGACGTGACATAGGGCACCGCCCATGCGTTGCGAAACGTGCCACCGAGCGAGAGGGTGAAGCACACTGGGACGAGATAGAACAGCGATACCAGCGACCAAGGGCGTTGATCCCGGTCGCTTTCTTCAATGCTTGCCGGTGTCGGTCCGAGCACGAAAGCGACTGCCGCAGCGCTGACAGCCATTGCTGCCGCCGCCAACCAGCAAGCGGATTGCCAACCGATTACCTCGACGAACCACGACAGTGGAGACGCCGAAAGCAAGGCACCTGCCGAGCCGACGGCACTGACGGTCGCGGAAAGCCGCCCCGCCTTCTCGGGCTCGTTGGTACGTCCGAGATAATAAAGGACGCCCATAAAAATTGGCGCACAGCCGATCCCGACCAAGGTTTGGCCGGTGATCGCGACCCAGTAGCCCGGCGAGAGGGCCGCGATCGCCGACCCCGCGGCCCCGATACTCATCATTGCCGCCATCGGACCACGCACGCCCCATTTGTCGAAGGACATTCCAACAGGGATCTGCAGGATCGAGAAAGAAGCGAAGAAAGTCGAGGCAAGCCAGCCGAATTGTTCGGGAGACAGCGACAAATCTGCGGACAGAGCTGGACCCACGACACCAAAATAACTGCGGAAGTACATGCTCAGCAGAAAGGCAACGGCCAAAACGGGCAGTGTTAGCGCGGTCATCTTTGTTCCACAGCAAGGGCCCGCCGCGGCGATTGAGCGGGGATTATTGCTGCTCTGGTGAGCGCGGTCTCGGCGGAAGGTCTGGCCCTGGCTATTCTGCGATTCGCTATAGCCCGTCTGCGTCGGGGCGCACCTGCCGACGTCCTGTTCAAGATGATCGCGGAACCTCGCGACCAGACCAATCTCGATGCAACCCGATCTACAATTGGCAACCGTCCCATTCGCCGCATTGTCAGCCAGCCTTCTTTCGGCCCTTGAGATCGGCTTGCAGGCTCTTTTTCAATGCATCCATGATGTTGATGACATTGGAAGGCTGATCGGATGCGTCTTTCTTGCCTTTGGCCTTATCGGCCGGCTTCAAAGCTTTCTTCTTCGAGGCAATGAGCTTGAGCAGGCTTTCCTGGATGGGGTCTGTGACCATTGAGGGCGACCATTTCTCCAGCCGTGGCTTGATCATCCTTTTGATGGTCATGACGGTCTTGGGGTCGGACTTCGTCTCGATTTCCTGGAAGTACTCTTTCTCAGGACGGACCTCGTCGCCGAAACGCAGGGTCCAGACCACGATGCCTTCGCCACGCGGCTCCAGCACGACAGCACGTTCGCGCCTGCCAATGACCACACGCGATATCCCGAGGACTTTTTCGGCCTTCATTGCCTCACGGATGACCGCGAACGCCTCGTTGCCGATCTTGTCGTTCGGCATGAGGTAGTGTGGGGTCTCAAGGTAAACCCATTCGATGCTTTCCCGGGGCACGAACGTCTCGATATCGATCGTTCGAACCGTTTCCAGCGTGACCGATTCCAGCTCGTCATCGGTCAACAGCACGAAGTCGTTCTCGCGGCGCTCGTAGCCTTTCGCCTCGTTTTCGTCCTTCACGGCCTTTCCCGTCACCGCGTCCACGTACCGCGAGACGACACGGTTTCCGGTAGCCTTGTTGAGAGTATGGAAGCGAACCTTTTCGCTTTCCGATGTCGCTGGGCTCATGGCAACCGGGCAGGTGACGAGCGAAAGTTTGAGATAGCCTCTCCAGTAGGGACGACGCGGGGCCATGGTGATCCTCCTAGCTGGCTTTCTTGTGTGCGGTCCTGGTGGTCGACTTTCGACCAGGCGTCTTCCTAGGCTTCCGAGCGTTTGCATTGGCGGCCTTTTTTGGTCTTGCCTCTCCCACGCCCGCACTCTCGCGCAACGCCTTGAGCAGGTCGTTGGGTTTGGAAACCTTGACGGGCTTGGGCTTGGGAAGCGTCTTGCCCTCGGCTTTGGCCTTAACCAGTTCTGCCAGCGCGTTTTCGTAGCGGTCATCGAATTTCGCTGGATCGAACTCGCCCTTCTTGGTGCCGATGATATGCTTGGCGAGATCGAGCATCTCGCCTTCGACCTTGATCTCCGGCATTTCCTTGAAAGCTTCTTCCGATGAGCGGATTTCATAGTCGAAGTTGAGCGTGGTGGCGATGAGACCACGCCCGTGTGCCCGGATCAGAACGGTACGCATCCGGCGGAACAGAACGGTCCTGGCGATTGCCGTTACGTCGGCTTCCTTGAGTGCGTCGCGCAGTCCGGCGAACGCGTCTTCCGAGACGTCATCAGTCGGCAAGAGGTAATATGGCTTGTCGAAATAGACGTCGTCTATATCGGAGCAGGAAAGAAACGCTTCGATTTCCAACGTCTTGTCGGAATCCGGAATGACGGCGGTAACCTCTTTCGGATCGATCATGATGTACTGGCCGTCGCCGATGTCGAAGCCTTTAATCTGCTCGTCGCGGTCGACCGTTTCTTCGGTTTCGCTGTCAACAAATTCCCGGCGGACCCGGTTGCCCGTGGCTTTGTTGATGGTGTGGAAGGTGATGCGGTCTGACGTAGAGGCCGCCGTATAGAGTCCGACGCCACAGCTGATCTCACCGATCTTGATGTGGCCTTTCCATTGAGCGCGATGTGCAGCCATGACGTAACTCCATCCGGAACCTTTCGATCAACTCTCTGTTCTGGCTTTCGTTCCGAGCAGGACAAAAGGGAGGGATATGGCGCAGCACTACCAGGAAGATGCCGATGACACCGAGGACAGCTCGATCTTATTGAACGCAGTCGTAACGTGGTTCCGCGTCTATCAGGTCCCGTTTGACCAGAGTGTCGCCGATGTGCTGTGCAATGCGGCTATCTCGCTCCAGTCTTACGGGCTCGAGGGGCGACACATCACCGATTATCTCATTCAGACCTACAAGGGACCTATGGCGACCCGCGCCACGGCACCGTCGTCATCGGCATATCATTGACGATGAAGCATCTCATTAAGCTCCCGATGGACCGGAGGGCTCTTCGGATCTTTTGGCGTCCACGAACAGAAGGCCCCCAAGGACGACCGCACAACGTCGTCTCTTGATCCCACCCAAACCCGCTCCGAATTGTATGGGAACCAGCGTCTTATGCAGACGATCAATACCGCCTGGCAAATTGCGATATAGGAAATCCTGCGCATGGTCATACGCGACATGTACCATGGCAGCGGCGAAGCCGCGTTCAGCGCCCACATCAAGCGTATAGAAGAGGCCGCTGTCGACAGCATCTACACGGATTTGAGGCTCCGCGGCACTGACGAATGGACGGAGGTCGTTGTCAAGGAACGGGCCAGCAACTTCGTGACGACGCTTCTGACCTCCTTCACCTATGACAGGGCCTGATGTATTGGCTTGCAGAGGGGCTGTGGCGGAGCGGCAGACCCCTTATACCCCAATCTCCAGGGTTCGCCGCATCTGAATGGCGTCGATCAGGGAGCTTGCTGCTCAGGGGATGGGAACTATCGCGGAAAGGTATCCGGTCCCTGACAATTGCAAACGAGGGGGAGCGGGATCTCATCTCGAACGCGGTCATTCCGCGATTGCAACGCCTCTGGAATCTGACCGTCGCGCAATGTCGCGCCAATGCATGGAGGACGATGGAAGACGCCTGTCACTCCGGCATCATACCCAAGCTGAGTACCCACATCTCGCGATAGCAGAAGTCGGGGTCGGACATCAGGCGCTCAGGCTCGTCACCAATAGACCTCCATTGGTCATGGTCCCCTTCAGGCAGGTCGCAAGTTCGCGCGAGCCCGGAAAGGAATAAGAGATTGTTGCGGATGTAATCGCGTTCCACGGTTCTGAGTGGCTGACGACGCTCTGCGAGCGTCGTGATGGCGGAGACCTTTTCGAGGCCCGCCGCTCGAAGCCAGGCCGTCACGCGCGTTCCCCTCATGGCGCCGGACATCTGTACATCATCGGAAAGCGCGTCGAGCAGGCGCCACATCAATTTCGGATCCTGCGGCTGGTATTGCCAAACGGTGATATCTACCTCCTTCACGGCGATAAGTCCCCCCGGTTTTACCACGCGGCAGAACTCGCCAATTGCTCGTGTCAGTTCTTCGTCGCGCAGATACTGGACGACATTTGCGCTCCAGACCGCGTCGAACGCGCCCGTCTCATACGGCAACGCCAGGATATCACCTGCTCGCGCGGTTATCGGACACGCAAACTGCCGGCTTCCAATCAAGCCTTGGATCGCTTCGACATTTTCCCTTGCCAGATCAACAGCCTCGATATGCCCTTCGACGCCAAGCAACTCCGCCAATAGAGGTAGGAAGACGCCATTGCCTGCACCCGCATCAAGCACGGACCAGCCGGATCGGATGCCCGCTGCGCTTAGGGTGGCATCATATTCGTCCTTTAGCGCAAGGTAATGAACGTCGAGGTGCGCTCCGCCACTGAGTTTGTGACCAGTCGATGTAATATGTTCGGAACTTGAAGCGTTGCTCATCTTCCTGCCAGGTCCGAGATCCAACAACTGCTTTATGGGGATGTGACAGTCAGACTGCCTTGTGGTAATCCGGTCGCTTCATTGATTGTAATATTAGAGAGTTAGAAAATACTAATTGTCCCCGAGTGTCAACTTTTGGGTGACGTCACATGAGGCCTACGGGCCGACCATTACCACCAATGCCGCTGGAAGTGCCGAACCAACCGGGTTCTAGAATTCTCTCTGTCAATCCTTTTCAGGATGTCGAGGGCTGTGTCCAGTGCATTCCGACAGCATTGCTGAATGATGTCAGCGAGCACAATAATCACAGTCAGCACTTGTCTCTGTTTCAACCGATGACGGCTGGTTTCTTGATGATCGAGGCCCTCGGAACGAAATATCGGCTAACTCGTTTCGATGGCGTGTCCCGTCAGTTAGATGCAGTTTTGGCGGAGCTTGGGGATTATGTGATGAATCGATTGCTTATTGTCTTCATCCGACAGCGGATGGCCGGCCGCATCGATGTCGATCTTGGAGAGCTTTTCGATGCTGCCGAACAGTATTTAAAAGTCAAGCTTGAGGCGCGTGCATTTTTTGCTGCCGTCCAAGTGGCCCTGCGCGACCGCCGTGATCACCGCAAATCCCGGTTCGCCGCCAACGCATAGTAAACTGGCCGCAACCGATAAACGCTGCGTTGTCCTGCCGTTCAGTGAGGCCGGCACTGTCATGCGCCGGCAAATCGGGTCCGTCCTACTCTCAGCCTATAGAGGCAAAGCAATCGTTCATATCCGCTCGGTCAGGACGGGATTGAAGACAGCAGGATGAAGCTTCGCGGCCCTTTCGCCGGGCGTAACCGCAGCCGCCAACAGGAGGGATCGAACATCAATTATGACGCGGCAACGGCAACTTCGCCACGCGTGAGACAGGCACCAAGGGCTCCACCGGACGACCGCATCTTTAGTGTCGATTAGCCCTACTTGGCCGAAAGAATGAAAAACTCTTCAAGTTAGTCTGCTGGCGTCCTCTCGCAGGAGCAATAAAAGCCGTTCTTGTATGGCTTTCCAGCGCTCATGCCGCTCGATGCGCTGATCATGTTCTTCCAGAGCACCAGGGCGGACCGCTGCTCTTTCTTCTTTAAGTGCGGCTATCTTTGCGTTGTTTAAGGCTATCCGCTCTTCAAGCTTTTCCAACTGAGATTTTGGCGCCATGGCCAGGACCTTTTTGACCGGCTGTACATCGTCGGATAACATCTTTTACGCCTAAAAGTTGCTCTGGATTTAGGATCTCTAGCCTTGCGCGGCAATTTTATGTGGCCAGCTTCGAGCGCATCCACGGCAGCAGCCATCGATACTGCTATACCTGTGACGGTACTTTAGGCCGTTCACGAGACTTTTCATGTGGCCATTGACGATACAGGAGCGGAAATCAAGTACAGGTCGGTGTCTGGCATACCCGGGAGATAGGACGGGGGTCAACTACGCTCGAAGCGCCGGCTCCGTCCCCGCCGATCAGCTGGAGTGAACCGGGGGTGCTGGCGCTTACTCGTGTGCCTGATGCCGCCGGGAACGACGTGACCCTCCCGTCGGTTGAATGGGAAAGTTCGCTGTCAGACAGTGTCTAGTCACAACTTCAAGGAAGCCTAAGCTTCGGTCTCGCTGGGTCGGGGCCTGTTGAACACGCCGGCGATCACTTCCAAGATAGCTTGCTCGCACTGGCCTAACGCCTACGAGCTCACGCAAAAATGCCAAGGTCACTGCGACTATGAATGCCTGCGGAACAACAAGGGCCCTATATCGTCGGCGAGTACAAGGCTCGCAGGCGGAACGACATCTTCTTCACCCAGCACGAACGCGGAGATGTAGGCAATAGCGTTCCTCATGCCGTTCATAGTGTAGGGCTTTTCGATAGCCCCGAGAGCGCCTGCGAAATCTTCGGGCAGCTTCTTGATGTTGCCGCTGACGAATACGTATGGGATTCCTTCGGATGCCAGATCGCGGCCGACGTCGATGCCTGTTGGTCCATCCTGCAGATGAATATCGACAAAAGCAAAATCCGGGTAATGCGCTTTCACGAGGTCGCTTGCTTGGTTGCGGTTCATCGCGGTCCCGATCACTTCGTGACCGGCCATTTCGACCTCGCTTTCGAGCTCCATGGCCAGCAGCATCTCGTCCTCGACAATCATCACCTTCAATGCGCGCTCCCCTCTGTGTCGACCGGCAGCGTGACATCAACTTTTGTCCGATGTCCTTCGATCCGCTTCTCGATCTTTGCGTCAACCTGCTTGGCGGATGTTTCGAGAAGAATACGACCGATTTCGGCCGCATCCTCATCGACCTCGACCGGTAAAGAGGTGTCCTCCACCCTGATAAGGAAATGTCCGTTCAAGCGTTTGACGACGACATGGATGTCGCCGCCGCCATCGCTCAACCCCCGCCGTACGGCGTCCCCGACAAGCTCGTTGACGATCAAGGACACCGGGGTTGCCTTCACAGCCGGCACATTGAGCGGATGCAGGTCGAGCGTCAGGCGGATATCCTTTCGCCCGACAGCTTCGACAAGATCTCTGACAAGTTCTCTCGTGAAGTCGGCGACGTCGAACCGCGAGACATCCTCCAGCGTGAACAGCTTTCTTTGAACCGTGCTTAAAGCCTCCACGCGGTTCAGCACGGACCGCAAAACGCGCTTCTGGCCCTCATCCCTGGTAATACGCGTCTGTAGCTTTACAATGGAGGCCATGGTCAGGAGGTTGTTCTTGACACGGTGGTCAACCTCGTGAACCAGAAGAGACCTGGCTTTTAGCGCAGCCTTAAGTTTCTCGGTGTGGGCGGCGACTTCCTCTTCGGCACGGTGACGTGCGAAAGCGAGGTCAGCCTCTCTCGACTTCACGTTGGTGAAGTCGAGCTGGGAAGCGAAGAAATAGACGATTCTATCGTCATCGTCGCGCACTGGAGATAAAAACAACGCGTTCCAGAACGGCTCCCCATCTTTCTTGTAGTTTAAGATGTCGATGGCAATATCGCAGCCTGCGCTGATCGCCTCGCGGATACGCGCCACCGTCGCTGCGTTCGTCTCCGGGCCTTGGAGGAAGCGGCAGTTGCGACCGACTGCTTCGCTGCTTGAATAGCCCGTCAGCCTCTCGAAGGCGACATTGCAAAAGATGATGGGATTATCGGCCTGATTGGGGTCGGTGACGATCATCGGCATGCGTGTGGCTTTGAAGGCCGCGGCAAACGGGTCTTCGCGAACATGTCGTGCGACAAGGCGATCTCCGGCATCTTGCGCCGCTTGGACTTGCTTTCGGTCGGTTTCCTTCATGATGACCTGATCGTTTCTGTCTCGGCGTAATGCATGACGGGTTCTTCGAGTTCCCGCTCTCGCCCAGTAACCCTAAGGCAGCGGCGCTCGAGCGATCACTATCTGCGCCATGGACGTGAGGCACGAAACAGTTAGGCTGGAGACGACCCGCTTCAAGAATTCACGCAGCGGCGACGATGCGTAAATTTGATGTTTGTCGCGCAAGGTGGGGCACGACGAGCATGACACCCGACGGCGAAAGATTTGCTATCGGTCCGATCCCGGCCTTCCCGACCCGCCATCCGGATCCAGGATCGCATCGATCTCGCAGATGACGCCGGTAGGGTCGTAGCTGATCGTCGAGCGGCCATTTAGCTCGGTTGCCAGAAGCCTCTCAACCAACCGCGAGCCAAAGCCCTTTCGGGTTGGCGGCTTTACCGCGGGCCCGCCGCGTTCGACCCATTTGAACCGTAGCCTGCCGACCGGTTCCTCATAATCCCAGGAGATCGCGACCTTGCCTTGAGCGACAGATAATGCGCCGTATTTGGCGGCGTTCGTCGCAAGTTCGTGGATAGCTAGGGAGAAAGAAACGACGGCCTTTTGAGGTAAAAGCACGGCGCAGCCTCCGATCTCGAAGCGTTCAGGCGGATAGGGTTCCAGCACCTGGCTGACCAATTCGCAAAGGTCAGCACGCTGCCAGTCCCGATGGGTGAGCAGATCATGGGCCTTTGCCATTGACATAAGCCTGTCCTGGAAAGCGGTGACCTGATCCCGGCCGGTTTGGTCCCGGTCCAGGGTTTGTCTGGCAATGGCAATGACAGTCGCAAACGCATTCTTGACGCGATGGTTGAGCTCGCTTGTGAGCACTTTTTGCAGACGTTCGGCCTCCTTTCTGGCCGTGATGTCCTGGGACATCTTGGAAGCACCGATCGTATTTCCAGTGCTGTCGTAGATAGGAGAAACACTGAGCTGGACGTCGACCAGGCTTCCATCCTTCCTTCGACGCTGCGTTTCGTACGGCTCCACGATCTTTCCGTCGCTGACCTTCCTAAGAATTTCCGGCTCCTCGTCGCGACGTTCCTCCGGGACCAGCATCAAAACTGACTTTCCCACCGCCTCTTCGCGCGAGTATCCGTAAAGCCTCTCGGCAGCTGCATTCCAGTTTGTGATCGTCATGTTCAGATCGATGGCGAGGATGGCATCATTCGAAGAAGCGATGATGGATGCAAGAAGACGCTCCGCTTCCTGGGCGCTCTTCCTTGCCGAGATGTCGATGGCGATGAAGCCAACCTGCAGGATTGACCCGTCTTCACCTTTGAGGGCAGAGACTGAAACTGCTGTCCATAAGACACTTCCGTCCTTCCGCAAGCATCGCTTTTCCATATCGAAAGGTTCGCCGGTCTCGATCAGGTACCGGAAAAGCCGCTCGGCTTCCGGACGGTCATCCGCAAACGTCAAATCCTGAAAGCGGATGCCGACAAGCTCCGCTCTCCGATAGCCGAGCATCTCACAAAAGCGTTGGTTGGCGAGCGTCATGCGTCCCTCAAGATCGGTCTGCCCGATACCCGCAGCGGATTGGGAAAATAACGCTCGTAGACGTTCCTCGCTTTCCTTGAGCGCTTGCTGCGAACGCACCCTTTCTGTGGTCTCGCTGACGATGCAAAACACGCCGCGGACGCTACCGGTTTCGTCCTTGATCGGCGAATAGGAAATGTCGAAATAGACGGTTTCTGGATGTCCATGGCGTTCAATGTAAAACGGGCGATCGCTGGCTGAGACAGTTTCGCCACCATGAAGGACGCGATCCAACAAAGGCTGGAGGTCGTCCCAGAGCTCGCTCCAGTTCTCCTTTGCCGGTCTTCCGAATGCGCCCGGATGCCTAAGGCCGATCGTGGGAGCGTAGGCATCATTATAAAGGGCCACATACCGGTCGCCCCAGAACATCACGATCTGGGCATGTGACGGAAGCATGATGTCCATGGCAGCCTTCAGACAGGCGGGCCACTCCGACGGCGGTCCCAGGATGGAATCATCCCAAAGCCCGCGCTCGATCATGTGCGCTATTCCGGCGCACGCAGTTTTATCGTTCAATCCGAGTGCAGACACTTTATCCGGGCCCTGAGAAACAAGCAGTTGGAGATGCGAAGTTAAGCCGATTGAACGCGATAACAAGGGGACAACCAACACCTGGGCGGTCTTTTAAGAAGTCGGATTTTGATGCGAGAATGGAGCGCTTTTCCTAAGGGGAGATCTCATCGGCTGCGAGCACATCCCGCCGGTGACGGATTATCCGTATGCAGCACATGCGCGACGCTTACGGCCGCTTCCGGTCTGTGGTTCGTTCTACTGTTGTTGATGTCCTCTCTCATTTTCCGGCTCCATAAATAAATCGATGGCACCCGGAGTGTTGTTAAGAAGCTCAGCAAGGAGCGGACGGTGCTCCTCCTGCGCCACCGGCATGTCAGCGACTGCCATCGCCTCCGACAGAAGACTGTCGCGGTCTCGCGTGCCCTTGTTGAACAGCCTGGCGACTGTCGCCGTCAGCCGGCTGATGGAGGATGGGTCGCCCAGCATCCCATTGGCTCGGGCAACCTCTTTGACGACGCTGGCGCACAGGCGCGCGTCTTCCTTCGATGGCAGGTTCATGGTTTCCTCCGCAAGTGGCTCGCCCCACGGCGGCTGGGGCGAGCCTTCCCTATGACCTTTAGAAGTCCATTCCGGCGCCAGCGGGCATTGCCGGAGCGGCGTCCTTCTTGGGCTTCTCGGCGATCATGGCCTCGGTGGTCACAAGCAGGCCGGCGACGGAGGCGGCATCCTGGAGTGCGGTGCGCACGACCTTGGCCGGGTCAATGACGCCCTGCGCGTAGAGATCGCCATACTCCCCGGTCTGGGCATTCCAGCCAAAGGAGAACTCGGCCGTCTCCCGCAGCTTGCCGACGATGACCGAACCTTCGGCGCCGGCGTTTTCCGCGATCTGGCGGACAGGCGCCTCGATGGCGCGGCGCACGATGTCGATGCCGACCTTCTGGTCCCGGTTGGCGGTG
>UBMI01000012.1 GCA_900466475.1 Hyphomicrobiales bacterium
AAACTTACTCTTTGCCATTTTCGGCTCTCCATTCTTTGGCCCCGAGGGGCGCTAATTCTTGTTATCGGTCAATTGGTATTCCGGTCACTTCTGACCGGAATACTTTGCCTGGATTTCGGTTGCGACGTTCGACGGGACCGGCGAGTAGTGATCGAAGGTCATCGTGTACTGAGCACGGCCCTGCGACATGGAGCGCAGGTTATCGACGTACTTGAACATGTTGGCCAGCGGGACGTTGGCGTTGATGACAACGGCCACACCGCGGCTTTCCTGACCCTGGATCTGACCACGACGGGAGTTGAGGTCGCCGATAACGTCGCCGACGTAATCTTCCGGGGTAACAACTTCGACCTTCATCATCGGCTCGAGGAGCTGAGCGCCGGCCTTCTTTGCTGCTTCACGGAAGCAAGCGCGGGAAGCGATTTCGAACGCCAGGACCGAGGAGTCAACGTCGTGGAAGGCGCCATCGATGAGGGTCGCCTTGACGCCCAGCATCGGGAAGCCAGCCAGCGGGCCGGAAGACAGAACGCTTTCGATACCCTTCTGAACGCCCGGGATGTATTCCTTCGGAACAGCACCGCCGACGATCTTGGATTCGAACTTGAAGTCTTCGCCGTCCGGGTTCGGTTCGAAGACGATCTTGACGCGCGCGAACTGGCCGGTACCACCGGACTGCTTCTTGTGCGTGTAATCTTCTTCGTGCTGGCGCGTGATGGTTTCGCGGTAAGCAACCTGCGGCGCACCGACGTTTGCTTCGACCTTGAACTCGCGGCGCATGCGGTCGACGATGATGTCGAGATGCAGTTCGCCCATGCCGGCAATGATCGTCTGACCGGATTCCTGGTCCGTCTTCACGCGGAACGACGGATCTTCTGCAGCCAGACGGTTGAGCGCGAGGCCCATCTTTTCCTGGTCGCCCTTGGACTTCGGCTCGATAGCGATCTGGATGACCGGCTCCGGGAACTCCATGCGCTCGAGGATAACCGGCTTCAGCGGATCGCAGAGCGTATCGCCAGTCGTGGTTTCCTTGAGACCTGCGAGAGCAACGATGTCGCCTGCAAAGGCTTCTTCGATGTCTTCACGCGAGTTGGAGTGCATCTGCAGCATGCGGCCGACGCGCTCGCGCTTGTCCTTGACCGTGTTCATGACCGACGAACCCTTTTCGAGCTTGCCGGAATAGATACGGGCGAAGGTGAGCGAACCGACGAAGGGGTCGTTCATGATCTTGAACGCGAGCATGGAAAGCGGCTCGGCATCGTCTGCATGACGCTCGATTTCGGCTTCCGTCTTGAAGTCGATACCCTTGATCGCCGGAATGTCGAGCGGCGACGGCAGGTAGTCGACAACGGCGTCGAGCAGCGGCTGAACGCCCTTGTTCTTGAAGGCAGTGCCGCAGAACATCGGGTGGAACTTGACGTCGATCGTGCCGCGACGAACGAGTTCGCGGATCTTGTCGTTGTCGGGCATGTTGCCTTCGAGGTAGGCTTCCATCGCGGCTTCGTCGATCTCGACAACGGTCTCGATCAGCTTTTCGCGATATTCTTCAGCCTTGGCCTTCATGTCTTCCGGGATCTCAACGACGTCCCACTGGGCGCCGAGCGATTCGTCGCGCCAGATGAGAGCGTTCATCTCGACCAGGTCGATAACGCCCTTGAAGTCGCTTTCAGCGCCGATCGGCAGCTGCATGACGACAGCGATCGCACCCAGACGGGTCTTGATCATCTCGACCGAGCGGTAGAAGTCCGCGCCGGTCTTGTCCATCTTGTTGCAGAAGATCATGCGCGGAACGTTGTACTTCTCGGCCTGACGCCAGACGGTTTCCGTCTGCGGTTCAACACCGGCGTTGGCGTCGAGCAGCGCAATGGCGCCGTCGAGAACGCGCAGCGAACGCTCGACTTCGATGGTGAAGTCGACGTGGCCGGGGGTGTCGATGATGTTGAAGCGGCGCATCTTGCCGTCACGACCCTTCCAGAAGGTCGTGGTCGCGGCGGAGGTGATCGTGATGCCGCGTTCCTGCTCCTGCTCCATCCAGTCCATCGTGGCTGCGCCATCGTGGACTTCACCGATCTTGTGCGACTTGCCGGTGTAATAAAGGATACGCTCGGTGGTCGTGGTCTTGCCGGCGTCGATGTGCGCCATGATACCGAAATTGCGGTAGTCTTCGATCTTATATTCGCGAGCCATTATGGACTGCCTTTCGATATCGTTCGGGATTACCAGCGATAATGCGAGAACGCGCGGTTGGCATCAGCCATCTTGTGCGTGTCTTCGCGCTTCTTGACCGCGGAACCGCGGTTGTTGGATGCGTCGAGAAGTTCGCCCGAAAGACGATCGATCATGGTGGTCTCGTTGCGCTTGCGAGCAGCAGCGATCAGCCAGCGGATAGCAAGAGCCTGGCGGCGCTCCGGACGAACATCGACCGGAACCTGGTAGGTCGCACCACCGACGCGGCGCGAACGGACTTCAACGTGCGGAGCAATGTTGTCGAGCGCGGAATGGAAAACCGTCAGCGGCTCCTGCTTCGACTTGCCCTGTACGGAGTCAAACGCGCCATAGACGATGCTTTCGGCGACGGACTTCTTGCCGTCCAGCATGATGGCATTCATGAACTTCGTAACAACGAGGTCACCGAACTTCGGGTCCGGATTGATCTCGCGCTTTTCTGCTTTATGGCGTCTGGACATACTTCTCGTCTCTTTAACTGTTAAGGCGCTCTACCACGCGGAGGACTTCGCGCAGCGCCGGGGATTTCACTTTCAAGCCTTTCCGGGCGGTATCGCCCGGGGCGAAATTACTTCGGACGCTTCGCACCGTACTTAGAACGGCGCTGCTTGCGGTTCTTGACACCCTGGGTATCGAGAACGCCGCGGATGATGTGATAACGGACACCCGGAAGGTCCTTTACGCGGCCGCCACGGATCATGACGACAGAGTGTTCCTGAAGGTTATGACCTTCACCGGGGATGTAACCAATGACTTCGAAGCCGTTGGTGAGGCGGATCTTTGCAACCTTACGCAGAGCCGAGTTCGGCTTCTTCGGCGTCGTGGTGTAGACGCGGGTGCAAACGCCGCGCTTCTGCGGGTTCTCCTGAAGAGCGGGAACCTTGTTACGCTTTACGTTCGCCTGGCGAGGCTTGCGGATCAGCTGGTTTACGGTAGGCATTCAACCATCCCTTACGTTTGTCTCAGTACCCTTGCGGGCTCGAACTTCGCCGTTTCCGGCATTGCCACACATATTTCCCTCAATGCGCAAAATATGGCCCGATCCGCTTCCGCAGATGGACCACATAGAGCAGAGGACGCAATAAAGGTGCGTCATGCGTGCAGCATCATGACTTCAACGTGCGTTTAGAACCTTGTTTGAGGCGATCTTCAGAGCGCGTCGCCCCGAACAGCCAAACCTCACATTGGATCTGATGGCGGGCGTACTACTGGTTTCCACCCAGTTCGTCAAGGCCGGTTAAGAAATAATCTCCGGCTCAATGGCTTGAAAAGCCCGGTAAACGCCCTGTTTCGAGGGTCTTCAGGTCGATTAAGGATGTCACCCAAGATAAACTTGGGCATTGCCGCAAAAACAGATAGGAATCAATATTTGCAGACATCAAGCCCTTATATGGGACCTGCATATTGCGATTCTTAGAGAGCCGAAGGACAAAAGATGATCGGTACACCGGATAACGACAACAATTTCGACGGACCGATGATCTTCATCATCATCGGCAAGGGCTACGAATCCGACACGAGCGAGGGCGTAGACCTGCACGTCATGCTGAAGGCCGCCGATGACGATAGCGCCGTGCGCGAGGCTCTGAACGCGCTCGCCGAGGAAGGCTTCATCGAGGCCGATCTCGACCAGATCGGCATGCTGACCGAAGTCCCCTCCGAAGAGCCGCATGCTTCTGCCTATCAGGGTGCCCTGGACGGCGAAGTTTCGATCATCCGCTTCAGCTAAGCCCATATATAAAGAATAGAGCCTGCGCGCCGGCGCGGGCCTAATTCTCCCGCCCTCGCCTTTCCGCTGGCCGATATCAATGAGCGTGGCGGGCTCCTGCGATACCTTCGCCACCGGCCCAACAAGTTCAACATCCATCCTTCTGCGCACCTCAAAATATACACCGCCGCAGCGCTCTGTCCGCGTTCGGGCATTTTCCGGCAACCGTAGATATCGACTTCCATTTGAGGTGGTCGCTGACAATCCATCTCTCGGCCAGCCGACGTCGCAGAGGCCATGCGAAGTGTCACGCGAACAAAACAATCATTGGCTAGAGCCTGATTGTAATCATTGCCCCAAAGGAGTTACCATGCGGAATATCTCGAAATTCGTCGCGCTCGGCCTTGCGTTTGCTGTCACGATCGCATCGCCGGTTTTTGCCGAAGACAAGGCAAAGCCTTTCACCGATGCCAAGGAAGTCAATCTCCTCGACCTGCTGCCGCCGCCGCCGGCCAATGACTCGGCCAAGACCAAGGCCGAGATCGGTGAGGTCCTGACCATCCAGGTCACCCGCACGCCCGAAATGGTCGATCGCGCCGTTGCCGACGCCGAAGAAAATGTCTGGCGCTATTCCGACGTGATCAACAATCCGAAGTTCACCAAGGAAAACCTGCCGAAGTTCTCCGCTTTCTTCGACCGCGTCGTCGAAACTGAAGCCGCTGTCGTCGATCCGGCCAAGGATGTGTGGAAGCGCACGCGTCCGCACCTGCTCTATCCTGAACTCGTCAAGCCGGTCGTTCCGCTTTCCAAGTCCGGCTCCTATCCGTCCGGCCACACCACAGTCGGCACGCTGATGGGTGTCGTGCTCTCCGACATGGTTCCGGAAAAGAAGGATGCGATCATGGCCCGTGCCTGGGAGTATGGCTGGAACCGCGTCGTCGGCGGCATCCATTACCCGACCGATATCGAAGCCGGCCGGATTTCCGGCATCGTGATCGCCCAGACGATCATGCAGCACGACGACTACAAGGCCGAATATGAAGCGGCCAAGACCGAGCTGCGCAGCGCGCTCGGCCTCTAAGCCTCGTTCAATCACTACCGAGAGGCCGCCGATGACGTTCGGCGGCCTTTTCCATGCTCCATGCCCCCAGCAACCTTTCCGACAAAGTAAAACCGCCCGGATTTCTCCGGGCGGTTTTGAATGTCAGATATGCTGGACCGCCGATTACTCGGCAGCAGGAGCGCTTTCGTTCGCGAGGTCCTGCAGCATCGGCGTTGCCACCCCTGCCCCGGTGCCCTTGCGGCGCTCTTCCAGGATCAGGTCGTCGCGAGCCGTCGCGATGCGGCGGATCTGGGTCATGGTGCCACCGGTACCGGCCGGGATCAGGCGGCCGACGATGACGTTTTCCTTCAGACCCTGGAGGCCGTCGGTCTTGCCGGCGATCGCAGCTTCCGTCAGCACCTTGGTCGTTTCCTGGAAGGACGCGGCCGAGATGAAGGACGGGGTCTGCAGCGATGCCTTGGTGATGCCGAGCAGAACCGGATCGCCGCTGGCAGGCTTCTTGCCTTCTTCGATGAGCTGGTCGTTGACGTCCTCGAGCTCGATACGGTCGACGTTGTCGCCGACGATATAGGTCGAGTCGCCTGCATCGGTGATTTCCACCTTCTGCAGCATCTGACGGACAATCACTTCGATGTGCTTGTCGTTGATGACAACGCCCTGCAGACGATAGACTTCCTGGATCTCGTTGACGAGGTAGGAAGCCAGGGCTTCCACGCCCTTGATCGCCAGGATGTCGTGCGGAGCCGGGTTACCGTCGAGGATGTAGTCACCCTTTTCGATATAGTCGCCTTCCTGAAGGTGGAAGGGCTTGCCCTTCGGGATCAGGTATTCGACAGGCTCGACACCGTCTTCTGCCGGCTCGATGATAACGCGACGCTTGTTCTTGTAGTCGCGGCCGAGGCGGATCGTACCATCGATCTCTGCGATGATGGCATGGTCCTTCGGACGACGGGCTTCGAACAGTTCTGCGACACGCGGCAGACCACCGGTGATGTCCTTGGTCTTGGCGCTTTCCAGCGGCGAACGAGCAAGAACGTCACCCTGGGAGACCTTCGTGCCTGGCTCGACCGACAGGATCGCGTCGACCGAAAGCAGGAAGCGGGCTTCGCCACCACGGGACAGCTTTGCGACATTGCCGCTGGCATCCTTGATGACGATGGCCGGCTTCAGGTCCGAACCACGCGGGGTCGAACGCCAGTCGATAACCTGACGCTTGGTGATACCGGTGGATTCGTCGGTCGCTTCGAGAACAGAGAGACCATCGACGACGTCTTCGAACTGAACGGTACCGGCCACTTCCGTCATCATCGGACGGGTGTAGGGGTCCCACTCTGCCAGACGCTGACCGCGCTTGACCTTGTCGCCTTCGTCGACATGCAGCTTCGAACCGTAGGCAACACGCTGCGAGGAGCGTTCCACGCCACGCTCGTCCAGGATCTGAACGGTCATGTTGCGGCCCATGGCAACAAGATTGCCATCGGAGTTGCGCAGGATGTTGCGGTTCTTGATCTGCACCGTACCTTCGTACGAAGCTTCCAGGAACGACTGGTCGACCACGGTTGCCGTGCCACCAAGGTGGAACGTACGCATGGTGAGCTGCGTGCCCGGTTCACCGATCGACTGAGCGGCGATGACGCCGACGGCTTCGCCCATGTTAACAGGCGTACCGCGAGCAAGGTCGCGGCCGTAGCAAACAGAGCAGACGCCCGTCTGGATTTCGCAGGTCAGGGCCGAACGGATGCGGATCGACTGGATACCAGCCTTCTCGATCTCGACGACATCAGGCTCGAGGATCATCTTGCCGGCATCGACGATGCGCTCGCCGGTGATCGGATGGTCGATGTGATCGAGAGCCGTACGGCCGAGGATGCGGGCGCCGAGCGAAGCAACGACCTGACCGGCATCGACGATGGCGGTCATGGTGAGGCCCGTTTCGGTACCGCAATCGACGTGCGTGACGATGCAATCCTGCGCGACGTCGACGAGACGGCGGGTCAGGTAACCGGAGTTTGCGGTCTTCAAGGCGGTGTCTGCCAGACCCTTACGGGCACCGTGCGTCGAGTTGAAGTACTCGTTGACGGTCAGGCCTTCCTTGAAGTTCGAGATGATCGGCGTCTCGATGATTTCACCCGACGGCTTGGCCATGAGGCCGCGCATGCCGCCCAGCTGACGCATCTGGTTCGGAGAACCGCGGGCGCCCGAGTGTGACATCATGTAGATCGAGTTCATCGGCTTCTGACGACCGGTCGCCGGATCGAACTCAACAGCCTTAATGCGGGCCATCATCTCTTCGGCGACCTTTTCGGTGGCCTTACCCCAGGCGTCGACAACCTTGTTGTACTTTTCGCCCTGGGTAATCAGACCGTCGTTGTACTGCTGCTCGTATTCCTTCACCAGGTTTTCGGTGTCGTTAACAATCTTGGCCTTGGTGTCCGGGATGACCATGTCGTCCTTGCCGAACGAAATGCCGGCGCGGCAGGCGTGGCTGAAGCCGAGCTGCATGATGCGGTCACAGAAGATGACCGTGTCCTTCTGGCCGCAATGACGGTAGACCGCGTCGATCATCCTGGAGATGTTCTTCTTGGTCATTTCCTGGTTGCAGATATCAAAGGTCACCTTGCCGTTCTTCGGCAGGAGTTCACCGATGAGCAGGCGGCCCGGCGTCGTTTCATAGATCTTCGAATACGGCTTGCCGTCCTCGCCGATCGACTTGAAGCGGCCGCGGATCTTGGTGTGCAGCGTCACGACCTTGGTTTCGAGGGCGTGGTGCAGCTCGCCGAGATCGGAGAAGGCCATGCCTTCGCCCGGCTCGTTCTGGTTCATGATCGACAGGTAGTAAAGGCCGAGAACCATGTCCTGCGACGGAACGATGATCGGTGCACCGTTTGCCGGGTGCAGGATGTTGTTCGTCGACATCATCAGAACGCGGGCTTCGAGCTGGGCTTCGAGCGACAGCGGCACGTGAACGGCCATCTGGTCGCCGTCGAAGTCGGCGTTGAAGGCCGTGCAGACGAGCGGGTGCAGCTGGATGGCCTTGCCTTCGACCAGCGTAGGTTCGAAGGCCTGGATACCCAGGCGGTGGAGCGTCGGTGCGCGGTTCAGGAGAACCGGATGCTCGCGGATGACCTCGTCGAGGATATCCCAGACTTCCGGCTTTTCCTTTTCGACCAGCTTCTTGGCCTGCTTGACGGTCGAAGAGTAACCCTTCGCGTCGAGGCGGGCGTAGATGAACGGCTTGAAGAGCTCGAGCGCCATCTTCTTCGGAAGACCGCACTGATGCAGCTTCAGTTCCGGACCGGTCACGATGACCGAACGGCCAGAATAGTCGACGCGCTTGCCGAGCAGGTTCTGACGGAAGCGGCCCTGCTTGCCCTTGAGCATGTCGGACAGCGACTTCAGCGGACGCTTGTTGGCGCCGGTGATGACGCGGCCGCGGCGGCCGTTATCGAAGAGCGCATCGACAGATTCCTGCAGCATGCGCTTTTCGTTGCGGATGATGATGCCCGGAGCGCGCAGTTCGATCAGGCGCTTCAGACGGTTGTTACGGTTGATGACGCGACGGTAGAGATCGTTCAGATCCGACGTTGCGAAACGGCCGCCATCGAGCGGAACCAGCGGGCGCAGGTCCGGCGGGATGACCGGGACGACCTTCATGATCATCCATTCCGGACGGTTGCCGGATTCCATGAAGTTCTCGACGATCTTCAGGCGCTTCATCAGCTTCTTCTGCTTGAGATCCGACGTGGTGTCGGCAAGCTCGGAGCGCAGATCGCCAGCGATCTTTTCGAGGTTCATCGATGCCAGCATCTCATAGATGGCTTCAGCACCGATCATGGCCGTGAACTGGTCTTCACCGTATTCGTCAACCGCGAGCATGTATTCTTCTTCCGAAAGGAGCTGATGCTCCTTCAGGGCAGTAAGACCCGGCTCGGTGACGATGTAGTTTTCGAAGTAGAGAACGCGCTCGACATCCTTCAGCGTCATGTCGAGCAGCGTGGAGATGCGGCTCGGCAGCGACTTCAGGAACCAGATGTGGGCAACAGGAGCGGCGAGCTCGATATGGCCCATGCGCTCACGGCGAACGCGCGACAGCGTGACTTCGACGCCGCACTTTTCGCAGATGATGCCCTTGTACTTCATGCGCTTGTACTTGCCGCACAGGCATTCGTAGTCCTTGATCGGTCCGAAAATGCGCGCGCAGAATAGCCCGTCGCGTTCCGGCTTGAACGTGCGGTAGTTGATGGTTTCCGGCTTCTTGATCTCACCGTAGGACCAGGAAAGAATCTTCTCCGGAGAGGCGATCGAAATCCGGATGGAATCGAAATTCTGTGCAGGCACCTGCGGATTGAAAAGATTCATGACCTCTTGGTTCATGCCTGTCTCCTTCATGGGCGAAAGCGCCCTTAGCTTGCGAGGTTGGCGGCAAATTCCCGGGAGCCGCGCCATCGCTTAAACGACAATAACCGCAAAATGCGGCGAAAGCGTCCCTGCCCGGCCAACACGTTACGGGGCCACGGCGGGAACGGTGTGCGCCCTATTAAGGCGCACACCCTATCAAGTGGTTACTCGGCAGCATCCGGCAGCTGGCTTGCGCCCTGCAGGTCCTCGACCTTGGAATTTTCGAGCTCGACCGAGAGACCCAGCGAGCGCATTTCCTTGACGAGAACGTTGAAGCTTTCCGGAATGCCGGCCTCGAAGGTGTCGTCACCACGGACGATCGCTTCGTAGACCTTGGTGCGGCCGGCAACGTCGTCCGACTTCACCGTCAGCATTTCCTGCAGCGTATAGGCTGCGCCGTAAGCTTCGAGCGCCCAGACTTCCATTTCGCCGAAGCGCTGGCCACCGAACTGCGCCTTACCGCCCAGCGGCTGCTGGGTGACGAGCGAGTACGGACCAATCGAACGAGCATGGATCTTGTCGTCGACCAGGTGGTTGAGCTTCAGCATGTAGATGTAGCCAACCGTAACCTGGCGGTCGAACTGCTCGCCGGTACGACCGTCGTACAGCGTCGACTGACCAGTATCCTTGAGACCTGCCAGACGCAGCATCTCATTGACGTTCTCTTCGTTCGCACCGTCGAAGACCGGGGTCGCGATGGACACGCCACGCTTCCACTGGTCGGCCAGACGCAGGACCGATTCATCGTCGAAATCCTTGACCTGTTCGGCCTTCGGACCATCACCGACCACGTCGCCGATCGTCTTGCGAAGCGGCTCGATGTTGCCGCCGGCCTTGTAGGCCTCCAGCATCTCGCCGATCTGACGACCCATGCCGGCGCAAGCCCAGCCAAGGTGCGTCTCGAGAATCTGGCCGACGTTCATGCGCGAGGGCACGCCAAGCGGGTTCAGAACGACGTCGACATGCGTACCGTCTTCGAGGAACGGCATGTCTTCGACAGGCACGATGCGCGAAACGACACCCTTGTTGCCGTGGCGGCCGGCCATCTTGTCGCCCGGCTGGATCTTGCGCTTCACAGCGACGAAGACCTTGACCATCTTCATGACACCAGGAGGCATTTCATCGCCGCGCTGGACCTTTTCGACCTTGTCCATGAAGCGCTGTTCAAGGCGCGACTTGGATTCGTCGTATTGGCCACGAAGTGCTTCGAGTTCGCTCTGGACCTTTTCGTCCTCGACGGCGAACATCCACCACTGCGAGCGGGGATATTCGGAGACGACGGCGTTTGACAGCTCGGTGCCCTTCTTGAACCCCTTCGGGCCTGCAATCGAGGACTGACCGCGCAGCATGTCGATCAGACGGCCGTAGACGTTACGGTCGAGGATCGCCTGCTCGTCGTCGCGGTCCTTTGCCAGACGCTCGATCTCTTCGCGCTCGATTGCCATCGCGCGCTCGTCCTTCTCAACGCCGTGGCGATTGAAGACGCGCACTTCGACGATCGTGCCGTAGGTGCCGGGCGGCATGCGCATGGACGTGTCGCGCACGTCGGATGCCTTTTCACCGAAGATGGCGCGCAGGAGCTTTTCTTCCGGCGTCATCGGGCTTTCGCCCTTCGGCGTGATCTTGCCAACGAGGATATCGCCCGGCTGAACTTCGGCACCGATGTAGACGATACCGGCTTCGTCGAGGTTCTTCAGCGCTTCTTCCGAAACGTTCGGGATATCACGCGTGATTTCTTCCGGACCAAGCTTGGTGTCACGCGCCATCACTTCGAATTCTTCGATGTGGATGGAGGTGAACACGTCGTCAGCAACGATACGCTCGGAGAGCAGGATCGAGTCTTCGTAATTGTAGCCGTTCCAGGGCATGAACGCGACGAGCGCGTTGCGGCCGAGAGCCAGATCGCCCAGATCCGTCGACGGACCGTCGGCGAGAATGTCGCCGCGGTTGACCTCGTCACCGACGGTAACCAGCGGGCGCTGGTTGACGCAGGTGTTCTGGTTCGAACGCTGGAACTTCTGCAGGCGGTAGATATCGACGCCGGACTTGCCGGCTTCGAGGTCTTCCGTGGCGCGGATAACGATACGCGTCGCGTCGACCTGGTCGACCACACCGCCGCGGCGTGCGCCGATGGCAGCACCGGAGTCGCGGGCGACGACCGGTTCCATGCCGGTACCGACAAACGGCGCTTCAGCGCGCAGAAGCGGAACGGCCTGACGCTGCATGTTCGAGCCCATGAGAGCGCGGTTGGCGTCGTCGTTTTCCAGGAACGGAATGAGAGCGGCTGCGACCGAAACGACCTGCTTCGGCGAAACGTCCATCAGGTTCATGCTGTCGCGCGGGGCAAGCATAACTTCGCCAGCGTGACGGCAGACGACGAATTCGTCGACGAATGAGCCGTCCGACGTCAGTTCGGCGTTGGCCTGGGCAACGTAGTACTTCGCCTCTTCCATGGCGGAGAGGTAAAGCACGTCGGTCGTGACCTTGCCATCGACGATACGACGGTACGGGCTTTCGATGAAACCGTACTTGTTGACGCGCGCAAAGGTCGCCAGCGAGTTGATGAGACCGATGTTCGGGCCTTCCGGCGTTTCGATCGGGCAAATGCGGCCGTAGTGCGTCGGATGAACGTCGCGGACTTCGAAGCCGGCGCGCTCGCGGGTCAGACCGCCCGGGCCAAGAGCCGAGAGACGGCGCTTGTGGGTGATTTCCGACAGCGGGTTGACCTGGTCCATGAACTGCGACAGCTGCGAGGAACCGAAGAATTCGCGGACGGCTGCAGCAGCCGGCTTGGCGTTGATCAGATCCTGCGGCATGACCGTGTCGATTTCGATCGAGGACATGCGTTCCTTGATCGCGCGCTCCATGCGAAGCAGGCCGAGACGGTACTGGTTCTCCATCAGCTCGCCGACCGAGCGGACGCGGCGGTTGCCGAGGTTGTCGATGTCGTCGATCTCGCCCTTGCCGTCGCGCAGTTCGACAAGCATCTTGACCACGGCCAGGATGTCGTCCTTGCGCAGGATGCGAACGGTGTCTTCGACGCTAAGGTCAAGACGCATGTTCATCTTCACGCGGCCGACAGCGGAGAGATCATAACGCTCCGCATCGAAGAACAGCGAGTTGAACATGGCTTCGGCCGAATCCATGGTCGGCGGTTCACCCGGACGCATGACGCGGTAGATGTCGAACAGAGCGTCCTGACGGTTCTCGTTCTTGTCTGCGGTCAGCGTGTTGCGGATGTAGGCGCCGACATTGATGTGGTCGATGCCGAGAACCGGGATCTCGTCGAAGTGGTTGGCGAGGATGATGCCAAGCGTCTTCTCGTCGATTTCGTCGCCGGCTTCGAGATAGATCTCGCCCGTCGAGTAGTTGACGATGTCTTCGGCAAGGTAGTTGCCATAGAGGTCGTCGTCAGTCGCCTTGAGAGCCTTGAGGCCCTTGTCGGAGAGCTGGCGGAGCAAACGCGGGGTCAGCTTCTTGCCGGCTTCTACCACGACTTCGCCGGTATCGGCGTCGACCATCTCGGTGATCGCCTTTGCACCCTTCAGCGTTTCCGGCTTGAAGGGAATGCGCCAGCCTTCGCCGTCACGCTTGTAGAGCGACTTCGTGTAGAAGGTGTCGAGGATTTCCTCGCCGTCCATGCCGAGGGCCATCAGCAGCGACGTCACCGGAATCTTGCGGCGGCGGTCGATACGGGCATAGACGATGTCCTTGGCGTCGAATTCGATATCGAGCCAGGAACCGCGATACGGAATGACGCGGGCAGCAAAGAGCAGCTTGCCGGAAGAATGGCTCTTGCCCTTGTCGTGGTCGAAGAAGACGCCCGGCGAGCGGTGCATCTGGGACACGATCACGCGTTCGGTGCCGTTCACGATGAACGTACCGTTGTTCGTCATGAGCGGCATGTCGCCCATGTATACGGACTGTTCCTTGATGTCCTTGATCGACTTCGCGCCCGTATCCTCGTCGATATCGAACACGATGAGACGGAGAGTAACCTTCAGCGGCGCAGCATAGGTCAGGTCGCGCTGGCGGCATTCGTCGACGTCGAACTTCGGCGGCTCGAATTCATAGGACACGAACTCCAGCATGGAAGCGCCGGAGAAATCGGTGATCGGGAAAACAGACTTGAAGACAGCCTGGAGGCCTTCGTCGGGACGACCGCCCTTGGGCTCTTCAACCATCAGAAACTGGTCGTAGGACGCCTTCTGAACCTCGATGAGGTTCGGCATTTCTGCGACTTCGGGGATTTTACCAAAAAACTTGCGTACGCGCCTGCGACCATTGAACGAAAGGGTCTGAGCCATCGTCGCTCCTTCAAAAATTGCATCCGGGCCTGCAACGGACGGGAACCGATGGCCAGTCGATCCCGTCAACCAATGAGTAGTTCAACCTCGTCCCACCTCCCGAAACAGCCAGGCCGGATTGCCTTGGTGCCTCGGTTCGAGACCATGCTCTTGAAGAACCCATTACCCAAAAGCCGTTTTCACGCGGCTTTTGGGTAATTCGTTCAAAAAAACGGCAAATGGGAGACGGCAAACACCGCCTCCCAAAAGCAGTTCAAGATTACTTGACGTCAGCCTTTGCGCCAGCGTCTTCAAGCTTCTTCTTGATGTCAGCAGCTTCAGCCTTGGAAACGCCTTCCTTGACAGCCTTCGGAGCGCCTTCGACGAGGTCCTTGGCTTCCTTGAGGCCGAGACCGGTGATGGCGCGGACTTCCTTGATGACGTTGATCTTGTTGGCGCCGGCATCCGTGAGGATGACGTCGAACTCGGTCTTTTCTTCTTCGACCGGAGCAGCAGCACCTGCACCACCAGCAGCGGCAGCAACAGCTACCGGAGCAGCGGCGGAAACGCCCCACTTTTCTTCGAGCAGCTTGGAAAGCTCAGCGGCTTCCAGGACGGTCAGCGAGGAGAGGTCATCAACGATCTTTGCGAGATCAGCCATTTTTCTAGTTCCTTTTGTTCGGTTCGAACTGTTGAGTTTGTACAGCGAAAAACCGCCTTAAGCGGCTTCGTCCTTCTTGGCGTAGGCCGCGAACACGCGGGCAAGCTGGCTTGCCGGTGCTGCAACAACCCCAGCGATGCGGGTAGCCGGTGTCTGGATCATGCCCAGCAGCTTCGCACGCAGCTCATCGAGCGAAGGCAGGGTCGCAAGCGACTTGACAGCTTCAGCATTGAGCGTGGTTGTTCCCATGGCACCACCGAGAACAACGATCTTGTCGTTGGTCTTGGCGAAATCCATGACGACCTTCGGAGCGGTGATCGGATCATTGCTGTAAGCAATGAGGGTCTGACCTTTGAAGAGATCGGAGATCCCTTCCGCTTCCGTACCCTGAAGGGCAATTTTGGCCAGGCGGTTCTTCGCGACTTTGACGGTGCCGCCAGCAGCGCGCATCTTCGAACGAAAATCGTTCATCTGTGCGACTGTAGCACCAGCATAGTGGGCCACGACAACCGAGCCCGATGCCTTGAAGACATCGTTCAGTTCCGTGACGAATTCGCGCTTTTCCGCTCTTTCCACTGCCTATCTCCAGTTGGCGGGACCGTTGAACGGACCCACCGGGTTGCCTTTGCCTCCTGGGATCAGAATAGATCCCAAGCGACGCTTGAGGATCCTGTCCCCTCGCGCTCCGCGCCAGTAAAGGCAAAGAGGCACAAGGCATCCAAGGCTCGAACCGATTTCCTAGAAGCATAACTTCATGCAATTCGGGTCTTACCCGTCTCATGCAGGCAACAGTGATTAAGGGAAAACCACCTGCAATCTCGGACAGGATTCCGGATTTCTCCGGAATATTCCGGCCCCTTACGAGGCCGGAATTCTTGTTATCAGGCCGAAGCCCGACGAAACTTAAGCAGCGGTAACCGCTGCGGTGACCGAGCCAACTTCGATCTTGACGCCCGGACCCATGGTCGAGGAGAGCGCTACGCGCTTGACGTAGTTGCCCTTGGCGCCAGCCGGCTTTGCCTTGATGACGGCGTCAGCGAAGGCACGGATGTTTTCTTCCAGAGCCTTGGCATCGAAAGATGCCTTGCCGATGCCGGCGTGAACGATACCAGCCTTCTCGACGCGGAACTCGACAGCGCCGCCCTTGGAAGCCTTGACGGCACCAGCGACATCCATCGTAACCGTGCCAACCTTCGGGTTCGGCATCATGCCACGCGGGCCGAGAACCTTACCGAGGCGGCCGACGAGCGGCATCATGTCCGGGGTTGCGATGCAACGATCGAAATCGATCTTGCCGCCCTGGACGATTTCAACGAGCTCTTCTGCGCCAACGACGTCTGCGCCGGCAGCCTTGGCTTCATCAGCCTTGACGCCACGAGCAAAAACAGCAACGCGAACCGTACGGCCGGTGCCGTTCGGCAGGTTGACGACGCCGCGGACCATCTGGTCTGCGTGACGCGGGTCAACGCCGAGGTTCATCGAAACTTCGATGGTTTCATCGAACTTTGCGACAGCACGTTCCTTGACCATGCCGATGGCGGTCGTCAGAGCGTAGAGCTTGGTCGGATCAACACCTTCATTGATCTTCTGAGTGCGCTTGCCTGCCATGGTCTTAACCCACCACTTCCAGGCCCATGGCGCGGGCAGAGCCCTCGATCATCGCCATTGCACCTTCGATATCTGCTGCGTTCAGGTCCTTCATCTTGGCTTCGGCGATCGTCTTGATCTGAGCCTTGGTGAGGGTACCAGCCTTTGCGCCCTTGCCCGGGGTCTTGGAACCGGACTGGATCTTCGCTTCCTTCTTCAGCCAGTAGCTGACCGGCGGCTGCTTCATGACGAAGGTGAACGACTTGTCCTGGTAATAGGTGATGACGACCGGGATCGGCATACCCTTTTCCATTTCCTGCGTAGCCGCGTTGAACGACTTGCAGAATTCCATGATGTTAATGCCACGCTGACCAAGTGCCGGGCCGATTGGCGGGGACGGGTTTGCCGATCCTGCCTTGACCTGCAGCTTGAGCTGGCCTGCAACTTTCTTAGCCATATCTCTCTGCCTTTCACTGATGGCCGGTCACCCGGCCCTGATGCCGGATCGCTCCGGCGGCTGCGGTTGCGTGGTTCGGATCCTTGAGGCCCGGCTAAGACCCCTCACCTTCCACGCGATGCGGCATTTGCCGCACGAGGATCAGCCGCAAGCGACTGAGCCTCGATCTCAAAAAATCAGACCTTCTCGACCTGAGCGTATTCCAGTTCGACCGGGGTCGCGCGACCGAAGATCGACACTTCCACCTTCAGGCGCGAACGCTCTTCGTCCACATCCTGAACCGTGCCATTGAACGAGGCGAACGGACCGTCGGATACACGAACCTGCTCGCCGATCTCGAAGGTAACGGAAGCCTTCGGCCGTTCGACACCTTCCTGAACCTGACCGAGGATGCGATCGGCCTCAGAATCCGGAATCGGAACCGGCTTGTTGTCAGAGCCAAGGAAGCCCGTGACCTTCGGCGTATTCTTGATCAGGTGATAGGCCTCATCTGTCAGATTGGCGCGAACCATGACATAGCCCGGGAAGAACTTGCGCTCGGAATCGACCTTGCGGCCGCGACGCACTTCCACCACCTTTTCGGTCGGCACGAGAATCTTCTCGAACAGGTGCTCAAGCCCCTTCTGGCGAGCCTTGTTCTCGATGTCCTCAGCCACCTTCTTTTCAAAATTGGAATATGCGTGGACGATGTACCAACGTGCCGCCATTTTCATCTCCACCCGTATCAGTTGCCGGTATTGAGCACGAAGCTCAGCGCCCAGCCAATCAGCTGGTCCGCGGCAAAGAAAAACAGCGCAGCAAAAACAACCATAAACAGCACCATAACCGTCGAGATCATCGTCTCGCGGCGCGACGGCCATGTAACTTTAGACGTCTCCGTGCGAACCTGCTGCAGAAACGCGAATGGATTGGATTTGGATGCCATCGACTGCCCACGCAATTACGGCGCGTAAAGCTGAAACTATCAGCCCCACGCACCGCGTGTCTGTTGAACCCTAAATAAACATCGATTTCCCGATACACAAGAGGGAAACTGATGTTTAACGAAATTTGTCGCCATATGCTCAATCCTCGCCGGAACGCTGCGAGACGTCCGCGCTGTCCGTTCAAGGAAAATGGCAGGGGCAGAGGGGCTCGAACCCCCGACCTGCGGTTTTGGAGACCGCCGCTCTACCAACTGAGCTATACCCCTTTACGCTTTGCATTCAGCCTGTTGACCTTGCGATCATGAGCCGGTGAAAAGCATGGCGCTCCCTTTAAGGCGGCGGCTCGGGATATGCAAGAGCGATTTTCGATTTTCGGGATCATTCTCCGCAGGCAATCGAAAGAAGTCCCCTGCAGCAGCACATTTGACGACCGGACGCGAAATCGAACGCGTCCGGCCGCGTGACTTTCTGCAGTGAAACTCACACTTTCACGTATTTCCGCCAGTCGTGCTCTTCCTTGAATCCGAGCACTTCGCGAATCTTCCGGTTGGAAAGCAGGCCCTCATATTCGCCGATCTCACGGGTGAACGGCACATTCGGGTAGAATCGCTTGGCGAGCTCTCGAGATGGCGTATTGGCCGAGACCGTGTCGTTGGCGGCATTGAAGACCTGGAAGCCCAATCCGTCCTTCTCAATGCAGCGGTGGACGATCTGTCCGAGATCGCGCGCATCGATATAGCTCCAGGCGATGCGCTTGCGCATTTCCGGATTGGCGAAATAGGTCGGAAACCTCTCGTATTCATGCGGCTCGATGACGTTGCCGATGCGCAACGCGTAAATATCGAAGCCGGACCGCTCGGCAAAAGCACGCGCGGTCTTCTCATTCAGGACCTTGGAAAGGCCGTAGGAATCCATCGGATTGACATCATAGTCCTCATCCAGCGGGAACTGGTGGAAATCGCGATGACCTTCGGCGAAGCAGACGCCATAGGTCGTCTCACTCGATGCGACGATGATCTTCCGGATACCGAGCTTCACGGCCGCCTCGATGACATTATAAGTGCCCATCGTGTTAATGCGGAAGGTCTCGTTATCAGGCTTGATCAGGATGCGCGGCACTGCCGCGAAATGCACAACGGCGTCGAAAGGCTGAACACCCTTGCCCGCGTCCAGATCCGGAAAGTCCCGGTGCATGGAAAGCACGTTGAACATCTGGCCACTGTCGGTGATGTCGGCAGTGAGATTGGTGACACCAGGGCTTTCGAGCGGCACGCGATCGACGTTATGAACCTCATATCCGGCATTGACGAGCCACGGCACGGCATGACGTCCCGCCTTGCCCGAACCGCCGGTGAAGAGAATGCGCTTTTTCATGGAATATCCTCCGCGTCATGAAATCGGAGGCATAGATAAACTCTTCCGCGCGAAGAGCAAGCGAGCGTCTCGTCAGCAGGTTCAAACCTACTCTGGCCAGGGGCTTCCAACTGGAAGCGCCTGCCCTGCCATTTCAATCACCGCCGGACGCTCCGGCGGCTCGCTACGCAACTATTTAACGACGCTTATTTCGTCTATCTGCACGCCAGCTGCCTGAACAACTTCCTGCGGAATTGCAGCGATGAAAAACATCGTGAAAACATACATCGCGAAAATCGTCGCAACGAATGTAGCCTTGTGAATCATCCTACTCTCCTCTCTACAATGAGGAGTCTGGACTAAAAATGCCGGAACGCAAAACGCTTTCTGAACGCTAGATGAACAAAATACTGTTATGGGACATCTTAACGATATTTTTACAACATCTCATGAGCGTTTCCGCATGCCGAAAAACGAAAAAACCCCGCCGTTTCCAGCGGGGTTTTTCCTAAAATCGGGGATAATTCCGATTACTCGATGATGGAAGCAACGATGCCTGCACCGACGGT
>UBMI01000013.1:2500-5000 GCA_900466475.1 Hyphomicrobiales bacterium
CATGGATGGCCTAGCCGGCCGGATATGGTGGAGGGACTGGAGGTAGGTAGGAAGCTTGTCGCTCTGGGTCGTTGTTGTTTGTCATCTCTAGGGATGACATCTGACGGACGACTGGATTGCCGTTGCCTGACCGCGCGGTATCGGATCAAATCTCGAGAAGCTGGTCTTAAGACCTGACACAAGCGAGCTGCTCGGCGTAGCTCCAATAAAGTGATCAGGTCGAACACGTCGATGGCATTGTTGGATTGACTGGGTTGTAAAAGGTAACCCGGTCTGTTGCTGTTTCTTTGAAGCAGGCAACGAGATGATGAGCATTGGCAATGAGAACGATTAAGTGTCGTAAGGGCATTTGGTGGATGCCTTGGCATGCACAGGCGATGAAGGACGTGATACGCTGCGAAAAGCCGTGGGGAGCTGCGAATGAGCTTTGATCCATGGATCTCCGAATGGGGAAACCCACCTTAAATGCTTGGAAAATCCAAACTGACTGCAAGGTCGGCTTGGGTTTCCAAGCATTGTGATAAGGTATCTTACTTTCGAATACATAGGGGTAAGAAGCGAACGCAGGGAACTGAAACATCTAAGTACCTGCAGGAAAGGACATCAACCGAGACTCCGCAAGTAGTGGCGAGCGAACGCGGACCAGGCCAGTGGCATTAGTGATTAAAGCGGAACGCTCTGGAAAGTGCGGCCGTAGCGGGTGACAGCCCCGTACGCGTAGATATCATTAATGTCCTAGAGTAGGGCGGGACACGTGAAATCCTGTCTGAACATGGGGAGACCACTCTCCAAGCCTAAGTACTCGTGCATGACCGATAGCGAACAAGTACCGTGAGGGAAAGGTGAAAAGCACCCCGACAAGGGGAGTGAAATAGTACCTGAAACCGGATGCCTACAAACAGTCGGAGGGGGCAACCCTGACGGCGTACCTTTTGTATAATGGGTCAACGACTTAGTGTAACAAGCAAGCTTAAGCCGGTAGGTGTAGGCGCAGCGAAAGCGAGTCTGAATAGGGCGATATAGTTTGTTGCATTAGACCCGAAACCGAGTGATCTAGCCATGAGCAGGTTGAAGGTTGGGTAACACCAACTGGAGGACCGAACCCGCATCTGTTGCAATAGATTGGGATGACTTGTGGCTAGGGGTGAAAGGCCAATCAAACTCGGAAATAGCTGGTTCTCCGCGAAATCTATTTAGGTAGAGCGTCTGGCGAATACTCCCGGGGGTAGAGCACTGGATGGGCTATGGGGACTCACCGTCTTACTGATCCTAACCAAACTCCGAATACCGGGAAGTACTACCAGGCAGACACACGGCGGGTGCTAACGTCCGTCGTGAAAAGGGCAACAACCCTAACCTCCAGCTAAGGTCCCCAAGTCATGGCTAAGTGGGAAAGGATGTGAGGATCCCAAAACAACCAGGATGTTGGCTTAGAAGCAGCCATCATTTAAAGAAAGCGTAACAGCTCACTGGTCTAAATAAGGGTCTTTGCGCCGAAAATGTAACGGGGCTAAAGCCATGCACCGAAGCTGAGGATTCCTCTTTGAGGAGTGGTAGCGGAGCGTTCCGTAAGCTGATGAAGGGATACCCGTGAGGGGTCCTGGAGGTATCGGAAGTGCGAATGTTGACATGAGTAACGATAAAGAGGGTGAGAGACCCTCTCGCCGAAAGACCAAGGGTTCCTGCTTAAAGTTAATCTGAGCAGGGTTAGCCGGCCCCTAAGACGAGGCGGACACGCGTAGTCGATGGGAACCACGTTAATATTCGTGGGCCTGGTGGAAGTGACGGATCGCACAAGTTGTTCATTCTTATTGGATTGGATGGGCAGCGGAGCGGTTCCAGGAAATAGCTCCACCGTATAGACCGTACCCGAAACCGACACAGGTGGTCAGGTAGAGTATACCAAGGCGCTTGAGAGAACTATGTTGAAGGAACTCGGCAAATTGCACGCGTAACTTCGGAAGAAGCGTGACCCCATATGAGGCAACTCTTGTGGGGTGGCACAGACCAGGGGGTAGCGACTGTTTATCAAAAACACAGGGCTCTGCGAAGTCGCAAGACGACGTATAGGGTCTGACGCCTGCCCGGTGCTGGAAGGTTAAGAGGAGAGGTGCAAGCTTTGAATCGAAGCCCCAGTAAACGGCGGCCGTAACTATAACGGTCCTAAGGTAGCGAAATTCCTTGTCGGGTAAGTTCCGACCTGCACGAATGGCGTAACGACTTCCCCGCTGTCTCCAACATAGACTCAGTGAAATTGAATTCCCCGTGAAGATGCGGGGTTCCTGCGGTCAGACGGAAAGACCCCGTGCACCTTTACTATAGCTTTACACTGGCATTCGTGTCGGCATGTGTAGGATAGGTGGTAGGCTTTGAAGCAGGGACGCCAGTTTCTGTGGAGCCATCCTTGAAATACCACCCTTATCGTCATGGATGTCTAACCGCGGCCCGTTATCCGGGTCCGGGACAGTGTATGGTGGGTAGTTTGACTGGGGCGGTCGCC
>UBMI01000014.1 GCA_900466475.1 Hyphomicrobiales bacterium
GCAAGGCTTGCCGAATTGCTTGAAAAATAGCGAACCATCCCGCCGCAGCGGCAGCGGAATGGCGATCCTCACGCTTTCCGGTATGGAAACAGCGCCCTGACCACGGGATCACGCAGCCACAACCCGCCCCACATGAACAGCCCGAGATAGATGCTGAACAATATATGGCTGAAGAGCGGGCTTCCGGCCCGGATCTGAGTGGCCATCGCGCCGCCGAGCAGCCCCATCATCAGCACCGCGCCGAACACGCTGGTCTGCGGGATGAGGTAGAGCACGAGGCAGGTAAGCTCGATCAGGCCGATCATCAGTACATAGCCATCAGGCCAGCCGAGCGCCGTCATCGTTTCCTCCGCGACCGGCAGGCCGAGAAGCTTGGGTGCGATCGATGCGCCGAACATGAAGAGTGCAAAAAGCCCGGTCAGCACGCGCCCGGTCCAGATCATGGCCTTCTCGCTCATTGCCGGTCCGTCGGGATCGTATTAACCATCCAGGGCGTGCCGAAGCGATCGGTGAACATCCCGAAGCCCGGCGACCAGAAGGTCGCGTTGAAGGGCATGGTTATCTTGCCGCCTTCAGAGAGTGCGTTGAAGACGCGCTTCGTTTCCGCTGCATCCTGCCTGTGATAGGTGGCGCTGAAGCCGCCCATGTCCTCTTGATATCCGGGAGGGGCATCACAGCCCATTAGCGACTGGTCGCCGACATCGAGCCAAGCATGCATGATCTTGTCCTTGAAGGACGGATCGATCGGCATGTCGCCGGGCGCTTCTGCGAATGTGAACATGCCGTTCAGCTTGCCGCCGAGCACTTTGGCATAGAATTCGAAGGCCTGACGGCATTCGCCTTTGAAAACGAGATTCGTCACGAGTTTCATGGTCATCACTCCCTTTGATTTCCCTGATTTCCAATCCAGCTTTCCAGCCTGCCGAAGGTGCTCTCCCAGCCATGTCTGTGTCCGGCAAGGCTCTCTTCGGATTTCAGCTCCGCATGGGTGAAATCCATGCGCGTGCGGCCCTCGGCCAGTTCCTCGAAGATAACGGTCACCAGGGTTACGACCGGCTCGCCGTCCTCGTGCGAATCCTCCCATTGGAAGGTGAAGGACAGGCGCGAGGGTTCCTCGATTTCCCTGTAGACGCCGCTCTGCCACAGCAGCCGGCCATCCTCGGCGTTTTTCAGGCAAGCCCGATAGGAGCCGCCCACTCGTAGATCCTGCACGACGCTGACCGCCGGCCATTCCACCGGACCAAGCCAGGCGACGACCATTTCCGGCCGGGTCCAGGCGGCCCATAAGAGGGCGCGGGGTGCATTGAATATCCGCTGCATATGCAATGTGGGGCGCGACAGCTGATCGGCCATGGTATTCCCCTTGTGATGATTGAAAATGCGGGCCGGCGATCAGTTGCGGGGGCCGCTGTCGTCCGCTTTCTGGATATTTTGCAGGTAGCTATCCAACCGGTCGAAACTCGATTCCCAGAAGCGCCGGTATTGCTCCAGCCAGTCGGCGATGCTTTTCATCATGTGCGGTTCGAGCCTGGCCGGTCGCCATTGGGCCTCCTTGCCCCGGCTGATAAGCCCAGCCTTTTCCAGCACCTTTAGATGTTTGGAGACAGCCGGAAGGCTCATGTCGAAGGGAGCAGCGAGTTCGTTGACCGAAGCCTCGCCTTCGGCCAGCCGTGCGATGATGGCCCGCCGCGTGGGGTCCGCAAGGGCCGCGAAAGTGGCGCTCAGAGTGTCGGTTTGCATGATGGGCCCTCGTATGTAACTCTATGGTTAAATATAGGGTCTAGCCTTGATTGTCAACCGATCGGTTAAATAGGGCGCAGCGAGTTGACCTTGTCCGACATGCAACCAAAAGAATGTTGGTACATTACGAATTTTTCATGGGCTGGACAGTTCGTAGTAAGGTGCGGCGTCCTATATCTCGGTCCATCACTGATCCGGCATCGCCGGAAAGAGGGTCTGAAAAAAGAGAAGGAGCTCTTTATGCTGAAAAATTCCCGCGGACGTCCGTCCCTTAAAACGGTGCTTCAGGCATCCACCGTTGCAGGTCTGGCAGCCGCCGTTCTTGCAACCGGTATCCCTGTCGAGATTTCCCGTTCCTATGCCGAGGCTGTCAATGTCCAGTCTCCCTCGGTTCCGAGCTTCGCCAATGTCGTTGACGCCGTTTCCCCGGCCGTAGTTTCCGTTCGCGTCGAAAGCCGCGTCAAGCCGGCCTCCGACGATGGTGATGGTTTCTCTTTCGATTTCAACGGCCGCGGCTTTGACGATCTGCCCGACGCCCTGAAGCCGTTCTTCCGCCAGTTCGGCGAGCAGGGCCACCAGGGCCAGAACCAGCAGCGCCGCTTCGGCCAGCCGGGCGGCCCGGGCCGTCTGCGTCCGGTCGCTCAAGGCTCCGGCTTCTTCATTAGCGAAGACGGCTATATCGTCACCAACAACCATGTCGTTTCCGATGGCACCGCCTTCGTCGCAGTCATGAACGATGGCACCGAGCTCGATGCCAAGCTGATCGGCAAGGACCCGCGCACCGACCTCGCCGTGCTGAAGGTCGATGGCAAGGGCCGCAAATTCACCTACGTGAACTGGGCCGATGACAACAAGGTCCGTGTCGGTGACTGGGTCGTCGCCGTCGGTAATCCCTTCGGTCTCGGCGGCACGGTCACGGCCGGCATCGTTTCGGCCCGCGGCCGCGATATCGGCTCCGGCCCCTATGACGACTACCTGCAGGTCGATGCGGCCGTGAACCGCGGTAACTCGGGTGGCCCGACCTTCAACCTCAATGGCCAGGTCGTCGGCATCAACACCGCGATCTTCTCGCCGTCGGGCGGCAGCGTCGGCATCGCCTTCGCGATCCCGGCTTCTACCGCCAAGGATGTCGTCGCCGACCTGATGAAGGACGGCACGGTTTCGCGCGGTTACCTCGGCGTGCAGATCCAGCCGGTCACCAAGGACATTGCCGACTCCCTCGGCCTCTCCGAAGCAAACGGCGCTCTTGTCGTCTCCGCTCAGGAGGGCACGCCCGGCCAGAAGGCCGGCATGAAGACCGGTGACGTCGTCACCGCCGTCAATGGTGAGCCGGTAAAGGATGCCCGCGACCTCAGCCGCCGCATCGGCGCGATGACGCCGGGCAGCAAGGTCGAGCTTTCGGTATGGCGTTCCGGCAAGGCCCAGTCCGTAACCGTCGAACTCGGCACGCTGCCGGCCGATCAGCAGGCTTCAGCTGGTGACGACAACGACCAGCAGGAGCAGGCCCAGCCGCCGGCTTCCGAGAAGGCGCTTGCCGATCTCGGCCTGACGGTCGGCCCGTCGGATGACGGCAAGGGCCTCGCCATCACCGGCATCGATCCGAATTCGGATGCTGCCGACAAGGGCATCAAGGAAGGCGAAACGATCACCTCGGTCAACAACCAGGAGGTCTCCAGCGCCGACGATGTCGTCCGCGTCATCAACCAGGCCAAGAAGGACGGCCGCACCCGCGCGCTGTTCCAGATCCAGTCGAAGGACGGCAGCCGTTTCGTCGCCCTTCCGATCAACGGTCAGGGCTGATCTTCCAGCCCCGGAAAGCTGGAGCCGCGCAGGAGCAAATGCTGCGCGGCTCCGTTTCACGAGCCCGCGAATTCTTCACGGCCGCCTAATTCTTCGATTATGCCAAATTCTTCAATTATGAAGGACGCCCGCAATGACCTCCCCACAACAGGAAGACGCTTTGAGCCTTGCCGAAAAGCAACCGGCGGGTAATGTCGGCCGCATGAAGATTCTCATTATCGAAGACGATCTGGAAGCGGCGGTCTATCTCACCAAAGCCTTTCGCGAGGCGGGGATCGTTGCCGACCATGCTAGCGACGGCGAAAGCGGTCTCTTCATGGGGTCGGAAAATACCTACGACGTCATCGTCATCGACCGCATGCTGCCGCGCCGCGATGGTCTCTCCGTCATCAGCGAGCTGCGCCGCAAGGGCATCCACACGCCCGTTCTCATCCTCTCTGCGCTTGGCCAGGTGGACGACCGCGTGACCGGTCTGCGCGCCGGCGGCGACGACTACCTGCCGAAGCCCTATGCCTTCAGCGAGTTGCTGGCCCGCGTTGAAGTGCTCGGCCGCCGCAAGGGCACGCCGGATCAGGATGTCGTCTATCGCGTCGGCGATCTCGAGCTCGACCGCCTCTCCCATGAAGTCCGCCGCGGCGGCAAGGAAATCCCGCTGCAGCCGCGCGAATTCCGGCTGCTGGAATATCTCATGAAGAATGCCGGCCAGGTGGTAACCCGCACCATGCTGCTCGAAAATGTCTGGGATTACCATTTTGACCCGCAGACCAATGTGATCGACGTGCATGTCTCGCGCCTGCGCTCCAAGATCGAGAAGGACTTCAGCCAGCCGCTGCTGAAGACGATCCGAGGTGCGGGGTACATGATCAAGGATGAGGGATGAGCCGTTTCTGGGTTCTCTTCAAGTCCACTGCAGTCCGCCTTTCGGCCCTTTACATTCTGCTCTTTGCAATCTGCGCCGCAACGCTCGTCTTCTATGTGACGGCGATGTCCGAGCGGCTGCTGTCCGGTCAGATCCGCGACGCGGTCGCCCAGGAAGTGACACAGGTACAGCGCGCCTATGATGCCGGGGGCATGAACCTGCTCCTTCGCACGATGGAACGACGCGCTCGTCAGCCGGGCGCCAATCTCTATCTGATCGCCGGTCCCTCGGGCGATATCCTTGCCGGCAATGTCGCCTCTGTGCAGCCGGGTGTGTTCGAGGAGCAGGGCTGGACGTCGGTGCCCTTCTCCTATCAGCGCTACACCGATAGCGGCGTGGTCGGGCATACGGCGATTGCCAACATCTTCGTCCTCGACAATGGCCTTCGGGTGCTGATCGGTCGCGACCTTGGCGAGCCGGAACGTTTCCGCGTGCTGGTGCGTCAGGCGCTGATGATCGCGCTCGCCATCATGGGCCTCGGCGCCATCATCATCTGGTTCGGCATCGGCCGGAATGCCTTGAAGCGCATCGACCGCATGTCGGATGCCGGCAAGAAGATCATGGCCGGCGATCTCTCGCAGCGCCTGCCGGTCGGCGGTTCCGGTGACGAGTTCGACCGCCTTTCCGTCTCGCTGAACAACATGCTTGAGCGGATCGAAAAACTGAACGAGGGCTTGCGGCAGGTCTCCGACAATATCGCCCATGACCTGAAGACGCCGCTGACGCGCCTGCGCAACAAGGCCGCCGATGCGCTCGATATCGAGGATGGCGAAGTCCGCCGCAGCGCGCTGGAAGGCATCATCTCCGAATCCGACCAGCTCATCCGCACCTTCAACGCGCTGCTGATGATCTCGCGCGTGGAAGCCGGTTCCGTTGCCGCCGAAATGTCGCCGATCGAGCTCTCAGCCATCGTCGCCGACAGCGCCGAACTCTATGAGCCGGTGGCCGACGAGGCTGGCATGGCACTGAACTCCGAGATCGAGCCCGGTATCGAGATCCAGGGCAATCGCGAATTGATCGGCCAGGCGATCTTCAATCTGCTCGACAATGCGATCAAATATTCCGCCGATACCGAATGCGCGGGTTCCGTCTCGGTGAAGCTTCGCCGCCGTCCTGATGGCATCTGCCTGTCCGTCGCCGACCACGGGCCGGGTGTCCCGCCCGATCGGCGCGAGGACGTGCTGAAGCGCTTTGTGCGCCTGGACGAAAGCCGCTCGAAACCCGGCACCGGACTTGGCCTCTCGCTGGTCGAAGCAATCATGGAGCTGCATGGCGGCACACTGGAGCTTTCCGATACCGAGCCCGGCAATGCGGAACGTCCCGGCCTCACCGTCAGCATGGTTTTCCCCGCAAAGCTTGCCTGATTTTCTTATCATTTTCATATTGGCGCTTTCGCCTTGAGGCCCTAGCTTCGACACCCTAGTTTAAGTCGCATTGCAGCGATGCAGGGAGAGCGAATGCTGACGAAATCGAAGCACGGCCTCAAGGATGTCACCGAAGGCCTCTTGCGGCCGTTGAACCAGACGGAACTGAAATCGGCGCTTGCCGACCTGCAGGATATCGGCAAGAGCGAGCCCGTCGTGGCTGAGATGCTGAAGGCCGAGGGGGCGCTGCGCCACTTTATCGCCGCCGTCCTGACGCTCTCTCCCTATCTGCGCGAAATCGCCAATCTCGATCCGGCAATCCTTGCCTCTGCCATCAGCGATCCGCTGGAGCCGCAGATCGAGGCTTTGATTGCAGAAGCGCGCGATTGCTGGAAACCGGACGGCGAAGGAAGTACGCCTGGCGAAAGCCAGGTGATGAGCAGGCTGCGCATCGTCAAGCGCAGGGTGGCTTTCCTCGTGGCCCTTGCCGATCTCGCCCGCATCTTCGACGGCCGGGCGACAACCGGCTGGCTCAGCGAACTGGCCGAGGCCTCGGTCACCGCCGCCATCGATCACCTGCTGCTCTCAACGCATGAAAGCGGCAAGCTGAAGCTGAAGAATGTTGCGGCCCCGAGCGAAGGCTCCGGCGTGATCGTTCTCGGCATGGGCAAGCTCGGCGCTTCCGAACTCAACTATTCCTCCGATATCGACCTCGTCGTCTTCTTTGACGAAGAAGCCGGCATTGTTCCCGACCCGGATGACGCGATCGAGATCTTTCCGCGCATGATGCGGCGGCTGGTGCGCATCCTGCAGGAACGCACCGCGGATGGGTATGTCTTCCGCACCGATCTCAGGCTGCGGCCGGATCCCGGCTCCACGCCGCTCGCAATCCCCGTCGATGCCGCCATGATCTACTATGAGGGCAGGGGGCAGAACTGGGAGCGGGCCGCTTTCATCAAGGCCCGCGCGGTGGCCGGCGATCTGGCTGCCGGCGAACAGTTCCTGCGCGGTCTCGTTCCCTTCGTCTTTCGCAAATATCTCGATTATGCCGCGATATCGGATATCCACTCCATCAAGCGGCAGATCCACGCCCATAAGGGCCATGGCGCAATCGCCGTGAAAGGCCACAACGTCAAGCTCGGCCGAGGCGGTATCCGCGAGATCGAATTCTTCGTGCAGACCCAGCAGCTGATCGCCGGCGGGCGCATGCCGGCACTGCGTTCCCGCGTGACCGAGGAGACGCTGGCCGAACTCACCAGGGCAAAATGGATCGACGCGGAAACCCGCGACGAGCTGATCGAGGCCTACTGGTTCCTGCGCGATGTCGAGCACCGCATCCAGATGGTGCGCGACGAGCAGACCCATCTGCTGCCGGAGACGGACGCAGAACTGAAACGCATCGCCTTCATGATGGGCTTTACCGATACGCCCAGTTTTTCAGAACGGCTGGTGGAGGTGCTGAAGACGGTCGAGCGGCGTTATGCCGACCTCTTCGAACAGGAAACCAAACTCTCGGTGGGCACCGGCAATCTCGTCTTCACCGGCCAGGGCGACGATCCCGACACGCTGGAGACGCTGAGGAAACTCGGCTTCGAGCGTCCCTCGGATATCTCCCGCATCATCCGCACCTGGCATTACGGCCGCTACCGCGCGACGCAATCGGTCGAGGCGCGCGAGCGGCTGACGGAGCTGACGCCCGAACTTCTGCGCGTCTTTGGCGAAAGCAAGCGTGCGGACGAGGCGCTGCTGCGCTTCGACAGCTTCATTTCCGGCCTGCCGTCGGGCATCCAGCTCTTCTCGCTGCTCGGCAGCAATCCGGCGCTGCTCTCCCTCATCGTCAACATCATGTCCTCGGCGCCGAAGCTTGCGGAAGTCATCGCAGCCCGCCCGCATGTTTTCGACGGCATGCTCGATCCCGGCCTGATGGCGGAGCTGCCGACGCGTGACTATCTCGGCGAGCGGTTGAAGGCCTCGCTGGTACAGGCCCGGCATTATGAGGAGGTGCTTGACCGTCTGCGCATCTTCGCGTCGGAACAGAGCTTCCTGATCGGTATCCGCCTGCTGACCGGCGCAATCAACGGCGACATGGCCGCGCGCGCCTTCACCCATCTCGCCGATCTCATCATTGAAGCCGCCCTCGATGCGGTCATGAACGAGATACGCGTGACGCATGGCGATTATCCCGGCGGGAGGATTGCGATTGCCGGCATGGGCAAGCTCGGCAGCTTCGAACTGACAGGCGGCTCCGATATCGATCTCATCCTGCTCTACGACTACGACGATGCCGCTGGCGAATCCGACGGTGCAAAACCGCTCGATGCGACGCGATACTTCACCCGCATCACCCAGCGCCTGATTGCTGCCCTCTCGGCCCCCACGGCCGAAGGCGTGCTTTATGAAGTCGACATGCGGCTTCGTCCCTCCGGCAACAAGGGACCGGTCGCAACCCGCATCAATGCTTTCGGCAAATACCAGCGCGAAGAGGCCTGGACCTGGGAGCATATGGCGCTGTCGCGCGCCCGGCTGATCTGCGGCGATCAAAGCCTGATCGGCGAGGCCGAAAGCATCATCTCAGATGTCCTGTCGAAAAAGCGCGATATCGCCAATGTTGCCCATGATGTCGCCGAGATGCGCGAACTGATCGAAAAAGAAAAAGCGCCTGATAACGCCTGGGACCTCAAGCTCATTCCGGGCGGCGTCGTCGATGTCGAATTCATCGCCCAGTATCTGGCGTTGATCGCCCCGGCAAAGGGCGTCGATATCAGCGTGAACGGCCTCACCACGGGGGCAGCCCTGAAGGCACTTGGTGACAAGCTGATGGCCTCAGCCGACCTCGACGCCTGCCTTGAGGCTTTCACGCTCTATACCGAGCTTTCGCAGCTCATCCGCCTCTGCATCGATGCTCACTTCGATCCGAAAGAGGCGCCCGCCGGTCTGATCGAGCTCGTCTGCCGTGCTGGCGATTGCCCTGACATCAAGACGCTGGAGGGAGAAGTGAAGCGGCTTTCGAAGGCGGTGAGGAAGATATTCTTGGCGA
The DNA here is from genome assembly GCA_900466475.1 of Hyphomicrobiales bacterium. Taxonomy (GTDB): domain Bacteria; phylum Pseudomonadota; class Alphaproteobacteria; order Rhizobiales; family Rhizobiaceae; genus Rhizobium. The sequence continues at coordinate 8,861 of UBMI01000014.1, forward strand.
TGGTGAGGGCCTAGCGATTCCAGCAGGCGATTTCACATAAGTGGAGCTTGAGTTTGCCATGGTCTGCTATGCGCCCGTAGCGGACATTAACTCGGCTTAAATGAATGACCGCAAGTGACCGAAATCAGATTGGCGGCTTCTGGAAGAAAATAAAGTAAAAGCAGACCTGCCCAAGATAATACCAACTTGACTCCGCATCGTGCACGGTAAGATAGTAGAACGACACTACAAGCGCAGGGGTTATCATGGATATCTTTGTCAGATACCAAAATCGCCAATGGTCGATCGACCCAGATCCCGCAAAAGTTAAACTCGGCGAGAAAGTAACCTGGTGGCTTTCATGGCCGAACTCTACTACCCGCCTAGTTCTCTGGACAGTTTATTTTGGTCCGTTTCGCGAGCTGGATCTTCAAACCACCACCGGTATACCGACATCTACCGGAAACACGGATCACTCCGGGGTGATAGGCCCGTTCGTTGCGGAAGATCCTGGCGACTACAAGTATGGCATCAGCGTTACGGATGCTGAGACCGGTGTTGATATCGACGAGGACGACCCGCACCTCATTGTCCAGCCGTAGCGCGGCCGAAATGTTGTATCATATCGAGATCCTCAGTTTTGGCGATGACCTCGATGCCGAGATCTTGGAAGCCATCAACATCCTGAATGCGGTCCAATCCGACTTTGAGTTTGCTTTGCCACCCGAGCGCCTCCGCTCATTCGGTTATAATTTCGTGAGGGAAGAATACGTTACGACGGAGCTGTGGGAGCAATTGGAAGCTTACCGCAAAGCTGCCAGGGGCCCACGCCCTTACCTCATTGCCGTCGTTGCGCAGAAACTCCGATCTCACAGATATAAAAACCTGTTTGGATCACGCAGAGCAGTGGGCGGGTTCGCGGCGATCACGCTGCGAGATTGGCATCTCTATGCAGATTTTCATCGCTCTTTCCTGTGTTATTATTTTATCCGCTACGCCCTCAGCTTTGTTAGCCCATCCATAAAGGCCCACGTCGAGACCCTTGACTGCTTGTTCGACTTCAAAGGCAACAAGCACGACTTGGAAAAGTCACTATCTTCGGGCCGGATCTGTCAGCAGCACACACAGGAACTGAACGAAGCATTGAATCCTGAAACGAAGAAGTCTGTGAGGGAGATGGTTTCAATCATGAAAGCTCAGCACGCGACATCTAGTCAAACCCTCCCGACCAAAACACTCAAAAAAGCCACGCAGATCGGAATTATCGCCATTCGACCTGATGAGTTTAGCGCCGTTTTGGAACACTTTCCGGAGCGGCGCAGTGCCGAAGGACGCAACCGATTTTACGAACACGCACGCATTCCAGTCCGCGACGGGGCTGAAATCGGTGTCGCCATTACCAAGTCTTTCGAACAAGGACAGGTCGCGGCGCAAGCGGCCGCCAACGACATGATTAGGGAACTTGCTCCGCAGTGGATTCTTTTGGTTGGGATAGCCGGAGGGATTCCAAACGCCGAATATTCACTTGGCGACGTGGTGCTTTCGAGCCGTGTCCATGACTTTTCCGTGAGCGCGGCGTTGGAGGGCGGGAAGCTCGAGCATCAACAGCAGGGAGGGCCTGCACATATCGAGGTCGAGAAACTCCTGGCATATCTCCCGGCCAAGGAACATCTATTCAAGACATGGAATTCGGCACAGTCTTTAGGAATGGAAAGGCCGGTTGAGACCATACCCGAAGAACCCGACGACCGTTACTATGGTGATGAGAAATGGAAATCGAGCGTTCACAATTCCATTGAGGCGAATTTTGCCGGGCGCGCAGCCCATCGTCCTCCCCGTTACGTCGTTTCACCCGTTATGACAGCCAACACGCTCGTGAAGGACACTGAACTTGCTCGGCAATGGGGGCAATCTGCGCGTCATGCAAGCGCGGTTGAAATGGAGCTAGGCGGAATCTACGTGGCCGCCCGTCATGACGGCGGCGGCTCGACACGGGTGCTTGCGATACGGGGCCTCAGCGATATCGTCGGCTACAAGCGAAGGCCTGAATGGACGGCTTTCGCCTGCAAATCAGCAGCCTCTCTTGCGTACGCCCTTATTGCCGCTGGCTTGATAAAATAGATAATGGCCCGGACCGCAGTCTGTGGCAGACGCATGGCACCATCGGATATATTCGTAGTGCTACCTGCTGCCACGATGCGGCAACGGCATTCCCTCGCGAAGGTTTCGAGAGGAGCTCTGTCATGTCGGGAGGATAAGACCGAGCCACTCTACGCATTTCTTTCGTGTGGCCGCTTCGGGCCAATAGCGGCCGGAACGCACTCGAAGTCGTCACCCATGTCCTCGCTCAGCCACAGGCCCCGTCCCTAAACACCATCGGGAATACGCAGCGCGATCACCGTGCCGATGGACTCGCGGGAGCGGATCTTCATGCTGCCGCCGTGAAGGTGGGTCAACGACCGGGAAATGGCAAGGCCAAGGCCTGAGCCACCCTTGCTCTTGGCATACTGGCTCTGCACCTGCTCGAAGGGCTGGCCGATCTTGATGAGTGCTGCGCGCGGAATACCAATGCCGGTATCGGCGATGGTGACCATGACGCCATCGGCGACACGGCGGGTGCGCACGGCGATGCGCCCGCCCTCGTTGGTGAATTTCACCGCATTGGAGAGCAGGTTGAGCAGCACCTGCTTCATGGCGCGGCGATCGGCCATCAGCGTCATGCCCGAGGAGATGCGCTGCTGGATGACGATGTTCTTCTCGGCCGCCGGAATCGCGGTGAAGCGCAGGCTTTCCTCGATCAGCGGCACGAGATCGATCCGCTCGCGCGACAGCAGCATATGGCCTGCCTCGATCTTCGACATGTCGAGAATGTCGTTGATCACGTTGAGCAGATGCTTGCCGCTGTCATGGATATCGCGGGCATATTCATTGTACTTGGCCGAGCCGAGCGGCCCGAACATCTGGTTCTGCAGGATTTCCGAGAAGCCGAGAATGGCGTTGAGCGGCGTGCGCAACTCATGTGACATGTTGGCGAGGAATTCCGACTTCGCCTTGTTGGCCGCTTCCGCACGCTCTTTCTCCACCAGATAGTTGGAGTTGGCGGTCGAAAGCTCGGCCTTCTGCGTTTCCAGCGTCTGGCGCGAGGCAGAGAGATCGTTGATCGTCGCCATCAGCCGACGCTCGGAATCGCGCAGGCGCTCCTGGTGACGCTTCAGGGGCGTGATGTCGGTGCCGACGGATACGCGCCCGCCGTCTCGGGTGCGGCGCTCGTTGATCTGCAGCCAGCGCTCGTCGGCAAGCTGCACTTCCGTCGTGCGCGAATAGCCGGAGCCGTCGGCATCGGCGATACGCCGCTCGATCACCGGGCGTGCCGCGGCCGCATGGACGACCGTACGCTCGGTACCGGGCACGAGCACGCTGTCGGGAAGACCGTAAGCCTGCTGGAAATGCGCGTTGCACATGACGAGCCGGTCGTTCTTGTCCCAAAGCACGAAGGCTTCCGAGGTGCACTCGATGGCATCGGCCAGACGTTGGTCGGCCTCGGCATAGCGCTGGGCCAGGCGATGCTGCTCGGTCACGTCCATGGCGATGCCGATCATGTGCACGCGGCCGGAATGGCTGCGGATCACCTGGGCGCGGGCGCGCATCCAGACATAATGACCGCTCGCGTGGCGCATGCGGAAAATCTGGTCGACCTGGCCGGAATCGCCCTTGGCGATGGCGCGGGCGATCTCATGCAACCCGTTATCCTCGGGATGCATCAGGCGGGCTGCATCGGCAAAGCTCATCGTCTTGTCCGAACCGGCAAGCCCGAGCATGTCGTACATCGAGCGCGACCAGAAGAATTCGCGATTGTGGAAATCGAAATCCCAGAGGCCGCAGCGGCCGCGCGATAGCGCCGTCTCCACCCGGAGATTGGATTCCAGGAAGATGTCGTCGGCATCGCGCGCCCGCTTCACCTGCATGTAATAGGCATAGAGGATGACGAGCAGGATGGAGGAAATGCCGGCAAACAGCGTGACGTTGAGCGTCAGCTCTTCGCGCCAGAGACGGTTTATCTCGTTGAGCGAGGTCGCGGAAACGATATAGCCGCCCGCCGTGCCCATCAGGGAGATCTCGGCATAATGCAGCTCGCCGCCGATGCTCGTTTCGATGACGTCGGTGCGGTCGCCGAAGCGGCGGATCGCGGAGATCTCGGGGAACAGGGCCGAGACATCGGCGCCGACATAGGCGGCACCCGCCGCCGTTGCCGCAAACACCTTGCCACTCGCCTCCACCAGCAGCACGAAGGCGCCGTTTTCCAGCCGGTCCTGCGGCAGGAATTTCACAAGGCGTGCTTGTGCCTCTGCGGCGCTGCCGCCGTCGAAGAGATCGGTCGCATCGGCAAAGACGGCGGCCGCGGTAGCAGCCGAGAGCGCCGTCGCATGGCGCGCGGAGGCTTCCATGCGGCTGTATTCGCTGACCATGCCGAAGAAATGCGAGGCCGCCACGACGGCAAGGAAGGCGACGATCAGAACGGGGATCGTGCGCTTCAGGAGAAGCTCTGCCTTCGGCAGGTGGCGCAGCAATGGTTCAGGAGCTTTCGCAGCGTTTCCGGACAGGCTGTCGCGCCAGGCTTTGAGCCCGCCAAAATCGACACGCAGCCGTCCTTCGGCCGCGGTTGCCCGCCGCACGTCCATCATCTCTGAACCTAATCCCTCGTGTGATTCGCGCGCCGCTCGCTCGAACTACACACAGAGAATCATGCGTGATTCGCCTTGTCCAGAGCTGCTGGTAAAAATTTATTAACCATTTGCGATTGCTGGTATTTCGGAGGGATTCGCTGATGGCCGGCCTAGCTGTCTGGAGAACACAGGACAGCTAGGCGGCAAATCATTTGTGGCAAATCACCCCTTGAGGGTGCGCTCGACAATGTCGCGGACATCGGTCGAAAGGTTCGCCGCCCCTTCGATCTCGAGCAATGCCGAGCGTGCGTGATCCGCACGGATCGATTCCAGCGAGCGCCAGGAGCGCATTGAGGTCAGCAACCGTGCGGCAAGCTGCGGGTTGCGCTGGTCGATGTCGAGGATCTGGCTGGCGAGGAAACGGTAGCCTTCGCCATCAGCACGGCCGAAGCCGGTCGGGTTGCCAAAGGCGAACGTGCCGACCAGCGAACGCATACGATTCGGGTTGGTCCGCTTGAAGAGCGGGTTTTCCATCAGCGCCTTGACGCGATCGACCGCGCCCTGTCCGGGAATGCCGGCCTGGATCGCAAACCACTTGTCGACGACGAGCGCGTTTTCCTGGAAACGGCTGCGGAAGGCTTCGAGCGCTGCCTTTGCCTCCGCGCTGTCGGGGAAGCGATGAGCGAGGATCGTCAGCGCATGGCTGAGATCGGTCATGTTGTTGGCGACGTCAAAGGCAGCCTTGGCGCGAACAGGTGTGCCCTCGACATAGGAAAGGTAGGTGAGGGCGGCGTTGCGCAACGCACGGCGGCCGGCACTCTTGGCATCCGGGCTGAATTCGCCGGGTGTGGTCATTGCGTCGTAGAGGGCCGCGAAGGTGGCTTTGCCGGCTTCGGCGATCTGTTTCATGATCGCCTGGCGACCTGCATGCACGGCGTCGGGATCTATATTGCTGCCGAGTTCGCGGGCAATATCGGATTCGCTCGGCAAGGCGAGCGCCTGGGCGCGGAAGGCAGGCTCGAGGCTTTCATCGGCGGCTGCTGCGACCAGCGTATCGATGAAGGTCTGTTCGCAAACGATGGCGGCACCCTCGCGGGCATCGCGAGCCGCCTTCAGGAGGTTCGGCAGCGCAAGATCCGTCAGCGCCTGCCAGCGGGCGAAGTGATCCGTTTCATAGCGGGCGAGCAGCGCCAGATCGGCCGGGCTCTGGTCGAAATGCAGATTGATCGGCGCAGAGAAACTGCGGTTGATCGAAACCACCGGCCGCGAACCGATACCGTGGAAGACGGCGGTTTGCGTCCGCGCTGTCAGGTGCAGCACCTCGCCGGCATATTCGGCGCCCTCGACGGAAGATGGCTCAATCTTGGCCCCGTCCTCGGCAAACAGCGCGAGGCTCAGCGGAATATGCATCGGCTCCTTGGTCGGCTGGCCGGGTGTCGCGGGGATCATCTGTTCCAGCGACAGGCTGAACGTCTTGGCACCTGCATCATAGGTGCCGGATGCGGTCACCAGCGGGGTCCCGGCCTGATGGTACCAGAGCGAGAACTGCGCGAGGTCGCGGCCACTGGCATCCTCGAAGCATTTGACGAAATCCTCGATCGTGACGGCCTGGCCGTCATGGCGACCGAAATACAGGTCCATGCCCTTCTTGAAGGTCTCGCGGCCGAGCAGGGTCGCGATCATGCGCGTGACTTCGCTGCCCTTCTCGTAGACCGTCGTCGTATAAAAGTTGTTGATCTCGCGATATTTGGTCGGGCGCACCGGATGGGCGAGCGGGCCGCCATCTTCCGGAAACTGCTCGGATTTCAGGTGGCGCACCTCGGCGATGCGCTTGACCGGACGCGAACGCTGGTCCGACGAGAATTCGTGGTCGCGATAGACGGTCAGGCCTTCCTTGAGGCAGAGCTGGAACCAGTCGCGGCAGGTGATGCGGTTGCCCGTCCAGTTGTGAAAATATTCATGCGCGATGATCGCCTCGATATTGGCGTAGTCGGCATCCGTCGCCGTTTCAGGGTCGGCGAGCACGTATTTGTCGTTGAAAATGTTGAGGCCCTTGTTCTCCATGGCCCCCATGTTGAAGTCGGAGACGGCAACGATCATGAAGATGTCGAGATCGTATTCGCGCCCGAAGACTTCCTCGTCCCACTTCATCGAACGCTTCAGCGCGTCCATGGCATAGGCTGCGCGCGGCTCCTTGCCATGTTCGACATAAATCTTCAGCACGACCTCGCGACCGGACATCGTGGTGAACGTGTCTTCGACGACGCCGAGATCACCGGCGACCAGCGCGAAGAGATAGCTCGGCTTCGGATGCGGGTCGAACCAGGCGGCGAAATGCTTGCCCGGACCGTAGCCTGCGCCGCCGAGGAAATTGCCGTTCGACAGCAGCAGCGGATTGGCATCCTTGTCGGCGATAATGTTGACCGTATAGGGCGCCAGCACATCCGGCCGGTCGGGGAAATAGGTGATGCGGCGGAAGCCCTCCGCCTCGCATTGCGTGCAATAGATGCCGCTGGTGCGGTAAAGACCCATCAGCTGCGTATTGGCTTCGGGATTGATGAGCGTGGTAACGGTGACTTCGAACGGCGCCGTTTCCGGCAGGTCGCGGATCGTGAGGCTTTCGGGCGTTACCGTGTAGCGTTCCGGCGCCAGCTCGTTCTGATCGAAGAGAAGGCTGGAAAGATTGAGTTCGTCGCCGTCGAGAACAAGGGGAGCGGAGAGATCGGCACCTTCGCGGCGATGGAAGATCAGCCGGGCTTCTACCTTTGTTTCCGTCGGATCCAGTTCAAAGGTCAGGTCGACGCGTTCCAGCACGAAATCTGTTGGGCGGTAATCTGCCAGATTGATGACCTGGCCGGTATCTGTTCGCATGTTGCCTGAAGACCTTTATTAGACAATGGCCGAATACAGAGGCGGGCGCACTCTGCTGAAATTTGGCCGCCATGATTACATTAAAGTCTGAACTAAAGTTAAAGCAAATTGGCCGTGAGCGCCAAGTTCACAGCCAATTTATTATGGTCGAATTATCGTGCATGCAGCAGAAAGGAGAAAGCTGCTATTTGAGATTGAGGGCGTTCTTGATCGCAACATCGCTTTCCGTCTGCTGCACGACGACGCCATACCAGCCAAGCCCGTCATAATCCTCGTAGCCGAGCGTGCGCGCGAAAGCGACGATCGAGCCATTGTTGTCGTAATAGCTGCCCTTTGCCTGGCCGCTGGGGTTGGCGAGAGCGAAATGGGTGAAGAGCAGAGCCTGATTGGTGCAGGCGATCACCCGGCTTGCGCCGTCGAGCAGCATGACGGTGGTCTTTTCCGCAAGCTGCGGCGGCAGGTTCGCCTCCTTCTCGACGATCGCCTGGCCCTGGTTCTGCCAGTCGAAATAAACGCCGAGCGTGCCGATCAGCTTGCCGTCGAGCTTGCCGCCTTCGCGGATGCCGGTCGCATAGACCAGCGCATGCCGCTGGTCATGCAGAACGCTCGGCTTGACTTCATCGACGATATAGCTGTCGCCGGACGCGCAGCTGGCCGCTGCCCGGAACCAAGGATCACCGGCAAGCGATGAGCCTGATATCTTGCGCTGGAAGGTCGGGTTGGCGGACGCGATCACCCGGCCGGAGAGATCGGTCATGACGAGGTCGAGATAGACGGTATAAAAGCGGTTGATGACGCCGAGCCGTTCGCCCGCGAAGGCGATACGGTCCTTGTCCGGCTCCTGCAACGCCTGCCACAGCGCCGTATCCGTCGCCCACCAGCGCACGTCGGCAGTGCGCTCGAAGAGATTGCGCACAATGAGCTGGACCAGCGTCTGCGCGAGATCGGTCAGCCGCACGCCTTCCATTTCGGTCACGAGCGAATCCGCCATCGCACGGCTCAGCCCGATGCGTCCCAGCACATTGCTCTCGAACTTGCTGGTGATCTCGGTGGCGATCTGTGCCAGCCGCTGCACTTCATTGGCAACCACCGCAAAGCCCTTGCCGGTTTCACCGGCGCGCGCCGCCTCGATCAGTGCGTTGATGGCAAGCAGCTTGATCTGTTTGACGATGCTGGTGTTGTCGGTGCTGAAACGCTCCAGGTCCGTGCTAATGCCGTCGGTGACGACACGCATCGAGCGGGGCGTTGCATTCTGTGACTGGGATATGATCTCTGCGCTGAGCGGCTTCATCAAAAAGATCCTGAAAATAAGCTGACGCGACTGGCTGCGTACGAATGCGATTCTTTTGTATGATTAATTAACTGCGAACGATGCTGGGGCATGGTTTGCAACAGGTTAACGCAAAGGGTCCGGATGCGAACATTTTCGGGCGAATAAGCGTAAAACGAGAAGTTTTTTCATCAAAAGACGAATTTGCACAGAAAAGCGGCAGATCAAAAGCAGGTAAATACTTGCTCGCTGCAGCATCCGCCTGAAAATCAGAATCGATTTTCGAAAAGCCTGATGCGTAAATTCCAAAAGTTAGAGCGTGCGAATGCACGCACGGCGTTTGGTACGCGCAGATTTTTTCCCGCCGGCGCATTTCTTCGGTTACGATGAAAAAATCATCCGCTGCGTTCGAGTCGAACGCGTCTCCCCGCTCGGCATGCCCGCATAAGAGCCAGGATCATGGAATCGGTTTTCAGAAACCCGATGAGAGGCATTGCGCTGAAAGTCTCGTCGGTCGTGGTCTTCCTGGCCATGCAGACATTCATCAAGCTGGCAGGCTCGGATATCCCGCCAGGCCAGGTGACTTTCTGTCGTTCCTTCTTCGCGCTGTTTCCGATCATGGCTTATCTCGGCTACCGGCATCAACTGCGCTCTGCCTTCTATACTGCCAATCCGATCGGTCATCTGAAGCGGGGGACGCTCGGCATCATCTCGATGGGCTTCGGCTTTTACGGGCTGCTGCACCTGCCGCTGCCGGAGGCGATCGCGCTTGGTTATGCCATGCCGCTAATCGCCGTCATCTTCGCAGCGGTTTTCCTGGGCGAGACGGTGCGCGTATACCGCTGGAGCGCGGTCTGTTTCGGCATCGTCGGTGTCGCCATCATCTCCTGGCCGAAGCTCACGCTGTTCAGGGAAGGCGGCATGGCGGCTGAACAGGCCGTCGGCGCACTCTGCGTGCTGCTGTCGGCGGTTCTCGGCGGCATGGCTATGATCCAGGTACGTCGCCTCGTCGAGGAAGAGAAGACGGCGACGATCGTGCTCTACTTCTCGATCACCGCTTCGGTCTTTTCCCTGGTCACTGTCCCCTTCGGCTGGCTTTTGCTCGACTGGACCTCGGCGCTCTTCCTGATCGCTGCTGGTTTCTGCGGCGGTGTGGCGCAGATCCTCCTGACCGAGAGCTACCGGCACGCCGATGTCTCCACCATCGCTCCGTTCGAATACAGCTCGATCCTGCTCGGCGGCATTGTCGCTTATTATGTCTTCGGTGACGTTCCGAGCAGTACGATGCTCTTCGGCACCCTCATCGTTATCGCCGCCGGCGTCTTCATCATCTACCGCGAGCACCAGCTTGGCCTCGAGAGTCGCGAAGCGCGAAAAGCTGGCGCACCGCAATCCTGAGTAGCTGTGCCTGTATCACAGGTGGAATTTTCTATCGCAATAATTGAAAAACTATTCCGCCACTCCCTCAAAAGAGAAGGGGGTGGTGAAATCTTGGGATATCGCTTTTGTCAGAAATATGGTTATGAAAGTGAATTACTTTCATTTATTCAAAGCCGTGCATAATCGATAGGCCATAGATGCCGGGGGAGTTTCGGTATCGCCGCTCCGAACGCTGGCTTGCGAGCGAGGGTTGAGGAAAAGCATTATGGCGTTCACAGCGGAAGAACTGGCGCAGAACCCCTCTTTCGTAGTGAGCATTCGCTTTCTGGCCGGGCAAATGCGCGGCATGTTTGATGCGGGGCCGCGGCTGGCGCGCCTGCTGGCCTCGCATCAACGCTGGCTCCTGACGCAGACGGCCTATGCACTGCATTTGGAATATGACCCGCGGGATGTGACCTCGGGTTTCACCGCCGTCCGGCTGACCGGCAAGATCACCGCGCACAAGATCGCCAGCCGCAATACCGTGCTTGCCTTCATCGAAGAACTCTTCACCTACCGCTTCATCGCCCATACACCGGGTGACGAACGCCGCCGTCCGCGCCATTTCGAGCCCGCCGAAGTCAGCCATCAGGCAATGTTCGGCTGGTTGCACTCCAACCTCGGCGCGCTTGATCTCATCGATGGTGGAAACCGGGCGGCGTTTCTGCACGAAAATCCCGTGCTTTTCCGCCAGATCCAGCCGCGTATCGCCTATAACTGCCTCGAGGATAGCAGATGGCGCGAACCGCCTGAGCAGGTGGCGCTGTTCCTCTGGACGGAAGCGGGCGGCATGGTCATCGATCATTTCATGTCCCGGCTCGATCTCGAGGGAGGCGATCCGGCACGGCTCGCGATCGGCAGGGTGGAAACCCGCCCGCTCGCCGGTGATTTCATGATGTCGCGCACGCATCTCCAGCGGCTGCTCGCCAAGGGCGCCCAGCGCGGTTGTCTCGGCTGGTACGACGAGCCGAAGAAGTCGCAACTGTGGCTGTCGCGCGATTTCCTGAGGGAATATGTCGGCTGGCAGGCGGTCAAGTTCGCCTATGTGGACGAAGCCTTCGAATGGGCAAAGGCGAGGTTCGAATCCGAAAACTGCTGAAGCAATTCCAGCAAACCGTGCTCTCAGAGCGCGATGGCGGAAGCCGGGGTCTTGGCCTCTGACGGCGTGTCGCAAAGCTCGCGGCGATATTCGTGCGCAGCGCAGACGGCAGCACGGATATGCTCGAAAGAGTCGATATTGCGCAGCAGTGAAATCAGAATTGTGGACATCGGTCGCTACTTTCGGAAATACGAAAAGGCAGGCGAACCGCCTGCCGGATCATCATTCCGGAATTTTCAATATTCCTGGAAGTCCGCGAAGATCATTGCCGGACGCGAGGTGCGGCTGCTGATTCCGGTACCGCGGGCGATCATCTGTTCGTTCGTGGCAAAGCCGAAACGGCTGTAGCCCTGGGTGCTGCGAACCTGATCGCTTGCTTGGCGCAGGGTTTCAAACCCGCAATGTATAGGACGAAAACTTTTGCTCATGGCCTTGGTTCCTGTTCATTCCTCCCAAGACACGCCCTCTATATTGCAGTGCAGCATCGATTCTTCAATGCACCCTTGCAGGATGCAGCCATGCGTATATTGCATGGGAATATTCACAATATTTTCAAACTTGGCTAATTTGTAAGCAGAGACAGTTCTTTAAGTCGAGCCTGGAAGGCCAGCAGGTCGCTCCAGGCAAGCCGCTTGTTGACGGGCGCGGTCAGCAGGTCCTGGGGATGCAGGCTGGCTATGGCCGGAATGACCTGATCTGCGACAGCGATCTCCTTCCAGCGGCCGCGAAGCCCGTGGATCGTGTCATTTTCGCCGAAGAAGAAGCGCGCCGTGTAGTTACCGAGCAGCAGAATGGCACGCGGTTCGGCAAGCGCAATCTGCCGCTCGATGAAGGGACGGCAGATCTCTGTCTCGGCCGCAGACGGCATGCGGTTGCCCGGCGGACGCCAGGGAATGATCTGCGTCAGGAGAATGGCTGACCGCTCGAGCCCGATCGAAGCCAGCATCCGGTCCAGCAATTGGCCTTGCCTGCCGGCAAAGGCCGCTCCCTCGCGCTCGTCATCGGCGCCCGGCGCCGGACCGATCACCATGATGCCGCTTGCCGGATCGCCGCTCGCAAAAATGGTCGAGCGGGCGCTATTTTTCAGATTGCAGCCATTGAAGGCTTCGAGCGCCGTTTTCAGTTCTGCAAGCGAGCGAGCGCTCTCGGCTGCAAACCGCGCCTGCTGCACGGCTTCGCCGTCAGGAATTGCCGGCTGTGGCCGCGAGGACGGAATTGACGCTGCCGTCTGCTGCGGCGCAGGGCGAGGGGACGCCGGTCTCTCCGGTGGCGCCTGTCTGTCTGGCTGCGGTTGCGCGGCGGGTGCCGCCGAACGGCGCGCGGCCTTCATCGCCTCGAACTCGGCGAAACGGTCGACCGGCTCTTCTTCCAGCAACCAGTCCACGCCCGCCTCCGCATGGAAATGCAGAAGTGCTGCAAGTTCGGCCGGACTCAGGTCGTTTGCGGAGATCATGAGCAGACTTTAGCGGAGCGAAAACGGCAATGAAAGGGCGGGCATCCTTGCCCGCGCCCTTTCGGCCACTATTGCACAGTCCACTGGTTGATATCGTCGCGTTCGCCGATCAGCGCCAGACCGTGCGCGATCGAAAGCAACTCGCCGCCGGTTTCGATCTTGTCGCTGTCGAAGCGCTCGGTGAAGATGCGCCGCACGGCCGGTACGAAGGATGTGCCGCCGGTCAGGAACACCTTGTCGATGCCGGATGCATCGGTGTTGGTCTTTTCCAGCACCTCGTCCAGCGCCCCCTCGATGCGGGCGAGGTCATCGACGATCCAGCTTTCGAAATCGCTGCGCTTGATCGTGCGGTGACCGCCACGGCCGAGCGGGGCAAAATCGAAGGGCGCCTCTTCGGCGGCGGAAAGCGCCATTTTCGTTGCCGAGACGGCCTGATAGAGCGGATAGCCCTCGTCGTGATCGATAAGGTCGACGAAGATTTCCAGCTTCTCGGGCTCCAGCGCTGTGCGCACCAGCTTCTTGAGGTCTTCGAATTCCCTCGAACTCTTGAAGATCGACAGCTGGTTCCACCGGCTGAAGCTCGCATAGTAGTTTGACGGTACCTCGAGGATCTTGTCGAAACTCTTGAAATGGCTGCCTTTGCCGATCTGCGGCGCAACGATGTTGTCGATCATGCGCGCATCGAAATGGTCGCCGGCGACACCGACACCGGAATGCCCGATCGGCGTTGCCGTCAGTTTGCCGGCTCTGGTCTCGAAGCGGATCAGCGAATAGTCGGTCGTACCGCCGCCAAAGTCGGCGACGAGCACGGTCGCATCGGCCTTCAGGTTCTGCGCGAAGTAGAAGGCGGCCGCGACCGGTTCGTAGACATAATGGATTTCCGGAAAGCCGAAGCGTGTCAGCGCCTCGTTGTAGCGCTGCACCGCCAGCACCGGGTCCGGATTGGCGCCGGCAAAATGCACGGGGCGGCCGGCTATGATGCGGTTCACGTCGCCCGGCCAGTTCTCGTCGGCATAGTGGCGCAGACGCCGGATGAAGATTTCCATCAGGTCTTCGAAGCTCTGCCGCTTGCCGAAAATGATCGTGCCCTGGAAAAGCGCGCTTGCCGCAAAGGTCTTGATCGACTGCAGGAAACGGCAATCGCCGGGATTGTCGATGAACTGCTGGATTGCCGCATGTCCGGCCTCCACCTTCAGAGCCGAAGCGCCAAGCTGCGCGTCCTTCATGAAGGACAGCGCAGTGCGCATGCTGTCGGCCGTGCCGGCGCTGCTGGTCAGTGATATGGAATGCGTCTCGGCGCCGCCGTCTGCCAGCGCCAGAACAGTATTGGTCGTGCCGAAGTCAAGCCCGAGCGCCCGTGCCATGGCCGTGCTCCCTGTCAAATATGTCGAAAATCTATGAGCCGGGGCGGGTACCCCGAAATGCGAAAGGGCGCCTTGTTGTGCGCCCCTGATATCTTGTGAGAGGCGCGTGATCGCATAGGAGCAGGCGGAAAGCAACCCATGCCGCTTAGTTTCCGAGTTGCACGCGTGTCCCTTCTGCCATCTTGCCGATCCACTTGCGAAACATCTCCATGGCGGGCGTAACAGAGCGGGATTTGAGCCGCGTCAGCCAGTAGCTGCCCTTCGAGATCCAGACCGGAAAGGGCTGTTCCAGCTCGCCGGCAGCTAGCTGGCGGGAGAACATCAAGGGCGGTGCGAGCGCTACGCCCGCGCCCTGCAGTGCCGCCTCGATCATCAGCACGGAGGAATCGAAGACCATGCCGCGGATCGGTGGGGAGGTGACGTTAGCCTTCTCGAACCAGCCCGGCCATTCGTCGGCGCGGTAGGAGCGCAGCAGCGTCTGATGGGCGACGTCTTCGGGGGAGGAGAGCTGGCGGGCGATCGAGGGAATGCAGAGCACCGAGAGTGGCGCTTCGAACAGGGCTTCGGCCTCTATGTCGTGCCAGGCGCCGTTGCCGAACTTGATCGTATAGTCGAGCCCTTCGGCAGCAATATCGACGCGGTTGTTGTTGGTCGAAAGCCGGAGGTCGATAAAGGGATATTGCTCGCGGAAATCGGCAAGCCGCGGCAGGAGCCAGCCGACGGCAAGCGTGCCGACCGCGCCGAGCTTCAGCACTTCACGCATATGACCGCCTTCGAAACGCTCCAGCATGTCGGCCATGCGGTCGAAGGAATCCTGCAGGGCAGGAAGCAGCGCAAGCCCTTCCTCCGTGATCATCAGCCCGCGCGGCAGGCGGCGAAACAGGCTGACGCCGAGCCGTTGCTCCAGGAGTTTCACCTGATGACTGACGGCCGCCTGCGTAACGCAGAGTTCGATCGCCGCCCGGGTGAAGGAAAGATGGCGCGCCGCTGCCTCGAAGGCGCGCAGCGAATTCAGCGGCAAATATGGTCGAACCATGGCAATGGCCTAATCTGATTTATACCTGACCGGAAATATCGTCGTTTGATTGGGCCTCGCAAGCCAGCCTAGAAAGCCCAGGTCGAACCATATGGAGAGAGAAAGTGGCTTTCGAAAGACTTGTTCTTCTGGCATTTTCCATAAGTATTGCAGTGATTTCCATGAGACCGGCGCCGGCATATGCCGCCGATCCCATCCGCTGCACCGTCATTATCGATGAGAAGACCGGCGAGACGATTTACCGTCAGGGCAATTGTGATCAGGGCTTCTATCCGCAGTCGACCTTCAAATTGCCTTTGGCCATGATGGGCTATGATTCCAGCATTCTGGTCGATGAGCACAATCCGCTCTGGACATATGATCCGAAGCTCAAGCGACCGCAGCGCGAGCAGAAGGATACCGATCCGACCATCTGGGAGCGGGATTCCATCGTCTGGTACTCACAGGCGCTGACCCGCAAGCTCGGCAAACGTGCCTTTGCCGATTACGTCAGGCGCTTCGGCTACGGCAATGAGGATGTCTCGGGCGGTCCTGGCAATACGGATGGGCTGACCGAATCCTGGCTGATGTCGTCGCTGAGGATCTCCGCCGAGGACCAGGTGCAGTTCCTCCGCCGGTTTCGAACCGGCCGCCTGCCGATATCACAGCGCGCGCGGCAGCTGACAGAGGCGATCGTCCCGCATTTTGAAGCGGCTGACGGTTGGGATATCCAAGGCAAGACCGGTGCCGGATGGTTGCGCAACGCGGCCGGCAAGACCAATTATGAACGGCCGCTCGGCTGGTTCGTCGGCTGGGCGACAAAGGGCGACAGACGGCTGATTTTCGCGAGGCTCTACATCGCCAATCATCGCTACGCCGACAATCCGATCAGCTTCGAGACGCGCGATACGCTGGTTGCGGATTTCCCCGGATTGGTCGAAGACCGCTGAAAGGAAGAGGGCGCCGGAAGGCGCCCTTTCTGTCTCTCTATTCGGCGGCCATCGCCTGTGGTTCCTCTGCGACGTGCTCTTCCGTCTTCCCGCGGCTGCGCAAGCGATTGAGGAAATTCCCGAAGCGATCCATCTCGACGAAGATGACCGGGGTGATGAACAGCGTCAGCATCTGCGAAACGATGAGACCGCCGACGACGGCGATGCCGAGCGGTTGGCGCAATTCCGAGCTCGCACCCGTGCCGAGCGCGATCGGCAGGGCGCCGAGCAGGGCGCAGAAGGTCGTCATCATGATCGGGCGGAAGCGTCGCACGCAGGCCTCGTGGATCGCCGCCGTTGCCTTCTCGCCCGTCGTTCGCATGGTTTCGACAGCCACGTCGATCATCATGATCGCGTTCTTCTTGACGATGCCGATCAGCATCAGCAGGCCGATCAGGGCAATGATCGAGAGATCGAAGCCCATGATCTTCAGCGCCAGCAGCGCGCCGAAGGCCGCCGCCGGCAGACCCGACAGGATGGTCAGCGGGTGGATGAAGCTTTCATAGAGCACGCCGAGCACCACATAGATGGTCAGCACCGCTGCCAGGATCAGATAGGGCGTATTGCCCTGCGATTGCTGGAAGATCTCTGCTGTGCCGCCATAAGACGTGAAGACGTCGGCCGGCATGTTGAGATCCTTCTTGATCTGGTCGATCCGGGCCGTTGCGTCGCTGAGCGATACGCCCTCCGGCAGGTTGAAGGAAACGGTGGTCGAGACGAGCTGGCCGGTCTGGTTGATGGTGACAGGCCCGAGCGTGCGCTCGACATGCGCGAAATTCGACAGCGGCACCAGGCTGCCATTGGAAGAGGCGACGCGGATCTCAGAGAGCTTCTGATCGTCCCATGGTTTGCTCGTGTCGTATTCGACGATGACGTCGTAGCTGTCGCCGGTCGACTGGATTTCCGCAGCCGCAAATCCGCTGAAGGATTCCTGCAGCGTCGTGCGCAGCGTGTCATTGTCGATCCCGTAGGCGGCTGCCCGCTCGGTATCGATGACGATGTTGGCCTGCAGGGCATTGTTCTGCGCATCCGAGGTCACGTCCGTGAACAGGCGGTCGCCGCGCATTGCCTGCTGGATCTTGCCGGCCCACAGGTTGGTCTGGTCGGCGTTCAGCGCCTGGATGACCAGCTGATATTGGCTGGCGGTCTGGCGGCCGCCGAAGCGCAGGCTCTGGTTGGGCGTCACGAAGGCCTGCAGGCCGGGGATCTTGTTGATCGCCGTGCGCAGCTCGCGCAGCGTCTGCTCAAGCGGTTCACGCTGATCCTTGTCCTTCAGTTCGACGAACATCGAGCCGTTGTTCTGGGGCTTGTTGGGGTTGCCGCCGACGGTCGACATGACGTGATTGACCGCCGGGTTCGCCTTGACGACGGTCGCGGCCTGTTGTTGCAGGGCCTCCATCGCCGAATAGGAAATATCCTGACGGGCCTGCGTGCTGATCGTCAGGCGCCCGATATCTTCCTGCGGGAAGAAGCTCGTCGGCAGCGTCATGAAGAAATAGACGGTCAGCGCGACGGAAGCCAGGAAGACCCCGAGGATGAAGGGGCGGTGGCGAAGGCACCAGCCGACCGCATTGTCGTAACCGCGCAGCGTCCGCTCGAAACCGGCATCGAAGATGCGGATGAGCAGTGGCGGACGGCTGTGGTTGTTGGAAAGGCGCGAACCGAGCATCGGCGTGACCGTCAGCGAGACGATCGCCGAAGCGATGATGGCGATCGCAACAACCATGCCGAATTCGTTGAACACGCGGCCGACAACACCGCCCATCAACAGGATCGGAATGAAGACCGCGATCAGCGACACCGACATGGAGATGATGGTGTAGCTGACTTCGCCGGCACCCTTGATCGCCGCCTCGCGCACCGGCATGCCTTCCTCGACATGGCGCAGGATGTTTTCGAGCATGACGATCGCGTCGTCGACGACGAGACCCACCGCGAGCGTCAGCCCGAGCAGGGAGATGTTGTCGATACTGTAGCCGAGCACATACATCATGCCGAAGGTCGAGATCAGCGACAGCGGAACGGCAAGGCCCGGAATGATCGTTGCCGTCGCATGGCCCGTGAAGAGATAGATGACGAGAACGACGAGGCCGATCGTCAGAAGCAGCGTGAACTTCACGTCGGCAATGGCATCGCGGATCGGCTTTGCGGCATCGTTCATGATGACCGTGTTGACCGAGGGCGGGATTTCGGCGTGAAGCTGCGGCAGCTTGGCGTTGATCGCATCGACGACGTCGACGGTGTTGGCATCCGGCTGGCGCTGGATGGCCAGGATAATGCCGCGCTGGCCGTCATACCAGCTGCCCGTATACTGGTTCTCGACGCTGTCCTGGACATCGGCGATATCGCCGAGATGGATCGGTGCGCCGTTCGGATTGGCGATGACGAGCGAGCGGAACTGCTCGGCATTGGTACGCTGCGTATTGGCCGTGATCGTCATGGCCTGCGAATTGTTCTGCAGCGTGCCCACGGGCTGTTGGCTGTTGGCAGCCGCAAGCGCCTTGTTGACGGTGTCGATGCCGATCCCACGGGTGAGCAGCTTGTTGGGGTCGACCTCGACGCGCACGGCATAGGTCTGCGCGCCGAAGACGCTGACCTGGGCGACGCCCGGAAGCGTCGACAGCGATGGCGAGATGATGTCTTCGGCGATCTCGTCGAGCTTGCTGCGCGGCATGGTATTGCTTTGCACCGAAAGCAGCATGATCGGCGCATCGGCCGGGTTCGTCTTGCGGTAGCTCGGCGGCGTCGTCATGTTGTCGGGCAGCTGCCGCGTTGCATGCGAAATGGCCGCCTGCACGTCGGCGGCGGCCGCATCGATATCGCGGTTCAGGTCGAATTGCAGCACGATACTGGTGCTGCCGAGCGAACTCGACGCGCTGATCTCGCTGATGCCGGGGATCGTCTCGAACTGCTTGATCAGAGGGGTCGCGACCGAAGTCGCCATCGTCTGCGGCGAGGCGCCGCTCAGCTGCGCCGAGACGTTGATGGTCGGAAAGTCGACCTGCGGCAGAGCCGCGACCGGCACGCGCTGGTAGCCCGCAAGACCCGCCAGAATGACGCCGATCGCAAGCAGGGTCGTTGCGACCGGCCGCTGAATACAGAAATTCGGGATCATTGCTCAGCCCCCACCGCGATCGTTTCGGCCTGCTGCTGTTGCCGAGGCGCGTCGGCGGAAGCGACGTTCAGGGTCTTGTCGTCGAATTGCTCGCTGACCGCCTGCTGGTCGTTGAGCTGGCCCTGGCCTTCGACGACCACGTGGTCGCCCTCCGAAAGGCCCGATGCGATGGCCGTGAAGCCGCCATTGGCACGGGCGACGGTCACTGGCGTCAGATGCGATTTGCCGTCCTTGGCCACGAAGGCAAAGAAACCGTCGGGGCCGGGGCTGACGGCAACCGTCGGCACGACCACCTGCTGCTCGTCATTGTTGAAATGCACGATGATATTGATCGACTGGCCGGGCCACAGCGCACCCGAGGCGTTTTCGAACTTCGCCTTGGCAAGGATCGTGCCCGATGCCGTGTCTACCGTGTTGTCGTAGAAGCTGATCTCGCCCTTGCGCACCCTTCCCTTGGTGGAATTGGGCGCCGTGCTGACTTCGACCGGACCGACGGCCAGCGCTTTCTTCAGTTCACGCAGGTAACGTTCCTGCAGGTGGAACTTCACATAGATCGGATCGTATTTGGCGATGGTGACGATGGCCGCACCGGCATTGACGAAGGCACCCTTGCTGGGAGCGATATCGCCGAGCCTGCCATCGAAAGGCGCGCGAATATCGGTATGCTCGAGGATAACCTGGTCCGAAGCGAGCGTGGCCTTGTCGGCTTCGACGGTTGCGGCGGCGGTATCGCGGGCGGCTCTCGCCTGGTCGAGGCTCTGTTGCGTGCCGGCCTTCTGGTTGAAGAGGTCCTGCGCCCTTGTCAGCGCCGTCTCGGATTCTGCGAGCGTTGCTGCATCACGCACGATCATCGCATTGTCCTTGTCGACGGCAGCCTTGGCCGTCCGATCGTCCAGTTTGGCGATCAGGTCGCCCTCCTTGACCGTGGCGCCGTCATTGGCCTCGATGCTGACGATGAGGCCCTGTTCCTGGGCGGCAATCGTCGTATTGTCGTCGGCATCTGCCCAGCCGGTTGCCGTGACGTCGGTGGGCAAAGCGGCCTTCACGGCTGCTACGGTCTTGACCATTGTGGGACCGTTTGCGCCGCGCCGGCGCCCGCCACCCTGTTGTTGACCACCCTGCTGTCCGCCGCCGCTCTGGGCCTGGTCGGCCTGGGCCTGCTGATGATTGCCGTTCTGGCTCCCGTCGGGCTTCTTGATGAACTGTGACAGATAAGGAATATCAGAAGCGTAGGGGATCTTGTTCCCGAACTGCCAGAGGCCAACAGCGGCCACGGCTACAATGCTGACGGTGATCCAAAATTTCTTCATAAGCGAAACCGGTTTTGTTGGGCAGATTGCGTGATTTTCTACGGTGATTGAGCCGCCTATATTGCGGCGCAAAAAAGACATAATCACCCCGGCAATGATCACTAAGCAGTTATAACGGCTTAAATTTTCGTAATGAACATTCCGTAATATTCAAACTATACTAATATATAGTCGTTTAGGCAGCGTTCTCCGCCTTGGCGAGCTGCCAGCGCAGGCTGTACCGGCGAAACACTATTTGGTCCGCATGCAGGTTTTTGCGCGGGATGGAACCTGGGAAATGCGGAGGCAGACTGCCATGGCCGAGTTGAACGCCGGTGATTTTCGCGCGCTTATCACCAACATCTTTCCGGAGCTGACGGGCTCCGTTTTCAAGCTCGCGACGAAGGGCTGGGATTCGACGGCCATCGATGTCGATGACCGTCTGATCTTCAAGTTTCCGCGCAATCCGGCCGCCGAGAGGGCGCTGGTCAGGGAAGCCGCTCTTCTCGGCGCCATCAGGCCGTCGCTGTCGATGGCGGTTCCCGATATGCGCATTCATGACGGCCCTCCGATTTTCTCCAGCCATGCCAAGATCCAGGGCGAACACCTCATCACCGACGATTACGAGCTTCTGCCGGATGCGGCCCGCCAGCGCCTCGGCGACGATCTCGCCCGCTTCTATGCAGAACTGCATGATCTCGATGACGACCGCATGCGCGCGCTCGGCGCCGGCCCGATCCTGCCCTGGCAATCGCCTGATAAGGTGCGGGAAGTGGCGTTGCCGTTGCTGTCGTCCGAACTGGCAAGCTATGCAGAGAAAGTCATCTGGGATTTCCAGGCTTTGCCGCCGGATCCTTGCGGGGTCACTTACGGCTTCTTCGATGGCCATGGCTGGAATATGGCCTTCGACCATGCCGAGGGCAGGTTAAACGGCCTCTATGATTTCGCCGATTCAGGCTTAGGCCCGCTGCATCAGGAATTCATCTATTCGAACTTCATCTCGCCCGATCTGACATCACGCATCGTCTCTGGCTACGAGACGTTGACGGGTCGCCGGCTGGACCGCCGGCGCATTGCCATTCTCACCGGTTTCCACCGCCTGTCCGAGCTGGCCGAACTTGCAGACGATCCCACCTATGTCGGCGCGAAAATCGACAGCGTAGCGGCATGGGCCGCTGCGGACCGTGCCGGATGAGGGGCAGGGGTCAGAGGGAGCGCGCAGCACCTCCGTCGCAGCGGATCAGGGAACCGGTGATGTAGCTCGCCGGCTGGCTGCACAGGAAGGCCGCCGTTGCGGCAAATTCTTCGACCTTGCCGTAGCGCCCGACCGGGATACGCGCCTCCTTCTCCACGCGAATCTGCTCGACGCTCTTGCCGGTCCGTTTGGCAGCAGCTCCGTCGAGATCGTCGAGCCGTGCTGTGAGGATGCTGCCGGGCAGAAGCATGTTCGTGGTGATGCCATGGCCGGCGACTTCCGACGCCAGCGTCTTGCTCCAGCCGGCAAGGGCCGGGCGCAGCGTGTTCGACAGGGCGAGGTTGGCGATCGGCTCGATCACTCCCGACGAGGCAACCGTCAGGATGCGGCCCCAGCCCTGCGCCTTCATGCCGGGCAGCAGCGCATTGGTGAGCGTGATGACGCGCGCGACCATGGAGAGGAAATAGGTTTCGAGCTTCTCCGGCGTCATGTCCTCGGTCGTGCCGGGCGTCGGGCCACCGGTATTGTTGACGAGGATATCGAGCCCGCCGAATTTCTCCTGCACGGCACCCGTAACGGTCTGGACGAAATTGTCATCCGCAAGGTCGGCCCAGATCCAGTCGGCCTTGCCGTTGCGCTGCGCGTTGATCGCCTTGCAATTGGCTTCCAGCTGCTCGCCGCTGCGCCCGCAGAGAAGAACATTTGCCCCTTCCTGCGCCAGCGCCTTTGCGATGCCGAGCCCGAGACCGCGTGAGGAGGCGAGTACGAGTGCGCGTTTGCCCTTGATGCCGAGATCCATGATTTCCTCCATTTCCGGTGGCCCATCTATAGGGCGCAAGTCCCGTGAAAGAAAAGGACGAAGAGCGCGTTACGGGTACTCCAATAATTGACGTTAACGTAAGCGTTATATAATCTTCTGTGCGGATGAACGTCATTGTGCGAATTGGAGGATTGGCTGTCGCTTCCCGGCTCGACAATGTTTTCCGGTTTTGACAAGAGAATACCCCACAATGGGGATGAACGGTCGCGAGACGGCCGAGTGGAGACGAATGGATGACCGAAATGACCGAGCTGCCGGAACGCGAAAGCATGGAATTCGACGTGGTGATCGTCGGCGCCGGTCCGGCCGGCCTTTCGGCCGCCATTCGCTTGAAGCAGATCGATCCGGAACTCTCGGTCGTCGTTCTGGAGAAGGGTGCCGAAGTCGGCGCCCATATCCTCTCCGGCGCCGTCGTCGACCCTGTCGGCATCGACCGCCTGTTGCCCGGCTGGCGCAGCGAAAGCGACCATCCTTTCAAGACCGAAGTCAAGGACGACCACTTCCTGCTGCTCGGCCCCGCCGGCTCCATCCGCCTGCCGAACATCATGATGCCGCCGCTGATGAGCAATCACGGCAATTACATCGTATCGCTTGGGCTTGTCTGTCGCTGGCTGGCGACGAAGGCGGAAGAACTCGGCGTCGAGATCTATCCGGGCTTTGCCGCCACCGAGGTGCTCTACAATGACGAGGGCGCCGTCATCGGCGTCGCGACCGGCGACATGGGCATCGAGAAGAATGGCGAGCCCGGCCCGAGCTACGCGCGCGGCATGGCGCTCATGGGCAAATATGTGCTGATCGGCGAAGGTGTGCGCGGTTCGCTCGCCAAGCAGCTGATCGCCAAGTTCGACCTGCAGAAGGATCGCGAGCCCCAGAAGTTCGGCATCGGCATCAAGGAACTCTGGGAGGTCAAGCCGGAGAACCATCGCCGCGGCCTTGTGCAGCATTCCTTCGGCTGGCCGCTCGGCATGTCGACCGGTGGCGGCTCCTTCCTCTATCACCTCGAAGACAATCTCGTCGCCGTCGGCTTCGTCATCCATCTCAACTACAAGAACCCCTGGCTCTACCCCTTCGAGGAATTCCAGCGCTTCAAGACCCATCCGGCGATCCGCGGCACGTTCGAGGGCGGCAAGCGCCTCTCCTATGGCGCGCGCGCCATCACCGAAGGCGGATACCAGTCGGTGCCGAAGCTCTCTTTCCCCGGCGGTGCTCTGATCGGCTGTTCGGCAGGCTTCGTCAACGTGCCGCGCATCAAGGGCAGCCACAATGCCGTGCTCTCGGGCATGATGGCCGCCGACCGCATCGCCGCGGCGATTGCATCGGGCCGCGCCAATGACGAAGTGGTCGAGATCGAAAACGACTGGCGCAAGAGCGATATCGGCAAGGACCTGAAGCGCGTGCGCAACGTCAAACCGCTCTGGTCGAAGTTCGGCACGGCTCTCGGCGTCGCACTCGGTGGTCTCGACATGTGGACCAACCAGCTCTTCGGCTTCTCCTTCTTCGGCACGCTCGGTCACGGCAAGACCGATGCAGCCTCGCTGGAACCGGCGTCACAGCACAAGAAGATCGACTATCCCAAACCCGACGGTGTGCTCACCTTCGATCGCCTCTCCTCCGTCTTTCTGTCGAACACCAACCATGAAGAGGACCAGCCGGTTCATCTTCAGGTCAAGGACATGGCGCTGCAGAAATCGTCCGAATTCGGCATCTATGGCGGCCCGTCGACACGCTACTGTCCGGCCGGCGTCTACGAATGGGTGGAGAAGGACGGCGAAGAGACTTTCGTCATCAACGCCCAGAACTGCGTGCACTGCAAGACCTGCGATATCAAGGATCCCAACCAGAACATCAACTGGGTGCCACCGCAGGGCGGCGAGGGGCCGGTCTATCCGAATATGTGAGGCGGAATGGTACTTCGCCATCGCAAATCGGACAGGGTTTCGATGCTTTCCTTCCTTCGGACGGGAGAGTTGGGACCGCTGAAGCTCGGTTTGACCATGCGTGAAGTCTCGGAATTGTTAGGCCCGCCCGCATGGTGGACGGACGGGGGAAGCGTGGCACCTGTGCCCCTACTTTGGGGCTACCGGCCTTTTCTCGAAGTTCTTTTCGGGCGAGAGCCGCCTTACCTGCTAGAGACGATCAAAGTGATGCGGCTTCCTGCCGCCGGCCGGAAGTATGTTCAGATCGCCCGCCTTCGCATGGACAGGGATGGGTTCCACGACGAAATGCGACCTTCGGATTTTCTGCGCCGACAGGTATGGGCCGAGGTTGATGCGCTTATTGTTGGTCGGCAGAACGGCTCGAACCCCATAATCGACATTTGCACGAACAAAACCCGACTTGTCTGGTCTATGTCGATCACCGGCGAAGAAATGCTGCAACGTCAAAGTGACAGCGGCCTTTCGGAAGCCGCCTATATGGCCAGGCGTGACCAACTCTCCGATGGGTTTCTCGGCATCTATTCCAGTCGATCGCCAAAGCTGGATCGCGCCCCTCTGCATGGTTGGAGCAATTTTACCTCAGATCAATATCTCGCACTTATTGGTAGTGCTGAGACTAACGCCGAGTAACGCCCCGCCTATACATGATAACGAATTCGTTATCTCCATTCGCTTCGCTCATTTAGCATTTCATTAACCATAATCTCCTTAGCTTGCGACATCTTCTTGACGCACTAAGGACATGTTCATGACGATCTCGCGCCGGGGCTTCCTGATCGCTCTTCCCCTCTTTGTCGCCGGTTGCTCCTCGACCACTCTGAACAGCCAGACGAACTATGCCGCACTTCCCGATGAGAAATTTCCGCTGAGGCAGGTGCCGATCGATCAGATCAAACCGGAGCTTCGCCGCACCGAAGTCGCCTATGAGGGCAGCTATGCGCCGGGAACCGTCGTCGTCGATACACCGGCGCGGCGCGCCTATTATATCCTCGGCGACGGCAGGGCGATGCGTTATGGCGTCGGTGTCGGTCGCGAGGGTCTGGCCCTTGCCGGCAACGCCTATGTCGGCCGCAAGGCGGAATGGCCGAGCTGGACGCCGACGGAGAACATGCAGCGCCGTGAGGAGCGATACCGCAAGCTCGCCGGCGGCATGCCGGGCGGCCCGAACAATCCGCTCGGTGCGCGCGCCATGTATCTCTATCGCGGCGGTGGTGACACGCATTTCCGCATCCACGGCACCAACCAGCCGCAATCGATCGGTCTTGCCATGTCGAGCGGCTGCATCCGCATGATGAACCACGACGTCATCGATCTTTACAATCGCGTCGAAGTCGGCGCCAGGGTCGTCGTCATCCAGGCCACGGCCTGAGGCTTAGGCCCGAACTATAGATATGCAGAAAGCCGCCGCAGCAGATCGCTGTCGGCGGCTTTTGATTTGGGCGAATGTTCAGCGGCGCTTGGCGGCAATGCCGGTCGAGAGCGCCACGCCGATGCCGGTGATGACGGCGGCGCTGATTTCGGCAAGGCCCATCTGCTCGCCGAGCAGGAAGCCGCCGCCGAGCGTGGCCAGCACCGGTGTCAGCGCCGTGAAGGCCGCCGCCTGTGTTCCGCCGAGGGTGCGCACCGCCGTGCCATAGGCGACCATGGCGACAAGACCGGAAAGAATGCCCTGGCTCAGCACCTGCAGGCCGATTTCCGGAAGAGGGGCCTGCGGCAGCGAGATACCGAACACCAGCGCGAGGGCGGCCATGATCAGGAGGGACCAGATGGCAATCAGCGCGCTCGCCTGGATGGCCGAAAGACCCGAGCGGCGGAAGGCATGCGTATAGCTTGCCCAGAGAACGGCGCCAGCCGGCAGCAGCACGAAACTCGTCCAGGGCAGGGAGGCATCGGCAAGGCTGCGCACGAGCAGGATCAGCACTCCGGCGACGATCGCCGCCAGCCCGGCAATGCGCGTCGCATCCGGTCGTTCGCGAAACAGAAGAATCCCGATCAGCGCCGTGGCGAGCGGCATGGAACCGCCGAGCAGGATGCCCGACGAGGCCGCCGGCGTGGAATGAATGGCAAGCGTTGTCACCAGAAAGAAGATCGCACCGCAGCCGGCGACCATGATAGCCAGCAGATGCAGCGGCAGGCCTTTTGGCATGAGCCCAGTGCGCAGCCAGATCGGTGAGAGAACGAGGGCCGGGATGCCGAAGCGGATGAGACCGATATCGATCGAACCGAGCGGCGTTGCGGCGCTGTGGCGCGTCGCCAGAAACCATGTCGACCAGATCAGCACCGTCACGGTGCCGGCGGCATAACCCAGTCCTTGCGAAGGCGACTTCTCATTTGAAAATGCGATCGTGCTCATCATCCCGTCCTTTCCTGCATCCGGATCTGATCCGGTTGAAAGAACATTAGCGCCAAGGGTCGAGGCATGTCCTTGCTATCTATGGCTCAAAAAAGGTGATATGCGCAATGATCTGCCAATTCACGCTGATGGATTTCGCAATTATGCCAAATCTCGATAAATTCGATATTGCCATCCTGAAATGCCTGCAGGAGGATGCGCGCGCCACCAATGTCGAGATCGCCGAGAAGGTGAATCTTTCGCCGTCACCTTGTCTCCGCCGCATCCGCAATCTCGAAAAGCTCGGCGTCATCCGCCGCTATACCGCCGATATCGACCGCAAGGAGGTTGGCCTTGGTCTCACCGTCTTCGTTGAATTCAAGGTTGCCCATCACAGCCGGGAAAATTCCGAGGCGCAGCAGGCGGCCTTGCTCGCCATTCCCGAGATCGTCTCCTGCTTCCTGATTTCAGGGACGGCCGATTTCCTGGCGGAGGTCGTCGTCGAAGACCTTTCGGCCTATGAGCGGTTGCTGACGGAGACGCTGCTGACCCTGCCGAACGTCACCGATATCAGGTCGAA
Organism: Hyphomicrobiales bacterium; assembly: GCA_900466475.1. Taxonomy (GTDB): domain Bacteria; phylum Pseudomonadota; class Alphaproteobacteria; order Rhizobiales; family Rhizobiaceae; genus Rhizobium. The sequence goes on from UBMI01000014.1 coordinate 36,252, forward strand.
TTTCGCGATCCGCAGCATCAAGACACATGGACCGCTGAAGCTGCCGGAGCGCAGCTGACGCACCATCTCCATTAATATGACTGCAATTGTAAACTTTACTTGATAAAAGCGCTTCACTTCTGTAGCCGGTGTCTCGGCCGGCGAGAGGGCGGGCCCATCATTTCAGCATGAAGGATTTTGCCGTGAGCGTTTTTGATATTCCGCTGTCGCGCCGCCAGTTCGGCCTGTTGCTCTCGGCTGGCGTGGCAGCTGCCGTACCGGGCACTGTCCTTGCCGACAACGACAAGCGAACCATCAAGCACGAGCTCGGCACCACCGAAATTTCCGGCAAGCCGCAGCGTGTCGTCGCCCTTGAATTCTCCTTCGTGCAGGCGCTGAATGCCGTCGACGTCGTGCCGGTTGGCATTACCGACGACAACCAGCCGAAGCGTATCGAACAGCTGCTCGGCAAGAAGATCGACTACAGCTCGGTCGGCACGCGACTGGAGCCCAATCTCGAACTCGTCGCTGCGCTGACGCCCGATCTCATCATTGCCGATGAACTCCGCCATTCGGCGATTTACGAGCAATTGAGTGCCATTGCGCCGACCATCGTGCTGAACAGCTGGGAAGGCAACTACGAGACCATCAAATCTTCGGTCGTCACCATCGCCGATGCCTTGGGCGAAAAGGCGAAGGGTGAACAAGCGCTCGCCGCCCATGAAGCCGTCATCGCCGGACTGGTCGCAAAGATCCCGGCTGGCGAAAAGCGCCGCTTCCTGCTCGCCGTCGCCAATCCGGATTCGATGAGCCTGCATAGCTCCTCCTCCTTCACCGGTTCCGTCTTCAAGGCCATGGGCTTGACGCCGGCGATCGGTTCCAGCGACGCCGTGGAAAGCGGGGCAGGGATCGAGCGCCTGGTCGCCGTCAATCCGGACGTATTCCTGGTTGCGACCGATACCGGCGCCACCGTGTTCGACCAGTGGAAAAGCAATGCCGCCTTCAACAATATTGCGGCGGTGAAGACCGGCATGGTCTTTCAGGTCGACCGCAACCAGTTTTCCCGTTTCCGCGGATTGACGACGGCAGAGATGATCGCCCGCGAAATCCTCGCCAAGGTCTATCAGGCGGGATAAGCGTCGATGACGACAAGAGGCGGCGCAGCCACGCGGCATGAAACCGGCAGCGCCGCACTGCTGGCATTCTGCCTGTTGCTGGCGCTCGCTGCGACTGTCCTGGCCGGCATTTCCTTCGGCGTTTCCGCGCTACCGGTCGCCCGCGCGCTTCATCTCCTTTTTGTGCCCGACGGCTCGCCTGACAGCGCCCTGGTCTGGGACGTGCGGCTGCCGCGGGCAATGCTCGCCACGCTGGTCGGCGCCAACCTCGCCGTTGCCGGCGTGCTGATCCAGACGCTGACCCGCAATTCGCTCGCTTCGCCGCAGACCTTCGGCATCAATGCCGGGGCCTCGCTGGTCATCGTGATTTCACTGATCGCCATGCCTGGCCTGAGCGCCGGAGGCACCGTCTGGCCGGCTTTCATCGGTGCGGCTGCCGTAGGTCTCGCCATGTGGGCGCTGTCGGTATCGGGCGCGATGAACGAGATGAAGCTGGCGCTTGCCGGCATCTCCATCCAGCTCGTGCTTGCCGCCCTCGTGCAGGCGATCCTGATTGCCAACAATGCCGGCCAGGATATCGTCTACTGGCTCGCCGGTTCCATCAATGGCGCGCAATGGAGCAAGGTCTGGATCATATTGCCTTTCACGCTTCTCGGCGGCGGAATCGCTTTGATCGCCGGTCGTCATTTCGGCGTGCTGGCGCTTGATGAGACCACCGGTATTTCGCTTGGCCAGAATGCCCGGCGTGTCGGTGGCCTTGCAGCCACGCTCATCGTCGTCCTTGCCGGGTCGGCCGTCGCCGTCAGCGGACCGATCGGCTTCATCGGCTTGCTGGTGCCGCATATCGTGCGACGTCTCGCCGGCAACGACCAGCTGACAGTGATCGTGCTGAGCGCTATCACCGGCCCCTTGCTGCTGACTGCCGCCGATCTCTTGGGCCGCGTCGCCGCCTTTCCGGCCGAAACCCCTGTCGGCATCGTGACGGCTCTGATCGGAGCACCGGCTTTCGTCGCCATCCTCTGGCGGCAGAGGGCAAAATGACGAGTGCGGCCCTGCCATCGAAGAGCCTGCGTGCCGCAAGCGTCTGCCTTGCCATCGCGGTCCTCATCCTCGTCATTGCCGTGCTCGGCATGACGATCGGCGCCGTCACGCTCTCGGTCGGCCAAGTGCTGGACGGCATTGCCGGCGGCAAGAGCGCCTTCATCGTCATGCAGTACCGCGCCCCGCGCGTCATCGTGTCCATCCTCGCCGGCGCCTCGCTCGGCATTGCCGGCGCCTTTCTGCAAGGCGCGCTGCGAAACCCGCTGGCCTCGCCCGATGTCGTCGGCATTACCAAATGGGCCGGCCTCGGCGCCTTCCTTGCCGGTCTCTTCGCGCCGCCGGCTTGGGCCGTCTGGGCCATTCCCGCTGGTGTCGTCGCCGGTGCGGTTGCGGGCGCGCTGGTGCTGCTTGCCATCGGCCGCAGCTTCGGCGGCGGCATCGCGGCCTTGGCGCTTGTGGGCGTCGCCCTCGGCATGTTGGCCCAGGCGCTGATGCAATATGTCATGGTGCTCTTCCCGACGCGCGCCGACCAGTCGATGGTCTGGCTTGCCGGCAGCGTCTATGGCTCGACGATGACCGATGTGGTCGCTCTCTCACTCTGGCTCATCGCCTGCCTGCCTTTCGTGCTGATCGCCACTATCAGGCTCGATGCCGGCGGTTTTGGCGACGATACGTTGACCAGCCTCGGCATTTCGCCTGGCCTCTTGCGCGGCGGCCTCATCGTCGTCTCGGTGCTGCTCTGCGCCGGCAGCGTCGCCGCCGTCGGCAGCATGGGCTTCCTCGGCCTGCTGTCGCCTCATGCCGCGCGCCTGCTCGTCGGTCCACGTGCCCGGCATATGGTTCCGGCAAGCGCCCTGATCGGTGCCCTGACGCTTTCCGCTGCCGATCTGATCGGCCGGCTCGTGGCCCTGCCGAATGAGATCCCGGCCGGCATCGTCGCCGCCGTGATCGGCGGCCCCTATCTCATTTTCCTGCTGATCAAGGAGGCGGGTCGCCATGACTGATGCAGGCAAGACTGACGCCGGCCATTCACGCCTCTCCGCCGAGGATCTGACGCTCGGCTATGCTGCAATCAAAGTGCTCGATCATGTCGATGTCACGATCCCCGACGGCAGGATCACTGCCCTGATCGGCGCCAACGGCTCCGGCAAATCGACGCTGCTGCGTGCTCTCGGCCGTATCATCCAGCCGCTCGGCGGCACCGTGACGCTGGACGGCAAGGCGATTGCTTCCATGCCTGGCAAGGCGATCGCCCAGACCCTGGCGCTCCTGCCGCAAAGCCCCGTCTCGCCCGATGGCCTGACGGTGCGCCAGCTCTGCCGCTTCGGCCGTCATCCGCACAAAGGCATGCTGTCGCGCACGAGCCGTCACGACGAGCAGATCGTCGAGGCGTCGCTCGCTGCCACCGGGCTGGCGGATCTTGCCGAACGCCCGCTCGACCGCTTATCCGGCGGCCAGCGCCAGCGTGCCTGGATTGCCATGGCGCTGGCGCAGGAAACGCCGATCCTGCTGCTCGACGAGCCGACGACCTATCTCGACATTGCCCATCAGCTGGAAGTTCTGGAACTGTTGAAGGAATTGAACGAGAAGAGTGGACGCACCATCGTCATGGTCGTCCACGATCTCAATCACGCCGCTCAATATGCCGACCACATCATCGCGGTCGCCGATGGCGGCATCCATGCTGCAGGCAGCCCCGTCGACTTGCTGAAGCCGGAGCTGATCCGCAGCGTCTTCGGCATCGATGCCGTGGTGATATCCCATCCGGTTGATGGGACACCACTCTGCCTGCCGTTCGTTGGGCGCTAAAGCAGCGTTCCGCTGAGGATCAGCAGCGCCACCGAGAAGTAGATGACGAGCCCGGTCACATCGACCAGCGTGGCAACGAAGGGAGCCGATGCCGTTGCCGGATCGAGCCGCAGTTTCTGCAGCAGGAAGGGCAGCATCGAACCCGACATGGAGCCGAAGGTGACGATACCGACCAATGCGGCAAAGACCGTCAGGCCGACCAGCTGCCAGTGCGGGCCGTAATCATAGAGCCCGGCCGTCTGCCAGAAGATCACGCGCAGCATGCCGACAAGCCCGAGAATGGCGCCGAGCACGACGCCCGTCGGCAGTTCACGCAGCAGCACCCGCCACCAGTCGGTCAGCTTCAGCTCGCCGACAGCCAGCGCCCGGATGATGAGCGAGGTTGCCTGCGAACCGGAGTTACCGCCGGAGCTCATGATCAGCGGAATGAAGAGCGTCAGAACGACGGCCTTTTCCAACTCGCCTTCGAAATGCTGCATGGCGCTTGCCGTCAGCATTTCGCCGAGAAAGAGGGCACAGAGCCAGCCCGCACGCTTGCGGATCATGCCGCCGAAGCTGATCTTCATGTAGGGCTTGCCGAGCGCTTCCATACCGCCGAATTTCTGGGCGGCCTCGGTCGTGTCTGATATCATCGTGTCGATGACGTCATCGACCGTGACGATGCCGAGCACCATGCCGTGGTCGTCGACGATGGGCATGGCCAGGAGGTCGTGCTTGCGGATCAGCCGTGCGACGTCTTCCTGCTTCATCAGCGCATTGGCCGAAACCGGCGTACCCTTCTGCGCGACAGACAGGATCGAGGCATCAGGCTCGCCGGTGATGAGGCGGCGCAGTGTAACGACATGCATGAGCGCGCCGGAATTGTGATCCAGCACATAGATGGCATAAACGGTTTCGCGGGAGCGTTCGACCTGCCGCACATGGTCCAGCGTCTGGGCGATGGTCCAGTCGTCGGGCACGCTGACGAATTCCGTCGTCATGATGCTGCCGGCCGTGCGCGGCGGATAGCCCATCAGATGCTGGATGGCGATGCGAACGGGTTCTTCCAGGCTGGAGAATAGGCGCACGCGATCATCGACATCGAGTTCCAACAGAACGTCGGCGACGCGGTCGTTCGACATGCCATGCAGCAGCCGGGCCGAATCTGCGCTGTCCATCAGCGCCAGAATGGCCGGTGCGTTGCGCAGTTCCGGACGGTCGAGAATGTTGACGGCATAGTCCTGCGGCATCCGAGAGAGGATGCGGCCGGCTTCAGCCGGGGCAAGTCCGTTCAACGACTCCACGCGCTCGGCAATGGTCGCGACACGGCTGTTATTCATGAAGGCACGGGCAGCATAGCCGGCCCGCAGGGGGAAGCGATTGATATTCATTGGCTCGCCTTTCCGTCGATCCGCCGTAGCGTCCGAACGGGCGAGCCTGGAGCGTCCAGGTCAGCGCACGACGGCCGCGTACGGCAAAGGCAATCGACTGCTACTGTCGCTTGGCATCGTGATGATGGCTCCGTTGATATCCGTGCAAGACATGCGTCATCCACGTGTCACACTAGGTGGTCTCGAATGCGGAAAAAGTCAAGCTGCCTAGATGCTTAACGCCAGAATGCCGCACCCTCGGCGCGGCATTATAGGTCAGCATCCTTTACGCAATATTTCGGGCATCGAAAAACGCGGATTTTCGGTCCTGAAAACCTCAGAATCCGGCGAGAACGACCTTGCCCTTCATCTTGCCGCTCTCGACCATGGCATGCGCCTTTTTCAGGTTCGCGGCATTGATCGCACCCACGGTTTCCGACAGCGTCGTGCGGATTTTGCCGGCATCGACGAGCTCGGAAACCTTGTTGAGGATCTTGTGCTGCTCGATCATGTCAGGCGTGCCGAAGAGCGGACGGGTGAACATCAGTTCCCAGTGAACCGAAGCGGCCTTGCGCTTGAAGGGAACGATATCGAAGGTCTTGGGATCGTCGATCAACGCGACGCGGCCCTGCGGTGCGAGTGCCTCGACAATATCGGCAACATGCTTGTCCGTATTCGTCGTCGAGAAGATGAAGCCCGGCGCGCCGATACCGAGTGCTGCGACTTGCGGTGCGATCGGCTTGGAATGGTCGATCACATGATGTGCTCCATGTGCCTTGACCCATTCTTGGGTTTCCGGTCGCGAGGCGGTCGCGATCACGGTGAGGCCGGTCAACATGCGGGCGATCTGCACGGCAATCGAGCCGACGCCGCCGGCGCCACCGATAATGAGCACGGCAGGAGCGGCGCCCGGCACCGGATCGGTGACACGCAGACGGTCGAACAATGCTTCATAGGCGGTGATCGAGGTGAGCGGCAGGGCGGCCGCAGCGGCAAAATCGAGGCTCTTGGGTTTGCGCCCGACAATGCGCTCATCGACGAGCTGGAATTCGGCATTGGAGCCGGGGCGATTGATGACGCCCGAATAGAAGACCTCGTCGCCCGGCTTGAACAGCGTGACATCCGAACCGACAGCCTTGACGATGCCGGCCGCATCATAGCCGAGCACCTTCAGTTCATCGGCAGGCGGCGCCATGCTGGCACGGACTTTCACATCGACAGGGTTGACGGACACGGCCCTGATCTCGACGAGCAGGTCGTGACCCCTGGCTTCCGGGGTCGGCAGCTCGACGTCGATCAGCGAGGTTTCGGCGGCGATTGGCTGTGGGGTCTTGTAGGCGACGGCGCGCATCTTGGGAAACTCCTGTGTTCATTGCACGAGAGCTAGATGCGACCTATGTTCCGACAACGCAAGAATGCACAAATTCTGTACGTAGTACCAAAAAGGATACTGTAGATGTCGCTGCCGCGCGCCAAATTGGTCACGAACTTCCCCGGTTGCCCGGTCGAGGCGACGCTGAGTTATCTCGATGGAAAGTGGAAAGGAGTGATCCTTTTCCACCTGATGGACAGGACTTTGCGCTTCAACGAGCTGAGACGCCATCTGCCTGCCATCACCCAGCGCATGCTGACCAAGCAGCTGCGCGAGCTGGAGGAATCAGGCGTGATCTCACGAACTGTTTACCCGGTCGTGCCGCCGCGTGTCGAATATGCGCTGACACCGCTCGGCTCCACGCTGAAGCCGGTCATCCGGGCGCTTGCCGCCTGGGGCGATGAATTCGTCTTCTGCAGCCCCGAGGGACGAGAGCTGCGTATCGCAAAGGCCTTAGGCAGTTCGGCTGCGGAGCTCCAGGCGTAGCGACGCGGCAAAAACGAAGAGGCCGAGGAAGGACAGGACGGCGCCGACATAGCCGGTCGCTGCAAAACCGTAACCCCAGGCAATGACGAGGCCACCCAGCCAAGCGCCGAGCGCGTTGGCGATGTTGAAGGCCGAGTGATTGGAGGCGGCCGCCAGCGTCTGCGCATCGGCTGCGACATCCATCAGGCGCGTCTGCAGCGCCGGGCCTGCTGCAAAGCCGCAGCCGACGAGGAAGACGCAGAGCCCGAGCATGTAGGGGTTGGAGGCGGTCAGCGAGAACATCGTCAGGACGACGATATTGTAGACCAGCGAGCCGCCGATCGTGCCGAGCAGCGACTTGTCTGCAAGCCATGAACCGATGACATTGCCGGCATTCATGCCGACGCCGAAGAGCACGAGCATCAGCGCAACGGCCGTTTCCGGCAGCATTGCCACCTGCGTCGTCGTCGAGGCGATGTAGCTGAACATCGCGAACATGCCGCCGTAGCCGACTGCGGCAATGCCGAGCGTCAGCAGGATCTGCGGACGGCGGAAGGCGCCGAGTTCACGCAATGCGCTTGCCCCTTCGGCAACCTTGTCATGCGGCACGTAGAACCAGATGAGCGCGACCGTCACGAGACCGATAATGCCGACGGTGAGGAAGGCCACCTGCCAGTCGAGCGCCTGGCCGAAAAAGGTCGTAAGCGGCGTGCCGAGCAGGGTTGCGACCGTGAGGCCGAGCATGACGCGGCCGACGGCTCGCGCGCGGCGATGCGCCGGCACCATGGAGGCGGCAACGAGGGCTGCCACGCCGAAATAGGCGCCATGCGGCAGGCCGGTAATGAAGCGCAGCACCGCAAAGCTTTCGAAGGTCGGCGCGATGGCGCTCAGGATATTGCCGACGGCAAAGAGCAGCATCAGGCAGAGCAGCAGCGTGCGCCGCGCCATCTTGGCGGCAAGCACGGCGATGACGGGTGCGCCGATGACGACGCCGAGCGCATAGGCGCTGATGACATAACCAGCCTGTGGGGTCGTGACCGAAAACGTGTCCGCCACATTAGGCAGCAGACCCATGATGGCGAACTCACCCGTACCGATGCCGAAGCCGCCGGCGGCGAGCGCCAGTTGCACGAGCGCGACGGTCATGGCCGAGGGAAGAGCTGCCTCCGGCCCGGAATCGGTAGAATCGTCATCGATGGAATCATTGATGGAATCGTTGACGGCAACCTGGCTCACGGGCGGTCCTCGGAGGATCTGTGCTTGGATAACGGCCGCTGGCGGGACACGCAGGACCGGTCATTCAGAAATGGCGGGAGGCGGAGATGGGATCTCCAGTGTTCTATCTATCAAATGGCAAACCGAAGGCGTCGAGTGCTTTTTTTGCAGTGCAGCGTCCTGCTATCTGCATACGTCCATTGCAATATTTGCGCTTCAGTGATGTGTCCGGAAAAATCGTCCGGCTTGAAATCACAGGTGTATCGACCATTTCTTGAGGGCAGGCATCACAGCGAGGACAGGGAATAGGCACCTCATGAAGCTCGTCGGTTTTTTCAATCGCGACGGCGGTACCTTCAGAACGACAGACATGCAGGCTTATGAGAAGCGCGCGGAGGAGGTCTTCCGCGATGCCGGGCATGATTTCGAAGCGATCGTCTTTTCCGGCGGCGAGATCGTTCCCGCCATGGAGCGCGCCGCACGGCGCGACGATATAGACGGCATCGTCGCCGGTGGTGGCGACGGCACGATCTCGGCCGCTGCATCGATCGCCTGGAAGAACGGGGTGGCGCTTGGCGTCGTGCCGGCCGGTACCATGAATCTCTTTGCCCGCTCGCTGAAAGTGCCGCTCGATATCTGGCAGGCGCTCGATGTGCTGGCTTTCGGCGAGCTCGACAATGTCGATATCGCCAGTGCCAACGGCAGGCCCTTCATTCACCAGTTCTCCGCCGGATTGCACGCACGCATGGTGCGATACCGCAATTCCTACAGCTACCGTTCCCGCCTCGGAAAGATGCGCGCCAGCACGCGTGCTGCCTTCGGCGTCGTCTTCAACCCGCCGGAATTCGAGGTCGCGTTCGAGGCGGCGGGCATGAAGGAGACCCGACGCGTCTCGGCGATATCGGTCTCCAACAATCCCTTCGGCGAAAACGCGCTGCTCTATGCAGACAATCTGCGCAGCGGCGAACTCGGCTTCTATACGGCAAAGCCGCTGAGGCCGCTCGGCGTCGCACGATTGGCGATCGACATGCTGCGGGGCAAGTTCCGCGAAAACGACGCTGTCATGGTCATGCATCCGGCCGAGGTGTATCTGCATTTCCCGAAGCTGCGCGCCAAGGCGAATTGCGTCATGGACGGCGAACTTCTGCCGCTGGCGCGCGATATCACGGTGAAGCTTCATCCGGGCGAACTGAAGGTACTGGTCAGGCAGGGATTGGCTGCCCAGGAAGGCGAGGGCGACCGGCGCGAGCCGGCAGCCTGATGCTCAGAACGAAGCGGCGCGCCTGGCCCTGAAAGGAATGAGGGCGCTTTCGACGATATCCCGGTTCGCCTCGTCGCCGAACACACAGGTGCGATTGCGTCCCTTCTTCTTGGCGCAGTAAAGCGCCTCGTCGGCCGATGCGATGAGCTGGCGCCAGCCGCTTGCACCGCATAGACCGGAGGCGACGCCGATGCTGACGGTAATGGAAAGATCGATGCCGGTTTCCCCGTCACGGATCACATGTGCCTGAATGCGGCTGCGAAGTTCCTCTGCAAAATCGATGGTATTCGCAAGATCCGGTGTCGAAACGAGAACGGCGAATTCCTCGCCGCCATAACGTGCGACGACGTCGGTCGGACGCATCGCACCCTGCAGCAAAGTGGCCATTTCGATCAGCACGGCATCGCCGGTGAGGTGGCCATAGGTGTCGTTGACCGTCTTGAAGTGATCGATATCGATCAGCATCAGGCAGACATCTTCCTCGCGCTCCGAAGGCGCGTTGCCGAAGCCTTCCAGCGCCCGGCGGTTCCATACGCCGGTCAGCCCGTCCTTTTCGGCCTGCATCTTCAGCCGAGCCTCGTACTCGGCCCGCTCGTCGAGCTTGCCGCGCAGCAGTTCCAGCGCGTCGAACAGGCTGCGCATTTCCGGCGCCTTTGATCCCGTCCCAAGGTTCGTCATGGCGCCGCCCTCGGCAAGCGCGATGATCTGTCGGCGGGCCGTCAGTAACGGATCGAGCATGTGAAGGCGGATGGAGCGGAATAACATGAACAGCACCGCGAGAGCGGAGGCGGTGATCACAGCGATGACCGCCAGGCGATAGGACGCGGCATAGTGTTGGGTTCGGTAGCGCTTCACCACGTCGTCGAGAAAGACCGTGCGCAGCCTTTCGAGTGGCTGCAGCGTCGGAACGTAGTCGCGCGTCAGATCGACTGCGGAAACCGAATAATCGCCGGAGATCTTGCCCTGCTCGATCAATATCTTGACGAGCTCGACGCCGGACCCGAAAAAGATCGTATCGATATCCTTCATGAGCTGCTGGGACAGCGCATCGCGATCGCTGACGATTTTCTGGCCCTGCATCAGCTTGCGCAACTCCAGGAGCCGGCCAATGGTGCGGCTTGCATCGGTGATATGGCTGTCACGCAGCGGCTGGCGCGTGGCAATCGGACCCATGATCTGTGAGGCAGCCCGGCCGCCATATTCGCGCATGTCACTGATCATCCGCCCCGTCAGGAATGGTGCGGTCAGTTCCGACCGGTGGGCGGTGAAGGCGGCTATGTGCCAGTCGACAACATGCTGGAAGGTTTCGATCACCTCGATCATCTCGCCGATCGCGTTCTGCACATCGTCCGGCTGGCGGTCGGCAAGCGGTGTTGCGGCAACGCGGTCGACGGCTTCGCGAGCCCTGCTAAGCTGCGTTCGTGTCTCGGCAAGCGCGGCCCCGAGATCGGGAAGGGAGGAGGATACGTCGACTTCAGGCGGCTCATCGAGCGCCTCGAGCGAGATATCGCTGATGCGTCGGAAGACCTTCAAGCGCTCTGTTGCAGGCGCGCTGCTGTTCGGCTCGATCGCCATGATGTCATTGGCTGGTCCGCGTTCCGCCGACATGCGGCTCGCCGCTTCCAGGACCTGGCGGAAACGCTCCACGGCCCGCAGATTGTCATTGGTCGAATGATAGCTTTCGTAGGTCGGAATGAGAGCACTGGCTGTCAGAACGAGGGTGAGAAATGCCACGATGACAGTTGCAAAGAGCAGCTTTCCCTCAAGAGTGATGCGGTTCATCAAACCGAACCCTTTCAACCTGTCATCCGATCCGGCTCCGTTGCCGGTTTGCTGAATATGCTGATATCAGGCATATATTACCGATTTCGAGTATAGATAATCGATAATGCCCAACAGGGTTAAGAAAAGCGTGCGGGTGAAAGTTATGTGACGGCTCTATTAACTAGAGGCGCGCAAGATATGTGCGATAATCGAAATCCGATACGGTGCGAAGGTAGGCTATTGCTTCCTTGTACTTTGTATCGCCATACAACTTTCGATACCTGTCGCCGAAGATATTGGCGATAAAGGCTGACTGCCGGAAGGCTTCGACCGCCGTCAGAAAATCATGCGTGAGCCGTTTTGCGTCCGGTGGTGTATAAGCGGGCGTCGTCTCCTCGCCCGGATCGAGATCTCCGTCGAGGCCGAGCAACATGCCGCCGAGGATCGCCGCCAGCAGAAGATAGGGATTGGCATCCGCACCCGCCACCCGGTGCTCGATGCGCGCCGCCGGTCCATCGGTATCGGGAATCCGGATTGCCGTGCCGCGATGCCCGCTGCCCCAGGTCAGGTCGGTCGGCGCGAAGGAACCCGGCTGGAAGCGGCGATAGGAATTGGCAAAGGGCGCGAAGACCAGCTGGGCCTCCTGCATGGTCTGCAGCAGGCCTGCCGTCACCGATTTCAAAAGCCTTGGTTCGCCGCCCTTGGCATCGAGAATATTGTTGCCATCCCTGTCGATGATGCTCGCATGCACATGCAGCCCCGAGCCTGCATGCTCGGAATAGGGCTTGGCCATGCAGGTGGATTTCAGCCCGTGCCTGCGTGCGGCCTGTTCGGCAACGCGCTTCAGATAAAGGCAGTCGTCGGCCGCAGCCAGCGCATCGGGCCGGTGCAGCAGGTTTACTTCGAACTGACCAGGCCCGAATTCCGCCGTCGTTGCCTCCGCCGGCAGGCTCATCGCCTTGGCGTAGGCGCGCAGCGTCTGGAGATAGTCGTCGAGCGCATCGACCGCACTCATATCATAGAGCTGGAAACCGTTCGGATCGCCGCGATAGGTAAGGCTTGCAGGCGGAGAGGGAATGCCCGTCTCGCGCCAGTTCTCCTCGACCACATAGAATTCCAGCTCGGTCGCCACCACAGGAGTCAGCCCGCGCTCGGCATAACGTTCAAGCACGGAGGCGAGAATACCGCGCGGATCCATGAAGCTCCGGCTGCCGTCGAATTCGTGCATCGTGGCAAGCACCTGCATCGATCCCTCGGGCGCCCAGGGCATTGGCGTCAGGCTGCGCCTATCGGGAATGACATTGCCGTCGGGGTCGCCGATCGTCAGCGACAGGCCCGTAATATCGTCATTGTCGTCGCCCCAGATATCGAGCGATTGCGTGGAGGTCGGCAGGCGGATGTCGCCGGCCCAGACCTTCTTTTCGGCCGATAGCGGCAGCTGCTTGCCGCGCAGATCGCCATTCATGCTGACGATCAGGATCTCGAAACGCGGATCACCCGCTTCAGTCACTTTACCCTTGCTCGCCATGACCTTGAAAATCCTCTCGCAGAAGGCCAAGGTCGTAAACCATCAGTCAAAGCCTTTCAATCCGAAGGTCTAATCATGTCCGACACTTACCCGCTGTCAAACCTTGCCGCTATCGATGCCGCACATCATCTGCATCCCTTCTCCGACATGAAGAAGCTGAACGCCGATGGCACGCGCATCATCCAGCGCGGCGAGGGTGTGCATATTTTCGACAGTCACGGCAAAAAGTACCTCGATGGCTTCGCCGGTCTCTGGTGCGTCAACATCGGCTACGGCCGCAAGGAAATCGCCGACGCCGTCGCGCGTCAGATGAACGAACTTCCCTATTACAACACTTTCTTCGGCACGACCTCGCCGGCGACGACCCTGCTGGCGGAGAAGGTGACGTCCAAGGCCGGCCCGCGCTTCAACCATATCTTCTTCACCGGTTCAGGCTCGGAGGCGAACGACACCTGGTTTCGCATGGCCCGCGTCTATTGGGCAGCCGTCGGCAAGCCCTCGAAGAAGACGGTCATTGCACGCCGCAACGGCTATCACGGCTCGACGGTTGCGGGCGCCAGCCTCGGCGGCATGAAATACATGCACGAGCAGGGCGATCTGCCCATTCCGGGCATTGTCCATATTGGCCAGCCCTACTGGTACGGGGAGGGCGAAGATCTCTCGCCCGCCGAATTCGGGCTGAAGGTCGCCCGCGAGCTCGAAGCCAAGATCGATGAGCTCGGCGAGGAGAACGTCGCCGCCTTCGTCGCCGAGCCGATCCAGGGCGCGGCCGGCGTCATCGTCCCGCCGGAGACCTACTGGCCGGAGATTGACCGCATCTGCAAGGCACGCGATATCCTGCTTGTGAGCGACGAGGTCATCTGTGGTTTCGGGCGGCTGGGCGAATGGTTCGGCCATCAATATTTCGGCGTCGAGCCGGATTTCGCGCCGATTGCCAAGGGGCTTTCCTCGGGTTACCTGCCGATCGGCGGTGTGCTCGTCAGCGATCGCATCGCCGAAGTGCTGATCAACGACATCGGCGATTTCAATCACGGCTTTACCTATTCCGGCCACCCGGTCTGCGCCGCCGCAGCGCTCGAAAACCTGCGCATCATCGAGGAGGAGAAGCTCGTCGAGCGCGTGCGCGACGACATCGGCCCCTATTTCGCAAAGAAGTGGGGCGCCCTTGCCGAGCATGATTTCGTCGGTGAGGCGCAAAGTGTCGGCCTGATGGGCGGCTTGCAGCTTGCCGCCGACAAGAAGACCCGCAGCCGTTTCGAAAAGCCCGATCCGATCGGCGCGCTGGTGCGCAATCACGCGCTGGCAAATGGCCTCGTGCTGCGCGCCACCGGCGACCGCATGCTGGCCTCGCCACCGCTCGTCATCAGCCATGAGGAGGTCGACGAGATGGCGCGGATCGCCAAACTGGCGCTCGATGCGGCCTGGAAGGAACTGCGCGCTTAGAGCGATTCCGGCAAAAGTGCATAGCGGTTTTGCGTCTGGAATTGCGTGAAAACAAGGAGACAGAGTGTTTCCGCGATCGAAGAAAGACGGAAATACTCTAGGGATAGGCGACTGCGTAAGCGAATTGATAGGTGTCGCCCGGCCGGCCGTAGATGTAGGGCAAGGTGACGACATGCGTCTCCGGTTGCTTCAAACCGTTTTGCGCCAGCACATCCCCGAAATAGTCGTTCGGCCAGGCGGGCGGCGGTCCGCCCTTGTCATCGCGCCAGACGAAAACGACGGGATGTTTTGCATCCAGTCGAAACGTCGGCTTGAAGTCGGGATAGAAATAGGTCTGCACCGGTGTGTCGGGCATCAGCAGCCGCATGTTACCGTCAAGATGCGGATCGTAGCCGACGATCAGCCCCGGTTCGCCGCCGATATCCTTGCGGATAATCTCGGCAAAGCCGGAATAGGGAATGTTCAGCCGCTGATATTTGCCGAAAAGCGGACCCCAATAGGCTCGCATGGCAAGCACGGCCAGCACCGCAACCATGATGACACCGCCGACAGCAAGCGATGCCCGCAAGGGCACGCCTGCATCGACTTCGGCACTGTCTGCCTTCATGCAGATATAAAGCGGCAGGATGAGAAAGAGTGGCGTCAGCCACCGGTCGGCGACGTTGTCGACCCCGGCGAGCAGGATCATCAGTGCAATGGCGCCGATCTCGATCAGCAGGATGCGACCGGCAATTCTTGTCCAGCGGCTGGAAGCGCGCCACATGGCCGGCAACGATTTGGCAAAGAGCGCCAGGAAGATGGCGACCGAGACGCCGGCTATGCCGACCATCGCGGAGATGAAGCGGAAAACGCCGGTCGATACCTGCGCCAGAAAGCTTTCCCCATCACCGGTCATCTTGTGCAGCGTGCGGTCGACGGCAACGTCGAAGTGCTGCAGGAACCAGAGTGCGTGTGGCAAAACGATAGCGATCGACACGACGATCGTCAGCGCCAGCCGCCAGTCTAAAATCCGCTTGCGAAAATCCGCGTCGATGAGGGCCGCGATCAGAGCGGCGGCCGGAAGGAGCGCGAAATTATACTTCGATATCATGCCGATGCCGGTCGCAATGCCGACAATGGTGTAGGAGATCGCCGAAGGCGCCTTCAGCGTGCGGAAAAAGCCGTAGAGGAACAGCGATCCGGCAAAGATCGTCGCGACCGAATGCGTCAGGTCCCGCTGCGCCTCGAAGACGATCTGCGGCACGGTGAGCAAGCCGAGCGTTGCCATCACCACCAGGCTGCTGTCCCTCAACGTCAGACGCGCCGCCAGCCAATAGAAGACGTAGGACAGGAACAGCATGGTGCATTTGAGGAGTGACAGCGAAAACAGCGACACGCCGATCAGCGATGTCACGCCATACTGCACCCAGTTGTAGAAGGGCGGCTGCGAATTATAGCCGAAGGCGAACCACTGCGAGAGCAGCATCTGCTCCGCCTCGTCCAGCTCCAGCGCATTGGGGATGCTGAGCCGCACGATCAGGTGGAGCAGAAAGTAGGTCCCGAGCACCGCCAGGATCAGATGTGGCCGGCGGCTGAAAAGGCCTTCCACGTCAGCTTTCTCGAGAGAAGATCTGGCGTACGATATAGTTCGGCGAGGCGTCGTCGCGGTAGTAGGTTCGGGCGATCATCTCCGCCAGGATCCCGGTGGTGATCATCTGCACCGACGACAGCAGCAGCACGACGCCGACCATCAGCATCGGTCGTGTGCCGATATCATTGCCCATGATGAACTTGTCGACGCCGAGATAGAGGAGGATCAGCGCTGCAAGGCCGCCGAGGCCGAGGCCGAGCGAGCCGAAGAAATGGCCCGGGCGCGCCTTGTAGCGCATGAAGAACATGACGGACAGCAGGTCGAGGATCACGCGGAAGGTGCGCGAGATGCCGTATTTCGAGGTGCCGTGCTGACGTGCGTGATGGGTGACAGCCATTTCGCCGATGCGCGAGCTCGGCACGACGCCGGCAACCCAGGCCGGGATGAAGCGGTGCATCTCGCCCATAAGCTTCACCTGCTTGATGATCGAGGCACGGTAGATCTTCAGGCTGCAGCCATAGTCATGCAGCTTCACGCCGGTGATGCGGCCGATCAGGTAATTCGCGCACCAGGAGGGGATCTTGCGCAGCAGCAGTCCGTCCTGGCGGTTCTTGCGCCAGCCGACGAGCAGGTCTAGTTCGCGCCGTTCCAGCTCCGAGACCATCGAAGGGATATCCTTCGGGTCGTTTTGCAGGTCGCCGTCCATGGTGGCGATCAGCCGGCCCTGGGCCGTGTCGATACCAGCCTGCATGGCGGCGGTCTGGCCGAAATTGCGCTGCAGTTCGACGATGCGCAGCGTCAGCCCGTCGCGGTTGACGAATTTGCGGGCGTTGACGAGTGTTGCGTCCGTGCTGCCGTCGTCGACAAGGATCAGTTCCCAGCGATGCGGATAGTCGGCCATGGCCGCGACGATGCGCTCGATGAGCGGGCCGATGCTTTCTTCCTCGTTGAAAACAGGGACGACCAGCGACAATTCGAGCGGTTGCATCTGATCATTCGCACCGCGAATGGACTCTACCGTTGTCTGCAAGTTTCATTTCTCCTAAAAGGCGCGGCAATGAAGGACCAATGGAATACCAGCCGCCGCAGCCAAACTTAGGAAGCCTGATACATGAAGACCCCGAGTGTTGAAAGCGGGCAATCCTGGTTTCTGCGCAATCGCATGAGCCTGCTGACGGTCGCAATCGTCGCAGCCTATGCACTTTTCATCGAATGGTTCTGGGGCTGGTCGGTCATATTGGAACAATGGGCCGCCGTCGGAGCACGTCCGGTCATCGGCGCACTGATACTCCTGACCAGCACCTATTTCCTGCGTACATGGCGCATCTACGATTATTTTCCACGGGAGACGGCAGGCCGTTTCGTGGCACTCTTCCGCGTCACGCAGATCCACAACCTCCTGAACATCATGCTGCCCTTCCGCGCCGGCGAGACGAGTTTTCCGGTGCTGATGCGCACGGAATTCGGTATTCCGCTGACCCGCGGCACCTCCGCCTTGCTGGTCATGCGGCTTCTGGACCTGCATGCGCTGCTCGCCGCCGCCGGCCTCGGTTTTGCTGTGGCCGCCTCCAATGCCGCGCTTGCCTGGCTCATCTGGGTCATATTTCTGTTCCTGCCGGTTTTTGCCTTCGCTGCCCGCAAGCCGCTACTGCGTCTCGGTGCAAGGCTCCTGCCGCGCAAGGCGCAGGCACTGCTCCATGAAATCGAGAATGGGCTGCCTTTCGATGCCGTAGCCTTTGGCCGCGCCTGGGCGATGACCATCGTCAACTGGCTGGTGAAGGTGCTGGTGCTCGCCTGGGCGCTCGGCCTGATGGGCGTGCTGCCGATGGCCGCAAGCTTCGGCGGCGCGCTGGGTGGCGAGCTTTCCTCCGTATTGCCGGTGCATGCCCCGGGCGGTGTCGGCACCTATCCGGCCGGCATCACCGCTGGCGCGGTCGCCTTCGGGGCGTCGAGCGAACGCTCAGCCCTGGATGCCCTGGCGCAGGCGAGCGTCAGCGCGCATCTGCTCATCATCGTTTCGGCCCTGACCGGCACCGCCATCTCGCTCCCGCTCGGCCGCCGCAAGGCTAGATCCTAAGCTCCGCAATGCGCTTGCGCAGAAAGACCTGTTCCGGTTCCTGCCGGCAGAATGTCAGCGCCGTCTCGTAAGCTTCGATCGCCTCGGCCCGGCGTCCAAGCCGGCGCAGGAAATCCGCGCGTGCCGAGTGGGCGAGGTGATAGGTCGAAAGCTCCCCCTTGCCGAGAATGGCTTCGACAAGTGCGAGGCCCGTCGCGGGTCCGTCAGCCATGGCGATCGCCACTGCGCGGTTGAGCTCCGCAACAGCCGACGGATGGGCCGCAAGCAGCAGGTCGTAGTAGGAAGCGATGCGCCGCCAATCCGTCTCTTCGATGTTGCCGGTCTTCGCATGTTCCGCCGCAATCGCCGCCTGAACCGTATAGATCCCAACTTCGGGCGTGCGCATGGCGATCGAAAGCAGCGAGAGCCCCTCGGCAATCTTGGTCCGGTCCCATCGTGACCGATCCTGATCGGCAAGCAGCACCAGCGCGCCGTCGCCATCCTGCCGGGCAGCACGGCGCGACTCCTGCAGGAGCAGCAGCGACAACAGGCCGGAGACATCCGGATGCGGCAGCAGTGTCGCCAGCAACCGTGCCAGCCGGATCGCCTCGGCCGTCAGATCCGCGCGGACGATCGTGTTGCCCGAGGATGCCGAATAGCCCTCGTTGAAAACGAGGTAGATGACGTGCAGCACCCGGTCGAGCCTTTCAGGCAGCTCGGCCCCCACCGGCACTTCATAGGGAATTTTCTCCGTCCTGATCCGGTTCTTGGCGCGCACGATACGCTGCGCGACGGTCGGCGCCGGCACGAGGAAGGCGTGTGCAATTTCTTCCGTCGTCAATCCGCAGACCTCGCGCAGCGCCATCGCGGTCTGTGCATCGGCGGCAAGCGCCGGATGGCAGCAGATGAAGATCAGCCGCAGCATGTCGTCCTCGATCGGTTCCATATCGCCAATCTCCGTTTCTGTGCCATCAGGATAGAGGCCATCCTCGATGTGCTGCAGCGAGGCGTTGAAGCGGGCCCGCCGCCGGAGGTGATCGATCGCCTTGAAGCGACCGGTCGAGACCAGCCAGGCGACCGGATTGTTGGGCATGCCGTCGATCGGCCACGTCCGCGCGGCTGCTGCAAAGGCGTCGTGCAGCGCCTCTTCCGCCCGGTCGAAATCGCCGAGCAGGCGGATCAGCGTCGCCAGAACCCGACGTGAATGCTGCCGGTAGATATCCTCGATCACCCGTTCCCCAATCACCTGTTTCAAGGGCCGGCCCTCACTGCGGCAGGGTGAGAAGCCTCACCGGACGCAATTCGATCGACCCGACCCGGGCGCTCGGAATGCCCGCAACGACCTTGCGCGCCTCTTCGAGATCGGCCGCCTCGATGATGTAGATGCCGGCCAGATGTTCCTTGGTCTCGACATAAGGGCCGTCGGTCGAAGACAGAATGCCGTGGCGCACTCGTAGGACCGAGGCGCTCTCGGGACCTTCCAACGCATCGGAATGGATCATGATGCCCTTGCGCTCAAGCTCCTCGTCATACTGGAAATGGTTCCTCACGAGCTCGTCGCCCTCGGCCTTGCTGAGCGTGCCATCCATATCGGCAGGATTATAGATGAGGCAGACGAAGCGCATCGCTATCTCCCATCCTTGATCGAATAGGCGGGCCTGATCTCGATCGACGCATATTTGAGGATCGGGAAGGTGGCAATGATCGCCTTCGCTTCCTCCATATCCCCAGCCTCGATCACCACGAAGCCGCCGAGATGTTCCTTGATTTCGGCGAATGGACCATCCGTTGCGGCGACGGTGCCGTTGCGAACCCTGAGCGTTACGGCCTGCTCCGGCTCATAGAGCGCCAGTGCGCTCAACATATGGCCGCTGTCGCGCCAGTGGTCATCGCTGATGATGCATTCCTGCGTGACCGCTGCCCATTCCTCCTGACTGACCTGGCTGCTCTTTTCAGTATCGAACCAGACTTGACCCAGAAATTTCATGGCATGACCTCCTCAGCCGAATTCGTGGATGGGGCGAACCTCGATCGCGCCGAGCTTTGCCAGCGGGATGCCGGCTGCAACACGGATCGCGTCGTTGAGGTCCTTGGCTTCAATCAGGATGAAGCCCCCGAGCGCTTCTTTCGTCTCGATGAAGGGGCCATCGGTGACCGACATCTCGCCCCCGCGCACCCTGACGGTGACGGCCGACTGCGGCGACTGCAGCGCCTGCGCGACGATCATGTGGCCGCTGTCGGCTAGGTCGCGGTCATAGGCGAGCGAATCCCGGCCAAGCTTGTTCTTCTCTTCCTGCGACATGGCCGACAGCACCGTGCCGTCGAACCAGACCTGGCAAAGATATTTCATTGCTTATCCTCCACGCTGTACTTTCACAGCCCTTGGAGCGCCGTGCGTCCATTCGGACGCACAAAGGACGCTCTAAATCTTTGAATCTATGCATCGGGCTTTCCGAAAATCTATCTCGATTTTTGGGCCGATGCTTAGAGACGAACAGCCTAGGTACTTTTCGACAGGGAAGAAAAATATCTTTTAAGCGGCCTGAATGTCGAAAGGCCAAGGCAGCGCTCGACAAAGCTTCATCTGACAACATCGAGGAGATGGAGCAATGAGCATGCTTGAATTCGGAATAGCACATCTGATCGTCACACGCGGCGTGCGCAAGATGCCGCCGCTTGAGAATGCCGAGGTGACAAAGATGCTGGTCAGGACCGGGATTGCGCTGGCGGCATTTGCCGGCCTGATCGAGGCGCTGCAGCTTGCCGCAAGCGCCTGAGAACAGCGCGTGGCCCGACCGACAAGGTCGGGCCACAGCTGATAACTTACTGAAACGCCGTTTCGAAGAAGCTGCGCAGCTTGCGTGAATGCAGGGCTTCCGGCGGCATGGCGGCAAGCTTCTGGATTGCTCGTATGCCGATCTGCAGATGCTGGTTCACCTGCGTACGGTAGAAAGCGGTCGCCATGCCCGGCAGCTTGAGCTCGCCATGCAGCGGCTTGTCGGAAACGCAGAGCAGCGTCCCATAGGGGACGCGGAAGCGGAAGCCATTGGCGGCAATCGTGGCCGATTCCATGTCGAGCGCGATGGCGCGGGCCTGTGACAGTCGTTTCACAGGGCCTGCCTGGTCGCGCAGTTCCCAGTTTCTGTTGTCGATCGTGCCGACCGTGCCGGTGCGCATGATGCGTTTCAGCTCGAAGCCCTCGTAACCGGTGATCTCGGCAACGGCAGCCTCGAGCGCCACCTGCACTTCGGCAAGTGCCGGGATCGGCACCCAGACCGGCAGGTCGTCGTCGAGCACATGATCTTCGCGCATATAGGCATGCGCCAGAACGTAGTCGCCGAGGCGCTGGCTGTTGCGCAGACCGGCGCAGTGGCCGAGCATCAGCCATGCGTGCGGGCGCAGCACGGCCACGTGGTCGGTGATCGTCTTGGCGTTGGACGGACCGACGCCGATATTGATCATGGTGATCCCGGCATGGCCCTTCTTCTTGAGATGATAGGCCGGCATCTGCGGCAAGCGGGAAAGCACGGCATCCGTTTCCGGAACGCTCGATCCTGCCAGCGTGACGATATTGCCGGGCTCAACGAAGGCCGTATAGCCATCGCCGCCTTCTGCCATCAGCTTGCGTGCCCACGAGCAGAATTCGTCGATATAGAACTGGTAGTTCGTAAACAGCACGAAGTTCTGGAAGTGCTCGGCACCCGTTGCCGTATAGTGCGACAGGCGGGCCAGCGAATAGTCGATGCGCTGTGCGGTAAAGGGTGCCAGCGGCGAGGGCTCGCCCGGAGGCGGCAGATACTCGCCGTTGGCAATTTCGTCGTCCGTCGTGTTGAGGTCGGGCGTATCGAAGAGATCGCGCAGCGGAATATCGACAAAAGCCGCTGCCGACGCTTCCACATGCGCGCCTTCGCCGAAAGCGAAGTGCAGCGGGATCGGCGTCGAGGATTCGGAAACGACGACAGGCACGTTATGGCTCTTCACCAGCAGCGAAAGCTGCTCCTTCAGATAGTGCTTGAAGAGCTTTGGCCGGGTGACCGTCGTCGTATAGACGCCGGGTGCCGTGACGTGGCCGTAGGAGAGACGGGAGTCGACATGGCCGAAGCTCGTCGTCTCGATGCTGACCTGCGGGTAGAAGGCACGGTAGCGGGAGGTGACCGGTGCACCCTGCGCAAGCCTCGTGAAGCTGTCGATCAGGAAGGAAGTGTTGCGCTCGTAAAGTGCCGTCAGCGCCTCGACGGCTTTTGCCGGATCATCGAAGGTTTGCGGCTCGAAAGGGGGAGGCGACGAAATGTCGAACGCGGACAGGGGATAGATTCGTTTGCTCATGAGGCATTATAGAGAGTCGTTTTTAACAAGCAAACGACGCTCAAAGGCTGAGACCCAGATTTTTCCCGGGTCTCAACGGATGACGGTGCAGTAGCCGCCGCTGCTTGCCAGGCACGTATAGTTCGCGCCGAAATGCGATTGCTGTGCGCCTCCGCCACCGCCGTTGCGCACGACGACTGCCGAAAACGAAATCGCGAAGATCGCCGCAAACAGCGTTATGATTGTAAAGCGTCTCGCTAGAATGAACACGTCCACGTCCTTACCCCGATATGCGCCCTTCATGGTGCTGTTTTGCCATGATGTGGCTGAACGGGTGCTGAGACGGTGGTTCATTTTGCGTTCAGTTTTTGAGGCCGGCTAAGGTTCTCAGAGGCCGAGCGTTTCAGAGACGGGTCCAGGTCTGCGTTTTGCAGAAGACCTGCATCATGCAGCCCTGCATCTTGAGCGAGCCGCCGGAGATCGTGCCCGAGCCGCTGTAGGTCTTGTCGTCGGCAGGATCGGTGATCTCACCGCTATAGCTGCCGCCGGCGCCGGACAGTCTGCCGATCTTCTTGCCGGCATATTTGCCCGTCTTCAGCGTGATGCAGTATGCCCCGCCACAGGGCGCAATCACTGCCGTATCGCCGGCGCGGGTCTTCCAGTTGCCGACGATCGGTTCATCTGCCTGGGCAAGGCCTGCCGCGAGTGCCAGTGCGCCGGCAAGAACGAGGGTACGGATCATCTCTTCCTCCTTGAGATATGAAATGGCGCGAAAATAACTGACGCGAACGTAAAGGTAAATATGATGCGGGACGGGCCAAAAATCCGGCCTCCGCACCAGGTTTTTTCTGCTGATGGCCAGATCGATGCTGATTTCATAGTGAACAAATCCTCAATTTCCAAATCTGAATTTTTCGTAAAAGGCGTTGGAAAATCCTTAATTCGCAGGGATTCCGATGTTTAACAAAAACCCAAGTTTACCAAGCATTTGCACTTTGTTTGCGTCAAATTAATCATGCATTTTAGGCGTTTTTTGAAAGCCGTTTGGCATAGTGAACCCATCAAACGAGCGGGGCAAACCCGCCGGACCGGAGAGGCCGGAAGCCGCAGAAGATGGCAAGGCCCAAAGGTAAAACAGGGTACGTCTTAACAGGCTAAACAGGGATAGAACCGATGGCACGCTTTGAAATGCACAATGCTGAAATGGCCACCATGGGTGGCGAAAGTAACAGCGCCGATGTCTTCTGCGAAATGGGTCTGATGTATGCGACCGGCCGTGGTTGCGAGATCGATCTCGTCTCCGCTCACAAGTGGCTGAACATCGCCGCAATCAAGGGCAACGACCGCGCCGCCGAGCTGCGTGCCGATGTGGCCGCTGCGATGAGCAAGATGCAGCTTGCCGAAGCGCTCCGCGCCGCACGCGAATGGATGACGATCCACTAAAGACTGTCGTCGCTTGGCGCGACGCGCTCCAAGGACCGTCTCCAACAAGACAATTCGAAATAACAACCTCAAAAGAGGGGAGCTGGCGGGGCGCTTTGGACGGGGCCGACGCCGGGAGAAGGAAACCGCGACCGGCGCCCTCCCGCCGGCCGCGGTTTACCCGTTGTTGGTTTCCCGTTCTCAGGCGAGTTTCTTCAGGACCTGCGGCAGAGCCTCTTCGAACCGCGCCATTTCGGCTTCCGGCCCGACACTCACACGGATGCAGCGGTTCAGCGGTGCCACACCCGGCATGCGGATGAAGACGCCATGTTCCATCAGCCCGTCGACGATCGCCCGAGCATGAGTGCCATCGCGGCCGGCATCGATTGCCACGAAATTCGTTGCCGACGCCAGCGGCTGCAGGCCGTTTGCCCTGGCAATACCGGCGATCCTGTCGCGCGCGGCATGGATCTTCCCGATCACCTCCGAAAGGTAGGCCTGATCCTTGAGGGCTGCGAGCGCAGCGACCGTCGCAAGCCGGTTCATGCCGAAATGATTGCGGATCTTGTCGAAGGCCAGCGCCGTGCCGGGCGTCGAGATCGCGTAGCCGACGCGGGCGCCGGCAAGACCGTAGGCCTTGGAGAAGGTGCGGGTGCGCACGATGTTCGGCAGATCGATGAGCGACCCGATCGACGGCAAGGCAGAGGCCTGGCCGGTCTCGCTATAGGCTTCGTCGAGGATCATCAGACAGGTTTCCGGCAGGGCGCGCGCGAAGGCGACGATCTCTTGGGCGTTCCACCAGCTTCCCATCGGATTGTCAGGGTTGGCGAAATAGACAAGCGGTGCGTTCTCGCGCTTGACGGCATCGAGCAACGCGTCGAGATCTTCACGGTCGCCGGCATAAGGAACAGTGACCAGTCGGCCGCCGAAGCCGTTCACATGGAAATTGAAGGTCGGATAGGCTCCAAAGGAGGTCACGACGGTGCCGCCGGGCTCGATCACCAGCCGCACGATCTGCCCGAGCAGTTCGTCAATGCCGCCGCCGATTGCGATATTGGCCGGTGTCACGCCGAGATGGCTGGCAAGCGCCTCGCGCAGCGCGTAATTTTCCGGATCGTTGTACTTCCAGATGTCGCCGGCCTGCTCGCGCATGGCGGCAATAACCGAGGGAGCCGGGCCGAAGCCGTTTTCATTGGCGCCGATGCGTGCTTCGACCGTCAGACCGCGCTGACGCTCGATGGCCTCTGGGCCGACGAAAGGGACGGTGGAGGGCAGGGCGCTGGCGAGCGGCGTGAAGCGCGAGAAGGCAGACATGCGAGGGCAATTTCCCGGAATATTGAAAAAGCCGCGCAAGAATAGGCTCTCGCTTTGCCAAGGCAAGCAAGATTATTTCACGCCCGCTGCGGCCTAGACGCGGGGGCTGTTGCGGCGTGCGTTGATCGCTTCCATGTTGCCGATCATGAAGTCTGCGCGCACTACCTTGCGTAGAACCTCCGGCTCCATGAGGTTGATGAAGCGAACGCCGATGCGCTCGTGATGGCGGTAGACCTCGGCACAGCCGATGCGATAGGCGAGCCCAAGAATATTCAGATAATAATGTTTGGGCAGACCGGCCGTCGTCGACACGACAAAGGTCGCGCCACCCTGGGAAATGTCGAGAATTTCGGCGCTGCGCATCGAAATCCCGGTAAGGCAGGGGCGAACGGCCACGATACGGGCCGGTCGTTTGACGTTGAACTCCTCCCAGCGAATATCGTAGACAGCCGACTTCACCGTGGCGAGGTGCGTTGCGCGGAGCATTTCCATTTCGCATTCTCCGTCAGGCAGTTCAAAATGTGGGGCAGCTCGAATTTCAGGCTCTTCGACAGAGAGGCTCACACGAATGTTTTTCACATTCGTCAAATATGAAACTACAATTTTAACGAGTTTCAAATTTGTGCGTTAGCGGCACATCTATTGTGCCCTCTTGGGAATAAACTTGTCGTCGCTCAGGCCAGCAATCTTGCCGCGCAATAGCCCCCGGCAGCGCTAAGTGCCGTCAGAAAGGTTCCCCAGGCCATGTCCACAAGGCTCATCGCGAGCGGCCAGTTCTTCAGTGTCGACAAATTCGTGATGTCATAGGTGCCGTAAGCCGCCAGTCCCAAAATGGCACCATAGAGAAGCGTTGTGCCGATCGAGCCGCCGGAAAGCCCCGGCAAAACCGCAAGGACGACGATCGCGGCCGTGAAGAGCAGATAGAAAAGCGCCGCGATGCCAAGGTTCGGCACGGGAAGCATCAGCTCGCCCAATTGGTCGCGATAGAAGGTGCGGGCGACGATGCCGAGCCATATGGCGTCAACAACGGCAAGCGTGAGAAGGCAGCCGGCATAGGCAATAAACGCAGTTTTCATCGTCTTTCATCTCCCGCTTTGCCCGTTCTACGCCATGGCCCGCCTTGCGGATCGCCGTTGATTCTCTTTGCGCGGATTTTTCCCGAACTCTTTCATTTGCCGGGCGTTTTCTCTTTGCGATGTGCTGCTTTCAATAATGAAGTGAGGAAACTGAAATGACTGATGTCAAAGTTCCCTGGGAATCCTGGGTCGTCGTGTGCGATGGGGCAAAAGCCCTGATAATGCAGAATGCCGGCGATGCCGAACTGATGAACCTCCAGGTCCGTGAAACTCTTACGCAGCCCAATCAGCCGACGCGCGAGCTCGGCACCGACAAGCCGGGTCGCGCCTACGCCCCCGATGGGCTCAGCGGCAGCGCCATGGAAGAGACCAACTGGCAGGACCAGGCCGAAGCCGACTTTCTGAAGGAAGTTGCCGTGAAGCTCGACGAGCTCGTACACGAAAAGGAGGCAAGCCGCATCGTTCTGGTAGCGCCTCCGCGTGCGCTCGGCACGTTGCGTCCCAATCTCAGTGCCGATGCACAGGCCGCAATCTCGGTCGAAGTGGCGAAGGATTACACCAATCTCCCCGTCGACCAGATCGAGCGGCATCTCGCCGCCTGATCGCCACAAACCATCGCTCTTTGAAACGCGGGTCACACGGCCCGCGTTTTTTATGCGGCCAGATCAGGGAATCAGAGGCTGGTTTCGAAGCTCAACCGCAGCACGTGATGCAGGAATTCGGGGTTCAGCAGCATGTTGAAGCTGATGGTCACGAACTCGTCTTCGCGCTTGACCACGGTCGCGCCGATCTCGTCGTGGATGCCGAGGATTTCCAGGAAGAAATTCTGCGGCATTTCCAGGCTGGGGCTGACTTCCAGCAGCGCGCCGGCAAGCGTGATGGTGCGGATCAGGCACCGCACTTGCGTGCCGGTGCTGAGGTGATGGCCGACGAAGATGATATTGCCGGGCCGATCGAGGTTGAATTCTCTGTAAGCCTGTTCGGGCTTGGGATGTTCTGTGTCGAGGTGCATCTGAAAGGCCATGTCAGCCTCCGCTTGTTGTACGATCTGACTTTAACGCAGGATTGCTCACATCTGCTGAACAATATCTTTAAAATTGAAAGCTTGTGCAAAATCTAACGGCATAACGCTTTTATCGTCGGCAATATTGTTCAGAATCTGCCCATTTTTTCGCCAAGCCTGTGCCGATCTTGACTTGGCATCCGTCGTCGCGCATAGAGAAGCCGGTTCGAGGCACCGGCCGCTCGCGGATGAAGATCCATGGTGAAGCCCTCGCGATCATGGTCACAGCCACTGTGCATGCTGACTGACGGCAATGCGAGCCCCCCTGACAGTCGAATGGCATGCCTTTGAAAGGCTGACTCCATGACTCGTACCACCATGACTATGGCCTATCCGCCGGTTGATGAACTGAAGGCCCAGGCAAAGCGCCTGCGTCAGGCCATGACCGAACGCGTCAGCGAGATCACCCACGCCGCCGCTCTCGAGTTGATCGCCCGCCAATATGGCGTCCGCGACTGGAACACGCTCTCCGCCCTAGCTGCCAAGCCCAATGACAAGCCTGCGTCGCCGATCTTCGTCGGCGCGCATATTCGCGGGCGTTACTTGAACCAGCCTTTCACCGGCAAGGTTCTCGCATTGTCGGCTGTCCCGGGCAGCGAGTTCTACAGGATCACCATCCATTTCGATGAGCCAGTCGACGTCGTGACCTTCGAGAGCTTCTCGGCCTTCCGCCAGCGCGTCCATGCCCAGATAGACGAGAATGGCGTCTCGCCGCGCAAGACCTCGAACGGTCTGCCGCATCTCGTTCTCGATATCTGACAGCCTGATCGTTGCCCGCAACACCCGGATTCCGTCCATGACTTCAAATTCGCAAACGAATGCATTCCTGACCGGCTCGCTGCCTTCGGTCTTTGCCCGCACGGCGCTGCCAATCATCCTGATCACCACCATCAACGGCCTCTTTGCCGTGGTGGACGCCTATTTCCTTGGCGCCTATGTCGGGGCCGGTGCGCTTTCCGCCGTCACCCTTATCTTTCCCGGCCTGATGATGCTGGTGGCCCTGCAGTCGCTCGTCTCGAACGGTATGGCGAGCATCCTTGCCCGTGAACTCGGCGCCGGCAATCGCGATGCCGCCCGCCGCATCTTTGCGGTCGCCCATGTGCTGGCAATCGCCGTCGTGCTTGTCATCAACGTGATCTACTGGACCGTCGGCTGGCGCATCGTCGACAATGCCGCCGCAGGCGATCTCGCCGTTGCCGAAAATGCCCGCGCCTTCATCGGCATCATGGTCGGTGCCGCACCCGTCGCCTTCTTCCTGTCGCTGAATATCGATGCCCTGCGCAGCGAAGGCCGGATCGGCTTCATGACCATGGTGATGCTTGCCGCCACGGCACTCAACATCGTCGCCAACTGGTTCTTCATGGCGATCCTGCAATGGGGGGTGTCCGGCTCGGCGCTGGGCTCGGTGCTGGCGCAGGCGATCTGCCTTGTTGCCGTGCTGATCTATCGCTGGCGCAATGCGCGCGCACTTCGTCCGGCATCCCGCTTTCCGCTTGCGGACTGGCGGCCGATCCTGGCACTTGGCGCGCCGATGAGCCTCGGCTTCATCGGCATCTCGCTCTGCTCCGCAGCCGTCATCTTCAACCTGTCGATCTGGGGCGAGGGCGATTATGTCGCGACTGTTGGCGCCTACGGCATCATCACCCGTGTCATGACGGTGGCTTACCTGCCGCTACTCGGCCTCAACATCGCCTTCCAGACGATTTGCGGCAATAATTATGGGGCGGGCCTGTCCGAGCGCGTCGGCCGCAGCCTGCAGATCGCGCTGGTCGCAGCTCTCGTCTACTGCGCCGGCGTCGAGATAACGGTCGAACTATTGGCAAGCCGCCTTGGCCATGTCTTCGTGGCCGACCCAGTCGTCATCGCCGAGGTTTCGCGCATCCTGCCCTGGACCGTCGGCGCCTATTTCCTGTTTGGCCAGATGATCGTCCTGTCAGGCTATTTCCAGGCGATAGGCGATGCCAAGCGTGCGGCGATCTTCGGCCTGTCGCGCGCCTATCTGTTCACCCTGCCGCTGACTTTCCTGCTGCCGCATGCCTTTGGGGAGATGGGTATCTGGATGGTGCCGGTCTTTGCCGAAGCCTGCATGTTCCTCCTCGCCTTTGCCGTCCTTTCGCGCAATGCAAGGCGGCTCGGCTGGCGGTACGGTTTGCTGCCTGCTTGAGGGCAGAGCATGGAAAAACGAAGAAGGCCGCGCCTTTTTGGGCGCGGCCCTGTTTCAATCCTTCGCGGCTGCAGGTGCGGATGCGGTGGCAGCCTCCGCTTCCCCGAGCGCCTGGGCGCATTCCTCGCAGCAGACCTCGACGGTCTTTCCGCCAAGCTTGACGCTGATGGCATCAGCTCCGAGTTCGCAGTCGCAGGCAGCGCATGTGGTCTTCTTCATCTGTCATCCTCCGTTGGGTCCCCGTCAGGGGCGGGATCATAAGACCACTGGTGGCCCCTTCATCGCTGTCGAATTCTTTAGCGATTTCAGGCCCGCAGTCGCGTGGCACGCTGGAACTCCGCCGGCGTCTGGCCATAGGCCTGGCGGAAGGATGCGGTGAAATGGCTGTGGCTGGAAAAGCCGAGATCGAGGCCGAGCGCTGTCAGATCCTCGTACTCGCCAAGAAGATCGAGTGCGCGGGCAAGGCGAAGCCGAAGCTGGTAGCGATAGAGCGGGGTTGCCTCCACCTGCTGGAAGACCTGTGTGAGATAGACAGGCGAAACGCCTACTTCCGTTGCGATTTCGGCAAGCGTCCAGCGCCGCGCGAGATCGGAGGAGAGAACGAGCTTTGCCCGGTCGACAAGCTTCTGTCGACCGGCACTCGCACCCGCTGCATGCGAGGTGCGTTCGCCGAGCGAGCGGCGCACGAGAGTGAGCGCCAGCGTTTCCGCTTCCAGCGTCTCGGCAACACCCCGGCGCAGCCCATGGCGAAGAAGCGCGACAAGCGCCTGCGCCCGCGGATCGATGCGCCGGCGCTGGCGCTTGAAACCGAACAGCTCGCCGGCCTGCACCTGATCCCTGGGCGCGAGTTCGGCCAAAAGGGATTCGTCGATTGAAAGATCGATGCAGGCATCGCCGCCCTCGACGGGATGGCTGATGCGATAGCCTTGGCCGGCGTTGAAGAACAGCATCTGGTTGGCTTCCGCCACCGTGTCGGTGCGCCCGACATGACGCATGAAGACGCCGCGATAGGGATAGACGAGGCTCGTCTTGTGGGCGCATTCCTCGTCGCTCTTGTGACGGCATTCGCCATTGCAGACAATGTCGCGGATCGCGACAGTCTTCGTCTTCAAGAGCAATGCGGTCGAAAATTGCGACATCGGTCTTTCCGGATTTTTGCGCGGCGGGTGTTGCCCGCCGCTGCACCCTATCACAATCCCTTGTTGCGCCAGTAGTGGCTTGAGATATGCACGTCGCTTTCGATCTGGCCGCGGGAAAGGCCGATATCCTTGAGCTGATCGTCGGACAGCTCCATGACGGCGCTGCGACTGCGCCGTTCGGCGAGCTTGCGTGCTATCAACCGAAAGCCCGTAACGAGACTTGCAAGAAGACGGGACTGTCTGGTTTCCGTCCGGCGGGTGGTCTCGGCATAAATTGTAAGGCTAGAGCCGCGCATGGTGTTCCTCCATCCATTGCGTTTGAATGGGAGGATTGAACCATCTGCGCGGCTCGCCCGCTGTCAGATTATTTAGCGATCTGCGGCCGGATCAGGCTTTCAGCAGCCATTCGTGTTCCGGCGCATTGTAGAACTTCCAGACACGCTTCGGCCCCGCCATGACATTGAGATAATAGAGATCGTAGCCATGCGTTGCCGCGCACGGATGATAGCCCTTCGGCACCAGCGTCACGTCGCCGTCTTCGATGGCCATCGCCTCATCGAGCGAGCGGTCGTCCGTATAGACGCGCTGGAAGCCGAAGCCCTGGGGCGGGTTGAGGCGATGGTAATAGGTCTCTTCCAGCATGCTTTCATGCGGAAGATTGTCCTGGTCATGCTTGTGCGGCGGATAGGACGAGGTGTGCCCGCCAGGCGTGATGACCTCGACGACGAGCAGCGAGTGCGCCGAGCTATCGTCTTCGGGCATGATATTGTTGACGTATCGCACATTCGTGCCCTTGCCGCGGGTCAGCGGCGGGTGCGTGCCGGGCGGAATGGCTTTGGCCTCATAGGTGCCGCCGCCGGGGGCGGAGCAGACGGCAAGCTCCAGATCCGTCTCGGCCGTCACCGACCATGTCGATTCCATCGGAATATAGAGAGCATGCGGCGCGCCGTCGAAAGGGCTCATGCGCTCGCCGAGCGTACCGAAATCCCTGGTGCCGGCCGAAGCCTTGCCTTTGCCGCTCACCCAGACGAGGCAAACTTCGCGTTCGCCTGTCTCTCCCGATGCCGTCTCGCCCGGCTTCAAGCGATACATGTCGAAGCCGACATAGGTCCAGCCGGCGCTTTCGGGCGTCACATGCGTGACGCGGCCGGTCTTGCCTGACGGTTTTACCTTGAGGTTTGGCATTGGTGTTTTTCCTCCTGAATTGGTGGGTGCGGCCCCCTCATCCGGCTGCCGCCACCTTCTCCCCGAGGGGAGAAGGGATACGCCGCGCCCGCCTCTTTTCCCTTCTCCCCTAGGGGAGAAGGTGCCCGAAGGGCGGATGAGGGGGCTCCGGGCTCCAGCAGTTTTGTAGTTACCCTTTCGGGAAACCTTCGGTCTCCACCGTATAACCAGCCGCCGTCATGACACGCATCAATTCGGCATGACCGATCTCCGCCATCTTCTGGGGCGGTGCCTTACGCGGATCCTGCTCGGCCTCGACCACGAACCAGCCTTCATAACCATAATCGGCGAACCGCTTGACGATGGCGCCGAAATCGAGCGAGCCGTCGCCCGGCACGGTGAAAGCGCCGAGCGCTACTGCATCGAGGAAGGACTGCTTGCTGCGATCCAGCCCATCGACAACGGCCTTGCGGATATCCTTCACATGCACATGGTTGATGCGGGCATGGTGATTGTCGATCGCGCGCAGCACGTCGCCGCCGGCAAAGGCCAGATGCCCGGCATCGAGCAGCAGCGGAATGCCGGCGCCCGAATTCTTCATGAAGGCATCGAGTTCCGGCTCGGTCTCGACGACAGCCGCCATGTGGTGGTGATAGGAAAGCGGCATGCCCTGCTCGGCGCACCATTCGCCGAATTCGGTAACGCGGCGCGCATAGGCCTTCATCTCGTCATCGCCAAGTCGCGGCTTGGTGGCGAGTGGCTTGGAGCGGTCGCCCTGGATCGAGCGTCCGACTTCGCCATAGACGATGCAGGGCGCATTGACCGCCTTGAAAAGTTCGATCATCGGCGCGATGCGGTCCTTGTTGGCCGCAAGCTCCTCGTTGACCAGCGTGCCGGAGAACCAACCGCCGCAGAGCGTCACGTCGGCGGCGCGCAGAATGGGCAGCATCTCTTGCGGGTTGCTCGGGAAGCGGCGGCCCTGCTCCATGCCGGTAAAGCCGGCGGTGCGGGACTGGCGCAGGCATTCTTCAAGGGACACGTCGTCGCTGAGTTCAGGAAGGTCGTCGTTCCACCATGCGATGGGCGACATGCCGAGTTTGGCCTTCATCGATAAGTCTCCTTAAAAATAGCGCGGAGGAGCGCTTCCGCTCCTCCAGAAAATGATAGCAATTGGATCAGCCGACGCGCTGGGCGGCGCGTGCCTTGACATAGGCCTCGTGGGCCTTGTTGACCTCGCCGCGCGGGCTGACTTCCGGCACCGCCACATCCCACCAGTGGCCGCCGGCATCGGTCGTGATCAAAGGATCGGTGTCGATGACGAAGACCGAGGTGCGGTCGTTCTTCTTCGAATCGGCAATCGCCTGTTCCAGTTCGGCGATGGAGGAAACCTTCACTGCAATCGCGCCCATCGCTTCCGCATGCGCGCGGAAATCGATCTCGGGCATGACCTCATGATAGGAGTCCTTCAACAGGTTGTTGAAGTTGGCGCCACCGGTTGCCATCTGCAGGCGGTTGATGCAGCCATAGCCTCTATTGTCGAGCAGTACGATATTCAGCTTGAGGCCGAGCATGACCGAGGTCGCAAGCTCGGAATTCAACATCATGTAGGAGCCGTCGCCGACCATGACGACGACGTCCTTTTCCGGATGAGCCATCTTGGCGCCGAGGCCGCCGGCGATCTCATAGCCCATGCAGGAGAAGCCGTATTCCATGTGGTAGCTGCCGGGAACAGTGGCTGGCCACAGCTTGTGCAACTCGCCCGGCAGGCCGCCCGCCGCACATAGCAGCGTCGTCTTCTCGCCGCCGATGGAACGAACCACGGCACCGATGACCTGCGCGTCGGAGGGCAGGGCGGCATTGGTGGTGCCCATGGCCTTGGCGGCAGCCTCCATCCAGACGTTCTTTTCCTTCGTTGCCTTCTCGGCAAGCGCTGCTGGCGCTTTCCAGCCGGAAAGGCCTGACGAAAGTGCCTTCAGTCCCTCGCGCGCGTCGGCGACAAGCGGATGGCTGTCATGCTTCAGCGCGTCATAGGCTGCGATATTAAGGTTGAGCAGCTTCAGGCCTTCGTTCTTGAAGAGCGCCCAGGAACCGGTCGTGAAATCCTGGCAGCGCGTGCCGACGGCAATCACCAGGTCGGTTTCCTCGGCAATAGCGTTGGCAGCCGATGTGCCGGTCACGCCGACGGAGCCAAGCGCCAGCGCATGACGCTCGTCGATCGCCGACTTGCCGGCCTGGGTGACGACGACGGGAACGCCATGCACCTCCGCGAAAGCCGCAAGCTCCTTGGTCGCCTGCGAATAGAGTACGCCGCCGCCGGCAACGATGACCGGCTTCTGCGAAGCCTTGATCAGGGCAATGGCATTGGCAAGCTCATCGGCATCCGGCTGCGGACGGCGCACCGTCCAGACCTTCTCTTCGAACAGGCTTTCCGGATAATCGAAGGCTTCCGCCTGAACGTCCTGGCAGAGCGACAGCGTCACAGGGCCGCAATCGAGCGGATCGGTCAGCACCTGCATGGCGCGCTTCAGCGCCGTGATGATCTGTTCCGGCCGGGTGATACGGTCGAAATAGCGCGAGACCGGGCGGAAGGCATCATTGGCCGAGACCGTGCCGTCGCCGAAATCCTCGATCTGCTGCAGCACCGGATCGGGCGCGCGATTGGCGAAGATATCGCCGGGCAGGAAGAGCACCGGGATGCGGTTGACATGCGCCACGCCGGCAGCCGTCACCATGTTCAGAGCACCGGGGCCGATGGAGGTCGTGCAGGCCATGAAGCGCTGGCGGAAGCTCGCCTTGGCATAAGCGATGGCAGCATGCGCCATGCCCTGTTCATTGTGGGCGCGATAGGTCGGCAGTTCCTGGCGCACCTGATAGAGCGCCTCGCCCATGCCGGCGACGTTACCGTGGCCGAAGATCGCCCAGACACCACCGAAGATCGGCACCTTCTTGCCGTCGACGATGGTCATCTGCACTTTAAGGAAATGCGCGACGGCCTGAGCCATCGTCAATCTTACCGTCTTGCCCATCGGGCGCCTCCCAAATTCACTCTACTTAGTTGAGACCGCGTGTTTTCAGCCAGGCCTCTGTCAATTGCTTGAAGCGGCCGGCCATATCGGCAATCGCTTCCTCGTCGCTGAGCTTGCCCGAAAGCCAGCCGCGCGCCGCATCGGCAAAGATCGTGCGGCCAACCGCAAAGCCCTTGACCGAGGGTGCAGCCAGCGTCGCCTCGAAACCCTTCACCAGTTCGTCGGCGGGAGCTTCTAGCCCCAAAAGCACGATACCGCGGCACCATGGATCATTTTTGGCGATGACGGCATCGATCTTTTTCCAGGCGCCGGTTGAGGCCTGTGGCTCAAGCTTCCACCAGTCCGGCTTGATGCCGAGCGCGTAGAGCTCTTCCAGCGCCGTCGACACCGTATCGTCGGTCAGCGGCCCGTTCTTGCTGGAGATGATCTCCACCAGCAGCTCGCGGCCGACCTTGCGTGCGGCTTCAAAGAGCGTGCGCAGTTTTTCCTGCTGTTCCTTCTTCAATTCCGCCGGATCGTCGGGATGGTAGAAACACAGGCACTTGATGCAATGGTCGAGCGGCCATTCTACCAGCTGCGATCCGATATCCTGGCTGAATTCGAAACGCAGCGGCTTGGAGCCCGGAAGCTCGACCGGCCGGCCGATCCAGGTGAAATCCTTCTTGGCCGCGTCGAAGAAGGCGTCGCGGCCGAAGCGCTCGTCGATCAGCATGCCGTAGCCGGTCCGGCCGTCGGCAACGCGGGAAGCAGCTTCTACCGCCAGCCGCTTGAAGGCGACGATCTGCTTATAATCGATGCTGAGCTCGTCGCAGACAGCCGTCAGCTGCGAACGATGGTCGATGGCGAGCGCCATCAGAAGCGGGATGTCGCCCTTGCGGGTCGAGGCCCAATGGATGTGGTTGATCGCTTCGTCTTTACGCAGCGCGCGGTGCTTGCTGCCGTTCTTCAGGAAGAAGTCGAGCTCCGCCCAGGTCGGATATTCCGGCGAGCAGAGCAGGCGGGAAACGGCAAAGGCGCCGCAGGCATTCGCCCAGGTGGCGCAGGTCTTCAGCGGTTCATCCTTCAGCCAGCCGCGCAGCAGGCCGGACATGAACGCATCGCCCGCGCCAAGTACGTTGAACACCTCGATCGGAAAGCCCTGGCCGACAATGCCGTCTTCCAGATTGTCGCTGATCGGGCCGTCATAGACGATGCAGCCCATGGCCCCGCGCTTCAGGACGATTGTCGCCGGCGAGAGGCGCCTGATCTCCTTCAACGCACCGAGAACGTCATCCGCACCCGATGCAATCAGGATCTCTTCTTCCGTTCCGACGATCAAGTCGCAATCCGGCAGTGTCTCCTTCATCTTCGAGGAGACGCGGTCCGACTTCACATAACGCTCGAAGCCCTCGGCATGGCCGGCAAGGCCCCAGAGGTTCGGCCGGTAATCGATATCGAAAATCACCTTTCGGCCATTCGCCTTGGCAAGGCGGATCGCCTTGCGTTGCGCGGCCTCCGTATTCGGCCGGGAGAAATGCGTGCCCGAGACGAGCACTGCGCGCGAGGATTTGATGAAATCCTCGTCAATATCGCCTTCGTCGAGTGCCATATCGGCGCAATCGGAACGATAGAAAATCATCGGCGAGACGCCCTCGGCCTCTACCGCTAGCAGCACAAGTGCCGTCAGCCGATCCTTGTCGGTCTTGATGCCTTTCGTCTCGACGCCCTCGCGCGCCGACTGCTCGATGATGAAGCGCCCCATCTGCTCGTCGCCGACGCGGGTGATCAATGCCGATTTCAGCCCGAGCCGCGCCGTGCCGATCGCGATATTGGCCGGGCAGCCGCCGACGGATTTCGCAAAGGAACCGATATCTTCCAGCCGCGAACCGATTTGCTGACCGTAAAGGTCGACGGACGAGCGGCCGATGGTGATCACGTCGAGTGTCGGCTCCGGCTGTGAGCCCGGATTCGATTGTGCCATGATGTCCTCCCGCTAGATTTTTACGCGGCCTGGACCGTCCGCGAATTTTGAATAATGAAACATTGGTTCCGTCTGTTTGTCAATTCGGAATGTTTATTCCATTTTGGTCTTCACGGGTTTTGCGTGCTGTAATTTGCGTCGCCGCTCTGCAATGGCAACCGGCAGCGCCATGGTGAGCGCCATGGAGGCCGACAATGAACGGAAGCCGGCGAAATCGGCCTCGGCTATTTCGAACCAGTGCGTCGCGCAGGCAGCCAGCGGCGAGAAGGCCGAATCGGTGATCGCAATGACCGGCACGCCGCGATCGGCAAGCTCCTGGCTCTGGATGAGGCTGTCGGCCGCATAGGGCGAAAAGCTGGCCGCAATCGCCGCATCGCGCGGCGTGGCGAATTGCACCATCTCCGGATCGACGCCGTTTGGCGAGGCGACGATCTGATGGCGGATGTTCAGTTTGGAAAAGGCGTAGGTCATGTGTGCCGTCAGCGGATAGGAGCGCCGCTTGGCGATGAGATAGATGGTCTCCGCCGCCGCCAGGATATCGACGGCCTTCGCAAACGTGTCCGTCTGCACGGTCGCCGCAAGCCGGTTCACAGACTGGCTGGCAGCCGAAATGAAGCCTGTCAGCAGCGTCGCATCCTCGTCATCCCCGCCGGACTGTTCCAGCGTGACGAGGCGTTCCTCATAGCTTAGCGTCCGGTCACGCAGTCGCTCGCGAAAAATGCTCTGGAGATCGGAAAAGCCCTCATAGCCGAGGTGATGGGCGAGGCGTACCAGCGTGGAGGGCTGGACCTCCGATGCTGCGGCAATGCTGGCAGTCGTGCCGAAGGCGATTTCATCAGGATTGCCGAGCGCAAAGGCGGCCACCTGCGCCAGCCGCTTCGGCATGTTCGCCTTCCGCTCGATGATCGTACTGCGCAGGCTTTCGAAATCGCGCGGCACGCGCGCTCTTTGGGGGTCACTATCCATGCTGACGGCTCAGAAGATGAAACAAATATTCCATATTTCGGAGCATAAACGATTTCGACGAAGGCGCCTAATTGTTTTTAATAGTCTGAAAATCAAAGGTTTTAGACAATTTTGAGAAGACCGGCATGAAAAGATGGATCAGCACCTGCTTGTCAAAATGATCCAAATATTCCAAAAATTCCCGCGGACTTGAGGAGGAGACCCTGACATGAAGCCACTCGGCATAGGTTTGATCGGCACCGGTTATATGGGCAAGTGCCACGCACTCGCATGGAATGCGGTGAAAACGGTCTTCGGCGATGTCGAGCGGCCGCGTCTCGTGCATCTTGCCGAAGCCAATGCCGAGCTGGCAAGCACCCGCGCCGCCGAGTTCGGCTTCGAGAAGGCAACGGCCGACTGGCGGGCGCTGATTGCGGATCCCGATGTGGACGTCGTCTCCGTCACCACACCCAATCAGTTCCATGCCGAAATGGCGATCGCCGCCCTCGAGGCCGGCAAACACGTCTGGTGCGAAAAGCCGATGGCGCCCGCCTATGCCGATGCCGAGCGCATGCTTCAGGTGTCCAGACAATCCGGCAAGGTCGCAGTGCTCGGCTACAATTATATCCAGAACCCGATCATGCGGCATATCAAGGCGCTGATCGGCGAAGGCGCGATCGGCTCCGTCAATCACATCCGCGTCGAAATGGACGAGGATTTCATGGCCGATCCTGATGTCCTGTTCTATTGGAAGAGCGAGCTTTCCGCCGGTTACGGCGCACTCGACGATTTCGCCGTCCATCCGTTGTCGCTGCTCTGGTACCTCTTCGGCCATGTCGAAGCTGTCACCACGGATATGGTCAAACCCTATGCCGATCGCCCCGTATCGGGCGGCGGTCGCCGCGCGGTCGAGAATCATGATGCGGCCAATGTGCTGATGCGTCTCGGCGGCGGCATCTCGGCCGTGCTGATGGCAAATCGTGCCGCCTGGGGCCGCAAGGGCCGTATAGCGCTGCAGATCTATGGCTCGAAGGGTTCTATTCTCTATGATCAGGAGCGCATGAACGAATTCGAGCTCTATCAGGCCGAAGGACGCGGCTCGGAGCAGGGCTTCCGCAAGATACTGGCGGCACCCGCCCATCAGCCGTATGATCGCTTCATCCCGGCCCCCGGTCACGGTCTCGGCTTCAATGACCTGAAGATCATTGAATGCCGCGAGCTGATCCGGGCGATTTCCGGGAAGCCGGCGTCGATCGTGACATTCGAAGACGGTCTCAGGATAGAGAAGTCGGTTCATGCCATGGCACAGTCCTTCCATGAGCGCCGCTGGATCGAGATCGGCTGAAGCAAGCCTTCGCTTCCGTTGACGGCGTTTGGGGCAGGGGATAGGCCTTGTCCCTGTTGAATGGCTGATATTCGGGAGTGGTATCGTGACGGACAGACTGGTGATCATCGGCGCGGGGCAGGCAGGCTTCGCATTGGCAGCCAAGCTGCGTGCGCTGAAGGACGAGCGTCCGATTACGCTGATTGGCGCCGAAGACGTGCTTCCCTACCAGCGCCCGCCTCTGTCGAAGAAGTATCTGCTCGGCGAGATGGCCTTCGACCGCCTGCTGTTCCGTCCCGAGCATTGGTATCCCGATAATAATGTCGAGATCCGCCTCTCGACCTGGGCCGAGCAGATCAAGCGCGAGACCAAACAAGTCCTTCTGCAGGACGGCTCCATTCTCGATTATGGCACTCTGGCGCTTGTGACCGGCTCCACACCCCGCCGCCTGCCTGCCGCGATCGGCGGCGATCTGGAAGGGGTCTACGTCGCTCGCGACAAGCGCGACGCCGACCTGCTTGCCGGCGAAATGCGGCCCGGCCGCCGTGTGCTCATCATTGGCGGCGGCTATATCGGTCTCGAGGCGGCGGCCGTCGCCCGCCATCTCGGCCTGGAAGTGACCGTTATCGAAATGGCCGACAGGATCCTGCAGCGTGTCGCTGCCAAGGAAACCGCCGATATCATGCGCGCGATCCACAAGAGCCATGATGTGACGATTCGCGAAAAGACCGGCTTGAAGCACCTGATCGGCCGGGATGGCCGCGTGACGGGCGCCGAGCTTTCCGACGGCGCCATCATCGAAGTGGACTTCGTGATCGTCGGCATCGGCGTCGTGCCGAACGACCTTCTGGCGAAGGAGGCCGGGCTCGAAGTCGGCAATGGAATCATTGTCGACGAATTTGCCCGCACATCCGACCCGTCGATCTATGCGGCGGGCGATTGCGCCAGCCTGCCCTGGCAGGGCGGCCGTATTCGGCTTGAATCCGTGCAGAACGCCGTCGACCAGGCCGATGCCGCGGCCGCCGTCATCGCTGGCGGCAACGAACCCTACGACCCCAAGCCCTGGTTCTGGTCGGACCAGTATGACGTGAAGCTGCAGATCGCCGGCTTCAATATGGGCTACGACGACACGCTGCTGCGTCCAGGTTCCCGTGAAGGAGCAAGCTCCGTCTGGTATTTCCGCGAGGGCAAGCTGATCGCCGTTGATGCCATCAATGATGCCAAGGCCTATGTGACGGGCAAGAAGATGCTTGAATCCGGCATCAATCCTGACCGCGCAATCCTGGCCGATCCTGCGGCCGACCTGAAGCAACTCCTGGCATGAGCGGATAGGGGTTTGATCGCCTCTGCGGCCGATTCAGTTTTGAACTGTCGTCGTCGCGTTTGCGATCTGCGCAAAGGGCGTGTGAAAAACTTCAAAAAAAGCTTGATCGTACCGGGGAATACCCATATCAGGGCTCCCACCGGAGAGGTGGCCGAGTGGTCGAAGGCGCTCCCCTGCTAAGGGAGTATACCAGGAATGGTATCGTGGGTTCGAATCCCATCTTCTCCGCCATCTATCTTCCTATCGATGAAGTCAGATGGATGGCAGCCGGTATCAGACCAGCCATAACATTCACCAAGACGCGATTGTTGTTGGCTCATCGGGCAGGGCAACGGCCGTTGAAGGCCGCGCCCGGCGATATGGCCGACAGGTGTCGCCGGCTAGAAATGAAAATACAAACTCACTCCTGACCGCGGACGGTAGCCGTAATAGTCGCGGTAGCCGCCGTAATAACCGCGATCGTAGTACCGCGGGTACCTGTAGCCGTAGCGTGGATATCTGTAGCATCTGTCATAATATCCGCAGGAACGGTAGGCGTACCGGTGGTTCCAGTAGCGATCCGCGCGCCAATGCCGATGGCCTCGATATCTGACCTGCTCGACATTGCCGATCTGCACTTGCTCTGCTCTCGGCACGAACATCGGAGCCGCGTTTAGCGGTGGGGCGAAAGATGCAGCCAGGACGACGGCTGCGAGTGCTGATGATAGCTTCCTCATCGACGTATCCTTCCAAGTTTTCAGCTTGGGCCTCCGGGCGTGAACCTCCGATGAACAGCTTCATCGATCGAATGGCCCGGATTCACCGCCCGGTCAGCCCCGTGTTGGATCGAGTGGCGATCCAGTCCACCTTCGTCCCTTCCGCCGTTTCCTCCGTTGCGAACGTCGCGGTCTTTCGCGAGCGTCTCCCGGTGTCTGTGTCAATTTTCTCTGTTCTGAATTCTCCCTGTCGTCTGCCTCGTTCCGGAATAGCGACGGTCGACCGGCCGAATCGCGCATGAGAATCAATCGCCTCTCGTCGGCTAAAACTGAAATCGGTTTCGTTTCTCGCATCCGCGAGCTTTGCGCCGGTCGTCAGTCAATCATCGCAAAAAGCTGAATCTGGCGGGAAAATGGTGTCAATTTGGCACGATTGGGCGCCGCCTTACCTTATGAAACCCCAATAAACACCGGGAAAATAAGCGGTTTCTTAATAAAGCCTAAACAAACGACTGGCCCGTTGCCCAACTTGTGGCCTTTCAGCAACAGGGTTCCGGTAAGGCTTTCGTAAACCCCTCTTGAACACAAGTTGGTGATTGCGTGACAGCCGCCGTCTTGTATTTTCACCCTCGGAAGCAAGGGCCTGACCGCCCGACTTCTTCAAACACCCGGGGGTAGGGCAGGGAAACGCTGTAAGGCGTGATCTTACCTCCGAACGAAACTTGAATTGGAGGTCATTATGAACATCAAGAGCCTTCTTCTTGGCTCTGCTGCCGCTATGGCAGTAGTTTCCGGCGCTCAGGCTGCTGACGCTATCGTTGCAGCCGAGCCGGAACCGGTTGAATACGTTCGCGTCTGCGACGCCTACGGCACCGGCTACTTCTACATCCCGGGCACGGAAACCTGCCTGAAGATCAACGGTTACATCCGTTTCCAGGTTGACGTCGCTCCGAACGCAAGCTCGATCGGCGCTGGCGGCGGCGGTTCTGTTCCGAACGACTCGGATTGGGATGCTCGTACGCGTGGTCAGGTTCAGTTCACGGCTAAGAGCGATACCGAATACGGCCCGCTCACCGGCGTAATCGTTATCCAGGCCAATGCTGACAACGCTTCGGCTCAGAAGACGCAGCTTGACTCTGCTTACCTCGACATCGCCGGCTTCCGCGCTGGTCTGTTCTACTCCTGGTGGGACGATGGTCTCTCCGGCGAAACGGACGACATCGGCTCCCCGGTTACCCTGCACAACTCCATCCGTTATCAGTATGAAACCGGCGACTTCTACGCTGGTATCAGCGTTGACGAACTGGAAGACAGCCCGTTCTACGACGGTGAAACCCCGAACAACTGGGGTGTAGCAGTTGGCCTCGGTGGCAAGGCTGGTGCCTTCACCTACCAGGTCACTGCTGGTTACGACACCGACAACGAAGAAGGCGCTGTTCGCGCTATGGGTACCGTTGCAATCGGCCCGGGCACGCTCGGCCTCGCAGCAGTCTACTCGACCAACCCGAACGCCTACTACAACAAGTCCGAATGGGCAGTTGCTGCCGAGTACGCCCTCAAGGCTACCGACAAGCTGAAGCTGACCCCGGGCGTACAGTACTACGGCCACTACGGCATCGTCGGTGACGAATTCAACGACGACAACGATGCCTGGAAGGTTGGTCTGACGGTTGACTACCAGATCGTAGACAACTTCTCCGCTAAGGTTTCGGTTCAGTACCTCGATCCGGATGGTGCTGACGACGTAACCTCGGGCTACTTCCGCCTGCAGCGTGCATTCTAATCTGATCTGACTTCGGTCATTCAGGGAAGCCCGGCTCTTGAGCCGGGCTTTTTGCATTTCATGCCGGAAGACCGATCTGTGGTGCAGCCTGGAAATAGATGAACCCCGAGGGAAACGAGGTAAGCCGGATCAGCCGAATTTGCTGACAAACATCCTGATCGTGTGCGGAATATCGCCAAGATGCAGAAGCGGCGCATGACCTTGGCCCTTTGCGGTGATCTGCAGCATATCAGGATGCCGCTTTGCCATTTCATCCACCGTCCCCCGCGATAGCAGGCTCGAATTCTCTCCCCTGATGAGCAGCAGCGGTATGGCGCCCAGGTTCTCGAATTGCGGCCAGAGATCGGGCAGGGGATTGTTGAAATCCATTGTTTTCAACTGCTCGGCAATGGCCGGGTCGTAGTCGGCGACGGGTACGCCATTCTGCTGCCGATAGATGGCATGCGCCATGCCCTCCCAGTCGGTGAGACCGAGTGCCGGAAAAGCACCTGCGTGATCCTCCCTGAGGACATCTGCCGCCTCACTCCAGCTTTGAGCTTTGCGATCACGGTTGAGATAATCCCGGATCGCCACCAGCCCGGCCGGCTCGATGACCGGGCCGATATCGTTCAAGATGACGCCTGTGAGCAGTTCCGGCTTTATTGCTGCCAGCAGATGCAGGATCAGTCCGCCGCGCGACGTGCCGATGAAGATGGCGCGGTCGACGCCGAGCGCAGCGCAGCCGGCAATCACATCGCTACATTCGACGGCGAGATTGTAGTTCGCCTTGTTGCCATCCCGATCGGACAGCCCGCGTCCGCGATAGTCCAGGGCAACGACACGTCGCGGTGAAACCGTATCCCGCGATAGGATCAGTGCGAGTTCATGGAAATCCCGGCTGTTGCGGGTAAGACCCGGCAGGCAGACGATCGGCAGCCGATCAGGCTCTTTGTCAGCCAGTTGGTAGCTACGAGCGTAGAGCCTCAGCCCATCGGTCGATCTATAGAATTTTTCCGTAAACCCGCTTGTGACGGCGTCGCCCATGACATCTCCATCCATTTGTCGGAAGGAGATGTAGCCTGCTTTCGGCAGGTCTGCCAATGCGCCTCAAGTCGCGCTGCGGCCCCCGATGAGATCGCGCTCGATATCAGGAGTCTGCCCAAGGCGCGCCTTGTAGACTTCATAATTCTCCATCACCCGCTGCACGTAGTTGCGCGTCTCGG
Organism: Hyphomicrobiales bacterium; assembly: GCA_900466475.1. Taxonomy (GTDB): domain Bacteria; phylum Pseudomonadota; class Alphaproteobacteria; order Rhizobiales; family Rhizobiaceae; genus Rhizobium. Next base: position 80,125 of record UBMI01000014.1, read on the forward strand.
GGAAGGGGATGCGCTCGATCCAGTCGACGATCTCGTCGACCGGCTTGCCGCGCGGATCGCCATAGCGGCTGATCCATTCCGGCACGCGCTTGGGTCCGGCATTATAGGCGATGAATGTCAGGATGTAGGAGCCGCCGAAGGCATCGATCTGCTCGCCGAGGTAATGCGCGCCAAGCGTTGCATTATAGCCGGCATCAGCCGTCAGCTTGTCCTTGGAATAGGTGATATTGTGCCGCTTGGCGACCGCCTGGGCCGTGCCCGGCAGCAGCTGCAGCAGGCCGCGCGCATTGGCGGCGGAGACGGCGGCCGGATTGAAGGCGCTTTCCTGGCGGGCGATTGCATAGGCAAGCGCCTTTCCCGAACCGGATATATTCGCGTTCGCCGGAATGACACCGACCGGGAAGGCAAGTGCTGCGACATCGATGCCGCGTCCATAGGCGATCTTGCCGATCTGCAGCGAGAGATGATGGTCGCCCGCCTGCTCGGCCTTGGCTGTCAGGATTGCCAGTTCACCAGGGCTTTGAATCTGGTCGGCAAGTGCCAGGTAGAGGGCTGCCGCACGCCAGCCGTGACCGGCCGATTCAAGCCGCCCGATCGCCTGCACCGCCTCTCGCTGCTGCAGGTTCTGCCGGTCTGCCGTTGTCGGCGAGGGATAGGTGACGTTGAGGGTTTTGCGCCCGAGCCGCTCGGCCGCCAGCTGTCCGTAGAAAGTGCCTGGAAAATTCGCGGCCTTGGCAAAAAATTCGCTGGCCTTGCCCGGCCCGCCGGCTTCCGCGGAGCGTCCGAGCCAATACCAGGCGCGGGAAACGGAAAGCGGGCCGTTCGAAACCTGCAGGATCTGGCGGAAATGCGTCTCGGCAGTCGTCGGGTCTTGCAGTCCGCGCAGCGCATACCAGCCGGCATGGAATTGAGCTTCGACTATATCCGTCGGCACGGTCGCGACGGAGGCGGAAACGATCTGGTAGGCGGCCTTGAACTGTCCCTGGTCGACGAGGCCACGGCTGATGATCCGCTGCTCGTTCCACCATTCACCGGAGTTCATCAGTTCGCTGCGGTCGCGCGGTATCTGCTGCAGCAGCTTGGCAGCGTCGAGATACTTGTCCTGCTTGCGCAGATATTCGATGCGCGCAAAGAGATAGCCGGGATCGCTGCGCCACTTGGCATCGACCGCGTTCAGCAGTGCGCCGGCGTTGCCAGCACTGGCGTCGACGGCAGCCCAGGCCTTGTAGAGCGACTGCGCCTGGCCCATGTCGCCGAAGCGCTTGGCCTGTGCCACGCGGCCGCGATACATAAGGTAGTCCATGCGCGTCTTGTGATCGGCTGCGGTCAGCAGGCCGGCGAATTCAGCGAGGATCTTGTCTTCGGTTGCCTTGTCGAGCACCTGACCGCGCCAGATCTTGCCGATATATTTCGTCGCCTGCACAGATTTGCCGGTCGCCACCAGTGCACGCGACATGATCATCGCGCCTTGCGGCGTTTCCGGCGTGGTATCGCCGAAGGCGTTCAGGACGGCAGCAGGAGCCGGGTTTTCGTCATAAAGCGCGCGCTCGGAATTGCCGCGCAGACGCTCGAGGCCTGGCCAGCCCTTCAGCTCGTCGGAAGCGCTGGCGATCTCATAGGAGGGGACGCCCTTCAGGCCGGATGTCGCGATTGCCCAGGTCAGGATGTGGCGATCGAGAGTTCCTGCCGCCATGGTGTTGCGGATGGCGAGTGCCTGTTGCGGATCCTTGTTGGAGAGCGCATCCAGGCCGGCCTTCAAATCGCTGTTGACTGGCGCGATGGCTCCAGTGCGCGGAATGGAGCCGGTGGTGATTGCCTCGGGGAAAGACGCCGTCTCCGGCACGAATCCAAGCGGCTTGACGGCAGGCACGGGGGCGCTTTCGCCGGGGAGCTGCGATGCAGCGCTGCCCCAGGCCGCAGCCACCAGGCCGAAGGCGGACAGGATCAGAACGGCTCTCTTCATCCGGATGACTCGCAACGAAAACATGCCCCTCAATTTGGCTGGAGGCATCTTAACGAAACCTTACCGCATCGGGTAAAATTCATTCACATTTGCTATCGGAATTTGCCCTAAACCGACCTATGCGCGCTTGTCGCGGCCTTTTTGCCGCTCTATGGTGCGCAACTCTTATTCATGGAATGCGGCTGAAGCAAGGATATCGGCCGTGAGGAGCTTTGCATGTTCAATGGGTCCATCCCCGCGCTCGTAACCCCCTTCACCGATGCCGGCCTGATCGACGAAGACAGCTTCGCCGCTCATGTTGCCTGGCAGATCGGGGAAGGCAGCAAAGGTCTCGTTCCGGTCGGTACGACCGGCGAGTCGCCGACGCTGTCGCATGCCGAGCACAAACGGGTGGTGGAGCTCTGCATCGAAGTTGCGGCCAAGCGCGTGCCTGTCATGGCCGGCGCTGGCTCGAACAATACAAGGGAAGCGATCGAACTTGCGCAGCATGCGCAAAAGGTCGGCGCAGACGCCGTTCTGGTCGTCACGCCCTATTACAACAAGCCGACGCAGAAGGGCCTGATCGCCCATTATTCCGCGATCGCCGAAGCCGTCGATCTGCCGATCTATATCTACAACATCCCCGGCCGTTCGGTCATCGACATGACGCCGGAGACGATGGGCGCGCTTGCCAAGGCCCACAAGAATATCGTTGGCGTCAAGGATGCGACCGGCAAGATCGAGCGGGTTTCCGAACAGCGCATCACCTGCGGCAAGGAGTTCCAGCAGCTTTCTGGAGAGGATGCGACAGCGCTCGGCTTCAACGCCCATGGCGGCGTGGGCTGCATCTCGGTCACGGCCAACATTGCGCCGCGCCTCTGTGCGGAATTCCAGGCTGCCACGGCTGAAGGCAATTACGCCAAGGCTCTGGAACTGCAGGACCGGCTGATGCCGCTGCACAAGGCGGTCTTCATGGAGCCTGGCGTCTGTGGCGCGAAATACGGCCTGTCGAAGCTCGGTCGTATGAGCCGCACGGTCCGCTCGCCGCTGATGTCCTCGCTGGAGCCTTCGACGGAAGCGGCAATTGACGCCGCGATGCGTCACGCTGGCTTGCTCAACTGAGGCTGCACGGCCCTGCGTCTTCACAAAGCCGGGCCGTCCCCTTACATAGATGACAGGAAATGAGGGTGCGGCATTCGCGCCCCTCGGATGGAATTATCGTCATGGCCCCCAAAGGCAGCCAGCGTATCGTGAAGAAGGTCGTCGCGGAAAACCGCAAGGCCCGCTTCAACTACGAAATCATCGACACCTATGAGGCGGGCTTGGTGCTGATGGGCACCGAGGTCAAGTCATTGCGCGAAGGCAAGGCCAATATCGCCGAATCCTACGCTTCGGACGAGGATGGCGAGATCTGGCTGATCAATTCCTATCTGCCGGAATATTTGCAGGCGAACCGCTTCAACCACGAGCCGCGTCGCCGCCGCAAGCTGCTCTTGTCCGGGCGTGAGATCAACCGTTTGCGCGCTGGCATCAACCGCGAAGGCATGACGCTGATCCCGATGAAGATCTATTTCAACGATCAGGGCCGCGCCAAGCTCGAGCTGGCGCTCGCGAAGGGCAAGAAGTTGCATGACAAGCGCGAATCCGAGAAGGAGCGCGATTGGAACAGGCAGAAGAGCCGTCTGTTGAAAGGCAACGCCTGACCATTTGCTTACAGCGTCGGGCTATTCGCGAATGAAGGCTTGAAGCATGTCGCGCAAAGCGTGCAGCGGTTTTGAGCTGACGACATGCAAGAACGCAAGACTAAAGCGTGACAAGTGAAACCTGGAGTCGCGACGCGCCTTAGTCTTCGAAATCGCTGGCCGGCGCCACTTCGGCAGGACGCGGAGGACGTTCGGAAGGATCCCGGCCGATTTCTGCTTTCAGCGACAGGAGATCGATGAAGTGATCGGCCTGGCGGCGCAGGTCGTCGGCGATCATCGGCGGTTGGGTGGACATGGTCGAAATGACCGAAACCTTGCGTCCCTTGCGTTGCAGCGCTTCGACCAGATTGGTGAAATCGCCGTCGCCGGAAAAGATGACGAGATGGTCGACCGTTTCGGACTGTTCCATGGCATCGATTGCGAGCTCGATATCCATATTGCCCTTGATCTTGCGACGCCCCATGGAGTCGGTAAACTCCTTGGCGGGCTTCGTTACGACCTTGTAGCCATTGTAATCAAGCCAGTCGATGAGTGGACGGATCGAGGAATATTCCTGGTCTTCGATAAGCGCGGTATAGTAGTAAGCGCGCAGCAGATATCCGCGTTTCTGAAATGCTTTCAAGAGCTTGCGGTAGTCGATGTCAAAGCCGAGACTCTTGGATGCAGCGTAGAGGTTGGCGCCGTCAATGAATAGTGCAATTTTTTCGCGTGGGTCAAACATCGCTTACCGATCCAAAGAGAGTAATCGAAATCCATAAGCCACTTAGCCCAATAAAAACAGTGGCTTGTGGATGTGGCGTCGAGCTGTTCCGTACTTTATGAATTATTCATATATGAAAGATTTAGGGCACGATTCGCGATATTCCAAGCAACCCTCGGTGGAAATGTCACATTGTGCATGGAAATTTAGACCCGCCGCGGATAAAGGCGAGGGGACCCTAACGAAAAACTTGAATTTGTCCGGTTTTAATTGTATCGGGCGTTTTAATCCTGAAAAGACGACCGCAAAGGACAGGCAATGGCCCGTGTCACAGTAGAAGATTGCATTGACAAGGTGGAGAACCGCTTCGAGCTGGTTCTGCTCGCCAGCCACCGCGCCCGGCTGATTTCCCAGGGTGCGTCGATCACCATTGATCGTGACAACGACAAGAACCCGGTTGTGGCTCTGCGCGAAATCGCTGACGAGACCCTGTCGCCGGACGATCTGAAGGAAGACCTGATCCACTCGCTGCAGAAGCATGTGGAAGTGGACGAGCCCGAGCCCGATCCGGCAAGCCTGATCGCGGCCGGCGCTACTGCTACTGCCGACAGCGAAGAGCAGGACGATCTGCCGGAAACGATCACCTTCGACCAGATGTCGGAAGAAGAGCTTCTGGCCGGTATCGAAGGCCTCGTCCCGCCGGAAAAGAGCGACGACTACTAAGCGCATCTCCGGCTTTTGAAGGGCCGGGGCTTCCCGCGCGGCAAAAGATCGACGATTACCAATCATCAATCTTGCGCCTGTAAGGCTTAGGCATAATATTGCCCTTGTGTGCGCCAGTCTGCGATTGGCGCCCTTTTATTTTATTGGAGTGGCTTTGGAATGATGCGGCAGTACGAGCTCGTGGAGCGGGTTCAGAAATACAAGCCCGATGCCAACGAAGCTCTGCTGAACAAAGCCTATGTCTACGCCATGCAGAAGCATGGGCAGCAGAAGCGGGCGAGCGGCGACCCTTACATCTCGCACCCGCTCGAAGTGGCCGCCATCCTGACCGATATGCATCTCGACGAATCGACGATTGCAGTCGCCCTCCTGCATGACACGATCGAGGATACGACTGCCACCCGCGCCGAGATCGACGAACTCTTCGGCGAGGATATCGGCCGCCTGGTCGAGGGCTTGACGAAGATCAAGAAGCTCGACCTCGTCACCAAGAAGGCCAAGCAGGCGGAAAATCTGCGTAAGCTGCTGCTTGCCATTTCCGATGACGTGCGCGTGCTGCTGGTCAAGCTCGCCGATCGTCTCCACAATATGCGCACCCTCGACCACATGTCGCAGGAAAAGCGCGCTCGCATATCCGAAGAGACGATGGAAATCTATGCGCCGCTTGCCGGCCGCATGGGCATGCAGGACATGCGCGAGGAGCTGGAGGAACTCTCCTTCCGGCACATGAACCCGGAAGCCTACGAGACCGTCACAAAGCGCCTCGAAGAACTGTCGAAGCGCAACGAGGGCCTGGTCAAGAAGATCGAGGCCGAACTGCGCGACCTGCTGATCGCGAGCGGCTTGACGAGTGCCTATGTCAAGGGCCGGCAGAAGAAGCCTTACTCCGTCTTCCGCAAGATGCAGTCGAAGTCGCTCTCCTTCGAGCAGCTTTCCGATGTCTATGGTTTTCGCATCATCGTCGAGGATATCCCCTCCTGCTATCGCGCGCTCGGCATCGTGCATACGCGCTGGCGCGTCGTGCCCGGCCGCTTCAAGGATTATATCTCGACACCGAAGCAGAACGACTACCGCTCGCTGCACACCACCATCGTCGGCCCGTCGATGCAGCGCATCGAGCTGCAGATCCGCACCAAGCGTATGCATGAGATCGCCGAATTCGGCATTGCCGCCCATACGCTCTATAAGGACGGCGCCACGAATGCGGATGGCGACATCCTGTCGCGCGAAAGCAATGCCTACTCCTGGTTGCGGCACACGATCGAGGCGCTTGCCGAAGGCGACAGCCCGGAGGAGTTCCTCGAGCACACCAAGCTCGAGCTGTTTCAGGATCAGGTCTTCTGTTTCACGCCGAAGGGCAAGCTGATTGCCCTGCCGCGCGGCGCGACGCCGATCGATTTCGCTTATGCCGTCCATACCAATATCGGCGATACGACCGTCGGCGCCAAGATCAACGGCCGTATCATGCCGCTTGTAACCCGCCTCAACAATGGCGACGAAGTGGAGATCATCCGTTCCGGCGTGCAGGTGCCGCCGGCCGCCTGGGAAGAGATCGTCGTCACTGGCAAGGCGCGCGCCGCCATCCGCCGCGCGACACGCATGGCGATCCGCAAGCAATATGCCGGTCTCGGTCACCGCATCCTGGAGCGTACCTTCGACCGTGCCGGCAAGATCTTCTCGCGCGAAGCCATGAAGCCTGCGCTGCACCGCCTCGGCCAGAAGGATGTGGAGGATGCGATCGCAGCTGTCGGTCGCGGCGAAATGTCCTCGCTCGACGTCCTGCGCGCCGTCTACCCCGATCACCAGGACGAGCGCGTCACGGTCAAGCCTGCCGGTGACGAAGGCTGGTTCAACGTCAGAAGCGCCTCGGGCATGATTTTCAAGATCCCCGGCAAGAGCAAGGCGGATCTCGACGGCGAGCGCGCCTCCACCGAGAGCGATCCCGATATCGTGCCGATCCGCGGTCTCTCCGGCAATGTCGACGTCAAGTTCTCGCCGACGGGTGCCGTGCCCGGCGATCGCATTGTCGGCATCATGGAAAAGGGCAAGGGCATCACCATCTATCCCATCCAGTCGCCATCGCTGCAGCGTTTCGATGATCAGCCGGACCGCTGGATCGACGTGCGCTGGGATCTCGACGAGGCCAATAAATCCCGCTTCATGGCCCGCATCATGGTCAACGCGCTGAATGAGCCCGGCACGCTCGCCAAGGTGGCGCAGACGGTGGCAAGCCTGGATGTCAATATTCGCATGCTGAACACGGTGCGTGTGGCCGCCGACTTCACCGAAATGGTGCTGGAAGTGGAGGTCTGGGATCTGCGTCAGCTCAACCAGCTTCTCGCTCAGCTCAAGGACCTGGAATGCATCGCGACGGTCAGGCGTCTCTACGAGTAGGATTTTCTTAAAGTCTTGCCGATCGCAAAATTGCGCTTTGCATATTTTGTGATCATTTAATGGTCGAATTGGCATATTGAAAAGGCAAGCCATGCAATTGGAGCATGGCTGTGCTCAGGTTACAGCGGTGGTAATTAACCGTTGCCGCGACTATCTTCAGGTCATCAGAAAATGAAACGAAGATGAGGCAAAGCAATGTTTGAACCGATCAGGAAATTCGCCCGCGCCCTTCGCGCTCCGACCGCTCAGGAACGTGAAATGGCATATCTCAATGGCTCGCATGACCGTATTGATCTTGAATATCGTCAGCGTCAGGTCGATCGCGGTATCTTCCGCAATCGTTAATCCCTGAAATATACTTGAAGTAAGGAAGGGGGCGTTATGCATGACCCACGCCCCTTGGAAGAAAAGAAGAATAGACGGCCTGTTTCTCAAGCGGTTCCATTTGCCGCTCTTGTCATGGCCCTGTGCGCTGCACTAAATACGCGCCATGTTGTTTCGCCGTCGCAAACCCGCGGGATTTAAGGAAAAGCTGCGAGAGCTCGTATGGCCTCGCAAGGGTTTTCTGCGCCCGCCGAAATATCTCATTATGCGCGTCCTGCGCCTGACTGCCTCGCCGCATGCGGTTGCAGTGGGCGTCGCTGCGGGTGTCTTCGTGTCGTGGACACCCTTCATCGGCGTGCATTTCGTCATGGCCTTCGTCATCACCTATCTGCTGTCAGGCAATATGGTGGCGGCAGCGCTTGGCTGCGCGGCCTTCGGCAATCCGCTGACCTACCCCTTCATCTGGGGCATCACCTGGGAAGTTGGTCACCTGCTGCTCAGCCGGCAGGATCAGCTGGCCGGGCAGACGATCAATCTGGCCGAGCTCTTCCACAAGCTGCATTTCACGGAACTGTGGAAGCCGGTGCTGGAGCCGATGCTGATCGGTGCGATCCCGCCGGCTGCAATCACCTCGGTTGCTCTTTATGTCCTGACATTCTACACCGTGAGAGGCTTTCAGGCGCGTCGCCGCGTCCGGCTGATGGAGCGTGCGCGTCACAGGCTCGCCAATCCCGCCGTCGAGATGCCGACCGTCTGAGCCGAGGCAGTGTCATCCTGAAGGGCCTATTCGCATGATCATCGGAATTGGCAGCGACCTCATTGATATCAGACGCGTGGAGAAATCGATCGAACGCTTCGGTGATCGCTTCACGCATCGCTGTTTCACCGAGATCGAGCGCGCCCGCTCGGATCGCCGCGCCAACCGCGCGGAATCCTATGCGAAGCGGTTCGCCGCCAAGGAAGCCTGCTCCAAGGCGCTTGGTACCGGCCTCTCGCAGGGCGTCTTCTGGAAGGACATGGGTGTCGTCAACCTGCCAAGCGGAAAGCCGACGATGCAGTTGACGGGCGGCGCCGCCGACGTTCTCAAGGCCATGATGCCGACAGGCCACAAGGCCGCCATTCATTTGACAATAACCGATGATTATCCCTTGGCTCAGGCTTTTGTGATCATCGAAGCGCTGCCGGATGCCGTATGATAGCGACCTCTCGTCGCTTTTAGTGCCGTCGTTATTGCCGCCACCGGCCGAAGCCGCTAGAGAGAACATCAGAAAGAAATGCGCCTTGCCGGCGTCTTGAAGGAATAAGACTGCGTGTCCGAAAAAGTCGAAGCCAAGCCGAACGCCCTCTGGGAAAATATCAAGGTCATCATCCAGGCTCTCGTCCTGGCGATGGTTATCAGGACTGTCCTGTTTCAGCCCTTCACCATTCCCTCTGGCTCGATGATGCCGACCTTGCTGGTCGGCGACTATATCTTCGTCAACAAGTTTGCTTACGGCTATTCGAAATATTCGCTGCCTTTCTCGCCTGACATTTTCAGCGGCCGTATCTTCGGTTCCGATCCCAAGCGTGGCGATATCGTCGTTTTCCGTTTCCCGCCGAATCCTGATGTCGATTACATCAAGCGTGTCGTCGGCCTGCCGGGCGATCATATCCAGGTCACCGACGGTGTTCTCTACATCAACGGCAAGCCTGTTCCGAAGGTGCCCGACGGGACTTTCAATTCCGACTACAAGCTTGATCCGGGCCAGGACGTGCCGGTGTTCCGCGAGACGCTTGACGATGGCAAGACCTACGACACGCTCGACCAGTCGCCGGTTTCGCGCGCCGACAACACCCGCGAGTTCATTGTTCCGGAAGGCCATTATTTCATGATGGGCGACAACCGTGACAACTCGCTCGACAGCCGCTTCGATGTCGGTTACGTGCCGGCGGAAAACCTTGTCGGTCGTGCCAGCGTCATCTTCTTCTCGCTCGGCAACGACACGTCCTTCCGCGAAATCTGGAAATGGCCGACCAACATGCGCTGGGACCGCCTCTTCAAGGTTGTTGAATGAGCAAGGCGCAGACGCTCTCAGCGGCGGACCGCGCAAAGCTTGAAACCCTGATCGGACATGAATTTGTCGAGAAGGAACGTCTGGACCGCGCGCTGACCCATGCCAGCGCGCGCACCGACAAAGGCAATTACGAGCGGCTTGAATTTCTCGGCGACAGGGTTCTCGGGCTCTGTATCGCCGAGTTGCTGTTCCGGACCTTCGGGACTGCGGCCGAAGGCGAGCTTTCGGTGCGCCTGAACCAGCTTGTCAGTGCCGAAACCTGTGCTGCCGTTGCCGACGAGCTCAATCTGCACCTCTATATCCGCACCGGTGCCGACGTGAAGAAACTCACCGGCAAGCGCATGATGAACGTGCGCGCCGATGTCGTCGAAAGCCTGATCGCAGCCCTCTATCTGGATGGTGGCCTGGAGGTCGCCCGACGCTTCATCCTGCGCTATTGGGAGGGCAGGGCGGTGCGCGCCGATGGCGCCCGCCGCGATGCCAAGACCGAATTACAGGAATGGTCGCACGCCAAATATGGCGTTACACCCGTCTACCGGGTTGAAGAACGCAGCGGACCGGATCATGATCCGCGTTTCAAGGTGACTGTAGAAGTCACTGGTGTTGCACCGGAGACCGGGGTAGAGCGCTCCAAACGCGCCGCAGAACAGGTCGCCGCTACGAAAATGCTCGAGCGTGAAGGCATTTGGCAGTCGACCTCTGCCGGAAATTGACGGGATCAATGACAGAAGAAAACGAAATGGCAGCCGAAGTCGCTGCTGAAAGCAATCCGACGCATTCCGGCTTCGTCGCCTTGATCGGCCCGACCAATGCCGGGAAATCGACGCTGGTCAACCGCCTCGTCGGTGCCAAGGTGTCGATCGTCAGCCACAAGGTGCAGACGACGCGTGCCATCGTGCGCGGCATTGCCATTCATGACAATGCGCAGATCGTCTTCATGGATACGCCCGGCATCTTCAAGCCGCGCCGCCGCCTCGATCGCGCGATGGTGACATCCGCCTGGGGCGGCGCCAAGGATGCGGATCTCATCATGCTGCTGATCGACAGCGAACGCGGTCTGCGCGGCGATGCCGAAGCCATCCTCGAAGGCCTGAAGGATGTTCCGCAGAAGAAGATCCTGGTCCTCAACAAGATCGACCGCGTCAATCGCGAGTTGCTTCTCGCACTTGCCGCCACAGCAAACCAGACGGTCGAATTCGAGCAGACCTTCATGATCTCGGCAGAGAACGGTTCCGGCTGCGACGACGTGATGGATTATCTGGCGAAAACCCTGCCGGAAGGTCCGTGGTACTATCCGGAAGATCAGATTTCCGATCTGCCCATGCGCCAGCTCGCCGCCGAAATCACCCGTGAGAAGCTGTTCCTGCGCCTGCACCAGGAGCTTCCCTATTCCTCGCATGTCGAGACGGAGAAATGGGAAGAGCGCAAGGATGGCTCCGTGCGCATCGAGCAGGTCATCTATGTCGAGCGTGACAGCCAGAAGAAGATCGCGCTCGGCAAGGGCGGCGAGACAATCAAGGCGATCTCTTCGGCCTCGCGCCGCGAGCTATCTGAAATCCTTGAGCAGCCTGTCCATCTCTTCCTGTTCGTCAAGGTGCGCGAAAACTGGGGTGACGATCCCGAACGCTTCCGCGAGATGGGTCTCGAATTCCCGCGCTAACGCATGTCGCGCAAAAGTGTGTCGCGGTTTTGCGGCAACGACATGCGCGAGGCAAACGCATGTCGCGCAAACGTGTGTCGCGGTTTTGCGACAAAGGAATTTGAAAAACCAAAAGCTGAAGGGTGACAAGAAAACTGGCTGCTGGGTTCCAGCCTCTTGTTTCCGCATGAAAATCTCTGCCTGTTCCCGGGAACAAATCGGCCTGTCTGCGCATTGATGTGCGAACGGCGCTGCACCCTGCAGCGCCGGTTTTCTCGACAGCAGGGGCACGATGGCGACGGCAAAACCTACCCATTCCTTCAAGACGCCCTGCGAGCAGTGTCCGCTGCGGCCACTGCCGCATTTCCGGGAATTCAGCCGGGACGAGCTCGACTTCGTGTCGAGATTCAAAAGGGGCGAACTGGCCGTCGATGCCGGTGCGACCATTCTCGTCGAAGGTGCCCATAGCGCCCATCTCTTCACGGTGCTCTCAGGCTGGGGCTTCCGCTACAAAATGCTGGAGGACGGCCGCCGGCAGATCCTGAACTACATCGTGCCGGGCGACCTGATCGGCCTGCAGGGGACAATCATGGGCGAGATGCAGCATTCCGTGGAGGCCCTGTCGCCGGTAACGCTCTGTGTCTTCGAGCGCGACAAGCTGATGACGCTTTATAACAAGCACGCTTCGCTTGCCTTCGATATTACCTGGATCGCGGCGCAGGAGGAGCGCATTCTCGATGAGCACCTGCTCAGCATCGGTCGTCGTACCGCGCTTGAAAGAGCAGCCTATCTCATCGCCTTCCTGTTTGAGCGCGCAAGGAAGCTCAGCCTTTTCAATGGCCGCAACGTCATCCCGATCACCCAGCAGCATATTGCCGATACACTTGGTCTTTCGATCGTTCACACCAACAAGACGTTGAAGAAACTTGCAGGGCGCAACCTGATCCGCTGGCAGGAGCGCGGCTGCGACGTGCTGGACGGAGAGGGATTGATGCGGGTTGCCGGCTGGGAAGGTCTGCGTGAAGGAAAGCGTCCCTTTATCTGAGGCATGTCGCGCAAAACTGTCCGGCCGTTTTGCGATGACGATACGCGTCAGCAAGGACTTGAAGCGTCGCAATCGGATCTGAAAGATTAAGACGCGTGCTAGAATCTTTCCGGGCCGGATTGGTCAGCCTTAATGTCTTTTTTAAATGCAAATTCGTGCCGGGAAAAATAGAGTTGTGTCATCTTTCCTCCGATTTTCGTTTTTATCGACCGGAGGCAAAAATGTGGCTATTCAGTTGAGGTGGGCAACCATCGTCAACGGTCCAGGCGAGAAACCGACGGAATGATGTTTGCAAAAAGGCAGAAGCGCTGCGATGTTTGTGCTTCACGAGAGGCATGGAGATCATGAGCGAAAGAACCCGCGTTCTGGTCCTGGAAGACAGTCTGATCATTGCCATGGAGGCGGAAGATATCCTGCGTCTCGTTGGTGCCGATACCATCGATATTGCCAATAGCCTCGATCAGGCCAGGGACGCGATCCAGGTCGCAGATTACGATTTCGCACTCCTCGACGTGAATCTCGGAGAGGCGATGAGTTTCGATTTCGCGCGTGATCTGTCGCTCGCCAATATTCCGTTTGGTTTTGTCAGCGGCTATTCCGATACGCAGGATTTCCCGACTGATCTTCAGGACGTGCCCCTTCTCGTCAAGCCTTTCGACGAGAACGCGATGCGCGATTTCCTCCAGAAGCTTTTCCCGACACCGGCCGAATGACACAGCCCTAGCCTTGCTCTAGAATGAATCGGCAGGCTGAAGGACGGTTTTCCGATGCAATGGCAGGACCAGGCGATCATTCTTGGCGTCAAGCGCCACGGCGAGACGAGCGTTATCGCCGAGGTGATGACGCGCGAGCGTGGCCGCCATCTCGGTCTCGTCCGCTCCGGACGTTCGCGCACCATGCAGCCGGTGCTGCAGCCCGGCAATGAGGTGGAAGTCACCTGGCGTGCGAGGCTGGATGAACATCTCGGTGAATTCCGCCTTGAGCCGGTGAAGCTGCGCGCCGCGCGGCTGATGGAGACGGCGACCGCCGTCTATGGCGTGCAGGCCATGGGCGCTTTGCTGCGCCTGCTCCCCGAACGCGACCCGCATCCGCATCTTTTCGAGGCGCTCGAAGTCATCCTCGACCATCTCCACAATCCCGCCGATGCGGGGGAGCTTTTCGTGCGCTTCGAGCTTGCAGTGCTGAACGATCTCGGCTTCGGGCTCGACCTGACGGAATGCGCCGCAACTGGCAATCGCACTGATCTTGCCTATGTCTCGCCGAAATCCGGCCGTGCCGTCAGCCGCGATGCCGGCCAGCCATGGGCCGACAAGATGCTGCTTTTACCGGCTTTCCTGAGTGTGCAGGAAAACCACGCGGCCGATTTCGACAGCCTTGTAGCGGCATTCCGTCTGACTGGATTCTTTCTGCATCGCCACGTCTATGAACCGCGTGGTCTGGAGGCTTCGGCAGCCCGTGAAGGCTTCGTTCAGGCGGCACTCAAGGCGCTGAATCCGGCTTCCCGGACGCTTTCGCGGCCGGATGAGCTTTCTGCCTAAGAGTTTTTCATACCTGCAAAACAGTCTTCAGTTTTGGCGGTTTACCCCCGTATGCCGCACCCCTATCTCTCGTTCGATAGGGAAAGCTTCTAAGCGCTCAAGGAGGAAGCCATGCTGACCAAGCCCGATACATTGACCACCATCACGCTCTGGAACGGGCAGGAGATTCCTCGCCTCGGCATGGGCTGCTGGGCGATCGGCGGTCCGTTCTTCGCGGGCGATACGCCGCTCGGCTGGGGCGAGGTGGATGACAATGAATCCCTCGCTGCGATCAACCGCGCGATCGACCTTGGCATTCGCTTCTTCGATACAGCTTCGAATTACGGCGCCGGCCATTCGGAAGAGGTTCTGGGACAGGCGATCGGCAATCGCGCCGATATCGTCATCGCCACCAAGTTCGGTTTTGCCACCAATCCCGAAACGAAGCAGGCGACCGGCGCTTTTGCCGATCCTGTCTTCATCCGCCAGTCCGTCGAGACGTCGCTCCGCCGGCTGAAGCGGGAGCGTCTTGATCTCCTGCAGTTCCATCTCAACGATTTTGCGCTGGATCAGTCCGACGCGGTCTTCGATACGCTGCAGGCCCTGCGGGAAGAGGGCAAGATCGATGCCTTCGGCTGGAGCACGGATTTTCCCGATCGCGCCGCCCGTCATGTTCACCGCCCCGGCTTCGTTTCGATCCAGCATACGATGAACGTCTTCGAGCCGGTGCCTCGGATGATCGATGTGATCGAAAAGAACGGTCTCATCTCCATCAATCGCGGGCCGCTTGCCATGGGCCTGCTGACAGGCAAATTCACGCCGGACAAGGCTGTCGGCGCCAAGGACGTGCGCGGTGCAGCACTCGAATGGATGGTCTATTTCAAGGATGGCCGCATCGCGCCGGAATTTGCAGCAAGGCTCGATGCCGTACGCAGCCTGCTCACATCCGATGGACGCACGCTGACGCAGGGCGCGCTCGCCTGGCTCTGGGCGCGCTCGCCGCGCACCCTGCCGATTCCCGGTTTCCGGACCGTAGCTCAGGTCGAGGAAAATGCCGGCGCACTGGAAAAGGGCCCGCTGCCGGCCGATGTGATGGCGGAGATCGACGCGGCGCTGGCTCGCGTCTGAGGCTGCAAAGCATGTCGCGCAAAAGTGTGGAGCGGTTTTGCGAGGACGACATTCGTAAAAACAGAGACCTGAAGCGTGACACGCGAATCCCGGGGATCGCGGCGCGCTTTAGGCTCGGGCGCGCACCTTGAAGGTCCAGCCTTCCGGCCGTGCCTCGATGATCTTCACCTCATCGCCGATCGCGACCCTGCCGGTGCCGCGTGGTGTCACGTTCCAGCCGAAAAGCGGGCCGGGGACCCGCCGGTCACCCGACATGCGGATCCGGCCCATGGCAGGCATGGGGTTCGCCACCTCGCGCGAACCTGTCAACTGGTCCTGCGTGGTCATGATGCAGCGGGCGCAGGGCTTGACGAGGTCGAAGCGGATGCCGGCGATCTCTATCGCAGCCCAGCGGTCCTCCGCCCAGGCCTCATCCGTGTCGATGACGATATTCGGCCGGAAACGCTCCATCCCGACGTCGCCTTCGGCGTGGGCCGCGAGATCTCTGTTGAGTGCCTTCAGCGATCCCGTTGTCGTCACCAGGATCTGGTAGCCGTCCGAAAAGGTCACCGGCGTACCCTCGCCTGCCCACTCGGCATTTGCCGTTCGTCTCGCGGCACTGTCGAAGAAGACGAGCTTCACCTCACGACCGAGCCATTCCGAAAGCTTGCCGTTGCTGTCATCGTCGGCAACGGCAGCGCTGACGGCCGATTTCCAGACCGTGACATCGAGCCGCCGCTCCGGATGCGGCGGCCGCACTGCGATATCAGCTTTGCCCTGCATCAGCAGGCGAAAGGCGTCGGTCTCCGGTCGTACGTCGATCCGGGCAAGGGCCGGAAGCTCTCGCTGCGTGATGAATTGCCCATCCGCGTCCGTCACCATGGCGCGCCGATCGCCGGGCAGGCCATAAGCATCGATCTCCGTGGAGGGCAGGGCAATGCCCCGGGCGCTCTTGAGCGGGTAGATGAAGAGATCGCTGACACGCATCATAGGCTCCTAGATTTCATCCATAAATGCCGCGAGAAAGTCGCGCAGGCTCCTGTCGCGGGCGGCTGCCAGTTCGCGGCCGGTCCGGGTCTGGAAACCATCCGCCAGTTTGAACAGCTTCGTCTGGAAATGGTCAATCGCATAACGCTTGTCATCAAGCGGGCGGTCCCCGGCGGCGGGGTCGAAGGGATCGTAGAGGCCAGATCCAAGCCGCCCAGCTATATAGAAGCAGCGCGCCGCGCCCATCATGCCGATCGCATCGAGCCTGTCCGCGTCCTGAAGGATTTTTGCTTCCAGCGTTTCCGGCGGAACGTTGGCCGAGAAACTGTGCGCAGTGACCGCATGAGCGACATCAGCGATATCCTCGTCGCTCCAGCCAAGCGCTCTCAAGACACGGGACGCTTTTTCTGCGGCAAGCGCTGATGCCTGGGCGCGCAGAGGCGAATTCTTCTCGACGGCGACGCAATCATGCAGCAGCACGGCAGCGGCCAGCACGTGGCCCTTGCCGCCTTCCGCGGCATGGATGCGCATGGCATTGCGGAAGACACGCAGGATATGAGCGAGGTCGTGGGATCCGTCGTCACCCTCGGTCGCATGCGGGATGAGCTCCGCAGCCAGGGACTCATGGGAAGAAAAGGCTTCAGCCTTGAACATCGTCGTCACCGGTTTTCAAAGGATTTGTATCCCATCGATAACGGCTTGGCCGGCGAGTCGCAACGTGCCGAAATCAACGCCGGAGTTTGACGAGCGGCGTAACGCTGTCCGTCTTTTTCGGCGGCATGCAAAGCATGAAGGCGACGTCGCTGAAGGGTTTTGGGGGGCTTATGTAATAGCCCTGGATCTCGTCGCATGCCTCGCGTTCGAGCAGCGCCATCTGCTCTGCCGTTTCCACGCCCTCTACGGTGACGCGCATGCCGAGCGCATCGCCGAGCAGGATGATCGCGCGCATGATCGCATGCGCTTCCCTATGATCCACAATGTCGTTCACGAAGGACTTGTCGATCTTGATCTTGTCGAAGGGGAAGCTTGAGAGGTAGCTCAGCGACGAATAGCCGGTTCCAAAATCGTCCATGGAAATGCGGATGCCGCGCTCCTTGAGCGCATGCAGGACCGGCAACACCTCATCGCGATTTTCCATCAGCACGCTCTCGGTGATCTCCAGTTCAAGGCGCGAAGGCGAAAGTCCTGCCGTCGCCAGCGCCTCGCCGACATCTTTCGGCAGATCGCTGCTGCTGAACTGGATGGCCGAGACATTGACGGCAATCTTGATATCCTCGGGCCATTGCGCTGCATCGTTGCAGGCCTGGCGCAAAACCCAGCGGCCGATATCGACGACGAGGCCGACCTCTTCGGCAAGCGGAATGAACTCCATCGGCGAGACGCGGCCGCGCACCGGATGATTCCAGCGGATCAGCGCCTCGAAGCCGCTAATGCGATGCTGCGCCAGGTCGTAGAGAGGCTGGTAGTGAAGCTCGAATTGCTCGTTCTGCACGGCGGCACGCAAATCGGCCTCCAGCGCATGGCGGGCCTGTATCTTCTCGTCCATCTCGCCGGTGAAGAAACGTTCGTGCCGGCGCCCGTCGGCCTTGGCGTGGGAAAGAGCGACCGCCGCGTTGCGCAGCAGCTTGTCGGTCTCGACAGCATCGTCAGGGGCTATCGAAATGCCCATGGAAACGCTGAGTTCGACTTGCTTCTCGCCGCGGAAGAATGGTTCGCTGAGCTCGCGACGGATCTGGTCGGCAAGCGCGGTGACGTTCCACGGCTGTTGGCGGCCAGTCTGCAGGATCGCGAATTCGTCCGAGCCGAGACGGGCAAGGATATTCTCCGAGCCTGCCGAGGCGCGGATGCGCTCTGCCACCTGTTGCAGGATCTTGTCGCCGGCTGAAACACCAAGCGTGTTGTTGATCGACTTGAACCGGTCGAGATTGAGATGCACGAGCGCGATCTGCTCGTCCGGCCTGCGATCTGAAAGGGCTGCATCGATCTGCTCGCGGAAGCGAATGCGGTTCGGCAGGCCGGTCAGCGGATCGTGATGGGCGAGGTAGGTAATGCGTTCTGCTGCCTTGCGGTCTTCGGTAATGTCGGCATGAATGGCGATATTACTGCCATCGGCAAGGATGGTGACGACGCTCTGGATGATGCGGCCGTCATCCATCCGCCATTCGCGCCTGCGGATGCGCCCCGCCTTCGAAGAGGCCTCCTGACCTTCCCTCCTGCCGCGGGTCCTGGCATGGGCCTGCTCCGTACCGCGTGTCTTGCGCATCAGGTCGGCAATCGCCGTACCGGGCATGACATCGTCATCGGTAAAGCCGAAGAGCTGGCGAAAACGCAGGTTGGAAAGGGTCAGCCGCTGGTCCGCTCCGAACACACTGAGGCCGAGCGGCAGGTTGTTCAGGACGATTTCGAAGAGCTCGCGCTGATCTGCAAGTGCCTGCCTGGTGAAACCGACCGTGCTCCGCAATTCGCGGTTTTCTGCGAGCAGCGTCTCGGCGCTGCGCTCGATTTCGCTATAGTCGCTCTCATGGCCACGATAGGTCGCGATCACGAGATCCATCAGATGCTCTGCATCGATCGATCCGTCCTCATCGACGGCCTGCGTGCACTGTTGCCAGAAAAGCGTCTCAGCTTTCATGCGCATAAACCCCATGCGGGACGGTTGCGATGGAAGCATGGCAAAAGGCGAAGGCGTCTTCGATTGGCAATAGGTGCCAGATCGCGCCGAGCATAAAAAAGACCTTCCTAAAATGAATGCAAGAATCACTTTTTTTAAGTAGCAAGTAACCGCTTCCAGCAACTCGCACGCGGCATCTTCTACCGCTCCGATTAATAATCGGTTGCAACCAGGCGACGCTTTATCGCTAGCCGGCAATTTGTTTGTATCTCGCAAACTACTGAAATACTGAGGAAACCTGGTTTCCAAGGGTAATTGGAAAGTGCCGTGGGAATGGGTGGTTACACTTTGTCAACTATGGTTAATCGGGAGTTAACAGCTTATTGACCGAAGCCGCAAATCAGTTTAGTCACCAGACCAGCCTTTGATATTTTCCACCCGTGTACTGCGTACAGACTCTCACCGGAAGAAGCGGTGAACGGAGGTTTGTATGACTACTCTTTCATCAGTATCAGACATCTCTTATGCATATTTGGCAACGCTCTCGCGGCTTGATGCCAATGGCGACGGCGTCTTGAGCCGCACTGAACGCGCGGCAGATCAGAAGCCTGGCATCATCAGGGAATTCCTCGAAGAGGATGATTCCGGCAATTCGCAGCCGAAATATCCGAGCAGCCTCGTCGCGCTCATGATGGACTACGGCGACAACGGCTCGGGCGTCCCCTATGCGCTGCAGCAGGTTGCCCCCAATGCCGACGACCAGGCGACGCAGATCTATCGCAATACCTATGGCGAGTTCGATTTCGGTGTCGCCGCCTGAGCCTTGATCATTGGCGGTCGCAGTTGAGCCGGCCGCGCGCCGGCTTTTTCTTGCCTTTTAGGCGGGCAGGAACACCTTCCCTTTGTGAGCTTTGGGGCATAGTGCCCAAAACGGAAGGAAACCCGATGAAAATCATAGGCATCATCGCTGCCCTCGGTCTACTTGCAGCGGCGTCCCAGGGCTTTGCCCAGGACAAACAGACGGCGACGGCAAATTTTATCGGCCCTGATGGCAAGGAGTCCGGCCGCGCCACGCTGACTGCTGCGGCTAATGGCGGCGTTTTCATCGAGGCGGAAATCTCCGGCTTGCCGGCCAACAAGTGGGTCGGTTTCCACATCCATGAGACAGGCCGCTGCGATGCCGCAACGCATCATCAATCGGCCGGGGGCCATTTCAATCCGACCAAGGCAGAGCACGGTTTCCTGGCCGCCAAGGGGCCGCATGCCGGAGATATGCCGAACCAGTATGTCGGTCAGGACGGCATACTGCGCGCACAGGTCTTCGACACCATGATCACGCTCGACGGCAAGGAAGATGGGGTGCGTGGCCGCGCGCTGATGGTGCATGCCGATTCCGATGACTATCGAACCCAGCCTACGGGCGGCGCCGGCGACAGGATCGCCTGCGGGGTGATCAAATAGGTTATGGCTGCGTCTGGGGGGATGCCTTCGGCGTCCTCTTGCGGGGCGAAACCCTGACCTGCGTTTCCTCTGGTGCCGGTTCGGGAAGGGGAGCGCTCGAAACCTCCGCCGGAGCGTCGCCAGCCTCGCCCTTCTTGTCAAAGGCAAGCTTGACGCGCTTGATCATGTCGCGACTGAGGTCCCACCAGTCCCCGGTCGATGCCCAGTAGCGCAACGTCACGCTGACCGCACTGTCGCTGAGACTATCGATGAAGACGCTCGGCGCCGGCGTCTTGAGGACGCGCTTGTCTGCGGTTGCAAGTTTCATCAGCGTCTCCATGACGAGATCGAGATCCTCCTGATGGGTAACGTTGATCTTCACTTCGTTCTGCCGCGTCGGCTGGCGGCTATAATTGGTGATCGGTGTATTCCAGAGCGTGGAATTCGGCGCCAGCCGGTAGAGACCGTCTCCGGTTCTCAGTTCCGTGGCAAACAGGCCGATCTCGAGAACCGTTCCCGAGACACTGCTTGTCTCAATATATTCCCCGACGCGCAGCGGACGAAGCACCAGCAGCATGATGCCGGCCGCGATATTCTGCAGCGTGCCCTGCAGTGCCAGGCCAACGGCAAGGCCGGCAGCGCCGAGAGTCGCGATAATCGATGCCGTTTGCACGCCGAATTGCGCGAGGACGGTGACAAAGACCAGCACCAGCAACGCGTAGCGCACGACATTGGTGAAGAAACGGGCGAGCGTCTCGTCGATGCCGCGCACGCGCGAGATGCCCTCGTAGGCCCAGCGGCTGATCAGGCTCGCCGCCACCCACCCGACGATGAGCAGGATGATCGCCCCGAGGATGGAGAAGGAATACTGTACGGCAAGCGCGCTCGCCTGATCGAGTGCCGAGCGGGTTGCGATGATAAGGTCGGTGGCCTGTTGTTCCATCAGGTGCTCCTCGAATGCCTCGTCGAGGGCTAGATGGAGCAGGGGCGATGTGCGTCAACCGTTCGAATTGTCCTTGACGGGCAATACGAAGGGTGCGTTGCCGTCGGCCTCTGCACCACGGCCAATGGCCTTCACGGCATCGACGAGCCGGCCGCGCCGGTCAAGCAGCGCATCGCCGATTTCGACGATTCGAGCATTCGGCGTCGCTTGGGGCGAGACGGTTCGCAGCCGCCGCACAAGCGCCATATCCTCCTGCTCCGGCGCGAGCGAGAGAGCCGCTATCAGTGCTGCGGCTGGTGAGCGCGATACACCCATCCAGCAATGAACAAGCAACGGTGCTTCCTGCTGCCAGCCGGCAGCAAAATCGATGATCGCCCGCACGTGCTTTTCGTCGGGCGCCACGAGATCACCCGTGCCCTTGAAGGCAATATCGTTCATATTGAGCAGCAGATGTCGGTCGGCCTGGATGACGCCCGGCCGGTGAAAGGCCTGTTCCTTCGCCATCAGGCTGATCATCTCGCGCGCCTTGTGCCGTACGGCCATTTCGCCGATACGTGCCAGCGGAGAAACCACGATCACGGTCACGCGCCGACACTCCGCTTCGCCTCGATCTCGGCGAAACGCTCGCAGAAGAGCCGCTGCGCTTCGAGCGCCGGGACGGGATCGATCAAGAGCATGTCTCGCGTGATGCCGCGCGGCTGGCCGAAGAATTTCTGCGCTTCGGCCGGCGTGAAGCCGGCAAGAACAGTCGCCTCGAAATAGGCGGCAATCGTATCGGCCTTCTTGATCTTGTCCTTGAGCTCACGGGAGGCGTGCGGCGGCAGACCGAAGCGCAAGTGTACAGCCGCCTCGAGCCGCTTCTCGACGGTCTTGTATCCGCCGCCGACGACAGCCTTGAAGGGAGAGATCATATCGCCGATCACATATTCGGGTGCATCATGCAGCAGCGCCATCAGGCAATCGCCGGGTGTTGCCTCGTTGAAATGCCGGAAGATGAACTCGACGACCAGGCAGTGCTGGGCAACAGAGAAAGCATGGTCGCCCGACGTCTGGCCGTTCCAGCGGGCGACACGGGCAAGTCCATGGGCGATATCGCTCAATTCGACATCGAGCGGCGAGGGATCGAGCAGATCGAGCCGCCGGCCGGAGAGCATGCGTTGCCAGGCACGCGGAGCCTTCGCAGTCGTCACGCGCTGGCCTCGTCCGAGGAGGTCGGAAAGCTGAGACCGGACCAGGAAGGCAGGCTGAGCGTCACGGAGATATCGCCGGCAAGCAGCGGCGTGCCGGATGCCATGGCTTCGCCTGCACGGTCGATACGCACGATCGCCAGTCCGCTCGTTCCCTCGACGGACCCGAGCGTGCCGACCGGCTTGCCATTCGCGGTGATTTCGGTGCCGCTGGCAGGCAGTGCGGCACCTGCCGAAACAGTCACGACACGGCGCCGCGCCGTACCGCGATGGTGCATGCGCGACACCACTTCCTGCCCGACATAGCAGCCCTTCTTGAAGGAGAGGCCGCCGTTGAAATCCATCAGCACGTCATGCGGGAAGGCGTCCTGCAGCGCATAATCAGGCCCTGACGTGACGATGCCGTTCTTTATTCGCAGCGCGTCGTAGAGTGCTGCGTCATCGTTGCCATGATGACCGACACGGCGCAGAACGATGACGTTGGCCTTGGCAAAGCGGCTATCCCCAACGCCATCGTTGGCATCCTCGCCCCAGGAAACGGTCACACCGTCTTCGGCAACTGGCGTCAGTGTCACCGGCGCACGAAGACGATACATGGTCAGCCGCTTCAGCAGGGCTTCCCGCTGGGTCGCATCCGTTTCGATGATGAAGCCGTCGCCGTCGCGCCAGATCATGAAGTCGAACAGGATCTTGCCCTGCGGCGTCAGCAATGCGCCGGGCCGCGCCTCGTCCGCGCCGAGCGAAACGATGTCGGTGGTGATCAGATTCTGCAGGAAGGACTCTGCTTCCGCACCGCCGATGGCGATGAGCGAGCGGTCTTTCAGGAATACGGCTGGCATGGCGGAACCTGTCGCGTTGGTGATCGACCAGAGGTAAGTCTTTGAAGCGGAGGGTGCAAGCGCTCGACACATCGGCCTGAAAATCGGAACTGATTTTCGAGAGGCCTGACGCGTAGATTCATGGGCTTAGTGCGTCGGAATGGACGCCCAGATCTCTGGCCTCAGTCGCCGGCCGTGAAGAACTTCCATTTGCCGTCCGGCGCGATGCCGACGCGATAGAAGTTATAGCCACCGAATTCCTGCATGTCAGAGAGATCGCCTGCCGTGACGATGCGCAGCAATTCCACGCGTTCCGGCGGCGTCAACGTTTTCAGGTCTTTCTCGGCAAAATAGGGCCAGACATACATCTCCTCGGGCGTGCCCTGGCCGACATGTACGAAGCCGGTCGAGATGACGTCGAGCATGATGGCCAGAATTTCGTCGCCATCGGGGTCGCCGGAGAGATCCTTCAATGTGCCGATCGGATCGTCAGTGGGTTCGCCGACCGTTACCTGTGTCTGGTCGGCACCGGTCCCCATCAGCGGACGCAGGCGTTCCAGATCGCCTGATGCGGCTGCCTCGACGATCTGTTCGCGCATCTTGCGCACCGGTTCCGGTGCCTTGCTGATGTCGTAGATCACTTCGACGGGCTTGGAAGCGTCGGACGCGCCCGGCGTCTTGTCGACGCTCTGGCCGCTGTCTGTGTTGACGAGCGGATCGGGCTGGGGAATGCCGGGCGAACCGGTCTGTGGTGCAGCCGGCTGCTGTGGGCTCTGCTGCGCCGTAGCGGGCGCATCGGGTTGGCCCGGGATCTTCTGAAGTTCGGAAAGTGCGTAGGCGGAAGAGGCGGACAGCATGCTGCCTGCGGCAATGCCGACGGCAAGCAGGACCGGCGCGAGCGGAATTCGCGAGGAAATATCTTTACCGGTACGCATGAAACTCTCTGTATTGCCCTTATTGCAGGGTCCTGTTGGTGGAAAACTCACCTGCCAGCATGCGGTCACGCAGCGAGTCCAGCAAGGCCTCGGCGCTACCTTCTCCATGCAATCTGATCGTCTCGCGCAGTGCATGTGCAATTGCAGCATCGGCAATGATTTCAGGCTCGATGCCGTCGGCCATGCCGTCGGCCCAAGCCTCGTTCTGGTATTCCAGAGCCGCCTGCATCTTTTCGTGGACGATCATGTCGTCGATGTCGTTGAGGCTTGGTTCCATTGTCTTTTCCTCAGAACTTCTCATGTCTTACCGCTACGTTAACAACACTAACAGCCTTTTCCCAAAACGACACGTGCGCATGCGAAAACAGGTTAATTAAACGTTAATTTCCAAAGCGCGAAGTAATTTCTGTGGCGAGTGTTGCACCTTCGTTACGGTAGCGTTCCTCTGCCACGATGGCCGCTTGCGTGCAATCCGTGTAAACCGAGGCGAATGCTCGGTATCCGCGATTGAAGGCTGCGGTCAGTTTTTCCTTGCGCTGCGGCTCTCCATTCGTTTCAGAATCAAGCAGTTGCTGCATGTTGGCCCGCCACTCGTCCGCACCCGGCGCCTTGCAGAGCGTGCGCAGATAATGCACCGACCCCAGGACCTCGGCCAGCCGCGCCAGCTTGTCGTCATAGGGTACGACCGCAACCTGCGGCACGACCTCCTCTGGTGGCGGAGCCGCGTTTTTGCCGCCCTGCGCCCCTCCTTGTGCCCCGCCTTGCGCCATTGTGGAACCGGCCCAGACGAGGCCACCGAAGACAAGGGATGACAAGACAACGCGTCGAACGGGAATCATGCTCATAGTTGATACAGGGAGCGTGACAGGAACAAGGCAGATACGGCAGTTTCCACTTCTATTCTAGCGAGTGTGCCTCATTCACCGGCCGCCAGCCGTTCGGCGCATTCGAGCACGCTCTGCGGCACCGGCATGCGCCGGATCTCCTCCACGCTGTACCAGCCGATCGCTGCCGCATCGTCAGCGGCTTCGGCCACCAGGTGGCGGTCCGCCTCGACGCGGAAGACGGAAAGGAAGAAATGGCTGTTGATGCTGCCATCGGGCGCATGCGTCTTCAGGTCATAAGTGGAAAACAGGCGCGGATTTCGTGCCTGAATTCCCGTCTCTTCGAGAAATTCGCGCAATGCCGTCTCCTCGGGCGTCTCGCCAGGTTCGCCTCGTCCACCGGGAAAGGCATACATATCGGCCGAAGGCGGGTTTCGCCTGAGCACAAGAAGGAACCGGCCATCACGTTCTAGGATGGCGGAGGAGGCGGGTTTGGCCTGGGAGGTCATTGCTTTGCACGCTTTGCTGTGATGTCGCCTTATCCCACGGCCGGCGCACCTTGCGCAACCGTCGACATTGCGTGGAATATGGCGTCACGATTCCTGCGAGACGCCGTTGACCTACCTCATCTATGCCCTTGCCGCCCTCTTTGAAATTGCCGGCTGCTTCGCTTTCTGGGCCTGGCTGCGCCTGGCAAAGCCTGTCTGGTGGCTGGCGCCGGGCATGGTGTCGCTGGCCTTGTTCGCCTGGCTGCTGACGCTCGTGCCGAGCGAGGCGGCCGGGCGCACTTTTGCTGCCTACGGCGGCATTTATATCGTCGCGTCGCTTCTGTGGCTCTGGCTGATCGAAAGCCGCATTCCCGACCGCTGGGATATCGGCGGCGCGCTGATCTGCCTTGCCGGCACGGCGATCATCCTTTTTGCACCGCGCAGCTGAAGCTTTTCCACGAAAGATGTGCAGCGCCGTCCCATTCGCAATTGCTTGAGGGCAAACCGCCTTGACTGATGTCGGGCACGATGAAAGAAACCCGTATGTGTGGACGTTTTGCCCTGACAGAAGTGGTCAAGGATATCGCCGAAGCTTTCAGCCTTGCCGAGCTGGAAGGCTTTCCGGCGCGATACAATATCGCGCCGACGCAGCCGATCCTCGTCGTCATCTCGGGTGAGGGGCAGGAGCCGGGCAGCAACCTGCCGGACCGCCGTGCGCTTCTGGTGCGCTGGGGCTTCACGCCGGGCTGGGTCAAGAATCCCAAGGAATTTCCGCTGCTGATCAACGCGCGCTCGGAAACGGCAATCGGAAAAGCCTCCTTCCGTGCCGCCATGCGCCATCGCCGCATCCTGATCCCGACTTCCGGCTTCTATGAATGGCATCGCCCTTCGAAGGAGAGTGGCGAGAAGGCGCAGGCCTATTGGATCCGGCCACGCAGAGGTGGTGTCATCGCCTTTGCCGGTCTCATGGAAACCTGGTCCTCGGCCGACGGTTCGGAGGTCGATACCGCGCCATTTTGACGACCAGGGCCAACAGCGCAATCTCCTCGATCCATGACCGCATGCCGGTCGTCATCCAACCGGAGGATTTTGCCCGCTGGCTGGATTGCAAGACGCAGGAACCGCGCGCGGTCGTTGACCTGTTGCGGCCGGTTCAGGAAGATTTCTTCGAGGCGATCCCGGTTTCCGACAGGGTCAACAAGGTCGCCAATATGGGGCCGGACCTTCAAGATCCGGTACCGCTCGAAAAGGCGCCGAAGCTTCCGCAGAAGAAGTCACCCGACAGTGGCCAGCTCAGTTTCTTCTGAAACCTGAACCCGCTATCCGCTGAGTGGAAAATCCGGTGATCTCTGTTGGTCCGGTTGCGGCCAGCGGCGCGTCTCTTGCTGCCCACTATAGCCAAACCCGCCGCATGGCGGGCTCCGGATATCACTATCGGCATCACTATGAGCCGGCTGGTAATCCGCCTGCTCGTGCGTTTCTTCGCGCCCGCTTAGGCGAGCTTCTTGACCGGTGCCGGCTTTGCCATCATCGAGGCAGCGGCCACTGCCTTGAGGCCGAGCGGGCGGTAGTTGGTGGCGAGATCCGGCTTGGCTGCCTGCTGCTGTTCCGACTTCTTCGAGGTCACGATACTCTCCTTACGTGTTTCCCTAGAATTTTATGTATCATGCTCTTTTGTCTGAAATAGCGACAAAAGAGAGGCGCGGCTTATCAGGAAATGTAACCACGGACCATAATTCGCGAGGCTTAACTGAAACCTACGTTCGTTAATACTTACTTAATAAAGTGAATGCTCAGATATGACGACCGATGTCGTCTTCGCCGATACCGGGCTCTTCGATGGTCAGCGTGCCATATTTGCGCTTCCATTTTCGCGCGCCGAAGGGCAGCGAAACAAGGTAGGCACAGACGGTGACGACCATGACTTCCCAGGTGAAGCTCATCAGCATCGCGACGTAGATCACGACACCGAGCATGGCTGGCAGCACGAGATCGCGCCGCATCCGGCTCTCGGATTTGCCGGACCAGACCGGCAGGCGGCTGATGAGCAGGAAGGCGATGAGGACCGTGTATCCCGAGGAGAGGAACGCGAAGGTCCGGTCGGCGGTGAGGCCCAGAAAACCGAGATAGACGGGCAGAAGCACCAGCATCGCGCCGGCAGGAGCCGGCACGCCGACGAAATATTCCGATTGCCAGGCCGCGCGATTCTCGCGTTCAGACATCACGTTGAAGCGCGCCAGCCTGAGGCCGGCGGCGATCGTGTAGATGAGCGCGGCGATCCAGCCGAGCGAGCGCGCCTGATCGAGCGCATAGACATAGACCACGAGGGCAGGGGCGACGCCGAAATTGACGATGTCGGCAAGCGAATCCATCTGCGCGCCGAATTTCGACGTGGCCTTCATCAGCCGCGCGACACGACCGTCTATGCCGTCGAGGAAGGCTGCGAGGAGCACCATGGCGACAGCGAGCTCATAACGAGCTTCAAAGGCAAGCCGGATGCCCGTCAGGCCGGCGCAGATGGCAAGGATGGTGATGAGGTTCGGAACGACAAGCCGGATCGGGATCTCGCGCAGACGCGGCCCGCGGGCCGAATCGTCGTTCGGGCCATTCGGTTCGAAGGGCGGAAAGGGTGGCTCCATATCGCGCTCTCCTGAAAATTAGCTGCGGCGGCTGATGACCGGACCCTTTGCCGAGGCGAATTCGGCAATGACCGTCTCACCGGCAACCGCCGTTTGGCCGAGCGAGACTCGCGGCGCGGCACCCGCCGGCAGGAATACGTCGAGACGCGAGCCGAAGCGAATGAGGCCTATACGTTCGCCGGCATCGACCGGTTCGTTGACATGCGAGAAGCAGAGGATGCGCCGCGCAACGAGACCGGCGATCTGCACCACGCCGATCTGGCCGTGGCGGGTCTCGACGACGAGGCCGTTGCGTTCGTTCTCCTCGCTCGCCTTGTCGAGTTCGGCATTCACGAAGGTGCCGGGGCGATAATTGATGCTGACGATGCGGCCGCGCATCGGTGCGCGGTTCACATGGCAGTTGAAAACATTCATGAAGACAGAGATCCGCAGCATCGGCTCACTGCCGAGATTGAGCTCGGCGGGCGGTGTGACCATCTGGATCGAAGAGACCTTGCCGTCGGCAGGCGAAATGACGAGATCATCGTCCTGTGGCGTGACGCGCTCCGGGTCGCGGAAGAAATAGGCGCACCAGAGCGTCAGGATCAGACCGATCCAGAAGAGCGGCTTGAAGATCCAGCCCAATACGAGCGACGCGACGAAAAAGGCGGCAACGAAGGGATACCCTTCCTTGTGCACCGGTACGATCGTGTTGCGAACCGTATCGAACAAGCTCATGAATGCCGGTCTCCTGTCGTTTTTCGTATCCGCTGGTTACAGAAAAACGACCTGATGAGCAATGGCGCGGATCTCAGGCCGCCTTCGATGCATCGGTTCTAAACAATAAAACAGACAGTTCCGCCTGTCTGCAGCTAGCTTGCCGGCGCCAGCCGGTTGACGATGCCGAGCTCGTCGCTCTCGCGAACCTGCTTGAGATGCTCCTCGGCCTGTGTCGCCTCGCGCTGGCGGTTCCACATCGACGCGTAGAGGCCGTTCTGTTCGAGAAGGGCGGCATGCGTGCCGCGCTCGGCGATCTCGCCGCTCTTCAACACGATGATCTCGTCCGCGCCGATCACGGTGGAGAGGCGGTGGGCGATGACCAGCGTCGTGCGGTTCTTGGAAACGACATCGAGTGCCGTCTGGATTTCCCGCTCCGTCGTCGTGTCGAGCGCCGAGGTCGCCTCGTCGAGGATGAGGATCGGCGGAGCCTTCAGGATGGTGCGGGCAATTGCCACGCGCTGTTTCTCGCCACCGGAAAGCTTCAGTCCGCGCTCACCGACCTTGGTTTCGAACCCTTCGGGCAGCATCTCGATGAAATGACCGATCTGTGCGATTTCGGCCGCCTGCTTCACCTCGGCTTCATCAGCCGAAGGGCGGCCATAGCGGATGTTATAGGCAACGGTGTCGTTGAACAGAACCGTATCCTGCGGCACCATGCCGATCACCGAGCGCAGGCTCTTCTGCGTGATGGTGCGGATGTCCTGCCCGTCGACGGTGATGGAACCGCTCTGGATATCGTAGAAACGATAGAGCAGGCGCGACAGCGTCGATTTACCGGCGCCCGAAGGGCCGACGACGGCGACCGTCTTGCCGGCGGGCACGTCGAAGGAAATGCCTTTCAGGATCGGCCGGGCCGGATCATAGGAGAAATGCACATCCTGGAAGGAGATGGCGCCCTGGCCGATGGCCAGCGCCTTCGCACCGGGCGCGTCCAGAACCTCGGCCTTCACTTCCAGAAGATCGAACATCTGCTCGATATCGATCAAGCCCTGGCGGATTTCACGGTAGACGAAGCCGATGAAGTTCAGCGGCACCGAAAGCTGCAGCAGCATGGAATTGATGAAGACGAAATCGCCGACCGTGTGCTCGCCGCGCTGGACCGACCAGGCCGAGAGCACGAGCATGATCGTCGTGCCGATGCCGAAGATCACGCCCTGGCCGAAGTTCAGCCAGCCGAGCGAGGTCCACACGTCGGTCGCAGCCTTCTCGTAGCGCTCCATCGACTTGTCGAAGCGCTTGGCCTCCATCTCCTCGTTGCCGAAATATTTGACGGTCTCGAAGTTGAGGAGGGAGTCGATCGCCTTGGTATTGGCGTCCGTATCGCTCTCATTCATCGTTCGGCGGATGGAGATACGCCAGTCGGAGGCGCGGATCGTGAACCAGATATAGGCCCAGACGGTAAAGGCGGTAACGGCGAGATAGGAGAAACCGTAGCCCCACCAGAAGATTGCCGCCGTCAGCACGAATTCGATGACTGTCGGGATCGAATTCAGGATCGTGAAACGCACGATCGTTTCGATGCCCTTGGTGCCGCGCTCGATGATGCGCGAAAGCCCGCCCGTCTTGCGCTCCAGATGGAAGCGCAGGGAAAGCTCGTGCATGTGCACGAAGGTACGGTAGGCAAGCTGGCGCACCGCATATTGACCGACGCTGGCAAAGAGCGAATCCCTGAGCTGGTTGAGGCCGAGCTGGATGAGACGCGTCAGGTTATAGGCGATGACGAGGGCTGTCGCGCCGATCAGCAGCGGCGGCAACGTGCCCTGAAGGTCCATCCTGCCGTTCAGCGCGTCGGTCGACCACTTGAAGAAATAGGGCACCAGCAGCAGCACGAATTTCGAGATGAGCAGGTAGACCGAAGCCCAGACGACCCGCATCCTCAGATCCGGCCTGTCCTTCGGCCACATGTAGGGCCAAAGATTGTAGAGCGTTCCCAACAGGTTGGAGTCTGAAACTGTCTTGCCGTTTGCCATGCGTGTCTCCAGCCCGGCGGGCCGCTGTCGCCGCGGCCTGTCGCCGCCCCCGCGAGATATGCCACCGGATGGCGGATTACAACATTGATAGGGATTTTATAGGCGAGGTGTTGCGCGTCGGTCCTAACGAAAACGGCGGCCGATGGGCCGCCGTTTTTTGATTTAGAGATGTCCGCCCGAGAGACGCTTGCGATGCAGCTCCTCGGCATTCGGAAGCGCATCCTTCGGGAGGCCGAAGACCTGGCCAGGACGGATGCGGTCCGGATTGAGGATCTTGTCCTCATTGGCGATGTAGATCGTCGTATAGCGCACGCCAAGGCCGTAGGTACGCCGGGAGATCTGCCAGAGCGTATCGCCACGGCGGATGATGACCGCGTTGTTGTTTGCCGTCAGCGGTGCCTGCTCGATCGTCTTCGGCTGGCTGGCGTCCGATACCTCGTTTGCGGGCATCGGCGCCACATTGGCCCCGGGAACCGTCAGTTCGGCGATGATCGCGCCGAGCTTGTCGAGTGCCGCGCCGACCGACTTGGCATCCTTCGGCAAGCTCTGCAGCATTGTCAGCGCATTCGCCGCAACATGTGAGGCGGAGGAAGATGCCTGCTTGATGGCGTCGCTCGCATCGATGCCCGGATGGAAGTCGACGAGAGAGCGCAGTGCGAACTCGGTGGCCGAGCGGGCTGCCGCTAGCTGCTCGACTCCCGGCACCTTGCCGTCTGCGAACAGGCCCTTCAGCAGGCCGAAGGCTTTCGTCGCATCGCCCTTGAGCTTGCCGAGCTGGCCCTCGTCGAGCGGCACCGTCGCCTGATTGACATTGGCATTGTTGCCGGACTGCGCGGCAACCGTGACCTGATCGCCCTCCGGACGGTTGAAATTGACGGTCGCGCGGATGAGGACCTTGCCCGTGCCATCGACGACATCGACACGGATCTTGTGATCTCCGACCGGGAGGTCCATCGCGCCGCTGATAACGAAATGACCATCCGGCTCCGCCGTATCCTGGCCGATCAGCGCGTCATCGGCGTAACCGATAACCTTGGCATTGGCGCGCGCCGTTCCGGCCACGAAGATCTTGTTGCCTTCGATCTCGACGGCAGTGATCATCACATCGGCAGCAGCAGTACCTTGCTGAGTACCGGGAACAGGAAGTGCCGTATTGGCCGCATCACCTGATGTTGCGGGCATATTCGGCGTCTGCATCGCAACCTGGTTGCTCGGAGCGCCATTAGGCGCAGGCTGCGCGTTGTCGGCCGTCGGCGGATTGCCCGCAGATGCGTCGCTGACAGCCGGCGGCGCCGCGCTGGCGACCTCAGCCTTCGGCGCGGTGATGATGCGGCTTGCCGTGCCGGGCTTGGAAACCATGGCGAGAAGCTCGCTGCCGCTGCCGTCCTTTGGCACGGAAACGGTCGCAACTTCTTCGGACAGCGTGATCTTGCCGTCCTTGCCGGTTACCTTCAGCACCAGCTGGTGGTCGCCTGCCGGAAGCGGGTTGTCGAGAACGGCGGCAAAATCGCCGGTGCCGTCGACATCGGTCGTCACGACCACCTTGTCGCCATCGAGCACCTCCAGCTTGCCATTCGGCTCGGCCGAGCCTGCAATGACGGTCGAACCGTCCGGCTCCACCCGCAGTACGTCAAAAGCCGGGATCTTCGGGCCGGTATTGGAAGCAGCATCCGCTGCCGGAGCAGTCTGGCTATTGGCTGCAGCCGGCTGGCTGGTTGGCTCCGGCGCACCGGTGAGCGCCGCTTCGGCCCGGGCAAGGGCAGCCAGCACATCGGCGGCGTTTTCGGGCAGATTCCGGATGATGTCGCGCGCCTTGCCGGCACCGTCCTTCGCCCTGGAAACGAGGCCCGCAGTGGTGGTGTCGAGACCATCCGGTGCCGCGAAATCTGCGATCGCGGTCAGCGCGCTCACGGTCGCGGTCTTGGCGCCTGCAAGCGCATCGGCGGCGGGCACCTTGCCATCGGCAAACAGCGCCTTCAGGCCGGAAAGAGACCGCACGGCATCGGCGGTGAGACTGCCGATCTTCTGGGCGGCCTCTGCGGCGTCAGCGGCAGTGGAGCGGGAAGTCTTAGACGCTTCGTTAACCGTGTTGTTGACCTCGGTGCCGGCCTGGTTGATCGCGTCGCCAACTTTCGCCACATCAGAGCCGAGCCGGGGCATGACGAAAAACACCATCAGTATGATTGCGATTACGAGCACTGCGAGGGCCAGCAAGCCGGCACGGTTTTTCATCATTGCGTCTCCAAAGGCGGCAAATTGCCGTAGTATTCAGAAATTGCTAGCGATTCCCGTTGCTTTGCACAAGCATTCAAAGCAAATACGCAAGCTCCGGACGTCGCTTTTCAGTCAATTTTCTTGACTGCATTGAAATGGAATAGTTGTTTTTCCCTTATGACCGAACAATCTGTATCGATTCGATCCATTTGCGTTTACTGCGGCTCTCGGCCGGGACGCGATCCTTCCCATATGGCTGCCGGCCGCGCGCTCGGAAAAGAGATCGCGGAATATGGCCTTCGCCTGATCTACGGCGGCGGCACAAAGGGCATCATGGGTGCTGTGGCCAGCGGGACCCTATCCAACGGTGGTCAGGTGACGGGCATCATTCCCGAGTTCCTGATCGACATGGAGGCGACTCGCCATTCCCTGGGCCAGCTCAATGAGCTTATTGTAACCCCTGACATGCATGCGCGCAAACACACGATGTTCGAGCGCTCCGATGCTTTCGTGGCGCTGCCGGGAGGTATCGGTACGCTGGAAGAGATCGTCGAGATCATGACCTGGGCGCAGCTCGGCCGTCACGAAAAGCCGATGGTCTTTGCCAATATCAACGGCTTCTGGGATCCGATGATGGAGCTTCTGCGCCACATGACGGGCGAGGGCTTCCTGCACACCGCCCATCGCGTGCAGCCGCTGGTCATCGACGAGATCTCGGGCATCATCCCGGCCATCATGGCGCAGGCGGCAGAGCTTGCCGCCGACCGTGACGGCGAGGACGACGTGATTTCGAAAATGTAGTCTCTCAAGCAATTCCAGCCGCACGTTGCGCAACGCTTCGGTGGTCGGAATTGCCTGAAAACGGGCGCGGCTCTAACGTCCCCGCGTCGTCGTCAACATCGACCAGCTGTACAAGAACAGGCCGGCCCAGATCAGTGGGAAGGCAATCATCCGCGCCGTATCCATCTCTTCGTGGAAGACGAAGACGGCGATGAGGAAGATCATCGTCGGCGCGATATACTGCATGATGCCGATGGTCGAGAGCCGGAGCAACTTGGCGCCATTGGCGTAGATCATCAGGGGTACGGCGGTGATCAGTCCGCAGCCGAGCAGCAGGGCGGTATCGCTAAAGCCGGTGCGGTAGAAGTGCCCTTCGCCGCTGACGAATTCCAGGTAGAGGATGTAGAGCAGGGCGGGCAGGCTGAGGATCAGCACTTCCAGGAAGAAGCCCTGGTTCGGCCCGAGCGGCAGCGTCTTGCGAAACAGGGCATAGAAGCCCCAGCTGAACGCCAACGTCAGCGCCACCCAGGGAATGCCGCCGCTGTCGAAGGCGAGCACGACGACCGCAAGGCCGGCAAGGCAGATCGCAGCAATCTGCAACGGCTGCAGTTTTTCTTTCAGGAGCACGGCGCCGAGGAAGATGCTGAAGAGCGGATTGATGAAATAGCCCATGGCCGCATCGAGCGAATGGCCGGCGCCGATCGCCCAGACATAGGTGCCCCAGTTCACGGTGATCAGTGCCGCAGTCATCATTGCCATGGCGAGCATGCGCGGAGAGCGCAGCGCGACCTTGATATCCTGCGTGCGTCCGAGCACCAGAAGCACGATACCGGCAAGCGGCAGCGACCACACGATACGATGGGCAATGACTTCGGCAGGCGAAATATGCGCGACCGCCTTCATATAGATCGGCAGAAAGCCCCAAAGAAGATAGGCCGTCAGCGCGAAGGCAAAGCCGCGTGGACTGTCTTCGTTCTTGATCAAGGGGGCGCTTGCATCGGCAGACATCGGGTGTTTCCATCTTTGTTCTGTTTCTGATCCGCATTAGCTTAAGCGGCGTGAATAGGCCAATTCATTTCATTGAATGGAACAGCACCTGCGCGGCCGCGAAGAGAGGCAAGCATGGACGAAACTGACCTGGCGGTCTGCCGGCAAGCCTATGCCGCCCAGATGCTGGCAAAAATGGGGGTCGCTGACGACGAGCGGCTGCGGCAGATCTTTGCCACAGTGCCGAGAGAAGATTTCCTGGACCCGCCGCCGTGGCGCATGGCGAATGGAATTGGCTATCAGGACATGCCGTCAACCGATCCCGTCATCCTCTATCAGGATGTCCTCATTGCGCTGCAGGAAGAACGGCAAGTCAACAATGGCAGCCCCTCGCTGCATGCGCTCGGTCTCCACTGGCTTGCGCCGCAGCCGGGGGAAACGGCCTGCCATATCGGTGCCGGCGGCGGCTATTACACCGCCATGCTGTCGCATCTGGTCGGCAGCGGCGGCCATGTCACGGCGATCGAGTACGACAGGGAGCTTGCCGCTCGCGCGAGCGCCAATCTGGCCCCCTATAGAAATGTCGAGCTTGTCTGCGGCAACGGCCTGGAATGGCCGAAATCGTCTGCCGATGCGATCTACGTCAATTTCGCGACCCACCGGCCTGCCGATCCCTGGATCGGCAATCTCTCTGTTGGCGGCCGGCTGATCTTTCCGCTCTCGGCTCCCTCCCGTGACGGCAACGACAATCTGCGGCCGCGCAGTGCCCGCGGCGGCTTCTTCCTGATCCGGCGCACGGCCACGGAATACAGCGCCCGCTACCTCAGTCCTACCGTCTTCGTCTGGGGCCACGCCGCATCAGGCACGATCGAGACCTATAAGGCACTGGAATCCACCTTCCGGCATGGCGGTATGGAGAAGGTCGCACGGCTGCGCTGGAAGGTGCCGAAGCAGGAGGACGAATGGTATTCGGAGGAGGACTGGGGCCTCCTGTAGAGCATTTCCGTTGTCGTTCGAGAGACGGAAATGCTCTATCTCCTTGTTTTCATGTTATTCCGGACGCGCCCTCTGCCCAGTTCTGCTGGAATGCTCCAGCTCACTCGGCAGCGATCTTGCCGGCAAGTTGCCGGTTCTTCATCAGCTTGTAGATGACCGAGTCCATCAATGCCTGAAACGAGGCGTCGATGATGTTTTCGGAAACGCCGACCGTCCACCAGCGCACACCGCTGGAATCGGTCGATTCAATCAGAACGCGGGTGATGGCCTCGGTGCCGCCATTGAGGATACGCACCTTGAAATCGGCGAGCACCAGATCGTCGATCTCATGCTGATATTTGCCGAAATCCTTGCGCAGCGCGAGGTCGAGTGCGTTGACCGGGCCTTCTGCTTCCGCCACCGACATCAGCGTCTGGCCATCGATGGCGATCTTCACGACGGCTTCGGAGACGATCTTTATGCGCCCGTGGGAATCGAAGCGCCGTTCGATCATCACCCGGAAGCCTTCGATCGTGAAGAAATCCGGGATTGTTCCCATGGTGCGCCGCGCCAGAAGCTCGAAGCTCGCATCGGCGCCCTCGTAGGCATAGCCGGATGCCTCGCGCTCCTTGACGATGGAGATCAGGAGATCGAGCTTCGGATCGTCCTTGGCGACATCGATGCCGCGCCGGCGCAGCGCATTGATGAAGTTTGCCTTGCCGCCCTGATCAGAGACCATGACCTTGCGGAAATTGCCGACACTTTCCGGCGGCACGTGTTCGTATGTGCGCGGGTCCTTCAGCAGCGCCGAGGCATGGATGCCGGCCTTCGTGGCGAAGGCGGACGCGCCGACATAGGGCATCTGATGATCCGGCGAGCGGTTGAGCAACTCGTCG
Source organism: Hyphomicrobiales bacterium (assembly GCA_900466475.1). Taxonomy (GTDB): domain Bacteria; phylum Pseudomonadota; class Alphaproteobacteria; order Rhizobiales; family Rhizobiaceae; genus Rhizobium. The sequence continues at coordinate 116,726 of UBMI01000014.1, forward strand.
AAGGCATGCGACAGGCGGGTGAGGTTGGTCAGCCGCTCGGCGTCGATCGCGGTTTCGAAACGCGTATTGTAAGCGCTCTTCAGCGCCAGCGTCGGGATCAGCGTTACCAGGTTGGCATTGCCGCAGCGTTCGCCGATGCCGTTCAGCGTTCCCTGGATCTGGCGTACACCGGCCTCGACGGCAGCAAGCGAATTGGCAACGGCCTGGCCGGTATCGTTATGCGCATGGATACCGAGACAGTGGCCCGGCACGCCGAAGGCGATCACCGCCTCGACGATGGCGCGCACTTCCGGCGGCTGCGTGCCGCCATTGGTGTCGCAGAGCACCACCCAACGCGCGCCGTTCTCATAGGCGGTCTTCGCACAGGCGAGCGCATATTCCGGATTGGCCTTGTAGCCATCGAAGAAATGCTCGCAGTCGACCATCGCCTCCTTGCCGGCGGCAACGACCGCCTTGACGCTCTCGGCAATGGATTCGAGATTTTCCTCGTTGGTGCAGCCAAGCGCCACCTGCACGTGATAATCCCAGCTCTTGGCGACAAAACACACCGCGTCGCTGCGCGCCTGCAGGAGCCCGGCGATACCTGGATCGTTGGAGACGGAAACACCTGGCCGCTTCGTCATTCCGAAGGCGACGAAGGAGGCCTGGCTCGTACGCTTTTCGGCGAAGAAGGCGGTATCAGTCGGGTTTGCTCCCGGATAACCGCCCTCGACATAGTCGAGCCCGAAATCGTCCAGCATGCTTGCAATCGCAATCTTGTCCTCGACCGAAAAGTCGATGCCGGGCGTCTGCTGACCGTCCCGAAGCGTCGTGTCGAAGAGGTAGATTCTTTCGCGTGCCATAGTGGTGTTTCCTGTCGCCGCTTGCGGCCTTATTGTTTGCCTGCGAACCGGTCCGTTGCCCGGATCAGCTGGTCGAGAATGCCGGGTTCCGAAAAGGCATGCCCGGCGCCTTCGATCAGGTGGAACTCGGCCTTTGGCCATGCCTTGTGCAGCAGCCAGGCATATTTGGCCGGGCACGGCATGTCGTAACGCCCGTGGACGATGACGCCGGGGATATCCTTCAGCTTGTAGGCATCGCGCAGCAGCTGGCCCTCATCCATCCACCCGGCATGGACGAAGAAATGGTTTTCGATGCGCGCAAAGGCATAGGCGAACTCGGCTTCTTCGAATTTGCCGCTGGTCGATTTCTCCGGCAGCAGCGTGATCGTCTCGCCCTCCCAGATGCTCCAGGCCTGGGCCGCCTTCAGAGCCACCGCCCGGTCCGCACCGGTGAGGCGCCGGTTATAGGCGAGCATCATCTCATGGCGTTCTTCAGCCGGGATAGGTGCCACGAAGCGCTCCCACTTGTCCGGGAACATCTCGGAGACACCGAACTGATAGTACCAGTCGAGTTCGGCCCGCGTCAGCGTGTAGATGCCGCGCACGACGAGTTCGGAAACGCGATCCGGATGTTTCTCGGCATAGGCGAGCGCCAGTGTCGAGCCCCAGGAGCCGCCGAAGACCTGCCATTTGTCGATGCCCGCCATCTCGCGCAGCCGCTCGATATCGGCAACGAGATGCCAGGTCGTGTTGGCCTCGAGGCTTGCATGTGGGGTCGACTTGCCGCAGCCGCGCTGGTCGAACAACAGCACGTCATAAAGATCAGGATCGAACAGACGGCGATGGGCGGGTGAAATGCCTCCGCCCGGACCGCCATGCAGGAAGACCGCCGGCTTGGCGCCCGGCTTGCCGCAGCGCTCCCAATAGATCACATGGCCGTCGCCGACATCGAGATGGCCGGAAGCATAGGGTTCGATTTCCGGATAGAGTGTGCGCATCGCTCCAGTCATATCTTCACGCCTTTTGCGGGCCAGACAGCGGTATCGTGGTCGGGATGCTGGAAGGAGATGATCGCCTCCTGCCGGGCGTAAAAATCCGGATCCTTGTGCACGGGCGCGTCGAAGATCGTCTCGACCCAGGGCAGGCGCGCATCGTAATTGACCTGGATCTGCGGGGCGAGATCGCTGCGGTCGTCGAATGTGCCGATCGCAAGCTCCAGCCCGCCCGGATGACGATAGGTCATCGGCGTGCCGCAATCGCTGCAGAAGCCGCGCTCGATATTGACCGAGGACTGGAAATAGGTCGGTTCGCCGCGCGACCACTCCATGCCCTCTTCCGGCGCTGTCACCAGAGCGGAAAAGAAGCCGCCGAACTGCTTCTGGCACATGCGGCAATGGCAGATGGACGGACGTCCGAGCTTGCCTGTTATGCGGAAGCGTACGGCGCCGCACTGGCAGCCGCCTGTTCTCGTCGTCTCGGTCATGGATGAGCTCCTGAAGGCCATTGGGATGTATCGTGGTCGGGATGCTGATGATTGCTAGCCGCAATCCCGTCCTCGCGATCGGTTGTTTCCGGTTCCGGTTCGACGGGCAAGCCGTCGAGCGCATGAAACCAGACCATTTTGCTGTCGAGATTGGATTGCATGACCGGCTTTACAGCTTGCGGATCATCGAGCGAGCCGAGCGTGATGTTGATGGAGTCGGCATCGGGAATGTCGTAGAAAAGCGGCGTACCGCAATCGCCGCAGAAGCCGCGCCGCACAAGGCCGGAGGAGTGGAACCATTTCGGCTCGCCACGCGTGAGCTCGAAATCGACCCGCATCACCCCTGCAAGCGGCAGGAAATAATTGCCGGCCGCCTTCTGGCACATGCGGCAATGGCAGACATGCGGATAGCCGAGCTCGCCGTTTGCCCTGTAACGAACCGCGCCGCATTGGCATCCACCGCTCTGTTCAGCCTTTGCCGTCACGCGTGATCCTCCGGCGGCCAGACCGGCGTATCACGGTCGGGGTGCTGATAGGACACGATCTGATGGAGGAAGGAACCGGCAGCGAGATCTGCCTCGGTTCGTTCTGCCGGCAGTTCGTGCAGGTGATCGACGAAACCGATCTTGCCTTCCACTCCCCACTGAATGGTCGGCGGCAGCAACGACGGATCATCGAACGCGCCGGCCGCAACCGCCATGCCGTCGGGCGCCTCATAGGTCAGCGGCGTGCCGCAATCGCCGCAGAAGCCGCGGTTGACGAAATTCGAGGACCGGAAGGTCTTGCGCTGGCCTCTGGTCCATTCGAATTCCATTCCGCGTACGGAGACCAGCGGTGCGTAGTAGGCGCCGAACGCCTTCTGGCACATGCGGCAGTGACAGATCGACGAATCCGGCGGCGTGCCCCGCGCCCGGAAACGGATCGCGCCACATTGGCATCCGCCGGTATAGGTGTTCATTTCTTCACCTCCCACGTCGTTACCCGCTCACCCGTTTCCGGATCCTTGCCGTCCTTGAGCTGGATGCCTTCGGCAGCAAGCGTGTCGCGGATCTTGTCGGCCTCGGCGAAATTCTTCGCCTTCAAGAGCTCGAGCCGCGCCTTGACGCGCGTATCGATTTCCGCCGCCACGGCCTCGTCGATCTCCGTCTTCTTCGGCAGCACGCCGAGCAGGGCGGCACTGGCTGCAAAGACGGCGGGATCGCCGGATTGGGCAAGCGCATGCAGCGCCTGGACGGCGGCGACCGTGTTGAGGTCGTCGGCGAGCGCATTCAGCACCGTTTCGTCCGGCTTGGCATTGCCGGGTTCTGCGGCCGGCCATTTGGCGAGCAGCCGCTCGGCTTCCTCCAGTCGCTTGACGGAGAAATCGATCGGTTCGCGGTAATGCGTCATCAGCATCGCAAGGCGCAGCACTTCGCCCGGCCATTGCCGGCCGGCGAATGTCTCTGTGTGCAGAAGTTCGTAGATGGTGACGAAATTGCCTTCGGATTTCGACATCTTGCGGCCTTCGACCTGCAGGAAGCCGTTATGCATCCAGACATTCGCCATCACGTTGGTGCCATGGGCGCAACGCGACTGGGCGATCTCGTTCTCATGGTGCGGGAAGATCAGGTCGAGCCCGCCGCCATGGATATCGAAGACATCGCCGAGATAGCGTCCGCTCATGGCCGAGCACTCGATGTGCCAGCCCGGTCGGCCGCGGCCCCAGGGGCTCTCCCAGCCGGGCTCGTTTTCGTCAGACAGTTTCCAGAGCACGAAGTCGCCGGGGCTCTTCTTGTGCGCGTCAACGGCGACGCGGGCGCCCGCCTGCTGCTCATCGAGATTGCGCTTCGAAAGCTGGCCGTAATCGGCCATCGACTTCGTATCGAACAGCACTTCGCCTGAGGCCTGGTAGGCATGACCCCGCCCAATCAGCCGCTCGATGATCTCGATCATCTGGGTGATATTGTCGGTCGCGCGCGGCTGTACAGTCGGCTCGAGCGAGCCGAGTGCCAAGGCATCGTCGAGAAACTGCTTCTCGGTCTTCTCCGTCACCGCCCGGATCGCCGCATTGAGCGGCAGGCCCGGATAATCGCGCAGCGCCCTCGCGTTGATCTTGTCATCGACATCGGTGATGTTGCGCGCATAGGTGACATGGCTTTCGCCATAGACATGGCGCAGCAGGCGGAACAGCACGTCGAAGACGATGACCGGCCGGGCATTACCGATATGGGCGAAATCATAGACCGTCGGGCCGCACACATACATGCGGACGTTTTCGGCATCGATCGGGGCAAAGACCGATTTTTCCCGCGTCAGCGTATTGTACAGCTTCAGTTCCGGCGTGCCGCCCATTCCACTCTCCTAAAATGCATATGCAGAAAAACACCACCACCGGCAGACCGGGGCGTTTCGCATCTTGGACATTTGGGAGACGAAAACGGCCAGGCCAGCTTTGGGCTAGCGAATAATCTTCCGGCAAATAATGCAGGTAACCGTTTTCATGACGCGTTTTATGGCGCGGGATCGGAGTTTGGTCAAGGAGAATAAAGCGATCTGAAACAGCGAATTCGACCCCGCATCACGGTGAAGCCGCTATCGATTGTTGAGATCCTGCGTCTCGGAGAAGATCGGTTGAGAACGCAATTTCTGAGTGAAGCCGGTTGCCGAAAAGCAGATTGCACCCTTGTCCAACTCGATCTCGTAGTCCCAGACGAATAGTTCGCCGCTCGGAGTCGGGCGCATGTTTTTGCGCATGACGTCCGATATGATTGTTGGAATAGTATTCTCGGGCTCGATTGCAATTTTCAAGTCGGAAACATTGTGAAAGGTGAGGTCGCATTCCGACACCCAGAAGCCGGCGAAGAGATCGCCTTGTCTTTCCCATTTGAAGATATAGTCGATATCGATTTTGAACTCGAAGTTCTCATTTGGAAGCGAGATCGAATAGAGGCGGCAATCGTGCCAGCCCATCACATCAAAATCCTCGTTGCTCCAAATCTCCCTCTCGATCACCGGATCATCCCGGCAGCTGGTAATCGACCAGCTTGTTCTCGCGCACGATGAACAGCTTGCCGGTCTCCGTTACACCCGGACCAACTAGCGGAAGTATTGCCTTCGCAACTTCGGACGGGTGCGGCAGGCTCATCGGGTCTTCGCCCGGAACTGCCTGCGCGCGCATGGCGGTGCGCGTGGCGCCCGGATCGACGCTGGTGATGCGCAACGGCGTCGATTGCGTCTCGCCGGCCCAGGTGCGGGCAAGCGCCTCGACGGCTGCCTTGGAGGCGGAATAGGCGCTCCAGAAGGGGCGACACTTGTGCGCTGCGCCCGACGACATGATGACGGCGCGGCCGGCATCCGAGCGCGTCAGCAGCGGATCGACCGAGCGGATCAGCCGCCAGGTGGCATTCACATTGATGTTCATGACCCTCTCGAAGACCTTCGCCTCGATATGGCCGATCGGCGAGATGACGCCGAGCACGCCGGCATTGGCAACGAGAATGTCGAGCTTGCCCCAGCGCTCGAAGATCGAGCCGCCGAGACGATCGATTGCTTCCATATCGGCGAGATCGAAGGGAACGAGCGTCGCTGAGCCGCCCACCGCCTTGATGGCATCATCAAGCTCTTCCAGGCCGCCGACGGTGCGGGCGCAGGCAATCACATGCGCGCCGGCCTTGGCGAGTTCGAGGGCGGTGAAATAGCCGATGCCGCGCGATGCGCCTGTGACCAGCGCGATCTTGCCTTCGAGATTGATGTTCATCTGCCTCGGTCCCGGATGTGCTTGAAAAGGTAAGGGGCGCAATAAGCGCCCCTGATAGGAAAGTCAAAGCGGAAGCGGCTCAGCCGTTGCTGGCAAGCACGGAAATCTTGTTGCCCATGGACTCGCCATTCTTGTCGAGCAGCCGGGTCGGATAGTCACCGGTGAAATAATGGTCGGTGAACTGCGGGCGGGCCGGGTTGCGATCCTCGCCGCCGACGGCGCGATAGAGGCCGTTGATCGACAGGAAGGCGAGCGAATCCGCACCGATATATTTCGCCATGGCTTCGACATCGGCATACTGGTTTGCGAGCAACTTGTCGGCGTCGGGCGTGTCGATGCCGTAAAAATCCGGGAAGAAGATCATCGGGCTGGCGACGCGGATGTGCACTTCCTTGGCGCCCGCCTCGCGGATCATCTGCACGATCTTCAGCGAAGTCGTGCCGCGTACGATGGAATCGTCGACCAGCACCACGCGCTTGCCTTCGATCATCGCCCGGTTGGCGGAGTGCTTCAGCTTCACGCCGAAGGCTCGGATCTGCTGCGTCGGCTCGATGAAGGTGCGGCCCACATAGTGGTTGCGGATGATACCGTATTCGAAGGGAATGCCGCTGGCCTGTGCGTAGCCGAGAGCAGCAGGCGTCCCGCCATCGGGAACCGGCACGATGACGTCGGCATCGACATGGGCTTCCTTGGCAAGGTTCATGCCCATGTTCTTGCGCGTCGTATAGACGTTGCGCCCGCCAACGACTGAATCCGGACGTGCGAAATAGACATATTCGAACAGGCAGAGGCGCTCCGGCTGCTGCTTGCTCGGCTTGCGGGCATCGATGCTGATCGAGCCGTCGGGCTGGATTTCGCAGATGACGACTTCGCCATTCTCCACGTCGCGGATGAACTTGGCACCGATAATGTCAAGTGCGCAGGTCTCCGAGCAGAAGATCGGCTTGCCATCGAGTTCGCCCATCACAAGCGGGCGGATGCCGGTAGGGTCGCGCGCGGCGATCAGCTTCGTGCGCGTCATTGCGAGCATCGAATAACCGCCTTCCATCTGACGGATGGCGTCGATGAAGCGATCGGCCGTGGAAGTGTGGCGGGAGCGGGCGATGAGGTGGAGAACGACCTCGGTATCCGATGTCGACTGACAGATGGCGCCGGTCGCGATGATCTGCCGGCGCAGCGTCAGGCCGTTGGTGAAATTGCCGTTATGGGCAATGGCGATACCGCCTTCTTCCAGTTCGGCAAAGAGCGGCTGCACATTGCGCATCGCCACTTCGCCTGTCGTGGAGTAGCGCGTATGGCCGATCGACATGCTGCCGGGCAGGCGGGCGAGTGTCATCGGATTGGTATAATGGTCGCCGACGAGGCCCATATGGCGTTCCTGATGGAAGCGCTTGCCGTCGAAGGAGACGATACCGGCCGCCTCCTGCCCGCGATGCTGAAGCGCATGCAGGCCGAGCGCGGTCAGCGCCGCCGCATCGGGATGTCCCAGAATTCCGAAAACGCCGCATTCCTCATGCAGCGTGTCTCCGTCGAGCGGATCGTCAATCGGGAAGGAATGGGACTGGTTCATTTCTGCGGGCCTCTGCTCTCACAAGAATGGATCGGCTTGTCCAGTAGCATGATACCGGAAATCTTGCAGCTTTCCGATAAATTCATGCTGAACGACACTTCCTCAAAGCCCGCTCGCCGGCTCTGAAACGGTTGAGGCCCGGCGGAGCGAAATGCCCGGCCGGACCTTTGGTCTTACGTCCCGCTCAAATGGCAATTGCCAGGCCGCGGGTCAAGCGAGTGAACACTGCGTCAATTAGATGGCTGCTGTGCGCCATTGTTAGGGGCGGGTGCTGCGTCTTCCGCCGGAGCCTGATCGTTGGCCGGCGCATTTTCTTCCGTCGTGCGCGCGCCACCAAGCTTCTCGGTGATGCTCTTCTGGATCATCTGGGCGAATTCATCCGGCAGGACCGCCTGCAGGCGAACGACGAGAGAATCCAGGAATGGCTTCGATTTTGCATTGTTGACCCAGGCCGGGCGGTGATCGGCATCTACCAGCCAGTTCCAGAAGGCAACGGCGACGACGAGCAGAAGTATGCCGCGCGCAGCACCGAAGAGGAAGCCCAAAGTGCGGTCGAGCGCACCGATGCGGCTGTCGATGATGAAATCGGCGATCTTCATGGTGATGAAGGAGATGATGATCAGCGCGATCAGGAAGACGACGGCGGCCGAGCCGACGATGGCGATACGGTCATCGTCGGTATATTTCTTCGCATAAGGCACGAGATGCGGATAGAGATAGTAGGCGGCGGCTGCAGAGCCGCCCCAGCTCGCGATCGAGAGGATCTCGCGCGAGAAGCCGCGGACCATTGCCAACACGGCGGAGAAAAGCACGACGCCGATGACAATACCGTCGAAAATCGTAATGGGCATGTAAATTCCACTCCAGACTGCCGCCTTGCGGGCCGCGTCGCGCCTTGTTTGGCTGATCCTATAGCATCCCCGCTATCAGTGATGAAGGATCAAACGTCTTCTTCCACACGCTGCAACGCCCCTTTCGAGCCGGCTATGCGCGCGACCAGATCCGGCAGGCTCTCGATCTCGCTCCAGCGGCCGCCGCTCTTGGGCAGTTCGGCGGAGCCGGATGGCAGCAGAGCAGCCGAAAAACCCAGCTTTTCGGCTTCTTTAAGGCGCTGGGCTGTTTGCGCAACCGGCCGGACGGCGCCCGACAGACTGACTTCGCCGAAATAGACGCAATCGGCCGGAAGGGCAATACCGGCCAGCGAGGAAACAAGAGCCGATGCGACGGCAAGATCGGCGGCAGGCTCGGAGATGCGGAAGCCGCCGGCAATGTTGAGATAGACGTCGTGCTGGCCGAGCCGCACGCCGCAATGGGCCTCCAGAACCGCAAGGATCATCGACAGGCGAGCCGAGTCCCAGCCGACGACCGCGCGCCGCGGCGTGCCGAGCGATGTCGGCGCCACCAGTGCCTGCACTTCGACGAGAACAGGTCGCGTGCCTTCCATGCCGGCAAAGACGGCAGCACCCGGCGATTTCTCGTTGCGCTCGCCGAGGAAGAGTTCCGAGGGGTTGGCGACTTCGCGCAGACCCTTGTCCGACATTTCGAAGACGCCGATCTCGTCCGTCGGTCCGAAGCGGTTCTTGACCGTGCGCAGAATGCGGTAGTGATGGCCGCGGTCACCCTCGAAATAGAGCACGGCATCGACCATATGTTCGACCACGCGCGGACCGGCGATCTGGCCGTCCTTGGTTACGTGGCCGACGAGCACCATGGCCGCGCCCGTCTGCTTGGCAAAACGGATCATCGACTGCACACCGGTGCGCACCTGCGTGACGGTACCCGGCGCGGATTCGGCGAGCTCGCTCCAGAGCGTCTGGATGGAGTCGATGATGACGAGATCGGCGCGTTTGCCCTCGGCAAGTGTTGCCAGAATATCTTCGACATTGGTCTCTGCCGCCAGCATCACATCCGTGTCGGCCGCATTCAGTCGCTGGGCGCGCAGTCGCACCTGCGCCACAGCCTCTTCGCCCGAAACGTAGATGATCTTGTGCCCGCGCCGGGAAAGGGCGGCCGCCCCTTGCATGAGCAGCGTCGACTTGCCGATGCCGGGATCGCCGCCGACGAGCACGGCCGAACCGCGCACGAAGCCGCCGCCGGTGACGCGGTCGAGTTCGGAAATGCCGGTATGGATGCGCGGCGCTTCCTCGATCTCGCCGGACAGGGCGGTCAGCGCGACGGGTCGGCCCTTCTTCGGCGTCTTGGCCGGGCCGCCGCCGATGCCGCCCATCGGGTCTTCCTCGACGATGGTGTTCCACTCGCCGCAATTGTCGCATTTGCCGGCCCAGCGGTTATGCACCGCACCGCAGCTCTGGCATATGAATTGTGTTCTGGCCTTGGCCATCAATGACTGCTTTCACGTAGAGCCGCCTGGGCGGCCGAATCGGTTTCGCCCTAGATAATGGCTTCCTGCACCGATCAAAACTAATGATTTTCCTATCAGCGGCCGGGCTGGCAGCATTGGCAGGCTCTCAAGGGATAGGCCATGCTCGATTATTCGCTCGCTCACTGGATCGGTTTTTTGACTGCGGCGGTCCTCCTAAACATCTCGCCCGGTCCGGACATGGCCTTCATCCTCGGCCATACGATGAAGAGCGGCACGCGCGCCGGCTTCTCTGCCGTCTTCGGCATCTGGACGGGCGCCTGCATCCACGTGCTTCTTGCCGCTTTCGGCCTGTCGGCGATCCTTGCCGCCTCGGCAATCGCCTTCTCCACCGTCAAATGGGTGGGCGCGGTCTATCTCGTCTGGCTCGGTATCCAGGCGCTGCGCTCGAAAGGTGAGGGCGGCTTTGTGCGTGCAGCGGGCGAGACGGTCGGCTGGCGGCGCATCTATCGCCAGGGCGTGCTGGTCTCGCTGCTCAATCCGAAAGTGGCGATCTTCTTCCTCGCCTTCCTGCCCCAATTCGTCGTGGAGGGCGCCGGCCCGGCATGGCTGCAACTTGCCGTCCACGGCGGCCTGATCATTGTGGTCGCCTTTTTCATCGAGCCGCCGCTGATCCTTGCGGGTGGGCGGCTCGCCGATCTCTTCAAGCGCAATGCCAGGATCGGCCTGTGGCTGGATCGCGGCCTTGGTGCGCTGTTCGTGGCGCTCGGCGTGCGCCTCGCGCTCACAACACGCTAGGGACTATTCCTCGTCCATCTCGTACTTGCGCTCGTGGCGCAGGCCGATGCTGGTCAGCATCTCGTAACCGATCGTACCGGCAGCCTTGGCCGCGTCGTCCACGAGCATGTTCTTGCCGAAGAGCTCGATATAGTCGCCGGCGCGAACCGCATTTTCCGGTAAGTCGGTCACGTCGAAGATCGTCTGATCCATGGTGATGCGGCCGGCGACAGGTACCTTGTGACCGGCAATGAAGCCCTGTCCGCCCTGCGGCACTGCCTGGCGCAACGGCACGCCGCCGCTCGACTGGCTGCGCATGTAGCCGTCGGCATAACCCGCCGCAGCAACGGCGAGCCGGCTGTCGCGCGTCAGCTGCAGCGTCTGCCCGTAGCTGACGGATTCACCGGCCTTGACGGTACGGACCTGGATGATGCGCGCCTCGGCGGTCGCCACCGGACGCATCGCGTTCGCCATGCCGTTGACGGCCTGCCCGCCATAGAGCGCAATGCCCGGCCGCGTGAGATCGAAGTGATAGTCGCTGCCGAGCAGGATGCCGCCGGACGCCGCAAGACTTGAATCGATACCTTCATAGGCGGCGCTAACCTTGCGGAATGATTCAAGCTGCTGCCTGTTCATTGCCGAGGAATGATCGTCGCCGCAGGCAAGATGGCTCATGACGAGAACGGGCGCAAAACTCGCCGGCCGCGATACATCGTCCGCAAGAGCGAGCGCTTCATCCAGCGTCAGTCCGAGACGGTTGAACCCGGTATCGACATGCAGGGCGCAAGGATAGTCGCCGTAATCTGCAAGCACCGCCATCCAGAATGCAAGCTGCTCTTCCGAGGAGATGATCGGCACCAGATCGTTTTCGAAGAAGCGCCGCTCGGTGCCGGGCCATATGCCTGCCAGCACGAAGATGCGTGCCTCAGGCGCAAACATGCGCAGCGTCACACCTTCATCGACGGTCGCCACGAAGAAATCCCGTGCGCCGGCAAGATAGAGCGCTTCGCCGGCATCCTCGATCCCCATCCCATAGGCATCCGCCTTGACGACGGCGGCCGTGCGGGCCTTCCCGGAGCGTCGCGCCATGTCTCGCCAATTGTCGGTCAGCGCCGTCAGGTCGACGGTCAGCCGCAGGCCGGCGGAGGCGAAAAGGTCCTCGTCTTCGAAGGGGATGGAAAAATCTGTCATGAATCGCCGCACTGAAAGGGAAAGGAAAATGCTGCCAATACTCTAGAGACCATTGTGGCAAAGAGAAAGCACGCGCAGTCACATAGCAGCCTTTCCCACATGCGATCACTTTTGTTCAAGACGGACGGCCGGGCGCGCGCTAATCTGGGCGGATGCAGAACGTATCGCAAAAAGAGGCGGCAGATGCCATGCCGCTTGCCAAGGTGGAATCGGCCCGCTTCTGGCGGGATAGCCGTTTTCGCGACATGGAGTGCCTGAGCGCCAGTTTTCTCACGCATGAATACGCACCGCACGCCCATGACACCTTCAGCATCGGCGCGATCGAAAGCGGCAGCCAGATCGCTACCCTGAGCGGAAGGCGGGAAGAAACCGGACCAGGAGACCTCTATCTGATCGATCCCGGTGTCGTGCACGACGGCGCTCCGGGCGGTGAGGGTTATCGCTACCGTATGATCTATCCGGATACGAAACTGTTCATCGATATTCTGGAGGATGTCACCGGCAAGGCCTTCAACGCGACGCCGTCCTTTGCCAGGGCGCTGCCGCGCGATCCGCAGTTTGCCAGAGCCTTCCACACTGCGCACCGCACGCTTGAAAGCGGCGCTGGCGCGCTCGAATCCGATGAAAGCATGTTCTCGGTGCTAGCGGCGATCTTCGCGCGTTATGGCAGCACGATCGTCTTGCCGGTCGATACCAAGGAGCGGAGCGCTGTCGCTCGTGCTCGCGATTACCTGATCGAGAATTTCGACAGCGATGTCGGCCTCGAGGAGCTGGCGACGGTGGCGGGCCTCAGCCGCGCCCATCTGATACGCGCCTTCCGCAGGGAATATCACATCACCCCGCACGCCTTCCTGACCGACCGGCGTGTCCTCGTCGCACGGCGCCTGCTGAGGGAAGGCCGCATGCCGGCCGATGTCGCGGTCCAATGCGGCTTTGCCGATCAGGCGCATTTCACGCGCCATTTCAAATCCCGCACCGGGGTGACCCCCGGCCAGTTTCGAGTCGGTTGATCACTTTCGTTCAATACAGCACGCGACTGTCTCGGCTACCTCTCCGCCATCTTGATGTGGAGGTTGCCAATGTTGCAACAGACCGGGCTAGCCGGCAAAAATCCTGTCCGCGAATTCCTGGGCGGAATGCGTGCCATTTTTCCGTTGATCGTCGCTGTACTGCCGATCGGCCTCGTCTTCGGCGCGGTCTCGGCTACCAAGGGGCTTTCGGCCCTGGAAACGACGCTGATGAGCGCGCTTGTCTTTGCCGGCGGCTCGCAGTTCGTGGCGATGGATATCTGGACGCATCCGGCGAGCTGGATCGGCGTCGGCTTCGCGGCCCTGCTCGTCAATATCCGCCACGTGCTGATGGGCGCCTCGATCGGCACGAAGATGCAGTGCTTCTCCGGTATCAAACGCTATATCGCCATGCTGTTCCTCGCCGATGAGCTCTGGGCCATGGCGGAATTCCGCGCCGGGACGACACGGCTCACACCCGCCTGGTATGCCGGCATCGTTACGCCCTTCTACCTGACCTGGGTCGGCTCGTCGCTTGCAGGTGCGCTGCTCGGCGCCTTTCTCGGCGATCCCGCCGTCATCGGTCTCGACTTCGCCTTTCCGGCCGTCTTCATCGTGCTGGTCATGGGCTTCTGGAAGGGGCGGGAAACCGGTGCTGTTCTCGCGGCAAGCGGGATTGCGGCCGTCGCCGTCCATCATTTCGTGCCAGGCGTCTGGTACATCGCAGCCGGCGCCCTGGCGGGGCTGGCCATGGCCCTCTGGAGAGGCAGGGCGCGGGAGCAGGCGACATGACGCTCGATCCAAACACTCTGCTTGCCATCCTTGCCATGGCTGCCGCCACGATCTTCACCCGCATCAGCGGTCTCGTATTGATCCGCTACGTCGAGATCAACGAGAACAGGAGAGCGGCAATCGAAGCCATCCCGCCGGCAGTGCTGATGGCCGTCATTGCCCCAACCGCATTTGCGACCGGTTGGGCGGAGACGCTGGCCTGTGTGGCGACCGCAGTCGCCGCAAGCCGCCTGCCAATGCTGGCAAGCGTCGTTGTCGGTGTGGCAACGGCAGCGCTTCTTCGTGCTGCAGGGCTTTGAAGCAAATCAGCAAAATTGCGTGGCGGTTTTGCGCCCTCAGCAATTGACGCGCGAAACCCGCGTCAATGTTCCTCGTACTGGGTAAAGGACGGATCGGCGAGATCGGCGAAGCGCGTGAATTCCGACTGGAAGGCGAGCTTCACCGTGCCGGTCGGTCCGTGACGCTGCTTGGCGATGATGACATCGGCCGTGCCCTTCACCTTGTCGAACAGCGCTTCCCATTCCGGATATTTCGGGTCGTGGATATCGCGCGGTTCCATGTTCTTGACGTAATATTCTTCGCGGAACACGAAGAGCACGACGTCGGCGTCCTGCTCGATGGAGCCGGATTCACGAAGGTCGGAAAGCTGCGGGCGCTTGTCTTCGCGGCTTTCGACGGCACGCGAGAGCTGCGACAGCGCGATGATCGGAACGTTCAGTTCCTTGCCGAGCGCCTTGAGACCGGTGGTGATCTGGGTGATTTCCTGCACGCGGTTCTCGTTCGACTTGCCGGAGCCGGTCATCAGCTGCACGTAGTCGACGACAAGCACGTCGAGTCCGCGCTGGCGCTTGAGACGGCGGGCACGCGCCGAAAGCTGGGCGATCGAGATACCACCGGTCTGGTCGATGAACAGCGGCACTTTCTGCATCATCATCGAGCAGGCGACGAGTTTTTCGAAATCGGCATCGTTGATGTCGCCGCGGCGGATCTTCGAGGAGGAGACTTCCGTCTGCTCGGAGATGATACGGGTGGCGAGCTGTTCGGACGACATTTCGAGCGAATAGAAGCCGACGACGCCGCCATTCTTCGCCTTCATGCTGCCGTCGGACTGCACTTCGCCTTCATAGGCGGCCGCGATATTATAGGCGATGTTGGTCGCAAGCGAGGTCTTGCCCATACCCGGACGACCGGCGAGCACGATCAAGTCCGAGCGCTGCAACCCGCCCATCTTGGAATCGAGCGAGTGGATGCCGGTGGAAATGCCGGAGAGGCCGCCGTCACGTTCCTTGGCGACAGCCGCCATGTCGATCGCGAGCGCCACGGCATCGTTGAAGGCCTGGAAGCCGCCGTCATAACGACCATTTTCGGCAAGCTCGAACAGGCGGCGTTCGGTATCTTCGATCTGCGCCTGCGGCGGCATGTCGAGCGGCGCGTCATAGGCGATGTTGACGACATCCTCGCCGATGGTGATCAGCGCGCGGCGGATCGCCAGATCGTAGATTGCTCTTCCGTAGTCCTCGGCATTGATGATCGTCACAGCACCCGTGACGAGGCTGGCGAGATATTGCGAGACGGTGATGTCGCCGACCTTTTCGTCGGCCGGCAGGAAGGTCTTGACCGTCACCGGATTGGCGATCTTGCCCATGCGGATGATGTCGCCGGCGACCTCGAAGATCTTCCGGTGCAGCGGCTCATAGAGGTGCGTGGGCTTCAGGAAGTCAGACACCCGGTAATAGGCGTCGTTGTTCATCAGGATGGCGCCGAGCAGCGCCTGTTCGGCCTCGATGTTGTTCGGCGCTTCGCGATAGTGCTGCTCTGCGGGAGCAACGGCGGCAATCTTTCGTGCAGCTTCGTTCATCGTCATCCGTACTGTCTTTTCCAAAACCCGGATTTGCAGGGCGGACTGAATAAAATCAAGTGCCGCGCGGCAACTACTTTCAGCTCGCCGTCAAATCGGCGGCGCTGTGCACGTTGTTCGATTTCTCCACAGTCGGTGGAACGCTTGAGGAGAAATATCCTGACTGTCACTTGCAGGACACGGTGCCCGCAGCGACTCACTTCGTCATTCCAGCATTCTGTTATTTTAGCGCCCTCGATTGGAGGACGCAGCAAAAAAGCCTGCCGGCTGGAAAAGCTCCAACAATAAAAAAGCCCGGCGCGAGCCGGGCTTTTCGTTCTGCCTGAAGACAGAAATTATGCTTCGTCTTCGTCGAGGCCGTCGGCTTCCGGATCGAAGAAGTCTTCCGGACGCAGTGCGTCTTCGTCAACGCCGTAGATGGCGTCAACAGAGGTGAGTTCTTCACCCTTGGACTGGCGTTCGGCTTCTTCAGCGGAACGGGCAACGTTCAGCTCGACGTTGATCTCAACTTCAGCATGGAGCTGCAGCTCGACCTTGTGCAGGCCGATCGCCTTGATCGGCGTGTTGAGGTGAACCTGGTTGCGGGCGATGTTGAAGCCTTCGGCAGCCAGAATGTCGACGACGTCGCGGGCAGCGACGGAGCCGTAGAGCTGGCCGGTTTCGCCGGCAGAGCGTACGACGATGAAGGACTTGCCGTCGAGAACGTCGGCGACCTTCTGGGCTTCGGACTTGCGCTCGAGGTTACGGGCTTCGAGCGTTGCACGCTCGGATTCGAAGCGGGCCTTGTTGGCAGCGTTGGCGCGCAGTGCCTTGCCGAGCGGCAGGAGGTAGTTGCGTGCGAAGCCGTCGCGAACCTTTACGGTTTCGCCCATCTGGCCGAGCTTGGAGATGCGTTCGAGAAGAATGACGTCCATGGTGTTTTCCTTTCTTATTCTCAGATTTCGGTATCGGTTTGTTTGGGGGCATCGGCATCCTTGGTCGGGGTCAGGGCGATCGCCTTGCGGGTATCGGCAAGACCGAGCACGAGGATGAAAAGAGCTGGCAGCATCATGGTGGATGCCAGGTAGCAGAGAATGAGGGCCGGCAAGCGCCAGTCCTTGCCGCGCGTGCGGAAGTGCAGCGCGGCGAAGCCGGACATCAGGAAGCCGGCGCCGAAGGCTCCGACGACCGTGGCGCCGATCATCGCCGGAATTCCGCCCATGAAGGTGGCGGCAAGACCGGCGAGGAAGATGAAGATCGAATTCCGGTTCATGCGCAGCGACGAGGGGATATCCTCGCGCGGGCGCAGGCCCTTGCCGGAGGCGGTGACGATGCGCGTCGCGATGTAATAGGCGGCAAACAGCATCACCACCCAGATGGCGCCCTGCAGCGCAGGCAGCATGAGCACGACGAGCGACTTGGTCTGCGCGGTCGCGACCGGGTCCGGAACGAAAGTCGGCTGCTGCTCCTGCAGCGAGGCCATCAGCATGTCGACCATCTGGTCGGTAATCTCAGGCCCGTAACCGATCATGATGCCGGTAACGATGACGGCGATCGTGACCAGGCCACAGAGATGCAGAAGGATATCGGACAGCGGATACCAGGCAAGCAGATGGTCGGGGCCGCCGAGTTCGGATGCCGGGCGCGCAAGGTTTGCAAGATGGCTCAGCCAGCCGGCCGGGAGCAGCGTCACCATTGTCATGACGAACGCGAAGGACGGCGAAATGGCGATCGCACCAAGCACGGCTGCGGTGACGACGGCGGAAATGGCAGCGAGGTTGCCCCAACCGAGGCCGACGAGCAGGATGGGAAGTGCGGAAGCAGCATAGAGCACGGCACTGAACGACGGCTGCATGCTCGCGCCAAGCACCAGCAAGGCGGCGGTCAATCCGGCGAGTGCGCCGATCGCAAGCGTTTTCGGGTTCAGTTTCGTCACTTCGCTGTCCTGCTTCATCAAGCAGTTAGAGGATTTCCCTGAATCGATCCGGGAGATGCCTCAACATGGGTTTTAAGGTTCCGATCCGCGCCCATCGCGGAAGGGAGGAAGCCCCGGATCCGAAGATCCGGGGCTTCGATAGTCAATTAGGCGACGACGTACGGCAGCAGGCCGAGGAAGCGTGCACGCTTGATCGCCTGGGCGAGTTCGCGCTGCTTCTTCTGGGAAACGGCCGTGATGCGGGACGGAACGATCTTGCCGCGCTCGGAAATGTAGCGCTGCAGGAGACGGACGTCCTTGTAGTCGATGCGCGGAGCGTTTGCACCGGAGAACGGGCAGGTCTTGCGACGACGATGGAACGGACGACGGACCGGAGCGGAGGAAGATTCAGACATTCTTATTTCTCCTTATGCACGGTCTTCGCGGGGAGCGCGATCAGGACGCGGGCCACGCTGGAAGTCGCCGTCACGGCGCGGCGGACGATCGCCGAATTCGCGGCGCGGGCCACGGTCGCCGCCTTCACGCGGGCCACGGTCGTCGCGGTCGCGCTTCTGCATCATGGCAGACGGGCCATCTTCGTGCTTTTCAACAGCGATGGTCATGTAGCGAAGAACGTCTTCGCTGATGCGCATCTGGCGTTCCATTTCCTGGATCGCGGCTGCCGGTGCATCAATGTCCATCAGGGCGTAGTGAGCCTTGCGGTTCTTCTTGATGCGGTAGGTGAGGGACTTGAGGCCCCAGTTTTCGATACGCCCGACCTTACCACCGTTAGCTTCGATAACACCCTTGTACTGTTCTACGAGGGCATCAACCTGCTGCGTGGAAATATCCTGTCGGGCAAGGAATACATGTTCATAAAGAGCCATGACAGCTTTGCCTTTCTTGCGTTGATCAGAACCCGGCATTCGGCGGCTAAGCCTCAACGACTGCTCCTGAGAGGCGATAGCGCCAAGCAAGAAAAGCGTTTCCGAGACGGTCGAGAGCGGAGACACGGGAGGCTGGAACGCTTCCGTTCCGAACGGCTCGCAAGAAGCAAACCGGCCCTCCGTTCAGCCACCAGCCAGAAGACCGGGTTAACGAACAGGGGCGCTTATACGGATTTTTGCGCGAAAGGCAAGGGAAGCGGGCAACAAACTACGAAAAGCGGCCACCGCCAGCCGGAATGAGAAAAGAGCGCGATTGCTCGCGCCCTCAAAACGTCGGGGATACCGACCCCCTCAGAGCGGCATCGGATACTGCCGGTGAACCTTCTCGATCTCCGCCAACACTTCGCCGCTGAGCTTCACGCCGACGGATCCAATATCCGTCTTCAGCTGTGCCATCGTGGTTGCACCGATGATGACCGAGGTCATGAAGCGACGGGTCAGGCAGAAGGCGAGTGCCATCTGCGACGGATCGAGCCCATGCCGAGCCGCGATATCGAGATAGGCCTTCGTCGGCGCTTCCTGCAGCGGCTGCAGGCGGCCGCCGAGATCACCGTTGATCGCGGCGCGCGTGCCCGCAGGCTTCTCGCCATTGATGTATTTCCCACTCAGAATGCCGGCGGCAAGCGGCGAATAGGCGAGGAGGCCGACTTCCTCGTGATGGGAGAGTTCCGCGAGGTCGAGATCGAAATGGCGGTAGAGAAGATTATATTCGTTCTGGGTGCTGGCGACGCGCGGCAGGTTCATCTGCTCGGAGAGGCTCACATATTTCTGGATGCCCCAGGTCGTCTCGTTGGACAGACCGAAGGCGCGGATCTTGCCCTCCTTCACCAGCTCGCCCACCGTCTGCAAAATATCGGTCATGTTGGCGACGGCCTTGGCGCGATCCTGCCCGAACGGATCGTAGTGCCAGCTCTGGCGGAAATGGAAATGGCCGCGGTTCGGCCAGTGGATCTGATAGAGATCGACATAGTCCGTCTTCAGCCGCTTCAGGCTGGCGTCGAGCGCGAGGCGGATATTCTTGCCGTCGGCGCCTTCGCCGTTGCGCAGGTAGGAGCGGCCGGTACCGGCAACCTTGGTGGCAAGAACGATATCCTTGCGCTTGCCGGTCCTTTCGAACCAGCTGCCGATATACTCCTCCGTGCGGCCCTGTGTTTCGGCCGAAACAGGCGTGGTCGGATAAAGCTCGGCAGTATCGAAGAAATTGATGCCTTCCCGGACAGCGTAGTCCATCTGCTCGTGGGCTTCCGCCTCGCTGTTCTGCGTGCCCCAGGTCATGGTGCCAAGGCAAATCTCGGAAACGGAAATATCGGTGCGGCCTAATTTATTATATTTCATCGGAAACCCTGGGCGTGGTCTGAAAAAGGGAAAGGCGTGGGAAGAGCCGCGCAAATCTAGGACGGATTTGCGCAAGCGCAAGAGAAAAAACCGAGCGTTTCCGCTGGAGCGAAAGGCTTTGGAGAGAATCTGCCGCCACTTGACTCTCAAAGAAAGAATGTCAATTGGAGGCGAAATGGCCCGACGGGCACTATCGAGGGATTGAAAAATGACCATTGCTTTCACTTTTCCCGGCCAGGGCAGCCAGGCCGTTGGCATGGGCAAGGATCTCGCCGAGAATTTTGCAGAAGCCCGCGCCGTTTTCGAAGAGGTCGATGAAGCGCTCGGTGAAAAGCTTTCCGACACCATGTTCAACGGTCCCGAGGACAAGCTGACGCTGACGGCAAACGCCCAGCCGGCGCTGATGGCCGTCTCCCTGGCCGTTATCCGCGTTCTTGAAGCCAGGGGTCTCGATCTGAAGGCCAAGGTCGCCTATGTCGCCGGCCATTCTCTTGGCGAATATTCCGCCCTCTGTGCCGCCGGCACCTTCTCGATAGCCGACACAGCCCGCCTTCTGCGCATCCGCGGCAATGCCATGCAGGCTGCCGTGCCTGTCGGCGTCGGCGCCATGGCCGCCATCATCGGCCTCGAACATGCCGACGTGCAGGCCGTCTGCGAGGAGGCTGCAGCAATCGGCTCCTGTCAGATTGCCAACGACAACGGCGGCGGCCAGCTCGTCATATCGGGCGAGAAGTCGGCCGTCGAAAAGGCCGCTGGCCTTGCAACCGACAAGGGCGCCAAGCGGGCCATTCTGCTGCCGGTCTCCGCTCCCTTCCATTCGAAACTGATGGCACCTGCCGCAGATGCCATGCGCGAGGCGCTCGCCGGCGTGAAGAAGGCCAATCCGGTCGTGCCCCTTATCGCAAATGTTCGCGCAGCACCTGTCACGGATGCCGAGGAGATCGCAGCCCTTCTCGTCGAGCAAGTCACCGGACAGGTTCGCTGGCGCGAAACGGTGGAATGGTTTGCCGCAAACGGCGTCACCACGCTCTATGAACTCGGCGCCGGCAAAGTGCTGACCGGCCTTGCACGCCGCATCGACAAGACTATCAATGGCGTCTCGGTCAACGGCCCAGCCGATATCGACGCTGCTGTTGCCGCCCTCACGGCCTGATTGCCCCACTTTATATAAGGAACGTTCCCATGTTCGATCTTTCCGGCCGCAAGGCCCTCGTCACCGGCGCATCGGGCGGCATTGGCGAAGAAATCGCCCGCCTTCTTCACAAGCAGGGCGCCATTGTCGGCCTGCACGGCACTCGCGTCGAAAAGCTCGAGGCTCTCGCAAACGAACTCGGCGACCGTGTGAAGATCTTCCCGGCGAACCTTTCGGATCGCGACGAAGTCAAGGCTCTCGGCCAGAAGGCGGAAGCCGATCTCGAAGGCGTCGATATCCTCGTCAACAATGCCGGCATCACCAAGGACGGTCTCTTCGTTCGCATGAGCGATGAGGACTGGGATGCTGTTCTCGAAGTGAACCTGACGGCGACCTTCCGCCTGACGCGCGAACTCACCCATCCGATGATGCGCCGCCGTTATGGCCGCATCATCAACATCACCTCCGTCGTCGGCGTCACCGGCAATCCGGGACAGGCGAACTACTGCGCCTCCAAGGCCGGTATGATCGGCTTCACGAAATCGCTGGCGCAGGAAATCGCCACGCGCAACGTGACGGTCAACTGTGTCGCCCCGGGCTTCATCGAAAGCGCCATGACCGGCAAGCTGAACGACAAGCAGAAGGAAGCGATCATGGGTGCGATCCCCATGAAGCGCATGGGAACCGGCGCCGAAGTGGCATCGGCTGTCGCCTATCTCGCGTCTGCTGAGGCCGCCTATATGACGGGTCAGACGCTGCATGTGAACGGCGGCATGGCCATGATCTGAAACGATTAGCTGCCGCAGTCGCCGATTTAAGCCAATAGCGTGTTGAGCAATCACGAACGGTTGATTTTCTGGCTTTGCGGCAGACTTAAAGCATGTTAAGCGGGCCATGACTGTCAACAGTCGTCCCGAAAAAGCAGACGGACCGGCGGGCTTTTCGCAAGCCTGGGACTTCTCTAAAGCCGGGTAAACGAGTTTGCCGAGGATGTCTGAACGCATCGCAGGCTGAAACAGGGTAGGGGTGTCAGAAGGACATTCCGATCAGGACATAAGGTCGAGGAAACCGACATGAGCGATATCGCAGAACGCGTAAAGAAAATTGTTATTGATCATCTTGGCGTCGATGCCGACAAGGTCGTCGAGAGCGCCAGCTTTATCGACGATCTGGGCGCCGACTCGCTCGACACGGTCGAACTGGTCATGGCTTTCGAAGAAGAATTCGGCGTTGAAATCCCCGATGATGCCGCTGACTCGATCCTGACCGTTGGCGATGCCGTGAAGTTTATTGAAAAGGCTCAGGCCTGATACTGTGCATTCGAGAAAGGGCGGGCCAAGAGTCCGCCCTTTTCTTTTGAGCATGTTTCTCCATAAAACATAACAGACGGGGGAAAGCAGTCGATGAGAAGGGTCGTCATTACTGGTACCGGCATGGTATCGCCCTTGGGATGCGGAACGGAAGTTACCTGGTCCCGCCTGCTTGCGGGAGCAAACGGCGCCCGTCTCGTGTCCGAATTCGAAGTCGAGGATCTCCCTGCCAAGATTGCTTGCCGCATTCCCGTCGGCGATGGTTCTGACGGTACGTTCAATGCCGACGATTGGATGGAGCCGAAGGAACAGCGCAAGGTAGACCCTTTCATCATCTACGGCATGGCTGCTGCCGACATGGCGCTCAAGGATGCCGACTGGCATCCGGAAACCGATGAGGACCAGATCGCCACCGGCGTGCTGATCGGCTCCGGCATCGGCGGCATCGAGGGTATTGTCGAAGCCGGCTATACGCTGCGCGACAAGGGCCCGCGCCGCATCTCTCCTTTCTTCATTCCCGGTCGGCTGATCAACCTTGTTTCGGGCCAGGTCTCTATTCGCCATAAGCTGCGCGGCCCGAACCATTCGGTTGTTACCGCCTGCTCCACCGGTGCGCACGCCATTGGCGATGCTGCCCGTCTCATTGCGCTCGGCGATGCCGATGTCATGGTCGCCGGTGGCACGGAATCCCCGGTCAGCCGCATTTCGCTTGCCGGCTTTGCTGCCTGCAAGGCGCTGTCGACGCAGCACAATGACGACCCGCAGAAAGCGTCGCGCCCCTATGACAGGGATCGTGACGGTTTCGTCATGGGCGAGGGCGCCGGCATTGTCGTTCTCGAAGAGCTGGACCATGCGTTGGCACGCGGCGCCAAGATCTATGCAGAAGTGGTTGGTTACGGCCTTTCCGGCGATGCCTTCCACATCACCGCTCCGTCTGAAGACGGCGATGGCGCGTTCCGCTGCATGACCATGGCGCTGAAGCGCGCGGGCCTGACGCCTGCCGACGTCGACTACATCAACGCCCATGGCACTTCGACCATGGCCGATACGATCGAGCTCGGCGCCGTCGAGCGCCTCGTCGGCAATGCGGCCTCGAAGATCTCGATGTCGTCGACCAAATCTGCGACCGGCCACCTGCTCGGTGCTGCCGGCGCCATCGAGGCGATCTTCACGACCCTCGCAATTCGGGATAATGTCGCCCCTCCGACGCTCAACCTCGACAATCCTGAGCGGGAAACCGCAATCGACCTCGTTCCGCACAAGGCTCGTGAGCGAGAAATTAACGTGGCGCTATCCAACTCGTTCGGATTCGGCGGCACGAATGCATCGCTCGTGCTGCGCCGCTACGTCGCGTAACAGACGGTTCACGACACGGGCGAACGTCAAACGGCGTCAGGAAGCGCGGCAGAACCTGTTTTTGCCGCATTACTTCGCGAAATAGCGAAGCGGGGCCAAGTTTTAGAGGATTGCCGGTGAGCGATACGACCAACCAGAGCAGCGACAACGGCCAGCCGGCGCAGAAGGGACCGATCATCCCGAAATCGCCGAGCGAAGCCCTGCGCCCGGAACGTGTCCCCGAGCCGCCGAAGCGCTCCAGGAATGCTCGCAGTCAGGTCATCCTCTTCCTGAATTTCGTAATGACCATGGCCGTGGTCGTCTGCATTGCCGGTCTCATCGGCTTCTACTACGCCATCACCGCCTATCAGAACCCCGGCCCGCTGCAGACGAATACCAACTTCATCGTCCGCAATGGGGCAGGCCTCGCGGAAATCGCCACAAACCTCGAGCGCAACCTGATCATCTCGGATGCCCGCGTCTTCCGCTATCTGACGGCCACGCATCTTACGGATGGCGAGAGCCTCAAGGCCGGTGAATACGAGATCAAGGCGCATGCGTCCATGAACGAGATCATGGAGCTCCTGAAATCCGGTAAGTCCATCCTCTATTCCGTCTCCTTCCCGGAAGGCCTGACGGTGCGACAGATGTTCGACCGCATGCTTGATGATGCGGTCCTCGAAGGCGACCTGCCGGCTGCCCTGCCGGCGGAAGGCAGCCTGCGGCCCGACACTTACAAGTTCTCGCGCGGCACCAAGCGCTCCGAAATCATCGACCAGATGGCTGCAGCCCAGCAGAAGCTTGTCGATCAGATCTGGGAACGGCGCGATCCTTCGTTGCTCCTGAAGAGCAAGGAAGAGTTCGTCACGCTCGCCTCCATCGTCGAGAAGGAGACGGGGGTGCCGGATGAGCGCGCACATGTGGCCTCCGTCTTCCTCAACCGTCTTGGCAAGGGGATGCGGCTGCAGTCCGATCCGACCATCATCTATGGTCTCTTCGGTGGCGGGGGCAAACCCTCCGACCGGCCGATCTATCAGTCGGACCTGAAGAAAGAGACCCCCTTCAACACCTACGTCATCAAGGGCCTGCCGCCGACGCCGATTGCCAATCCAGGCAAGGACGCGCTGGAAGCTGTCGCCAATCCCTGGAAGACACAGGACCTCTATTTCGTCGCCGACGGTTCCGGCGGCCACGTCTTCGCGGCAACGCTCGAAGAGCACAATGCCAACGTCAAGCGCTGGCGCAAGCTCGAAGCAGACAAGGGCGCCGATCCTGAAATTGCCGTCGACGGACAACCGGAAGACCAGCCGGCGGACAATACATCCGCAGTTCCGTCGAAGAAAAAGAAGATCAACTGATATCGGGAGGCCTTTGATGGCATTGCAGTCCATGACCGGTTTCGCGCGGCGCGAGGGAACGACTGGCCGCTGGCGCTGGGCATGGGAATTGCGCTCGGTCAACGGCAAGGGCCTCGACGTCAGACTGCGGCTTCCGCCAGGTCTGGAGCGCCTGGAAACCGATGTTCGCCGCATTGCCGGCGAGAATTTTAGCCGCGGCAACCTGCAGGCCTCGCTGGCGCTGACCTCGGGCGAAAGCCAGCTTGAAGCCGTGCTCAATCAGGATGCCTTCGCTGCCGTTCTGGCCATGCGCGACAAGCTCGAAGGTCTTATCGATCCGGCGCCTTTGAGGCTTGATACGCTACTTTCCATCCGAGGCCTCGTCGATTTCCGCGAGACGCAAGACAGCGAAGAGACGGTCGCTGTCCGCGATGCCGATATCATGTCGGGACTGAAGGCTGCGCTTTCCGATCTCAGGAGCATGCGTGAGCAGGAGGGAGCGGCACTGGCGCGCGTGCTTCTTAGCCACGTCGCGACGGTCGAGGCGCTGACAAGCACGATCGAAGCCGATCCCTCGCGCTCGCCGCAGGAGATCGCGGCAAGGCTCTCCGCGCAGGTGGCACTCCTCATGGAAGGAACCGGCGCTCTCGACCGTGACCGCCTGCACGCCGAAGCGGCACTGCTCGCGACGAAGGCGGATCTGCGCGAAGAGATCGACCGACTGAAGGCCCATGTCGCCGCCGCCCGCGATCTCGTGACAAAAGGTGGCCCGGTTGGCCGAAAGCTCGATTTCCTTGCACAGGAATTTAACCGAGAATCGAATACGATATGCTCGAAGTCGAACGCATCGGCCGTCACCGCAGCCGGGATCGAGCTGAAGGTGGTGATCGATCAGTTCCGCGAGCAGGTCCAGAATTTGGAGTAGGACATGAGCCCGGCGAAAATTTCGTCCATCCAGATCGCCCGTCGCGGTCTGATGCTGGTTATCTCGTCGCCCTCGGGTGCCGGTAAATCCACCATCGCGCGGACGCTTTTGGAAACGGACAAGCAGATCGGCCTTTCCGTCAGCGTCACGACACGTCAGCGCCGGCCCAGCGAAGTGGAAGGCATCCACTATCATTTCAAGACCGTGCGGGAATTCGAGCGGCTGCGCGATTCCGATTCTCTACTCGAATGGGCCGAGGTTCACGGCAATTTCTACGGCACGCCTCGCGAGCCGGTGGAACAGGCCATGTCCGAAGGCCGCGACATGCTGTTCGATATCGACTGGCAGGGCGCTCAGCAGCTGCAGCAGAAGATGCAGGCCGACGTGGTCTCGATCTTCGTGCTGCCGCCGACCATGACCGAGCTGCAGTCGCGCCTGCATCGCCGCGCCGAGGATTCCGAGGAGGTCATCCAGACGCGCCTGGCAAATTCCCGTGCCGAGATCGCCCACTGGCGTGAATACGATTACGTCATCATCAATGATGACCTGAACGCTGCATTCGATGCCGTGCAGTCAATCGTCAAGGCCGAGCGCCTGCGCCGCGACCGCCGTCATGGCATGTTCGACTTCGTCCGCGAGTTGCTAGAGGAAACGCCGGTTCTCTAAGGCCATTCCAGTAAAACTGCGCAGCGGTTTTGCGTCGGGAATTGCGTGAAAACAAGCTCTAAAGGCTGTTCGCGAGCCGGCAGAATTCTTCCACTGATAGTGTCTCCGCCCGCCTGGCCGGATCGATACCGGCTTTGACAAGCAGGCTTTCGCCGCCGATGGGCTTCAGGCTCTGGCGCAGCATCTTGCGGCGCTGGCCGAAGGCTGCCTGCGTTACCTTTTCCAGATTGGTAACGGAGCAGGGGATCGGGTTCTCGTTGGGTGTCAGGTGCACTACTGTCGAGGTGACCTTCGGCGGCGGCGTGAAAGCCTGCGGCGGAATATCGAATGCCATGCGGGAATGTGTGCGCCATCCCGCGAGCACGCCGAGGCGGCCATAGTGATCGTCGTCCTCGGAGGCGACGATCCGCTCGCCGACTTCTTTCTGGAACATCAGTGTCAGCGATTGCCAGAAGGGCGGCCATGCCTTCGGCAGCAGCCAGTTCACCAGAAGCTGGGTGCCGACATTATAGGGCAGGTTGGCTATGATCTTGACGGGACCTTCCGGCGCCAGTGCCTCGAAATCGGTCTTCAGCGCATCGCCTTCGATGACCTCCAGCCGGCCGGGATAGTGGTCGGCGATCTCGGCCAGCGCCGGCAGGCAGCGCGCATCGCGCTCGACCGCGATGACCTTCTTCGCGCCAAGCGCGAGGATCGCCCGCGTCAATCCGCCAGGCCCAGGTCCGACTTCAAAGACGGTCGCATCTTCAAGCATGCCGGCCGTTCGGGCTACCTTCTGCGTCAGGTTGAGATCGAGCAGGAAGTTCTGCCCGAGCGCCTTGCGCGCGTCGAGGCCGTGGCGCTGGATAACCTCGCGAAGCGGCGGCAGACCGTCGAGTGCAGCCATTAACGATGGCTTTCCGCCGTGCGGCCGAGCTGCGCGCCGAGCTTGAGCGCGGCAACAAGGCTCGCCTCGCGCGCCAGCCCCTTGCCGGCAATCCCGAAGGCGGTACCGTGGTCGGGGGAGGTGCGTACGAAAGGAAGGCCGAGCGTCACATTGACGGAATCGTCAAAGCCGAGCGCCTTGGCGGGAATCAGCGCCTGATCGTGGTACATGCAGACGGCAACGTCATAACGTGCGCGCGCTTCGTCATGGAACATCGTATCGGCGGGGAGAGGGCCGATAGCATCGATGCCCTCATCGCGCAGGATCTGCACTGCCGGATGAATGATGGTCTCATCCTCCTTGCCGATGGCGCCGCCTTCGCCCGCATGCGGATTGAGTCCAGCGATGGCGAGGCGCGGAGAGGTGATCCCGAACCGCTGCTTCAGATCCTTATCTGCGATCCGGCAGGTTTCGACGATCCGGCCGAGAGTCAATGTCTGCGGCACATCCTTGAGCGGAATGTGGATGGTAACAGGAATGGCGCGCAGTTTCGGCCCCGCAAGCATCATGACAGGCGTGATCGACTGACTGGTTGCACGCATGGCAAGGTCGGCAAGGAATTCCGTATGGCCCGGAAATTTGAATCCTGCTTCGTAGAGCACCGACTTGGCGATCGGATTGGTGACGACCGCAAGCGCCTCGCCCTGCATGACGAGTGCCACTGCCGTCTCGATCGAGGCGATCGTCCCTTTCGCCGTCGCGGCATGCGGCTCTCCTGCCGCAACATCGACGCCGGCCGGCATAGGCAGGACCGGTAGCGCTTCCGCAAAGAGAGCAAGACTTTCCGCGGCGTTGCCGATGCTGCGCAGGGGAATATCAAGGCCGAGTTGTCGTGCCCGCACGGCAAGCACATCGGAATCGCCGATCAGAAAGAATGGCGGCAACCCGAGCTCGCGTCTGCGAAGCCAGGCCATGAGGGTGACATCAGGCCCGACGCCAGCAGGGTCGCCCTGCGTCAACGCAAGCGGTCGCGAAAATGGTGTCGCCATGGAAAAATCAGCGATAGATGATCTGCGCGTGCTTGCGCAGTTCATCCAGATATTTGGTGCTGTTTTCGTTTTCCGGTGCTGCGGACTTGTCCGACTTGGCCTTGTCGAGGTCCTCCTGACGGAACACCATTTCTGCGGCCTGGTCGTCCGAAACCTGGCGCTGGCTGCAGATTGCCAGATATTCCACGCCCTTTTCGGTCACGCGCGTTGCCGTCGTGTTGCCCTTGGTCTGTGCGACGAGGTCCTTCCACTCCGCGGGAATTTCCGGAGCCAGCATGCGGCCGAGATCGCGGACCGAAACGTCCCGCATGGTCGCAGCGAATGTCTTGGCCTGATCGCAGCCCGGATATTTGGAACGCGATGCCTCAGCCTCGCCCTTGCGCTTGGCCGTAATCGCATTTCGCTTGGCTGGCGGGACCACGAAGATGACCTGCTGCAGCATGTATTCCGTCGTCACCGGCTTCTGCTTGTTGTTCTGCATCAGGCGGTTGACGAGATCGTAATTCGAAATACGTGCGCTGGAGCCGTAGCGGGCATTGACGATACGCGGCCAGCTCATCTGTACGGCAATGAAGTTCTTGAAGTGATCGACCCCGACGCCGGCACGGTCGAGGATCTGCCCCATCTGCTCGACGGAAAGCTTGTTGCTGGCAGCGAAACGAGCGAAGGAGGCGTTGACGTCGTCCTGCGAGACGGACATGCGCACGCGAGAGATTTCCTGCCGCTTCAGCGCCTCGTCGACAAGCTGTTCTTCCGCAGCCTTGGCATCGGGTTTCAAGCGCTGCAGGCGCATGAAGGCCTGTCGCTTTGCGACATCGCCGCTGGTAATGGCGGTACCGTTTACCACCGCCTTGACTTCGCTAGCGGCGAAGACAGGGCCGCTGAAGGCAGCAAGCATGAAGGCTGCGCCTGCAATAAGCGTGGTTACGGTTTTCTTCGCGTCAATCATCTGTTGACCTCCCGATAGCGCCGCACGATCCAGCGCGCGGCGTTCTTACCATACACTGAGACGACCGGAAATCGCTTCTCTTGCTCCGCGACACCCTATGCCTCACATAACGATTGGTCGCAATGTCCTGCACAGGCTTACGGCGAAAGAATGGCCCGGCCGGAGATTTCCGGCCGTCCACATGTCGTCAGAGGTTATTCGCAGCGTCACCCGTGCCCAGGCGAATATCGCCGAGCGTGCGGAACGTCAGGCGTGCGGCGATCGTCCAGTCGCTTGCTGTCTGATCCGTCGTATCTCGCCTATCCACATAGGCGATGGTGAAGATGGTGCACTCGTCCTGATAGGAGATGCCGAGCGTACGCCTTACAACGACGTCGTTGTTCAGATCCCAGGCGATGCCGCCGAAGATCGACCAGTAATCCTTGAACTTGATCCTGCTGCTCGCCTGGATCTCATCTTGGTCTTGAGCAAAGCCGTAGGCCGGCTGCGCGGTCACGTGCGTATAAGTCACTTGGCCCGAGAAGGTATCGTTCTGATAGGCCGTTGTCAGGTCGCCACGGTTGAAAGAAAAATCCTTCTCGTCCAGCCGGTAGGATGCTGCCACGGAGAGGCCGAAGGGCATCTCGATGCCGCCCAGTCCGACGTAATCGGAACGATCGGTCTCCAGGCCGGATTCGGCGCCGACATTCACGAGGTCGTCGGTCGCAAACGAATTCTGACCAGCGAGCTGATAAGACTGTCCGAAGATGCCGTGCAGCTTGTAGCCGCTGTCGAAAGTTCCGGTGTACTGGAAGCCGACATTTGCGCGCGTGCCGCCCTCGATACGGTCGTAGCCGGAGAACCTGTCGCGATCAAACAGATTGGTCGCATCGAAGACGAAGCTCTGCGCGTCTTCATTCGGCAACCGACCGGCGAGAGGTTCATCCGGTCGTGCGTAGATCTGGGCGATCGGCTCCAGAACATGTGTGCTGTTACTGGTCGTGAACAGGATCGGGTAGCGCATTTCCAGCCCAGCCGTCACCATTCCGCGGGTTGCTGCATTATCGTTGAGATAATTGCCAGCATAGGGAACGCCGTTGGCATCGACGGGGCTGTCCATGTTGAGTGCGAAAGCATCGCCACGTGCCGCGAGCAACGGCGTAATAACCAGCCCGGTAGGTGTTACGTAGGTGCGCTTCCACTGCAGTTCCGTGCTCAAACGGGTCGTCTGACCTTCGAGGCCACGGAAGCGGTCGAAACCGGCGACATTGTAGAAGTCGTCATGAGTGCGCGAAATATTGGTCAGATTGACATCGGCGGAAAGTTCACCGCCAGCAACCGGCTTCGGCGCGACATAGTGATAATCAAGCGTCGGATAGACGATCGCCTGCTGTTTTTCCGCGGTGTTGTTGCGGTCGGCATCCTGCACGTCGAAATAGAAGGCGCGCAGGTCGAAGTAATTCCGCTTGCCGAGTCCCGTCAGATAGACGGTGTTGGCATGCGGCGTGTAATCATACCCGTCAATCTTGTAGGTGCGCGAGAAATTGTTGTCGCTCTGCACCATAACATCCCAGCCGAAGCTCCAGCGGGGATTGATCCTGAAATCGCCTTTCGACGCGACCATGCCGCGCTGTTTGGCTTCGGCATCGCTTGTACCTTCGCTGAAATTGCTTGGGTTCATCTGATCGATGCCGGCAACGTGCATCGTCACCGTGCCATTTTCAAAGCGGCGGCGATATTCGCCCTCGAGCATCAAGCCCTGGGAGGTGTACCCGGTGCCCGTGACGGTGAAATCCGAACTCGGCGAGATGACGTAGTAATAGGGAACAGAAAGACCGTAGCCGAGATTCTGCGAAACGCTCATCGACGGGAACAGGAAACCCGATTTGCGCTTCACCGTATTATCGGGGACTTCGATCCACGGCAGATAGGCGAGCGAACGACCAAGCAACTGGAAGCGCGCGTGCTCAAGCCGGATCGTGTGTTTCTCACTGTTCTGGATAACGCGTTCGGCCTTGACCTGCCAGAAAGGGGCACGCTCGGGCTTTTCGGCGCAGGGCAAGCACGCCGTATAGACGCCTTTGTTGAGAATCATCTGCGTACCGCCGACGCGCTGGCCGGTTTCGGCAACGAGGCGGGTATTGTCGCTTGTCTCGATTCGCAGCGCATTCATGAAGCCGTCTGCGAAATTGTCGGTCACATCGAGGTGGTCGGCATAGATTCGGTTGCCGTCCGGCGTCACCATCTCGATGTTGCCGGTGGCCATCATGCGGCCGGTCTTCTGGTTATAGTCGACCTTCTGGGCGACCAGCTTGTAGCCGCCGTAATTGATCTGCACGCCGCCGATTACAGAGACGAGTTCCTGGTCCTTATTATAGACCAGCTCGTTTGCAGACAGCATCAGCTTCGCGTCCGGCGAGATATTCTGGCCGATCGCAGGCATGCCGGTATTGTTCTCCTGGCCGTAGGCCAGTGGAGCATTTTCGAAATAGGAACACAGAGTCGCACCTAAGAGCAGGGCAACCAACTGTTTACTAAAATTCTTGCGGTCGCCTACCGCCACTAGCCATCCTCCTGATGAAGCAGGATCGTTGCGCCTAAAGCGAGCGCTACGATCACTGGTATCCAAGTCGCCACAAACGGCGGCACGACACCGCTGCTTCCAAATGCCTTTACAAGCACGGTGACGACATAAAGCATGAAGCCTGAAAGGATTCCACCCAGAATCACAGAGCGTGACTGGTTGAACCGGCTAAATTTCAGGGACACTGTTGCAGCAATGAGAGTCATGGCCACCAAGAGCAGTGGCTGCGACAGCAACGAGTTGAATTGAGTCTCGAGCGCCTTCGTAGAGATTCCGAAGGATTTTGCAGCAGCGATACGGTTGGAAAGGTCAAAAAAACCAATTGTTTCCGGCGCAGTCAGCCGCTCCTTGATGAAGTCTTGCTTCAGATTGGTACGAAGCTGTTCCGAAGCCTTACGCACCGGGATTTCCCCAGGCTTGCGTTCGACAACGTTGTTAAGCTGCCAGTAACCATCTTCCAATTTGGCGGATGCGGCGTCCTGCCTCAGAATGACCTGACCGGTGGAATCGAAGTGGACAAGCACGGCGTCCATGAGCAGCGTGCCGTTCTCCAGCACCGTCTTGGCGCCGATGATGACATCGTCCCGGCCACTGATCTGGCGCAGCCACGGAACCTGGAGCGCCCGGATCATGGCATTGTCCTGGCCGCGCCATGCCGTTTCGAATTGTGTTGCCTGCCTCTGGCCCCAGGCGGCGAGCGGATTGAGCGCCACCACCGTCAGCACGCCCAGAATCAGGGATCCGGCGATAAAAGGCAGCATGAACTGCCAGACCGAAATGCCGGCCGCGCGTGTGACGACGAGTTCATATTTCCGGTTTAGGCCGATCAGCACGGTGATGCCGACGAACAGCGCCACGAAGGGAATGGTCTGCTGCAGGATCAATGGCAGGCGGACGGCAGTGAGCAGCACAGCACCACCCAGCGTGTAGCCGGGAAAATTGGAGATGCGGCTTGCCGTCTCGCTGAAGTCGAGCAGAAAGGTGATGGCGCTCATGCCGATCAGGAACCACATCGTGGTCACCACGTACCGGCGGAAGAAATACCGCGACAATGTCCCGAATATCATTGCGAAGCGCCTCCGCCGGTCCGGCTTGTCGCGGTAAGCATCTGCTTCTGCGCGCGCTTCCAGAGTGTCGAGGTACGATTTCTGAAGGCAAGCGGCATGGCGAGCCGCTTGTGCATGTTCAGGAAAATAATCGAAACCAGGCTCGTCACGATCGGGATCGCATAGAGGATCGGGATATAGATCGCGCTCTTGTCGATCTGGTTGGCAACGTAAAATGCCGCCCAGCGCAATGCGAATGCGAGTCCCAGTGCGCCGATCATCGGATGCATTCGCGCTTCACGATGCGATCTCGCATCCCCGGCTATGACAAGCGAGAAAAGCGCGAAAACAAAGGGAAGCATCCAGTCGGTCAGGCGCCGATGCAGTTCGGCGGCATAGCTGCCGGGCTTGGCGATATAGTCGGGGTCCTTCGGATCGGGATTGAGCAGGAAGCCGAGATCGCGGTCGCTCGCGCGAAGCGTCGCCTGTCCGTTATTTTCCGTCATGTCCGAAAGATCGAAGGAATAGGAATCGAACTTGATGACGGAGACGTTTCCATCGGCCGTTTTGCGATGGACTTCCCCATCATGCATGATCAGAGAGGTGCCGACATCATCCACGGCGCCTTCGCGCGCATAGTAGATGAGCTCATAATTCGGGTCGCGCTCGTCTGCGACGAAGAGGCCCTTGAGCGTACGGCCGGCAAGCCGCTGCGAGATCTGCACGTAGAGGCCTTCGTCGATCTTGCGGAAGGTCTTTTCCTCAATCACCGATGACAGAAGATCGGCATAGGTGGCGGCGATCATCTGCCGCACGACCGTCTTCGCACGCGGCTCGACGACATTGTCGACGAAGAACGAGAAAACGCTGATGAGGAGCGCGAGCAGCAGGATCGGCCGCGCCAGGATGCTGCGCCGGGCGCCGGCGGCATCGATCACGGTCAGTTCGGAATCGTTGTTCATCGTCGTCAGCGTCTGGGTAATGCCGATGACGAGCGCGAAGGGCAGCACGACGGGAATGATGGACGGCAGGATCAGCGTCGCAAGCGTGGCGAAGGAGCCGATCGACTGGCCGCTGTCGGTCACCAGGTTTATGCGCTGCAGGACCTGGGTGGTCCAGATGATCGCAAGCACCGGGAGAAGAGCCACGAGAAACATCTGGCCGACACGCCGTAATATATATGTCTCGAGTAGTTTCATGCTCGCCCTTGAACGCGCCTGCAGGTCGATATGATCAGCAGGAGATTCCCTCTACGCTGTTTGTCTCGGTTTTGCGACAAGTCAGTGTCA
The DNA here is from genome assembly GCA_900466475.1 of Hyphomicrobiales bacterium. Lineage (GTDB taxonomy): Bacteria > Pseudomonadota > Alphaproteobacteria > Rhizobiales > Rhizobiaceae > Rhizobium. The sequence goes on from UBMI01000014.1 coordinate 150,923, forward strand.
AAAATTCATTCAAATTTCAGAATTTTTTTGTTGCCGTGGCGACTCAGCAATTGCCATCAGCGCCGCGAATATGACGACCGAAGACAGCCATCCCAACACGACGTCGGATAGATAATGTGCGCCGAAGGAGAGCCGCATCGCGGGGGTCAGGATGGAAACGGCAGCAACAGGGGCCACAAGCGCATAACGGACCGACTTCGGAACGAAGATGAGCAGGCAGAACAGCCAGCCCGCGCTCGCGGCCTCTCCGGATATGAACGAGCAGTTCGAAACGCATTTGCCGGCCAATGAACCGGCTTCGGCGAAATGCAGCGTACCGCCGAAAAAATCCGTCTGCACCGGCCGCGGCCGACCCCAATGTTCTTTAAGGATCACATTGACGAGAAGAACAGGACCGATCAGCAGCGTACCAAGCGCCACCTTCAGATCGCGGGCGCGCGGCGCATTGAACGTCGCGCCATGCTGTTGATAACACTCCGCCAGTTTCCACAGCATCACCGCGGTCACGACATAGGGAACATAGAAGAACAGCGTGCGCAGCAGGCCGAGGATCGCTTCGCTCCGATAGGGGAAGGAGCCGCAGATCTCGGTGGCCGGGGCTGACGCGCTACACGCCACCTGCACGAAAAAAAGCTGGGAAAAATAAATATCGATCCCGGGAAAGGCGCGGAATAGGGCCAATAGCAGCCACCAGACCCAGAAAAGCAGGATAAAGACCCCGAATGCCGTTTTCGGCAGGCGGATTGCCGGACCCCGCCATCGATTTTTCGAAAAAACTGTCAACGCAAACATCTACGAAAATGACGAAAACCTTTTGGCCTGGCGGCCGCGCGGAACATAACAACTGTCGCCGGCCATTGACAGACCCGTCAAACGCGAAATTATCCCCTGGCACGGATTTCATGAATCCCATCGGAGAAGACATGTCTGCAAAATTCGAAATTTCATTCTCAAAATCGGCAAAACTCGGCGGCGGCCTCGCGATTCTTCTGAAGACATCAGAGGCAGACACGGCGGCTGGGGCCGATATTGCCGATCCGGCGGGAGTGATCGCCAAGGCGTCGAAGATTGCACGCTTCTCGGCAAAGTCGCTGGCTGCCCTCGATCTTGTGGCGCCGGAAGGCGCGCCTGTCGACCGTATCGTCGTACTGGGCCTTGGCAAGCCCGCAGACCTCACCGTCCACGACTGGCTGAAAGCCGGTGGCAGTGCTGCATCTCGGATCAAGAATACCGAGAAGGTGACGATCTTCATCGATGCGCCGGGTGCAGAGGTCGGCGCCAAGGCCGCGGCCGATTTCGCTCTCGGCATGCTGCTGCGCGCCTACAGTTTCGATATCTACAAGACGAAGAAGAATGACGACGAAGAGAAGCAGGCGAAGTCGGTCAAAGTGACGATCGTCACGGCCGATGCGGCTGCCGCCAAGAAAGCCTTCGCCGATGCCGAATCGGTCGCGGATGGCGTGAACCTCGCCCGCGACCTGGTCAACGAACCGCCGAATGTGCTCGGTCCGGTGGAGTTTGCCGCCAAGGCCAAGGAGCTTGAGAAGCTGGGCGTTGAGGTGGAAATTCTCACTGAGCGCGAAATGCGTCGTCTCGGCATGGGGGCGCTGCTGGGCGTTGCCCAGGGTTCCGTCCGTCCGCCGCGCCTCGCGGTCATGCAGTGGAAGGGCAGTAAGGGCAAGGATCGGCCGATCGCCTTCATCGGCAAGGGCGTCGTCTTCGATACCGGTGGCATCTCGATCAAGCCGGCCGCCAACATGGAAGACATGAAGGGCGATATGGGTGGTGCGGCCGCTGTCACCGGCCTCATGCACACGCTCGCCGCCCGCAAGGCGCCGGTCAATGCCGTCGGCATTATCGGTCTTGTGGAAAACATGCCCGATGGCAACGCCCAGCGTCCGGGCGATATCGTCACTTCCATGTCGGGCCAGACGATCGAGATCATCAACACCGATGCGGAAGGCCGCCTCGTGCTCTGCGATGCGCTCTGGTACTGCAACGACCGCTTCAAGCCACAGTTCATGATCAATCTTGCAACGCTGACAGGCGCGATCATGGTCGCGCTCGGCAATAGCCATGCCGGTCTCTTCTCAAACGACGATCCCCTGTCGGCGCAACTGACGACCGCTGGCCTCGTGACGAACGAGAAGCTGTGGCGCATGCCGCTCGGCAAGGAATATGACAAGATGATCGACAGCAAGTTCGCCGACATGAAGAATACCGGCGGCCGCCTTGCCGGCTCCATCACCGCCGCGCATTTCCTCAAGCGCTTCGTACAGGATACGCCCTGGGCGCATCTTGATATCGCCGGCACGGCGATGGGATCGGTACAGGACGAGATCAACCAGTCCTGGGGTTCGGGTTTCGGCGTACGCCTGCTTGATGAACTGGTCCGCTCGAACTACGAAACACGATGACGGAAATCCTCTTCTATCACCTCACCGAATCGAAGCTGGAAGACGCGCTTCCGCCGCTGCTCGACAAGAGTGTCGAGCGCGGCTGGCGGGTCGCCGTTCAGATGAAGGAGACTGCGCGGCGTGATGCGCTGGATCAGCATCTGTGGACCTATCGGGAGGACAGTTTCCTGCCGCATGGCACCGACGGAGGAGATTTCGCCGCAGATCAGCCCGTTCTCCTGACCGTCTCGGCTGACAATCCGAATGCCGCCACCGTCCGCTTCATCGTCGACGGTGCAGAACCGCCGCCCGCTGCGGATTATGAGCGGATCGTCTTCATGTTCGACGGTTACGATCAGGAGCAGCTCGAGGGCGCGCGCGCCCAGTGGAAGAAGCTGAAAGGCGAGGGGCACAACCTGACCTATTGGCAGCAGACGCCAGAGGGACGGTGGGAGAAGAAGGCCTGACGCCGGTCGTCAGGCGAGTCCCGCTTCCGCCAGGATCTTGTCGATGAAATCCTTCTTGGCACCGGTGTAGGCAGCGCGGCTTTCGGCAAATTTCTGCGCCAAGCCGATCTTCAGTTCTTCATAGGCAAGCGCGAGAGCGGGATCGTTTCGCAGCCTGTCGCGGAAGAAGATGTCCCGCCGCCAGTTGAAGCCCTGATATTCGACGACATGGGCGAGATGCGTGCGCGTCTCGCCCGTAATGCCGCGGCCGAAGAGATGGTCGTCGGCCACGATGTCTGCACCGGCGTAGTCATAGCCGATCGCTTCCATCGGCTTGATGCAGTCAAGTCCATCGTCGAGACGGCGGACACCGATCAGGATGTCGATGATCGGCTTCGCCTTGATGCCGGGGATGGCGGTGCTGCCGAAATGCTGGATGTCGAGCGCCAGGGGACCCAACGCCTCGCGGATTTTGAGTTCTTCCAGCAGATAGGCTTCCCGCCACCTCGCATTGGCGTCGGCAAGCCTGACCGTCAGATGCCGGACGCCCAAACCAAACGATTCATCCTGCTCCTGCTGCATGGAACGGCCCCTCACGCCTCGCTGCCGCTATTGTACCATTCTGCCGGCGCAATAGCATCTGCCCGTAGAGGGACGGTCAGTCGTGGAACGCCTCGACGAATTTGCGCTTGCCGAGCATGAAAGCGTCGGCGACATGGCGCAGGGGCGCCAGATCGACATCCGACTTGCCGGCCTTGATGAGTTCGGCAAAGCGGCGATAAAGCGACGGATATTCGGCCTCGGGGGCCGAGAACTTCAGCTCGCCGCCAACTGAGAGCTTCGAGCCGCCTTCCGAGAGAACCATCTGGCCTGCAGCCGTTTCGGCGATGATGTCCCAGCTCTGCTTGCCCGTCTGGCGCCAGTCGAATTCGGCGTGGACCGGAACATAGTCGACATTGCGGAAATGCAGATCGGCCGCGATCGGCGAGTCGCGATTCTCAGGGAATTCCAGCGTGCCTCCGCTGAGGAACATCGCCTTCGGCAAGATATGCGTGACGATCGACAGTGCATTGATGCCGGGATCGAAAACGCCGAGGCCGCCGGCCTGCCAGATCCATTCCTGGTTCGGGTGCCAATGGCGCACGTCTTCCTTCCAGATGACGTGCATGCTCTTCATCTCGGTCGAGGCGAGGAACGATTTGGCGGCTTCGACGGCGGCAGCATAGCGAGAATGCCAGCTCGCAAACAGTGTTGCACCCTGCTTGTTCGCGAGGTCTTCCAGGTCTTCCACTTCGCTCAATGTCGCGCCCGGCGGCTTTTCCAGAAAAACGTGTTTGCCGGCGGCGAGCGCCTTGTAAGCGGCTTCATAGCGATACTGCGGCGGCATGCAGAGCGAAACGGCATCGATCGACGGTTCGGCCGCCAGCATGTCGTCGATCGAGGTATAGGCGGTGACGCCGTCGACCGTGCCATGGCGGCTCGCCGTCGCCACCAGCTTGAAGTCGGCATTGGCGGCGATGGAGGGGAGGTGCTGGTCGTGGACGATCTTGCCGACGCCGACGATGGCGAGGTTGATGGCTGACATTGTAAAGCTCGCGTTCGGTGTTTCGCTAAAAGTATGACTTATTGCGCGCCGTTTTATCAGAAAGCGGTTCGCGGGCAAGCCTGGTCTTTAACAACAGACGACGCGATTTTTGGGGAATTGTCCAGCCCTTGACGGGCGCGACGGTTCTCGTGTCGTAGCCGGGTATCTCAAGACATTTATGGACTTTCGAGGTTCAAAACCTCATCCGAGCGCGCCTGGTCCTTCCCTTAAAAGGACGGCCGTGACGCAGACTTCGCAGCTAGGCCCACTCTGGAGGGTCGCCAGGAATGAGCGCTGACAGCCAGTGAAATCCCCGGCAGCGCTTCAGCTCGCCATGGCTCCTTCATATTCAGCGGAGAGCTCCAGCCATTGCTCTTCGGCAGCAGCAAGCTTGGCGGCTGCTTCGCCCCGCTGCTTGGCCTTGTCGGCGGCCTTGGCGGGCGCCTTTTCATAGAGCGCTGGATCCGCAAGTTCCGCATCAAGTGCCTGAATCAGTTTCTCCAGCTTGCCCGTCAAGGATTCGATTTCATTGATCTTTTTCTTGAGAGGGGCGAGCGAGGCGCGCTTGTCGGCATTCAGCTTGCGCTGATCGGCCTTCGATGCCTGGTCTTCAGACTGCTTCTGCTTTTCGTCGTCTTTTTTTTTGCCGGAAGCGACGATCAGGTCGCGATATTCATCCATATCGCCTTCGAAGCTCGTCACCGTACCATTGTTGACCAGCCACAGGCGATCGACCGTCGCTTCGATCAGGTGCCGGTCGTGCGAAATCAGGATAACGGCACCGTCATAATCGTTCAGCGCCTCGATCAGCGCGCGGCGGCTGTCGATGTCGAGATGGTTGGTCGGCTCGTCAAGGATCAAGAGGTTCGGTGCATGAAAGGCGGCAAGCCCCATCAGCAGGCGTGCCTTTTCGCCACCCGAGAGGTCTTTGGCGGCGGTCGCCATCTTTTCGGTCGCAAGCCCCATCTGCGCCACGCGGGAACGCACCTTGGCTTCCGGCTCGGTCGGCATCAGCCGGCGCACATGCTCGACGGGCGTCTCATTCGGTACGAGATCGTCGAGCTGATGCTGCGCGAAGAAACCGATCTTTAGGCTAGGTGCCAGGCGCAGATCGCCGCTTTCGGGAGCCAGCCGCCCCGAAATGAATTTCGCGAAGGTCGATTTGCCGTTGCCGTTCGAGCCGAGCAGCGCGATGCGGTCGTCATTGTCGATGCGTAGATTGAGCCCCTTGAGGATCGGCTTGCCTGGCTCGTAGCCGACGGCGCCGCCGCTGATTGCGACGATCGGCGAGGCTGGCTGTTTTTCCGGCTCCGGGAAGCTGATCGGCTGAACGTGATCCTCGATCACCGACGCAACCGTGCCCATGCGCTCCAGCGCCTTGACGCGCGATTGGGCCTGCTTGGCTTTGGAGGCTTTGGCCTTGAAGCGGTCGATGAAGCTCTGCAGATGCTTGCGCGCCGCATCGTTCTTCGCCTTGGCCTTCATCTGCAGTTCGTCGGCTTCCGCTTTCTGCCGCTCGAACTGGTCGTAATTGCCGCGATAGAAGGTGAGCTTCTTCTGATCGAGATGAACGATCGAATTGACCGCGTTGTTGAGCAGATCGCGATCGTGGCTGATGATGATGACCGTGTGCGGATAGCGGCGGATATAATCCTCCAGCCACATCGTGCCTTCGAGGTCGAGGTAGTTGGTCGGCTCGTCGAGTAGCAGCAGGTCCGGCTCGGTAAAGAGCACGGAGGCGAGCGCCACGCGCATGCGCCAACCGCCCGAGAAGGAGGATGCGGGCCGGGCCTGCGCTTCCTGATCGAAGCCGAGGCCCGAGAGGATGCTGGCGGCGCGCGCTTCCGCCGAATGGGCGTCGATATCGACGAGGCGCATCTGGATTTCGGCGATGCGATGCGGATCGGTTGCGGTTTCCGCCTCGGCCAGCAGCGCAGCGCGCTCTTTGTCTGCGGAAAGCACGATCGTGATCAGCGAATCCTCGGTGCCCGGCGCTTCCTGCTTCACCTGACCCATGCGCGCATTCTTGGGGATCGATATTGTCCCGCTCTCGGCTCCCAGATCACCGGTTATGACGCGGAAGAGGGTGGATTTGCCGGCGCCGTTACGCCCCACGAGCCCGGCCTTCGTGCCTGATGGCAGCGAGACGCTGGCATGGTCGAGGAGCAAACGGCCGGCGATGCGGGCGGAAATGTCTGAAATCGTGATCATGCGCGCGGTTTTGGCCGAAAGCCGGCGCCAAGGCAAGATGGATCAGCGGCGTGTTTGCCACTGTTTGCCATCAATGGCGCCTGGTCGAACGCCTTACCGGCCGAAGGCCTGCACCGGCTGACGCGGATTGGACTGGGCGGCGAGCAGCGCCACGCGGGCGTTGGCTTGAAGCTGGCCGGGCGTTGCGGCATCGCCGCTCAGCGCCACGCCGACCGAAATCGTCAAACCGCTCGCATCTGAAGTGTCCGACGCCGCGAAGACAAGATTGTCTTCGACCGAACTGCGCAGCCGTTCGGCGATAGCCAGCGCATCCTGCATGCCGACATTGGCAAAGAGGAAGGCGAATTCGTCAGCCTCCAGGCGCGCAATGAAATCGTTCTTTTTCACCGTTTTGCGGAAGAGGCCGGCAAGCTTTTTCAGAAGCTTGTTGCCGGTCTGCATGCCGTAACGGGCGGTAAGCTCCTTGAAATCGTCGATGTCGATCATGATCAGCGCGCTGCCGGCCGCACCCTCTTCCTGACCATAGAGGTCGTCGAGTGCGCGATTGAGGCCGATACGGTTCGGAAGGCCGGTGATCTTGTCGGTGACAGTTGCCGCCTGCACGGCCGAAATGCCGCGCTCGAGCGCCGTCAGCCGTTCAATGTCCTCTTCCAGCTTCGTGCCGATCGCGCGCTCCGCGGCAAGCACGGCTGAAAGCGAGGCGGCGAGATACTCGACCTCGGCCATGAAGTCGGCAAGGCTCTGGTGCTCCTGCTGGCCCGAGACGGATTTGAGGATGGTCTCGCAGGCGCGTGCGAAGGCCTGGTGATGCAGGCGCCCCTCGGCCAGCCGCTCGGCCGTTTCCTTCAGCATGCGGCTCGCCTCGTTGCGCGAGCGGTCGCCCGCCAGCCCGTAATGGCCGACGAGCCGGTAGCGCAGGCCGAGTTCGTCCAGTGCCTCCTGCTGCGGGTGTGAACCGAGGGCTGCGATATCCTGCGCCAGCCCGGCATTCAGGCCGACAAGCGCTTCGTGGAACAATTCGTAATTGCGCGGCAGCCCCACCACGTTGAGCCGCATCATGTGCTGAGCGACCTTCTGTATATCGGCAGCCGGCGTCGGCCGGGCAGCCTCACGCGCATTCAATGCATTTGCGGCAGTCGGCATGACGATCCCCTCATTGCCATCGGTTCGCTTGGGCCACCGGCTCATCTGCTTCCGCTATGAGGGCAAGCTTTTAAGAGACATTGAATTTTCAAGGTTCGTCGGGAGGGAAGCAGAAAAACCGGTTAATGCACCCTTGCTGCGTCCCGATCGGGAATGGCCCTGTCCGTATCAGCAGCGGCCGTGATGGCGCCATGAAAATTCCTGATTTGATCGCGCCGGCTTTCTGGCGTGGAATGAACCCGCTGCGATATCGAAAGGACTGATATGACCAGAGTTCTTTATTCCCTGTGCGGCGCCGACGAGCGTCATTTCTTCTCGCCGCATTGCTGGAAGGCGGTGATGGCGCTTGCCCACAAGGGCCTCGATTTCGAGGAAGTGCCGACGACCTACAGCCGCATTGCTGGTATCGGCGGCGGCTTTTCCAAGACCGTGCCGGTTCTGGACGATAACGGCCGGCTGATATCAGACAGTTTCGATATCGCCCTTTACCCGGAAGAGGCCTATCCGGACCGTCCGTCGCTATTTGGTGGCGAGGGCGGCAAGGCCCTGTCGCGTTTGGTCGAGGGTTATTCGCAGATGATCATCCATCCGGCGATCATGCGGATCGCGCTCCTCGATATTCATTCCATTCTCGATGAGGGCGACAAGGCCTATTTCCGCGCCAGCCGCGAAAGCCGTCTCGGCAAGCCGCTGGAGGATTTCGCAGCCGGTCGTGACGCCGAGAGGGAGGCCTTTGCCGCCAAGCTGGAGCCGATGCGACATGTGCTGCGCTTCCAGCCGTTCATCGGCGGCGAGAGTCCGCTCTTTGCCGACTATATCGTCTTCGGCGCGCTGCAATGGCTGCGCATCGCCGCCGGCCTTGCCATGCTGGCCCCGGATGACCCCGTTATGGCATGGTTCGAGCGCTGCCTCGATCTTCACGAAAGCCGGGGCCGGACTGTGACAGCGGCGTGAAATTGCCATAGACCCCTTGTTTTCAGGCGGTGAGGCGGGTAAAGACCGCCCACTTTTCCCTTACGAGTATGAGGACCTGATAATGGCGATTGAACGCACCTTCTCGATGATCAAGCCGGACGCAACGAAGCGCAACCTGACGGGCGCTATCACCAAGATGCTCGAAGATGCCGGCCTGCGCGTCGTCGCCTCCAAGCGCGTCTGGATGAGCAAGCGCGAAGCTGAAGGCTTCTACGCTGTTCACAAGGAACGTCCGTTCTTCGGCGAACTCGTCGACGGCATGACCTCCGGCCCGACCATCGTTCAGGTTCTGGAAGGCGAAGGCGCCATCCTGAAGAACCGCGAAATCATGGGCGCAACCAACCCGGCAAACGCTGCCGAAGGCACGATCCGCAAGGTTCACGCTCTCTCGATCGGCGAAAACTCGGTCCACGGTTCGGACGCTCCGGAAACCGCAGCCCAGGAAATCAAGTACTGGTTTTCCGACACCGAGATCGTCGGCTGATTCAGCTACGGAGCATTCCTCGGGAATGCATTGAATTGACTAAGAAAAGCCGGGTTCGTCCCGGCTTTTTTGTTAAGCCGGACACTTGTCCGTATTCGAAAAATCCGTCGTTCCGTCCGGTTTGAAGACCTCCGGGTTCTTCTCGTAGCCGGCCCCGACCACCAGCGGCTTGCTCGGCAGCACCGTCTGGTCGAGATCGGATTTGAACTGCGCCTTCAACTCCTGCAGAAGCTTGCCATCCTTGTCGACCAGCTTGACGGTCACCGAATAGGGCCGGTCCTTGACCACGCAGTGCAGGTTTTCGCTCTGGACCGAAATCTTGTCGTCCATTGGGAAGACCTTCTGGTTCAACACAAGCGGCGTGCCCCCTTGAGGGTTCTCGAATTCGGCAACGATGGTCGAGCCGTCGGGAATGGGCGCCGTCTTCTTCATTGTCAGCAGATAGGTGGCGCTGGCGTTTCGATAGTTGAACACGAACAGATGACCCGTCACTTCCAGCATGGTCTCGGCCTGACGCTGGCAGGCGGCAAGCATGATCCCCGCTGCTGCAAGTGTCGTGATGACTAAACGCCGCTTCATGGCGTCTCCTCCTTCTTTTTCCTCCGGTAATGCCTGATCGCCTTGGCGCGGTTGCCGCAGACGGCCATATCGCACCAGGCCCGGCTTTTATTCTTGCTGCGGTCGATGAACAGCCAGCCGCAATTGCCGCAGATCTTCATCCGCTCCGGATCTGGCATGGCGATCAGCCGCAAGACCGAATGGGCCATTGCCGTATCAAGCCCCTTTTCCGATGCCCCGCGCAGCGTGCGCGCCAAAGTTTCCAGCAATTCGGCGAGCAGCCGGTCGTCGTTCCCCTCGAGCACGCGCTGTCGGAAGTAGCGGTCCGTCGCTTCGCGCAGCTCGATGAAGTTCGCTCTATTCTGCGCTCGAACGGGCGCTATGTCGCCGAAAAGTACCCGTTCGGCGCAGAACGCTCGCGCTGCCGCTGGGAAGCGCTCCATCTGCCCTTCGGCCTCGAAGCGGTCGATGCTGCGCGCCGTATCGTGACGCAAGATGACGCTGTTGGCGACATCGAGCGCCAATGCGCCGCCGGAAAAACGGTGAGGGGTCCAGGAGAAGCTCATGAGAAAAATATAACTGGTAAAACGTATTTTGCCAGTTATTATTTTAAGGCGATCTGGAGTGTCGGAATGGCCTATCTTCTGCAGCAACTGGCGAATGCGGTGCCGCTCGCAGCGCTCTACGCCACGCTTGCCTTCGGCTATTCGATCGCCTTTGGGGTCACCAAGCGCGCCGACATCACCTATGGTGCGATAATCGCCTTTGCCGGTCAGATGCTGCTGCTCTTCACGGACATGGCCTATAATCGCCTCTGGCTGGTGCTGCCGGCGGCGATCGCGGTCGGCGTCTGTGCCTCGCTGGTCTACTCAGTGGGGGCTGGGGTGTGGATCGGCCGTTTCGTCATGCAGCCGCTCGTCAGCAAATCGCCGAACACGGTCATCGTCGCAGCGCTCGGAATGATGATCGTGCTGATGGAGACGGCGCGCCTTGCCGCCAATACCCGCGCCATCTGGCTTCCGCCGCTCCTGAACGACAACGTGACCTTCTGGAGCGACGGCACCTTCAAGGTCACGCTCACCTATATCCAGCTTCTTGATACGGCCTTGATGTGCGCAATCATTGCGATCGGGGCGGTAATCCTGAAGCGCACCGCCTGGGGCCGCCTGTGGCGCGCCGTCATAGATGATCCGCTTGCCGCCGAACTCTGCGGTACCAGCGCCAGCCGTGTCTTCCTTGTGTCCTATGGGGCCGCAGCGCTTGTCGCCACCTGCTGCGGCATCCTTGCGACCTTCTATTACGGATCGATGGATTTCGGCGCCGGGCTGATGTTCGGCCTCAAGGTGTTGCTGATCGCGGCTGTCGGTGGCTATTCCGATCCGCTGCGCTCGGCGGGCGGCGCGGCCGGCCTCGCACTCGTCGAGACGCTGTGGGGCGCCTACGGCTCCTTCATCTGGCGCGATCTCGCCATATTCTCGCTCTTGGTATTCCTGCTGGTGCTGAGCAGGCGCGAGCGTGTCGTGCTCTGACTATTTCCAGCGGTCGCGCGCGGTGTTGTCGGCATCTTTCGCCGCGATCCAGTCGCCGGTGCCGCCGTCCTTGCCGTGTTCTTTCTTCCAGAAAGGGGCGGAGGTCTTCAGGAAATCCATGACGAAGTTCGCGCCGTCGAAGGCGGCCTGCCGGTGCGGCGCCGCTGCGACGACCAGCACGATATTCTCGCCGGCCGCAATCTTTCCGAAGCGATGGATGGCGGTCAGGCCGTTGAGCCCGAAACGCTCGATGGCGAGCTCGCCGATACGGCTCATCTCCGCTTCGGCCATGCCGGGATAATGTTCGAGTTCGAGCGCCGAGAGCGTGCCGCCTTCATCGCGGCAAAGACCGGAGAAGGTTACGATCGCGCCGATGCCGGGCTTGCCTTTGGAAAGCCGGTCGACTTCCGCCTGCAGATCAAAATCCTCGCGCTGGACGCGAATGGTAGGGGTGATGCTCACAGGAGACTCCTCAGCCAGAAGAACCGTCGTTCCTCAGCCGCCCGTCATCGGTGGGAAAATGCCGATTTCTTTTGCCCCCGTTATCGGCTCGTCATGCTCCACATGTTCCTGGTCGATCGCGACCCGGATGACATCAGGATATTGAAGGGCCATCTCATATTCCTCGCCCAGGCCCTTCAAATGATTCAGAAGATCGGCAACGCTGACGACGGAGGAGGGGAGGTCGATCTCCTCCTCACCCTTGCCGATGCGTTCGCGTACCCAGGCGAAATAGACAAGCCGTGTCATTCTTCGTCATCCACCACATGTTTCAGGCCGGCACGGAAATAATCATAGCCGGTATAGATCGTCAGAAGTGCTGCGATCCAGAGGAGCGCGATCCCCGTCCAGGTCGTGTAGGGGAAAATGGTATCGCCCGCCGGGCCCGCAAGCAGGAAGGCGATGGCGACGAGCTGCAGCGTCGTCTTCCACTTGGCAATGCGCGTCACAGGGACGCTGACCTTCAGCGCGGCCAGATATTCGCGCAGGCCTGAAACCAGGATCTCGCGGCAGAGAATGATGATCGCCGCCCAAAGCGACCAGCCGGCGATCGTGCCGTCGGCGGCAACCAGAAGCAGGATGGCGGAAACCAGCAGTTTGTCGGCAATCGGGTCCAGCATGCGGCCGATATTCGAGGTCTGGTTCCAGATTCGCGCGAGATAGCCGTCGAGGAAATCGGTGATTGAGGCGATGACGAAAATCCAGAGCGCCACCCAGCGCGCGGTATCGCTGCTGCTGAGCCGTCCCTCGATGAAGAAGCAGACGACGATCAGCGGCACCGCCAGGATGCGGCCGTAGGTCAGGAGATTGGGGATATTATACGCACGCGATGCCATGAAGCGGTTCTCTTTGATATTGCGGCGGTAGATGACGGCTTTGCCCTTCGACCGTCAACATTCTTTCTGTTTTTTCGCTGCCTTTGCGTGGAATTTGCGACCGGCGCCGCTTATTTCGCGGCGTCGTCGTGAAAATGATTATAGACCTGCTTTGCGACGGCCTCCGAAATCCCTTCCACCGCCATGAGATCGGAGAGCGCGGCTCGCGACACGGCTTTCGCCGTGCCGAAGTGCTGCAACAGGGCCCGCTTGCGCGAAGGCCCGATTCCGCCGATCTCGTCGAGCGGATTCTTGACCATCTCCTTCTTGCGCCGGGCCCGATGCGAGCCGATCGCGAAACGGTGCGCCTCGTCGCGCATGCGCTGGATGAAATAGAGAACAGGATCGCGCGGCGGCAGCGTGAAACTTCCCTTGCCGGGTGCAAAGAAACGCTCACGGCCGGCCTCGCGGTCCACGCCCTTGGCGACGCCGATGGCAATCACGCTGTCGGTTATCCCGAGCTCTTCCAGGATGGCACGTACCGCGGTCATCTGTCCCTGGCCGCCGTCGATGAGGATCACGTCCGGCCAGGCGGGGAAGGGCATGTCGGCCGCATCTGCGACGGAGACCTGCGCGCTCCTGTCCGGAATGCCCTCTTCCTTCAGCAGGCGCGAGAAGCGCCGCGTCATCACTTCGCGCATCATGCCGAAGTCGTCGCCGGGGGTGATCTCGGTCGATTTGATGTTGAACTTGCGATACTGGTTCTTCACGAAACCTTCCGGCCCGGCGACCACCATGCCGCCGACCGCATTCGTGCCCATGATATGCGAGTTATCGTAGATCTCGACGCGCTGCGGTACATAGGGCAGGCCGAACGTGTCCTTGAAACCTTCCAGCAGCCGTGACTGCGAGGCGGTTTCTGCGAGCTTGCGCCCATGCGCTTCGCGGGCATTGGCGATAACATGCTCGACGAGATCGCGCTTCTCGCCGCGCTGCGGGACGAGGATCGAAACCTTATGTCCGGCTTTTTCACCGAGTGCGGCCGCCAGCAGTTCCAGTTCTTCCACCGTCTCCGACAGCATGATTTGCCGCGGCACCGGCTTGTCGTCGTAGAACTGCGCGAGGAAGGCGTTCAGCACCTCGGCGCCTGACAGTTGCGGATCGGCCTTCGGGAAATAGGCGCGGTTGCCCCAGTTCTGTCCCGTGCGGAAGAAGAACACCTGGATGCAGGAAATCCCGCCTTCGTGATGGATGGCGAAAACATCAGCCTCTTCGACGCCGGCCGGATTGATGCCCTGGTGGCTCTGGACATGCGAGAGCGCCGCGAGGCGGTCGCGGTAGATCGCAGCGCGTTCGAAATCGAGATCTTCGGCGGCGGCGTTCATCGCCTCCGCCATGTGCTCCTTCACTTTTTGGCTCTTGCCGGAGAGGAAGTCCTTAGCCTCCTGCACCAGCTCCGCATAACCCTCGTCGCTCACCTCATGCGTACAAGGCCCGGAACAGCGCTTGATCTGGTAGAGCAGGCAAGGCCGGGTGCGTGTCTCGAAGACGCTGTCGGTACAGGTGCGGATCAGGAAGGCGCGTTGCAGCGAATTGATCGTGCGGCCAACGGCACCGGCTGAGGCGAAGGGACCGAAATAGTCCCCCTTCCGGGCACGCGCACCGCGATGCTTGAAGATGGCGGGGGCGCGGTGATCGCCTGTTATCAGGATATAGGGAAACGACTTGTCGTCGCGCAGCAGCACGTTAAAGCGCGGCCGCAAGCGCTTGATCAGATTCGCTTCGAGCAGCAGCGCCTCGGTCTCCGTCCGCGTCGTGACGAATTCCATGTTGGCGGTCTGGCGCACCATCTGGGCGATGCGGTTGGAGTGCACCCGACCCATCGCATAGTTGCCGACGCGCTTCTTCAGGCTGCGAGCCTTGCCCACATAGAGCACATCGCCCGCCTCGTTGAACATGCGGTAGACGCCGGGGCTGTTTGGCAGGCGCTTGACGAATTCGGCGATCAAATCGGCGCCGAGCAGGCCGGTTTCGTTGATGCTGCCGGCATTCCAGTCGACCGACGCCGAAATCGGCGAGGCAGAGGCATCGCCTTCTACCTCGATGATATCGTCGTCGTTATCATCGGTCTCGTCGTAAAGAACACCGCCATCCGGCAGCTTCTTGGCATTCATTCCTTGATCTCCAGCACATCAGGCGTTTGCCATGCGAGATGCTGGCCGCCGTCGAGTGCAATCATCTGACCCGTGATCGAAGGGGTCTCGAACAGAAAACGAATCGTTCGGCCGAATTCCTTGAGCTCAGGTCCCCGCTTCAAGATAAGGGCTGAAACCTGTGCTTGGAAGTCTTCCTGCAATTGCCGCTCGCTCGGCATCGATGGGCCGGGACCGATTGCGTTGACGCGGATGCGTGGCGCCAACGCCTGCGCCATCGTCTGGGTCGCCGTCCACAGCGCCGATTTCGACAGAGTATAGGAGTAGAAGCTCGGCCGCAGTGCCCAGACGCGCTGGTCGATAATGTTGACGATCAGCCCCTCGGCCGTTTCCGGCAGCTGTTCGGCGAATTTAGCGGCGAGTATCGAAGGCGCGCGAACATGGACGGCAAAATGCTCGTCCCATACTCGTGCGTCGAATTTGCGGAGCGAATCCTCGAGGAAAATCGATGCATTGTTGACGAGAAGATCGAGCGGCCCGAGCGCCTCGCACGCCTTTCCGACAAGCTCCTCGGTCTCGTCAACATTGGCGAGATCTGCCTTGATCGCAACCGCCTGATGGCCCTTCTGCCGCAATTCCGCCGCAAAGCTCACGGCTTCGGCGAGCGAGCCGTTGGCATGGATTGCGACCGAAAATCCATCAGCAACAAGGTCTTCGGCAATCGCCCGGCCTATTCTTTTGGCGGCACCCGTCACAAGCGCCGCGCGAAGTCTTTTCTGGGTCAAGATGCTGCCTTCTGATCCTGCGAGTCCGTTTGCTGACTATATAAGGGCAGGCCTAGATTATATAAATAGGCCGAAAGCATTGCCTCTGCTGGCCGGATATTCTATGTATTATTTGCGGGATCGATTTATTAAAATGAGTATTGTAAGTTTAACTCATTATTATCCTTAATAAACGGTATGTTGCAGGCAAGCAACATCGAATTTCTGCCGCCGCGGGGCCACAATGATATCACAATTTGGCTCTTTCAAATCCGCATTTGCACTCCAATTTCACTCTCGAACCGGAAGGGACATTTAGTAATCCCCCGTGAATGCTTCGCCGAATTTGAGTTGACGGGCGCGCGGGACTGAAAGGAGACAAGTATGCGTATACTCTTTGCTGGCCTCATGGCTTCCGCTCTCGCCGTTGGCGGTTTCTCGGTAGCCCACGCAGCTGATGCCGTGGATCAGGTTCCGCAGGCCCCGGTTGCTGAGGAGACCCCGGCTCCGGTCAACAACTGGCAGGGCTTCTACCTCGGTGGCGCAGCGACCTACAACATGGGCAGCTTCGGTCACGACCGTGACACCTACGATTGGGGCGGCCAGCTCTTCACCGGTTACAACTTCCAGCAGGGCCAGATCGTTTACGGTGCTGAAGCCGATCTCGGTTACGGCGATGCGGACGTCACCACCGACGGCATCAAGAACAAGACCGGCTGGAACGGCTCCGTTCGCGGTCGCGTCGGTTACGACCTGAACCCCTTCCTGCTCTATGGTACGGCAGGTCTGGCGCTCGCCAACACCAAGGTTTCAGACGGTACGTCTTCCGACAGCAAGACCGCCTACGGCTATACGGTCGGTGCCGGTGTCGAAGCCTTCGTGACCAACAACATCACGACGCGTCTCGAATACCGCTACACCGACTACCAGGACAAGGACTACAATCTCGACTCCGGCAGCGTTTCGCGCGGCTTCGACGAAAACAGCGTCAAGGTCGGTATCGGCGTCAAGTTCTGATCCCGATTGCATCGAATATCAAAAAAGCCGGGCTTCGTGCCCGGCTTTTTTGTTGTCTGCGTCAACCTCGGATTCTAGTGCTTTAGCAAATCTCTAGGTCTGCGGCTTCAATTGCTCGTAGCCGTCGAACTTCTTTTCGAATTCTCGCAGCCAGCCGATCAGTTCGGCATGGTCTTCCTCCCACTGGCCCTTGAAGCGCAGGTCGAGGTAGCCGATCGTGGCGGCGAGCGCGAAATGCCCGCCATGCATCTTCTTGCCGAGCTTCGGCGTATTGGCGGCCAGATAGTTCAGTGCGGTCTCGACCTTCTTCCACTGCCGGTCGATCCAGGGCTGATGCATCTTTTCTTCGTCGCGGAAGCGGCGTTCGTAGACGATCGCCAGCAGGCAGTCGCAGACTCCGTCGCAGAGCGCTTCCAGCACTTCGGCATCCGTGCGCTTGCCCTTTTTGGAAGGATAGAGCGCCCCCTTCTTGAGCCGGTCGAAATAATGCATGATGGCGATGCTGTCGAAGATGGAAACACCGTCATCCGTCAGTAGCGTCGGGATCTTGCCGAGCGGGTTGTTGTCCACGAGGATCGCCGGTCCCGCATTCGTATCGACCCGGATTTCCGTAGTCTCCAGGCCGAGATGGCGCGAAGCCATGCGCACCTTGCTGGAGAAAGGGGAAGTCGGGGAGCAGAGAAGCTTCATGGGGCACCTTTTGGATATGCTGATGGCGCCGGACTATTCCCGAGCGACGAGAGTCGGTCAATCGGCCTTGGCGAGCTTGGTCTCGCCGCGCAGCCAGAAAGCTCTTTGCGAGGCGAAACGGTCCTGCGCCAGATGGTCCTTCAACGCCGGTAGCAATTGGTGCAGCTCGTCCTTCAGCGTGAAGGGCGGATTGACGATGACGAGGCCGGAGCCCGTCAGCCCCGTCGTCTCCCGGTCGCTGCGCACTGCAAGCTCGGCGCAGAGCATCTTCGGGATTTCGGTCGCCTGCAGCGCTTCGTGAAATTCCTTGATCGGTGCGCCCTTCTTCAGTGGATACCAGAGGCAATAGGTGCCACCAGGAAAACGCCGGTAGGCCTTGGCAAGACCATCCACCAGGCGCTCATATTCGCCGTCTTCCTCGAAGGGCGGATCGACGAGCACGATGCCGCGCTTTTCCTTGGGCGGCAGATGCGCGCCGAGCGCCAGCCAGCCGTCGAGCTCGGTGATGCGCGCATGATGGTCGCCTTCGAAGACGCGATGCAGGCGAACAAAATCCTCAGGGTGCAGTTCCATTGCCGAAAGCCGGTCCTGCGGGCGGAAGAGCATGCGGGCCAGTTTGGGCGAGCCGGGATAGAAGCGCAGGCCGCCCTGCGGGTTCAGCTCGCGGATGGCGGTGAGATAGGGCTCCAGCAATTCGGAGACCTGTGGTCCGAGATCGGTCTCGAGCAGTTTGCCGATACCATCTTGCCATTCCCCGGTCTTCTGCGCTTCCTCGGAAGAAAGATCGTAGAGGCCGATGCCGGCATGCGTGTCGAGTACGCGGAAACCCGCATCCTTCTTCTGCATGTAGCGGACGAGCCGAGCCAGCACCGCATGCTTGAGGACATCGGCGAAATTGCCTGCATGATAGATGTGGCGATAGTTCATTTTCGCTGATGCCTGTTATGAATTCGGATGATTGGGAGTTTTTGTGCCTTTTGGGCGGTCGAGCCTTGGCATATAGAAATCGCATGAACATTGCGACCCCCATCCATGCCAAATCCCGGATCGGCCATACGGCCTGTCCGCATGACTGTCCCTCCACCTGCGCACTGGAAGTGGATCTGACGGAAGACGGCCGTATCGGTCGTATCCGGGGCGCAAACGATCATTCCTACACGTCGGGCGTCATCTGCGCCAAGGTCGCCCGTTATGCCGAGCGGCTCTATCATCCGGACCGTCTCATGCACCCGCTGCGCCGCGCCGGCGCCAAGGGGGCAGGGCAGTGGCAGCAGATTTCCTGGGACGATGCGCTGGATGAGATTGCCGAAGCCTTCGTGAAGGCCGAGGCCAAGGATGGCAGTGAGGCCATCTGGCCTTATTTCTACGCCGGCACCATGGGCTGGGTACAGCGCGACTCGATCGAGCGTCTGCGCCATGCCAAGCGTTATTCCGGCTTCTTCTCCTCGATCTGCACCAATCCCGCCTGGACCGGCTTTACCATGGCGACCGGCATGCTGCGCGGCCCCGATCCGCGCGAGATGGCGCGCACCGATTGCGTCGTCATCTGGGGCACCAATGCCGTTGCCACTCAGGTCAATGTGATGACCCACGCGATCAAGTCGCGCAAGGAGCGCGGCGCGAAGATCGTCGTCATCGACATCTACGACAATCCGACGATGAAGCAGGCTGATATGGCGCTCATCGTCAAGCCGGGCACCGATGCGGCCCTTGCCTGCGCCGTCATGCACATCGCCTTCCGCGACGGTTACGCCGACCGCGACTACATGGCTGGATATGCCGACGATCCCTCGGGTCTCGAAGCGCATCTGAAGACAAAGACGCCGGGATGGGCGGCCGCAATAACCGGTCTTTCGGTCGAAGAGATCGAAGCCTTCGCCAAGCTCGTCGGCACCACAAGGAAGACCTTCTTCCGCCTCGGTTATGGCTTCACGCGCCAGCGCAACGGCGCGGTCGCCATGCACGCGGCAGCCTCGATCGCCACCGTGCTCGGCTCCTGGCAATATGAGGGCGGCGGTGCCTTCCATTCCAACAGCGATATCTTTCGCATGAACAATGCGGAACTGACCGGCAAGTCGATGAAGGATGCCGACATCCGCATGATCGACCAGTCACAGATCGGCCGGGCGCTGACCGGCGATGCCGTGGCGTTGCGCGATCGCGGCCCTGTTACGGCCATGCTGATCCAGAACACCAATCCGGTGAATATCGCCCCGGAACAGCGGCTGGTGAAACAAGGCTTTGCGCGAGACGATCTCTTCGTTGCCGTGCATGAGCAGTTCATGACCGAGACGGCCGAAATGGCCGATATCGTCATTCCTGCCACCATGTTCGTCGAGCACGACGATATCTATCGTGCCGGCGGCCAGAACCACATTCTGCTTGGGCCCAAGCTCGTCGAGCCGCCATCGACCGTGCGCACCAATCTCTTCGTCATCGAGGAACTGGCAAAACGCCTTGGCGTCGCCGATCGCCCTGGCTTCGGCTTCACCGCCCGCGAAATGGTCGATCGCGTTCTGGCCGCTAGTAACCTGCCGGACTACGACCATTTCCTCGAGCACAAATGGTTCGACCGCCAGCCGGCTTTCGAGGACGCACACTATCTCAATGGTTTCGCCCATGCCGACGGCAAGTTCCACTTCCGCCCGGACTGGGTGAACGGCGCCTCACCGAACAAGCCGCCCGCTTCCGTCGGCACGCTCGGCCCCTATGCCGAACTGCCGCCGTTCCCGGATCAGGTCGACGTCATCGAGCTTGCTGACGCCGAACATCCCTTCCGCCTGGCGACATCGCCGGCGCGCAATTTTCTGAATTCGAGCTTCTCGGAAACCAAGACCTCGCGCCAGAAGGAAGGCCGCCCGGAAGTGATGATCAACCCTGTCGATGCCGAGGCGAACGATGTCGGCAATGGTGACCTCGTCCGCATTGGCAATATGCGCGGTGAGCTGCGCATCCACGCCCGCGTAACGACCGAGGTCAAGCCGGGTGTTTTGATCGCCGAGGGCCTCTGGCCCAATAAGGCGCATGTCGATGGCGAAGGCATCAACGTTCTCACCGGCGCCGATCCCGTGGCGCCCTATGGCGGCGCTGCCGTCCATGACAACAAGGTCTGGCTTCGCAAGGACGTCATATGACGCAATCTAAGGCAAAAGTGGAAATCGTCGGCAAGGAGACTCTATCCGACGGCTGGACGAAGCTGACCGGTTATCGGATCGATTATACCGATCGAAATGGCGTGACCCATCGCCTGCCGCGCGAGGTCTATCACCGCACGCCCGCCGCCTGTATCCTGCTTTACGACCCGAAGCGCGATGTCGTCGTGCTGGTGAAGCAGTTCCGCCTGCCGGCCTATGTAAACGGCGATCCCGCCTGGATGATCGAAGTGCCTGCCGGCCTGCTGGACGGGGATGAACCCGAGGCCGCGATCCGCCGCGAAGCGATGGAGGAAACGGGATATACGGTCCGCGACGTCCGCTTCCTCTTCAAGTCCTATCCGGCGCCAGGCTCCATTACCGAAGTCGTCCATTTCTTTGCCGCGACGATCGATATCGACGATCGCACATCCGACGGCGGTGGTCTCGAGGAAGAGCACGAGGACATCGAGGTACTGGAAATTCCGCTGCCGGAAGCTCTTGCGATGGTCGAAAGGGGAGAGATCATCGATCTCAAGACGATCACGCTGCTGCAATGGGTATTGTTGAACAAGGGCGAAGTTCGGTAGCGGGCAAGCTGATCGATATCCGATCCGTCGATTTTGCCCGGGGCGGGATCGAGATAATCCGCGGCGAGGTCAGTTTTCCCCGCGTACGCGCATCATTTGCTGAAATGCGCGCCGCCTTAGCGCAGGTATCGCGTTTATGGTGCGCATGACGCCGCGTGTGACGCCGAGCTGAAGCCTGCCGACAATCGGCCGATGGGCCAGATCGCGGGCATCCATCTGCTTTTTCGATTCCTGGACTGCTTCCTTACTGTAGCGAAGCATCTCGATTTCGTAGGCTCGTATGGCTTCGAGGAGGGGCTTTCGGCCCTGGTCCGCTTCGACCAGCATGCGTCCGAGTAGAGCGGCATCGCGAAGCGCCGTATTGGCACCTGCGCCACGTCCCGGTGTCATCGTATGCACGGCGTCGCCGAGCAGAGTGACATTCGAGCTCGTCCAGGGCGTCGGTGGTACGGAAGTCCTCATCATGACACCGTGGATCGTCGCTGGTTCCGTCATGCGGATAAGCGCCTGCAGGTGCGGATGCCAGTCCCTGGCGATCTCCAGGCCGAGCTCGCGCAGTTGTTCGCCGCTCAGGCCGGCCGGATCCTGCGGAAAGTTCTGCCGAGCGCCCCATAAGCCCCAGCCGATACTATCCTCGTCGAGCGCCTCGACGAAATCCGGCCAACGGGCAGCAAAATCAGGGTCGCTTCTGCTGTGGGCGAACTCGAGCGAATGAATGATGGCGCCAAAGCCCATCGGCGCCATAATTAGCGACATGCCCTTGAACATTTTGTCCGACAGCAGAGCCTTCGTTTCGGCTGTCATGGGAATTTTGCCTCCGAGCGAGACGATCCCCGTGTCTTCGAGGCGCGCTTCCGGCAGACGTTGCTTGCGCAAAGTCGAACTCGTGCCGTCCGCCCCCACAAGGACATCACCTGTCGCGAGGCTTCCATCCTGAAAACGAGCGGTAACCGATCCGTCGGCATTATTTGTGTAAGCTTGAAACGTCTTCCCGAAGAATACCTCTGCTTCAAGTCCCCTGAGCAGAACCCGTCGCAGCGTCTTTCGAATGACGTTCCGTTCGCCATCCAGAGCATTCGAGCCTGCATCTTCGATATCGAAGCTCAGCACTTCGCCGAACTGTTCGGTCAGCATGTTGAAATAGCGCGGCGACCTGGCGCAGGTAGCGACATAGAGGTTGTAGAGTTCGTCGGGGACACAGGCTTTCAGCGCGCGGCTTCCAGCCGGGCTGATGCCTACGCGATACCCGCCGGTGTCGGCGTTCGGTGCGCGGTCTCGCTCGTACACCGCAACGCTGATGCCGGCCCCCTTGAGCAGATGAGCGAGCGCCAGACCGCCAGTCCCGGCGCCGATAATCAAAATCTTCATGGTCCTAGTCCTGGTCGCGTTTAGGGTCGATGGTGAATTGGGTGGCGATCTGCCTCAGCCACTCTTCCGTCCAGGTGATGCGCTGGGCGCGCAGGTCCGCGACAACGCTGGTGACCCAGGACAATTCGGTTGCGTGAAGCGCTCGGAGATATTCCATCTCGAGCAGGAAGAGCCTTGGAACGGCCTGCGCTTCGTGCAGAGTTTCGTCGATCCGACGAAGCTCCGCCTCAATGGCTTTTGCTCTGAGCTCAAGCTGGCTTGCCACATCGTCAGGCGAAAGCAGCGGAAGAAATGATATGGCTGCAGGGAATTCCGGATATTCCCGCGTCGGGGTCGACAAGATCGCCCGCATCCAGTCCACCGCGACGTCGCGGCCTTTCCTGGTTATCTCGTACACCGTCCGCTCGGGACGCTTGTCATCCCGGATTGTTTTGCGTGGGGTGATCAAGGCTTCGCGCTCAAGCCGCTGGATCGTCTGATAAAGGCTCGCCCTCTGCGTGACATTGATCACCTCGTCCTTACCGCGCTCCTTGATGAGTTGCTGCATTCGATAAGGATGCAGCGGCTCTTCCATGAGCATTGCAAGGACGGCGAGGGCGATTGGAGAGCGTTTGATCGATGTCATAGTCATAGTATTACTAGTAAGATTATGACTAGTCAACGTGACGATTCGGGCCTGCTGATGCCTCGGCAAATGCCGGGCCGCATTGGTGACCATGGATGAGCGAGCGAGGCATGCGACCATTTCCAACGTCTTGTCCAACGAAGTGGTGGGCAAGGGTCGGCGGGTCGAGAACGGTCACGCTGTCAAAAATGGTGGAAGGTCGTCTTCGCGTCCGTGGCGATGGCCACGTCGAACGCCGCCAGTCCTGCTGGCTTTATGGATAGCGGCAGGATTGCCAGCCGCCTTGCACCCGCCTCAGGCTCTTGCCGCCTGAAGGCAGGTATTCCCATTTTTCGCCGGACCTCGGAATGCCCGATGACGCAAGACCTCTCGGCACTTTTGCGGGAATTGCTTCAGTCGCCGATCAACGAAATAAGCTGGGATTTCGGAGCGGTGGCGGAAGCTGTTGCCCCAACCGCTTTCCCGCCTTCCATCTTCACCTTGCCTTCTGCAAAGAGACGGAGAGCCTGCGGGTAAAGCTGGTGCTCGATGGTCAGCACGCGTCCGGCTAACGCTTCGGCAGTGTCGCCCGCAAGCACAGGCACGGCGGCCTGGCCGATGACCGGCCCCTCATCCATACCTTCGGTAACGAAATGCACCGTGCAACCGGCAATGCGCATGCCGGCATCAATCGCCCGCTGATGCGTATGCAGTCCCGGAAAGAGCGGCAGAAGAGAAGGATGAATATTGATGATCCGGCCCTCATGGCGCTGGATGAACGCGCCCGAAAGCAGCCGCATATAGCCGGCAAGGCAGATGATGTCAGGCGAAAGCTCGTCAAGTGCGGCAAGGATCGCCGCCTCGTGCGCGTCCTTGCTCGCATAGTCCTTGCGCACGAAGGCAAAGGTCGCAATGCCCTCGGCGGCCGCCTTGGCAAGCCCGCCGGCATCGGCCTTGTCGGAGATCACGCCGACGATCTCTGCCGGATAGTCAGTCGATTTTGCCGCCTGCACCAAGGCCATCATGTTGGAGCCGCCGCCGGAAATGAAGACGACGATGCGTTTGCGCGGTGAGCTCATAGGGCGAGCGTACCCTTGTAGATCGTGCCGGCTTCGCCTTCCGCTCTGGCGACCATACGGCCGAGCGTGATCACCTTCTCGCCTTCGGCCTCGAGCGCCTTGGAAACGGCGGCGACATTCTCCTGCGCAACGACGACGATCATGCCGATGCCGCAATTGAAGGTGCGCAGCATTTCCTTGGCTTCGACGCCGCCCGTTCTGGCAAGCCACGAGAAGACCGGCGGCACTTTGACGGCGGCGAGGTCGATCTCGGCGGCGAGATGCTTCGGCAGCACGCGCGGAATATTTTCAGGGAAACCACCGCCGGTAATGTGCGCGAGCGCCTTCAGCGCGCCCGTCTCGCGGATCGCCTTCAGGAGCGGCTTCACATAGATACGGGTCGGCGTCAGCAGCGCCTCGCCGAGCTTCTTGCCCTCGGCAAAGGGGGCAGGCGCATCCCAGTCGAGCCCGGAAAGCGAAACGATCTTGCGCACCAGCGAGAAGCCGTTGGAATGGACGCCCGATGAGGAGAGGCCAAGGATGACGTCGCCTTCGGCAATATCGCCCGACGGCAGCAGCTTGCCGCGTTCGGCGGCGCCAACGGCAAATCCGGCCAGGTCATAATCGCCGGAGGAATACATGCCCGGCATTTCGGCCGTTTCGCCGCCGATCAGCGCGCAGCCCGCCTCGCGGCAGCCGGCAGCAATGCCGCCAACGATCGCCGCACCCTGGTCCGGGTCGAGCTTGCCGGTCGCGAAATAGTCGAGAAAGAAGAGGGGCTCGGCACCCTGGACGACGAGATCGTTAACGCACATGGCGACGAGGTCGATGCCGACGGTCTCGTGATAGTCCGCGTCGATCGCGATCTTCAGCTTGGTGCCGACGCCGTCATTGGCGGCAACGAGGACCGGATCGGTGAAACCTGCGGCCTTGAGGTCGAACAGGCCGCCGAAGCCGCCGATCTCGCCGTCGGCACCCGGACGGCGCGTGGAGCGCACGGCCGGCTTGATCTTCTCCACCATCAGGTTACCGGCATCGATGTCGACGCCTGCATCGCTATAGGTCAGACCGTTTTTTCCAGACTGGCTCATGGTGATCTCCGGAGGATTTAAAGCTGCGGACAGGGGACCGCGTCACATGCCGGTCGCAATTGCATGAGAGTGCGCTTTATGCAAGCGTTGCAAGGGAAAAGCCCCCATTTTCCAGCTAATCCCTGTGCGCTTTCCGGATTTGGTGCAACAGGGTTGACCATCTTTGCGCCTCCATCCTATGTGCTCAAACGGCTGGGGCCGTTGGAAAGCGGTGCGGGCGGGGCGTGCAATCAGCGGGGAAGCGATGCCACAACAAGTCAGCGGAACGATACTGAAGCGCCAGATCATCTTCTGGGTGGCGGTTCTGCTCATCTTCATCGCCTTCCTCTATATTTTCAGTTCGATCCTGTTGCCCTTCATTGCCGGCATGTCGATCGCCTATTTCCTCGATCCTGTCGCAGACAGGCTGGAGCGGCTGGGCTTGAGCCGCCTGATGGCGACCATTGTTATTCTAGTGGCCTTCGTCATCGTCTTCGCGCTGGCACTGGTGATCCTGATCCCCGTCCTCATCAACCAGTTCAACGATTTTGCCCAGCGCGTACCGGGCTATATCAGCCAGCTGCAGCAATTCATCGCCAACTATCAGGATTCCGTGCTGCCTGGCTGGATCAGAAGCCAGCTCGGGACCATCAAGGACAATCTATCTGGTATCCTTTCGGAAGGCATGGGCTTTCTGACGGGTCTCTTCGCGCAGATCTGGAATTCCGGCAAGGCGATCGTCGATGTCATCTCGCTTCTCGTCGTCACGCCGGTCGTCGCCTTCTACATTCTGCTCGATTGGGATCGCATGGTCGCCAAGGTCGATCAGTGGGTGCCGCGCGACTATGTGAGCGACGTGCGCCAGATCGCCACGGAAGTGGATCAGGCGATTGCCGGCTTCATCCGCGGGCAGGGCTCGCTCTGCCTCATCCTGGGCATCTACTACGCCCTGGGCCTCTCGATCGTCGGCCTGAACTTCGGCCTGCTCATCGGGCTTTTCGCCGGCATGATCAGCTTCATTCCCTATGTCGGGTCGCTGGTTGGCCTCGTCATTGCCATTGGCGTGGCGATCGTCCAGTTCTGGCCCGATTATATCTGGATTATCGCCGTCCTGGCGGTCTTCTTCTCCGGCCAGTTCCTGGAAGGCAATATCCTGCAGCCGAAGCTCGTCGGCTCCAGTGTCGGCCTGCATCCCGTCTGGCTGATGTTTGCGCTCTTTGCCTTCGGTGCACTGTTCGGTTTCGTCGGCCTGCTGGTCGCGGTGCCGGCCGCTGCCGCCGTCGGCGTCCTTGTCCGCTTTGCGCTTTCGCGCTACCTTCAAAGCGATCTCTACTATGGCGGGTCGCCGGGCGGCCGGGCCCGGAAGACGAAATCTGTTTCCGATGAATGACGTGAAGAACGCTGATCCGAAGCGCAAGGCCGGAGAGCAGCTTCCCTTGGCCTTTTCGCACGACGCCGCCGCCGGGCGCGACGACCTCCTTGTCTCGGAGCGTCTCGCGGCCGCCGTTTCGATCGTCGATGCCTGGCCGAACTGGCCGTCACCGGTCGTCATCCTTGCCGGTCCCGTCGGTTCCGGCAAATCGCATCTCGCCGGCATCTGGAAGGAGCTGAGCGGAGCGAAGATCATCCACCCCAACGCTGATTCCGATGCCGCGATCACGGCCGCCAATGGCCCCGTGCTTTTTGAGGATGCCGACCGCGCGGGCTTTGATGACGTCAAGCTCTTTCACGTCATCAACAGCGTGCGGGAAAACGGCACCAGCCTTTTGATGACCAGCCGCCTCTGGCCCATGTCCTGGCCGGTCACGCTGCCTGATCTGCGTTCCCGCCTGAAGGCCGCGACGGTCGTGGAGATCGGCGAGCCGGATGAGGAACTTCTGTCGCAGGTCATCGTCAAGCTCTTCGCCGACCGGCAGCTTTATATAGATGACAAACTCGTCCTTTATATCGTCAATCGCATGGAGCGGTCGCTCAACGCCGCCCAGACGATTGTCGAAAGGCTCGATCGGCTGGCGCTTTCCAGAGGCACGGGCATTACCCGTTCGCTTGCCGCTGAAGTATTGAATGAATTGGGCAATTCCGGCTCGGGCGATTGACTGTCACAGTTCCGTCGTGAAACTGATATATTCGCCGAAGCGGATAAGAGCAGGGTGAGTGGACCATGGATAGTGCATATCAGGAACATCAGGAATCCACCCCGAACAACAGCACAGACCTGCCGCCGCTGGAGCAGCTGCTGTCGAGCCCCGAGCGCTTCATCAACCGCGAATTCTCCTGGCTGCAGTTCAACCGTCGTGTCCTCGAGGAGACGCTGAACACCGAGCATCCGTTGCTGGAACGCGTGCGCTTCCTGTCGATCTCGGCCGCCAACCTCGACGAATTCTTCATGGTGCGCGTCGCCGGCCTCGAAGGCCAGGTACGGCAGAGCATCGTCGTCAAGAGCCCCGATGGCCGCACACCCGCCGAACAGCTCGATTCGATCCTGAGCGAGATCGATCATCTGCAGATGGAGCAGCAGGCCTCGCTCGCCGTCCTGCAGCAGTACCTCGCCAAGGAAGACATCCTGATCGTGCGTCCGGGTGCGCTGAGCGACGCCGATCGGCAGTGGCTGGCAAACGAGTTCGAGCAGGCGATCTTCCCGGTTCTGACGCCGCTGTCGATCGATCCGGCTCATCCGTTCCCGTTCATTCCGAACCTCGGGTTCTCGATCGGCCTGCAGCTCGTCAGCCGCAGCGGCCGCGAGCCGATGACGGCTTTGCTGCGCCTCCCGCCGGCGCTCGACCGTTTCGTCCGCCTGCCCGACGATCGCAATACGATCCGCTACATCACCCTGGAAGACGTCGCCAACATCTTCATTCACCGGCTCTATCCGGGTTACGAGGTACAGGGCTCGGGTACGTTCCGCGTCATCAGAGACAGTGATATCGAAGTCGAGGAAGAAGCCGAGGATCTCGTGCGCTTCTTCGAAACCGCGCTGAAGCGCCGCCGCCGTGGCAAGGTCATCCGCATCGAGACGGATTCCGAAATGCCGGCCTCGCTGCGCCAGTTCGTGGTCCAGGCACTCAGTATTCCCGAGAATCGCGTTGCCGTTCTGCCGGGCCTGCTGGCGCTCAACACGCTCTCCGAAATCACCAAGGCGCCGCGCGACGACCTGCGCTTTCCGCCCTACAATGCCCGATTTCCCGAACGTGTCCGTGAACACGCCGGTGATTGCTTCGCCGCCATCCGAGAAAAGGACATGGTGGTTCACCACCCATATGAATCTTTCGACGTGGTGGTCCAATTCCTTATCCAGGCTGCGCATGATCCTGACGTTCTGGCGATAAAGCAGACGCTCTACCGTACATCCAATGACAGCCCGATCGTTCGCGCCCTGGTCGACGCCGCCGAAGCCGGCAAGTCGGTGACGGCACTGGTCGAACTCAAGGCCCGCTTCGACGAAGAGGCGAATATCCGCTGGGCACGCGACCTTGAGCGCGCCGGCGTGCAGGTCGTCTTCGGTTTCATCGAACTCAAGACCCACGCCAAGATGTCGCTCGTCGTTCGCCGCGAGGAAGGCAAGCTGCGCACCTACTGCCATCTCGGCACCGGCAACTACCATCCGATCACGGCGAAGATCTATACGGACCTCTCCTTCTTCACCTGCAACCCCGTCATCGCCCACGACATGGCGAATATCTTCAACTTCATCACCGGATACGGTGAGCCGGAAGAGGGGATGCAGCTCGCCGTTTCGCCTTATACGCTGCGCCCGCGCATCATTCGCCACATCAACGAAGAGATCGAGCATGCCCGCGCAGGCCGCCCGGCAGCGATCTGGATGAAGATGAATTCGCTGGTCGACCCCGATATCATCGACGCGCTCTATACGGCGAGCCGCGCTGGCGTCGAGATCGATCTCGTCGTGCGCGGCATCTGCTGCCTGCGTCCGCAGGTGCCAGGCCTTTCCGACAATATCCGGGTCAAATCGATCGTCGGACGTTTCCTGGAACACAGCCGCATCTTCTGCTTCGGCAATGGTTACGGCCTGCCATCCGACAAGGCGCTCGTCTATATCGGCTCCGCCGACATGATGCCGAGAAACCTCGATCGCCGCGTCGAAACGATGGTTCCGCTGACAAATCCGACCGTTCACGAGCAGGTTTTGTCACAGATTATGCTCGGCAACGTGATTGACAATCAACAAAGCTACGAGATATTGCCCGACGGTACGTCACGGCGCATGGAAGTGCGCAAGGGCGAGGAACCGTTCAATGCGCAGCAGTATTTCATGACCAATCCCAGCCTGTCGGGCCGCGGTGAAGCTCTGAAATCGAGTGCGCCGAAGCTGATCGCCGGTCTGCTTGCCGGCCGGAACAACAAGTAAACTGGACCTAATGGTTGAATCTGAAGCCCAGGGGCGACTTCCGGGTATCGCCCCGGTCTCCGTTGTCGATATCGGATCGAATTCTATCCGTCTGGTCGTCTACGAGGGCTTGTCGCGTTCGCCCACCATCCTGTTCAACGAAAAGGTTCTCTGCGGCCTCGGCAAGGGCATAGCCCTGACCGGCAAGATGGACGAGGAAAGCGTCGCACGCGCGCTTCAGGCTCTCCATCGTTTCAAGGCTCTTTCTGATCAGGCGCGCGCGGCCACCATGTATGTGCTGGCCACGGCCGCTGCGCGCGAGGCAAGCAACGGTCCTGATTTCATCCATCAGGCCGAGACGATCCTGCAGCGGCACGTCCGTATATTGTCGGGTGAGGAAGAGGCACGCTTTGCCTCGCTCGGCATCATCAGCGGCTTCTACAATCCCGATGGCATCGCAGGCGACCTCGGCGGCGGTTCTCTGGAACTGATCGATATCAGGGGCAAGGATGTCAGCGGCGGCATTACCCTGCCGCTCGGCGGTCTGCGCCTCTCCGAATATGCCGGCGGGTCGCTCGCCAAGGCGCGCGCCTTTGCCCGCAAGCAGGTCAAGACTGCCAAGCTTCTCTCCAAGGGGGAAGGGCGCACCTTCTATGCCGTTGGCGGCACCTGGCGAAACATTGCCAAGCTGCACATGGAGATCACTCGTTATCCACTGCACATGATGCAGGGCTACGAGGTGTCTCTCGAAGGCATGACGCAGTTCCTGGATCAGGTCGTCACCGCCAAGGATTCCAAGGAGCCGGCTCTGCAGGCGGTTTCCAAGCACCGCCGTTCACTGCTTCCCTTCGGCGCCATCGCCATGAAGGAAGTGCTGAACGCCATGAAGCCTTCGGTGATCTCCTTCTCCGCGCAGGGCGTGCGTGAAGGTTATCTCTTTTCGCTGCTGTCCGAATCCGAACGCCGCGCCGATCCGCTGCTGGCTGCCGCCGGCGAGCTTGCGATCCTGCGTGCCCGTTCGCCAGAACATGCCCGCGAGCTGGCCGATTGGACCGGCCGCATGATGCCGTATTTCGGCGTTCAGGAAACCGACGAGGAAAGTCGCTATCGTCAGGCTGCTTGCCTGCTGGCCGATATCAGCTGGCGCGCGCATCCTGATTATCGCGGCGCTCAGGCGCTGAACGTGATTGCCCACTCCTCATTCGTCGGCATCAGCCATCCCGGCCGTGCCTTCATCGCGCTGACCAACTACTACCGCTTCGAAGGCCTGCATGACGACGGCTCCACGGCACCTCTTGCGACGATCGCCGGTCCTGCCTTCATCGACCGCGCCAAGCTGCTCGGCGGCATGTTGCGCGTCGTCTACCTCTTCTCGGCTTCCATGCCGGGCATTGTGCGCAATCTGAGGTTCCGCAAAGCTTCCACCCCCGATCTCGATCTGGAATTCGTGGTTCCGCACGAATACCGTGATTTCGCCGGAGAACGACTGGATGGCCGCCTGCAGCAATTGTCGCGGCTGACGAACAAGCGGCTGGCCTTCCGCTTCGAGTAGGCAGGTCGGGCAGGCTGTCTGACCGTTCAGCCCCAGCGGCAATGGCCAAGCAAAAGGGCGGCACTTTCGCGCCGCCCTCTCAATCTCGTACTAAATTGCGGATTACTTCGCGTTCAGGAACTCGCCGACTTCGAGAATGCTGAACTCGTTATTGTCAGCCTTGTCGACAGCGCGGCCGGCCGAGAAGGGCAGGTTGTTGTCGTTGCCGATGATGATGTGCGTCGCGTCGACGCGGTCGACGTTTTCGATCGTCACGAAGGGCATGTTGTAGACGCCGGGGATATCGCCGGCCTTCTTCTTGTTGTCCGGATCCTGAATGTTCAGGAGATCGATATAGCCGATCTTGCGGACAGACTTGCCGACGTTGGCGTCATTGAACTCGATCTTGTAGACGCGCTTCAGCTCGGCCGGAGCTTCGAAGCAATCCGGCTTCGGCTGCTTGGGATCGGCGCAAGCCTTGTCCTTCGTACCGGCGCCATTGTCGCGCTCTATAACCAGAGCGGTGGTCTCGTCGAGCATGTTGAAGTCGCCGATCGAAGCGCCCTTGTCTTCGAACGGGTAGAGCCAGCTGCGGCCGGTCCACTTCTTGGAAGCGACGTCGAACTCGATGACCCGGATGGCGGTGTGGCCGTCAGCGGTTTCCATCTGGCCGTCAACATAGACGGCGCCTTCCAGCAGACCGTAGAGCTTGGAGCCGTCCTTAGACATGGCGAGGCCCTCGAAGCCGCCGGAGCGCTTCAGGTTGAAGGCCGGCATCTTGGCCGCCGGGTTGGCCGGCAGCTGGATCAACGGGTTGTCGGGGGACAGGACCGGCTTGCCATCGAGCGTCGTCGGGATGACGTCCGTCAGGCGGCCTTCGGTGTCGAATTTCAGGAGGTAGGGGCCGAATTCGTCGCCGAGCCAGAAGCCGTCGGCAACCGGCTGTACGGATTCGATGTCGAAATCGGCACCGGTCAGGTAACGCGTGTCCGAGGCTTCCGTAACGATCGGGAACGGAGCGATCTTGTTCGGGTCGGACAGGAAGAGGTTCTTGACGACGTCAACCTTGTTGGCGTTCCAGTCGAACTTCAGCTGATGCAGGAACAGCATGGAGTCGGACGAGGTGAACTTCGAGCCGAAGCCGTTGTCGGAAAGCGTCCAGAAGGTGCCGTCGGCCATGGTCTTGATGCCGGAAAAACCCTGGATCGGCTGGCCGTCGAGCGGCAGCTTGACGTCGGTTACGCGGGCGCCGTCCTTGCCGTCGATCGTGCCGAGTTTCTCGGTGCGCTTGCGGTCAAGGGTCGTGAACTTGCCTGAGGTCTTGAGAAAAGCCGGCGCATCGGCGGGAGCCGGAACGACCGTGTTGGCAGGCAGGATCGCCTGGCTGGTCAGCTTTGCCGGGAAGAGTTGCTGGTCGGCGGAGGCGGAGCCTGCGACGAGCATGAAAAGTGATACGGAAGCGAAAAGAGCGTTCTTCATGATGTCCCCATAGAACGGAGTGCAAAAGCGCCATCCGCTTAGCAGGGCATTCATGTCGGCACATTGACGGTTGGGTGAAGCTTTGGTGACGTGTGCGGAAAGCTACGGCTCAACCGCGCCGCAGGGTCGCGGGCTGATTGAGGACGGTCACGGCGCGCGAGGAAAGGGCGATGACATCCAGCCCCTGGCCACGGCCGCGCACAGCGTGATTGCCGAGGTTCTCGCCGACAATCTCCTCAGGCAACGTCATGCGCTTGGCGAGCTCGGCGGAGATCAGCACCGGCCGGTTCAATGTTCGGCAGAGCGATTCCAGCCGCGAAGTGGTATTCACCGTATCACCGAAGAAGCTGATCTTATGATGGTCAACGCCGACCTCAGCCGTAATGACGCTGCCGCCGTGAAGGGCGGCCCTGAGCTTCGGCACATGGCCGTAGCTCTTCTTCCAGCTTGCGGCATTGGCTTCGATATCGGCAAGGATATCGAAAAGGCAGCGCACGCAACGCGCATCTTTGACGCCGCGCGCCAGTGGCCAGGTGATGATAGCCGCATCGCCAACATAGTCGTTGATCAGGCCCTTGTTGCGCCGCACAGGCTCGGCGAAGGCGGCAAATAGCGAGCTCAGAAGCTGTTGCGCGCGCAGGTCCCCGTGCTTTTCGGCAAAGGCCGTGGATTCGGCGAGATCGATGAACAGGAAGACCCGCTCTTCCTTCATCGGTCTGCGATAGCGGCTGATCAGCATGCTGATGAAGACCTCGCGCCCGAGCAGTTCCCGCACCCGGAGCAGGAAGATCAATGTTGCGCAGACGGCAAGCGCGTAGATAAAGATGTCGAACGGCATGATCAGCACGTCGATCATCTTCGGCGGATTCAGAACGCCAAGCAGAGTAAGGAGGAAACCGGCAGCGGCAAAGCCGATGCTCATCAGGATTTCATAGATGACGAGCTCGGAGATGATGAAGAGGAGGGTCGGCAGTCTTTGTATGCGCCGGTAAAGGCCGCGCAACAGCGCCTTGCGTTCGAAGGCGAGGATCGGCATGCCGATGAAAAGCGCGAAGATCGCTCCGATGATGGGCGTCTGACCGGCAAAGAAGTACAGATCGTAGACCACGCCGCTGAGTCCAAGGACGAGCGCAATCAGAATCCAGTTCTGCGTCGGGGATATCTCTCTCATGCCGCCCTTTCGCCGAAGCACTTCATTCGGCTATTGTTTCCGGCGCAGTGCTATGGTCAAGATATTTCGAATTTAAGGCAGCGCGCACAAAGGTACGAAGCGATTTTGCGCTGACGACACGCGTCAAACAACGAGTTGAAACGCGACAGCCGGGCCGAAGGCCCCTGCCACGATCTACGCTGGGAGCGCGACGGTTTCGACCTTGCGGCCAACGAAGCGCAGAGCAATTTCGCCACGGATGAGCTGCAGCGCCGGCTCGCCGAACAGATCGCGCCGCCATCCATGCATGGCCGCGACATCTGCCGTTTCGCCCTCAGCCGCGATCCTGTCGAGGTCGTCGCTGTTGGCGATTACCTTCGGCGCCACGCCGTGCTTTTCGGAAATCAGCTTGAGCAGCACCTTGAGAAGCTCGACGGCCGCCGCCGCACCTTCCGGCGGCTGTGCCTGGCGCGGCACATGCGGCATTTCGGAACGTGGCAGCGCAAGCGCTGTATTGACCGCTTCCAGCACCGCAGCACCCGTGGCCGAGCGCTCCCAGCCCTTCGGAATTGTGCGCAGGCGCCCGAGGGCCTCGGCGTCCTTCGGCTGCTGCTGGGCGATCTCGTAGATCGCATCGTCCTTCAGCACCCGCGAACGCGGCACGTTGCGCGACCGCGCCTCGCGCTCCCGCCAGGCGGCGACATATTTCAGGATCGCCAGCTCCTGCGGCTTGCGCAGGCGAAGCTTCAGCCGCTGCCAGGCATCGTCAGGGTGGATATCGTAGGTCTCGCGCGATTCCAGAATGTCCATTTCCTCACGCAGCCAGGAGGCACGGCCCTCGCGCTCCAGTTCGGCCTTGAGGTAGAGATAGGCGTCGCGCAGATGGGTGACATCGGCCAGCGCATATTCGAGCTGCTTGTCGGAGAGCGGCCGACGGCTCCAGTCCGTAAAGCGCGAGGACTTGTCGATATGAACGTTCTTCGTGCGGCTGATGAGCTGGTCGTAGGAAACGCTGTCACCGAAGCCGCAGACCATGGCGGCGACCTGCGTATCGAAGATCGGGTGAGGGATCAGGTTGCCACGATTGAAAATGATTTCAATATCCTGCCGCGCCGCGTGAAATACCTTCAGCACATCAGGATTGGCCATCAGCTCGAAGAAGGGCGAAAGATCGATGTCTTTCGCCAGAGGATCGACCAGCACCTCCACCGTTGGGCTCGCCATCTGGATCAGACACAGTTCCGGCCAGAAGGTCGTCTCACGCAGGAATTCAGTATCGATGGTAATGAAATCGGACTTGGCCAGCTCTTTGCAGGCGGCCGCCAGATCGGCGGTGGTTTCGATCATATCAATTCATTCGCAAGGAAGAGGTCAGTTAAACCTTCCTTCCCCTTTCGAAGAGATATGTCAATATGGTCAGCGGGCTTCACCTTTATGAAGTCTTATTCGCGATGATGCATGTGATGTTTTCTGTGGCTGCTGTGTCGCCAAGGCGATAACCACGGCACAATATCAGGCCACGCGAAGATAGCTCGTCATGCCTGTCTTCTGATGCTCGATGATGTGGCAATGCAATAGCCAGTCACCCGGATTGTCAGCGACGAAGGCGAGCTGCACCTTTTCGTCCGGCTGAATGAGATAGGTGTCGGAGACGAGTGGCATCACCTCCCGTGTCGAGGACGAGATCACGGTGAAGCTCATGCCGTGCAGATGGATCGGATGCGTATGCGGCGTGACGTTTTCCAGGTTGAAGACGTAGCTCTTGCCGAGCTTCAGCTCAGCGAGCGGTGCGGTCGGATCGGGCGTGTCGCCCGGCCACGGCACCTTGTTGATGGCCCAGAAGCTGTAGCCGAGCGTGCCGCAGATGCTTTCGACGGCGGCATTCTCTGCGGTGGCGGACAAGACAAGTGGAATTGTCTCCGCGGAAGAAAGATCGGCCTTCGGCACCGGGTTTTCTGCAAGCGCGCCGAGATCGCCGATATTGCGCTTCAGTGACTGCCCGGTGGCGCTGAGGCTCGCGATCACCTTCGGCGTCGTACCGCGAATATCTTCCAGCGTGGCGACCGCCCCTTCGCCATCCGGCATGCGAACGGCAAGGTCGAGCCGCTGTCCTGGTCCGATCTGCAGGAGATCGAGCGGGAAGCGCTTCGGTACCGGATTGCCGTCGATAGCGATAACCGTGGCATCTGCACCTTCCATCTTGAGCGAGAAGATGCGGGTCACGTCGGTGACGGCGATACGCAGGCGCACGAGCCCGCCCGCCGGTGCATCATATTTCGGCTCCTGGTGCCAGTTGGCGGTCCGCACCGTTCCATAGGTGCCGGCCTTTGCTGCATCACGCGGGCGGAACGGCGCAATGAACTGACCATCGCCGCCAAGCCGCCAATCGCGCAGGTTGAGCACGATTTCGGCATCGAAGACGGGATCGGAGGGATCTTCCACGACGAGCACGCCGGTCATGCCGTGGCCCATCTGGGTCAGCGTGTTGCAGTGGGGGTGATACCAGAAGGTCCCAGCATCCGGCGGCGTGAAGAGATAATCGAAGCTGTCGTTCGTATAGACGTAGGGCTGCGTCATGAAGGGCACGCCGTCCATCTTGTTGTCGATGCGCAGTCCGTGCCAGTGGATCGTCGTCGGTTCGTCCAGGCTGTTCGTCAGGCGCGCCGCATAGGCTTTGCCGCGCGGCATGCGCAGCACCGGCGGCAGCCCCTCGTCGCCCCATGTCATGATATCCCGCGTCGGTGCGGCATCCATGATCTGTGTCGCGGTCCTGCGCGCCGTCAGGATGCGCGGCTCGGGCGCGGGCTCCGCCAGTCCGAAGCGCCCGGCAATCGCCATGCCCGCGCCATAGGCGCCGGCGACGGCGGAAGCCTTGAGCAGATTGCGGCGGGTGAGGAGGGGCATCGGCAGGTTCCGTCTTGAATGATGCCTCCTTTTAAAGTTGACTATCCTTTTCATCAATACGCAGCCTTCAGCCAAACTGCCGCAGCGCAAGTGTCCTGGCTCATTCGGAAACGAGGGAGCAAACGGCCCGCCGGCCGCGCCAAGTCTTGACAAATCAGAGCGTCCATGCGCTTGTCCGCCCGATTTTCTTGTCGGCGCTGCAGGTCTTCGGCCATGCCGCCGTCTTAAGCCAAATGCCAGGAATTGAGATCATGCACCGCTACCGTAGCCACACATGCGCCGCTCTTCGTAAGTCGGACGTCGGCTCGAATGTCCGTATTTCCGGCTGGGTCCATCGTGTCCGAGATCATGGCGGCGTGCTGTTCATCGACCTTCGCGATCACTACGGCATCACTCAGGTGGTTGCCGATCCGGACAGCCCGGCCTTCAAGATGGCCGAAACCGTTCGCGGCGAATGGGTGATCCGCATTGACGGCCTCGTCAAGGCGCGTACCGAAGACACCGTCAACAAGAACATGCCGACCGGCGAGATCGAACTCTACGCGCAGGAGATCGAAGTTCTCTCCGCCGCAAAGGAACTGCCGCTGCCGGTCTTCGGCGAGCCCGACTATCCGGAAGACGTTCGCCTCAAGTACCGCTTCCTCGATCTTCGCCGCGAAACGCTGCATAAGAACATCGTCAAGCGCACGCAGGTTATCTCCGCCATGCGCCGCGAAATGGGCAATGTCGGCTTCACCGAATATACGACGCCGATCCTGACGGCTTCCTCGCCGGAAGGCGCGCGCGACTTCCTCGTGCCGAGCCGTATCCATCCCGGCACTTTCTACGCCCTGCCGCAGGCTCCGCAGCAGTACAAGCAGCTGCTGATGGTTGCCGGTTTCGACCGCTACTTCCAGATCGCGCCCTGCTTCCGCGATGAAGACCCGCGTGCCGACCGCTTGCCGGGCGAGTTCTACCAGCTCGACCTCGAAATGAGCTTCGTGACCCAGGAGGACGTCTGGAACACGATGGGTCCGCTGATGACCGGCATTTTCGAGGAGTTCGCCGAAGGCAAGCCGGTCACCAAGGAATGGCCGCGTATCCCTTATGACGAAGCGATCCGCAAATACGGCTCCGACAAGCCTGATCTGCGCAACCCGATCGTCATGGAAGCCGTAACCGACCATTTTGCCGGCTCCGGCTTCAAGGTCTTCGCCAACATGATCGCCTCCAACCCGAAGGTTCAGGTCTGGGCGATCCCGGCCAAGACCGGCGGTTCGCGCGCCTTTTGCGACCGCATGAACGCCTGGGCGCAGAGCCAGGGCCAGCCCGGCCTCGGCTATATCTTCTGGCGCAAGGAAGGCGAAAAGCTCGAAGGCGCCGGCCCGCTTGCCAAGAACATCGGCGAAGAGCGTACGGATGCCATCCGCAACCAGCTCGGCCTCGGTGACGGCGACGCCTGCTTCTTCGTCGCCGGCGAACCGGAAAAGTTCTACAAGTTTGCAGGCGAAGCCCGCAACCGCGCCGCCGACGAGCTGAACCTCATTGACCGCGATCGCTTCGAACTCTGCTGGATCGTCGATTTTCCGTTCTTCGAATGGAACGAAGATGAGAAGAAGGTCGACTTCGCCCACAATCCGTTCTCTATGCCGCAGGGCGGCCTCGATGCGCTGACCAATCAGGATCCGCTGACGATCAAGGCCTTCCAGTACGACGCGGTCTGCAACGGCTTCGAAATCGCCTCTGGCTCGATCCGTAACCAGTCGCCGGAAACCATGGTCGCTGCCTTCGAAAAGGTGGGCCTGAGCCAGCAGGATGTCGAGGATCGTTTCGGCGGCCTCTACCGCGCCTTCCAGTACGGCGCGCCGCCGCATGGTGGTGCCGCCTTCGGTATCGACCGTATCGTCATGCTGCTCGTCGGCGCGAAGAACCTGCGCGAAATCTCGCTCTTCCCGATGAACCAGCAGGCCCAGGATCTGCTGATGGGCGCGCCGACACCGGCAACGACCGCCCAGCT
This sequence comes from Hyphomicrobiales bacterium, assembly GCA_900466475.1. Classification (GTDB taxonomy): domain Bacteria; phylum Pseudomonadota; class Alphaproteobacteria; order Rhizobiales; family Rhizobiaceae; genus Rhizobium. The sequence goes on from UBMI01000014.1 coordinate 189,416, forward strand.
GCGCGAACTGGCGATCCGCCCGATCCCGCCGCAGAAGAAAGACTGAGGCAGGCTTCACAAAACAAAAAAGCCCGGCGAAGATATCGCCGGGCTTTTTTGTTGGGTTGAGACGAACTCAGTCGTTCGCCGAAACCTTCACCCCAAGCATCTGCGGCACCGTGTTCGGTGCACCCATGGCAGCACCGACAATCATCGGGAATGCGACCGGCTTCTCAGGCGTGGCCTTGACGGTCAGGCTCTTCGGATTGTCGAGGAAGGTGCTGACCGCAGCCGAAATCGCGTTCTGCAGCTCCGGAATGTTGAGCTGCGCGAGCATGATCGGCGTCATCGCCTTCAGCGAATCCGCCATCTGCTGGCCGGAGACGTTCTGCTTCGAACCGGCATAGTCCAGCGCGCGCTTGGTGATCGACGCATCCTCGAAGCGGATCTGCGCGGAATCGAATGTCAGCTGCTGGGCAAGTCCGAGCATGGCGAGGCCGAGCGCCTGCTGTGCTTCTTCCTTGTTGGGGTTGGCTTCCGACTGCTTGACCGCGTCCTGCATCGATTTCATGAAGGCCATCGTGTAGCCAGAGATCTTGAAGCCGAAGTTCAGCTTGCCGACATTGGTGATGTCGAAAGATATCTCCGAGAGATCGATCGTGCCGGGCTCGATATCCCAGGCGCCCTTCATGGTGATGTCGCCCTGGATGTGCTGAAGAGCCAGTTTCTCGATCGCTTCCTTGCTGTCCGGGCTATCTCCGGCCTGGCTGAGATCGGCCTTCATGCTCTTGAAGGCGCCGTCAAAATCGAAACCGGATTCATCTTCGCGCAGCGTTGCGTTCATGTCGCTTTCGAGTACCGAGAAGACCTCGGCACCATCCTTGACGACCTTGATCGGACCAGTATGAGCGCTCTCGGCAAAGAACATGGAGTCGATCGTATCGCCCGGCTGGGCGGGAACGGAGATGTCGCCGAGCGTCATTTCCTGGGCGCTCACGGTCACGCCCTCCTTGGATGAACTGATGTCGGGGAAGGCTGCCTCTTCGATATAGTAGCCGCCGTCATCCTGCTCTTCGACGCCCGAGAGGGTGATGTCGCCGATGGCGATCGGTTCGCCGGCATTCGGCTTGAAGCTGGTGTTCTTTAGCGTGACCGTCGTGCCGTCGATATCGACGGAATCGGCAGCCACTGTTCCGCCCTGCTGGCTGTAAGCGGCATTGATCTTTTTCAGGAGATCCTGGCCGTCCAGCGCGAACGCAGAACCAGCGAACGATAGAATGGCTGCGCTCGACAGCATCAGCCGCGTTGTGCGGTAAAAGGTCATGAGAAAGTCCCCTGGATGGCAAGTGCCGTTGACTATTACAAAGAAGCTACTGCGGAACGGTCCGGCTTTATATTTGCAGACCCCTAAATTTTTATTGAGAGGATAGGCAAACAGAGTCCAAATTCAGCTGTCACCTTTTACAGCTTTCGTGTCAGCATGAAGACGTCATCCACAGCCGGAGCGCCCGGATTCCTTGCCCCACAGGGGTTTCTGAGCTAGTCAGGGTTCCATGGGACAAGAGATTTTACCGCCTTCCGGCGGAGACGACGATAATATTCAACCGGTCGACCTGAAGGCGGCGCTCGAAGAGCGCTACCTTCGTTATGCCTTGTCGACCATCATGCACCGCGCCCTGCCTGATGTGCGCGATGGCCTGAAGCCAGTCCATCGCCGCATCGTCTACGCGATGAACGACATGGGTCTGCGCCCCAACGCGGCCTTCAGGAAATGCGCCAAGATCGTCGGCGAAGTGATGGGTAACTATCACCCGCATGGCGACCAGTCGATCTATGACGCGCTGGCGCGCTTGGCGCAGGATTTCTCGCAGCGCTATACGCTGGTGAACGGCCAGGGCAATTTCGGCAATATCGACGGCGACAGTCCCGCCGCCATGCGATACACCGAATCGAAGATGACCGCGGTCTCCGAGCTGCTGCTCGAAGGCATCGATCAGGATGCCGTCGATTTCCGCGATACTTACGACGAATCCAATTCGGAGCCGATCGTTCTTCCCGGCGCTTTCCCGAACCTTCTCGCGAACGGTTCGTCGGGTATCGCCGTCGGCATGGCGACGTCCATTCCTTCGCACAACGTGCATGAGGTCTGCGACGCAGCACTGCATCTGATCAAGCATCCCGATGCCACGGTCGAAAAGCTCGTCGAATTCATCCCTGGTCCCGATTTCCCGACCGGGGGCATCATCATCGATAACAGAGAAAGCATCATCGAGAGCTACCGCACCGGTCGTGGCGGTTTTCGCGTGCGCGCAAAATGGGAAACGGAAGATCTCGGCCGCGGCGGCTATCAGATCGTTATCACCGAAATTCCCTTCCAGGTGCAGAAGTCGCGCCTGATCGAAAAGATCGCCGAACTCCTGATCGCCCGCAAGCTGCCGCTCCTGGAAGATATCAGGGACGAATCGGCCGAGGATATTCGTGTCGTGCTGGTGCCGAAGAGCCGCACCGTCGATCCGACGATCCTCATGGAATCCATGTTCAAGCTGACGGAGCTGGAAAGCCGCTTTCCGCTGAACATGAACGTCTTGTCGATGGGCGTCATCCCGCGCGTGATGGCGCTGAACGAAGTGCTGAAGGAGTGGCTGGCGCACCGCCGCGAGGTCCTCCAGCGCCGCTCGCGCTTCCGCCTTGCTGCTATCGACAGGCGCCTCGAAATCCTCGGCGGCCTGCTCGTTGCCTACCTCAATATCGATGAGGTGATCCGTATCATCCGCGAAGAGGATGAGCCGAAGCCTGTCATGATGAAACGCTGGGACCTGACCGACGTTCAGGTCGAAGCGATCCTCAACATGCGGCTGCGCGCCCTGCGCAAGCTCGAAGAATTCGAGATCCGCAAGGAGCACGACGAACTCACCAAGGAAAAGGCCGATATCGAGGCGCTGCTCGCTTCCGACGAGAAGCAGTGGCAGACGGTCTCCTGGGAAATCGGCGAGGTGAAGAAGAAATTCGCCAAGGCGACCGAGATCGGCCGCCGCCGCACGCAGTTTGCCGAAGCGCCTGACGCCGACGAAGAAGCCGTCCAGCACGCGATGATCGAGAAGGAACCGATCACCGTCGTCGTCTCCGAAAAGGGCTGGATCCGCGCTTTGAAGGGCCACATTTCCGATACGTCGACATTGGCCTTCAAGGAAGGCGACGGCCTGAAGGTGGCTTTCCCGGCACAGACGACGGACAAGATCCTGATCGTCACGACCGGCGGCAAGGTCTTCACGCTCGGCGGCGACAAGCTGCCCGGCGGCCGCGGCCATGGCGAGCCGCTGCGCATCATGATCGACATGGAAAACGATCAGGACGTGCTGACTGCCTTCGTCCACGATGCGGCACGCAAGATGCTGATCGTCTCGACGGTCGGCAACGGCTTCGTGGTGCCAGAAGCGGAAATGGTCGCCAATACCCGCAAGGGCAAGCAGATCATGAACGTCTCCATGCCGGATGAGACCAAGCTTCTCGTGCCCGTGACCGGCGATCACATCGCCGTCGTCGGTGAAAACCGCAAGATGCTGGTCTTCCCGCTGAGCCAGGTGCCGGAAATGACGCGCGGCAAGGGCGTGCGCCTGCAGCGCTACAAGGATGGCGGCATTTCCGATGTTCGCTGCTTTGCCATCACCGATGGCTTGAGCTGGGAAGACAGTGCCGGCCGCACCTTCACCAAGAACAAGGACGAGCTTGCCGAGTGGCTGGCGGACCGCGCCACCGCCGGCCGCACTGTGCCGAAGGGCTTTCCACGCAGCGGCAAATTCGCCGGCTGATCCGGGAATTTTGAGGCTCCGCCCTTGGCGGGCGGAGCAATTCCTCTATCTCAGTCCTGTCACCAAAAAGAAAGGCCAACAAGAAGGGCAACGTCGTTCCGCGGGCGGGCGGGATGGCCATAAGCCGTGCGCTTGGAAGAGCGTGCGAACACAACGGAGGAATGCCGATGGCCGCCGCAAATACCATCAAACTGCATGTCGCCCACAGCTACAGGGCGCCCCCTGCCACGGTCTATGATGCCTGGCTCAATCCCCAAATTGCCCGCCGCTTTTTATTCGCAACCGATGACGGCCATGTCGTGCGCGCCGATATCGAGCCGCGCGTCGGCGGCCGCTTCATCATCGTCGACCGCCGCCCGACCGGCGACGCCTTTCATCACGGCGTATTCCTGGAACTGAAGCGCCCCCGACACATCGTGTTTTGCTTCTCGGTCGAGGAACACGACCACAATTGCGATCGCGTCGAAATCGACATCGAGCCACTCGGTAGCGGCAGCCGCCTGACCCTCACGCACGAGATGTGCGCGGAATGGGCGGAATACGAAGAAAAGACCCGTCAGGGCTGGACACATATCGTCGAAGGGCTGGATCGGGAACTGGAGCTTTCGCCAGGTTCGAAACGATCGAACCCCGAAGCCGGCCAGTCTGCAGGGGCTGCGGCCTGAGCGAACTGCGTGATCATCATCGCGTCCTGTGACAACAAAGTAATAACAGAAGATAAGCTATAACCGCCCTGGTCAAGCGAGTTGAACGTTTCTGCCCCTCGCCATCCAGACGGAATGGGCGGCGATCGCCGCAACCAGTACCGCACCGCCGACAAGCGTCATCGCGGCTGGCGTTTCGGCGAAGATCAGCCAGACCCAAATCGGTGCAAGCACCGTTTCCAACAGGTAGAACATCCCGACTTCAGGCGCGGAAAGATATCGTGGTCCCGTCGCCAGGCACCAGAAGGCGACCGGCATCATGATGGCGCCGTTGAAGACGATCCAGCCGGGGTGAGCGATTGAAAGTCCCGTAGGCAGGACCTGCACCAGGCCGAGTGCTGCCGGCAGGATTGCGGCAAGCAGCGGCACGAAACCCATCTCCCGGCGCGAGGCACGACCGACTGTGATGGCGGCGGCAAGCACCAGCGCGCTTAAAAGCGACATGGCGTCACCGAAGACGTGGCCGCTCGAAAGTCCCTCGCGCACGATCAGGCCGACCCCGAAGATCATGATCAGCATCGCGATCAAGGTCACCGGCTGCGGCTTCTCCTTGAGAAATAGCCACGACAGCAGTGCTCCGAACATCGGGTTGAAGGCAACGATGAAGACGACGTTCGCCGTGGACGTATTGAAGACCGCCAAGACGAAGGTGACGGAAGAAAGCCCATAGAGCAGTCCGGCCAGCAGGCCGGGGCGACCGGGCACGAGCGGCGGCCACCTGCCTGAGAACAGGCGCATCGCAAGCAGGATGACGAATGTGGCAAGGACCGTCGCCAGGCTTCGCGCGCTGAGGATCGACCAGATATCGCCATCGGCGAGGCGAACGAGTGGAATATCCATGGAAAGTGCCAGTCCGCCGACCGCTGTCAGCAACAGGCCCTTCCGATGATCGGAAAGGTGGGGAGGGGGCATCAGTCCTGGGGATCGTCCTCGAGAGAAGAGGGATCGAAACGTTCCCAGCCGCGCGGCGTCAGATGTTCCTGCGGCTGGAAGCGCGTCTTGTAATCCATCTTCCGCGATCCTTGAACCCAGTAGCCGAGATAGACATGCGGCAGGCCGAGTGCCCTGGTGCGGTGCACGTGGTCGAGGATCATGAAAGTGCCGAGCGAACGCCGGTCGAGGTCCGGATTAAAGTAGGAATAGACCATGGAAAGGCCGTCGCTCATCGTGTCGGTCAGCGCGGCGGCAAGCAACTCGCCCTTGGGACGCGTCTCCAGGCCGGAGCCTTCCTCGCGGCGACGATATTCGATGATCTTCGTATTCACATGCGTGTCTTCCACCATGATCGCATAGTCGAGCACGGTCATGTCGGACATGCCGCCCTGCTGGTGGCGATAATCGAGATAGCGGCGGAAGAGCGAATATTGCTCGCTCGATGGCTGGGCAGGGAATTCCGTTGCGATGATGTCGGAATTGTTCGCCAGAACCCGCTTCATCGATTTGGTAGGCTGAAACTCCTGTGCCAGGATCCGCACCGAGACGCAGGCCCGACAGGCCTCGCAGGCGGGGCGGTAGGCGATATTCTGGGAACGGCGAAAGCCGCCCTGAGTCAAAATGTCGTTCATCTCTGCAGCGCGCGGACCGACGAGGTGAGTGAAGACCTTGCGCTCCATCTCATGCGGCAGATACGGACACGTAGCCGGAGCCGTCAGATAAAACTGCGGGGATGGCGTAGTCTGGGTATTCATCTCTTGCGGAGATTTCCTTTCGGGGCGCCTGTCATTCCGGACAGCATGACGCAAGAATAAAAAACGTCAACAGCACGGCATTCAGTGCCGCGCAATCGAATATTCGATTTCTTGGATATGGCGCCTTTTTGTGGCCGGCAAAGGGCGGGCGGAGACTTTATTTCGTCCCCGCCGACAGGGAATCAGTTGGTGCGGATCGTCGCCGTGCCGACGAGGAAATCGTGCAGCAGGCGCGAGCGCTCCGTGAACAGGCCGACCAGCAGAATCAGCGGCGTCAACACCGAGTTCAGGACCCAGAACAGCGCCAGGTGAGCAACGGCCAGGATGAAGTCCATCGGCCTTCCGTCAACACGCACGATCGCGATACCCATCGCGCGCATGCCAAGCGAAGCCTGCGATGGACCGCCGACAGTCAAGCCAAAGTACAGGCCTGCGACGATGACGAACAGGGCCGGATAAAGGATGAAGCCGAGCCCCAGCGTGACGATCCCCAGGAAGAACACCACGATCGCCGCCGGAATGCAGAGCAGGGCCACGATGACATAGTCGAGGATGAATGCGAAGACGCGACGGCTGAGCACACCACTATAGGCGCGCCAGTCCTCCGGTGCGGCATAAAGCGGATTGGGGTTGTAGCTCATCCATATCTCCCTTCGAAAGACGATGCGGCTGATATGGTATCGTCCGGGGGAAATACAATAATTCGCCCGAAAATCACCTTTTTGCGAGGATTTTCGCCACTTCCGGCGCAAAATAGGTGAGGATGCCGTCACAACCGGCGCGCTTGAAGGCAAGCAGCGTCTCCATCATGATCCGCTCGCCGTCTATCCAGCCGTTCATGGCCGCAGCCTTGATCTGCGAATATTCGCCGGACACCTGATAGGCGAAAGTCGGCAGGCCGAAAGCCTCCTTCACGCGCCAGCATATGTCGATATAGGCAAGTCCCGGCTTCACCATCAGCATGTCGGCGCCTTCCTCGACATCGAGGGCGGCATCGCGCAGAGCTTCCGTGCTGTTCGCCGGATTGATGTAATAGCTGTTCTTGTCGCCCTTCAGCAGGCCCTTGGTGTTGATCGCCTCGCGATAGGGCCCGTAGAAGCCGGAGGAAAACTTCGTTGCATAGGACATGATGCCGACGCTCTGATGCCCGGCGGCATCGAGCCCGCGGCGGATCGCGCCGATGCGTCCGTCCATCATTTCCGAGGGAGCAATGATGTCGGCGCCGGCATCGGCCTGCAGGATCGCGGCCTTGACGACCTGGTCGACCGTCTCGTCATTGACGATCTCGCCGTCGCGCAGGATGCCGTCATGCCCGTGGCTGGTGAAGGGGTCGAGCGCCACATCAGTAATAATGCCGATATTGGGCACTGCCTTTTTGATGGCAGCCGTCGTCTGATTGATGAGGTTATTGGCGACAAGGCTGTTCGACCCTGTCTCATCGCGCAATTCCATCTCTATATCGGGGAAGGTGGCGATAGCGGGGATACCAAGATCGGCCGCTTCCTTCGCCGCCTCGACCGCCTTGTCGACGCTCATGCGGTTGACACCCGGCATGGCGGCGATCGGATCGACGATGCCGGTTCCGGGGACGATGAAGATCGGCCAGATCAGATCGTCGACCGTCAAGCGGTTTTCCTGCACCAGCCGCCGCGTCCAGTCGGCCTTGCGGTTGCGCCGCATACGGCGGTGACCGGTGATTTCATCGACGAGATGCGTCTTGTCCTGCATGATATCTGTCCCTGGGCCATTCCATTTATTGGAGCGCTCATTATCATGCGCCCCGGAAAATCCAAACCGGACGATTGGCCGCGGCGGATGAAAGCCTAAAACTGAAGCCGTAACATTGAGTGTGATGTCTCGCCCATGGAAACCGATTCTCCGACGATGCCGAAACGGACGCTGACGGATATCCTCTTCATCTTCTTCCTGCGGCTCGTCGCCGTTTCCTGCTTCTGGTTCGGTCTTCAGTATTGGGCGATGCTCGTCGGTTACTCGCTGGTCGGCGCCGGCCGGTTCGATCTGTTGAGCCTGCCATGGAAGGTCGCAAGCACCAGCCTTGCCGTTCTTTTCCCGGTTGCCTCGCTCGGCCTCTGGCTCACCGTTTCCTGGGGGCCGGTCATCTGGGTGCTGGCCGCAGGCGGCCAGATCCTCATGTACGGCCTGCTGCCGCAGATCTTCGGGGCCAACCGGCTGATCATCCTGCTCCATGTGATCGTGGCCGTCATCTACTGGATTTTCAGGCTTTCCCTGTGGCTTGAGCGGCGGCGGCAGCGTCGTCAGGTAAGCGTTGATTTACCCTGATACATCAAGGGGTTTTCGTAAGCCTCTGTTAAGCCTGCGGTTTAAGTCGAATTTTATATGTATTCGATAGGGTCTCACTCAAGGCGGGAAGAAAACGACACCGCCAAACAAAACAGTGAGGCAGTCAAATGAACACGAAAATCAAGCCGCAGGCGGCATCGACTTTCCATGCACACGAGCAGGGCATCCGTGATCTTTACATGGAATCCCTTCATCTTGTTGAACGCCTTCATCGCCGTCTTCTCGACGTCATCAAGGACGAGTTCGACCGTCAGGGCCGCAGCGACGTCAACGCCATCCAGGCGCTGCTCCTTTTCAACATCGGCAACTCCGAACTGACCGCCGGCGAGCTGCGCTCCCGCGGCTACTATCTCGGCTCGAACGTTTCCTACAACGTCAAGAAGCTGGTCGACCTCGGCTTCATCAACCACCAGCGCTCGCGCATCGACCGCCGCTCGGTCCGTATCAGCCTGACCGAAACCGGCCAGGACATCGCCGAAACGGTAGCCCGGCTCTACGAACGCCACATCGCCTCGATCGACAAGGTCGGCGGCATCGGCACCGACGAGTTTACGCAGATGAACAAGCTCCTGCAGCGGCTGGATCGCTTCTGGAACGATCAAATCCTGTATCGTCTGTAAGAAGATTACGATCTGTCCCCAGGTATGAACACCAGAATGCCCTGGCCGGCGTTGGCCGCCTAAACGGGGCACGAGATGGCACAGGTGGCGTGGATCGCTCGCCACTTGAACGCCGGCGATTTCCGACCTCCAATCGGCAACTAAAGCGCACGCGGTTTCCCTCCGCGAGGCGCTTTTCTGCCGTTGTGTCAAAGGCCTGCTGTCGATCAGGTGGAAGCGTGTCGCCCTTCCGCACGACCGGACACCTCGGTAATGCGCGGAGACATCCGCTCGCCTCTGCGTGGCATCTTTGCAACGCACGCCAGCCAAGCGAAACGCCCGGTATTCAAGCCGTTTTTTAGTCGTTATTAACCCTCACAGTTTACCCGTCATGTGGTGCGTTGCATCGGTTTCCGGCAACCGGCAGTCTGTCTTCCGGCCCGGCAACACGAATTGGCCATATTGATGTGACAGCGGAATATTCGATAGCCGGCGTCCTCGACGGACCATTGGCACCATCCAGGTTGCTCGCAATCTTGTGATGGGACTGGCGGAATTTCCTGCTGCGCCGGAAGAACGAACGGATAGGGATCTGCGTTAAGGCGCAGGATATCGCAAAGGGCCGCGGCTTCCTCCACCGTGGCATTGAGTGGTTGGGACGAATGTCTAAAAAGAACGGAATTGAAGCTCTCTCGCGCCGCGCCTTCCTGGCGTCGGCGGCAACGGTTGGTGCCGGCGCGCTTGCCGCACCCGCATTCGCGCAATCGGCGCTCGATGGGCTCCTGAATGCCCCCAAACGCGGCAACTGGGACGACCAGTTCGACGCCAAGGCTGCCTCGCGCACGGCGACGGCCGTCCTTTCCAATACCCCGATCCTCAGCCCGCAGTCGGTGCCGAGCACGCAGCAGGCGATCATGCAATATCAGCAGATCGCGTCCGCCGGCGGCTGGCCCGAGGTCAATCCGGGCGATCAGCGCCTGCAGCTCGGCGTCAGCTCCCCCACCGTCCAGGCCCTGCGCCAGCGTCTGGCGATCACCGGCGACCTGCCGCGTGAGGCTGGTCTTTCCAATGCTTTCGATTCCTATGTCGATGGTGCCGTCAAGCGCTTCCAGGCCCGTCATGGCCTGCCGGCCGATGGTGTGCTCGGCGAGTTCACGCTGAAGGCGATGAACATCCCGGCCGATGTGCGCCTGCAGCAGTTGAACACCAACCTCATCCGCCTGCAGACCTTCCCTGAAGATCTCGGCCGTCGCCACCTGATGGTCAACATTCCGGCCGCCTATGTGGAAGCCGTTGAAGACGGCAGCGTTGCGACGCGCCATACCGCGGTTGTCGGCCGCCTGAGCCGCCCGACGCATCTCGTCAACTCGAAGGTCTACGAGGTCATTCTCAATCCGTACTGGACGGCACCCCGCTCCATCGTCGAGAAGGACATCGTGCCGCTGATGCGCAAGGATCCGACCTATCTCGAAAAGAATGCCATCCGCCTGATCGACGGCAAGGGCAACGAAGTCGCCCCCGAGACCGTCGACTGGAACGGTGAAGCGCCGAACCTGATGTTCCGTCAGGATCCGGGCAAGATCAACGCCATGGCGTCCACGAAGATCAACTTCTACAACAAGAACGGCGAGTATATGCACGACACGCCGCAGCAGGGCCTGTTCAACAAGCTCATGCGCTTTGAATCGTCCGGCTGCGTGCGCGTCCAGAACGTCCGCGACCTGTCGAACTGGCTGCTGCGTGAAACGCCCGGCTGGAACCGCCAGCAGATGGAGCAGGTCATCGCCAGCGGCACCAACACGCCGATCAAGCTCGCGACCGAAGTGCCTGTTTACTTCGTCTATATCTCGGCCTGGGGCATGCCCGACGGCGTCGTCCAGTTCCGCGACGACATCTACGAGATGGACGGCAATGCCGAACTGGCGCTGGACACCACTTCGGGCATGGAGCAGCCGGTACAGTAAGTCCGGCTTGTGGAATTCAGAAAAGCCGTGCCATGTGCGCGGCTTTTTTCATTCCAGCGAGGCGGCATTCGACGCAAAGTGTTCGCCCCGCGCGCTTAGCCCAGCAAATGTCGTTCTTCGTATTGCCCTCGCATCTGCGGAACGCTAATACCTTGCCGCATTCCACCGTAGGAGCCCGCTCATGACCAATGCTTCCACCGAATCCTTCTTCAATCGCTCGCTTGCAGACGTCGATCCGGAAATCTTCGGCGCGATCGGAAAGGAACTCGGTCGTCAGCGGCATGAGATCGAACTGATCGCATCCGAGAACATCGTTTCCCGTGCCGTTCTGGAAGCCCAGGGCTCCATCATGACCAACAAATATGCCGAGGGTTATCCGGGCAAGCGCTACTACGGTGGCTGCCAGTTCGTCGATATCGCCGAGGAACTGGCGATTGAGCGCGCCAAGAAGCTGTTCGGCGTGAACTTCGCCAACGTTCAGCCGAATTCCGGTTCGCAGATGAACCAGGCCGTATTCCTGGCGCTGCTGCAGCCGGGGGATACGTTCATGGGCCTCGACCTGAACTCGGGCGGTCACCTGACACATGGTTCGCCGGTCAACATGTCCGGCAAGTGGTTCAACGTCGTGTCCTACGGCGTGCGCGAAGGGGACAACCTGCTCGATATGGACGACGTCGAGCGCAAGGCGAAAGAACATAAGCCGAAGCTCATTATCGCCGGCGGCACTGCCTATTCCCGCATCTGGGACTGGAAGCGTTTCCGCGAGATCGCCGACTCGGTTGGCGCCTACCTGATGGTCGACATGGCCCACATCGCCGGTCTCGTTGCCGGTGGCGTGCATCCGTCGCCGTTCCCGCACTGCCATGTTGCGACCACCACGACCCACAAGTCTCTGCGCGGTCCGCGCGGCGGCGTCATCCTGACGAATGACGAGGATCTGGCGAAAAAGTTCAATTCGGCCGTCTTCCCGGGTCTCCAGGGTGGTCCGCTGATGCACATCATCGCCGCCAAGGCTGTTGCCTTCGGCGAAGCCCTGCAGCCGGAATTCAAGGATTATGCGGCGCAGATCGTCAAGAACGCCAAGGCGCTGGCCGAAACGCTTGTTGCCGGCGGCCTCGACGTTGTCTCCGGCGGCACCGACAACCACCTGATGCTGGTCGACCTGCGCAAGAAGAATGCCACCGGGAAACGTGCGGAAGCCGCACTCGGACGCGCCTACATCACCTGCAACAAGAACGGCATCCCGTTCGACCCTGAAAAGCCCTTCGTCACCTCTGGCGTGCGCCTCGGCGCCCCGGCCGGGACGACGCGCGGCTTCAAGGAAGCGGAATTCCGCGAGATCGGTAACCTCATCGTCGAGGTTCTTGATGGCCTGAAGGTCGCCAATTCCGACGAGGGCAATGCTGCCGTCGAGGCTGCCGTCCGCGACAAGGTGGTGAATCTGACCGATCGCTTCCCCATGTATGATTACATGGGCTAGAGCGCCGTGCGCCCGTTCGGGCGCACAAAGGACGCTCTAACTCTTTGAATCTACGCATCAGGCTTTCCGAAAATCGATTCCGATTTTCGGGCCGATGCTGAAGGAGAAGGCATGCGCTGCCCCTATTGCGGTTCGGAAGATACGCAGGTCAAGGATTCACGACCGGCGGAGGATAACACCTCCATCCGCCGGCGCCGTATCTGTCCTGATTGCGGCGGCCGCTTCACGACCTTCGAGCGCGTGCAGTTGCGCGAGCTGATGGTCACGAAGAAGACCGGCCGAAAGGTTCCCTTCGACCGTGATAAGCTGGTTAGGTCCTTCGATGTGGCATTGCGCAAGCGGCCCGTCGATCGCGACCGTATCGAGCGTGCTGTCTCCGGTATCGTGCGCCGGCTGGAAAGCTCAGGCGAGACGGAAATCTCTTCCGAACAGATCGGCCTGCAGGTTCTGGAAGCCTTGAAGGGCCTCGATGATGTAGGCTTCGTGCGCTACGCCTCGGTCTATCGTGATTTCTCGCATGCCGAGGATTTCGAAAAGCTGATCGCAGAGCTCAACGCCAAGATCGCCCGCGATCCGCTGGACGCATGACCATGGGCGAGGGGATCGCGCGGCCTGAGGACGAACGCTTCATGGCAGCCGCGATCCGCCTGTCGCGATGGCACACGGGCCAGACGTCCACCAATCCATCCGTCGGCTGTGTCATCGTTCGCGACGGCGCGATCGTCGGCCGCGCCGTGACGGCACTTGGCGGTCGCCCGCATGCCGAGCCCCAGGCGCTCGCCGAAGCCGGTGAACTTGCCCGCGGTGCAACCGCCTATGTCACGCTCGAACCCTGCTCGCATCACGGCAAGACGCCGCCTTGCGCCAACGCGCTGATCGCCTATGGCGTCGGGCGCGTCGTCATCAGCGTGACGGATCCCGATATCAGGGTATCCGGCCGCGGTATTTCCATGCTGCGCGATGCCGGTATCGAGGTGACGACCGGCGTGCTGGAGACAGAAGGAAGGCAATCGCTCGCTGGATATCTCACCCGCCAGTCGAAGAACCGCCCCTATGTGACTCTCAAACTTGCGGTTTCCGCCGATGGCATGATCGGCCGTGAGGGGGTAGGGCAGGTGGCGATCACCGGGCCGGAGGCCCGCGCCCAGGTACAGGCGCTACGCGCCGAGACCGATGCCATCCTCGTCGGTATCGGCACGGCGGTCGCTGACGATCCCTTGCTGACCGTGCGCACACCGGGCCTTGAGGCACATTCGCCTATCCGCATCGTGCTCGATCCCACTCTGGCGCTGCCGCTGGATAGCAAGCTGGTCGAGACGGCGCGCGACGTGCCGGTCATTGTGGTAGCGAATGAAGTCATGTCGCCGCTGCAGGCGGATGCGGAAGGAATTCCCCCTGCGCCCCAAGCGATCGCCGCTCTTCTCACGCCCGGCGAGCCAGAGGGCGACAGCGCTGATGCCGCCGGCATGGATGCTCGCCGTAGTGCGCTCGAAGCAGCCGGCGTCGAGGTTCTCTACTGCAATCCTTACCACCCGGAAATCCTCTTGCCGGCCCTCGCCACCCGCGGCATCTCCTCGCTTCTGGTGGAAGGCGGCGCTAAGACCGCGAAGCTTTTCCTCCAAACCGGTCTCGTTGATCGCATCCAGCTCTATCAGGCGCCTGTCGTCATCGGCGAGGGCGGTATTGAATCCCCGCTGCAGGCAACCGACATACCATCCGGTTTCGCCCACAGGGGCACTTACATATTCGGCGCGGACCGCCTGGACGAATACGAAAGAGAGAATTGATGTTCACCGGAATTGTCACTGATATCGGCACGATCGAATCCGTTTCGCCGTTGAAGGAAGGCATTAAGCTCCGTGTCGCGACGAATTACGATCCGGCCACCATCGATATGGGCGCATCGATCTCGCATTCGGGCATCTGCCTCACGGTAACGGGTCTGCCGCAGGAGGGCAGCAACGGCCGCTGGTTCGAGGTGGAGGCATGGGAAGAGGCACTGCGCCTGACCACCGTATCCAGCTGGCAGGCGGGCAGCCACATCAATCTCGAGCGTTCGCTGAAGATCGGCGACGAGCTTGGCGGCCATATCGTGTCAGGCCATGTCGATGGCAAGGCTGAAATCCTGTCGGTGACGGAGGAGGGCGATGCGACCCGCTTCCGCCTGCGTGCGCCGGCCCATCTCGCGAAATTTGTGGCGCCCAAGGGCTCGATTGCACTCGACGGCACGTCACTGACCGTCAATGCTGTCGACGGCACGGATTTTGATGTGCTGCTGATCCGTCACACGCTGGAAGTTACGACCTGGGGCGAACGCAGGGCTGGTGACTTCGTCAATTTCGAGGTCGACACGATGGCGCGTTATGCGGCCCGGCTTGCCGAGTTTCCTAGCGCGAAAACTGAATGATCGGGCCGTTATAGTCCGTCCGCGCCATTTCCTTGAAGCCGAGTTTTTCGGCGACCTTCAGCGATGATATATTGTCCGGGCTGATGATGCAGGTCATCGGCCGTGCCGGAAATTGTGCTTCGCCCCAGCTGATGATCGCCTTCAGTGCTTCGGTGGCGTAGCCCTTGCCGTGGACTGAGGGCATCAGTGCCCAGCCCACCTCCATCGTCCCTTCGATCGAGGGCTGCATGTCTCGCTTGGCCTCCAGAAAACCCGCTTCGCCGATGAAGCGGCCGGTTTCCTTTTCCTCGATCGCGAAGAAACCGAATCCCATGTAGTGCCACATGCCGGCAATCCGGAGCAGCCGCGCCCAGCTCTGCTCGCGGGTGGAGGGCACGCCGCTGATGAAGCGCACCACATCCTCGTCGCGCCAGAGTTCGAAATGCGCGTCGAAATCGTCGCGGCGATGCGGGCGCAGAATGAGCCGCCCGGTTTCAAGGGTCGGAATATCAGTCATGTAAATGCTGCTCTGAAATGAAGTTGCGATGACGGAGCTGATATCAGAATCCGGGCTCTCCATCCCAGTAGTCCAGAGCATTCTCTCCCCTGCCGATATGGTCGAAGGAGCTGCCGTCGCGGTTGGTCTTGGCGAGGAACTTGCCGGAATCGGGATATTCGCAGATCTCGGTCTTCGCCTTGGTCGACAGGCCGAGATAGATAAGCGGCGTTGATCCGGTATTGATGATCTGATGGGCAGTTTCCGGCCCGCCCGAGGGAGCGCCCAGTACATCGCCCTTTTTGATTGGGTGGCGTTGGTCGCCGAAGCGATATTCGCCTGTGCCCTCGATGATGTAGAAGAGTTCGTCTTCCACATGGTGGTTGTGGAAAGGGCAGCCGGATTTGCCTGATGGTACTTCACTGTAGCTGATGCCGAGATTGGCAAGCCCAAGATCCTTTCCGAAAGACGTATCGCGGCTTTCGAAGAGGCTTCCCCTCGTCCAGTGTTCGAGGGACAGATCGGCCGTGTTGATGACCGGTTTTGCATTCGTCGCCATAGAGTCCTCCGCTTTGGCGAGAAGACAATCCTATCCGGCGGAAAATGCAACAGTGATTTCGTCAAAGACGGTACGGGCGGCGAGGAGATAACCGCCCATACTCGCCTGCCAAGTCGGCAGCCTCAGCGAACGTAGAACGTAATGCTGCCGTCGGCTGCCTGTTCGGCGTTCACGACATTGCGGATATTGACACCATCATTGTTGAGCTGGTGTGCCAGCGACTTGTTGGCGTCGATGGAAGCCTGAATGGCGTGGACAGCGCTTTGCGAGCGCTGAGGGGCAGATCGCGGGCCGGTCATTTCGTCGTCGAGGTGGTGCCAGTTATAGACGGGCTCGACGTTGAAGTCATTGCCGTGGAAGCTGCGAAGCGTCTGCTCGATACCCGCTGCAGTATTCATGCCTAGGCTTTCAGCCCGGCTAACGCCGGCGAATGCAAGGGACGAGAAAGCTGCGGCAATGGCGATTTTAGCAACGCGGTTCATGATGGTATCCTTTCGTCTACCGCGACGGTCGGCTGTCTACAGGGATCGTCTGGTTACGACTAAGATCTGGCGCTGCAGCATTGATCTTTCAATGACTTAAGCCACTGAAAAGCAATTACAAATTGTTCACGAAACCTGCCTTGGTTTTGCCACTTTTCAGCTGCCTGGCTAAGCATGGGTTTGGCGCCGTAGCGTCTGATAAAGACGGGTCCGGCTATCTCATTGCAGATATTTTGTCTTTCCTCCGAGAGCGCCGCCCGAATTTGCTTGCCATTCGCTCGAAGGCATGTTTTGACCGCGGCCTGCCTGAGTGGAAAATGCCCCGCCAACTGAAGGTGACCCATGCCGAAAGAGACCGCTCCCCATATTTTGATCGTCGAAGCACGCTTCTATGACGACATGGCCGATGCTCTTCTGGAAGGCGCGACCTTCGCGTTGGAAGAGGCTGGCGCCACTTACAACGTTGTCACCGTGCCCGGCGCGCTGGAAATTCCGGCAGCGATTGCCATGGCGCTCGATGGCGCGGATAATGACGGCACGCAGTACGACGGTTTCGTCGCCCTCGGCATGGTCATCCGCGGCGAGACCTACCATTTCGACATCGTCTCGAACGAGTCCTCGCGTGCCCTGATGGATCTCGCCGTGAGCGAGTCTCTGGCCATCGGCAACGGCATCCTGACCGTCGAGAACGATGAACAAGCATGGGCGCGTGCGCGCCGTTCAGATAAGGACAAGGGCGGTTTTGCCGCCCGTGCAGCTCTCACGATGATCGAGCTGAAGAAGAAGCTGGGTGCATAAAGAATGACTGACGAAAATACCGAACGACCGGTCAAGGCAGCCAACCAGCGGGGCGCCGCGCGCCTCGCGGCTGTGCAGGCGCTTTATCAGATGGATATCGGCGGCACCGGCGTTCTGGAAATCGTGGCGGAATACGAGGCGCATCGTCTCGGCCAGGAACTTGACGGCGAAACCTATCTGAAGGCCGATGCCGGCTGGTTTCGCTCGATCGTCTCAGGCGTCGTGCGCGACCAGCTTCGCCTCGACCCGCTGATCGCGTCTGCCCTGCAGGACGATTGGGCGCTGTCGCGTCTCGACAGCACCGTCCGCGCCATCCTGCGCGCCGGCGTTTTCGAACTCGTCGACCGCAAGGACGTGCCGGTCGCCGTCATCGTCACCGAGTATGTCGAGATCGCCCGTGCCTTCTTCGACGACGATGAGCCGAAGCTCGTCAATGCCGTTCTGGACCGCATCGCCAAGCAAGTGCGCGGCGACCAGAAGAAGTAGGCACTTAGCCGCCAATCAACCCCTCCCATCCTTTCTGCGGTACTGCAAGGCTTTTGAAGTTTTGCAGTCTTGACGCGACGTTATCGACCACGCAATCTCCGCTCGCCTGTTGAGCGTTTCTATGGAGAGGAGTCGATTCAGCAGCATTCGTCGCCGGAGAAGGAGTGAGCTCCGGCTTATGGGAGGAAAGAGCGAATGACCATTCTTTTATTGGTAATCGCATGTGGCCTGCTCTCGGTGGTTTATGCCATCTGGGCAACCCGGTCGGTGCTTGCTGCCGATCAGGGCAACAGCCGCATGCAGGAGATCGCGGGCTATATCCGCGAGGGCGCCCAGGCCTATCTGACGCGTCAGTATAGAACCATTGCCATCGTAGGCATTGTTGTTTTCATTGCAGCATGGCTGCTCCTTTCCGCCACGGCCGCGATCGGGTTCCTGATCGGCGCCGTCCTCTCGGGTGCTGCCGGCTTCATCGGTATGCACGTCTCCGTCCGCGCCAATGTGCGCACCGCCCAGGCAGCATCCGCAAGCCTCAAGGCAGGCCTGGACATTGCCTTCAAGTCGGGTGCGATCACCGGCATGCTGGTCGCCGGCCTCGCGCTGCTCGGCGTCTCCATTTATTATTACGTGCTGACGATCGTGCTCGGACACGAGCCCGGCTCGCGTGAGGTGATCGACTCGCTCGTGGCGCTCGGCTTCGGCGCGTCGCTGATCTCGATCTTCGCCCGTCTCGGCGGCGGCATCTTTACGAAGGGCGCCGATGTCGGCGGCGATCTCGTCGGCAAGGTAGAGGCCGGCATTCCGGAAGACGATCCGCGCAACCCGGCAACCATTGCCGACAACGTCGGCGACAATGTCGGCGATTGCGCCGGCATGGCAGCAGACCTCTTTGAAACCTACGCAGTGTCCGTCGTCGCAACGATGGTTCTGGCGGCAATCTTCTTTGCCGGCGCGCCCATCCTGCCGTCGGCGATGATTTATCCGCTGGCAATCTGCGGCGCCTGCATCATCACCTCGATCATCGGCACCTTCTTCGTCAAGCTCGGCCCGAACGGCTCGATCATGGGCGCGCTGTACAAGGGCCTGATCGTGACAGGGCTTCTGTCGATCATCGGTCTCGGTGCCGCGACTTCGCTGACCGTTGGCTGGGGTTCGCTCGGCCAGGTCGCTGGCTTTGACGTGACGGGCACAAGGCTCTTCGTGTGCGGTCTCGTCGGTCTCGTCGTCACCGCGCTGATCGTGGTGATCACCGAATTTTATACCGGCACAGGCAAGCGCCCGGTCGTCTCGATCGCCCAGGCATCGGTAACCGGCCACGGTACCAACGTCATTCAGGGCCTCGCAGTATCCCTGGAATCGACGGCGCTGCCGGCAATCGTCATCGTCGGCGGCATTCTTGCCACCTATCAGCTCGGAGGCCTGTTCGGCACCGGCATCGCGGTTACCGCCATGCTCGGCCTCGCCGGCATGATCGTGGCGCTCGATGCCTTCGGCCCGGTTACGGACAATGCCGGCGGCATCGCCGAAATGTCCCATCTGCCGCCGGAAGTGCGCAAGTCCACCGACGCGCTCGATGCCGTCGGCAACACGACGAAGGCCGTCACCAAGGGTTATGCGATCGGCTCGGCCGGCCTCGGTGCGCTGGTGCTCTTTGCGGCCTATGCGAACGACCTGCAGTATTTTGCCGCGCATCCGGATCAGTATCCGTATTTCCAGAATATCGGTCCGATCTCCTTCGATCTGTCGAATCCCTATGTCGTCGCCGGTCTCTTGTTCGGCGGCCTGATTCCCTATCTTTTCGGCGGCATCGCCATGACCGCTGTCGGCCGTGCCGCCGGCGCGATCGTCGAGGAAGTGCGTAAGCAGTTCCGTGAAAAGCCGGGCATCATGCAAGGCACGGAAAAGCCGGATTACGGCCGCGCCGTTGATCTTCTGACCAAGGCCGCGATCCGCGAAATGATCATTCCGTCGCTGCTGCCGGTGCTGGCGCCCGTCGTCGTCTATTTCGGCGTGCTCATCATCTCCGGTTCCAAGGCGTCTGCCTTTGCGGCACTTGGTGCATCGCTGCTCGGCGTCATCATCAATGGCCTTTTCGTCGCAATCTCGATGACCTCGGGCGGCGGCGCATGGGACAATGCCAAGAAGAGCTTCGAAGACGGCTTTGTCGACAAGGATGGTGTCCGTCACATGAAGGGCTCGGATGCGCACAAGGCATCGGTGACGGGTGATACCGTTGGCGACCCCTACAAGGATACGGCCGGTCCCGCCGTCAACCCTGCGATCAAGATCACCAACATCGTGGCGTTGCTGCTGCTGGCGATTCTTGCGCACTAAGACGCGTAAGCCAACAAAACAAAAACCCGCCGGATCGCTCCGGCGGGTTTTTCATATGGAAGACAGCTTGCCTTATCGCAGGCTGGACGGGTTCTGCGGCGTACCGCCGGCGCCGCCACCGAACAGGCTCTTGGCCGCATTCGCCGCGCTGCCGCCGGACAGCATCTGCTGCAGGAAGGTGAGTTCGCGACCGCCGGTCGGCGTAACGCGCGAAATCGTGTCGAACACCTTGCCGTCCTGCAGGGTGTAATTGGCGCGGCGGGAAACGACGCCGTCCTTGTCGAAATAGATGGCAAGAATACTCTGCTCGGTGACGCGCAGCTTCTGGTACGCCATCGAGCGCTGGCGGCGCTGGGAGATGTAATAGAAGACTTCCCCGTCGAAGGTTGCTGTCGTGGACGGTGTGCCGAGTGACAGAAGCACCTGTTCGCGGCTGGAACCCTCCGGAACCAGCGCCAGCGACTGCTGGTCGACGATATAGCCACCGTTAAGCACTGTGCTCGTCTGGCAACCCGATAGGGCGGTGGTGGAGGCGATTATGATGGCAATGGCTGCATTACTGAAGAATTTCATGTCTGACTTGAAATACCGTTTCTTCAACGACATCTACTCCCTTGAGTATCGATAGCAGCCATTCCGGACACTGCGTGCTTCCTCCTGCAAAACCATTGTGGCCATTCCGGGGTGGAATTCATTCGATCCCGCCTCTTTGTGCACCGGAGCGCCCCTGTCCCGAAACCGGTCACGAACAGCATTGCAATTCGCGCCTGCTTCGGTAAACCAGCTTTCGAAATCATGCAACAAGGCCCGGTGCCGCTGGGCGCCAAGAATGCGGCATTTCCGGAAAAAACAAATGATCCTCGGGCTCTTCGGTAAGAGAAACAGTAACCAGGCTATCGTCGAGCGGCAGTACGCGGCTCTTACGGCTGCTGCCCGCATGCCGGAGCTCTATGAACGGCTGAATGTCCCCGATACCGTCATGGGCCGCTTCGAGATGCTGTCGATTGCCATGATCCTGTTCTTCCGTCGCACCCGCACGTCCAACACGAGCGGCCAGGAGATTGCCCAGGAAATCGTCGATGCCTTCTTTCAGGATATCGACTATTCGATCCGGGAACTCGGCATCGGCGACAACAGCGTTCCAAAGCGCATGAAGAAGCTCGCAGGCATGTTCTATGGCCGGCTCGAAGCCTATTCGAAAACTATGGATGCAGGCGATGCCGCCGCTCTTTCCGCAGCACTTCAGCGCAATATCTATCCCGAAGCCGCCGAACCTGCCGACATGAGCGGGCTGGCGCACTGGATGATGGCGGCGGAAGCCCATCTGTCTGCCATTCCCGAGGAGGCGATTGCCACCGGTTCGGCAACGATTCCTGGGTTCGCTTGAGGAGCAGAATCATGAAGAAAGATCTGAGCGAGGTTCCCTTTTCCTATCCGGTCAAGGTTGGCCACATCTCCGCCAATCCCGTCGAAGTGCGCGTGACTGCCGACAAGGACGAGTTGAAGGCGCTGGCCGAAAGCTGGAACGTCGTGTCGGTGGACAGTCTCCGCGCCGACCTGCAGATCAACAGGTGGAAGCGTGACGGCATACGTGTCAAGGGACGCGTGCAGGCTAAGATCGTACAGGCCTGCGTGGTCACCCTCGAGCCGGTCGAATCTGCAATCGACGAGAGCTTCGAACAGATCTTCGTGCCGGAAAATTCCAGGCTCGCCCGCCATCCCGCCAATGATGCCGGCGAGATGGTGCTGGACCCCGACGGTCCCGACCTGCCGGAAACCTTTACCGGTGATACGATCGATGCCGGTGAGATCGTCGCGGAATTCGCAGCGCTCGCCATCGATCCCTATCCACGCAAGCAAGGCGTGGAGTTCGATGGCCATATCGAAGACACGGGCGAAAATGACCGAAAGCCCTCTGCATTCGCAGCGCTCAAGGACTGGAAAAAGGACTGAAGCCTCCCCGGCATTTGACATAATTCAGTTGTAAGCGACGCCAAAACCGGTATTTTGGCCCAAATTTCGCCCCCCTCAGGCGAAAAAAAGGATCAGGGACACGTGATCAAAATATCTCTCGACCTCATGGGTGGCGACTTTGGTCCCCAGGTTGTCATCCCCGGCGCTGCCAAGGCGCTGGACAGGCATCCGGATATTTCCTTCGTCTTCTACGGTATCAAGGAACAGTGCGAGCCGGTTCTGGCGAAGTTTCCCAAGGTCAGGGAAAAGTCTGTCTTTCATGATTGCGAGCTCGCAGTCAGCATGGAAGAAAAGCCGAGCCAGGCGCTTCGCCGCGGACGTTATGTCTCCACCATGTGGCGCACCATCGAAGCGGTGAAGTCGGGCGAGGCCGATGTCGCCGTTTCCGCCGGCAACACCGGCGCACTTATGGCCATGGCCAAGTTTTGCCTGCGCACGATGGCCAATATCGAACGCCCGGCGATTGCCGCCATCTGGCCGACGGTGAAGGGCGAAAGCATCGTGCTCGATGTCGGCGCCACGATCGGCGCCGATTCGCAGCAACTTATGGATTTCGCTCTCATGGGCGGCGCCATGGCGCGCGCACTTTTCGAGCTTGAGCGCCCGACAGTCGGCCTGCTGAATGTCGGCGTCGAGGAAATCAAGGGCCAGGAAGAGGTCAAGGAGGCTGGTCGCCTGTTGCGCGAAGCCAATCTTGATTCGCTCGAATATTCCGGCTTCGTCGAAGGGGACGATCTCGGCAAGGGTACCGTCGATGTCGTGGTGGTGGAAGGCTTTTCCGGCAATATCGCGCTGAAAGCGGCCGAGGGCACCGCCCGGCAGATCGGCACCTATCTGCGTGCCGCCATGTCGCGCACGCTGCTTGCCCGCATCGGTTATCTCTTCGCCAAGAGCGCTTTCGACATGCTGCGCGAGAAGCTCGATCCGAGCAAGGTCAATGGCGGCGTATTTCTCGGCCTGAACGGCATCGTGATCAAAAGCCATGGCGGGGCGAATGCCGAAGGCATAGCCGCGGCCATCGAAGTCGGCTATGACATGGCCAAGAATGGCCTGACCCAGAAAATAGAAAACGATCTCAAAAAATATCATGCCAAGCGGCTGCCCCCGATAGGGCCTGAGGCCGCGTGAGCGACGGGGTTCAAGCAATATGATCCGATCAGTGGTTCGTGGTTTCGGGGCAGCACTGCCGAAACGCGTGATGACCAACCGCGAAATGGAAGGTGTCGTCGACACGTCGGACGAGTGGATCGTCCAGCGTACCGGCATCCGGCAGCGTTACATTGCCGGCGATGACGAAACGACGTCGTCGCTCGGTGAAGCTGCAGCGCGGGCCGCGCTCGCAAATGGCGGGCTGACGCCTGATGATATCGATATGATCATCTGTGCCACCTCGACGCCCGACAACACTTTTCCGGCGACATCCGTCAACATCCAGAACCGTCTCGGAATGACGCATGGCTTCGCCTTCGACGTTCAGGCCGTCTGCACGGGCTTCGTCTATGCGGTGACGACGGCTGACGCCTATATTCGTGGCGGTCTTGCCAAGCGCGTGCTTGTCATCGGTGCCGAGACCTTCTCCCGCATCCTCGACTGGAATGACCGCACCACGTGCGTGCTTTTCGGCGACGGCGCCGGCGCGATCGTGCTGGAAGCAGTCGAAGGCGAGGGGACGACGGCAGACCGCGGCGTCTTGACGGCGCATCTGCGTTCGGACGGTTCGCACAAGGACAAGCTTTACGTCGACGGCGGTCCGTCCTCGACGGGTACGGTCGGCAAGCTGCGCATGGAAGGCCGCGAGGTCTTCAAATATGCCGTGGGCATGATTACCGACGTGATTCAGGCCGCTTTCGATTCAACCGGAACAACCTCCGAGGATCTCGACTGGCTGGTCCCCCACCAGGCCAATCGCCGCATCATCGACGGCTCGGCCAAGAAGCTGAACATTGCCCCGGAAAAGGTCGTCATTACCGTCGATCTGCATGGCAATACGTCTGCTGCCTCCATTCCGCTGGCACTTGCGACGGCTGCAGGCGACGGACGCATCAAGAAGGGCGACCTTGTGATGCTGGAGGCTATGGGCGGCGGCTTCACCTGGGGCGCGGTTTTGCTGCGCTGGTAGGCATAAATCCTAAAAAACTGGCGGCGAACAAGAGCTTGACCGTGAGGCACAAGACAAATAATCTTCGTCCACTTTCACAAAATATTTTCTATTGGGCGGGGAAACCATGACCGGAAAGACAGTTACGCGAGCAGACCTGGCGGAATCCGTTTTTCGGAAGGTCGGTCTCTCCCGGACAGAATCTGCTGAGCTTGTCGAAACGGTCATCGATGAGATCTGCAACGCGATCGTGCGCGGCGAGACAGTCAAGCTTTCCTCTTTCGCAACCTTCCAGGTGCGCGACAAGAACGAGCGTATCGGCCGCAATCCGAAGACCGGCGAGGAAGTTCCGATCTCCCCCCGTCGCGTCATGACCTTCAAGGCGTCGAATGTGCTTAAGACGCGCATTCTGAAGTCCCACGTTGCCCGGAAGGGCAAGACCAAGCCGCAAAATCCGGCTGCCTGATCATCTTTTTCCCGCCGAACGCAAAGGTTTTTTGCTGCGTCATGCCTCCGGCTGTGCGCAACGCGAAGACGTGACTTGAATTCGCGGCTCCAAACCGTTGAAATATGATGAGTCGCCGTTTGGATCGATCCGCGAGGTCGCGTAGCAGTATGACGTTGGACAAGAGCCCGGATGCCTTTCGCACCATCAGCGAAGTTGCTGATGATCTCGACCTGCCGCAGCATGTGCTGCGCTTCTGGGAAACCCGCTTTCCGCAGATAAAGCCGATGAAGCGAGGCGGTGGACGGCGCTATTACCGGCCTGAGGATGTCGATCTTCTGAAAGGCATCCGCCATCTGCTCTATGACCACGGCTATACGATCAAGGGTGTGCAGAAGCTCTTGAAAACCAACGGCAACAAGTTTGTCGTCGCGGTCGGCCATGGCGATCTCGCAAGCGTTGAAGCACTCTCTGCCAACGTGCACGATACGGTCGCAGGCGAACCGCGCGTCGCAATGGCGGAAGAGGATCAGATCGTTGGCCGCGCCAAGCCGCCGATCACGCGCCGCTTTTTCAACTTCGTCAGCGGCGACGATGATCAGCCGGAAATCTCGGTCGGCAAGTCCAGTGTCGGCAAGGAGGATCGTGCGCTTCTCCAGGAAGCGCTCTACGATCTCCTGGAATGCAAGCGCCTGCTCGATCAGGTGCGTTAGCGCGTTTAGGCCTCCATGCCTTTCAGCGCTCTCTCGAGATCGGAAAGCTGGAATGGTTTTCTGAGGATAGGCTGGCTTGAATTGCTGCCTTCCGGCGCGCTGCCATACCCTGTTGCAAAGACATAGGGCTTGCCGCGCGCCTCGAGCAGCTTTGCGACCGGCAGTGAACTCTTTCCGGCCAAGGATACGTCGAGGATAGCCGCGTCGAATTCCTTGTTCTGAGCCGCATCGAGGGCCTGCTCCAGATCCGGAGCGCTGGCACTGATATGGTAGCCGAGATCCTCAAGCATCTCTTCGAGCAGCATGGCGATCAGCGCATCGTCTTCGACGATGAAAATGTCTTTCATGGTTCCGTCCACTCTCTGCCCGCACGGGCCTGTGGCAGGCCTGTCGGGTACATGGCTTATCTGCCCCGAGCAGGCTGCTCGTCAAGGTTGGATCGCGGTAGTGCGAAAAACGGCATATTGCCCGACCGGATTCGATATGCAAAAGCTGGAGGGCCGTTTTCGTAACGGAAGGACGAGGCTGGGAAATGGATTTGTTGAGCGCCACGGACTGGCTGCGTCATAGGCCGGGTTTGACCTATCCGCTCGCTGTCGCCGCTGTTGCATTTACCTTCCTGCTGCGCACTGCTGCTGGCGACTATCTCTCCGGCTTTCCGTTTCTGAGCTTCTTGCCCGCCGTGCTGATCGCAAGTTTTATCGGCGGTGCCGGGCCGGGCGTGGTCGCCGCCATTCTGTCGGGCTTCCTCGTCCAGCAGTTCTTCGTCGAGCCGCACGATATCTTCTGGCCCGTCACGTTCATCCAGTGGCTCGGCCTTTCGACGTTCATTGCCAATGCACTCATCATTGTCGGACTGATGCAGGCGATTGTCGTCTCGCACGGCCGGCAGTTGCGCCTGCGCGGAGAGCTGAACGATTTCAACAGGAAACTGGAAGAGACGGTCGCCCAGCGCACTGGCGAGCTCAAGCGCGAGATGGCGGAACATGCGAGCGCCCAGGCCCAGGTGCGCCAGTTGCAGAAAATGGAGACCATCGGCCAGCTGACCGGCGGCGTCGCTCATGACTTCAACAATATGCTGGCCATCATTATCGGCAGCCTCGATCTCGCCCAGCGACGGCTGAACGGTAAGGAGGATCCACGCCTTCTAAATTCGATCCAGAGCGCCAGGGACGGGGCGCAGCGCGCAGCGGTATTGACCGCGCGGCTGCTCGCCTTTTCACGCCAGCAGCCGCTGGCGCCGGAAACCATAGACCTAAACAAGCTTGTCGGCGGCATGTCGGAACTGTTGCGTCGGACGCTGGGCGAGCAGATCAGGATCGAAACGGTTCTGGCTGGTGGCTTGTGGCCGACCTTCGCCGATTTGAGCCAGCTTGAAAATGCCATCCTCAATCTCTCGGTCAATGCCCGCGACGCCATGCCCGACGGCGGGCATCTGACCATCGAGACGGCCAATACCGAACTGGACGACCGTTATGCGCGCATGCACCAGGAGGTGGAGGCCGGCCAGTACGTGATGATCAGCATCACCGATACCGGTATCGGCATGTCGCCCGAGGTTCTGGAACGCGCCTTCGATCCTTTCTACACCACGAAAGGTGCCGGCAAGGGCACGGGTCTGGGCCTCAGCCAGGTCTATGGTTACGTCAAGCAGAGCAGGGGACACATCAAGATCTATTCGGAGATCGATCGCGGCACGACGGTGAAGATCTATCTCCCGCGCCGTGTCGGTTCCGGTGAGACACGGTTTTCGGCGCCGTCGATGATGCCGATCCCGCAAGGGAGCGTTGACGACACCATCCTTGTGGTCGAGGATGACCAGAGTGTGCGCGAGATGACGGCGGAAAGCCTGCGTGAACTCGGCTATAGTGTCCTGCAGGCCGCGAGCGGTCCGGAGGCGCTGGATGTGCTGCAGAATGAGCGGGTCGATCTCATCTTCACCGATATCGTCATGCCGCAGATGAACGGTCGCCAGCTTGCTGATGCCGTCACGGAGAAGTGGCCGGAAATCCGGATCCTCTACACGACCGGCTACACCCGCAATGCCATTGTTCATAATGGTGTGCTGGACCACGGCGTCTCGCTGCTTGCCAAGCCCTTCAGCCTGGAACAGCTCGCCCACAAGGTCCGTGAAGTGCTGAACGGCAAGCCGTCCGCGGAACAGGCGTGAGGCCCGCGTAAAGCCTCACGCCGTGCGGGAGCCTATTCCAGAACCTGGATAACGCGGTGTGTCTGCGGCTCGACGATTACGCGGCGCTCGTTGACGACGGTGTAGCCATAGCCGTCCACGTTGGGAACGGTATGAATCTCTACCGTGTCGGGAAGCGTCGTGCCGACGGCAATGTCGCCGTCATAGACGACGGAGGGAACGCTCTGCTCCATGACATAGGTGCGGACTTCCCCTGGAAGCACGACGGTCGAACCGGTCGGCGCCGGATCGGTTACGATGACGCTGCTCTGCGCGAAGGCGGCGGAGCTTACGGTCAGCATGAGGGCGGCCGCGGCCAGCATGGTCTTGCGCATGGATATTCTCCTTTTCCTACCCAGCCATCGAGAAAACGTCAGCCGTCCTTCATGGTTCCGCCGGTGGCTCTGCTACTCCGGGTCATTCTTGCCGGATGCCGTTGATTTCCTCTCGCTTTGCTGCGCCCGTGAAAGTGGAGCCCCTGCCGATTTTACCCGGCACACCTGTAGAAAAGTGTTGACCATTTGTTAACCATGAGCATCGTTTATTCCTAAAGAACGACATAGGGGTTGTTGATTCGGAAATTCGCCGCGCTTTGTCCCTTCAGACAAAGATTAAAAATACGATAGCAACGGCCAGGACATGCATTTTCCGAAGACGATATCGATGGCGGCTCTCGCGGCCATGATAGCCGGCTGTACGTCGACAGGGGGAGTGCGTCAGCCTGTTGGGCCTGACAGTGTAGAGCCGGAAAAGGCGCTGGTCCTGCCGCCCCCCGGTGGTCCGTCGATCGTCAGCGTCGTCGAGCAAAAGCGTGGAAACGGTGTGGAGCAGACAATATCGCTCTTCACGTCCTCATCTGTTCAAGGCCAGAATTTCCTCAAAGTTCAGTTTCTTGGCGCGTCCGGGGCCAATCCCGGCGCCGGCAACGCTTCCTACAGGATGATCCGGGAAGGGGATATCGTGCGCGAGATGGCGCGATCGGTTCCCGGCGTCCCGATGGCGACCTCAGCCACGTTCCTGCAGAACAGCTACGGTCCCTTCGGTTATGCCTCTGGCCACAGCCGCGCAGGCGATACCTGTCTTTACGCCTGGCAGCAGGTCCGCTCCAGCCAGTCGGCGCACACACAGGCGCGCAACTTTGGGATGATCCAGATCCGCTTGCGCCTTTGCGATGCCCGGGCTAGCGAGCGCCAGCTCCTCGGCATTGTCTACGGTTACACCGTCACGGGCACTTTCGACGGCGATATCTGGAATCCCTATGGCGCTCCGCCGCCGGCCGATCCGGCGCTCGGCCAGACCGGCGCGCCGATTTATCCTGACGAGGGCGGCTATCGTGCGACCACGATGCCGATCGGTTACGAACCTGCTCCGGCCGCAGTTCGCCAGACAAGGGCCGTGGCCGTGCGCCGCGTGCAGCCGCAACCGGCACCTGCTGCACCGGTCCTGCAGCCGCCTGTCGGCCCTCGCGTGCCGCTGCCGAACGACGACACGCAGACGAATGCGATAGAGCCACCGGCAGAGGCGCCGGCGGCAGTCGAACAAACGGCAAGGCCGATCGGTGTGACCGTGCCTTCGCCTGATTGCATTGGCGATGCGGCCATGACGGCCGCCTGCCGGAAATAGCAAATACGCCCAATGCGCCGAGCGCAGCGGTTGAGCCATTTCGAAGGAACGTTCATGCGTAAGGCCGGCAGTGTTCTCATATGGGCTATGGTGTCGCTTTGCGTGATTGCTCTGATCACGCTGCCCGTCAATCTGCAGACCCAGCTCATCGCCAGCATTACCGTCGTCACGGTCATGGCGCTCATCAAGGTGCTGAAGGGAGAGGGCACATGGCGTCTCGTGGCGCTCGCCTTCGGTACGGCCATCGTGCTGCGCTATGTCTACTGGCGCACGACCA
The DNA here is from genome assembly GCA_900466475.1 of Hyphomicrobiales bacterium. Taxonomy (GTDB): domain Bacteria; phylum Pseudomonadota; class Alphaproteobacteria; order Rhizobiales; family Rhizobiaceae; genus Rhizobium. The sequence continues at coordinate 218,820 of UBMI01000014.1, forward strand.
ATACGCTGCCGCCGGTCAACCAGCTCGCAAACTTCATTCCCGGCCTGCTCCTCTATCTCGCTGAAATGTATAGCGTGATGATGCTGGCGCTGTCGCTCTTCATTGTCGCCACCCCGCTGCCGCCGCGTCCCTCGCGCGCCGGCAAGCTCGAGCGTTTCCCCCATGTCGATGTCTTCGTGCCGTCCTACAACGAAGATGCCGGCCTGCTTGCCAATACGCTTGCCGCCGCAAAGGCGATGGATTATCCGGCCGACAAGCTGCATGTGTGGCTGCTGGATGATGGCGGCACGCTACAGAAGCGCAATTCCGGCAAGCTGATCGAAGCGCAGACAGCCGCGGCCCGCCACGCCGAGCTCAAGCAGCTCTGCGTCGATCTTGACGTCAATTACCTCACGCGTGACCGTAACGAACACGCCAAGGCCGGCAACCTCAACAACGGCATGCAGCATTCAAGCGGCGAATTGATTGCCGTTTTCGACGCCGACCATGCGCCGGCGCGTGACTTCCTTCTGGAAACGGTCGGCTATTTCGACGACGACCCGAAGCTCTTCCTTGTCCAGACGCCGCACTTCTTCATCAATCCGGATCCGCTGGAGCGCAACCTTCGGACCTTTGAAAAGATGCCGAGCGAGAACGAAATGTTCTACGGCATCATTCAGCGCGGTCTCGACAAGTGGAACGCCGCATTCTTCTGCGGCTCGGCAGCGGTGCTGAGCCGCCGCGCGCTGCAGTCCACCAACGGTTTCAGCGGCATCAGCATCACCGAAGATTGCGAGACCGCGCTTGCCCTGCACGGCTCCGGCTGGAACAGCCTCTATCTCGACAAGCCTTTGATCGCCGGGCTGCAGCCCGCCACCTTCGCAAGTTTCATCGGTCAGCGCAGCCGCTGGGCGCAAGGCATGATGCAGATCCTGCGCTTCCGCTTTCCGCTGCTTAAGCGCGGCCTCACGCTGCCGCAGCGCTTCTGCTACATGTCCTCATCGTTGTTCTGGCTGTTCCCGTTTCCGCGCACGATCTTCCTGTTCGCGCCGCTCTTCTATCTCTTTTTCGATCTCGAGATCTTCACGGCCTCCGGCGGCGAGTTCCTGGCCTACACGCTCGCCTACATGATCGTGAACCTGATGATGCAGAACTACCTCTACGGGTCGTTCCGTTGGCCGTGGATTTCCGAACTCTATGAATATGTGCAGACGGTTCACCTGTTGCCAGCTGTCGTCTCGGTCATGCTCAATCCGCGAAAGCCGACCTTCAAGGTCACCGCCAAGGACGAATCCATCGCCGTCAGCCGCTTGTCGGAAATCAGCAGGCCCTTTTTCGTCATCTTCGCGGTGCAGATCATCGCCGTCGCGATCACCATCTACAAGATCTATGCCGAACCCTATAAGGCGGATGTCACGCTCGTCGTCGGCGGCTGGAATATCATCAATCTCATCCTTGCCGGCTGCGCGCTCGGCGTGGTCTCGGAGCGCGGGGAGAGGGCGTCCTCCCGCCGCGTGCGCGTCAATCGGCGCTGCGAATTCGGCGTCGGCGACCAGTGGTACACCGCCTCGATCGAGGACGTCTCTGTCCACGGCGCGCGCCTGCACATCTTCAGCAAGCATTTTGATGCGGTGCAGGTTGGAGCGCTCGGCGAGATCCGCTTCCGCCCCTATAGCGGCGCCGATCTCGAAACCTTGCCGCTCATCGTCCGCAACATCGAACCGTCTGGCGATATCACCAATGTCGGCTGCCAGTATCAACCGAAGAGCGCGTTGGACCATCGCCTCATCGCCGATCTGATCTTCGCCAATTCGGATCAATGGACGCAGTTCCAGGCCTCGCGCCGGCGTAATCCCGGCCTCATCAGAGGCACCATCTGGTTCCTCGGCCTCTCGCTCTATCAGACGAGCCGTGGCCTGGTTTATTTCTTCCGCAGCATGCGCCCGGAACGTGAGGAGCATCGACAGCAGCAGGCGGCAAAGGCGAACGCCGGATGAGAAAACTCTTCACCGCCTCCCTTCTCCTGATCGGCACATCGGTTCTCGCTTATGCGCAGACCGCTCCCTTCGACATGTCCGGTGAGCGCCCGGCGGGTGCGCCGCCGGTCAAGCCGCGCCTGACGCTTCCGGCGCAGCCCGCGCAGCCTTCCCAGCCCGCACCGGCCCCTGTTCCCGTCGTTCCGCAGACTGTTGCTCCGCAGCCGGTACAGCCTTCCGCGCCGGCGCAGAGCCAGGCGCCCACGCCCGCAGCGCCGCCGGTTAGCGTCATTCCCGCAACCCCCGCACCAGCGCCTGCACCTCCATCGGCGCCGGCGGTGCCATCCACCCCTGTTCAGGCCCAGCCGCAGCCGGCCACCCCTGTCATCCGTCCTGCCGCGGCCGCTCCACAGGCCGGCGATTTCAGGCGCTATATCGTGCCTTTCTCCGAGCTCGGCCTTGGTGGTGAATACGACCGCAGGTCATGGTCGATCTATCTGACGACAGAGCAGGCAGCAGCGAAGGCGCGGTTCACCTTCACCTATCAGAATGCCATCGTCGTCGCTCCCGAAGCATCGCAGCTGACCGTGTTCATCAACAACCGTATTATCGGTCAGCAGCAGATCGGTTCGCCCGACAGTCCTTCGGCAGTCAGCTTCGATGTTCCTCCGGGTCTGCTCCAGCCCGGTGCCAATCTCATCACTTTCGAGGCCAATCAGCGTCATCGCACCGATTGCAGCATCGACTCCACCTATGAGCTCTGGTCGAACATCGATCCGGCCGGTACCTATCTGAGCTTTGCCGGCCGCGACGCCAGTCAGCTTTCCGGCACGGATGCGATCCGCGCCATCGGTGTCGATGGCGCAGGCAAGACGGAATTCGATCTCGTCGTTCCGGCGATGGAACAGCCCGGCACCACCAAGCCACTCCTGCGTCTGGCGCAGGGCCTGTCGCTCCTGAGCGGCATGCCGAACCAGGTCTTTGCCTTTAGTGCCGACACTCCGCCAGCAGGTGGTCCCGGCAAGATGGCGGTTTTCGTCGGTACCGCCACCGAGCTGCGTCCGATCTTCCCCAATCTTCCGCAAGGCGCTGAAAGCGCGCCGCTTGCGGCCTTCGTCATCGACCCGCGCAGTGGTTCGCCCGTCCTGTTGATCAGCGGTCCATCCTGGCAGGCGGTTTCCACGGCGATCGATACTATCGTGTCTCCGACCGACCGCGCCCCTGAAGTCCGTCGTGACGTGCTGACCACGCAGCGCTGGAGCGCGCCTGACGCGCCGCTTCTCCTTTCTGATACGAGTATTCCGCTCTCGCAGCTCGGCTTGAAGACCATCGACTTTTCCGGCCGTCGCTTTCGCACCGGCTTCAATATCGCCGTGCCGGCTGACTTTTACGCCAATGCCTACGGCGAGGCGAAAATCCTGCTCGATGCTGCCTATTCCAGCAAAGTGCTTCCCGGCAGTCATATCGATGTCTACGTGAACGGCAACATTGCCTCCACTGTGCCGATAGCAACGACCAATGGCGGGATTTTCCGCCAGCTTCCTATCCGCGTGACCATGCGGCATTTCAAGCCAGGGCTGAATTCGATTGCCATCGAAGCAGTTCTGATGACGGATGATGATGCAGCTTGCGTCCCCGGGGCGACAGCCTCGTCGACGCCGCGATTTGCGCTTTTCGATACGTCCGAATTCCATATGCCGGATTTCGCACGCGTCGGGCAGCGACCGAACCTCGCGGCCATGGCCGGCACATCCTACCCCTATGGGCGCAGTCCAGATCCGACGCCGCTGTTCATCGATCGCACCGATGCCGACACGCTGTCTGCCACCGCGACCCTGCTTGGCCAACTCGCGATCATGGCGGGCCACCCGATCGCGATCGAAACGGTCGCCTCGCCGGGTGTGATCGGTGACCGCAACGCGATTTTCATCGGTTCGATTTCGCAGATGCCGGCAACGGCGCTCACGCAGGTCAATGTCTCAACAGCCAGCCAGGCTTCCTGGCGTCCGGTGACGGATTCCCAGCCGACCGAGATCGACAATGGCAAGGCGCTGGAAGAGTGGCGCTCGCGCATCAGCGGTGGCGCGCTGCAGGGCCGCATTGCCGCGTTCCGCGAATGGCTGCACCGAAACTTCGATATTACCGGCGCCTCGCTGCAATTCGTTCCCACTGCAGAGCAGGTGTTCACGCCGTCGAATGTGGCATCTCTGATGGTCGCTCAGGGCAAGAGCCCGGATGGTGGTGGTACGTGGACTGTCGTGACCGCGCCCTCGGCCAAGGACCTGCGCGAGGGGCTGAGTTCCCTGACCGCCCAGATGAACTGGCCGCAGATTGCGGGCCATGTCACCACCTATTCCAGCCGCACCGGCAAGATCGAGAGCGTGCCGGTCACCCGTTTCGATTTCGTACCTACCGGAGGCCTGTCGATCGCCAACTATCGCCTGATCGCTGCCAACTGGCTGTCGACGAATATTCTCTCTTATTCTTTCCTTTTGGTCGTACTGTCGCTGCTGATCGGTCTGGTCACGTCCAGAATGCTCTCAAGGCTCGGCAGGTCGAAATGAGGGGCTGGATCGCGACATTGCTGGCAGGCACGATGATGTTGGCACTCGCCGGCGAGCCGGCCTTGGCGCAGCAGCCGCGAATCAGCGGCGAGGCATGGGCTGCCTACAAGGCGAAATTCCTCGATCCGAGCGGCCGCATCATCGATAACGGCAATGGCAACATCAGCCATAGCGAGGGCCAGGGCTACGGCCTGCTGCTCGCCTATCTTGCCGCGAGCCCCTCCGATTTCGAGCAGATCTGGTACTTCACCCGCACCGAATTGCTGCTGCGCAATGACGGTCTTGCCGTCTGGAAATGGGATCCGTCTGCCAGCCCGCATGTGACCGACACCAACAATGCGTCCGACGGCGATATACTGATTGCCTATGCGCTTGCGCTGGCGGGCTCTGCCTGGAACCGCACCGACTATATTACCGCGGCCACCCGCATGGCGCAGTCGACATTATCGGAGACGGTGGCCGATTTTTCCGGCCGCACCCTGCTGATGCCTGGCGCGGAAGGCTTCTCCGGCACGGATCGCGACGATGGCCCCGTTATCAACCCATCCTACTGGGTCTATGAAGCGCTTCCGGTCATGGCCGCACTTGCACCGTCCGATCAGTGGCAGAAACTGGCCGATGACGGTCTGTCGCTGCTCAGGGCCATGCAATTTGGCCCGCGCAACCTGCCCGCCGAATGGGTGAGCCTGAAGCGACAGCCGCAGCCGGCCGAAGGTTTCGAGGCAGAGTTCGGCTACAACGCGATCCGTATCCCGCTCTATCTGGCGCGAGGCGGCGTGACCGACAGGGCGTTGCTGACGCGCCTCAAGGAAGGCATGACCGAAAACGGGGTGCCGGCTATAATCGACCTCACCACCGGGCGGTCGAAGACGCCGCTTTCCGACCCTGGTTATGAAATTGTTAACCACGTTGTGGCCTGTGTATTGGACGGAACCAAACTACCTGCCGAAGCGCTGCAATTTGCGCCCGCCTATTATTATCCTTCAACGCTTCAGCTTCTGGGGCTGGCCTATGTCGGGGAGAAGCATCCGGAGTGTCTGTGAAATCTTCTTTCGTGGCGGTCACGGCAGCGGTCCTTGTGGCGACTCTCATCGCCGGGCTGAAGGACCGCGACGCATTGCAGGAACGTTTCGGCTTCGGTGGCAAGACTCCCGAACTCATGATGATGGGTCGTATCAAGGGGCCGGATACCCCCTCTGGTGAGCCGATCGATGTGCAGACCGTGACGGAGCGGATCCAGGCCGCGACGCAGGATAACTCTGTCGGTCAGGCCCAAAGCGCGGCTCAGACGGACCTGCCCCAGATAAGCCAAGCGCAGACAAGCCAATTGCAGCCGGGCCAAGCTCAGCCAGCCCAAGCCCCGGCAAATCAGCCACAGACAAATCAGGCCCAGCAGCCGGCTCCGGTTCCGGTCGTCCCGCAGACCGCACCACCCTCGGCTGCCTCGGCTCCCTCGGGTGCCGCCACCGCGCCGGCCAATCCGCCGCCCTCAGGCACGGCGGCAAGCCAGCAGCCGGTTGTCGACGTAAGCGCCCTTCGTTATTTTGCGAGCCGCGGCGACAAGCTTCGCCTGCAGGCGGAAATCTCGCGCCTTCAGGCGCTCTATCCGAACTGGGTACCACCTGCTGATCCGCTCGCCATTCCACAAAACGGCGACCGGCAGCTCGAAAATATGTGGCGGCTTTATTCGGAGGGTCGCTATGCCGAACTGCGCAAGGCGATCGCCGATCGTCAGGTCGCCGAAAGTTGGCAGCCGCCAGCCGACCTGCTCGACCGTCTCGATGTCGCCGAATCCCGTGCCCGGCTGGTCAATGCTTCTGATCTCAAGCAATATGCGACGGTCGTCGATATTGCAGCCGAAACCCCGAGTCTGCTGACCTGCGCCGAAATAGATGTGCTCTGGCGCGTTGCCGAAGCATTCGTCGATACGAACAGGCAGCAGCGAGGGCAGGATGCATATACCTATATCCTGAAGAACTGCACCGAGCCGGCCGAGCGCGTGGCGACGATCCAGAAGGCAGCCGCTCTTCTGCCCTATGGTGCGATGCAGTCGCTGCTGTCCCTTGAAAAACCTGCCGATGCCAATGGTGTCAGAGAATTCGACAGCCTGCGCGACGATCTGGCCCGCCGCTTCGTTGCCGACGGCAATGACGATGCCAAGCTCGAGGTCGCTGCCAATTATATCTCCCGCGTTGAGAAGCTTGCCGAAGAGCAGGGGCTGCCCTCGGACGCGCTGCTGCTTGGCTGGTATCAGCTTCGCCGCAACAATGATGCGGATGCCGAAAAGTGGTTCCGCATCGCCCACGACAAGCAGGATTCCGCTTTGGCCTCCCAGGGGCTGGCATTGGCGTTGATTGCCCGCAAGTCGCCGCAGGAAGCCGAAGACGTCATGTACAAATGGCGTGACGATTCCAAGGATGCGACCGCCACCTATCTTGCCGCGACCGCCAATCTGATGGCCTTGCAGCCGCCGGCCGATCTGAGCGAGGACGTGCTCGGTCGTATCGCCGCTGCGATCATCGAACAGAAATACGTGCCGACGGCCCAGCAGTTCGGCTGGTACGCGCGATCGTTGAACCAGTTCCAGACGGCTGCCCGGTGGTTCGAGACGGGATTGCGTTGGAAACCGGATGACGAACCGTCCGCATATGGCCTTGCCGTCACCCGCCAGCAATTGAACGACCGGGCTGGAGTCGCCGAGATCCAGCGTCTATGGGCGGATCGTTCGGCCCGTATTGCCACGTTGAACGATACAGCCGCCGTTTCCCGCAGTAACGTCCCGTTGCCGGCCCCCGGCTCTGCGGCTGGGTCGCAGCCGGCTGTTCAGCCTGCCGCCCCTCAGATCCAGTCTGCGCCGACCGAACGCAGTGCCGCCTTCCAGCCGGAGCCTCAGCCGCCGGCGCAATTTCAATCCCAGCAGCCGCAAGTGCAGCCCCAGCCCGTTGTGCCCGCGAGGCCCACGCGGGCCATGCAGACGGTTGCAGTCGAGCGCGGTCCGCGTCAGCTTCGCGGATGCTCCACCACTATTGATCCCGCCCGCCTCCGGCCCGGCGATGCATTGGCACGCGGCTGGTGCCTGATGGATATCAACAGGCCGATGGAAGCGGTGAAGGCTTTCGAGGCGGCGCTGGCAAGTCCGGTGCGCAAGGATCGTGAGGATGCCGCCTACGGCCAGAGCCTTGCCTACCTGCGGGCCGGCCTTTCCAATAGTGCCGCAGTCGCGGCTACCAAGGCGCCGCAGAATCGCGACCGCGCGTCCGAACTGCAGGTAGCGATCCTTGCCGATCGTGCCCTTGCAGCCTTCCAGGGCGGCCGCTATCGCGAGGCACTCATTTTTCTCGACCAGCGTGCCCAACTGCAGCAGGAGCGGGTCGATCTCATGGTTCTGCGTGGCTACAGCTACATGAATCTGAAAATGTATGGTGACGCCACGCGAGTTTTTGAGGCTGCGGCCGCCACCGGCAATCGCGATGCTACACGCGGCCTCGCGGATGTGAGGAGCATCACCCATCCCGAGGTCAACGACTAAAGCCTACGCAGTCATTCAGATCGCTTACGACGCTCTCGGTCCTTGTCTGATGCACCCTTGCAGAGTTTTGCGCGACATGCTTTCGGTTGACGTCGCTCATGCGCTCGGCTAGTCGCGGAGGGCCGCCGGCTTTCCGCTTCGCAAGGAACCTCCCTTTGTCCGCTTCCCATCGCGTTCTCGAAAAGACTTACGATGCCTTCCTTTTTGACATGGACGGCACGTTGCTGAACTCCATCGCCGTCGTCGAGCGCGTCTGGGGCGAGTGGGCGCTTCGCCACGGTTTCGAACCTGAGGTCCTTTTGAAGACCATCCATGGTGTTCGCGCGTCCGACGTCATCCGCCAGCTCGGTCTTCCCGGTGTCGATCCGATCGCCGAGGCAAAACTGCTTCTGAAAGAGGAGATGGAGGATTTCGAGGGCATCATCGAGATCCCGGACTCCATCCGTTTCCTGAATGCACTGCCCTCGGATCGCTGGGGGATTGTCACTTCGGCGCCGATCGAGCTCGCCCTCCGCCGCATGGCGGCTGCGGGCATTCCCATGCCGAAGATGATCGTCAGCGGCGAAGAAGTCTCGTCAGGCAAGCCGAGCCCGGAATGTTATCTGCTGGGCGCGAGCCGTCTCGGGGTCGATCCCGCCCGTTGCCTGGTATTCGAGGATGCGGTTGCAGGTATTCTCGCCGGCGAGGCAGCCGGAGCTGACGTCGCCGTCATCACTGAGACTCATGCGACGCCTTTCGAGACGCCGCATTTCACGATCGCCAACTATACCGGCTGGCAATCGCGTGTGACGGCCGACGGCAAGCTCTTGCTCTCGGCAATGTAATCCGGCGGCAAGAATGGTCTGAGGGCAGGGCGTCAAAATTTGTAGCCGACTCCGATCATCACGACATGCCGGTCGAAGTCGCCGTCGAGCCCGAGCAGGTCGGCGCTGCCGTAGTCATTGTAGCGATATTCCAGCCGGCCGAAGACGTTGTTGGTGAAGGCATAGTCGACGCCGGCGCCGATCGTCCAGCCGGACAGCGTATCCCGGTCGCTGCCGGCAGGACCATCGATATGGGCCTGCGCACCCGTCCAGCCTGCTGCACCATAGATCAGCGCGCGATCGATCGCATAACCGAGCCGGGCGCGGACGGAGCCGGCAGTTTCGAGGCCGACTTCGAACGGGCCGACATCGGACTTGTTCCAGTTGTACGAAATGTCGCCTTCGATGCCGACGACGAAATTATTGTCGAACTGCCAGTTGTAGCCGACGAAGCCGGTGATCAGCCCACCGTTCATGTCTTCGGAAAAGACGTCGAAATCGCCGTTGGCCCAGGTCGGCCCGCCGCCGACACCGGCATAGAAACCTGACCATGTGAAAACCGGTGTGATCTCGGCTGCCGGTGCGGCCGGAATAGCGTCGATGGCATCAGCCGCCATGGCCGAGCCTGCGAGGCCGGTAACAAGGAAGCCGGCAACTGTGGCGGATACGAAGCGGAGTTTCATGATTTCCCCCTGCCGGGAAGAGCCCGGCTGAAAGCTCGTTCAAGATCCGGTTGCCCGGATGAAACCGGCGCATGGCGCATCTCGGCTGCAGGCGAGCGACCTGCAAAATCATGCGTTTCTAACGCGATCTTTGGGGAAAGGTTCCGGGGAGGCGCCGGGCGTGACGACAGACAGCAACCGGCAGGGCTCAGAGCTTGACGCGATTGCCCTTGTTGTCGAGCATCTGCAATACCTGACCATCCGTCTTGATCGAGACGCAGTCGGTCTGCTTGTTGGGGAAAAGTATGCAGATCTGACCGTCTGAAATTTTATAGCCGTTCTTGTTGCCCCGACGGTATTCATAGCCATTCGAGGCTTTCCGCAAGTCGCTGGCACCCTTCAGAAGCTGACGGATTTCGTTTTCCCTGGCGTTTCGAAACCGGGCTTTTTCTGCCAATGCAACATGCGAAGAGGCCAATGTTATGATCATGCCGATGAGAAGTGAGCGGCTTGGCAGCATGTGATAAACTCCGGGCATGGTCGACAGGAAATGGAAGAGAGTGAAATGATCAGGGTTGTTCTTGCCTTAGCTTTAGCAATGCTCGCCGGTAATGCAATGGCCGTTGATCCGACAAATCCGCGGGTCAGCCGGCAGAACTCCCAGGATTGCCGACGCCTTCCCGAGCGCTGCGCCGGCGACGACCGCAACCGCAATCGCCGCGACTATTACCGCGACAACACCCGCCAGGGCTCCGGCCAATACATCTACCGCGGCGAGCGCCGCATATGGACGGATGAATCGCGCTGAGGGCACAAGGCACCCGTCAGCAACTTCAGACCTTGGTCCGTGTCGGGAGTTCAGCGACTATGGTATTCGCCGCAGCAGGAGTGGTTGGAGAACCAAGGGAAAAGAGATGCAGACATCGATCATCGCTGAACTGCAGACCGCGCGAAGCAATGTTGCAACGCTTGGAGCAACCGACCGCCGTGTGATTGTGGCGCGCATCCACAGTTACCTGCAGGAATACCGGGACGATATTCTCGGGCATGTGCCCGCAGACCGGTGCATGTGGATCGAGCGACTTATCGGATCGCTTTCGGTCAAGGCCCCACAGATCGCCTCGTTGAGCAACGAGGAATTTCACTCCGTTCTTTCCGAGTTCGAAAAACTTCTCGCCTTGCTCGAAGACCTGACGTCCTCCTGGGACGGGCTACCCCGTACGATTCACTGAGAGATTAGCGCAGATACATTCTGCTTGGACGATGATGTATTGGTTGTCGGGCGCAAGCAGGAGGTGGAGCGGTTTGTTGCCCTAAAAGATTTGAGAGGGGCACCGCTAGTGCATATGCGGCAGGAGCCGCCAGCTTGCGCCGTCCGTCCGGCTTTCAAGTTCTGTTGGTTTTTTGACTGAGATTTCAAGGGATTAAATGGTCGGGGCGACTGGACTCGAACCAGCGACCCCTTGACCCCCAGTCAAGTGCGCTACCGGGCTGCGCTACGCCCCGACCTGCCGAAACGGCTTGCTTCTGTTAGACTTTTCGGTTTTTGGACGCAAGGGAAAAATGCCGCCGTGATCATAAAACGGAACTTGTCCAAGAGAATGTCTGCTGTCGAGCTTCTTTCCTGCCCTTCGGTAAAGGCCGGCATGCTCGCAATCCGCCGATGACTGCCGAAAAAAGTCTGCGCATATGCGGCAATAACCCTTGCATGCGCCGGCGCAGCATGGAAATCCTTCGGCTCATGAGCAATGCGGCGCCAAGCCGGGCTAGCACTCTGCCGAAATATTATAGATTTTCGGTTGTAGTTTTTAAGGCGCTAAATTGGCGGTAAAATATTTCCTTAATATTTCTGCCAAATATCCCTACTTAACAGAGGTGAGTTATTTCATCTGCAAGAGAATCTACCTGTGATTGAGGCTGGCCAGTGTGATATTTCCAATTTTAGATTATTTGAAAATGAAATTTGTTCGCAATTTTGTTGCTGGGCGTGTAAAGAAGAGAAATCGTGGAAAAGCATAGTTCTGGGCTTATGACGATCGACAGTAATAGACACGATTGCCGGCAGACCCTTGCCGCTGCATTTAAAGCCCTCTCCGACGAGGCCGTGAAAGCGGGCTGGCCGGAAGAGGATGTTGCCCTTGCGCTTGCCGAACTCGCCGAAGCACATGTGGCCGAGGTAGGCGCCAAGGTGATCGTCGAAGGCTTTTACCAGTCGCAGGCTTTATGCCGCGAGCGGACGGCTAAAATTCCGCGCTGAATCCTGAGCGGCCTTTCAAAACCTCACAGCAGTAGGCCGGCTATCCTGGCCGCCGACATGAAAGACGCCTGCGCTGCGCGAGGGCTTCTCAGCCCATCCATTGCATCTAGGCAGTGCTGGAGTGCTATGCGGTATTCGCGGCCGCGCTTGGCCGGCCAGCGCTTGAGATATTCGACGGCTTCCCAGGCGGTTGAAACGATGAAGCCGTTGCTTGGAGATATGACCCTGACGGGCGAGGGGAAGCGTTTTTCGCTCACGGCTTTCTCATTCCATTTGAATTCCAAACGGCCCGGTAATGCGCGAGACAAGAGATTGTTCCCGACGATCTTAATTTGCATAGTTGCTAAAATTTTGGGCCGCGCGCATAATAAAAATAAGGCTGGCAGGGAGGGCGTCGGCTGCGCAGGATGATGCGTCATGCCCTCTGAGGGAAATGCGGCGCGATGTTGAAATCGTCAGTTCATCCCCAGGATTTACCGCTCTTTTCGGAAGATATAGACCTGTTGTCGCAGGTTCTGAATCAGGTTTGCGATGACAGCGGCATTACTCCCCGCACACCGGAAGCTGACAGGATCGGCGCTGCCCTCATCCAGCTCTACAAGCAAGGCGTGAAGGACAGCGGCAAGCTGACCATCCTAGCCAAGACCTATCTCTAAGGCGTCCTGGTCAGAATGCCTCAACCTGAGCAGGAGGGCGCCACGCTCAGTTCTGCTCGATCGAGACCCCGTCCTTGCCGATATTCATCTCGATGCCCTGAGGCTTGCTCTCCTCGTGATAGATGTAGGCGCCGAGGCCGACGACCAGGACGACGAGCGCGCCGATGACAAGATAAAGACCGCTGTTGCGATTCAAGACAGGCTACCCCCAACACGTTGACAGGACAGCCGAAACGCCCGAGAGAGCGCTTGGTTCCGTCAGTCGTCGTTGGCTGCGTTGAGGTTTTCCGGTCGGATGCCGTCGTCGTTGGATGTCCGGGCGCGCAGGCGTATGCCGGGGCCTCCCTCGTCCTGATTGCCGCTGGCGATGAAGATGATGCCGCGGGCCTCCAGCGCATTGCGCACATCGATCATGGCGCGCGTCTCTCCTGCCCATTCGCCGTTTTCCAGCGCTGTCACCGTTTCGACGGAAAGTCCTGCATGTGCAGCGAGGTCCTCGATGCTCATGCCGATCATGGCGCGAGCGCCGCGTATCTGTGTTCCTGTAATCATGCCCGAAACTTAGCGCCTTTGCCGAACTTCTCAAGTGGTTGCGAGCGGGCTGAACGCTTGTGGCGAACTTCCAGCGCGGCACAGCCCCAGACGATTCCGAACAGCAGGTAGACGTGCCGCCAGTGGTCGATATCGATGACGTTGCCGATTGTCGCGTGGCCGAGGACCGAGATCCACGCGACCATGAGGAAAGGCTGCCACGGCCGGTCGAGCAGCATGTTGCGGAAGCCGAGAGTGAGCGTCCAGCATAGCATGCCGACATAGCTGACGAAGCCCAGCCAGCCGTAGGTGGTCAGCGATTTCAGCCAGATATTGTGCTCGTCTTCCGGAAACATCGTGCCGAAGACGAGCGGCCCGATACCGAGCGGCCGTTCCATCATCATCTGGAAACCGATGCGATGGCGGTCGAAACGGCCGAGATGCTCGCCGTCATATTGCTGCACGAGCTGGGCGCGGGCGGAAAAGAGCTCGCTGACCTTGGGGACCTGCAGCGCCACCACCAGCGAGGCGGCCATCAGGATGATGGCACCAAGTGACAGGATCAGCACCCTAAGCCGGAAAGCGCCGCTGCGCTCCTTCAGCAGCATGATGAAGATCAGTATCAACACGGTGACGGCGAAAAGACCCCAGGCGGCACGCGAGAAGGAGAGGAAGATGCCGAGCGCCAGAATGAGCAGCGCTCCCGCCTTGATCGGCAAGGTTCTGAGATTCCCGGCGAGAATGCCGTGGACGAGGTAAAGCGCCGGCGGCACGAGAAAGGGACCGAAAACGTTCGGATCCTGGAAAGCGCCCTTGGCGCGGTCGTAAAGCGTGAAGACTTCCGAGCCCGGAAAGGCATGGAAATAGCCGAGGATGCCGAGCATGGAGGTGATCACCGCCGCAAAGCTCCAGGCATTGAAGATCAGCGGCAGCCGCTTATGGCTGTCCTCGATGATGGCGGCATAAAAGATCGAGGTCAGCGCCAGGAAGGTGGAGACGGCAATATACATCGGGCCGGTCGCCAGGTCCCGCATCTGGGTGAGCGACAGCATGCCGCCGATGTTGAAAGTGAGTAGCAGTGCCAGGAGCGGCGCGGTGGTGCGGGATATCTTCAGGCCGAGGATGAACCACAGACCGACCAATCCTGCCATCCAGAGTTCATAAGGTGCCGGCTCGTCGATGACGAAGCCCGAAAGGAAGACGCCGAAAGCGACCGCCGCCGAGCCGATGAGGCGCAGCGTCAGCCGTTGCGGCTGCGCTACGCGCACAAGGGGGGCGTCGATTGTGCTCAATAGGCGTTTTCCGTGTTGAGCAGCCGGATAGGCGTCAGGAACAGGATCTTGAGGTCGAACCAGAGCGACCAGTTCTCGATGTAATAGAGGTCGTAAGCCGTGCGGAACTTGATCTTGTCGTCATTGTCCACCTCGCCGCGCCAGCCGTTGATCTGCGCCCAGCCGGTGACGCCTGGCTTGACGCGGTGACGAGCAAAATAGCCGTCGACGATATCGGCAAAGGCACGGTCGTGCGCCTGGGCGAGCACGGCATGCGGGCGCGGGCCTACCAGCGAAAGCTCGCCCTTCAGCACGTTGAAGAGCTGCGGCAATTCATCGATTGAGGTTTTGCGAATGAAGCGCCCGACGCGGGTGACGCGTGGATCACCCTTGGTCACGGCAGCCTTCGCACTCGGGTCGCTCATGCTGGTGTACATGGAGCGAAACTTGAAGACGTTGATGACTTCATTGTTGAAGCCATGGCGCTTCTGCATGAAGAAGACAGGTCCTTCCGACGTCGCCTTCACGGCAATCGCCGTTGCCACCATGATCGGCCACAGCAGGCAGAGAGCGACGATAGTGAAGAAGATATCGAAAGCGCGCTTCGCAACGGAATCCCAGTCGCGGATCGGCTTCTTGAAGATGTCGAGCATCGGCACGTCACCGACATGCGAATAGGCGCGCGGACGGAAACGCAGGCGATTGGCGTGAGCCGCAAGGCGAATATCGACCGGCAGCACCCAGAGTTTCTTCAGGAGCTCGAAGATGCGCGCTTCGGCAGAGAGCGGCAGTGCAATGATCAGCATGTCGATGCGCGTCATCCGCACGAACTCCACGAGTTCGCTGACCGTGCCGAGCTTCGGATAGCCGGCGACCATGATCGGCGAGCGCTTCTCGCCGCGGTCGTCGAAGATGCCGCAGATACGAATATCGTTGTCCGCCTGCTGCTCCAGCATGCGGATCAGTTCCTTGGCCGGCTCGCCGCCACCGACGATGACGGCGCGGCGCTCCATGATGCCGTTGCGCGCCCAGTTGCGTACGCCCTGTGCCACGAGGAAGCGTTCGACAACCAGGAAGAGCGCACCTGCAGCGAGCCAGATGGCGTAGGATTCCGCGGTCGCCGCGCTAAGCCCGCGGATGAGCGAGAAAGCGCCTGACGTCAGCAGGAAGACGACGGCAAATGCCGCGAATGCACGCGGCAGATATCGCACACGGGCTCTGAGAGCCGGAATGGAATAGGTATCGGCAAGCTGAAGCGCTACCACGGTCAAGGCCGCAACGATCGCCGCCATGACGGCCCGCATCAGGATGCCGTCGCTGCCGTCGCCGGGCGCGAAATAGAAGGCGACGAGGCCGATGACGAATTGCGTGAGGAATTCCAGCAGTCGCAACTGGCCGATAATGATTGTCGGCGAATAGGTTCCGTCACGGAACTGCTCGGCAATCTGGCGTGCGTAGGGATTGATGCTAGGTGTCTCACCGGCCGCGCGCGCGGAGGTGCCGTTGCGCGTCTCCATGTCCGAGACCTGCTTGCGCAGGGCTTCGACGTCGAACTGTCCGCTCTTTTCCAGCTTGTTCATGGGGCTTCATCGCTCGTTGATGTGAGCGGGATAACAGAAAGCCCCTAAGAAACATTTACGAGGCAGCCGGACTTGCCTGTGCCGCAGCGGGATTGACGAGTTCGCCGTAGAGTTTCAGCACCTCGCGGGCCATGACCGGCGCGGAGAAGATCGATTTGACCGCATCAGGAGAGGGCATGACCTTGTCGTGCCAGCCAGGCACCGTCAAAGCTTCCGCCATCACCCGCGCCAGATCGTCGGAATCTCCCGGTGTCACCAGTGCGGGACTATTCGCCCCGAGCACCTCCGGAATGCCGCCAACGCGCGAGGCGATGACGGTCTTGCCGGCGCCGAGCCCTTCCAGCACGATATAGGGCATGGCTTCGGCGCGGGAGGGAACGACGAGGTTCTGCGCCATGGAGAAGGCATCCTTCACGCGCATGGCGGGCAGCATGCCGATGCGCTTGCCGAGACCGCGCTCCACCATCATCTCGCGATAGCGGTCGCGTTCCGGCCCGTCACCGATCATCAGTGCCGAAAGCGGCCGGCCGAGCAGGCGCTCGGTCTTGGCGAAGGCATCGATGAAGAGATCCGGCCCCTTGAGGTCGCGCAGCATGCCGACATAAATGAAGTGCACGGCATCCGAACGGGTCGGAATGTCGGAAAAGTCCCGCGCGCCGATACCGTTATAGATCAGACGGTTGGTGACCCGCGGCCGACCCACCTTGGTCGCATAGGTCTGGCGTTCATAGTCGCAGATGAAGACCAGTGCATCGGTAAAATATTCCTGCAGCCGCTCCATGCGCAGCACGAACTGTCCGAGCATGGAGGCGCGGGAATAATGCAGGCTTCCGCCATGCGCAGTATAGAGGCGGGCTACGCGATACCTGTTGACCCGCAAGGCTGAGCCGGCAAGCCGCGCAAGCACACCGCCCTTGGCGCCGTGCCCATGCAGCACATCCGGCCGCAAACTCCTGATTTCCTTGAATGTGTTCCAGAGAACCATCATGTCCGACGGGCTGATGGACCGCCTGATCGGAATACGTGTCAGGCCGAGCGAGAGATAGGGGCGGATATCGTCGAAGAGACGATCCTCATATTCGCCGCCGGTCGAACTGTCGCAGATGATGCCGATTTCGTGCCCCGCCCGGCTGTGTTCTTCGACCAGATCGCGGACATGGCGGAAAATTCCGCCGACCGGCGACCGGAAGCAGTGAAGAATGCGGAGGGGCCTCTGTTCTGCCATCGGCTAGAAGAGCCGTTCACGAACATAGATCGTGTCGCCGGCGATGATCGGGCCGGAAATATTGACGCGGCCCGTCAGTACCTGTCCGTTGATCTTGCGCGTGACGTCGACCATGCTCTGGTTGGCACGGCTGGAAAAGCCGCCGGCAACGGCGATGGCGTTCTGCACGGTCATGCCGGGAACATAGGCATATTGGCCGGGCTGGCCGACTTCGCCCATGATGTAGACGGAGCGATAGCGGTCGACATCGATGGTGACATCGGGGTCGCGAAGATATCCCTGCTGCAGCTTCTGCGCGATCTGGCCAGAAAGCTGCTGCAGGGTGCGGCCACGGGCAGGGACCTGGCCGATAAGCGGGAAGGCAATATAGCCGGCCTGATCCACCGTATAGGTGTTGGTCAGCGTCGCTTGATCGAAGACGGTGATGCGCAGGCGGTCGCCACTATCGAGCGAATAGGGCTGGATCGTCGCCTGGTTGAAGGCCTTCGGCGCAGGCCGATAGGTGGTGCAACCGCCCAATGCAGCCGTCATGGCGGCGAGGCTCATAGCCATCAATGTCTTGGGCTGGACGAAGGGCATCCGCTTGCTCACAGGAAGATAAATCGGTCGAGCCGTTATCGATCTATTAGGGTTAATGCCCGGTAAAAAATCCGCCGATTTCCGCAAATCCTTTATCAGATCCGTCTCATCTGCGAGGGATTTCCCATTAACCGTTGAGTTACCATGGTCGTTTACGCTTGCGGCAGTTTGTATTGGAGTAATGAGTATGTCCCGCGTAGCGAGTGATCAGGATGTGGACATCGACCTCGGCCAGCTTGTGCGCGCGGTCTGGGCCCGTCGCCTGAAGATATTGACGATCACCGCATTGGGTGCGGGTGTAGCATTTGCCGGCGCCAAGATAGTTTCGCCGCAATATCGCAGCGAGACGCGCGTCCTTATCGAGCCGCGCGCTCCCGCATTCGCCAATACACAGACCAACGACGCCAGTGCCGGACCACTGCTTGACGAGTTGAATATCTCGAGCCAGGTTCAGATCCTGCAGTCGGCGGACCTCATCAAGCAGGTCATCAACAATCTGAAGCTCTATAATCTGCCGGAATTCGATGCGGCTGCGAACGGGTCCGCGCTTACCGATATACTCGTGGCGCTGCACCTGAAGAAAAACCCGCTGGAAAACCCGCCGGAAGAGCGCGTCATCGACGCCTTCACGCAGCGCCTGCAGGTCTATCAGGTGCCCGGCTCGCGCGTCATCGGCATCACTTTCACCTCCAAGGATCCGAAGCTCGCCGCCAGCATTCCGAACGCCATGGCGCAGGTCTACCTGGCAATCCAGAGCGGTGCCAAGCTCGCTTCCAACACGGAGGCCACCCGCTGGCTCGAGCCGGAGATCGACAACCTGCGCCAGAAGGTGGGCGAGGCCGAGAAGAAGGTCGCCGATTACCGCACCACCCATGGTCTGCTGCAGACCAACGGCACCACGACCTTTACTGCACAGCAGCTCAACGATATCTCCATCGAGCTGACCCGCGTGCGCACCGACAAGGCGAATGCAGAGGCGAGGGCGCAGGCCGTGCGCAACGCGCTGTCTTCGGGCGAGCCCTCCGATACGCTAAGTGACATCATGTCGTCGCAGTCGATCCAGCGGCTGAAGGCGACCGAATCCGGGCTGCAGTCGCAGATTTCCGATTTGCAGACGAGCCTGCTCAACAACCATCCGCGGCTGAAGAGCCTGCGCGCCCAGCTTGCCGATATACGGACGCAGATCCGGCAGGAAACGCAGAAGATCCTCGCCAGCATCGAGAACGAAACCAAGGTGGCCGATCTGCGTGCCAAGGAGCTGGAGCAGCAATCCGATACGCTGCAGGCCAACAGTGCCAGGGCGGGCGAGGATGCCGTGGGTCTCAACGCGCTGGAGCGGGAGGCGAATGCCCAGCGCCAGCTTCTCGAAACCTACCTCGTTCGTTACCGCGAGGCTGCTTCCCGTGCCGACCGCAATTCCAGCCCCGCAGATGCGCGCATTGTTTCCAAGGCGATCGAACAGGTCGATCCTTATTTCCCGAAAGTGGTGCCGATCGTCGTGGTCGCCGCTGTCGCAACGCTCATCATGAGTGCAATCGTCATCATGCTCTCCGAACTCTTCAGCGGTCGTGCACTGCGCCCTGTCGAGGCCACCAATGTCGGGGCCACCGACGTCGAGGCCACGAATATCGCTGAGAGGGTCGAGGAGGAAGGGCAGGGTGAGGCAGCGCCTGCTCCCGCCCCGAAGCTCGTCAGGCCGAGCATGCTGACGGCGGCCATGGATGACGAAGAGGAGCCGGAAGCGGAGCCCGTAAAGGAAGCGCCTGCTGACGACAACGAATTCTCCGTTTCGTCCGTCGCGAGCTATCTGACCGACTGCCGCGCCCCGCTGGCCGTCTCCATATCTCCGAGTGGTGACAATGGTTCGGCGGCAACCGTCGCCCTGGCGCGTGTGCTCGCCGATACCGGACGCCGCGTGATCCTGGTCGACATGACCGGCAGCGGCTATCCGAGCGAACTGATGGCGGAAAATCCCGAAGCACTGGGCGTTACCGATCTTCTCTGCGGTGAGGCTGCCTTCGGCGAGACGATCCATGGCGACCGTATGTCGGACGCGCATCTGATCCCGCAGGGTGTCAGCGATGTGCGCCGCGCCATGCGGGGCGTCGACAGGCTGTCGCTGCTGCTCGATGCGCTGACATCGGCCTATGATATCGTCATTGTCGAGTGCGGCGCCGCTGATGTCGCCGGGGTTTCGCGGCTGACGCGCAGCAAGGAAATCGAGATCATCCTGTCGCTGCCCGAAATCGATGAGGCTGCTTTCGTCGGCCTCATGCAGGATTTCCAGAGCGCCGGTTACGAGCGCGTCGTCCTGATGTCGGGCGGCGAGGAGGCTGCCGTGCGCAGCCCCGCGCGCCATGCCGCCTGATCTTCAGCCGCGCTTGGCCCGGATGTTCTGGGCGAATTTATAGAGACCGGGGCGGGCCTTGATGAAGGCCTTGCCACGGGTGATCGCCCGATGCGCGATGCCGGCAGCGACGCCGATGCCGGAGAGCGGCAGGACCACATCGTGATGGTCGGTTTCGATCGGCGCCCAGGAGCGCTTGTAGGTCTGATCACCGAGGCCGAAATCGAAGAGCGCGACTCCCTTGCCGTGTAGGCTTGAAATCATTTGCCAGAAGAGGAATTCGCCGGGGCTTGCATCGGCAATCAGATCCTCGTCGATCGCGCCGAACTGGCAGATGACATGGTCGCCCTTGCGGGAAATCCCTGACAGCGCGGCAACACGTCCCTCATAGTCGCCCTTCAGGCGGAGAGCGCGCATCTCTAGGCCGAAATCGTCTCCATTCCGCCTGTCGATGAGGCCGTGCAGGAAGGCCTTGGTCGGCGCATCGTCGAACACGTCGGGCAGACCGAGCGAGGCGAAGCGCGCACTTTTCAGGTGGAAGAACATGTCGAGCAGTTCGTGTTGCTCCGAGGACGCTTCCGGAGCGATGTAGTCGAAGCCGCCGATTGCCTCCAGCCGCCGGCTTTGCGCGCGGAATTTCTTGCGCCTGCTCTTGGCGTTTAGCTGCTGCAGCGTCTTTTCGAACGTATCGAGGAGCGGAAGCTGGTAGGCGTGATTCTGGTTCTGCACCATGGGCAGGCCGGCGAGCATGTTGCGGCGGCTGCGCCATTCCAGCGGGATATTCTGCAAAAGAAGCAGGTCGGCCTTGCCGGCGAGTGCCGTGCGAAGACGAGCGGCAAGCTTGTGACTGTCAAGCAAGCCGCTGTCTTCGGCAAAGGCGTCGGAGACGAGGCCGGTGTTGATGTTGCTGTGGTCGGCGCCGATGAATTTGGCGATCCGCATGCCGCGGGAGTTGACGATCTCTACCGGAAGGATGAAGGCGGTATGGGTGCCGCACCTGCCGCGCAGGATGGCGAGCGGCCGGCGGAAGGCTGCCACCCAGGAGCTGCACCAGTCATAGCTCTGATGCAGCGAGGAAAGATCATCGCGTTCCAGTTTGCGCCATTCCGCCTCAAGCGGCTCCATCGTATCGAAAAGCTCGATCTCGAGTTCGGCCATGGCGAGTTTCATGCTCAGCTGCCGCAGCCGGGAAATGCCGGCTTCGGCCTGCGCTGCAGCGTCGAACGGTTGCTCGGGAACGTCGTGCCTCTGGGTCTGCACGGGTCTTCTCCAGTCAATAAGTTGCTGGAGGGCAAGCTAGGGCGCCAAGACGTATAATTGGTTTAACCGAGGCCCGCGCCCGGGCTTTTCCGCAGATCAGGGTTATTCTGCCGTTAATCGGCTATTGCTGCTTCGGGCCGGCCATCCAATTGATGATGACCATGGCCGGCAGCACCCAGAGCAGGCCGGTGAGCGCGAAGTAAAGCAGATGTCCCCACCAGGGCGCGTTGCCGAGCGTCGCGACCGCGATCGTATTTGCCACAATCGCATAGAAAAGCACGAGGATGATGATCAGGATCGTGCCGATGAATTTGCGAAGGCGGATGGGCATCGTATAACTTTCGAACGGATGGGATTGAGCCGGCGCGACGGCATGCCGCAAAGGTTCGGGGCTTGTTTTGCATCAGCCGGTGGGGCAAATCAACTGCCGGATAAAAGGAGAGATCATGGCCGTCGCGAACCTGAGCCCGGAGCAGGCGATCCGCACTGAAGTGCGCAGGCAGGACAATAACCGCCGTGCCGTGCGCATCTGGCTGGGTTTCGTGCTCTTGGCGCTCTTCTGTCTCGTGCTGGTGGGCGGTGCGACGCGGCTCACCAATTCCGGCCTGTCCATTACCGAATGGAAGCCGATTCATGGCGTCATCCCGCCGCTGAACGCTGCCGAGTGGGAAGAGGAATTCAAGCTGTACCAGCGCATTCCCGAGTTCCAGCAGCTCAACAGCGACATGACGGTCGACCAGTTCAAGAGCATCTTCTGGTGGGAATGGGCGCACCGGCTGATCGCGCGCGGCATCGGCGTCATCTTCGCGCTGCCTCTGATCTTCTTCTGGGCGACCGGCCGCATCGAAAAGCGCCTGCGCTGGCCGCTTGCGGGCATCCTCGCGCTGGGCGGCCTGCAAGGCTTCATCGGCTGGTGGATGGTCTCGTCCGGCCTGTCGGTGCGCACGGATGTCAGCCAGTACCGGCTGGCTACTCACCTGGTCATGGCTTGCCTGATCTTCGCCTCCTGCATGTGGATCATGCGCGGGCTCTCGCCGCATTCCAGCGATCCGGCTCCGACGAAGAATTCACACCGCTGGGCGGCGGCGATCGCAATATTCTCGCTCTTCCAGATCTATCTCGGCGCGCTGGTCGCTGGCCTCGATGCCGGCTTTACCTACAATACCTGGCCGCTGATGGACGGTGCCGTGGTGCCTGGCGATCTCTTCATCCAGCAGCCTTTCTGGATCAACCTGTTCGAGAACCCGAAGACCGTACAGTTCATTCACCGTCTCGGCGCCTACACGCTCTTTGCGATCGCTCTCATCAATATGGTGATTGTCCTGCGCGCCGCATCCTGGACCACCCATGCGCGCCGTGCCGTGGTGCTCTTTTCGTTTGTCACGATCCAGGCCGCGATCGGTATCACCACACTGCTGCTGGAGGTGCCACTGCACTGGGGCCTGTTACACCAGGCGGGCGCCCTCGTGGTCTTCGGTTTTGCCGTCGCCAACTGGCGCGGCTATTACGGCGAATATCCCCGCCCCACTGCGATCGCCGAGCGCGACTGAGCCGACGATCACCAGCTAGAATCGGTAAGTCATGCCGAGCACCGGGCCTTTCAGCGTGGTGTCGAACACGTGGCCGTCGGACTCGTAGTCCACATCGAGGATCTTGTACCCCGCTGAAACCGAGAGGCGATCGGTGAAGAGGTAATTGACCGTGGCGAGCGCCTGCCATGTGCTGTCTGATCCGGCGCCGAAGCCGCCGAAATCGGCCTGAGCCTGAATGGAAAGTTTCGGCGTGACGGTGAAGAAGGTGCGGAAGCCGATGACCGGATCGACCCAGCCGAAATCCTCGCCATAGCTGCGCCGGAAGGCGCCGTAATTCACGGTCAGGTCATTCGAAATGTGCCATATCCGCACCCCGGCAAGCACGTCGAAGGTCACGTCCTGCCCGCTATAGACGCGGTAGCCGCCCTTGATCGTTGCCTGGAATTCCACCGTATCGACATCGGCGGTCAGTCCCGGCGTTGCACCGACGACGGGCAGTGCTCCGATCGCGTGGCTGTCGGTCGTATCCACATACATGAGATCGCCGGATAGCACGAAGCGATCGTACCGGCCCCAGACATCGAGAAAACCTCCGAAATTCAGGTCCTCCATGATGTCGGAGAAGGATTTTTCAACCGAGAGGGTCGGCGCACGCCGGAAGGGAGAGATATCGCCGTCAATTCCCGCTGCCCAGAGATAGGGTGTCACTTGCAGCGCCCATCCGGGCGTATTGCTCTCGACGGGTACCGACGGCTCGGAAGCGTCCTGCGCACATACGTCCGCCGCTGCCCCCGAAACCAGCACGCCAGCAATTATCATCCGTCTGATCATCCACCAGCCCTTTCCCGCAGTCAGAGATCTCTATTCATCCGCCCTCAGGCGGGCGCCATCAGAGACCTTGGAAAGGAAAGGGCTCGGCGTCCTTGAAATCGACTGTCGCGTCCCCTGCAAAAGTATGTGCCTGATCAGCACCGAGGTCGAGCCTCTTCACCTTGCCCGTTTCCTTGGAGAAATCGATCTTCTTCAGGTCGACCCAGAACGTGTTCGGCGTCATCGCGGACTCGAAGAAATAGAGATCTCTCTTGTGGTCGAAGACGGTGCGCCAGCGCGTCGACGACAATTCCGGCTGATCCTGCGCCGATATGCCGAGCGGAACAGAGACGTTCCTGATGACACCGAAAACGCTCGCCAGCGTGCGGTCGGGTTCGCCGCTCTGGGGGATGGCCTTGATCAGGAAGGAGGCCCGGGCAAAGCGATCCGCCGCGCGGCTGGTTCCCGGAAGGAAGACCGTGCCGCCGATACCCTCCCAGTAGGTGTTGAGCGCCAGTTGCTCGTCGTAGGTCGGTGAATTGGTCATCACCTGGTACTGGCGGCCGTGATGGATGATCTGTTTTCCGTTTACATATTCGACAATGGCGCTGTCACCGCTGGAATCGGAGAGCGACAGATGCAGGGTTGTCAGCCTGTTTTGCCCCGGCACATTATCGGTGACAATCGTGAAGGGCTCTTTCTCCAGTGCTGCGACCGCCTCACTCACCGTCGCGAAATTGTCGAGCGCATATTGCGCCCAAGCCGCAATCGTCAGGCCCGGTTTGCTGCCGGCGTCGAATTTCGGATATTCGGATTCCGTCAGCCAGAGAAGATTGGCGACGAGACCGGCCTCATTCGCCCCGTCTGTAGTCGATACGTCATAGCCGGTCGCCACCACCGACCCGTATTTCGCCGTCCAGTTGATGGAATTCGGCCCGGCCTCTCCGCTGCGGGATATGCCGCGCGGCAGGATGTAGAGGTTTGTGCCGATATCGTATTTCCAGTCCATCGACCGGGCGGTAATGACATTGCCGCCTTCCCCGAGGTAGACCATGCGGGTGCAGGCATTCGCCTGGTAGGGCGTCATCACCTGAATGCCAATAAGCGTAATTGCTGCAAAACGTCCCAGAATATTCGATTGCATGATCGCAAGTCTCCCGGCTGGATCATTCAAACAACAGGCGCCATTTGCGCCTCTATCGCACGTTGCGTTTTGAATATGCACGCTTCCTTCGCTTATCTCAACTTGGGAATTGGCGTCCAAAACGCCCCCGCCAGGTAGTCAGCCTCTCGGAAGAGTGAACGGTATCAAGGCCATGACGTGCTAAGCTATAGGTCGGCCAATGTGTGATCTATTAGGGGGGACTCGGATGAACCGATTTCGCACATTCATAATGGCAGGCGCGCTGGTCACGCTTTCTGCGATCGCCTCGGGCTGCACATCGACGGCGCAATACGACTACGGCGAGGATACATCCTTCAACCCGGCTTGCGCCGGTGGTTTCCGTCCCAGCGATAATCGTCCCTGCTCGTATTGAGCCGCCAGGTTCACCAGGTTCCGATTAGGGATGAAGCCGCCAGCAATAGCCCGGTCAGAATATTCGCAAGGAACAAGCGGTAGTTCACATCCGGGCGGGCGAGGTCGATCCGCCGGACTTGCCACGCAAGGTGTGCGGCTATGACGAGCATTCCAAATGCGTAGGGCAGGGACATCCCGGATAACCAGCCACCGACCGACCAGGCAGCAATCGTCGATACATAGAAAAGACCGATAATGCGCTTGCCGCGCTCGCCGAACAGGATCGCCGTCGATTTCAATCCGAGCCGTGTATCGTCTTTCACATCGACATAGGCATAGACGGTGTCGTAGCCGATCTGCCAGGCGATAGCTCCCGCCCACATGAGGACGGCGCCGGCGGGAATCGCGCCGGCAATTTCCGCCCAGGCCATGAGCATGCCCCAGTTGAACGCTGCGCCGAGCACTGCCTGCGGCCAATGGGTAAAGCGTTTGCAGAACGGATAGACGAACACCAACGGCAGAACGCAAAGGGCAACCAGCCGCGCATAGGGCGTCAGGAACAACAGGAGGGACGCGGCCAGGGCGAGTTCGATAGCCAGAAAGGTCAATGCCTGACCGACGCCAATCTGCCCGCTTGCCAGAGGCCGAAAACGGGTTCGCTCGACATGGCCGTCAAATTTCCGGTCGGCAATATCGTTGATCGTGGAGCCTGCGCTTCGCATCAGCAGGGCGCCGAGCGTGAAGACGGCGAGCTGCCGGACATCGGGCAGGCCATGAGCGGCCTGAAACAGAGCCGCCCAGCATGGAAACAGCGTCAGCCAGATTCCAACCGGGCGATCGAGCCGCGCGAGCCTCGTGTAAGGTCGCCATGTGCCCGGCAACAGCCGGTCCACCCAGTCGCCCTGATGAATATCACTCAAGTCCGGGCGGTTTGACGTGTTCATGGCGTGATCCGGTTATTTTCAAAAATTCTCAATGAAAGCAGGTATTTCCTGCCTTGGACTGGCCTTTGCAGACTAGAGGTTTTCGCAGGCCTTGCAATGATCGCCCCTGCGTCAGACCGACCCATTCAGCCTGCGTGAGAAAGGATATTCAAAAGCTTGCCGCTGGGGTCGCGAATATAGAAGCGCCGTACGCCCCAGGGCTCGTCGGCCGGCCCGTAGACGATCTGATGCCCGCCTGTGACCGCGCGCCGATGGACTTCGTCAAGATCATCGACCTCGATCGAAATGTCGGGCACTGCGGTTCCCGATCCACCCTCCGTCGCGATGCCGATCTGGGTGATTGCGCGCCTCTCAGACGCAAGGGTGACGATCCAGCCATGATCCATCACGACGTCGAGATCGAACAGCTCGGAATAAAAGTTGCGCACTTCTTCAATGGAAGCGGCGGCGATATTCGGAACGATGCGCAGCACTGTCATGTTGTTCCTCCCTCGGCGTGAAGAGAAATAGCACTTGGTCGATCTGCGGAACAGTTCGGGCCCAACCGCCGAACCATTCCGCATGTCATATTCACAGGCCTCAAATGCTCGCCTGCAGCCCATAGAGATTGGCATAAATGCCGCCGCTCTCCATCAGCCTGTCATGATTGCCTTCTTCGGCGATACCGTCGCCGGTAAGCACCAGGATACGGTCGGCATGGCGGATCGTCGAAAGCCGATGGGCGATCACGAGTGTGGTGCGCCCTTTGGCGAGCGTCAGGAACGCCTGTTGGACAGCGCGCTCGCTTTCATTGTCGAGCGCGCTCGTCGCCTCGTCGAAGATAAGGATGGCAGGGTTCTTGAGGAAGGCGCGAGCGATGGTCAGCCGCTGACGCTGACCGCCAGACAGCTTTACGCCGCGCTGGCCGATATCGGTCTGATAGCCCTGCGGCAACGCCATGATGAATTCATGTGCGTGAGCCGCGCGGGCCGCAGCTTCCACCTCTTCGTCTGTGGCATCCGGGCGACCGTAGCGGAGGTTGTCCGCCACAGTGCCGGCGAAGAGATAGACATCCTGCTGCACCACGCCGAGGTGGCGGCGCAGCGAGGCGAGCGTCACATCGCGAATATCGGTGCCGTCGATTTCGATCGAGCCGCCGGTGACGTCGTAAAAGCGAGGAAGCAGCGCGCAGAGCGTGCTTTTCCCCACACCGGACGGGCCGACGAGCGCAACGAATTCGCCTGGCCGGATGGTCAGCGACAGGTTGCTGAGCACCTCCGCCCCGTCATCGTAGCTGAAATCGACATTCGACAGCCTGATCTCTCCCCTCGGCGTATGCAACGCGCGCGCCGAAGGACGATCCACCACGTCTGGATCGATCTCCAGGATCTCCATCGCCCGCACGAAGCCGGTGTAACCCTCCTGCCAGAGCCGGGCGAGGTTGGCCATCCGCTTGACCGGATCGACGAGGACGCCGACGCAGAGCAGGAAGGTCAGAAGATCGGCAATGGTGAGTTCCGCCGCAAGGATGCGCAATCCGCCGAGGATGACGACCAGAAGCGTGATGATCTGGGCGAAGGTCTCGGCGCCGGCGGAAAACCATGCTTCGCTGCGGTAGCCATCGGCGCGGCTTTCGAGGAAGCGCCGGTTCAGGACAGCAAAGCGTCTTCGTTCCAGGTCCTCATTGGCGAAGGACTGGACGACGCGGATGCCGGCCAGTGCATCCTCGACCCTTTCGTTGACGGCGGCGATCTCCTGCTTGCTCGCCTCGAGAGCGCGGTTCATGCGCCTGTTGAAGTGAAGTGCATAGGCCACTGCAAATGGCGTCAGCAGAAGGATCAGAAAGGCAAGCTGCGGATCGATGAAGAACAGGACCGTCATGGCCCCGCTATATTTCAGGAAGGCGATCAGCAGGTCTTCCGGCCCGTGATGAAAGAGCTCACCCAACCAGAAGGAGTCGCCGACGATGCGGCTCATCAATTGGCCGGTGCGGTGCCGGTCGTAGAAGCCGAAGGATAGTTTCTGGCAGTGGTCGAACAGTTCCTGCCGGATATTCGCCTCGATATGCGCACCCATCATGTGGCCGCGATAGTCGACGAAGAAGATCGCGCCTGTCTCGATCGCGACGATGGCCAGCATGACGCCACCCATGCCGATGATCTGCCAATAGGCCGAAGCGGTATCGGTGAGCACGATGAGATGGCTCATGACGATATTGGCGCAGAGCGGCAAGGCTACTGCGGCAGCAGCAACCACGACGGCACAGGCAATATCGGCCATGAGCAGCGGAACATGCGGCCGGAAATAGGACAGGAACTTGCGCAGGCGCAACTGGCGCCCGTTGTGGATATGCGATGCTGATGAAAGGTCGTGGTTAGGACGCCGCGGGTTTTTCCTCGCGCGTGAAAGCAAACTGGACATGAAGACGGATATCCTGAGTGTTGATCTTGTTTTTCTGGTTGCTCAGGATCGTTTTCATCAGTGCCTCCCATCGGCGTGAAACCAGGGGCTGTGCGCCTTTCAAGCGGCACGGCCTTGCTGACAGCGTGCCGCTTTTACCGCAAAACGCTGCGAAAGGCGACAGTCTTTTTGTTCTGACATGTGACAGCGACAGGCTTGGGCCAGATCTTCGGGCCATTTCCGCTCACGGATCAGGCCTGCTGATTTCCTCCTGCAAGCGCTCGAAAGCCGTTGGAAACAGCGTCGCGGGTGGGCTGTACGGATTGGAGAAGGCGTAGATGAAGAAAAGGATGATGCCGGTAAAGATGCCGAAGATTGATAGCAGCAACAGGTTGCGGCCATCGGGCGCGTAAGGGTAGTAGCCGATCGCGGTGAAGATCACGCCCGAAACCGCGGCAAACCAGAAGATCAGGCTGATGGAGTCGGTGCCGCTGTTTTCCCTTCGGTCGCGGGATTCCGAGATCATATGTATTTCTGCGAGCATGTGGCTGCGCAGGCTCTCCTGCTTGGCATTGGCAGGTACCAGTTCGAGAATTCTCAGATAAGCGTTGTTCCATTGGTCCCAGGCGGCCGAAGAGAGTTCGCCGGTGCGCCCGAGTTCACGCCATTCCTGCTCGATGACGATGCGGACATAATCCTTCAGCGCCTTCTGGATTGGTCCCTGCGCCTCCGGCCCAAAACGCTCGGCATCATAGAAGACATCGCCGACCGCGTTGCTTTCCACCGTACTTTCTGTTCGCAGGGCCTGGTATTCGATCATTTCCTGCGCAAAAACGAGGGCGAGGATGAGTGCATGCAAGCTGGCGATGCGGGTGATGACCGAACTGGCCAGTTCCCTGTCCCGTCCGCCTGGGTCACCGCCCATAACCAGATGCATGATGTAGTAGGCCGCAAGCACCGTTGCGGTCGTGCCTCCAATGATGGCAATGCCGATCAGAACCGACGCCATTTAGCTCCCCTCATATGGGAGAGTGTAAGGCTTTCATATCAGACGGGCAATCATGTCGGGGACTACCGAAGCAGACTGTCGAACACAGGCATGCCGCCGATTGCCGAGGCTGCGATCAGAATATAGCAGGTCACGCGGAAGGTGCTCTCCTTGGCGAAGCCGAACAGTTTCGAACCGCCCCAGAGGCCGACGGCATAGGCAGGCAGCGTGACGATCGTAAGCGCAAAAACCGTGGAGACGAACAGCCCGCCGAAATAATAGCTGACGAAGCTGAAGACCGTGGAGATCGAAAAGTAGAGGATGACGTTTGAGCGCACACGCGTGAAGTTGCTTTTGCCACCAAGCCAGTAGGCGACGACGGGTGGCCCACCGAGCTGTGCCGCGCCGCTGAAGAGACCGGCAACAAGGCCGATTGCTGCGCTGAGCGGAGCGATCGGCTTGCCATGATAGCGCCAGCCGGAGACAAGCAGCGCGAGCAGGCAGATGGCGATCGCCGAGATGATCCAGCGCAGCAAAAGCGGGTCCATGAGCGCCAAAACTGCCGTTCCCGTGGGAACACCGAGAGCGGCGCCTGCTGCCATCGTGAAGACCTCGCGCCTGTCCGCGCCGCGCCATGCAGCCGGGATCATGCCAAGCGTCGCAAGCCCGTCGATGACCAGCAGCACAGGAGAGGTGAGCTTGGGCCCGATGACGGCACCGGCAAGCGGAATGAAGATGAGCGCGGCGCCGAAACCGGAAAACCCGCGCGCAAGGCCGGCAACGAATGCGAAGATGATCAACCCGGGGATGCCATGGTCGGGCAGCGCGGCGTCAAACCAGGCGCGCAGGCCAGCCATCAGCGCTTCCAGCGTCATCGATGAGGCTCCGTATTTCGGGGGAGAGACAGGGCAGGAGGCCCTGTCTAACGCAACTGCCTGATATGCCTGATATCAGGCGCCCAGCATCAGGTCCATGTTCTGCACGGCGGCGCCGGAAGCGCCCTTGCCAAGATTGTCATAGACCGCGACGAGCAGCGCCTGCGCAAGATCGTCATTGGCAAAGACGTGCAGGCGCATGCGGTTGGTGTTGTTGTAGATTTCCGGGTTGAGTTCCGGGGTGCGCTCTGACGTCTCCAAGGGGGCAACCTCCACGAAGCCCTTGATGCCGGCATAATAGTCGGCGATCGCTGCATGCAGGTCAGCACCCTTCGGCACCTTGGGCAGATGCGACAACTGCAGCGGAACGGTGACCACCATGCCCTGCGCGAAATTGCCGACGACCGGCTGGAAGAACGGCACGCGTCCGAGTTTCGCATAGCGTTGTAGCTCGGGAAGGTGCTTGTGCTTGAAGCTCAGGCCATAGGGCATGTATTCGGGCGCATCCTCGCCCTTGGCGACGTAGTCCTCGATCATCGTACGGCCGCCGCCGGTATAACCGGAAATGCCGTTGACCGTGACCGGGAAGTCGGCAGGCACGAGCCCGGCTTCGATCAGCGGGCGCAGCGTGGCGATCGGCCCCTGCGGCCAGCAGCCGGGATTGGCGACGCGCTTGGCCGAGGCGATGACGCCCGCCTGCTCCTTGCTCATTTCCGGAAAGCCATAGGCCCAGCCTTCGGCGACGCGATGCGCCGTCGAGGCGTCGATAACCTTGGTACGGTCGTTTTCGATCAGGCTGACGCTTTCCTTGGCGGCATCGTCAGGCAGGCAGAGGATCGCAATATCGGCCTCGTTGAGCAGCGCTGCACGGACAGCC
The DNA here is from genome assembly GCA_900466475.1 of Hyphomicrobiales bacterium. Classification (GTDB taxonomy): domain Bacteria; phylum Pseudomonadota; class Alphaproteobacteria; order Rhizobiales; family Rhizobiaceae; genus Rhizobium. The sequence continues at coordinate 249,963 of UBMI01000014.1, forward strand.
TTGTCCTTGCGGCTTTCGGTCGGGATCGACAGCAGCTCAAGATCGCGGCGCTCCGCCAGACGCTCGCGGATCTGCAGACCCGTCGTTCCAGCTTCGCCATCGATGAAGATCTTTGCTGCCATGATTATCCTGCACTTTCAGTGAGTTCGGATTGTTTCCGGAATCAGTTTGCCATGAAGTTGAATCAATTTGATAACAGCAGTCATCCTGCCGTCGCGCGCCGTTCGGCGTGGAGGCCCAGCATATACATTGCGACCGTCGCCCCCGCAATGGCGGTGATGTCGGCGTGGTCATAGGGCGGAGAGACTTCGACGACGTCGGCGCCGCGGATATCGAGCTGTTTCAGCCGCTGCAGCACGGAGAGGATCTTCGCGCTGGACGGGCCGCCGGCAACCGGCGTGCCGGTGCCGGGTGCAAAGGCCGGGTCCAGGCAGTCGATATCGAAGGTCAGATAGGCGGGCGAGCCCTTCGTATGCGAGATGATCGTCGAAGCGATATCCGATGCGCTCATCTCTTCGACCTGATGGCCATAGACCAGGTGGATGCCGAAATCTTCTGGCGCATGCGTACGGATGCCGATCTGGATCGAGCGGTCGGGATCGATGAGACCGGCGCGGACTGCACGGGCCACGAAGGAGCCGTGGTCGATACGGCGCTCGTCGTCCAGCCACGTGTCCTGATGCGCGTCGAACTGCACGAGCGCCAGTGGGCCGTGGCGATCGACATGCGCCTTCAGCAGCGGCCAGGTGACGTAATGATCGCCGCCGAGGGTGAGCAGGAAGGCGCCGCTGTCGAGAATGGCGCTCGCCTGCCGCTCTATGGCTGCAGGTGTATCCTGATGATTGCCGTAGTCGAGCAGGCAGTCGCCGTAGTCGATGACGGCCATTTCGGCGAAGAGATCGCGCTGAAACGGATATTGCGGATCGTTGTCGAAGATCGCCGACGCCCGGCGGATCGCCTGCGGCCCGAAACGCGTGCCCGGCCGGTTGGAGGTTGCGGCATCGAAGGGAATGCCCCAGACGACGGCATCAGCTCCTGTCAGATCCTTGGTGAAGCGGCGGCGCATGAAGGAGAGCGCGCCGGCAAAGGTCGGGTCGGAGGCGGCCGATGTCAGGCTCTGCGCCGTGAAGGCATGGTCGATGGTCTTATTCGCCATGGGAAGCTCGCTCCTCTGCGGTAAAGTCATAGGCGCGTTCTACCCGCGCAATGCGAACCTTATATTGCTTGTACCAGCGCTCACGGCCGAGGCGCTGGGCGGCGAGGTGGTTTGCGACCTGCTTCCAGGCCTTCAGGCTTTCCTCGTCGGCCCAGTAGGAATTGGTGATGCCGAAACCATCGGCATCCCGCGCGCTTTCGGCCCCAAGACAGCCCGGCTGCTGCAGCGCGAGGTCCGCCATCCGGTCTGCCATGGCGCCATAGCCATTGTCGCCCTCGGTGCGAACGGACGAGAAGGTCACGACGTAGTAAGGCGGTTCGGGCGTGGTGGCGAAGGGTGAGGGTTTGGCAGAGGGCATGATCGGATTCCTTGTCTCTGAAGGAAGGGGTAGGCGAGCTTCCTGAAGATTTCAAGGAATCACATTTCAAGCCAGGCGGCGGATCTTCTCCGCCGCCCTTTGGCATCAGCTGCGAGCGCGGATGCGCCGCAGTGCAAACAGGGTGATAATACCCAACACCGTGCAATAGCCGGCGAGTGGCCATGCCGTATTGCCGTCCAACAGCAGCACAAAAAGCGTGCCGATGCAGCCGACGATCAGGCTCTCGACACAGAAGTAGAGTGCAACCGCCGTTCCGGCTGTTTGGCCAAAGGCCGCCAGCGCCCCGTTTGCCGTAACCGCGGTCGTCAGCACGATGCCGACGGCGATCACCCACATCGGCAGGACGAAGCTGGCGAACGAGGGGGCAAGCAGCACCTCGCCGAGGCCGAGAAGCAATGCGCCGACAAGAAGCAGGCCCATGCCGCGGGCAAGGCTGCCGGCCATTCCCCATCGCGCGACGAAGCGGCCGGCAAAGCGTGCGGATAGGATCATCACCGCTGCCGCCGTGGCGAAGGAAAGGCTGAAGGCGAGACCCGAAAAGCCGGCATGATCGATCAACACCCGAGGTGCGATGGAAAAGAACACGAAGAAGGCGCCCATCGCCGCGCTGAAGCCTGTCGTGTAGGTCCAGAAATGCGCATTCGTCAGGATTGAACGCATGCTGATCGTTGTCGCGGCTGATGCCGCAGGCCTCGTTTCGTGCCAACCTCTCAGAGCGTTGAGGACCGACGCAAGCATCAGTCCCCCGAGCAACAGGAAGATGGCGCGCCAGCCGGCATGGTCGGCAATCACGGCGCCGGCGATCGGTCCGAGCGCCGGCACGAAGGAGAGGATCGCGCCAAGCAGGCTGTAGATGATGGCGCCTTCCGGCCTCGCTGCGTAGACATCGCGCACTGTTGCGAAGGTCGCTACAAGTGCCGCCGACGCGCCGGCCGCCTGAAGCAGGCGCAGCACGACGAACAGTGCGGCCGACGAAGTGGCTGCGAGCAACAGCGAAGAGATCGCAAACAGCAGCGCGCCGCCAAGCAGCACCGGACGCCGGCCGATCCGGTCCGACAGGGGTCCGAAGAGCATCTGGCCGGCGCCGAGAATGAGCATGTAGAGACTGAGGGTCAGTTGAACGACTGTCGCCGATGTGCCGAGTGCTTCGGGCATCGTCGGAACGACGGGGAGGTAGATGTCCATGGCAAGCGAGGCCAGGATATCGAAGGGCGCCAGAAGCAGCAGCGCTGCCGGCAAGGAGCAAGTCCAGTTCCTGTTTTGGGAAGGCATAGCTATTCATCCGCTCGAATGAGTTCATCCGGCGGCGATCTGCCTTCTCATCGCAGTCTGGATTGATTGGACAGATGCCGCAACAACTTCAAAAGGTTGCTGCGGCCCATCTGTCTGCGGACGGGGTGGCTCCCATGTCAGGTCCTGTCTTGTCCGGTCTGAAACCTGACGTGGCTTTAACAGCCGGCAGTACCGGCGACAATAGGCGAGTAGCGCGTTGACTTCGCAAACCGCTTCCAAGAAGCTGCGCCGACTAAACCAGGAAGGAGCCACGAGCAATGTTCGACCACATTTCAATCGGGGTAAAAAGCCTCGATAGATCGCGCCAGTTTTACGATGCGGCACTGGCGGCGCTCGGCTATGAACGGCTGTCGAATTTCGACGGAACGATGGGATACGGCACCGAGAGGCCTGCCTTCTGGGTGAGTGAAGTGGAGCGCCCAGTGCCGGCCGATCGCGGCTCGGGGCTGCATTTCTGTTTCGTCGCCACGAGCGAGGAGGCCGTCAACGCCTTCTATGCTGCAGCACTTGCCAATGGTGGCGAGGACAATGGCGCACCGGGCATCCGCCTGGACTATAGCCAGTTCTATTATGCCGCCTTCATCATCGATCCTGATGGATATCGGCTGGAAGCCTTCTTCAACAAGCCGGAATAAAGAAAAGGCCGGGCGAAAACCCGGCCTTTCCATGAAAGCATGTCCGAAAGCGATTAGCGCTTCGAGAACTGGAACGAACGGCGGGCCTTGGCCTTACCGTACTTCTTACGTTCGACGACGCGGCTGTCGCGGGTCAGGAAGCCACCCTTCTTCAGGACCGAGCGCAGGCCCGGTTCGAAGTAGGTGAGGGCCTTGGACAGACCGTGGCGAACAGCACCGGCCTGGCCGGAGAGACCGCCGCCTGCGACGGTTGCAATGATGTCGAACTGGCCGTCACGGGCAGCAGCAACGATCGGCTGGCGCAGGATCATCTGCAGAACCGGACGTGCGAAATATTCCGCGAATTCCTTGCCGTTGACGATGATCTTGCCGGAGCCCGGCTTGACCCATACGCGGGCAACGGCGTTCTTGCGCTTACCGGTCGCGTAGGAACGGCCAAGCGAGTCGACCTTGCGGACGTGAGCCGGAGCAGCAGCTGCTACTTCAGTCGACGTGCCGAGATCCTTCAGGGAGGAAAGGTCAGCCATTTATCAGGCGCTCCTTACGTTCTTCTTGTTCAGCGAGGCGACGTCGAGGACGGACGGCTGCTGTGCTTCGTGGGGATGGTTCGGGCCGGCGTATACACGCAGGTTCTTCATCTGGCGACGGCCGAGCGGGCCGCGGGGAACCATGCGCTCAACAGCCTTCTCGAGGACGCGCTCCGGGAAGCGGCCTTCGATGATCTGGCGAGCAGTACGCTCCTTGATGCCGCCGGCATAACCGGTGTGCCAGTAGTAAACCTTGTCGGAATACTTCTTGCCGGTGAAAACGACCTTGTCAGCGTTGATGACGATAACATTGTCGCCGTCGTCAACGTGAGGCGTGAAAGTTGCCTTGTGCTTGCCACGCAGACGCATAGCGATAACGGAAGCGAGACGGCCAACGACGAGCCCTTCGGCGTCGATGACGACCCACTTCTTCTCCACCTCTGCAGGCTTCTGGGAGAAGGTTGCCATAGTTGTTACTCTCTCTTGGATCCCCGTGCCCGAAGGCGATGGGGCGTTTCTTGTTGCTTGGCTTGACTGCTCGAAAGACAGACCAAAAAAGAAAACAGCCCCGAAAGGCTGCATTTCCGGCGCGGCTTATAGCGGCAATCGATTAGCCGGTCAATACGAGCCATTCTGGCGGCCGGAAAAATAGCATAGAAAAAACAATGAGTTAAGCATGAGGTATAATGATACCTCAATTTAGTGCGTCCGAAAACAGGATGTTTCGCATCCGCAAAGTCCCGCACTGTCGTATTCGGCTCGAAATCGCCCCACCCTTGTGGCACAAGGACGGATACAGACAGCACAGGAACATGCCATGGCCGAGATCGTATCCTTCCGCAAGGACAACAACAATTCGGGCGAGGGCGCCCTCGTGCTTCGCCAGCTTTCCGGCGGCATATTGCGCCTGACGCTCAACAATCCACCGGCCAATGCTCTCTCTATATCAGTCATGGAAACGCTGATGGGCGAGCTGCAGGGTGCGGCAGATGACCAGGACGTGCGCATCGTCGTCATCGCCTCGACCGGCAATGTCTTTTCCGCCGGTCATGACCTGAAGGAATTGACTGCGCACCGCGCCGACGAGGACGACGGCGTCGCCTTCTTCGAAGAAACCTTTGCGCTGGCCGCGGATCTGATGCTCGAGATCAGTCGTTTGCCGAAGCCGGTCATCGCCGAGATCGATGGGCTCGCGACGGCAGCAGGCTGCCAGCTCGTCGCAAGCTGCGATCTTGCGATCTGCACGGATACGTCCACCTTCTGCACGCCGGGCGTCAATATCGGGCTTTTCTGCTCGACGCCGGCTGTCGCCGTTTCGCGCGCCGCCCACCGTAAGCAGGCGATGGAGATGCTGCTGACGGGCGAGACGATCGACGCCTCGACGGCAAAGGATTTCGGCCTGGTCAACCGCATTGTACCAAAGCAATACCTCACCCACGTGGTCAGCAAATACGCATCCGTCATTGCCTCGAAGTCGCCGGAGGCGCTGAGGATCGGCAAGGAAGCCTTTTACAGGCAGCTCGAAATGCCCATCGCGGAAGCCTACGACTACACAGCAAGCGTGATGGTCGACAGCATGCTGACTGGCGATGCGCAGGAGGGCATCGGTGCCTTTCTTGCAAAGCGCACGCCCGAATGGAAGGGTGAGTGAAGTGATGGCGCGAATTACTGAATTTGTACTTTCAGAGATGCAGCGATTTCAGCTTCATGATCCCATTAAAGCGAAAATTTTTGCGCACGAATATGATGGACGCAAAGTCCTTCAGATATCGACATACGGGCGCGAGAGCAGGCAGGAGCCTGGCAAGGTCAGTCAAACAATCCAAATGGATGAGGATGCGGCGCGTAACCTTTTCGAAATTATGCGCCGAGAGTTTGGTTTCAAATAGTCAGGCGAGCTTCAGGATCAGCCCGCCGAGCGCAATGATGATGCCGGCGAGGTAGCGCCAGACGCTGGCCCTTTCCTTCAGCACCAGAACCGAGATGACAAGCGCGAACAGGATGGCGGTTTCCCGCAGCGCCGCCACTGTCGCGACCGGGGCCTTCGTCATCGCCCAGAGTGCCAGGCCATAGGAGGCGATCGAGCCCGTGCCGCCGATCAACCCGCGCCACCAGTTTCGCCTGACGTGAGTGGCGACAGTTATGAGGCCGCGCTGCGAAATCGCCCAGGCAAAGAGGAGAACCGGCGGCAGAAGCGACATCCACAGCGTGTAGGAAATCGCATTGCCGGAAAGCCGGGCGCCGATGCCGTCCACATAGGTATAGGTGGCGATGACGCAGGCGTTGATCAGCGCCAGCATAATCGCGTGACGGCCGCCGTGGCGGGCTTCGAAGGCCAGGGTGAGGATGCCGGCGCAGATCGTCATGGTTCCGGCAAGCGCTCCACCCGTCAGATGCTCTCCGAGGATGAAGCCGCTGGTGGCGACGATGAGCAGGGGCGCTGCGCCGCGCATCAGCGGATAGACGAGGCCGATATCGCCCGCCCTGTAGGCGGCGGCCACCAGCTGGAAATAGGCAAATTGCAGGATCGCGGAAGCGCCGATGAAGGGCCAGGCCTGGGGCTGCGGCAGGGGAAGCAACGGCAGGAATGGCAGCGAGGCAACAGCGCCGCCTGCAGAGATCAGCGCCGCATCAAGTGACTTGTCCTTGCCGGCTTTGATGATGGCATTCCATGTCGCGTGCAGAAGCGCACCGAAAAGGACAAGAAGAATAACGTCGAGGGGCAAGGTGAATGATCCGGGAGCACTGCAGCAAAATATGGGAAAACATCACAGCTTTCCCGTTTGAGTCCGCCTTGAAATAACAACCTGTGTTTGCGTGATTTGATCTGTAAGGTGTACTCCGCACGGTCCAAATTCAATAGCATGGATCGATGAAGCGAACAATTGCCCATTGATGTGGCAATTTCTGCGTGCGCTCGAAATACGTTCAATTCCGCTCACCTCACACAACTATGAGATGTTACTAATGGACACATGAACATATCGTGATCAAATTGTGTATGAAAGGTGAAGTTCAGCCATGGCAAGAGAATGTCGACAATCCTATGCTGCTGAAATGTAGACATTATTCTATAACTTTGAAATGGTTGTAAATTTGCAATCAAGAGGAGTTTCTATGGATATTTTGTATCTACAGATTGAACGACGAGTCCTTTCGCAGGTGCGAAAGGATCGATAATATCAAATTCCCGAATGAATACTCGTTTAGAGACTATAGTGTGGAATGAAGAACATCCCGTCCAGGTTGTCTATGTTCTGGCAGTTCAGCACCCGGCACTTGGGGTTGTCCTTTGAAGGAATGCTCGTCCATTCCGCATAGTCGGTCGCATCACAGTAGTTGCTGTTTCGGACATAGCGGTCGTAGAGAGGAAGGCCGCGCGGTGAAGTGTAGCGAAAGATGACTGCGCCTTGGTTATGGATCGCAGCCCGCACGCTCTGGCAGCTCATGGTGAGCGGATTGTAGCGCGAGATCGCAAGCGCCGGCGAGGCGGCGAGCACAAGCGCGAGGGTAACGGCGATTTTTTTCATGGCACAATTTCTCCCTTAGATTTCCGGCACCTATATATACGCGCAAACGGGCCGCCGGTTTCAATGAATCGCGACTGTGAGATCCAGTTCCAGGAGACAGCAGATATGAACCATGATGCCTACGCCGACGACTATCTCTCCGGTATTCTGAAATCCGTCAAAACCATCGCGCTGACGGGGGCTTCGCCCAATCCGGCCCGGCCGAGCAATGGTGTCATGGGCTATCTCCTGTCGCGCGGCTACAAGATCATTCCCGTCAATCCGGGGCAGGCGGGCAAGCAGATCCACGGGCAGACTGTTTACGCACGTCTTGCCGACATCCCCGAACCGGTCGACATGGTCGAGGTCTTCCGCGCATCCGAATATCTTGACGGGGTGGTGGACGAGGCATTGGCACTTGATCCCCGCCCGCAGGTCGTGTGGGCACAGCTTGGCGTGAGCGACGATGCAGCCGCCGCCAAGGCCGAAGCCGGCGGTATCAAGGTCGTCATGAACCGCTGCCCGGCAATCGAGTATCCGCGTCTTTTCGGCTGACGCTGTCAGGCAGAACGGATTTTCTCCGGAACGCGCCGCGGTTGAAAAAGATCGCGGTTAACTTTCATGTTCGAGCGGCTATGATCGCGCCCGTCAACAATTGTACGGGAGGACGACATGGCCAAAAACGATCCGGGATTCAACACGCTGGCGATCCATGCGGGCGCGCAGCCCGATCCGGCGACCGGCGCGCGGATTACACCGATCTACCAGACCACGGCCTTCGTCTTCAACGATTCCGACCACGCCGCAGCCCTTTTCGGCCTGCAGCAATTCGGCAATATCTACACCCGTATCATGAATCCGACGCAGGCGGTCCTGGAAGAACGCGTCGCAGCCCTTGAAGGCGGCACGGCAGCGCTCGCAGTCGCCTCCGGTCATGCAGCGCAGATGGTCGTTTTCCACACGCTGATGCGCCCCGGCGAAAATTTCGTCGCCGCCCGCCGCCTCTATGGCGGATCGATCAATCAGTTCGGCCATGCCTTCGAGAATTTCGGCTGGCAGGTACGCTGGGCCGACCCTGAGAATCCCAGTGATTTCGAGAGCAGGATCGACGACAAGACGCGGGCGATCTTCATTGAAAGCCTTGCCAATCCGGGCGGCACCTTCGTCGATATCGCCGCGATTGCCGAAATCGCCCATCGTCACGACCTGCCGCTGATCGTCGACAACACCATGGCGACACCCTATCTCATCCGGCCCATCGAGCACGGTGCGGATATTGTCGTGCATTCCCTGACCAAGTTTCTCGGCGGCCATGGCAATTCCATGGGCGGCATCATCGTCGATGGCGGCACCTTCGACTGGTCGAAGACCGGCAAATACCCGATGCTCTCCAGCCCGCGGCCGGAATATAACGGCGTCGTGCTGCACCAGACTTTCGGCAATTTTGCCTTCGCGATCGCCTGCCGTGTGCTCGGCCTGCGCGACCTCGGCCCGGCCATCTCGCCTTTCAACGCTTTCCTGATCCTGACCGGCATTGAGACGCTGCCGCTGCGCATGCAGCGTCATAGCGACAATGCGATTGATGTTGCCAAATGGCTCAAGGCCCATTCCAAGATCGCCTGGGTGAATTATTCCGGCCTCGAAGATGACCCGAACCACGCCCTGCAGCAGCGCTATTCACCCAAGGGCGCCGGCTCGGTCTTCACCTTCGGCGTCAAGGGCGGCTACGAGGCTGGCAAGGCGCTGGTCGAGGGGTTGGAACTCTTCTCGCATCTCGCCAATATCGGCGATACACGCTCCCTCGTGATCCATCCGGCCTCCACCACGCACCGGCAGCTGACCGACGAGCAGAGGGTCGCCGCAGGCGCCGGACCGGACGTGGTGCGCCTCTCCGTTGGCATCGAGGACGTGAAGGACATCATCGCCGACCTCGAGCAGTCGCTGTCGAAGATCTGAGCGTCCCTCACAACGCTTGTATTTTTGCAGACTACGTTTGTCGGGATACAACCATGGGATCAGCGTCCGAGTGGAATAGACTCGGACGCGGCTTTCGTCCGATCGGACGAAAATTGCGGACCATCTAGAGCCCCAAGCCAAACTGGTTCGGCTGCGAAAAGTCTTTTATTCCGACTCTCGGCCAATCGCATTTCCTGTCGAACTGGAGTTTAGAGACGGTGCGGTGGCAAGTCGGGTCTGTCCTGAACGCATAACCTGGAAGGGAGACGTAGTGACTTGCCGACGTCCCGAACAACAGGCAAATCGTCAGTGCGACACAAAAAGGCTTCATGGATGCCTCCCTTGTGGGATTAGGGGACGCATTTTCACATAGAGCAACGCTCTCGGACATATATCAATTTGTGCTAATACTGCGGCTGGGCGACACGCCAAACGAAGAACACGGAGTGTCCTCCGCAGCAAAGGTTTGTAATTTTGCGACCTGCGTTTGCTGGGATACAGCCATAGGATCAGCGTGCGATTCGAATAGAGTCGGGGCGATGGTCGGGAGTTTTTGACTCTGCCGATGTCGCTCTTTTTGTGCTCAATCTTTGCCGCGAACGACACTGAAGGAAAGGCTGACCATGGCAAACGCGATCTCCTTCGATATCGGCGGCGTCGAACCGGAAGTCGGCGCTCCCGCGGCCGAACGTATCATTTCGGGTAATCCGCAATTTCGCACCTGGAATCTCGAGGAGGCCGAGGGCGGCCTCTACGCCGGCATCTGGGAGGCAACACCCGGCAAGTGGCGGATCGTCTACGAGGAGTGGGAATATTTCAGCCTGCTTTCCGGCTATTCGATCGTGACCGAGGATGGCGGCGAGCCGGTCCATCTCAGGGCCGGCGACCGCCTTATCCTGAGGCCGGGCTTTAAAGGAACCTGGGAAGTCGTTGAAACGACTCGCAAGGATTATGTGATCAAGGTTTGAGCGCCGGGCCGGATAGAAGGTTTTTGATCCTTCTTATTAAGAGTGCCTACATCATCAAATGCTAAAGCTCATCTGCAGCGCATTGCGGACATGATGTCTCCTGCCGTCACCAAAGACATGCCCTTGCAATTCATCTTTTTGGGATTTGCATGTCGTCGAATCTTGCGCGTAGACGCGGTCGGTCTCAGACGTCTTCCATCATTGCGACAACCGTATGCTTCCTTGTCGTCGCTCTCGCGCTGACGGGCCTCATGGCCCATGTCGTCGTCGCGATGACACGATCTGCAAACGAGATCGACGATGCGAGGGCCACGCGCGCCGCCAGCGCGGCGATCGCAGCTCTTGTCAATCGCTTGAGCGCGACAACCACGGATAACGCCGTATGGGATGATGCCTATAAGGCGATCTCGTCTCCAGGCGCGGCGGACTGGGCCTATGAAAACTGGGGTAAAACCACAGCGGATTACCCGCTCTATGACGGCGCGGTCGTAATCGGCCCCGATCAATCTTCGATCGTCTCCGCATATGCCAAAGGTAAGCCTTTCCAGCCGAGCGCCTTTTTCGGCGAGGGCTTTTTCCAGCAGATCAACAAGGCTGCCGATGCCGGACAGGCGCCGGTGGTCAATTTCATCCGGACCGAAACGGGCATCGCGCTAATCGTATCGCAGGCAATCCAGCCTTTCACCGCAGAAGGCGAACTTCCGAAGCTGAGTGTGCTGAGCCTCTACAAGGATCTCACGCCGGAAGTTCTCGACATTCTTTCGGGCGAACACGAACTCGACGGATTGCACCTTGCGACCGCGCCGGAGCCAGGCCTGCTGAACACACCCATCACGGACATGCAGGGCGGTGTCATCGGCCATCTTGTGTGGCCGAGCAAGGCGCCTGGCAGCGCCGTGTTTCACCAGGTCTATCCTTACATATCGGCCGCCATCATTATCCTTGTGATGTTCTTGGGGGGCGTTCTTCTGGTGGGCGCTTCCGAGGCGCGGCGCCTGCGCCAATTGGCACAAGCAGCGATTTTCGAAGCGAACCACGATAGCCTGAGCGGCCTGCTGAACAGGCAAGGGCTTCTCGCACTGCTGGAAGAAGTGCAGGGCACTGATCTTGCGCAGCCCCGGCTCTATCTGGTCGATCTCGATGGGTTCAAGGCTGTCAACGACGCATGGGGGCATGCGGTCGGCGATGACCTGATCCGGATCGTTTCGAACGCCCTGGTCGCCTGCCACCCTGAAGTCGTCGCTGCGGCCCGATTGGGAGGCGACGAGTTTGCGCTGGTGCAGATTGGGTCTGCCGCGCCTGGAGAGATAGAAGCGACTATTCTGGCGCTGTTCGCCGAGCCCTTTAAAATCGATGGGCGGACGATCGAAGTTGGCGCAAGCATCGGCGCTGCCGCGCGTGACGGAGACCTGCCGCCCTTGGAGCTTCTCCGCAGGGCCGATATGGCGCTTTACCGCGCCAAGGAAAATGGCAGGGGCCGGGCGATCGAATACGACCCGGAGCTCGATCGGGAACGCCAGAAGGTCGCCGAAATGGAAGCTCTGTTGAAGAGCGCCATCAGCGAAGGTGCGATCGAAGCCTTTTTCCAGCCTCTCGTCTCTGCTGCGACAGGCGCTGTCACGGGCCTTGAAGCACTGGCGCGCTGGCGAACCCCGACAGGAAACATAAGCCCGGAGATTTTCATCCCGCTCGCCGAAAGGTGCGGTCTCATCGATGCGCTAGGCACCCTCATGCTGAAAACATCGATCGAGCATGCCAAGAGCTGGCCCGGCCTGGCATTGTCGGTCAACGTTTCACCGGTCCAGCTCTGCAATCCGGAATTCGCCACCGAAGTGATCTCGCTCCTGCAGGGCCTCGATTTCGACCCGAAGCGCCTGACATTGGAGATCACCGAAGGTGTTCTCATGACAAATCCGGACCAGGCCCGCCGGTCGATAGATCATCTCAAACAGGTTGGCATAAAATTCGCGCTTGATGACTTTGGCTGCGGCTATGCGAGCATCGGCGCGTTGCGGCAGTTCGGGTTTGATCGAATGAAGATCGACCGTTCGCTCGTATCCGCCCTCGACCAAAGCTCGAACGGTGCGGATGTACTTCGGGCAACCATCTCCCTGGCGACCGCGCTACAGATTCCGGTCACCGCGGAAGGCATCGAAAATGCGCACCAGGCTGAGATCCTGCGGGAGGCGGGCTGCGATCAATTGCAAGGCTATCTGATCGGAAAACCGATGTCGGCACTCGACATATCCAGCAAGCTCCGGGAGCATGCAGCGTGATGCCAGGCAGATAGCGCTAGCGCTCTGGCTGCCGTTCGGCTTGGGAGCATTTCGACCTCTGAAAGCGACATTTTCAGGCATTGCTGCGGCAATCGACCGCAGCCCTGCGGCAATAGGGCCGCACCTCCTTCGGTAAGGCCCTGTTAACGCGCGATTCATTCGGAAGGTCAGTGCCTTCAGCGGCTTATGCACAGCTTTGCATGTCGCGGCGCCTGCCTCCGGCTGTCATCAAACTGTTATAATAGACGCCTAGCCCGCCTTCCCGTGACGAGGAAATTCAGCGCTCTCGACAATGGACACCCCCTCCATGGCGCCGGACCTCGTCGTCCTCTAGTTCCATCAGGGAAGAGTCGCAAATGCTCACCAAGAAACTTCTTTCGGCCTGCCTCGGCGCTGGCCTGGTTGCCGCTCTGGCAGTCTCGGCCTCCGCTGCTGACATTACCGGCGCTGGCTCCACCTTCGTCTACCCGGTCCTTTCGAAGTGGTCCGCGGACTACAACAAGGAAACCGGCGACAAGCTGAACTACCAGTCGATCGGTTCGGGCGGCGGTATTGCCCAGATCAAGGCTGCCACGGTTGACTTCGGCGCTTCCGATGCCCCGCTCAAGCCGGAAGACCTGACGGCTGGCGGCTTCGGCCAGTTTCCGCTGGTTGTCGGCGGTATCGTTCCCGTCATCAACGTCAAGGGCATCAAATCAGGCGAATTGAAGCTTTCGGGCAAGGTTCTCGCCGACATCTACCTCGGCAACGTCACCAAGTGGAACGACAAGGCAATCGCCGACCTGAACCCGGGCCTGAAGCTGCCCGACAGCCAGATCGCTGTCGTTCACCGTTCGGACGGTTCGGGCACGTCCTTCAACTGGACGAACTTCTTTTCGAAGGTAAACCCGGACTGGAAGTCGAAGGTTGGTGAAGGCACCGCGGTCAACTGGCCGGTCGGTATCGGCGGCAAGGGCAACGAAGGCGTTGCCGCATACGTCACCCGCGTCAAGGACTCCATCGGCTACGTCGAATACGCCTACGCCCTGCAGAACAAGTTGCCCTTCGTTCTCGTTCAGAACGCTGCCGGCCAGTATCCGAAGCCGAATGCCGAGAGCTTCTCGGCCGCCGCTGCAAGTGCAGAATGGGGCAAGGCCCAGGACTTCTACCTGATCATGACCAACGCTCCGGGCGAAAAGGCCTGGCCGATCACGGCAACCACCTGGGCCATCATGTACAAGGAGCCGAAGGACGCCGAGCGCTCCAAGGCTGCTTTCTCCTTCTTCAAGTGGGCTCTCGAAAAGGGCCAGAAGGAAGCGTCCTCGCTCGACTACGTCCCGCTTCCGGACACGCTCGTGAAGCAGATCGAAGACTACTGGACGGCCTCTTTCAAGAGCTGATCCTGACGAAACTGCGGTTGGGGCGGAAAGCTTTGCTTTCCGCCCTAAATGCCTTTGACACCCCCTCAAAGCAGCAGAGCGTACGGATATGAGCGAAGCATTGGCATCGCTGCCCGCCGACATCGCGGGCGTGAAGCGCCGCGACGGCGCCGCAGGCGATCGTATTTTCTTTTGGATAGTTTTGGGCTGCGGCCTGTTTGTTCTCTTCGCCCTGCTGGCAGCGGCGGTCTCCATGGCCATGGGCGGGCTTCTCGCCTTCCGCACGTTCGGCTTCGGCTTTCTGACCGGCACTGAATGGGACCCGGTTGCCGAGCGGTTCGCGGGTCTCGTGCCGATCTACGGCACGCTGGTGACCTCGGCACTCGCCATGATCATTGGTGTTCCCGTCAGCCTCGGTATTGCGGTGTTCATCACCGAAGTTGCGCCACGCTCCGTTCGCGGCCCGATCGGCGGCGCTGTCGAGCTTCTCGCCGGCATCCCCTCGATCATCTACGGCATGTGGGGTCTCTTCACCTTCGCGCCCTTCATGTCGGATTACGTCCAGCCGGTGCTGATCGACTGGCTCGGCCCGATCCCGCTGATCGGCGCGCTGTTTTCGGGGGCTCCGCTCGGTATCGGCATGCTGACCTCGGGCATCGTGCTGGCGATCATGATCATCCCCTTCATCTCCTCCGTCATGCGCGACGTCTTCCTCGTCGTCCCCGCACAGCTGAAGGAATCGGCCTATGCGCTGGGCTCGACCAAGTGGGAAGTGGTGCGCGACATCGTCATTCCGCATACCCGCACAGCCGTCGTCGGCGGCATATTCCTCGGCCTCGGCCGTGCGCTCGGCGAGACCATGGCGGTCACCTTCGTTCTCGGCAACACCCACAACATCGCGGTGTCGCTGATGGAGCCTGGCACCTCGATTGCCGCAACGCTTGCCAACGAATTTGCAGAGGCTTCGGATGACCTCTACCGGTCGTCGCTCGCCGCACTCGGCCTGATCCTCTTCGTTGTCACCTTCATTGTCCTGGCTGCCGCCAAGCTCATGCTGGTGCGTATGGCAAAGCAGAGGGGAGAGTAATCATGGCTACCTATTCCGGTTCGCTCTACCGTCGGCGCCAGCTCAGCAGCGCCATCGCTCTGACGCTCTGCGGCATCGCCACCGTGCTTGGCCTCGTCTTCCTTGTCTGGATACTCTGGACAACGCTGATCCACGGCCTGTCCGCCCTGAGCCCCACGCTTTTGACGGAAATGACGCCGCCGCCTGGTGAAGATGGCGGCGGTCTCGCCAACGCCTTCATGGGCAGCCTGCTGATGGTCGTGCTTGCTGTTGTCATAGGCACGCCGATCGGTGTGCTCGCCGGCACCTACCTGTCGGAATTCGCCCGCGGCAAGAAGCTCGGTGAGGTCATTCGCTTCGTCAACGACATCCTGCTCTCGGCGCCCTCGATCATCATCGGTCTGTTCGTCTACGAGCTGGTTGTTCGCCCGACGGCACGCTTCTCCGGCTTTGCCGGCGGCATCGCGCTGGCCTTCATCTTCCTGCCGGTCGTGGTGCGCACGACCGACGAGATGCTGCGGCTGGTTCCTGACGTGATGCGCGAGGCAGCCCTTTCGCTCGGCATCCCGCGCTGGAAGGTCACGGTCAACGTCCTCTACCGCGCCGCGTCGACCGGCATCCTCACCGGTATCCTTCTGGCGATCGCCCGCATTTCGGGCGAGACCGCGCCATTGCTGTTCACGGCTCTGAACAACCAGTACTGGAGCCTCGATATGTCGCAGCCGATGGCGAACATCCCCGTGGTCATCTTCCAGTTCGCCATGAGCCCCTATGAGCAATGGCAGAATCTTGCGTGGGCCGGTGCCTTCGTGATGACGGCCGTCGTTCTAATCCTGAGCGTCGTATCGCGCTCCGTCCTGAACCGAAAAGGTGGGAAATGATGCTTCAGTCCCAAGACACTTTCGACGCCGCCAGCAAGTCGGAAAAGCCGATGGCCAAAGACAAGATCGCTCTCGAGAAAGTCAATTTCTATTACGGCGACGCCCACGCCATCAAGGATGTGAGCCTGAGCTTCCCTGAGCGTCAGGTTTCGGCCCTGATCGGTCCGTCGGGATGCGGCAAGTCCACGCTGCTGCGCATCCTGAACCGTATCTACATGCTGTATCCGAAGATGCGCGCCACCGGCTCGATCAAGCTCGACGGCAAGAATATCCTCGACCCGAGCTTCTCGATGAACGAGCTGCGCGCCCGCGTCGGCATGGTCTTCCAGAAGCCGGTGCCGTTCCCGATGTCGATCTATGACAACATCGCCTATGGCATTCGCCATCACGAGCGCCTCAACAAGGCCGACATGGATATCCGCGTCGAGCAGGCGTTGCGTCAGGCCGCCCTCTGGGATGAAGTCAAGGACAAGCTGAAGGGCAGCGGCCTCGGGCTTTCCGGCGGCCAGCAGCAGCGTCTTTGCATTGCCCGCGGCGTGGCGCTGCGTCCGGAAGTCCTACTGCTCGACGAGCCGACCTCGGCCCTTGACCCGATCTCGACCGCCAAGGTGGAAGAGCTGGTCGCGCAGTTGAAGGGCGAATTCACGATCGTCATCGTTACCCACAACATGCAGCAGGCAAGCCGCATCTCCGACAACACCGCCTTCATGTATCTCGGCGAGCTGATCGAATATGGCCCGACCACGCAGATCTTCCAGTCGCCGAAGATCAAGCGAACGGAAGATTATATCACCGGCCGCTACGGCTGATACGACATTCCCTCTGCGGAAACGAAAACGGCCGGCATGCGATGAGCATGCCGGCCGTTTCTTTCGTGATATCGGAAAAATGGCTTACCAGGCGAGATCCAGGCGGTCGAGGCCGTGGAAATGATAGACGTCCTTGACGACGGGCGTCTTCGCAAGCTTGAGCCCCGGCAGGCGCTTGAACAGGATCGGCAGCACGACATTGAGCTCCAGCCGCGCCAGCGGCGCGCCGATGCAGAAGTGGATGCCGGCGCCGAAAGAAAGATTGGGCGCCTCGTTGCGGTCGGGCTTGAAGGCGAGGGGATCGCTGAATTTCGCCGGATCGAGATTGGCGGCGGCCAGGATCATGCTCACCTTGTCGCCGCGCTTGAACTCTATGCCGTCGATCTCGGCGGGTTCCAGCGCCCATCGCTGGAAGATGTGGACCGGCGCGCAAATGCGCAGCGATTCCTCGACGGTACGCTCGGTGGCGGTTTCATCACGGAAAAGCTCGGCCGGATCGTAGTCGCTGTCCAGAATGACGCGCACCGAATTGCCGATCTGATGGACCGTTGCCTCATGGCCGGCGTTGAGCAGCACGATGGTCGTCGAGACGAGCTCGTCTTCCGTCAGGTACTGGCCCTTGTGCTCGGTATGGATCATATGGGTCAGCAGGTCGTCGCGCGGTTCGGCCCGGCGCTCGGCAATGACCGTCTTCACATAGTCGGAAAATTCCCGTGCCGCTTGCTCGGCGGCATCTTCGTCCGCGCGGGTGCGCCCGAACATGTACATGCGCACATAGGCATGCGACCATTTGAGGAGCTGCGGCCCCATGTCTTCGGGAATGCCGATCATGCGGGCGATCATCGTCACCGGGATGATATCGGCGAAGGCCGCAAGAAGCTCCACCTCGCCCTTGTCGGCAAAGCCGTCGATCAGCCGGTTGGCGAGTTCTTCCAGCTCCGGCTTCATCTTCTCGACATGGCGCGAGACGAAGGCGCGGTTGACGAGCGTACGCAGCCGCGTGTGTTCCGGCGGCTCCAGCTCCAGCAGAGAATAGCGCTCCGCGAGATCGAAGGCGGCGATATGCGGTTCGGGCTCGGGAAGGCCGAGCTCCTCGCGGCTGGCAATATGCAGGATCTGCCGGCCGAAACGGCGGTCGCGCAGCAGCCCGTTTACATGATCATAGCCGGTGACGAACCACTGCTTCTGCTGTTCCCAGTAGAAGGTGGGACAATGGGCATGGAGCGCGGCATAGACCGCGTTCGGGTTGCCGTAGAAGGCCGGGTCGCTGCCGTCGAGCGAGACATGGCGGGTTGCGGGATCGATCTTGAGAAAGGGCGGTATCATCATGGGCAGAGGCTTAGCGGATTTGCCGTGCCTCGGAAAGATGGGCGCTTGGAGCTATTCCAGTAATGTAGTGCAGTGGTTTTGCGCCCGGAATTGCGCAAAAACAAATGCTCTAGCCTGCGCGGGAGAGCACGCCCATGCGGCGAAGCGCTTCCACCTGATCGTCGACGGTCGGCACGAGTTCGCCGGCGTGGGAGTTGGGCTCGCCTGGCGCGGGCGCTGCCGTTTCTTCCTCGCCAAAGACGACCGTGCAGTTGCGGCCAGCGGCCTTGGCAGAATAGAGCGCCCGGTCGGCAGCCGAGACCAGCCGGTCGATATTGGCCTCGATCGCCGAGGAAAGCGCGATGCCGACGCTGACGGTGGCGGGGATCAGTGCCTCGCCTGTGCTGACGGGTAAGCGGCAGAATTCGGCGCGGATCGATTCCGCCAGCGCTTCCGCCTCCGTTTGGTCGCGGACGGTTACGAAGGCTGCGAATTCTTCGCCGCCCATGCGGCCGAAGATATTGTTCGGGATATACTGACGGGCAAGGCGGGCAAAGGCGGTCAGGACGGCATCGCCGGATTGATGGCCGAAGCGGTCGTTGACGCGCTTGAAATGGTCGAGGTCGAAAAGGATGACACCGACCTGATGCTGCTCGTCATGTGCCTTTTCTTGGATCTTGTCGAAATAGCCGAGCAGGCCGCGGCGGTTCAGCACGCCGGTCAGCGCGTCCGTCAGCGTCAGCACGCGCAGATGGCGTTCCGACCGTTCCATGATGAGGCGGCAGGTAAGCGCGAAGGCGATGGTGAGCAGGAAGGCGCTCGCCATGGCGGCCGCGCCGCTGAAATTCGTTGCCTGCGCATCCGAAGGCAGGATCAGCGCCATTGCGATGGCCACGCCGAAGCACAGGAAGGCCTGCAGCACGAAGACGGCCATCAGGAAGACGCGCGTGCGTTCACGGCGGATATCACCGGCGGCAACCGCCATGCCGAGCGCAGTGGCGCCGGTCGCCGAAGCGAGATTGTAAAGAATGACCCGGTTGGAATAATCTTCGTTGATCCAGGGCAGGAAGACGCCCGCGAGCCAGATCGCCGGCGGCAGCAGCGCCCACCATTCCATTTTCTTGCGGTCGAGGGCCAGGAAGCCGGCAACCCAGGCGCTCTGTCCGAGCAAGGCGATGGCATTGCCGATTTCGATGGAAAGCAGGTTGGGGATTTCGCCGCGGGCTGCAACGAGTGCAAAACCGATGCCGCTGAACAGGAAGCCGAGCCCCCAAAAAAGGTAGGCGGCGCTTTTCCGGTTGTGGCGCCAGGCCACGAACAGAACCAGAGCCAGCGTAAGGGCTTCGGAACACCAGATGGACAGACCTGTAGTGACATTGAACACGGCAGCAACCCCTTGAATAGTGGCCGCATCCTTGCCGAAGAAGCTCGCTGTTTGATTAATGACGGGAGGCTAGAGTCGGCAATCTGGCCGATATCTGCCGGTAAGCTTTCCGCCCGGTAAATGACCGCGACTTTCCTCGAGCGCGGTAAGCCTTCCTTCATCCTGTCATAGAGAAAAGCTGTGAGAGCGAAAGGGCTGGCCTCGCCGTTAACAGGCGTTTGGGAGAAACCGGATAGGGAAATGTCAAAGCCATATCTCGCGCGCCCTTCTTAACGTTATCCTTATGCGTGTCTTGAAGAGGGGGGCGGGGACACTCTATGTAGGGATAAGGCATTTTTCTTTGATTCCCGGCCTTCGCCGGAAAGACGTTAAAAGGACGCACATGAGAAACCCAGTCGATACCGCTATGGCACTCGTGCCGATGGTTGTGGAACAGACCAATCGCGGTGAACGCTCCTACGACATCTATTCCCGCCTGCTCAAGGAACGCATCATCTTCCTGACGGGCCCTGTCGAGGACCATATGGCGACACTCGTCTGCGCCCAGCTTCTCTTCCTCGAGGCCGAAAATCCGAAGAAGGAAATCGCGCTCTACATCAATTCGCCGGGTGGTGTCGTCACTGCCGGTATGGCGATCTATGACACGATGCAGTTCATCAAGCCGGCCGTCTCGACGCTCTGCGTCGGCCAGGCCGCGTCCATGGGCTCGCTGCTTCTGGCCGCCGGCCACAAGGACATGCGTTTCGCCACGCCGAATTCCCGCATCATGGTTCACCAGCCCTCGGGTGGTTTCCAGGGTCAGGCATCGGATATCGAGCGTCATGCCCGCGACATCATCAAGATGAAGCGCCGCCTCAACGAGGTCTATGTGAAGCACACGGGCCGTACGTATGAGGAGGTCGAAAAGACCCTCGATCGCGACCATTTCATGGATGCTGACGAGGCCCAGACCTGGGGCGTCATCGACAAGGTTCTGACCTCGCGCATCGAAATGGAAGGCGATCAGGCCTAGTAATTAATAGGGATGGTATTTTCGCCGCCACAGTTCTATCCCATTTGTGATTGAACAAGGGGTTTCATCTGGCGGCGGAGACGCTAATAGTAACTATTAATGCTATGTTGGATTTTTGTGACATAGCATTCGGCATTCGAAGGGGAATTCGTTGCCGCCGGTACCCGGACATGATTGATTGGGCCCGGTTCGTACCCCCTGAAGCCTTTGTCGGCAGAAACTCCGGGTAGGGAGCGCCGTCAGGGAGCTGATTGAGTGGACCGCGATTTCGCGTTCGAAATGCGGCGTGCTGGAAGGAAAGTGATATGAGCAAGGTCAGCGGCAGCAACGGCGGCGACAGTAAGAACACCCTCTATTGTTCTTTCTGCGGAAAGAGCCAGCATGAAGTCCGGAAGCTTATTGCCGGACCGACCGTGTTTATCTGCGATGAATGCGTCGAATTGTGCATGGACATCATCCGCGAGGAGAACAAGTCCTCGATGGTCAAGTCCCGTGACGGCGTTCCCACGCCCCAGGACATCATCAAGGTCCTCGACGAATATGTCATCGGCCAACGTCAGGCGAAGAAGATCCTGTCGGTCGCCGTTCACAACCACTACAAGCGTCTCGCACACGCCTCGAAGAATGGCGATGTCGAGCTGGCGAAGTCGAACATCATGCTGGTCGGCCCGACCGGCTGCGGCAAGACCTATCTTGCCCAGACGCTCGCCCGCATCATCGACGTTCCATTCACGATGGCCGACGCGACCACGCTGACGGAAGCCGGCTATGTCGGTGAAGACGTCGAAAACATCATCCTGAAGCTTCTGCAGGCTGCGGACTATAATGTCGAGCGCGCTCAGCGCGGCATCGTCTACATCGACGAAGTCGACAAGATCTCCCGCAAGTCCGACAACCCGTCCATCACCCGTGACGTATCGGGCGAGGGCGTGCAGCAGGCGCTTCTGAAGATCATGGAAGGCACGGTTGCCTCGGTACCGCCGCAGGGCGGCCGCAAGCATCCGCAGCAGGAATTCCTGCAGGTCGACACGACGAACATCCTGTTCATCTGCGGCGGCGCTTTCGCCGGTCTCGACAAGATCATCTCTGCCCGTGGCGAGAAGACTTCGATCGGCTTTGGTGCAACTGTCAAGGCACCGGACGACCGCCGCGTCGGCGAAGTGCTGCGCGAACTGGAGCCGGAAGATCTGGTCAAGTTCGGCCTCATCCCGGAATTCATCGGTCGTCTGCCGGTTCTGGCAACGCTTGAGGATCTCGATGAGGACGCGCTGATCCAGATCCTGTCCGAGCCGAAGAACGCGCTGATCAAGCAGTACCAGCGCCTGTTCGAGATGGAAGACGTCGAACTCACCTTCCACGAGGACGCATTGCGTGAAATCGCCCGCAAGGCGATCATCCGCAAGACCGGCGCTCGCGGCCTGCGTTCGATCATGGAAAAGATCCTGCTCGATACGATGTTCGAACTGCCGGCGCTGGAAGGCGTGCGCGAGGTCGTCATCTCGGAAGAGGTCGCCCGCGGCTCGGCCCGCCCGCTGTATATCTACGCCGACCGCCAGGACGAGAAGGCAAACGTCTCGGCCTGAAGCTTGGGTTAAAAACCGCTATTTTAAGGGGCTTGCCTTGTGCAGGCCCCTTTCTATTTGAAAACCTATGCCAGGCGCTGATAATAGTTGCGGGCAAGGTTGAAAACAGCCTTGGCCGATATTGCGCAAAGGATGACCCTTGGCAATGATGCTGTGATTCCGTAGCGTGTTGCTGGTGTTGTTATTTTAGGCCGTTCGGAAATGGTCAGCGTCGCTCCAGATAGGCGCTTCATTGTGTTGGCGTTCCATGTAATAAAGCTGTCACAACCGTGGAACGCGGGCGTTAACGTGGCTTGAAAAGCGTAGTCAGAACCTCCACTTGTAACAGCAAGTGAGAGTGCCGGCCGGTCCCAAGCGGCCGCGCCAAAGAGCCCGGTAACGGGACGATGGAAAGGAATAAAAATGACGAAGAAAACGTCTGTAGCGAGCAGCACCGCTTATCCTGTTCTCCCCCTGCGCGACATCGTGGTTTTCCCCCATATGATCGTGCCGCTGTTCGTCGGGCGGGAAAAGTCGATCCGCGCGCTCGAAGAGGTCATGGGTTCCGACAAGCAGATCATGCTGGTCACCCAGATCAACGCCAGCGATGACGATCCGGATCCGTCTGCGATCCACCGCGTCGGTACGGTTGCCAACGTGCTGCAGCTCCTGAAGCTTCCCGACGGCACCGTGAAGGTTCTGGTCGAAGGCCGCGCACGCGCCGAGATCGATACCTATACGAGCCGCGAAGATTTCTACGAAGCCCTCGGCCATGTGCTCGAAGAGCCGCATGACGATCCGGTCGAGCTGGAAGCTCTGTCGCGTTCGGTCGTGTCGGAATTCGAGAGCTACGTGAAGCTCAACAAGAAGATTTCGCCCGAGGTTGTCGGTGCGGCAAGCCAGATCGACGACTATTCAAAGCTCGCCGATACGGTCGCCTCGCACCTCTCGATCAAGATCACCGAGAAGCAGGAGATGCTGGAGACCACCAGCGTCAAGGCCCGCCTCGAAAAGGCGCTCGGCTTCATGGAAGGCGAGATCTCGGTCCTGCAGGTCGAAAAGCGCATCCGTTCGCGCGTCAAGCGCCAGATGGAGAAGACCCAGCGCGAATACTACCTGAATGAGCAGATGAAGGCGATCCAGAAGGAACTCGGCGACGGCGAGGAAGGCCGCGACGAGATGAGCGAACTGGAAGAGCGCATCGCCAAGACGAAGCTGTCCAAGGAAGCCCGTGAAAAGGCCGATGCGGAACTGAAGAAGCTGCGCCAGATGAGCCCGATGTCGGCTGAAGCCACCGTCGTGCGCAATTATCTGGACTGGCTGCTCGGTATCCCCTGGGGCAAGAAGTCGAAGATCAAGGCCGATCTCAACAATGCCGAGAAGATCCTCGAAGCCGATCATTTCGGTCTTGAGAAGGTCAAGGAGCGCATCGTCGAGTATCTGGCTGTTCAGGCCCGCGCCACCAAGATCAAGGGTCCGATCCTGTGCCTCGTCGGCCCTCCGGGCGTCGGCAAGACCTCGCTCGCCCAGTCGATCGCCAAGGCAACCGGCCGTGAATATGTCCGTATGGCTCTTGGCGGCGTTCGTGACGAAGCTGAAATCCGCGGTCACCGCCGCACCTATATCGGCTCGATGCCCGGCAAGGTCATCCAGTCGATGAAGAAGGCGAAGAAGTCCAACCCGCTGTTCCTGCTCGACGAAATCGACAAGCTCGGCCAGGACTATCGCGGTGATCCGTCTTCGGCTCTGCTGGAAGTGCTCGACCCGGCGCAGAACTCGACCTTCATGGATCACTACCTGGAAGTCGAATACGACCTGTCGGACGTGATGTTCATCACGACGGCGAATACGCTGAACATCCCGGCTCCGCTGATGGACCGCATGGAGATCATCCGTATCGCCGGCTATACCGAAGACGAAAAGCGCGAGATCGCCAAGCGGCACCTGCTGCCGAAGGCCATCAAGGAACATGCGCTGCAGCCGAACGAATTCTCGGTCAGCGACGATGCCCTGATGGCGATCAGCCAGCAGTACACCCGCGAAGCCGGCGTGCGTAACTTCGAACGTGAATTGATGAAACTCGCCCGCAAGGCGGTCACCGAGATCATCAAGGGCAAGACGAAGTCGGTTCACGTCACGGCAGCGAATATCGACGACTATCTCGGCGTTCCGCGCTTCCGCCACGGCGAAGCTGAACGCGAAGATCAGGTCGGTGTCGTCACGGGTCTTGCCTGGACGGAAGTCGGCGGTGAGTTGCTGACGATCGAAGGCGTCATGATGCCCGGTAAGGGCCGCATGACCGTCACCGGCAACCTGAAGGAAGTCATGAAGGAATCGATTTCGGCAGCGGCTTCCTACGTCCGCTCGCGCGCCGTCGATTTCGGCATCGAGCCGCCGCGCTTCGACAAGAGCGACATCCACGTGCACGTGCCGGAAGGTGCAACGCCGAAGGATGGTCCATCTGCCGGTGTCGCGATGGCAACCGCGATCGTCTCGATCATGACCGGCATTCCGGTCAACAAGGATGTGGCAATGACGGGTGAAATCACCCTGCGCGGCCGTGTCCTGCCGATCGGTGGCCTGAAGGAAAAGCTGCTTGCGGCTCTGCGGGGCGGCATCAAGAAGGTGCTGATTCCGGAAGAGAACGCCAAGGACTTGGCCGAGATTCCTGATAACGTGAAGAACAGCATGGAGATCATTCCGGTCTCCCGTATGGGCGAGGTGATCAAGCACGCGCTGGTCCGTCGTCCCGAGCCGATCGAATGGGATGGCACGGTTGAAACGCCCGTCATCGCGACTGTCGAAGGGCTCGATGATGCAGGTGCAGCCATCGCTCATTGAGCTTTGGCGGCCACATTTAAGCCCAATTGTTGCAAATCGTGAAAAAGGCCGGCGGAAACGCCGGCCTTTTTTGTGAAAACGTCATGTAGACGCTTGCTTTTCCTTGATTTGCAGGGTTTTTGGGTTCTCGGCGGGCCTGATGAAAGCGATTTCTGCGCCTAGCTTACAGATTGAGTTGTTTCAAACCATTTAGAAAGGGGTGGAAACATGAACAAGAATGAACTCGTGTCCGCAGTAGCCGAAAAGGCTGGACTGACGAAGTCTGATGCAGCATCTGCCGTCGACGCAGTTTTCGACGTTGTACAGGCTGAACTGAAGAGCAAGGGCGACGTTCGCCTCGCTGGCTTCGGCAGCTTCACCGTTTCCCATCGCGCTGCCACGAAGGGCCGTAACCCTTCGACCGGCGCCGAAGTCGACATCCCGGCACGCAACGTGCCGAAGTTCACGCCCGGCAAGGGCCTGAAGGACGCCGTCAACGGCTGATACGAGATAGTCCGCCGGCCGTAAACGAGAACGGCCGCGCAGGATTTTGAGGGGTTCGGCATTGCCGGACCCCTTTTTGTTTTTGGGCGCTTGCCGCAGGCCGCGCTTTGTCTTACGAAACCTGTATTCTCAGGGCGGGGTGAAAGTCCCCACCGGCGGTAAGGGTTTCGGCCCGAGCCCGCGAGCGCCTTTCGAAGCTTCGGTCAAGGAAGGGTCAGCAGATCCGGTGTGATTCCGGAGCCGACGGTTAAAGTCCGGATGAAAGAGAATGAGCGTGGCCGTGCGGGGCAGGAGACTGCCGCGTCTGCGTGCCTTCGCCTCATGCGTCCTGATTTATGTTTGGTCCCTGTACTGGATGGAAGACATGAATCAGAATTCCCTAGCCTTCTCGCATTCCCGCGCCTTCGCCGGCGCTGCCTTCATGGTGGCCGGAGGCGTTGCCTTCTCGCTTCTCAATGTCGTCACCCAATGGCTGACCATGACGCTTGCCTTCCCGGCGGCTTCTGCAGCCTTCTGGCAATATGGCTTCGCCTTTCTCTTCTCCTTGCCCTTCCTGCGCAAGGCCGGCCTATCGGCGATGCGCACCAGCTATCCCTGGCGGCATGTCGTGCGCGTTGCCTTTGCCGCACTTGGCGTCGAAGCCTGGGTCTCCGGTCTCGCCTCGGTGCCGATCTGGCAGGCGATCGCGCTTGTAATGACCTCGCCCTTCTTCATCATTCTCGGTGCGCGCCTGTTCCTCGGTGAGCGCGTCGGGCCTGCTCGCTGGATGGCAACGGGGATCGGCTTTATGGGCGCGATGATCATCCTCCAGCCATGGTCGGACAGCTTCACCTGGGCCGCCCTCCTGCCTGTCCTCTCGGCGCTTCTCTGGGGTGCTTCGTCGCTCATCACAAAGAGCCTGACGGGCATCGAGAAACCGGAGACGATCACCGTCTGGCTGCTGGTGTTGCTCACGCCGATCAATGGCAGCCTGGCACTTGCAGCGGGCCTCGCCGTGCCGACAGGCGCAACGCTTGCGCTCTTCCTCCTGGCCGGCCTTCTGACAGTCGTGGCGCAATATCTGCTGACGCTCGCCTACGCCAGCGCAGATGCCGCCTATGTGCAGCCCTTCGATGACCTGAAACTGCCGCTGAACGTACTCGCCGGCTGGCTTTTCTTCGGCTATGCGCCGGCTGGTTATCTGTGGCTGGGCGCCGCGCTCATTCTCGCCGCCTCGCTCTTCATCATGCGCAGCGAGATGCGTCGCGAGCGGCAGGCAGCCTGACGCAAACTGTACAAAATGTCGCAGCCTGTCATGTCTCTGTCATGGCAGTCCCGCAAAAACCCTCTGTTCGATTTTTCGGCATTGGGGGATTTTTCAATGACATCGTCTTCGCGCAAGGCAGCGCTCGCTGCCGTGCTTCTTGCATCCGTTGCGGTCCCGGCAGCAGCGGAACCGGTTTTCAACCGCATCGCCTCTTTCCCGGTCGCAACAAATCTGCCGGCCGACAAGGACAAGCTTTCGGCCACCTCGGCCGAAATCATCACCGCTTCGCGGGATGGCAACACGCTGATCTACAGTGACAGCCCGCTCGGCGCGATCGGCTTCATCGACATCACCGATGCCAAGGCACCCAAGGCCGGTGGCGCGCTGATGATGGACGGTGAGCCGACCTCGGTTACGACGGCAGCCGGCAAGGCGCTCGTCGCCGTCAACACCGGCGAAAGCAAGCAGAAGCCGTCGGGCCGTCTGGCAATTGTCGATATCGCTTCGAAGAAGATCGACGCGACCTGTGACCTCGGCGGCCAGCCCGATTCGATCGCCCTCAACAAGGACAGGACGCTCGGGACAATCGCGATCGAAAACGAACGCGATGAAGAGGTCAACGACGGCAAGATCCCGCAGATGCCGGCAGGCGACCTCGTCGTCTTCCAGGTCAAAACCGACGGCACCGTCGATTGCGGCACGATCAAGCACGTTGCGCTCACCGGTCTTGCAGGCCTTGCCCCTGAAGACCCGGAGCCGGAATTCGTTTCCTTCAACAGCCAAAACGAAATTGCACTGACGCTGCAGGAAAATAACGAGATCATTATTCTCGACGGCACGACCGGCACGGTGAAGACGCATTTCACCGCTGGCAGCGTCGACCTCTCCGGCATCGACACCAAGCGCGACGGCGCCCTGAAATTCACCGGCGAGAAGAAGGGCGTCCCGCGTGAGCCCGACGCCGTCAAGTGGCTGGACGACAACCGTATCGTCGTTGCCAACGAAGGCGACTACGAAGGCGGCTCGCGCGGCTTCACCATCTTCGACAAGACCGGCAAGGTTCTCTTCGAATCCGGCGCCTCTTTCGAACGCGCCGTTGCCGCTCTCGGCCACTATCCGGAAAGCCGCTCTTCGTCGAAGGGCGTCGAGCCGGAAGGTCTCGAAGCGGCCAAGTTCGGCGATGACAACCTGTTCTTCCTTCTTGCCGAACGCGCTTCCGTCGTCGGTGTCTACAAGGACACGGGTGCCGATCCGGAACTGCTGCAGATCCTGCCGTCGGGCATTTCTCCGGAAGGCGCAATCGCCATTCCCCAGCGTAACTTGTTCGCTACTGCCAACGAGCTTGATCTCGGCAAGGACGGCGGTGCGCGTTCGCACGTCATGATCTACGAGCGCGGCGAAGGCGAGAAGGCCTATCCGCATATCGTCTCCGCAGAGAAGGACGGCAACCCGATCGGCTTTGCAGCGCTTTCGGGCCTCGCCGCCGTTCCAGGCAAGCCGGGCATGCTCTACGCCGTCAGCGACAGCGTCCTCGGTTCGCAGCCGACGATTTACACGATCGACGCCACCAAGAAGCCGGCCGTCATCACCGATGCCCTCATCGTCAAGCGTGACGGCGCTCCGGCCCAGAAACTCGACATCGAAGGCATCGCCGTTGCCGCCGACGGTTCTTTCTGGCTCGCTTCGGAAGGTTATACCGAGCGCCTGGTGCCGCACGCGCTCTATAACGTCACAGCCAAGGGCGACATCAAGGCCGAGATCGCCCTTCCGAAGGAACTGCTGGCCAACGAAATCCGCTATGGCTTCGAAGGTGTCACGATCATCGGCACCGGCGATGACGCAACGCTGTGGATGGCCGTTCAGCGCGAATGGAACGATGACGAGAAGGGTTTTGTGAAGCTCGTTTCCTATAACCCGAAGAAAAAGGAATGGGGCGGTGTACGCTACCCGCTCGACAAGAGCGAGAGTGGTTGGGTCGGTCTTTCCGAAATCACGGCTCAGGGAGACAGCGTCTACATCATCGAGCGTGACAATCTCGTCGGTGACGCGGCCAAGCTGAAAAAGCTCTACAAGGTCGCAATCTCTGACCTGAAGCCGGGCAAGCTCGGCGGCGAACTGCCTGTCGTCAAGAAGACGGAAGCCCATGACTTCATCGGCGACCTGAAGTCGGCCACCAACGGCTACGTTCTCGACAAGCTGGAAGGTTTCGCCTTCGACGCGTCGGGCAAGGCCTATGCGGCGACCGACAATGACGGTGTCAGCGATTCTTCGGGCGAAACCCTGTTCTTCCCGGTCAACCTGTCCGCAACGAACTGAGTTCACATTCCGCGAAATGGAGAGGCCGGGCTTTGCCCGGCCTTTTTCCTTGGCCCGACAACGCTGACGGCGTGACTGGGTTAGGCCATGAATTTGGGCAGTGCGGCGGCCAATGCGTCGACCGCAAGACGGATCCTGAGCGGCAGGTGCGGCGTCTGCAGCCACAGCGCATGGCAGTCATAGAGAAATTCCGGCTGACCTGGCAGCAGCACTTCGAGCGTCCCGGCCTGCACGCGCTCGCGGATGAGCCAGTAGGGTAGCCAGGCAAGCCCCATGCCGGCTGTCGCTGCATCTGCAATTGCATCGAGATCATCGAGCCGCAATCGGCCGTTCGGTCGAACTTCTACCGGAGTCTGGTCTCCATCCGGGAAGAGCCATGGGCTGAAGCGCGCGGAGCGCGCGTAGATGATTGCATCGTGCTTGCCGATATCTTCGACAGTCTCCGGTCTGCCATGAGCATCGAGATAGCTCGCCGAGGCGCAGACCACCATGCGCTGGCGCGCGACCCGCCGCGCGATGATCCCTGACCTGTCAGCGAGTTCCCCGGTACGGATCGCGAGATCGTAGCCGTCATCGGCGAGATCGGTAATGGGGTCGCTGAGCGATAGATCGAGTTCGAGGCTCGGATACCGCCCTGCAAGCTCGAGCAGAACCGGAAGCACGCAATGCCGGCCGAAATGCGCGGGCATGGTGACGCGCAGCTTTCCGCACGGTTCGGAAAGATGATCGAACGCGAGCGCGTCCGCGGCTTCGGTCTCGGCGAGGATCACCCGGCAGCGCTCGTAATAGGCGCGTCCAAAATCCGTAAGGCTCTGGCGGCGCGTTGTCCGGGTGATAAGGCTGACTCCCAATCGCTCCTCAAGAAAGCGGATATGCTTGCCGACCATCGGACCGGAGAGGCCGAGTGCTGCTGCCGCTGCCGCAAACGAGCCCAGATCAACGGCCTTTACGAAGACGGTCATGCTGGTAAGGCGATCCATATTGCAAACTCGTAGTTTCTTCTGTCTTTCTCAGAGCCCAATTTATCTCCACCAATCCAATTGGCATAGATCATTCAGTCCGATTGTTTTGGAGTTGATGGGAAATGGCACGCATAATCCGCTTTCATGAATTTGGCGGTCCTGACGTTCTCCGCATTGAGGATATGGATATTCCAGCCCCTGGACCGGGACAGGTTCAGATCCGCGTCAAGGCTCTTGGGATCAATCGGGCTGAGGCCCTGCTGAGATCCGGTACCTATATCGAAACCGCGCCGCTGCCGTCGGGCCTTGGCCTCGAGGCGGCAGGCATCATCGAGGCGGTAGGGGAGGGCGTGGATGGCTTTGCGCCCGGCGACGCTGTCAGCGTCATCCCGCCGATCTCGATGGTCCGCTCGCCGGCTTATGGAGAACTGGTCACATTTCCCGCCGCATCTGTTGTCAGGCACCCGCCGACACTTTCCTGGGAGGAGGCTGCTGCTCTCTGGATGCCGTATCTGACTGCTTACGGCGGCCTGATCGATATCGCCCGACTATCAAGGGGGGAGTTCGTCGCTATTACCGCGGCATCGAGCAGCGTAGGTCTTGCCGCAATCCAGATCGCCAACGTGATCGGCGCCACGCCGATTGCGATTACGAGAACCTCTTCAAAGCGTCGGGCATTGCAGGAGGCCGGTGCCGCGCATGTGATCGCCTCGCAGGAGGAGGACTTGCAAGCGCGGCTAAGGGAGATCGCCGGAGAAGGAGGTGTTCGGGTCGTCCTCGACGCCGTGGCCGGACCTATCTTCGAGCCGTTGACGGCGGCGATGTCCTCGGGCGGCATTCTTATCGAATATGGTGGATTAAGCCCGCAGCCAACACCGTTTCCGTTGCCTGCCGTGCTCGGCAAATGCCTGCTGCTGCGCGGCTATCTCGTCCATGAGATCATTCGCGATCCGATACGACTTCAGGCCGCAAAGACCTTTATTTTCGATGGGCTCGCGTCCGGCGCGCTGAAGCCTCTCATAGCAAAGACGTTCCCCTTCGAGCAGATCGCCGAAGCGCATCGGTTCCTGGAAACGAATGAGCAGTTCGGCAAGATCGTCGTGACCGTCTGATGCGGTCCTGCTGGGGATCATGTCTCAATCCCGGCCTGCAAGTTGCTGGCCGGGATTGATGGTCTGAAGGGCCTACCAGCGCTGATGCACATGCGGAGCGATCAGCCGCCCGTAAATCTCCCGGGTCGCCGTCATGACATCAGCCGACAGCGGCGCCAGATCGGCGGCGGCAGCGTTCGCCTTGGCCTGCTCGGCATTGCGCGCGCCGGGAATGACGACGGTGACAGCTTCTGCCATCAGGATCCAGCGCAGCGCAAAGGCTGCCATGCTGGCGCCTGCTGGAACGAGCTTGCGCACTTCCTCGACCGCCTGCAGGCCGACCTCGAAGGGCACGCCCGCAAAGGTTTCGCCGACATCGAAGGCCTCGCCGTTGCGGTTGAAGTTGCGGTGATCGTCGCTGGCGAACTTGGTGTCGCGGGTGATCTTGCCGGAGAGCAGGCCGCTTGCGAGCGGCACACGGGCGATGATCGCCACGTTCTTGCGGCGGGCCTCACCGAAGAACAGGTGGTCGGGACGCTGGCGGAAGATATTGTAGATGATCTGGATGCTGACGACGCCAGGATATTCGATCGCCTTCAAGGCTTCCTCGACCTTTTCCACGCTGACGCCATAGCCCTTGATCTTGCCTGCCTTCTGCAGGTCGTCGAGGGCCGCGAAAACCTCGGAGCGATAGAGCACTTCCGTCGGAGGGCAGTGGAGCTGCACGAGGTCGAGGCTGTCCACCTGCAGATTCTTCAGGCTGCGGTCGATGAAGCCTTCAAGATTGGCCTTGGTGTAGCCCTCAGCGACATGCGGGTTGAGACGGCGGCCGGCCTTGGTCGCAACCATCGGGCGCTCGCCGCCACGCGCCTTCAGCACGTCGGCGATGATCTTCTCGGAGCGGCCATCACCGTAGACGTCAGCGGTATCGATGAATGTCATGCCGGCATCGAGTGCGGCATTCAGCGCAGCGCGGCCGTCCGCTTCGCTGATATCACCCCAGGAACCGCCGATCTGCCAGGCGCCGAAGCCGACATCGGTAACGGTGAAGGGCAGGCGGCCGAAAGCATGATGTTTCATGAAAAATCCTCCGTTCGTGATGAAAGGCCCTCGCAGTAGCAGCTGCCGGATAGAGCGGCAATCGCCGATACCGCTTGGATCGCCTGCTGCGATGAAATACCCTTGCCCAAGACGGCTTCAACTGCGCACGACGGAAGAACGGAAAGAACATGGATATCAAGACCGCGGGCGCACGCCCCTCCACCAAAGGCCGGGCCGACTATTTTACCGGTTCCGTACGGCTGGATCCGCTTGTTGATGCGCCGGATCCCGCCCGCGTGCAGGCAACGCACGTGACCTTCGAACCCGGCGCGCGCACGACCTGGCACACGCATCCCTTGGGGCAGACGCTGATCGTTACGTCAGGCAGGGGGCTTGCGCAGACCTGGGGTGGAGACATCAGGGAAATCCGTGCCGGCGATGTGGTCTGGTTCGCGCCGGGCGAGAAGCACTGGCATGGGGCCAGTGCGGAGACAGGCATGAGCCATATTGCCATCCAGGAAGCGTTGAACGGCAGCGTGGCAGACTGGCTGGAGCAGGTCAGTGACGAGCAGTATGCTGGCAAGGCCTGAGGGTAGTGGTGGCGGTGCAGTATGATTCGGAGACCGGGCGAGTGCCGTCGCCTGTGACCGGTAACAGCTCGCGACACGGCTATGCTTCTCAGCCTGTGGAAAAGTTCCTCGACAGGCGTAAGTGGTCGCGAAGGCGATGCAATGGCCTGCAGGCGGGGCAGGGAGCGCCCGCGTCACGAACGCGAATTTGCCGGTTCTGCGGGAGATTGGCGAAGCGGTTCCGAAACAATTTCAGCACTGTCATGGTTTTGTCTCCAAACCTGCTTGACACTAAAAGGCGAACCCCTTAGTTAGCCGCTCATCCCAACGGCCAGCCCGTTCGGAGAGGGTGCTCAGGCACCGGATTGCTTGAAAGAATGCGGGTGTAGCTCAGTCGGTTAGAGTGCCGGCCTGTCACGCCGGAGGTCGCGGGTTCGAGCCCCGTCACTCGCGCCATTTCAAGCAGGCGTCAAATTGACGCTATCTGTCCGGTTCGTGATATCCTTACGGTCCGAAAGGTCCAATGCGCGGGTGTAGCTCAGTCGGTTAGAGTGCCGGCCTGTCACGCCGGAGGTCGCGGGTTCGAGCCCCGTCACTCGCGCCATTTATCTTCAAAAAGCCATGCAGTTTCCGAGGGTCAGCCATGCGGCCTTCCGCGACATTTGCGGATTTGTCGCGACATCGTTGCATCTGCTTGATAATGTCCGTCTCACGCTGTTCGAATAGCTTCTGTAAAAGTCTTGCGCCGGGGCTCCGGCTGCGCTAACCACGGCTTGTTGCAACGCACGTTCGCTTGCCGGGCATTTGCCCAGTTGCGCCGCCCGGCGCCGCCCGCAAGCAGGGATGAACATGATGACTGAACTGCTCAGTTCCTATATTCCGATCGCTATTTTCATCGGTATCGCGCTCGTTATCGGCCTGGCGCTGCTCGTTGCGCCGTTTGCCGTTGCATTCAAGGCGCCCGATTCGGAAAAGCTTTCGG
The DNA here is from genome assembly GCA_900466475.1 of Hyphomicrobiales bacterium. Classification (GTDB taxonomy): domain Bacteria; phylum Pseudomonadota; class Alphaproteobacteria; order Rhizobiales; family Rhizobiaceae; genus Rhizobium. Next base: position 283,573 of record UBMI01000014.1, read on the forward strand.
CCTACGAATGCGGCTTCAACGCATTCGATGACGCTCGCATGAAGTTCGACATCCGCTTCTACCTCGTGTCGATTCTCTTCATCATCTTCGATCTTGAAGTCGCCTTCCTCTTCCCGTGGGCCGTTTCCTTCGGTGCCATCGGCTGGTTCGGCTTCTGGTCCATGATGGTCTTCCTCTTCGTGCTGACCATTGGCTTTATCTATGAATGGAAGAAGGGAGCCCTGGAATGGGAGTAGCCCCCGCTGGCAATCAGACGCTCGTAGCGCCGCAGCCGAAGGGGATCATCGATCCCTCGACCGGCAAGCCGATCGGCAGCAACGACGCGTTTTTTGGCGAGATCAACAATGAGCTCGCCGACAAGGGTTTCCTCGTCACATCGACCGACGAGCTGATCAACTGGGCTCGTACCGGCTCGCTGATGTGGATGACCTTCGGTCTCGCCTGCTGCGCCGTCGAGATGATGCAGCTCTCCATGCCGCGTTACGACGTCGAACGCTTCGGCTTTGCACCGCGTGCTTCGCCGCGCCAGTCGGACGTCATGATCGTTGCCGGCACGCTGACCAACAAGATGGCGCCTGCGCTTCGCAAGGTCTATGACCAGATGCCTGAGCCGCGCTACGTCATCTCGATGGGCTCCTGCGCTAACGGCGGCGGCTACTATCACTATTCCTATTCGGTTGTTCGTGGTTGCGACCGCGTCGTGCCGATCGACATCTATGTGCCGGGCTGTCCCCCCACAGCCGAAGCGCTGCTTTACGGCGTGCTTCTGCTGCAGAAGAAGATCCGCCGCACCGGCACGATCGAACGCTAAGGGCAAGGACAGGACATTATGAGCGAAGCCCTCACTGAGCTTTCGTCGTACCTTTCGGAAGCGCGCGGCAACCTGATTGCCGCCTCGCAGCTCAAGTATGGTGAGCTGACGCTGACGACGACCGGCGACAATCTGATTCCGCTGCTGACCTTCCTGCGCGACGATGCCAAGTGCGGCTTCGTCAACCTGACGGACATCTGCGGTGTGGACTGGCCGCAGCGCGAACTGCGCTTCGATGTCGTCTATCATATTCTGTCGCCCAAGAAGAACCTGCGTATCCGCGTGAAGGTGGCAACAGACGAAGATACGCCGGTTCCGTCCGCCTGCGCCGTCTATCCGGGCGCCGACTGGTTCGAGCGCGAGACCTGGGACATGTACGGCGTGCTCTTCACCGGCCATCCGGACCTGCGCCGTATCCTGACCGATTACGGTTTCGAAGGCCATCCGCTGCGCAAGGACTTCCCGACGACAGGTTTCGTCGAAGTTCGCTACGACGATGCGGCAAAGCGCGTCGTTTACGAGCCGGTGGAACTGAAGCAGGAGTTCCGAAACTTTGACTTTCTGTCGCCCTGGGAAGGCACCGAATACGTGCTGCCCGGCGATGAAAAAGCGAAGCAATAATTCAAGGCGGCTGGTGGGCCTGTTCCCGCCATTCACCAACTATCTGAGAACGCGAGCCTGATCGCCATGACAGAACATAATGTCCGCAACTTCAACATCAATTTCGGACCGCAGCATCCGGCGGCGCACGGCGTGCTTCGTCTTGTCCTGGAGCTTGACGGCGAAATTGTGGAGCGCGTCGACCCGCATATCGGTCTTCTCCATCGCGGCACCGAAAAGCTGATCGAAACCAAGACCTACCTGCAGGCCGTTCCCTACTTCGATCGCCTCGATTACGTGGCGCCGATGAACCAGGAACATGCCTATGCACTCGCGGTCGAAAGGCTGCTCGGCATCGAGATCCCGATTCGCGGCCAGCTCATCCGCGTCCTCTACTCGGAAATCGGCCGTATCCTGTCGCATCTCCTGAACGTTACGACTCAGGCCATGGACGTCGGTGCGCTGACGCCGCCGCTCTGGGGTTTCGAAGAGCGCGAAAAGCTGATGGTGTTCTATGAGCGCGCCAGCGGCTCCCGTATGCATGCCGCTTATTTCCGTCCGGGCGGTGTTCACCAGGACCTGCCGGAACAGCTCGTGCAGGATATCGGCAAGTGGTGCGACGAGTTCCCGGGCAAGCTCGACGATATCGACGATCTTCTCACCGGCAACCGCATCTTCAAGCAGCGTAACGTCGATATCGGCGTCGTCTCGCTGGAAGATTGCTGGGCCTGGGGCTTCTCGGGCGTCATGGTGCGCGGTTCGGGCGCTGCCTGGGATCTGCGTCGTGCGCAGCCCTACGAATGCTATTCGGATCTCGAATTCGACATCCCGGTCGGCAAGAACGGCGACAACTACGATCGTTACCTGATCCGCATGATCGAGATGCGCGAATCGGTGAAGATCATGAAGCAGTGCGTCAATCGCCTGCTCGGTGATGCCAAGGCGGGACCCTTCTCCTCGATCGACGGCAAGGTCGTTCCGCCGAAGCGCGGCGAGATGAAGCGTTCGATGGAAGCGCTCATCCACCACTTCAAGCTCTATACCGAAGGCTATCACGTGCCGGCCGGCGAGGTTTACGCCGCCGTCGAAGCGCCGAAGGGCGAATTCGGCGTCTATCTCGTCTCCGATGGCACCAACAAGCCCTATCGCTGCAAGATCCGCGCCCCGGGTTATGCGCATCTGCAGGCGATGGACTTCATGTGCCGTGGCCACCAGCTTGCCGACGTCGCGGCTGTTCTCGGCTCGCTCGACATCGTGTTCGGTGAGGTAGACCGCTAATGCAGGCTCTGCCGCTCGCAGCAGCATTTCTTCTTTCGGCCTCCGCTGCCTTTGCGCAGGATGCCGGAAAGCTCGGCACACCGCTGGGCCATGAGGAGGCGCAGTCGCCGGCAGAGCAGTCGTCCATGGGCGAGCTTTTGTCCAAGGGCTATCAAATCAAGGCCGCCGTGCCGAACGGCGGCAAGTTCGTAGTATTTATGCAAAAAGACCAGTCGGCCTATGCCTGTGAAATGCAGTCTTTGACTGCTTCGCGGTGTGGAACGCTAAACTGACAAGGCGTGAGGAAGAATGTCCGTTCGTCGATTAGCCGAAGATCAATTCCAGCCGTCCGCATTCGCTTTCAGCGACGACAATGCGGTCTGGGCGGAAAAGACGATTCAGAAATATCCTGCAGGCCGTCAGCAGTCCGCGGTCATTCCGCTGTTGATGCGGGCGCAGGAACAGGATGGTTGGGTCACCCGCCCGGCGATCGAAAAGATCGCCGACATGCTGGACATGGCCTATATCCGTGTTCTCGAAGTCGCGACCTTCTACACCCAGTTCCAGCTTCATCCGGTCGGCACGCGCGCTCACGTGCAGGTTTGCGGCACGACGCCCTGCATGCTGCGCGGCTCGGAAAAGCTGATGGGCGTCTGCCGCAGCAAGATCCACCAGCACCCGTTCGAGCGCAATGCTGAAGGCACGCTCTCGTGGGAAGAGGTCGAATGTCTCGGGGCATGCGTCAACGCACCGATGGTGATGATCGGCAAGGATACCTATGAGGACCTGACGCCCGAGCGCCTCGAAGAGATCATCGATACGTTCGCGGCCGGCAATGGCGCGAGCGTCAAGGTTGGCCCGCAGATCGACCGTCACCTGTCCTCGCCCGAAGGTGGCCCGACGACTCTGCTGGGTGATGTTACCGTCACCCGCACCTGGGTTGACAAGGCCGCAACGACCGCACCGGCGGACGGCGCCACCGTTCCGCCCTCCGAGGCGGCGCGTCCGAAGAGCACCGATGCCGAGACCAATGCGGCGCTGAAGACGCCGGCAACGGCACCGAAGGCATCCGCCAAGAATGCCAAGGCTGCCGAAGTTCAGCCGCTTTCCGGCACAGCCGCTTCCGAGCCGGCGCCGAAACCTGCTGCCGAAGCTGTTGTAAAGCCTTCGCTGACCGACAAGAATCGTCCGGCCGGCATCGAAAAGCCGGCAGCGCCGGACGATCTCAAGATGATCTCGGGCGTCGGTCCGAAGATCGAGGCGACGTTGCATGAAATCGGCATCTTCACCTTCGCGCAGATCGCGGGCTGGAAGAAAGCCGAACGTGAATGGGTCGATGGTTTCCTGAATTTCCGCGGCCGCATCGAGCGTGACGACTGGGTCAAGCAGGCCAAGGCGCTCGCCAAGGGCGGTGAAGCGGAATATATCAAGGTCTTCGGCAAGAAGCCGCGGTAAGAGGTGTGAGACATGTTAGAAGATAAAGACCGCATCTTTACCAACATCTACGGCCTCAAGGACAAATCCCTGAAAGGCGCGATGAGCCGCGGCCATTGGGATGGCACCAAGCAGATCCTCGAAAAGGGCCGCGACTGGATCATCGAAGAGATGAAGGCTTCCGGCCTTCGCGGCCGTGGTGGCGCAGGCTTCCCGACCGGCCTGAAGTGGTCCTTCATGCCGAAGCAGAGCGACGGCCGTCCGCACTACCTCGTCGTCAATGCCGACGAATCGGAGCCCGGCACCTGCAAGGACCGCGATATCATGCGCAACGATCCGCATACGCTGATCGAAGGCTGTGTGGTCGCGAGCTTCGCCATGGGCGCCAATGCCGCCTATATTTATGTTCGCGGCGAATATATTCGCGAGCGCGAAGCCCTGCAGGCGGCAATCGACGAATGCTACGATGCCGGCCTTCTCGGCAAGAACAACAAGCTCGGCTGGGACATGGACATTTATGTCCATCATGGCGCTGGTGCTTACATCTGCGGTGAAGAAACCGCGCTGCTCGAAAGCCTTGAAGGCAAGAAGGGCCAGCCGCGTCTTAAGCCGCCATTCCCGGCAAACATGGGTCTCTACGGCTGCCCGACGACGGTCAACAACGTCGAATCGATCGCCGTCGCCCCGACCATCCTGCGCCGTGGTGCCGGCTGGTTCTCGGCGATCGGCCGTCCCAACAATGTCGGCACCAAGCTCTTCATGCTCTCCGGTCACGTCAACAAGCCGTGCACCGTCGAAGAGAGCATGGGCATCACCTTCCGCGAACTCGTCGACAAGCATGCCGGCGGCATCCGCGGCGGCTGGGACAACCTGCTTGCCGTCATCCCGGGCGGCGCATCGTGCCCGATCGTTCCGGCCAAGGACATTATCGACTGCCCGATGGACTTCGACGGCCTGCGCGCTGTCGGTTCCTCCTTCGGTACGGCCGCCTCGATCGTCATGGACAAGTCCACCGACGTCATCAAGGCGATCGCTCGTATCTCGGCCTTCTTCAAGCATGAGAGCTGCGGCCAGTGCACGCCGTGCCGCGAAGGCACCGGCTGGATGTGGCGCGTGATGGAGCGCATGGCGCGTGGCAACGCCCAGAAGCGCGAGATCGACATGCTGTTCCAGGTCACCAAGCAGATCGAAGGCCACACCATCTGCGCGCTCGGCGACGCCGCCGCATGGCCGGTACAGGGTCTGATCCGTAACTTCCGTCCGGAAATCGAAGCCCGCATCGACCAGTATACGGCCAATGCTCTCGATCACGGTGCGGTTCTGGAGGCGGCTGAGTAAGCGCATGACATCAGAGGCATCCGACGGCAAGATGAATGAAGGGGCAGCCGATTTTGCGGCTGACTTCGGCCGTCTTGCTGCCGGCATGCTGGAGAATGCGCGTGCTTTCCCCGTTCATCCGTTGATGGCGCATCCGGCTGCCGCATTTGCCGCTGCCACGGCGATCGGCTTCGGCATTTCCACGCAGATGGCCGGCGTTTTCTTCGGTGCGCTGAAGGGCGCGCTTGAAACGGCGAACCTCGCGGCCGCAGCGCTCGATGAAACGCCGCCGGACGAAGAAACACCCGAGATGGATATCCGTCCGGAAAATATTCGCCCGGCAGAAACGGCTGCACCGGTTCGCAAGGCTGCAAAGCCGAAGCTGACGGTGGTTTCCAGCAAGGCCCCGGCAACGGAAGCGGCGAAGCCGACGGTTGCCAAGGCGAAGCCCGCCGCAAGGTCCAGGAAGGCTGACGATCTGAAACTGATCGCCGGGATCGGCCCGAAACTGGAGCAGGTGCTGAACAAGAGAGGCATCCGCACCTTTGCCGATGTCGCGGCATGGAACGATCAGGACGTTGCGAGCCTGGACTCCGAACTCGGCGTCGACGGCCGTATCCTGCGTGACGACTGGGTCGGCCAGGCCAAGGTGTTGGCGACACGGGGCCGCAGGAAGAAGTAGGTTTCCGGCCCCGGGCAATGGCCGGCGGAATGGCATATCGATCGGCGGGGCAGGGCCTCGGGTCGCAATGCCGATGGCGGGTTTCGGGTCTCGGAGCCGGCGAAAAGAGAATTTGGGCAATACCAGCGCCAGGACGGACGAAATGTCTGCCTTGGCAATATGGATGTTGCAAAAATAGGTTTGTTTGCCGGTATCCGGCGAATGGGAAACAGGACTGAGTGACGATGGCAAAACTGAAGATTGACGGCAACGAGATCGAAGTTCCGGATCATTACACGCTGATTCAGGCGTGCGAAGAAGCCGGCGCTGAAGTTCCGCGCTTCTGCTTCCATGAGCGTCTGTCTGTTGCCGGCAATTGCCGCATGTGCCTCGTCGAGGTCAAGGGTGGCCCGCCGAAGCCGCAGGCTTCCTGCGCCATGGGCGTGCGCGATATCCGCGGCGGCCCGAACGGCGAACTGCCTGAAGTCTTCACCAACACGCCGATGGTCAAGAAGGCCCGTGAAGGCGTTATGGAATTCCTGCTGATCAATCATCCGCTGGATTGCCCGATCTGCGACCAGGGCGGCGAATGCGACCTGCAGGACCAGGCCATGGCCTTCGGTATCGATACCTCGCGCTATCAGGAAGACAAGCGCGCCGTCGAAGACAAGTACATTGGCCCGCTCGTCAAGACGGTCATGAACCGCTGCATTCACTGCACGCGTTGCGTCCGCTTCACGACGGAAGTGGCCGGCATTTCCGAGCTTGGCCTGATCGGCCGCGGCGAGGACGCCGAGATCACCACCTATCTCGAGCAGGCCATGACCTCCGAGCTGCAGGGCAACGTCGTTGATCTTTGCCCGGTCGGTGCTTTGACCTCCAAGCCCTTCGCCTTCACGGCCCGTCCGTGGGAACTGAACAAGACCGAATCGATCGACGTCATGGACGCCGTCGGCTCGGCGATCCGCGTTGATACCCGCGGCCGCGAGGTCATGCGCATCCTGCCGCGAATCAATGAGGCGGTGAATGAAGAGTGGATCTCCGACAAGACCCGTCATGTCTGGGACGGCCTGAAGACGCAGCGCCTCGACCGGCCCTACGTCCGCAAAGACGGTCGCCTGCAGCCGGCGAGCTGGGGCGAAGCCTTCGGCGCCATCAAGTCGGCCGTTTCGGCAACCTCCGGCGACAAGATCGGCGCGATTGCCGGCGATCTCGCCTCGGTCGAAGAAATGTATGCGCTCTCCGAACTGGTAAAGTCGCTGGGTTCCGAGAACCTCGACTGTCGCCAGGATGGGGCGGCACTTGATCCGTCGCTCGGCCGCGCAAGCTACCTTTTCAACCCGACCATCGCGGGCATTGAACAGGCTGACGCGCTGCTTATCATCGGCGCCAATCCGCGCTTCGAAGCGGCTATCCTCAACGCCCGCATCCGCAAGCGTTATCGTCGCGGCGGTTTTCCGATCGGCGTGATCGGTGAGGGCGGTGAGATGCGTTACAAGTATGATTATCTCGGCGCAGGCCCGGATACGCTGAAGGACATTCTCGACGGCGGCCACGCCTTCGCCGAAGTCCTCTCCAAGGCTTCCAAGCCGATGATCATCATCGGCCAGGGTGCGCTGACCCGCACGGATGGTGCTGGCGTTCTCGCAACTGCCGCCAAGCTCGCTGTCAATGTCGGCGCAATCGCCGAAGGCTGGAACGGCTTTGCTGTGCTGCACACCGCAGCATCGCGCGTCGGCGGCCTCGACCTCGGCTTCGTGCCGGGTGCCAAGGGCGTCAATGCCGCCGAGATGCTGAAGACCATGGACGTGCTCTTCCTGCTCGGCGCCGACGAATTTGATGTCTCGGCGAGGGCTGCGAAGTTCACCGTCTATATCGGCTCGCATGGCGACAATGGTGCGCATGGCGCCGACGTCATCCTGCCGGCCGCCGCCTATACGGAAAAGTCCGGCACCTGGGTCAACACCGAAGGCCGCGTCCAGATGGGCAACCGCGCCGGTTTCGCACCGGGCGACGCCCGCGAAGACTGGGCGATCATTCGTGCTCTTTCCGACGTGCTCGGCAAGAAGCTTCCCTTTGATTCTCTCGGCGAATTGCGCGGCAAGCTCTATGCGGCATTCCCGCATTTTGCGGCCATCGACGAGATCGCCGAAGGCGATAGCGCCCAAATTGCCGCACTGGCGAAAAAAGCCGGTAAGATGAACAAATCCGGGTTTGCGTCGCCGGTCAAAGACTTCTATTTGACGAACCCGATAGCGCGCGCCTCGGCTGTCATGGCCGAGTGCTCGGCGTTGGCCCGCAACAATTTCAAAGTCGCGGCAGAGTAAGGGCAGGAACTCATGGATTCTTTCTTCTCGACCTATGTCTGGCCGGCGATCATCATGATCGGTCAGTCACTGCTGCTGCTCGTCTGCCTGCTGGTCTTCATCGCTTACGTCCTTCTTGCCGACCGCAAGATCTGGGCCGCCGTCCAGCTGCGCCGCGGCCCGAACGTCGTCGGTCCTTTCGGTCTGTTCCAGTCCTTCGCTGACCTCTTGAAGTTCGTCTTCAAGGAACCGGTCATTCCGGCCGGCGCCAACAAGGCGGTCTTCCTTCTTGCCCCGCTCGTGACCGTGCTTCTGGCGCTGTCGACCTGGGCGGTCGTGCCGCTCGCAGATGGCTGGGTCATTGCCAACATCAATGTCGGCATCCTCTATATCTTTGCGATCTCTTCGCTCGAAGTGTACGGCATCATCATGGGTGGCTGGGCTTCGAACTCGAAGTACCCGTTCCTCGGTGCGCTGCGCTCCGCAGCGCAGATGGTGTCCTACGAAGTCTCGATCGGCTTCGTCATCGTCACTGTCCTTCTCTGCGTCGGTTCGCTGAACCTGACGGACATCGTCAATGCCCAGCGCACCGGTCTCGGCACCATGATCGGCCTGCCGAACTCGTTCCTCGACTGGCACTGGCTGGCGCTGTTCCCGATGTTCGTCGTCTTCTTCATCTCCGCACTTGCCGAGACGAACCGCCCGCCCTTCGACCTTCCGGAAGCAGAATCCGAACTCGTCGCCGGCTTCATGGTCGAATACGGCTCGGCTCCGTACATGATGTTCATGCTCGGCGAATATGCGGCCGTCGTCCTGATGTGCTCGCTGACGACCATCCTCTTCCTGGGGGGCTGGCTGCCGCCGGTCGATTTCTGGCTCATCAACTGGGTGCCGGGCATCATCTGGTTCATGCTGAAGGCATGCCTGGTGTTCTTCATGTTCGCCATGGTCAAGGCTTTCGTGCCCCGTTACCGCTACGACCAGCTCATGCGCCTCGGCTGGAAGGTCTTCCTGCCGCTGTCGCTCGCCATGGTCATCATCGTTGCATTCGTGCTGAAACTGACGGGATGGGCAGGCTGATGTCCAACCTCGTTTCCGGCAAAATTGGAGAATAAGATGGGAAGCCTGTCCGCCTCCATCAACTCGCTCTTCCTGAAGGAATTCGTCGGCGCTTTCTTCCTGTCGATGCGCTACTTCTTCAAGCAGAAGGCGACGATCAACTATCCCTTCGAAAAGGGTCCGGTCAGCCCGCGCTTCCGCGGCGAGCATGCTCTGCGCCGTTACCCGAACGGTGAAGAGCGCTGCATCGCCTGTAAGCTGTGCGAAGCGATCTGTCCCGCTCAGGCGATCACCATCGAAGCCGGCCCGCGCCGCAATGACGGCACACGCCGGACGGTGCGCTACGACATCGACATGGTGAAGTGCATCTATTGCGGCTTCTGCCAGGAGGCTTGCCCCGTCGATGCGATCGTCGAAGGCCCGAATTTCGAATTCGCCACCGAGACCCGCGAAGAGCTCTACTTCGACAAGCAGAGGCTTCTCGAAAACGGCGACCGGTGGGAGCGTGAAATCGCCCGCAACATGGCGATCGACGCGCCCTATCGTTGATTGAAATTTGAAATGCCGCGGGAAGGGTGCTCAACGCCCGCCGCGGTCAACATGCACCGGGGCTTTGTCAGCGAATGCTGTGCGAAGTCCTATCGGGCAGGGAAACTCCCGGCTGCCCGGGGGAAGATGAAAAAGGCACCAACATGGGTCTGCAGGCTCTATTTTTCTATCTTTTCGCCTTTGTCGCGATAGCGTCGGCGTTCATGGTCATCTGGGCGAAGAACCCGGTTCACTCGGTTCTGTTCCTGATCCTGGTGTTCTTCAATGCAGCCGGTCTCTTCCTGCTGCTGGGTGCAGAATTCCTGGCGATGATCCTGCTCGTCGTCTATGTGGGCGCGGTCGCGGTTCTCTTCCTCTTCGTGGTGATGATGCTTGACATCGACTTCACCGAGCTTCGCGCCGGTGTTCTCGAATATGCGCCGATCGGCGCGCTGATCGGTCTCATCCTCGCAGCCGAACTCATCGTCGTCGTCGGCGGCAGCGCGATCTCGCCCGAGATTGCCAAGACCGTCGCCATGCCGATCCCGGCGCTGACCGAACGCACCAATACGGCGGCACTCGGCGACGTGCTCTATACGAACTACGTCTACTTCTTCGAGATCGCCGGTCTGGTCCTGCTGGTCGCCATGATCGGCGCGATCGTGCTGACGCTGAAGCATCGCACCAATATCAAGCGGCAGAATATCGCCCGCCAGGTTGCCCGCACGCCTGCCACCGCCGTCGAGGTGATCAAGGTCAAGCCGGGCCAGGGCGTAAGCTGAGCCGAGAGGTCAAGGAACAAAGAACATGGTCATCGGACTTTCCCATTATCTCACGGTCAGCGCCATCCTCTTCACGATCGGCATCTTCGGCATCTTCCTGAACCGGAAGAACATCATCGTCATCCTGATGTCGGTCGAATTGATCCTGCTGGCGGTCAACATCAACATGGTCGCCTTCTCGTCGTTCCTCAACGACATCGTCGGCCAGGTGTTCGCACTGTTCATTCTGACCGTTGCTGCTGCTGAAGCGGCGATCGGTCTTGCAATTCTCGTTGTCTTCTACCGCAACCGCGGTTCGATCGCGGTCGAAGACGTCAATATGATGAAGGGCTGAGCGGCTCATGTTCCTCTATAAGGCTATCGTCTTCCTTCCCCTGATCGGCGCGATCATCGCTGGCCTCTTCGGCCGTGCGATCGGCGCCAAGGCGTCGGAATATGTCACCAGCGGCCTGATGATCGTCGCCGCCATCCTGTCCTGGGTCGTCTTCTTCACGGTTGCGCTCGGCCATCCAGAGGGCGTGATCAAGGTCGAGGTTCTGCGCTGGATCCAGTCCGGCGGCATCGATGTCTCCTGGTCGCTGCGCGTCGATACGCTGACCTCGGTCATGCTGATCGTCGTCAATACTGTTTCGACACTCGTGCACATTTACTCGATCGGTTACATGCATACCGATCCGCACCGTCCGCGTTTCTTCGCCTATCTCTCGCTCTTCACCTTCGCCATGCTTATGCTGGTGACGTCCGACAACCTCGCCCAGATGTTCTTCGGCTGGGAAGGCGTTGGTCTGGCCTCGTATCTGCTGATCGGCTTCTGGTATAAGAAGCCTTCGGCATCGGCTGCTGCAATGAAGGCCTTCATCGTCAACCGCGTCGGCGACTTCGGTTTCGTGCTCGGTATTGCCACCGTCTTTGTGCTGTTCGGCTCGATCAACCTCGACACGATCTTCGCCAATGCTTCGACCTTCGCTCCGGCTGAAGGCGGCGGTGAAGCCGGCGAGGTGATCCTGAACCTCTTCGGCATGCATCTCGACAAGGCTCATGCGCTGACCGGCGCCTGCCTGCTGCTCTTCATGGGCGCGATGGGTAAGTCGGCGCAGTTCCTGCTGCACACCTGGCTGCCGGACGCCATGGAAGGCCCGACGCCGGTTTCCGCACTCATCCATGCCGCAACCATGGTGACCGCCGGCGTCTTCCTCGTCGCCCGCATGTCGCCGATCTTCGAACTCTCGCATGATGCGCTCGTCGTCGTGACGATCATCGGCGCAATCACCGCATTCTTCGCGGCGACCGTCGGCCTCGTGCAAAACGACATCAAGCGCGTCATCGCTTACTCGACCTGCTCGCAGCTCGGTTACATGTTCGTCGCTCTCGGCGTCGGTGCCTATGGCGCGGCAATCTTCCACCTCTTCACGCATGCCTTCTTCAAGGCTCTGCTCTTCCTCTGCGCCGGTTCGGTTATCCACGCCGTCGACGGTGAGCAGGACATGCGCTACATGGGTGGCCTGCGTCCGCACATCAAGGTGACGTTCTGGATGATGATGATCGGCACGCTGGCGATTACCGGTGTCGGCATTCCCTTCACCCCGATCGGCTTTGCCGGCTTCTTCTCGAAGGACGTCATCATCGAGGCCGCCTATGCGTCGCACTCGCCGGTCGCTGGCTTTGCCTTCACACTGCTGGTCATCGCTGCTCTCTTCACGAGCTTCTATTCCTGGCGTCTGATCTTCATGACCTTCTTCGGCAAGCCGCGTGCTTCCCACGAAGTCATGCATCACGTCCACGAATCGCCGCAGGTCATGCTGGTGCCGCTCTACATCCTCGCCATCGGCGCGGTTGTTGCCGGCTTCCTCTTCGAAGGCCGCTTCTACGGCGAGGAGTATGCCGAGTTCTGGAAGGGTGCGCTCTTCACAGGCGCCGAGAACGAACTGGTGGAAGAGTTCCATCACGTTCCGGCCTGGGTCGGTCTCAGCCCCCTCATTGCCATGCTGCTCGGCTTCGTGATCGCCTGGTACATGTACATCAAGTCGCCCTCGACGCCGCGCAAGCTCGCCGAGCAGCATCGTGTGCTTTACCAGTTCCTGCTCAACAAATGGTACTTCGACGAACTCTACGACTTCCTCTTCGTCCGCACTGCCAAGGCGCTTGGCAACTTCCTGTGGAAGAAGGGTGACGTCGGTGTCATCGATACCTACGGTCCGAACGGCGTCGCTGCTCGCGTGGTCAACGTCACTGATCGCGTCGTGCGCCTGCAGACCGGTTACCTCTATCACTACGCCTTCGCGATGCTGATCGGCATTGCGGCGCTCGTTACCTGGATGATGCTCGGGAGTTCCTTCTGATGACCGATTGGCCTATTCTTTCAACGGTCACCTTCCTGCCGCTCGTCGGCGTGGTGCTCCTGTTGCTGATGAACGGCGAAACCGAGAACGGTCGCAAGAACGTGCTGTGGATCTCCTTGATCACCACGGTCTTCACCTTCATCGTCTCGCTCTTCATCTGGATCGGCTTCGATAACGCCAATCCGGGCTTCCAGATGATCGAGCAGCATAGCTGGCTCGGCACCGGCATCGGCTACCATGTCGGCGTCGACGGCATCTCCATGCTGTTCATCATCCTCTCGACCTTCCTGATGCCCTTCTGCGTGCTCGCAAGCTGGCTCTCGATCGAGAAGCGATTGAAGGAATACATGATCGCCTTCCTCATCCTCGAAGTGATGATGGTCGGTGTCTTCGTCTCGCTTGATATCGTTCTCTTCTACGTCTTCTTCGAAGGCGGCCTCATCCCGATGTTCCTGATCATCGGCGTCTGGGGTGGTGCGAACCGCGTCTATGCGAGCTACAAGTTCTTCCTCTACACGCTGCTTGGCTCGGTGCTGATGCTGCTCGCCATCATGGCCATGTACTGGCAGGCCGGCACGACCGATATCGCACAGCTTCTGGACTACAAGTTCCCGCCGGCGATGCAGACCTGGCTGTGGCTTGCCTTCTTCGCCTCCTTCGCGGTGAAGATGCCGATGTGGCCGGTCCACACCTGGCTCCCCGACGCGCACGTCCAGGCGCCGACGGCCGGTTCTGTCATCCTGGCAGGCGTGCTCCTGAAGCTCGGTGGCTACGGCCTGATCCGCTTCTCGATCGGCATGTTCCCGGTCGCATCAGATCATTTCGCGCCGCTGGTCTTCGCGCTCTCCGTCATCGCCATCATCTACACTTCGCTGGTCGCGATGATGCAGGACGACATCAAGAAGCTGATCGCCTATTCCTCGGTTGCTCACATGGGCTACGTGACGATGGGTATCTTCGCTGCCAACGCGCAGGGCCTGCAGGGTTCGATCTTCCAGATGCTGTCGCACGGCATCGTCTCTGGCGCACTCTTCCTCTGCGTCGGCGTTGTCTATGACCGCACCCACACCCGTGAGATCGCGGCCTATGGCGGCCTGGTCAACAACATGCCGAAATACGCCGTCGCCCTCATGGTCTTCACCATGGCAAACGTCGGCCTTCCGGGCACGTCGGGCTTCATCGGCGAATTCTTGACGCTGATCGGCGTCTTCCGCGCCAATACCTGGGTTGCGCTCTTTGCCGCCACTGGCGTCATCCTTTCGGCCGCCTACGCGCTCTGGCTCTATCGCCGGGTGATCTTTGGCGCGCTGGAGAAGGAAAAGCTGAAGGCTCTGCTCGACCTTTCACCGCGTGAACAGATCATCCTTTACCCGATGATTGCGCTCACCATCTTCTTCGGTGTCTATCCGGCTCCGGTCTTCGATGCGACCGCAGCTTCCGTGGACCATCTGATCAACAGCTATTCGGCCGCAGTGCAGGCAGCGCAGAATGTTGCGCTGTCCATGAAATGACGGGACTTTAGGACATGACTGCTGAAACAATCTCCCTGAGCCTGTACCTGTCCGCGCCGGAAATCATCCTCGCGATCGGTGCTCTCGTCCTGCTCATGATCGGCGTCTTTGCGGGTGAGCGGTCCGGTCCGCTTGTCAGCACGCTGGCAATGATCGTGATTGCCATCTCTGGCCTTTGGCTGATCTTCATCCCTGGTGACGGCCTTGCCTATGGCGGGGTCTATGTCGCCGACGGCTTCGCCCGCTTTATGAAGGTTCTGGCACTGATCGGCTCCCTCGTGGCGCTGTTCATGTCGATGGGTCATGCGCGGGAAAACCAGCTCGACAAGTTCGAGTTCCCGGTTCTCCTGGTGCTCTGCACCCTCGGCATCATGCTGATGATCTCGGCCAACGATCTGATCGCGCTCTACCTCGGCCTCGAACTGCAGTCGCTCGCGATCTACGTCATCGCCGCGATCAACCGCGACAGCCTGAAGTCGACTGAAGCCGGTTTGAAGTACTTCGTTCTGGGTGCGCTCTCCTCGGGCATGCTGCTCTACGGCATGTCGCTGGTTTATGGCTTCACCGGCCATACGCATTTTGCTGACGTCGCCCAGGCGCTGACGGTGGAAGGCGCGCGGTCGCTCGGCCTCGTCTTCGGCCTCGTCTTCATCCTCGCCGGCATCGCCTTCAAGATCTCTGCCGTTCCCTTCCATATGTGGACGCCGGACGTTTATGAAGGCGCGCCGACCCCGGTCACCGCCTTCCTGGCGAGTGCACCGAAGGTCGCTGCGATGGCGATGATGACCCGCATTGTCATCACTGCCTTCGAGCCGGTGCTGACCGACTGGCAGCAGGTCGTCGTCTTCATATCAATTGCCTCCATGCTGCTCGGTTCGTTTGCTGCCATCGGCCAGAAGAACATCAAGCGACTGATGGCCTATTCCTCGATCGGTCACATGGGGTACGCGCTGGTCGGCCTTGCAGCCGGAAACCAGACGGGCGTCACCGGCGTCATGCTCTATATGGCGATCTACATGGTCATGACCCTCGGCTCCTTCGCGATCATCATGTCGATGCGCCGCAAGGATGGCACCGTCGTCGAGAATGTCAGCGATCTCGCCGGCTTGTCCGCGACGAACCCTTTCATGGCGGTGGTGCTGACTGCGCTGATGTTCTCGCTTGCCGGTATCCCGCCGCTTGCCGGCTTCTTCGCGAAGTACTTCGTCTTCGTTGCCGCCATCGAGGCCAAGCTCTATGCGCTCGCCGTCATCGGTGTTCTTGCGTCCGTCGTCGGCGCTTACTACTACCTGCGCGTCATCAAGCTGATGTGGTTCGATGAGGCGACCGGTGAATTCGCTCGCGTCTCCGGATCGCTGCGTCTCGTTTTCGGTCTTTCCGGCCTCTTCGTTGCGGCCTATGTTCTCATCGGTGGTCCGATCGGCGGCGCGGCCGAGCTTGCTGCGGCGACGCTCTTCTGATGGCTTCCGACAAGCAGCGCCGGATATCGCTCGGCGATATCAGGCACGAGGCCTTGTCGGATACTGCGTCGACCAACACGGAATGCCTTGCCCGGGCTCGGGCAGGGGACAGCGGTCTGCTCTGGGTGACCGCTGAACGACAGACCGGCGGCCGGGGCCGCCGGGGCCGTCCCTGGGTTTCAGAGCGCGGCAATCTCTATGCCTCGCTTCTCCTCATCGATCCGGCCCCAATGGAGCGCCTTGCCTCCCTGCCGCTGGCAATCGCGGTTGCCGTGCACCACGCGATCCGCAGTGTCTTGCCGCCAGGTGCCGAGCCGCTGGAGGTGAAGTGGCCGAATGATATCCTGATCGGACGCAAGAAGACCTGCGGCATCCTCGTGGAAGGCGAACGGCTGGCGGACGGCCGCCACGCCGTCGTGATTGGCATCGGCATCAATGTATCGGTCATGCCCGACAATCCCATCTATCCCGTCACCTGCCTGCGCGATCAGGGAAGTGCGGCTTCGCCCGAAGAGCTCTTCGCCCATCTCTTTGCATCCATGGCCGAGACGCTGGATATCTGGGATGGAGGGCAAGGTATTGCCGAGGTCACGGCCCGATGGCGCGCTGTCGCCTGCGGTATTGGCGAAAAGATAACCGTTAATCTGCCGGACAGGTCGATTTCCGGATATTTCGCCGGAATAGATGATAATGGCCTGTTGATGCTCGATACCGGCACGGGCAGGATGATGCCGATTGCGGCCGGCGATGTATTCTTTGGATAGTGGAAAAAACAAACATTATGGCGAAACAGGACGAACTGGTATTTCTGCCCCTGGGCGGCGTCGGAGAGATTGGCATGAATCTCGCGCTGTACGGCTACGGCCCGGCGGATCATCGCCAGTGGATCATGGTGGATTGCGGCGTCACCTTTCCGGGCCCGGATCTGCCTGGTGTCGATCTCGTCCTGCCGGATATCCGGTTCCTCGCCAATGAGCGAAAGAACCTCAAGGCGATCATCATCACCCACGCTCATGAGGATCACTACGGAGCGCTCGCCGATCTCTGGCCGGGCCTCAATGTTCCGGTCTATGCCTCGCCCTTCACGGCGGGCCTGCTGGAAGCCAAGCGCAATTTCGAGAAGGACGCGATCGGCGAGGTGCCGGTGACCATTTTCAAGGCCGGCGACAAGATCAATGCCGGCCCCTTCAGCATCGAGGGCGTGGCCGTCAATCATTCGATCCCCGAGCCGATGTCGCTGATGATCCGCACGCCGCTCGGCAATGTCATCCACACGGGCGACTGGAAGATCGACCACGAACCTTCGCTCGGGCCGCTGACCGACGAGACGCGCTTCCGCCAATTGGGTGATGAAGGCGTGCTGGCGCTGCTCTGCGACTCCACCAATGCACTGCGCGACGGCGTCTCGCCTTCGGAGAAGGATGTCTCCGAAAGCCTGCGCAAGATCATCGAGAATGCCGAGGGACGTGTGGCGATCACCACCTTCTCGTCGAATGTAGGCCGTATCCGCACCGTCGCCGAAGCTGCCGAAGCCGCTGGCCGTGAAGTGCTGCTGCTCGGAAGCTCGCTGAAGCGCGTGTGCGATGTTGCCCAGGATATCGGTCTGCTGGAAGGCGTAAAACCCTTCATCTCGGAGGAGGATTACGGCTTCATCCCGCGTGACAAGGTCGTGGTCATCCTCACCGGCAGCCAGGGCGAGCCCCGCGCTGCCCTCGCCAAACTTTCCCGCGATGAGATGCGCAATGTAGCCTTTGCCGCCGGCGATATCGTCGTCTTCTCCTCGCGCGCCATCCCCGGCAATGAGAAGGCGATCCAGGACATCAAGAATGGTCTCGTGGAGCAGGGCGTCCATATCATTACCGACACGGAGGCGCTGGTGCATGTGTCAGGCCATCCGCGCCGCAACGAGTTGCAGAAGATGTACGAGTGGACGCGTCCGAAGGTCGTCGTGCCCGTGCATGGCGAGGCAACACATCTGACGGCACACAAGGAACTGGCAGAACAGTCCGGCATTCCGACTGTGCCGCGCGTGCGCAACGGCGATGTGCTGCGGCTTGCGCCAGGACCGGTCGAAGTGATCGATGAAGCGCCGCATGGCCGCATCTACAAGGATGGGTCACTGATCGGTGACTTCGACGAAATGGGCATCGGCGAGCGCAAGAAGCTCGCCTATGTCGGCCATGTCGCCGTCAGCATCGTGCTCGACAATCGCTACGACATTATCGGCGAGCCCGATCTCGTGGCGATTGGCCTGCCTGCCTATGACGACGAGGGGGAGGATATGGAAGATACCCTTTTCGATGCGGCAATCAGTGCGATCGAGAGTATTCCGCGCGCCCGCCGCAAGGATATCGACATGGTGCAGGAGGCCGCGCGCCGTGCCGTGCGCGCCGCTGCCAACAATGCCTGGGGCAAGAAGCCTGTCGTCACCGTCTTCATCACTAGGGTCTGAGTGATGCTCGGCCGGGTGAACCATATCGCCATCGCCGTGCCCGACCTGGCTGCCGCTGCTGCAAGCTATCGCGACACGCTGGGTGCGGCGATCTCCGAGCCGCAATCCCTGCCGGAGCATGGCGTCACTGTGGTTTTCGTCGAACTGCCGAACACCAAGGTGGAACTGCTGGAACCACTGGGTGAGGCCTCGCCGATCGCAGCCTTCTTGGAAAAGAACCCCTCCGGCGGCATGCACCATATTTGCTACGAGGTAGACGATATCCTTGCTGCCCGCGACCGGCTCACAGCATCCGGCGCCAGGGTGCTTGGCAATGGTGAGCCGAAGATCGGCGCTCACGGCAAACCGGTGCTTTTCCTCCATCCGAAGGACTTCTTCGGTACGTTAATCGAGCTGGAACAGGTCTGAAGCTCTGCGTCAGAGTGACCTAAGCAGTCTGCTCCCTTTGAACTGGCCGCCATTCCGGCTTATAAGCAGCCAAAACCTGCCGCCAAGGCACCATATCGACGGGAACCAAAATGTTTCAGGCCTTCCTCCAGGGGTTCGCAGTTTATTTCATCATCTGGTGGATCACGCTTTTCGCCGTGCTGCCGATCGGTCTGCGCACCCAGGCGGAAGACAATGATGTTGTGCTTGGCACCGTGCCAAGCGCACCGACCCGTTTCCGCCCGGCCTTCGTTTTTTCGCTGACGACGCTCGTTTCCGGCGCAATTTACGGCTTCTGGTATATCTGTTCGACCTATTTCGGCTTCGGCTTCGATGCGCTTCCACAAATAGGGCCCAGCTTCTATTAGGAATGGCTTTTGCTCAATCTTTGAGCAGATGTAAATGCAACCGCGAAAAATCTGTCATACGCACGTCATGCAAGTGAGGCAAAGAGCTTGCGTAACGGAAGGCGGGCTTACCTAACGAAAGTCAGGCCTGATTTTGTGAGTTGTGGGAAGCCGAAAAAGCAAAAAAAAACAAGGCTAAAAGCCTTGTTTTAATTATCGCGTGATCCTTAACCGTTACCGGGGCAGCGACAAGCGCGCCTAAGATCTGATCCTCCCAAGACTTGACCGCGAGTTCGGCAAGAATTTAACCTTCCTGCCTGTTTTGTGAGCTAAAACTAGCTCAAAGATTGTGCTTTGTCATTAGGTTTTTTTGCATTTTTGCTACAGTCACGCAAAATTTTTCTGTTGACAAGATTTACCTTCAAGCCCTTATAAATACGCGCTTTTTCACGTCTACTGAATTTGTAGGCGCTAACATGCGTCAGCGGGAGGCGGCTCACGTCGGTCGCGGGTTTCTTTCCCGCCGCGAAGCGGCTATGAACGCTCCCATCTTTAACAAAGACCGTCGATTCCGCTTGGGTAAGCGGCGTCTCAACTGTACCGGAATCCGCCATGCGTCTGTCCCGCTTCTTCGTACCCATCCTCAAGGAAAATCCCAAGGAGGCGGAAATCGTCTCCCATCGGCTGATGTTGCGCGCCGGCATGATCCGCCAGCAATCGCAGGGCATCTACTCCTGGCTGCCGCTGGGCAAGAAGGTGCTGGACAAGGTCAACAACATCATCCGCGAAGAGCAGAACCGCGCGGGCGCCATAGAGCTTTCGATGCCGACGTTGCAGTCGGCCGAGCTCTGGCAGGAGAGTGGCCGTTACGACGCCTATGGCAAGGAGATGCTGCGCATCAAGGACCGCCAGGACCGTCCGATGCTCTACGGCCCGACGAACGAAGAAATGGTCACGGATATTTTCCGGTCTTCGGTCAAGTCCTACAAGGACTTGCCCCTCAATCTCTATCACATCCAGCTGAAGTTCCGTGACGAGATCCGTCCGCGCTTCGGCACGATGCGCTCGCGCGAATTCATGATGAAGGACGCCTATTCCTTCGACCTGACACGCGAAGGTGCGGAACATTCCTACAACAAGATGTTCGCCGCCTATCTGCGCACCTTCGATCGTCTCGGCCTGCGCGCCATTCCGATGCGCGCCGATACCGGCCCGATCGGCGGCAATCTCAGCCATGAATTCATCATTCTGGCTGATACCGGCGAGTCCGAAGTTTTCTGCCACAAGGATTTCGTCAATTTCGACATTCCCGCTGAAAGCACCGATTTCGACAGTGTCGAAGGCCTGAAGGGAGTTTTCGACAAGTGGACGTCGCTTTATGCCGCGACTTCGGAAATGCACGATGAGGCGGCCTTCAACGCCATTCCGGAAGGCGAGCGTCTTTCTGCACGGGGTATCGAGGTCGGCCATATTTTCTACTTCGGTACCAAGTATTCCGAGCCGATGGGTGCAAAGGTGCAGGGTCCTGACGGTAAGGAACACTTCGTTCACATGGGTTCCTACGGTATTGGCCCGACACGCCTTGTTCCCGCCATCATCGAAGCATCGCATGATGAGAACGGAATCATCTGGCCGGAGTCGGTCGCACCCTTCGATGTGGTGGTCATCAACATGAAGGCCGGTGACGAGGCCTGCGACGGCACTTGCGAGCTGATCTACGCGGCGCTGACCAAGGCGGGCAAGGACGTGCTCTATGACGACACGGATGACCGTGCCGGTACCAAATTCGCGACCGCCGACCTGATCGGCGTGCCGTACCAGATCATTGCCGGTCCGCGGGCGGTCGCGAACGGCGAGGTGGAAGTGAAGGACCGCAAAACCGGCGCCCGCGAAACGATGACCATCGAAGCGGCGATCAACAGGTTCGTGGCTTAGGGAAAGACGGAGGCGAAATGGCAGAGGCAGCAGTGGACCGGA
Organism: Hyphomicrobiales bacterium; assembly: GCA_900466475.1. GTDB lineage: Bacteria > Pseudomonadota > Alphaproteobacteria > Rhizobiales > Rhizobiaceae > Rhizobium. Next base: position 304,840 of record UBMI01000014.1, read on the forward strand.
GTTCCAAATCCGGCTTGGGTCCGGCTGGCAAGCCATTCTCCACCTTCGAACGCCTTGTGGCGTGGCGCTATCTGCGCGCCCGCCGCAAGGAGGCGTTCATCTCTGTCATTGCCGGCTTCTCCTTCGTCGGCATCATGCTGGGCGTTGCGACGCTGATCATCGTCATGGCCGTCATGAACGGGTTCCGCACGGAACTGGTCTCCCGCATCCTCGGCATCAACGGCCACATGATCATCCAGCCGGTCGACGGTCCCTTCACCGACTACGCCGATCTCGTGAAGAAATTCGAGGCAGTGCCCGGCGTCAAGATGGCGCTGCCATTGGTGGAAGGCCAGGTGCTGGCTTCCTCGCAGACCGGCGGCAGCACAGGTGCTCTGGTGCGTGGCACGCGGGCTGAAGACCTGACCAAGCTGAAGACGGTTTCCGACAACATCAAGTCCGGCGACATGGTGGGATTTGCCGCTGGCGATGGCGTTCTCGTCGGAAGCCGTATGGCCGATCAGCTCGGGCTGCGGGTCGGAGAGCTGATTACGCTCACGTCACCGGAAGGTGACGTGACGCCGATGGGCGTCAATCCGCGCATCAAATCCTACAAGATTTCCGGGATCTTCGAGATCGGCATGTCGGAATACGATGCTTCGATCATCTACATGCCGCTCGAGGAATCGCAGCTTTATTTCAATGCCGACGGGCTGGTGCAGTCGATCGAGCTCTTCGTCAACAATCCCGACGATATCGACAATCTGAGGCCGAAAGTCGAGGAGGCAGCCGGCCGGCAGATCGCCATCACCGACTGGCGCCAGCGCAACCAGACCTTTTTCTCCGCCTTGCAGGTGGAGCGCAACGTGATGTTCATGATCCTGACGCTGATCGTGCTCGTCGCCGCGCTCAACATCATCTCCGGTCTCATCATGCTGGTGAAGGACAAGGGCAGCGATATCGCGATCCTGCGCACCATGGGCGCAAGTTCAGGCGCCATCATGCGGATCTTCTTCATGACGGGGGCTGCTATCGGCATTGTCGGCACGATCGCCGGTGTGCTGCTCGGCGTGTTCGTCTGCATCAACATCGAATCCATCCGTCAGTTTTTCTCCTGGGTTTCGGGCACGGTGCTCTTCGATCCGCAGCTCTATTTCCTCAGCCAGCTGCCGGCGGAAATGGATGTGAGTGAAACGATCTCCGTCGTCGTCATGGCGCTGACGCTCTCTTTCATCGCGACGATCTTCCCGGCCTGGCGCGCCTCCCGCCTCGACCCCGTCCAGGCCCTCCGCTACGAATAAGGCCCGAGTCAAGATCATGCACGATCCAAGGCCCAATCCAAGGAATGCCGCATTCATGAAACGCAACGTCGTTCTCAAGCTTTCGGGCGTTGAGCGCCATTACGGACAGGGCGAAACGCTGCTGACCATCCTCAAGGGTGCGGATTTCACCCTGTCGAGCGGTGAGATGGTGGCGCTGGTGGCGCCGTCAGGCACCGGCAAGTCGACGCTTTTGCATGTCGCAGGGCTGCTGGAGCATCCAGACGGCGGCGAGGTAGTGGTCAACGGCCGCCCCTGTGATGGCCTTTCCGATGACAAGCGCACCGCCATCCGCCGCGGCGAGATCGGCTTTGTTTACCAGTTCCATCACCTGCTGCCGGAATTCTCGGCACAGGAGAACATCATGATGCCGCAGCTCATCGCCGGCCTCTCATGGAAGGAAGCGAGCGAACGGGCAAAGATGCTTCTGGATTACATGCGCATCGGCCATCGCGGCGTGCATCGCCCGGGCGAGCTTTCCGGCGGTGAGCAGCAGCGCGTGGCAATCGCGCGCGCCGTTGCCAATGCGCCGAGCCTGCTTCTGGCCGACGAGCCGACCGGTAATCTCGACCCGGAAACCGCCAGCTATGTCTTCGACGCTCTTGAGGCGCTGGTGCGACAGTCCGGCCTTGCCGCGCTGATCGCCACCCACAACCACGAGCTCGCCCGGCGCATGGACCGACGCGTGACGATCGCCGACGGCAAGGTCGTGGATTTCTGATTCTCAGGGGATAATCAGCCCGCCGCGATAATCGAGCTCATAGGCCTTCAGGCCGTCCACGAGAATAAATTCGTGGCCGCGGAAATGTGTGCAATCGCCTTCGCTACTATCGACATAGTGTCCCAGCGCGTGATGGAGAACCATTCCGCCGAGAAAGCGGCCTTGCCTGTAGAGCTGTGACAGCGCGGCGCAGATGACAGTGCCGGCAATGGTCGAGTCGATGATTCCCGGTTCGATGATGCGCCCGAAATAGTTCATCGCCCACACCGGCTTTTCCTCCAGCCACACCACTTCCTGGCCGGCAAAGTCCGTACCGCCAAAATAGCTGTCGAGATAACGCCAGATGCCGCGCTTGTAGCCGATATCGTGGGCACCGATCCGATAGGACGGCTGCGACTTGGCGCCGGCGACATATGTCTGCGATTTGGCTTCGACAATGAAGCTATTGAGTTCCAGAACGTCCATAGTCCCTCTGCTCCGATGTTAACCATGTCCCGCAGAAGCGGGGGGTAAACCTGTTGACAACAGAACATACATGGAACAAATTAAAAACATAAGAGCAAAGGAGAGCCAAATGACTGACATGATCCGTGATATCGCAGCATTCACCTCCATCGCAATGTTCGTTGCCAGCTTCTCGCTGATTGTCATGGCAATGTAAGATTTCAGGGGACCGCATGGCTGCCATGCGGTCCTGAAGCGGGACTTTTTCTGGACAGAATCGCCTTCAATGCCGACAATGCGCATTCTTCATTGATGCAGTTGGAAGGGCATGTCATGGCGGATGCGGAACAGGGTGCGATCGGCGGAACGCCGGGCTTCGTCCATCTGAGGGTGCATTCCGCCTATTCACTTCTCGAAGGCGCATTGCCTCTCAAGAAGATCCTCTACAAGGCGGCCGGCGACAGTCAGCCGGCGATTGCCATCACAGATACCAACAATCTCTTCGTCGCCCTGGAGTTTTCCCAGAAGGCGATGGATGACGGGTTGCAGCCGATCATCGGCTGTCAGGTGTCGATCGACATGGAAGACGGCCTCGAAACCGAAAAGCGGGGAGGCCAGCAGGCGCTGGTCAAGCTGCCTTCCATCGTGCTTCTGTCTGCGACGGATGCGGGCTATGAACGGCTGGTCGATCTCGTCAGCCGTGCCTATCTTGGCGGCGAAGGCAATTCGACAATACATATCCGTGCCTCATGGCTGGATGAGATCGGGACGGAAGGCCTGATAGCGCTGACGGGCGCCTCGACCGGGCCGATCGACATGCCGCTCAAGGACGGCCACGCCGCCGCGGCGGAGACGCGGCTGCTGACGCTGAAGCGCATCTTCGGGGACCGGCTTTATGTCGAGCTGCAGCGGCACGGCACTTACGACAAGCGGCACGAACAGAAGATCATCGGCCTTGCCTACAAGCATGATCTTCCGCTGGTCGCGACCAATGAAGCCTTCTTCCCGACGCGCGACGATTATGATGCCCACGACGCGCTGATGGCGGTCGCCCACAACGCCATTGTCTCCGACGACAGCCGTTTCCGACTCTCCCCGGATCACTACCTGAAGAGCCGCGCGGAGATGGAAAAGCTCTTCGCCGATCTGCCGGAAGCGCTGGAGAATACGGTCGAGATCGCTCGACGCTGCTCCTTCATTCTGAAGACCCGCAAGCCGATCCTGCCTCGCTTCACCGGCGCCACCGCCGATCCTGAAGAGGCCGAACGCGCCGAGGCGCTGGAGCTTCGCCGGCAGGCGGAAGAGGGGCTCGACATGCGCCTCGCCGAGCTTGGCATGTCGGCAGGTTACGAAGAGAAGGATTACCGCGAGCGGCTGGAATTCGAATTGAGCGTCATCGAGCGCATGAAATTCCCCGGCTACTTCCTGATCGTTGCTGACTTCATCAAATGGGCCAAGCAGCATGACATTCCGGTCGGCCCGGGCCGTGGTTCGGGTGCAGGTTCGCTGGTCGCCTATGCGCTGACGATCACCGACGTCGATCCGCTACGCTTCTCACTGCTCTTCGAACGCTTCCTCAATCCGGAACGCGTTTCGATGCCGGACTTCGATATCGACTTCTGCCAGGATCGCCGTGAAGAGGTGATCCGCTACGTGCAGCAGAAGTATGGTCGCGAGCAGGTGGCGCAGATCATCACCTTCGGTTCGCTGCAGGCACGCGCCGCCCTTCGCGACGTCGGCCGCGTGTTGGAAATGCCCTACGGCCAGGTCGACAAGATCTGCAAGCTCGTGCCGAACAATCCGGCAAACCCCACGCCGCTTTCCAAGGCGATCGAGGAAGAGCCGAAGCTGCAGGAAGAGGCCGCCAAAGAGCCTGTCGTCGCCCGCCTGCTCGATATCGCCCAGAAGATCGAAGGCCTCTATCGCCACGCCTCGACCCACGCCGCCGGTATCGTGATCGGCGATCGCCCGCTGTCGAAACTCGTGCCGATGTATCGCGATCCGCGTTCCGATATGCCGGTCACGCAATTCAACATGAAGTGGGTAGAGCAGGCCGGCCTCGTGAAGTTCGACTTCCTCGGCCTGAAGACGCTGACCGTGCTCAAGGTCGCCGTCGATTTCTGCAGGAAGCGCGGCATCGAGGTCGATCTCGCCAAGATCCCGCTCGACGACAAGAAGACCTATGAGATGCTGTCGCGCGGCGAGACTGTCGGCGTGTTCCAGGTAGAAAGCGCCGGCATGCGCAAGGCGCTGATCGGCATGAAGCCGGACTGCATCGAGGATATCATCGCGCTGGTAGCGCTCTATCGTCCGGGTCCGATGGAAAACATCCCGACCTACAATGCCCGTAAGCACGGTGACGAAGAGCTGGAATCGATCCATCCGACGATCGACCATCTTCTCAAGGAAACGCAGGGCGTTATCGTCTACCAGGAACAGGTGATGCAGATCGCCCAGGTCCTCTCGGGCTATTCGCTTGGCGAAGCCGATCTTCTGCGCCGCGCCATGGGTAAGAAGATCAAGGCCGAAATGGACCAGCAGCGCGAACGTTTCGTCGTCGGCGCGGTCAAGAACGGCGTGTCGAAGCCGCAGGCCGACAATATCTTCGAACTCTTGGCGAAGTTCGCAAACTACGGCTTCAACAAATCGCACGCCGCCGCCTACGCCATCGTCTCCTACCAGACGGCCTATATGAAGGCGCATTATCCGGTCGAGTTCCTGGCCGCCTCGATGACGCTCGATATGTCGAACACCGAAAAGGTCAACGACTTCCGCCAGGATGCCAAGCGCCTCGGCATCGAGGTCATTGCGCCCTCCGTCCAGACCTCCTTCCGCCAGTTCGAGACCGGCGATAACCGCATCTATTACGCGCTTGCGGCCCTCAAGGGCGTCGGCGAATCTGCGGTGGATCACATCGTTGAAATGCGTGGCGACAAGCCTTTCGCCAGCATCGAGGATTTCTGCCTGCGCATCGATCCGCGCCAGGTGAACCGCCGCGTGCTGGAAAGCCTGATCTATGCTGGCGCCTTCGACTGCTTCAATCTGGATCGCGCCCAGCTTTCGGCAGGTCTCGACCGTGTGCTCGGCTATGCGCAGCGCGCCCAGGAAAATAAGCTCAGCGGCCAGTCTGATATCTTCGGCGGAGCCCTCTCTTCGGGCCCGGAAAAGATCGCCTTGCCGCCGTTCTCGCCCTGGCTCGCTTCCGAGCGGCTGCTCAAGGAATTCCAGGTGCTGGGCTTCTACCTGACTGCCCATCCGCTCGACAGCTACAACAACATCCTGCAGAAGATGCGCGTGCAGACTTTCGCGGATTTCTCAACGGCGGTGAAGCAGGGTGCTGCGAACGGGCGCTTGGCAGGGACGGTGATTTCCAAGCAGGAGCGCAAGACGCGCACCGGCAACAAGATGGGCATCATCGTCTTTTCGGATTCCTCGGGTCAGTACGAAGCCGTCCTCTTCTCCGAAATGCTGAACCAGTATCGTGACGTGCTGGAACCTGGAAAATCCTTCGTCATTACCGCTATTGGCGAAGAGCGGCCGGAAGGCGTCAGCCTGCGTCTGCAGACCATCCAGTCGCTGGAGGAAAAATCGCTGCAGATGCAGAAAGCGCTGCGCGTCTATGTGCGCGATTCCGGCCCGCTGCGCGCCGTTGCTGCGCATCTGAACGCCAGGGGCGATGGCCTGGTCTCCTTCATCGTGATCAAGGAGGAGGGCAAGCGCGAGGTCGAAGTCGTACTGCAGGACAAATACCGCATCACGCCGGAGATCGCAGCGGCCTTGCGGGCCGCTCCCGGCATCGTCGACGTCGAACTCGTCTAGTGAAAAGGGCGACCGGCATGCGCCGGCCGCCCTTGTTTGTCAGCCGGTTTGCGGCCGGCCGGATAGACCGGAGCAGCGCCACCTGCCGAAGCCCATGATTGCCGTACCGATCAGCGTGCCTCCGACCGGCACCAGAAGTGCGGTGCGCAGCGCCTCCAGCCGTTCGGATGGGCTTTCGCCGTCGCCGAGCGCCAGAGTGCCGACAGCGCTGACGGCGGAAAGGCCGAGTGCCGCACCGAACTGGAAGGACGTATTCACCAGCCCGCTCGCCAGTCCCTGTTCGTTTTCGGCAATGCCGTCGGTTGCGATGATCGTCAGCGGCCCATAGCCGAGCGAGAAGGCGAGGCCGAGCAGGATTGTCGAGGGCAGCATCGCCGCATAGGTCCAGTCGAGCCCCATGTCGAGGAAGAGCGCGTAGCCTGCGACGGCAAGGGCGAAGCCGCCGAGCACGACACGTCCATTGCCGAAGCGCTCCACGAGCAAGGGCGTCAGCAACGGTGCCAGGATGGCATCCATGCCGATGACGATGAGGGCGAGGCTGGTTTCGAAGGCGGACCAGCCGAGCAATTCCTGCAGGTAGAGCGAGACGATGAACTGAAAGCCGAAGAAGGCGCTGGTGAAGAGCATCGCTCCGAGGTTGGATTGCAGCAATGCCGATGACCGGAAGATCCCGAGGCGAACCAGCGGCGCCCGCGAATTGCGTTCGATGAGGATGAAGGCGAGCCAGAGCACAGCACTCGCCCCTGCCGCTGCAAGTGTCCAGGTGAGGTCGCTCGTCGCATGCTCGAGTCGGGTCAGCGCGTAGGCGGCGAGCAGCATGGCGCCGGTCAGGGTGACCGCGCCGGCAACATCGAAGCTCTGGCGCGGGGCTGTAACCTCCTTGTCCTCCGCGATCAGCTTCATACCTGCAACTAGTAGAATGGCGGAGAAGATCACCGGCGCGAAGAATACCCATCGCCAGCCGATTGCGGATAGAAGCCCGCCGATGACGAGGCCGAGGGAGAAGCCGGCCGATGCCGTGCCGGCATAGATCAGCACCGCCCGGTTGCGCTGCGGTCCCTCGGGAAAGCTGCCATTGATGAGTGCAAGGCCGGCAGGTGTCATGAAGGCGGCGGCGGCACCCGTCACGAAGCGGGCCGTCAGCAGCATCCATCCTTCACTCGCAAAGCCGCCTAGGCCGGAGAAGAGCAGGAAGACGGTCAGCGCCGTCAGGAAGACCTTGCGCTTCCCGTACATATCCGCGACGCGCCCGCCGAGCAGCATCAACCCGGCATAGGCAAGCACATAGGCCGAAACCACGGCGCTGAGCGTGGTGGTCGAAAGACCGAGATCGGCCCGGATCGAGGGCAGCGCGACATTGAGCATGGCCGCATCGACGCCTTCGAGAAAGATCGCGCCGCAGAGTACCGCGAGCATGCCGGCGGCACCGGCGCTCATTCTTCCACTCTCCGCTGTCAGGGGAGGACTTGTAGACATCATGGATTCCTTGTCGGTGGAGGGCAGGGAAGAGCGAAGATGGTTACATATTGATCCTCGGTTCCCTATTGTAACCAAGGAAAAGGTAGGGCATTGTTCGAACCCATGGAAGAAGGCACTTCAAACTCACCGAGTGACTGCTGCAGCACCGACCGCGATTACGACATCCATCAATGGGATGCGCGACAGGAGTGCGAGGTGCGGCAGATTCTGGATCGCATCGCCGATAAATGGTCGCTGCTGGTTATCGCCCTGCTGGAAAAGCGCACTTTGCGCTTTACTGAATTGCGCAGGAGCATCGACGGCATCAGCCAGCGCATGTTGACGACGACACTGCGTCAGCTCGAGCGAGACGGTCTGATCGAGCGAACGGTCTATCCCGTGGTGCCTCCAAGGGTCGAATATGCCCTGACGGACCTCGGTTGCACGTTGCATGACACGATCAAGGCGCTTGTCGTCTGGACCGAGACCAACCAGACAAAGATCATCGCGGCCCGCCGAAGCTACGACGAGCGTGCCAGCGAGAAGCCTTGGTAGGTCTCAGCTTTCGCGCGTGATGGTGATGAATTCCGTGCCGTCACCGGTTTCGGGACCGACCCCTGTATCTGATATTGTCAGCGTCGAGCCGGGCGAGATCAGCGCATCGATACGGTGGCGGGTCTCTTCAGACATTGAGATGCGGCTGAGTGCTCTCGCGATTGGACGGCCGCTGATGATGGAGCTTTCCTGGTTGGCGATGCCGAGCCGCTTCACCGTTTCGCGGGAAAGATTGTTTTCCAGCGTCACACCCAGCCAATCCGCCGTGCCGGCTGCCTCATCGACTGAATGCAGCGAGAAGAAATGCGTGCCGAGAGCAAGGGCCGGATCGGCGATGGCAATGGGTGCTTCGAAGAGCGGCTTGAAATCCTTCCGCACCATGATGACGCCATTCGGTGGTTCGCCCCGGCCTGCCGCTGCGTAAACTTCTCTAAGGAGAGTATCCGTGATCAGGCCCTTGTCACGAGCAAATTCCTTTGGCCGCAGCGCTTTGAAAGCATTGATGGCCTGAACGGTCGCGGAACCGGCCAGCCCGTCAGGCTCGCCGGCGGCAAAGCCGAGCTGGTTCAGCAGGGTCTGGATATCGACGACATTTTCACGCAGCGTCCGGCGCGTCATCAGGATGCTGATCGGTGAGGTTTCGGCAGCCGGTGCCTGCAGCTGAAACTGCGGTATCGGCAGGGCAGCCGTCGTCTCGTTCATGGCGACCTGCACCTGCGTCTTCGTATCACCGATGGCAGGCCGCAGTTCCACGTCCGTAAGCAGGGGCGCCGGTTCGGGCCGGTCGGGGCGGAACAGGGTCGGATGGTCGATAGGCTCCGGTGTCAGCTCGCTGTCGGTGATAACGACCGGCACGCCCATCTCGGTCATCTTGTAGAGCGATTTCGCAAAGGCGCCGGGCATGCGCACGCAGCCATGCGAGGCCGGATAACGTGGCACGGAGTTGGACTCGTGCAGCGCAATGCCGGACCATGTCAGCCGCTGCATGAAGGGCATCGGCGCGTTCGAATAGATATTGGATTCGTGGTACTTCTGCTTCTCGATGACGGAGAAGATGCCGCTCGGCGTCGTGTGCCCGTCCTTGCCGCTCGAGATCTTTGAAGTCGCCACGACCTCCGCACCGTCATAGACCGCCAGCGACTGCTTATCCTTGGACACGAATATCTGCAGCGTGCGCGCATCGGCAGCAAAAGCCGGATCGACGAGAGCGGTCGCCGACAGCAACCCGATAAGAACACCTACACGCACAGACATGACGCAATACACCACATGCACAAAAACGACGGGATTTAAGCATGCGAAGTTTAACGAAGGCTTGAATACGCGGCCGCGCTTTGATCACAAGATTGTGGGATATTCAATTTTATGCAAATCTAAAATACTGGAAGTCTTGGGGGAGACTTGGAAATGCATGTCGATATTGTTTCTGCGTTCGATGATCTGCATGCCCTGAAGGATAATTGGAACGCGGTCTATGCCGCCGATCCGGAAGGGCATTATTTCCTGTCCTGGCACTGGATTGTCCGGTGGCTGGAGCAGCGCTCGCGATGGTTCGTTCTTGCCGCCAAGCGACAGAAGGAGGACGACCGCTATGTCGCTTTCCTGCCCATTCAACTTCATGTCGATTTCGAGGAAGGGCAGGGCCTCGGCAATATCGTGCGGCTGGGGGGCACCCCCTATGCCGGCTATAACGGCCTTCTCACATTCTCCGACGATGCAGAGGCAGCACTCGCCGCCTTCGCTGATTGCCTGATGACATTCAATTGGAAACATCTCGATCTCGACGATGTCTATGTGTCCAGCGAGAGGCTGAAGACTTTTCTGGCGGCTTTTCCTGCCTCGGAATTCTCGAAGCGTAAGGTTCCACGCAGGCCGCATATCACGGCTGACGGTGAGAACATCGATCATGATGTCTATGTCTACGTGCCGCTTGGCGAGAGTTTCGAAACCTTCCTGGACGAGCGCATCGGCCCCAAGACGCGGCGCAATGCGCGAAAGGCGCTGCGCGATCTGGTCGTACCGGAAAACGAGCTGCGCATTACCCATGTCACCCCGGAAACGATGGAGCGCGACCTCGACATCTTCTACGACATGTGGAACGTCCAATGGGGTGAACGCCAGCCGCGCTACGGCAAATTCATACTCGACAACAGCCGGCATATGTTGCCGGCCTGTATCAAGGACGGTTCGGTTTTCATGCCGATCCTCTGGCACCGGGATAAGCCGGTGGCTACCTTCATCATGTTCCTGGATCCCTATCGCAAGTCGATGATGTGCTTCCTCGGGAGCCGTGACCTGAGCTTTCGCCACTCAATCAGCCCCGGCTTCATGCTCCATTGCTACAATATGCGGTGGGGCATCGAGAACGGATACCGGATATACGATCTCGGTACCGGCAACTATGGCTACAAGGATCTTTTCGGTTCCGAGCACCACATCGTTGAGAAGCTGCAGGTCTCCACGCTTTCGGGCCAAAATATCGGCGATCGGCTCGATCCGCACTCGCTCGATCTAGCCATGCATCAGGCAGTGTATTTCGTCAGAAACGACAACCCGAATGCTGCCGAACTCTGCTGTCGGCAGATTCTTGCCGCCGACAACGCCTATGGGCCGGCAACCGCTTTGCTGGCGAAGATCGAGGCGACGCACCCGCCCAAGCCAATCGCCGACCCTGCCGCCCATTTCGCCGCCGCTGCCGAACGGCACCGTGCCGGTAATCTTGCCACAGCGGAGGCTGGCTACCGCGAAGTGATTGCCGTCGTGCCGGATCACTTCGATGCCCTTCAGCATCTGGCGCTATTGCTGTTGCAGAAAGGCGCTTTCAACGACGCCAAGGTCTGCGTCGACAGGGCGATCGACGTGAGACCGGCTTCCGCCTCGGCCTATTGCAATCGCGGCAATATTCTCGCGCAGCTTTCGAATTTCGAAGAGGCTCTCAGAAGCTATGACCGGGCGATTGCGCTTGATACACACCATGCCATCGCCCTCAACAATCGCGGCAACGTCCTGCGACGCCTGGGGCGCCACGCTGAGGCATTGGAAAGCTACGAGCAGGCCGTCGCGACCGAGCCCGGCTATGCCCAGGCATTGAAGAACCGCGATGCGGCGCTGCGAGAGATGGAGACGGTACCGGCTTAACGCCAGTTGTGCCTATGCACGCGGCGATTTGCGATGACGACATGCGTCAAACAAGGCCTATCGGTTCCCCTTGCCGCCGAAAGTATAGCCGGTTTCAACCGTGCCCTTGCCGAATTTGTCGCGCAACTTGTCCATGGCCGCCTCCGCCGCCGCGCGCCGGCCGGATTGCCGGTCGATGAGATCGGGCGGGTCAGCGCGGCCGGCATCACCGAGGTCGGTGACGCCGATGCCGATCAGACGGAATTTCGTGCCGTCCGTTTCCTTTTCCAGTAGGTCGAGCCCGGTGCGGAAGATCTTGTCGGCCAGCTGCGTCGGGTCTTCAAGGCGGCGGTTGCGGGTGCGTGACTTGAAATCGGCAGTCTTCATTTTCAGCACCACGGTCTGGCCCGCAATGTCGTTCTTCTTCAGCCGCCACGAGACCTTTTCCGAGAGATTGCGCAGGATCGGCACCAGATCGTCGTAACGCGAGATATCGTCGAAGAAGGTGGTTTCGGCCGAAACGCTCTTGGCGGCATCGTTGATGTGCACTTGGCGGTCGTCAACGCCGCGCGACAGGCGGGAAAGCCGCTGGCCAATGCTGCCGTAGCGGCGCATCAGATCGTTCTCTTCCATCTGCTGCAGCTGGCCGATCGTTCGGATACCGTCGGCTTCGAGTGTTGCGGCAAAAGCCTTGCCGACGCCCCAGATGGTCGTCACGGGACGAGGCGCCAGAAACTCCACGGCCTCTTCGCGCCCGATGACGGAAAAGCCGCGCGGCTTCTGCAGGTCGGACGCGACTTTGGCGAGGAACTTGCAATAGGACAGCCCGACCGAGACGGTGATACCGATCTCCTTCTCGATGCGGCGGGCGAACTTCGCCAGTGTGCGGGCCGGAGGATCGTGGTGTAGCCGTTCGGTGCCGCCGAGTTCCAGGAAGGCCTCATCGATGGAGAGTGGCTGCACAAGCGGCGTCAGCTCCTGCATCAGCGCGCGGACCTGCCGCCCGACCTTTACATATTTTTCCATGTCGGGGCGGATGACGACCGCCTGCGGGCAGGCTTCCAGCGCCTTGAACATCGGCATGGCGGAGCGGACGCCGTGGATGCGGGCAATGTAACAGGCGGTGGAGACGACACCGCGTTTGCCGCCGCCGATGATCACGGGCTTGTCGGCAAGCTCCGGATTGTCGCGTTTTTCCACGGCGGCGTAAAAGGCGTCGCAGTCGATATGCGCGAGCGTCAGGTCATAAAGCTCCTTGTGGCGCGCGAGGCGAGGGCTGCCGCAAACATGGCAGCGGCGCACGTCTGCCTTCTGCTCGGCAAGGCAGTCGCGACAGAAGCCGGGTGTCTTGTCAGATGCAGGCGTCATGGCTGGAACAAAGGTTGAACATTGCAACACTACGCCCTAAGCTCTTGAGTCTCAAGAGTGGGAGGAAAGCTTGGCCGTGGATATCGATCTTCGTTTCGAACCTGTCACGGCCGGCCGCTGGGGAGACTTCGAAACGCTGTTCGGCCCGCAGGGCGCCTTTTACAATTGCTGGTGCGTGGCGCTGCGCCTTCCACATGCTGTCCGCACGACGATGGAACCTTCGGAGCGCAAGGCCCACATGCAGGAGCGCATTTCGGCCGGACCGCCGCCGGGTATTCTCTGTTATGCGGAGGGTGAGCCGATAGCCTGGGTGCAGGTAGGGCCGCGCCACGACGTGCCGCAGTTCAATTCACCACGAACGGTCTCGCGGCCCTTGGAGGAGGGGGATGCACATGATCCCTCGATCTGGGCGGTCAGTTGCTTTTTCCTGTTGCCGAAACTGCGCGGAAAAGGCTTGAGCCACAGACTGCTCGCCGGCGCCGTCGATTACGCCCGAAGCCAAGGTGCGCGATTGCTGGAAGCCTGTCCGATCGACCAGGTGAAACAGTCGAAATCGGTCACGCTCTGTATCGGCTCGACGGCGATTTTCGACACAGCCGGTTTCGAGACGATTGCACGGCGCAAGGACGGCCGGCCGCTCATGCGGCTGGATTTGCACGCCTGATCGTGTGCGCTGTAAGATGTTGGTCGATGAGTTCGGTGGCATGGCCCCAGTTTCTTGCTCGCGCGATATCGGCGGCCGCCGCCGGCGCGAAGCGGTGAACGGGCGAATCCGGCATGAGATGGATGAGCAGGCAATCTGCCACGTGCTCCTTCACGGAATGCAGGTTGCGCGCCATATCGTCGATGAAGACGACGGGAAGGTCGCGGCCGCCATGCAGCGCCTGCACGATCGGTCCCTTCGGCTGTTCGCTGGCAAGCAGCGGGAAGGTGAGGCCGGTCCTGTCGAGGGGGCGGCGGCGATGGGCGGAAAACTGCGGCGGCATCGCGGTGAGGAACAGGACGTCGGCATCGTCAGACAGGCGTTCGAGCGTCGAAACGACCGGGTCGACAGGCGTCTGCCAGCTTTCCTGGGCCTCGAAGAAATCAAGGATCAGCCGGCTGACATGCTGATCGTCAAGCGCGAGCCCATCCGCCAGCGACACGATGTTGCCGTGAAGGCGGAAGGAGCGCGGCAGGAATTCGTGGCCGAGACTTTTGAGGTAGAGCTGAAAAGGATCGATGAATTGCAGCACCACATCATCGACATCGCAGACGATGAGCGGCCTGTCGCCAAGGCGGATGTGCGAAATGTCGAGTTCGGCGCTCACGATCAGTATTCCCCGGAGTCGAGGCCGGGCGGCGAGAAGTGGCGCCAGGCCGCGGTCAACGCTTCCGGCGTCGTGTTCGTCGCCTCGCAGAAGGCGACCGCCGTCGGCTCATGGTTCATGAGGAAATCGAGCATGCCGGCAAGGAAGCCGGGATCGTTGATCGCGTTGCGCACTTGCTGCGGCTCGACACCTGTCAATGCCAGGAAGCGACCGAAGAGATCCGGGTCGTTTGCAAGCCAGCCAAGGACGGCGATGGCCGTTTCTTGCGGATCGGCTGTCGCCGCAAGTTGTTTCGAAGTCTTGAAATTGCTTTGCATTGCGGTGGTCGAGTTACCTTTTCTTCAACCAAATACCGGTAGCTTGCACTATCGGTTTCATGGAGCCATTTGTCAGCTAATGTCTTTATCGTGGACATTTGGCTTCAAGAGCGGACGTAGGGACAGCTGATCATGCCCAAACAGGTGATGATTGTAGAAGATAACGAGCTCAACATGAAGCTCTTTCGAGACCTTATCGAGGCCTCGGGTTATACCACGATCCAGACCCGCAATGGCATGGAAGCGCTTGATCTTGCGCGCAAACATCGGCCCGATCTTATTCTGATGGACATTCAGCTTCCGGAAGTTTCCGGCCTCGAAGTCACCAAGTGGCTGAAGGAAGACGACGACCTGCATGTGATCCCGGTCATCGCCGTCACTGCCTTTGCCATGAAGGGCGACGAGGAGCGGATCAGACAGGGCGGTTGCGAAGCCTATGTCTCCAAGCCGATCTCCGTTCCGAAATTTATTGAGACGATCAAGACTTATTTGGGCGACGCCTGAGGCATCGGAAAAGATTCATGACTGCGCGAATACTGGTTGTTGATGATATTCCGGCAAATGTGAAGCTGCTCGAAGCGCGGTTGCTCGCCGAATATTTCGACGTGTTGACAGCTGCCGACGGCCACGAGGCACTGGCGATTTGCGATCGCAACCAGGTCGATCTCATCCTGCTCGACATCATGATGCCTGGCATTGACGGGTTCGAAGTCTGCGAGCGGCTGAAAGCCAATCCGAAGACCAACCATATTCCCGTCGTGATGGTCACCGCGCTCGACCAGCCTGCCGACCGGGTGCGTGGCCTCAAAGCCGGCGCCGATGACTTCCTGACGAAGCCCGTCAACGATCTGCAACTGATTTCCCGCGTAAAAAGCCTGCTGCGCCTGAAGACGCTGAGCGACGAACTGCGCGTGCGCGCCGAGACCGCCCATACGATGGGCATGGATGAGTTGATGCGCATCGGCGACGGACGCACCGAGGAGGTGGGACAGGTGTTGCTGGTCGATGGCCGTGCCAACTCGCAGGAGCGTATCATCAAGACGCTGAAGCCTGTTGCCGATGTGGTTGCCCTTTCCGATCCGCAGGCCGCTCTTTTCGAAGCCGCCGAGAACGCCTTCGAACTCGTCATCGTCAACGCCAATTTCGACGATTACGACCCGCTGCGGCTCTGCTCGCAGTTCCGGTCGCTAGAACGAACCCGTTTTCTGCCGATCCTGATCATCACGGAACAGGGCGCCGACGACATGGTCATCCGGGCACTCGATCTCGGCGTCAACGACTATATTGTGCGCCCTGTTGATCCGAACGAACTGGTCGCGCGCAGCCTGACGCAGCTCCGCCGCAAGCGCTACAACGATCGCCTGCGCGCCAGCGTCAAGCAGACGTTCGAACTTGCCGTCACCGATCCGTTGACCGGCCTGAACAACCGCCGTTATCTCGACAACCATCTCAATGTGCTCTTCAATCGATCAATGGCGCGCGGCCGGCCCCTCTCGGTGCTGATCACCGATATCGACCGCTTCAAACAGGTCAACGATACCTATGGCCATGACGGTGGCGATCAGGTGCTGAAGGAATTCGCGACCCGGGTGCGCTCGACCGTCCGCGGCGCTGATCTCGCCTGCCGTTACGGCGGGGAGGAATTTGTCGTCGTCATGCCCGACACCTCGCCGGAGGTTGCCGCCGCCGTTGCCGAGCGCCTGCGCGCGGCCATCGAAAGCACCCCGTTCCTGTTGAAGTCGTCAGGCGAAACGCTGAATATTACGGCCTCTTTCGGCATATCCTCGCGCATATCCTCGGTCATAACGCCCGACCAGCTGATGAAGCAGGCGGACCTTGCTCTCTATCAGGCGAAAAATACCGGGCGTAACCGCGTCGTGGCCTCGGCCGCCTGAAGGCACGGCTTTTCGAGGTGCGTCGCATTGGGTTATCCACCGGCAGTGGCTGGACCTTACGGATATTTAATGTTGATGGCTGCAATGAAGAGGTTGGTTTTTCAACCCGCTAGCCCAAAAATGGACTTTAAAGCGTGTTTCTTCCGATCGCACGTGCCAGCTGATCCAAAAAGCTAGAGGCCGTGAACGACGCAAGAAGAGCGGACTATAATTGCCTTCAGAATGACCCCTTCCCGTAAGTCGTATTTCAGAAAACGTAACGCCGGCGCCTTACGTAAGGGGAGGAGCGGTGGTATTATTGAGATATATTTCTGATATTCTTGATGGGATAAAATATTGTCCTTTTGGTAAAGCGGAATTGGATGCCTCTTTACACGTTCCAAAACTGGACTTTTAACCATAGAATCATACTCGGAAATTTTACCATTAAGAATTTGTTGATTTTCTTTCGTTTTTGAGCAAATTATCGGCTCAGAACAGAAAACGCTCCCGTGGAGGAGTTGTCGATACCCCATGATGCTCAGGTCCGCCGCATCTCCTGGGTCGTGGGGTCGGTCGGCTGGTGCGCAATCTTAAACGGTTCCTCGTGCCGTTTTGCATGCTGGCCGACCCCCTTTTCGAAAAAACGCCGCCACTTCCCGAAGATGGAAGGGCGGCGTTTTTCGTGTTTGCGCTAACATCGATGTCAGGCGAACCCGGCACAAAAAAAAGCGCGCACCCGAAGGCGCGCGCTTTTCCAAAACCCGTAAGATCAGTGATTACTTGATCTTGGTTTCCTTGAACTCGACGTGCTTCTTAGCGATCGGGTCATACTTGGTCTTCGTCATCTTGTCCGTCATCGTACGGCTGTTCTTCGTCGTGACGTAGAAGAAACCGGTGTCGGCCGTCGACAGAAGCTTGATCTTGATAGTGGTAGCCTTGGCCATGGTCGTCCTGCCTTTAAGAAAATGAAAGCCGTGGAAAGCCGGATAGGCTCCACGGCAAATTCTGGCGCGAAACTACGAATCTAGCCCGAAAAGTCAAGCCCGCTTTCCGAGGAAAAGCAGTCTTATGCCTGCGAGCAGGGCGTAAAGCCCGAAGAAACCGGCAATTGCATAGGCAAAACCGTTGTTTCCGGCAACGTCGATGGCAGCGCCGATCACCTGCGGGCCTGCAACGGTACCGACTGCATAACAGAAAACGAAGGCCGCATTAGCCGCCGCAAGGTCCGAACCTGTCAGCCGCGAACCGAGATGGCTGAGTCCGACAGTGTAGAGGCCGGAGACGCAGCCGCCCCAGAAAAGCAGGATGCCGGCCATGAGAAGCCAGTTGTTGACGAGGATCGGCAGCATCATCGTGCCGACGAAACCGGTCAGGGCCATCAGCGCCAGCAGGGGACGCTTGTCCTTGATGCGGTCAGAAAGCAGGCCAAGCGGGATCTGGAAGATGACATTGCCGACACCCATCATGGTGAGGAGCAGGGCGGCTTGCGATTCGGTGAAATGCGCGCGCACCGCAAAGATCGGAAAGAGCGAGAGACCGCCGGCCTCGACCGCGCCGAAGATGAAGACGGCTGCCGTTGCGGTTGGCACCAGGAAGACGTAGCGCATGAAGTGCAGTTCCGGCTTTTCGTCCAGAACGGGGCTTTCGTAGCGGGCGATGAATATCGGGATGGCGGCAAGCAGGATCGCGCAGGCACCGACCAGGAAGGGAAGGATGCCGTCACTGCCGAGCAACGAGAAGATCAGCGGCCCTGCCGCAAAACCGATGGACAAGACCGTTGCATAGATGCCGAGCACGAATCCGCGCTTGGACGGCGGTGAAGCGGCGTTGATCCAGAATTCCGAGAGGATGAAGAGCGTGGTCGTCGCACCGTGGAAGGCGAAGCGCAGCGGGAACCACATCCAGAAGTCCTGCGCATAGTAAAAGCCGAGTGCGCTGAGCGCCGAGATCAGCACCGCCCACATCATTGTCGGCGCTACACCGTATTTGTGGGCAAGCTTGGTGGTGATCGGCGCCGCTACCATCGCCGCGATACCGGCCATCGCGGTGTTGAGGCCGATAAGGGTGGAGGAAATGCCGCGCTTTTCGAGGATGATGCTGAGCAGAGGAAGTCCCAGGCCGATCGCGATGCCCACGGCGGAGATGGACGAGACGGCTGCCACCAGAGAAGGCCAATGGATTTCCTCGACATCGCCCGGTGTGCCGTTCCTCGGCTGAGACATTTATCCATCCTTAGAGAAGTATGCGGACGAATCGTCCGTCTGGTGCCACATAGAAAGACATAGGCATGCCAAATCCAAGTGACGGGCAGGGTTTCACAATAGTTCTGGCATCCGCCGGCGATTTCTTGAGTGTAAGCTTTCCCCATACAAGAAATGATGAGCGTATCTTTCCTCTGCAGATAGTCGGCTACAAGCCCTGACGCTCTGGCCGCTGCCACTACACGCGAAATATGTCTGGAAGGTGAAGGTGTTCAAGCTTGGCGGCCGGGCGTGTCGTAATCGTCGGGTTCATCGTCATGGCCGCCGAAACCATGCATCTTCAACGCCCACTGCAAGCCTATGACGCCGCCTTTGATAGGCTGGATCGAGACAAGCGCCGTGATGACGGTGATCGGTGCCCAGATGGCAAGATGCACCCAGACCGGCAGCACGAAGACCATGTCAGTCAGCATGAAGCCGCCAATGACGACGTGGCCGAGCACCAGGATGACGAGATAGGGCGGCAGGTCGTCGGCGCGCTGGTGATACATTGCCTCGCCGCAGGCGGCGCAATGGTCGACCGGCTTGAGGAATGCGCGGAACAATTTGCCGCTGCCGCAGGCCGGACAGCGGTTCAGCAGGCCGCGCATGATGGAGCGTCCGAGCGGGCGCTCGACATCGGGCGTATCCCCATAGCGGACGACCTCGTTTGTCGGTGTGCTCACGATCTTTCCTTTCCGGAACTAGCGCCGCCCGCGCGGCGGACGCGTTCCGATCTTCTTGCGGGCGCGATTTGCATCGCGTTTCCCTGCCTTGTGGAAGGAGCGCACAGCCGTCGGCATCTTGCGTCCTTCGCTCAGCATCTCGAAGCGCAGGGCGCCCGCAAGCGGGATCGCCTCGGCCAGGCGCACGGTCACATCGTCGCCGAGACGATAGCCGAGACCTGTCTTTTCACCCGATAACGCCTGATGTGCCTCGTCATAGATGAAGTAGTCGGTACCGAGCGTAGATATAGGGATGAAGCCGTCCGCACCATAGTCCGGCAGCAGGATAAACAGGCCTGACTTGGTAACGCCTGAAACGCGCCCCTCAAATTCCTGGCCGACACGTCCGGCAAGGTGATGAGCGATGAGGCGATCGACGGTCTCGCGTTCGGCAGCCATGGCGCGGCGCTCGAAAGTGGAGATTTCGGCGGCGATGTCGTCGAGCGTCGCTTCCTCTTCCGGCGTGATGCCGCCTTCGCCGAAGCCGAGTGAGCCAACCAGCGCGCGATGCACGATAAGGTCGGCATAGCGCCGGATCGGCGAGGTGAAGTGCGCGTATTTCATCAGGTTCAGGCCGAAGTGGCCGATATTCTCGGGACTGTAGATGGCCTGACTCTGCGAGCGCAGCACCATTTCGTTGACCATGGTCTGGTGCGGCGTGCCATCTGCCTTGGCGAGGATGCCGTTGAAGTTGTTGGCGCGCATGTTGCCGCCCTTGGCAAGTGATATGCCGAGCGTGGCGAGGAATTCGCGCAGCACTTCCTGCTTGGCAAGCGTCGGCCCATCGTGGATGCGGTAGATCAGCGGCTGGCGCTTTTTCTCCAGCGTCTCTGCAGCCGAGACGTTCGCCTGGATCATCATCTCTTCGATCAGCTTGTGTGCGTCGAGACGAGGCGGCACGTGGACCCGGTCGACGGTACCATCGGGCTTCAGCAGGATCTTGCGCTCGGGCATGTCGAGCTCGAGCGGCTGTCGACGTTCGCGGCCGCGCTTCATCGTCTCGTAGGCGTGCCAGAGTGGCTTGAGGATCGGCTCAAGCATCGGCCCGGTCTTGTCGTCGGGCTTGCCGTCGATTGCCGCCTGTGCCTGCTGGTAGGAGAGCTTCGCCGCACTCTTCATCATGATGCGGTGGAAGGTATGGCCGATCTTGCGGCCGTCCTTCGAGAAGACCATGCGCACGGCAAGGGCAGGGCGGTCCACGCCTTCCTTCAGCGAGCAGAGATCGTTGGAAATTCGTTCCGGCAGCATCGGCACAACCCGATCCGGAAAATAGACGGAGTTGCCCCGCTTCAAGGCTTCCCTGTCGAGCGGCGAATTCGGCCGCACATACCAGGAGACATCGGCAATCGCGACCGTGACGATGACGCCGCCCGCATTGTCTTCCGATGGATCATCCTCGGCATAAACGGCGTCGTCATGGTCCTTGGCATCGGCCGGGTCGATGGTGATCAGCGGCAGGTCACGCCAGTCTTCCCGATGCGACATCGTGGCGGGCTTGGCGTCATCCGCCTCTGCGACGGCTGCCGGCGGGAAGACATGCGGAATGCCGTGCGCGTGGATTGCGATCATCGAGATCGCCTTTTCCGAACCGACGGAGCCGATGACAGAAAGCACCTTGGCACGAGCCAGGCCGAAGCGGCCGAGACGCGCAACTTCCACCTCGACGAGATCGCCGTCCTTGGCATCGCCCTTGTAGTCGGGGTCGATAACCATTTCCTCGCCGCGCCGGTCGATCGGCAGAAGGCGTCCGGCACCACCCGGCGCGTCCTTGAAGACACCCATGGTGGCGCCCCGACGCTTGTCGATCACCTTGATGATGCGTGCCGTATAGGCTGGACCGCCACGATCGACAGCCGGGAATATCTTGGCAAGGATACGGTCACCCATGCCGGCAACCGGTGCCTTGCCCTTGCCCTGACGGCCCGCCGGCGATTGCTGGCGAATGGCAACGGCCGGGGCCACACCCTGGTCTTCCGGCCACTCGGCCGGGCGGCCGATCAGCTCGCCATCCTTGTCGCGCGTGGTGATGTCGAGCACGGTGACGGGTGGCAGCGCACCCGGCCGGATCAGCGACTTGCGCGTCTTCTGCAGCATGCCTTCCTGCTCCAGCTCCTGCAGCAGGCGCTTGAGCTCGACGCGGCTTTCGCCCTTCAGCCCGAAGGCCTTCGCGAGCTCGCGCTTGGAGGCTTTCTGCGGATGCTCGGCGATGAAACGCAGGATGACGTCTCGCGGCGGCAGGATGCCGTGCACAATGTTCAGCGGCTCAGGCGCAGGTTCCTTGCTCGCGCGTCCGAATTTTCCCGGGCGCTTGCCCATGGCTCTCGTAGTCTCGCGCGGTTCTCTCGCCACTCTCAGCTCTTTTTCGTTTTCGCCGCTGCCTTTGCCTTGGTTGCTTTCGGCTTTGCGGCAGTCTTTGTCGTCTTTGCTTCGGCCGCCGCGGCCTTCGGCTTCGCGGCTGGCTTAGCCTTCGCAGCTGTTTTTGCCTTGGTCTTGCCTGCGGGAGCCTTGCCGGCCTTTTCCGCAATCAGGGCCAGCGCTTCCTCGACGGTAATGGCCTGCGGATCCTTGCCCTTCGGCAGCGTCGCATTGACCTTGCCCCAGTTGACATAGGGGCCGTAGCGTCCGTCGCGGACGGTGATCGCACCACCGTCAGGATGATCGCCCAGTTCCTTCAGCGCCGCCGGCGTGCCGCGGCCTCCGCCCGGCGCCTTGGCCTGCTTTTCGGCAATCAGCGTCACGGCGCGGTTGAGGCCGACCGAGAAGACATCCTCGATGCTTTCCAGATTGGCGTAGGTGCCGTCATGCAGCAGGAACGGTCCGTAGCGGCCGAGCCCGGAAGAGATCATCTTGCCGGTTTCCGGATGTTTGCCGATATCACGCGGCAGCGAGATCAGCGCCATCGCCTTCTCGTAGTCGATATCTTCCGGCTTCCAGCCCTTGGGGAGCGACGAGCGCTTGGCATCCTTGCCATCGCCACGCTGGATATAGGGGCCGAAACGGCCCGAACGCAGCGTCAGTTCCTCGCCGGTGGTCGGGTCAGTGCCGAGGCTCTTGGGCTCATTCAGCGCCGCGCCTTCAGCCTCGCCGCCATTTTCGGAGGAAAGCTGGCGGGTGTAATTGCATTCCGGATAGTTCGAGCAGCCGACGAACGCGCCGTACTTGCCGAGTTTCAGTGACAGGTTGCCGGTGCCGCAGACCTGGCAGATGCGCGGATCACTACCGTCCTCGCGCTTCGGGAAGACGAGTGGCGCCAGGGCTTCGTTGAGCGAATCCAGAACATTGGTGACGCGCAGTTCCTTGGTGTCTTCGATCTGCGAGAAGAAATCCTTCCAGAAATCGCGAAGAACCTGCTTCCAGTTCAGTTCCCCGGCGGAGATCCGGTCGAGCTTCTCCTCGAGGTCCGCCGTGAAGTCATATTCGACATACTTGGTGAAGAAGCTTTCGAGGAAGGCGGTAACGAGACGCCCCTTCGCCTGCGGGATCAGCTTGCGCTTGTCGATCGTCACATAGTCGCGGTCGCGCAAGGTCGCGAGCGTTGCGGCATAGGTGGATGGGCGACCGATGCCGAGCTCTTCCATCTTCTTGATGAGCGAGGCTTCGGAGTAACGCGGCGGCGGCTCGGTAAAGTGCTGTGTCGAGTTGATCTTCTGCTTGGCGAGATTTTCGCGTGCATTGATCTCCGGCAGGCGGCCATCCTCGTCATCTGCGTCGTCGCTCTGCTCGCCATCTTCCTTCTGGTCCGTATAGGCGGCGATAAAGCCATCGAAGCGTATGACGGACCCGACGGCGCGCAGGCCGGCCTTCTGGCCGTTGTTGTCGGCAATGATTTCAGCTGTCGTACGCTCGATTTCGGCCGATGCCATCTGGCTGGCAATGCCGCGCTTCCAGATCAGATCGTAGAGACGGATCTGGTCGGCATCCAGGAACTTGCGGACGCGATCCGGCGAACGGTTGAAGTCGGTCGGGCGGATCGCTTCGTGCGCTTCCTGGGCGTTCTTCGCCTTGGTCGAGTAGAAACGCGCCTTTTCCGGCAGGTAACGTTCACCGAACTGCTCGCCGATGGCGCTTCGCGCCGCATCGATCGCTTCCGGCGCCATCTGCACGCCGTCTGTACGCATATAGGTGATCAGACCGACGGTCTCGCCGCCAATGTCCACGCCCTCGTAAAGCTTCTGCGCGATCTGCATGGTGCGCGAAGCCGAGAAGCCGAGCTTGGAAGAGGCGGCCTGCTGCAGTGTCGAAGTCGTAAACGGCGGTGCCGGATTACGCTTGACGGGCTTTGCCTCGACGCTTTCGACGACATAGCTGGCGCCCTCAAGCAGCGCCTTCAGCTTTCCGGCCTCCTCGCCGTTGCCGATCGAGCGCGGCTGCAGCCGCTTGCCATTGGCGGCAACGAGCCTTGCTTCGAACTCGTCTCCGCGCGGCGTCTTCAGGAGCGCCGAAAGATTCCAGTATTCCTCCGAGATGAAACGTTCGATCTCGGATTCACGGTCGCAGACAAGGCGGAGAGCGACCGACTGCACGCGGCCGGCCGAACGTGCGCCGGGCAGCTTGCGCCACAGAACCGGCGAGAGGTTGAAGCCGACAAGATAGTCGAGTGCGCGGCGTGCCAGATAGGCATCGACCAGCGGAACATCGATATCGCGCGGATCGGCCATCGCATCGAGCACGGCCTTCTTGGTAATGGCGTTGAAGACGACGCGCTTGACCGGCTTGCCGTTGATGACCCGCTTCTTGTTCAGAAGGTCCAGCACATGCCAGGAGATAGCCTCACCTTCGCGATCAGGGTCGGTTGCAAGAAACAGGGCATCGGAGGATTTCACCGCATCGGCAATATCCTTTATGCGCTTGGAAGAGGCGCCATCCACCTCCCACAGCATTTCGAAATCCTGATCCGGAAGAACGGAGCCGTCCTTGGCAGGCAGATCGCGCACATGGCCGAAAGAGGCGAGCACTTTGTATCCTGGACCCAGATACTTATTGATCGTCTTGGCCTTGGCAGGCGATTCCACCACTACAACATTCATGATGATTCTCTAAAAAAGATGTCGATCCGGCGAAGAAGCAGGCGCAACACGCACTGCAACATGAATACCGGCCCTCCGACATGGACAGGGAATTCGCTCCGGTCAAGAGGTTTGCTTCAATTTTACCTCTTTGCCGGGCATCGCAACCATTGCGAGATTTATAGACTATTGCAATTCAAGATGATTGAGCTATCGTTTTTGAAGTGTGGTTCGGGCTCTTTGGTAAGGCAGCCCTCTCCGTTTTCAGAGAGACAATTATGGCGCCCAAGGTTGCAGGAAAAGACACCGCTCGCTCCAAATCGCTCGAAAACATCGCTTTCATCCGCCAGATGCTCCGAGAATTGCAGAAGGTGGCCGAACATGAAAATGCGGAGATGCTCTGCTATCTCATCGAAATGGCCTATGTGGAAGCCGGAGACCTGCAGTCACGCATCGATGACAACTCAGTCGGTCATGGAAATTGAAACCTGTCCGCCCGCATGGCGATGCAGCCGACCGGCCATATCCAGCTCCAGAAGAACAAGATAGACGGCGGAAGCCGAAAGACCGGTGTGACGAATGATATCGTCGACCTCCACCGGCGTCGGACCGAGCGCATCGATGACGAGCGTGCGGTCCGTCTCGTCTGGCGGAAGCACTATCCTGCCACTTTCGCGTTTCGGTTCCTCGGCAGACGGCAGCGAAAAGAGATCGGGCTGAGCGAGCGGCGCCAGCGCTTCCACGACATCGTCAGGCGAAGTGACGATCATCGCTCCGTCCTTCAGAAGGCCATTCGTGCCGTGACATCGCGGATCGAGCGGCGAACCCGGCACGGCAAAGACCAGCCGCCCGAATTCGCCGGCCATCCGCGCCGTGATAAGCGAACCCGAACGGAATGCTGCCTCAACGACGGCGACGCCGAGCGAAATGCCCGCAATCAGCCGGTTGCGGCGGGGGAAATCACGCGCACGCGGCTCCCAGCCGAAAGGCATCTCGCTGACGGCAAGCCCATAGCCATTCCATATCTCGTCCAGCAGCCCAACATTTTCAGGCGGGTAGGGCTGGTCCAGCCCTCCTGCCATTGCGGCGATGGTGCCGGTATTGAGGCTCGCCCGGTGGGCGGCCGTATCGATGCCTCGGGCAAGGCCGGAGACGACCGTATAGCCAGCCCGGCCGCAGTCTCTGGCAATCATCGCCGCGAACTTTGCGCCGCTGATGGAGGCATTGCGCGAACCGACGATGCCGACCGCAGGCCTGTTCAATATGGAAAGATCACCCTTGACCGCGAGCAGCGGCGGTGCGCCGTCAATCTGGCGCAGTGCCTGCGGATAATCAGGTTCGCCGATGCCGACGAAGCGGGCGCCGAAGCGCTGCACCGCCTCAAGCTCGCGATATGCTTCAGCCTCAGTGGCAATACGGATAGAGCGCGTCGCGCCGCCGCGTGCCGACAGTTCCGGCAGCATGGAAAGTGCTGCTTCCGCCGAACCGAAATGATTGATGAGATCGCGAAAGGTTGCAGGCCCGACATTGTCGGAACGGATCAGCCGCAGCCAGGCGATCCTCTGTCTCTCCGTCAGCGCAATTCCTTTTGGCTTTGCGCTGAGTGCGTCCATTACCCCTTAGCCCCGATCTTGCTTTCCGTCCCGCTCATCAGGCGGGAGATATTGGCCTTGTGCTTCCAGTAGGAGATGACGCTCATGATCGCCATGATCGCCGCAACCTTTTCGTCGCCCAATATCCACAATGCAACCGGAATGACAAGCATCGCAAGCAGAGCAGAAAGTGAGGAATAGCGGCTGATAAAGGCCGTCCCCAGCCAGACGGCTGCAAAGAGCAGAACCATGAGCGGTGCTACGCCAAGCAACGTGCCGATATAGGTGGCGACGCCCTTGCCGCCCTTGAAGCCGATCCAGACCGGGAAGAGATGGCCGATGAAGGCAAAGAAACCGGCGATGATGCCCGCTTCCTCTCCCGCGAAATAGGCCATGATCCAGGCCGCAGCGGCAGCCTTCAGCGCGTCGAGCAGCAAGGTCGCCGCCGCGAGCTTCTTGTTGCCGGTACGCAGAACATTCGTGGCGCCGATGTTGCCGGAGCCGATGCTGCGCACGTCGCCAAGGCCGGCAGCGCGTGTGAGGATGAGACCGAACGGGATGGAGCCGAGCAGGTAGCCGACTACGACGGCGGCAAGTGCAAGAGGCAGCGTAATCTGCCAGGTGACAAGATCAGATATCATTTTGTTTCCCAATCTTCTGACGAGAATCTGCCCTTAAAGGCCGCCCTCAGTTCTGCAATTCGTAAACCAGCTTGCCCGCGACGTAGGTCGCAATCGCTCGCCCGCTGAATCGCGCATCCTCGAAGGGCGTGTTTTTCGAGCGGGAAAGAAGCATGTCCTCGGCGACAAGCCAAGGCTCCTCGATGTCGATGAGAGCGATATCTGCCTTGGCGCCTGGTTTCAGGGTGCCGGCATCAAGACCGAAGATCTGCGCCGGCCGCGTCGACATCGCATCGATCAGCCGCATCAGGCTGACCTGCTCGCTGTGATACAGGCGCAAGGCCGCCGCGAGCATGGTTTCGAGCCCGACAGCGCCATCCTCCGCTTCGCCGAAGGGCAGACGCTTGGTGTCGACATCCTGCGGATCGTGCGAGGACACGATGATATCGATCGCTCCCCTGGCCAGCGCGTCTGCCATGGCAACCCGGTCGTCCTCGGAGCGCAATGGCGGATAGAGCTTGAAGAAGGTGCGGTACTCGCCGATGTCGTTCTCGTTCAGCGCCAGATTGTTGATCGAGACGCCGCACGTGACCTTGACGCCGCGCGAGCGGGCAAGCTCGATCGCCTCGACCGATTCCGGAACGGAGATCATGGCCGCATGGTAATTGCCGCGCGTCAGTTGGGCGATGCGCAGATCGCGTTCGAGCGGGATCACCTCCGCTTCCTTCGGAATGCCGGAGAGGCCGAGCCAGCTCGCAAGCAGGCCTTCATGCATGACACCGTTGGCGCCAAGATATTTGTCACGCGTGGCGCAGGAAATGACGGCGCCGAATTCGCGGGCATAGGTCATCACCCGGCGTAGCACCTGCGTATCGGAGATACTGGAATGCGCATCGGTGAAGGCGACTGCGCCTGCCTCCATCAGCAGACCGAATTCCGTCATCTCCTCGCCGGAAAGACCCTTGGTGATGGCTGCTGCCGGATAGACGTTGATTATGGCCGTATCCCGCGCCGTCTTCTTGACGAACTCGACGAGCGCGATGTCGTCGATGACGGGATGGGTATCCGGCATCATGATGATGGATGTCACGCCGCCCGCTGCCGCAGCGCGGCTTGCCGAAGCGATCGTCTCGCGGTGTTCGCCGCCCGGTTCGCCGATATGGACGCGTGCGTCGACGAGGCCAGGCGTGGCGACGAGGCCGGTGCAATCGCGAACGGTAGCACCTTCGGGGGCACCCTGGTTCTGCGCCTCCTTGCCGGCTGCGACGATCAGGCCGTCCTTGACGATGATGGTGCCGACTTCATCGAGATTTCGGGAGGGGTCAATGATGCGGACATTCTTGAGGACGAGATTGCTCATGCGCCCACTCCATCGGTGCGGGGTCCCTGGTTCTGGGAAACCAGCAGCGTCTCCATGACGGCCATGCGTACCGCGACCCCCATTTCCACCTGTTCGGCAATCACGCTCTGCGGGCCGTCCGCGACTTCGGAGGCGATTTCCACGCCGCGGTTCATCGGTCCTGGATGCATCACGAGCGCATCGTCCTTCGCCGCCTTCAGCGTTTCCGCGTCGAGGCCGTAGAAGTGGTAATATTCGCGCACCGACGGCACGAAGGCGCCGGACATGCGCTCGCGCTGCAGCCGCAGCATCATCACCACATCCGCGTCCTTCAGCCCTTCCTTCATCGAATGAAAGACTTCGACGCCCATCTCCGCAATGCCGGCCGGCAGAAGGGTGGCAGGAGCGACAACACGCACCCTGGCGCCCATGGCGTTGAGAAGCAGGATGTTGGAGCGCGCCACGCGCGAATGCAGGACGTCGCCGCAGATTGCCACGATGATACGCGACAGCCGGCCTTTGGCGCGGCGGATCGTCAGCGCGTCGAGCAGCGCCTGTGTCGGGTGCTCGTGCTGGCCATCGCCGGCGTTGACGACGGAGCAGGAGACCTTCTGGGCGAGAAGTGCCGCGGCACCGGCGCTGGAGTGGCGGATGATCAGGACGTCCGGTCGCATCGCGTTCAGCGTCATCGCCGTGTCGATCAGCGTCTCGCCCTTCTTCACAGAGGAATTGCCGACCGACATGTTCATCACGTCGGCGCCGAGGCGCTTGCCTGCGAGTTCGAAGGAGGCTTGCGTTCGTGTCGATGCCTCGAAGAAGAGGTTGATCTGCGTCAGTCCCCGAAGGGTCGACGTCTTTTTTTCTCTCTGTCGGCTGATCTTGACGGCTTCGTCAGCCTTGTCGAGAAGATAGGTAATATCCTGCTCGGTGAGGCCCTTGATGCCAATGAGGTGGCGGTGGGGGAAAAAGACCATGACCCTGCCTCTTCTTGTCTTCGCGGGGTCTATAAAGAGTGCGGGGGGAAGGGGCAAGCGCGTGCTGTGCGCAAATGCCATGTTCCCCATGCATTTTCCGTCGAATCCCGCTACTGCATGATTCCTTAAATCGGAATCGATTTATGGATAAAATTATGCAGCAATTTAAGGTGCTACAGCGTCCTTTGCGCGTCTGAAAAGAGGCGCGGCGCTGTAGAGCAGAAATCTGCGAATCACGAACTTCCGGTTTCCTTTTTCCGGGTCCATGAAATAGAAGCGAACAATGACCTCCGCAAACCGGACTGAAGACAAACTCGCCGAACTCAACCAGCCAAGCCTCTGGTCGGGAATCAATGCCTATAGATCCGATCCGCTGATTGTCGATCTGACTGCCACGCTGCCGCGCACCATCCGTGAAGACCTTGAAAACATGGGTCGTTTCGTGACCTCGCCGGAAGCGCAGGAACTGGCGCGCATGGCAAACCAGGGCACGCCGCAGCTGCGCACCCATGGCCCGCGCGGCGAACGTCTTGATATCGTCGAATTCCACCCCGCCTGGCATGCGCTGATGCGCCGTTCCATGGCATCCGGCCTGCATTCTTCCGTCTGGGATCCGCAGGCCGATACGGAGGCCAAGGATCAGGCCCACCATATTCGCGCAGCCCGTTTCTACCTGACGGCGCAGCTTGAATCCGGCCATCTTTGCCCGTTGACGATGACGAGCGCATCCGTTGCCGCTCTCTCGGCCTCGCCTGCCGTCCAGAAGGACTGGGCGCCCAAGATCCTGTCGCGCAAATATGACTCGTCGAACCGTCCGGCCATGCAGAAGTCCGCCGTAACGATCGGCATGGGCATGACGGAGAAACAGGGCGGCACGGATGTTCGGGCCAACAAGACCGCCGCGGAAAAGGTGAGCGAAGGTATTTACCGGCTCTCCGGCCATAAATGGTTCATGTCCGCGCCGATGAGCGACGCCTTCATCATGCTGGCGCAGACCAAGGAAGGCATGGGCTGCTTCCTGGTGCCGCGGCTGCTGGAAGATGGTTCCGCCAACGGCCTGCAATTCCAGCGCCTGAAGGACAAGGTCGGCAACCGCTCGAATGCTTCGTCCGAAGTGGAGTTCACTGATACGTTCGGTTTCCTGCTCGGCGGTCCGGATGCCGGCATCCGGACTATCCTCGATATGGTGACGCTGACGCGGCTCGATTGCGCGCTTGCCTCCTCGGGCATCATGCGCGCATCGCTGGCCGAAGCCGTTCATCACACCCGCGGCCGCAGCGTTTTCGGCAAGATGCTGGTCAACCAGCCGATCATGACGCGCGTGCTCGCCGACATGGCGCTCGATGTTGCCGCCGCCACGGCTCTTTCCTTCCGCCTGGCCGACGCCTTCGACAAGGCGCGCGGCAATGCCGAAGATGCCGCCTATGCCCGCGTCATGACACCGGTCGCCAAATACTGGTGCTGCAAGATTGCCCCGTCGCTGATCTACGAGGCGATGGAATGCATCGGCGGCAGCGGTTACATCGAAGAACGCCCGATCGCCCGCCACTACCGCGAAGCGCCGGTCAATGCGATCTGGGAAGGTTCGGGCAACGTCATGGCGCTCGATGTGCTGCGTGTGCTGAACCGCGGCAAGGATCTGTTCGAGACGGTGTTTGCGGGTTTTGCGCGCGATCTTGGACCGGCCGGAAAGAAGACGATCGATGTGCTGCGCGCCGCGATCGCGCTTTGCGAACAGGATGAGGGCGCTGCCCGCCTGCTCGTCGAGCAGCTGGCGCTCGTTGCTGGCGCCGCCGAGCTCTATCGGCTCGGAGCAGGGCGCATTGCCGACGCGTTCATCGAGACCCGTCTGGCGGGCGGCTGGCGCTCGACCTACGGCATGCTCGATTCCCGTTTCGACGCCAGCTACATCGTCGATCTGCTTTACCCGCCAGCGGCTTGATACAGGTGTTTCGGAACGCACGGCGGGACGATCTCGATCAGATCTACGGCATTTCGCTTGCGACCGGCAATGGCGGTCAGGATGCGAGCCACCTCTACCGTGACGGCCGCCTGATCGGCCATATCTATTCTGCGCCCTATGTCGTGCTCAACCCGGAAACGACCCTCGTTGCGGAGGATGAGTTCGGTATCGCCGGCTACATCGTCGGCACCTACGATACAGCCGCCTTTGAAACGCGCCTTGAACGCGACTGGTGGCCGGCGCTGCGCGATCAACATGCCGATCCGGCCGGCGATCCCTCCGGATGGACGGCCGACGAGCGCCGCAGCTTTGCGATCCATCATCCGCGCACCATGTGGGCTGAGATCGTCACGGCCTATCCGGCCCATATCCACATGAACCTGATGCCACGCCAGCAGGGACAGGGTGTCGGAAGTCGTCTTCTGGAGCAGTGGATATCTGAAGCGCGTCAGGCAGGTGTGCGCGGCATTCACCTCGGCGTCAATGCCGACAACCAGAGCGGCCTGCGCTTCTGGTCCTCCCGCGGTTTCGAGCGTCTGCTCCCGCCGCTCGTTCCGGCATCGGAAGCCTCTGTCTGGTTCGGCCGCACGCTCTAAGTCTTTCCCTTTTGACCACAGCCTGAGCATTCGTCATCTGTGGCACAAAAAAATCCGGCTGCGTCGCCGCAGCCGGATCATGTCACTTATCGCCGAAAATCAGCGTTCAGAAGAAGCCGCGGCGCTGCCACCAGCCTGCCTTCTTCGGCTTGCCTTCACCTTCGGCTTCACCGTTATCGGTGCGGTTCGAGGTGACCGTCGGCTCGGAAGACGAGATATTGGATCCGCGGTTAGCGCGAGCCGGCTTGGCCTCTTCCTGAACAGGTTCGGCAAGATCTGCAGACGCTTCCGTCACTTCCTGCTCGGCTTCTGCTTCCACAGCCGGCGCTTCGATCACAGGCTCCTCGACCGGCGAAGGCGCAGCATCAGCCTTGCGGCGACCGCGGCCACGGCCCCGTGCCGGCTTGACCTCTTCGGCAACGCTCTCGCTGCCTTCGATAGCCGCCATGGCCGGCTGAGCATCGACAACGTCGATCGTCGCGACTTCGATTACTTCGGCTTCGGTCTCTGCGCTTTCCTCGGCTGCGGTATCATCGCCTTCGTCGGCATCGCCGCCCTCGGAAGCAGCGCTCGTCTCGGCGCCTTCCTCACCACGGTTGCGACGACCGCCACGCTTGCCGCGACGGCGGCGCTTGCGGCGCTGGGAGTCATCAC
The DNA here is from genome assembly GCA_900466475.1 of Hyphomicrobiales bacterium. Taxonomy (GTDB): domain Bacteria; phylum Pseudomonadota; class Alphaproteobacteria; order Rhizobiales; family Rhizobiaceae; genus Rhizobium. The sequence continues at coordinate 336,833 of UBMI01000014.1, forward strand.
CTTCGGCGCGGTCCTCCGCAGCACCTTCGGCGGCATCACTGTCGCCCTCGCTGCCCTCGTCCTCGCCCTCGTCGCCATCGTCAGCTTCGCCGGAAACTGCATCTGCAGCAACCTGCTGCTCGGCATTGCCGTTGCGGCCGCGACGACGGCGGCGGCGCTTGCGCTTGCGTCCACCTTCGCCTTCGGCCTCTGCACGGGCAGCAGGACGTTCGGCGGCGGCAGGCTTTTCTTCCAACTCTTCGTCTTCCTCCTCGTCATGCTCGATAACGACATCGTCATCATCGTCATCGGGGATGGCTGCGAAGTTGAAGAGGCTTTCGATCTTGACCGGGTTTTCGACCGGCTCGCCGCGATCGATCGCGAAATGCTGCGCGCCGACCGAGCCATCCGCATCGATGATGATCGCCACACCGAAGCGGGCTTCATAATCGACGATCGTCTGGCGCTTGTGGTTGAGCAGGTAGAGCGCGATATCGGGCGTCGTGCGAACGGTGATATTGTGCGTCGTGTTCTTGAGCAGATATTCCTCGACGCCGCGCAGGACATGCAGCGCAACGGAAGACTGCGAACGAACGTGGCCGGTGCCGCCGCAATGCGAGCAGACCTGCGTTGTCGATTCCAGAACGGAAGCGCGGATGCGCTGGCGCGACATTTCCAGAAGGCCGAAATGCGAGATACGGCCGACCTGGATGCGGGCGCGGTCGTTCTTCAGGCATTCCTTCAGTTTCTTCTCGACAGCGCGGTTGTTGCGCTTCTCTTCCATGTCGATGAAGTCGATGACGATCAGACCGGCAAGGTCGCGCAGACGAAGCTGGCGGGCGACTTCGTCCGCTGCTTCGAGGTTCGTCTGGAGGGCCGTGTCCTCGATCGAGTGTTCACGGGTTGAACGGCCGGAGTTGACGTCGATCGAAACCAGCGCTTCCGTCTGGTTCATGATCAGGTAACCGCCGGACTTAAGCGTCACCTGCGGCTGCAGCATACGGTCGAGCTGCGCCTCGATGCCGGAGCGCGAGAAGATCGGGTGGAGATCGCGATAAGGCTGAACCACCTTGGCGTGGCTCGGCATCAGCATCTTCATGAAGTCTTTCGCTTCGCGATAGCCTTCTTCGCCGGAGACGATGATCTCACCGATATCCTTGTTGTAGAGGTCGCGGATCGAGCGCTTGATGAGCGAGCCTTCCTCGTAGACGAGGCAGGGAGCCGTGGAGGCGAGCGTCAGCGTGCGGACGTTCTCCCACAGGCGCATCAGGTATTCGAAGTCGCGCTTGACCTCGACCTTGGTACGGTTGGCACCGGCCGTTCGCAGGATCACACCCATGCCCTGCGGCACTTCCAGCATGCGGGCGATTTCCTTCAGCCGCTTGCGGTCCTGCGGGTTGGTGATCTTGCGGGAAATGCCGCCGCCGCGCGCCGTGTTCGGCATCAGGACCGAATAGCGGCCTGCGAGCGAGAGATAGGTAGTGAGGGCAGCACCCTTGTTGCCGCGCTCTTCCTTGGCGACCTGCACCAGCAGGATCTGGCGGCGCTTGATGACTTCCTGGATGCGGTATTGCTTGCGCGGCTTGCGCTGAACACGATCCGGAACCTCTTCCATCGCGTCTTCGGCGCCGACGGATTCGATGACTTCCTCTTCGCCATGATCGTCGTCATCATCGTCGTCGTCATGACGACGCTTGGAAACGTCGACATCCTCGGAGATGGTGTCCGTTTCAACCATCGCGGCCATCTCGCCGCCGGTCGAACCTTCGTCATCGTTGTCGGCGACCGATGCTTCGGGCGCCGCTGCTTCTTCTGCAACTGGCTCGGCTGCCTTCTTGCGGCTGCGGCGGGCGCGGGGCTTCTTGGCCGGCGCTTCTTCGGCGACGGGTGCAGCCTCTTCGGCGGGCGCAGCTACTTCTTCTGCAGCAACTGCCTCGGGCTGCTCGACCGGAACGATGCCGATATCAGGCTGATCCTGCGTCGAGAGATCGACGAGCGGGGCAGTCTCGACATGCTCGACATCTTCGTCGCGGCGATGCTCCTCCGCTTCGGCGCGAAGCAGGGCCTGGCGATCTGCCAGCGGTATCTGGTAATAATCAGGGTGGATTTCGGCGAAGGCCAGGAAGCCGTGCCGGTTGCCGCCGTAATCGACGAAGGCTGCCTGCAGCGAGGGTTCGACCCTCGTTACCTTTGCAAGATAGATGTTGCCGCGGATTTGCTTCTTGTGCTGGGACTCGAAGTCAAATTCTTCTATGCGGTTCCCGCGAACGACAACGACGCGCGTCTCTTCCTCGTGAGACGCATCGATAAGCATTTTGTCTGCCATGTAAGCTGAGCTCCTCGGCGAGGCCGCGAGAGCGCATTCCCGACTGCTGTTGACACAGGAAGAATGCGGTCCGCCGTGGCCGCGCCGGATAATGAAAGTCGCGATTGGTGCGAGGGAGAAGGCAGCAGCCAGACCGCAGCCGGAACGATTTCGTTCCGGGGCCTGTACACTTCAGATAAAACCTGCTGCGAAACCATCAACAACCAAGCGTGATCGACAATGACAAAGACCCGTTTCGGGTCCGATGAGTTTGCTCCCTGAGAGCGTGGTGGCTGATCCACCGATGAAATCCCAGCGCGAAGCCGGAAAATCAGGATCCAGTTCTCGAGTGGAAATGCGTTAGACGGCGGACGATTACCGGTTGTGGCGCCAGGTCCGGGGGCCGGCTGGCTGCCTTGCGGCGACTCTATCCCGTCAACACTTCTACCCTAAAATTCGTTGTATGTTTTCTCTGTCACAATAGCAAGGGAAAAGCCAAATGTGCCATAATATTGATGGATTTCGTATCGCATAAACTTGTCGGGGATAAACGATCCCGATTCATGGGTCGGTGCGTATGCGCTCGCCTCTAGCGGGCGTCAGCGGGGACGGTGTAAGGTCCATCGCAGAGTAAATAGGGTGTGGCGGGCTATTGTTTAAGAGGTTTCGGATCGCGGCGAAGTTGTCCGCAGGGCGAAAATTGGGTTTTGCAGCGGGGCTTTTCGGCTTCGCAGTGCTTTGCGCGGTTCCTGGAAGTGCCGCCGACGCGAAGAATCCCTTGCTGGCCTACGGAGCGCGTATCGTTGGCGACGATGCCAGAACCCGCATCGTCATCGATTTCGACCGCGAGCCCCGTTTTTCCGTCCATTATATTGCCAATCCTGAGCGCATCGTCGTCGACCTGCCGGCAACCGCTTTCGGCTTTCCGGCCAAAGATCTCGAGGCGCGCGGCCTCTTCAAGGACATCCGTTATGGCGCTATGGATGAAGGCAGCGCCCGCATCGTGTTGACGGCGGCACGCCCGGTCCAACTCGCCCTTGCCAAGGTGCAGACGGATGAGAGCGGCAATGGTCACAGGCTCGTTCTCGATGCCGAAATGATCGACAAGCAGAAATTCGCCGAGCTTGTGAAGACCCAATCCTGGAGCGACAAGGCGGATGCGGCGGAGACGACGAGTGCCATTCCCCAGCCGGAAAAGGCTGCACCCGGTGATTTCGTCATCGCCGTCGATGCCGGCCACGGCGGCATCGACACCGGCGCCATCGGCGTCGATACGAAGACAGAGGAAAAGCAGGTGACGCTTGCCTTCGCCAAGGCGCTGGCTGATCGCCTGAACAAGGAGCCGGGCATCAAGGCTTTCCTGACGCGCGACGACGACGAATTCCTGTCGCTCTCGCAGCGTGTGCTGATTGCCCGGCAGAACCATGCGGGCCTTTTCATTTCGCTGCACGCAGATACGCTGAAGCAGAAGGATATTCGCGGCGCGACGGTCTACACGATTTCAGACAAGGCCTCGGATAAGCTCGCCGCCGATCTTGCCGAACGCGAAAACCTGTCGGACCAGATCGCCGGCAAGGAAACGACCGCCGAACCGCCTGAGGTCGCCGATATTCTGCTGGACCTGACGCGACGTGAGACGCAGGCCTTTTCGATTTCGCTCGCCGAAAGCGTGCTTGCCTCTTTCAAGGATCAGGTTGGCACGATCAATAATCCGCACCGTCACGCGGGTTTTCGGGTGCTGCAGGCGCCGGACGTTCCATCGATCCTGCTTGAGCTCGGCTTCCTCTCCAATGTCGAGGACGAAAAACGCCTGCTCGATGATGCCTGGCGGTTGAAGATGGCCGATCTCCTGGCCGATGCGGTGAAGCGCTACCGCACGGGCCTGATGGCGAATGGCGGGTAAACCGGGCGTTGCCTGGAAGTGACACTCGCGCCTAAACCGGAGCCCTTGCGGAAAGGGGAGCGGAAAGTGGCAGGACGGGCCCTATTTTGCTCACATTCGCGCCGTTACTCCGATCTATATGTTTCGCGCAAGTGAGACGAAATCGGCTTGTAGCGCCAGCGCGCATGGAGTAAGCCGCGCAACGTGCAAAGAGACATGATCTGTGCGATTGTGCGGCTGCGCCGATCTAATGATTAGAAATACCGGTAGCTGAAAAATATGGTTAGACTTCTTGGATATTTCTTCGGGATAGCATGCGTCCTGTTCCTGGGCGCTGCGGCGGTTGTTGCCGTCTACATTGCGAATGTCGCGAAGGATCTTCCTGACTATGCTGTGCTCAACAGCTACGCCCCGCCGGTCACCACCCGCGTCCATGCGGGTAATGGTGCGCTCATGGCCGAATACGCCAAGGAAAAGCGCCTCTTCCTGCCGATCCAGGCTATCCCGGACCGCGTCAAGGCTGCTTTCCTATCGGCCGAAGACAAGAATTTCTACAACCATCCCGGCGTCGATCTGACCGGTCTTGGCCGTGCCATCCTTGTCAACCTTCAGAATTTCGGCTCCGGCCGCCGCCCGGTCGGTGCATCGACGATTACCCAGCAGGTGGCAAAGAACTTCCTTCTGACCTCCGACCAGACGATCGACCGCAAGATCAAGGAAGCGATCCTGTCCTTCCGCATCGAGCAGGCCTACAGCAAGGACAAGATCCTCGAACTTTACCTCAACGAGATCTTTTTCGGTCTGAACTCCTACGGTATCGGCAGTGCCTCGCTCACCTATTTCAACAAGTCGGTCACCGAACTGACGATCGCCGAATCTGCCTATCTCGCATCGCTGCCGAAGGGGCCGGCCAACTATCATCCCTTCCGCCATCCGGATGCAGCGCTTGAACGCCGCAACTGGGTCATCGATCGCATGGTCGAGAACGGTTATGTGAGCCAGAGCGACGGCGAGGATGCCAAGAAGCAGCCGCTCGGCGTCACCGCCCGCAATAGCGGACCGTCTCTTTTTGCTTCCGATTATTTCGCCGAGGCTGTCCGTCGCCAGCTCATCGATCAGTATGGCGAGAAGTCGCTCTACGAGGGCGGCCTCTCGGTGCGCACGTCGCTCGATCCGCAGATGCAGCTCTTTGCGCGCAAGGCGCTGCAGGACGGCCTGACCAATTACGACGAGCGTCGCGGTTTCCATGGACCGGTCAAGCAGATCAGCATGTCGGGTGATTGGGGTCCGGCGCTCGCCGAAGTGCCCGCTCTTTCGGACGTGCCGGAATGGCGCCTGGCAGTCGTGCTCGCTGTTTCCAGTGACAGCGTCGATATCGGCCTCCAGCCGCCCAAGGATGGCGGCGGCAAGGTCGCAGCCCAACGCGAGCGTGGTTCGATTGCAGCCAAGGATATGCAGTGGGCATTCCGCTCCGCCGCCGGCGACCGCAAGACGACGAAGTCGCCGGTCGGCGCTGTCTCGGCCGGAGATGTCGTCTACGTCGAGCGCCTCGGCGGCGACAATTCGACCTCCTATCGTCTGCGCCAGCCGCCGAAGGTTCAGGGTGGTCTTGTCGCCATGGACCCGAAGACCGGCCGCGTTCTCGCCATGGTCGGCGGCTTCTCCTATGCCCAGTCGGAATTCAACCGCGCCACGCAGGCGATGCGCCAGCCGGGTTCCTCCTTCAAGCCCTTCGTTTATGCCGCTGCCATGGACAACGGCTACACGCCGGCCTCGGTCATCATGGACGCGCCGATCGAGATCGTTTCGGGCGGTCAGGTCTGGAAGCCGGAAAACTACGGCGGCGAAGTCGGCGGCCCCTCGACGCTGCGCTCCGGTATCGAGAATTCGCGCAACCTGATGACGGTGCGCCTCGCCAATGACCTCGGCATGAACATCGTTGCCGAATATGCCGAACGTTTCGGCGTCTACGACAAGATGCCGCCGCTGCTCGCCATGTCGCTCGGTTCGGGTGAAACGACGGTGCTGCGCATGGTCTCGGCTTATTCGGTCATTGCCAATGGCGGCAAGCAGATCAAGCCGACCCTCATCGACCGCATCCAGGACCGCTATGGCAAGACGATCTTCAAGCATGAAGAGCGTCTCTGCGAAGGCTGCAATGCCGGCGACTGGCAGAACCAGGAAGAACCCAACATCGTCGACAACCGCGAACAAGTTCTCGATCCGATGACCTCCTACCAGATCACCTCGATGATGCAGGGTGTCATCCAGCGCGGTACGGCCGCTGGCAAGGTCGATCTCTCCGGCCGTGACGTTGCCGGCAAGACCGGTACGACCAACGATGAAAAGGACGCCTGGTTTGTCGGCTTCACGCCGGATCTGGTGGCGGGCCTCTATCTCGGCTTCGATACGCCGGCACCGCTCGGACGCGGCGGTACGGGCGGCGTTCTCTCGGCGCCGATCTTCAATGAATTCATGCAGGCGGCCGTCAAGGACATGCCGGAATCCAAGTTCGTGGTCCCGGCCGGCATGAACATGATCGCGATCAACCGCAAGACCGGCATGGCTGCTGCCGATGGCGAGCCAGGCACCATCATCGAAGCCTTCAAGCCGGGCACCGGTCCCGCTGACAGCTTCTCCGTCATCGGCATGGATGGCACGATGGCGCCGGAAGAAATCCTGCGTACGTCGCCCCAGGCAAACCAGGCGGTGCAGACCAACACGCCCGGCCTGTTCTGATCGAAACCGATTGCCTTTGCGCCCGCCACGGCTCTTTACATCCGCGGCGGGCGTCTCTATGTCACCAGCCTTGCAGAATACCCCGGCACTCACAGAATACCGAAGCAAAGAAGCAGGAAAATGCGAGCGGAAATCCAGAACGTAGTCGATGAAACCAAGCAGGCTATCACCCTGCTGAGGAGGCATCTTTGACTGGGACCAGGCGGTAAGACGACTGGACTGGTTGAATAACAAGGCAGAGGACCCCAACCTCTGGAACGATGCGCAGGAAGCCCAGAAGCTGATGCGCGAGCGTCAGCAACTCGATGACGGCATCAATGGCGTCAAGGCGCTGGAACAGCAGCTTTCCGACAATGTCGAACTCATCGATCTCGGGGAAGAAGAAGGCGACGAAAGCATCGTCAAGGAAGCTGAGGCCGCGCTGAAAAGCCTGCAGGCCGAGGCAGCCCGCCGGCAGGTCGAAGCCATGCTGTCAGGCGAAGCCGATGGCAACGACACCTATCTGGAAGTCCATTCCGGCGCAGGCGGCACAGAAAGCCAGGACTGGGCGAACATGCTTCTGCGCATGTACACTCGCTGGGCCGAGCGCCAGCGCTTCAAGGTCGAGCTTTTGGAAGTGCATGACGGCGAAGAGGCCGGCATCAAGTCCGCAACGCTGCTCGTCAAGGGCCACAACGCCTATGGCTGGCTGAAGACCGAATCGGGCGTGCACCGTCTGGTGCGCATCTCGCCTTACGACAGCAATGCACGCCGCCACACGTCCTTCTCGTCGATTTGGGTCTATCCCGTCGTTGATGACTCGATCCAGATCGAGATCAACGAAAGTGATTGCCGTATCGACACCTACCGTTCGTCGGGCGCTGGCGGCCAGCACGTCAACACGACAGACTCGGCCGTGCGCATCACGCATATCCCGACAGGCATCGTCGTGCAGTGCCAGCAGGAGCGTTCGCAGCACAAGAATCGCGCCAAGGCCTGGGACATGCTGCGCGCCCGCATGTACGAAGCGGAGTTGAAGAAGCGCGAGGACGCCGCTAACGCCGAAGCCGCTTCCAAGACGGATATCGGCTGGGGCCACCAGATCCGCTCCTACGTTCTGCAGCCCTACCAGCTCGTCAAGGACTTGCGCACCGGCGTTGCAAGCACCGCTCCCGATGACGTGCTCGATGGCGATCTGAACGAGTTCATGGAAGCAGCACTCGCTCACCGCATCAGCGGGGCAGCCGATGCGGTCGTCGACGACGTCGACTAAACTGCAAAAATCATATTGAGCTAGGAAGCCCCGGAAACGGGGCTTTTCTATTTTCAGATACCCGCTGAAATGTCCATTCCGTGAACGAACGTCTCCCGATAGCCCAGTCGCGTCTCGTCGTGGAGTGGGTCTTCGCGAAAGCCAGGTTTAACGGCTTAGCCCCGATGAATAGTCTGCGACCTCAGTTGGTCGCCTTCTCCACGGTAATGTCCCCAAACTCGTCGATCAGCACTGTCCAGCCGTCGGGCTCGGCAGCCGGATCGGTCTTCAGATAGACGGTGGCGAAAAGGCCAGGTTCCTTGATGAAGCCGCTCGAATTTTCGGGCCGGATGTCAGTGATATAGGGCTTGAGATCGCTGATTTCCTGCAGTTCGACCGTCGAGAGAATGGCAGGTCCGTCGTCTATCTGCGCGATCTGCTGCAGAAAGACCTTTGAGGTCTTGTCCGCCTGACGCACGGCAAAAAGCTTGTAATAGCCGTGCCGCTGCTCCGGCTTGGCAGCCTCGCCGCTCACATTTTGTGCGCTGACGCTTTGCGTGGTTGTCGGGGCACGTTCTACCGGCAGCGAATTGCCATCATCTTCCCAATAGCCGGTACTGGTCGCGAAGATGATCGAGGCCGGGAGAATGTCGTCATGAACGGTCTGCGCCTCGGCGGCGACCGACCATCCCGAAACGAGGAGCGCCATTATCACTGCTTGCCGCATCGCCATCATTTCAATCCTCGAACTGTTCTGCCAGAATCCGGTCGGACCAAGAGCGGTCAGGATCGGAAAGGATGCGTGCCGTCATATCTTCGGATTGGGCGATGCGCACCTGGAGTATAGATTTGATCTCCGTATTGTCGGCGACCGCGTTCACCGGCCGCTTCTCGGCTTCCAAAATATGGATGTCGACGGTCACCCGGTTGGGAAGCAGCGCTCCGCGCCAGCGCCGCGGCCGGAAGGCGCTCACAGGCGTCATGGCGAGAAGAGGCGCGTCAAGCGGCAGGATCGGGCCGTGTGCAGAAAGATTGTAGGCCGTCGAGCCCGCGGGCGTTGCCACCATCAACCCATCGCAGATTAATTCCTCCAATCGCACGTGTCCGTCGATTTCCACCCTGAGCTTCGCTGCCTGATAGGATTGCCGGAAAAGATAGACCTCGTTGATTGCAAGCGCCGAGGACTTGCTGCCGTCGGCATTGGACGTCGTCATCTTCAGCGGATGAAAGGCATTCTCGACGGCGGCACAAATGCGGTCAGGCAGGTCGGCAGTCTTGTAGTCGTTCATGAGAAAGCCGACCGAGCCGCAATTCATGCCGTAGACGAGTTTGCCGCTGTTCATCGTGCTGTGCAGCGTCTGAAGCATGAAGCCGTCGCCGCCGAGCGCAACGATGACATCGGCTTCGTTCGCAGGCACGTCGCCATAAAGGCGAATCAATTCGTCTCGCGCGGCGAGTGCTTCCGTGGTCGGCGAGGCGATAAAAGAAAGCGTCTGAAATGAACGGCCCATGCAATGCCCTTTGTTATGCTGCTCTAGCTAAAGGATAAAGGGCTTGTACGACAAGACGTTTTGCGTTGCGGGCGAAGTTCGGATGATCTTGGGCTCCCGTAAATCGCCGGACGATTCGAAGGACCAACAGGTCCATATCCAGGCCTCGCAGGCTTTTCCCAACCAGTGCATTGATCGGCAGCCGCTGTGGATAGCGTCAAAGGACAGCCGGAAAGGGCAAATTTTCTTTACAAAAGATCAGAATCTGCTACTTCGCACGCATTGCCCTTGTAGCTCAGTTGGTAGAGCACCTGATTTGTAATCAGGGGGTCGCGGGTTCGAACCCTGCCGGGGGCACCATACAATCGCAAGCGATATCAAACGCTTAATCAGAAACCCGCCCGTCTGAGGCGGTTTTTTTGTGCGCAAATTATTTCGAGAACGACCGTGTTTTCCGGGCTTTCGCCGATGCAGCTGTGATTCCTCCGGAGCGAGGGGTGTCGTCGCAGGTGGCCCTGCTTTATCGATTCGAACGGAAACGGTAATGGCGTCAGGTTTCGCGATGCGACCTGAACACTTCAGTAGCTACAAGACAGCGCGTTGGTGGGCCTGAACCCGTGGGCGCAGGCGGGATTGACGGAAGTCCTGGGCTGATATTGGAAATCGGGGCGATTTGTAGCCGGGTGTGTCGTGCAGGACGAAGCGAGCATGCTCACGCCGATCAGTGCGGCGCTAACTATGAGTGTCCGGAATCTACTCTTCATGATCACCTTCCCTGACAACGCACCAGAATGGAAAATGTCGCTATACCGGACATAGGCAAGGGGCGTGGCGCACAATTGACCGCTCCATTTCGCTTCAACAGCTTCTAACTGCGGCCTATCAACATGCAAGCGCGGGGACACCAGCTTTCCAAGGCCATTCCACTACATGAACGGAGACTGAAGGCTCGCTTCAGCAGCAATTCAGGGACATCAGGCCATTCTCGCTTCATCAGAAACGAGGAAGTGAGCCATGAGGATCTCCAGTCTTCTCCTAGCAGCCGCCCTTTCGGCCGGTACTTTGTTTTCCGCTGTAGCTCCGGCTGCGGCCATCCCTCTCGACCGTCCGGCAGTCGCTCAACAGGGCGATTTTATCCAGGTCCGCGGCGGCGATCGGGATTGGGGTGACCGCGATCGGAGTGATCGCGATTGGGGCGATCGCCGTGACTGGCGAGAGCGCCGTGATTGGCGTGAACGTCGCTACTGGCGCCCGGCCTGGGGCTATGAACGCCGCTGGAGCCCGTGGCAGGAAGAGCGTTGGCGCGAGCGTCACGAGTGGCGACGCCACCATGGTGGACCCTATTGGCTCTACCGGAGCTGATCGCTAACCGAGAAAGTAATTCCAGCTCCAGAAAAATCCCGCCGCAATTTCTTGCCGCGGGATTTTTACTTGAATCGGTTCAGACGCATTGTCTGCGCCTTGTCCGATGAGACGATGCGCAGTCACTTTTGCGCGGGTTCGTTCACGCTTGATTCGATCTTCGTACCATTGCCGGTCTGCCCCGCACCGGACGGTGACATCATTGCGATGCTGAGAACGGAGGCAATCATGACGACAACGACGGCAATCATCAGGCGCATGGACATTGAATCCCTGTTTGTCTGCGGGGATTAACGTCTGACCGCTTTACCGGTTCCGGATCTGCTATTGCACCGATGGAGGAGGATTGGATGGCGTCGTCGATGGTGCCAGGGGATCGGGTTGGCGGATAGGGTGCGACTTGTCCACCCAGATGATGCTCAAAATGACCATGACGAAGACCGCGATGAAGAGAACGCCGAAGATCAGCGGTCGAAATGCCATAATGCGGATTTCCTTTTTACCGACGCCCCGAGGGTAAAATGCGTCGCCGATCTTAGCGACCGGCGCGCTCTTTCCAAGGCCCAATATGGACCATGAGGGCAGGTGTTCAACCACGATGGCCGCCAAGCAGACCTCCGCTCTCAATTGACTGCGCGTGATACAACGGAAACCCGTCGGCTGCCGCCTACGCTTTCAGGTGCAGCCTTGCCGCATAAAGGGCAATCGCCGCGGCATTCGATACGTTCAGCGATTTGATGGCGCCGGGCATATCGAGCCGTGCGAGCGCGTTGACCGTCTCCCGCGTCTTCTGCCGCAGGCCCTTACCTTCCGAGCCGAGAACCAGCGCGATTCTGTCGCCCGAAAAAGTGCCTTCTAGCGCTGCCGGTCCTTCCGAATCGAGCCCAATCGTGAAGAAGCCGAGCTTGTGCAACTCGCCGACCGCATCCGAGAGATTGGTGATCTGTATATAAGGTATGAGCTCCAGCGCGCCGGAAGCCGATTTGGCGAGCACGCCCGATTCGGTGGGGCTGTGTCTCTGGGTGGTGATAACGGCACCTGCATTGAAGGCGACGGCCGAACGCATGATGGCGCCGACATTGTGCGGATCGGTCACCTGATCGAGCACGAGAAGCAATGGGCTGTTTTTCAGTGCTTCCAACCGTCGGACGGGCAGGGGGCGTGTTTCGAGCATTACTCCCTGATGGATCGCCTCCGGGCCGAGCACCTTGTCGATATCTTGAGGAGAAACCATTTCGAGCGGAATGCCGATCGTCTCCGGATCGATCTCCAGCCGCGCCAGAGCATTCTGTGTTACCGACAGCTTGATGTTCTTGCGTTCAGGGTTTTCGAGCGCGGCGCGAACGGTATGAAGGCCGTAGAGGAAGACTTGGTCGGGAGCCAATGCGGGCGGTTTCCAGTCGTCTCCACCACGCTTGCGTTTCTGTGGCGCGGGTGTCGGGATTTCACCGCGTTCGCGCTTGCCGTCGCGATGCGCGCGTCGCAAGGTTGCGTAATGCGTGTCCTTTGCGGACTTGTCGGTGGCGGGCTTGTCGCCGGATTTGTTATCTTTGCTCATGCGGCTTTATAACGATGGCGCCTGTTGCCGCATAGGCTTTCTTTCATGTGCCGGCTTTCAACAGGCGATGAAATTTTTCCTGTCTTTTCCATTGTCATCGTGTTGACAGACTGAAATCGTCCGGTCATATACGCGGCGCAGACGACGGGGCGGCAACGCTTCAACGTCTGACAAACTTGGTCTTCAAGATCCGGACGAAAAACTGGAGAGATGCCCGAGTGGTTAAAGGGGACGGACTGTAAATCCGTTGGCTCAGCCTACGTTGGTTCAAATCCAACTCTCTCCACCATTCGTCATTGGATCGGACCAACCCCGCGGGTATAGCTCAATGGTAGAGCAGCAGCCTTCCAAGCTGAATACGCGGGTTCGATTCCCGCTACCCGCTCCAGCTTCTCCGATATCATCGCAGGATCGCGCCGGCTTTCAGAACTCGAAAACGAGGTTCATGAAATTGCCGATCATCCAGTAGCCGAGCACCCCTATGGCAATGCCGGCGATGAAGACCGACGACTGGTCCGTGTTCCTTTTGATGCTCGTGTTCGTATCCGTATCGTCGTCGTCACGCGGATAGCCGAACGCACGATGGTCTTCCGTGAATGCCGAATAGTGGTTGCTATAGCTCTCCGATTGCATTGAGTGTCCCTCCGTATATTAGAGGGATATCATGAAAGTTTTCCCGTTCCGTGAAATCAATTGGTAAAATGTAAGCTAATCTTGTTGGCAGGCATTGCGCCGCCGGTATTGAAAGGCATCCGGGCATCGCTCGCGGAAGCACCGGTCGGCACCTGCCTCAATAAAGCCGGAAGCGGCAATACCTCTCGATTTTGCCTTGGATTTCAGGCGTTTTCGGGAGAGTGCGGGCGAATCGCCTTGCGGGTTGCGAATTATCTCCCATATGCGCTGGCACGCCAAGAATGGCGTCTGCAATTAAGTCTTGCGCAATTTCGCCGAAAGCCTTAAACGGCGGCACTAAACCGGTTCGCCGGGGTCACCCATTTTACGTCCACAGGAAGCATTCAAATGGCAAAGAGTAAGTTT
>UBMI01000016.1 GCA_900466475.1 Hyphomicrobiales bacterium
AAAGCTCCCCTCACTTCCATCTCGTCTAAATATCCCGGCGCGGATATTTCCGATGCTTCGATACATCTTAAGCACAGTCAGCTAATCGCATCCGGATATTCGGGTCTACTATCAAAATTTCGAATGTGCTAAAGTAAATTCGCGTGGCGCTTTAGATTTCTGCGCACGGATTTCAATTCGTTTTTCGAAGTCTGCTGTCTCGCTCAGCCGGAGTACTTCTTTTCATGCCGTAAATCGATGAACTTTCCAGGGAGGGGAACAATGCGGATATATGCATCTTCTCGATCGGCAATACGACGCACGACGCGTTGGTTTCAGTTCGGGTTATCGATATCAAGCGTCATCTGCGCGGCCAGTCTTCTGACCGGGGTTTCCGTTGCACAGGCGCCGACCGAAGAGCAGCGCAACGAGATCCGGGCAGCATGCCGTTCGGATTTCATCGCACAGTGTTCAGGGGTGCAGCCTGGAGGTATCGACGCGCTGACCTGCTTGCAGCAACATGATTCCACGCTTTCCGCTGCCTGCCGCAAGGCAGTCTCCGCCGTCAGCGCCAAGCCAAAATCGACATCTGCGGAGCCATCTCAGACGGCGCCTGCGACGGCAGGGGCGGCCACGGCGGCACCAGCAGCCGGCGCCCAGGCGGCGGCTCAGCCGACCGACGCACAGCGCAACGCCGTCAAGTCAGCTTGCCGCTCCGATTTTATGGCGCAATGCTCCGGCGTGACTCCGGGAGGTGCCGCGGCACTCGCCTGCCTGCAGCAGCATAATGCCCGCCTGTCGACGCCTTGCCAGCAGGCCGTTGCGGCCATCGGTGCGGCGGGCGCGCCCGCAGCCGGTGCCGGTGCGGGTGCCGCAACGGCAGCCACACCGCCGGCGACCCGGCCGGCTGCGATGCCTGTCTTCTCTCCCCGCGAGGAAGTGATGATCGTGCGCGAGACTTGCGGGCCGGACTTCCGAGCTTTCTGCCGCATGGTGCCGATCGGCGGCGGACGGGTGATCGAGTGCCTGCGGGACAATCTGCAGCGCGTGTCGCCAGCCTGTCACAGGGTGCTGACCTCGGGCCTGTAGCGGCCTTCCAATTCCTATCCGGTTTCGCCGGGAATGCCTGAGCCGTCGGGCATTCTCCTGACGGTTCCGCTCAGCCGTTTCGAGATCGTCGCAGTACGATCCGAAATCTCCGCATCCGATGAATTCAATGACGACACAAATGAAAGGCAGTGCCATGTCATCGACTTCTCTATCGCGATTGAAACGAATACTGAGCTATTCCGCTGTTGCCGTCGGCCTTGTACTGCCGACCCATGCATGGGCGGATGATGCAAAAGATCTTCTGAAGGCCATGTCCGATTTTCTGGTGGCGCAGAAGAGCATATCCTTCAACTACCAATCATCGCTCGAGGCTGTGACCCCGGACTTCGAGAAACTGCAATTCGTCAGTTCGGGTACAGCCAATATCACCCGCCCCGACAAGCTGCGTGTTACGCGGACCGGAGGCTTTGCCGATATCGATGTCAGTTTCGACGGTTCGACGCTGACCGTGCATGGCAAGAACCTCGATGCCTATGCGAAGGTCGATGGCAAGGGCTCGCTTGATGATCTGATCGACAGGCTCGCCGATGCTGGCGTGGAAGCACCAGGCGCCGATCTGCTCTCGTCTCACGTCTATGACATCTTGATGTCCGACGTGACCGAGGCCAAGCACATTTCCAGCGCCTTCGTCGACGGTGTGGAATGCGAATATCTGGCTTTCCGCACACCAGAACTCGACTGGCAGATCTGGATACAGACGGGTTCGCAGCCGATACCGCGGCGCTATGTAATCACCAGCAAACACGTCGTCCAGGCGCCGCAATATACGCTCGAGATCAGCAACTTCAAAAGCGGGGCGGATGTCGCCGCCACCTCCTACAATATCGACATCCCAGCCAATGCGAAAACCGTGGATCTGAGTGAACTTCAATCGATCGATGAGCTTCCGGCGCCCGCCGTTACAGGAGATATGCAATGATCCGCAGCAAGCTCTTTTTCGCTCTGTGCCTCGCCGGCGTGATGGTCTTCACCGATTTTCGCCTGGAAGGAGAAGGCCCGCTACCGCTGTCGATCGGCTTCGCCACGCCGGCGGAGGCGGTCATCGGCCGTCCCTTGACGCCGCTCTCCTATGCCGGAGTGGCGCGTCGCACCACCCGCCGGGTAGTCCGGCGCACGGCGACGACGATCGCCGTGCTGCCTCCAGGCTGCATCTATGGCCCTTATTATGGCGGCTATTATTATCGCTGCGGCGGCCTCTACTATGCCAAGAGCGGCGGCGTCTATGTTCAGGTGATCGTGCAATAGGCTGCTTGCCAGCCTATTGTGCCGTCATTTCAGTATCGGTAACAGCAGGCGCTTTACCGCGGCGCCTTCTGAACTCTTCTAGGCGCTGCAGCACGACGTAGAAGGAAGGAACGAACAAAACGGCGAGGCAGGTCGATGCGATCATGCCGCTGAAGACCGATATGCCGATCGACTTGCGGGCAGATGCGCCAGCTCCCGTCGCGAGGACAAGCGGCAGGACGCCGAGAATGAAGGCGAAGGATGTCATGAGGATCGGTCGGAAGCGAAGGCGGGCGGCCTCGACGGCTGCTTCGAGGATCTCCATGCCTTCCTCTCGCTTTTCTCGGGCGTATTCGACGATGAGAATGGCATTCTTCGATGCCAAAGCGATCAAAAGGATCAGGCCGATCTGGGTGTAGAGGTTGTTGGCGACGCCCGCCGCCATCAACGCGCCGACGGTGCCGAGCAGGGCAAGCGGGACAGCCAGCAATACGGCGAGCGGCAGGATCCAGCTTTCATATTGACCCGCGAGCACGAAGTAGACGAGCAGCATGCCGAGCGCGAAGATATAGTAGATCTGTCCGCCGACCGCCTTTTCCTGATAGGAGAGCGCCGTCCACTCATAGCCGGTTCCTGTTGGCAAGGTCTGGCCGGCAATCTGCTCCATGACATCGAGTGCCTGGCCGGAGCTGAAGCCGGCCGCAGGCCCGCCGACGATCGTTGCTGACGGGTAGAGGTTGTAGAGGCTGATCAGGGAGGGGCCTTCCATCGGCTTGATATCGACGACGGTTCCGAGCGGCACCATCGTGCCATCCCCGGCCTTGACCTCCAGATTGCGGATATCGTCAGGGCTGACGCGGAATTCCGGAGATGCCTGGGCGTAGACCTGGAACGTGCGGCCAAACTTGTTGAACTGTGTCACGTAGCTCGATCCGACGTAGCCCGACAGCGCAGAGAAAACCTGTCCGACCGTGACGCCCAATGTCTCGGCCTTGATACGGTCGACCACGATCTCGAGCTGCGGCACATTCGAGCGGAACGACGTACTCAGCCTTTGCAGCGATGACTGGGCTTCGCCATTTTTCACAATCGTATCGGTAAGCGACTGCAACAGTGCATAGTCGGAAACACCATTCTTGAGTTCCACTTGCATCGTGAAGCCGCTGGCATTGCCGACGCCCTGGATCGGCGGCGGTACGATCACCAGAGTTTTCGCGACCAATACGCTTTGTAGCGCGCCATTCAGATGCTGGTAGATGGACAGAAGATCCTGCCCCTTTTCCTTGAGCCGTTCGTCCCAGTCTTTCAGCACGACATAGGCTACGCCGGCGTTTTGAAGGCTGGCATTGTTGTCGAGAACGGATATGCCGCTGATCGTCAGGACCTGATCGACGCCCGGCGTCTCCTGGGCGATCTTGCCGACCTCCGCCATGACGGCGTCGGTGCGCTCCTTGGAGGCACCATCGGGCAGTTGCGCGCCGATCAGCACGTAGCCTTGATCCTCGATCGGCAGGAACGCGCTCGGCACGCGTGTCAGCCCCCAGACAGCTACTCCCATCAGCGCCAACGCCAGAATAGCCATGACCGCGGCGTGGCGCGTCATCGAGCCTATCAGCCTGACGTATCCGCGTTCACCCCAGTCGTAGATCCTGTTGAAGCCGAGATAGACGAAGTTGCGCTTCTCGGGAGGCACCGGCGTGCGCAGCCAGAGGGCGCACTGCGTCGGCTTCAGCGTCACAGCGTTGATGGCGCTGATCAGCGCCGTTGCGGCAATGACGAGAGCAAATTGGCGGTAGAGCTGGCCCGTCAGCCCCGGCAAGAAGGCGGCTGGAATGAAAACCGCCATCAGCACCAGCGTGATGCCGATGACAGGACCGAGCAGTTCGTCCATTGCTTTTTCAGCGGCCTTACGGCCGGTCATGCCCGCCTCGATATGTCTTGCGACACCCTCGACAATGACGATGGCGTCGTCGACGACAATGCCGATGGCGAGAACGATTGCAAAGAGAGTGGAGAGGTTAACCGTGAAGCCCATGGCCGCCATCGCGGCAAAGGCGCCGATGATGGTGACAGGAACAGTCGTCGCCGGAACGAGCATGGCTCGCCAGTCCTGCAGAAACAGCAGAATGACGATGAGAACGAGAACGCCTGCCTCGATCAGCGTGACATAGACCTCGTCGATCGAGGCCTTGACGAATTTCGTGGTGTCGAAGGGGAGATGATATTCGAGGCCCGGCGGGAAGGCCTTCGCCAGTTCCGCCATCTTCACATCGACTGCCTGGGCCACAGCAATGGCGTTTGCTTCCGGTAATTGGGAGATGCCGATGCCCGCAGCCGGTCGGCCATTCTGCATGAAGGTCTGGCTATAGGTCTGCGCACCCAGTTCGACCCGGCCAATATCGCGGATGCGCGTTACCCGGCCGCCATCTGAGCCATCAACCTTGACGATGATGTTTTCGTAGTCAGCAGCATCGTTCAGCCGGCCATTGATGTTCAGCGTGTATTGGAATGTCTGCCCCTGGGGTACCGGCGGAATGCCGATCTGGCCAGCCGTGACCTCCTGGCTCTGCTGCTGCACGACATTGACGATATCCTGTGGTGTCAGCCCGCGAGCCTGCAGCAGGTTCGGATCCATCCAGATGCGCATGGCATACTGGCCGGCGCCGAAGACCGTGACATTGCCGACGCCGGGCAGGCGGGCAAGTTCGTTCTGGAGGTTGATGACCGCATAATTGGAGAGGAACAGGTTATCATAGCGGCTGTCCGGAGAGGTCAGGGTGACAAAGCCGAGGATGGCGGTCGATTTCTTCTGGGTGCTGACGCCCTGGACCTGCACCGCCTGTGGAAGCGACGACATGGCAATCGCGACGCGGTTCTGCACGAGGACCTGTGCCTGGTCGGGATCCGTTCCAATCGCGAAGGTCACGGTGAGCGAATAGGTGCCGTCACTTGCGCTCGTGGACTGCATATAGAGCATGTCCTGCACGCCGTTGACCTGCTGCTCGATCGGCAGCGCGACCGTATCGACAAGCGTCTTGGCGCTTGCGCCCGGAAAACGCGTCGTCACCTGCACGGTGGGTGGAACGACATTCGGATATTGCGCGACCGGCAATTGGAAGAGAGCTACCGCGCCGATGAGAACAAAGACCAGGGCCAGAACATTGGCGAGCACCGGCCGTTCGATGAAGAAGCGCGAGATCATGCTGTTGCCCTTGGACGTTCGGATGAGGCGTTGCTGCGAAATTACTGCGTCGTCGTCGTAGCCTTTGCATCGGTGCCGGCCGCCGCCGGTTGCGGTTTCATGTCGATTTTCTCAGGCGCGGCCTTGCTCCCGGGGATCGCCTGCTGGATGCCCTGGACGACGACCCAGTCCGCGTGTTCGAGGCCGGATTCGATGACGCGGAGACCGCCTTCGCGCTGGCCCGTCTTCACCTGCTTCTGCTCGACCGTATCGTCCTTGCCGAGAACGAGCAGATAGCTGCCGAGCTGGTTGGTGGCGATCGCATCGTCGCGCACGAGCAGCGCTTTCTCGTTCCGGCCGATCGGTACGCGAACGCGCACGAAGAAGCCAGGCAGCATCGCCTTGTCCTTGTTGTCGAACAGGGCCCGGACCTGAAGCGTACCGGTCGATGCATCGAGTTGCGGCGAGACGTAGTCGAGATGTCCCTTATGCGGGTAGCCTTCTTCGGATTGCAGACCGAGTTCGGCTGGGATGCTCGGCAGATCCGTCTGCTTGAAGGTACGTCCCTGCTTTCTCAACATATCCTTGATCAGCAGCACCTGGGTTTCGCTGACATTGAAATAGGCATAGATCGGGTCCGTCTGGACGATGCTGGCGAGCTTGGTGGGGCCTGAGACGCCGACGAGCGTGCCGATATCGACAAGGTGGTCGGTCACCGTGCCATCGAAGGGTGCAATCACTTCGGTATAGCCAAGATTGATCGTTGCGAGTTCGACATTGGCCTGGGCATTGAGGATTTGCGCATTGGCTTCGTCGAGCGTCGCCTTGGCGCTATCGACGGCCGTCTGCGTCGTGACCTGCTGCTTCATCAGATTGACCTGGCGATCGTACTCCTGCTTGGCCCCAACCTGGGACGCCTGTTGCGATGCGAGGGATGCCTTGGCCTGATCAAGCTGGGCCTGATAGGTGTCGCGCTCGATTCCGAAGAGCTTGGTTCCCTTCGTTACCGTCGTGCCATCCTGATAATCGATCGACTGAAGGTAACCCTGGACGCGCGCTTCGATATCGACCGAGTTCAGCGGCGCAGTATTGCCTGTGAGTTCGAAATAGAGGGTGACGGGCTCCTGGACTGGTTGTGCAACACGGACGGCCGGCGGCGGAGGCGGGACGTAGGTATTGCTGCTTCCATCGCAGGCAGCGAGCGCTGCCATGCCGATGAGTGTCACAGAAATCTGCAGGCCCCGATGCAATCCCTCACGCATTCTTGCTGCCCCGATGATCTATGTGTCCCGGCCGTCATGCGTGCCCTGGTGGCGGCCCCATCAGTCGCCAAGTGTTTCAGGCATGCGGTACTATGTCGCGGAATCGTCCGAAATTGCAATAGCTTATGGCATGCAATTTAGCTGTGTCTAAACGATTGATGACTCCGCATTCCTATCGTGGTTCAGTCTGGATATTTTCCATTCATTGCTGAGTAATGAGCAGTACGTAGGCGATGAACAGCACCAGGTGAACTGCGCCCTGCATGAGATTGGTGCGGCCGCTTGAAAAGGTAATGATGCTGACGGTAATTGTCAGAGCGAACATGACGAGATCCGGACCCTCAAGCCCTAGTGTGACGGGGTGCCCGTAGAAGTGGCTGATTGCGAGCATGGCCGGTACCGTCAGGCCGATCGTCGACAGGACTGAGCCGAGGAAGATGTTGATGGCGCGCTGCAGGTGGTTGGCGACGGAAGCGCGCACGGCGCTGATCGCCTCAGGTGTCGCGACAAGCACAGCCATGATCACGCCGCCGAATGCCGCCGGTGCATGCAGGGTTTCGATCACATAGTCGATCGGCTTGGCAAGCTGTTCAACCAGGAAGACCACCGGCCCCATGTAGGCGAGCAGCAGAACGGCATGATGCCATACCCCCCGGTGGGGCCGAATGCTGACTGCGCGCCGCTCAAGATTGTTGCCGTCTTCGGCGAAGTAGCGCTGGTGACGGCCGGACTGCAGCAGGAGAAATATGCTGTAGAGACCGATCGAGACGATACCGAGAAACATCTGCCGCGCGGCCGTGGGGTGCGGACCATCCGGGCCGGCGAGGAAAGTCGGCATGACGAGGCCAAGGGTTGCGAGCGGCACGATCACCCCAAGATAGGCATTGGCGCCATGCAGATTGTGCTGCTGATCTTCCCGCCGCCAGGCGCCAAAGAGCAGCGACAGGCCCACCATGCCGTTCAGGATGATCATGACCACGGCAAACAGCGTGTCGCGTGCGAGTGTTGGATTATTTTCCCCATGCAGCATGACAGCCGAGATCGCCATCACTTCGATCGAGGTAATCGCAAGGGTCAGGATGAGGGTCCCGTAGGGCTCGCGAAGCTGCTCTGCCAGATGATCCGCATGGCGAACGACCGACAGGGCGGAGCCTAGAACGACAGCGAAAAGCCAGAAAAAAATGACGACGAACCAGAATGGCTCGGCAATCCGGGCGAAGATCGGATCGGGGAAAGCGAGGAAAATCAGGCTGGTCGCGGCGCTGACGCCAATGAACCATTCCTCGCGTGCCAGGCTCGTTATGCTTATGGGATGCAGGGCGGGACTGTCAGTCATCGGCACCACCGCCAGCCACGGAATGCCGTCGCTTCACAACCGCGATCACTGTCATTTTCCCCTCCGCCTCCCAACTGGCCGGCTGATTGTCTCACGCAGAGGGGCAACGCGCCTATCTAAAAATCATCGCTGCGGGCTCAAGGCGAATTTAATGATACTTCCGCTTCTCCCGCCCCAGAATTTCCGGGGCGTTGAGGCCGGCAATCGGCCTTGAGAGATCGGCGGGGATGTCGCCCGCGAGTTGGAGATCCAGATAGCGGGCGCAGCAGACGCGGAGGAAGGAGGTGAAGTTGCCGAGATCATGGCCGGCGTCGATCGACTCGTGGTGCAGTCTGGTTATCAGCTGGACCACGTTCATGCCGTCGCGGGCGGCAATTTCCTCGAGCTTCGACCAGAAGAAATTCTCCAGCCGCACACTGGTCACCATGCCGTCGATACGCAGCGACCGGGTGGTGCTTTCCCAGAGCCGGGCATCCGCCTTGATAAACAGTTCACACATCACGTCCTCCCGCCGGTCCATTTAAAGCGTGCCGCGATGCCACGCTTTAAGGCTTTGATTTTGCATGTCGTTATCGCAAAACCGCTGCGCACTTTTGCGCGACATGCTTTAGGCGGCGTTGGTCTCCAGGACCGTTGCAGCATCAAGCACCGTCATGAATTGGCGCAGCCACGAGGGATGGGCCGGCCAGGCCGGTGCGGTGACGAGATTACCATCGGAAACAGCATCAGTGATGGCAATATCGGCATAGGTGCCGCCGGCAAACTCGACTTCCGGGCGGCAGGCGGGATAGGCCGAGCAGGTGCGGCCCTTGAGCACACCGGCGGCCGCCAGAAGCTGGGCGCCGTGGCAGATGGCAGCGACCGGCTTGTTGGCATCGAAGAAATGCCTGACAGCCTTGATGACTTCGGGGTTGAGGCGGAGATATTCCGGCGCGCGGCCGCCCGGGATGACGAGCGCATCGTAATCTTCGGCTCGCACGCTTTCGAAGGTGGCGTTCAGCGCAAAATTATGACCGCGCTTTTCGGAATAGGTCTGGTCGCCTTCGAAATCATGGATAGCGGTGGCGACCGTCTGGCCGGCTGTCTTGCCGGGGCAGACGGCGTGGACCGTGTAGCCGCAGGCAAGCAGTGTCTGGAACGGAACCATCGTTTCGTAATCTTCAGTGAAATCGCCTGTGATCATCAGGATTTTGGACGCTGGCATTTCTTCCTCCTCTAAAAACCAACAGATGGACTTTAACAAAGGATCGCGGGCCGCGGGTACTAAGGGAATACTACACCGGGCTCCTGCTCAGGTCGTCTCGCGGGTCATGGCAGCGGGAATGGCGCAGACCTCGCCGCCGCCGAACATGCGCGAGCGCGTGAGGAAGCGTTTCTCGCGGCCATTATCGAGCGAAAACATGCCGCCGCGCCCGGGTACGACATCGATGATGAGCTGGGTATGCTTCCAGGCCTCGAATTGACTGGCGCTGATATAGACGGGAACGCCGCCGATTTCGCCGAGTTTCACATCCTGGTCGCCAACGATGAAATCATCCGTCGGGTAACACATGGGCGATGAGCCGTCGCAGCAGCCGCCGGACTGATGGAAGAGGACATCAGGGTAGTCCCTTTGAATTTCCTTGATGAGGTCGAGCGCCGCATCGGTTGCGAGTACACGCGGTTCGCCATTGACCATTTGTTCCATGATTGCCTCCTCCAAGACAATGCCTCCTCCCCGTCAAGGGAGGAGGCTCGATGATAGCACAATCGACTGCTTCTCAGAAGAAACCAAGTTTCTTGGGGCTGTAGCTGACCAGCATATTCTTGGTCTGCTGGTAGTGGTCGAGCATCATCTTGTGCGTTTCACGGCCGATGCCGGATTGCTTGTAGCCACCAAAGGCCGCGTGGGCCGGATAGGCGTGATAGCAATTGGTCCAGACGCGGCCGGCCTGGATTTCCCGACCGAAGCGATAGGCCCGGTTGGCGTCGCGGGTCCAGACGCCAGCGCCGAGACCGTAAAGCGTGTCATTGGCGATCTCGAGTGCTTCCTTCTCATCCTTGAAGGTGGTGACCGAGACGACCGGGCCGAAGATCTCTTCCTGGAACACACGCATCTTGTTGTGGCCCTTGAAGATGGTCGGCTTGATGTAATAGCCGTCAGACAGTTCGCCGCCGAGATCGTTGCGCGAGCCGCCGGCCAGCACCTGTGCGCCTTCCTGCTTACCGATATCGAGATAGGCGAGGATCTTTTCCATCTGCTCGGTGGAGGCCTGAGCGCCGATCATCGTTGTCGGATCGAGCGGGTTGCCCTGCTTGATGGCCTCGACGCGCTTGACGGCCCGTTCCATGAAGCGATCATAGATCGATTCCTGGACGAGAGCGCGGCTCGGGCAGGTGCAGACTTCGCCCTGGTTCAGCGCAAACATGGCGAAACCTTCGAGCGCCTTATCGAAGAAATCATCGTCTTCGGCCGCCACGTCTGCAAAGAAGATATTGGGCGACTTGCCGCCGAGTTCCAGCGTGACCGGAATGAGGTTCTGGCTGGCATATTGCATGATGAGGCGGCCTGTCGTCGTCTCGCCGGTGAAGGCGATCTTGGCGATGCGTGGGCTGGAGGCGAGCGGCTTGCCGGCTTCGAGACCAAAGCCGTTGACGATGTTGAGGACGCCGGGCGGCAGCAGATCGCCGACGAGTTCTGCCCAGAGAAGCAGGGAAGCGGGTGTCTGTTCGGCCGGTTTGATAACGACGCAGTTGCCGGCGGCAAGGGCCGGCGCCAGCTTCCAGGTCGCCATCAGGATCGGGAAGTTCCAGGGAATGATCTGGCCGACGACGCCGAGCGGTTCATGGAAATGATAGGCAACCGTATCATGGTCGATTTCGCCGATCGTGCCTTCCTGGGCCCGTATGCAGGAGGCGAAATACCGGAAATGATCGATGGCGAGCGGAATGTCGGCCGCCATGGTCTCGCGGATCGGCTTGCCGTTGTCCCAGGTTTCAGCCTGAGCCAGAAGCTCCAGCTTGTCTTCCATGCGTTGGGCGATCTTCATGAGAATGTTGGAGCGCTCGGTGGCGGAGGTGCGGCCCCATTTTTCCTTCGCGGCATGGGCGGCATCGAGTGCTGCATTGATGTCCTTTTCATCGGAGCGCGGGATTTCGCAGAGTTTGCCGCCGGTGACGGGCGTGACGTTGTCGAAATATTTGCCTCCGATCGGCTCACGCCACTCGCCGCCGATGTAGTTGCCGTATTTCAGCTTGAACGGCGACTCGACGATTTTCTGATGAAGCATGTCATCCTCCCTTGATGAACAGGTTCCGGATCGAACCAGTGGGAGGAAATCTGTGTCGCTTTGGCTCGGTAGAACAGGGCGGCTTGCCAATACCGCACCGCACAGTGTCGCAGAGTTGCGACAGGTTTCGGCGTCACCACGAGATTGTGACCGAACCCTTGCTCGATATTAGTGGAGGTCGAGTTTCTTCATCTTCCGGTGCAGTGTTGCACGGCTGATGCCGAGAGCCGCAGCGGCTTGGGAGACATTGCCGTGGGTGCGGGAAAGTGCCCGCAGCAGCGCCGCTTTCTCGGCCTCGGCCATTTCTTTTTCCTGGGAAACATGGCCTTCATGCAGGGCGTCGGAGGCGGGAAGGCCGGCAGCGATGCGCACGTCATCCAGTTTGAGTACGAGGCGGGCGGCGCGTGTGGCGCCGAGAACGAGATCATGCCGATCGACGGCCAGCAAGGCGTTCGCGGAATTGGCGCCGGCCGGCACCATGACGAAGCGTGCACCGGCAAAGGCGGAGCGGAAGAGATTGAGCTCGATGCGCATCGCCGCATCCCGCACGGCTTGCGAGAGGATGCTCAGCGTCATTTCGTTGACGTCATCGCGGCAGGTGGAGATGTCGAGGGCAGCGGCCAGCAGGCCGCGGTGATCGCGGATCGGGGCCGTGGTGCAGCTGAGCTTGATGTTGGAGCAGTAAAAATGCTGATCGCGAAAGACAGCGACTGCACGATCATCGGCCAGCGCAGTACCGATGCCATTGGTGCCGATGCTGGCTTCCGTCCATACCGAACCGGTCCATAGACCAAGATCATGAAATTCCTTGTCATTGCCGACGGCGCCGCGGCGTTCCAGCGCAATGCCGTTGCGATCGGTCAGGAGCAGGCAGCATCCGGCCTTGCCGACTGTTGCAAAAAGCCGGTCGAGTTCGTCGCGCGCATCGGCGATCAACTGATCCGATTGCTCCCGGGCAACGCTGAATTCTTGTTCGGTAAGACGTAGAGGCGCGCGCTTATCTTCGGGAGCAAGCTGATACATGGTCATGCAGCGGCGCCAGGAGGCGACGATTGGAGAGCTGGCCGCAGCGGAATTTTGCTGGGCGCACGTATAGACATGTTCCGCATGCGCGGATTGTTCGTGCATTGAGGCTCCTCCCACGGAACTTGCGCATACTCTGATGTAAATGCGGCGGCTTTGCAATCAGCGGGCATGACGGCAGATTGCATGGATCGAATTTGCGTTGCCGCGAGTGGCGCATTTCTGAAACAGTTGTGCCGGGTCAGGTGACCATCATGCTCGCGATAATATGACCGCTCATCCGCTTGCTCGGCCTCGCTTTACGGCATAGCGTCGTATTTATTTGGATATAACGATCCGGGATGGCGCCTTCTCACTTTTGCGTGTCCCCATGGGCGACTGCGTAACAAAACACTGCTTGGCTCCGTAGTTCTCTGCGTGGACAAAAGATCGGCATGGCGGGAATAAAGCCGGCCGATCGTTGTCTACTGAATGAAAGTGCCTGTCGCAGATGCTGTAGACATAGGAGAGCGACGCGATGCTGAACAGACGATTGCTGCTGATCACTGCGGGACTTGGCGCCTTCGCCCTGCGCTTGGGTTTCGGCAGCCAAGCCATGGCTAAGGAAACCTTTGCCGTTAGCCATACAGACGAAGAGTGGAAGAAGCTGCTGACTGCGGACCAATATTCGGTACTGCGGCAGGAGGGAACGGAATATCCCTTCACAAGCCCGCTGCTGCACGAGGAGCGCAAGGGCAATTTCGCCTGTGCGGGCTGTGATCAGGAAGCCTTTTCATCGACTATGAAATTCGACAGCGGCACAGGCTGGCCGAGTTTCTGGGCGCCGCTCAATGACAAGGTCGTCGGCACGACGCGCGATACATCCTTCGGCATGGTGCGCGATGCCGTCCATTGCGGGCGCTGCGGCGGGCATCTTGGCCACGTCTTTAACGACGGGCCGAAGCCGACCGGCTTGCGCTACTGCTTGAACGGCGTGGCCATGACATTCCACCCGGCTTCTGCCTGATCGACAGGACACTCTGATGCTTCTCTTCATCCTTGCCTATCTCGGTGGGGTGCTGACGATCGTCAGCCCCTGCATCCTGCCAGTGCTGCCCTTTGTTTTCGCCCGTGCCGGCCAACCTTTCCTGCGCAGCACGTTGCCGATGCTTTTCGGCATGGCGGCGACATTCGCTGGGGTCGCGACATTGGCGGCCGTCGGCGGCGGATGGGCGGTGCAGGCCAATGAATATGGTCGCTATGCCGCCATCGCGCTGCTCGCGATTTTCGGCGTTATCCTGCTGTTCCCGGCGCTGTCGGACTATCTGACACGGCCGCTCGTTTCGCTCGGTGCGCGCCTGTCCCAGTCGGCCGACAAAAACACGCGTGGCGGCGGCTCGGCTGTTGCCACCTCACTGCTGCTCGGTGTTGCGACCGGTCTGCTCTGGGCGCCCTGCGCCGGACCGGTTCTCGGCCTGATCCTCACGGGTGCGGCGCTTCAAGGCGCAAATGTCGGGACGACTTTGCTGCTGCTTGCCTATGCGCTTGGTGCCGCGAGCTCGCTGGCATTGGCGCTTCTCATCGGCGGCAAGGTCTATCAGGTGATGAAACAGTCGCTCGGTATCGGCGAATGGCTGCGACGCGGTGTCGGCGTTGCGGTTCTTGTCGCAGTCGTGGCGATTGCGCTCGGCCTCGATACCGGCTTCCTGACGCAAGCCTCGCTTGCCAGCACCAATGTTCTTGAACAGGGGCTTGTCGACAATTTCCATCAGCAACAGACAGCCGACGATACCGGCGGCGCCATGAAGTCGGTTGTCATGTCGGCGGGCGGCGGTTCGATGGCGATGACGGGCAATAGTCAGATGATGATGTCCGGTAATCCGGCCGCGATGAGCGGCGATAGCATGGCGATGGCGATGAAGCCGAAAGGTGCTGGCGAGCAACTACCGGTAGAAGGACAGATGCCACCGCTCGACGGCGCGGTGCAATGGCTGAATTCAAGCCCGCTGACGACCGAGCAGCTGAAGGGAAAGGTCGTGCTCGTCGATTTCTGGACCTATTCCTGCATCAACTGCCTGCGCGCGATTCCCTATGTCAAAGCCTGGGCGGAGAAATATAAGGATCAGGGTCTCGTCGTCATAGGGGTGCATTCGCCCGAATTCGCCTTCGAGAAGAATGTCGACAATGTGACGAAGGCGATCTCTGATCTTGGCATCACCTACCCGGTCGCCGTCGACAATGATTATGCGATCTGGCGCGCCTTCGACAACGAATATTGGCCGGCGCATTATTTCATCGATGCGAAAGGGCAGGTCCGCCACCATCATTTCGGCGAGGGTGATTACGACCAGTCCGAACGGATAATCCAGCAATTGCTGGCCGAAGCCGGCAAGACCGGTGTTTCCAGTGATATCGTGGATGTGAAGGCGACCGGCACTGAGGCCGCTTCCGATGCTGCCAATGTGCAATCGCCGGAAACCTATGTCGGCTATCAGCGCTCAGAAAACTTTGTCGACGACAAGGGCACGGTCAACGATGCCGCTCATAACTATGTCGCCGCGACGCCTAAGCTCAACGAATGGGGTCTGACCGGCAACTGGACCGTCGGGTCCGAACAGGCAACGTTGAATGCTGCCGACGGTACTATCTATTACCGCTTCCATGCCCGCGATCTGCATCTGGTTCTCGGTCCAGGCGCAGATGGCAAGCCGGTGCGCTTCAAGGTGACGGTCGATGGCAAGGCGCCCGACGATGGTCACGGCGCGGACACGGATGCCGACGGCAATGGCACGGTGACGGGGCAGCGCCTCTATCAGCTGGTGCGCGAAGCCGGGCCGGTCGGCGACCACACGTTCGAGATCCATTTCCTCGATGCCGGCGTGCAGGCTTTCGCCTTCACTTTCGGCTGAGCCAGGCCTCGATGCCATTCGCTGCGGCCCGGCCCGTTGCGAAACAAGCGGTCAACAGATAGCCACCTGTCGGTGCTTCCCAATCCAGCATCTCTCCGGCCGCAAACGTGCCGGGGAGATGTTTCAACATGTAGGTTTCGTCGACCTCGCTGAAGGCGATGCCGCCTGCAGAGGATATGGCCTCGGCGATGGGGCGTGGGCGCAGCAATGGGATAGCCAGCGACTTGATGGAGGCAGCGAGTTTGTGCGGATCGTTGCGATCGGTCTCCGGCATCAGTTCACGCAGAAGTGCCGCCTTCACACCATCGAGGCCGGCACCTTTGCGCAGGCGATTGGAAAAGCTCATCTTGGCATCCTGCCGGGTCAGATCGCGAGACAGG
This sequence comes from Hyphomicrobiales bacterium, assembly GCA_900466475.1. Classification (GTDB taxonomy): domain Bacteria; phylum Pseudomonadota; class Alphaproteobacteria; order Rhizobiales; family Rhizobiaceae; genus Rhizobium. Next base: position 15,653 of record UBMI01000016.1, read on the forward strand.
CGATCTGCGGTGCGGCCCGGGGCAAGGTCGATTATCAGTTTTGCCTTCCCATGTGACAGCAGGTCATCACGCAAAGCGGCCGAATGCGCATAGATGAGGCTGCCTTCGATACCGTGCTTGCTGATGACGAATTCGCCCGGAAATGTCCCGGCGCGTGATGTTGCCGTCACGGATTTCAGCGGCTCTCCGGCGAAGCGATCGCAGAAGATCTTGCTCCAGGCGACATCGAAGCCGCAATTGGCCGGTTGAAACGGTGCGATCGCCACCCCGCGCTCGGAGAGCAATGACACCCAGCCGGCATCGGAGCCGAGGCGCGGATAGCTGGCGCCGCCGAGTGCGAGCAGGGTTGAATCGCAGGATATGGTCTTGTGGCCGTCAGGCGTTTCGAAAATATGGCCGTCTTCTGTGAACCCGATCCAGCGATGGCGGGTGAAGAAGCTGACGCCGTTGGCTTCCAGCCGGGCGAGCCAGGCACGCAGCAGCGGCGAGGCTTTCATGACCTCGGGAAAGACGCGGCCGGAGGAGCCGATAAAGGTCTTGGTGCCGAGGCCGGCCGCCCAGGCGCGGATATCGGCCGGGCTGAAGGCGTCGAGGGCAGCGCGCAGCATGCCGTTGGCATTGCCGAAGCGGTTGGCGAAACGCTCGTAATCTTCGGAATGGGTGATGTTGAGGCCGGACTTTCCGGCGAGCAGGAACTTGCGGGCGAAGGTCGGCATCGCATCATAGACATAAACCGTATGGCCGCTTGCCGACAGCATTTCGGCTGCCGAAAGTCCGGCGGGGCCGCCGCCGATGATCGCGATTTTCTTCTGTTTCATAGCGCCTTCTTGGCGTGGGCAGTCGGCGAGCGCAAGCCTCAGTGATGTTGATGCACGCACTTGCCGTGATCGGCCAGCACCTCGATGACCCGGCATTGATCGACGCGGCCATGGCCACAGCCTTCGACCATCTGTTCCAGCTCTGCCTTCAGGGCATTGAGGCTGCGGATGCGCTGTTCGACCTCGATCAAGCGGGCCTTGGCGATGGCATCGGCGGATGCGCAGGACTGGTGTGGGTCGTCCTGCAGCTGCAGCAATGTGCGGATTGCATCGATCTCGAAGCCGAGTTCGCGGGCATGGCGGATGAAGGCGAGGCGGTTGAGATCCGATGGCTCGTAGGAGCGCTGATTGCCCTCGCTGCGGCTCGGCGCAGATAGCAGACCGATGCCCTCATAATAGCGGATCGTCGGCACTTTGACGCCGCTTTGGCGGGCAGCTTCACCGATGGTGATCTTTTTCATGATTTTCCTCTTGCACCTCTAGTCGCTAGAGGATGTAGGAACGATACTGCCTACAAGCAAGGATCGAAATCATGAGCGAAGCAGCACAGGCACGGTACCGGGTTGGCGGCATGGATTGCGCCGCCTGCGCAACAAAGATCGATACGGCCGTCAGGCGCGTGCCCGGCGTCGAAGACGTCTCCGTATCGGTGACGGCGGGCACGATGATGGTGCGCCACGATGGCAGCAGCGATCTCAAGGCGATCGAAAAAAAGGTGACCGGCCTCGGCTATTCGGTTGCTCCGCTCACGGGCAAGGCCCCTGTCCGGGAAAGCAAGACCGATCATGATCATGCGAATCACGACCACGATCATGACCACGGGCATGATCATGATCACCATGGTCATGATCATGATGATCACGACCACGAAGGTCACGACCACGATCATGCTGGTCATGATCACGCCGATCACGGGCATTCGCATGGCGCCGAGGAAGTCGAGGGGTTGCACGGCCATGATCATGGGCCGATGACCGGTCCCTGGTGGCAGAGCAAGAAGGGCCGATTGACGATCCTTTCGGGACTTGCACTCGTCGTTGCCTATGTCGTGGGCCACCTGGTGCCTTCGGTTGCTCCGTATGCTTTCATCATCGCCATGCTGGTGGGGCTGGTGCCGATCGCGCGCCGCGCGGTCATGGCCGCACTTTCCGGCACGCCCTTTTCCATCGAAATGCTGATGACGATTGCCGCTGTTGGCGCGGTCATCATCAATGCCGGTGAAGAGGCAGCGACGGTCGTGTTCCTGTTCCTCGTCGGCGAATTGCTGGAAGGGGTTGCCGCCGGCAAGGCGCGCGCCAGCATCCAGTCGCTGACGACGCTGGTGCCGAAGAACGCACTGCTCGAGGCGGCTGGCGAAGTGAAGGAAGTGCCGGCCGAGACGCTTGCGGTCGGTTCCATCATTCTCGTGCGGCCGGGAGACCGGATTTCCGCCGACGGCACCATTCTTTCCGGTGAAAGCGCGATCGACGAGGCGCCGGTGACGGGCGAAAGCACGCCGGTGCGCAAGGGCGCAGGCGAAACGGTGTTCGCCGGCACGGTGAATGGCGACGCTGCATTGCGCGTCCGTGTCACGGCAGCTGCCGAGGACAACACGATTGCCCGCGTCGTCAAGCTGGTGGAGGAAGCCCAGGAATCGAAGGCGCCGACGGAACGCTTCATCGACCGTTTCTCCCGCTACTATACGCCTGGTGTTGTCGTCGTGGCGGCCCTGGTCGCCGTTCTGCCGCCGCTGCTGACGGGCGGAGCATGGGGCGAATGGATCTACAAGGGACTCGCGATCCTTTTGATCGGCTGCCCCTGCGCGCTGGTCATTTCCACGCCGGCAGCGATTGCCGCCTCGCTTTCGGCGGGCGCGCGCCGCGGTCTGCTGATGAAGGGCGGGGCGGTTCTGGAATCGCTCGGCAAGGTGACGGCCGTTGCCTTCGACAAGACAGGCACGCTGACCGAAGGCAAGCCGCAGGTCACGGATATCATCGCCTATGGGCGCTCGGAGGCTGAGGTGCTTTCGCGCGCTGCCGTTCTAGAGCAGGGCTCCAGCCATCCGCTGGCGCTGGCGATCCTCAACCGTGCCAAGGCCGATGCCGTGCCCGTGCCGCCCGCTTTCGAAGTGGAAGCATTGCCCGGCAAGGGCATGACCGGGAAGGTGGGTGGGGAGACGCTCGATCTGCTGTCGCCGCCGGCCGCGCGCGAGCGCGGGGCGCTGAATGCCGAACAGGATGAGCGGGTCGCGGCGCTGAATGGCGCGGGCAAGAGCGTCTCGGTCCTGCTCATCAATGGTGTCGCCGCCGGTCTCATCGCCATGCGCGACGAGCCACGCGACGACGCCAAGAGCGGGCTTGCGACGCTGAAGGCGGCAGGCGTGCGCGCCATCATGTTGACCGGCGACAACAAGCGCACGGCAGCAGCCGTTGCCGGTGACCTCGGCATCGACTGGCGCGGCGAGTTGCTGCCGCAGGACAAGCAGCGCATTGTTGGCGAATTGAAGAAGGAAGGATTGTTCGTTGCCAAGGTCGGTGACGGCATCAATGATGCGCCGGCACTTGCTGCAGCCGATGTCGGCATCGCCATGGGCGGCGGCACCGACGTCGCGCTGGAAACGGCGGATGCGGCAGTACTGCATGGGCGTGTCGGCGACGTTGCCCGCATGATCGACCTTTCGAAGCGTACGATGCGCAATATCTTCCAGAACATCACCATCGCGCTCGGGCTGAAGGCCGTGTTCCTGGTCACCACTATCGTCGGCATTACCGGCCTGTGGCCGGCGATCCTCGCGGATACTGGTGCGACCGTGCTGGTGACGATGAATGCACTTCGCCTTCTTCGCATAAGGATATAAAGATTTCTTTATGTCATCTTGACGATCCGGTGCGACAGGTGCATGCTTGTCGCATCGTGGTTCTCTGGATCTGACGATCCTGAGCTAAGAGGGAATTCGGTGAGGCTAACGCCAAGACCGAAGCTGCCCCCGCAACTGTAAGCGGATAGACACCGTCCTTCGACGTCACTGGGAAGACGCCTGGGAAGACTGGATGGTGTTGAAGACCCGCAAGCCAGGAGACCTGCCGCGATAGATAACGTCCACGGGCGGGGTGTCCCGGTGTGCCGCTTTGCGCGAGACGGCACGTCTGTAGCCACACCTCGTCGATGCGTTGCGCCTGAGCCTTGCCCATAACCTTCGGGGTAAGGAAATGACCATCAAGACTGCAAATCTCGGCTTTCCCAGGATCGGAAAGCATCGCGAACTCAAATTCGCACTTGAAAGCTATTGGGCCGACAGGTCCAATGCCGGCGTGCTTCTCGATGTCGGCAAGCGGCTGCGGGCGCAAAACTGGGCCCTGCAGAAAGAGAAGGGGATCGATATCATCCCCTCCAATGATTTCTCGTTCTATGACCATGTGCTCGACACGACTGTCATGGTCGGCGCCATACCTTCGGCCTATGGCTGGAAGGGCGGGCCTGTTGCACTCGATACCTATTTCGCGATGGCGCGCGGCTCGACCGGCGAAGAGGCGCATGCCGATTGCGGCCACCAGCATCACCACGGTCATGGCGTGCCAGCGCTGGAAATGACCAAGTGGTTCGACACAAACTACCACTACATGGTGCCGGAACTCGGTCCCGATCAATTCTTCGCGCTGACCGCAAACAGGCCGCTCGATGCCTTCATCGAGGCGAAGACGCTCGGAATCCACACACGGCCAGTCATCCTCGGCCCTGTCACCTTCCTGAAACTCGCCAAGGGAACCGAGGAAGGTTTTGCACCGATCAGCCTGCTTGAACGCCTGTTGCCCGTTTACGCGCGGGTGCTTGCGGAACTGAGCGCTGCCGGTGCCGACTGGGTGCAGATCGACGAACCATGCCTGGTGCTGGATCTCTCAGGGGAAGAGCAGGCAGCACTGAAGCATGCCTATCATGCGCTGCACGAGCTGGTGCCGAACCTCAAGATCATGCTCGCCACCTATTTCGGCAATATAGGCGACAACCTGCCGATGGTGCTCGCGTTGCCGGTTTCCGGCCTGCATGTCGATCTCGTTCGTGCTCCGCAGCAGATTGATTCGCTTCTCAAAGCGCCTGCCGACCTGACATTGTCGCTCGGCATCATCGACGGACGCAATATCTGGAGGGCGGACCTTGCCGCGATCCTGAAAAAGATCGAGCCGCTGGTTCAGCGCTTCGGTGCGGATCGGATGCAGATCGCGCCGTCCTGCTCGCTGCTGCATGTGCCGATCGACCTGGATCTGGAAACCGGACTGGATGAGGAACTGACGTCGTGGCTCGCTTTCGCCACCCAGAAACTCGATGAACTCTCGGCTCTCGGCAGTTCCGGCGGGGCTTATCAAGTAATTGCTGCAGCCTCTCAGGCCGTTGCCTCTCGAGCGGCTTCTCCACGTGTGCATGATCTCAAAGTCAGGCAGCGGGTCGCGGCAATCGATGAGACGATGATGACGCGGAGCAGCGGTTTTGCCGAGCGGAGCAGCCTGCAGGAGCGCAAGCTTCGCCTGCCGCTCTTCCCGACAACGACGATCGGCTCTTTCCCGCAGACATCCAATGTGCGCAAGTCCCGCTCGGCCTTCGCAAAGGGTACGATCAGCGAGGCGGACTACGATGCGTTCCTGAAAAAGGAGACCGAAGCGGCGATCCGCTGGCAGGAGGAAATCGGCCTCGACGTGCTCGTCCACGGGGAATTCGAGCGCAACGACATGGTGCAGTATTTCGGTGAGCAGCTTTCCGGTTTCGCCTTTACGCAACATGCCTGGGTGCAGAGCTACGGTTCACGCTATGTCCGCCCGCCTATCATCTTCGGCGATGTCTCTCGGCCGAAGCCGATGACAGTCGAGTGGTGGCGCTACGCGCAGTCGCTGACGGAAAAGCCGGTCAAGGGCATGCTTACCGGACCGGTGACGATCCTCAACTGGTCCTTCGTGCGTGATGATCTTTCTCGCGCCGATGTCAGCCGGCAGATCGCTCTGGCGATCCGCGACGAAGTGCTCGATCTCGAAAAGGCGGGTGCTGCGATGATCCAGATCGACGAGGCCGCTCTCCGCGAGGGTCTGCCATTGCGCAAGGCCGACTGGAAGACCTATCTCGACTGGGCGGTTGAGAGTTTTCGCCTCTGCGCATCCGGTGTTTCCGACGAGACGCAGATCCATACGCATATGTGCTATTCGGAGTTCAACCAGATCATCGATGCCATCGCCGCGATGGATGCCGATGTGATCTCCATCGAAACCTCGCGGTCGAAGATGGAACTTCTGGAAGCCTTCCGCAGCTACAAATACCCGAACGAGATCGGCCCCGGCGTCTACGACATCCATTCGCCACGCGTTCCGGATGTTGCTGAGATGACCGAGCTCCTCACGCTGGCGCGGAAACGTCTGACGGACGGGCAGCTCTGGATCAATCCGGATTGCGGATTGAAGACACGCAAGTGGGAAGAGGTTCGCCCGGCACTCGTCAACATGGTTGCCGCCGCTCGGCAGTTGCGTAATGCCGCAGCGCCGACACGCGCCTGAGCGCCTAATCGATTCCTGGAGAGCCGGCTATAGGCCGGCTCTTCCCAATGCTGCCTTCTCCACAAGCTGCTTTCGTTAACCATTCATTAACCACGTCTTTGACAGGAATGCAGCGATTTCAAACATGCCGTAACGCGATGCACAAACCATCCGTTGACGCAAACAGGGATTCGAGTACTATATCTAGTGTTCAAGGTTCCTTCGATTCGTGAGGGTCGGGGGCTAAGATGGGAATACGGTGCGTTTCGCCATGACGGCGCGACAAAGCCGGAGCTGCCCCCGCAACTGTAAGCGGCGAGCAACTGTCCGATTTCAGGTCACTGAGGCATGAAGCTTTGGGAAGGCTGGGGGCAGGGTGCTTCGACCCGCGAGCCAGGAGACCTGCCTTGAACGAGGTATCCACGGGCGGGGTGTCCGGAAGGTCGCGTATACGCAGGCGGATCAAATCCGCGCGTGTTGCGCTGCCCCCGAATGTCCGCTGAACACTTCGGGGTTGAAGTCATGTTGAAAGCATCAAAACCGCCGCCCGCGCAGATTGTGCGGAGAAGAGTGTTCGGCGTGTAAAGCGCCAACTTTATCAGATCAATACCAAGCGTTGCCTCGGACGCCGCAAGGCGCCCGATCCCAGTATTGCGTCCGGAATCCATTGACATCACGAGGAACATGATGAGCGTTACCGTTTACAGCAAGCCTGCCTGCGTACAGTGCACCGCTACCTACCGCGCCCTCGACCGTCTGGGCGTCGACTACCAGATCATCGATATCTCCGAGGACGCCGAGGCGCTCGATCGCGTGCGAGGCATGGGCTACATGCAGGTTCCGGTCGTCGTTGCCGGCGAGAACCACTGGGCGGGCTTCCGTCCCGATATGATCAGCGCGCTCTCCTGATCGGAGAAAAGCGATGGGCCTGATCGTCTATTATTCCAGCCGGTCCGAAAATACCCATCGTTTCGTCGAGAGGCTGGGACTGCGCGCGGCGCGCATTCCCGTCGGAGCTGAAGACATCCACATTCGCGAACCCTATGTGCTGATCTCGCCCACCTATTGTGGCGATGGCGGAAAAGGGGCCGTGCCCAAGCAGGTGATCCGTTTCCTCAACGATGCGGAAAACCGCTCCAACATCCGCGGCGTCATTGCTGCGGGCAACAGCAATTTCGGCGAGACCTACGGGCTTGCCGGCGACGTGATCTCGCAAAAATGCCAGGTGCCTTACCTCTACCGGTTCGAGCTCCTGGGGACTGCCGAGGATGTCGCCAATGTCAAAGACGGGATGGGACGATTTTGGACACGGGGACAAATCTGACGCGGGATGCGGGCGTCAAGCCGCTCAAGGCCGTGGAAGCGCTGGATTATCACGCGCTGAACGCGATGCTGAACCTCTATGACGATGAGGGCAAGATCCAGCTCGACAAGGACCGCATGGCGGCCAAGCAATATTTCCTGCAGCATGTGAACCAGAACACGGTGTTCTTCCATAATCTCAGGGAGAAGCTCGATTATCTGGTGACTGAAGGCTATTACGAGCAGGAAGTGCTCGACCAGTATTCCTTCAACTTCGTCCGCGACCTGTTCGACGAAGCCTATGCCAAGAAGTTCCGGTTCCCGACCTTCCTCGGCGCCTTCAAATATTACACCAGCTACACGCTGAAGACCTTCGACGGAAAGCGCTACCTGGAGCGCTATGAAGACCGTATCTGCATGGTGGCACTCGCGCTTGCCAGAGGCAATGAACAGCTTGCCCGCGATCTGATGGAAGAGATCATCTCCGGCCGTTTCCAGCCGGCAACGCCAACCTTCCTCAATGCCGGCAAGAAGCAGCGCGGCGAACTCGTCTCCTGCTTCCTGCTGCGTGTCGAAGACAATATGGAATCGATCGGCCGCTCCATCAATTCGGCGCTGCAACTGTCCAAGCGCGGCGGTGGCGTTGCGCTGTCCTTGACGAACATCCGCGAGGCCGGTGCGCCGATCAAGCAGATCGAAAACCAGTCTTCCGGCATCATTCCCGTCATGAAGCTGCTGGAAGACTCGTTCTCCTACGCCAACCAGCTTGGTGCACGGCAGGGGGCAGGTGCCGTCTATCTCAACGCGCACCACCCCGATATCATGCGCTTCCTCGATACAAAGCGCGAAAATGCCGATGAGAAGATCCGCATCAAGACGCTATCGCTCGGCGTCGTCGTGCCTGACATCACCTTCGAGCTCGCCAAGAACAATGAGGATATGTACCTCTTCTCGCCCTATGACGTGGAGCGGGTCTATGGCGTCCCGTTCACCGAGATATCGGTGACGGAAAAGTATCGCGAGATGGTGGCGGATGCCCGTATCACCAAGAAGAAGATCAAGGCCCGCGAATTCTTCCAGGTGATTGCCGAAATCCAGTTCGAGAGCGGTTATCCCTACATCATGTTCGAAGACACGGTGAACCGCGCAAACCCGATTGCCGGCCGCATCAGCATGAGCAACCTCTGCTCGGAAATCCTGCAGGTCAGTGAAGCGAGCGAGTTCAACGACGACCTTTCCTACAAGACGATGGGCAAGGATATTTCCTGCAATCTCGGCTCGCTGAATATCGCCATGGCGATGGATTCATCCGATTTCGGCAAGACGATCGAAACCTCGATCCGCGCGCTGACGGCCGTTTCCGACATGAGCCATATCTCTTCGGTGCCTTCGATCGAGAAGGGCAATGACGATAGCCACGCGATCGGCTTGGGACAGATGAACCTGCATGGCTATCTTGCCCGCGAGCGCATCCACTATGGTTCCGAAGAAGGCGTCGATTTCACCAATATCTATTTCTACACGGTGACCTATCACGCTCTGCGTGCTTCCAACCGCCTGGCGGTCGAGCATGGCGCAAGTTTCAAGGGCTTCGAGAATTCGAAATATGCCTCAGGTGACTATTTCGACAAATATACCGGGCAGGAGTGGAAGCCGGCGACCGAGAAGGTGCAGGCGCTGTTCGACGATGCCGGCATTCATATCCCGACGCAGGAAGACTGGCTGGAATTGAAGAAGGTCGTCATGTCCTCCGGGCTCTATAACCAGAACCTGCAGGCGGTGCCGCCGACGGGCTCGATCTCCTACATCAATCACTCCACCTCCTCGATCCACCCGATCGTCTCGAAGATCGAGATCCGCAAGGAAGGCAAAATCGGCCGCGTCTATTATCCGGCACCGTTCATGACCAACGACAACCTCGACTATTACGAAGATGCGTACGAGATCGGCGCGGAAAAGATCATTGATACCTATGCGGCTGCCACCCAGCATGTCGACCAGGGCCTGTCGCTGACGCTGTTCTTCCGCGACACGGCAACGACGCGCGACATCAACCGCGCCCAGATCCATGCCTGGAAGAAGGGCATCAAGACGATCTATTACATCCGTCTTCGCCAGATGGCGCTATCCGGCACCGAGGTGCAGGGCTGCGTCTCCTGCACGCTATAACCGACCGGAGAAAACCATGAACATGCAAGTCAAGCCGGTCAGCCGCGTGCGCGCCATCAACTGGAACCGCATCGAGGACGACAAGGATCTCGAGGTCTGGAACCGTCTGACCGGCAATTTCTGGCTGCCGGAAAAGGTGCCGCTGTCGAACGACATTCCGTCGTGGGGAACGCTGACGCCGGTCGAGCAGCAGCTGACGATCCGCGTCTTCACCGGGCTGACTCTGCTCGACACGATCCAGAATGGTGTCGGCTCCGTGAAGCTGATGGCGGATGCGGTCACCCCGCATGAGGAAGCAGTGCTTTCCAACATCTCCTTCATGGAAGCGGTGCATGCACGCTCCTATTCCTCGATCTTCTCCACGCTCTGCCTCACGCCCGATGTCGACGATGCCTATCGGTGGTCGGAAGAGAATGAGTTCCTGCAGAAGAAGTCGGCGCTGATCACGGAGCACTATGCGTCCGGCGATCCCTTGAAGAAGAAGGTCGCAAGTGTCTTCCTCGAGAGCTTCCTCTTCTATTCCGGCTTCTATCTGCCGATGTACTGGTCGAGCCGCGCCAAGCTGACCAACACCGCCGACATGATCCGCCTCATCATCCGCGACGAGGCCGTGCATGGCTATTATATCGGCTACAAGTTTCAGCGCGGACTGGAAAAACTCTCAGAAGAGCGCCGGCAGGAGATCAAGGACTTCGCCTTCGATCTGCTCCTCGAACTCTACGACAACGAGGCTAGATATACCGAAGCGCTCTATGATGGCGTTGGGCTGACGGAGGACGTCAAGAAGTTCCTGCATTACAACGCCAACAAGGCGTTGATGAACCTCGGGTACGAGGCGCTGTTTCCGGCCGAAGCCTGCAAGGTCAATCCGGCGATCCTGTCTGCGCTTTCGCCGAATGCCGATGAGAACCACGACTTCTTCTCGGGTTCCGGCTCCTCCTATGTCATCGGCAAGGCGGTGGCGACCGAGGACGAAGACTGGGATTTCTGAGGTTTATCTTTACGAAGCCTCTTATCATTCGGCCCGCTATCGCCCACATTCACCCCGATGTGTTCGTTGAATGTGGCGTAGCGGGAGTTTTTCATGAGGCCCTCTTTCGAAGCGACTGATCCGGCAAGCGAAGCTGCCGAAGGTGTCTGGCCAATCCGCAGGCGTCGAATTCTCGATTGGCTGATCAACGAGACCCGCGGCGAGCGTTTCATCGACAATATCCTGGTGGAGATGTGCAAGCGGCTATTGGCGGCTGGCGTACCGGTGAACCGCTCCAGCCTGCATTTCCGCACCAACCATCCGCAATGGATCGGTGCCCGCATCTTGTGGGTGGAGGGCATGGAAGAGGCAAAGATCAACACCTTTGCATACGGGGTGGAAACCACGCCGCAATTCCTCAACAGCCCGGTCAATGAGATCCACAAAGGCACCAACGAGGTGCGGAAGAATCTTGAGGATCTGTGGGAGGGCGACGATTATCCCTTCTACCAGGAACTGCGCGACGACGGCTATTCCGAATATATCGCCTGGCCGATCGATCATACGTTCGACAAGCGTCACGTCGTTACGTTCTCCACCAATAGGCCGGGCGGTTTTACCGGCGAACACGTGGATTTCCTGCGCGACCTGCTGCCGGCTCTCACTCTCGTCAGCGAGATCAGGCTCAAGAACATCATGGCGCGCACGCTGCTGCAGACCTATGTCGGGCCGCATGCGAGCGAACAGATTCTCTCCGGCGTCATCACCCGCGGCAGCGGAACGACCGTCGGTGCGGCGATCATGATCTGCGACCTGCGCGATTTCACTGCGATCTCCGATCTCTGGCCGCGCGACGACGTCATCCAGTTGCTCAATGACTATTTCGATGCCATGTCCGATCCGATCGAACGGCACGGCGGCGAAATCCTGAAGTTCATGGGCGATGGACTGCTGGCCATCTTCCCGCTGTCGAAGCCTTCTGCCTGCGAAGACCTGCTGACGGCGATCCGTGAAGGGCAGGAGGCGATGGCGAAAGTGAATGAGCAACATCAGCGCCTGGGACGTGATCCACTGCGCTATGGTGTCGGCGTCCACGTCGGCGACGTTATGTATGGTAATATCGGTTCGCGCCGGCGGCTGGATTTCACGGTCATCGGCCCGGCAGTCAACGTCGCTTCGCGGCTTGAAACCTTGACCAAGGAAGTCAGGCGGCCGGTCCTGTTGTCTCGCGCTTTCGTTGAGATGGCGACCTGCACGGAAGAGATGGACAATCTCGGCACTTTTCCTCTGCGCGGGCTTGGGGAGCCGGTGGAAGTCTTCGCTTTCCGCGAAAAGCCGACAGCCGGTCGTGACGCAGCTTAGGCTACCGGAAAATTGATCTGCGGCGGCAGGAGCAGGCTCTGGCTCTCTGCTGACGGATTGCCGATGCGCTGAAGAAGCATCTGGCCGAGATGTTCGCCCGCCTCGACCAGATCCTCGTATATGGTCTCGATCTTCGGCTGCAGATGCGTGAGGAGATGCGACGTCTCCTTGGCGACGATGTCATAGTCCTCGGCCAGAATACTGCCCGCATCACCCATGGCGCTGACGAGCGCGAGCGCAGAAACCTCACCCGGACAGACAAAACCATCGGGAACATCGGGTGCGGTGGCGCGCGCGCGGAAGAAATCTCTAATTTCATTGGCCGGCGAATCGAGCGTAACGGCTTCCGGTATCTCGTAGGCCACGCCAGCCTCGCGCACAGCGGTCATGAAGCCATGAAGGATATGCTGGCTGAAAGTCAGCCGCTTCGGCGGCATGACGACTGTAACCTTCTTCCTGCCCTTGGCGATCAGGCGCCGGGTGGCTTCGTAGGCGAAAGCATAATTGTCGTAATCGACATAGGCATGCGGTGTCGAAAATTCCGTGCGCCCGTGAGACACGAATGGGAAGCCAACCTCCTGCAGCATGCGCACCCTCGCATCGAAGGGTTCCGTCCGTGTGAAGATCAGGCCATCGGCGAAATTGTTGCGGACGATATATTCCGCCGCTTCGAGATCCGTCGTCGACAGGAAATTCGGGGCGACGACGAGGTGATAGGATGTCTCTTTCAACACCTTGGCGATGCCGTACATGATGGCGGTGCCGAAGCCGACGACCTCCTGATGCGGATCGAGAAGGATGCTGATGACGTTTGTGCGGCCCGTTTTGAGGCGCTGGGCAGCCCGGTCCGGCAGGTAACCGATCTCGCGGGCAATGCGATGAACGCGTTCGCGGGTCTCGACCGATATTTGCGGCGCGTCGCTTAGTGCGCGCGAAACTGTCGTTACCGCGAGACCGGTCAATGTTGCGATGGTACGCAAGGTCGGCTTGCCGCGCTTTTGCGCGCCATCCGGATTTTCACCGCGTTGCAGTTGGGACGATTCGGTCACTGAGGACATTCCGTGCTGGATCGCGGCTACCATAACACGATGAAACCGGCATGCAATCGATCAATGCAAACGATTTAAATTTTTACAATTTGTTAGGCATTGGAAAAAAATATAATAAAAACAATGGCGCTGCGAGTTAATCATATTTTTCTCGGGAGTCGAGGAAGGGCTTGACGTCGCTGCGTTTATAACGTTTTAAATTGTCAATCGCGCTGGGAGGCGCGGTGCGGTGTTTGATCGTCATTACGGGCGGAAGACATCGGGGTGGCTGAGGAGGGTCTCGCCGCCCACTTACGAACGGGAGGATATTCATGCGCAAGTTTTTGAGCTCGGCAGCTCTTGCTGTCGTGATGATGGCTGGTTTCGGCAGCGCCCATGCGGCCGATGTCAAGGAAGTTCAGATGTTGCACTGGTGGACGTCCGGCGGTGAAGCCGCGGCGCTCAACGTGCTTAAGGGCGACCTTTCCAAGGAAGGTTACGCCTGGAAAGACGTCCCGGTTGCCGGCGGTGGCGGTGACGCAGCCATGACCGCGCTGAAGGCGATGGTCGCGGCCGGCACCTATCCGACGGCATCGCAGATGCTCGGCTATACGGTGCTTGACTACGCCCAGGCTGGGGTCATGGGCGACCTGACCGAGACGGCGAAGAAGGAAGGCTGGGACAAGTCCGTTCCGGCGGCACTGCAGAAGTTCTCTGTCTATGACGGCAAGTGGGTCGCAGCACCTGTCAACGTTCACTCCGTCAACTGGCTGTGGATCAACAAGTCCGTCATGGACAAGATCGGCGGCACGCAGCCGAAGACCTTCGACGACCTGATCGCCCTGCTCGACAAGGCGAAGGCAGCCGGTGTCATTCCGCTCGCACTTGGCGGTCAGAACTGGCAGGAAGCCACGATGTTCGACTCCATCGTGCTGTCGACCGGCGGTCCGGAATTCTACAAGAAGGCTTTCAACGACCTCGACGAGGCTTCGCTGAAGTCCGATACGATGAAGAAGTCGTTCGATAACCTTGCCAAGATCATCCAGTATGTCGACCCGAACTTCTCGGGCCGTGACTGGAATCTGGCAACCGCGATGGTCATCAAGGGCGACGCTCTGGTGCAGGTCATGGGTGACTGGGCGAAGGGCGAATTCGTTGCCGCCAAGAAGACCCCCGATACCGACTTCCTGTGCTACCGCTTCCCGGGCACTGACGGCAGCGTGATCTACAACTCCGACATGTTCGGCATGTTCAACGTTCCTGACGACCGCAAGGCCGCTCAGGTAGCGCTCGCCACGGCAACGCTGTCGAAGAGCTTCCAGTCCGCTTTCAACGTCGTCAAGGGTTCCGTTCCGGCCCGTACCGACGTTCCGGATACGGATTTCGACGCTTGCGGCAAGAAGGGTATTGCCGACCTGAAAGCTGCCAACGAGGGCGGCACGCTGTTCGGCTCGCTGGCACAGGGTTATGGCGCGCCTCCGGCTATCGCCAACGCCTATAAGGACGTTGTCTCGAAGTTCGTTCATGGTCAGATCAAGACCTCCGACGACGCTGTTACCCAGCTCGTCCAGGCCATCGACGACGCCCGCTAATATTCCCATCGACAACGGCTTTCCCGCGCGATGCGCGGGAAAGCCTCAGCCCCTGCGGGTGCTGGAGGAGATGATTTCATGAGCACAGTTGCGACCACAGACCCGATCCTGACGTCGAAGTCCTCAAGCCGGACGTCCATTCGTGGCCGGCTACAAGATGCGCTGCCGAAGATCGTGCTGGCGCCAAGTTTTCTCATCACGGTGATTTTCGTCTACGGCTTCATCGTCTGGACAGCCTATCTCTCCTTCACCAATTCCAAGACCTTTCCGTCCTATGCGCTAACGGGCACGCGTGCCTACGAGCGGCTCTGGCGCTGGACTTTCGAGAGCGACCCGCCGTCCTCGTGGTACACGTCGATTACCAATATGGGGATCTTCGGCTTCCTCTATATTTTCATCTGCCTTGGGCTCGGGCTGATGCTGGCGATTCTTCTCGATCAGAAGATCCGCGGTGAAGGCATCTTGCGGCCGATCTTCCTCTATCCGATGGCGCTGTCTTTCATCGTGACAGGCGTTGCCTGGAAATGGTTCCTCGATCCGGGCCTCGGGCTCGAGCAGACGCTGCACCATTTCGGCTGGACGAGCTTTCATTTCGACTGGATCAAGAACAAGGACTTCGTCATCTACACCGTCGTCATCGCCGGTGTCTGGCAAGCCTCCGGCTTCGTCATGGCGATGTTTCTTGCCGGCTTGCGCGGTATCGACGGCGAGATCATGAAAGCTGCGCAGATCGATGGCGCCTCGCCTTTCCAGATGTACCGCCGGATCATCATTCCGCTGCTGCGCCCGATCTTCCTGTCGGCCTTCATCGTGCTCGCCCATATGGCGATCAAGTCCTACGACCTTGTGGTGGCGCTGACCTCCGGCGGCCCCGGTGGCTCGGCATGGCTGCCGTCCAATTTCATGTACGAATACACGTTCAAGCGGAATGAAATGGCTGTCGGTTCTGCAAGCGCCATCATCATGCTGATGACCATCTCGGCCATCATCGTTCCCTATCTCTATTCCGAATTGAGGGAGAAGGGACGATGAGCAGCATTGCCTCTTCCGAGATCGCAACTTCGCATGGCGGCACTAGCGGTCGCTGGATCGGCCGTGTCGTCATCTACGGCTTGCTGTTGATCTTTGCCGTTCTCTATCTGATGCCGCTCTTCGTCATGCTGACGACTTCGTTCAAGACCATGGACGAAATCCAGAACGGCAATATGCTGGCGCTGCCGCAGTCGCCGACACTCGATCCGTGGTTCAAGGCCTGGGGCGAGACCTGTGTCGGCCTCACCTGCGCCGGTATCAAGGGCTACTTCTGGAATTCGATCAAGATGGTCGTGCCGGCCGTCGCGATCTCCACCATTCTCGGCGCGCTCAACGGCTACGTACTGACCAAGTGGCGGTTTCCTGGCGATACGCTGGTTTTCGGCCTGATGCTGTTTGCCTGCTTCATACCGTTCCAGTCCGTGCTGCTGCCGATGGCCACCATTCTCGGTTTTCTCGGCCGTTTTGGCACGACCCTTCAGAACGCGACCGGATTCAGCTTCGGCTTCGGCAATCCGACGGTGAACCTGGTTTTCGTGCATGTCGTCTACGGTCTCGGCTTCACGACGCTGTTCTTCCGCAATTTCTACGAGGCTTTCCCGACGGAGCTGGTGAAGGCGGCGCAGGTGGATGGCGCGAGCTTCTTCCAGATCTTTCGCCGCATCATGCTGCCGAATTCGCTGCCGATCATCGTCGTCACGGTCATCTACCAGTTCACCAATATCTGGAACGACTTCCTCTTCGCTTCGGCCTATGCCGGCACGGGCGAATCGATGCCGATGACGGTGGCGCTCAACAACGTCGTCAATACCTCGACCGGCGTCGTCGAATACAATGTCAACATGGCTGCGGCGATGATCGCGGCCGTTCCTACGCTCATCGTCTATATCCTCGCCGGCCGCTATTTCGTGCGCGGTCTGATGGCGGGCGCCGTCAAAGGGTGATCCATGGCTTTCCTTGAAATTTCCGGTCTCAAGAAGCGTTTCGGCGCCGTCGATATTCTCAAGGGGATCGATCTGGAACTCGAAAAGGGCGGCTTCCTGGTGCTGGTCGGTCCGTCCGGTTGCGGCAAGTCGACACTGCTCAACACAATTGCCGGGCTGGAAGCGATCACCTCTGGCGAAATCCGCATCGATGGCCGTGCGATCAATGATCTGCATCCGTCCAAGCGTGATATCGCCATGGTCTTCCAAAGCTACGCGCTCTATCCGAACATGACCGTTGCGGGCAACATCGCCTTCGGCATGGAAATCCGTGGCGTGCCGAAGGAAGAGCGCGAAAAGGCGATCAAGCAGGTCTCCGACATGCTTCAGATCGGCCATCTGCTCGATCGCAAGCCCTCGCAACTGTCAGGTGGCCAGCGTCAGCGCGTCGCGATGGGACGCGCGCTGGTGCGCAATCCGCAGGTCTTCCTCTTCGATGAGCCGCTCTCCAACCTCGATGCGAAACTGCGCGTCGACATGCGTACGGAAATCAAGCGCCTGCACCAGCGCATGGGAACGACAATCGTCTACGTCACCCACGACCAGATCGAGGCGATGACGCTGGCGACCAAGATCGCGGTGCTGAAGGACGGCGTGCTGCAGCAGTTCGGCACGCCCGCCGAGATCTACAACAGCCCGGCTAATGTGTTCGTGGCGGATTTCATGGGATCGCCGGCGATGAACCTGCTGAACGCCACCGTCGAGAATGGCGCCGGCGGGCTGCAGGTGTCGCTGGAGCGGCCGAATGGCGAGCCGCTGAAACTGCCCGTCAATGCCGGCAACAACAGCCTCACAGGTTATACCGGCAAGCAGGTCATTTTCGGGATCCGTCCGGAAGCACTGACGGATATTGACGGAGCTGACCGCAAGGCAAAGTCGGTCGTCCATGGCGATTGCGCCATCGAGGTCGTGGAGCCGGCCGGTTCAGATACATTTGCCGTCACCAAGCTCGGCGGCAAGTCGGTAGTGGCGCGCCTTGGAGCGGATACCGGCATCCTGCCGGGCCAGAATACCCGCCTTGCCTTCAATCTCGACAAGGCGGTCTTCTTCGATCCGGCCAGCCAGTTGCGGATCGCTTAGCCAGCAAAATATTCTCTGGCGGCCGTCAGACGGCCGCCACGGAAATCGTGACTGGTGCGAAGTGGCTCGAGGTCGCTTCGACGGTGATTTCGCCCGTCAGGCCTGTTGCCTCCAGCCAGAAGCCTGTCGTTCCGCCGTGGAGCGGTACGGCCGTTGGCCCGACGATCTTGCCAGGCCCCTTCACGGTCAAGGTTGCAACATCGTTGAGGAACGGCAGCCGCTGGCCGCGCTGGTCGAGCGCGCGGATGATGACGCGGGTCGTGTCGCGTTCGCGCGCCTTCAACGTGGTGCTGTCGGGCACGACTTCCAGTGCGGTCGGCAGGGGATCGGCCGCGAGCGTCAGGCTGGCTACAGGCTCGCCGTTGACGAAGCCCGTGAATTCGCCGTCGATCCATTCCAGGCCCCAGCGGCCGAGTTCGTCCTGGGTGAAATGGCGGTGGTCGAGCACGACGGGCGGATGCGGCAGGTGCGGGTAGTTTTCGCGGTCCGGACCGATGCGCTTCGTCAGCGAACCGTATTTCAGCTCCACCTCATCGCAATTGGTCAGGATGATCAGTGGCAGCACGCCGCCGATACTGCGTTCGCCGCGCGCCCAGAAGGTGACTGGCTTCATGATGACTTCATCCGAAGGGTCGCATTGGCTGGCATAGACATAGGCAGCAAATTTCGGTTCGCGGAACATATCCATGACGCCGTGATAGCAGATGCGGTCGCCAGAGCCGAAATCCTTGTGCGTGTTGTAGTCGAACATGCACCAGCCGATGGCACCGGAAATATCCGGATCGCCATAGGCCGCGTTCAGCACTTCCAGATGACGGCGCACATGCTCGGCCTGGCGCTGCTCTGCATCATACATCTTGGTCGGATGCATGTGGCCGTTGAATTCGGTGATGATGTAGGGGACCTTGTAGGACAGGCCGGTATTTTCCTGCTGGCTGCGAAGGGCCGTGCGCGGACGGTTTGCACCCGGGAGTTCCTCATTGCCGAGGATGAAGTCGTTCATCGTGTAGACGTCTTCGAGCAGCTCGCTTTCCGTCAGGTAACGAACGCCGCCGGTCTGGCGGGTGGAATCGAGTTCGTGGGCCAGGCGGTTGGTGGCGGTATAGAAGTCGTGGCTATCGAGCGATTCATTGATACGCACGCCCCAGATGATGATCGAGGGGTGGTTCCAGTCGCGCTCGATCATGCGGCGAACATTCTCGATGGACTCCTGCTGCCAGTCGAGATCGCCGATATGCTGCCAACCCGGGATTTCCTCGAAAACGAGCAGGCCGATGCGATCACACTGGTCGAGGAACCATTTCGACTGCGGGTAGTGCGAGGTGCGCACGATATTGCACTTCAGCACCGTCTTCATGATATCGGCATCGCGCTCCTGCGCGGAGCGGCCGGCGGCGTAGCCCACATAGGGATAGGCCTGATGGCGGTTGAGGCCCTGGAGCTTTACGGGGCGACCGTTCAGCAGGAAGCCTTCCGGGGTGAATTTGGCGGTGCGGAAACCGAAATGGCCGGTGGTCCGGTCGGCGCCATGTTCCGTCTTCAGTTCGACGGAGACTTCATAGAGCGCCGGGTTCGACAGATCCCAGAGTTCGAGGTCGGTCAGACCGCCGAAGGAAAGAGTGGTGCTGGTCCCGATCGTCTCGCCGGCAGCACTCGCCAGAATGTTGCCATGCGCGTCCCGCAGCGATCCGGTGACCGTTGCCGCATAGGCGAGGCCCTGCGGGTTGGCGATATCGACACGTACTGTCGCCGATTTCCTGTCCGAGAGGACATCGTGCGTCTCGATCTTGATATTGCGGATCGAAACCTTGTCGGTGACTTTAAGCCAGACATCGCGATAGATGCCGGCATAAGTCAGATAGTCGATACGGCCGCCGAAGGGCGGGATCGCCGGGTTCTCGCTGCCGTCGATCTTAACGGTGATCAGGTTGTCGCCCTTGATCAATTTGCCGGTAAGACGAGCTTCAAACGGCGTGTAGCCGTCCTTGTGGGCGATGATCTCTTCGCCGTTCAGATAGACGACGCTGTCAGCCATGGCGCCGTCGAAGAGGATGGAAACTTCGCGGCCTTCGAATTCCGGCAGCCAGCGCAGCACCTTTTGATAGGTGAAGGCGCGCTGATAGCGCTTCTCATCGAAATAGTTGAAAGGCAGTTCGACGGCGGTGTGCGGCAGGTGGACCATCGCGGCGCCATCGAAGGCTTCCGTCAGGTTCCGGCCGAAGCCCTCGTGGAAGCTCCAGGATTCATTCAAGGAAACGACTGAGCGCATCTCATTCTCCCCGGCAGGCGGCAGAAGAGAGGTGGCGCCTGCTAGCGGCGCGGCAAAGGGTGATCATCGGTAGTCCTCCTCGAAGCGAATGAATGAACCGCCCCTCAGGCGGTCGAGCCCCAGCGGGGCGTGCAGGCAAGCGTGATGCTGTGCGGGCCTTCGTCGCCGGCCTCGTGGCGTTCGATCACTTCGACGACAGCATCCATGAAGGCTGCGTGGTCGAGGCTCAGCGTCGTCAGGTCGTTGCAATCCCAGGCGGCCATGGCGATACCGTCCTGACCGACAATGGCGATATCCTCGGGCGTATTCTTGCCGAGGACGCGGCGGGCGGCATCGCGCGCGCCGATCGCCATCACGTCATTGCCGCAGATGATGGCATCGACTTTCGAACGGTGTAGCAGCAGGACGGCTTCCTTGAAGCCGGAATCATAGGAATAGTCGCCGAAGGCTTCCGCTTCGAAGGCAAGGCCATGACGCGCCAGAGCGTCGGCAAACCACCTGCGGCGCAGCTTGTCGATCCAGCTCGACTTGGTGCCGGAGAGATAGGCGAAGCGCTTCTTTCCGTCGCCGACAATCTTGTCGATGATCTCGCCGGCGCCGACCGCGCCGTCGATGCGGATGTTGGAAACATCCTCGTTTTCCAGCGGCTCGAAGGAAACGATGATCGGCTTGGTCGTGTGGAAAATATCGACCGCATCCTGCATCGAGACCATGTCGGAGAAGATGACGACATGATCGACCTGGTAGGTGGAGGCGAGCCGCATCAGCTGCAGGCGGTCCGAATGATCAGCGCAGCAGAGCAGGATCGGCAGGAGCTGGCGGGCCTGCAGGCGGTGGACGAGGAGCTGCTGCTCCTCGGCCTCGCAAGGGTTGCCGATGGCATTGACCACGAGTGCGACCAAGCGCGAGCGCTGGTTGTTCAGCGAGCGGGCGATCGCATTCGGCTGGTAGCCATATTCGCGGGCAACGGCGAGGATGCGGTCGCGCGTGGCGCTGCCGATCCTCGAATCCGGCGAAAAAGCCCTCGAAATCGTCGCCGAGGAGACACCGGCGAGTTTCGCCAGTTCCTTCGAGGTGATCCGCCGTCTGTTCGTTCCGCTCATTATTTTGCGCCTATCCGGCGATCCTGACGGGGGTGCCGTCGGCTGCTGCCGATTCCTTGATTGCATCCCAGAGCCTAGCGAATCTGAGACCCATTTCAACGGAGCCGGAGTTTTCCATCGTTCCGGCGCGGATAGCGAGGAAATTCTTCATCGGATTGCCGAGAATCTCGGCTTCTTCGCGCGGTTCGCTGGTGCGTCCGATGCTGATCTCGCGCCAGCCGCCCCAGGCATCGATGCGTACGATCGCCTTGGAATAGAAGAAGGTGATGTAGGAAGCGCAGCCGGGAGGGCCCTCGCCGGCGGCCGTCAGCGTCGCCAGCGCGCCGTTCTTCAGGCGGGCGGAGACGGCGGTGGCGATATCCACCTTCTTTCCGTGGTTGTTCATATAGGCGGACACGCTGTCGAAATCGGAATTGGCGAGCAGGCAGACGGTGTTCATCATGTGCGCGCCGGTATCGAACATGAAGCCGCCGCCGGAAATTTCCGGCTGCTGTTTCCAGTGGCCGTCATAGTTGGAAGACCAACTTTCCCAAATCATGCCTGAAATGGCGATGAGATCGCCAAATTCACCGGAGAGGGCCCGTTTGCGGGTATCGAGCACAAGCGGCGAAAGCCCGCCCTGGAAAGCGGTGACGATAGTGACGCCGCTTTTCTTCTGCGCGGCGATCAGCGTTTCGGCCTCTGCGACGGTCGTGACCATCGGCTTTTCGAGGAAAAGATCGAGGCCGGCTTCGGCAACGGCAGTCGCCTGCTCGGCATGGAACGCGTGCGGGGTGGAGACGTAGATGATGTCGAGTTCATCGCGGCATTTTACGAGCATGTCGCGGTAGTCCTCGAAGCTTTTCGGCTCCGGTGCTCCGGCTGCGGTGCAGACGTCGATGAGGCGCTTTCTGGAGGTTTCCATCGTGTCGGCGAGCGCCACGAATTCGATTTCCGGCATCTTCGCCCAGCTCTGAGCATATTCAGCCGCCTTCAAGCCGGCGCCGATGACGCCGAGGCGCAATTTCTGAGACATCGAAATCCTCCCTGATATCGTTGTGCAAACGATTACACAAACGTCACCATTGGTGCAAGTTATAAATAACTCAATAAAATCAATATTATATATTTGAGTTGGTTGCGGCTTTAAAAATCATCTTGTCAGCATTCAGAATGCGTGTACATTTTCCTCGCCGGTGCTGGAGGGCGCCGTGGCTCTAAAAAAGGGAGGACTTCCGTTGAAGAAGACGGTTATCGGTGGCCTATGCGCCATCTTGCTCAGCGCGGTTTCGACGCTGGCTCATGCTGAAACAATTCGTATCGCCAATCACGGCCAGGCCGGCATCGACGCGATGAAGTCGACCGTCGAGCGGATCGAGAAAAAATACGGCGTGACCGTCGAGGTCGTCGAATATCCGGCGCCGGACAAGGACTATCTCACCAAGCTCCTGACCGAACTCGGCGCCGGCAACGCACCCGACCTCTTCTCCATCCCGACGACGGCTGCCGTTGCCGACATGGTCGAAGCCGGCTACCTCGCGCCCGTTTCCACCGAGTTCAAGGCCTGGGACGGCTACGCCAACCTCTATGACGTCGCCAAGCAGCTTGCTGTCAGCCCTGACGGCGAAACTTATGTGATGCCGTTCATGCTCGGCATTCAGGAAATCTATTTCCGCAAGGACGTTCTCGAAAAGGCCGGCATCTCCACCGAGCAGCCGAAGACCTGGCAGGAGCTCCTGGATCGCGCCGCCGAAGTCAAGCAGAAGACCGGTTCCTACGGCTTACTCTTCCCGGCCGGCGTTTCCTGGGGCAGCGGCGCCTTCGACGAAGGCTTCCAGCACCTGCTCGTCGGTTCCAAGACGCCGCAGCTCGTCGGTGCCGATGGCAAGCTCGACCTCAACGGCGAAGGCGTCAAGGATGTCTTCAACGTCTACAAGACGCTGATCGACAAGGACCTGATGCCGGTGCAGCCGCTGCTCGGACCGGAGCCCTGGGTCGTGCCGAAGTATGAAATGTTCCCGGCCGGCAAGCTTGCCGCCACCACCTGCGGTTCCTGGTGCTACATTTTCGACTGGGGTCGCGAGAGCAAGAACCCGATCCCTGACGTGACCAAGATCGTCGGCACCTGGACCGTTCCGGGTCAGAGCGGCGGCCAGTACGTGCTTGCCAACCTCGCTGCTCCGTGGGCCGTCAACTCCAAGTCCGCCAATGTGGAACTGGCCAAGAAAGCGCTGATGGAAATCGGCTCGGTCGAAACGCAAGTTTCCTATGCTGCCCGCATCGGCAACATCCCGGCCAGCAAGGATGCTGCCAAGGATCCTGAATTCCAGAAGCTGACGGAACTCGTTCCGATCCATGCTGCTGCCGGAAACGGCGTCTTCCTGAAGCAGGCTTCCGGCTTCGGCACTGTTGCCGAAGGTGTGGCGCGCGCCACCGAAGCCCTGCTGCGCAAGGAAACCGATGCGGCCGGCGCCCAGAAGATCCTTGTCGATTACGTCAAGGAAACGCTCGGCGACGACATGGTCAAGTAAGCCACTGATATCTTCCTCCCGCCAAGACGGGGACGCGGCATTCTCGCCGCGTCTTCCCGATTTCATTCGATAAGGTTGTGAGCTTCAATGGCCCGAAACTCTCATGAAAAGCGAACCGAGCGCCAACTCCTGCTGGTTCTGCTGCCGTCGCTGGTCCTGCTTCTGGCCTTTGTGATCTATCCCGCCCTCTATTCCGTCTATCTGAGCTTCACCAATGAGGCGCTGACAGGAGCTGCGGCCCTGCGGCCGCGCTTCGTCGGTATCCGCAACTATGTGCGCCTCTTCAACGATGCAAAGTTCTGGAATTCGCTGTTCGTCACCTTCGTCTTCGTCATGGGTTCTGCCGTCATCGGGCAGTTCGTGCTCGGGCTGATTTCGGCGATGGCGTTGCGCCGGCCGATCCGTTTCCGCCAGTTCTTCTCTTCGATTATTCTTCTGCCGAATGCCGCCCCGGAAGTCGTTGCCGGCTTCATGTGGATCTCGATGCTGGCCGGCGGCGAACATGCGACGCTCTCGCGCATCGTTGCCTTCTTCGGCATCAATCCGGCCGACTGGCTGAACGCCTTCCCACTGTCGATGATCATCATCGTCAACACCTGGCGCGGTATCGCGACCGCGATGATCCTGCTGACGGCGGGCCTCAGCACCATCCCCGCCGAGATCTACGAGGCGGCGCGCATGGATGGCGCGACACCGTCGCAGATGTTCCGCCGCATCACCCTGCCGCTGATGATGCCGACAATCCTGCTCTACATGCTGATTTCGGCCGTCTCCACCATTGCCGTCTTCGGTCTCGTCTACGCGCTGACGCGCGGCGGCCCGGGCGGGGCGACGGAGGTCGTCAGCATCTACATCTACAACCAGTCCTTCACGGCCTTCCAGCTCGGTTACGGTGCTGCGGTCGCGGTCGTCGCGCTCATCATCTCGCTGATCCTCGGTATCGGCTATGTCCGAGCCATGAAAGTGGAGGTCTGACATGACCGCTATTTCCCCAAGCGAAGGGGCCAACAAGACCCGCTCCGACCTGCTTGCCTACGCAACACTGACGATCATCTCGATCTTCTGCGCTGTGCCTTTCTTCTGGGTGCTGCTTGCCTCCTTCGACGGCAATGCGCAGCTCTTCCTGCGCTGGCCGGAGCAATGGACGCTTGCAAACTATGTGCGCGTCTTCACCAAGGAGGATGGGGCGAAGTGGCTGTTCAACTCGCTCTTCGTGGTCGGCGGAGCGACGCTTATCGTCATGGTTCTGGCGGGGCTCGGCGGCTATGCGCTGTCGCGCACGCGGGCCTGGTGGAAGCTGCCGTTCCTCTACGCGATCCTGCTCATCCGCGTGCTGCCGCCGACCGCGCTCGTCGTGCCGCTCTACAAGTTCCTGCTGACGCTCAACAATGCGGAAGGCGCGATCCTGCGCCCGATCTTCGGCAGCTATGCCCGCGATATCATGCGCTGGACCGGGTTCATCGACGGTTATCTCGGTATCATGCTGGTGCTCGCCACCATGCAGTTGCCGCTGGCGCTCTGGATCATGAAGACCTTCTTCGACGGCCTGCCGCGTGACTATGAGGAAGCGGCCGTCATGGACGGGGCGACGATGATGCAGCGCATCCGCCGGGTGCTGATCCCGCTTGCGATGCCTGGGCTCGCGGCCGCCGGTCTCTTCGCCTTCATGTCGGCCTGGGGCGATTTCCTGCTGCCGCTGATCTTCCTGTCGTCGCCAGAGCTGCAGACGCTGCCGCTCGGCCTCTTCCGCGCCTTCCTGCGCATCAACGAGATCGACTACGGCCTGTTGACGGCGCTGGCCTTCATTTACCTGCTGCCTGCCGTCGTCGCCTTCGGCTTTGCGCGGCGCTTCCTCGTCCAGACCTTCTCGGGCGGTGTGAAGGGCTGAGATCAAGAAAGAGAAACGAATGATCAATCTCAGAAACGTTCGCAAATTCTACGGCGCGCTCGAAGTCATCAAGGGCGTCGATATCACGGTTGAGGATGGCGAATTCGCCGTATTCGTCGGCCCGTCGGGCTGCGGCAAGTCCACGCTGTTGCGCATGATCGCCGGGCTCGAAGGCATCGACGAGGGCGATCTGGTGCTGAACGGCCAGCGCATCAACGACGTGCCGCCTGACAAGCGCGGCATCGCCATGGTATTCCAGTCCTACGCGCTCTATCCGCATATGACGGTCGCAGAAAATATCGGCTTTTCGCTGAGCCTCAAGAAGGTGCCGGAAGCCGAAATCAAGAAGCAGGTGGAAGGTGTCGCCGAAATCCTGCAACTGACTGACTATCTCAGCCGCAAGCCGGGTGCGCTATCCGGCGGCCAGCGCCAGCGCGTGGCGATCGGCCGCGCGATCATCAAGAAGCCGTCGCTGATCCTGTTCGACGAGCCGCTGTCGAATCTCGATTCGGCGCTGCGCGTGCAGATGCGCGCCGAGCTGCAGCGCCTGCATCGCGAGCTGAAGGCGACCGTTGTCTATGTCACGCATGACCAGGTCGAGGCGATGACGATGGCCGATCGTATCGTCGTGCTAAACAAGGGTGTCGTGGCCCAGCAGGGCGCGCCGATGGAACTCTACCATCAGCCCGAAAACGAGTTCGTCGCGACCTTCATCGGCTCGCCGAAGATGAACGTGCTGCCGATGACGGCAACACGCCGGGATGCCGGCAAGGTGCATCTGGAAAGCCCGCTCGGCCTTGCGATCGATCTCTCGGATGCCAATGGCTCCGTGCCGCAGGGTGAGGCGAAACTCGGCATCCGGCCGGAGCATCTGAAGCTCGCGCCGCAGGGGCAGGGCGATTTTTCGGCCGAGGTCGTTATCGTCGAGCGGCTTGGTGTCGAGACCTATCTGACGGTCGGGTCGCAGCAACAGCCGATCGTCGTGCGCACAGAAGGCGACATGACCATTCGTCCCGGCGATCGCGTTTCGCTCACAGCCGAGCGCGCTGCCTGCCATCTGTTCGATTCCGCCGGCCGGGTTCTCCGTTCGGCTCAAATTTGAAACATCGAGGAATAGCATGACAATCAAGGTCACGATCTGGAACGAAGGACGCCACGAGCAGGTCCACAAGGAAGTTCAGGATATCTATCCCGACCGTATCGACGGCGCGATCGCTGCCGGTATCGCCCATCCCGATTTCGAGATCCGCCGCGGCACGCTCGACGATCCGGATGAAGGACTTCCGGATTCCGTGCTCAACGATACCGATGTGCTTCTCTGGTGGGGACATATGGCGCATGAAGAGGTCAGCGACGGGCTGATCGACCGCGTGCAGCAGCGGGTGCTGAAGGGCATGGGGCTGCTGGTCCTGCATTCCGGCCATCACTCCAAGCTTTTCCGCCGGTTGATGGGCACCAACGCCAATCTCTCCTGGCGTGAGACGCCTGAGGGAGATCTGGAGCGCGTCTGGGTGGTCAACCCCTCGCATCCGATCGCCGAGGGCCTGCCGCCCTATTTCGAGGTCAATGCCTCGGAAATGTATGGCGAGCCCTTCGACATTCCGCAGCCGGACGAGCTGGTCTTCATCTCCTGGTATTCGGGTGGTGAAGTGTTCCGCAGCGGCTGCACCTTCCAGCGCGGCCGCGGCCGCATCTTCTTCTTCAGCCCCGGCCACGAGACCTATCCGATCTATCACGACAAGACCGTGCACAAGGTCATCTCGAACGGCATCCGCTGGGCGCAGCAAAAGCACACCGACGGCCGTATCCTCGAAAACTGGCACCGCAAGGAGCCGCTGCACGGGCGGCCGGACAAGGTGAAGGCTTAAACAGTTCCTCCCGTGGGGGCTGGGGCCATAATGGTCCTGGCCTCCACGGGCGGTAAACGATGGAGGCCGGAATGCAGACTGTTTCGATGAAGGCCGACGGAGATGCCTTTCTCAGCAAGGCATTCTGGGTTTCCATCCATCGCGATCTGCCGCAGCGGCTGGATGCACTGGCGAGGCTTGCCGCCGAGCGGCCTGATGTCTTCGCTTTCGAAAGCAGCCAGAAGATCGCCGAGCGCTGCAATGTTTCGCAGACAAGCGTCATCCGCTTCGCGCATCATCTCGGCTTTGATGGTTTTGCCGAGATGAAGCAGGTTTTCCAGCTGGCACTCAAAGCTGCAGCGCGCAAGGCATAGGCTTACGGGTACTGCGCGCCGTTCGTCGTCGTGTAGATCGAATAGAGCGATTGCGTCGCGGTGATGAAGAGGCGATTCTTCTTCGGGCCGCCGAACGTGACGTTGGAGACGGTCTGCGGCACCTTGATCTTGCCGAGCAGCGTCCCGTCTGGGGCAAAGCAGTGCACACCGTCGGCGGCACTGGTCCAGAGATTCCCCGAGACATCGAAACGGAAACCATCCGGTATGCCGTTGTCAATCGAGCAGAAGTAGCGGCTGTTTGTCAGCTTGCGGCCATCCACGACGTCGAAGACGCGGATGTGGCGCGGGACATCGTGATTGGCAGAACCGGAATCGGCGATGAAGAGCTGGCGCTCGTCCGGCGAAAAGGCCAGCCCGTTCGGCTGGATGAAGTCGGTGACGACAGCTTCGATATCGCCGGTTGCGGCATCGATGCGATAGACGTTGCGGCTTTCCTGCTCTTCCGGAGATTTGTGGCCTTCATAGTCGGACATGATGCCGTAGCTCGGGTCGGTGAACCAGATCGAGCCGTCGGACTTCACAACGACATCGTTCGGGGAGTTCAGCCGTTTGCCATTGAAGCTGTCGGCCAGCACGGTGATGCGTCCATCAGGTTCGGTGCGGGTCACACGGCGACCGCCATGTTCGCAGGAGACCAAGCGGCCCTGCCGGTCGCGGGTATTGCCGTTGACATAGTTGGACGGTGAGCGGAAGACGGAGACCGAGCCATCCGGTACCCAGCGCATCAGGCGTTCGTTCGGAATGTCGCTCCAGATCAGGCAGTTCAGATCGGAAAACCAGACAGGTCCCTCAGCCCAGCGGCAGCCCCTGTACAATTCCTCCAGCACCGCGCTGCCGGCGATCAGCGCTCCAAAGCGCTCATCCCTGATGTCATAAAGCTCGCTTCCAGCCATGCCCGATTCCTCCCAGATCGATATTGTTTCTTCGTAGCGGGAAACGAAGCAATCTGCCAGAGCCCGGAGGCGGAAAGGCGCCGGGCTCTGGAGCGTCACAAAGGCACGTCAGAGCGCGGCGACTGGATGCGGCGAGCCGTCATAAGCGCCCCAGATCGACTGATCGAAGCAGATGACGGAGCCGGTCATCAGGCCTGATTCGGCCGAGGAGAGATAGGCGCAGGCGCGGGCCACTTCTTCCGGATCGACAAGCCGGCCGAAGGGCTGGCTTGCGGCAGCCTTGGCGAGCCAGTCGTCGTCGGCCTTGTGAAATTCCCTCTGGATGCGATCTTCACCTTCGGAGGCCATCCAGCCGATATTCAGGCCATTGACCCGGATACGATTGCGCAGCAGCGCGTAGGCGGTGTTCTTCGTCAGCGTTTCCAAGGCGCCCTTGGAGGCGCAATAGGCAGCGATGAAGGGCTGGCCGGCCTTGGCGGACATGGAGCCGATATTGACGATCGTGCCTTCGATCTTCTCGCGGCGCATGACCTTCACCGCCTCCTGCATG
This sequence comes from Hyphomicrobiales bacterium, assembly GCA_900466475.1. Classification (GTDB taxonomy): domain Bacteria; phylum Pseudomonadota; class Alphaproteobacteria; order Rhizobiales; family Rhizobiaceae; genus Rhizobium. The sequence goes on from UBMI01000016.1 coordinate 44,936, forward strand.
AGGAAGAAGGGGGCGCGGACATTGATGGCGAACATGGCGTCGAAGAGCTCGGGGCTGGTATCGAGGATCGTGCCGCGGTCGGTGATGGCGGCGGCATTGACCAGCGCATCGACGCGGCCGAAGGTCTGGTCGCAGACCTGGACGACATTCCTGGTATCCTCGACCTTGGCGAGATCAGCCTTGACGTAGACGACCTTCGCGCCGGTCTTTGCCGATATCTCCTCCGCCTTCGCCTTGCCCTTGGCCTCGTTGCGGCCGCAGATGACGATGCCCTTAGCGCCGCGTTCGGCAAAGAGGCGGGCAATGGTGGCGCCGAGGCCCTGTGTGCCGCCGGTGACGATGGCGATCTTGCCGTCGAGGCGAGCGTAATCCGTGCTCATGTGTTTTTTCCTCCTGATGACATGCGAATGGCCCCTTACCGGCGGCAAGGGGCTCTTGGATGATGGTATTGTGATGGCTGCGTCAGCTCAGCTTCCTGGCTGCCTGTTCGGCAAGGGCTTTGCTGAAGGCGTCGTCGCTCCAGTTTTCGGCGAGTGCCTCGTGCATGAGCTGGGCCTGGGTCTTCGGCGCGAGGCCGCCGAGCGGCGGGTCGCGGTCGAGATTGGTCGGGAAGGAATAGCCCTCCGCACAGGAGGCGACGGCATTGGCGATCTCGCCGGCTGAAAGCTTGGCTTTCAGTGCCTTGAGGGCGGGGAAGAGCCTTGCGCTCATGCGTTCGCGGTTGACGGTTTCCATCGCCCGGCCGAAAGCCGAGGAGACCTGCAGCAGGTTTGCGACGCGCTTGATGTCTTTCGAGCGGTTGGTGCCGGCGGCATGGAAGAGGGCGGGGTTGAAGAAGACGACATCGCCCTTTTTCAGCGACAGCTGGATATGGTTCTGGTCGAAATAATCCTTGAATTCCTGGCGCTTGAGCGCGAGGTAGCCCGGCTCGTAGGTCTGGCTGTGCGGCAGGAAAAGCGTCGGGCCGCTTTCGAGCGGCATGTCGCAATGGGCGACCGCACCCTGCAAGGTCAGCACCGGCGAAAGGCGGTGAACATGGGCCGGGAACTGTTCGATCACCTTGGAGGACTGGAAGCCGAGGTGATAGTCGCGGTGGGCCGATTGCGCGGCACCGCCCGGGTTCACCCGGTTGACCTGCGCCGTCATCTGGTAATGCGGGCCAAGCCATGCCTCGCTTGCCAGCGCCACGATGGCATTGCCATAGTAGCGGGCGAAATTCTCGGGGTCGGCAAGGCAGTGCTTTTCGAGCGAGTTCCAGATGCGGTCGTTTGCGCCAGGCTTGGCGAAATGGTCGCCGCCGCCGGTCGAGCTGCGGTGCTGCTCCTCGATGATCTCGTCGAAGATCGTGCTCGCCCGGTCGATGATGCCGGTGTCTTCGTAGGCATGTTTGAAGACGACGACGCCGGGGCCGATGCCGAAGGCTTCCGAGATTTCGGCGAGAATGGCGCGGCGGCCTTCCGGCGTCGAGGCTGCCTCGATCACCTTGCGGCTGTCATAGATCAGCACGTTCTTCTCGACGGCTGAGGCCGAGGGATAGTCGGCAAGGGCCGTGGTCTTTTCGGCGAGTGCGCGGAAATCGTTGAGATCGCAGGCGTCTTCGGTGAGCCAGACGCGGTTGGCGCGCAATTTTTGCTGGTTGTCTGATTTCATCGGGTGCTCCTCCATGTCCGATGAAGGGACTATACGCCGCCGGCGATCCTGATATAGATCAGGAATCCATCAAAAATCCATCAGAACAGCAAGCATGGCTCATCCCTTTCTCGTCAAGGATATCGCTTTTCAGGCAGGTCTCAGCACTGCCACAGTCGATCGCGTGCTGAACGGCAGGCCCGGTGTGCGGCGGCAGACCGAGATGCGGGTCAAGGCGGCAATCGCCGAGCTCGAGAAACAGGCGGGTGACGATGTGGCTGGCCGCAAGCTCACGATCGATATCGTCATGGAAACGCCTGACAGGTTCAGCACGGCGGTGCGGGCCGCGTTCGAAGCGGAGGTTGCGACCTTCCTGCCGACCGTCTTCCGCTGCCGGTTTCATTTTGCCGAGGTGATGCGAGCGGCGGAGCTGGTACAGCTTCTCGACCGGATCCGGTTGCGTGGCACACATGGCATCGTGCTGAAGGCGCCTGATGTGCCTGATATCGTCGCCGCCGTCGCAAGGCTCGATACCGCTAATATCCCGGTCGTCACCCTCGTCACCGACCTGCCGAATTCGGCCCGGTCGGCCTATGCCGGCGCCGATAACCGGGCAGCAGGGGAGACGGCGGCCTATCTCATCGGTCGGTTGCTCGGTGCCGCCGGCGGCAAGGCGCTGGTGACGCTGTCAAGCGGCCGGTTTCGTGGCGAGGAGGAGCGGGAGATCGGCTTTCGCCGGGTGATCCGTGCGCATTATCCTCTAATTGGCATTATCGAAGTGAGCGAAGGGCATGGCACGGATGCCGCGACGGGCACGCTCGTTGCCAAGGCCCTTGCCGATGATCCCTCGATCAATGCGGTCTATTCGGTCGGCGGCGGCAATCGCGCGGTGTTTGCGGCTTTCAAGGCTTCCGGCAGGCCGGTCTCGGTCTTCGTGGCGCATGATCTCGATGCCGACAACCGCGCTTTACTAGCCGAACGGCGGATCGATTTCGTGCTGCATCACGATCTCAGAACCGATGCGCGCGCCGCTTTCCGTGCAATCATGGCCCATACTATCCCCGTCAGCCGGACGGCGCCGGTGTCCTTTTCGGCCGTCGAAATCGTTACGCCCTATAATATGCCGACAAGCCAATAGTCTGTTCGAGTTGATTGTCTTTTCATCTGCGACAGATTCACGTTACAGCTTGCGGATCGTGAGGAGAGCGCATGGATCACAGCGACGTCGGCACAATCGCAGCATGGGTGACGGAACAGGGCTTGAACGGTGCGACCGAAGCGGAGCTGCTTGCCGGCTTCTGCGAAGCCTGCCGCAATGCCGGCATGCGGCTCGATCGCGCCATGGCGCTGATGGACACGCTCCATCCGGTACATGAAGGCCGGGCCTTTCGCTGGGATAGCGTTGAGGATTTCGAGGGCGAGTTCGAATATGGCCCTTCGGGTGAGGGCCAGGGGCTGGATACCTGGCGTCGTTCGGCCTTCTACCATCTCTGGACCAGCGGCGATCGAGAAGTGCGGCGCCGGATCGGCTTCGGCGATCCGACCGATTTCATCATGCTGGACCAGATCTACAAGCTCGGTCACACCGACTACGTCGCCATGGCGCATCGCTTTGCCGAGGCCGGCACGATCGGCGAGATGGATTGTTTTTTCTCGCATTTCTCGACGAAACATCCCGAAGGCTTTTCCGACCAGGATCTCGCGATCCTGCGCAAACTTGTGCCGGTGCTGGGACTGGCAATCAAATGCGTGGCTCTTGCCCGTATCGCCCGCACGATCGCCGAGGTCTATCTCGGTGAGGATGCGGCCCGCCAGGTGATGGACGGCAAGATCTCGCGCGGCAAAACCGAGCGCATTTCGGCAGCACTATGGTTCTCCGATCTGTTGAACTACACGAAGATCTCGGACAATTCGCCGCCGGAAGAGATCATTCCGCTGCTCAATGAATATAGCGAGGCGGTGATAACAGCGATTCATGAAGCCGGTGGGAATGTTCTGAAGCTGATCGGCGACGGGGTGCTTGCTATCTTCAAGGGCGAGGAGCCGGCGGAAAGCTGTTCTGCCGCGTTGACGGCAGAGCGCCTGCTCCGCCAGAAGCTTGCAGTGCTCAACGCTGCACGCGAGGTGGACAGGCGGCCAACAACTGATGTCTATATCGGCCTGCATATCGGCGATGTCTTCTACGGCAATATCGGCAGCCAGGACCGTCTGGACTTCACGGTCATCGGGCCGGCGGTCAACGAGGTGAGCCGCATCGCCTCTATCTGCCGTTCGGTCGATCTCAATGTGCTGATGTCGTCGGATTTCGAAGCGGCGATCCCCGAGGCGGAGCGCAACGTCCTCGCCTGCATCGGCCGCTATGCGCTGCGCGGCGTCAAGCGCCCGCAATTGCTTTACACGCTGGAAAGCGCGCGGTTAAACGGGTGACGGGCAGGGCGGTTGCTGCAACTGCATATATGCGCGCTGATGATCTGGTCGAGCAAAGGCAATCGTCGCACGACGCAGAAGCGGCCTAACGCAGCAATCCCTGTCCGCCGTCGATCCAGACAGGCGTGCCGGTAATATGCCGGGCGCGCTCGGAGGCAAGGAAGAGGATCGTCTCGGCTACATCGTCACTAGACCCTGCCTTGCCGCCAGTGATCGGGATTTCGCCCTTCGGCCAGATGACGGGCACTTCGGTTTCCTCGCGATGGCGCGATGTTGTGTTGGCGGAAATGCTGGTGTCGATCGCGCCGGGGCAGACGGCATTGACGCGAATGCCGTGTTTGCCGAGCTCGAGTGCGAGTTGCTGAACCATGGCGACCTGGCCGGCTTTGGTCGCGGTATAAGCGGTGGCGCCCGGGGTGGTGAAGGTACGCGTGCCATTGATTGACGAGACCACGACGATCGAGCCGCCGTTCATCTTCAGATAGGGCACGGTGAGATGCAGGGTCATGTATGTGCCGCGCAGGTTGACGGCCATGGTCCGATCCCATTCTTCGGGCTTGAGGTCATCGATCGGCGCCCAGACGCCATTGATGCCTGCATTGGCCACCACGATGTCGATGCCGCCGAAATTCTCTGTCATCTTGTCGACGGCCGCGCGCATTTGGGCCTCGTCGCTCGTATCGGCGGTCAGTTCGATCGATTGACCGCCAGCGGCGATGATCTCCTGGCAGGTTTGTAGCACCTCGCTCTCGGTGCGGCTCAGCACCGCGACCCTGGCGCCTTCAGCGGCGAGCTTCAGCGCAGTCGCCTTGCCGATCCCGGAGCCTGCGCCGGTCACCAATGCGATTTTTCCCTGCAACTCCATGAGCCGCTCCTCTTTGCGGTTGCCGGTAAAGGCAATGATCGGGGCGGCTCTTGGTTCCGGGGCGTGTGGCGTTCAGGATTATTTCAGGAGGCTGTGGCGAAGCGCCCACCGTTCCGGTCCGTGAACGGCGGCAAAGAGCAGACCGGCCAAGAAGGTGAAGTGATCGACGAAGAAGCCGAATTCAGCCTGGTTCTGCTGCCATTGCGACGGGCCATGGAAGGCAAAGGCCAGGAAGATCACGTAGATGGCGGCAAGCAGGCTCGCCTCTGTGAAAAAGGCGCCGGATATGAAGGCAAGCGCCAGTGCGATTTCGAAAAAGGCGGCGATCCAGGCAAGGAATGTGGCCGCCGGAAAGCCTGCCGCGGTGATGTAGGCGGCCGTCGCGCCGATATCGGCGAACTTGAAGCCGGCGGCCATGAAAAAGATGAAGCTGAAGATGATGCGGGCAACAATGATTGCGATTGCTCTGGCCATGTGAAATCTCCTCCTTGAGCTTTCACAATGACGAATGAAGTGTCCGATATCCTACACGGAGAATGAAAAAAAGGGCCGCTTTCGCGGCCCTCTCGTTTACCATTCGGCAAAGCTGCCATCCTCGTGGCGCCAGATGGGATTGCGCCAGCGGTGACCTTCCTTGGCACGCTCAATGACATAGGCCTCGTCCACTTCGACGCCGAGGCCGGGCCCCTGCGGAATGGAGACGAAGCCGTCGGCATATTGGAAGACTTCCTTGTTGGAGATGTAGTCGAGGATGTCGTTGCCCTTGTTGTAGTGGATGCCGAGGCTCTGCTCCTGAATGAAGGCATTGTAGGAGATGGCGTCGACCTGCAGGCAAGCGGCAAGCGCGATGGGGCCGAGCGGGCAATGGGGTGCCAGCGCCACGTCATAGGCTTCAGCCATGGCGGCGATCTTGCGGCATTCGGTAATGCCGCCTGCGTGGGACAGATCCGGCTGGATAATATCAACATAGCCGTCCGACAGGACCGACTTGAAGTCCCAGCGTGAATAGAGGCGTTCGCCGAGCGCGATTGGCGTCGAGCAATGGTTGGCGATTTCCTTCAGGGTTTCGCGGTGTTCGGAGAGAACCGGCTCCTCGATGAACATCAGCTTGTAGGGTTCGAGTTCCTTGGCAAGAACCTTTGCCATGGGTTTGTGGACACGGCCGTGGAAATCGACACCGATACCGACATGCGGGCCGATCGCCTCGCGGATCGTCGCGATGGTCTCGACCGCCTTGTCGATCTTCTCGTTGGTATCGACGATCTGCATTTCCTCGCAGCCGTTGAGCTTGATCGCCTTGAAGCCGCGGGAAACGACGTCCTTGGCGTTGCGGGCGACGTCGGAGGGGCGGTCGCCGCCGATCCAGGAATAGACCTTGATGCGGTCACGCACCTGGCCGCCGAGCAGCGAATGGATCGGCTGGCCGAGTGCCTTGCCCTTGATGTCCCAGAGTGCCTGGTCGATGCCGGATATCGCCGACATATGGATGGCGCCGCCGCGATAGAAGCCACCGCGATACATCACGGTCCAATGGTCTTCGATGAGGAAGGGATCCTTGCCGATGAGGTAGTCTGCGAGTTCGTGGACGGCCGCCTCGACGGTCAGCGCGCGACCCTCGACAACGGGTTCGCCCCAGCCGACGACGCCCTCATCGGTTTCGATCTTCAGAAACAGCCAGCGCGGCGGGACGATGTAGGTGGTCAGTTTGGTGATCTTCATGACAGTCGCACTTTCGTTTCGCTTCGTGTTCCCATCGGCGGCCGCGGCCGCTGATATCTTATCATTTCGTCCGGCCGGCGGCGGTCAGGTCGCGTTTGGCGAGGTCGAGAATCCGGTTGACGCAATCGCGCGCGCCAGCGGCATCGCGCAGGCGCAGGGCTTCGACCACCTTGCCATGCAGGGCCAGGGCCTCGCGGTGATCGGGCATGGCGACGTTGGAGGCGTGCAGCGCGTATTTGAGCGCAGCGTGGATGGCGCTGGAGAGACGGCGAAAGACCTGGTTGTGGCTGGCCTTGAGCAGCACGGTATGGAAGAGCAGATCGGCCTCGGTGAAGGCCTCGGCATCATCGCTCGCCGCTTGCATGCGCTGCCAGGCCCCTTCGAGATCGGCGATTTCCTGCGTGCTGGCGCGACTTGCTGCATATTCGGCCGCTGCCGGCTCGATCGTGCGGCGGGCTTCGAGGATGCTGGCAAGCAGGTCGAAATCGCCGAGATGCGGCCCCATCCATTCCAGTAGGTCCTGATCGAGAATGTTCCACTCGTCCTTGTCGCAAACTGTGGTGCCGATGCGTGGTTTGCCGCGTACGAGCCCCTTGGATTCCAGAACCTTCAGGGATTCGCGGATCACGGTACGGCTGACGCCATAGAGCTCGCAGAGGTCGTTTTCGCGTGGCAATAGCGTGCCTGCAGGGTAGCGGCTGGCGCAGATATCCTCGGCAATCGCCGCCGTAACGCTACGGCGGACGCGCGGCCGGCGCTCGGGCGCTGCGGTTTTCTCATCGCGTCTTGTTGCGGACTGCATCTGAAAGTTCCTCTTGGTCAAGTCTCTTAACTTAATCATCATACACAGGCAATCTTCTTGTATGATGATTTGCCTTCAATCTGGTGTCGTCTTCCGCGGATAGAGGACTATATTGCCGGTCGGAAGGGCAGAACGCTCTTCGCGGCGGAGCGGCGCAACGCTTCAGAATTCAATCGAGCAGGAGGACGGCATGCAGATCAATCGTACAGCTTCGGCCCATTGGTCAGGTGGTCTCAAGGACGGAAAAGGTCAGATCACGACCCAGAGCGGCGCGCTGAGCAATTATCCCTACGGCTTTGCAAGCCGCTTCGAAGGCGTTGCCGGCACCAACCCGGAAGAGCTTATCGGCGCTGCCCATGCGGGCTGCTTCACCATGGCGCTGTCGCTGATCCTCGGCGAAGCCGGACTGAAGGCTGACCATATGGAAACCTCCGCCAAGGTGACGCTGGAAAGCGTGGAAGGCGGCTTTGCCATCACCGCCATCCACCTGTCGCTGTCGGGCAGCATTCCCGGCGCCGACCAGGCAAAATTCGAAGAACTGGCCGGCATGGCAAAAGCCGGGTGCCCGGTTTCCAAGGCTCTTTCTGCCGTTCCGATCACGCTCGACGTCAAGCTCGTCTGATCCTTCAAGCCTATTTTCTTCCTGATGCCGCAGCCTCCCTGGGCTGCGGCATTTTTGTTTTCATCGCAAAATCATTGACAAGTGAAGGATGATATTTTACGACTGACGANNTCGTCAGTCGTAAAATATCAGGCCTGAAACCATGAATGACCTCGCGGAAACCACGCTGGACGTCACACGGCAGGAAAATATCACCCGCATCCTGGATGCGGCCGAGCGGCTTTTCCGCCACTACGGCTATTCCAAGACGACCGTCGCGGATGTGGCCCGCGACCTTGGCATGTCGCCTGCCAATATCTACCGTTTCTTCGCCTCCAAGGTTGAGATCCACCAGGCGATCTGCGGACGCATGCTGGCGATGAGCTATGAGCTTGCAGCCAATGTCTGCCGTCAGAAGATCAGCGCTTCCGACCGGTTGCGCCAGTACGTGCGCAGCCAGTACCAGCTGACACTCGACACGATGCTCGATCAGCAGAAAGTGCATGAGATGGTGATCGTCGCGATCGAACGCGACTGGCATGTCATCGAGAAGCACATCGACTCCATTCACGCATTGATTGCCGACGTTATCCGCGAAGGCATCGCCTCCGGTGAATTCGCCGACCAAGACCCCGAGGTCGCCTCCCGCTGCTTCGGAGCGGCGACCATCAATCTCTGCCACCCGCAAATGGTTGCCCAATGTCTTGCCAAGACAAACCGTGCGGCCGTGGACGAACTGATCGAATTTGCGATCAGGGCACTTAGAAAATAAGCGCGGCCAAGGTCGCCCAAGAAAACCCTAGATAATCAGGAGTGCGAAAGATGTTTTCGCTCAAGACCTTCAGCAATCGCGTGCCGTCCGTCATGAGCCTCGCGCTCCTTGGTGCGGTCGGGCTCGGCGTTGCCGGCTGCACGGAAGAAAAGGCAGAGGTCAAGGAAGTCATCCGTCCGGTCAAGGTGGTCGAGATCGCCAAGGCCGGTGATACCCGTACGCTCGATTATTCCGGCTCGGTGAGGGCGCGTACGGAAATGAACCTCGGGTTTCGGGTCAACGGCAAGATTACCGAACGTCTCGTCGATATCGGCGAACGGGTAAAGCCCGGCGATATCCTCGCCCGCATGGACTCGACCGATTACGAACTCGCCGTGAAGACCGCCGAAGCCAATCTCACTGCTGCCGAAAAGGCGGTTGAAACCGCCGATCTCGTCAATCGTCGGGCCGAACAGCTCTTCGACAAGAATGTCGCGCCGAAATCGCAGGTCGAGCAGGCGTCTCTCAGCCATGATCAGGCAATTTCGACTCGCGATGCTGCCGTCTCTGCGCTCGATCAGGCGAAGAATCAGGTGAGCTATACCGAGCTCAAGGCCGACCATAATGGCATCGTGACCACCATCAATGCCGATGTGGGTCAGGTCGTCGGCTCGGGAACACCTGTCGTCACCGTCGCTGTCGACGGCGAGAAGGAAGTGCAGATCGCGGTGCCTGAAAACGATATCGCCCAGTTCAAGCCGGGCAAGACCGTGAAGGCGGGTTTCTGGGCCGACAGCAAGCTGGTGCTCGACGGCACCGTTCGCGAAGTCTCCGGCAGCGCCGACCAGCAGTCCCGCACCTTTGCAGTACGTGTCAGCCTGCCGAATGATCCTCGTGTACTACTCGGCATGACGGCGTCCATCGAGGCCAACGTCAGCAATAGCGATAGCTATGTTTCCATTCCGCTGAGCGCATTGGCGCAGAAGGACGGCAAGCAGGTCGTCTGGACTGTCGACCGTGGTACGGAAACTGTTCACGTCAGGGACATCGAGGTCGCGGATTTCACCGGCGATGGCGTGCGTGTGGCCAAGGGGCTCGATAGCGGCGATCTCGTCGTCGCCGCCGGCACGCAATTCATGAGCGAAAACCTGCAGGTCAAGCTTCCCGACCAGCAATCGGCTTCGGCTGAAACGGACGCAGCCGTCCGCTGAACGGCCAGGGAGAGGGGACAGGATCATGGACAACGCCACTTCGGAAAAGCGCCCGTTCAACCTTTCGCGCTGGGCAATCGGTCATCCGAGCATTGCGCGCTTCCTTTTCGGGCTGATCCTCATCACGGGTGTGCTCGGCCTGACCCGCATGGGCCAGAAGGAAGACCCGGATTTCACCTTCCGCGTGATGGTGGTGCAGGCGCTCTGGCCTGGAGCATCGCTGCAGGACATGGAAGATCAGGTCACCAACAAGATCGAGCGCAAGCTGCAGGAAACCCCGCATCTCGACTGGGTGAAGTCCTATACGCGGGCAGGCAGCACGATCATCACCGTGCAGGTGAAGGGTGATACGAATTCGGCTGATGTTGCCGACGCCTTCTATCAGGTGCGCAAGAAGGTCGGCGACATCAACAGCGATTTGCCGCAAGGTCTGCTCGGCCCTTATTTCAACGATGAATTCGGCGACACGTTCATCACGCTGCATTCGATCAGTGGTGATGGCTATTCCTATCCGGAACTGAAGAAGTTCGCGATCCAGGCGCGCGATATGCTGCTGACGACGCCCGGTGTAGAGAAGGCCGTCATCATCGGCGACCAGCCGGAAAAGATCTATATAGACGTCTCCTCCAAGGCTCTGGCCGAGCGCGGGTTGACGATCCCCGACCTGCAAAACGCAATCAAGGGCCAGAATGCCGTCGATCCGGCAGGCAATGTCGATACCGGCCTGCGCTCGGTGCGCATCTCGGTCGAAGGCAATGTTCACAAGGTCGAAGACATCAGGGAATTGCGCCTGCGCTCCGGCAACCAGGTGACGCGCCTCGGCGATATCGCCACTGTCACGTCCGGGCTCGAAGACCCCTATCAGCGCAAATACCGCTTTAACGGTCACGATAGTGTGCAGGTCGGCGTCGTCATGGCCAAGGGCTTCAAGGTCACCGATGTCGGCAAGGATGTTGAAGCGACCTACAAGCGCTTCGAGGACTCGCTGCCCTACGGTGTCGCCGTCGATCAGATCTCCAACCAGCCTGACGTCGTGACGGATGCGGTCAGCGAGTTCATGCATGCGCTGGGCGAAGCCCTTGCCATCGTGCTCGTCGTCTCGTTCCTGTCGATCGGCTGGCGCTCGGGTCTTGTCATCGCCATCGCCATTCCGCTGGTCCTGGCTGCGACGTTTGCCATCATGTACGAGCTCGGCATCGACCTGCAGCGCATTTCGCTCGGCGCGCTCATCATCGCGCTCGGCCTGCTTGTCGATGATGCGATGATCGTCGTGGAAATGATGGAGCGAAAGCTCGAGGAAGGCCTCGTCAAGATCGATGCCGCGAGCTTCGCCTACTCCTCGACCGCATTCCCGATGCTGACGGGTACGCTGATCACGACCGCCGGCTTCATTCCGGTCGGCTTTGCAGCATCGACGGCCGGCGAATATGTGCGTTCGCTCTTCTATGTCGTCGGCATCGCGCTGGTGACCTCATGGTTCGTGGCGGTCTATTTCACGCCGTGGCTCGGCTATATGATCCTGAAGCAGCGTCACCATGCGGGCGAGCATCACGACGTGTTCGACACGCGCTTTTATCGCGGCCTGCGCCACACGGTCGGCTGGGCGGTGCGCCATCGCGTCATCGTGCTTGCGCTGACGCTCGGCACGTTCGTTGCGAGCCTCTGGAGTTTCCAGTTCATTCCCCAGAACTTCTTCCCGCAGTCCTCGCGTCCGGAAATCCTCGTCGATCTCTGGTTGCCTGAGGGGACCAGCATCAAGGAAGTGGAAGTCCAGGCCAAGGCGCTGGAAGCCAAAATGATGGACGATCCGGACAAGAAGTTTATAGCGACCTATATCGGCGAAGGCGCGCCGCGCATCTTCCTGCCGCTCGACCAGCAGCTGCGCAACCCGAACTATGCGCAGCTCCTGATCATGGCCAATGACGAGCCAGCGCGTGAGCGCCTTATTACCAAGCTCCGGACGATCCTGGCGGAAGACTTCCCGTCCGTCCGCGGCAAGGTCGACCGTCTCTTCCTCGGTCCGCCGACGGGCTGGCCGGTGCAGATGCGCGTCATGGGTCCGGATCGTGCGGAAGTGCGCAAGATTGCCGATCAGGTGAAGGACCGCTTCACCAGGGATCCGATGCTCGGTGCCATTCATGACGACTGGCTCGAGCCGGTGCCTGCCATGAAACTGGTCATCGATCAGGATCGTGCCCGTGCTCTCGGCGTCACTTCGCAGCGTGTCCGCCAGATGCTGCAGACCGCCATGTCCGGCGCACCGCTCGACGATTTCCGCGATGGCGAGGAGACGGTTTCGATCGTCGCTCGCGAGCCGGATGCGAACCGATCACTGCTCTCTGCCGTCAATTCGGTCTACGTGCCGACGGATTTCGGCGGCTTCGTCCCGGTCTCGCAGATCGCCAAGGTCGTGCCGTCAATGGAGCAGGGTGTCGAATGGCGGCGCGACCGCCTGCCGACGATCTCGGTGCGGGCAACGCTGCCTGACGGCGTCCAGTCGAACGACGTTGTGACCAAGCTCTACAACGACATGAAGGACCTGCGCGACAGCCTGCCGGCCGGCTACAAGATAGAGATCCAGGGCGGAGCCGAGGATTCGGCTGAAAGCCAGGCCTCGATCGCCGCGAAGGCACCGATTATGCTCGTCGTCATCATGATCCTGCTGATGGCCCAGCTGCAGCATTTCGGCAAGGCGATGCTGGTCTTCGCCACAGGTCCGCTCGGCATCATCGGCGCGGCTTCGGCCCTGTTGATCAGCGGTGCGCCCTTCGGCTTCGTGGCGATCCTCGGCGTCATCGCGCTGCTCGGCATCATCATCCGCAACTCGATCATCCTCGTCGACCAGATCGACCAGGATATCAAGGCGGGCATGCACCGGCAGGAAGCGATCGTCGGTGCTGCGGTACGCCGCTTCCGGCCGATCATGCTGACGGCGCTGACGGCCGTGCTGGCGCTGATCCCGATCTCGCGTGGCGTCTTCTGGGGTCCGCTCGCCTACGCCATGATGGGCGGCATCCTCGTCGCCACGGTACTGACCATCCTCGTACTGCCGGCCGGCTATGCCCTGTTCTTCGGCCGCGAGCCGAAGGCCAGGAATGACGAACATGCCAATGCCAACCAGGAAGAGGCGGATGGGACCATTCATCATCCGCCGGCATTGGCAGCCGAATGAGACAATGGCGCGGTCGAGGCCGCGCCATTTTTGTTTCAGCTCATCTTTTATTTCAGACCACTAGTTTCGTCAGGTTGCCGGTTGTCTCCGGCGGCCTCGACGTCGGCGGCAGTAGCGCGAAGGCGCGCGAGAAGACGATGGCCTGAACGGGAGTAAAGATCGCCCTATATTCATCGGAGGGAGGATCTGACTGTGGCCGATTACCGTTTGGAAGCGAGCTGGAGCCCGGTCGAGGGAAGCTTTGGACGCTTTACCTTCACGCTCTTCAATCTTTCCGCCGAACCGCTCTCCGGTTTTACGCTCGCCTGTACGTCCCTCACCCGCGTGGCGGACGAGCACGTGGCTGAAGGCGCCACGCTCAAGCGGCGCGTTGCAAATTTTCACGAATATTCTCCGCCCGAGGGTCTCATAGTCAAGCCGGGCGGCAGCTGGCGGTTCACAATGGAAGGGCTGACGAATGGCCCGAAGCATGTCACGGCCGGCATCAAGTCCGCCTACCTCACACTTGGCGACGGCCGGCATGCACCCGTCAGTTTTGGCGATCTGATGCTTGATGGCGTGGAACAGGGGGCGTTGCCGGAGCTTCTGCCGAAGGGTGAAGTGAGCGAGCCGTATTCGCTGCTGCCCTGGCCGTTGCATGCGGCGTTACGGCCGGGCGAGGTGCCGCCCATCGCACTTTATCCGGCAGCCGGCACCAGTGCCAAGAATACCAGGGCCGTGGCGAAAGTGCTCGCGCTTTACCAACGGCTCTTTCCTGACGACGACGTGCCTTTCGCGCTTCAGCCGGTTGAGGGAGGACGGCAGATCCGGTTCAGAGGGGAATCCTCGATCATGGAGGCGGCCTACGAACTGCGTTTCACGGCGAAGGAGATAATTCTTGGCACCGACGATGCGAGTGGCCTGCTTTATGGGTTGATCAGTCTTGCGCAACTGCTGCACGGAGCACGTCACGAGCCGGAAACCTTCCAGTTTCCGGTCTTCGGCACCATCGCCGATCAGCCGCGCTACGAATGGCGCGGCTGTCATCTCGACGTCAGCAGGCATTTCTACCCGGTTGCAGATGTCAAACGGCTGATCGATATCCTCGCCTGGAACAAGCTCAATATTTTCCACTGGCATCTGACCGACGACGAAGCCTGGCGGCTGGAGATCAAGGCCTATCCTGAGCTTACAAAGATCGGTGCCAAGCACGGACCTGACGAAGTGCTTCTACCGCAATTCGGCGACGGCGCGGAGCCTCATTCGGGATTTTACAGCCAGGATGATGTCCGGGAAATCGTTGCTCATGCGGGCATGTTGCGTGTGGACGTCGTGCCGGAGATCGATATACCCGGTCACAGCACTGCTACACTGCTCTCCCTGCCACAACTCGTCGAGCGACAGGAAGCGCCGGGCGGCTATCGCCCCGAGCCGAACAATCCCAACAATGCGCTCAATCCGGCGGTCGAATTCACCTACGAGTTCCTCGGCAAGGTGTTCGACGAGATGCTCCAGCTCTTTCCGTCCCAATATATCCATATCGGCGGGGATGAAGTGCCGCACGGTTCCTGGCTTGCCTCGCCGCTCTGCAAAATGCTGATGGAGCGTGAGAAGCTCGCAGATACGGCCGAACTGCAATCCTATTTCCTCCGGCGGATCAAGGCGATGCTTGCCGAGCGCGGCAAGAAACTTGTCGGCTGGAACGAGGTCTCACATGGCGGCGGTGTCGATCGCGATGGCACGCTGCTGATGGCCTGGGAGAAGCCGGAGGTCGGTATCGAGCTTGCGGGTGAGGGCTATGATATCGTCATGACGCCTGGGCAGGCCTACTATCTCGACATGGCGCAGGGCGAAGACTGGGGAGAGCCCGGCGCGGGCTGGGCCGGCTTCACGCCACCGGAAAAGACCTATGCCTACGAAGCCGAAGGCGAATTGCCGGAGGAGCTCAGGGAGCGGATGCACGGTATCCAGGCCTGCATCTGGGGCGAGAATTTCGCCTCGCGGGGCTATTTCAACCGGCTGGTCTTTCCGCGGCTGTCAGCCGTCGCGGAAGCAGCCTGGACGCCCTTTCTGCGAAAGGATTGGCTGCGCTTTGCCGCGATCGTCCGGATGTGGCCGACGCTTTAGAAATCTGTGCTGCCGCAATCCAAAGTCGCGGCACTATCAGATTGGAATTGCGTTATGCCGCTTCGGCCTTGAGGCCCAAAAGGGCAGCACCGATCAGGCCCGGTTCGATACGGCATTCGCTGCGCACGATCAGCGGGTGGTCGAATTTACGCAATATGCGAGCGCGCACCGCATGATCCAGTTCCGCCAGAAGCGCCTCGACATTCGAGAGGCCGCCGCCCACGGGCACGATGGTTGCGCCTGTGATGTTGATGGCGAGCGCCAGCGGTGAGGCGACGAGATCAACATAGACGTCGATCGTGCGATTGGCCTTTTCCTCGCCGTTGCGCCAGTCGGTGATGATTTCCTCGCTGGAGAAATCGAGGTCGTGCAGCGTTTTATGCAGGCGTTCCAGACCCCGAGCACCGCCGACGGTATCGACACAGCCTTTCTGGCCGCAGCCGCAGGCATAGGCGGGGATGGCGACAGGCGGAGTGCCGGCATGTGATGCGATGATCGGGCCATGGCCCCATTCGCCGGCAAAGCCGCCTGAGGCATTGATGAGACGACCATCCGAGACGACGCCGCCCCCGACGCCCGTGCCGAGAATGGCGCCGAAGACGATGCGGTGGCCGCGACCGGCGCCAAGTTCGGCTTCCGCCATAGCGAAACAATCGGCGTCATTGGCGATCAGCACGGGCAGGCCGAGCTCGCGCTCCAGGTCGGCGGCAAGGTTGCGGTCGTGGATACAGGGGATATTGGCGACGATGAGGCGCTGCGTATCCGGGTCGACAACACCGGCAATCGAGAGGGCAATACGCGAGGGGCGCTCGCCAGCCTCGGCGATGAAGCTCCTCAGCGTCTCGACGAAGGCCGGGAAATCATCCTTGGGCGTCGGACGGCGGCCGAGCGGTACGATGTCGGATTCCGAACGTGCAATCCCGCCCTTGATGGCGGAACCTCCGATATCGAATGAAATAATCATCTGATGCCTGCCCATTGTCTATGCTCGGCGTCTGCTCGCACTGTTGGCGGGGAATTACAAGGATTATTCGATAAATGAACTAAGGCTGATCGCCATCAGGCGACAATTTCGTCCGACAAGGTCATGCTATTGGCATATTGCATGGGCAAGCTTTCCACCATTCACCCTTCCGACGCCGGATTCATGACAATCGAAAATACCGAAACTCGCAGAACCACCGCCCGCAGGCCGCGTCCGAAAGGCCGGCGCCTGTCCTCTATCCTGCGACAGATGGCGGCGGATCGAAGCCGCGAACGCGTGTCGATCGGCGACCTGTTCCAGACGATGGGCGACCGGGCGATCGGCGCGCTGATGCTGATTTTTGCGCTGCCGAACGCTTTTCCGACGCCGCCGGGCACCTCGTCGCTGCTCGGAGCCCCCCTGATCTTTCTTGCCGCCCAGCTTACCTTCGGCCTGAAGCCGTGGCTGCCGAAGGCGATTGCGGCGCGCTCCATGCGGCGGGAGGATTTCGAGACGATCGTCGGGCGCATTCACCCCTGGCTCGCCTGGGCAGAGCGCATGCTGCAGCCACGATTGAGCATTTTCGTCGAGCCGCCGGCGGAATATCTGGCGGGCTTCTGCTGTCTGGTGCTGGCGATTGTTCTCGTTCTGCCGGTGCCGCTTGGCAATATCCTGCCGGCGATTGCGATTTCGCTCTTTGCCTTTGCGATTCTCGGTCGAGACGGACTGTTTTCACTTCTCGGTTTTGCGGTGACAGCCATCTCGCTCGTCGTTGCTGGCGGGGTGATCTACGGTCTCGTCAAGGCGGCCATCTACATCGTCATGCGGTGGTTTGGATAAGGAAGCGACTGCTTGCTTTTTCAACGCCCTCGACATTTGCCCGATTTTTGTTTTGATCTGCGCCAGATAGACTCAAAAAAATTAATTGGCGGCGATAGATGGTAAAAAGATCGGAGACATCAGGGCGGCTGGACGATGCGGCGCGCGCCGGCTGGCTTTATTATGTCGCCGGTCGCACACAGGATGAAATTGCATCCGCCATGGGTATTTCGCGCCAGTCGGCGCAGCGGCTCGTTTCGCTTGCCGTGGCCGAACGGCTGATCAAGGTGCGGCTCGACCACCCGATCGCCGCCTGCCTCGAACTTGGAAATCAGCTGCGCAAGAAATTCGGTCTGAGGCATGTCGAGATCGTTCCCAGTGATCCGGGTTCATCGTCGACGACGGTCGGAATTGCCGAGGCGGCTGCTTCCGAAATCGAGCGCTGGCTGAAACGTCCAGATCCGATCGTACTTGCCGTCGGCACGGGGCGAACGCTGAAAGCGGCTGTGGACCAGCTGCCGGCGATCGAATGTCCCAATCATCGGATCGTGTCGCTGACAGGCAATATCGCCCCTGACGGTTCAGCCGCTTACTACAACGTCATCTTCAGCATGGCCGACGCCGTCAAGGCGCGGCACTTTCCGATGCCGCTGCCTGTTCTCGTCACCTCGGCGGAGGAGCGGGAGCTTCTGCACGGCCAGCAACTCGTGCGCTCGACGCTCGCGATCAGCGCGCAGGCGGATGTAACCTTCGTCGGTATCGGCGAACTCGGCATCGATGGCCCGCTCTGCGTCGATGGTTTCCTGGAAAAAGACGAGATGATGGAGCTGATGCGTGGGGGTGCGGCAGGCGAGATCTGCGGCTGGATTTTCGACGCCGACGGAAAGCTGCTCGACAACCCGATCAATGAACGCGTCGCATCCGCTCCGATCCCGCCACGCGATTCCTCTACAGTCATCGGGATCGCCAAGGGAAAACGCAAGTTCAAGGCGATCCGAGCTGCCATCACCGGCCATCAGGTGAACGGTTTGATTACGGACGAAGAGACTGCTGAGTTTTTGCTCACTAGCTGAGCAAAAATATTTCCTTTTTAGTTCAATAACATAACTCGATTGTTCGGCATCGCAGCAACGATTGCCAATTGACAAAATTTTCCCTTTGATGAGTAATTGCCCATGAGCAAAGCGAATGCTCACACTCATCTTCTGGGAGGAAGATATGACATTGAGAACTCTCCTGCTGGGCGCCTGCTCAGCAATGGCGTTTGCCGGCATGGCTTCGGCCGAGACGCTGACGATCGCGACCGTGAACAACGGCGACATGATCCGGATGCAGAAGCTGACGGATGATTTCAAGGCGAAGAATCCCGGCATCGACCTTGAATGGGTAACCCTCGAAGAAAACGTACTGCGCCAGAAGGTCACGACCGACATCGCGACCAAGGGCGGCCAGTACGACGTGCTCACGATCGGCACCTATGAAGTTCCGATCTGGGCGAAGAAAGGCTGGCTCCTGCCGCTCGACAACCTCGGCGCCAATTATGACGTGGACGATCTGCTGCCGGCCATCCGCAGCGGCATCAGCCAGGACGGCAAGCTCTATGCAGCTCCGTTCTACGGCGAAAGCTCCATGGTCATGTACCGCAAGGACCTGTTCGACGCCGCCGGCCTGAAGATGCCCGACGCGCCGACCTGGGACTTCATCGCAGATGCTGCGAAGAAGGTGACCAACAAGGACAAGGAAATCTACGGCATCTGCCTGCGCGGCAAGGCCGGCTGGGGCGAAAACATGGCCTTCCTGACGGCTATGTCGAACTCTTTCGGCGCTCGCTGGTTCGATGAACAGTGGAAGCCGCAGTTCGATCAGCCCGAGTGGAAGGACACGCTGACCTTCTACGTCAACCTTATGAAGGAAGCCGGCCCTCCCGGCGCTTCTTCCAACGGTTTCAACGAAAATCTGGCGCTCTTCCAGACCGGCAAGTGCGGCATGTGGATCGACGCAACGGTTGCTGCTTCGTTCGTAGCCGATCCGAAGCAGTCGCAGGTTGCCGACAAGGTCGGCTTTGCGCTGGCTCCGGACAAGGGCCTCGGCAAGCGCGGCAACTGGCTCTGGGCCTGGAACCTCGCCATCCCGGCAGGCTCGCAGAAGACTGAAGCAGCAGAGAAGTTCATCGCCTGGGCAACGAGCAAGGACTACACCAACCTCGTCGCCGAAAAGGAAGGCTGGCTGAACGCACCTCCCGGCACCCGCACCTCGCTCTATGCGAATGCCGACTACCAGAAGGCCGCTTCCTTCGCGAAGATGACGCTCGATAGCATCAACTCCGCTGACCCGACCAAGCCGACTGTCAAGCCGGTTCCCTATGTCGGTGTCCAGTTCGTGGCGATCCCGGAATTCCAGGGCATCGGCACGGCCGTTGGCCAGCAGTTCTCCGCGGCTCTTGCCGGCCAGATCTCGGTCGACCAGGCTCTGCAGAGCGCGCAGCAGCTGACTACCCGCGAAATGACCAAGGCGGGCTACATCAAGTAAAACCTCCTGAGAACGTACGGAATGTCTGACATTCCGCACCTCTGGGTCGCCGATTGCCCGAACTGCATCGGCGGCCGCTTTTTTCAAAGCTGTTTCTCAGCCGTTTCCGCTTCAGATCAGACCGGTGGTTTGCCATGGCAACGTTTCACACTCGCTCCGCAGCACGTTTTATGATTGCACCGTCCGTGGGGCTGCTCTTCGCGTGGATGATCGTCCCGCTCGCGATGACGATTTACTTCTCCCTGCTGAACTACAATCTGCTCAACCCGGGCATGGAGAGTTTCGTCGGTCTCTTAAACTACCAATACTTCCTCACCGACCCTGCCTTTTTCGCCGCGCTCATCAATACGCTGGTGCTGGTTGCCGGCGTACTGGTCATCACCGTGGTCGGCGGTATTCTCTTTGCACTCCTGCTCGATCAGCCGATTTATGGCCAGGGCATCGTACGCATCCTGGTCATTGCGCCCTTCTTCGTCATGCCGACGGTGGCGGCCCTTGTCTGGAAGAACATGTTCATGAACCCGGTCAACGGTCTCTTCGCCTATATGGCAAAGGCTGTCGGCCTGCAGCCGATCGATTGGCTGGCCACCGTGCCGCTATTCTCGGTCATCCTGATCGTCGCCTGGCAGTGGCTTCCCTTCGCCACGCTCATCATGCTTACCGCGCTGCAGTCGCTCGATGAAGAGCAGAAGGAAGCCGCCGAAATGGACGGCGCCGGGGCGATCTCGAAATTCATCTACATCATCCTGCCGCATATGGCCCGCGCCATCACGGTGGTGATCCTGATCCAGACGATCTTCCTGCTTTCGGTCTTCGCCGAAATTCTGGTCACCACCAATGGCGGCCCCGGCACGCAGAGCACGAACCTCACCTATCTCGTCTATGCGCAGGCGCTGCTGCAGTTCGATATCGGCGGGGCTTCTGCGGGCGGTATCGTGGCGGTCGTGCTTGCCAATATCGTTGCGATCTTCCTCGTGCGCCTCGTCGGCAAGAATCTGGAGGCTTGAGATGGCTAGAAAGGTCACCACCCAACGCAAGGTCATCATGACCGCGATCGCCTGGGCGCTCGGCATCCTGATCTTCTTCCCGATCCTCTGGACGTTTCTGACGAGCTTCAAATCGGAGGCGGATGCGATCGCCTCGCCGCCGCAGTTCCTGTTCTTCCACTGGACGACCGAGAATTATTCGGAAGTGCAGAGCCGCTCCGACTATCTGACCCACTTCATGAATTCGGTGGTCATCTCCTTCGGCTCCACGCTGATCGGCCTCATTATCGCCATTCCGGCCGCCTGGGCCATGGCCTTTGCGCCGACCAAGCGGACGAAGGACGTGCTGATGTGGATGCTGTCGACGAAGATGATGCCGCCGGTCGGCGCGCTCATCCCGATCTACCTGATGTTCCGCAACTCGGGCCTGCTCGACACACGGACCGGCCTGGTGATCGTGCTGACGCTCATCAACCTGCCGATCATCGTCTGGATGCTCTATACCTATTTCAAGGAAATTCCCGGCGAAATCCTGGAAGCCGCCCGCATGGACGGTGCCTCGCTCGTCAAGGAAATCGTCTACGTGCTGACGCCGATGGCCGTGCCCGGCATTGCCTCGACTCTGCTCTTGAACATCATCCTTGCCTGGAACGAAGCCTTCTGGACGCTGAACCTGACGGCCTCCAAGGCCGCACCGCTGACGGCGTTCATCGCTTCCTATTCAAGCCCGGAAGGCCTGTTCTACGCCAAGCTCTCGGCGGCCTCGACCATGGCGATCGCGCCGATCCTCATCCTCGGCTGGTTCAGCCAGAAACAACTTGTCCGCGGCCTGACCTTCGGCGCGGTGAAATAAGATCATAGGGAGAGAAACATGGGCAGCATTACCCTTCAAAAGGTTTCGAAGGTCTTCGGCGAAGCCAAGGTCATCCCTTCGATCGATCTCGATATCCGGGACGGCGAGTTCGTCGTCTTCGTCGGCCCGTCCGGTTGCGGCAAGTCGACCCTGTTGCGCCTGATCGCTGGTCTCGAGGATGTCTCGGGCGGCAAGATCGTCATCGACGGCAAGGACGCGACCGAAAAGGCTCCGTCCGAACGGGGTCTGGCGATGGTCTTCCAGTCCTACGCGCTCTATCCGCATATGAGCGTGCGCAATAACATCGCCTTCCCGCTGAAGATGGCGGGCATGGACAAGGCAGAGATCGACCGCAAGGTGGATGATGCCGCCCGCGTGTTGAATCTCGGCGACTATCTGGATCGCAAGCCGCGCCAGCTTTCGGGCGGCCAGCGTCAGCGTGTCGCCATCGGCCGCGCTATCGTGCGCCAGCCTTCAGCCTTCCTCTTCGACGAGCCGCTGTCGAACCTCGATGCGGCGCTGCGCGTCAACATGCGCATTGAAATCAGCGAGCTGCACCAGCAACTCAAGACGACCATGGTCTACGTCACCCATGATCAGGTGGAAGCCATGACCATGGCCGACAAGATCGTTGTGCTGAACAGGGGTAATATCGAACAGGTCGGTTCGCCGTTGGAGTTATACCGCAGCCCGCGAAACCTCTTCGTTGCGGGCTTCATCGGCTCGCCCAAGATGAATTTCATCAAGGGGCAGAATGCTGCGCAGATGAATGCGCACACGATCGGCATCCGTCCGGAACATGTGCTGCTGTCGACCGAAAGCGGCGACTGGAAGGGCAGGGTGATGGTGGCCGAACATCTCGGCTCCGACACGTTCCTTCATGTCGATGTCGAAGGTATCGGGATGGTGACGGCGCGCAGCAACGGCGATTTTGCGTCCAAGGCCGGCGACACGGTCTACCTGACGCCGGATAAGACGCGTATCCATAAATTCAATGAGAGCGGCCTTGCTATCTGAAGCGACCGCCGGCTGGGGGCAGACATGCGGAGCGGACAATCTCGTCCGGCCCGTGCTAACGGGAGGGCCTAGGGCTCTTTCGAAAGACCTTCAAGAGGACTGAAACATGACGTGCAAACTATCGCTGGCAACGCTCGACGAGGCGGCAAAGACCGCGGCCATTCCGGCTTATGATCGGGCGTCGCTGAAAGCCGGCATCGTGCACTTCGGCGTCGGCAATTTCCATCGCGCCCATCAGGCGATCTATCTCGACGATCTCTTCAATGCCGGCAGCGACCATGATTGGGCAATCATCGGCGCCGGCGTTCTGCCCTCAGACGCGGCCATGCGCGACAAGCTTGCCGCGCAGGATTTCCTGACGACCGTCGTCGAGCAGGACAACAACAGGACGGCGGCGCGTGTGACCGCGCCGATGATCGATATCCTGCCCGTCGGCGAACCTGACGTTATCATCGCCAAGCTCGCCGATCCCGAGATCCGCATCGTCTCGATGACGATCACCGAGGGCGGCTATTTCATCGACGCGTCCGGCAAGTTCAATCCGGCGCATCCGGCGATTGCCGCCGACGGGCAGAACCCGTCTGCGCCGAAAACGGTCTTCGGTCTGATCGTTGCCGGTCTGAAGGCACGCAAGGACAAGGGCATCGCGCCCTTCACCGTCATGTCCTGCGACAACATTCCCCATAATGGCGTTGTGACCACGAATGCGGTTGTCGGCACGGCGAAGCTCTCCGATCCGGCTTTTGCGAACTGGATCAAGGCAAATGTCTCCTTCCCGAACGGCATGGTCGACCGCATCACGCCGGCCACCAGCCAGCGCGAGATCGATTTCTTGAAGGAGAATTTCGATATCGAGGACAACTGGCCGGTCTATTGTGAAGAATTCAAGCAGTGGGTGCTGGAAGACAAGTTCCCGATGGGGCGTCCGGCGCTCGAAAAGGTCGGCGTCACTTTCGTACCTGACGTCACGCCCTATGAGCACATGAAAATCCGCATCCTCAACGGCGGCCATGCGGCGATCGCCTATCCGGCGGCGCTGATGGATATTCATTTCGTGCATGAATCGATGGAAAACGATCTGATACGCGCCTTCCTCGCCAAGCTCGAAAATGAGGAAATCATCCCGATCGTGCCGCCGGTGCCGGATACGTCGCTTGCCGATTATTTCAAGCTGATCGAGCGCCGCTTCCTCAATCCCAAGATTGCCGACACGATCCCGCGTCTGGCGCAGGACGGCTCCAACCGTCAGCCGAAATTCATCCTGCCGTCGACGCTCGATAATCTCAGCCAGGGCCGGGATGTCGTCGGCCTTGCGCTCGTCTCCGCGCTTTGGTGCCGCTACTTCTTCGGCAAGAGCGACAGCGGCAAGGAGATCGTCTTCAACGATGCCAGCGCCGATCGCCTGCATGAGGCGGCCGTCAAGGCAAAGGACGATCCGGCCGCCTTCCTCGTCTTCGACGATATTTTCGGCGAAGTGGCGAAATCCGATGTTTTCCGCAAGCGTTTCGCCCATGCGCTGAAAACCCTGTGGGAAAAGGGCACGAAGGAAACGTTGCAGCTCTATCTCGACGGCAAGCTCGCGGTGTAAGAAATCCTGATGGCGGCGTTTCAGCCGCCATCCCGGCCTTGCGTACAAAGCAGGACGGTCTCTTCCGAACTGAACTCAAGTTGGGTCTTCCATGGCTGATGCTGAACCACGGCTGGTCATTTTCGATTGCGACGGCGTACTCGTCGACAGCGAGCCGATTTCGATCTCCGTTCTCGTCAAGGCGATGGCCGATCTCGGCGTGACGATTACCGACGACGAGGCCTATGAGCGCTTCCTCGGCAAAAGCCTGGCAACTCTGATCGACATATTGGAGACGGAGTTCAACGTGCATGCCCACGAGGAATTCCTGGAAGGCATCCGCACCAGTCTCTATGCCCGTTTCCGCACCGAGCTGAAAGCCATGCCAGGCATTGGCGAGACGATCGATGCACTTGGCATTCCCTGCTGTGTCGCCTCGTCCAGCCAGGTCGAACGGATCAGGCTGTCGCTCTCGGTCACCGGGCTCTTGCCAAAGTTGCCGAACATCTTCAGTGCCAGCATGGTCAAGCGCGGCAAGCCGGCGCCGGATCTCTTCCTTTATGCTGCCGACCAGATGCGTGTGGAGCCGCGTGACTGTGTCGTTATCGAGGACAGTCCGGCAGGTATTGCTGCAGCCAAAGCGGCGGGCATGACAGTCTTTGCCTTCACTGGCGGCTCGCATGCTAATTTCGCTGGATATCGCGAGGAACTCGATCGTCTTTCGCCGGAAGTCGTGTTTGACGCCATGCCGGAATTGATACAACTTGTCCGCAAACAAAAGCTGGACGGGACTCAGCATTGATGCGTGATCATGTGGTTGCGGTGGATATCGGCACGAGCAGCGCACGCGCCGGTGTCTTTGACTCGCATGGCCGCCTGCTTGCCAAGGCTGAACATCCAATCCTCATGAACCGGCCGCGCGAGAACCATGCCGAGCATGATTCCGAGGATATATGGTCGGCCGTTTGTATTGCCGTGCGTGCAGCCATGGGACAGTCCGGCATTGAGGTTGCCGCAATCGGCGCCATCGGTTTCGACGCCACCTGTTCGCTTGTAGTGCGCGATACCGAAGGCAGGCAGATCAGTGTTTCCACCAGTGGCGAGAGACGCTTCGATACGGTCGTCTGGCTCGATCACCGGGCGCTGAAGGAGGCAGATTTCTGTACGGCGACGAAGCATGAAGTGCTGGAACATTCCGGCGGCGTCATGTCGCCGGAAATGGAAATGCCGAAGCTGATGTGGCTGAAGAAGGAGCTGCCGGCGACCTGGGCGAACACCGGATACCTTTTCGACCTTGCCGATTTCCTGACGTGGAAGGCAACCGGCTCCCTTGCCAGATCCCGCTGCACGCTGACGGCCAAATGGAATTATCTAGCCCATAAGGAAAGGGGCTGGCAGGGAGACTTCCTGAAGCAGATCGGTCTTGAGGATTTGCTGCTTCGTGGCAGGCTGCCGGAGGACACGGTGGCGGTTGGAGAAAGCGTCGGCAAACTGACGCCGGATGCTGCCGAAGCGTTGGGCCTGACCTCCAATTGCCATGTTTCGGCCGGGATGATCGATGCCTATGCGGGCGCGCTCGGTACACTCAGCGGCTATGCCGGCGATCCGGAGAAGCTCGAGCAGCAGCTTGCGCTCATTGCCGGGACATCGAGCTGCGTCGTTGCCTTTTCCCCCGAGCGAAAGCCAAGCCAGGGAATGTGGGGCCCCTATTACGAGGCGGTTTTTCCGCAATCGTGGCTCGTCGAGGCCGGTCAATCCGCGGCCGGTGCACTCCTTGATCATATCGTGCGCATGCACGCGGCCGGCGGTGAGCCAACCGCGGCGCTGCATCAGAAGATCGTCGCCCGCATCGCGGAACTGCGAGCAGAAGCGGGTGACGCGCTCGGCGCACGGATCTTCGTCCTTCCGGATTTTCACGGCAATCGGTCGCCATTGGCTGATCCGCATGCTGTCGGTGTCGTCAGCGGGCTGACGCTCGATACGTCCTTCGACGGTCTCTGCGCGCTCTATTGGCGGACCGCCATCGGCATTGCGCTCGGTATCCGTCACATTCTCGAAAAGATGAGAGATCACGGTTACATGCCGGATACGCTGCATGTGGCTGGTGGGCACGTGAAGAACCCCATTCTGATGGAGCTCTATTCGGATGTGACGGGTTGCAAGGTCATCGTGCCTGACATGAACGAGGCGGTCCTGCTTGGCACCGCGATCGCTGCATCAGTTGCCTGCGGCTCGCACAAGGATTTGGCGGCGGCGGGGAGGGCGATGTATCCCGGCGGCTCCGAGCGTCTTCCCAACAGGAGCAAGCAGGCGCTTTACGACCGCGAATATCGCCGCTTTCTTGCGATGTACCGTCATCGGGCTGAGCTGGAAGCGATCGAATAATTCAGCGGTTGGCCGTCTCCCCAAGGATGGTCGCAAATTCCACCATGCGTCGTCGTCGTTGGCTTGCCTCTTCGCCGGCGTTCAAAATGACCGCCTCGGACAGGCAGTCGAGCAAGGCGATCAGCGGCGGCAGGTTATCCATATCAGGCGCGCGGGCAGGCGGTAACGGCAGGACGACATTCGACTGTTCCGGCAGCCAGTCCGCATGCTGAGCGGAAATCAGGATCACTTTGTAACCGTAACGCCTGGCAGTGCGCGCAAGCAGCCGTGACCTGGCAAAGCGCCGACAATCAATGATGACGAGCACGGCATCTTCGACGAAAGCACGGGCGAAAAGCTCCGCGAAGCGATTACCTGCGCCGTCGATCGCACGTACACTGTCGCGAGCCTGGGTCAGTCGCTGGCAGAAATGGCTGGAGAAGCCTGACAGTCTTGCATGGGTGGCGACGAAGACCTCTTTGGATGCGCCGATCATCGCGACGGCTTCGCCCCAATGCGGCTGGGCGGTCAGATGATAGATGTGATGCAGTGCCTGTATCTGCTCCGCCACGAGAACGGCGAGCGGCTTACCATCCGATGCGTCGGTTTGCAGTTCCGTCATCGAGCTCTGGAACTGGACCGGAGAGGTCGTTGCCGTTTCGCGGATTTCCACCTTCACGCTGTCCAGTCCCTGGTAGCCGAGCGCTCGCAAAAAACGGCCGACCGTCATCGGCGAGAGATCAAGCCGGTCGGCAACCGATGCAGCGGTTTCAAACGGCAGGTCGTTCAAATGTTCAGTAAAATATTTCGCGATGCGTCGTTCGGCGGGCGTGCCGGACTTCGCGTATTGCCTAAGCTTGTCTACAAAATCTTCCACGTCGCAGCCTCCCCCATATCCTCAGAGGCTTCCCGTGGATTCGTGGAGCCGAATCCCTGTTTTTTAATATTGTCCGGAAGCTCTTCTTAGGCCCACACGTATATCGAACGTTACGAACTATATATTAGCATGTAATTTTCGACAAGTTTTCTATTCAAGCATGTAATTTTCAACCGACTTGCCGCGGGACCGCGGGCTTCCTACATCACGCTGCGTAACGGAGACGCCAGAGAATGATCCTTGACGCCGCTCGCCTTTCTCTCCTCAACCTTTTTGCGCCGGAGACCCGGTCTGCTTTCTGGAAGGTTCTGGGGCTGACCGTGCTGGTGCTGATCGGCTTGTGGTTCGCCTTGCGCGGCCTGTTCATCAGTCTCGTATTTCCCTGGGTGAGCGGGTTCTTTCCCGAGATGCCCGACTGGGCCGGCTGGCTCAGCTTCGTTTTCCTTGTCGCCGCCGGGATCGGACTTGCGCTCGCGCTGGCGCTGCTGCTTTCGCCGGTGACTGCGCTGATTGCCGGCCTCTTTCTCGACGATGTCGCCGAGGTGATCGAGAAGCGGGACTATCCGCAGGATGTGGCCGGCAAGGCCATGCCGCTCGGACCTGCGATGGCAAGCTCAATCAAGTTCCTGGGGGTGGTGATCGTCGGCAATATTATCGCGCTCTTGCTGCTCTTCATTCCCGGCGTCAATCTCGTGGCCTTCTTTCTTGTGAACGGCTACCTGCTCGGGCGGGAATTCTTTGAATTTGCGGCCATGCGCTTCCGTTCTCCTCCGGAGGCGCGACTGTTTCGCGCCAAACATGGTCCGACGGTCTTTCTCGGTGGCCTGGTGATTGCACTCTTTCTGGCGATCCCTATCGTCAACCTGCTCACGCCTCTCTTTGCCGCCGGCATGATGGTGCACCTGCACAAGTTGACCTCCGCGCGCGATCCCGATTTCCGAGCCTAGCTTTCACGCAAATCCGAACGAAAACCGCGCTACACCGTTGGTGAATTGCTTTAGCCGGGCAGCGCTGCCGCTACATACAAGGCCGCATATTCGGCGCTTGGCGGGATCGGCTTGATGACGTCGATCAAGACGCCGTTGGGATCGGCGGTAATGAAGTGGCGCTGGCCGAAATCCTCGTCCCGGATCGTGCGCAGGATCGGCAACCCTGCCTCCGTGCAAATGGCGTAAATCGCGTCCACATCCTCGACCTCGAAATTCAGGAGAAGGCCGGAGATCTTGCCGCGGCCGGCGGCCGGGATGGTTTCGTGGCTACCATCGAGCACGGCAAGCGTCACATGCTCATCCTCGATCGATTGCAGATGGACATACCAGTCGCTTTCGAAGAGAGGCTGGAAACGGAAATGACGGCAATAGAAGGCAGACGTCCCGGCAACATCATTCGTCATGATCACGGGATAATAGCTCGTCGATTTCATCACGTTCCTCTTTCTGGGTTTTACGTACATTCTGTATGTTTTTGTTATTAACATACATGCTGATTGTATGTAAACAGAGGTCATGAGTCGCAGTAACCGCGAGAGAACCGAGCAAACGAGACAGGCGCTGATGGATGCCGCGCGCCGGCTTTTCGTCGAGAAGGGATATGCCGAGACGGCGACGCCCGAGATCGTCGCAGAGGCGGGTGTAACGCGCGGTGCGCTCTATCATCACTTCGAAGACAAGAAAGCGCTTTTCCGGGCGGTGATCGAAAGGGAGGCGGCCGGTGTCGCCGACGAGATCGAGCGGCGCGCAACGCGGCAAACCGCACCGCGTGAAGCGCTGCTTGAAGGTGCTGCGGCCTATTTCGATGCAATGGAAGTGGAAGGGCGAACACGGCTGCTTCTGCTCGAGGCACCGGCCGTGATCGGCCTGCCCGCGACAGCAAAGATCGACGCGGAGAATGCCGAGGCGACATTGCGGGCTGGGCTCGAAGCCTTGTTGCCACAGGCCAGTGCCAGCGATTTGCTCGGGCCATTGACGGCCATGCTCTCGGCAGCTTTCGATCGCGCTGCGATCTCCATCGAAGCAGGCGGCAGTCGTGAAGATTATGAGCGGGGAATAGCTGCTCTACTCGACGGCCTCGCCGATCAGCTGCGGCGGTAGCTCGACCAGCGGCGCCGGGATATCGCTGCTCTTTTCCGGCGATTTGCAGATATCGGCAATCACGCAGCGCTCGCATTCGGGGCGACGGGCCTTGCAGGTATAGCGGCCGTGCAGGATCAGCCAGTGATGAGCGTGGTAGAGATATTGTTTCGGCACCACCTTCATCAGCCGGTCTTCAACCTCGTCAGGCGTCTTTCCGGGTGCGAGCCTGATGCGATTGGCGATGCGGAAGATATGGGTGTCAACCGCCATCGTTGCCTGACCGAAGGCCATTGACAGGACGACATTGGCGGTCTTGCGGCCGACGCCCGGCAGGCGCACCAGTTCCTCGCGCGTCTCCGGCACCTTGCCGCCGAACTCGTCGACCAGCATTTGCGAGAGCGCAATGACGTTCTTCGCCTTGTTGCGATAGAGACCGATCGTCTTGATGTAGTCGCGGACCTTTTCTTCGCCGAGATCGAGCATCTTCTGTGGCGTATCGGCGATCCTGAACAACGCGCGGGTCGCCTTGTTGACACCGGCATCCGTCGCCTGGGCGGAGAGGGCGACTGCCACGACGAGCGTGAAGGGATTGCTATGCTCCAGCTCGCCGCGCGGTTCCGGCCGCTGGACGGAAAAGCGGCGAAAGATCTCTTGGCGCTCGGCCAGCGAGTAGGCTGTCTTGACCGGCACCGCCGGCTTGCGGCGGGTGATCACATTCGAGTTTAGCGACGGTTTGGTATTGGATTTGAGTTTCGGATTGGCCATGGAAAATCTATACTCAGTCGCCATGATGGAAAGCAACGCCGACAGCCGAAACGAGCAGCCTGTTTTTGCGGCCGAACTCTTTCCCTATCGCTCGCTTGGGCGGAAGGGTTTCAAGCTGTTGCTCGCCATATCGGGCGCGATCTGCTTCATGTACGGCATGTTCTTCATCGTCACAGGCGCGTGGCCGATCGGCTTTTTCTTCGGCCTGGACTTCGTACTTCTCTACGGGGCTTTCTGGCTGAACTATCGCTCCGGCAGGGTGCGGGAAGAGGTAACTGTTTCGCGTACGGATGTCTCGGTGCGCAAGTTTTCTCCGTCCGGCCGCATGATCGAGCATCATTTCAATCCGTTCTGGACGCGTTTCCTCGTTCGCCGGCATCAGGAGATCGGCATTCTCTCCATGCATATTTTCGGCGAGGGCAAGCGCACGGATGTCGGCTCCTTTCTCAATCCTGACGATCGCGAAAGTTTCGCCAAGGCCTTCAAGGGCGCGCTGGCAACGGTAAAACAGCGTCTCTGAGAGATCACGCAAGAAACGGGTGGTTTGGTTCGCCGGCCTTGATTATCTCCTTTGTAAAGGAGAAAAACGATGAACATGATCGCGAAGCTCGAAACAGACATCACCCCTGATGGACCCGATTACGACACCGTCCGTCGGGTCATTGAACTGATCAGCGAGGAATATCGCGACCAGCCGTCGCTGGAAGCGATCGCCGCGCGGCTGAACCAATCGCCGACGCAACTCCAGAAGACCTTTACCCGCTGGGCTGGCCTTTCGCCCAAGGCCTTTCTGCAGGCCGTCACGCTGGACCATGCCAAGCGGCTCTTGCGCCAGGAAGAAATGCCGCTGCTTGAAACGTCGATCGAGGTCGGTCTGTCCGGCCCGAGCCGCCTGCACGACCTGTTCGTGACGCATGAGGCAATGTCGCCGGGCGAATGGAAGGCGAAGGGTGGCGGACTGACGATCCGCTACGGGTTCCACACATGTCCCTTCGGCACGGCGCTCGTCATGGTCACGGACCGCGGCCTTGCGGGTCTCGCCTTCAGCGATTCCGGTGATGAGAAGGCTTGCCTGGAGGATATGACCTGCCGTTGGCCAAATGCGGAATATGTGGAAGACCGCCAGGCGACGGCGCCTTATGCCGAACGCATCTTCCAACCGGGCCGCTGGACATCCGACCAGCCGTTGCGGGTCGTGCTGATCGGAACCGATTTCCAGGTCAACGTCTGGCAGAGCCTTCTGAAAATTCCCTTCGGTAAGGCCGTGACCTATAGCGACATTGCCAAGGACATCGGCCGGCCGACTGCCATGCGCGCCGTCGGTGCGGCCGTCGGGGCCAATCCGATTTCCTTCGTCGTGCCCTGCCATCGCGCACTCGGGAAAAATGGCGCGTTGACCGGTTACCATTGGGGTCTGACCCGCAAGCGGGCCATGCTCGGCTGGGAATCGGCACACGCCTGAACGAGAATACCGAAGCCGCTCAGGCGGCTTCGGCGAGCTCCAGCAATGCCTTTGCGGCACTTTCATCCGTTATGAGCGTATTGCAGCCGATGCGCTTGATCGTTGCACGGATCGCGACGGCACGATGGGCGCCGCCGGAGGACAGTACGATGTGTTTTGCTTCCTTCAGCGTATCGAGATCAACCGACATCACCCGCTGATTGATCGAGTGATCGACGGAATTGCCGTCCTTGTCCAGAAAGTTGAACATGGTGTCGCAGACGCAGCCGGCATCGATCAGCTGCTGCAGCTCGGCCTTTGAAATCCACCCCTCGGAGAGCGAGGTCGAATGCGGACCGATATCGCCGCAGCTGACGATTGCGAGATCAAGGTTTTCCGCCAGCCGGTAGATCGTATCGAGCCCGCATTTTTCGATGAGATTGCGTTTGGTTTCGATAGAATCGACGAGCAACGGGGCGAGAAACATATAACACTCCGCGCCGAGCTGATTGGCGAGGCGCCAAGTGTAGTCGATTGGATTCGTCTGGTGAACGGCGACGATACCGCCGAGCAGGGAAACGATCTTGCAGTTGTCGCGGCGCGGCGGGCGGAAGCTTGCAAGAGAAGCCGTCATCGTGCGGCCCCAACCGACGCCTATCGTATAATCGTCCGGAATGGCCTCCGACAGGAACTGGCCCAGCGCCAGCCCGACATTCTTTGCCAGTGAATTCACATCACATTTGGCGGGCTCCGGCACGACGATCGCCTCGTCCAGGCCATAGGCCCGTTCCAGCTTGACCGAAAGCTCCACACAGTCGCCGATCGAGTCGTTGATCCAGATCTGTACTTCGCTGCGCTTCATCGCCTCGTCGAGCAGCCGGATGACGGTCGTGCGGCTGATCCCGAGCTGTTCGGCAACATCCTTCTGGGTCAGGCCCTCGTTGTAATAGAGCCATGCCGCCCGCAGCCGGAGTGAGGAGGCTTCGGAATAAGCAGTGTGCGTGCCGCGTTTCAGCTTGACCACATCTCCTCCCGCGCCGATTTCGCCCTAGATCTTTGCCATCGATGGCATAAGATTGGGGCATCGGCTTTGTTCCCGCGATAATGCCGGGTGTGACACTTATGTCAATTGAAATGCACAAATGTCCTTGACTTTTCGTTGCCGGAGCGGCGATAGTCATGGTCGACAATGTCGTTCTTGTCCGTCCGAGGAGGGCAATGTGCGGGCATGCGGAAAGTCACGATCGGCCCATCAGCCGCACGCGACAGCGCTTGCAAGGCGCTTGTCGTTTTTCGGCGGTTGGACCAACGCGCCTGGGAACACCGCCAATGTCTCTCACGTTTATGACTCATCCGTGACGGTGGCGCGTCTTTTCGCCTGCAGCATGCAAACCATCGGTCCTCAGATCACCTCTTTGCCGGGCGGAACTCGCGCCGGTCCGCAGTCCAAGTTCAAAAAGGATTTTGACCATGACATCCAAGCTTGACCAACTCCGCGAGATCACAACCGTCGTTGCCGATACCGGTGACATTCAGGCTGTTGCTCGCCTGAAGCCGGTTGATTGCACGACCAACCCGTCCATCGTTCTCAAGGCACTCGGTACCGAGATGTTTGCCGATGACATGAAGGAAGCGATCGCCTGGGGCAAGAAGATCGGCGGTGACGCCGATGCAGCGGCTGCAGCCGTTGCTGATCGCCTCGCTATCTCCGTCGGTTCTGCCCTCGTGAAGCTCGTTCCCGGCCGCGTTTCGACCGAAGTCGATGCCGATCTCTCCTTCGATACCGAAGCTTCGCTCAAGAAGGCGCGCAGCATCATCGCCGCCTACAAGGAGCGCGGCATCGAGAAGGACCGCATCCTCATCAAGCTCGCTTCCACCTGGGAAGGCATTCGCGCCGCCGAAATCCTTCAGAAGGAAGGCATCGACTGCAATCTGACCCTGCTTTTCTCCAAGGCGCAGGCCATTGCCTGCGCTGACGCCGGCGTGTTCCTGATCTCGCCCTTCGTCGGCCGCATTCTCGACTGGTACAAGAAGTCGACCGGCAAGGATTTCACTGCCGAGGAAGATCCGGGCGTTCTGTCCGTTCGCGACATTTACAATTACTACAAGGCCAATGGCATCAAGACCGTCGTCATGGGCGCCTCCTTCCGCAACACCGGCGAAATCGAAGCGCTGGCCGGTTGCGACCGTCTGACCATCGCTCCGAACCTGCTCGATGAACTGTCCAACGACCAGGGTAAGCTCGAGCGCAAGCTGTCGCCGGAAACGATCAAGCCGGCCCCGAAGGTCACGGTCGACGAAAAGACCTTCCGCTGGATGATGAACGAAGATGCGATGGCGACGGAAAAGCTCGCAGAAGGCATCCGCGCATTCGCAAAGGATCTCGGCACACTGCGCAGCCAGGTCCGCAAGGAATTGCAGCTCGCTGCTGCATAAGGCTGCCAGGCCGCACTTTGATGAAAGGCGCGGGTGCCGATGGCATCCGCGCCTTTTTCATGTTGATATCAAGGACATAGAGGCTCGGAGGATTGACGTGGCTGACGAGGATGACGGAAATTCGCTGGTGTCGCTTGCCTACAAGCACGCAAGCTTCATCCTTTCGGTGCTCGGTGGTCTGATCGTCTTTCTGCTGCTGACCTCGCGGGAGGTCAGCGCCAGCAATATCCTGTTTGGCTGGAATGCCTCGGCGATCATCTTCATCGGGCTGAGCTGGCGCAAGATGCTTCGGGCGACGGTTGAAAGCATCAGGAAACGGTCCGAAGATCTCGACTTTTCCGATACTTTCCTGCTTTTCCTATCGATTGCAGCGGCTCTCGCCAGCATTGCCGGAATCGGCATCGAGCTTCATTCGATCAAGGATGCACCGGCGGATGTCGCGCTGTGGCGCGCCGCTGCTGCGATCCTGACTATCCTGATCTCCTGGTTTTTCCTGCACACGCTTTTCACGATCCACTACGCCCACTATTTCTATGGCGGTTCGGATAAGTGCGAAGGGCTTAAATTCCCTGATGGAATCGAGGAGCCTGCCTATTGGGACTTCCTCTATTTCTCTTTCACGATCGGTGTCGCGGCACAGACGGCCGATGTGGCCGTAACCTCGACGACGATGCGCAAGTTCACCCTGCTGCATGCGCTGCTGTCATTCCTGTTCAACACCACCATTCTCGCACTTGCGATCAATGTCGGCGCAAGCCTGCTCTAGAGTCTCTCCGCGGATCGGAAAAATCTCTCAAATTCTGCAAGGTCACCCGAAGCGACATCTGAAATCGCCCAGAACGTCAGCCCGCCATCCGACCATTGTACCATGTTGTAGCCGTCGCGCTCTGTCGTCGTCTGGGTGCCCGAAGCCGTGGGCCAGATGAACAGGTTGATGACGTGGCCGTGGCGCCTGTAAACAAGCGCGGCAACGGCACGGCCGCCGATATAGTCCACGCGGCCCCCGACCAACGGAAATCCATCCTTCGTGAGATCGCTGACTGGCGGCGAGAAATCGATCTTGCCATTGAACCAGGGCTTCACCGTATGCTGGTCCGAGGTCAGGACGTCGGTCAGATGGTCGGCCATCATCGACCTGACATGGCTTGCCATGATCTCGTCCTGCAGGATGAGGGTCTGCGATGGAGTGTTGATGAACAGGAAAGCGCTTGCCGCCAAGACCGCCAGCGAGGGAATGAAACTCCACTGCCGCGCGAGGTCAAAGGCGCGGCGCCAGAAAGGCGGCCGGTGTGCTCGAGGCAAGCTGGAGGCGGCCGCTGTCTGTTCGAAGGACAGCATGGACAGGACTTGTGAACGCAGGGCTTCGGGCGGCCTCCATCGGACGCCGTCCTGGTCGATGATCTTTCTCACCGCCGTAACCCTTTCCATCTCCGTCCGGCAGCTCTCGCAGGTCGCCAGATGACCCTCGAATTGCGCGGCATGGACGCCATCGAGTTCGCCGTCGACGAAGCCGTGGAGCATGATGCGCCATTCGGCGCAGGCATTTTGATGGGCTTCGCTCATCCTGCCGCCTCGCTCTTGTTGCATGCATCCCAGATGTCGGCGAACTCGCGCCGCGCCCTGGCAAGGCGCGACATGACGGTGCCGATCGGCGCATCGATGATTTCTGCGATCTGTCGGTAGGAGAGGTCTTCGAGTTCACGCAGCACGATGATTTCCCGCATCGTTTCGGGAAGCTTGCTGATGACGTCGCGAACACGCTGCTGCTCCGTCTGCCGGATCATCGCCGTTTTCGGCGAATCCTCCTCCGATGCCACTTGATAGCCTTCGTCTTCATCGGGATCGGCACCGCCGGTCTCGTCCAGATGCCGTTCGAAACGGGCCTTGCGGCGATCCTGCTGGCGCCAGACGTGGCAGCAATTCCTGACGATCGCAAATAGCCAGGAGCGCGGATCGCCGCCGCGATATGTTTCGAAATTGCGGTAGGCGCGCAGAAAGGCTTCCTGGACGATATCCTGCGCGGCCTCGGCGTCACGGCTAAGGAAGCGGGCAAAATTATAGGCCGCGTCGAGATGCGGGATAATCACGTCCTGAAAGCGATGCATGAATTCATGCTGGGTCGCCGCGTCGATCTTTGCGGCAATCCGTTCGCTGCCGGATTTCTCTGCGGCCATGAGATGGAACAGTCGCGTCACGCCAGCGAACAGCACCTGTAACGGTGATGGTCGAACATGGGCGCGCGGAGCCTGGCCGCCGAGCAGGAAACTCCAGTCGATCGATCCGACGGGATAGGTGATCTGAGCGTTTGTCATCATCCTCCCTGCCTCAACAGCAGCCGATTGGGACGTGAGAGCCGCAGGTATTGGATGCGGTCTCCTGCAGTCTAGACCGATCGACGCGCAGTTTTATTCCAGAAAATCTCGATTTATTTGCGCTGGGATCGACGTCATCTCTGGGTGGTAGAAATAGTGCCGTTTTTCCAATGGGTTGAAAGAAACTTCGGGGAAATCGGGAATAAGCATCCGGTGCCTTCGATCTAGTTCGTCAGCGGAGACGTCAGAGCAATCGCAGTCTTCGCCAGTCGAAATGCCATCAACAAGAGGAGGCATAATCATGTTGTCAATGTCACGTCGCGCCGTCCTGGGATCGGCTGCCGCTGCGGCCGCATTCGGTCTGTCTTCGAAGATCGAATTCGTCATGCCGGCATTTGCCGAGACGCCGTTGGAACCGACAGTCGGCTTCTACAAATACAAGGTCGGCGATATCGAGGTCACGGCGATCTATGACGGTATCTGGGAAAAGCCGCACGACCCAGCCTTCATCAAGAACGCCTCGATCGAAGACACCAAGGAGGCGCTTTCCAAGGCCGGTCTTACGACCGAATTCATGCCGATCCCGCTGACGGTGGTCGTGCTGAAGGTCGGTGGTCGCACGATCATGATGGATGCCGGTTCCGGCGTCGGTCAATGGCAGGAAAATGCCACGCATCTGCCGGCGAACATGGCGGCGGCCGGTATCGACTACAAGAAGATCGATACGATCATGATCTCGCATTTCCACCCCGATCATGTCTGGGGCTTGATGGAAAAGGGAACGAACAAACCGGTTTTCCCGAATGCCGAGCTCATCGTCAACGCGATGGAATACAACTGGTGGACGGAGCCCGGCCGCGTCGAGAAGCTTGCCGAAGGCAGAAAGCCGGCTGGCAAGCGCATCGCCGCCGTCTTCCCGAAATGGAAGAACTGGAAGCTGGTGGATGACGGGGCCGAAGTCGCGCCCGGCGTCCGGCTGCTATCGGCGCCCGGCCATACGCCTGGTCATTCGACCTATCTGGTGAGCTCCGGAAACAAGCAGCTGCTCGTCTCCGCAGACATCATGTACGTGCCTGCGCTACTCGCGCCGCATCCCGATTGGCAGGGCAGCTACGATCAGGACGGACCGACGGCGATAGATACGCGCCGCCGTCTCATCGATCGCGTCATCGCAGACAATATCGCGATCTGCGGTTCGCACTTTCCGTTCCCCGGCTCAGGCACCTTCGTCAAGGACGGAAGCGCCTATGGCTTTACCCCGACAATCCAGGCCTGAAAGGCTCCAAGGAGACGATCATGATCAAGACCAGCAAATACGTGGTTCTAACCTTCATCGGCCTTTGTGCCGCTTCCGCCGGCTTTGCGGCGATCAGTGCGCTACCGGCTTTTGCCGTCGACAACATGGAATCGACGGACGCACCGGACCTTACTTCGGTGCGTGCCAAGATCGACGCCAAGGACTATGCCGGCGCGCTCCAGGAACTCCGCGACCTCGCTGAAGATAACCAGCAGGCAGACGTGTATAATCTGATGGGCTTCACGCTGCGCAAGACCGGCGACTTCAAGACGTCGCTGACCTATTACACCAAGGCGCTGGAACTGCAGCCGGATCACAAAGCTGCACGCGAATATCTCGGCGAACTCTATATCGAGACCGGCGACATGGCGAAGGCCGAGGAGCAGGTGTCCGTGCTCAAGCAGCTCTGCCCTACGGGCTGCGAAGAGCTTGAGGACCTGCAAGATGCCATCGCAGCGAAAGGAGGCAACTAAACGGCATGTAGACTGCAAGGCAGGCGGGTCTACCGCCTGCTTTCTTCGAAGAGGAGATTACAATGGAAAACGCTTTAGCGGAAAACGCTTCGGGCCGGGTTCGGCTGGCCGATCTCATTCTTCTACTTGGCAGGCTCCTGCTGGCCCTCATTTTCCTGCATGAAGGCGCGACGCTTGCGGCCGATATGACTGCTACGCTCGCTGCCTTTCAGAAGCTCGGATTGCCGGCGATCGTGACATTTGGCGTTGTCGCCCTGCAGCTCGGCGCCGGTCTCTCCGTTGCCGCTGGCCTGCTGAGCCGGCTCGGCTCGGTGGTGCTAGGGCTGTTCTGCCTCGCTACGGCCTTTCTGTTTCATACCAACTTTGCGAGCCAGAACGAGTTGCTGCATTTCGAGAAGGATCTTGCAATAGCCGGCGGCATGTTCGTCCTGGCGGTGAGGGGCGCTGGATCGATATCAATCGACAATCTCGTGAAGCGACAGGTGAAGGAGGTGCATCCCTGGCTCAAGGCGGTGCTCTAACCAACGGAAGTCGCAAGCACCGCCGTCACACCCGCCGTCAGAAGATCGCCTGTCCTGCCATCAGGGCCAGGATAAGGAAGATCAGGAAGACAACGAGGAATATGCCGAAGAGCACGCGGGCGATCGTTGCGGTCGCCGCGGAGATGCCGGAGAAGCCGAAAAAGCCGGCGACGATCGAAATTACCAGAAATATCAGAGCCCATTTTAACATGGATATCCTCCTTCCGTGATTGCCGGGAGAAGACGCGCCAAAGCCAATTTTGTTCCAAATTGCTAAAATGGAACGCCCTTCCTTGAAGGTGCATTACTTTGCCCCGCAAAGGCTTTTCAAAGAGGTCCCGATCTGTTTGAAGGGATCGTCATCGATTTGCCCCATCGACGAAAGCCATTGTCCATGAATGCCTTTCTGGACCCCCAGGTCATATCCGCCTATCTCGAAGTGATCATGATCAACATCATCCTGTCGGGGGATAATGTGATCGTCATCGGCATGGCTGCCGCCGGTCTCTCCGCCGATTTGCGTGGGAAAGCGATCGTCGCCGGCATTGCCGCAGCCGCCGTCGTCCGCATCGCTTTTGCCGTTATCGCCGCCCAGTTGCTCTTCATCAAGGGCATCACGCTCGTCGGCGGCCTGCTGCTTCTGTGGATCTGCTGGACGATGTTCGGCGAGTTGCGGGAGAGGGGCGAAGAGGGGGCTCAGGAGGAAGCCGGCCACCACGCTCACAGGCCGAAACTTTTCCGGAAGGCGATCGGCCAGATCATCTTTGCGGACCTTTCCATGTCGCTCGACAATGTCCTGGCCGTCGCTGGTGCCGCGAAGTCGAACATGCACGCCTTGATCTTCGGCCTTATCCTTTCCGTCATCCTGATGGGTGTCGCATCCAGCCTCGTGGCAAAACTGCTTAACCGCTTCCGCTGGATCGGCTGGATCGGCCTTGCCATCATCGTTTATGTGGCGCTCGACATGATATGGGAAGGCGGCATTGAGCTGTTCGCACTTTATGGTCAGGCCCAATAACCGGGTCTAGATTTTCAGGCTTGAGAGCAGCGATATAAGCTGGGACTGGCGCTGTGTGCCCGTCTTGGCGAGAACCTTCTTCACATAGCCGCGAGTCGTCTCATAGGTCAGGCCGGATATCTCGGCGATCTGGCGTGGCGATGAACCATCCATCAGCAGGCACGCTACCGTCGTTTCCTGAGGCGTGAGCGAAAAGAGCCGGCGCAGCAGGTCGCGGCTTGGGGCCACTCGCTCCGAGAGATCCGTGATGATCGCGACTGCGGCGGAATGCGAGAAGAGTTCGGCAGGTACACCGTTCAGCCGCTGGGCACGGATTATCAGCGGCGCCTTTCCGGGACGGGAAAACAGGACCGGCGTGGAAGCGGCCGGATTGGTGAGCGGCTCCTTCGAAAGCGTTGCCTGCAGGTGGCGTCGCAGGAGCCCCGTCTCTTCCTGGCGGAGAGTGACGAGTTCGCGATCGGCAATCCGGATGTTGTCGTCGAGCAGCATCTCTGCCCGCTGGTTCAGCCTGGTGATGCGGCCAAAACGGTCGAAAAAGACCACGGCGGTGCCGGCGAGCTCGAATGCCTCGCTCATGCTGTCGATCTTGGCAACATGCAGCGCGCGGATGATTTCGGCGGCGGCAGTCAGCCTCGACTGCATCTTCACAAGCACGCGCTCATCATCGCGATCGAAGGGCTGGTCCTGAATTCGGCGCTGCAGGTTGAGGCTCAGCATCGTATCACCGGAGGTGAAGCCCACCATGGCGGAGTAGCGGAAGCGGAAGCGGGCCAGGAACTCGGTGTAGAAGCTCTCGTGCTTGAATTCTTCCTCGCCGGCGATGTCGTGTTCGATGACGACACTCTTGGCCATCGCAACCGCCAGGCCGCGTTCGCGGAAGTCACGCTGATACCATTCCTCGTCGAAATAAACCTTGAAGGCCTCCAGCAAGTTCGGGGTCGTCAGGAAGCCGGCGGGGAATTTCCCGCGCACCGGCATGATATGCGTGCCGATGGAACCAGTGGCGCGGCTGATCTGCTCCAGCGTGCGCTCCCAGCTTGCCGGCATAAGAGCGGATTCCAGCAACCCGTCTAAAGCCGTTTCAAGCTCGGAGATATCAATGCGCGTCGCCATGAGTAGGTAATGCCTGACCGATCTCTTTCATCCGACAAGGAAGCACACTTATCGCGAGCCGACAAATAGTGTGAAACGGCAATTCCACGTTTAGAAATAGTATTTGCAGTTGTATTACGACAAAGTGACAAAAGTCACTGATGGCGACAGTGACTTTTGAATCAGATCAAGATTTTGCCGTTCAACTATCCGTGATTGATCATAACGTGACGGACGGCGGTATAGTCTTCCAGAGCGTAGACGGACATGTCCTTGCCGTAGCCTGATTGCTTGAGGCCACCGTGCGGCATCTCGTTGACCAGCATGAAATGCGTGTTGATCCAGGTGCAGCCATATTGCAGGCGAGCAGCAGTCTTCATGCCGCGGCCGACATCCCTGGTCCAGACGGATGAGGCGAGGCCGTAATCGCTGTCGTTTGCCCAGTTCACCGCATCCTCTACCTCGGTGAAGCGGGTGACAGAGACGACGGGTCCGAAAACTTCACGGCGGACGATCTCGTCTTCCTGCGTTGCACCCGCGACGACCGTCGGCACGAAGAAGAAGCCTTTATCGCCAGAGATCCTGCCGCCGGTGGTGATTTCCATATGCCTATGTTCGGAGGCGCGGGTGACGAAGCTTTCAACACGGTCGCGCTGGCGCTTGGAAATCAACGGGCCAATTTCGTTCTCGGTGTCGTCAGCCTGGTTGAAGCGGATGCTGGAGACGGCCGATGTCAGGTCGGCGACGAAATTGTCGTAGACCTTCGCATCGGCATAGATCCGGCAAGCGGCTGTACAGTCCTGGCCGGCATTATAGTAACCGAAGGTGCGGATGCCGGCGACGACGGCATCGATATCGGCATCGTCGAAGACAATGACCGGCGCCTTGCCGCCAAGTTCCAGATGGGTGCGCTTGACGGTCTTGGCAGCGGCCTGCAGCACTTTCTTACCGGTCGCAATGTCGCCGGTGATCGATACCATGTTGATCTTCGGATGGTTGATCAGGGCGTTGCCGACACTCTCGCCGCGGCCGAGAACGATGTTGACCACGCCTTCGGGGAGGATATCGGCAAGGAGCTTTGCCATCTTCAGCGCCGTCAGCGGCGTCTGTTCAGACGGTTTGAACACCACGGTATTACCACCGGCGATGGCGGGTGCGAGCTTCCAGGCCATCATCATCAGCGGGTAGTTCCAGGGCGCAATCGATCCGACGATGCCGATCGGGTCACGTCGGATCATCGAAGTGTGCCCGGGAAGATATTCGCCGGAGACCGGTCCGTGCAGATTGCGCACGGCACCGGCGAAGAAGCGGTAACAATCGACGATGGCCGGGATTTCATCATTCAGCACGGCATTGATCGGTTTGCCGCAGTTCAGCGCCTCGAGCGTGGCGAAGCCCTGCGCATCCTTTTCAATGGCGTCGGCAATTTTCAGGAGGTAGGCAGAACGTTCGGATGGTGTCGTCTGCGACCAGGCGACAAAGGCTTTCTCGGCCGCATCCACGGCGGCGTCGATCTGGCCGAGCGAGGCTTCCGCAAGGTTCAGCACCGTTTCGCCCGTCTTCGGGTTCAGAATGTGCTCTTCCGTTTCCGTGCCGCTTTCGAAGCGGGAACCGATCAGCATTTGCGTGTCCATGGGCGTTCTCCCTTGTGGTTGATCGAGTGGGGCGGAGGGGGTTCCGCATCCCGCTCCGGTTATTTGCCGGCGCCGGCGATCTGGTCGCCGTCGCGAGTGAGGTAATAGGCTGCCAGGATCGGCAGGAAGGTGACGAGCACGACGACCATGGCGACCACATTGGTGACCGGGCGCTGACGGGGGCGGATCAACTCTTCGAGCATCCAGATCGGCAGCGTGGATTGCTGGCCGCCGGTGAAGGTGGTGACGATCACCTCATCGAAGGACAGGGCGAAGGCGAGCATGCCGCCGGCGAGAAGCGCGGTGCCGATATTCGGCAGGATGACATGGCGGAAGGTCTGGAAGCCGTCGGCACCCAGATCCATCGAGGCTTCGATCAGCGAGGCCGATGTCCGCCGGAAGCGGGCAACGGCGTTGTTGTAGACGACGACGACGCAGAAGGTGGCGTGACCGAGCACGATCGTCCAGACCGAGAAGGGGATGTCGAAGAGGCTGAAGGCGGAGCGAAGCGCAATGCCGGTGATGATCCCGGGAAGCGCGATCGGCAGAATGACGAGCAGCGAGATCGCTTCACGGCCAAAGAATTTCGTCTGGCTCACGGCGGCCGCACAGAGTGTGCCGAGGATCAGCGCAATCACGGTCGCGATGTAGGCAACCTGCAGCGAGAGGCCAAGAGCCGACCAGACATCCGGGCGGTTCCAGGCGATGCCGAACCATTGCAGCGTCAGGCCTGGCGGTGGCCACTGGTAGCTCTTCTCTTCCGTCGTGAAGGCATAGACGAAGATCAGCAAGATCGGCAGATGCAGGAAGAGCAGGCCGCCGGCGGCTGCGATCTTCAAGACGAGGGGTGATTTCTGTCCGCGGTCAGAGCGCATCGAAGGCTCCCATGCGTTTGGCGAGCCACAGATAGACCGCCATGATGGCAATCGGCACTACGGAGAAGGCAGCGGCGAGCGGTACGTTGCCAGCCGTTCCCTGCTGCGTATAGACCGCCTGGCCGATGAACAGACGGGACGAGCCGATGATCTGCGGGATGATGTAATCGCCCAAAGTCAGCGAGAAGGTAAAAATCGAGCCTGCGACGATGCCCGGCAGCGCCAGCGGGAAAAGCACGGTTCGGAACGTTTGGCGTGGCGTAGCGCCAAGATCGGCTGAGGCCTCGATCAGGTTGCCGGGCACGCGCTCGAGGGCTGCTTGCGTTGGCAGGATCATATAGGGCAGCCAGATGTAGACGAAGACGATGAAGGTGCCGAGATAGCTGACGGAGAGCGAATTGCCGCCTACGATGGGCAAAGCGAGTACGCCGTCGAGAAGCCAGGACAGATGGAACCTCTCGAAAAACCAGGTGAGGATACCTTCCTTCGCGAGGATCAATTTCCAGGCGTAAATCTTGACGAGATAGCTCGACCAGAGCGGCATCATGACGCCAAGATAGAAGAGGGCCTTCCATTTTCCCTGCGCATAGCGGGCCGCATAATAGGCGATTGGAAAGGCAACGAGGGCCGAGGCGACCGTCACCAGCGCCGCCATCAGGATTGTTCTGATGATGATGTCGAAATTGCTGGGGTTTAGAAGCTGGGCATAGGTGTCGAGGGTGAACTCGTAATTCACCATCCCCGAGAAATCGTCGATCGAGAAGAAGCTCTGCAGCAGCAGCGCGATCAGCGAGCCGATATAGATGATGCCGAGCCAGAGAAGCGGCGGGGTCAGCATCAGGAAGAGCAGCAGTTTCGGGTGGCGCCACAAGCTGTCCGAAAGGCGGCCGAAGAAACCACCACGTTGCGGCAGGATCGAAGTTTCGGGCTTGGTGATTGCCAGCGCCGTCATGCCGCATCATCCATATAGTGCACGTCGCCCTGCTGCCAGGAAAGGCGGATGGCGGTGCCGATATCGGGCACGTCGCTGCCGGCCGGCAGCATGACGTGAAGACGCGATCCCCTGGTCTCGACGGCAAGCCGGGTCGCCGCACCCAGGAAGCTGGTATTTTCGACCCTGGCTTCAATGCCGTCAGCTGCGATGTGGATTGCTTCCGGCCGCAGGCTCGCCCAGCGTTTCTCGCCGCCAAGGGCTGTCATGACATCGGGGGCGATGACATTCGACGAGCCGACGAAATCGGCAACGAAACGTGTTTTCGGACGCCGGTAAATATCCTGGGGCGTGCCGTGCTGGACGATGCCGCCGTTGTTGAAGACCGCGACTCGGTCGGCCATGGACAGCGCTTCGCCCTGGTCGTGGGTGACGAAGATGAAAGTGATGCCAAGCGCGCGCTGCAGGCTCTTCAACTCCTCCTGCATCTGCTCGCGCAGTTTCAGGTCCAGGGCGCCAAGCGGTTCGTCGAGCAGGAGTACCCGCGGCTTGTTGACGAGTGCACGGGCGAGCGCCACACGCTGGCGCTGGCCGCCGGAGAGCTGGCCGGGACGGCGGCTGCCATAGCCGGGCAGCTTCACCAGTTCCAGTGCCTTCTCGGCTTCCTTGATCCGCTCCGTCTTGCCGACGCCCTTGACCATCAGCCCGTAGGCGACGTTGTCGAGTATATCGAGATGCGGGAAGAGCGCGTAGTCCTGAAAGACGGTGTTG
The DNA here is from genome assembly GCA_900466475.1 of Hyphomicrobiales bacterium. Lineage (GTDB taxonomy): Bacteria > Pseudomonadota > Alphaproteobacteria > Rhizobiales > Rhizobiaceae > Rhizobium. Next base: position 89,833 of record UBMI01000016.1, read on the forward strand.
ACGTTGCGGCGATAGGGCGGAACGCCTTCTGCGGTTTCGCCGAAGATTTCGATATGTCCCGATGTCGGCTGTTCGAAGCCTGCGATCAGCCGCAGGCAGGTTGTCTTGCCAGAACCGGACGGGCCGAGCATGGCGAAGAACTCGCCGGGCACGATTTCAAGATCAACGCCGTCGACGGCGCGCACCGCGCCGAAATGGCGAGACACCTTCTGGAAGCGGACGGCTGACGTCATGGAAGCTCCGGACCTGTATCATTCGAGGGAGGCATTGGCCTTCGTTCTAAACGCGCTGCCCCAAACCCCTCCCCACAAGGGGGAGGGGCTTAACCTGCGGCGCCCACTCTCAAACCTTTCGGCGTTTCAGCAGGAATGCGGCGGTGCCACTCCGGCCCCTCGACTTTGCGAGGAGTTGGGAAAGGCACTTACGTTAATCGGCCTGGCGTCAACGCCCGCCGATCACGCCGATATAATCCGATACCCAGCGATGATAGGGCACGCATTCGCTCTCGGTCGTGCATTTGGCGACCGGGGTCTTCCAGAACTTGATCTTTTCGAAGTGATCGTAACCGTTGCCGTTGCAGCCGGTGTCGGTCAGCAGCTCGTTGCCCTTGCAGGCTGCCGGAACCGAGGGAACGGCGCCGAACCAGGCGGCGGCATCGCCCTGTACTTTCGCCTTCAGGGAGTGTTCCATCCACATATAGGCGCAGTTCGGATGCTCGCTGTCGGCGTGCAGCATGGTCGTGTCAGCCCAGCCAGTTACCCCTTCTTCGGGGAAGGTCGAAGCGATCTTCTGCTTGTCTGCCTGCATCAGATTGACCTGGAACGGCCAGGAGCCGGAGGCAACGACACCTTCGTTCTTGAAGTCGTCGACCTGGATCATCGCATCATGCCAGTAGCGCGAAACGAGCTTGCGCTGGCCACGCAGCAGGTCGAGGGCGGCCTTGTACTGGTCCTCGTTGAGCTCGTAAGGATCCTTGATGCCGAGATCGGGCTTGTGCGCCATCAGATACATGGCCGCATCAGCGATATAGATCGGGCCGTCATAGGCCTGGACGCGGCCCTTGTTGGACTTACCATCAGGCAGGTTCTGCTCTTCGAAGACGACGTTCCAGCTCGTCGGCGCCTTATCCTTGAAGGTGTCCGTGTTGTACATCAGTACGTTCGGGCCCCAGAGATAAGGCACGCCGTAGTGGACGCCGTTCACCGTATGCCAAGGCGCATTCTGCAAGCGCTCGTCGATGGTCTTGAAGCTCGGAACCAGGTCGGTGTTGATCGGCTGGACGCGCTTGCCGGCCACAAGGCGAAGCGATGCGTCGCCCGAGGCTGTGACGAGGTCGAAGCCGCCTTCGTTCATCAGCGCCACCATTTCATCCGAGGTGGCGGCGGTCTTTACGGAAACCTTGCAGCCCGTTTCCTTCTCGAAGTCGGTGACCCAATCGTAATTCTTGTCGGTTTCACCGCGCTCGATATAGCCAGCCCAGGCGACGATGCTGACGGCGCCTTCTCCCTTGCCCAATTCCTTCAGCGGTTCGGCAGCGACAACCTGCGTCGCGAAGCTCAGGCTCGCGAGGGCAGCAGTGCACGATTTCAGAAGATGCTTCATCGTCTGTCTCCCGGTTCGGTGCCGCTTTTGCGGCGTTTTGTTCCCGGAAGAAAAGGTGACGCGGAAAGGCCGGTTTCGCAAATTCATTTATCAGAAAGCCGATATCGGAAATTCCGATACCTAGCGGGATCTTCCCGATCGCATGTTCTCGGCGATAGCCACAAAATCGCGCGCCGCCTGCGGCAGGCTGGAGCCCTTGCGCCAGACCATGCCGACCTGCACGACGGGCAGAGAACCGGAAACGTCGCGGCTCTCGATACGGTCGCCTTCCAGCGACCAGGGGCGATAGACAAGATCGGGCAGCAGCGCAACGCCCGCGCCCGTGGCAACCAGGCTGCGTACGGCTTCCACCGAGCGAGTGCGGAAGGCGACGTGTGGACGGGCGCCGAGTGCGGTCAATAGTTTGCCGGTATTCTCCTCGATTTCATCCACCGTCAACATGATCAGCGGTTCGCGGGCGATATCGGCAACCGAGATAATATCGGCCGAGACCAGCGGATGACCCATTGGCAGCCAGAGGCGATAGGGGGAGGTTTCCAGAATTTCCGCTTGGAGAGCCATGCGATCACGCAGATTTGAAATCACCATGACAGCGACATCCAGCTCGCCGCCGACCAGCAGATGTTCGAGATAACTGCCATTGTCTTCGATGGCGCTGACTTCGACCCCGGGGCAGGCCCGGCGATAGCGGGCCAGCAGGTCCGAAAGTACATAGCCGGCAACGAGCGAAGTAACGCCGATATTGAGCGTGCCGGAAGGTGTGTTCTGCTGGGCGGAAAAGCTGGTGCGGGCATCGGACACCGTTGCCAGGATTTTCGTGGCGTGCCGCAGGAACTGGTGACCATTGTGGGTGATCGAGAGCCCCCGCGGGTGGCGTTCGAACAACACGACCCCGAGGTCGCTTTCGAGTTCTTTCAGCGCCTCCGTTATCGATGATTGGGAGATCGACAGGTTCTGCGCGGCGCGTGTGACCGAGCCCTGTTCTGCAACGGCGACGAAATATTGTATCTGGCGAAGCGTGAAAGCCATGGCATTTTAGAGCATGCGCGTGAGCGCTCTGGCAAGCGCAGGAGCAGCTGGACCTTTTTTGGTATTTTGTCACTTCGAGACAAAGTCGGAAGGCCCACTTAAACATTCGGAAACGTCATTTCCCTAGCTTAACAGTCACTTGTATTGCGTTGGAGTTTTCAGATGGCGGAGCAGTTGGCGTGAAGGCCTTACTGCGCATATTCCGGCCTTCCCGGAAATTGGCTTTGATCATCGGTGGTAGCGCCCTGTTAGCGGGCGTTTCCGGCGGTGCTGCGGTCTATGTTGGCAAAGACAGGCTGCTGGGTGACGAGGAAGCCGCTGATGGCGTGGCCTGCACCGACGTCAATCTCGTGACGATCAAGAAGCAGGATCATGTCTGGGTCCGCAAATACATCAAGACCGAACCTGTCGACGGCATGACGCGCGTCAAGACGGCGTTGCGCGTCGCCCAGGCCGTCTATGAAGCGCAAAAGCCCGATCTGGTGCAGGTCGTCGTCCTCGACGAGAACGGTCCGACCCTGCGCTCGGACATTCGCGGTCGGGCGATCGGCGCCGACGTGGTCTATATTGCGCATCCCGACAAGATGGTCGAAGGTCTCGACGACAAACCCTATACGGCCCGTTATTACGACGGCAAGGCGAGTGAACAGGGCCTCTTCTACGGCGAACGCATCGAGTTGCCGGACGATCGGATCGCAACGCTGAATGCGAGCCTCAAGGACCCGGCCGATTGCATCGATCCAGTGGCCGTCGCCTCCACCAAGAAAGAGAGCAAGCCGGAAAAGGGCGCTGCGCCCAAGGAGGCTGAGGAACCGTCTGCCCAAGAGCAGGCTGCCAAGGATGCAGCCACTCCGGCGGGAGACGCTCCCGCAGAGGAGCCGCCCGTCAAGAGCGGCCACTAGTTCCGAAAACGATCAGGCAGCAGGCTTGATATTTTCCCTTATCAGTGAGGCATCGCGCGCCGGCGGCTGGCCGAAGAAGCGTGCGTATTCCCTGCTGAATTGCGAGGCGCTTTCATAGCCCACGGTGTAGGCGACCGAGGATGCATTTCCGGATTGGCCAATCAGAAGCTGGCGAGCCTGCAGTAATCGGATGCGTTTCTGGAACTGGATCGGGCTCATCGCCGTCACTGCCTTGAAATGGCGATGAAAGGCGGACACGCTCATCGAGGCGAGGCTGGCAAGCTTTTCGACCTCGACCGCCTCTGCGTAGTGATCGCGTACCCAGCGGATGGCGAGTCTTATCCGCGAGAGTGCGCTGTCGGGTGCCGCAATATCACGTAATATCCAGCCTTGTGGCCCCTGCAGCACGCGATAGAGGATTTCGCGTTCATAGGCAGGCGCAAGAGCCGGGATATCCTGCGGCCGCTCCATGAGCTGCAGCATTCTCAGCCAGGCACTGAGAAGTTCCGGCGTCATGCGGCAGACGGAATAACCGCCGCCTTGCCCCTCCTGATAGGTCTGTGGCGGGAGGTCGATGAGAAGGGCTGCGACCCTTGCCGGATTGAGCGACAGACTGACACCGACATAGGGCCTGTCGAGACCGGCTTGCTGCACTTTGCCAGTTGCGGGCATATCCACCGAGATGACGAAATAGGTGGTGGGGTCGTAGTAATAGTCCTGGCCGGCGATGGTGAGCGTCTTGCTGCCATCCACGATCAGGTTGACCATTGGCTCATAGATCGCCCCGAGCCTGTGCTCAGGGATCTCTCCCTTGACCATCATATGCCTGGTATGCCGGTTTCCGTCGGGCGGTTTTCGGCGCGGGCCGTCAGGCGGCGCATCTCTTCGAACATTGTCTGCATGGGGGAAACCTGACCTAGCTCGTCATTGCGCGCAAGACAAAAGCAGGAATAGGCAAGAACGAGGCAGTTTCCGGCGGAGTAGCGGCCTCCCGTTTCCCCTAGCTTCCGGCCATCGAAAGCAAGGAGACACAGATGAAAATCGCAATCATTACCGGTGGCAGCCGGGGCATCGGTCAATCGGCAGCTCAGGAATGCGCGCGGCGCGGCATGGGGGTCATCCTGACCTACAACAGCCACAAGCCCGGCGCCGATGAGGCTGTGGCCGAGATCAAGGCGGCGGGCGGCCAGGCAGTCGCGCTGGCTTTGGATGTCGGAGATGCCGCAAGCTTTCCGTCCTTCGTTGAGGAGGTCAAGCGACTGCTTTCCACCTCTTGGGGCCGCAGTGATTTCGATTGCCTCGTCAACAATGCCGGGTTCGGCATGTTCAATCTGATAGAGACGGTGACGACCGACCAGTTCGACGCGCTGATGAACGTGCACCTGAAGGGCCCGTTTTTCCTGACGCAGGCGCTGTTGCCGCTGATGGTGGATGGTGGCGTGATCCTCAATGTGACGAGCGCCTCGGTGCGTGTCGCAACGGCCGGTGTGGCGCCGTATGCCGCTCTCAAATCTGGGCTTGAGACCTTGACGCGGTATCAGGCGAAGGAGTTCGGCAACCGCAGGATCCGCGCCAATGCGGTCTCGCCGGGCGCTATTCGCACCAATCTGGCTGATGCCGCGCTGGACAAAAACCCGGAATTTGCAGCGCTGCTTGCCTCGCAGACGGCACTCGGCCGTATCGGAGAATCCGACGATGTCGGCCGGGTGATCGCCATGCTGGCGTCGGAGGAGGGTGCCTGGATCAATGCGCAGACAATCGAGGTCGCCGGCGGCTACATGATCTGAGGCGGAATGTTTCAGGAAAAAGCAAAACGGAGCGTCCTTTCGGGCGCTCCGTTTCCTTGTTCAGGTTGTGCGTTTCTCAGTCGGCCTTGGCGCGGCGGGCCGGGAACAGGATGACGTCGCGGATCGACGGCGCGTTGGTGAGGAGCATGATCAGGCGGTCGACGCCGATGCCGAGACCGCCGGCGGGCGGCATGCCCTGGTCGATCGCATCGAGAAATTCCTCGTCGAGCTGTTTTTCCTTCTCGCCGCGGGCATGCGCCTGCTCGAGCTGCTCCACCATGCGGCGGCGCTGTTCTTCCGGATCGTTGAGTTCGGAGAAAGCGTTGCCGAGTTCCCAGGCATTGCAATAGGTCTCAAAACGTTCAACGAGGCGGGGCTCGCCCGGCACTTCCTTGGCGAAGGGCGAAATGTCCTTCGGGAAATGCGTGACGTGCGACGGCTGGATCAGCGTCTGCTCCACCTTCTCTTCAAAGATGAAGGCGAGGCATTCGCCCCAGGTCCAGTCCTTCTCGACCGCGAAGCCGGCAGCCTTGGCGGCGGCGCGGGCTTCCTCGTCGGTCTTCATCGCCAGGAAGTCGATGCCGGTGACTTCCTTGACGGCGTCCGGCATCGGCACGCGCTTGAACGGACCCTTGAAGGACAGCGTCTTGTCGCCGAAGGGGAATTCCGTCGTGCCGTGGATGGCGAGCGCCAGGGTCTCGAACAGCCGCTCGACGAGATCCATGATGTCCTCGTAGTCGGCGTAAGCCCAATAGCACTCCATCATGGTGAATTCCGGATTATGCCGGGTGGAGACGCCTTCGTTGCGGAAGTTGCGGTTGATCTCGAAGACCTTGTCGGTGAGGCCCGAAACCAGCGTGCGCTTGAGGAACAGTTCCGGCGCGATGCGCAGGTACATGTCGAGCTTCAGCGTGTTGTGATGCGTCTTGAAAGGCTCGGCGGTCGCACCACCGTAGACCGAATGCAGCATCGGCGTCTCGACTTCCATGAAGCCGTCGTCTTCCATGAAACGGCGGATGCCGGAGAGGATCTTCGAGCGTTGCTGGAAGCGCAGCTTCGATTCCTCGTTGGTCATGATGTCGAGATGGCGCTTGCGGTAACGCAGTTCGATGTCGGAGAGGCCGTGCCACTTTTCAGGCATCGGCAGCAGCGACTTGGTCAGCATCTCGATCTTCTGGGCGTTGATCGTCAGCTCGCCGCGCTTGGTGCGACGCACGATGCCGGTGACGCCGATAATGTCACCGATATCGATCATCGGCAGCAGCGCGCGGGCTTCTTCGGGGGTCGTGTCCTTGTGACTGAAAATCTGGATCTTGCCGCCGGCATCGTGGATGTCCATGAACATGCCGGAGTTGCGCGACGAGTAGACGCGGCCGGCGACCGTCACGACATCCTGTGTCTCGACGTCGGGTTCCAGGTTCTCGTATTTCGCGGCCAGCTCGGCATTGGTCAGCGTGCGGTGGAAATGCGCCGGATAGACGTCGCCGATCTGCTCGCGCAGCAGCTTCAGCTTCTGGGCGCGCACTTCCGTTGCGTCGGAGGAAAGGGTGTTTTCGGTCTTGTTGTCAGCCATTGTCTGGATCCTCTGACTGTTCTTACTTCGAGCCGACGAGGGCGGCGACTGCCTGCGAGGCAAGCTTCAGGCGCTGACGCACGACGGAGCGACCGAGGATCGCCATGGAATCGAAGAGCGGCAGCGAGCGCGACGAGCCGGAAACGGCAACGAAGAGCGGAGCGACGACGACTTTCAGCTTCTTGCCCATGCGATCGGCGATGGCGCGCAGTTCAGCTTCGATTGTCTCGACGTTCCATTCCAGGATCTTTTCGAGATCCGGCTGGACGGTATTGAGGATCTCGAGAATCTCTTCCGGCGGCGATTTGATCTTGGCGAAGTCGGACGGCTGCAGACCCAGATCGGACTTCAGCAGGAAGCCTGCGAGATCGGGCAGTTCGCCGAGCTTGGAAATACGCGTCTGCGACAGGCGCAGGCCAGCCATCAGACGATCGTTTTCCATCGCCCAGGTGAGCACACGGGCGCGGAAGTCCTCTTCCGAGAGCTTTTCGCGGATCCAGCGGCCATTCAGCCAGTCGAGCTTCTGGATGTCGAAGATCGCGCCGGCCTTGGACAGGTTCTCCGGGTCGAACTTTTCCGACAGTTCGTCCATGGTCAGCAATTCTTCGCCTTCGGAGATCTGGATGAAGAACAGGCCGAGGAAGTTCATCAGCGCTTCGGGGATATAGCCGAGCGCGGAATAATAGGAGATCGAGGTCGGGTTCTTGCGCTTCGACAGCTTCGACTTGTCGGCGTTGCGCATCAACGACAGATGCATGAACACCGGCTGGTCCCAGCCGAAATAGCGATAGAGCAAGATGTGCTTCGGCACGGAGGCCAGCCACTCTTCGCCGCGCGCGACATGGGTGATCTTCATCAGATGGTCGTCGATGACGTTTGCCATGTGATAGGTCGGCATGCCGTCGGCCTTGATGAGGACCTGCATGTCGACGGAATCCCATGGGATCGACACGTCGCCATAGACGCCGTCGGTGAAGTCGCATGAGCCTTCGGTCGGGATCTTCATGCGGATGACGGTGGTTTCGCCGGCCGCCATGCGCGAAGTGACTTCCTCGGCCTTCAGCGTCAGGCAGAGACCATCATATTTTGGCGGCTTGCCGGCGGCACGCTGGCCTTCGCGCATCTGCTCCAGCCGCTCGGGCGTGCAGAAACAGCGGAAGGCATGGCCCTTGTCCAGCAGTTCCTGGGCGTAGGGCTGATACATGTCCTTGCGGTCGGACTGGCGATAAGGGCCGTATGGGCCGCCGATATCGGGACCTTCCTTCCATTCCAGCCCGCACCACTTCAGCGCATCCAGCACTTTCGTCTCGAATTCAGGTGTCGAGCGCGTCGCATCTGTATCCTCGATGCGCAGGATGAACTCGCCGCCATGCTTCTTGGCAAAGAGGTAGTTGAAGAGAGCGATGTAAGCGGTGCCGACATGCGGCTCGCCGGTCGGCGAGGGAGCGATGCGGACGCGGACGCCGGAAGCTGTCATTTTTTATGTGCCCGTCAATGAATGCCGAGCGGCTTTTCAAGGAAAGCGACGTCGGCCTGGAGAACGCAGATATCTTTCGGAAGCCGGTTGGAGAAGGGCGTCTGCCCGCATATTCCGCCGATTATCCGTATGGCTGCGCTTAGGCCATATTCAAAGGGGAACGTCAAGAAAAACCGCTTTTGGCGGGCTTCTGCCGACCCGCCCGCGCGAGCCGTTGGGCAATATATTAAGCTCTCCTCTGCATTACTTCAGGCATTGAACAATCCATTGTTTTTATGAGTCATATTATGCGTGTTTCCTTGATGCGTCTCCTCGCAGATCGCTATGGTAATTTCGGCGTCCTGACGGCCCTGGCGCTCGTCCCGCTGCTTGGTACTGCCGGCATTGCAGTCGATTATGGGAGTGCTCTCGAAATTCGCTCGGATCTGATGGGCGCTGCGGATGCGGCAGCGCTCGGCGCGATAGCGGCAAAATCGCCGGCCCTGCTTGCGGCCCAGCAGATGAAGCAGGACGGCGAAGTCACTGTCGGCGATGCTGACGGCAAGACGCTTTTCCTATCGCAGCGCGACGTGCATCTTGGCGCGGCTTCGCTCGACGTTGACGTCAAGGTTATCAAGTCGGGTGGCGATATCAGCTCCAAGGTAACCTTCACGGCACAGGTTCCGACGACTTTCATGCGGGTTCTCGGTCAGGACACGATGACGGTTACCGGTGTGGCAACGGCGATCTATGGCACAGAGAGCCGCGTTTATACCGACTTCTACATGCTGCTCGACAATACGCCGTCGATGGGAATCGGTGCGACGCAAGGGGATATCGACAAGCTGGTCGCCGTCTCGGCCAATGCCCAGGATGCGGCTGGCCGCAATTGCGCTTTTGCCTGTCACATGTCCTGGACTGGCAGCGATGGTGTCGTGCATGATGACAAGGGAAGCAATTTCTATATTGCCCGCCAGAATGACGTGACGCTGCGCATCGACGTCGTGGCGCAGGCTGCCAAGGCGCTCATGGATGACGTCACCAGTCTGCGCACCTCACCGGACCAGTTTCGCGTTGCCGCCTACAGCTTCGGCAAGGCGGCAAAGGAACCGGGATATGGCATCATGAAGGTTTCGGCACCGACCATCGACATGGCAAGTATCGCCAATGCGGTTGGGCAGGTGACGCTGATGACGACCGACCATCATGGTTACAACGAGGATGCGCTGACGAGCTTCGATACTGCGCTGACCAATATGGGTAACGAGATCAAGGGAAATGGCGGCACCGGCACCAGTACCAGCGACCGCCAGACCGTCATTTTCTTCGTGACCGACGGCCTGGGCGACAGCCGCAAACCATCAGGCTGCACTGGTTACCTCGGATGGGTCGATGCCGACCGCTGTCTCGAACCGATCGACCTGAAGTATTGTTCGCAGCTGAAAAGCAGGAACATCAAGCTCGCGATCCTCTACACGACCTATCTTCCGATCCCGACGGACCCGATCTGGAACCGGGCGATCAATCCGACTTTCGGCACGCAGATCGGCCCGAAGCTCAAGCAATGTGCTTCCGACGACCTGTTCTTCGAAGTGAAGCCCGGCGACGACATGAAGCAGGCGATGTCAGTCCTGTTCAGCAAGGCCGCCGGTGCTGAGAAAAATCTCCGCCTCACTCAGTGAGGCGGAGCCGCTCAGCGAGGATTGAACCGAGGGGCGACCTTAGTGGCCGCCTTCGCGCTTTCGTTTGCGGGCGTTTCTCGCGAACATGTTCAGCACCTCGACGAGGGCCGAGAAGGCCATGGCGGCGTAGACGTAGCCCTTCGGCACGTGGAAACCCATACCGTCTGCAATCAAGGTCGTACCGATCATCAAGAGGAAGGCGAGCGCCAGCATCACGATCGTCGGGTTGCGCTCGATGAAATTGGCGAGTGGTGTTGCGGCGACGAGCATGACCGTGACGGCGGCGATGACAGCGACGATCATGATCGGCAGGTGCGGGGTCATGCCGACGGCGGTGATGATGCTGTCCACCGAGAAGACGAGATCGAGCAGCAGGATCTGGCCGATCGCCGAGGCGAAACTCGTGCCTGTCGCGCCGGCGATGAAGTTCTCCTGATGATCCTCCGGATCGACATTGTGGTGGATTTCCTTGGTGGCCTTCCAGACGAGGAAAAGACCGCCGGCGATCAGGATGAGATCCTTCCAGGAGAAACCATGGCCGAAGAGCTCGAAGAGCGGTTCGGTGAGCTGGACGATCCAGGCGACGGTGCCAAGCAGGGCAAGACGCATGATGAGGGCAAGGGCGATACCGGTCTTGCGAGCCCTTTCCCGATGCTCAGGCGGTAGCTTGTTGGTGAGGATGGAGATGAAGATCAGGTTGTCGATCCCGAGAACAACTTCCATCACTACCAGCGTTACGAGCGCCACCCAGGCAGCCGGGTCCTGAATGAGCGTCATGATATCCTGCATCGGCATATTTCCCCTTGCGTCGCATATGGACGCGGACAATGTATCGTTGCGGACCTGTCGCGCAAGCACCGCAAGGGGGTATACGAAAACGGTCGGGCTTTTATTCCTTGATCGGCAACCAGATTTCCGTCAGCCCCATTCCCGTATAGGGATCGAAACGATCGTCATAGCGTTCGAACATGTCGGGCATGCTGCCATGTTCGAGGCCTGACGTCGGCCACCAGTTACCGAAGATCAGGTCCATCGTGGCCGGTATGCCGGAAACATGACCGCGGTGGGAGAAGACGGCGTAGCGCTGGGCCGGCAGCTTCAGTGTGGCAAAGCCTTCCGGTAGATCGTCGGCATCGGAGACCTCGGTCGCTGCCATATAGCGGAATTTTTCGGCCTCGCCGTCGATATGGGTACAGATACCGTAGGCGACATTGCCCTTCTGGTTGGGAATATGGCCGAAATGCTGGTTGAACTTTTGCCAGAGCGAGGGGATCGCGGCATTCCCGCCATAGGCATAGGTTTCCTGGAGGCCGGCGAAAAGCATCGGCTGAAGGGTTTCGAAACGCGGCGGTTCAAGATCGTTGAGAGTTGCGGTTTTCATCCTGATGGGCTCCATCAATGCGAGATTGCGAATGTGCCCCTGTCGGCGCACTGCCTCGGGCGTCATGCCGAACTGGTCGCGGAAGGCACGGGTGAAAGCCTCGTGCGAGCCGTAGCCCGCGCCGAGGGCAACCTCGAGAATGCTCGATGAGCCCGAGATGAGCGATAGCGCGGCAACGCTGAGACGCCGTGCGCGGATATAGGTGCTGATCGAATGGCCCGTCACCAATCCGAAGACGCGCGACAGATGGTAGCGCGATAATCCGGCTGCCTCTGCGATCTCGTCGAGGTTTATTTCGGTTTCGAAATGGCTCTCGATGAACCATATCGCTCGTCCGATAGCGCTCATCTCTTCTCCCCTGGTTGCCGCTTCATTCCTAAAGGAAATGGTGCGGCCGGATTTGATCGCTATTGCGCAAATCCGGCAGAAAACCAATCAGGGTCAGGATGGGATCAGATGTTCTCGCGCTTGCGCACGCCGTAGGCGGCCATGAAGACATGGATTGCGCCGCGAATGACGCGTTCGATCTCGTTGCGCGGCGGCGGGCCTTCCATATTGCCGAAGAGGCGCAACTTGAAGAAACTGCCGCTTGCGAGGTCGAGGAACTGACCGGCGGCGAGATCGATATCGTCGATCTTCAGGGTGCCGGCTTGCACATGCCGCTCCAGGAAGTCGTGCATGATGGTGCGCAGGTTCTGCGGCCCCTTGAAGAAGCGCTGACAGAGAAGGGGCATTCGCTCACGCACACCGAGCACGGTACGCATGGCGTCGATGACCTTGTCTTCGGTCATGTGGGTAACGAAAGTTATCCCGAATTCGTACAGCCCTGCCTCGACGTCGTCGTGCTCAGCAAGGACCGTGCGCACGGCCGCGACGAAGGCGGCGCGCTCGGTCTCGACCATGGCGTGGAAGAGTTCTTCCTTGTTGGCAAAGTAGACATAGAGCGTTCCCTTGGAAACGCCGGCCTCGCGGGTCACATCATTCATGCTGGCCGCATCGAAGCCCAGTTTCAGGAACACGCGCCTGGCACCATCGAGGATCTGCTGGCGCTTGGCCGGATCCTCACCCGCAGCAAAGCGGCCTCCCTGATTGGGTGGGCTCAATACGGCGGTATCCTCGGGCTTCAGTGTCATGTCTCCTTAACCGTCTTCGCGAATTCGTGTTTTCTTTTAAAGAAATCGAACCGATTGGTTCTATGCATCTTGATATGAAGTCAAAAACCCTTTATGTCAACTGAACCGAACCGTTCAGTTCGATTATTTTACTCCAGATCGGTAGCCTGTATATGTCGACAAACCAGAAAAGCAATGTCGCGCGCATCGTCAGCGAAAATGCCGGCGCCGAAGAGGTGAAAGCGGAAGCTGCAGCTCCTGCCGAAGCCCCGAAGGCCGAGGCACCGCAGACGGCTCCCGCGCAGTCTGCGCCTGCTGTCGCACCGGCTGCTCCAAAGAAGCGCCGCAGTTTCGTGCTGCCCGTCGTCGTGCTCGCTCTTCTGGGCGGCGCCGGCTGGTACGGCTACGACTGGTGGACCAACGGCCGCTTCCTCGTGTCGACCGACGACGCTTATATCGAGGGTGACATTGCGACGATCTCGCCGAAGGTCACCGGCTATGTCGCGAAGGTGAATGTTGTCGCCAACCAGGAAGTCAAGGCAGGCGAGGTTCTCGCTACCCTTGATAACGGTGACTACCAGAACGCCCTCGACCAGGCCAACGCCCAGATCGAAACCGAGCAATTGTCGCTCAGCCGCATCGATGCGCAGATCGAAGGCGCCAAGGCGAGCCTTGTGCAGGCCCAGGCCCAGAAGACTGCCCTCGAAGCCACAGTGCGCGGCGCGGAGATCAAGCAGAAGCGCCAGAGCGACCTGCAGGCGAAGTCGGTCGGCACCACCGCAGATCTCGATGATGCCAATACGGCTCTCGATCAGGCGAAGGCAAATCTTGCCGGTGGCGATGCCAACATCGTTTTCGCGCAGGCCAACATCACGATCCTCGAGGCTCAGCGCAAGGAAGCGGAAGGCTCTGTCCGCACGATGGAAATCCAGCGCGACAAGGCCGCACGCGATCTCTCCTTCACCATTCTGAAGGCACCTTATGACGGCGTGGTCGGCAACCGCTCGGTTCAGGAAGGCGATCTCGTTTCGCCCGGTCAGCGGCTGATGGCGCTGGTGCCGACGCGCCAGCTCTATATCGACGCCAACTTCAAGGAAACGCAGATCCAGCATCTGGTTCCGGGTTCGAAGGTCAACGTCCATGTCGATGCCTACAGCGACTATCCCGTCGTCGGCACTGTCGAATCCATCGCGCCGGCCTCTGGATCGGTCTTCTCGATGCTGCCGCCGGAAAATGCGACAGGTAACTTCACCAAGATCATCCAGCGGGTGCCGGTTCGCATCGCCCTGCCGCAGGATGCGCTTGACAGCGGTCGCCTGCGCGCCGGTCTCAGCGTTGTCGTCGACGTCGACACCCGCACGGCACCGGTGAAGTAAGCCCTAGGGCGGAGGTAGTCCCATGGCAGGGAGCGCGACAGCAACGGCGGGTTCGATCCCGGCAGCACCTGCGCACGCCGCCGATCGCATGGATCCCAAAAGGCTCATCGCTTTCTTCGCGATGGTGCTCGGCATGTTCATGTCGATCCTCGACATTCAGATCGTCTCCGCTTCGCTCGCCGAAATTCAGGCAGGCCTATCTGCCGGTTCGGACGAAATCGGCTGGGTGCAAACGGCCTATCTGATCGCCGAAGTCATCATGATCCCGCTGTCGGGCACGCTGGCGCGTATCATCTCGACACGGTATCTCTTCGCAATCTCGGCTGCCGGTTTCACCATGGCGAGCGCCCTGGCCGCAACGGCGACGAACATCGACCAGATGATCGTCTACCGTGTCATTCAGGGCTTCATCGGCGGCGGCATGATCCCCTCGGTCTTCGCGGCCGCCTTTACGATCTTCCCGCCGTCGAAGCGTGCGATCGTTTCGCCGATCATTGGCCTCATCGCCACGCTGGCGCCGACCATAGGCCCGACTGTCGGCGGTTACCTCAGCCATGCCTTCTCCTGGCACTGGCTGTTCCTGGTCAATATCGTGCCCGGTATCATCGTCACGATCGTCACCTGGAATTTCATCGATTTCGACAAACCGGAACTGTCGCTCTTCAAGAAGTTCGACTGGTACGGCCTGCTGTCTATGGGTGTTTTCCTTGGCGCACTGGAATATGTGCTGGAAGAAGGCAATTCGAACGACTGGTTCAACGATAGCTATATCGTCATGGGAGCCGTCGCATCGGTTGTCGCCGGCATTGTCTTCTTCTATCGGGCCTTTACGGTGGAGTTCCCGGTGGTCGATTTGACGGCCTTCTCGAACCGAAACTTCTCCTTTGGCTCGGTTTTCTCCTTCGTCATGGGCATCGGCCTCTACGGTCTTACCTATATCTATCCTGTGTATCTCGGCCGCATCCGTGGTTACGATTCGCAGATGATCGGCGAGACGATGTTCGTGTCGGGCCTCGCAATGTTCTTCACCGCGCCGATCGCCGGCCGGTTGTCGACCAAGCTCGACCTGCGTTTCATGATGGCGATCGGTTTCGTCAGCTTTGCAGCAGGTACCTATATCATGACGCATCTGACGCAGGACTGGGACTTCTACGAGCTGTTCATCCCGCAGATCCTGCGCGGCTTCGGCCTGATGATGTGCATGGTGCCGATCAACAATATCGCGCTCGGCACCCTGTCGCCGCAGCGTATCCGAGGCGCCTCGGGTCTCTTCAACCTGACGCGTAACCTTGGCGGCGCCGTTGGCCTAGCTGTCATCAACACCGTGCTCACCACCCGGCAGGATGTGCATTACGAGCGGCTGCGCGAGAACGTTCATTGGGGCAATACGGCTGCAATCGACCAGATGAACAATATGACCGCCAACTTCAACAATTGGGGCCTGGATGGCGCTAACGTCGCGGTCAAGCAGATGGTCGGCCTTGCGACCAAGCAGGCAATGATCCTTTCCTTCAGCGATATCTTCCTGATGCTGACAGTGCTTTTCCTGGCGATGATCCTTGGCGTCGTCATGATCAAGAAACCC
Source organism: Hyphomicrobiales bacterium (assembly GCA_900466475.1). Classification (GTDB taxonomy): domain Bacteria; phylum Pseudomonadota; class Alphaproteobacteria; order Rhizobiales; family Rhizobiaceae; genus Rhizobium. The sequence continues at coordinate 105,318 of UBMI01000016.1, forward strand.
GCGCCGCAAGGCGGCGGGGGAGGCGGTGGCGGCCACTGACCTCCGGCCGTCATTGCAAGAAAGGCCCTCTTCGGAGGGCCTTTTTGTTTTTCTGGGCCCGGGTTTTCCCGATCCATGAGCAGGTGTTTCGCCACGCAATCATTTTTTGATTTACGTACATCAAATTTGGCGCTAATGGTCTCCTCCAGGAGGAGTGATGAGGCCAACCGTTCATGATATCGCCGCTGCGGCGGGCGTTAGTCTTGCGACTGTGGACCGGGTCCTGAACCAGAGGCCGGGTGTGCGCCATGTGACGCGGGAGAAGGTGGAAACCGCGATCCGCGATCTCGGCTATGTACGCGACGTGGCGGCTGCAAATCTCGCCAAGGGCCGCGTTTATCCGCTGACCTTCATTTTGCCCGCCAGTGACAATTCCTTCATGCATGGCCTGAATGCCGAAATCCGCGCGGCGATTGCGCGCTCGGCCGCCGAGCGTACGGATATTCGGATCGTCGAGGTGCCCGCCTTCGACCCGCAGGCGCTCGTGCGCGAGCTTGAAACAGTCGCGGCCGAAAAGCCCTCGGGGATCGCGCTGGTGGCCACCGACGCGCCTGAGGTGAAGGCGATTGTGGATCGGTTGGTCCATGACGGAATTCCCGTCGTCACACTGGTTTCCGATCTGACGGGATCGCTGCGTCATCACTATGCCGGCGTCGACAATATCGCAGCAGGGCGCACCGCCGCCCGCCTGCTCGGCCGTTTCCTTGGCGGCGCTGAAGGCGAGATCGCCGTATTGGCGGGTTCCATGTTGGTGCGCGACCATCGTGAGCGCCTGGAGGGCTTTGCGTCCGTCATGGCGCAGGAGTTTCCGGCGCTGCATCTGTCGCCGGTGCTCGAAGGCCGGGATGACCCTGAAGTTGCCCATATGCTGATTGCGGATGCACTTGGGAAGAACGACGGCATCATCGGCATTTACAGCCTCGGTGCCGGTAATCGCGGCCTGATCCGCGCACTGAAGGAAAAGGCTGCCGACAGGGCATTGACGGTCATTGCCCATGAATTGACGGCACATACTCGCGCTGCCGTTCTCGATGGCACTATCGACGCAATCCTCAACCAGGATGCCGGCCACGAGGTGCGCAGCGCGATCCGTGTTCTCAAGGCAAAGGCGGACGGGCTTGCCGTCATCGATGCGCAGGAGCGTATTCGCCTCGACATATTCCTGAAAGACAATCTGCCGTAACGGCAAAGGGAGAAACACCACATGTATCTGGGTCTCGATCTCGGAACTTCGGGCGTCAAGGCGATGCTGATCGACGGCGATCAGAAGATCATCGGCTCGGCCAATGGTTCGCTCGACGTCTCGCGCCCGCATTCCGGCTGGTCCGAACAGGAACCTGCCCATTGGGTACGCGCCACGGAAGAGGCCGTCGCCGGCCTCAAGGCCAAGCATCCGAAGGAGCTTGCCGCGGTCAAGGGCATCGGCCTATCCGGCCAGATGCACGGTGCAACGCTGCTCGACGCTTCCGACAAGGTGCTGCGTCCCTGCATTCTCTGGAACGATACGCGCTCCTATATCGAGGCTGCCGCGCTCGACGCCGATCCGCGCTTCCGCAAGCTGACCGGCAATATTGTATTTCCCGGATTTACCGCGCCGAAGCTTGCCTGGGTTGCCAAGAACGAGCCCGAGATCTTCGCCAGGGTCGCAAAAGTCCTTCTGCCGAAGGATTATCTGCGCCTCTGGCTGACAGGCGAGCATATTTCGGAAATGTCTGACTCGGCCGGTACGTCCTGGCTCGATACCGGCAAGCGCGCCTGGTCGTCCGAGCTTCTGGCTGCCACCAATCTCGATGAAAAACAGATGCCGACACTTGTCGAAGGCACGGAGCAGGGCGGCAAGCTGCGCGCCGCGCTCGCTTCGGCCTGGGGCATATCAGGCGATGTCGTTGTTGCCGGCGGTGCCGGTGACAATGCGGCCTCGGCCTGCGGCATGGGCACGGTCAGCGATGGCGCTGCCTTCGTTTCGCTCGGCACATCGGGTGTTCTGTTTGCCGCCAATGCCGCCTACCTGCCGAAGCCGGAAAGCGCCGTCCATGCCTTCTGCCATGCTCTGCCGAACACCTGGCACCAGATGGGCGTCATCCTGTCGGCCACCGATGCGCTGAACTGGCATTCGTCGGTTACCGGAAAATCGGCCGCCGATCTCACCGGCGAACTTGGCGAAAGCCTGAAGGCGCCGACCGGCGTGACTTTCCTGCCCTATCTCTCGGGCGAGCGCACGCCGCACAATGATGCAGTCATCCGCGGCGCCTTTATCGGCCTCGGACATGAAAGCAGCCGTGTGGTGCTGACGCAGGCAGTGCTGGAGGGCGTGTCCTTCGCGATCCGGGATAATCTCGAAGCGCTGCGGTCTGCGGGCACGGATATTTCCCGCGTCACGGCGATCGGCGGCGGTTCGCGTTCGCGCTACTGGCTGGCCTCTATCGCGACTGCGCTCGGCGTTCCCGTCGACCTGCCGGCGGATGGCGATTTCGGTGCCGCCTTTGGTGCTGCCCGCCTTGGTCTCATTGCTGCAACAGGCGCCGATCCGGTTGCCGTCTGCACCCCGCCGGTTACGGCCGGTACAATCGAGCCGGTCGCCGCACTCAGCGGCGCCTATGAGGATGCCTACAAGCGCTATCGCGCGACCTACCCGGCGATCAAGTCGCTGGTCCATTGATCCGTCCATAAGAACTGAACCCAAGGAGAACCCAAATGAGCACCGGATTTTTCGGCGACATCCAGAAAGTGAAGTACGAAGGCCCAGACAGCACCAATCCGCTGGCCTTCCGCTACTACCAGCCGGACGAAATCGTTCTCGGCAAGCGCATGGAAGACCATCTGCGCTTCGCGGTTGCCTATTGGCACACCTTCACCTGGCCGGGCGGCGACCCCTTCGGTGGTCAGACCTTCCTGCGTCCCTGGTTCGAAGACACGATGAAGGCCGCCAAGCTCAAGGCTGACGTCGCTTTCGAATTCTTCTCGCTGCTCGGCGCGCCCTACTACTGCTTCCACGACGCCGACGTGCGCCCGGAAGGCAAGAACTTTGCCGAAAACACCAAGAACCTGAACGAGATCGTCGACTACTTCGCCGAAAAGCAGGCCGCCACCGGCACCAAGCTGCTCTGGGGCACGGCGAACCTGTTCTCGAACCGTCGCTACATGTCGGGTGCTGCAACCAATCCGGATCCGGATGTCTTTGCTTTCGCCGCTGCGACGGTGAAGACCTGCATCGACGCCACGCAGAAGCTCGGCGGCGAAAACTACGTTCTGTGGGGCGGCCGCGAAGGCTATGAAACCCTCCTCAACACCGATATCGGCCGCGAGCTCGACCAACTCGGTCGCTTCCTCAACCTCGTCGTCGAGTACAAGCACAAGATCGGCTACAAGGGCACGATCCTGATCGAGCCGAAGCCGCAAGAGCCGACCAAGCACCAGTACGACTATGACGTCGCGACGGTCTACGGCTTCCTCAAGAAGCACGGCCTCGAAAACGAAGTGAAGCTCAACATCGAGCAGGGCCATGCGATCCTCGCCGGCCATTCCTTCGAGCATGAGCTGGCGCTCGCAAATGCGCTCGGCATCTTCGGCTCGATCGACATGAACCGCAACGACTACCAGTCCGGTTGGGATACCGACCAGTTCCCGAACAACGTTCCGGAAATGGCTCTGGCCTATTATTACGTTCTGGCGGGCGGCGGCTTCAAGACGGGCGGTACCAACTTCGATTCGAAGCTGCGCCGTCAGTCGCTTGATCCGGCAGACCTGCTGATCGGCCATATCGGCGGCATGGATTGCTGCGCCCGCGGCCTGAAGGCTGCTGCCAAGATGCTCGAAGACAAGGCTCTGTCGCAGCCGCTCGCAGACCGCTATGCCGGCTGGAATTCGGCTGAAGGCCAGAAGCTCTTCCGCGGCGAATATTCGCTGGAAGAGATCACACAGTGGGTCGAAGGCAAGGACGTCAACCCGCAGCCGAAGTCCGGCAAGCAGGAATTGCTCGAAAACATCGTCAACCGCTACGTCTGATGCCGGTTTGACTTATCATCACGGCCAGGGAGCGAGAGTTCCCTGGCTTTTTTATGCGCGGATCGACATTGTTTGGTGCTCTCGCCGTCCTAAATTCCAGCCGGCGACGTACGAACGGGGATCGTTTCCATGACGGACATTGACCTTCCAGATCTCTATCGCGGCTATGTTGCCTGCCTGAACAGCCAGGACTGGCCGAATCTCAGCAATTTCGTGCATGACGATGTCAGCTACAACGACAAGCGTATCGGGCTCTCCGGCTATCGCGAGATGCTTGAAGACGATTTTCGGGCTATCCCGGACCTTTCCTTCGACATCAGCATGCTGGTTTGCGAGCCGCCGCGCATCGCGAGCCGCCTGCTCTTCGACTGTACGCCAAAAGGGATGCTCTTCGGTCTGCCGGTCAATGGCAGAAGGGTACGCTTTGCGGAAAATGTCGTCTATGCGTTCATGGACGGGCGGATATTCGAGGTCTGGTCGGTCATCGACAAAGGGGCCATCGAGGCTCAGCTCTAGAACCGAACGCGTCTACCGCTTCTGCCAGTTGCGCGGCGGAGCCGAAACCGAATTGCGCACCACGAGATCTGGCCGCAACAGAATTTCTGTTTCGGCCGGGCGGCCATCGGAGAGAAGCTCCAGGAGCAGCGCCATGGCCTGTTTGCCGATTGCCGTGCGCGGCTGGCGGATGGTGGTCAGCGACGGGCTCATGAAGACGGCTTGCGGCACGTCGTCGAAGCCGGTGACCGAAAAATCCTGCGGGATATTGTAGCCGCGGGCGTTCAAGCCGATCATGACGCCGATCGCTGTCTGGTCGTTGACGCACATGAAGGCAGTCGGCAGCGTGTCGCGCATGAAAAGCTGCTCCACAGCATGGCGGCCGCTTTCGATCGTGCCATCGCCTTCCAGCACGATACGCGTGTCTTTCGGCACGCCGGCAGCGTCCAGGCCCGCGTCATAGCCCTGTCGGCGGCGGCTGTAGGCAAGGCGGGTGCGGGAGTCGCCGATGAAGGCGATCTTGCGGTGACCTTCCGCCAGAAGCAGGTCGACGGCTTTCCTTGCGCCCTCAATGTCGTCGACGCCGACATAGGGGATGCCACCATTGAAGACGGGTTCGAAGACGCCGACGCTCGGCGGTAGCTGCGCCGTAACCATCTGATGGCCGAACGGCAATATGCCGGTAAAGAGGATCAGGCCGGCCGCCTGGTTCGAATTGAAAAATTTCAGATATTCCAGGCCACGCTGCGCATCATTTTGCGTATGGCCGATCAGGACACCGTAGCCATGGGCCCGCGCCTCGTTTTCCAGGCCGATCAGGATGTTGGAAAAGTTGGGGTCGCCGATATCGGGCGCCACGACCAGGATCATGTTGGAACGACCGAGCCGCAGGCTGCGCGCCATGGCATTGGTCGTATAGCCGGTGATGGCAATCGCCTGATTGACCTTCAGACGCGTGGAATTGGCCACCTTTTCGGGCATGTGGATCGCCCGCGATACCGTCGCGATGGAAACCTCGGCGATCCGGGCGACGTCTTCGATTGTAGCGGGCGTGGAATTCGACACGTGGTCTGCCTTGGGCTGTCTTCGCCGCACACTACACAGACTTATCGGGAGGTCAAAGGCACCGCACAACAGATCTGTGTAAATCCACGATGTAAACCTTTACATGCCTGATGTAAAGGTTTACATATGCCAACATAAGCGGATGGGAGCCGCAGGAGGAAATCATGACCGTGGATACCGCAGAGGCTGCACCGGTGGTGTTGTCCGCCAGGCGCATTTGCAAGTCTTTCAGCGGCGTGCAGGTTCTCTTCAGTGTCAACTTCGATCTCCGCGCCGGTGAAATCCATGCGCTAATGGGCGAAAATGGCGCCGGAAAATCCACTCTCGTCAAGATTCTCTCCGGCTTCGAACAGCCAACCTCCGGCGAGATCCTGCTCGACGGCGAGCCAGTGGTGCTGCCTCCGAACGGCGCAGCCGAAGCGCTCGGCATTGTCATCATTCACCAGGAATTCAATCTGGCCGAACATCTGACGGTCACTGAAAGCCTGTTCCTCGGTCGCGAGGTCACGCATTTCGGGGTGCTCGACCGCAAATACATGCGCTCGGAGACGCGTCGCGTGTTGGATGTGCTCGGTTCGCATGTCGACGAGAACGCGATGATCAGTTCGCTGTCGATTGCCGACAAGCAGATGGTCGAGATTGCCAAGGCAATCAGCCGCGATGCCCGCGTTGTCTTCATGGACGAGCCGACCGCCGTTTTGTCGCGCGAGGAAATCAATATGCTCTTCAAGCAGGTGCGTAAGCTGCGCGATCAGGGCACCAGTTTCGTCTTCGTTTCCCACAAGCTTGACGAGGTCATGGAGCTGACCGACAGGGTCACAGTCCTTCGCGATGGCCAGTGGGTGAAGACGGCTCCGACCTCCATGCTGGATGGTGAATCTATTGCGCAGCTCATGGTCGGCCGCGAGCTTTCGAGCCTCTATCCGGCCAAGGTCGAGCCCAATGTCGACGAGGAAGTCGTGCTTCGCGTCAGTTCGGTTTCGACTGGCTACGTGCAGGATGCGAGCTTCGAAGTGCGTAAGGGCGAGGTGATCGGATTTTCCGGACTTATCGGTTCGGGTCGTACCGAGCTGATGGAGGCGATCGCCGGTCTGCGTTCGCGCCTTTCCGGCGAGGTCGTCATCCACGGCGAAAGCGTGTCTTCGGGTGATGCGCGTGCCGCCAATCGCGCCGGCCTTGCTTATATGACCAAGGACCGCAAGTCCAAAGGGCTGCTGCTTGGCTCGGGCATGATCGCCAACCTGACGCTACAATCGCTCGAACGCCATGTCAGCCATGGTTATCTGAGCCCGAACAGTGAAGCGGCAGCGCTTGCCAAGGCCAAGCGGCGCTTCGACATCCGCGTACGCGACGGCAATATCATTGCTGGCCGCATGTCAGGCGGCAACCAGCAGAAGCTGCTTCTCGCCAAGGTCATGGAGACCGAGCCGCAGATCATCATCATCGACGAGCCGACGCGCGGCATCGATGTCGGCACCAAGCAGCAGATCTATCATTTCATTTCGGCGCTCGCCCGCGACGGGCGGTCGATCATCGTCGTGTCCTCGGAAATGCCTGAGGTCATCGGGCTTTGCACGCGGGTTGCCGTGATGCGCGAAGGCCGGATCGTCGGCATCCTCGAAGGCGATGAAATTTCCGAGCAGGAAATCATGCGTTACGCCGCGGGGCTGAAGCGTCAAGCGGCTGCCTGATGCCGGCGAGGCGCGACGTGAGCGGACCGCGCGCGAGACAAACAGGATGCCCAGCAATCATGGGACGGGAGGTTGGTTTTGGACATGAGTGTTAACGAGGAGACCAGGGAGATCCGGCGCAGATCCTGGCGTGACGTCGATCTGCGCGCGGTTGCCCCCTTCGCCGCACTGGCCTTGCTCCTCATCGTGGGCGCACTGGTCAATCCGAATTTCATCGGCATCACCAATCTTACGAACGTTGCAACGCGTTGTGCCTTCATCGCCATCATCGCCGTCGGTGCGACCTTCGTGATCTCGGCAGGCGACCTCGATCTTTCCGTGGGCTCCATGGTGGCCTTCGTCGCGAGCCTGATGATTCTGCTCATCAATTCCGGCGTCATTGTCGATCCGGTGCTGATGCTGACTGCTGCCGTCGTCTTCGCCGTGGTCGCCGGTGCGCTTTGCGGTCTCGCAAACGGCCTCATCACGACTGTCGGCAAGATCGAGCCCTTCATCGCCACGCTCGGTACGATGGGCATCTATCGCGGTCTGACGACGTGGCTGTCGCAGGGCGGAGCAATCACATTGCGTTCGGCTGATATTCAGACGCTTTATCGGCCAGCCTATTTCGGCAGTATCTTCGGTGTCCCGGTTCCGATCGTCGTTATCCTGGTCGTTACCGCCATTGCGGCTTTCATTCTCTACCGTACGCGCTATGGCCGTCACGTCGTGGCAGTCGGTTCGAACAGCGATGTTGCTCGCTACTCCGGCATCGCAGTCAACCGGGTGCGCACAATCGCCTTCGTCATTCAGGGACTCTGCGTGGCGATCGCCGTGTTGCTCTATGTGCCGCGTCTCGGCTCGACTTCGGCAACGACGGGCATTCTGTGGGAGCTGCAGGCAATCACGGCTGTCGTTGTCGGCGGCACGGCCCTGAAGGGCGGTGCGGGCCGCGTCTGGGGCACGATCTGCGGCGCCTTCATTCTTGAGCTCGTCGGCAACATCATGCTGCTTTCGAACTTCATCAGCGAATATCTCATCGGTGCGATCCAGGGCGCGATCATCATCATCGCCATGCTGGTGCAGCGGTCGCTGGTGCGCAAATCATAAGACAGGCCTGCTTCTCGGATTGGCCGGGCTATCCAGGGCACCCGGCCCGGATTGAATAAGTCCCTGATATTTTGGGAGGAAATAGCATGCGCAAGCTCATGTTGGGTCTGGCTGTTGCGGGGGTGGCTTTTGCCGGCGCAGCCTACGCCCAGGACAAGAATTATACGATCGGCGTGTCCATTCCGGCTGCCGACCATGGCTGGACGTCGGGCGTCGTGTTTCACGCCGAGCGCATTGCCAAGAAGCTGATGGCAGAGCATCCGGGCCTGAACGTCATCGTCAAGACCTCGCCGGATGCCGCAACGCAGGCAAATGCCGTGCAGGACCTCGACACACAGGGCATCGATGCGCTCGTCATCCTGCCGTCGGATCCGGATCCGCTCGTCAACGCCATCAAGGAAGTCAAGGGCAAGGGCAAGTTCGTTGCACTCGTCGACCGTGCACCGTCGAGCAACGACAATTCCGTGCGTGACCTCTACGTTGCCGGCAACAACCCGGCGCTCGGCGAAGTCGCCGGCAAGTACATTGCCGAAAAGACCCCGGAAGCCGAGGTCGTCATCATCCGTGGCCTGCCGATCCCGATCGACCAGCAGCGCCAGGACGGCTTCGACAAGGGCATTGCGGGCTCCAAGGTCAAGGTTCTCGACCGCCAGTACGGCAACTGGAACCGTGACGATGCCTTCAAGGTCATGCAGGACTATCTGACCAAGTATCCGAAGATCGACGTTGTATGGTGCCAGGATGACGACATGGCTGTCGGCGTTCTGCAGGCCATCGAGCAGGCCAAGCGCACCGACATTCAGTATGTCGTTGCCGGCGCTGGCTCCAAGGACATGATCAAGAAGGTCATGGACGGCGACAAGCTGATCCCGGTCGACGTTCTTTATCCGCCGGCAATGGTCGGTACGGCCATGGAACTGACGGCTGCTGCGCTCTACGATCAGGTTCCGGTTCACGGCAACTACATCCTCGACGCAACGCTCGTCACCAAGGACAATGCCAAGAACTTCTACTTCCCGGATTCTCCGTTCTGATATCGGCTTTCACGCATGCGCCCATTCGAGAGGATGGGCGCATTTTTCATGCCTTGGGACAAGTTGAAGCCAAAATGCGGCACGTACCTCTTGCCGATCCGCGGCGAGCGTGATTAGGTCCAGACCGCGTTGATTTCGGCCCACCCGCTTAAATCTCTCGCATTGGTGGGGAGGCGCCTTTTCTTTATCGAACGGCGCGCTAAGATTTCTCGAAAACGTTTACGATCGATATTCAGGGAGGAAACTGACATGAAGACGATCAAGGGACCAGGCCTGTTCCTCGGACAGTTCGCTGGCGATACCGCGCCTTTCAATTCATGGGACGCGATCACCAAATGGGCGGCCGATATCGGCTACAAGGGCGTGCAGGTTCCGACCTGGGCAAGCCAGCTCATCGACCTCAAGAAGGCGGCGACATCAAAGGATTACTGCGACGAATTCGCAGGCAAGGCGCGTGAAAACGGCGTCGAGGTTACCGAACTTTCCACCCATCTCCAGGGCCAGCTCGTTGCCGTGCACCCGGCCTATGACGAAGCCTTCGACGGTTTTGCAGCACCCGAAGTGCGTGGCAATCCGAAGGCGCGTCAGGAATGGGCGGTGCAGCAGGTCAAGTATGCGCTAACCGCTTCCAAGCATCTCGGCCTCAAGGCGCATGCGACTTTCTCGGGCGCGCTTGCCTGGCCTTTCATCTATCCCTGGCCGCAGCGCCCGGCCGGTCTCGTCGAGACCGCTTTCGACGAGCTTGCCCGCCGCTGGAAGCCGATTCTCGATCATGCCGATGAAAATGGCATCGACGTCTGCTACGAAATCCACCCGGGCGAAGACCTGCACGACGGCATCACCTACGAGATGTTCCTGGAACGCGTCGGCAACCATCCGCGCGCCAACATGCTCTATGATCCCTCGCACTACGTTCTGCAGTGCCTCGATTACCTCGACAACATCGACATCTACAAAGACCGGATCAAGATGTTCCACGTCAAGGATGCCGAGTTCAACCCGACCGGACGTCAGGGCGTTTACGGCGGCTATCAGGGCTGGGTCGAACGAGCCGGCCGCTTCCGTTCGCTGGGTGATGGCCAGGTCGATTTCGGCGCCGTCTTCTCGAAGATGACCGCCAATAATTTCGACGGCTGGGCCGTGGTCGAGTGGGAATGTGCGCTGAAGCATCCGGAAGATGGTGCCCGCGAAGGCGCTGAGTTTGTTGCGGCCCACATCATCCGCGTCACCGAAAAGGCCTTCGACGATTTCGCTGCCGGCGGCACCGATCAGGCAGCCAACCGGCGCATGCTGGGCCTGTCGTAAGCGGATCAGGATTTCGAGGAGAAAATCATGGCAATCGAAGCATCATCCGAACAGGCCCGCGAGCCGCGCATCCGGCTTGGCATGGTCGGGGGCGGGGCAGGGGCCTTCATCGGCGCCGTTCACCGCATCGCGGCGCGTATCGACGATCAGTATGACCTGATCGCCGGCGCGCTGTCGTCGACGTCGGAAAAGGCTGCCCAGTCCGGTCGCGATCTCGGTCTCGATCCGTCGCGCACCTATTCCAGCTACCGGGAAATGGCGATCCGCGAAGCGAAGCTGAAGAACGGCATCGAAGCCGTTTCGATCGTGACGCCGAACCACGTCCATTATGACGCCGCCAAGGAATTCCTGCGCCGCGGCATTCATGTCATCTGCGACAAGCCGCTGACATCAAATCTTGCCGATGCCAAGAAGCTGAAGAAGGTTGCCGACGAGAGCGGCGCGCTCTTCATCCTGACGCATAATTACACGGGCTATCCGATGGTTCGTCAGGCGCGCGAAATGGTTGCCAATGGCGAGCTCGGCGATATCCGTATCGTTCAGGCCGAGTATCCGCAGGACTGGTTGACCGAAGCGATCGAACAGTCCGGCCAGAAGCAGGCCGCATGGCGCACCGACCCGGCGCAGTCCGGCGTCGGCGGTTCGACCGGCGATATCGGTACGCATGCCTATAACCTAGCGTCCTTCATCACGGGTCTCGAACTCGACAGCCTTGCTGCCGATCTCGATAGTTTCGTGCCGGGCCGCCGTCTCGATGACAACGCCCATGTGATGTTGCGCTTCAAGGCCAAGGGTTCGGAAAAGCCGGCCAAGGGCATGCTGTGGTGCAGTCAGGTGGCGCCGGGTCATGAGAATGGCCTCAAGGTGCGCGTTTACGGCACCAAGGGTGGTATCGAATGGGTTCAGGCCGATCCGAACTATCTCTGGTACACGCCGTTCGGCGAATCCAAGCGGCTGATCACCCGCAATGGCGCCGGCTCCGGCGCGGCCGCTGCCCGCGTTTCCCGCGTCCCATCGGGCCATCCGGAAGGTTATCTCGAAGCGTTCGCGACGATCTACACGGAAGCCGCACATGCCATCAACGCGCACAAGAGGGGCAAGGCGGTCGACAAGGCCGTGGTCTACCCGACAGTCGATGACGGTGTGAAGGGTGTCGCCTTCGTCGAAGCCTGCGTGGCTTCATCCAAGCGCAACGGCGCCTGGGTCAAGGTCTGAGTTTACGTGTCGATCAGGTCCGTATGATCAAAAACGCCGGGGCGGTTCGATATCGCCCCGGCGTTTACGTCTTGTGGCAATCAGGCCGCAACCTCAGTACGGCCGCGCTTCAGCAGGTTATCGACGCTGAACGGGCCTGCGCCGGCAGCGACGATATAAAGCAGAACGAAGCAGAACAGGATGGCGGCGACACCACCGTTCTGTGCCGGAAAGAAGCTCTTCGATGCGTGGCCGATGAAATAGGCAAAGGCCATCAGGCCCGAAAGCACGAAAGCTGCGATGCGGGTCTGGAAGCCGATGAGTACTAGAAAGCCGAGCGTCAGCTCGAGGAGGCCGGCAATCCAGGGCAGCGATCCGACGGGCGGCACGCTTGCGGCAGCCGGGAAATGCAGGATCTTCTGTGTTCCATAGCTGAAAAGCACGAGGGACGAGACGATACGCAGCAGGCTCAGCAGGTGGGGCTGCAGCAGGTGAATCGAAGAGAGCATTCGGTTCCTTTCCTATTGTGATGCCCTTTCCGGTGTAAGGATCAAGATCGTGACAGCAAATCACGACTGCTGACATTGGCGTTATGACGGTGAGATGCCGGGTTCCGTGGCAGGCTTATTGCTGTTTTGTCACTCTTCCTGCAACGTTGCAGTTTTTCCTTCTGCCGGCCTGTACTTTGCTGTCAGGCTTGGCTAAACCCCGCGTAAACGGTCAGTCCACAACCTGAGAGATGGGATTTACAGATGATCGATCCGAAAACGCTTGCCGACCGCTTTCCCGGCGATTTCACGTTTGGTGTTGCCACCGCTGCCTTCCAGATCGAAGGCGCCAGCAAGGCCGATGGCCGCAAGCCGTCCATCTGGGATGCCTTCTGCAACATGCCCGGCCGCGTCCATAACCGTGACAACGGCGATATTGCCTGCGACCACTATAACCGGCTGGAGCAGGACCTCGATCTTATCAAGGAGATGGGCGTCGATGCCTATCGTTTCTCGATCGCCTGGCCGCGCATCATCCCCGACGGCACGGGTCCGGTGAATGAGAAAGGCCTCGATTTCTACGATCGGCTCATCGATGGCTGCAAGGCGCGCGGTATCAAGACCTTTGCGACGCTCTACCACTGGGATCTGCCGCTGCTGCTTGCCGGCGACGGCGGCTGGACGGCACGTTCGACGGCCTATGCCTATCAGCGCTATGCCAAGACTGTCATGAGCCGCCTTGGCGACCGTCTCGACAGCGTCGCCACTTTCAACGAGCCGTGGTGCATCGTGTGGCTCAGCCATCTCTACGGCATCCACGCGCCGGGCGAGCGCAACTTGCAGGCCGCGCTGCACGCCATGCACTACATGAACCTGGCGCACGGCCTTGGCGTCGAAGCGATCCGTTCGGAAGCACCTGGTGTGCCTGTTGGTCTGGTGCTCAACGCTTCCTCGATCATTCCGGGCTCCGATAAGGCTGCCGATCTTGCTGCCGGCGAGCGTGCGCACCAGTTCCACAACGGCGCCTTCTTTGATCCGGTCTTCAAGGGCGAGTATCCGAAGGAATTCGTCGAAGCGCTCGGCGATCGCATGCCCGTGATCGAGGACGGCGATCTCAAGATCATCAGCCAGAAGCTCGATTGGTGGGGTCTCAACTATTACAAGCCGGAGCGCGTTGCCGACGATGCCAGCCGCAAGGGTGATTTCCCCTGGACGGTGGAAGCACCTCCGGCCAGCGACGTGAAGACCGATATCGGCTGGGAAGTCTATTCGCCGGGCCTCAAGCTGCTCGTCGAGGATCTCTACCGCCGCTACGAGCTGCCGGAATGCTACATCACCGAGAATGGCGCCTGCGACAATACCGATGTCGTCAACGGCGAGGTCAATGACGTGATGCGCCTGGACTATGTCAGCGACCATCTCAATGTCGTCGCCGACCTGATCAAGGACGGATATCCGATGCGCGGTTACTTTGCCTGGAGCCTGATGGACAATTTCGAATGGGCGGAAGGCTATCGCATGCGTTTCGGCCTCGTTCATGTCGATTATGGAACGCAGGTTCGTACGGTCAAGAGGAGTGGCAAGTGGTATCGCGAGCTCGCCAGCCAGTTCCCGAAGGGCAACCACAAGGCCGTCTGAGGCCAAGCATTTCGGCAGGGCATCGGTGCCCTGCCGTTTCAGATCGCGTTCAACGTCTTTGCTGCAGCGAGACGTTTTCCTCTGCTCAATTTCCGCCCGTCGCGGAAATTGAGGGCAAGTAGCGTCAGCTGCGTAGAGCCGGCCAGCAGTTCAAGGGTCTGCATGGCGTAGAAAACACCGTCAAGCAGACCTTCATCCGCGCGACGGTAGAGCAGGATTGCCAGGGGCAAGAGGACCAGCAGCCCGTTTGCGGCAATGATCTTCATCCGCCAGCGCTTCCTGTCGATAGCCGGCGAATGGCGGCCACGGGCGAGCGAAAAGCCGCTGCCGCCAGTGATTGCGAGCGCCGGGATCAACAGACAGAGACCGGCAAGAATTGCTTTCTTGACGGCAAGAATTGCGGTCGCATCCAGAAGAAGCTCTGAAATCAGTGTTGCGGTCAGAAAGCCCGCAATCGGGATCATGGCGATTGTGCCCGCGCCGGCATGAACGACGGTTTTCATTTCCGTTCCTCGCTTTCCGTGGCGTCCAGCGCCAGCCTTTGGTCGAACCTGCTCAGAAGATCGAGTGCCGCCTGTAATTCCGGTGCGTCTAGTCCGCGGGCCAGCGCATTGGCCCAGCCGGTATGAAGCGCTGATATCCTCGCGTAGCTCTCAGCGCCCTGCGGCGTCAGCACATAGAAGGGCGAGCGCTGATGGCGCGGGTTGGGCCGCCTTTCGACGAAGCCGTCTTCCTCCAGCTTCTTTACCTGCTTTTGGGCTCCCTGACGGGTCATGCCCATCATCTCCGCGATGGCGGGAACCGCGACATGACCGGAAGACAGCGAGATCGCTCCGAGCACCTGCCAGCGGGCGCTCGTGAGGTTGAGCGGTGCGCCGAGCCGGTCGCCACCGTCCAATAGTCGTCCGTTGATGCGGAAGATCATCAGCATGATGTCCGTCAGCAGGTCTGCTTCGATCGTCCGCTTCAAGATGCCGTTCTCCATCTGCATTATGGAAACCAGTTACCATTATTGGAAACCAGTTGTCAATCTGCAAAAAACATGCGGCGTTCGGGTAAATCCTGAGCCGGATTCTCGATTGTTCTCATGATTTTAAGCGTTTCTTGACCCTTGACTGCGAAGATTTCTGGAACTGGGAGTTGTGTGAGTTGCCGGCAGTCTTGATGTCAAAAAACAATGGATCGGGTTTAGGCCGCCATACCACGGTCACTGGCGTGCTTTTTTCCTTCGCGGTCATTGTTGCTGTTGTCACCATCATGGTTTTGACGGCGCTGGAACGCGTCTCCGAAAATGCCAATGTGCTCGACGACGAGCGTTCGCGCGAAACCACCGTTGGCGCACTCAAGACCTTCGAAGACCAGCTTGCCGCGACGCTTGACGATTATGCCGCCTGGGATGATGCGGCTGCCAATGTCTACGCGCCGGAGGGCATGGCGTGGACGGTCAGCAATTACGGCGAGATGTCCCTCAACAGCCCTCTCTTCGACATGGCTATCGTTATTGATGACCAGAAGAAAACCGTCATGGCCTATCAGGACGGTTTGCCAATGCAGATGCCGGTAGACGATTTCTTCTCCCCCTCGCTTTGGCGGCTTCTGGACGAGGTTCGCGCACCTGATGCCGGCGAGAAGCCGCAGGCCACCGGTTTCATCAAGACTGCCAGGGGTATTGCCGCTGTCGGTATCGCGCTTGTGCGGCAGAAGTCGGGTGAGCTTGATATGCCCGACGGTCAGCATCGCTATCTGGTTTTCGCCCGGCATCTCGACGAGGACAAGATCTCCGCTCTCGGCACGACTTACGTGCTGAACGGGTTACGACTGGTGCCCGCAGATTTTGCCGCGGCCTATTCGGTGGAAATTGCAGACCCTGCTCGGGCGGTTCTCGGCAAGCTAGTCTGGGTGTCGCGTTCGCCCGGCGATATTGGTTACGCGCAGGTGAGGCCCATGGTCATCCAGGCGCTTGGTCTTGTCGGCCTGTTCTTCGTCGTCCTCCTCATAATCGGTTGGATGACCGGCCGGCGGCTGAAGGCCGAGGAAAACAGCGCGCGTGAAGAAGCACTTCGAGATCGCCTGAGCGGTCTTTCCAACCGCGACGGCTTGGGGCTTGCCGTCGACCGCTTCGTTGCGGAAGCCCGGCAGACGAAGCGGAACGTGCTGCTCCTCTATCTCGATCTCGACGGCTTCAAGGAAGTCAACGACAGCTACGGGCACGGCACCGGCGACCAGTTGATCCGCGCTGTCGCGGCAGGACTGGACGTGCTGATCCCCGAGGACGCGGTGCTCGCCCGCATCGGCGGTGATGAGTTTGCAATCGCTTTCCTTTCGGATGCGGAGAATGCGGCCGCATTGCAGCTTGCTGAGCAGATCCTCGATTTCCTTGCTGAACCGCTCGAAGTCGGCCGCCGTATCGTCGTGGTCGGCGCCAGCATCGGCATTGCCATGTCATCGCTCGGTTCGATCGCCCGGGAGGAGCTGGTACGCCGCGCCGACCTCGCCATGTACAAGGCGAAGGAGGCCGGCCGCGCCCGCATGACACTTTACGATCCGGCCATGGATACCGATCGCGCGCAGCGCAACGCGCTGGAGCTCGATCTGCGCATGGCGATCGAAAGCGGCGATCTCACGCTTGCCTATCAGCCGCTCGTCGATGCCGCGACGCATGAGATGAATGGCGTGGAAGCGCTGGTGCGCTGGAACCGGCCAGGCCACGGTCCGGTTTCGCCCGAGGTTTTCATTCCGATCGCCGAGACCAGCGGGCTCATCGAATCCCTCGGCCTTTTCGTACTGCGCAAGGCCTGCGAAACGGCAAAGCAATGGCCGGAACTGAAGATCTCGGTCAATGTTTCACCGGGCCAGTTCCGCAATCCGGCCTTCACCGACTATGTTCGCTATGTGCTGAAGCAGACGGACATCGAGGCCAGCCGCGTGACGCTTGAGATCACCGAAGGCTACATGATCCAGAATCCGCAGCGCACGCGCCAATCGATCGAACGATTGAAGTCGCTCGGCGTCAAGGTGGCGCTCGACGACTTCGGCTCCGGCTTTTCTTCGATCGGCTATTTGCGGCAGTTCGGCTTCGATCGCATCAAGATCGACCGCTCACTCGTCACCGATATTACCGGCGACAGCCGGCAGCGGGAAATGCTGCAGGCGACAGTAGCACTTGCCCGCGCGCTGGATATTCCGGTCACGGCCGAAGGCATCGAGACGGAAGAGCAGGCGGTTGCGCTGCGCCTCTTTGGCTGCGACAGTCTGCAGGGCTATTTCTTCGGCAAACCGATGACTGCCGACCACATCAATGACCGATTGCAGGAGCATCGCGAAGCACGGGTCTTGCGCCGGATCGCCGGCTAACCGTCGCGTTATGTACCTATGTGCTTCTGTCCGCGCTTCTTGGCGAGTGCGATCTGGTGCTGGCGCTGACGATAGCGCAGGCGGTCTTCTTCGCTGCGGCTGTGATAGCAATTGCTGCAGGAAACGCCTTCCTCGTAATAGGGCGAGGTGACTTCTTCTGCCGTGATCGGGTTGCGGCAGGCATGGCAAAGCGTGTGTTCGCCTTGCTTCAAGCCATGCTCGACTGAAACCCGCTCATCGAAAACGAAGCAGGCTCCATCCCAGAGGCTTTCTTCCTGTGGCACTTCCTCCAGATATTTCAGGATGCCGCCCTTGAGGTGATAGACCTCTTCGAAGCCCTGTTCCTTCATGAAGGCCGTTGCCTTCTCGCAGCGGATGCCGCCGGTGCAATACATGGCGATTTTCGGCTTGTTATGGAGGCCGGGATTATTGCGCACCCAATCCGGAAACTCGCGGAAGGTTTTGGTCTTGGGGTCCACGGCGCCGCGGAAGACGCCGATTGCCGTCTCGTAGTCGTTGCGGGTGTCGATGACGATCGTATCGGGATCGGAGATCAGCGCGTTCCAATCAACGGGATTGATATAGGTTCCGACCACCTTATTGGGGTCGATATTCTTGACGCCCATGGTGACGATTTCCTTTTTCAGCTTCACCTTCATCCGCAGGAAAGGCATTTTCGAAGCATGGCTTTCCTTGTGCTCGAGCGCGGAAAATTCCGGCTGGGCACGCAGGAAAGCGAGCACGGTCCGGATGCCGGCATCCGGCCCTGCAATCGTGCCGTTGATGCCTTCATGGGCGAGGAGCAGCGTGCCCTTGACGCCATTCTCTTCACAGAGCGCCTGCAACGGCTGCTGCAGGCTTTCGTAACGCGCCAGCGAGACGAAATGGTAAAGTGCGGCCACGAGGAACGGGCTTGTCTGGATCGCATTGTCGGTCATGGGCGTGGAAATACAGAATATGCCGGGCCTGCGCAATGATATTACGCAAGTCCGCTGCCGTGTCGCCATAGTCTGTCAGCGCGCTTTCCATTCGGTATAGGAGCGCATGCCGAAAGCGGCATCCGGCTCGTCATCGAGCACGCTCAGGAATTCGATGGAGTGTCCGTCGGGATCGTTGAAATAGAGTGACAATGCCGGCATCCAACCGATGACGATCGGTTCGGTGACTGGCTCCCCGTGAAAGCCGTGTGGTGTCAGGCCCTTGCCAATCAGCAGCGCCGGCGCCTGCATCATTTCTTCCTGCGACAGGCGGAAGGCCAAGTGCAAGCGCATCTTCAAGGGGCCGGTGCCAGTTTCCCAGAGGCCGAGCATGGCGTTCCTCTTGCCGTTCACCCAGAAGAAGGCAATGCGGCGCTGGGGAAATTCGGCGGCGAACTCCAGGCCCAGAATATCGCGATAGAAAGCAATGGAAGTCTTCAGATCGGCGACGGTGAGATGGGTTTCGTAGATGCCCTGGATTTGCGGTTTCGTGGCTGTGTCAGCAGACATATCGTCCTCAGGAGGTTGATTGACCGACTGAGGCTAGGATCTCAACCAATGTTGAGGTCAACAGGTGAAATGCATCAATTGCGGATCGAGACCCAGAGGATCTCGAGACGTTGTGCTTCGTCATCGGGATCATCACCGTACAGCGTTTCGGCGCTAAGCAGCGTTTCCCGCCGATCCTCCTGCTGACGAAAGATGATGGCATCCAGCAGATGGGCGAGATCGTCGTTGCGGGTGAAGAGCTGCGGCTCTGCCTCAACGAGACCCGAAAGTACGGAGAGATCGTTGATGTGTCCGAGCCGTTCGACGAGGTCCTTGGCGAAGTCGCGTTTGGCCTTCATCGCACTCGGCCAGAGATCGCGCAGAAGCGCGTGGTAGAGGCGATAGTCGTAGGTGCGCTTGCGCAGTTCGTGAAAGTCATCGGCTGTCGCATCTTCATGACAGGCATCCAGCGCTTTTCTGGCGCGCGACGCCGTCCGGCGCCAGCTCTTTGCCAGCATTCGGGCATTCTTGCGATGGCTCTTGTCGAAGGTGATATCATCGAGTGCCGCGATCGCTTCCCGTAAAGCGTCGGCAGCGTCGTGCAGCCGTTGGTCGAGGCCGCTCTCAGCCTCCGCCATCCAGTCGCGCCGGGCCTCCAGGATAGAAACGATGCGATCGAGCGCCTCGGCTTCTTCCAGGTTGCGGGCATTGTCCTGCAGGTAACGCGCGGTATCGACGATCGCTGCGGCATCGCGGATGGTGGAGAGCGACCTTGCGGTCTCCCTCAACCGCGCGTTCTCTCGCTTCTGGAATTCCGGCACGTCACAGGACACGAGGCGATAGAGCGAACGCAGCCGCTTGATGTTCTTGCGGAAAGCGTGAATCGCCTCATGGGCGCCTTCCGGCTGTTCTTGCAGAACGGTGATGGCACGCGTGAGTTGCTCCTCGGCCGCGCTTCGGAACTCGTCGGTAAAATCGGCCTCAGGCCGTATGCGATAGCCCATGCCTGTCGTGCTCGAATTCTGTAGCAAGCGCCTGATTGGAATAGCGGAAGTCGCCCGTCACTTCGCGGCCGAGCCAGGCGGGCAGGGGAGGATTGTCAGTTTCGGCCTGCATCTCGACTTCGGCGATGACGAGGCCGCGATGGGCGCCGCCAAAGACATCGACTTCCCAGACGAAACCTTCATAGGGGACGCGGTAACGCGTCTTTTCGATGACGATGCCGATAGCGTTTTCCAGCAGTTCCTCGGCGTCGGAGACGGGGATTTCATACTCGAATTCGTCGCGGGTGAGGGTGCTGCGGCCGATCTTCATCGTCAGACGCGCAGTCTTCTCGTCAAGGATGCGAATTCGTACAGAGCGGTCGTCCATCGAGGCGACGTAGCCCTGCTTCAGGACCGATTTGGACTCGACAGCGGAGCGCCATGCTTCGCCGCGTACGAGGAACTTCCGTTCGATCTCTTTCGCCATACGAATGAACCTTTTGTGACGGTCGGGGTACGCTACCCCAATTTATAGTGATTTAATACCCGTCTTGTCGCACGGGCTGGTTTTATCTCGACAAGCCCTTGTGAGGGCGTTATTCGAAAGCCGATTTCAATCGTTTAAGGGAACCGTGGCCATGGGCGAGAAGACAGAGAAACTCCTTTCTATCCTGAAACTCCAGCCCGTCGTTCCAGTGCTGATCGTCGATGACGCCAAGTCGGCCGTATCGCTTGCCCGCGCACTCGTTGCAGGTGGTCTCAAGGCCATCGAGATCACCATGCGCACCCCGGCTGCTCTCGATGCCGTGCGCGCGGTCGCCGCTGAAGTGGAAGGTGCTGAAGTCGGCGCCGGCACGATCCTCAATGCTGCTCACTGGGAAGCCGCCGTGCAGGCTGGCTCCAAGTTCATCGTCAGCCCAGGCACGACCCAGGAGCTTCTGGATGCCGCAGCCGATTCACCGGTGCCGTTGCTGCCGGGCGCTGCGACGGCAAGCGAAGTCATGGCTTTGCGCGAAGAAGGCTATCAGGTGCTGAAGTTCTTCCCGGCCGAGCAGGCCGGCGGTGCTGCCTATCTGAAGGCGCTGTCGTCGCCGCTCGCCGGCACGTTCTTTTGCCCGACCGGCGGTATCTCGCTCAAGAATGCCAATGACTATCTGTCGCTGCCGAACGTCATCTGCGTTGGCGGTTCATGGGTCGCGCCGAAGGAACTGGTTGCTGCTGGCGACTGGGCAGGCATTACCAAGCTTGCTTCCGAAGCTTTTGCGCTGAAGGGCTGAGTTATCGAGGCCGTCCGGTTTTGAAAGCTTGCAGGTTTTGAACGAGGGTGGCCATGCCGCCCTCGTTTGTATTTCGGCAGTCGCAAACCTATGTTCTCCTTCAGCCTCTAAAACAGGGAGAAGCAGAGGACATGTTCGACGCGAAGAAACTACTCGACCAGTTTCTGGGATCGCAGATCCCGGGTGTGGGCGGCAGCGTACGCGACCGTGCCGGCGACGCGATCCAGGTGGCGAAGGATAATCCATTAAAGACCGGTGCGCTTGCCGCTGTGCTTCTCGGTACCAAGACCGGCCGCAGTATCGCAGGCAATGCCGTTACCATCGGCGGTCTCGCAGCCATTGCGGGCCTCGGCTATCAGGCCTGGAAGAACTATCAGGCAGGGCAGGCGCCTGCAGCACCCTCCGATGCGCCGACGGCAAACAATCCCGTTCTCTTGCCTCCGCCTGCAGAATCCGGCTTCGGTAAGGCCTCACCAGCGACCAGCAATGAGTTCGTGCTCGTCCTCATCCGCGCCATGATCGCTGCCGCCAAGGCCGACGGTCATATCGACGATGCGGAACGCGTCCTCATCATGGACAAGGTCAAGGCCGCCGACGTCAGCGGCGAGGCGGCGAGCTTCATCGAACGTGAGCTTTCGGAGCCGACCGATATCGATGCGCTTGTCGCTGCGGCGGTGACGGAGGAGCAGAAAGTCGAGCTCTACACCGCCTCGCGCCTGACGATCGAGCCGGATTCACGGGCCGAACGCGGCTATCTCGATCTGCTTGCGGGCCGGCTTGGCCTGCCCGATCAGCTGGTCGATCACATCGAAGCGACGGTTTCATCTGCCAAGGTCACTCTCTCGCAGTGATCCCGGGAGCTCGCAGCAATCTGCGGGTCCGGTGACGTCAGGGCCGGTTGCCTTTGCGAGGCGGCTGGCCTATCCACTCCCGGACAAGAGGAGTGACCCATGGCCATGAGCCCGGAAAGCCGTTCGCAGGCGATTGCAGCCGCTATCATTCTGGTTTCTGCGGGGCTGGTGATCTATTTCCTGCCGACCATCGTGCTGTGGATCGGCAGTTTTTCGCCGATATTGGCAGTCATCGTCGGCGTCTGCCTGCTAATGTGTTTCTTCGGCATATTCTGGCTGCGGGCACGCTACCAGCGCAGCAGAAAGCCGTGAGACTATCCCTGCAGGGAGGCTCCGAGCAACAATATACCCATCAGGATCACAAGAAGCGCGCCTGCTATCTCGATCGTATTGCCGATCCAGATTGAGGCGGACGAACCACGGCCGGAGAGGCGTACGGCCGTGCTCTTGGCCGTCACGGCGAGCGTGGCAAGAATCGCAACGGTAATGGCGGTGCCAAGCGACATAGCGACGACCGAGAGCACGCCGCCAAGATAAAGCCCGTTCAACAGCGAGAAGGTCATGACCAGCAATGCGCCGGAGCAGGGGCGTAAGCCCACGGCGATAACGGCAGACCACGCCTCACGGGCGCTGAACTTGTCGCCGCTGACCAGCGAGGGGTCGGGCAGGTGCGAATTGCCGCAGGTCTCGCAGACCATGCCCGGCACGTAGGTATGGCCTGGGTCCACGGCCTGCGCCTTGCCGTTGAAGCTGAAACTGGCGCTCTGGCGTTCGCTCGCATTGTCCTTCCAGTCCAGCATCATGCTGACGGGCCCCGCCGGCGTTGCCATGAGCCGGCGACGCGGCAGTTGGCCAGCCATCGAGCGTAGCTTGCGGAAAAGCAGCCAGCAGCCAAAAAGGATGACCATCACGAAGCTTGCGATTTCCATGGCCTGTGTTGCCATGGTCAGCGTGATGCCGGTGCCGCGCAGCACCAGCCACGCGGCTCCGACGAGTGCGACGGCCATGACGCCCTGGACGAAGGCTGAGATGAAGGAAATGACGACGCCACGTCGAAGCTCGACTTCGTTGGCGATCATGTAGGATGAGATGACCGCCTTGCCGTGGCCCGGGCCGGCGGCATGAAACACGCCATAGGCGAAAGAAAGACCGATCAGCGAGGATAGTTGCCAGGGGTCTTCGCGCATGGCTTTCAGTGCGCCGGTCAGCGCGCGATAGAAGGCTTGCTGCTCGTAGTTCACGTACAGGAAAAGAGGTGCCAGCGGCCCGCCTGTCGGCTGGAAGCTCGGCTCCGCCGTGCCGATGCCAAGCGGTGATTGCGCATGGGCGGCAGTGGCCACGACGGCGAGCGCAAGCAGGGCAAGGGGCAGGCGCTTTATCAGCATGTGACCTCCAGCCGTGTGGCGAAGAGCTTCGACATATTGGTGCCGGTTGGATCGTTGAAGAAAGCGTCGGTCAGCGACTGCTTGTTTTCCGAAATTACCTCGTCTGCGTCCGGGCGCACGACCGCGTGTTTGCAGGTCTTGAAGCCGTCGCCGACCACGGCGAGTTCGTTGTCGGTCGGGAAGTCGATCGAGGTATAGAGCGTCGGATCATAGACGCCGAAAGTCAGCTTGCCTTTCAGCGGCATCTTCTCCACCGGTTTGACGGCGAAGAACATCAGCAGCTGCCCTTCCTTGTAGTCGACATGGATGATTTCGGGCTTTTCGACTTTTATGTTTTTCCCATCGATCGTCAGGTTCATGTAATAGTCGTAATCCGCAAGCGAATCCCGAACGGTCTTGCCCACTTCGGCAAGCTCGTTCGGCTCCAGCTTCAGATCGGTATTCTTGTCGAAGTCCATGACGACGGAGGAGGAGAAGACCTCGTCGAAGCGCCAGACGTTGCGCAACTCCTGAATGCTGCCGTCAGGGGCTGCGACAACCTCGAGCCTTGCTTCCACGAAAATATGCGGATGGGCGAAGGCGGTGGCGGGGGCCAGTGACAAAAGCCCAGCCGTCAATAGTGTCGATCGTTTCATGCTGCCCCGCTGCCCTGTTCGGTTGGGGTGATTTTCTCACCAGAAAATGGGACGGAATTGGGACCGGACCTGCGACGCTTGGGCACGTCCATCCACTGAGGTCAGGGATGTTTCTTGAACCAATTAGAGAGGTAGTCGACGAAGATCCTGACCTTTGCCGGCAGATAGCGCCGGTGGGGATAGACGGCATAGATGCCACGGTCAGTCGGAATATAGTCATTGAACAAGGTCACCAGCCTGCCGTCCTCGATCGGTTTGCGAGCGATGAAGTCTGGAATCAGCGCAATACCGATCCCCGACAGCGCGGCGCGCAATGTCGCGTGCGGGCTGTTGACTTCCATCGGGCCGGAAACTGCGACCGCAAAGGAGGTGCTGTCGGGATTGTAGAAGCGGATGCTTGCCTGGTTGCGGGAATTGGTATCGACGATGAAGGGCACGTTGGAGATATCGCTCGGGTGCTCGATATTGGGGTAGCGTTCGAGGAATTCCGGGGTGGCGCAGATATGGACGCGGAAATCGGAGATTTTGCGGGCAATCATACCCGAATCTTCGAGTTTGGTGACGCGGACGGCGACGTCGAAGCCTTCCTCGATCAGGTCGACGAAACGGTCGTCGGCGGCGATCTCCAGTTGCAGGTTCGGATTCTCCTTGGCGAAATCGATGAGGGACTGTCCGACATCGGCATCGACGAAAGTGCGTGGCACGGAAACCTTGAGGCGCCCCTTCAGCTGCGCGTTGTTCTCGCGCACGAGATCGGCGAGGTTGTCGATCTCCTTCAGGATGTCGGACGCGGTGCGATAATAGGTATGGCCGGCCTCGGTCATGGAGAATTGCCGGGTGGTGCGATTCAGCAGAAGCGCGCCGAGCTCATCCTCCAGTTCACGCACGTATTTCGAGAGCAGCGCCTTGGAGCGCCCGGTACGACGCGCCGCGGCTGAAAAGCCTTCTGCTTCAACAACATCGATGAAGGCACGTATGCGGGTCAGGGTGTCCATGGGCGGTCCTCCAAATCTGTTGAATGAGGTTGAACAAATTGTCCTTAATCGTTCAATTATTTTTTTGGGCCGCTGGGCAAAATTTCTCTTGATTGTGAAGGCGAATATTCTTATTTCCCACTCAGCCCAAAGTCGCACGTGCCCATGGGTGTCCGCCGAACCCTCGAATTGGTGAGGAAATCGGTAAGGTACCTGGAATTAACCCCTCCAGTCGCTATTCCGGCCAACCGGAAAATGCGAGGACGCCTGAAGCAACGACGGTGCGGGCCTTTTTGTTCTCTCCCTGCTTTCCATCAGCGGGGGTTACTGAAGAGGCACACCTTCATTGCCGGAAGTGCGGCAGGGATATTCCCTCCAATCCATGGCAGACAAAGCCGAACCCATACCGCATTCGCGGCGTTGGTTCACTATCCGCGCATCAAGCGCCGTCAAGGATCCGGGGTCTCCACCGGCTGGTTCCTGAGCGGTTCTTGCATGCCCTTTGTCCTCCGGTTGACGCCGGAGCTCTGGAATTGGAAGAGGGAATCGATATGACCACCCAGCGCATCCGCGACTTTCTCGCAACCCGACGTCCCGACGGTCCCTGCCTCGTGGTTGACCTCGACGTCGTCAAAGACAATTTCCACGCCTTCCGTCACGCCATGCCGGACAGTGCGATCTACTACGCTGTCAAGGCAAACCCGGCTCCGGAAGTCCTGAAGCTGCTCGCAGGCCTAGGCTCCAACTTCGATTGCGCGTCCGTCGCGGAAATCGAAATGGCGCTCGAAGCCGGTGCGACCGCAGCCCGTATCTCCTACGGCAACACGATCAAGAAGGAACGCGACGTTGCCCGTGCGCATGCACTCGGCGTCAGCCTCTTCGCGGTCGACAGCCATGAAGAAGTCGAGAAGATTTCCCGTGCTGCTCCGGGCGCGCGCGTTTTCTGCCGCGTTCTGACCGATGGTGAAGGTGCTGAATGGCCGCTGTCGCGCAAGTTCGGCTGCGTTCCGCAGATGGCCGTCGACGTTCTCGTCTACGCTCATCAGCTCGGCCTGCAGTCTTACGGCGTGTCGTTCCATGTCGGCTCGCAGATGACCAAGGTCGATGCCTGGGATTCAGCTCTGGCCGATGCCAAGCGCGTCTTCGTCCAGCTTGCCAAGCAGGGTATCCACCTGCAGATGGTCAACATGGGCGGCGGCTTCCCGACCAAGTACCTGCGCGACGTTCCGTCGGCAGAAGCTTACGGCAAGTCGATCTACCAGGCGCTGCGCACGCATTTCGGCAACCAGATCCCGCAGACGATCATCGAGCCGGGCCGTGGCATGGTCGGCAATGCAGGCGTGATCAAGGCTGAAGTCGTTCTGATTTCGAAGAAGTCTGACAATGACGACGCTCGCTGGGTCTTCCTCGACATCGGCAAGTTCGGCGGTCTCGCCGAAACCATGGACGAGGCCATCCGCTACCCGATCCGCACCGAGCGTGACGGCGACGAGATGGAGCCCTGCGTGATCGCCGGCCCGACCTGCGACTCGGCCGACGTGCTGTACGAAAAGAACCTCTATCCGCTGCCAATGTCTCTGACGATCGGCGACGAGGTTCTGATCGAAGGCACCGGCGCTTACACGACGACCTACTCGGCGGTCGCTTTCAACGGCTTCGAGCCGCTGAAGGCCTACGTCATCTAAGGTCTTGTTTCCGCCAGCCCCGTGACCAGCCGGGGCGGCAAATTCACAATTCTCCGAAGTCACCGCTGATAACGGTATTGGGTACGGGAGGCCAAGATGGCCGCTGTTCTTGATTCTGTCCGCGCATTCTTTGCGCCTGTTACTTTTACCATCGACGCGGAAAATCCGTCCGACGTCGTCGCTCGCGAAACCCTGCTCGATCGTGTCATGGGTCCGGACCGCCGCAAGAAGTCGTCGGAAGCGATCCGTCGCAACCGCGTGCCGGCCGAAGGCCTGGCGCTCGTCGCCCGCGATCGCGACGGCCGTGTGATCGGCACGGTTCGTCTGTGGAATGTTGAGGCCGGTATCAACCAGGAAGGCTCGGCCCTCGACGCACTGCTGCTCGGCCCGCTCGCGGTCGACGGCAAGCATGGCGGCAAGGGCATCGGCTCGGCGCTGATGCGCGCAGCACTTCTCGAAGCAAAGAACCGTGGTCACGGCGCAGTCCTGCTCGTCGGCGATGCGGAATATTACGAGCGCTTCGGCTTTTCCGCCGAGAAGGCTCGTCACCTCGTCATGCCCGGCCCATTCGAACGCTCGCGCTTTCTGGCGCTTGAGCTCGTCGAGGGCTGGCTTGGCGGCGCAGCCGGTATGATCGTCCCGTCGGGACGCATGCTGGCCAGTGCACCGGTCAGGAAGGCGGCCTGACCGGCAAGCCCCTCCCATCTCCGGGAGGGGCTTTTTTGTTTCAGGCGTTCTGATCGCTCAGGGAGCCTTTGCGTCGACTCTGCCATTATCGATCAGCCAGCGGACAGCTTCCTGCGCCGCTTGCAGCGAGCTGTGCCGCGGCGTGAATCCGAGTAGCCGGCGCGCTTTTTCCATCGAGCAGTTGGGGCTGCGGGCAATATGTTCCCAGGTGGCTTTCGCTTCTTCCGGGTGCTGTCTTTCCGCCCAGGCTTCATAAGGGAGGAACTCCAGCTTGGCTTCCTTGCCGAACCAGGCGGCCATGGCTTCGGCATAACCGCGCAGCGTTACCGCTTTGTCTGAAACTGCATGGAATGCCTCGCCGAATGCGGCCTGCGGTTTTGCGATGGCCGCCATGAAGAGTTCGGCAATGTCGTCGGCATGGACGTGATGCACGGTTTCCATGCCGAAATTTGGCAGAGTCAGTATTTCGCCGCGCGCCAGCGTCGTGAAAACGTCGGGATTGAAATGACCTGCCGGGTTCAGCGGGTTCCAGCCAGGGCCAACAATATGGCCGGGATGGATAAGGGTTACAGGGAAATTCTTCTCCCGCGCCATCCCGAGCAGATAGGATTCGATCGCGGCTTTATTCACGCCATAGTCACCAAATGGCTTCTTCGGCGCCTCCTCCGGGGTCGGCACCACAGTCGAGAAACCGTGCGTCCAGATCGTGCCGGTATGAAGAAAATGGCTGACATGGCCTTCGAGGGCAGTCACGATCTGTTTGTTGCTGTCAGGCGTGAAGCAGATCATGTCGATGACGATCTCGCCTCCCAGCGCGCGAACCTCGTGGCCGAAGCGGCCCTCCGCCTCGAGTGCCGCGCGATCCATGCGCCTGATATCGACACGGTTCCACGCGTCGCTCGCCTTGTAGGGCGTGGCTGCGCCGCGGCTGATCGCCACTACCTCATGGCCGGCCTCGACAAGGCGGGGCACGAGATAGGTGCCGACATGTCCTGTTGCTCCAATGACGACGACGCGAGCCATGCTGTCTCCTCCAGATGCGCGTTTTGGCTTGTGCTGCACTATGTCGTGCCGCTTTGAGGGACTGCAAGTGGCCAGTGCATGGATCGTGAAGTTTCCCGTCCGTGTGAATCGCCGAGCGAGCCATCGGCGTGCAATGGCTGCTGCACAGCCTGACGGTGCAGATCACCGGCATGGTGTACACCGCCTGACGCGAAAAACTGCCGGTCGCTAAATTTTTAGCGAAGCGTCCAATCAAACTGCAAATCGCTTCCTGTAGGGTTCGCGGCGTGGGACTTCGGGACGGGCTCGATGCTACTGGATCTGCGGACAATTTATTTCATCGTTGCGGTGAGCTGCGTTGTTCTGAGCGCGCTCCAGTTCGCCGCCTATGCGACCGGCCGTTTCGAACGCTGGCCGCTGTGGTGGGGCGCCAGCAACCTGCTCGTCGGCATCGGCTCCTTCCTCGTCGCGTTGCGCAATCTCGTTCCCTATTATGTCTCCATCGATGCGGGCAACGTGCTGACCATCGTTGGCTACATGCTGATGTTCTTTGCTGTCCGCGCCTTTGCGGGACATCCGATCGACCGGCGCTATTCCTGGATCGTGATCGTCTTCGGCAGCCTGCCGGTAGCCCTCTTTATCAGCGATCCGGCGGCGATATCCGAACGCCTGCTCTATGTTTCGGTAATCTGCTGTCTTTGCGACCTCACCATCGTCAGGGAGGCGGCAGGTATCGCCCGCCGTGAGAAACTCTATTCGGCTGCTATTCTTTGCGGACTTTATGTTGCGACTGCAGCCATCTTTGCGGTTCGTAGTTTTCTGGCCGCCACCGGTGATATCGGTGGGCCGGACCCATTCGGGGGCAGTATCATCCATAGCTGGATGGCAGTATCGGCCGTGGCCTTCATCATGCTGCGCAGTATGGCCATGGTGCTGATGGCGGCCGAGCGGAGCCGTAATCAGCTCATCGAGCTTGCTCATCACGATCCGCTCACCGGGACGCTCAACCGCAGCGGCCTTGCCCAGCATGTGCCGTCGCTTGCCAGTGAGCCGGTCTCATTGCTCATCATCGATGTCGACAATTTCAAGCAGTTGAACGACCGGCACGGTCACGCCGCCGGTGACGAGGTCTTGCGGCTTTTCGCGAACGTGTCGAAGGCCATCCTACGGTCAGCCGATCTGCTTGCGCGACAGGGTGGGGATGAGTTCCTGGCAGTGCTGCGGAATGTCGATCGGAACGAGGCAGTCGCAATTGCCAATCGCATCCGTCTTTCCTTCGCGGCAGCGGTGATGCAACTGCCGGATCTTGCGATCTTTCCGACGCTCAGCATAGGTGTTGCGACGCGCTGCGAAAACACCGTGGATTTCGAGCGACTGATGCAAATGGCGGATGAGGCGCTCTATCGCTCGAAGCGCGAGGGTCGCAACCGGGTCGAAGTGTCAGGCGAAAGCCAGCAGGCTGCTTAAACTCGGTCGGCGTGTCAGATGTTCTGGTCCATGGTCTCAGCCGGGATCTCATCATTGCGATGGATGCGCACGACGACCGCCGGAACGCCTGCGACCGTGCAATGGGCCGGCACCGGCTTCAACACGACACTGCCGGCCGCGATCTTGCTGAAGGCACCGATCTCGATATTGCCGAGGATTTTTGCACCAGCGCCGATCATGACGCCATGCCGGATCTTCGGATGGCGGTCTCCCGTTTCCTTGCCCGTGCCGCCGAGCGTGACATTCTGAAGGATCGAGACCTCGTCCTCGATGACAGCTGTTTCACCAATCACAATGCCCGAGCCGTGGTCGAGCATGATCGAGGAACCGATCCTTGCGGCCGGATGGATATCGGGACCGAAGACCAGTGAAGCAAGGTTGGAAAGCCAGCTGGCGATCTCGAGGCGGCCATTGATCCAAAGCGCATGGGCGATGCGGTGTGTCTGCAGGGCGTGGAAGCCCTTGAGGTTCAGAAGCGCGTGCAGATAGGTGGTGCAGGCCGGGTCGCGTTCGCGCACAGCCAGAAGATCGGCTTCGATGGCGGCGCGGACATCGGTGTGGTCCAGCAAGATGCCGTGAAACAGGCCGAAGAGATCTTCAGCATCGACCTTCGCCACTGCAAGGCGTGCGGAGATCACGCTGGCGATGATGTCAGCGTCGCTTTCTGCACCGATGATCTGCGTTTCAAGTAAAGTCCGCAGCGTAGGTTCGCGCGCGGCGAGATCGACTGCTTCGGCACGGATTGCCGACCAGACCGACGCGAATGCGCCCAACTCTTTGGCGGCGGCGTTGTTCGAAGCTTGCATTCTCGGATCCTTGTTCCTGCAATCGGTGCGCAGCCAAGTGTCAGTTGCGGAGGCTATCAGCACTATACACTGGTTCCGGCAGGCGATGCCAATGGTAGAGCATGTCAGGCTCTCCTTCCTCGTTGCCGCTGCCATCGGTTTCCTCGACGGATGAAAAACCACGTGCTTCGTAGAAGGCGCGAGCCCGGCGATTTTGCTGGAAGGTCCAGAGGCGGATGTCGTCCATATCCCTTACTGCCAGCGAAAGAAGCCTTGTGCCAATTCCGATGCCCTGAACATCGGGCAGAACATAGAGCTGCTCGATCCAGCCATTTCCGTAGGCGATAACGCCAGCAATCCGATCATCGATAAAGGCGCCGAGGACTGTGCATTTCATCAGCAAATTCGTTCGCCAGAAAGCTTCGTCTTCCACAGGCGTATGCAAATCCGGAAGGTGCGGCAATGCGTGCCATAGTGCGATGCGCCGCACCATGGCCGCCTGATAAGCATGTCCCGCATTCAGAGCCGCGACTTCGACCACCACGGCAATCAGTCCGCCGCGATATCCACTACGCCGCAATCACCGGCTTCGGAGGCGAAGGCAAGCAACTTGCCGTTCTTGCTCCAGCTCATGTCGGTGATGGCGCCCTTGCCGGGGCGACGCAGCAGTGCTTCCTTGCTGTCAGCGAGACGGACGGCGAGGATCATGCCGTCGATGAAACCGATGGCGAGGATATCCTCGGCCGGATGGAATTTTACCGAGGTCGCCATGATGTTGGCCCGGGTGCCGAGCTCCAGCGGCGCCTTGCCCATGGGGCCGTCCTTGCCCTGGAAAGGCCAGACGATGGCGGCCGGCGCTCCGGAGGAGGCGAGCCACTTGCCCTTGGCGGACCAGGACAGTGACTTCACCTTGGCCGGATAGCCTGTCATGCGCATATGACGGGCTTCGGTGCCGGACTTGACGTCGAGCTTCCAGCCGTGCAGCGCATTTTCCTGCATGGACGTGACGAGGAAGTTGCCGTCTGGCGAGAAGGTTACGCCGGTATGGGCGCCCTTCCATTCGAGATCGACAGGCTTGGCGTTTGTGCCCACCCAGTGCAGCGAGACGCCGTTATAGCGGGCGGCTGCAATGCGCATGCCCTTCGGCGCGAAGGCGATGCCTTCGACTGTGCGCTCTTCGGGGAATTCCTTGGTCATGCCGTCGGCGAGACGTACGAGCGTACTCTTGCCGTAGGAATAGGCCACCGCACCCTGCGGGCCAGCCGCGAGCTGCAAAATCCATTTGCGCGGCGCCGAGGCGATCTCGCTGACATTGCCGCCGGCATCGATGCGCAGCACCTTGCCGTCCTCGCCGCCCGAAATCAGGCTTTCGCTGTAGGGATCGCGGATCGCCGTCAGCATGCCCTGATGGGCTTCGATGACCTTGTCGCTGCCTTCGAGCCGGTGAAAGGTACCGCTGGCATTCGCAAAGAAAGGGACATCACCTAAAAATTCGACGGCCAGAACGTGGCCGTCGAGATCAAGCGGTGCAACTGTTGGCATCAGGCGGCAGCCTCGCAGGCCTTGAAGGATTCTTCGAGCTTTGCGCGATCGAGATCGCGGCCAATGAAGACGAGACGGGTCTCGTGCTTTTCACCATCCTTCCAGGGACGCTGATGGTCGCCTTCGATGATCATGTGTACGCCCTGGACGACATAACGCTCGGCGTCGTCCTTGAAAGCGATGATGCCCTTGAGACGAAGGATGTTCGGACCCTGCGTCTGGGTGATCTTCTGGATCCAGGGGAAGAAACGCTCGGGGTTCATCTCGCCGCCGCGCAGCGAAACAGACTGCACCGTCACGTCGTGGATGGCCGACATCTGGCCATGGTGATGGTGGTCATGGTCATGGTCATGGTCATGATCGTGATGATGATGATGGTCATGATCATGGTGATCGCAATCCGGGCCGCAGACATGATCGTCATGACCGTGCTCGAGGAAGTGCGGATCGTTTTCCAGTGCGCGCTCGAGATTGAAGGCACCCTGGTCCAGGACGCGGGCGAGATCGACGCCGGAGCGGCTCGTCTTGTAGACGCGGGCGGCGGGGTTGATGGCGCGCACGATATCCTCGATCAGCGCCAGTTCCTCCGGCGTCACGAGATCGGTCTTGTTGATGATGACGACGTCGGCGAAGGCGATCTGGTCTTCGGCTTCACGGCTGTCCTTCAGGCGCAGCGGCAGATGCTTGGCATCGACGAGGGCAACAACAGCGTCGAGCTCGGTTTTGGCGCGGACATCGTCATCCATGAAGAAGGTCTGGGCAACCGGCACCGGGTCGGCAAGGCCAGTGGTTTCGACGATGATGCCGTCAAAGCGGCCGGGACGGCGCATCAGGCCTTCGACGACACGGATCAGGTCGCCGCGGACCGTGCAGCACACACAGCCATTGTTCATTTCGTAGATTTCTTCGTCGGATTCGACGATCAGGTCGTTGTCGATGCCGATCTCGCCGAATTCGTTGACGATGACCGCATATTTCTTCCCGTGATTTTCGGAAAGGATGCGGTTGAGCAGCGTCGTCTTGCCCGCGCCGAGATAGCCGGTGAGCACGGTAACGGGAATGGGCTTCTGCTGTGTCTGGATCGCGTCGGTCATGAGAACCTCTAGGAATAGGGCCTTGACCCCGAGGGCAACGTCGGGGCCGGAATTGGTCGGTTTCATATAGGCGCTTGGAAGCGGCAGTTCAAAGGGTTTTGTATGTTATAAGATCACATTGCCCGATGGGAAAGTAGGACGGTCAGCGCAGCGTCTGCGCGTCGAAGGCATCGACATCCTGCAGCAGTTCCACGAGCCCGCTGACGGCATGGGCAATCAGAGCCTCGCCCTTGGCTGCGGTCGCCTTTGCGGCATTGCCGGCCACGCCCTGCGGATTAAGATCGGACATTTTCCAGCCGAAGGCATGCGGGCCGTAGGCACGCAGATGTTTGAAGCGTTTGGTAAACTCCGTCTGACGGGATGGGAAGACCGCCGCCTTGCCCATGTCCACTTTATCGGGATAGAGAGCCAGCATGACCGATGTTTCAACATCGCCGCCGTGGATGTCGATTGCCTTTTCGCCGAGAGAAATCACATCCTCCGGGACGCCGAAGCGGGTCCAGCTGGTCGCGACCGCCAGCATGTTGAAGCGCACCCGCGCTTCCGTAGCCACGATGGTCATGAGTGGCGAGTTGCCGCCATGGGCGTTCAGCATCACGAACTTCTGGATTCCGATCGTTGAAAGCTCCTCCGCGATCTTTAGCCAGCGTTTGACGGCTGTATCGAAAGCGAGCGTCTTCGTTCCTTCAACATCCATGTGCTCTAAGGAGTAGCCGACCGATTCGACAGGGAGTACGGTAACAGGCAGGCCGGCCGGCAGGGCGGGTTTCAGCCGGTTGACGATACCCTGCGCGATCAATGTGTCGGTTTCGAAGGGCAGATGCGGGCCGTGCTGTTCATGGGCGCCGAGCGGCAGGACCGCGATCCAGCGGTGGCGGGCCTCAGGAGCGAGCGCCGGATCATTGTCCTTGAAACGGAACGACGGAACCAACACGGGCGTTGCCTCTTGTTTATGACGAGATGATGGGCAATGTCATAGCGCAGCCTGGGCAGTGCTTAAAGATCAAAGGGATGGCAATGGGCAAGAAGCATAAGGACGGCAAGAAGCACAAGAAAAAGAAGGATCAGACCGAATACACGATCGTCGATCTTTCGCCGGCCTTGACGCAGGCTGCCCGCTCCATGCGCACGGTTCTGTCGCGCAACCTGCTCGAAAGCGGTCTCTATGCCGGCCAAGACGGCGTGATCCTTTCCCTTGCGGAAAGCGACGGGATGACCGCCGGCGGGCTTGCCCAGAAGCTTGGCGTGAAGGCACCGACCATGACGCGCACCATCGGCCGCATGGAGGCCCAAGGCTTCCTCGAGCGCAAGCCCGATGCCGAGGATGCCCGGCTCACGAAGGTCTATCTCACCGAACTCGGCCGCGGCAGCGTGCAGGCGATCGAGCTTGCCGCCTCCTCCTGCGACAAGCTTGCGACGCTCGATTTCTCCGAAAAGGAGATCCGCAATCTGGTGCGACTGCTGAAGGCGATCGATGCCAATCTGCAGGCGGAAGCCATACATGTCGACGAAGATGAGGAAGATTGAAAATTTCCTCAAAAGGCGAATTGCCTGCGCCGCTTAAATCTTTTAATTAAACTTTTTAAGGCTGTCGCTGCACTGCGGCAGTCTCTTATCGGCTTCACGCGTTGCCTGGAGGAGGAGACGTGGCGCAGAAGATCAAGCTTTCGACGATCGCTGAAACGCTCGGCATTTCAACAGCGACCGTTTCCCTGGCCTTACGTGACAGTCCCCTTGTAGCCGGCAATACGCGGGAGAAGATCAAGGAACAGGCGCGCGCGCTCGGTTACATTTACAATCGCCGTGCCGCGAGCCTGCGTACGTCGCGCTCCGGCATTATCGGCGTTGTCGTCCACGACATCATGAACCCGTTCTATGGGGAAATCCTGAAGGCGATCGAAAGCGAACTCGACCGCAGCCGCCACACTTTCATTCTCTCCAATCACTACGATTCCGTCGAGAAGCAGCGCACCTTCATCGAAACCCTGCTGCAGCTCGGTGGCGACGGGGTCATCATGTCGCCGGCTATCGGCACGCCGCCTGAGGATATCCAACTCGCAGAAGAGAACGGCATGCCGGCGATCCTGGTTGCGCGTTCGATGGACAGCCAGGATGTGCCGACTTACCGCGGCGACGACAGCTATGGCATCTCGCTTGCCACAAACCACCTGATCGGTCTTGGCCACCGAACGATCGCCATGATCGGCGGCACGGACCAGACCTCGACCGGGCGTGACCGCTACCAAGGCTACGTCAATGCGCTGCGCAAGGCCGGTATCGAGGTAGACCCGAACCTGCGCATTCCCGGCCCGCGCTCGAAGCAGGGCGGTTTCGAGGCCGCGGTGCATTTCCTGTCCCTGCCGCAAAAGCCAACAGCCGCGGTCTGCTGGAACGATCTGGTCGCGATCGGACTGATGAACGGTATCGCCCGCGCCGGTCTCGTGCCCGGCAGCGATATTTCGGTCACCGGGTATGACGATCTGGAAGAGGCCTCGATCGCGACACCTGCACTGACCACTGTCTGGAACGGCCAGACAGAGGTTGGACGTCTTGCGGCTCGCGCCCTACTTGATCGACTTGCCGGCAGCCATGAACCTGACGGCATCCATCTCATCAAGCCGGAAATGCGTATCCGCCAGTCCACCAGCCCTTATCGGCCGCGTTCCTGACCGCCGAAGCCAAGAGGAAAAGCCATGTCCCGTATTGCCGTTCTCGTTCCCGGGAAGATACATGATCGCGTTCTCGCCCAGCTGAAGGATAGCTTCGAGGTGATCAGCGTCGAGCGTGACGAGACGCTGAAACTTGATGCCGGGACGGCGCAACGCATCCGCGGCGTGGCACTCAGTGGCGCCTTCCCGGCGGTATGGTTCGAGCAACTGCCGAACATTGAGATCGTCGCCAGCTTCGGCGTGGGGTATGACGGTATCGATGCGAAGCTCGCAGGTTCGAAGGGCATCATCGTCACCAATACGCCCGACGTGCTCAATGATGAGGTGGCAGACACGGCAATTGCGCTTCTGCTTAACACCATACGCGAACTGCCGAAGGCTGAAGCCTGGTTGCGGGACGGCAACTGGAAGCCGGGCTCTGCCTATCCGCTGACGCGCTATTCGTTGAAAGGCCGGCATGTCGGGCTCTATGGCCTGGGCCGCATCGGCCTTGAGATCGCAAAGCGGCTGGAACCCTTCAAGGTAAAGATCAGCTACCACACGCGCTCGCGTCATGCCGATGCGCCCTATGATTATCACCCGACGCTGAAGGGGCTTGCGGAAGCTGTCGATACGCTGGTCGCGATCGTGCCGAAGACACCGCAGACGCATAAGACGGTCAATGCAGACATTCTTTCCGCGCTTGGACCTGACGGCATCGTCGTCAATGTCGGCCGCGGCTGGACGGTGAATGAGGATGATCTGATCGCGGCGCTGAATGCAGGCACGATCGGTGGCGCCGGTCTTGACGTCTTCTATGACGAGCCGAATGTGCCGGCCGGTCTGCTTTCTGCGCCGAACACGGTGCTGGTGCCGCATATCGGCTCGGCATCCATCCCAACGCGCAATGCCATGGCGGATCTGGTGGCGGAAAACCTTATTTCCTGGTTCGAGCAAGGCAAGCCGGTGACGCCGGTCGCCGAAACGCCGGTCAAGCAATAGGCCTCTACGCACTCCTTTCGTGAAGGCGAAGGGAGTGTTTTCGCTTATTCCTATTTTGCCCTTGGTCTTTTTCCAGTTTCCTACTTGGTCAGCGGGGAAGGATTGGCTATGGTTAGCCCCGGCCGCGTCATTCCCAGCGACCGCGATTATCATCGGCGGCATCTCGCCGTCTCAAGCACACACATAGCGATTTGATCGGGGAGCGTCTGCTCCGCCCGGCGCATTTTGCCGCCGGCAGCCGGCACTTCTGAAGGAGGCAGAAATGGATTATCGCAAGCTCGGTCCCAGCGGGGCCATCGTCACCGCATATTGCCTGGGTACCATGACGTTCGGGAAGGAGTCCGATGAGGCAGCTTCCTTCAAGATCCTCGACGATTACTTCGCCTGGGGCGGCAATTTCATCGACACGGCAGACGTCTACAGCGCGGGTGCATCGGAGGAGATCATCGGCCGCTGGCTCAAGGCCCGCCCCACACAGGCACGGCAGGCTGTCATCGCCACCAAGGGCCGCTTCCCGATGGGCGACGGGCCGAACGATATCGGCCTTTCACGTCGCCACCTCAATCAGGCGCTGAACGACTCGCTGCGCCGTCTCGGTGTCGAGCACATCGATCTCTACCAGATGCATGCGTGGGATGCGCTGACACCGATCGAGGAAACCCTTCGCTTCCTCGACGATGCCGTCCGTGCCGGCAAGATCGGCTATTACGGTTTCTCCAACTACGTTGGCTGGCACATTGCCAAGGCTTCTGAAATCGCCAAGGCGCAGGGTTACACGCGCCCGGTGACCCTGCAGCCGCAATATAACCTGCTGATGCGCGACATCGAACTCGAGATCGTTGATGCTTGCCAGGATGCCGGCATGGGCCTTTTGCCCTGGTCGCCGCTTGGTGGCGGCTGGCTGACCGGCAAGTACCGGCGCGACGAGATGCCAACGGGTGCGACGCGCCTCGGCGAAAATCCCAATCGCGGCGGCGAGGCCTATGCGGCCCGCAATGCCCAGGAACGGACCTGGGATATTATCGTGGCGGTCGAGGAGATCGCCAAGACCCGGGGTGTCAGCATGGCACAGGTTGCGCTTTCGTGGGTCGCGGCGCGTCCGGCCGTGACCTCGGTCATTCTCGGTGCCCGCACATCAGAACAGCTCGCCGACAATCTCGGCGCTGCGGAATTGGTGCTTTCGGCTGAAGAGACGACCAGGCTCAACGAGATCAGTGCGCCGACGCCGGGGCAATATCCCTATGGCGTCAATGGTACCAACCAGCGTCACCGCAAGATCGAAGGCGGTCGCTGAGCCTATAGACTGGAAGAAGAAAGGCCGTCGGAAAGATCCGGCGGCCTTTTCGTTTCAGGCGATTGCCTGCGCCGGCCGTGACGGCAGCTTGCCGGCCCCATAATCTCTGACAGCGTCGCCGAATGCCGTGAAGATCCTGTTGGACGGTTTGTCGGTTTCGGCCCAGTATTCCGGGTGCCATTGCACACCGACGGCGAAGGCCTTGGCGTCGATGACGGAGACTGCTTCTATGGTCCCGTCCTCTGCCGTGGCTTCGACCTGCAGACGAGGCGCGGTCTTGGCAATAGCCTGGCGATGCAATGAGTTCACGCGGATTTCGCCGGCGCCAATGATGCCAGCGATGCAGGAACCCTCCTTGACGAAGACACTCTGGCGGATCGCATACATGCCGTCGCGGTCAGTCACATCGGGCTTGCGATGATCCCATATACCGGGCTGTTCCTGAATTTCGCTGGCGAGCGAGCCACCCAGCGCAACATTAAGTTCCTGAATGCCGCGGCAGATCGCCAGAAGCGGGATGGCGCGGTCGATTGCGCGGCGGATCAGCGGCAGGCTCGTTGCGTCCCGGGCCGGGTCAAAGGGGCCATCGGCCTCGGCGGCTTCGATGCCGTAGAGCGAGGGATGCACATTGCTGGCCGAGCCGGAAACCAGTACGCCGTCGACACGATCCAGAATTGCGTCCGTATCATAACCTTCCTCGAAGGCCGGGATGATGAAGGCCATCACACCGGCAGCATTCAGCGCTGCGCGCAGATACTGATGCTGGGCGGCATGCCACGTCGCGCCATCTAGACTGCGGATATCGGCAGGAATCGCAACGATCGGTTTCGTCATTTTCGCCCCGGAGAAATTATAATGGACGTTTCTGCGGCCAGAATGGCCAGCAAGTCAACGTTTGGATGCAGGCGGTGGCCAAATTGCGGCGGCTGGAATGTCCAACGCTTGTTCGGATCTGGCTAAGTAATTGAATATAAAGTTTTCTGGTTTCTTCAAGTTTCAGGTGCGACGATTGTTGGAATGTCTGCGAACGCATCCGATATTCTGAGAGATCGTGTTGCCGAGTGTCATCCCTTGAATTACATTCCAGCCGATTTATGCAACCTGTGTTCGTAACTTTCGCGCGACCTCTTGGGTCGTATCGGCAAGGGGACTAAGAGGACTGACGCCATGTCGGAACCGAAGACGACGGCACTCGAGACGAAAACTGACCTGATGCCCTCGGTCGCGGCGGGTGGCCCGCCCGCTATCGTCACGGTCGTTCTTCCGCCGGAAAAGGGAGGCGATGTCAGTGATCTGGCAGAACGTTATCGGTTGGCAACTGCAGAGCCGCATACGCTGATCACTTTCGGCCAGGAGGCGATCGGCAGCTTCGGCGCCAAGCTTGATACGATCCTCTCGCAGATTACCAACGCCCAGTCGCCCGTGCTTTTCGAACTCTTCCGAACGATCAGGGAAGGTGTGAAAGATGCGGATCTGAAGGAGCTCGAAGCAAGCATCCGGGAGAAGTTGAAGGGCGGCTTCTTCGAACGCCTGCTGATGGCGATCGGCCTCGGTGATCCTGCCAAACGGCTGAAGACGGTGACGGACGAAGTGCGCGGCATGCTGCAGAGCAAGGCCAAGTCGCTCGGCGATCTCATCAAGCCGATGGAAGCACAGATCGACGAGGAGAGCGGCAAGCTTATCCTCGAAGTGTCGCGCATGAGCACGCTGGCAGAAGGCTATCGCGATACCATCGTGTCACTCGGCGTTTTTGTCGAGGCGGGCCGACATATCCTCGCAGAGGCAATGCGGGAGCTCGA
The DNA here is from genome assembly GCA_900466475.1 of Hyphomicrobiales bacterium. GTDB lineage: Bacteria > Pseudomonadota > Alphaproteobacteria > Rhizobiales > Rhizobiaceae > Rhizobium. The sequence continues at coordinate 145,312 of UBMI01000016.1, forward strand.
ACGGCTGAAGCAGGAGGCCGTCTCCGGGGATCCGCTGAAGGTTCAGGAAGCCCGCGACTTCTCGCAGAAGCTCGACATCTTCCAGAACCGTGTGCTCGTTCTCGAAACGGCTTATGCCAAGGCGCCGACGGATCTCGACTCGATCGGCATTGCGCGGGGTGCGGCCCTGGCGACCCTTGCGGATACCGTCACTTCCGCCAATGCCGAGTTCAACGATATCAAGTCGATCCTCATCAGGCTGCACGCGCTTTTCCAGATGCAGTCGATTCAGCAGATCAATGCCATGCGGCGCGAATTGCGCGCTTCGTTGCAGCAATACGGCTCGCAAGTGCTCGAAGATGTTTCGGTCAATGCCGTCAAGGCGGCCGGTGAAACCCGGCTTGCCGATGCCGATCTCGTGCTCGGGACCGCGCAGCGACTGCGAGCAATCGCCGACAAGGTCGTCGCCGAAGGCGAACGCAACAAGGAGCGCTATGCCGCTGCCCGCACCAAGCTTGAACAAGCACGCCAGATCGTGACTGCCCGCCCGATCTGAGATCTCAGGAGAAAGACAAGCGCATGGCAACCTTCAATCTCAACAAAGGTCAGTCGTTCCAGATCCAGAAGGAGATCCAGCTCGTTCATTCCGGACTGGTCTGGGATCCGCCGGAAGGTTCCGGCCCGGCCTTCGATCTCGACGTGCATTGTTTCGCGCTGGTTCATCCCGGCGGCGATTCCAACAGGGCACGGCTCTATAATGATGGGTCGCATGCGCTGTGCTACGCCTTCGTGCGCAGCTCCAGCAATCCCGAAGGCTCGCTTTCCAAGAATGCAGATGGATCCTTCCAGACGGATGACGGCTCGATGTGGCACGAGCGCGACGACCGCACCGGACGCGGCGCTCTCACGAAGCCGGAGCCTGATGACGATGATGGTGACGAAGACCATCATGGCGGGGGCCATCACGACGAGGGTTTTCGCGAGGAGTTCAAGATCGTGCTGGCGAAGTTGCCGCGCGAAATCTCCGAACTCGCCGTCTGGGCAACGATCCATGACGCCGCGCGCAAGAAGCAGGATTTCGGCAAGGTCAAGAACGCCTATATCGAAGTCTGTGATGCGATGGACGACGAACTTTGCCGCTATCAGCTGACGGCGGAATTTGCCGGCAAGACGACGATCCAGGTCGCATCCTTCCTGAAGCAGGCGGATGGATCCTGGAAATTCTATGCCGTCGGCGCGGGATCGAACGCGGGTCTCGGCGACGTCATCCAGGCCTATCTCGGCTGAGCGGAGGCTCTGCTTGACCAGCGGCAAGGCAGATGAACCGCCGGCGAAAAAGCCGGGCGGATCACCCAGGGTGCTTTTTCCGGAAAGCGCCGCGCCCGAGCCTGTTGCCGATCAGAAGGGCGGGAGCCGGCAGCCGAAAGTGCTGTTCGGTGCGCCCCGAGCCCCGACACCCAAGGGCGACCGCCCTCGGGTTCTTGCCGCGGGAGAGATCAGGCGCCGCATCTCCTGCAGCGTGGCTGAGCTTCAGGACATGGATGCGAGCGTAACGGAGGCGGCTGCGAAAGCGGCGTTGCGGATCGTCGACAGCATCAATCTCGACGATCATTATTTCGATGACGTGGTTCGTTTCGGTGCTTTTCTGCAGACCGAGCATGGCAGGCTGGCGGACGGCGAACTCAAGATCGTCAGCAGTGACGTCTTGGCGCGGGGGCGGCAGCTTTCCGCCGAGCTGCTGCAGCGCCTGACGGAACTCGATCCTGACAGGGTATTTGCGGTCCGTGGCGGTTTTCTCGACACTGTCAAAGCTCTCGCGGCGCCCCGTGACCCGGCAGGCCTCTTTTCGCGCCTCTATCCGGAGGTGCGAAAATCGGTGGCGGAGCTCGATGCGCTTGCGCCCGACATCGTTGCCGTTGCCAATCAGGTGCGCGCTGTCGGCAAGGCCTATAAGACGCTCGCGAACAATCTTGCTGCGCATATTCTTGCCGGTCGATTCCTCGTCCATCACATCGGCAGCCTTCAACTGCCCGAGCGCGAGCGGCAGGCTCATTATGCCTCGCAGTCTGAAGCCCTGGAAACGCGGACATCAAGCCTTTCAGCGACGAAAGCGACCGTCGAGATGAGCATCTGGACCGTTGCAGCGGTCTCGCAGGAAATCGACGCGCTCGCCCGCGCAGCGGAGGGATTGCTGCAGGAAGACCTGCCGGCCTGGCATGCTGCCTACTCCGCGGCGCTGACAGCTCAATCGGCGGAGCTGGCAAGCACACGCACGCCGCTTCGCAATCTTCACACCCGGATACTTGGCAAATTCAAACTGGAGAGGAACAGGCCGTGACGACATTCAAATTGCAGAAACCGGAGGAAGAGGTTCGCCGTGTCGGTTTCGTTTTGCAGAAGCAGGGCATTCACGAGCGCATACCGGCGCAGGTCGGCATCAACATCGACGTCTCTGGCTCCATGAGCGAGCTTTTCAAATCCGGCGCTGTGCAGGCCGCGCTGGAGCGCATTCTTCCCGTTGCTCTGTATTTCGACGATGACGGGCGTATCGATACCTGGGTGTTTTCCAACAGGCAGAACATGGCGTCTCTGACGCCGGCCACGGCCAAGAATTACGACGGTTACGTTCAGCGTGAAATCGTCGCCAACAAAGAACTGGAGTCGATCCTGTGGGGCGGCACGGACTACGGTCCAGTCATCCGGTCGAATCTGATGACCTATGGTCTGATGGAAGAAGAATGGGCAGGCGGCCTGCTGGGCATGATCTTCGGCATGCGGCGTGATGCCTTCGGTGAAGAAACGCGATCAGGCACGCCGGCAATCAACTATTTCCTGACGGACGGGGAAAATGCCGACCGGGACGCTGCCTGGGAATTGCTGCAGAAGGCCGAACGGGCTGAATCGCAGATCTACTACGTGATGGTCGGTATCGGCGATGAGAAGTTCGAATTCCTGCGCAACGCCGCCGAGCATTTCCCGAATGTCGGCTTCGTCAGCGTCCGGGACCTCGGAAAATTTGTCGGCAGCGACGATGCCTACGAAAAACTGCTTCCGGCCGAACTCTGCACCTGGCTGAAACATGAGCATGACGATGAGGATGACGATCATCATTGACCGTTTGCCCTGAAGGCAAGCCCGGTCGCTTCATCGCGCAAGCGGCCGGCAGGATGTAGCTAAGCCGCTGATTTCGATGGATGTGTGGCTTGCGCCACAGAAGCGTCGTGATCCCAAAGACTAATAGACTAAAGCTTGAAACGCTTCTTCCGCCATGCTTAGCTTTGCCATTACTGCGGGTAGGGGTGAGGATTGACCACGCAGTGCCATCTATACGGGAGGTTTTTGATGGATCGTCGTTCATTTATGAAAAAGGCCGGAACAGCGAGCGCCGGTGCCGTTGCCGCAACAGCTTTGGCAGCCCCTGCAATTGCGCAGGAAAACCCGAAGATAGCCTGGCGCATGACCTCGTCGTTTCCGAAGAGCCTGGACACGATCTACGGCGGCGCCGACGATATCGCCAAGCATGTTGCCGCTGCCACCGACGGTAACTTTACGATCCAGCCCTTCGCAGCCGGTGAAATCGTGCCCGGCCTTCAGGCCGTTGATGCGGTGGCGGCCGGTACCGTCGAGGCAGCTCACACCACCTCCTATTATTTTGTCGGCAAGGACCCGACCTACGCTATCGGAACGGCTATCCCGTTCGGGCTGAACAGCCGCCTGACCAATGCCTGGTTCTACGAGGGCAACGGCACCACCCTGATGAACGAGTTTTATGCCACGCAGGGAATGTATGCCCTGCCGGCCGGCAATACCGGCGCGCAGATGGGTGGCTGGTTCCGCAAGGAAATCAATACGCTCGACGACCTCAAGGGCGTGAAGATGCGTATTGCCGGTCTCGCCGGTCGCGTCATGGAGAAGGTTGGCGTCATCCCGCAGCAGATCGCCGGCGGCGACATCTACCCGGCGCTGGAAAAGGGAACGATCGATGCAGCGGAATTCGTCGGCCCCTATGACGACCTGAAGCTCGGCTTCCACAAGGTGGCGAAGTACTACTACTATCCGGGCTGGTGGGAAGGCGGCCCGACGGTGCATGCCTTCTTCAATCTCGATAAATGGAGCAACCTGCCAAAGCACTATCAGGCAGCGCTCACAGACGCTTGCGCCTTCGCCAACACCAATATGCTGGCAAAATACGACACGAAGAACCCGGGCGCGCTGAAGCAGCTTGTTGCCGAAGGCGCGACCTTGCGTCCGTTTAGCCAGGAGATCATGGAAGCCTGCTTCCAGGCCGCGACCGGCATCTACAGTGAAATCTCAGGCACGAACCAGTATTTCAAGAAGATCTACGATGATCAGACCGCCTTCAAGCGGGATGCCTATCTCTGGATGCAGCTCTCGGAATACACGTTCGATACGTTCATGATGATCCAGCAACGGGCCGGTAAAATCTAAGAGACTTTCTTTTTTCAGCGATATCAAAAAGATAGCCCCGGATGAAGATCCGGGGCTTTTGTTTTCCTTATTGTGCGGGGGGAGGCGGGGGCGCGCTCGGCAAGGCCGGCAAGGTCAGACCCGGAATCTGCGGGGAACCGCCGCCGCCTGGTGCTCCCAATGGCGGCAGGCCGAGCTGGCCGCCGAAGCCCGGGACTTCAATCTTGATCGAGTTCGGGTCGACCTTCGGGCCGTGGTCCAGCCAGTAGGTCACCGATTGCGGCCAGAAGATCACGATCGCCACCAGGATCAGCTGCATGCCGACCCAAGGGAGCGCGCCCATGTAGATATCCGAGGTCTTGACCTCGCGACCGGCGATCGAACGCAGATAGAAGAGCGCGAAGCCGAAAGGCGGGTGCATGAAGCTCGTCTGCATGTTGACGCAGATCAGCACGCCGAACCAGATCAGGTCGATGCCGAGATTGGAGGCGACGGGGGCGAGCATCGGGATGACGATGAAGGCGATCTCGAAGAAATCGAGGAAGAAGGCGAGCACGAAGATGAAGATGTTGACAAAGATCAGGAAGCCGACCGGGCCGCCTGGGATGCCCGATAGCATGTGCTCGATCCAGCGCGAACCATCCATGCCTTGGAAGACCAGGCTGAAACAGGTGGAGCCGATCAGGATCATCACCACCATGGAGGTGATGTGCGTGGTCGATGTCATCGCCTCGCGGATCAGCGGCCAGGTGAGGCGCCGGTTCATGGCCGCGAGCGCCATGGCGCCGACGACGCCGAGCGCGCCGGCCTCCGTTGGCGTCGCAAGGCCCATGAAGATCGTGCCGAGAACCAGGAAGATCAGCACGATCGAAGGCACCATGCCCATCAGGACCTTCATGAGCAGCGCCCAGTTGAAATCGCCACGCACCTCCTTTGGCAGCGGCGGCATCGATTTCGGTCGAACGATCGACAGCACGAGAATGAAGAGGACGAAGATCGCCACCTGCAGGATCGAGGGGCCGATCGCGCCGCGATACATGTCGCCAACCGATTTGCCGAGCTGGTCGGCGAGAACGACAAGGACCAGCGAGGGCGGGATCACCTGGGTGATCGTGCCGGAGGCGGCGATGACGCCGGTGGCAAGGCGCGGGTTGTAGCCGTAGCGCAGCATGATCGGCAGCGAAATCACGCCCATGGTGATGACCGAGGCGGCAACCGTGCCGGTGATAGCGCCAAGCACGGCGCCGACAAGGATGACAGCATAGGCCAGGCCACCGGGGACGCCACCGAAGAGCTTGCCGGTACCTTCAAGCAGATCTTCGGCCAGCCCACAACGCTCCAGCACCGCGCCCATGAAGGTGAAAAAGGGAATGGCAAGCAAGAGATCGTTGGAGACGATGCCGAAGAAGCGCAGCGGCAGGGCCTGCAGCAGGGCCTCGTCGAAATGGCCGGTGACGATGCCGATGATGCCGAAAAACAGGCCGACGGCGGCCAGCGAAAAGGCGACCGGAAAGCCGTAGAGCATGAAAATGACCATGCCCAGGAACATGGCCGGCGGAATGATGCCGAAATCAAACAAATCTGTTCCTCCGGGCGCGCGTTACTGCAGCGGCTTTTCGTATTTCGTATCGATGCTGATATGGCCGGTAACGGCTGCGATCCGCTTGATCAGCTCCGAAACGCCCTGAAGGGAGAGCAGCGCGAAACCGGCGACAAGAACAAGCTTGACGGGCCAGCGGATCAGTCCGCCAGCGTTGCCCGATATTTCCCCCTGCCGGTAGGAAAGCGCAAAGAAGGGCCACGAGACCCAGGTGAGGAAGATGCAGACGGGAATGAGGAAGAGGATGAGACCAACGATGTCGATCCAGATCTTCCCTTTTTCGGAAACCGACCCATAGATCAAATCGACGCGGACATGCTCGTTGTTGCGCAGCGCATGCGAGGCACCGAGTACCACGACGAAGGCGAAGAGATACCACTGGATCTCGAGCCAACCGTTCGAGCTATAGTTGAATGCATAGCGTACAATCGCATTGCCGGCGCTGATCAGGCAGCAGAGAAGCACCATGTATTCTGATAGTTTTCCAAAGAATTCACTGATCGAGTCGATCAGCCGGCTGACGGCCAGGAATACCGACATTCGCCTCCCCTTATTATCTTGCCGTTTTCGGCAGTTCTCCCCTTCAATCGGTGTAAACCAGGGTTTTTGAAATTGGAAGGATAAATGGCCCGCCTTGGAGTATAGTCTTATGCGGCCAGCGCTGGTGATGCCGATGAAAATTCCGGCAACTCAGGCTTGGATATATTTTTCAAAATCCTCGCCGTAAAGCTGCAATATCGCGCCGTGGATGAGTAGTTCATCCTATGGTTTTAGAAAAATTGACCAAATGTTTGAACCGTTTGAAATCAATTTTTAAAGGGTTCGGTTTACATTTCCCGCGCACAGGGAAAGTATGGATGAAGCCACATAACCCGAATAGGGTCCCTAAGGATGTGTATCTGTCGTTTGTGAATTCCCTGTCCGGGAATCGCATGACGCTTCTGGCTGGCGTCATCGTACACTCCGCCACTTTCCTGGCTGTCGCCGCCAAGACCGAGTCTCCCGTCTATATATTCCTGGCTGTTGCCGTCATTGTGGTGTTCTGCGCCCGCATGGCGATTTTCCGCCTCTTCGACAAGGTAGACAAGGAGAAGCTCTCCTTTGCCGAGATCGAGCGCTGGGAGAAGATTCTCGTGGTCGGCGCAGCCGGCATCACCACGCTTCTCGGCATAGGCAGCGGGTATGCCATCTTTTTCACGCGTGATTCCTTTGCCGAGCTCGCCTGCATTGCTGTGACCATGGCGACGATGGTTTCGGTCGTCGGCCGCAACTATGGCTCACGCATGGCGGTCGACCTGCAGACCTTCTCCTGCTGCCTGCCGATGATCATCTGCAGCGTGATGACGCTCGATTTCTACCGCGGCATCCTTTCGGTCTTCCTCATTCCGTTCTGGCTGACGACGCGGGCCATGGCCACCGGCGTGCGTGAGTTCCTCTATGAGAACGTGATCGCACGCCGCGAGATTGCCTCGATCGCCGAGCGCTTTGATACGGCGCTGAATAATATGCCGCATGGCCTCGTCATGGTCGATGAAGAGAACCGGATCCAGGTCATCAATCGCAAGGCCTGCGAACTGTTGAAAATTGGCGCGCCCGACCGACTGAAGGATCGCGATCTCGGCGCTGTGTTACGCTATGGCGCGCGGTACAGCTTCATGGACGCTTCGCAGCCGGAGCTGATCCTGCGGCAACTGACACAGGTGGCCGAGGGCAGCCTTTCGCGTACGCTCATCCATTTCCCCGAGGGATTGTCGCTGGAATTCTCGGCAAGCCGACGAGCAGATGGCGGCGCGGTATTGATCTTCGAAGACGTTTCGAGCCGTGTGAAGGCCGAGCAGAAGATCCTGCACATGGTGCGCTTCGACGCTCTGACCGGCCTGCCGAACCGCGAGCATTTCGGTCATCTTGTGCAGGACTATCTGGCGAGACATTCGAAGAAGCGCGGTCCTGTCGGCTTCATGATCCTCGATATCGACGAGTTCAAGCATGTCAACGACATGCGGGGTCACGTAACCGGCGACCATCTGCTCTGCGCCATCGCCATGCGCGTCAAGGAGATGGCCGGCAGCGCCATCATCGGCCGCCTGATGGGCGACCAATTCATCCTCTTCTTCCCGCATGCGCGTGACCGACAGATACTGGACGCCGACATCCGCAAGCTGCATGCGACGATCCAGGGGCAATATGAAGTTGACGAGGTAACCTTCCTCGTCTCGCTCAGTGCCGGGTACGCCGTCCTCGAGAGCGACGCCTTCGCCATGGACGAATGGAGCGTCAAAGCCGACCTTGCGCTGTTCGAAAGCAAGTCGCGCTTCAAGGGGGGCATTACCGGTTTCGAGCGCGAAATGGATGGCCGCTATATCGAGCAGCAGAAGCTCAAGGCGGACCTGCGTGAGGCGGTGGCCGCAAATTCGCTACACCTCGTCTTCCAGCCGATGTTCAGGGCTGATGGCCTGCGCATCGAATGCGCTGAAGCACTCGCTCGCTGGGTACATCCGGAAAAGGGCTCCATTCCGCCCGACGTCTTCATCCGCCTCGCCGAAGAGATGGGCATCATCTCGCAGATTACGCGCTTCGTGCTCTTCAAGGCCTGCGAAGAATGCATGAGCTGGCCGGATCATATTTCCGTTTCGGTCAATCTTTCAGCACGCGACCTGCGCGACGCGGACATCCTGTCGGTTGTTTCGGACGCGTTGGCGCATTCCGGTCTGGAGGCATCACGCCTGCATCTGGAAATTACCGAAAGCAGCCTGATCGACGAGCCGGCGGTGGTGCGCGCGATCCTCGCTGAACTGCGCAGCCGCGACATCACCATCGCCATCGACGATTTCGGTACCGGCTTCTCCAGCCTCAGCTATCTCGACACGCTGCCGCTCGACATCGTCAAGATCGATCGCTCCTTCGTGCGTAACATCGTCGAAGATACGCGTCGCCTGAAACTGTTGCGCGGCACGGTCCACCTTGCCCGCGAGCTCGGTCTCAAGATCGTTGTCGAGGGTGTCGAAACGCCGGAGCAGCTGGCGCTTCTCAACAAGCACCGCAGCACGGATCTCATTCAGGGCTACGTCTTCTCCCCGCCGGTCCCCTCGAAGGAAATCGGCATCCTCTCCCAGGCTCTCAACCGCCGCACGGCACCGCGTCGCCGCACCAAGGTCGCCTGATCCGCCGCTACCTGTCGGTGTGACCGCGGGCATAGTCGCGGCCGTTAACCTTAATAATTCAAATACGTCCAAAATTTTCTTCAAATCTTGCGCTTTATCGAGCGAGGTATGATTAATGACCCGTTAACAACGGGGTCCATCATGGCGTCTGTCCCTTTGAGTACGAGTGACTTTTCGAAGAAGGTTCTCGAAATTCTTGATAATGTCGAATATCGCCGCGTCGAAAGCACCGAGGACATGGAGGATGTCGAGAGGCTGCGTTACAAGGCCTACAAGGCGCACGACACGCTTGCCCTGGCACCGAAAGGACTGCTCGACGACACCGATTTCGACAGCCATGCCTATGTTTTCGGGCTCTATTATTACGGCGAGCTGGTCAGCACGATCCGCATCCACCATGTGACGCCTGAGCATCGCGTCAGTCAGTCGGCCGGCGCCTTTCCAGAAGCGATCGACGCGTTGCTGGATGCCGGTCTCAGCCTGATCGATCCGGCGCGTTTTGCTGCCGATCCGGAGCTGACGGCCGATCTGACCTGGATCCCATACCTGACGCTGCGACCGAGCATTGTCGCCGCGGCGCATTTCCGTGCGCACCGGGTACTGCAGTTCGTTCGTCCCCCGCATGCGGCCTTCTACAAGCGTGTCTTTTACGCCGACACCGTCGTGCCGGGGCAGAGGGCCAAGAATTACGGGATCGATATGACGCTGATGGCGACCAATGTCATCGAGGTCGGCCGCAAGCTTCTCACGCGTTATCCGTTCTTCATTTCCAGCGCCAGCGAGCAGCGGATGATGTTCGCGCGCGGCCCGGAAAACACGCTGCCTTCGCTCACTATCGTCCCGACCGCGCGCTTCGTACCGGAAGGCCAGCTTGGAACTGACTTGCCGCTTTGATTCCTCGAGGGAGCGCCTTTTCCGCCCCCGGCGAAGGCGTTCCTGCGGCATTCTCATGCATTGCGCTTTCGCCCGTCATTGTGTAATCCCTGCGGAGAGGGATTTGCCTCGCTGACGCGGGGGAATCAGGCAGCGCTAAGGCATTTCAGGGAGACGATATTCATGGCCGAACATCATACCGGACCGGTCGAGACCGGCGCGCCGATGGACTACAAGGAACATGAAAAGACGTACGACATGTTCATTGCCGGCACGAAATACGGCACGATGTTTCTGATCGCCCTGATGCTTGCCATGACTGCCGGTTTCTTCGGCGGTGCCGGTTTCCTCGGCGGCATCCTCGTCTTCCTCATCATCCTCGTCGCCGGCATCTTCCTGCTCCGCTAAACGCGGCCCGCGGGAAGGTCCGGTCTTCCGAATTTTGTGATGTAGATGCTTGGCCCGTGCAGGCAAGCAGCCTGCCACGGCCCAGCTGACCCGGAGGAGGGGGCAGTTGGCCAATATCGTTTTCGTAGCCAAGGAAATCACGGGCGATGAGACTCGCGTTGCGGCGTCCGTCGAAACCGTGAAAAAGATAAAGGCGCTCGGCTTCGATGTCATCGTCGAAGCGGGCGCCGGGGCGCTTTCGCGCATTCCGGACAGTGAATTCGAGGCCGTCGGTGCCGCAATCGGCACGTTTGCGGATGCAGCGTCCGCCGATGTAATCCTCAAGGTTCGCCGGCCGAGCGAAAGCGAGATCGCCGGCTATAAGACCGGCGCGGTCGTCATTGCCATCATGGATCCCTATGGCAATGACGAGGCGGTCGCCGCGATGGCGCGGGCAGGTCTTTCCACCTTCGCCATGGAGCTGATGCCGCGCATCACGCGTGCGCAGTCGATGGACGTGCTGTCATCGCAGGCAAATCTTGCAGGTTATCAAGCGGTTATCGAGGCAGCCGCCGTTTACGACCGGGCGATGCCGATGATGATGACGGCAGCGGGCACTATTCCTGCCGCCAAGGTTTTCGTGATGGGTGCAGGCGTTGCAGGCCTCCAGGCGATTGCGACGGCGCGCCGTCTCGGTGCCGCCGTTTCGGCAACCGACGTTCGCCCCGCTGCAAAGGAACAGGTTGCATCTCTTGGCGCGAAGTTCATCGCCGTCGAGGATGACGAGTTCAAGGCGGCGGAAACGGCTGGCGGCTATGCCAAGGAAATGTCGGCCGACTATCAGGCCAGGCAGGCGGCACTTGTGGCCGAACACATCGCCAAGCAGGACATTGTCATTACCACGGCTCTCATTCCCGGCCGTCCGGCGCCGCGGCTCGTTTCGCGCGCGATGCTCGCTTCGATGAAGCCCGGTGCAGTTGCCGTCGATCTCGCGGTCGAGCGTGGCGGCAATATTGAAGGGGTGGTTACAGGCCAGATCGCCGATGTCGAAGGTGTGAAAGTGATCGGCTTTCCGAACATGGCGGGCCGTGTGGCGGCCAGCGCCTCAGCGCTCTACGCCAAGAACCTCGTCACTTTCCTGGAGACGATGGTGAACAAGGAAACGAAATCGGTTGTGCTCAACCTCGAGGACGAGCTCATCAAGGCGACGATGCTGACCTATGCGGGGGATGTCGTGCATCCGGCATTCGGCGGCGCCAAGAAGGGGGATAACTGATGGCCAGTGAAGCAATGGACAAGGCTCTGGAGCAGCTCGACCAGGCCGTTACCGCGGTCATCACCGCTGCTGCCCAGGCGCCGGAAGCGGCGAGCGCTGCCACTGGCGGCGCGATCGATCCCTTCGTCTTCCAGTTCGCGATCTTCGTATTGTCGATCTTCGTCGGCTACTATGTCGTCTGGTCGGTCACGCCCGCGCTGCATACGCCGCTGATGGCCGTTACCAACGCGATTTCCTCGGTCATCGTCGTCGGGGCTCTGCTTGCCGTCGGCATCTCGAGCAGCGGGCTTGCCACCGGCTTCGGTTTCGTGGCGCTCGTTCTTGTCTCGGTGAATATCTTCGGCGGCTTCCTCGTCACGCAGCGCATGCTGGCGATGTACCGCAAGAAGGACAAGTGAGGCCGCACGAATGACCAATATCGCAGCCTTCCTCTATCTTGTCTCCGGCGTCCTGTTCATTCTGGCGCTTCGCGGGCTCTCGCATCCTGCCACCAGCCGCAAGGGCAATCTCTACGGCATGATCGGCATGGGGATCGCCATCCTCACGACGCTGGCGCTGGCGACGCCGAATTTCGGCGGTTTCGTGCTCATCATTCTCGGCCTTGCCATCGGTGGCAGCGCTGGTGCCTATATCGCCCGCACCATTGCGATGACCTCGATGCCGCAGCTTGTTGCCGGTTTCCACTCGCTGGTAGGCCTCGCGGCGGTTCTTGTCGCCGCATCAGCCCTCTATACGCCGGGCTCTTTCGGCATTGGCGAGATTGGCCAGATCCACACTGAAGCCCGTATCGAAATGGCGATCGGCGTGGCGATTGGTGCGCTGACCTTCACCGGCTCGATCATCGCCTTCCTGAAACTCGACGGGCGCATGTCCGGCAAACCGATCCTGCTACCCTTCCGTCATGTGATCAACATCGCTCTGCTTGCCCTGATCGTGCTCTTCATCGTCGGGCTGGCGGCAACGGAAAGCCATTTCGATTTCTGGGCCGTCGTCGCCTTGTCGCTGGCTCTCGGCGTGCTGCTCATCGTGCCGATCGGTGGCGCCGACATGCCGGTTGTCGTTTCCATGCTCAACTCTTACTCGGGCTGGGCTGCTGCCGGCATCGGCTTCACGCTCGGCAATCTGGCGCTGATCATCACCGGCGCACTGGTCGGTTCTTCGGGCGCGATCCTGTCCTACATCATGTGCAAGGGCATGAATCGCTCTTTCATCTCCGTGATCCTGGGCGGTTTTGGTGGGGAGACGGGCGGCAATGCGACAGATAATTCGGACAAGACCGTCAAGCTCGGCTCGGCGGAGGACGCTGCCTACCTGATGGCGAACGCTTCCAAGGTCATCATCGTGCCGGGATATGGCATGGCGGTGGCGCAGGCGCAGCATGCATTGCGCGAGCTGGTCGACAATCTCAAGAAGAACGGCGTGGAAGTGAAATACGCGATCCATCCGGTCGCAGGCCGTATGCCTGGCCATATGAACGTGCTGCTCGCGGAAGCCAATGTGCCTTATGACGAGGTGTTCGAGCTTGAGGATATCAACTCGGAATTCGCCCAGGCTGACGTTGCCTATGTCATCGGTGCCAATGACGTCACCAATCCGGCCGCGCGTGACGACAAGACCTCGCCGATCTACGGGATGCCGATCCTTGACGTCGACAAGGCCAAGACCTGCCTCTTCGTCAAACGCTCGCTCGGCTCGGGTTACGCCGGCATCGACAACACTCTGTTCTACAAGGACGGCACGATGATGCTGCTTGGGGACGCCAAGAAGGTGACCGAAGAGATCAACAAGGCAATCGCGCACTGACTGAAAAGCCCGCTTTCGCGGGCTTTTCTCCTATCATTGCAAACCGTCAGATTTCGCCCGGTACAAGCGTCATCTTCTCGACGCCGACGGCGAGATTGAGACCTTCCTGGGCCTGCACATTGAGCGGCTGCAGCATGAAGGCCTTGTTCGTGCCGCCGGCAATGACCTTGGCACCGCCGCCGGCACCGAGGCTGGCGTCTGCGCCGATACCGTAATATTCGCCGGCGAGCGCGAAATCCGGGATATTGGTGCCGGTCTTTGCGAGCACCTGCCAGATCATTACGCTCTTGCCGGTCTGGCCAATATCGATGCCGAATTTCTCGATCTTGCCGGCATAGACTGCCTTAGGGCCGCCCGAAGCAGGCGTATAGGTGCAGATCAGATTCTTCTCGGATGTGACGATCAGTCCCTGGCCGCCATCCGATCCGCAGACGAGCCGACCAAGCGAAATATAGTCGGCTGCTGCGGCCGAACTGGCCCAGGCTGCGGCCGAAACGATTGCCGCAGCAATCACGGTTTGCTTGAACATGGTCCTTCTCCTTTTGAATGACCTGTTCGAAACGGGTGGTTGCAGTGATTGTTCCGGCTGCGCTAGTCGCGCTCCATCGTCCCACGCTGGGCTGTAAGGGTCCAGACGAGACCCTCGGGACGGAAGTCGACATCGACCTTGCCCCGGAAAGCGGAAGCAGCATGTGCCTTGATGACGGTCGTGCCGAAACCGGTGCGCGCCGGCGGTTTGACCGGCGGCCCGCCACTTTCAGTCCAGGTGAAGCGCAGCATATTGTCCTCTGCCGGCTGCCATTCGAAGCGTACGCGACCCTGTGGCACGGAGAGCGCTCCGTATTTTACCGAATTGGTGGCGAGTTCATGCAGCGCGAGGCCGAGGTTCTGCACGGCATCGGGTTTGAGGATAAAATCTTTGCCCTCGATCTCCACCTGCTCGCGGGCCTGGGGAAAAGCCTGGAGATGAATATCGATGACGCGATGCAGCAAGACGCCGGACCACTGTTCGCCTGTCAGAAGCTCAATCGAGCGGACGAGCCCTTCGAGGCGATGGGCGACGGCCAGGCGAAATGTCTCGACGCTGTCTGCCTGCTTGGAGAGCTGTCGCATCATGGCGAGAACGAGCGTCAGCAGGTTCTTTGTGCGATGGACCAGCTCATGCATGACGAAGCGCAGCCGGTCCTCGCTCTGACTGCGGTCGAAAGAGGCATTGGACAGTGCAATGGCCACCTGGTTGGCCTCGATGACACTGGTTTCGACCGGCGAAACGATGTGACCTTCGCCAAGCCGGTTCGCCATGTCGGCAATTTCACGGATCGTGGAGCGGACCTGCCGGGCAACGGCATAGGTAGCAAGCACGGCGACGAGCAGCAGCACAAGGCCACCGATCAGAAGGAAGCGCCAGGTGCTGAGGATCGGTGCCTGTGCCGTGGCGATCGGCCCCCATACCACCGTCTTCCAGGACCAGCCGGGAATTTGCGCATAGCCCAACAGGGCATGTGGAAGAATATCGCTGTCTTCAAAAACGCCGCTGGATGCGACGAGCGAGGGCAGAATGCGCGGGTCGAAGGGTTCGCCAGGCTGCAGATTGGCAGGGCCTCGGCTCGCTACCACATGGCCTCCCTGATCGATGACGGCCGCCGACCAGCCGGAGGCAAGGCCCTCTGTCGTGACGAGTCTTGCAAGGTCGTTGGCATTCTGGGTGATGATCAATGCGGAGACGGGATCATCATCGCGCGGCAGGGTGACGTTATAGACCCACATGCCGCTCGTTGCGCCCATGAAGACATCGGAGGCTTCGATCCGCCCGGACTTCATCGCGGCCTCCAAAGCCGCGATGTTCGTCGTCTTGCCGAGCGGCGTGCCAAAGGCGCGACGGGTATTCAGAAATTGCTGCCCGGTCCTGTCGACGGCAATCACATAAAGCGTATCGCCGCGCAGCGCGGTTTCCGTGCGATTGTAGAAAGATTCATAGTCGCCGCTTTCCAGCTCCGGCGAGGAGGACAGCAGCCGCAATGTCGTTGCCATATCCTGAAGCTGGCGGTCGATGGTGCGTGAGAGGGCGAGCGCATCCTGTGCGGTTTCACGCTTGAGCGTAGATCGCTGGTTGTCCTCCAGCTGCATGAGAAGAAGGGCAACGAAAGCGAAGATCGGCAAGGCGATCGCCACTGCCATGGCGATGAGATATGTCCCGATCGAAGCTTTCGGAAAAAGACGTGTGGCGAACCTCATCGATGTCGCCCCCGAACTGCCGGGGTGGGATGCTGGGGAAGCTCGGTTTCGCAGAGTCCAACGAAAGCAAGAATCCGCATCGCTCGCAAACGCCCCTTACATCCGTACCGCCCAATAGCCTGCCATCAAAGCACGGTCATGTTAGGGGGCGGGGCATTTGGTTGCAACCTACTAAAATAGTCAGGTGCAAAATCGTCAATATTTAATGGACTGCTACCGGTCGGCGAAGCGTTGCAATCGGAAGGGCAGAAGGCTTTCGTCATTCTTGCCTGACAGAAGCTCGTCGGCGGCAAGCAGGCCGACAAGCGGAGCAAGCGTGACGCCGGAATGCATCACCGTTACATAGAGACCCGGCAAGCCAGTATTGCCGATGATGGGAAAACCATCGGCAGGAGTCGGGCGAAAACCGACCGTGAAGAAATCGAGCTTCAGATCGGCATTGTCCAAGATCGTCGCTTTCACGCGTGCAAAGAGTTCCGCTGCACTTGCCCGATGATCTTCACCCGGATCGCCGCCACCGAAATCCGAACCAGCAATGATGCGGCCTTCCGCCGTCTGGCGCATATGCAGACGGGGTGTCATGACGAGACCGTTCAAGCGTTTGGAGACAGGACGGGAGTGTACGATCAGACCGGCGGGTGCTGACAGCGGCAACGTTATTCCTGCCGAGGCGGCGATCGGAACTGCGCCTGCCCCTGCGGCCAGTACGACATGATCGGCTTCGAGCATGCCTTCCGAGGTGACAAGTCCGACGATTCGTCCAGCACTTTGGAGCAGGCCGTTGACCGTGGCATGAACGAACGTCGCGCCATGCGCTTTGGCATCCGCGAGCAGCAAACGTGCTGCAGCAACAGGCTCCACCGCGCCTTCTTCTGCAACATGGAGGGCGAAATCAGGATATTCGCCAAGGCAGGGTTCGATCAGCGTGCTTTCCTGCCGGTTCAGCCGGCTGATACCGTAGCCCCAACGGCCGTGTTCGTCGGCATAGGCTTCGAGATCGGCTGCGGGCATATCCCAGCAGAGACCGCCGCACCACGCAAGCGGCAGGCCGGGCAGTTCCCGCGCCAGCCGCTTCCACTCGGCCATCGCGCGGCGGCGAAAGTGGAAATAGAATTCGGGATTACCCCAGCTTGCATTGATCCATGCAAAGGAACAGGGCGTTGCCACTCCGCCAAGCTCCTCGCCGACGACGGTGACCGTTGCACCCTTGCGTGTGAGATGCCAGGCAATGGAGGCGCCAATTATGCCTGCGCCGACGACGATCACATGCGGTTTCGCCGTCATCGTCGCCCTCCCTTTTCGAGTCCGTTAGCCGGTCGTGCCGCCGACGCGGGCAAGTCCGTCCCTTGCCGGCTGATATTTCGGATCGAGGCCGACAGCGTGGCGATAGGAGCGGATTGCCTTGTCCTTTTCGCCACGGCGCTCATAGACGAGAGCCTGGTTTGCCCAGGATTCGGCAAGATTGCCGTTGAGCTCGATCGCGTGGTTGAAGTCGGCGAATGCGTTGTCGTTGTCGTTCAGCGCGATATAGGAAATGCCGCGGCCATTATAGGGCTCGGGCGAGTTCGGCGACAGCGAGATCGCCTTCGAGAAGTCGTCGATCGCCTTATCCTGCTGATTGCGCTTCTGGTAGATCAGGCCGCGATTGTGATAGGCGCGACCATCGGTGGTGCCGAGCTGAATCGCTTTTGAGAAATCATTGAAGGCCTGATCGTCCTGGCCGGCCATGCGATAGACGTTGCCGCGACCGATATAGGCGACGTCATAGCTCGGATTGATCTGCAGGGCGGCATTGTAGTCGGCGATCGCCTGCGGCTGCTGACCCATGTTGCGGTACACCAGCGCGCGGTTGGCATAGGCCTGGAAGAAGCGCGGGTTGATCTGCAGCGCGGTGTTGAAGTCGTCGAGCGCCTTGCGGAATTCGCCGGCGCGACCATAGGCGGAACCGCGAACATTGTAGCCTTCCGGATCGCGCGGATTGGCGTTGATGACGGCCGTGAGCGACGCAATGTTTTCCTGTGAGCCCTGCGCCTTGTCGATGCGGATCACAGCATCCGACGTGTTGGTCGTTTCGCAACCGGCAAGGCCGAGCGCCGCGGCAAGTGCCAGCGAGGCGAATACGGCCGATTTCTGCGAACGCGACGAGCGGGACGGATAGAAGTTTATGACAGCCATTCGGGCTCGCTTTCCCCCATGCACCATATCCGGCAAAGCGGATATGCAATCTTCAGCAGCAAATTAAAAAAGGCGGCGGCGAAACCTATCGCCCCCGCCACACATGCATCTGAAAACGTCGAAAAAACGACGGCACCGCCTTAGCGTGCAACCAGACCTTCGCGCTGAGCGCGCTTGCGGGCCAGCTTGCGAACACGACGAACAGCCTCGGCCTTTTCGCGAGCACGCTTCTGCGACGGCTTTTCGTAGTAGTCGCGCATCTTCATTTCGCGAAAAATGCCTTCGCGCTGCATCTTCTTCTTGAGAGCGCGGAGAGCCTGGTCAACATTGTTATCGCGGACAAGTACCTGCACGAGAATCACGTTCCTTTGGTTTGGTTGATGCCGAAAGGCGGCGCAGCGCCTGGGGCAAAAAAATAACGTTCGCGCGGCCGCGGCCTTGCGATTGGTGTTGCGGGATATCAGATCGACGGAATGAAGTCCAGACGGGATATGCGCTCGCGCGGAAAAATCCCGCCCGTGCCTATAAGGAGCTAGGGGCGGGCCTTCTCGGGCTTCGTTTCGTCCAGGGCGGCAATCGCTTCCTTCAGCGCGGCGACAACACGGGCGCGGTCCGCCGGCTCAAGCCGAGCCGTGTCCAGATGCAGGTCCAGTCCTGCGAGATGTTCGCTGAGAACGCGGCTCTTGTGATCGGCGCCGAGCATCAACCCGTCCACGGCGTAGGGTACGATCTCCCGCTGAATGCCCTTCATGGTGATCGGCGGCAAAGGATGGGCATCGACGATATCCTTCACCAGCGCATAGGTTTCGTAGCTGACGACGATTTCTCCACCCTGGGCGATCGATTGCAGACGTGCGGCGAGGTTCGCTTCGGCACCGATGATCGTATAGTCCATGCGGTCGCTGCTGCCGAAATTGCCGACGTTGCAATAGCCGCTGTTAATTCCCATGCGAACGACGAAGGGCTCTTCCGTCCCGTTCCGACGCCATCTCTCCTTCAGTTCGCCGAGCCGGCGCTGCATGTCGACTGCCATGCGCAGGCAAGCCTTTGCGTCTTCCTCTGCCCCCTTGGTTTCCGGATCACCGAAGAAGACCAGCATGGCATCGCCAATGAACTTGTCCACCGTGCCTCCGTGCTTGAGTGCAATCGTAGACATTTCGGTCAGATATTCATTCAGCATTTCCGTCAGCGCCTCCGGCTGCAGGCGCTCGGTCGTGGCGGTGAAATCCTTGATGTCCGAGAAGAAGATCGTCAGGCGTTTTCGCTCGGTATGGACAACCACATCCTTCTGGCCGCTGAAGATGCTCTTATAGATTTGCGGCGACAGATAGCGGGAAATCTTCAGGGAGACGCTGGCGAGGAATTCGTTCGCCGCTTCGAGGTCGCGATTGGCACTGTGGATGACACGCGTCTGCTGGCGCTGCAGAAAAATGAAGCTGATGCCGATGATGGCGACGAAGAAGAAATAGCAGAGCAGATATTTGAAGGCGAGAACATTGCTTGCATAGGGCTGGCGGATGATGACCTCCTGAATGCCGCGCACATCTCCTACCTTCCAATCCCTTTTCGGGCTTTCAGGATGCGTGTTGTGGCAGGCGACGCAAGCCTGACCCATAATCACAGGCGTGATGAGCCGCAACGTATCGGTGAATCCGACGCGGGTGAGGTCAGTCAGTGTTTGGCTGGAATTGGCGCGCAGGGATGCGAGTGATGCCGTTTCGAAATTGTCGAGATCGTGAGGCGCGCGATTCTTGAAGGGCAGGTCAGAGAGGAAGCGATAGGTGATGTTGGCCTGCTGCTCCTTGATGACATCGCCCAGTTCCAGCGAAAGCGTGGCGGGAAGTGGAATGGCGCCTGGAATGTTGGCGTAGTTATGCGAGACGACCGTGCCGCTGACATCGCCAGCCTGATGGGCCGCGAGGACCCTGCCGACGACATTCGCCGAATAATAGGAGCGTATGCTGGTGACGAGAGAACTCATATCCCGCGCCTGCCGGCGCAGCGCGCTTTCAGAGAGGTCGCTAATATCCAGCCAGACAGCGAGCGGCAGCCCGGCCAGCATCGCCAGCACGACGGCGATCAGCCAATAGCCGCTTCTGCGGGCGGCAGAGGCCGAATTTTCCGCAGTTCTTGCCGTGGTCGCTCCTTGCGGATCTGCCATGGCTCATCCCCTCGACAATGATTGAATTATCAAATCCCTGAGACACAAAAACATTTCACCGCAGGCGCGGCAAGGCCGGCGCTCAAAGGTCGGGCAAAAAGCGATGACCAAATCTGGAAGTAATTTCGTGCTGGGTTGCCGTTCGGTTTGTTTTTCAGCTTGTGCGCATGAACGAATGGTCATTGGCGTCAAACAAGCGTAGCTTGCCTGCGGCGGGACGGCCCCGGGGCCGTCTCGAGGGGAGGTCGGAAACGCATGACGCGATTGCAGCAGATCGGTGTGCTGATCGGCCTCATCATCGTGGCTGCGCTTACGATGTTCCGGGCAAGCGATCCGCCCGTACTGAAGCAGATCCGCGACGTTACCTTCGATGAGTATCAGCGCATCGTGCCGCGCAGTTTCGAAGCAATGCCGGTCCGGGTGGTCGATATCGACGAGGCTTCCCTGCGGGAGTTCGGTCAGTGGCCGTGGCCGCGCGACAGGCTGGCCATGCTGGTCAACCGTCTCTCCGACATGGGAGCGGCGGCCATCGCCTTCGACGTCATCTTTGCCGAGCCTGACCGGATGTCCCCACGCAATGTCATCCGGGAGGTCGAAGGGATCGATCCGTCTCTGGCGGCACAGTTGCCCGACAATGACGAGATATTCGCGCAATCGATCGAAGGAAAACCCGTCGTTCTCGGCTTCGGGCTTTCAAACGAAGGCAATTACAGGCCGCCGGTGAAGGCCGGCTTTGCCTTTACCGGTGAAAGCCCGCTCGCCGCACCTCCGCATCTCGGCGCTTCGACGCCGCTCCGGCCGGGGCTGGAGGCGAAAGCCGCAGGGCTTGGTCATGTCAGTCTCAATCCCGGCAGTCCTTCATCCGTCGTTCGCGCGGTGCCGCTGTTCCTTAGCGATGGGGAGCAGTTTTATCCCAATCTTGCGATCGAAGCGCTGCGGGTCGCGCAGGGTGCCTCCACCTATGTGTTGGCCGGCGCGCCAGACCAAGCAGGGATCATTACATCGGCGAAGATCGGCGACTTCATCGTTCCGCTGACGGCTGCCGGAGAGATCTGGCTTTATGTGACGCCGAACCGGGCAGAGCGTTATGTCTCGGCCGGAAAGATCCTTGCTGCCGGTGGTGTGGCCCCTGACGTTGCTGCCCAGATTGACGGCAGCATCATTTTCATCGGCACATCGGCGGTCGGGCTGCAGGACATCCGCACCACAGCACTCGGCGAGAACGTGCCGGGTGTCTCACTGCAGGCACAGACGGTCGAGCAGATCCTTTCAGGCCGTTACCTGTCACGGCCGGACTGGGCCGACGGGCTGGAGATCCTGTCCATCGCCGTGCTCGGTTTCATGCTCGTCATCATCACGACCTTCGTCAGTCCGGCAGTGGCGCTTGTCTGCGGCCTGGCAATCACCGCGATGGCACTTGTCGCATCGTGGTTCTCTTTTCTTTATGCCGGTCTGCTCTTCGATCCGCTGGCGCCCATTCTCAGCGGCTCCATCACGCATTTTGCGGCAACATCGTTTCGTATCCTCGTCATCGACAGGGAGCGACGGGAGGTGCGGCGCGCCTTCGGCCATTACCTTTCGCCTTCGCTGCTGCATCGCATCGAGCATACGCCCGATGCGTTGAAACTCGGCGGGGACGAGCGCGAGCTCACCATGATGTTCGTCGATGTCCGGAATTTCACCGAGATCAGTGAAAAGCTGACGCCAATTGCTGTCGTCCAGTTTTTGAATACGCTGCTCGATGCACTCAGCCGCCATGTCGTCGGGAATGAGGGGACCCTCGATAAATTCATCGGCGATTCCATCATGGCCTTCTGGAATGCGCCGGTCGATGTTTCCGATCATGCGGCAAAGGCGCTTCGGGCGGCACTTGCCATGCGCGAGACGCTTGACGAACTCAACGCTCAAGACGCTTTCGGTTTCGGCAGCGCCCGGCAGGTGAGGATAGGCATCGGCATCCATACCGGTCTCGCCTGTGTCGGCAATATGGGCGCGAAGACACGCTTCAACTATTCGGCGGTGGGCGATGCGGTGAATGTTGCGGCGCGTATCGAATCCTGCTGCAAGGACGTCGGCTTCGATATCCTGATCTCCGACACCACGGCGCGGGCGCAAAGCGGCGCGGCGCTCCTGGAGGCAGGAGCCCTTCCGCTCAAGGGAAAGAGCAACCGGACGCAGATCTTTGCCGTGGTCGGCGACGAGAAGGTTGCTGCCTCGCCGCAATTCGGTGTCCTGCATCTCGCCCATGAGGAGGTGATGGGTGCCTTGCGCGAGCGTTCGAGGAACAGTCGCAAGCTGATTGGCGCGGCGAAACTCGCCGGCTTACAGGTCATGGCCGGCCTTACCGAATTCTATGAGCGGATATCGGCCAGAAACGATCATTTTCGAGAGGATATCGGCCTGCCGGAAAAGCAGGCCGTCGAGTAGCCAGTCAGCGATTGTGGTTCCGACCACCGTTTCGGTCCCGGTTTCCTTTTCCGCCCCAGCCGTGATCCCGATCGTGGTTACGGTCGCGATCTCTTCGCCCGCTCTGGTCGCTGCCGGCAGTCTGGTTTTGACCGCTGCTTGTCTCCTGCCTGCTCGGTCTGTCCTGATGGTTGCGGTCCTGGCGGTTGTCAGCACTTTCCGTGCGGCTCGGCCTGTCAGGTCCATCATGTCTGTCCGATCGACCGAACCCTTCGTGCCGGTCCGGTCTTCCATGATCGTGATGGTGGTCGTGTCTGTCGTCCCTGTCCTTCCAGCCGTGCCTGTCGTGTTTGTCGTGCCAGCCACCCTTCGGCCTATCGTGGTGGGGCTTGTCATGGTGCGGCTTATCATGGTGCGGCTTATCATGATGCGGTTTTCCTGGCGGTTTTTCTGGCAGTTGCTTTGGTGGGTCATCCCGCCGCGGGGATTGTTGAGGCGGCTGCGGATCCGGATCACGCAGCCGGAGCTCCCGGCGAGGCCGGTCTTTGCGATCAGGATCAACCGAGGCCATCCGGCAGCCGCCGAGCAGGCCGAGGCCGCCCGTTAAACTCTGATTGCCGGAGAGGAATGGGAGGGCGCGCTGGTTGCCCAGTCTCTGCAGAACGCTGGTATTGACGGGTTGCGCATCCGTCATATTGCCGTTCGGCCTCGCAATGACGCAATCGCAACGTTGCTGTAGCTGCCGGCAGCCGCCCGGGCCGCAGAAGGTAGCCGCGCCGTTCAGCAGCACCACTGCGGTGGTACCGTCCGGACCGACATAAAAATCGAAAGCGGTGCCGCGTACGCCGATGGTGCCCGCAGGCGTCTGGATCTGGTAGGCGGAGGATTTCGAGTTGCCGCTGACCCAGCGGAACGTGCCCTTGGCCGCCTTGATGGAAAGGCGTTTGACGGAATCGGAATCGTCGAAGACATATTTATCGATGACGACTGAAGAGCCCCAGCCGACGGCAAGCTTGGTGCCGTCGCGGAAAATGAACTGGCCGAGTCCCGATGGAGATGTGCGGATACGCTCGTCACGATGGACCTCATCATTGACGATAATCGGGCCGCCCTGTCCCGTCACTTCGGTTCTGATGAGGGTCGCCTGGCCGACAGGTTCAGCGGCAGCCGCAGGCCATGCGCCTAACAGCGCGAAGCAGAAGCCCGCGATCCATATGCTACGCCAACCCAACATCTAACACCCCACATAAGGGGATACTAACATTTGCGGCAGGCTCGTTCTGCCTGCCCTGTTGGGTGAGAAAAGGATTATGCCGCAGCCGCGAAGGGAGATCGCGCCAATAGAAGCGATATGCTGCGCGTCGTGTCAAAACAAAAGCTCTTTCACGTCGCAAAAGAACCGTTGTGCCGCAATTCGATTTGCGATTTGTATGGCCACGACGAAAATGCCTTTGCCTGAAGGAGATGATGGCGGATGCGGAAATATTCGGTTTTTGCCGTAGCGCGGGAGGCTCTGCGCGGGCACAGGGGCTGGGAAAAGCAGTGGACTTCGCCGGAGCCGCGACCCGAATATGACGTCATCATCATTGGTGGCGGCGGCCACGGGCTCGGCGCAGCCTATTACCTCGCCAAGGAACACGGCATCACCAATGTTGCGGTCCTGGAAAAGGGTTGGCTCGGAGGCGGCAATACCGGCCGCAACACCACCATCATCCGCTCCAACTATCTCTATGAAGAGAGCATGCACATTTACGAGCACTCGATGAAGCTCTGGGAAGGGCTGTCGCAGGAGCTCAATTACAATGTGATGTATTCGCCGCGCGGCGTGATGATGCTGTCGCACAATGTGCACGACCAGCAGAGCTTCAAGCGGCATATCCATGCCAACCGGCTCTATGGCATCGACAATGAATGGCTGACGCCGGAGCAGGCCAAGGCCTATTGTCCGCCGCTCGATATTTCGGCGACGGCACGATACCCGATCAACGGGGCTGCCTTGCAGCGCCGCGGTGGTACCGCGCGTCACGATGCGGTTGCTTGGGGCTATGCGCGTGCGGCGTCCGACCGTGGCGTTCACATCATCCAGAATTGCGAAGTCACCGGCATCCGCCGGGGTCCGGACGGCCGCGTGACCGGCGTCGAGACCAACAGGGGTTTCATCGGCGCAAAGAAGGTCGCGGTCTCTGCTGCCGGCCACACGACGACAATCATGAAGATGGCGGATGTGCGCGTGCCGCTGCAATCGAGCCCGCTGCAGGCTCTGGTTTCCGAGCCGCTGAAGCCGATCTTCCCCTGCGTCGTCATGTCGAACACGGTGCATGCCTATATCTCGCAGTCCGACAAGGGAGAACTCGTCATCGGTGCGGGCACGGACCAATATAATTCCTACTCCCAGACCGGCGGCCTGCAGATCATCACGCATACGCTTGACGCCATCTGCGAGCTCTTCCCGATGTTCCGCCGCGTGAAGATGATGCGCCAGTGGGGCGGTATCGTCGACAACACGCCGGACCGGTCAGCCATCCAGTCGAAGACGCCGGTTCCCGGGCTCTACGTCAATTGCGGCTGGGGTACCGGCGGCTTCAAGGCGACACCCGGTTCGGCCAATCTCTTTGCCCATCTGATTGCCCGCGACGAGCCGCACAAGTTCAATGCCGGACTGACGCTGGAGCGTTTCCGCAGCGGGCGGCTGATCGACGAGGCGGCCGCTGCCGCCGTTGCGCACTGACACGAGGACAATCATGCTGCTGATCTACTGCCCTTACTGTCAGGAAGAGCGCTCGGAACTCGAATTCCGGGGTGCCGGCGACGCCCATATCGCCCGGCCGACCAATATCGCTTCGATCTCGGATGAAGAGTTCGAGGAATATTTCTTCCTGCGCGATAACCCGAAAGGCCTGATTTTCGAACGCTGGCGCCACATGCATGGCTGCGGGCGCTTCTTCAATGCGGCACGCGATACCGTGAGCGACAAATTCATCATGACCTACAAGGCCGGCGAACCTAAGCCTGAGATCGGCGCAGCGGCCGAGCCGCACGCACCGGTCGAGACCTATGAAGCTGTTGAAGGAGAGGCGCAATGAGCGGCGCGAACCGTATCGTCGGCAAGGGCCGGCTGACGCCCGCGAGGACTGCGCGTTTCACCTTCGATGGCAAGAGCTATACGGCGCTCGAAGGCGATACCGTCGCCTCGGCCTTGATTGCCCACGGTGTGCACCTTGTCGGGCGTTCGTTCAAATATCATCGCGCGCGCGGCATTCTTTCGGCGGGCGCCGAGGAGCCGAATGCGCTGATCGATGTCGCGCGCGACAGCGCCCGCAAGCAGCCGAATGTGCGGGCAACCGTGCAGGAAGTCTTCGACGGCATGATCGTGAAGTCGCAAAACCGTTGGCCGTCGCTTTCCTTCGACGTCGGTGCGGTCAATAACCTGTTTTCGCCCTTCTTCGCGGCGGGTTTCTACTACAAGACCTTCATGTGGCCGCGGGCCGCCTGGAAGCGCGTCTACGAGCCGATGATCCGCCGTGCCGCAGGTCTTGGTGTCGCGCCGACGGAGGATGATCCGGATCACTACGCCGGCCGCTACGCCCATTGCGACGTGCTGGTCGTCGGTGCCGGCATTGCCGGCCTTTCGGCGGCATTGGCCGCTGCGGAAGCAGGCGCGAAAGTCGTGCTTTGCGACGAGCAGGCGGAAGCCGGCGGCGCGTTGCGCTTCGATGCCGGCGTGAAGGTGGATGGGCTTGATGGTTACGCCTGGGTGCAGAAGACCCTTGCCCGGCTGAAGGCCATAGAGAATGTCGAGGTCCTGACGCGCACCACGGCTTTCGGTTACTACAACCACAACTTCGTCGGCCTTGTCGAACGCGTCACGGATCATATCGCCCGCCCCGGCCGCGATCTGCCGCGCGAACGGCTCTGGCAGGTCCGCGCCAAGCGCGTGATACTGGCGACGGGTGCCATCGAGCGGCACATGGTGTTCCCGAACAACGATCGCCCCGGCATCATGCTCGCTTCGGCCGGGCGGATGTATCTCAATCACTATGGTGCTGCCGTCGGCCAGACGGTCGGCGTTTATACGGCCCATGACTCTGCCTACGAGGCTGCTTTCGACCTGAAACGAGCGGGCATTTCGATTGCCGCGATCATCGATGTCAGGCAGGCGCCGGGTGCTGCAGTGCTCGCTGAAGCCCGTGCGCTCGGCATCGATGTTCTGACCGGCCAGTCGGTCGTCAATACGTCGGGTGCACTGCGCATTTCTTCGATGACGGTCGCGCGCAACGGCGGCGGGTCACCGCGCAAGATCAGCGTTGACGCGCTGCTCGTCTGCGCCGGATGGACACCCTCCGTGCATCTTTTCTCACAGTCGCGGGGCAAGGTTGCCTTCGATGCCGAGACGCAGCGTTTCCTGCCCGGCACCTATGCGCAGGACTGCCTTTCCGTGGGCGCCTGCAACGGTACGGATGGACTGCAGCAGACCGTCGAGGAATCGCTTGCCGCCGGTGAACTGATGGCGCAGGCCGTCGGCAAAAAGACCGGCAGCAAGATCGGTGTTTCCGTCGAACAGGCATTCGACTGGACGGGCGGCATGATTGGTGCTGCCGAAGGGGCCGGACCGGAGACGAACGCCAAGGCCTTCATCGACTTCCAGCATGATGTCTGCGCCAAGGATATTCGCCTTGCGGTACGCGAAGGCATGCATTCGATCGAGCACATCAAGCGCTTTACGACGAACGGCATGGCCTCCGACCAAGGCAAGCTGTCCAACATGCATGGTCTGGCGATTGCCGCAGAAACGCTCGGCAAGGATATTCCGCAGGTCGGCCTCACCACCTTCCGCGCGCCCTATACGCCGGTGACCTATGGTGCACTGATCGCGCATTCGCGTGGGCCGCTGTTTGACCCTACGCGCAAGACTCCGCTGCATGGCTGGGAGGAAGCCAAGGGCGCAGTCTTCGAGGATGTCGGCAACTGGAAGCGCGCCTGGTTCTATCCGCGTGCCGGTGAAACGATGCATCAGGCGGTTGCCCGCGAGTGCCGCACGGCGCGTGAGGTCGCCGGCATCTTTGATGCCTCGACGCTCGGCAAGATCGAGATCGTCGGGCCGGATGCCGCCGAATTCATGAACCTCATGTACACCAATGCCTGGGACACGCTGAAACCTGGCAAATGCCGCTACGGCATCATGCTGCGCGAGGATGGTTTCGTTTATGACGACGGCGTCGTCGGTCGTCTCGCCGATGACCGTTTCCATGTCACGACCACGACCGGTGGGGCGCCGCGTGTTCTCAACCACATGGAAGACTATCTGCAGACGGAATTCCCGCATCTGAAGGTTTGGCTGACCTCTGTCACCGAGCAATGGGCTGTTATCGCGGTGCAAGGACCGAAAGCACGTGAGATCGTCGCGCCTCTGGTCGAAGGGCTTGATATTTCCAACGAGGCCTTCCCGCACATGAGTGTGGCCGAGTGCAAGGTGGCGGGCGTTCCGGCGCGTCTCTTCCGCGTCTCTTTCACCGGTGAAACAGGCTTCGAAATCAATGTGCCAGCCGATTACGGGCAGTCCGTGCTGGAAGCGGTCTGGGCCAATGCGGAGCCGCTCGGCGCCTGCGTCTACGGCACGGAGACCATGCATGTGCTTCGCGCGGAAAAGGGCTATATCATCGTCGGCCAGGATACGGATGGCACGGTGACGCCCGATGACGCCGGGCTCTCCTGGGCGGTCTCCAAGAAAAAAGCGGATTTTGTCGGCATTCGCGGGCTGAAGCGACCTGATCTCGTCAAGGAAGGCCGCAAGCAGCTCGTCGGCCTCGCGACAAAGGATGCGAAGCTAGTGCTGGAGGAGGGGGCGCAGATCGTCGCCAACCCGAACCAGCCGAAACCGATGAAGATGCTCGGCCACGTAACATCGGCCTACTGGTCTGAAAATTGCGGTCGTTCGATTGCTTTTGCGTTGGTCGAAGGTGGCCGCAACCTGGTGGGCGAAACGCTCTATGTGCCGATGCCGGATCGGACCATTCCGGTCGAGGTGACGGATCTGGTGTTCTTTGATAAGGAAGGAGGCCGTATCCATGGCTGAGGTCGCAATTCGCAAGCCGGCTCTCTCCGGTCTCCTTGCCGGTTCGGCGACGGCGCGCCTGACGGTAGCACCAGTCGCGACCCGCATTGCGCTGCGTGCGCCGGCCGAATCCGTATCCGCGCTGTCTTCTGCGCTGGGGGTGACCTTGCCGACAGCACCCAAGACCTCCGGCAGTGCCGGAGGACGTTCGGCGCTCCGGCTGGGACCGGACGAGTGGCTTGTTATTGACGAGGCCGGCTCGGATCTTCTGTCGCTTCTTTCCGGCGCGGATACTCTTCATTCGGTGGTCGATGTTTCTCACCGCAATGTGGGTATCATTGTTTCCGGGCCGGGTGCCGAGGTGACGCTGTCGGCCGGCTGCCCGCAGGATCTCTCTCTGGAGATTTTCCCGGTGGGCGCTTGCTCGCGGACAATCTTCGGCAAGGCCGAGATCGTGCTCTTCCGCACCGAGGACGATACGTTCCGGGTGGAATGCTGGCGGTCGTTTTCGGAGTATGTTTTTGGACTGCTCGCCGAAGGCGCAGAGGATGCGAGCCACTAGGACCCGCAAAGAACCTAGGCGTCTTCCGGCCGGTCTTTCGGGTCGAACTGGATGATGGTGATCCAACGGGCGGTCAGTGCCGGCTTCTTTTCGTTTTCGATTTCGATCGAGACATCATAGGTCGTCATCAGCATGCCGGCGCCGCGAAAGCGGGCGTCCGCGAGCACGAAGTGGCCGCGAATGCGAGTGCCACTCCTGACCGGCGACATGAAGCGGATCTTATCGAAACCGTAGTTGATGCCCATCGTCTGCTCGCGCACTTTGGGCAAGCAATTGTAATTCATCGTCGATAAAAGAGAGAGTGTCAGGAAGCCGTGGGCGATGGTTCCGCCGAAAGGACTTTCGGCTGCTGCGCGAACAGGATCGACGTGAATGAACTGGTGGTCGCTGGTTGCTCCGGCAAAGGCATCGATCATCTCCTGATCGACAAGGATCCAGTCGGATAATCCTGTTTCCGTGCCGACCAGCCCCCGGACCTCCGAGAGCGAAATATCCATGACCATGCATTCCTCGTAAAAAGCCGTAGCCGCAAAGCCTTATCGCGCATTCATGACGATTGCGATAATGATTCGCACTGGCGTGTTTCGTGGATCAATTTTCCACGAAAAAGGCGACAGAACGTGGTTCAACGGTAGCGCGGCCGCCGACTTTTCGCGCACCGTCCGGTACAAGCTGCCGCCAGTTTGCTTCGCCGGCTGAGGGAAGCGTAAAGACTTGGTGTTGTTCTGAGCGATTGAACAGGACGGCGAGGCGGGTCTGTTTGCGGCTGGAGCGATCCTCGGTCGCAAGGATCATGCCGAGGGTGGAGAAAGACGGCGTTTCCCATTCGCCTGTTGTCATCGGCTCGCCGGAGAGCGAAATCCATTCCACATCGCCGTTACCGGAGAAGAAGCCCAGGTCGGAGAAGACCGAGAAGCGGTGGCGAAGCGCTGCGACGAAGGCTGTGTGGGCGATCAGGCCCTCGTCCAGCTGCTTCCAGTCGACCCAGGTGATCTCGTTGTCCTGACAATAGGCATTGTTGTTGCCATGCTGCGTGCGACCACCTTCGTCTCCGGCGGTCAGCATGATGCTGCCGCGGCTGGCAAAGAGGGTGGAGATCAGCGCCCTGACATCAGCCTTGCGGCGTTCACGGATGACAGGATAGGCGGTTTCGCCTTCGACGCCGTTGTTCCAGGAATGGTTCTCGTTGTGGCCGTCGCGATTGTTCTCACCGTTCGCCTCGTTGTGCTTGCCGTTGTACGACACGAGGTCCATGAGCGTGAAACCGTCATGGGCGGCGAGGAAATTGACACTGCGGGTTTCTGTTCCGCCGTTGGCCGAGAAGATGTTCGACGAGCCGGCGAGCACCGTCGCGAGTGAACCAGTCTTCCAGTCATCACCGCGCCAATAGCACCTGACGTCATCGCGGGCACGGTCGTTCCATTCCTGGAACGGTGCCGGAAAGTTGCCGAGCTGATAGCCGCTTGGACCGATATCCCAGGGCTCGGCAATCATGATGCGATCGCCGAGCAGATCGTCGGCGAGAATTGCAGCCAGCGTGCCGTTCCGGTCGAAACCGTTTGCCGTGCGGCCGAGAACCGGAGCCAGATCGAAGCGGAAGCCGTCGATGCCTGCATTACGGACGAAATGGCGCAGGCTGTCGATGATGAGCCGCTGGACATGGGGATGGTCGCAAGCAACCGTATTGCCGGTGCCGGTATCGTTGACGAGCACGGATGGCCGATCCGCCACGTAGCGATAGTAGCTGAGATTATCGAGACCGCGGAGTGACAGCGTCGTGCCGTAGCGGTCGCTTTCGCCCGTATGGTTGAAAACGAGGTCGAGGATGACGGCGATCCCTTCCTCATGCAGCTTCGCCACGGTGTCGCTCAGCTCTGCGATACCTCCTGGCACGATACGCGGGTCGAGCGCCATGAAGGCGACAGGATTGTAGCCCCAGCCATTCGTCAGTCCAAGCGGCGGCAGATGGCGTTCGTCGATCCAGGCGGTGATGGGCATAAGCTCGACGGCATCGACGCCAATGCGTTTCAGATGAGCGACGACGGAGGGATGGGCAAGGGCGGCGACCGTGCCGCGCTGAGCTTCCGGCACGTCTGGATGCAGTATGGTGAAGGGCTTGACGGCCACCTCGTAAATAAAGCCGCCCGGTTTGAAGAGCGGCTTTTGAATCTTGACAGGCGCGTCCTTGGTGACGACCGACTTCGGTATCAGATGCTGCGTATCTTCACCGAAGATGCCAAGACGCGGATCGTAGTGGAATGGCCCGTCGACTGCCTTGGCATAGGGATCGATCAGCAGTTTTGAAGGGTCGAACCAGAGGCCGTTGTCCGGAGCATAGATACCATCCGCCCGGTAGCCGTAGCGGGCGCCTTCCTTCAATCCATCGACGAAAAGGCGGAAAACATGGTCGCTGTCGCGGGCCATGGGGAGCCTTGCATATTCCTTGTCGGCATCGTCGAAGAGGCAGAGATCAATCTGCGCTGCATGATGCGACCAGACAGAAAATTCAACGCCTGTTTCGAAAACGATGGCGCCGCCCTGCGCGGAACTGTTGCCCCCCATATGCCCCCCGGGATCAGGTGATCACGGTCGGCTCGTTGCGTCCCGTGCGCTCACGAATGTTTGCGATGCTTTCGGCGGCCGCGATCAGATCCGCGAGCGCTTCCTGCGTTTCGATATTATGGCGAGTCGAATCCGGCTCATAGCGCTCGATATAGACGCGAAGGGTTGCGCCAGACGTGCCGGTGCCGGAAAGGCGGAAGACCACGCGGGAGCCGCCCGCAAACAGGACGCGGATACCCTGATGTTCGCTGACCGATTTGTCGACCGGATCGTGATAGGCGAAATCATCTGCTTTTTCGACGGTCAGATCGCCGAAGGTCTTCCCGGGCAGCGTAGAAAGCTGGGCGCGCAGGTTGTCCACCAGGCCGTTTGCGGCATCGCTGTCGACACCTTCATAGTCATGACGGGAATAATAATTGCGGCCGTAAGTCTGCCAATGCTGGGTCACGATGTCCTGCACGCTTTCACCGCGTACGGCCAGAACGTTCAGCCACAGCAGGACGGCCCAGAGACCGTCCTTCTCGCGGACATGGTTCGAACCGGTGCCGGCGCTTTCTTCGCCGCAGATCGTCGCCATGCCGGCGTCGAGCAGGTTGCCGAAGAATTTCCAGCCGGTCGGGGTCTCGTAAATGCCGATGCCGCGCTTTTCAGCCACGCGGTCGGCCGCGCCCGATGTCGGCATGGAGCGTGCGATACCGGCGAGGCCGCCGGAATAGCCGGGCGCCAGATTGGCATTCGCAGCAAGGATCGCAAGACTGTCGGACGGGGTTACGAAAATGCCGCGGCCGATAATGAGGTTGCGGTCGCCGTCGCCGTCGGATGCGGCGCCGAAATCGGGCGCATCCTCACCCATCATCTCGTCGTAGAGCTCCTTGGCATGAACGAGGTTCGGATCCGGATGATGGCCGCCAAAATCCGGGAGTGGCATGAAATTGCGAACGGAGCCCGAGGGAGAGCCGAGACGGTTCTCGAAGATCTCCTTGGCATAGGGGCCAGTCACGGCGCTCATGGCATCGAAGGCGATGCGGAAGCCAAGGCTGATGAGATTACGGATCGCGCCGAAATCGAAGAGTTCTTCCATCAGCGCGGCATAGTCTTCGACCGGGTCGATAACCGAGAGGATCGTGCCACCCGGCAACTCTTCCTTGCCGATGCGATCGATGTTGACGTCGGCGAAATCGGCAATCTTGTAGCTGTCGATCACCTTGGAGCGGGCAAAGATCGCGTCGGTGATCTTTTCCGGCGCCGGGCCGCCATTGTTGACGTTGTATTTGATGCCGAAGTCTTCGGTCGGGCCACCAGGATTATGGCTGGCCGAGAGAATGATGCCGCCGAAAGCCTTGTACTTGCGGATGATGTGAGAGGCTGCCGGTGTCGAAAGTATGCCGCCCTTGCCCACCATGACCTTGCCGAAGCCATTGGCGGCGGCCATCTTGATCGCCTTCTGGATGACTTCGCGATTGTAGTAGCGTCCGTCGCCGCCGATGACCAAGCACTTGCCCTGATAGCCTTCCAGTGAATCGAAGATCGACTGGATGAAGTTCTCCGCATAGTTCGGCTGCTGGAAGACGGGAACCTTCTTGCGCAGACCCGAGGTGCCGGGTTTCTGGTCCTGATAGGGCGTGGAGGGAACGGACTTGATCATTTTAGCTCACATGCCTTTCGAGACGAGGCTTGAATACAGGGCAACATAACGTTCGGCGCTCTTCTCCCAAGAGACATCCGACTTCATGCCTTGCTTTTGCAATTGGGTCCAGACTTTTTGATCCGCGTAAAGGTGCATGGCGCGGCGCAGTGCCTGTAGCATGCTTTCTTCGTTTACGGGTGCGAATTGTATGCCTGTCGCCACCTTTGCCGCAAGTGCGGCATGGTTGGCGTCGATGACGGTGTCGTTGAGACCGCCGGTGCGCGCCACGATCGGCACGCAGCCGTAACGCAGTCCATAGAGCTGGGTGAGACCGCAAGGTTCGAAGCGCGAGGGTATGATGATCGCGTCGCAGCCAGCCTGCATGAGGTGCGACATCGGCTCGTTGTAGCCGATGGAAACGCCGATACGGCCGGGATTACGATGGGCGGCGGCCAGCAGCGCGCCTTCGAGGGCTGCCTCGCCGGATCCCAGCACCACGAGCTTGCCGCCGAGTGCGACGATCCTGTCGGCAGTGCTTGCGACAAGATCCATGCCCTTTTGCCAGGTCAGGCGGCTGATGACGCAGAAGATCGGCGCATCGTCATGGTCGAGATGGAAGAATTCCTCGATCGACCTGCGGTTTTCGAGCCGATTTTTCAGCGTCGTCGGGCCGTAATGCGTGTGGACGACCGGATCGGTCGCCGGATTCCAGATGTCGGCGTCGATGCCGTTGACAATACCGTGCAACACGTTGCGGCGGCTGGCGATGACACCTTCCAGTCCCATGCCGAATTCAGAGGTCAGGATTTCGTCGGCATAGGAGGGGCTGACCGTGGTGAGGGCCGTGGCAGTCTGCAGGCCACCCTTCAGGAAGCCGACGGTGCCATAATATTCTATACTTTCGGTGGCAAAGGCATGGGGCGGCAGACGCAGGCCGGGGAAGATGTCGGCGCCAAATTGACCCTGGAAGGCAATATTGTGGATCGTCAGGATGCTCGGCAGCTCGGGCGTCGGGTAATAGCGCATATAGACTGGCACCAGCGCGGCCTGCCAGTCATGGGCATGCACCAGATCAGGCCGCCAGCCCGGCAGCAGGCCTGCGGCGATCTCGGAGCCTGCCAGCGACAGGGCGGCAAAACGGCGCCAATTGTCCGGATGATCCTTGCCTGTCGTATCGAGATAGGGACCGCCGGGGCGGTCGTAATAGGCTGGAGCGTCAAGCACGAGGATGTCGAGACCCTGATGCTCCACCTCCAATATTCTTGCCGGCTGGCCGAGCAGATCCGGAAGCTCCAGGCGGACGA
Source organism: Hyphomicrobiales bacterium (assembly GCA_900466475.1). GTDB lineage: Bacteria > Pseudomonadota > Alphaproteobacteria > Rhizobiales > Rhizobiaceae > Rhizobium. The sequence continues at coordinate 179,903 of UBMI01000016.1, forward strand.
CCGGGTTCTGCAGCATCTTCATGACGCTGGGATAGCCGGGCATGAGGGTCTTGGTTTCAACGCCGAAGGATTTGAGGGCTATGGGCAGGGCGCCTGCCACATCGGCAAGGCCCCCTGTCTTGATCAAAGGGAAGACTTCGGACGAGACCGAAAGAACTTTCATAAGTCAGATATCCAGCTTGTCGATCATCGGTTGCGTGATCAGGCAAATGCCGCTTTCCGTCAGTCTGAAGCGCCGCGCGTCGAGTTCTGGGTCCTCGCCAACGACAAGACCTTCCGGGATGACGACACCGTGGTCGATCACAACGTTCTTGAGCTGCGCGCGCCGGCCGATCTTCACATTGGGCAGAATGACCGCTCCGTCCAGCTTGGAGAAGGAATTGGCCCTGACACCAGTGAAGAGAAGGCTCCGGTTAAGGCTTGCGCCTGAGATGATGCAGTCGCCGGCGACGACGGACGAGGTTGCCGAGCCGCGGCGGTCTTCGTCGTCATGGACGAATTTCGCCGGTGGAGTGATCTCGGCATAGGTCCAGATCGGCCAGGACTTGTCATAGATATCGAGAGCGGGGACGATGGCCGTCAGGTCGATATTGGCCTGCCAATAGGCGTCGATCGTCCCTACGTCGCGCCAGTAGGGCTCGTGCTCGAAATCCGAACGCACGCAGGACTTGGCGAAGCGATGAGCAACGGCCTTACCGTTCTTGACGATGTAAGGGATAATGTCCTTGCCAAAGTCTCGGCTTGAGGTCGGGTCGGCCGCATCGCGGCGCAACAGATCGAGCAGGAACTTCGTGCGGAAGACGTAGATGCCCATCGAGGCCAGCGCGAAATCCGGTTTGTCAGGAATGCCCGGCGGGTTGGCCGGCTTTTCGATGAAGGCGAAGATCTCGTCCTTCTCGTTGACATGCATGACGCCGAATCCGACCGCTTCCATGCGCGGTACTTCCAGGCAGCCGATCGTTACATCAGCGCCGGAATCGACATGCTGCTGGAGCATGTATTCGTAGTCCATCTTGTAGACATGGTCGCCGGCGAGGATGACCATGTATTCGACGCCGTAATCCTCGATGATATCGATGTTCTGATAGACGGCGTCGGCGGTGCCTTCATACCATTGCGTCTCGGAGACGCGCTGGGAGGCTGGCAGGATATCGAAGCTTTCATTTCGTTCCGGACGGAAGAAGTTCCAGCCGCGCTGCATATGGCGGATCAGCGAATGCGCCTTGTACTGCGTGGCGACGCCGATACGGCGGATGCCGGAATTCAAGGCATTGGACAATGCGAAGTCGATGATGCGCGCCTTGCCGCCGAAATAGACGGCTGGCTTGGCGCGCCGGTCCGTCAGTTCCTTGAGGCGACTTCCCCGACCGCCGGCCAGAACATAGGCCATTGCATCGCGGGCAAGTGGCTGAATGCGTTTTTCTACCATTTTCTCCTCCCACCAGTCACTAATTCTCAGGTTCAAGCATGATCGTCGCCAGCGGCGGCAGGGTTATCGAGCAGCTGATCTCGCCGCCGGCATCGACGGCCTGCACGCGCCCGCCATTGCCTTTTCCGCTGCCCCCATAGATGTCGGCATCGGTATTGAGGATTTCCCGCCAGCGCCCCGGCGAAGGCAGCCGGATCGAATAGTTCTCGCGATAGACAGGTGTAAGGTTGCTGATGACGACGACAGGCTTCTGGCCGGGCGCCTTGCGCAGCCAGGCAAAGACAGAGTTCTCGTAATCGTCCGCAATCAGCCATTCGAAGCCGTCGCCCTCACAGTCGCGGGCGTGGAGTGCTGCCTTGCTGCGGTAGGTGAAGTTGAGGTCGCGCACCAGGCGACGCATGCCTTCGTGCATGCGGTATTGCAGCAGGTTCCAGTCGAGCGATTTGTTTTCGCTCCATTCGGCCCATTGAGCGAATTCCTGCCCCATGAAGAGCAGCTTCTTGCCGGGATAACCCCACATGAAGGCATAGTAGGCGCGCAGATTTGCGAATTTCTGCCAGTCGTCGCCGGGCATCTTGGCGATCAGCGAACCCTTGCCGTGCACGACTTCGTCATGCGACAGCGGCAGGACGAAATTCTCCGAATAGGCATAGAGCAGGCCGAAGGTCAGCTCATTATGGTGATGCCTGCGATGGATGGGATCGCGGCTCATGTAGCTCAGCGTGTCGTGCATGAAGCCCATGTTCCACTTGAAGCCGAAGCCGAGGCCGCCTTCGTGGACCGGCTGGGACACCTTCGGCCAGGACGTCGATTCCTCCGCGATGGTCATGACACCGGGATGCTCGCCGTAGATGCGGGTATTGAGATTCTGCAGGAAGCGGACCGCTTCCAGGTTTTCATTGCCGCCATACTCGTTCGGGATCCATTCGCCGTGCTTGCGCGAATAGTCGAGGTAGAGCATTGATGCGACCGCATCGACACGCAGGCCGTCGAGATGGAATTTCTCGGCCCAGTAGAGCGCATTGTTGACGAGGTAGGAGACGACTTCGGTGCGCCCGAAATTGTAGATCGCCGTGTTCCAGTCCGGATGAAAGCCCTTTCGCGGATCGGCGTGTTCGTAAAGAGCGGTACCGTCGAACCAGCCCAGACCATGTTCGTCGGTCGGGAAATGTGCGGGCACCCAATCAAGTATGACGCCGATGCCAACCTTGTGACAGCCGTTGACGAAACGGGCAAAACCTTCCGGCTCGCCGAAGCGGGCGGTCGGCGCGTAAAGGCCAGTCGTCTGGTAGCCCCAGGAGGGGTCATAGGGGTGTTCGGTGATCGGCAGGAATTCGATATGGGTGAAGCCCATGTCGACACAATAGGGGATGAGGCTCGAGGCAAGTTCGTCCCAGGACAGCATGGAGCCGTCCTGCCGGCGCTGCCAGGAGCCCGCGTGCACCTCGTAGATACTGATCGGTTGCCGGCGCTTGTCGGTTTCGCGCCAGTGCTTCAGATGCTCCTCGTCCTGCCAATCCTGCACCAGTTCGGCAGCCGTCACCGAGGCCGTTTTCGGACGAAGTTCGCTGCGGCGGGCGAAGGGGTCCGCCTTCAACGGCAGAAGGACGCCATCCTGACCGCGGATTTCGAATTTGTAGGGAACGCCAAGCGGAACATCGGGAGCAAAGATTTCCCAGATGCCGCTGTCGGAACGGAAGCGCATGACATGACGTCGTCCGTCCCAATTGTTGAAATCGCCGACGACGGAAACGCGCTGGGCGTTCGGTGCCCAGACGGCAAAATGGATGCCGGTCCCGCCTTCATGCTTGATGCGATGGGCACCCATCTTGTCGAAGAGCCGGAGATGCGAACCCTGCCTGGCGTAATAATCGTCCATCGGCCCGAGTACAGGGCCGAAGCTGTATGGGTCCGTCACTGCCCATTCGGCGTCGGCGCGCCGGGCACGATAACGAACGGGCTGGAGGTTTGTCACGGAAATCTGCCCGCCGAAAACACCGTCAGGATGGAGCTGGTGGAGCTCGCCGATCGGTGTTCCATCCAGCGTCATTGCCGTGACAGCTTCAGCGCCCGGAAGGAAGCACCTGGTGATGAAGGTGTCGCCGGCCTGGTGCACGCCCAGGACGGCAAAGGGATTGGCATGCGATCCACTGAAGATTGCCGCGATTTCGTCTGCCGAAATTTCCCAGGGAAGCTTCACTTCAGGGGCAGCTTTCGGCGGCTTCATCAAGCTCTCCAGATCTCGTCTGCATATTGCCGGATCGTGCGGTCGGACGAGAACCAGCCCATCCGCGCCGTATTGTTGATCGTCTTCTGGTACCAGGAGGACTGGTTGGTCCAGATCTGGTCGACCTCGCGCTGGGCGGCAGCATAGGCATCGAAATCGCCGGCGACCATGAACCAGTCGTGGGAATAGATGCCATCGATGAGACCGGTGTAGCGGTTGCGGTCATCGGGAGAGAAAACGCCGGAGCTGATGGCGGCCAGCGCCTGCGACAGCTCACGCGAACCTTCGATGATCGCACGGGGATTGTGGCCCTCGCTACGGATCTTGGCGACTTCATCGGCCTGCAGGCCGAAGATGACGATATTGTCCTCGCCGACATTGTCGCGCATCTCGACATTGGCGCCGTCGAGCGTGCCGATCGTCAGTGCGCCGTTCAGGCCGAACTTCATGTTGCCGGTGCCTGATGCTTCCATGCCGGCCGTCGAGATCTGCTCGGAAAGGTCGGCGGCCGGGACCATGACTTCCGCAAGCGAGACATTGTAGTTCGGCACGAAAACGACTTTCAGCAGGCCGCGGACCGACGGGTCGCTGTTGATGGTACGGGCGACGTCGTTGATGAGCTTGATGATGAGCTTGGCGTTGTAATAGCTCGGTGCCGCCTTGCCGGCAAAGAGTTTTACACGCGGCACCCAGTCCAGCTCCGGATGCGAGCGGATCTGATCGTAGAGCGCAACGGCTTCGACGATATTGAGGAGCTGGCGCTTGTATTCGTGGATGCGCTTGATCTGGATGTCGAACATGGCAGACGGATCGAGCTTCACGCCCATGCGGCTGGCGACGAGATTGGATAGCGCCACCTTGTTGGCGCGCTTCACGGCGGCGAATTTTTGTTGGAAGCTCGGGTCCGTGGCAAATTTGTCGAGTGCACGCAGCTTTTCGGCGTCATCGAGGAATTCATCGCCGATCGCTTCGCGCACCAGATTGGTGAGACCCGGATTGCACTGTTGCAGCCAGCGGCGAGGTGTAATGCCGTTGGTCTTGTTGTTGATGCGGTCAGGGTAGAGTTTGTGCAGGTCTGCAAAGACCGTGACCTTCATCAGGTCGGTGTGCAGCGCCGAGACGCCGTTGATCGAGTGTGAGCCGACGAAAGCGAGGTTGCCCATGCGTACGCGACGATCACCGTTCTCGTCGATCAGCGAGATCGAGCGGATTTCCGTATCGGAGAAATTGCGCGCCTTGCGCGCTTCGATCAGGATCTTGGCGTTGATCGCGTAGATGATCTGCATGTGGCGCGGCAGCAAGCGCTCGAAGAGTGGAACCGGCCAGCTTTCCAGCGCTTCAGGAAGAAGCGTGTGATTGGTGTAGGAGAAGGTACGGCGAGTGATATCCCAGGCCGTATCGAAGTCCATGCCGTGCACGTCGCAGAGCAGGCGGGTCAGTTCAGCGACGGAGACTGCCGGATGGGTATCGTTGAGCTGGATCGCGACCTTGTCCGGCAGCGAGGTGAAGTCGTCATACTGCTGCAGGTGACGGCGAAGGATGTCCTGCAGCGAGGCCGACGAGAAGAAATATTCCTGGCGCAAGCGCAGTTCCTGACCGGCGGGCGTTGCGTCTGCAGGATAGAGCACGCGGGTGAGGCTTTCGGCCTTGTTGCTCTCGCGGAGCGCGCCGATGTGGTCGCCGGCGTTGAAAGCATCGAGCAGGATCGGGTCGATCGGCTGTGCCGACCAGAGGCGAAGCGTATTGACGCGCTTGCCGCGCCAGCCGACGACAGGCGTGTCGAAGGCGGCTGCGATGACACGCTCGGCCGGCTTCCAGACATAGCGCGGCTGTTCATCATGACCGGCAATGACTTCGATCGATCCGCCGAATCCGACTTCATAGGCGCTTTCGCGGCGCTCGAATTCCCAGGGATTGCCGTGCGCAAGCCAGTTTTCGGGGAGCTCTACCTGCCAGCCGTCCGCCATCTGCTGGCGGAAAAGGCCGTGAACGTAGCGGATGCCGTAGCCATAGGCCGGCACGTCAACAGTGGCCATCGATTCCATGAAACAGGCGGCGAGACGGCCGAGACCGCCATTGCCGAGGGCTGCATCGGGCTCGAGGCCCGCAATGACGGTGACATCGACGCCGAGCGACGCCAGCGCGTCGCGAACCTCTTCCATAAGGTTGAGGTTGGACACGGCATCGCGCATCAGGCGGCCGATCAGGAATTCGAGCGACATGTAATAGACGCGCTTGGCGCCAGTCTCGTAGACCTTGCGGGTGGATTCCATCCACTTGTCGATGATGCGGTCACGCACCACCAGAATGGTTGCGGTCAGCCAGTCATGCGGCTTTGCGACCTTGGCATCCTTGCCGATGCGGTAGGTCAGACGCTCGATAATTTCCTCAGCGAGGATTTCTGGCCGGGAACTGCGCGGAGCTGGGGAGAGGATGGTCGGCTTCGAAACAGTATTCATGTCAGGTCTCGCCAATTTTGATTTGGTTACAGTATCTTACGCCTGATTCAATCGATTTGTCGCTTGCACCGACAGGGCAGTTTATGCACCGTTATCACGCACTTGCAACAAGGGAATTGGGCAAACGAAAAATTTGCGGAACCTTCATATTCGACAGGCCCAAGGGACTTGATTTCAATCGGTTTTCCCGATCTGATGGGCCGAATAAAGTTTAAACGAAAAGCCGCCCCGGTTTGTTCCGGAGCGGCTTTTTGCTGCGGTAGATTATGACTGCGGCGGTCAGTTTGTAAGCAGGGTAAGAGCTTTGGTTGCTTCCTTTGCAATGCTGGTAAAGGAAGCTACCAGATTTTCCATTGTTTCGGCTTCGTAATAGTTGCCGCCCGGCGAAGCACAATATTGGAGCAGTTGCTTGCCTTTGTCCGGAGCCATAAAGGCGACGGTAAAAATCTTGATGCCCGCGAGCTTGGTAGCGTCGCACTGGTCACGAACATTTTGGTCATATGTCTTTTGCCATACGCCTGTGTTGCCGGTCATTTCGCCATCGGTCATCAGGATAATATAGCGGGATACGATTTTGTTGTCCTTGGTTGCGTGCGCTTGACTCTCGACATCCGAACCGTCCGAGGCTTTGGCAATTGAAAGAGTCGCTTGCCTCATCGGCTCTGCCGCATCTGTACCGCCGCTTGCGGTAATGCTGTTAACATAGGTCGAGGTCGTAGCGGTGCCCCAAACCATGCCACTCATGCTTTTAATCTGGGTCTTTTTCGCATCTTTGTAGATTAGGCCGTTGTTATAAGAATACGCACCGGTCCGCACGAGGTTGTGGTCGGGATCGGCGGTGTTCAATGCCGTGAAGAGAGCGCTGGCTGCTTTCTTCAATGCATCGATCTTAATGACGTAAGTCTTGCATTTCGTGCCGTCATAGGTGGCGCAAGTTGAGGTTTTGTCGCCCATCGACCCAGATTGGTCGAGCACAAGTTCCATCGAGAGGGCAGTCTTGGTATCGCTGGTGCCGCTCGAAGTCGAGCTCGAGGCTCCGATATTCATTGTCTTGTAGCCGAGAACGCCGATTAACGGCGTGGTGGGGATCGCATAGGAGCTGTTGACCGTTACCTTATAGCTCTTGCTGGTTGCTGTCGTGCTGGTATCGACCTTGACGCTCGTTCCGGCCTTGATGCTGTCCATGGCCGAGGTATCCAGATAATTGGCCATCTGACCGCTGACGAAATCCTTTGCTATGGTCTCGGCTGCGGCGGCGTTGGTCGCCGTTCCGTTGGCAAGTGCAGTTGCGGCCGCCAGCGCGCCGGCATCCGTGGCTTCCTGCAGCGTACGTTTGGAGAGGATCGCATTCGAGTAGTCGATCGCCAGGCCCGCAGTGCCGATAAGCACAGGCAGCAGGATGGCCGTCATGATACCGAAATTGCCGCCACCGTCGCGCCGCAGGCGATCAAAAAGCGAATGCAGGGTGTTCATCATGTCCACCGGTTCAAAGGAGCCCTATCAGGCTCTTCATGGACCAGATGACTTTAATGGCCGCTAAAGCCAGTGTGTAAAATTGTCGGCAACTGGCTGTTTTTTCCAGTTTCGGGATTATTTGAGCGGAATTACGTCCACTGCCTGCACGGAACGCTGGCTGCCGTAACTCTTGAGCACCCCGATCACGGGAGCGACATCAGCATAGTCGCGGCCATATGCGACGACGATATGGTCGGTTCCAGCAGGGATATTGTTGGTGGGATCGAGCTCGATCCAGCCGGCCATCTCGCCGCACCAGACGCGGACCCAGGCATGCATGGCATCAGCGCCCTCTAGCCGCTCCTTGCCCGGCGGCGGGATGGTGCGCAGGAAACCGGAGACATAACCGGCGGGAATGCCGAGGCTGCGCAGCGCAAGGATCATGACATGCGTGAAGTCCTGGCAGACGCCGCGCTTCAACTTGAAGGACTCCAGCGGCGTCGTGTCGACGGTCGTCGCTTCCGGATCGTAAGTGAAATCCTTGTTGATGCGGGCGCTAAGCGCATAAGCGATCTGCATGACGGTCAGCGATGGCTGGACACAGGTCTTTGCGTATTCGCTGATCGCCTTGGTTTCCGTCAGGCGCGGACTGTCGCCAAGGAAATGGTGGGGCGATTCAGGATCGAGCGACCAGATCCCCGAGACCTCGTCCGGCAGATCCGCCAGCAACGGCGAGAAATCCGCCGATATGACCTGGCTTTCGACCTGGACGCGGGCCTGCATGCGGATATCGAGCGTTTCATGCGGCGAGCGCAGCAGGAAGGACGTTGCCGGATGCTGAAAGAAATCGACGAAATGCGACTGTTCGTCCGGCTGCGGCGAAATGCTGATCGAGCCTGCGACAAGCCGCTGACGGTTCGTCAGCGAGAGTGGCATGAGACGCATGATATGGCGCGCGCCGGATGCCGGCGTGTCGTAGCTGTAGCCCATGTGCAGGGTGAGATCGTAGAGCACGGCCGTCATCCGAGGTAGGTCTGCGCCAGGAGATCGGAGAGATGTTCCAACTCGCGTTCGAGCCTGTGATAGACATCACCGTTCATTGTCTCCGGGGTCATGACAGCCAGACCGGAATGCAGCCGCATCGCCTCGCGGTAGAAGGGCGACATCTGGCCGTTGATGAAGGCGTTCGGAAGCTGTTCGACTTCGCGATGGATCTCGTTCATCTGGAAGAGGATCGAGCGCGGATTAAGAGGATCGAGCGCCAGAAGATCGGTGACTGTCAGCCGGGCAGTATTAACGTTGTAGCGCCGGCGATGGGTCATGACGCTGTCGCCGATTTCGAGCAGCATGTCGAGCGCGCCATCGGGTGCTTCCGGGCCGGACATGTGGCCGAGAAGCCGTGTCATATGCAGGCCGCGTTCAATATATCGGCCAAGCGAGAGAAAGCGCCAGCCGGTGAAGCGGTACATGTTTTCATGCACGAGACCGGCAAAGCCCGCGAGCTTGCGCAGCAGGATGGTCATCGCATGGCTGGCATCGTCGCCGGCCAGGATGGTCGAGTGGAAGCGGCGGGCGGTCTTGGCGAGATCGTTCAGTGCCAGCCATCCATCCGGCGAGAAGCGGTCACGGATATTGCTCGCCGAATAGACGGCGCTGTCGATATTGCGCAGCAGCGATTCCGGCACCGGTTCGGTCGTGTCGATATCGACGGCGGCAAGATATTGCGTGACGTCGGCAAGCAGCGGTTGGCTGGGGTCGGCAGCTTCGGCGTAGCGTCCGTGCCAGGCGCGCAGGATGCGTAGCGCTCCCTCGGCGCGCTCGATATAGCGGCCGAGCCAGAAGAGGTTGTCGGCCGCACGGCTGGGCAGGCTGCCCGGCATGTTGCGGGTGAAGCTGCCTTCGGCGGGCAGGAGCGTGTGGCGCTCGACCGGCTTGTCGCTGACGATCCAGACGTCGGCCGCAGCACCGCCGGATTGCATTGCGATCGCGGCGGCATCGTCTCCCGCGCCGATACGGGCAAAGCCGCCGGGCATGATCTGCCAGCCGTTGGCGGTACGGGCGGCGAATACGCGCAACGACATCGGCCGGGGCGTCAGTTTGCCGTTGACCCAGGCTGGCGTCGTCGAGAGGGTGACGACTTCCTGACCGACGAGTTTTGCACCGTCGCTCGTCAGCCAATCCGCAATCGAAGTCTTCGCAGTCGCGCGCAGCGACGAGCCGAGAACGGATTCGCCACTATCATCGAAGAAGGGGGCGCGGGAATAGGCAGGGCCGATCACCATCTTTTCGATGTTGGTCGCCACGTGGTCGCGTTCGTCCTTCTGGCCGCACCACCATGTCGCGATGGAGGGCAGGCGAAGATCCTCGCCCAGTAACTGGCGACAGACGGCGGGCATGAAGGCGAGCAGGGCGCGCGTTTCCAGAACACCGGTGCCGAGCGCATTGACGATTGTGACGGTTTCGGCGCGCAACGCTTCGACAAGGCCAGGCGTGCCGATATGAGAGTTTTGGTTTAGCTCCAGCGGATCGGCATAGGCGGAATCGAGACGCCGCCAGAGCACGCCAATCGGCTTCAGGCCGGCGACGGTGCGAACCATGACACGGCCGTTGACGACAGTCAGGTCCTCCCCCTCCAGCAGCATGAAACCGAGGTAGCGGGCGATATAGGCGTGTTCGTAATAAGTCTCGTTGGCCGGGCCGGGCGTCAGAACCGCGATGCGGTCGTCGCCCGAATGTTTCATCGTCTGCAGAGCGTCGCGGAAGGCGCCGAAGAAGGAAGCGAGGCGGTGAACCGGTGTTTCGGCATAAACGTCGGAGAAGGATCGCGTGGTCGCCACGCGGTTTTCAAGCGCGAAGCCCGCGCCGGATGGCGCCTGCGTGCGATCAGCGAGCACCCACCAGTTGCCGTCGGGGCCGCGACCGATTTCGAAGGCGCAGAAATGCAGATAGTGCCCGGCCGCCGGCTTTACGCCAACCAGAGATCGCTGAAATTCCGGATTGGCGGCGATGAGCGCGGGTGGCAGAATGCCTTCCTCGACGAGCTTGTTGTCGCCATAGATATCGGCAACCATCGCTTCGAGGAGATTGGCGCGCTGCACAAGGCCCGCCGAAAGAGCCTGCCATTCGCGCTCGTCGATCAAAACCGGAATGTGTGAGAGCGGCCAGGCGCGCTCGCCGCTGCCTTTGGCGCCGTAGGCGCGATAGAAGACGCCTGCATCACGCAGGTAGCGGTCGGCGCGGGCGAAACGCTCGGCCAGATCCCTTTCCGGCATGAGGTTCAGATGGGCGAGGAAACGCTGCCAGACCGGGCGGATTGCGCCGCTGTTGTCCACCATCTCGTCGGCGATGCCGGGCAAGGGAGCATAGTCGAAGGCCGCATCCGCGTCGGCGCGTTCCTCGATTTCGTCCCTCAATTCCAATGCAGGCTTCTTGCCCATCAGACCCAGTTTCTTCAAATTCCAGCGGGTCGCCTCAGATCCAGCGTGAGCGGGAATTCAGGCGAGACCGTCTCGGCGCGCGGAATATAACCGCCCGCCGTGTGTCCCCACGGTTCGAAGCGGGCGAGGCGGCGCGCTTCCGCCTCGTTGCCGTTGACCGGGAAGGTGTCATAGTTCCGCCCGCCCGGATGGGCAACGTGATAGATGCAGCCGCCAATCGAACGTTTCGACCATGTATCATAAATATCAAAAGTCAAAGGCGTATTCACGGGCAGCACGGGATGTAAACCGGAAGCCGGCTGCCAAGCCTTGAAACGCACGCCTGCGATCGACACGCCAGATGTGCCCGTCGGCGTCAGCGGTACGATGCGCCCGTTGCAGGTGACGGCGTAGCGCGAGGCATTGCTGGATTCGAGGCGAACCTGCAGGCGTTCGACGGACGAATCGACGTAGCGCACCGTGCCGCCGACCGCTCCTTGTTCACCCATGACGTGCCAGGGCTCCAGCGCCTGGCGCAACTCCAGCTTCGAGCCCTCGTATTCGACTTCGCCGCAGAAGGGGAAGCGGAATTCGAGTTGAGCCTTGAACCAGTCGGAGCTGAGATCGAACCCGTTTTCACGAAGGTCGGAGAGCACATCGAGGAAGTCCTGCCAGACATAGTGCGGCAGCATGAAACGGTCATGCAGTGACGTGCCCCAGCGCACGAACCGGCCTTCGGCCGGATTCGTCCAGAAGCGGGCGATGAGTGCCCGCACCAGCAATTGCTGGGCGAGCGACATGCGGGCATTCGGCGGCATTTCGAAGCCACGAAATTCGACGAGGCCGAGGCGGCCGGTCGGGCCGTCGGGTGAGAAGAGCTTGTCGATGCAGATTTCGGCGCGATGGGTATTTCCGGTCACGTCGATCAGCAGGTTGCGGAACAGGCGATCGACAAGCCAGGGCAGGGGCTGCAGGCCGCGTCCGGGAGCGGGGATCTGCGCCAGCGCGATTTCCAGTTCGTAGAGACTGTCGTGACGGGCTTCGTCGATGCGTGGCGCCTGGCTGGTCGGGCCGATGAAGAGGCCGGAGAAGAGATAGGAGAGCGACGGATGGCGTTGCCAGTGCAGCACCAGGCTTTTCAGCAGGTCCGGACGGCGCAGGAACGGACTGTTGTTCGGATTGCTACCGCCGACGACGACGTGATTGCCGCCGCCGGTGCCGGTGTGGCGGCCGTCGATCATGAATTTATCGGCGCCGAGGCGGCTCTCTCGCGCTTCCTCGTAAATGGCGGTGGTGATGTCCACCGTCTCCTTCCAGGTCGAGGAAGGGTGAATGTTGACCTCGATGACGCCAGGGTCGGGCGCCACGCGGATGACGTTGATGCGCTCATCCTGTGGCGGCGCGTAGCCTTCGATATGGACGGCAAGGCCGAGAGCGGCGGCGGCGCGTTCGGTCGAGGCGATGAGATCGAGATAATCTTCGAGCGTCTCGGTTGGTGGCATGAATACGCAGAGGCGGCCATCGCGCGGCTCGACGGAAAGGGCGGTACGGATGTGTCCGCCAATTTCGCTGGCCGACTGCGGCATGGTCGGTTGCTGCCCGGTGAAAGGCTGGAAGTGTGCGGCCTGCAACGCTCTGCCGCTATCTCGTGCGAAATCCGGTAGTCCGGGTCGTTGCACGAAGGGGTCGAGCGGATTGATGTAGGGATATTGCGACGGCGGGATATAGGCGAGGGAGTTGAGCGGAAGGCGGTAGCCGACCGGACTGTCGCCCGGCATGAGGAAGATCCGGCCGCGCCGTGTCGACCATTTCTCGCTCGTCCAGCTGCGACCGGTGGCGCGCGCGTTCCATGCCTGAACGGGCAGAACGTAGCCGGTCGGGCGGGTCAGACCGCGATCGAAGACGCGGGCGATACGGCTGCGCTCCTCTGCATTCTCCAGCTTGGAGTTCGAAGGATCAACGTTTTCGGGTAGGCTCGCTTCCTTGATCAGCCATTCGGCGGGGTCTTCGAAGGCCGGCGTGACATAGTCGGGCGAAAGATCGAGTTCGCCGGCAATCGCAGTCAGCAGCCGGCCGGCATCATCCTCGGTGACCTGATAGTTGCGGCCCTCGGTGGCAACGAGATTGTCATTCGACCAGATCGGCAGGCCATCTTTGCGCCAGTACAGCGAGAAGGTCCAGCGCGGCAGGCTTTCGCCCGGATACCACTTGCCCTGGCCGTAGTGCAGGAAGCCATTTGGAGCAAAACGGGCGCGCAGCCGGCGAATCAAGGCATCCGCCTTTTCGCGCTTCGTCGGGCCAACGGCTTCGGTGTTCCATTCATCAGACTGGAAATCGTCGATGGAGACAAAGGTTGGTTCGCCACCCATGGTGAGGCGTACATCTTCGGCTTCGAGGATGCGGTCGACCTTTTCGCCAAGCTCGTTGAGTTGGTCCCAGGCGTCGTCGGAAAAGGGTTTGGTGATGCGCGGATGCTCGGCGACGCGGGCAACCTTCATGTCGAAGGCGAATTCGGTCTCGGCTTCGCCGAAATAGCCACCCGAAATCGGCGCGGCATTGCGGAAATGCGGGGTGGCGGCAAGCGGGATATGGCTCTCACCGGTCAAGAGGCCCGAGGTCGGGTCAAGCCCTATCCAGCCGGCGCCGGGAAGATAGACTTCGGCCCAGGCATGAAGGTCGGTAAAATCATATTCCGTGCCGGATGGCCCATCGAGCGCCTTGAGGTCCGGGGTCAGCTGGATGAGATAACCGGAGACGAAGCGGGTGGCGAGGCCGAGGTGGCGCAATATCTGGACGAGCAGCCAGCTCGTGTCGCGGCAAGAGCCCTTGGCAGTCTCGAGCGTCTCTTCCGGTGTCTGGACGCCGGCTTCCATGCGGATCACATAGCCGATCTGCTGCTGCAGGCGCATGTTCAGGCCGACGACCATGTCGACCGTCTTCTGCTCCGAGCGGTCGAGCGTTTCGAGGAAGGCCCTCAGGCGCGGGCCGGGCTCTTCCGGCTTCATGTATATCGACAGGTCTTCGCGGATTGTTTCCGGATAGTCGAAGGGCCACATCGTCGCTTCCTCTTCGACGAAGAAGTCGAAGGGATTGTAAACCGTCATGTCGGCAACGAGATCCACCTCGATCTTGAATTCGGTCACCGGGTCGGGGAAGACGAAGCGGGCGAGGTAGTTGCCGTATGGATCCTGCTGCAGGTTCACGAAATGGTTCGACGGCGCGACCTTCAGCGAATGGCTCAGGACCCGCGTCTTCGAATGCGAGGCGGGCTTCAGGCGGATGATCTGTGGGCCGAGGCGGACCGGTTTGTCATATTGATAATGGGTCAGATGATAGATGCTGGCTTTGATCGACATATTGCTCTTTTTGTCCGCGCGCCGTTGATCGGCTTAGCTGTTCCCAAAGCCAGTGTGTGCAATGCAGCGAAAGAATGCAAGGCAGAAAGGTTAACGCGGGGATGACGTTCAGGCAGCTCTGTTGAAGGTCACCGACGCCTTCAAGCCCCTGCCGCCGCGGCCGGGGATGAGTGTCAGTCTCGCGTTGAAAAGATTGGCGATTTCCTCAACGATCGGCAGGCCGAGACCGGCGCCGGGCGCACCGGATTCATTGCCGCGCGAGAAACGCTTTCTGACCGCTTCGAGCTTTTCGGATGGAATGCCTGGGCCGTTGTCCTCGACCTCCAGCCGCACCGTCTCGGCATCTTCAAGGATCCGCACGGTTACTTCTGCGCCCTGGCCGGCATAGGCAATGGCGTTGCCGGCAAGATTGCGCAGCATTTCGCCGATCAGCAGTGGTTCGGCGCGGATCATGGCAGGGCCGTCACCTTCGAAGCCGAGATCAATGCCGGCTTCGGCAGCCCGCGGGATCTGCTCGCCGGTGATCTCCTGGGCGATGGCGGTGAGATCGATGGCCGAGGCCGTCAGCGCTTCCTTGGCGGTGGCGGCATCGATCTTGGCCATGAGCAGAAGCTGCGCAAGGATGCGCTCGGCATGGGCGACCGCCTGATCGCCCTTGAGGGCAGCGTGCTGTGCCTCATCCAGCGAGCTGGAGCGAACGGAGAGGGCAAGCTGCGTGCGGATGATGGCAAGCGGCGTGCGCAGCTGATGGCTGGCATTGCCGGTGAAATTGCGCAGCGCATCGAGGGCCGATTGCAGGCGCACCATGAAGGAGTTGACGGTATCGACGAGCGGCTGCACCTCGCTCGGCACGGATTGTTCGATCGGGTGCAGGTCGTCGGGGCTGCGTTCGCCGATAGCGTCGCCAAGCTTGTAGAGCGGTCGCAGTGCCACCGTGACGGAGATCCAGACGATGACGGCAGCACCGGCAATCATGACAGCAAGACGCAGGGCCGAGCGCACGAGGATCGCCTGGGCGAGCTGACGGCGGGCGATGGTCGTTTCTGCGACGGTGACAACGAACGGCACGGAGCGGATGCCGGTCGAGGCGGATCGTCCCAAGGTCGCGACGCGGATCGGCTCGCCACGGAAGATGTCGTCGGCGAAGGCGGCGGTATCGCCCTGCGTTTCCTTCAATACCGGAAGCGCCTGATATCCGGTGATGAACGTTCCGGGCGGGCCGTCGACACGGTAGAAGACACGGTCCTGCGCTGCCGAGGTGAGCATCTCCAGCGCGACATAGGGAATGTCCACCTCGAGCGTGCCGTCTTCGGCGACGACCACGCGTTCGGCAATCGCCAGTGCCGAGCCGGCCAGCACGCGGTCGGAAACGATATTCGATGTCTGCACGGCCTCGCGCCAGGTATCGGCAAGCGCCAGCGTGCCGATGACAGCGGTCGAGACAAGCAGCCAGAAAAGCAGTCGGCGCCGGAGCGAATAGGCAGCCGTCATGAGGCCTCGGGCAGTTTGTCGAGGTAATAGCCGATGCCGCGTGCGGTCTTGACCGTCAGGCCGTGCGGCGAGAGCCTTTTCCGCAGCCGGCT
Source organism: Hyphomicrobiales bacterium (assembly GCA_900466475.1). Lineage (GTDB taxonomy): Bacteria > Pseudomonadota > Alphaproteobacteria > Rhizobiales > Rhizobiaceae > Rhizobium. The sequence continues at coordinate 195,828 of UBMI01000016.1, forward strand.
GACATATTGCTCGATGGCATTGGACGAAATATCGTCATCGAAAGCGGTCAGCGACTGCATGATTGCTTCCTTGGCGACGACCTTGCCAGCACGCATGAAGAGGATTTCCAGAAGGCCGAGTTCGCGGGCAGGAATATCGAGCGGGGTATTACCGGCCGAAAAGGCGCGGGAGTTGAGGTCGAGCGAGATCGCCCCGAAACTGACGGTCGAGGAATGCAGCCCGGCCTGGCGACGCAGGAGCACGCGGACGCGCGCCTCGAATTCGGCGATGTCGAAGGGCTTTATAAGATAGTCGTCAGCGCCGAGATCCAACCCTTTGACGCGTTCTTCCGGGGAACCGCGCGCTGTCAGGATAAGCACTGCAGCCCTGCTGCCGCGAGCGCGCATGGCGCGCAGCACATCGAGCCCGTCCATCTCGGGCAGGTTCAGGTCAAGAATGACGAGATCGAAATTTTCGGCTGCAATCACGGCGTTGGCCGAGGCTCCGTCATGGACGACATCCACGGCATGGCCCGTACCACGCAAGATCGCCGACAGGCCGTCGGCCAGCGCGATATTGTCTTCGGTCAGCAGGATGCGCAACGGATGTTTCCCTCGAATTTTTGAGGGAGTTTATCAGGGACGGCCGCCCGATGTCACAGCGATTCTGGTAATTGGTGAATGGAGAGTGGTGCGTGGAAACTCACACCCCGCGGCAGCAAACTGCCGAGGGAAGAAACGCGCTGCATGTCGTGAGCCGGACCCGCTGCGACGCCGTTGACCAGTTTCGATGCGCCGACATGCCGATGGCGGGGCGCAGCCTGTCATGATAAATACAAGAGAGAAGCTCGGGGAGGCTTTGCAGATGGGGAATCTGTCGGTCGCACTGGTGGAAAGCCCTGAAGAGATCGATGCTGTTCGGCATCTCAGCCGGGCCTTCCGACAATGGCTCTACGACAATTATCCGGACGAGCGGGCACAGATTGAACTTTACTACAGCCCGGAAAAATTCGAGGCGATGCTCGCCGATTTGCCGAAGATCCACGCAAGACCACAAGGCGCAATGTTCCTGGCGCGGCTGGATGGAGAGATTGTCGGCTGCGTGATGCAGCATGAGATCGCGCCGGGCATATTGGAGATGAAGCGGCTCTTCGTTTCCGATCTGGCACGCGGCAGCGGCGCAGCGCAGGCGCTCTGTGAGGCGTCCCTTGCTCAGGCCAAGAAGGATGGCTACCGGATGATGCGGCTCGATACCGGCCATCGGCAGGTCGCTGCCCAGAAACTCTATCGCCGCCTGGGTTTTCGCGAGCGAGGCGCCTATTACGACATTCCCGATGATCTGAAGCCGATCCTGCTGTTCTTCGAGCGCGAGCTTTGAAGCCCGACGGTAGCGACCATTGGAAACCGACCCTTGTCTGGCCTGTGCAGCTCGGGCATTCTTGCTCGATGAGGAGCGTTTTTTTTCTGTTTTTGTGCCTGGTGCCCGGCTTTGCGGTCGCGGATCAGGTCTTCTATCCGGCGAGGTCGGGCAATGCCGGCGCGCCGGTGCTGACCGTCTATTCCTCGCTCGACGAGCCGCTGGCCCAGCCCATGATCGCCGGCTTTCAGGACGCCAATCCGGATGTGGCGGTCAAATATGAGGACATGCTGACAGGAGATATATACGACCGTATCGTCAAGGAGACAGATGCAGGTCACAAGACGGCGGACTTCGCCTTCTCCTCTGCAATGGACCTGCAGGTAAAGCTTTCGAATGACGGCTATGCGCAGGTGAGCGATCTGCCGATGAGCGCCCAATGGCCGAAATGGGCGAACTGGCGCAACACGGCCTATGCATTGACCTTCGAACCGGCCGTCTTCGTCTATCACAAGCCGAGCTTCGTTCATGAATCTGTCCCGAGCTCGCGAGCAGAATTCGTCGATTACCTCAAGCGCAAGGGCAATGAGGTCTATGGACGGATCGGGACTTATGACATCGAACGTTCCGGCGTGGGCTTTTTGTTCATGGCGCGCGATCAGGAGCAGTTCGGCGACATCTGGTCGGTGATCGGCGCGATGGGCGCGGCCGGCGTGAAACTCTACTCCACGAGTTCGGCGATCCTCGAGCGGGTCGCCGACGGGCGCTTCGTGCTCGGCTACAATATTCTTGGTTCCTATGCGGCCGATTGGGCTTCGCGTCATCCTGATGTCGGCATCGTGTTGCCGAAGGACTATACGGTCGTGATGTCACGTATAGGCCTGGTGCCGCAGGCGGCCGCCGAACCGGAACTCGGGCGGCGATACCTTGCCTTCTTCATGTCGAAGGAAGGCCAGACGATCATGGCGCGCGAGTTGCAGATACCGGCCGTCAGCCCGGAAGTTGCCGGCGAGAACACCGCCAATACCCTGCAGGAACTGCTCGGCGCACAGTTGCGTCCGGTGCCGGTCAGCCCGGGTCTCATGGTCTATCTCGACCAGGTGAAACGCGCCCGACTGATTGCGCACTGGAATGAGGTGCTGCGGACGCAATAGGAACCCGCTCGCCGGTGCCGCCGCCTGGCAGCGCCGGTAATGGCAAGGGGCGAAGCTCGCTTGCCGCAAACCTCACCCTTTCGCATCGATGCTGCCATAACCGCAGCAATCAGCCTTTGTGAATCACCACTTCCAGATATTCCGCCGGCACGACCATGGTGCCATCCTTGGCGCGGTTGAAGCGTGCGATGAGCGCGAGGAAGTCCTCCTCGAGAGCCGTCTTTCCCGGCTGCGGCAGAGCCTCGAAAGCCTTGTAGACGGGACCATACCAGGTGCGGAAAACCTCCAGCCAGTGTGCCGGCGAGCGATAGCGGAAATTATACATCCGCGACGTTGCCTCGATGCCGGCCTGGCCGCCGAACATTTCCTCCAGCCGGGCCTTCGTACCCCAGAGTGCAGGCGACCTGACGCCCGGCATGGGCGGAATATGCTTGCCTATCGTCTTGAAGACCTGGCCGATGAAGCTCTCCGGCGTCCAGTTGGCCATGCCGATGCGCCCGCCGCGCCGGGAGACGCGCAGCATTTCCTTTGCCGCCTTGTCCTGATCCGGCGTGAACATGACGCCGAACGTGGAGACGACGACATCGAAGCTTGCATCCTTGAAGGGCAATGCTTCCGCGTCGGCCTGCTGGAAGTTCACCGCCAGGCCGTTTGCTATCGCCCGCTCTCGGCCGCGCTCCAGAAGTTCAGGAACGTAGTCGGTCGAGGTCACCTCGGCCCAGCGACGCGCAGCAGCAAGCGTCGCATTGCCGTTGCCGGCAGCAATATCGAGAACCTTTTCGCCGGAACGCAGGTCGAGGGCCTCGCATAGATTCTCGCCGACGATCTGCAGCCGGGCGCCGATGACGGAATAGTCGCCGGATGCCCAGGCCGACTGCTGACGCGACTTCAGCGCGGCGAGATCCGGCGCGGGTTGAGCTGTGGCATCTCCTGTGGTTTGCATGGCATGTTTCCCCTCGTATCGGCGAGGATGGGCCATTGCCGCGATCGCTCGCCGGTTTCGCCTAATTCAGGTTTTGAGCGCAGCCTTCTACCGGTTTCTTGAAGTGCTCCAGGTCGACTCGCGGGCGGAGCGTGCCTCGGGATGGCAATCGGCCTTGGTACTCATCCGCCATTTGCCTTCCGATCGCCCCCCGCGAAGTATCCGCCATGTCTCCGCTGGCGTCCAGTACAGACAATGTACTAGTCATTTGCCTACTCCGGGTATGCTGCCGTCTTTCGCGCGAAGGTAGCCGAATTGCGGCAAAAAAGTGTCCTGCCGCACTGGATATCCCGAGGATGTCAGCTAAATGACAGCTTCATATGATGGCTTGGGCTACTTCTTCTCCGTGGAGGCGGAGAGTTGAAGAATTCCGGGAGGACTTCCGCTCGCTATCAGGACAATTGCGTCCACCGATCGGTGATCTCTCCTCATTTTCAAAAAATAGCACAGGCGGTTCGCTCAGCCGCAGTACGGAGGACACATCGTGAAGCACACTTTCATCGCAACTCTTTTGGCAGCGGCTATTGCGCTGCCGGCCTACGCCGCCGATTACACCATCATCGCTCCGGCAGCGCCCGGCGGCGGCTGGGACCAGACGGCTCGCTCACTGCAGACGGTGCTGCAGCAGGAAGGTATTTCCAAGAGCGTTCAGGTTCAGAACGTACCCGGCGCCGGCGGCTCCATCGGTCTTGCGCAATTCAGCAGCCAGAGCGCAGGCAATCCGAACGCTCTGATCGTCGGCGGCTACGTCATGGTTGGCGCGCTGCTGACCAACAAGTCGGTCGTCACGCTGAAGGATGTCACCCCGATCGCTCGTCTGACCGGCGAGTATGAAGCTGTCGTCGTTCCCGCCGCGTCCGACATCAAGACGCTCGCCGATCTCGTCACTAAGCTGAAGGCCGATCCCGGCGCCGTTTCTTGGGGCGGCGGTTCTGCCGGCGGCACGGACCACATCGCCGTTGGTCTGATCGCCAAAGCTTCCGGTGTCGATCCGACCAAGATCAACTATGTCGCCTTCTCGGGCGGCGGCGAAGCACTCGCCGCTATCCTCGGCGGCCAGGTCACAGCTGGCATTTCGAGCTACAGCGAATTCGAATCGCAGGTGAAAGCCGGCACGCTGCGTCTACTCGGCGTTTCCAGCGATGCCCGCATCGACGGCGTCGATGCACCGACCTTCAAGGAAGCCGGTACCGACGTTTCCATCCAGAACTGGCGCATGGTTGCTGCCGCTCCGGGCCTGACCGATGAAGAAGTTGCCTCGATTGCGGCTGACTTCGACAAACTGCACAAGTCTGCCGCCTGGCAAGAAACCCTGAAGACCAAGGGCTGGGCCGACACCTACCTTGCAGGCGACGAGTTCAAGGCGCAGCTCGAAAAGGATGTCTCGGCTACCGCGGGCATTCTCAAAGATATCGGTCTCGTTCAATGAGTGAAGCCGATACCTCATCGGCAACGAAGCGCCGCCCCGATTGGGCGGCGCTGATCATTGCCCCTTTCCTCATCGTGGTCGCCGTCGTGGTCTTCTGGGATGCCTCGCATCTGAAGACGATCGCGCAGTATGACCGCATCGGACCGTCGACAGTGCCGAAAGTCGTAGCACTCGGCCTCTTCTGTCTTGGCATCTGGACGGCTTTCGAAGCCTGGCGCGGCGATTTTCCGGAACGCGAACATCAGGAAGTGGCGCCAGTCATCTGGGTTGTGGCGGGCCTTGCCGGACAGATGCTGCTCCTGCGCACCGCCGGTTTCTCGATTGCGACGGGCGTACTCTTTGCACTCACCGCGCGCGGTTTCGGCAAGCGCCAGATCTGGTTCTCGCTGCCTATCGGCATCATCATGAGTTTCATTGTCTGGACGATCTTCTCGCAGCTCCTGCAGCTCTCGCTGCCGGCCGGGCCGCTCGAACACCTGTTCTTCTGATAGCGCTCGCCTCGCACCGGGCGCTCTCAGTTTCGTTGCTTTTTGCGCGGATGGTCCTGTGCCCCCTCTGGAGCCGCCGCTTGGGAAAAAACCATGAGCACATTCGAATTCCTCTGGCAGGGCATTCTGGTTGCTGCGCAGCCGATCAACCTGCTTTACGCCCTCATCGGCGTAACCCTCGGCACCGCCGTCGGCGTGCTGCCGGGAATCGGCCCGGCGCTGACGGTCGCGCTGCTTCTTCCTGCCACCTACAAGCTCGACCCGGGCGGCTCGCTCATCATGTTCGCCGGCATCTATTACGGCGGCATGTATGGCGGCTCGACCACGTCGATCCTTTTGAATACGCCGGGTGAAAGCGCCTCGATCGTCACGGCGCTCGAGGGCAACAAGATGGCGCGGGCTGGGCGCGGCGGACCTGCGCTGGCGACAGCGGCCATCGGCTCGTTCGTCGCCGGCCTTATCGCCACACTCGGCCTTGCTTTCGTGGCACCCTACATCGTCAAACTGGCATTGGTTTTTGGTCCGCGCGAATATTTCGCGCTGATGGTGCTTGCCTTCGTCACCGTCTCCTCGGCCTTCGGGGATTCGGCGCTGCGCGGTCTCACCTCGCTCTTCATCGGCTTTGCGCTCGCCATGGTCGGCATTGACCAGCAGACCGGGCAGGCGCGCCTGTCCTTCGGCATTCCCGATCTGCTCGACGGTATTGAGGTGACGACGCTTGCCGTTGCGATGTTCGCGATTGGCGAGACACTCTATATCGCCGCCCAGGGGAAGCGCGGCGAAGACAAGGTGGAGGCGGTACGCGGCTCGCTCTGGATGAATGCGCAGGACTGGGCGCGTTCCTGGAAGCCCTGGCTGCGTGGCACGATCATCGGCTTCCCGATCGGCGCCATGCCGGCGGGCGGTGCTGAAATCGGCACGTTCCTTTCCTATGCCACCGAAAAGCGTCTTTCGAAGAACCCGGAGGAATTCGGTCATGGCGCGATTGAAGGCGTTGCCGGTCCGGAGGCTGCCAACAATGCTTCGGCTGCCGGCACTCTGGTGCCGCTCCTGACGCTCGGTCTGCCGACATCGGCGACGGCGGCGATCATGCTCGCTGGCTTCCAGCAATATGGTCTGCAGCCGGGACCGCTGCTGTTTGCCACCAACCCACAGCTCGTCTGGGGTCTCATCGCCAGCCTGCTCATCGCCAATGCGATGCTGCTGGTGCTGAACCTGCCGATGATCGGCCTCTGGGTCCGCCTGCTGACGGTCCCGAAACCGTGGCTTTACGCCGGCATCCTGCTGTTTGCCACGCTAGGCACGATCGGCGCCAACCCCTCGGTCTTCGAACTCGGCATGCTGCTCGGCTTTGGCGTTCTCGGTTATGTCATGCGGATCTTCGGCTATCCGATCGCGCCTGCCGTCGTCGGTCTCATTCTCGGGCCGCTGGCCGAGCAGCAGCTTCGCCGTGCGCTCTCGATCAGTCAGGGTGACGTAACCACACTCGTCATGTCGCCGATCGCCTGCGGCCTGCTGATCGTGGCGGCTGCCGCCTTCCTCATCCCGCTGATCCTGAGATTGCGTGGCCGCGGCCAGGTTCTCTCTCAGCTCGCGGCAAATGAAGACTAAAACAAAAAGACGACCTGACCCCTAATTCAGGCCGGCCGTGGCAACATGGCCGGCCTTTCTTTTGGCGTTTAACAATTTTTTCCCGGCTGAAATCCGCTGTCCTCTCCAATCATATGATTGAAATCGAATGATAAAATTGGATTTGTAGTAACGTTTCCCGGACTGTTTTTCATTTGCCGGCGAAAGAAATATGCGCTTTTTGCATGGCAGCGGTGATTTCTTGCGCGTTGTGAGTGCATGCGGATTTTCCCATCTAGGAAAGGTCAACGAAAGAGCGAGAGGAAAAGAAGATGTCCGCTTTCAGAAAGTCGATCCACAATGGTTTCCTGGCCCGCGCCTTTGCAGCGCTTGGTGCCGCAAACGCAGTCAGCGCCGCCGTCGAAGGTGGCCGCAAGCCGCGCGCACGCGACCTGCAAGAACTCGGTATCGATCCGGTAAGTTTCGGCCGTGTCATCCGGTAAGACGTGCCGAATGCGCAGATTGAATGCCAAATCAGATATTGAATGAATGAGCCCGCAACCAATGGTCGCGGGCTTTGTTTTTGGACTATCCGGGCCGCAGCGCCAGACCGCAGCGGCTTTTGCTTATCAGGCGTGAAGGCGCTCCCGTTCGGGCATATGCGCTTCCTTCTGTCGCTCCTGTCTGTTGTAGCGGATCGAGGACCAGAGCGAGATGCCGATGAGGGCAGCGCCGCCAAGGCCAGTGATGACCTCGGGTATGTGCGTCAAGGTCTGCACATACATGATCACCGAGAGGATCAGGATCGCGTAGAAGGCGCCGTGTTCCAGGTAGCGGTATTCGGCAAGCGTTCCCTTCTCCACCAGCATGATCGTCATCGAGCGTACATACATGGCGCCGATGCCGAGACCGATGGCGATGATGAAGAGATTCTGCGTCAGTGCGAAGGCGCCGATGACGCCATCGAAGGAGAAGCTGGCATCCAGAACTTCCAGATAGATGAAGGCGCCGAGGCCACCCTTTGCCGCTTCGCTCATCGCGCGCTGCGATGCGTCGAGGAGACCGCCGATGACTTCGACCACCAGGAAGGTCACGAGACCGTAGATGGCGCAGTAGACGAAGGTGGTCGCGTCTTCACCCTCCAGGAGAGAGGAGAAGAGCAGGATCAGCAGGAGCACGAAGGCGATCTCGATGCCCTTGATCGCGGCCGAACGCGCCATGATCCGCTCCAGTGAGCCGATCCAGTGGACTTCCTTCTCATGGTTGAAGAAGTAGGTAAGGCCGACCATCATCAGGAAGGTACCGCCGAAGGCGGCGATCGGCAGATGCGCGTCATTCATGATGCGGGCATATTCTGCCGGCTCGCGGGCCGCCAGCACGAGCGCTTCCCACGGACCGATCTGGGCCGCGATGGCGACGATCGCCAACGGGAAGACGATGCGCATGCCGAAGACGGCGATGATGATGCCCCAGGTCAAGAACCTGTGCTGCCAGACCGGAGTCATTTCCTTCAGCTTGTTGGCGTTGACGATGGCATTGTCGAAGGAGAGCGAGATCTCCAGAACGGCCAGCACGCTGCAGATGAAGAAGACGGTTGCCATGCCGCCCAGCGTGCCGGTCGATTGCCAGCCGAGAAATGCGCCGAGCGCAAGGCCGAGCGCCGTGACGATGAAGGCCCAGCGGAAATAGCCGAGCGAAGACTTGTGGGATTGAGGCTGGCTCATGACTGCACCTCGCAGCCGCAAACCGTTTTTGAAGATGAGGTGAAAACAGAAAAACGCATACCGCAACGGGCATGCGCGTTTGGCATGGTGAGCTTTTTCATCGATGAAAAATCCGCCGGCTAATTTGCAGGCGGTACCGACATCACGAGAGCGCCGTAAAAACTCTCGCCAGAGGGGCCCGGCACCAGGGTTCCCCCGCAACCGATGTCTGGATGAGGCGCGGGTGCCTCACTAGGTAGTGAAATTGCTGCCCCAGTCAAGACGTGGGCTCGGTCACGGTTACCGATTTCTTTGGAACCATGCGAGCGCTCACCCGTTAGAACCTAGCTGAGCCGACGAACGCAGCTCAGAATTCTTGAAGGAGGGCGACGATGCATAATTCGACCCATGTTCCCGACAGGCGCACGGAAGCCTCGGACCGCATCAAGCGGGCGAAACCCAATCGTATGCAGAAGGCACAGGTTCTGCCGCCGCATCATGTGGACCTGACGCTGACCCCCGGTGTTATCCACGACATTCACGTGCCGGCGCATGTGACCGGCAGCGATCTTTCAAAGGGCGGTCCCGACATCAAAAGCGACAATGCCCATGTCGCAAAACCCGTCCGCTGAAAACCAGTTCCGCAATCCATCAAACAGGTGAGACACGAATGACGATCAATCTTGTGCCGCGCGATATTTTCATCCAGCACGAATATGAATGGCAGGCCGTGCGCGATGCGGCCGAGCGCCGGATCGATATTGGCAAGCGCGAGATGCCATCTGTGCAGCCGAGCGGGCAAACAGCGAAGACGCCCGCTGCGGCGGCTTCGGCAGCGCAAGGCTGCTGAGTCCCAGGTAGAATTTACACGAGACGCCCGGCCATGAAGCCGGGCGTTTTCGTTTCCGGCGAATTTCGGCTTGGGAAAGCAATCCGCGGCGATGCCTTGCCAACCTTTCGGAAAGGATTGCGCGGCGATAATCCGGCCCGTTCAAGGGAATCGGATCGATGGCCAAGACAGCGACACGCGGCCGCCGCAAGGCGCCGGCAAAAAGGAAGAGCAGCGCATCCTCCGGAGGCGCGATGCCCTGGTTGGTGCTCGGCATCGCCGCGGTGGGCGCCATTGCCGCCTATGACAACTGGAAGACCATTCGCCCGATGCTAGGGAAGGCACCGGCTGCTGTTGTCCGGGAAGCGGCTGAAGCCAAGCCTCAGGCACCCAAGGAAGCACCGAAGCAAGTTGCCGTCGCAGCACCTGCCGCCAAGCCGCGGCAGACGAACGATCCGGTGCCGCCTGCGGCGATCCCCTCGGCTCCAGTGCCGACGGCAAAGATCGTGCCGGCCTCTATCTCCCCTGTTACTCCGTCTTCTTCGGAAACCGCCAAAGCCGCCTTTGGATATTGCGGGCAAGGCGAGCATATCAATTGCGTCGGCGATGCCGGCACCTTCTGGTACAAGGGTGAGAAGATCGTCATCGCTGATATGGTGAGCCCGGATGTCGACCGCGCTCGCTGTGAAGACGAACGGAAGATCGCCTTTGCCGCCAAATCCCGGCTGCTCGCGCTGCTGAACGCCGGTCCGTTCAACATGAATGCTGCCGGCAAGGTGGATGACCGTGGCGCACCGCGTGTCATTTCACGCGACGGGCGCTCCTTCGGTACGCGTCTTATCAATGAGGGCCTGGCGAGGAAGCCGGGATCTGCCTCGGGCTCCTGGTGCGCCTGAGGCCGTCAGCGATCGCTATTTTCCACCGTTTTTCCGTGCCGGCGCCTTGCCGCTGGTGCGGAAGCTGCCCGTGAAGGCCGAATCCTTGCTTTCCGCCGTGCACTCGATGGCCATCGGCTTGCCGGCATAGGGATTGCCGAAGGTGCAGAAGCCGGCAACCTTCACTTCACCCGTCATCTTGTTGCCGACGCCGGTGGTGACGAGGCTGAGTGGCAGGCGGGCATTGCCATTGGATGCGGGCTTGATGCCCTTGCCGTCGCCCTGGAAGCCCAACAGCTTGCCATCAGAGGTGAAGATGAAGGTGACCGTGCCGTTGACGAGCGTCACACTTGCCAGCTCTCCCTTGCAGCCCTTCGTGGCATCAAACTTGGCAACGACCAGCTTCTGGCACTTGCCGCCAAGCGCAATGACGCCGGGCGCACCCGGAAAATTGTCATCCGCCTGCGCTGCAGCGGCAAAAGTGAGGGTGGAGAAGGCGGCGATGGCAAGCGCAGATAATTTCATTTCGATTCGAACCCCGTGAACTGACGAGGCGAATCAACACCTCGGGCTCCATTATCGCGCATGGCATGGCTCTGTGTCCGAATTTGGTTTGGCGTCGAAGATGGATTTCTATCGTCTCAGCACGGATACATTTGCTCCAGTGATCTGAGCAGGACCAAGGGGTAAGCCTGGAACGTCTTCTCACCGATATCCGGGTGCCGCTCAAGATATCTCTTCACGATTTCGACGTACTCGGTTTGCGAAATCGTGACGTTCCGCGGTGAGCAATATAAGAGGGGCTTGCCCTCAGCTGCGAGGTGGGTGTTCACCATTCGAAGTGTCAATCTCGCCCCGCCAATCAGCATCGTGACGACGCTTGTCTCCTTGCTCTCCATGAGCGCGCGGAGCGTCATGTCTTCTTTTGCGGAAGCCGGGCTCCAGCTCAACACCAGCAGCAATATCAATCCGATGAAAATTTTCATGTGCACCCCGAATGAGGGAGAGCGAAGCAACATTGCAACCGTTTGGTCAAGCCACTTTTCAGGGAAGTTTCGGCAAATGCGGCACGAACAAGCAGACACTTCGTACCGGTCTTAGAAGAGCCTGCGAAGGCCACAGCGCCAAAACTAAAAAGGCCTTTCGATTTCTCGAAAGGCCTTGCTTTTCAGCGAATTAGGATGGTGGGCGTGACAAGGATCGAACTTGTGACCCCTACGATGTCAACGTAGTGCTCTCCCGCTGAGCTACACGCCCATCCGATGTCGGCGCATAGACCACAAAACCTCCGGAGCCGTCAATAGGCTTTTTTGAAGTTTTGTGACGATCCGCCAAGACGCCTTATGCGGCAAGCATCTTGTTGACCTCTTCGACGAGGTCGCGCAGGTGGAAAGGCTTGGAAAGGACCTTCGCATCCTTGGGAGCCTTCGAATCAGGGTTCAGTGCAACGGCTGCAAAACCGGTGATGAACATCACCTTCAGGTCGGGATCGAGTTCGGTCGCGCGGCGCGCCAGTTCGATGCCATCCATTTCCGGCATGACGATATCGGTCAAGAGCAGGGAGAAGGGCTCCTCACGCAGGCGGTCATAAGCGCTAGCGCCGTTGTCGTAGGAAAGGACCTTGTAGCCGGCCTTTTCCAGCGCCTTCACCAGGAAGCGGCGCATATCATTGTCGTCTTCGGCGAGAAGTATCTTCTGAGTCATTAATCCGGACCGCTGATCACTACGTTTTTTATGGGATACCAGCCGTCTACACTATACTTCGCCCGGTAAACAACCGGTGAAATCGCCCTAGCCGCGGCCGCTATCCCTTCCATGTAGTATGGACTTAAGGGCAGGCAACTGGCAACATAGCCCTCACAGCCACTTGATGACATGGTAAAGAGGGCAGAAAGTGCCGGAAATACGCGAATACGAGCTTTTTGAAGTGCATGAGCCCGTGTCGCAGACCATCCCCTTCGTCTACAACTCCCCTCACAGCGGCCGTATTTATCCACCGGAATTCATCGCACAGTCGCGGCTGGAAGGCATCTCGATACGCCGGTCCGAAGACCATTATGTCGATGAACTGTTCGGTGCGGCCGTGGACCTCGGCGCGCCACTCCTGCTTGCGAACTTCCCGCGCGCTTATCTGGACGTCAACCGAGAGCCGTATGAGCTCGATCCGCGCATGTTCGACGGCCTGCTGCCGCCTTATGCGAATATCAATTCGCTGAGGGTTGCCGGTGGACTTGGTACCATTCCGCGCATCGTGGCCGAGAACATGGAAATCTATGCGCGCCGGCTGCCTGTGCAGGAAGGGCTAGAACGTGTCGAAAGCGTCTACAAGCCCTATCATTCGACGCTCCGGCGGCTGATTGCGCGCACGCATGTACAGTTTGGCTTTGGTGTCCTGATCGATTGCCATTCCATGCCTGGCAATGTGCGCGTTGCCGGCAGCAATGCGCGACCCGATTTCATCATAGGCGACCGCTACGGCACCAGCGCTTCGTCAGAGCTTTCGCGCACGGCGATCGGCATCCTCGAGGAAATGGGTTTTGCCGCGATCCGCAACAAACCTTATGCCGGCGGCTTCATCACCGAACATTACGGCCGCCCGTCACGCGGGCTGCATGCGCTGCAGATCGAGGTCAATCGTTCGATCTATGTCGATGAGGTCACGCTGGAGAAGCGGCCCGATTTCGACATCGTGGTGACCGCCATTACGTCGTTCATGCGGCAGATGGCCGACTACGTCGAGAAATTCTCCGGCGACCGGGCGCTTGCTGCCGAGTAATTTTCTCACTCAGGGCAAAAAAAACCGCGCCTTGTCAGCGCGGCTAAGTCTAGGGAGGAAACACCCAAGGAGGGTATTTACAGTCAGAAGACTGTAATCAGGAAACTACTGTTGCATTGCACAAATGTCAAGCATTATATTGCACTGCAAAATCTTTAGGCAGCTAAACCGAAATTGCCCGTTTCATTTGCATTCAACCGCTTTTTCGCTATGAAAAGCGCCATTTCCCGCCAGCTATACGGATTTCTCCATGCTTCCTGACCGTTCGTTCTTCAACCGTCTTGCCGAAGCTGCGAAGGCGGAAACCCTGCCGCGTTTTCGCTCGGGCACCAATGTCACCAACAAGCTGTCCTCCGGCTTCGACCCGGTCACCGAAGGCGACAGGGCGGCGGAAACCGCGATCCGCGCGCTGATTGAGGCGCATTTCCCCGACCACGGCATTCTGGGCGAAGAGCACGGCAATGTCGGCCTCGACCGCGAGCATGTGTGGGTGATCGACCCGATCGATGGCACGCGCGCATTCATCTCGGGCGTTCCTGTCTGGGGGACACTGATCGGCCTGCAGAAGAACGGCCGGGCTATTGCCGGCATGATCGAGCAGCCTTTCACCGGCGAGCGATATTTCGGCGACGAGAATGGGTCGACCTACAGCGGACCTGAGGGCGAGCGCCGGCTGCAGGTGCGTGATTGCGGTGCTCTTTCCAATGCCATCTTGTTCACAACATCGCCACATCTCTTCGTCGGCGAGGAGATGGACAAGTACCGCGAAATCGAAAGCAAGGTACGGCTTTTCCGCTATGGCTGCGATTGTTACGCCTATGCGCTGCTGGCGGCGGGCCATGTCGATCTTGTTGTCGAAAACAGCCTCAAGCCTTACGACGTGGGCGGCATCATTCCTGTCATCGAGGGTGCCGGCGGCATCATGACCACCTGGGATGGCGGGCGGCCGGAAAATGGCGGTTCGATCATCGCTGCCGGCAGCAGGGCGGTTTATGAAGAAGCGATCGAGATTCTGCAGCGCTGAGGCTCACGCGCCGATCGCTGCCACATCCTCGGTCGCCTCAGCATCGCTGCCTGGAATGAAGGCGTGGAGCGCTGCCAGCGCGGCGGCGCGGTACATATCTCTTTCCTGGAATACCTCGTGTCGGGCGCCATTGATCGGCACGAGTTGGCCGGCACGGAAATAGCGCGAAAGCCGTTCTTGCGCCGTATAGGGCACCAGGCCGTCGCGCGTCGGCGCGATGACGACAGAGGGGATCGTGATCGAGAAGAGATGATAGGGCTGGGTTACCCGATCGATTGCTTTCATGCATTCGTGCATCCAGCGGGCAGTCGGCGCTCCCAGAGCAAGTTCCGGGTGAGCCCTTGCGATCGCGGCGTTTCGCTCGAAACGCGTTTCATCCGATGTCAGAGGGTTATCGGGGAACTGCAATTCTTTCATCTTGCCGAGCGGCAAGGCACCAAGGCCGATCGCGCTGAGCGTCGCCGACGCCGCGCGGATCATCCCCTCGGAAGCGGCCTGGCCAATAAGGCCGAGGAAAGGCGCGGACAGCACCATGCGCTCGATACGCGTCGAAAGATAAGGTGCGGCAGAAAGCGCGATCAGTCCGCCGGTCGAATGGGCCAGCATGTAGAAGGGCAGCCTTGTATCCGGCAGCACGACTTTCTCGAGGAAGGTGTCGAGATCGCGCTCGTAGTCGGAAAAGCGGCGCAGGTGGCCGTGATTGCGCTTCTTGATCAGCCGTGGTGAGCCGCCCTGGCCGCGCAGGTCGTAGGTCGCGACCCAGAGACCCTTGGAAGTGAGATCGCGGATCGTTTCGAAATACTTTTCGATACATTCGCTACGGCCGTGCAGAAGCACCACAGTTCCATGGGCCGCCGGTGTTTGCGACCGGAAGACGGCATAACGCAACCTATGGCCGTCGTGGGTCTCGAAAAAACCTTCGGTGCGGTTCTCCGGCGCCGGATTGTCTGGAGTTGAGTAAAGCACCTGTTCCATGGCAGTGTTTCTTCGCGTGAGAGTTTTATTAGGGGATACCGCAGGGATCGGGAAAATCAATGGCGAAATTACCGCTTAATGTAAGCGAAGTATAATGGAACGAGATTTCTCCATGCGACAAGCTCGGCGAAAGCTGAGACACGCTAAAGTTAGTGCGAACGAAAGATTTGTCCCGGCATGAAGCCGGTTGTCCGCACGTTCATGACTGAAGATTGGGGCGCCGGGAGGCCGGTCACGAATTCGGGTCCTCCATCGGCCTGTCATTTCGGCGCCCGCCAATCAATCGGCTCGACCACCTGCAGCTGGATTGTCTCGATATCGATCCGCCGGATCGACTTGCAGAGCTCTATGCTTGAGGAAAAGTGGCCGGCGGAGCTGAGGGAGCTCTTGGCCGGCCGAATTGAGGCTGAAGAAGAAGGGACGATACACTTCAGCCGTCGGGCCAGTATCACCCGATGCGCCTATCTCTAGTGAGAGGCGGCTGAACCTTCTCCGAACCTGCCGTTCATGCAGGGTTCACGCAGAAATCCCAGCGTTTTGAAGAGGGCTTGAAGTCCATGAAGGCCATCCCCATCTGAACTTTGCGGACGCCAGAAGGGTCCGCGCAATCGTCCCGGAGCCGCCAAGAATGGGGTTTCACGGACATGCTATCGCAACACGTCGCTTCCCTAGGAGGACATCATGCGTCACGTAGACTTCTCTCCCCTTTATCGTTCCACCGTTGGCTTCGACCGTCTGTTCACGATGCTCGACAGCCTTTCCCAGCCGGACCAGGTTCCGACCTATCCACCTTATAATATCGAACGGACCGGTGAGAACACTTATCGCATCACCATGGCCGTTGCCGGCTTTGACGAAACCGAACTCGCCATTGAATCGCATGCCCACGCGCTCACCGTGAAGGGTGAAAAGCGCGAAGAAAATGCCGATGGCGGCGAGTATCTCTACCGCGGCATTGCAAAGCGCGCTTTCGAGCGCCGCTTCCAGCTTGCCGACCATGTCGAAGTGACCGCCGCTTCGCTGAAGAACGGCCTCCTGCATATCGACCTTCTGCGCAGCATCCCCGAGGCTCTGAAGCCCCGCAAGATCGCTATTGCCGCTGAGCCGGTCGAGGCTCCGAAGTCGATCGAAGCACAGGTCGTCAACAGCTAATCCGCTTTCAACCAATCAGACGGAAACGGCGCCCGAAGGGCGCCGTTTTTGTTTTGAAGCCGTCTCACCTGGTCAGGCCGGGCTTGTCGCTTCTTCCAGCTTTTTTTCCGATGTGCGGCGCGCTGCAGCAGCGGCATACTTCTGGGCGATGACGGCGCAGACCATCAGCTGGATCTGATGAAAGAGCATCAGCGGCAGGACGATCGCGCCGATCGATTGGCCGGCAAAGATGACGTTTGCCATTGGAACGCCGCTCGCAAGGCTCTTCTTCGACCCGCAGAAGGTTATGGTGATCTCGTCGGCCTTGTTGAAGCCCAACCAGCGGCTGCCATGCATGGTAATGACGAGGACGAGCGCCAGCAGCAGCATATCGGCGATGATGACGGCGGCGATATCGGCGATCGAAAAGGTGTGCCATAGCCCTTCGACGACGGCCGTCGAGAAAGCCAGGTAGACAACCATCAGGATGGAGCCGCGGTCGACGGGCATCAGGATTTTCTTCTTGGAGCGGATCCACTCGCCGATCCAGGGCTGCAGGATCTGGCCGACAACGAAGGGAGCCAGCAATTGCAGCAGGATCTGTTCCAGTGCGTCGAAGGAAAAGCCGCCATGGCCGCCGACCGAGAAGAGCAGGCCGACAAGCAGCGGCGTCAGGAACATGCCGAAGATGTTCGAGGCCGATGCCGAGCAGATCGCCGCGGGGACGTTTCCGCCGGCCATCGATGTGAAGGCGATCGAGGACTGCACCGTCGACGGCAGCACGCAAAGGAAGAGGATGCCGAGATAAAGCGGCTGCGGCAGGATCGAATCCGGGATGAAGCCTATCGCCAGTCCGAAGATCGGGAAGAGGCCGAAGGTGGTCAGCAGGATCATGAGGTGCAGGCGCCAGTGCAGCAGACCGGCAACGACGACATCACGCGAGAGGCGTGCGCCGTGCAGGAAGAACAGCAGCGCGATGGCAAAATCGGTCGCCACCCCGAACCAGCCGGCAAAGGTGCCGCTCGCGGGGAAGATCGACGCGAGGATGACGGTGCAAACGAGCAGGATGGTGAACGTATCGGGTAGAAAGCGCCGCATGGCTGTCTCGCCTAACTTAAAGAGTCATTGTTCTGTCGCTCATTATGATCCAGGATGCAAGGAATAACAGTTATTGCAAATCTGGATCTCACTGATGCTGGATCTCTCACAGCTACGCAGTTTCGTCACCGTCGAGCAGATGGGCAGCTTTACTCTGGCCGCCGAAAGGCTGGGGCTTGGGCAGTCGACGGTCAGCCAGCATATCCAGAGGCTGGAAACGTCACTCGGGCGCCGGCTGCTGGAGCGTGATACGCACAAGGTCGTGCTGACCGGCGATGGCGAAGCCTTGCTGACACATGCGCGGGCGATGCTGTCGATCGAGGGGCAGGTGCAGTCGCTGTTCAAGAGCGGCAGCCTGCGTGGGCGGCTGCGGCTTGGCGTTTCCGAGGATTTTGTGACGAGCCGCTTGCCGGCGGTGCTGGAAGATTTCGTACGCTCGCATCCTTCCGTCGATATGGAACTGACGGTGGCACTTTCCGGTGTACTTTATGAAATGCAGGATGCAGGGGCGATCGATCTCGTCCTTGCCAAGCGAAGGCTCGGCGATGAGCACGGAAAGCTCGTGTACCGGGAGCCGCTGGTGTGGCTGGCGCGTGATCCGGAGCATGTGCTCGCATCCGGTCCACTGCCCTTGATCGCTTTCCCGCCGCCGAGTGTGACGCGCGCCATTGCGCTGGAAGCGCTCGGTCGGCAGGGCGTGGACTGGCGGATCGTCTGCACCTGCGGCAGCCTCAGCGGACTGACGGCAGCAGCACGCGCCGGAATGGGAGTGCTCGTGCAGCCGCGTAGCATGGCTCCCTCGGGGTTGAAGGAAATCTCGCCGGCCCGGCTACCGGTGCTGGAGGATGTCGAGTTCGTACTGGTGCCGCGAAAGGGAGCCGATCAGGCGCTCGTGGCGGCACTTTCGGATGATATTCTAAAGAAGGTCAGAGGCTTGCGGTCGGCCTGAAGATCTTCAATCAGAAATCCCGCCGGCGACGGCGGGATTTTCCTTCTCGAATCAGGCATTTGCGAAATCAGGCCGCCAGGCATTTGAGGAAGCCATCGACATCGGCTTCGGTCGTTGCAAAGCTGGTGACGAGACGGACAAAAGTTTCGCCCTCCGAAACGAGATCCGGCATCCCGGCAGGGATCGGCCACTCGTAGAATTTTGCCCCCTTGCTCTCAGCCGTTTTTGCCGCCGATTTCTGAATGACCGCGAAAACTTCGTTCGAAGCGGTCGGCCAGGCGAGCCGGGCTGAATTGCTGGCGCCGATGCCGGCGCGCAAACCGTCGGCCATGCCATTGGAGTGTCGGGCGAGATCAAGCCAGAGGCCGTTTTCGAAATAGGCGTCGAACTGGGCGGAGATGAAACGCGACTTGGAGAAGTGCTGGGCAGCCCGCTTGCGGATGAAATGCATTTCCTTCGCCTGTTCCGGATTGAAGAAGACGATCGCTTCCGCACACCAGCAGCCATTCTTCGTGCCGCCGAAGGAGAGCATATCGACGCCGCGCTTCCAGGTCATTTCGGCAGGTGTTGCATTCAATGCAACGAGCGCATTGGCAAAGCGCGCGCCGTCCATGTGCAGGGGTAGTCCTCGCTTCTTGGCGATCGTGGAAATCTCGCCGATTTCCGGCAGCGAATAGACGGTACCGATTTCGGTGGATTGGGTGATGGTCACAGCGGTGGCGCGGCCATGACGAAGGGCATCCTCCGGGAAGTGCGCGATCTTTGCCGAGAGCTTGGTCGGATCGATCTTGCCGGCTTCGCCGTCGACGGCCATGAGGCGGGCGGAGCCGGAGAAGAATTCGGGTGCGCCGCATTCATCCTCGATCACATGGGCTTCTGAATGGCAGAAGGTGATCCCGCCAGGGCGCTGGACGCTCGCCAGCGCCAGGGAGTTGGCAGCGGTGCCGGTCGCAACGAAGAAGACGGAAACCTCGCGCTCGAAGATTTCTGAAAAGCGGGCTTCCACTCGCTTGTCGAGATCGCTGTTGCCGTAAGCGGCGGCAAAACCGGTGGATTCGGCGAGCAGGCGTTCGGCAATGGATTTATGGGCGCCAGCCCAGTTGTCAGAAGCAAAAATCATAGAGAAAACCACTGAAAATGATGGGGAGGGAGTTTCGGGAGTGGACACTACGCCAAAGCTTCACAGGATCAAGGGCGGAAACCTAGATGCATCACAAAAATTGAACTGCGCAATCAATAAACAAAATGATAAGTTGGAAGGTAATTTTATGTCGCCATTTTGGTTGATCTGGCAATCTTCCGTCGCAAATTGACGTTTTTTTAAGATGGCGCTCTTGCGAAGAGGAATTGTTTCTGGCATTGAACGGACGAACTAGGACAGGGTTGCTGTCCTATTTTGGTCTTCACGGCCGAAGAGGCGCCCGAAAGCCCTGGAACAGACCGGCTTTCACGCTATAGTTCTTTCGAGCGCTGAGCCTTCCATATGGCGGCGCACGGAAGCGAATGGCAGGCGCGGAACGCGACGGTTTGCTTTCCCTGAAAGCAGATGTCTGCGACCGGATCTTCATGATGCAACAGCGCTGTCACGCGCCGGACCTATCTTAAAGGTGCGGTGCGCGACGAAAAGCCGCCCGCAGCCCCGCGGGCTTCGACAGGAGGAAAGACGATGACGAAGATGACGCCATCCACGCATATTGACCAGTTCGCAGCAGCAGACGCGCGCGCAACGGCCAATACGCGTAAATCCGCCTCCGGTCTGCCGAAGAAACAGGGGCTTTACGATCCGCGCAATGAGCACGATGCCTGCGGCGTCGGCTTCGTTGCGCATATGAAAGGGCAGAAATCGCATCAGATCGTCAAGGACGGTCTCTTTATTCTGGAGAACCTGACGCATCGCGGTGCTGTCGGTGCCGATCCGCTGATGGGCGATGGTGCCGGCATTCTGGTGCAGATTCCCGACCGCTTCTTCCGCGAGGAAATGGCCAAGCAGGGCATTACCCTGCCGAAGGCCGGCGAATATGGCGTCGGCCATATCTTCATGCCGCGCGACGAAAAGCAGATCGAACACTTCAAGAAGGTGATCAAGGACGTCACCGCCGAAGAAGGTCAGGTCCTCATCGGCTTCCGCGATGTGCCGGTGGACAATTCATCTCTGTCAAAGGCGCCGGCGATTGCAGCGACCGAGCCGCATCACGTGCAGGTCTTCATCGGCGCCGGCAAGGATGCCGCGACGAATGACGAATTCGAGCGCCGGCTCTTCACGCTTCGCAAGGTCATTTCCAATCGGATCTATGACGAGTTCGACGGTGAGGAGAGCCACTTCTATCCGGTGTCGCTGTCCAGCACGACCGTCGTCTACAAGGGCATGTTCCTGGCCTATCAGGTCGGCGCCTATTACAAGGACTTGGCGGACCCGCGTTTCGAAAGCGCGGTCGCCCTCGTGCATCAACGCTTCTCGACCAACACCTTCCCGTCGTGGAAGCTCGCGCACCCCTATCGCATGGTCGCCCATAACGGCGAAATCAACACGCTGCGCGGCAACGTCAACTGGATGGCGGCGCGTCAGGCTTCGGTCTCTTCTCCGCTTTTCGGCGAGGACATTTCCAAGCTCTGGCCGATCTCCTATGAAGGCCAGTCGGATACGGCCTGTTTCGATAACGCGCTCGAATTCCTTCTGCGCGGCGGCTATTCGCTATCGCATGCCGTCATGATGCTGATCCCCGAGGCATGGGCGGGCAATCAGTCCATGTCGCCCGAACGCAAGGCATTCTACGAGTATCATGCCGCGCTGATGGAGCCGTGGGACGGACCGGCTGCCGTTGCCTTCACCGATGGCAAGCAGATCGGTGCGACGCTCGACCGTAACGGCCTGCGTCCGGCACGCTATCTGGTCACCGACGACGACCGCGTCATCCTGGCATCGGAAGCCGGGACGCTGCCGGTTCCCGAAGAGAGCATCATCCAGAAGTGGCGCCTGCAGCCTGGCAAGATGCTGCTGATCGATATGGAAGAGGGCCGGATCATCTCCGATGACGAGGTGAAGGCGCAGCTTGCCAACGCACATCCCTATCGCAGCTGGCTCAACCGCACGCAGCTCATTCTGGAAGACCTGAAGCCGGTCGAGCCGCGCGCGCTTCGCCGCGACGTCTCGCTGCTCGATCGCCAGCAGGCCTTCGGTTACACGACCGAGGACACCAAGATCCTGATGTCGCCGATGGCGACGACGGGTCAGGAAGCGATCGGCTCGATGGGCACGGATACGCCGATCTCGGCCATGTCCGAGAAGTCGAAGCTGCTCTACACCTATTTCAAGCAGAACTTCGCGCAGGTGACGAACCCGCCGATCGACCCGATCCGCGAAGAGCTGGTCATGAGCCTCGTTTCCTTCATCGGTCCGCGTCCGAACATTCTCGACCATGAAGGCATGGCGAATGCCAAGCGACTGGAGGTACGCCAGCCGATCCTGACCAATGGCGATCTCGAAAAGATCCGCTCCATCGGTCACACGGAAGACCGTTTCGACACCAAGACGCTCGACTTCACCTATGATGTGGAGCGCGGCGCCGAAGGCATGCCGGAAATGCTCGACCGTCTGTGCGAGCGTGCGGAAGCGGCCGTCAAGGGCGGCTACAACATCATCGTGCTCTCCGACCGCCAGATCGGTCCGGATCGTATCGCGATCCCGGCGCTACTGGCGACCGCGGCCGTCCACCATCACCTGATCCGCAAGGGGCTGCGCACGTCGGTTGGTCTCGTCGTCGAGACCGGCGAGCCGCGCGAAGTGCATCATTTCTGCCTGCTGGCCGGTTACGGCGCGGAAGCGATCAACCCCTATCTCGCTTTCGACACGCTGCTCGACATGCATGCCAAGGGTGAATTCCCGAAGGAAGTCGACGCCAACGAAGTCGTCTACCGCTATATCAAGGCTGTCGGTAAGGGCATCCTGAAGGTCATGTCCAAGATGGGTATCTCGACCTATCAGTCCTATTGCGGCGGGCAGATCTTCGATGCGATCGGCCTGCAGTCGGAATTCGTCGACAAGTATTTCTTCGGTACGGCCACAACCATCGAAGGTGTCGGTCTCGAAGAAATCGCCAACGAGACGGTCATCCGCCACAAGTCTGCCTTCGGCCGCGATCCGATCCTGGCGAGCAACCTCGATATCGGCGGCGAATATGCCTACCGTATGCGCGGCGAAAGCCATGCCTGGACGCCGGATGCCGTGGCTGCTCTGCAGCATGCGGTGCGCGGCAATGCCGAGGATCGTTACCGCGAATTCTCCGAGATGGTGAACACCTCGGCACTGCGCATGAACACGATCCGCGGCCTCTTCAAGATCAAGAGCGCCGAGGCACTCGGCCGCACGCCGGTCTCGCTCGACAGCGTTGAGCCCGCGGTCGATATCGTCAAGCGCTTCTCGACGGGTGCCATGTCCTTCGGCTCGATCAGCCGCGAGGCGCATACGACGCTGGCAATCGCCATGAACCGGATCGGCGGCAAGTCGAACACCGGCGAAGGCGGTGAAGAGAGCGACCGTTACATGCCGCTGCCGAATGGTTCGTCGAACCCCGAGCGCTCGGCGATCAAGCAGATCGCCTCCGGCCGTTTCGGCGTGACGACGGAATATCTGGTCAATGCCGATGTGCTGCAGATCAAGGTTGCGCAGGGTGCCAAGCCCGGTGAAGGCGGTCAGTTGCCCGGCCACAAGGTCGATGCGGTCGTTGCCAAGACCCGTCACTCGACGCCGGGCGTCGGCCTGATTTCGCCGCCACCGCACCATGACATCTACTCGATCGAAGATCTGGCGCAGCTTATCTACGACCTGAAGAACGTCAATCCGACCTCGGATGTATCGGTCAAGCTCGTCTCGGAAGTCGGCGTCGGCACGGTTGCCGCCGGTGTTGCCAAGGCCCGTGCCGACCACATCACGGTCGCCGGTTTCGACGGCGGTACAGGCGCATCGCCGCTCACCTCGCTGAAGCATGCCGGGTCGCCCTGGGAAATCGGCCTTGCCGAAACACAGCAAACGCTGGTGCTGAACGGGCTGCGCTCTCGTGTTGCCCTGCAGGTCGATGGTGGTCTGAAGACCGGCCGTGACGTCGTCGTCGGCGCGCTGCTCGGTGCCGACGAATTCGGCTTTGCGACGGCTCCGTTGATTGCTGCGGGCTGCATCATGATGCGCAAGTGCCATCTCAACACCTGTCCGGTCGGCGTGGCGACGCAGGATCCCGTCCTGCGCAAGCGCTTCAAGGGCACGCCCGAGCATGTCATCAACTACTTCTTCTTCGTCGCCAACGAAGTGCGCGAAATTCTCGCCTCCCTCGGCTTCACCAAGCTCGATGACATCATCGGTGCTTCGGAACTGCTCGAGAAGGATGAGATGCTGGCGCACTGGAAGGCCAAGGGGCTCGACTTCGCCAAGATCTTCCACAAGGTCGATGCACCGAAGGAAGAGACCTACTGGACAACACGCCAGAAGCACCCGATCGACGACATTCTCGACCGCAAGATGATTGCGGCCGCCGAGCCGGCACTGGCATCGAAGACGCCCGTCGCCTTCGAAGTCGATATCAAGAACGTCGACCGTTCAGCCGGTGCAATGCTCTCGGGCGAGGTCGCCAAGCGTTATAACCATCGTGGGCTGAAGGAAGATACGATCAACGTCACCCTGAAAGGTACCGCCGGGCAGAGCTTCGGTGCGTTCCTGGCACGCGGCGTCACCTTCAACCTGATCGGCGACGGTAACGACTATGTCGGCAAGGGTCTCTCGGGCGGCAAGATCATTATCCGCCCGCCTGACAATTCGAGGATCGTCGCTGAAAACTCGATCATCGTCGGCAATACCGTTCTTTACGGGGCGACCGAAGGCGAGTGCTACTTCCGTGGTGTCGCGGGCGAGCGTTTCGCAGTTCGCAACTCCGGTGCGATCACCGTCGTTGAAGGCGTGGGCGACCACGGCTGCGAGTATATGACGGGTGGCGTGGTCGTCGTGCTCGGCGCAACGGGCCGCAACTTCGCGGCCGGCATGTCCGGCGGCGTGGCCTATGTTCTCGACGAGACAGGCGATTTCGCCAGCCGCTGCAACATGGCCATGGTCGAGCTCGAGCCGGTTCCGGAAGAGGATGACATGCTGGAGAAGCTGCACCATCACGGAGGCGACCTCATGCACAAGGGACGAGTCGACGTCTCTGGTGACATGACGCGCCACGACGAGGAGCGCCTCTACCAGTTGATCTCCAACCATCTGCACTATACGGGCTCCACCCGCGCCAAGGAAATCCTTGAGCACTGGGCCGACTATCGCCCGAAATTCCGCAAGGTCATGCCCGTCGAGTACCGGCGCGCCCTTGAGGAAATGGAACGCAGCCGGATGGGCATCGCTGCCGAATAATTGCACCGAACAATCCGCCACGCTCCAAAGCGCGCGTGGCGGATGACCGAAATATCTCAATGACTCAACGACGATCAGCCGCAAGCCCGAAGCTTGCGCAACCGCGTGGATGGCGACAAGGGATATGTTCTGATGACGGTCAAGACAAACAACCTGCCTCCGCGATCGAGGCTGAACAGACAACTGGCCGCGGGCGAGGCGGTCATGAGGGTAAGGGACGAAAATATGGGTAAGGTTACAGGTTTTCTGGAAATCGACCGGCAGGTGGCGAAGTATCAGCCGGCGTCGGATCGCATCCGTCATTTCCGCGAATTCACGATCCCGATGTCGGACCCGGAAGTGCAGAAACAGGCAGCGCGCTGCATGGACTGTGGCATCCCCTACTGCCACGGCCCGACCGGCTGCCCGGTTCACAACCAGATTCCGGACTGGAACGACCTCGTCTACAACAACAACTGGGAAGCGGCGATCCAGAACCTGCATTCGACCAACAACTTCCCGGAATTCACAGGTCGCGTCTGCCCCGCTCCCTGTGAAGAGGCCTGTACGCTGAACCTCGAGGACGCGCCTGTTGCCATCAAGACGGTCGAGCAGGCGATTGCCGACAAGGCTTACGAGCTCGGCTTCATCCGCCCGCAGCCGGCAACGATCCATACCGGCAAGAAGGTCGCGATCATCGGTTCCGGCCCCGCCGGCATGGCTGCCGCCCAGCAGCTCGGCCGCGCCGGTCATGACGTGCATCTCTACGAGCGTGAGACGAAGCCGGGCGGTCTGCTGCGCTACGGCATTCCGGACTTCAAGATGGAAAAGAACTTCATCGATCGCCGCGTCGAGCAGATGAAGGGAGAGGGCGTCACCTTCCATTGCGGCGTCAATGTCGGCGTCGACGTCAAGGTCGAACAGTTGCTCGCCGATTATGATGCCGTGCTTTACTGCGGCGGCTCCGAGACGCCGCGCGCAGCCGGTATTCCCGGCACCGATCTCGCCGGTGTTCACGATGCGATGCCGTATCTCGTTCAGCAGAACAAGCGTGTCGGTCGCGAGAATATCGACAGCACCGGCTGGCCGTCCGACCCGATCCTGGCCGGCGCCAAGCATATCGTGGTCGTCGGAGGTGGTGACACGGCGTCGGACTGCGTCGGCACGGCCTTCCGTCAGGGGGCTGTCAAGGTGACCCAGCTCGACATTCGGCCGCAGCCGCCGGAGAAGGAAGACAAGCTCGCCGTCTGGCCGTTCTGGGCCACGAAGATGCGCACCTCCTCTTCGCAGGCCGAAGGCGCGATCCGCGAATTCCAGGTCGCGACGCTCGAATTCGTCGGTGAAGACGGCGTGCTGACCGGTGTGAAGTGCTGCGAAGTCGATGAGCGCCGCCGCCCGGTTCCGGGTACGGATTTTGTCATCAAGGCGGATCTTGCCTTTATCGCCATCGGCTTCAGCGGTCCGTTCAATGACAGCGTTTTGAAGGAACTCGACGGCAAGCTGACGCTCAATGTCGACAAGCGCGGATCGACCAACGTCGTTGCCAACGATCGTGACTACAAGACCTCGGTCGACAAGCTTTGGACGGCCGGTGACGTGCGCCGCGGCCAATCGCTGGTGGTCTGGGCGATCCGCGAAGGCCGCCAGGCGGCACGCGCGATCGACGAGGCACTGATGGGCTCCACCGTCCTGCCGAGCTGATCCTCTTCGAATAATTCGTCGAGCGATAAAACTCCGCCGTATTCCGGCGGAGTTTTTCGTGGTGCGACCGGTTGACGCGCCGCGGCCTCCGGCAAGCTCCATGCAATTCCCGAACCGCAGGATTCTTGCGTGCGCAGGCCCGAACCGGCCCGCGACGACTGGCCGGACATGCCCCCGTCCGCTCAGTCGTGAGGCGTTTACTGTTGGCCGTGGCGCAGGGACAAGGTTGCTGCGGACCATATCAAAGGAAAAACCATGGTTTCCGCAATCGATAGTACGCGGCTGGTCTCAGCCCAATATGCCCTGAAGAACCTGCGCGGTTCCGACAGCGACAGCAGTCAGAGTGCCACCGAACCCTCCAGCGCTGCCAGCATTCTCAGCAGCTACGGTCTCGATCCGGACACGTCGTCGCTACTTTCCAACAATGCGCTTGCAAGTCTGCTCGATACGCTCTCGACGCAGAACGATCAGGCCGAGGAGACAACCGACACTTCGGGCGAGAATCCCGATGTGACGAGTTCTTCTTTCATGGCCATGCTTAAAAAGCAGCTTGAAGAGGCGGCCCAACAGGAAGGGACCGATGGTACGGCGCATGACATGCTCGCCGCTCTTGAAAATGGTACGCTGACGGTCTCCGATCCGACACAGGGCGTTTCCATCACCGCCTGGGATGTCGAAAATCCGGAAGAAGCGAATACAGACAGCAAGCCCGGCACCGATATCGACGCCAGCGGCTGGAACGATTTCCTCAACGCGCATCTGAAGCGCGGCGATGATGCGTCCTTCGTCAAGCAGGGTAATCACTACGTGGATCAGCTCGACAACAGCAACGCCTATTTCGGCCAGATCGGCTCGAACTTCTACTATCTGACCTGGCAGCAGGCGACAGCCAAGTAAGTCCCGAATGTCAATAAGGGCCGCTCAAGCGGCCCTTTCCTATTTCACGGAGACTTCCGCCGTCGTCTTCAGCGTCGGCATGCGGTAATCGTCTATACGCCCCGCCGGCGCCGGGGCCATTTCCCCCTGTTCGACCAAGAGATCGCGCGGCGATTTCGTCAGCGTCACCGGCGGTATCTTGCTGGCGCCGAGCAGTTCCGCTCCGCCATCGAGGTTCGGGTCGGACAGGCTGATCGGCTGCGTGTGTTCAACCGGATTGTTGGGCAGCGTCAACGCCGGCAGGTTGCCGGGATCGAGGCGCACGAGATCGGGGCTCGCCTGAGTGCCAAGAATGCGGCGAGCGGGCTTTTCCACGTAGAAGGCCAGCTTGCGGCGACCTGCCTGCGTCAGGTTGATGCCATCGGTCGTGCGCAAGCGCACCTGCTGGCCGTTGACATCGGAGCCGGTGACGATGAACTTGCCATTCTCGTCCACGAAGCCGTCCCAGATATCCACGAATTCGCCACCGATACTTTCGAGTTGATTGCGGTAGAGCTGGTTCATCTGCACGGCGTCAGCGGTCATCGAATCGGATTCGAAGGCGGGAAGTCCGACCCAGAGCAGCGGAATCTTGCGGCTCGTTACCTCCTTGCCGAAGGCCAGCACGCGGCGCTGATATTCGCTGAACCAGCCATCGGTGCGGAACTTTTCCTTGCCGGCATCCGTCACCATCTGCTGGCGATCGTTGGCGCCGATCATGACGACGACCATAGCCGGTTTCAGCTCGTCGATCATTTTCGGCAATTCGCCGGGCCAATTGTAGTAGTCGTCGCGAACGAGGCCAGACGAGACGTTGCTGCGGGCTTCTACCACGACACCGGGCGAGGTTTCGAAAGCGGCGGTGAGGCCGTCACCCAGCCCGCCGGCCAGAAAGTCGCCAACGACCAGAATTTTCTGGGCGTTGTCGAGCTTTTGGACCACGGGTTGGCTGGGCGCGACCGGCGCCGTGCGCATTGGTGTCACGGCTTTCTGCGCAGGCGGGCGCCTGCGGGGCTGCTGTTGCCGCCGCGGCTGGTCACGCATTTCGGGCTGCGGATTCTCGTCGATGTAACGGCGGCCGAGAAAGAAATCGAGGATGGAGCGGCGCTGATAACGAAGCTCCTGCGCTTCGGCGTAATGAGCCGGCAGCATCGAACCCAGGCAAAGGGACAACGCGGCTGCGGCGAGCGCAAGCCCACGAATCCATCGGGTCCGGTTAATTTTTCTTGTCATCGGGCAGTTCCGCATCTGCCGGGCATTTTGCATAGGCAGCAGCTTTCCGTCCACTCTACCCGTATTATTTAGGTCAGGCTTTCCCCGCTTCTACAGCATCGGCTCGAAAATCATTATCGATTCCCGGAAGGCACGATGCGTAAATTCAAGGAGTTAAGGCGCCCTTCACGTGTCTTAGCGTGCGGCGCTTTAACGGCGCAGTGCATCGAGAAGCGAGAGCGATGGCTCACCATCCGGCTGCATGCCGATGCGCTCCTGAACGGCGGCGATGGCTGCCTTGGAGCCGGATCCGAAATTGCCGTCGACATCGCCGCTATAATAGCCAAGCGTCTTCAGGCGCGTTTGCAATTCGAACTTCTCGGTGATGTCCAGCGCACCTTGGGGACGCGGCCATCGCTGCTGCATGCCGCCAAAGCCGGCGATCTGGTCTGCGAGAAGGCCGACGGCAAGAGCGTAGCTATCGGAGGCATTGTAGTTCTTGATGGTGAAGAAGTTCGCCGTCATCAGGAAGCCCGGACCGTCAGCACCCGCCGGCATCTTCAGCATGGCGCGGGTATCGCCGTCCTTGAAAGGCTTGCCATTCGGACGCTTCAGGCCGAGGGCCGCCCATTGGGCGAGTGTACGCGTCTTGCCGGTCTGCTGGGCGGCGGATGCCGGCACCGCAACCTCGTAGCCCCAGGTCCTGCCGGTGTCCCAGCCGTTCTTCATGAGAAGGTTGGCCGAAGTCGCCAGCGCATCGGGCACCGAATTCCAGATGTCGCGATGGCCGTTGCCATCGGCATCGACGGCGTAGAGAAGATAGCTTGTCGGTATGAACTGAGTGTGGCCCATGGCGCCGGCCCACGACCCGGTCATTTGCTTGGCGGGCACGTCGCCGTTCTGCAGGATCTTCAGCGCTGCGATCAACTGCTTCTTGGCGAATTTGGCACGCTTGGGATCGGCATAGGCAAGCGTTGCCAATGCGCGCGGCACATAGTGAAGGCGCTCATCCTTAGCGAGAACTGCGCCGTAATTTGATTCCATCGACCAGATGGCGAGCAGAATCGATTTGTCGACACCGAATTGGCGCTGGATCTGATCCAGCGTCTTGCCATACTTGGCGGCCATCTTGCGGCCGATTTCCACAGTGTAGGGATTGACGCGGGAATCGACGTAATCCCAGATTTTGGATGTGAATTCAGGCTGATAGGTCGCCTTTTCCAGTACTGTCGGGTCAGGCTCGCTTACCCCCGAAAAGGCTTTCTGATAGGTTGCCTTACTGATGCCACTCTGCGCGGCAGTTTGGTAGAAGTCCGCAATCCACTTCTGGAACCGGGCATCCGCTTTTGCGTTATTGGGGGCCAGTCCGGTCGCTGTGGCGACAACGAGGGCGAGAGCAAGACCACGAAGGGAGTTTATATATTTTTGGGTCATCGGCAGTCGTATCCGTCATCTTCAGTTTTAGCCTGGGCGGTACGTCATGCCCGTCCTACGCTGAAATTACAGGAACGGAGTCAACAAATTCTTTACCATGGGCGGCCGGTCCAGTCACCATTTGCAAAACGGTAGCAATTCTATACTAGTTCAAATCGATATAGCGTTGAATTAAAAGCGGTATAGTCAAAACAGGAGGTCGGTGTGGCTCTGAATAAGAAAGTTCGTAAGGCAGTATTTCCGGTTGCAGGCCTGGGAACGCGATTCCTTCCAGCCACAAAAGCGGTTCCGAAGGAAATGCTGACTGTCGTCGACAAGCCAATCATTCAGTATGTCGTCGACGAAGCACTTGAAGCGGGCATTGAACATCTGGTTTTTGTTACTGGTCGTAACAAACATGTCATCGAAGATTACTTCGATATTCATTTCGAACTTGAGCAGACGCTCAAGGAGCGCGCCAAGAAGGCGGAAATCACCCTCCTGCAGCAGCAGCTTCCCAAGGCAGGCACGGTGAGCTTTACCCGTCAGCAGGAGCCGCTCGGTCTCGGCCACGCCGTCTGGTGCGCCCGCGAGATCATCGGCGACGAGCCTTTCGCCCTGCTTCTGCCCGACATGATCATGAAGGATCAAAAAGGCTGCATGAAGGGCATGATCGATCTCTATGAGCATAGCGGCGGCAACATCATCGCCGTCGAAGAATGCGCTCCCGACCAGGCACACAAATACGGTATCGTCGGCGTTGGCGAATCCGTCGGCGAAGGTTTCCGCATCACCGGCATGGTCGAGAAGCCCGCCAAGGGTACGGCTCCGTCCAATTTCTTCATTAACGGCCGTTACATCCTGCAGCCGGAAATCTTCAAGATCCTGGAGACCCAGGAGCGCGGTGCCGGCAACGAAATCCAGCTCACCGACGGCATGCTGAAACTGCTGAAGGAACAGGATTTCGCCGGCTATCACTTCAAGGGCGAGACATACGATTGCGGAGCAAAGGACGGTTTCATCCTCGCCAACGTTGCTTTTGCTCTTGAGCGCGCGGATATCCGCCCGACCGTCGAAGACGGTTTCAAGAACCTGCTCGCCCGCCTGAAGTAAGGTTGTTCAGCGCTTCAATTTGAGACCGACGCCGGCTCGCCATTGCTGCGAGTCGTCGCCTTCCTTGCGGGTCGTCAGCTCGTAGCCAAGCGTGCTGGTGAAATCGAGGTATCGGTTGATATTCCAGATAAGACCAGTCGAGGCGGTGTAAACCGTCTCGTCGCTTATCGTGCTGCCGCTTGGATAGTCGCGTAGCGTCACCCCGCCGATAACCGTCGTTACCAGATTGTCGCGCAGCTGATGATCGACCGTTGTCGTCAGCTGATGCGAGACATAGCCGCTTTCGCCCGCCGCCGTCGACGGCTGGATGCTGGTCTGCAGATCCAGATTGACATTCGTTCCGCGGATCGGCGACCAGAGCAGGCTTGCATCGAGTGTTGCCGTGTCGATCGATTTCAGGCGGCTGTCGTCGAAATCCGCCGTCGCATAACCGACTGCGACCTCGCCCTTGAGTTTTTCGCCCATATCGACCTGCACGCCGCCCTTGCCGCCGTAGCTGTCTCCCGAACGCCGGTAACCCGATGAATCGGTGCGTTCATCGTAATTCGTCTTGCCGATCGACGCTTCGATAAACGGAATGAGGGCGGGTGACAGTTCGTAGCCGATGCGGCCGCGCACGGTCCCCGTAGTCTCGTTGCGGTCGCTCATCGAAACTGTTGTACCGTTCGAAAGCTCGGCGTCCGAATAGATCGCGCGGGAGATTGCGAGCGCGGCGGTTCCGCGCAAGATGCCGAAGTCGTGCTCGATGGACGCGCCGCCGGTAAACTCCTGCACATCGGATTGCTGATCGGCGTTGGTGATCGCATCCGGATCATCCGTGTCTTCGCGGTAGAAATTATAGCCGCCGGTGATGTGGCCGACGGTGTCGCGCGTCAGATCCAGCCGCAGATCGCCATCGATCTTGAAGGATGGCTGTTCTTCACCCTCGCCGCTGATGTTCTGCTGCCAGGCTCCTTCGGAGGTCACGGTCAGCTGATGCCGGCTCCAGTCGGAGGTCAGCGTCGCGCCCATGTCGGTTTCGAGAAAACCGCGGCTTTTTTTCGTGCCGCCATCCTTCGTGGTTTCGGTGTTGATCGTTTGCGTGACGCTCGGGCGCAGTACAAAGCTGCCGAGCGGGATCCCCGGCGTCTGCTCGGTCGAGACGCTCTCAGATACCTTGCGTGCCTGTGTCTCGTCGAGGCGGGGCTCGCGGGTGTTCAGCCTGCGCATATCCTCGTCCAAGATCGAACCGGTGATCTCGTCGTCGGGCAGCGGGGATCGAGTGGGTGCTATTGCGCTGTCTGCGTCCTGTGCCTGTGTCGAGGTGCTGGCAGGGGCGGTCGTATCATCGCCCGCGCCACCGCCGTCCGGCGCCGCGTTGCCCGTGCCGCTGCGCTGCGTGGCTGACGTGGCCGTGGTGCGGGAATTTGCCGTGCCTGCCGATTGTTGCTGCGACGTGATCTGCTGCGCGAAAGCTGAGGGCACGAGCAGCAAGCCGATAGCCGTGATGGAGACGGCACGGCTCATGGCGCGGAGCGGCGTCACACTGCTCGTCTGTTTTCCCTGGCCCATTCAATCCGCGCCTGAAATGCTTCGAAGTCTTACCCAAGCGTAAAGCCTTGTGGTTAATCATTCGTTGCCGCGCAGGCTGCGTGTTCATACATGGGAAAGATTGTCGGGTGGACAGGTAAAGTGAAAAGGTCTAACGCATTGCCATGATCAGAAGAGCGGTAAAACTCGTCGAAAACAGCGTTCTGGAGTCGGGTAAGCGCACCGTCAGCATTGAAAGGCGCGCCCTGGAAGCACTCGAGCGTGCTTTCGATGATGGGCTGGCCGGACCCTTTACCCGAGCGGTCGAGGTGATTGGCGAGAATACCGGCCGCGTGATCGTGACCGGCGTCGGCAAGAGCGGCCATATCGGCACGAAGATTGCTGCCACCTTCGCTTCAACGGGTACGCCAGCCTTTTTCGTGCATGCGGCGGAAGCCAATCACGGCGACCTGGGCATGATTGCCGGCGACGACGTCGTGCTCGCAATCTCGAAGGGCGGCGAGAGCGCGGAGCTGAAAAGCATCATTTCCTACACGCGCCGTTTTTCCATTCCGCTGATCGCCATGACCTGCAGCCCGCGGTCCTCGCTGGCGACTGCTGCAGATATTGCTCTGTTAATTCCCAATGAGGAAGAGGCCTGCCCCAACGGGCTGGCGCCGACCACGTCGACAATGATGCAGCTCGCGCTCGGCGATGCCCTCGCGATCGCGCTTCTGGACGCGCGCGGCTTCACTGCTACGGACTTCCATGTCTTCCATCCCGGCGGCAAGCTGGGTGCCAGCCTGATGCATGTCGCCGACGTCATGCATACCGGTGACCGCCTGCCGCTCGTCTCCAAGGGCACGTCCGTGCCTGACGCAATCAGGGTGCTGTCGCACAAGCATTTCGGCTGTGTCGGCGTTCTGGATGCGGAGGGCCGGCTCTGCGGCATCGTCACGGATGGTGACATGTCCCGCAATCTCAACCGCAATCTCGCAGAGCTGATAGTCGACGACATCATGACGCAGGCGCCGAAGACTGTGAGGCCGACGATCCTGGCAACTGCGGCCATGGCGCTGCTCGAACAATATAAGATCGGTGCGCTTATCGTCGTCGACGACGATCAACGGCCGATCGGGCTCGTTCATTTCCACGATCTCTTGCGGATCGGAGTCGCCTGATCAGGTCGGTTCCACCGTCAGGTCGCGGCCGCTGCTGGAAACGACCCTGACCTGTGTTCCGGCCGGAAGATTCGGCCCCATGACCTGCCACATCGTGTCGTCGAGACGAATGCGGCCGCGGCCTTCGCGGATCGGTTCGTGTAGTGTCGCGGTACGACCAACAAGGCTCGCACCGCGCTGATTGAGGAACGGCTCGTCCGTCCTGTCGTTACGCAAAGTCAGCCGCCTTCCAATAAATGTTGCAGCGACCGCCAGGATGGCGAAGAGGATCGCCTGAAGTTCCCAGACCCAGAAGGCGGCATCCCAGAAGAGAAGCGACAGAACGCCGACGGCAAGTGCCGCAAGCCCGATCCAGACGAGGAAAAAGCCGGGCACGACCATTTCGGCGGCGAGCAGCACGAGACCTGCCACCCACCAGCTCCACGGTCCAAGTTCGCCGACGATCTTCGCCAACATCGCTCATCGCTCCGAACTGGGATTGAAGGGACTGGGCGGAGGTGGGGCGACCGGAGGCGTCGAACGTACCGGACCAGGACGCGGGCGTGGCGGCGGCGGATTGTTGCCGTCGCCAAAGACTTCGCGGGCGATCGAACCGATACCGGCAAGCGAACCGAGAATGGAGGAAGCCTCCATCGGCATCAGCACAACCTTGGCGTTGTTCGCCTGGCCGATCGATGCCAGCGCTTCCGTATATTTCTGTGCAACGAAATAGTTGATCGCCTGTACGTCGCCAACGGCGATGGCTTCGGAGACCATGCGCGTCGCCTTAGCCTCGGCCTCGGCTAGGCGCTCACGGGCTTCAGCGTTGCGGAAGGCGGCTTCGCGCTGGCCTTCGGCCTCGAGGATGGCGGATTGCTTGGCGCCCTCGGCTCGCAGAATCTGCGCGTTGCGCGAACCTTCGGCTTCCAGCACCTGAGCACGCTTCTCGCGCTCGGCTTTCATCTGGCGGGCCATCGCGTCAACGAGATCGCGCGGCGGCTGGATGTCCTTGATCTCAACGCGGGTAACCTTGATGCCCCAGGGATGCACAGCTTCGTCGACAACACGCAGCAGCCGGTCGTTGATTGCATCGCGATTGGAGAGCAGTTCGTCGAGGTCCATCGAGCCCATGACGGAGCGGATGTTGGTCATGGTGAGGTTCAGGATTGCATTTTCCAGATTGGAGACCTGATAGGCGGCTTGAGCGGCATTCAGCACCTGGTAGAAAGACACGGCATCGGCTGAGACCGAAGCATTATCCTTGGTAATCACCTCTTGGGTTGGCACGCTCAGCACCTGTTCCATCACGTTCATCCTGGCGCCGACACGCTCAATGAAAGGGGTGATCAGGTTGAGGCCCGGTTCCAGCGTGCGTGTGTAGCGGCCGAAACGCTCGATCGTATAGCGATAGCCCTGAGGAACCGTCTTGATACCCGCAAAGAGCACCATGATGACAAAAATCACCAATACGATCACGACGATATCGAAGCCGCCCAGCAGCATGTATTCCTCCCTAAGCCCACCTAACTGACGTGGTGAGTTAGCACGATATTTGCAAGGAAGGAATGACGGCTGCGCCTGTCAAATCAGGGTGATAGGCCGACGTCGTCAAGGTCGCTCTTGGTGATGTAGCCGCCCATGAGGCAATTGGTGAGAAACGGTTGATCGTCCGGCCTCAGATTGCTGGTTTTGACATCGCGGAGGCGGAGTTGACACGCGACCTGCCCGACGATGCCTTTCGGAGGGGTGCTGGCAGAGATCCGCTGATAACGCTCCCAAACGAAATAACCGCCCCCTGCGATAACGAGCAAGCTGGCGAAGACAATCAATTTTCTCAAACCCGAAGTCATCAAACGCGTCCAGATCAATAAGGCACGAGGCCGTGAATGTGCGGGATGCAGTCGTGTCTGCGACGCGATTGCAATCGCCTGCCGGCCATTCTTTAGATCTGGAGCGCAGGGCGCTTTTATCTATTGCAGGCGCCAGAAAATCTGGCGCCGCAGGGATCAAGCCCAGCCGAGCAGCTCGCGGCGCACGACTTTTTCCAGCACTTGCATGCCGTCTTCACCGTCGTTCAGGCAGGGAATATGTGCGAACTGCTCGCCGCCATTGTGCTTGAAAGAATGGGCGGCCTGCTCCGCGATCTCTTCCAGTGTTTCCAGACAGTCGGAAACGAAGCCGGGGTTCATGACGGCGATGCGTTTGACACCGTCCTGCGCCAGCTTCTCGACGGTCTTGTCGGTATAGGGCTGCAGCCATTCTTCCGGCCCGAAACGGGACTGGAAGGTGACCATGAAGTTCTCCTTGGTGAGCCCCAGACGCTCGCGCAGCAGGCGCCCCGTTTTCTGACACTGGCAGTAGTAGGGATCGCCTTGCTGGAAATAGGAGAGCGGGATGCCGTGGAAGGAGGCGAGAAGCATCTCCGGTTTCCAGTCGAGGGTAGCGAGATGCTGCTCGACGGATTTTGCCAGGGCTTCGATATAGGTCTCGTCGTCATGGTAGTCAGGAACCGTGCGCAATGCCGGCTGCCAGCGCATGGTGAGCAGCTTCTGGAAGGCCTTGTCATTGACGGTTGCCGTGGTGGCGGCTGCATATTGCGGATAAAGCGGGAAGAGCAGGATGCGGTCGCAGCCTTCATCTTTCAGCGCTTCGATGCGCGAGGGGATCGAAGGGGTGCCGTAGCGCATCGCCCAATCGACCTTGACGTTTGGCAGGTCCTTCAGGCGTTCAGCCATGAAATCCGACTGATTGCGTGTATAGGTGCGCAGCCAGCTTTCATTCAGCTCCTTGTTCCAGATCGTCTCATAGGCCTTGCCAACTTTCTGCGGGCGCGTGTTGAGTACGATGCCGAACAGGATCGGATACCACTTCCAGGGCGACCATTCGATGACGCGTTTGTCGGTCAGGAATTCGCGCAGGTAGCGGCGCATGGACGTGTAATCGGTGCCGTCAGGCGTGCCGAGATTGACCAGCAGGACGCCGACCTTGCCGAATTTGACGGCGGGATGATCCGCCGGGCGGAGTGAAGTATCTGTCATTCTGGCCCCAACGCGCTTTCGTGCCTCGCCGGCTCATACGCAGCCGGCCGGTCACGGTTCACCCTATAAGAAGAAAAGCCGGCCCGGGGAACCCCGGACCGGCTCTCATGATCGGGACAAATCGTCTTACTTGGTGGGAACCTGGATTTCCTCGCCGATCCGCAAATGGCGCGGGTTCGGGCTGCCGTTGGCTTCCGACAATTTGCGCCATTCGGCGCCGTCGCCGTAGAAGGTTTTGGCGAGATCCCAGAACGTATCGCCGGCAGCGATGACGTGGGTCGCTGGCGCCGCGGTTGTGGAGGCTGCCGGAGCGGGAGTGGCAGGGGCCGGTGCGGGTTCTGCAGATGGAGCCGGCGCAGCAGGCGCCGGAGCCGCGGGTGCAGGAGCAGCGGGAGCCGAAACTGCCGGAGCCTCCGTGGAGGGAGCAGCCTGCGCAATTTCAGTGATGCGGCCGTCCGTGTAGGGCTTATAGGGCGAGTGTGCGGCGATATATTCGGCCGTCACATCGGCCAGATCCGGACCGAAGTCATAGGCATTCTGGCCGTCCTTGAAGGCGACATAGCCATCGCCGCCGGCGCGCATGAAGTTGTTGGTGGCGACGCCATAGGTCTTGGCATTGTCGATCGGCACGAAATTGTCGCCGTCCTTGACCAGCACGTCGCTGACGCGGCTGCCGACCGGCTTCGACTGGTCGAAGGTGAATTTCAGGCCGGCGACCTGCGGGAACCTGCCGGCGCCCTGGTCAATCTGACTGACGCCATTTTCGAGCGCCTTGACGATATCGGCACCGGTCAGCTGAAAGGTTGCGAGCGTATTCTGAAAGGGCAGCACGGTGATGACTTCGCCCTGGGTGACGTCGCCGCCGTCGATGGAGGCACGCAGGCCGCCGCCGTTCTGGATGGCAATGGTCACGCCCTGGTTCCTGCTGCGGTCAAGTATGGCATCGGCGACCAGATTGCCCATCGAGCATTCCTTGACGCGGCAGACCTTGCGGTCGCCCTCGATCGGGCCTTCCGAGGAGCCGATCACCTTCTTGCGCAGCTCTTCGATCGGCTTTGCCAGTTCGACAATGCGTGCGGCGACGGCCGGGTCGGGTGTGAAGGAGGAATCGATCAGGATGGGATCGCCCTTGGCTTCCTTGACGACGCCGTTATCATCGAAATTGACGACGAGATCGCCGAGATATTTGCTGTAGGAGGCGGCCTGCACCACCGGTACCTTGTAGCCGCCGGGATTGTCGACCATCGTCGGATAGGGGCCTTCGGCTTTCGGATCCGTGTTCGACAGCAGGCTGTGCGAATGACCGCCGACGACCACGTCGACATCAGGGATCTTGGCGATCATGGCGAGATCGCGCGGGTAGCCGACATGGGTAAGCGCAATGATCTTGTTGACGCCTTCGCTCTTCAGCTTCTGAACTTCAGCCGTAATGCTCTGGACGTCGTCGGCAATGGTCACATTCGGGCCGGGGGAGGAGAGTTCGGGCGTGTCGTTGGTGACAGCGCCGACGATGCCGATCTTCTGGCCGCCGACATCAAGAACCAGCGAAGGCTTGACGCGATCGCCAATCTTGGAGGCAGCACTTGCCTTGACGTTTGCGGTGACGACGGGGAACTGCACCTTGTCGAGGAAGGTCGCGAGCCCATCTTCGCTGTCGTCGAATTCATGATTGCCGACGGTCATCGCGTCGAACTTCATCATGTTCAGCATCTCGGCTTCGGCTGCGCCCTTGTAGGTCGTGTAAAACAGCGAGCCCTGGAAATTGTCGCCGGCGTTGAGCAGCAGTGTGTTTTTGCCCGTCAAAGCCTGGCGGCGCTGGTCGATCGCGGTCTTCAGGCGCGCGGCACCACCGAAGCACTCATTCTTGCCCTCTTCCTCGGCAGAGCACGTGGAATCGAACTTGTTGATCGATTCGATGCGCGAGTGGAAATCGTTGATATGAAGAATATTGAGTTCGTAATCCGCAAATGCGGCGCTCGTACTCAGCGCCAGAATAGACGCGGTCAAAAGACCGAAGCTGAAAGACTTCGTCATCCCTGTTCTCCTGATTAGGGGCGAAGATCCCCCTGATCCTCGCCAGCCCCTTCCATAATCCACCGGGGCGGTTTCCCGGCTGGCGGATGTTCCATCAGACGATGGACAGCCGCAAGGGAAAGCTGGACCAGGGGAGCGGCTTTCCAAGGGGAGCCAGGCAAAAAAGCCGGCCGGTTACCCTGCGCAATCGCCGGCTGCAGCGTTTCGGTAGAGTTCCTGTGTGGCCGCTGCAATATTCGAAAACGTGGCGAGCGCAACGATCAAGCAAAGAAGGGAAAGAATGCGGTGAACGCGTCGGCGGGCCCGATAGGCGACGAACGCGCCTGCACCGTAGATCAGGACAGCCGGCAGGGCAAAGATCAGAACCTGCAGCGGACCGTCGCAATCTGGGGCGGCGATGCCTTGGGCACGATAGACATTAGCCGGCAAAATGACCGCAAGTGCGGCAAGCGGCGTTGCGAGCAACAGGACGAGGTAACCGGCGAAAGCTCGCATGGCGCCTGGCCTTCGCCCTATCTGCTCTTTTAGCTGCGGCGGCTCAGGACGAACTGTGCGCCGGCATCCGAGGTGCAGTTCAGCTGGCTCGTCGTGACGAGCGCGCAATTGACCTTCGACTGGGTGTTGCGAACTAGCGAGGTCATGTTGATTTCCACCAGCGTCGGCGACTTATTGGTATAGGTGCCCGAGGCCAGAAGCTGGTTGCTGTCTGTCGTGCGCGTCGTGAAGGTGCCGGACTGGAAGGTGGAGACGATCCCGTTCGGATCGGCCCAGGTGCCCTCGACACCGGCAGGAGCGGGTGCCGATGCGACGGGAAGGGGGCGTGGGCCGGAGGAAACACAGGCA
Organism: Hyphomicrobiales bacterium; assembly: GCA_900466475.1. Classification (GTDB taxonomy): domain Bacteria; phylum Pseudomonadota; class Alphaproteobacteria; order Rhizobiales; family Rhizobiaceae; genus Rhizobium. The sequence goes on from UBMI01000016.1 coordinate 235,454, forward strand.
GCTAGGGCTGCCGATGCAACCGCAAGAACGAGACCAGTTCTGACTTTCATAGGGCTTCTCCCGGCGAATCTAGGCGGAAACTATCCGCGACAGTCCGCCAAAAACATGGCGCGGGCCTTCCACGAAGGCAAGCCTTCGACGGAGGTCGGCCGGCATTTAGACAGCAGGCGTTACAAAAATGCCCGCCTGACAGCGGGCATCTTCGAAGACGTATGACAGGTTCAGCGAACCAGGATGTTCTTGAACTGCCACGGATCCTTGGTGTCGATGTCTTCCGGGAACAGGCCCGGGCGGCCGTCGAGCGGGGTCCAGTCGGTGTAGTGACCTTCGACCGGGCCGAGATAGGGCAACTGCACTTCGAGGCAGCGCTTGTAATCCATCTCGTCGGCTTCGACGATGCCCGCCTTCGGGTTTTCAAGAGCCCAGACCATGCCGGCAAGAACGGCAGAAGTCACCTGCAGACCAGTCGCGTTCTGGTAGGGGGCAATGCGGCGGGTCTCTTCCAGAGACAGGCGCGAACCGTACCAGTAGGCGTTCTTGTCATGGCCGTAGAGCAGGACGCCGAGCTCGTCGACGCCGTCGACCAACTCGTTCTCGTCGAGAACGTGGAGAACCGGCTGTGCCTTGCCGCCATTGCCGAACATCTCATGCAGCGACAGAACCGCGTCGTTGGCCGGATGGTAGGCGTAGTGGCAGGTCGGACGATAGGTAACGTCGCCGTCCTTGTCCCTGACAGTGAAGAAGTCGGCGATCGAGATCGACTCGTTGTGGGTGACGAGGAAGCCGTATTGCGGGCCGGGCGTCGGGCACCAGGTGCGAACGCGGGTGTTGGCGCCGGGCTGTTCGAGGTAGATGGCGGCCTTGTTGCCCTTCTTGTGCTTTTTGGCGTTCTTCGGCATCCAATTTTCATGGGTGCCCCAGCCAAGTTCTGCCGGCTGCAGACCTTCAGAGATGAAGCCTTCGACGGACCAGGTGTTCCAGAAGACGTTGAGCGGCTTCGGATGAATGGTGCGCTGGGTGTCGCGTTCGGCGATGTGGACGCCCTTGACGCCGACCTTCTTCATGAGCTTTGCCCATTCTTCGCGGTCGTCCTGGCCCGGCTCGTCGAACTTCAGGCCCATGTCACGCGCAAGGTTCAAAAGCCCCTGCTTGACGAACCAGGAGACCATGCCCGGGTTTGCGCCGCAGGTGGAGACGGCAGTCGTGCCGCCGGGGTTCTTGGCCTTTTCCTTGCGAACGGTTTCGCGAAGCGCATAGTTGGTGCGGTCTTCGTTCTTCATGTCCTTGTCGAAATAGAAGCCGAGCCAGGGCTCGACGACGGTATCGATATAGAGCACGTCGAGCTTGCGGCAGAGCTTGATGATATCGAGCGAGGAGGTATCTACCGAGAGGTTGACGCAGAAACCCTGGCCTTCGCCTTCAGTCAGGAGCGGCTTCAGCAGCTCCTTGTAGTTGTCCTTCGTCACATGCGCCTGGATATGTTTGACGCCATGCTTTTCCAGAATGTGGGCATCGTCCGTGCGCGGGTCGATGACAACCATCCGGCTCTTGTCGAATTTGAAGTGGCGCTCGATCAGGGGCAGCGTGCCGCGGCCGATTGAGCCAAAGCCGATCATGACGATCGGACCGGTAATTTCGCCATATACCGGATAGTTCTGTTCCGTCATTCTTTTCTCCTGTTGGAAGGGAAGGAAGGCCTTCAGCCTAAAGAATTCATGTGAAGATGCCGCGAAGCTCGCGAGGTGACCGGCTCTAACCACAAAATGGCGTCACAATAAAGAGTGTTCCCCCCGCAAAGGTCAAATATCGGCGCTGCAAACCGCGCGCAATTTCCGCACGAGTTCCGTCCGTTGCAGGCTCAGCCCTTTGTAGGCCGTCTGCTGGTCGTCGAGCGCCTCCAGCTGATCGGCAAAGCTTGATGCGAGCTTTTGCGCCTGCGGATGGCGGGCGATGACGGCGATCGGATCGATATAGATGCGGATGGTGAAGAGAATGTCGCCCGACACAGGCAGCTTGCGAAGGGTCTGGCGTTCGACGCGGACGAAGCGCTCTTCAAGTGTGAAGGCCTCGGCATAGGGTGTCCGGCGATGTTTCGAGACGGGGAGGAAGAGATCGGCGGTGGCGTTGACCGACCAGTTCAGCCGCTCGACCGGCTGCGCGATCTGCAGGCTGTCGAAGATGCGAGTAATCAGTGTCGCATTGCGGGTGCCTTCGCCGAAGCCCGGCACATCCGCGTGGATTTCATGCATCGGCCGTCCGAATTTCTCGCGCAGCGACCATGAGGAGGGAAAGGCGACATGGGCGGCGACGAGATGCCAGCCATCAGCCTTGCGGCGCATCAGGACGAGATCGTCCTGGATGAGCGAACCGGCCTTGAAGAGCGGCGGCAGATTGGAAGCGTCAGGCTGCAGCATTCCGGGATGCTGATCGGCAAGGTGAGCGAGGAGAATATCCAGCGCCTCCTGCTGGGCAGCTTCCGTCCCATCCTCTGCGACGAAGACGGCGTCGAAGCAATCATCCGCCAGACGCGTCTTTTCCTTGATATAACGTTCGAGATCGTCGTCAGGCTCGATCCAGCGGGCGATATCGAGCGGCATCAGGCCAATCGTGAAGGGTCGGGCCGAGCCGTCGTAGGGTGTATAGGTTAGGGACGTGCAGGTCGGACGTTTCATCGCCGTTCCTTTTCGAGCCTGACGATTGGCGTGCGGTTTGCTACTCAGCGCTCGAGAGCCCCCAGTCCTTCCGTCACTGTCGTCAGCGCGACTTCCATTATGTCATATTCGGCAACACCGTGGATGGTGAAGGGATCGGCCGCAACGTAGGCTTCGATCTCCGCACGCTCGCCAACGGCGAGAATGACGCCGCCGGTGCGGGGCACCTTGCGGCCGGAGGCGAGGAACCAGCCCCTGGCATATCCCTCCTTCACCCAGGCCATATGCGGCTCCATATGCTTGTCGGCCTCTTCGTTCGGCTTCACATAGGTCAGGGCGAGGATCAGCATGGTCAGTCCTTTTGCAGCGAGGCGCGGATCAGCCCGCGCAACGAATTTCCAACGAAAAGCGTACCTGCGTCCAACTCGTCGGGCGTGATGCGGCCGACGCGGGCCTTGCGCTGGCAGATGAGTTCGGTGCGCAGTACACCGGCGAGCAGGCCGCAGGAGATCGGCGGAGTCCTGAGAATGCCGGAGCCGTCATCAAGGAAGACGGAAGTGATGGTTCCCTCGCATATTTCCTGCCGCTCGTTGAGCAGGATGACTTCATCCGCCTGCTGCTGCGAGAACTCGCCACGCGCCGCTTCATATACAGCCCGGCGTGTGGTCTTGATGCGCAGCAGCTTGTCAGTGGAATCGAGACGTGTGCAGGCGAGACGGAGTTTCCAGATTGTATCTTGCGGCAGTGGGGTAAAGGGGGCGGTGGTAACGTCGATCCGACCCTCTCGATCGAAAGTCAGCCTGATACGGCGCGATCCCTTTTCATCCATTACCGCCGCTTCCAGCTTCGCGATCACATCCATCGGCTCTGGAAAACCGATGCGACGGGCGGAGCGGGAGAGGCGGGCGAGATGAAGACGGAGGCGAATAAAGCCTTCGTCCGGTTGCCATCGCAGGGTTTCGATCAGCGAAAAATCCGTCATCGGACAATCCATTGGTCGCCGATGGCGAAGCGGGCCTTGAGCAGGCATTCCTCATATTCGGCTTCAGCAGTAGAATCGAAGACGATGCCGCCGCCGACATTGAAGACTGCTTTGCCGCCGTCAAACAGCGTCATGGTACGGATGGCGACGGAAAAGCGCATCGCGCCGCCGGGCGAGATCATGCCGATTGCGCCGCAATAGGCATCGCGCGGACCGTCCTCAAGGTCGTGTAGGATTTCCATGGCGCGGATCTTCGGCGCACCTGTTATCGAGCCGCAGGGAAAAAGGGCGGCAAAGATGTCGCGGATGGAAAGATCGGGCAGGAGCTTCGCCTGAACGTGGCTGACCATCTGGTGGACGGTCGGATAGGTCTCGATTTCGAAGAGTTTTGGAACGTCCAGCGTGCCGACTTCGGTGATGCGCGAGATATCGTTGCGTAAGAGGTCGACGATCATGCGGTTTTCAGCTTGCGTCTTGATGTCGGCCTTCATGGCTTCAATGATATCTGCGTCTTCCGCCGGCGTCGCACCGCGCCTGGCTGTACCCTTCATCGGATGCGTCTCGATCCAGCCATCTTCATCGGCGCGGAAAAACAGTTCCGGAGACCGGGAAAGAATGATGGGGCCGCCAAGATCGGCAAATGCGCCGTACTTAACGGGCTGGCGGTCGATCAGCGACCAGAAGGCGGCCAGCGGATCGCCGCTCCAGCGAGCCTTGATCGGCATCGTCAGGTTGGCCTGATAGATATCGCCGAGGCGCAGATGCCGGTGCAGGCGGTCGAAACGCTCTTTATATATATCGAAATTCCAGCCGGCCCTCGGTGCGGTCAGGAATTCCTCGTTTTCGTGCCGCTGCCGCGGCCTTGCGAGAGGATGACCGTCCGGCTGAGGAGCATCGAAGACGCCGAACACCAGCAGCGGTGTCTTGCGGTTGTCCTCAGCGAAGGGAGCAAGCTTTTCTTCGAAGAGATGACCGGCTTCGTAAGCGATATAGCCGGCAAGCCATTTGCCTGCCTGTCGCGCCTCTTCCATCCGCTTGAGCGCCGGCAGGAATTCCGCCTTCGTGCGGGCGATGATCATGCTGGCCGGACCGGCGAAGAGCATGACTTCGCCGGTCGTGTCGTCCCGGAACAGGATGAAAGGTTCAGAGGCTGCCATTGCCTTTTCCAGCGAAACTGTAGGTTTCGGCGGTCTTATGCCTTGTCTAGTGCCTCAAGTTCGTCGATCAAGCCTTCGATCATCGACAGGCCCTTGCTCCAGAAGGAAGGATCCGTCGCATCCAGGCCGAAGGGCTTCAGCAGTTCGGAATGATGCTTGGTGCCGCCGGCCTTCAGCATCTCGAAATACTTGTCCTGAAAGCCCTTCTCGGCCTTCTGATAGACGGCATAGAGCGAGTTCACCAGGCAGTCGCCGAAGGCATAGGCGTAGACATAGAAGGGCGAGTGGATGAAGTGGGGGATATAGGCCCAGTAGGTCTCATAACCCTCGGAAATCTTGATCGCCGGGCCGAGGCTTTCCGACTGGACGGAAAGCCAGAGTTCGCCGATATCGTCGGCAGTCAATTCGCCGGCCTTGCGGGCGGTGTGGACCTTGCGCTCGAACTCGTAGAAGGCGATCTGCCGCACGACCGTGTTGATCATGTCCTCGACCTTCTGGGCAAGCATGGCTTTGCGCTCGCGCTTGTCGCTCGTGCGTTCGAGCAGCGCGCGGAAGGTCAGCATCTCGCCGAAGACGGAAGCTGTTTCGGCGAGCGTCAGTGGCGTCTGACACATGAGGGCGCCTTGCGCGCCGGCAAGAACCTGATGAACGCCGTGGCCGAGTTCGTGGGCGAGCGTCATCACATCGCGCGGCTTGCCCATATAGTTGACGAGTACATAGGGATGCGCCGACGGAACGGTCGGATGAGCAAAGGCACCGGGCGCCTTGCCGGGGCGAACGGGGGCGTCGATCCATTGTTCGTCAAAGAAGCGCTTGGCGATTTCAGCCATTTCCGGCGCGAAATTGCCATAGGCGGACAGCACCGTGTCCCTGGCCACTGACCAGGAAATGACAGCACCAGAGGTTTCCGGAAGCGGCGCATTGCGATCCCAAAAGTTCATCTGCTCCATGCCGAGCCATTTCGCCTTCATCTTGTAGTAGCGATGCGAGAGGCGCGGATAGGCTTCCTTGACGGCGGCTGCAAGCGCGTCGACTACTTCGCGCTCGACGCGGTTCGCCAGGTGGCGGCTGTCGGCAATGTCTTCGAAGCCGCGCCAGCGATCGGCGATTTCCTTGTCCTTGGCGAGCGTATTGGTGATGAGCGTAAAGATGCGGATGTTGGTCTTGAAGGTTTCGGCGAGCGCCATTGCCGCCTTGCGGCGCACTTCCGGATCCTTTTCCTGCAGCATGTTCAGCGCCACTTCCAGCGGCAGCTTCTCGCCGTCGATCTCGAAGCGCAGTTCCGCCATCGTCTCATCGAAGAGACGGTTGAAGGCGGCAGCTGATGTCATCGACTTTTCGAGGAAGAGCTGCTCAAGCTGGTCTTCGAGCTGGTAGGGCTTGTCCTTGCGCAGGTCGACCAGCCAGGGGCGGTAATGGCCGGCAAGCGGATCGTTCGCCATGCAGGCATCGATCGTCGCATCGTCGATGCGGTTGAGTTCGAGAGCGAAGAACAGCAAGCGGCCGGAATAGTCGGTAAGCTTGGCCTGGACGTCGCCGTAAAGCTTGCCGTTTGCCGGGTTGGACGTATCGGAGAAATAGGTAAGGCCGGCGAAGGAGCCGAGGCGGCCCATGATATCGTCAAGCGCCTCATATTCCTTCAGCGCCTGGCCGATGCCTTCCTCGCCCTTCTTCGCGGCTGCTTCGGCAAGTTTGCCCTTCCATTTGTCTTCGAATGCGGAAGCGGCCTTGCCGGCCTTTTCCATATCGGCAACGAAGGCGGTGGAGGTGGCCGAGGGGTAGAGATCCTGCAGCCGCCAAGAGGGAAGCTCGCCCAGAGCCGGGTCCGATGCTGCAGCGGGAGCCGTTGCCGAAAGGTGAAGATCGGCATGCGCAAGCATATGTCTCATGGGGCGGTTCCTCTTCCTCTTTTATGACAGGTCTGACTGTCTAAGCGTCGTAACGCCTGTCAGCAAGGGTTTTTCGGCGCGAAAAAGGCCCTGTTACGGCACGAAAACGGCCGGTCATAACAGTTAAAATGCAATTGTTTCTCAAAACAGGATGTTCAAGCCTTTCTGTCAGAGTGCGCTTCATGGTTTCGCATGAAGTGAGGCGACAATGACCGGTTACAATGAGCTCAAAGGGGCAGGGCAGATCCTCGTGGTCGAGGACGATCCCGTGCAGCGCCGTCTGCTCAAGAACGCGATCGAGCGTAGCGGCCATGTGGTGCATCAGGCCGAGAACGGCCGCATCGGGCTGGAGATGGTGAAGCGTGATCCCGCCCTTTTCAATGTCATCGTGCTCGACCTGATGATGCCGGAAATGACCGGCCTCGAATTTCTCGAAGCTCTGCATGATTTCGGAACGCAGATCCCGGTCATCGTCCAGACGGGGCAGGGCGGCATCGAAACGGTCGTGCAGGCCATGCGCGCCGGTGCCTTCGATTTCGTCGTCAAACCGGTCTCTCCGGAGCGCATCAATACGTCGATCTCCAATGCCATGAAGCTCGACCACCGCGAGGTGAAAGCCCGCGCCGGCCGCCGTTCGCGCTCGGGTTCCGTCGGCTTCGATGATATCGTTTCGGCAAGCCCGGCGATGATCCGCGTGATCGATCTGGCGCAGCGCGCCTCGCAGTCCAACATCCCGGTCGTTCTCGAAGGCGAATCGGGCGTCGGTAAGGAATTGGTGGCACGCGCCATCCAGTCGGGCGGCGATCGTGCCAGCAAGCCATTCGTGACGGTCAATTGCGGCGCCATTCCGCACAATCTCGTCGAAAGTATCCTCTTCGGTCACGAGAAGGGTGCGTTTACCGGCGCGACCGAAAAGCATATCGGCAAGTTCATGGAAGCCGACGGCGGCACCATCTTCCTCGACGAGATCGGCGACCTGCCGCTCGAGGTGCAGGTGAAGCTTCTGCGCGCCGTTCAACAGGGCGAGATCGAGACCGTTGGTGCCCGCACTGCACACAAGGTCAATGTTCGCCTTATCTCGGCGACGAACAAGGATCTGATCGAAGAGGTCAAGAACGGCCACTTCCGCGAAGACCTCTACTACCGCCTGAACGTCTTCCCGATCACCATTCCGGCGCTGCGCAAGCGCAAGGAGGACATTCCGCATCTGGTGCGCGTCTTTGCCGAACGCTTCTCAAGCGAGCAGAAGAACGGCCGGCGCATGACGGTCAATGCCGGCGCGCTGGCACTGCTGACCGCCTATGACTGGCCTGGCAATATTCGTCAGCTCGAAAACGCGATCTTCCGGGCTGTCGTGCTTGCCGAGGGTCCGGAACTGACTGAAGCGGATTTCCCGCAGATCGCCGCCCAGCTTCCAAACTACGAGGTCGTCGATCACCTGGCGCTCGTTGCCGACAATTCTCACCTCGATCCGGACGCGGAATTTCCCGAGGATTATCCGGCGGAATCCGTCGCCGAAACGATGCGCCGCGGGACTGACGCCTCCGACAACGCAATATCGAGTGTCAATCCGTCCGGTGACGTTCGGCGTCTTGCCGACGTCGAGGAAGAATTGATTCGTTTTGCCCTGAAGTTCTACCGAGGGCAAATGAGTCAAGTGGCAAGAAAGCTAGGTATCGGGCGATCCACACTTTATAGAAAGCTCAAGGACTACGGCATTGACCCCGACAATCCTCAGAAAGATGCGGCATAAGCGCCTTTTTATTAAGAATGGGGCAACCATATTTCGTTACCATCCATAAACCACTTGTTAGCGGCTCGTTCACTATGTAAAGAAAAGGTTGATCATGTGTGGCATTTTTGCCATCGTGTGACCGCAATTGACAGCCATTTGAGACAGCACGGGACATTGACTGTCTGACGGGGATCGAGTTGCCGAATTTGAATGGGAATACCAAGCTTTCGCGCTTGAGTTGGCGCTTGTGCGCCAAGATTGGCGGAAGGGCAGTTAGGACGGCAGCGGCCGCCCTTCTTGCGCTCGCGGTTTCCTCACCTCTATTCGTAAGCACACCGTCTCAGGCTGCAGGCGATACCCGCAGCCTGAAGCTCTATTTCATCCATACCGGTGAAAAGGCAGTCATTACCTACAAGCGAAACGGCAAGTTCGACCCCAAGGGCCTTGAGCAGCTCAACCGCTTCCTTCGCGACTGGCGCAAGAATCAGCCGACGAAGATGGACCCGCGCCTCTTCGACCTCATCTGGGAAGTTTACCGCCAGTCCGGCTCAAGGGATTACATCAACGTCGTCTGCGGTTTCCGCTCTCCCGGTACCAACGAGATGCTGCGTGGACGTTCGCGCAATTCCGGCGTCGCCGAAAAGAGCCAGCATATGCTCGGCAAGGCGATGGATTTCTTCATTCCCGACGTGAAGCTCGCCACGCTGCGCGGTATCGGCATGAAGATGCAGGTCGGCGGCGTCGGCTTCTATCCGAAGTCCGGTTCGCCTTTCGTCCATATGGATGTCGGTGGCGTTCGCGCCTGGCCGCGCATGAGCCGCGATGAGCTGGTCAGGCTCTTCCCCGACGGCAATACCATTCATATTCCCGCCGATGGCAAGCCGCTGCCGGGCTACCAGCAGGCAATGGCCGATTATAAGCGCCGCGTGGCGAACGGCAGCCAGATCATGATGGCTAGCGCCGGCGCTTCCGTTTCCGATGACGAACCTCGCAAGCAGAAGACGCTGTTTGCCTACCTCTTCGGCGGTGGCGCCGACGAGGAAGAGGATAATTCGGAGGACAGCACGCCGGTGGCCGTCGCCAAGGCAACGCCGCCGAAGCCTGAGGCAGTCCCGGCAGCTGATGAACCTCAGCAGCAGACCGAAGTCGCAAGCGTGAATGCACCGGTGCCGCAGGTTCGTCCGGCCTTCAGCAACCAGCTTGCCGGCAACGAGGTTGCCAATGCACTGGTGCCGCCGTCCGCAGGTAATGCTGCCCAGCAGGCCCTTGCCGCGATGCCGGCCGGCCAGCCGCAAGAGCCTGAGCATTTCGCCGATCTCAGTGGTTACAGCATTCCGGTTCCGTCGCTCCTTGGGCAGCGCCGTTCCCCGGGTGACGCCGAACTCGCCTCTGTCGATCCGAACCTGATGTCGACAGGCGTTCCGATGCCAGCCGAACGTCCGGCCGTTGCCGAAAACCTGCTTGCTGCACAGGATGCCGATCCTGAAGCGGGTGAAGACGAAGCCGATCAGGATACGCTTTCGCCCGCCATGGCGGCGGCGCTGGCAAAACAGCAGGATCAGAGTGGCGCTGCTGAGGTCGCTATGAACGCGTCTTCCGAGCCACAGACCGTGGAGCAGGCAATCAATGCTGCCGCCCCGAAGAACCCGCCGGCACTCGACAAGCCGCCGCTGCAGCTTGCAGCACTTGCTCCGATGACGAAGTCAGCAAACTTTGCTGCTCCTGTCGCGGCACCAAAGCCTGTTGCCATCGAGAACCCGGTCGCACAGGGCCTGCCCACCAAGGGCGGTCGTCCGACGAAGCAGGAAGCGGTGGCCGCCGATGAAAGCCGGCAGACCGTTCGCACGGAACCGAAGCTGACGCAGAAGATGATCTCGCAGTGGGCTCTGACGAATGCGCGCCTCGAAATGGCGTCCAAGAAGGTGCAGGCTCCGCGCTTCGTCAGCCAGGAGCTGCGCGCTCAGCCGACCTCGGTCTATGCCGAAGGCTTCCAGAAGACTGCTTCGATCGATCCTGGCCGCTTCAGCGGTACGGCTGTCAACTTCATGGAAGTGCGTAAATTCAATACGCGCTGATCCGCTAGATCTTGGAATAACAGAAGCCGCTGGATCGTCTCCGGCGGCTTTTTGTTTTAGGGCAGCGGCAGGGCGAAAATGCGCTGGCGTTTGAAGGAGCCAAAAGAAAAGCCGCCATGAAGGCGGCTCTCTGAAAATATGGCTGGATCGCCCTCAGCCTTCCGGCGGAGACTCGATCATGCCGAGCGCATGCAGATAGGTATCGAGGATTGCATCCTCTTCCATGCGTTCCTGCTCGTCCTTCTTGCGCAGCGCAACGACCTTCTTGAGGATCTTGGTGTCGAAGCCCATGCCCTTGGCTTCGCCATAGACGTCCTTGATGTCGTCGGCGATGGTCTTCTTTTCTTCTTCCAGGCGTTCGATACGCTCGACAAAAGCGCGAAGCTGATCGCGAGCGACGCCATGTGCATCAGACATCGTGTTCTCCTGATTTCGGGATATGCATCGGGTTGCCAGTGACTGCCGCGAAGTGTCGCCAGCGTCAAGGCGCTTTGAGACCGTATGGCCTATTTGTGCGGGTTGTTCACCTCAAAAGCTGCCTTTTGCACAGGCGATGCTTCGGACTGGTGAAGGTTCTTCCAATCTTCATAGGGCATGCCGTAGACAATCTCGCGCGATTCGCCTTTCGTCATGGGAACGCCTTCGGCTTCCGCAGCCTCGCGATACCAGTTGGACAGGCAGTTGCGGCAGAAGCCGGCGAGATTCATGAGATCGATGTTCTGCACGTCGGTTCGTTCGCGAAGATGCGCAACGAGCCGGCGGAAGGCGGCCGCTTCGAATTCCGTCTGCTGTTCTTTGCTGAGTGTGGTCATGGTCAGGTCCTTTCACTCAATAGGGGCCGGTGCGTGACGCGTGCACGCTGTATGCATGAAGGGCCGGATCGGCGTTCATCTCCGCAAAGATCGCGGCCAGGCGCACCGCCCATTCCTCGATGCCGGCCTCATCGCTGATGAGGTCCTGACGCACTTCCAGAAGCGCGTGCGGAATGCCCGTTATCATGCAATGACGATACATAGTGTCGCCCTTCAGGGCGCCGTCATAGGGCTCGTTGTCGCCGATGACGAGATCGGGATCGGCCCGCAGCTTTTCAAGCAACGGGGCGACGGCGCGGTGGTCGTTGTCCCAGAGCACTGCTGCATGCCAGGGGCGGGGAACACCCTTCCAGGCGGGCGTGAAGGAGTGGAGGGACAGGACCAGCGGCGCCTTTCCGGTCGCGTTCGCCGCCCTGTCGATCGTCTCCGACACGGCATTGTGATAGGGCCTGTGGAAGGTTTCGATCCGGTAGTTCCACTCCTCTTCGGATATCGGATGGTTGCCGGAGATGATGGCGCCGTCGGAGATTTTCATGATCAGGGTCGGGTCATCCTCACCCCTGTTGGGGTCGATCAGCAGGCGCGAAAAGCCGCCGAGCACGCCCGGCACGCCCAGTCGTGCGCACAGCTTGCGGGCAAGGCCCTCAATGCCGATGTCGTAAGCGATGTGCCTGGAGAAGGCGCTTTCCGGCAGGCCGAGCTGGCCATAGGGTTCCGGCAGGCGGTTCATGGCATGATCGCCGAGGATCACCATGCCTTTGTCATGTTGACCGGGTAGGGTTTCGAAGGATTGGAAGTGGTCCATCAGGAAATTGCCGATTGTCATTTCGCGTCTTCGCTCAGTGATCGCATGCGCGTTCGGCCGGTTCAAGCGCGATGGGCGGGGCGGCGCGACAAGATGCGCCCGATAGGCGGTTATGAAAGGAAATATAATCGATTAGCATTGCGTTGACTTTCGCTTGACGGCGGCGCAAGAAGACACGGATAACGAATAACCGTGGAGCTATTTGGGAGCCGTGTTGATCCAAGCTGCGCCAAGTTTCCTCACGCGGTCCGGACCGATGGTTCGTCTCGCATTGTTCGCTCTTGCAGCCGTCTCGCCGTTCTTCATTGCAGATGCCGCGCGCGCTGATTTCCGTGTATGCAACGGCACGCAAAATCTGGTTGGCGTTGCGATCGGATACCGGGCGAAGGAAGGTTGGGTCACAGAAGGTTGGTGGCAGGTGCCAGCAACGACCTGCGCCACGCTGATCGAGGGAGAATTACAGTCGCGTTACTATTACCTCTACGCAGAAGATGCCGCCCGGGGAGGCCGATGGACGGGTGATGTGCAGATGTGCGTAGCGGAAAACGAATTCAAGATCGCGGGCGTGCAGGACTGCTATGCTCGGGGTTATCAGAAAATGGGATTCAAGGAATACGATACGGGCCGCCAGGGAAGCTGGATGGTTCAACTCTCCGACACCCCAGGGACGCAAGAAAGCCAGAATTGATGAAGCGTAACCGCAAAGTTAAAATCCTCGCCACCCTCGGACCCGCCTCTTCCGAGGAATCGATGATCGAGAAGCTGCACCAGGCCGGTGCGGATATTTTCCGCATCAACATGAGCCATGCAAGCCATGATGTGATGCGCACACTCGTGCAGCGTATCCGCGCCGTCGAGGCCCGTTCGGGCCGGCCGATCGGCATTCTGGCTGACCTCCAGGGCCCGAAGCTGCGCGTCGGCAAGTTTGCCGATGTGAAAGTGGAGCTGAAGCCTGGCCAGACCTTTACGCTCGATAACAACGACACTCCCGGTGACAACACCCGCGTTTTCCTGCCGCATCCCGAAATTCTCGAAGCCGTGCAGCCGGGCCATCGCCTGCTGATTGATGATGGCAAGCTGGCACTGCGCGCTGAAAAGTGCGACGGCAAGAGCATCGTCACCACGGTTATCGCTGGTACCAGCATTTCCGACCGCAAAGGCGTCAGCCTGCCGGACACACTGCTCGGCGTCGGCGCGCTGACCGACAAGGACCGTGTCGATCTCGATGCTGTTCTGGCAACCGACGATGTCGACTGGGTGGCGCTCTCCTTCGTTCAGCGCCCCGACGACCTCGCCGAGGTCCGCAAGATCGCCCGCGGTCGCGTCGGCATCATGTCGAAGATCGAAAAGCCGCAGGCTCTGGAGCGTATCGAGGAAATCATCGAGCTTTCCGACGCCCTGATGGTCGCCCGCGGCGACCTTGGCGTCGAAATGCCGCTCGAAGCCGTCCCCGGCATCCAGAAGCAGCTCATCCGCGCCTGCCGCCGTTCCGGCAAGCCGGTGGTTGTTGCCACGCAGATGCTGGAATCGATGATTTCTTCGCCGGTTCCGACCCGTGCCGAAGTCTCCGACGTTTCCATCGCCGTCTTCGAAGGCGCCGATGCGATCATGCTTTCGGCCGAATCGGCTTCCGGTGCTTATCCGGTTGAAGCCGTCTCGATGATGGCCTCGATTGCGAGCACGGTCGAGAAGGATCCGCACTATTCGGGCATCATCTATGCGCAGCGCGCCCAGCCGGAAGCAACCGGTGCGGATGCCATCTCGCTTGCCGCCCGTCAGATTGCCGAGACGCTGAAGCTGTCGGCTATCGTCTGTTACACCTCGTCCGGTACGACGGGTCTGCGCGCTTCGCGCGAGCGCCCGCAGGTTCCGATCATTGCGCTGTCGCCGATCATCAAGACGGCCCGTCGCCTCTCCGTTGTTTGGGGCATGCACTGCGTCGTGACGCATGACGCGACCGACCTCGATGACATGGTCAACCGCGCCTGCCGTATCGTCGCTTCGGAAGGCTTCGGCAAGCCGGGCGATCGCATCATCATCTCTGCCGGCGTACCGCTCGGCACACCGGGCGCGACCAACATGTTGCGCATCGCCTATATCGGTTCCGACGGCCAGAGCGGCATCTGATCGCTTTCAAGTCTGAAAAAAAAGCGCTCCTCGAAAGAGGGGCGCTTTTTTGTTTTGCGAATTTGCCTGTGCTGCCTCAGCCCCGGGCGAGGTGGCCGACGCGATAGATCTGGTTGGTGTTCGAGGCAGGCGGAGCTTCTGCGTGGAGCCCGAAACGCACCGTCGCCCAATCATACGGATCGAAGGCGACGATACAGGCAAGCGCGTGGCTGTCGCGGGTGGCTTGTTTTGCCAGGTCAACCTCCTGCTGTCGCAGGTCGGATAGAGAAGCATGCGGTTCGATCGCGAGATGTTCGCTGTCAGCAAAGCGGGCGGCGGCAAGGTCGGGTGAGACATGAGCATGCCAGACGATCCAATGGCGAATCCGCGGCCGGCCGAAGGCGTCGCTCAGTGCGGCAAAGCCCGGCCCGCAGATGAAGCTGCTGGCGCCTTCCGGCTGATCCCAGAGATAAAAAGGTGCGTACAGGTTTTCCCGACTGCCGTATTCCCCCTGACGAGCACTGAGAAAGGCCTTGAAACCGAGCTGTGGGAAGCCATTCATCGCCGGGCCTTTGTCGCGTATGCGGCGATCGATGATCTCCATGTCGTAATCTGCTGGGAGGGTGAAGGAATATTGCATGGCTATCATGGTTGCGGTTCCCCATTGTCGTGCCAGTCGACGAAACGTCCGTTCTCAAATCCCTGGATGCTGAGATAGCTGAAGGGACTGTCGGCTGACGCGCCATGCCAATGAAGCTCATCGGCGGCGAACCATATTGCGTCACCGGTTCTGACCTCCTCGGCAGGTTCGCCCTTCCGCTGCACGAGACCGACACCCGAGAGGACGTAAAGAAGCTGGCCGCGGGGATGCGTATGCCAGTGGGTGACCGTGCCGGGATCAAGCGTTGCGCGCATCGCGGTATTCTCTCCGTCGATCTCGCTTTCGAGCAGCATTTCAACCCAGA
This sequence comes from Hyphomicrobiales bacterium, assembly GCA_900466475.1. GTDB lineage: Bacteria > Pseudomonadota > Alphaproteobacteria > Rhizobiales > Rhizobiaceae > Rhizobium. The sequence goes on from UBMI01000016.1 coordinate 250,631, forward strand.
AGGACCTATTGGCAATGCCTTCGGGAGAACGGACGGCACCGCCGGGACGGCGGACCGTCATCGTCTTCGGGTTGCCCGTGCTCATGCCGGGACTCCCCTGGCACGCGCTTCCCATCCGGGCTCGGCCATCTGCGCCAGGCCGTCGCCGAAGGACCATTCGTCCGGTTCGCTGGTGGAGATGACGATCATGACATCTTCCGGGCGCAAGCCGGGGGAGTGATGCAATAGTTCAACGGTTCGGCGGAAGAGAGCCTTGCGCATTTCCGTCGTGCGCGGCTTACCGGTCGTGATCGAAATCAGCACGAAATCATCGGAGCGCGGACCGGCAAGGTAATTGCGATCGAAGATCAGTTCACCCGGTTCATGCTGGTGGATGATCTGGAAGCGATCGGCCGGCGGCACATTGAAGGTCTCGACCATGGCCTGATGGATGCTGTCCGAAAGGGCGCGCAGGTAGTCCGGCGATTTGCCCTTCAGAAGAGAGATACGAGCGAATGGCATTGATGCCTCCTTGTTCTTTGTCTTGACAGGAGAAGCATGCCACGACACCATGGTGCGAAAAATCAGAATTTTATGAATTGATCATCCTGAAAATCGGGATTGTGTGATGCGGCGGATAACATTCGACCTGGACGTGCTGAGGACCTTCGCGACCGGCATGGATCTCGGCAATTTCGCCAGGGCGGCGGACCGGCTGGGGCGCTCGACCTCGGCGGTTAGTGCGCAACTCAAGAAGCTGGAGGAGCAAACCGCTACACCGATTTTCCGCAGATCCGGGCGTGGATTGGCGCTGACAGAAGCCGGAGAGACGATGCTTGCCTATGCCAGGCGATTGCTCGATCTGAACGACGAGGCAGTCGCCGCGGTGCAGAGTGTCGAGCTGGAAGGCTGGGTGCGGCTCGGCCTGCAGGAAGACTTCGGCGAGAACTTGCTGCCTGAAGTGCTCGGACGCTTCGCCCGGGCGCACCCGAAGGTGCGGATCGAGGCCCGCGTGGTGCGCAATGCCGAGCTTCTCGAACGGGTGACGACGGGTAAGCTCGATCTTGCACTCGCCTGGAGCACCGGCACCTTTACCGCGCATTGCGAGCATATTGCCGACGTACCTATGCGCTGGATCGGCCCGGCGAATGGCCTGCCGGCATGGGCGACTGGAAGCGGCGAGCCGATGCCGCTCGCCTCGCTCGAAGCTCCGTGCCTGCTTAGGAACGCCGCGACGAAGGTGCTGGACGAGGCCAGCATTTCCTGGCGCCTGTCCTTTATCAGTCCGAGCCTTGGTGGCCTCTGGGCAGCGACTGCCGCGGGTTTGGGCATTACGGTGCGCACGCCCATCGGGCTGCCCGCCAAGGTGCGGATGCTGGCGCCCGGTGAAGCGGGCCTGCCGGAGTTGCCGAAACTCGGGCTGGTTTTGCATCGCGCAGAGGCGGAGCCGGATGCTGCAACGGCGCGACTGGCGGAGTTGGTGCTGCAATCGGTGCATGACGCAGTACGGGATGTTTCTACACCCTCCGATCAGGAAAAGGGATTGAGGCGAGCCGGGTGAGGTGTTGACCCTCCCCGCGGAAGCCGCTAGCTTTTCTTCGCTATGAAAATGATCACTCTCAACATCGCTACGGTCTTCTTCTTGAGCCTCTAAGGCTCTGCCATTGGCAAAGGAGATGCGGCCGCTTCACCAGCCGGTTGGCTGGAGCGTTGCCGTGGACTGTAACCACCCTGCATCAGGCGAATGAATGGTGCCGGCAGGGTCTGGCGATAGAGAGATTTTTCATGACATCCACCGATTACCCGCCAGCGCTCAGCGCGGCGCAGATCGAGCAATTCATCGAGGACGGCTTCGTACGGATCGATGCTGCTTTTCCCCGCGACGTAGCCGAAGAAGCCCGTGCCATCATGTGGCGGGATATTCCCTTCGATCCCCATGATCCGAAAACCTGGGTGCGGCCGGTCGTCCGGCTTGCCGGCTATGGCGGCGGGCCGTTCGAGACGGCGGTCAACATGCCCGTGCTGCATTCTGCTTTCGATCAGCTCGTCGGCAAGGGGCGCTGGGAGCCGCGGAGCGGTCTTGGCAGCTTCCCGGTCCGCTTTCCACATCCGGACGATCCCGGCGATGCCGGCTGGCATGTGGACCTGAGCTTTTCGGGAGAGGACGGAAATCCCGACGAGCAGCGGGATTTTTCCGCCTGGCGGGTGAATATCAACTCACGCGGACGGGCGCTCCTGATGCTCTTCCTGTTCTCGGATGTCGGCGAGGAAGACGCGCCGACGCGTATCCGGGTCGGGTCGCACAAGGATATCGCAAGGCTACTGGAGCCGGCTGGTGAGGCCGGCATGGCGCATCTGTGGCTGGAGCATGTGGGCGAGGACAGGCCGCTTGCTCTGGCGACGGGGCAAGCGGGTACGGTCTATCTGTGCCATCCGTTCCTCATCCATGCAGCACAGATGCACCGCGGCGAGGAACCGCGCTTCATGGCGCAGCCGGGCCTCGCACCTTCCGAGCCGCTAAGGCTTGTGCGTGATGATGGCGACTATTCGCCTGTCGAAATCGCCATCCGCCAAGCGCTTCAGGAGGGATAAGCCAGAGACGATGCATCCGGCCCTGCCGGGTGCATCACGCTTGCAGTTCCTGCTGCGCGGCCCTGCGGATTGCTTGCGGCGGTTGACCGAAGGCGCGCAGGAAAGCGCGGCGCATGCGTTCGCGATCGGCAAAGCCGGTTTCACGAGCCACTGTATCGATCGGATGGCGGCCCTGTTCCATCATCAGGCGGGCCGCTTCCAGCCGCAGGTTCTCGACAGCCTTGGCCGGCGACTGACCCGTTTCGGCGCGGAAGGCGCGGCTGAACTGGCGGGGGCTGAGATGTGCGGCTTCGGCCAGTTCTTCGACGGAGAGCGTCGCTTTCAGATTGCTGCGCGCATGGGCAAGCGCCTTCTGGATGCGGTCGGATTTCGGTTCCAGTTCCAGAAGGGCTGAAAATTGCGACTGGCCGCCGGCGCGACGGTGGTAGACGACGAGCTTGCGGGCAACGGCGCGGGCGATCTCCAGCCCGTGATCCTTCTCGACCATGGCGAGCGCCAGATCGACGCCGGCAGTCATGCCGGCAGAGGTCCAGACGGAGCCGTCGATGATGTAGATGCGGTCTTCTTCCATCCGGATTGCCGGGTAGCGGCTTTGCAGGTCACGGGCGAGGTACCAATGGGTCGTGGCGCGGCGGCCGTCGAGAATGCCGGCATCGGCGAGCAGGAAAGCGCCGGTGCAGATCGATGCGAGGCGACGGGTGGCGGTAAGTGCGGCGCGAATGAACTTTGCTTCCGCCTCGTTGGGAAGCTTGATGTCGGGCGCACCCGTAACGATGAGCGTGTCGAAAGCGGGATCGCCGAAAGCCTCTGTCTCGACGATCATGCCGAGAGAATTGGCGATGGGGCCACCGAACTCCGAGAGATATTGGATGTCATAGACCTTTTCGCCGATCTCGAGATTGGTGAATTCGAAGGCCGAGGCGGCAGCGAGGCTCATGATCTGAAAGCCGGGAAAGAGCAGGAAACCGATTTGCTGCATGGTCATCATGTCCTGAAAAGTGTATGTCCTAAAAAGTGGTATATATGACATTTAGGACGCGGGCAATCGGGCGTAAAACTCTCCTCAAGCGCAAGGCATCGGGCCGGCGTACAAAATGGAGAAACGATCATGGCACATCAAGACAAGGGTACCGCACTGGTCACCGGCGCATCCTCGGGCATCGGCGCAATCTACGCACATCGTCTGGCAAGGCAGGGCTACAATCTCATCCTCGTCGCCCGCAATGGCGAGCGGCTGAAGACGCTGGCAAATCGGCTGGCCGACGAAACGGGCCGCACGGTCGAGACGCTGTCTGCAGATCTCGGCAAGAAGGAAGATCTCGCAAAAGTCGAGAAGGTACTGAAGGAAGACCAGAGCATCACCATGCTCGTCAACAATGCCGGCTTCGGCGGCACCGCACCACTGCTTGGCTCCGACGTCGACAAGATGCAGGAAATGGTCGATATCAACGTGAGCGCGGTGATGCGGCTGACTTATGCGGCTGTGCCCGGCCTCGTTGCTCGCGGTGGGGGCACCATCATCAATATTGCCTCGATAGTCGCGATCGCGCCTGAAATCCTGAATGGTGTCTACGGCGGCACGAAAGCCTTTGTACTCGCCTTCAGCCAGTCGCTGAAGCATGAGCTTGCCGACAAGAATATCCGCGTTCAGGCCGTGCTGCCGGGCGCCACGGCCACCGAATTCTGGGGCATTGCCGGCACGCCGGTCGAGCATCTGCCAGGCGAAATCGTCATGTCGGCCGAAAACATGGTCGACGCGTCGCTGGCAGGTCTTGCCGAGGGTGAATTTGCAACGATCCCGGCGCTTGAAGATGCCGGCCTGCTCGCTGCTTATGAGCAGGCCCGTCAGGCACTGATGCCGAACCTGTCGCGTTCGGTGCCGGCTCCGCGCTACAAGGTTGCCTGAGCGCAAGAACAGAGAACGCCAATGTCCGCAGCAGGTGCTGCGGACATTATTTCTATTGCGGGAGATCGCTGCGGAAGGCTGCCGCCACCATCTCCGCCAGACTGTCGTGGATGGCCGCGCGGTTCGTTCCTTCGGGATCCTGGCAGAGAGGTTCTTCACCTTCCTCGCGAAGAATAGAGGCGCCTGCCGGCTTGCACTCGCTGAAGGCGCTGTATTGCGAAGCGTTCATGATCAGATCGTAGCGTGCACCGGATATTGCGCTTTTCAGATCCGATGCGCGCAGCCCCGGCCAGACGGTTTTCGGTGTGCCGAGATTGATGAGCCGCACCGGGATCGATATCTGCGCGAGGCTTTTGGGTGTGAAACTGGCGCCGAGCTCAGGATCGATAACAACGGCTGCCTTCACCCGTGGGTCGAGATGAGAGCGGGTGAGCTTCTGCCTGTCGACGGAATGGAGATCGATGCCGGCGGTGGCGAACTCGACACAGTCGATACCGGTGCCACCGGGATCGCAGGAGCGCGCAAAGCTTTCCGGGTCGATGTTGCCGCCTGCAATCGAAAGCGCGGATGTTCCGCCCACCAGAAAGCCCAGAACGCCGATGCGGTTGCGGTCTATCCCGCCGGACAGCGTGTCGTCCCTTTCGATTGCCGTCAGGGCCGCGGAGAGATCGGCAGGCCGCAGCCATATCTCGCGGATGCTCTCCTCGCTCGTCATCGTATGCGGATCCGGCTGTCGCATCATTGCCACCACGAAGCCCTTCGAAGCGAGGCGCGATGCCATCCAGGCGCCAATGAACGGACCGGATTTCAGGCCGCCGTGAGAAAGCAGGATCAATGGATGACTGCCGGCAGCTTTAGGTGCGTCCTGCCGAGCGATCTCGCCTTTGAAAAGCGGGCTGTCGCCGATCAGAACGGGAGTACCGCCTTTTGTGGCCGGATACCAAAGCGTGATGTCCGTGATGCCGTGCCGCTCTGCAACGGGGACCGATAGAAAGGAGAGGCCAACGGCATTGGCTTCATGTGCCGGCATATTGGCGGCAAGAAGCCACGCCGATAGCAGCAGGATGAGAAGATGTATCATGAAAACCTCGGAACGATGACCGCCACATGGCGGCACGGGGAGGTTTTGCTGCTTTTTGGTGCCGAGGAGACCCCGATCATGATCGAGGTCGTCACCGATCGCGATCAGGGTCTTGGAGAGCCTTGTCGAGCGTTAGCCGAAGCGCTCCAGTGCATTGGTGAACACATCGGCGTCGATATTGCCGCCCGAGGTGACGACGACAGCCGTATCGCTGTCCAGCTGGTCGCCGTGAAAGAGGGCTGCAGCCAGTGCAACAGCCCCGCCCGGCTCAACGACGATCTTGAGACGGTTGAAGGCGAGGGCGACAGCGCGTAACGCCTCGTCATCCGTCACGACGATACCCTGTCCGGCAAGACGCTTCAGGATCGGGAAGGTGATGTTGCCGGGCTGCGGCGTGATGATCGCATCGCAGATCGAGCCGGTCATTGCAGCATTGCGCTCGATCTTGCCTGATGCAAGCGAGCGGGTGGTGTCGTCGAAATTTTCCGGTTCGCAGGGACGGACACGGAAGCCCGGCGCACTTGCTTCCAACGCGAGGGCGATGCCCGAACTCAGACCGCCACCACCACAGGGAACGAGGACTTCGGCGTTCTTGACGCCTTCCTCTTCGGTCTGCTCGGCGATCTCCAGCCCGGTCGTACCCTGGCCTGCAATAACCAGCGGCTCGTCGAAGGGCTTGATGAGCGTCAGGCCTCGCTCGGATGATAGCTTCGCGCCGATCTCGTCGCGATCTTCATTGGCGCGATCGTAGAGCACCACTTCGGCACCGAAGGCGCGGGTGTTGGCGATCTTCAGCCTGGGCGCGTCACTCGGCATGATGATGACGCTGGGGATGCCGTGCATGCGGGCGGCAAGTGCCACACCTTGGGCATGGTTGCCGGAGGAGAAGGCGATAACGCCCTTCTTGCGCAGTTCCGGATCGATGCCCGAGACGGCAGACCAGCCGCCACGGAACTTGAAGGAGCCGGAATGCTGCAGGCATTCGGCCTTCACGAACAGCCGTCGGCCGGCGATTTCATCCAGGAAGGGGGAGGAGAGAAGCGGCGTGCGCCGCGCATGTCCGCGCAGGCGGGCCCTGGCGGCAACGATCATTTCAATGGAGGCCATGGGAATCTCTTCTGCTTTAATGCCGCTCATGCATAGAGCGCACATCTTTGCTTGTGAACGGCGACTTTGTCACGGTGACATGAATATGACATTGGACGCCGCGCCACCCGATTCCCGCGGGACACGCCGCTTTCTGAACTGTGTCGGGCTTTCGCCATTCATGCGCGCAAATTCGCGATTGAAGTTGGACTTGCTGATGAAGCCGGAGTCGAACATCACCTGCGTTATCGGATGATCGGTGCCGACCAGCTGCTCGCAGGCGGCGCGGATGCGGAAGTCGTTCACATATTGCGAGACGCTCATGCCGTGGATGCGGTTGACGGCCGTGGAGACGCGCCGGGCGGGCAGGTTCATTTTGCGAGCGATGCGGGTCAGGTTGAGTTCGGGATCGCGGTAGAGCTGGCGGGCGCGCATCAATGTGTCGAGTGCCGCAGCGACCGCTTCGTCTTCCTCCGTTGCCGGTGGTGGTGGAGGTGGCTCCACCGACGTCGCTTCGACCGTGCTGCCGCTGCTTGCCACGGAAGCGGCCGTGCCGAGGATCAAGAGCGCGATGACGTTACCGAGTGCGACGATGGCGCCTGCATGGATGCCGCCTGTCCTGGTGAAATCGAAGCTGATGATGACATCGGTAAGAGCAGAGGCGATGAGGGCGAAGCCGGTGATCTGCAGCGAGCGATAAGAAAACACTGCACCATCGAGCCTGGCGGCGACGAGCGCATCCGGGCCATGCCGGGCAAGCCAGAGCAGTGCGGCGCCATAGCCGAAGAAGATCAGGATAATGGCGAGGCTGATCGGTTCCGGGTAGAGAGCTATGAAGATGGCGATTGTCGCGGTCGGCAGAAGGTGCGGCCAGAAACGGGAAAGAGTGGGCTGCTCTTCCTCGGTCAGCCCCTTGAAGCAGACCCAGGCAAGCGCCGCAATCGTTGTCGCGATCAACGATTGGATCGGCATGATCTCGATGACGTCGTAACCCCAGCGGATACCGATCACTATGGACTGCAGGGTGTAGAAGCCGATCAGCAGCAGGAAAGGCCGCCTTTCGGCGAGTGATCCGTCTCCCTGCCGCAGCATGCGGACAAGCAGGATGGCAAGCAGCAGAGCCACGACGAAGGGCAGGGGAACGAAGATCATCGGCGATATCCGAACTGCAACAATGAAAGAATGGTCCCAGAATGAACCCGATTGCGTTCGCGGTCGACCCGGATCGCGATCGAGGTCTCGAAATAGAGCCTGAGAAAACATCCTGAAACTGTCCTCGACGGGAGGGCTTCATTCATGGACGGATTTCGATGACCATTCTTCTTGTGATGCCGGTGCTTCTGGCAGCTACCGCTTCCGCTCTGCCCGACAAGGTATCGACCACAGCAATTCCCGATCTTTCCGGCGTGCGTGCGGTCGCCATCAGTGGTGACGCCAGCTCGATCAACATCACCACGCGAAGCGACCAGCCCTATGGCGCATCGCTCAGCGGGCGACGGAAGGGCTGGTTCTCGTCCTGGTATTCGAGCTGGTACTTTGCCGATTGCCGCGACAATAGCGACATGCGGGTTGATGGTACGGTGCTGCATATCGATATCGCTGCATCGTCCTGGCTGGATCCATCCGACTGTGTGATCGAGATCAATGCCAATGTGCCTGCCGGGGCCGCTCTCCGGATCGATCAGAGCGCCTTTAGCGCGAGGCTTATTGGTCGTTTTTCCGAGCTTGCCATTGCCGGAAAGGCGGCCGACGTCACGCTCGACGGTCATGCCAGCGGCATCGATATCCGCGGGGATGCCGTGAGGGCCTCCCTCGACTTCGACAGGGTCGAAGCGGACGAAAACGTGTCGATCCGGGCTCGCGCGCTCGACGCCTATCTTGGCTTCGGAGACAATGTGCCGGTCGACTACACTGTGGCGGCGCAGGCCTCCTGGGTCGATGCCCGGCAGCCAAGTGTGCCGGGCGTAAAACCGCATGTCGAGATCGACGGCGATTTCGTTCGGGTGAGAATCCGCTGAGGCGCTTGCTCAATAGCCGTTGGCGGAGCCTTCGGTTGCGCGACTGTCCATCGCGCCGTTGTAACGGGCGCCGCCGCCCTTCTCGATCGCCGCAAGGCTCTTGCCGCCAACGAGAATACCGGCCGCCTGACCCCAGACGGGCGTATTATTGCCGCCATCGAACTTGTAGCCCATGGCGGCCAGCGCCTTTTCGGTATCCGGTGATAGGGCGTAGGGTTCCAGGTAGACCGTGTCCGGCTGCCACTGGTGATGAATGCGCGGAGCATTGACCGCCTGGCTGATGTCCATGCCGAAATCCACGACATTCAGAATTGCTTCCAGTGTGATGGTGATGATGCGGGAGCCGCCGGGGCTTCCGATCACCATGAAGGGCTTGCCGTCCTTGGTGACGATGGTTGGACTCATGGAGGAGAGCGGCGTCTTCTTCGGGGCGATGGCATTGGCCTCACCCTGGACGAGGCCGTAAAGGTTCGGCACGCCCGGCTTGGAAGTAAAGTCATCCATCTCGTTGTTGAGCAGCACGCCGGTGCCCGGTGCGACGACGCCAGCGCCGAAGGAGCCGTTCAGCGTATAGGTCACCGCGACCGCATTACCCTCGTCATCGATGACTGAATAATGCGTCGTCTCGGTGCTTTCCTTGCCGCCGAGCGGCTTCAGGTTGGCGGAAGTGCCTGCCCGATACGGATCGATCTTGGCACGAATTGAAGCGGCATAACTTCTGTCCAGCAGTTTGGAGACGGGATTGTCGATGAAGTCAGGGTCGCCGAGTGCGGCGTTGCGGTCTACATAGGCATAGCGCATGGCCTCGACCATGATGTGCACGGCCTCGGCCGATCCGTAGCCGAGATAAGAGAGCGGATAGCCTTCGAGGACGTTCAAGATCTCGCAGATGATGACGCCGCCGGAGGAGGGTGGCGGCGAGGAAATGATGTCATAGCCGCGATAATTGCATTCGATCGGCTTCAGTTCCCGCACCTTGTACTGCTCGAAATCCTCCTTGGCGAGGATGCCGCCCTTGGCCTGGCTGGCCTTGACGATCGCCTCAGCCGGTGCGCCCTTGTAGAAGGCGTCGGGGCCTTTCTCCGAGATCGATTGCAGGACGGCGGCGAGATCGGGCTGCACCAGTTTCTCACCGGACACATAGGGGCTGCCACCGGCTTTCAGGAAGATTTTTGCTGCCTCGTCATCCTTGGCGAGCCGTTTTGCGCCAGTCGCGAAAGAGGCTGCATCGCCCTGTTCCAGGGTGAAACCCTCCTTCGCATATTTCAAGGCCGGGGCGATCAGCTCCTCACGCTTCCTGGTACCATATTTCTCGCGAGCCGTTTCGAAGCCCATGACCGAACCGGGGGTTCCGACGGCCAGATAGCCGTCGAGACTGGCGCGCGGCACGATATCGCCCTTGGCATCGAGATACATGGTCTTGGTGGCGGCAAGCGGTGCGCGTTCGCGGAAATCAAGGAAGGTCGTTTTCCCATCCTTCATCCGGATCGTCATGAAACCACCGCCGCCGAGATTGCCGGCTGTCGGATAGACGACCGCCAGCGCATAACCGACGGCGACTGCGGCATCGACGGCGTTGCCGCCGCTTTTCAGCACGTCGACGCCGACATCGGTTGCCAGATGCTGGGCAGTCACGACCATGCCGTGCTCGGCTTCGACAGGTGCCGGGGAGGCCGCGAGAGCCGGCAGGGGCGCGAGGCAAAGCGAGATGGCGGCGAGAATGCTGATGGATTGTCTGGGACGGCGGTCCATGAATTTCCCCTCGAAGGACGGCGATGGGGAAGATATGGCGTCACTTCGGCAGCAGACAATGATCAGGCGAGAAGCTCGGCGAGTTTCCTGTTTGTGTCGTGCTCGTCGAGAGGCGTATAGACGATCAGCTTCATGTCCGGCTGGGTCATCAGCGCAAGGCCTGTATGTTCGAAGGCCATCAGGCCCTTTAGCGGATGATTCACACGTTTGATGCCGGTGAGCGGGGCGACGATCTCATGGCGCGGCCACCAGGCGCGGAATTCCGGACTTTGCTGCTTCAGCAGGGCGATGAGCCGCTCGAAGTCGGGATCGCCGGCATAACGGGCGCTGTCGGCACGGAACATGGCAAGCGAAACGCGGGCAACCGCCTCCCAGTCGACCAACAAGCTGCGATGAAAATCATCGGCAAAAAGCCGGTGAATGGTGTTGCGTTCGTCCGGGCCAAGCCGGTCATAACCGCCGAACAACAAGTCTGCCGCGCGGTTCCAGGCCAGCACATCCCAGCGGCGACCCAGCACGTAGGCGGGCTGATGGGTCAGGTTGTCCAATATCCGGCGAAGCGGCTCGTCGACGAGTTCCGGGGCTGAGGAAAACGGCTGCGGCGATTGCCGGCTGTTCAGCGTGAAGAGGTGCTGGCGTTCGGCGTCATCAAGACGAAGCGCGTCTGCCAGTGCATTCAGAACCTGCGGGGAGGGGCGGATGTCGCGTCCCTGTTCCAGCCAGGTATACCAGGTCGTGCCGACACCGGCGATCATGGCGAGTTCCTCGCGCCTAAGTCCCGGCGTGCGGCGGCGGAACCCGTCAGGCAGGCCGACATCGGCAGGGCGCAGACGCTCACGACGGGAACGCAGGAAGGCCGCGAACTCGCGGCGGCGGGCTTCGAACGTGTCCAGCTTCTGATCCATGGAAGCAATCATATCAGTATCGATACCAGGATAAAATCAGGCCTGTTTGCGATTATCGGAGACTTCAAGATGAAACCGCTGCCGGCAACGACAGCCGGAAGTTCGATCATCCAAAGGAGTATTCTCATGTCATTGCAGCATGCAGTCATTATCGGTGGCTCTTCGGGCATCGGCCTTGCCTCTGCCAAACTGCTTCTGGAACAAGGGTTTCAGGTCACCATCGCTGCCCGCGACGAGGCGAAGCTCAAGGCGGCCGCTGACCATCTTTCCGGCGAGGTCGGAACGGTCGCTATCGATGCCAGAAATACCACCTCGGTGAAGCAGGCTTTCGAGAGCCTCGGATCCTTCGATCATCTCGTGCTGGCGCTCGGCAGCGGCCATGGGGCTGGTCCCTTTGCCACGCTCGACATGGCAGATCTGCTGGCCGGCTTCCAGACCAAGCTTATCCCGCATGCGGCAGCGGCGCAGGTGGCTTTGCCCTTCCTGCGGCCAGCCGGCAGCATCACGTTCGTGTCCGCCGTCAGTGCGCAAGCCGCGATGCCGGGAACCGCAGGTCTTGCCGCCATCAATGCGGGGATCGAGGCGATGGTGCGGGTGCTTGCTGCCGAGTTGAAGCCACTACGCGTGAATGGCGTCTCGCCTGGTGTGATCGATACGCCGTGGTGGGATTTTCTGCCTGCGGAACAGCGTCAGGCCGTCTTCCGCGACTTTGCCGCGCGCACGCCGGTCGGCCGTATCGGCGAGCCAGTCGATGTCGCCAGGGCAGTCGCCTTCCTGGTTTCGAACGGTTTCATGAGCGGTCATGTTCTAACTTGCGACGGCGGCATTCACCTCGCGGCTTGAGCGCGTCAGGCCGTCCCGCCGGCGGTTTCTTCCGGCGCGAAAACCATGCCGGTCAGGTCCTTGTCCTTCAGCGCCGCCCACTTCAACAGGGCGTCCAAAGCGGGACAAAGGGCCTGGCCCCAATCGGTCAGGCGATACTCCACCTTCGGCGGAACCTGATGATGGACGATGCGCAGCACGATGCCATCGTTTTCCATCTGGCGCAGTTGCTGGATGAGCATCTTCTGGGAGATGGCAGGAATGGCGCGCTCCAGATCGGAGAAGCGGAGCACCTTGCCGCCGAAGAGGTGGAAGAAAATGATGAGCTTCCAGCGTCCTTCCAGGATCTTCAGCACATTTTCGACGCCTGATGCGGCTGAATAGGGTGTCATCGCAGTACCTTACTTTCAGGTAAGTACCTGACTTTTTTGTAGGTTCTTGTCATCTGGAAAGCCTATGCCCATTCTTTTCGGGAAGCAACCGAAGAGGAGTTTGCGAATGAGCATAGAGCTTCCGAAGCCGCTGGCGGCCTATTACGCGGCGAAGAACCAGAAGGATATAGACGGCATGCTTGCCTGTTTTGCTGCCGATGCCGGCGTGCGCGACGAGGGCGAGGACAGGCGTGGTCGGGCTGAAGTCCGCGAATGGATGGAGGAGACGACACGCAAATATGGCGTGACGGTCGACCCGAGGAAGATCTCCGGCGAAGCCGACAAGCCGGTCGTGGCTGCATTGGTGACCGGTAATTTTCCCGGCAGTCCGGTCACCTTGCGTTACCGCTTCACGCTTGCCGGCGGCGCCATTACCCATCTGGAGATCGATGCATGACGGCTGAAGCGGCTTTTCCGTTCGATCCGAACGAATTCAACGGCAAGCGTGTTCTTGTCACCGGCGGCACGAAGGGTATGGGCGAGGCGATTGTGCGGCGGCTTTCAGCAGCTGGCGCGAGGGTGGCGACGACTGCGCGCTCGCCCCTTCCGGAAGGCCAGGCGCCTGCGCTGTTCGTCCAGGCTGATATCAGCACGGCGGAGGGCGTCAACGCCGTCGCCTCGAGCGTGGCGGAGGCTTTCGGTGGCCTCGATATCCTCGTGAATAATGTCGGTGGTTCGTCTGCGCCGAGTGGCGGTTTTGCGGCTCTGACGGATGCGCACTGGCAGGCGGATATCAATGCCAATCTGCTCGCGCCGGTACGGCTCGACAGGACATTCCTGCCCGGCATGATCGAACGTGGCCACGGCGTCATCATCCATATTTCCTCGATCCAGAGACGGCTGCCGCTCTATGAAGCCACGCTTGCTTATGCCGCCGCCAAGGCCGGATTGTCGAATTACAGCAAGGGATTATCCAAGGAGGTCGGGTCGAAGGGCGTTCGGGTGAATGTCGTTGCACCCGGTTTCATCGAAACCACGGCTGCGACCGCCCTGATCCAGCGCATTGCTGCAGAGGCCGGCACCGACGAGGACGGCGGCCGCAGGCTGTTGATGGATTCGCTTGGCGGCATACCGATCGGCCGGCCGGGCCGTCCGGAAGAGGTGGCTGAACTCGTGGCTTTCCTCGCCTCGCCACGTGCCGCCTCCATTCATGGTGCGGAATATACGATCGACGGTGGCACCGTTCCGACCGTCTGATCGACGGAAGAGCCGGCAAGCCTCTCCTCCGCCTTGCGGGCTATCGCCGCAAGGTCGCGCGGCTGGCCGGCAATCTTCTCGATGGCAGCAATGGCAACGTCGGTCGCAAGATAGTCAGGCTTGTGGCCGACGCCTCTGACGGTAACGAGTTCCGATCCGCTGATATCCCGCGCCAGGCCACGCGAATGAAGATGTTCCCAGACGATCTCGTCCTGGTCGCCGGTGATGATGACTGATGGCGCTGAGATCTCGGAATAGTGCGGCGCATTGGCCGTCAGATATTCATGAAGCCGTTTGAAGTCGGTGGCGTTGTTGTAAAAGGCGCGCGGTCGCAACACCAGCGACGGTCCGGTTCTGGCGACGTAGTCAAGGGGCCGGGGATTGGGGCGGAAGACATTCAGCGTGCCGCGCTCCAGCCGCCGTAGGCCGAGGGGGACGACGACTGCATGATTGAAGAGCCAGCCGATAACGGGTGTTGTCGCGACATGGTAATACCAGTCGATGCCGCCGGGCCATGGATGGGAGGCAGGTGCCAGAAACAGCAGGCCGGCTGTCTTTTCGGGATGGCGCACGCCGAAGGCCGCAGCGATCGCGCCGCCGAAGGAATGGCCGACGATAACCGCCTTTTCGATCCCACGCTTTTCCATCAGTTTTGCAATGGCGTCGGCCTGGCCCGATGGCAGCGCGTTTTCCGGCCCGCCCCGCTCGGAGTAGCCGTGACCAGGTCGATCGACGAAGAGCATCTCGGCGCGGCCCTCCAGTGGTTCGCGAAAAGCGCCGATCTGGTCGAGTAGATTACCGCTTGCACCGTGAATGAAGACCAGGGGCGGAAGATCGGCGGCATCCGGGCGCGGAACATGCACTGCGTTCATGCGATAGCCGCCAATATCGGTCAGTTCTCCGATATTGGGATAGGCATGCTCGAATTGACGGGCCTTGTAGGAGGAATAGCCGATGGCGGCGGCAATGGGAGCGAGGAGGGCGGAGACTTCGGCAAGCATAGCTTCAACTGCACAGTGACGATATCATCAAGCTAAGATTGTGCGTCTTCTTACGCGGTCAAGCCCATGCCGGATCTGTCACGTGCGGTTGCCGGCAAGCTTTTCCGAGAGTGTGTTGACCTGCTCCTGTGCAGCACGATCGGCAGGATAGACGTCCAGAACTCGCTCCCAGGCCTTGAGTGTAATCTCGTCATTGCCTGTGGTGGCGAGGATGGCCGCCATGCCTGAGAGGGCGCCGAAATGACGGGGTTCGAGCTTCAGCACCTGTTCGATGTCGGCCATCGACTTGCGATAGTTGCCGAGCACGAAGTTCAGCGTTGCACGACGGTTCCAGCTTTCGGCATAGGTTGGTTTAAGCGCGATGGCTTCATCGAGAAAATCGAGCGCTGCCGGATTACGCTTGTCTTCGATCGCCTTATCGGCCCATTGCATCAGGAGGTTGATCGTCGCGCTGTTGGAATCGTTCCATTCCATGCGGATCTGATTGGCGATGCTGCTTGCCTTTTCGGGATCGCGCTCGCGTTTCAATTGACCATAGAGTTGGTCGAGACGCTGCTTCGGCGACGAATCGGCATTATCAGGCTGTTCGACAATAACATCCTTCTGCTGTGCTGCAGCAGGAAGGGCAGGAGCAAACAGGATGAGGGCAAGCGGCAGCGCCGCTGAGGTCATAGCAAAAAAGCGCATGGCGGACATATTAGCCCGCCACTGCTGAAGATCAAACAAATTTGACGTGATCACCGAAGCGACCCACCGATATGCCTGCCCCGTGAGCAGGCAACCGGATACGCGTACAATCAGCCCTGACGAGCCTTGTAGCGCGGGTTCTGCTTGTTGATGATGTAGATGCGGCCCTTACGGCGAACGAGACGGTTGTCACGATGACGCGCCTTGAGCGACTTGAGCGAATTCTTGATCTTCATTTTTCTGATCCGCGATGTTTCTGGGGGAATTCACATTCGCCCGTGTCTTTTAACAATCAAAAGCGCGCCGGCTGGGCGCGCTCTTTAGGTGGGGGAGCAGATAACCCGACCTCTGCCCTGTGTCAACCACGTGAAGGCTTTTTTCCGTGGGTTTCAGGCGCTGGGGGACGCCAGTTCAGGAGGCCTTACCCGTCAGCGTCGTCACATGGCCCATCTTCCGGCCAGGGCGCGACTCTGTCTTGCCGTAGAGATGCACCAGCGTATCGTCGCGTTTCAACCAGTCCGGAACAGCGAGGATATCGTCGCCAATCAGGTTCTGCATCACGCAATTGGAGTGGCGGCGCGGGTTGCCGAGAGGCAAGCCGGCCACGGCACGGATATGTTGCTCGAATTGCGAGACGATGCAGGCCGCTTCCGTCCAATGGCCGGAATTGTGGACGCGCGGTGCCATCTCGTTGGCGACGAGGCTGCCATCGGCAAGCACGAAGAACTCGATGCCGATGACGCCGACATAGTCGAGCGCGCCCAGAATTTGTTCGGCCGCCTTGCGCGCCGCCTCGGCGGTGGTGGCGGAGATTGTCGCCGGAATTGTCGAAGTATGCAGGATGCCGTTGCGGTGGACGTTTTCGGCCGGGTCGAAGCAGAGCACAGTACCGTCGGTAGCGCGCGCTGCGATGATCGAGACTTCGCGTTCGAAGGCGATGAAGCTCTCGAGGATGAGCGGCACAGAGCCAAGTTCCGCATAGGCGCCGTCAGGATTGTCGGCCGGCGAGCGGAACACCTTCTGGCCCTTGCCGTCATAGCCCAGGCGCCGGGTCTTCAATACGCCCTGGCCACCGAAATCCTTCAGTGCCTGCTCGAGATCGGCCTGGCTGCCGATGGCGTGGAAACGGGCTGTCGGAATGTTGCAACCGTTGATGAAGCGCTTTTCGACCAGCCGGTCCTGAGCAGCTTCCAGCGCCTTCGGGGGCGGGTAGACCGGCACGCTCTTTGCCAGCGTTTCGGCAGCGGCAACGGGCACGTTCTCGAATTCGTAGGTGACGACGTCGCAGAGCCCCGCCAGTTCGGCGAGCGCTGAAGGATCGTCGTAGGCGGCGGTGATCTGGCTGTTGGCGAGCTGCGCGGCGGGGCTATCGGCTTGCGGTTCTAATATCACCGTGCGGAAATTCAGCCGTGCTGCTGCCATGGCAAGCATGCGGCCGAGCTGGCCGCCGCCGATAATGCCTATCGTCCTTACCATCAGAGGTCGTCCATAGGATATTCGGCGACGGAGGCGCTCTGGCGCTCGCGCCATTCGTCGAGGCGCTCGGCGACCTCGTCGTCGGAAAGGGCGAGTACGGCAGCGGCAAGAAGGGCCGCATTGATCGCGCCGGCCTTGCCGATGGCAAGCGTGCCGACGGGGATGCCGCCCGGCATCTGGACGATGGACAACAGGCTGTCCTGGCCGGACATGGTCTTGGACTGCACAGGCACACCGAAAACCGGCAGCGGCGTCATGGCCGCCGTCATGCCCGGAAGGTGAGCCGCGCCGCCAGCGCCCGCGATGATGATCTTGAAGCCCTCGGCGCGCGCGCCCTTGGCGAATGTCACGAGCCGGTCAGGTGTACGATGAGCCGAGATGATGCGTGCATCATACTCGATTTCCAGCGCCTCCAGCGTATCGGCAGCATTCTTCATGGTCTCCCAGTCGGACTGGCTGCCCATGATGATGGCGACTGGCGGTCTGTCTGTTATCGTCACAATCGTTCCTTCAGGCGATGATGTCAGGGATGATCTGGTCTTCCAGCTTGGAGAGCTTGTCCTTGATGACCAGCTTCTTCTTTTTCATGCGCTGGATGCGGAGGGCGTCGCAGCCCGTCTCAATCATGGCGTTGATCGCGGCGTCGTAATCCTCGTGCTCCTGACGCAGACGCGCCGCCATGAGCCTGATTTCCGCCTGTTCCTGATCGGCCATTTGCATTCCCCATAATCGTCTTCGGACCTTGTCCGGTCTGCCGATAATTTCCGCAAGCTCCTATCACCAAATAGAGGTAACGGGAAGTTAGTGTTGATCATGAATTTGCCGCTTAGTCTTCATCTTTTGGCCTTCGACAAGCCTTCAAAAATGTGTCACAGTCCGCTGGTTGACACCTTGGATCCCTGGCAATGGATGGCTGGGGAAGGGTAAGAGGAAGGAAGGGTCAAATGACTGTTCAAGCTCATCTTGAATCGCTCCAGAAAAAGCATGTCGCTCTCGAGGAGGAGTTGCATGCCCTGAGAACATCTCCCTCTATTTCCGATACTGAACTTGCCGAATGCAAGCGCCGTAAGCTGCGCATCAAGGACGAGATCGAGCGTCTCAAGTCATCCGTCCATTGATCTTTCCAGGCTATCGCCGGACATTAGTCTTGTGAAAGAAAAGGTGAAATTCCCCAATTTTCTCGACTATCAAGCAAGACCCGGTGAATAACCGAAATCGAGCGCCAGTCCCTTGCATGCGGCATCGGGCTGGCGTTTTTGCGAGAAGAGGGCGCCTTCAGGCCCAGAACTGATCCAGCCAGAGATTGAGCTTGTCGAAACCACGGTTGTTGACCGTGTAGATGCGCCTCGTTCCTTCCGAGGTCACGGAAACAAGGTTGCTTTCGAGCAATGCCTTCAGGTGCTGCGACACGGCGGGACGGCTGATCGGCAGACCCTCGGCAAGCTCATTGACCGTCTTTGGAGCGCGCCGCAATTCCTCCAGCAAGAACCGCCGGTTCGGATCGGCAATCGCAGAGAAGGGGTCCGTGTTCGACATGTCAAAAAGCTACGTCAAACGGGCCTTTCCAGCAAGGAAATTGTGCATCGCAACGGAATGCAACCCTATCCAAGCACGCCTTCGCGCAAGATCAGGAAGGCAGCGATCAGCGCCATAGCATACATAAAAGGGTAGAATATCTGCGGCTTCATGCGACGTACACACCATGCGCCGGCCATTGTTGCCAGCGGAGCGAAGGGCACAAGCGTGGCTGAGGTCAGAAGATTGCGGGTGTCGAGTTGGCCGAGCGCGAAATAAGGAACAAGCTTTATGGCGTTCAGAATGGCGAAGAAGCGTACGCTGGTGCCGGTGAATTCGCGTGGCGGCAGCTTGAGCGGCAGGGCATAAATCTGGAATGGCGCGCCGCCGGCATGGGCGACGAAGCTGCCATAGCCGGAAAACGTGCCCCAGAGGCTTGCCAGTACCGGGCGTTGGGGACGCGGTGGGATGACTATTCCCTTGCCGGGGCCGAAATTATTCCAGAAGTAACGCAGGCAGAAGGCCACCGTGACGGCACCGATGAGAACGCGCAATACGCTGCCTGGCACGAGAGCGGAGGTCGCCCAGCCGAAGGTGATGCCGAGAATAGCGCCGGGCAGCATGATCTTCAGCGTCGTCCAGTCGCCATGCTGGCGCCAGATCGCCAGCGAGATCATGTCCATGAAGACGAGGATGGGAAGCAGGATCGCGGCGGCTTCCACGGGAGCGACGACGAGGGCGAGAAAGGGAAGGCCGATCAGCGACAAAGCGTCGCCCATCCCGCCTTTGGCAAGCCCGACGAGAATGACAGCCGGGATTGCGGCGTAGTAGAATGACATATCTTGCGGCATGCTTTTGAAGTTCCTCCCCTTGCAAGCCCCCTCTATCGGAATTACTCACTCAAAACGAGTGCGGATCCGCCATAGAGCGGGAAAAACCGCCGCAGATGGAAAGACTTCATGACCGAACCGGAAAACCGCTGCCGCCTTGTTCTCGTTCTGCCCGATATCGCCGATGCCGATGAGCGGGCGAAGATCGTCGCCGATGCGCTGAAAGGCGGTGATGTCGCGTCCGTTATCCTGCCGCAATACGGTCTTGACGACGGCGCCTTCCAGAAGCATGCGGAAAAGCTCGTTCCCATTATTCAGGGTGCGGGTGCCGCGGCGCTGATTGCCGGCGACAGCCGCGTCGTCGGTCGCGCGAAGGCCGATGGCCTGCACATCACCGGACCGGCAAGCGAGATTGCGGATGCAATCGATCGTTATGCGGACAAGTTGATCGTCGGCGGCGGCAATGCCGCCGACCGGCATACGGCGCTGGAAGTCGGCGAGGAGCGGCCGGATTACATCTTCTTCGGCAAGCTCGACGGCGACATCAAGCCGGAGGCGCATCCGAAGAACCTGGCGCTTGCCGAGTGGTGGGCGTCGATGATCGAAATCCCGTGCATCGTGATGGGCGGCACTGATCCGGCCTCCGCCCTCGCCGTTGCGCAGACCGGGGCAGAGTTCGTGGCGATGCGCCTGGGCGTATTTGCCGAGCCGGCTCAGGCGCCCTCGATCGTGGCTCAGATCAATGCCCTGCTTGACGAAAAAGCGCCACGGTTTGAGGATTGATATCGCGCTTATGCCGATCCCCGCCCGCTTTTCGAGATGCGCTCTCTTTTGTATAGCCGCCTTATTGGCGGCTCGGACGGAGTTTGCGCAGGCACAGGCGAATGAAACCGTTACCGAGCGCTCGCCAACGCCAAGCCAGACATTCCGTACGGACCGACCGCAGCCCCCGCAGGGTATTGAGCCGTCTGACGGCGTCGGGGTTTTCGATCGCATGGGTGCGAAGCTGCCCGATCTGCCACCTGAAAAGCCATATACGGGTGCGATCGACGAAGCGTTCGGCGCCTATCAACGTGGCTACTATCTGACCGCCATGGACAAGGCGCTGCCACGGGCACAGCTCGGCGATCCGGCGGCCCAGACGCTGATCGCCGAAATCCTGTCGCAGGGCCTCGGTGTCAAGCGGGACATGAAAAACGCTGCCTTCTGGTACGGCAAGGCGGCAGAGGGCGGCGATCCGACCGCTATGTTCAAATATGCGTTGCTCCTGATGGAGGGCAACAATGTCACGCGAGACAAGGCGAAGGCCGACGAATATATGCGCAAGGCGGCCGATGGCGGAAATTCGTCAGCCGAATTCAACTGGGGCCAAACGCTCGTAGCCGACAATCCCGGGGACAAGGGATTGAAGCTTGCCCTGCCTTATTATGAAAAGGCAGCAGAGCAGGGCATCGCAGACGCACAATATGCGGTAGCGCAGATCTACCAGCAGGTGCCCGACCTGCCCGAAGACAAGAAGCAACTGGCACGCGAATGGATGGCGCGCGCGGCGCGGGCGGGCTTCGATACGGCTCAGCTCGACATGGGTATCTGGCTGATCAACGGCGTCGGTGGGCCGAAGGATTACGTGCGCGGCTTCGAATGGATGAAGCTTGCGGCCAACCGGGGCAATGTCGCTGCGCAAAACAAGCTCGCACATCTTTACGTCAATGCAATCGGCACGGCACCCGATCCGGTCGAGGCGGCCAAGTGGTACGTCCTGTCACGGCGTGCAGGATTGAGCGATCCCTCGCTTGAGGATTTCTATCTCGGCATCGAAGACGACCAGCAGAAGGCGGCGATCGAAGCGGCGAACAAGTTCCGCCGCATCAATTAAGCTGCGGCCTTTCTAAAAGAGGGCGTCCTCGAACAAGTCCTCGTCGCTCTGGGCTTTGGCGGGCTCGGCAGGCGCCATTGTTGTTGTTTCCTCGTTGGCGGGAATGATGTTGCGATGGACATTGCGTTCCTGCACCATCGTGTAGAGCTTGAAGATCTTGCGGTCGAGCGGGCCAATTGCTTCGGCAATGTCGGAAATATCGGCGATCTGGTCGCCGGCCACGGTTTCCAGCACGTCGGCGCAGCGGGCAAGCACGTCACCGAGATCATGCTGGAAATCGAGTTTGCCGATCAGCAGGTTGATCTTGGTCGCGACCTCGCGGCCGTGTTCGGCAAGGACTTTGAGTTCGTCTTCCATCAGGTTGGCCGCGGAGCGGATCGTGCCGACGGCCGAGGTGAGGCTTTCGGCAAGACCGCCATTCCTGGAGCCGGCGGCAGGGGCGACGCGTCCCGCCGAGGCTTCGAGCGCAGGCAGGCCATTGACGATGGCATCGGCTGAATCATCCAGCTTGCCGGCAAAGATGCGCAATTCGGCGGTGACGACGTTGATCGACTTGCCTTCTTCGCCGAGACGGCTGCAGCGCAGGTTGGTATTGAGCGCCATGTAATGGATATCGGTCTTGACCGCGCGGATCGCCTCGATGGACTGCAGAAGCGTTGCGGCGGTGCCGATCGTCGACTGGCTGACCTGGTCGGCTTGACGGCTTGCCACATCGACCTGCTTGACGATCTCGTGAGCGGCGGAGACGCTCGATTCCAGCGCGCGCATGAAGTTCCCACCGCTGCCGTCGCTCTGACCGCTCATCTGGTCGCGCAATCTCAGAATTTCCTGCGTATCCTGGCTGAAGCTTGCGATGGTCTTTACGACATTGCGGGAATCCCTTTGGAAGTCGGTGCACATCTCAGCCATCTGCGCGGCTGTCAGGTGATGAATGACGTTCTGCAGGCGCTTGCGTCCATCGGCATCGAGCTTGGCGCCGTCTTCGCTTGCGAGGAAATCCTCGAGCAGCGAGAAGGTGCTCTGCACATGTTCGATGCGCTGGCGAGTGATATCGCCGATCTGCAGCGCCGAAAGAGTGGAGGCGACCTTCCCCTGCACGCCGCGGGCGATTGCGCCTACATCGCGGGCGATGGTGCCGAGGCTCTGGCGGTGGTCGGCAATCTTCTTTGCGTCATCCTTCAGCGCCCTGGCGACTGCCGGAACGGTGTCGGCGTAGCTCTTGGAAAGATTGTTGCCGAAGGAGAGGGCGAGCTTGACCTCCTTCTGGAGGCTGTCGAGATGGGTGGCGAAGCGGTTGACTTCGTCAGTTCCCGAATAGATGCGCTCAAGGATTTCCTGAGCGAAGCCTGCAAATTCGGCAAGGCCCGCACCCGTTATCTTTACCGTCACTGCGAAGGTGCGCAGGTAGCGCATCGTCTCCTGCATATCAGCGACATGCCG
This sequence comes from Hyphomicrobiales bacterium, assembly GCA_900466475.1. Lineage (GTDB taxonomy): Bacteria > Pseudomonadota > Alphaproteobacteria > Rhizobiales > Rhizobiaceae > Rhizobium. The sequence continues at coordinate 273,225 of UBMI01000016.1, forward strand.
GTGCAATTCCGAGCCGGTCTGGGCAAGTGCCGTCAGAGCCTGCTGGCGTTTTTCCTCAGAGCCCGGAAGCTCGATCAGGTTCTGGACGGTCGCATTGAGATCGGCGCTGGTGTCACTCGCCTCATTGTTGTCCAGCGCCTTGGTGATCTGGTCCAGTGACGTCAACAGACGATTGAGGACATCCATCACTGAAAGCAGGACTGTACCACCTTCGAGGAAGCGTTCCTCCACCTGGGCGCGGGCCGACTCCAGGGTCTGGCTGATATCCGAACCTGATGCCAAAAATGCAGTCTGTGCCGATGCCGTCGCGTTTGTCACATTTGTACCTTTACTTATGAACACAGGCAATTTGACTCTATTTTTACGGGCAGGATGGAAACGGCAGGTAAACGCCGCAGACTCGTAAACGTTGTGATTAACAACCCATAAAACTATTCGGCAAGATTTTATAAGCTTCCTATAAAGTGCTATCTATCATATTGTTTTTTCATGTTATTTTATAATATGAGAAAGCTTCAGTATAAATTATCCCGGATAAGAATTCAGGGAGTCGGGACTCGCGCCAATTGCACTTTCCTACAACCGCTGTTTACGCGCTGTTAAGCCTGTCATGAGAGTCCTTTTATGGTCGTTAAGTATTTCTCCGACCATGGAGGCTGCATTGGATACTCAGGCAAAATATTTCGAATCTATATCCCTTCCGGAAACTCTGAGCATTCGTAATGCTTCGGAAGTATATGCGAAGATTATTGATCGGTTTCGCGACAATAATAGTATTGCCGTAAGTCTTCCCGAAAACGCGGAGGCGGATCTGAGTTTTCTTCAGCTCATCGAATCCGCCCGTCGTCAGGCCAAGGCCGAAGGCAAGACTTTTACCCTTTCAGCTCCGGCCAGCGGTTCGCTTCTCAAGGTTCTTGAACGCGCCGGATTTATGGAAGTCTTCGATCAAGAAGACCAGAAGTTCTGGTTGCATAAAGAGGTGACATTATGAGCGCAAACATCCTGACCGTCGACGATTCCGCCAGCATCCGGCTGACCACCAAGGTCACGCTGACCAATGCAGGTTACACCGTCACCGAAGCCGTCAATGGCGCCGAGGGTCTGGCAACCGCCAAGAGCGGCAATTTCGACCTGATCGTCACCGACCTCAACATGCCCGTCATGGATGGGCTGACGATGATCGAGGAACTGCGCAAGCTGCCCGCCCAGGCCGGCGTGCCGATCATCTTCCTGACGACGGAATCCGACGCGGACCTCAAGGCCCGTGCCAAGGCCGCCGGTGCCACCGGCTGGCTCACCAAGCCGTTCGATCCGGAAAATCTCGTTAAGATCGTGAAGAAGGTTCTCGGCAGATGAGCTCGCTTGATCCAGTCGCAGTCTTCCGAACCGAAGCGGCCGAATGCCTCGAGGCGATCGAAGCCGGCCTTCTCGACCTTAATCACGACCTCGAAAACAGGGATCTCGTCGACGCTGTCTTCCGCGGCCTTCATACGTTGAAGGGTTCGGGTGCCATGTTTGGCTTCGAGGCGCTTGCGGCTTTCACGCATCATTGCGAAACGGCCTTCGACCGTGTTCGCAAGGGCGAGGTGCCGGCAACCGCCGAGCTCGTCGCCGCCGTTCTTGCCGCGCAGGATCACATGCGCGCCCTTGTCGAGCAACCCGATGCCGATCATGGTGATACCGGCCACAAGCTGCTTGCCCAGCTCCAGGCAGCGGTCGGCGGCAAGTCGGAGGCCAAAGAGGCCACAGCGCCTGTGGCTGCAGCACCTGTCGTCGCCGGTCCCGTCAAGAAGAAAACGACGTGGCGCATCCGTTTCAGCCTTCCGGCGAATTCCATGGCCAACGGCACCAACCCGCTCGGCCTTCTGGATGAATTGCGCGATCTCGGCGAATGTACCGTCCGCGCAAACAGATCGGGAATTCCGCTACTCAACGATCTGGTCCCGACAGAACTTCACGTTTCCTGGGACGTCGTTCTGACGAGTGAACAGGACCGTTCCGCCATCGACGACGTCTTTATCTTCGTCATGGATGACATGGAGCTCGATGTTCAGGAAATCGCCGGTCCGCAGGCCGCAACGATCGAAGCAAAGAAAGACGTAACTCCTGCCGCAGCAGCTGTCGCTCCAGTGCCCGCCGCTGCTCTGGAATTCCGCCCCGTCGAGGCGGTTCCGGTGAAGCGCGAGGCGGCAGCTCCTGTTCAGGCGGCAGCCCAGGCGAAAGCGCAGGAAAACGTCCGCGTTCCGGCCGAACGCCTGGACGAACTGATGGACCGCGTCGGCGAGCTCGTCATTGCCCAGTCGCGCCTTAGTCAGCTGGCAAGCTCCAGCTCGGATATAGCGCTACGCTCGGTTTCGGAAGAAATCGAACGTCTCTCCGGCGAGCTGCGCGACACGATGATGGTGTTGCGCATGGTGCCGGTCGGGACGCTCTTCTCGCGCTTCCGCCGTCTCGTCCACGATCTCGCCCGCGAAACTGGCAAGGTGATCGAGCTCGTTACCGAAGGTGAGACCACTGAAGTCGACAAGACCGTCATCGAGCGTCTGGCCGATCCGCTGGTCCACCTCGTCCGCAATTCGATAGACCACGGTCTCGAGCCGCCGGCCGAGCGCCTTGGCGCCGGCAAGACCGAAGCCGGCACGGTGACGCTTGCTGCCCACCAGTCCGGCGGCGAGGTCATCATCTCCATCAAGGATGACGGCCGTGGCATCAACCGTGACCGCGTTCGCGCCAAAGCGGAATCCTCCGGCCTCATCGCGCCCGGCCAGCCGCTTTCCGATCAGGAGCTGCTGCAGCTCATCTTCGCTCCCGGCTTCTCGACCGCAGCGGCGATCACCAATCTGTCCGGTCGCGGTGTCGGCATGGACGTCGTCAAGAAGACGGTCGAGGCGCTGCGCGGCACGATCGACATCGTCAGCCTGCCCGGGCAAGGCTCGGAAGTCTCTCTCCGCATTCCGCTGACACTCGCCATCATCGACGGTCTTCTGGTGCGAGTGGGTTCCGGCCGCTACGTCATCCCGCTCTCGGCGGTCGAGGAATGCCTCGAACTGTCGCTGGAAGAAGATCTCCGCTCGCGCGGCCGCTCCTTCATCTCGCTGCGCGACAGCCTGGTTCCGTTCCTCAGGCTTCGCGATCTCTTCCGCACAGGCACCAAGCCGGACGTCCACCAGAAAGTGGTCGTCATCTCGACGGGCACCGAACGTGTCGGTCTGGTGGTCGACCAGATCATCGGCGACCACCAGACGGTCATCAAGTCGATGTCGAAACTGCACAACGACGTGGCGACCTTCTCCGGCGCCACCATTCTCGGCGACGGCAGCGTCGCTCTCATTCTTGACGTCGGGCATCTCGTTGCCGCGGGTCAGCAACAGGAGGCGCAATTGCGCGTGGCAGGATGAGCACAGCAACAGCCGAAAAATTCGACAAGCACTGGAACTACGCTGAAGAAGTCGAGGTTCTGACCTTCGATCTCAATGGTGAAACCTTCGCTCTGGAAGCAGTCATCGTACAGGAAATCCTGGATCTGCTTCCCGAGACCGCAGTACCGGGCGCCCAGCCTTTCGTTGCCAGCGTCATCAACTTTCGCGGCAAGGTGATTCCGCTTGCCGATCTTCGCCTCGCCTTCGGGATGGAGGCTTCGGAAGCGACAATAGACAGCCGCATCATCGTCATCGAGGTCGATCTGCAGGGGGAGCAGACACTCGTCGGTATCCGCACAGACAAGGTGAACGAGGTGACGACGCTGACGAAAAACGCCAGCGAGCCGCCGCCGAGCGTGGGTATGCGCTGGCGCGCGGATTATATCAACTGCCTGGTCAAGAGGGGTGGTGAGTTCATCATCCTCCCGAATTTGCAGGCGATTTTCTCATCGAGGCATGAGACGGCGGGGGCCGTCAACTAGCCGGGGGCCAATCACTGAGGGGTTAAGACGATGCGATTGACGATCAAGACAAAGCTGGTGACAGCGTTCACCTTTATCATTTTCATGCTGATAGGCACGGCCGCCTACGGCATCTTCAGCCTCGGCTCGCTGAACGATACGATCGGCAACCTTCTTGCCGGTCCTGCTGCGCGCCTCGACCTGGCGCAACAGATCAACATCGCCCAGCTCGAAGCCATCCGCCAGCAGAAGAACCTTCTGACTGCACGCAACGCCGATGACGCTTCCGGCGCCATCGAAAAGGGCGCCAAGGCCCGCAAGGACTTCGCCGATGCATTCGCTGCCGTGACGAAACTCGCCACCGAGGAAGGCAAGGCGCGTTGGGAGCGCGTTGCCCAACTCTCCGCGACATTCAATCAGGCCGACGACCAGATCCGAGATTTCATCAAGGCCGGCAATATGGACGGCGCCAACAATATCTCGGTCACGACGGCTCGCCAGGCCGCCAACGATATAGACGCCACGCTCGACGAAATTCTTGCGCTCGAAAAACAGCGCATGCAGGATGCAGATGACAGCGCCGAGCAGCAGTACGGCACGACACGCACGATGATGATTGCGGTTGCCGCCACAGCGTTGCTGATTGCCGTCCTCACGGCGTTCTGGATCGCAAATACCATCAGCAAAGGCCTCAACCGCGCCAACACTGTTGTCCGTGAAGTTGCCGAAGGCGACCTGACCAAGATGGCCGAAATCACCACGCATGACGAGATCGGCGAACTGCTCGGCAACGTCAACGTCATGATCGAACGCCTTCGCGGTGTCGTCGCCGATGCACTGTCTGCAGCCGACAATGTCTCTTCGGGCAGCCAGGAACTGTCGGCCAGCTCCGAGCAGGTCTCGCAGGGTGCGACCGAACAGGCGGCTTCCGCTGAAGAGGCCTCCGCCTCGATGGAGCAGATGGCTGCGAACATCAAGCAGAATGCCGATAATGCCGCGCAGACCGAGAAGATCGCCCGCCAATCCGCCAAGGACGCGGAAGCTTCCGGCGACGCCGTCAACCGCGCCGTCGATGCGATGCGCACGATTGCCGAGAAGATCGGCATCGTTCAGGAAATCGCCCGCCAGACCGATCTGCTCGCCCTGAATGCCGCCGTCGAAGCCGCACGTGCAGGCGAACACGGCAAGGGCTTTGCGGTCGTCGCTTCGGAAGTGCGCAAGCTTGCTGAACGCAGCCAATCAGCCGCCGCGGAGATTTCCTCCATGTCGAGCGACACGGTCAAGGCTGCCCGCGACGCCGGCGAAATGCTCGGCCGCCTGGTTCCGGACATCCGCAAGACCGCGGAGTTGGTTTCCGAGATCAGCGCTGCCTGCCGTGAACAGGATATCGGTGCCTCTCAGATCAACGAAGCGATCCAGCAGCTCGACAAGGTGACCCAGCAGAATGCCGGTGCTTCGGAAGAAATGTCGGCCACTTCGGAGGAGCTTGCTGCTCAGGCCGAGGAACTGCAGGCTTCGATCGCCTTCTTCAAGGTCGACACGGCAGGCGCGACCCGCGCTGGCGTACGGAAGACCGCCACAAAGACTTCTGCAAAGGTGGTGAAGGCTCCGGCCGCCGCCACCCCACGCAAGCCGGCTCCGGCGACGCATACCCATAGTCACGGCAATACCGTTGCGTCCCAGCAGGCGCGTGCCAAGGGCTTTGCCCTGGATATGTCGATGGGTGGTCCGGACGCCGGTGACGACGATTTCCGCGAAAGCGCTTAAGCGCTTCGCCGATACGAGCATCGCCGCGGACTTCTTGCCCGCGGCTTCTTGAAAGACCCGACGTGTGTATGCGTCGGTATCGATCGGCAGATGTCCGCCTGCCAGGTTATACAGGCAGGCGGAGCATCGGATTTCCCTTCCGCAAGATGGGACCTTCCGCAGTCAGACGCGCTGCGGTTTTGCAAGCCGATCGTAATTTCCGGCAGGGTCCGTGACGACGGGCACGCGGAATGAGCGGCAATGTATCTCCCGCAACCGAATATTCTGCATGCATGCCGTCATAAGCGGCAGAATGACGATCCATGCCCGGACGTCGCGCAATGCCCCCGCTCTGTCGATCTACTTCAAGGAAGTATTCAAATGCGCTTCACGATCAAGGCAAAGTTAGCCATCGCCTTCGGGCTTCTCATTGCCGTCACCCTCTGCTGCGCAGGCTTCGGCATGCGTGGCGTCAGCCTCGTCGCTTCCATGCAAGATGAACTGCTGACCGGTCCGGTTCGCCAGGACGGCTATGCATCCAACCTCGCGAGAGCTTTCGACTCGCTCAATCTCGCGGAAAGCGACCTTCTGCTTGCGACGACACCTCAGAGAACGCAGCAGGCCGTTTCGCAGATGGAAGCGCAGCGCAAGGCATTCGAACAGGCTCTGAAGGAAGGTCAGGAAAGCGCTGCCGACGGCTTCAAGGAAAAGTGGGAAGCGATTAGCGCCTTCTGGTTGGACTACACGAAGCTCAACGATAACATCCGTGAGCTGGCGCTCAATGGCCAGCGCGACCGCGCAATCGAGGTAAACCAGACGGACGGCGATGTCGCTTCGGAAAAGCTTGACGCGCTGACGGAATCCCTGGCTGGCCTGACACGCGCCTCGATCAGCGAAGGTGACGAAAGCGCCGACGCAGCATTCCGCAGCACCTTTACGACGCTGATGATCATTGCAGGCGTCGGCGTGATGCTCTCGATCGTTGCGGCTCTCTGGATCGCGATCAACATCATCACCGGTCTTTCCAAAGTGCGCAGCGCGGCGAATGCGGTTGCCATCGGCGACCTTAACCAGACGATCAACGTGCGCACCAATGATGAGATCAAGGATCTCGTCACGACGATGAATGTGATGACCGCCAATCTGCGCTCCACGGCCGACGTGGCGAATGCCATCGCTGCGGGCGATCTTTCGATCGATGCGAAGCGGCTTTCAGATAAGGACGCGCTCGGCATCGCGATGGAAGATATGATCGCCAATCTGCGTGCAACCGCGCACATCGCCGGTCAGATTTCGAATGGCGACCTGACGGTTTCCCCGAAGCCGCTTTCCGACAAGGATGTTCTGGGCGTTGCGCTCGAACAGATGGTCGAACGTCTGCGCGGTGTTGTCGCCGACGCTATCGCCGCGGCCGAAAACGTCTCGTCGGGCAGCCAGGAACTATCATCCAGTTCCGAACAGGTCTCGCAGGGTGCGACCGAACAGGCAGCTTCCGCTGAAGAGGCTTCCGCCTCGATGGAAGAGATGGCAGCCAATATCAAACAGAACGCCGATAACGCGGCCCAGACCGAGAAGATTGCTCGCCAGTCCGCCAAGGATGCCGAGACTTCTGGCGATGCGGTCAACCGCGCTGTTGCGGCCATGCGCACGATTGCCGAGAAAATCGGTATCGTCCAGGAAATTGCCCGTCAAACCGACCTGCTTGCTCTAAACGCCGCCGTCGAGGCTGCTCGCGCCGGCGAACATGGCAAGGGTTTTGCGGTCGTCGCCTCGGAAGTGCGCAAGCTTGCCGAGCGCAGCCAGTCGGCTGCCGCTGAGATTTCCTCCATGTCCAGCGACACGGTGAAGGCCGCTCAGGAAGCCGGCGACATGCTCGGCCGCCTGGTTCCCGACATCCGCAAGACGGCCGAACTGGTCTCCGAGATCAGTGCAGCCTGCCGCGAGCAGGATATCGGCGCGGGGCAGATCAACGAAGCAATCCAGCAGCTCGACAAGGTAACCCAGCAGAATGCCGGTGCCTCCGAAGAGATGTCGGCAACGTCGGAAGAACTGGCGACCCAGGCTGAGGAACTGCAGGCCTCGATCGCCTTCTTCAAGGTCGACATGGCCGGCAACCGTCTATCGCACGCTCCTGCTGCCAAGGTCACGGTTCGCACGCCGGCTCCGGCTGCGGCCCGCAAGCCGGTCGCCAAGAAGGCCGCGCCCGCCAACACGGTTTCTGCCCAGCAGGCACGCGCCAAGGGCTTTGCCCTCGACATGTCGATGGGTGGTCCCGACGAGGGGGATGCAGAGTTCAGGGAAAGTGCCTGAGCGCTTTGCCACGTTGATGCCGTCAGGGGCTCGGCATTCGGCCCCTGACACAGGCTTTCGGTGCCCAGGAACGCCGGAGGCAAGATCGCAATTTCTTCGATAACCGTTTTCGCCTGCCGGAATGTTTTTGCTGCGTGATGCCGCGCCAAGGAAACCACCGGTCCACACTTATTCCGTCGCTTTCAAATAGGGGTATTGCGATGCGCATCACGATCAAGCTAAAGCTCGCGGCCGCATTCGGCTTCGTCATACTGCTGCTAATGGGTAGTGCAGTCTTTGGAATTATCAGCCTCAGTTCGCTGAACGATGCCGTTGGCAACCTGATCGCAGGCCCTTCAAAAAGCCTGGAGCTGGCTCTGGAAGCCAAAGCTGCCGAGCTCGATGCCATCAGGTGGCAGAAGAACGCCCTTCTGGAAATGGATCCTGAAACGGCCAAGAAACACTACGAAAACTCGGCAAGGAGCATGGATGAAATGCTCGCGTTTGCGACAGGCGGCCAGCAGATCGCAACGGCTGACAGCAAGCCGACATGGGACAGGCTGATCGAGCTGAGCAAACGTTTCGTTGATGGTTCCAACAAAGTCGCCTTGATCCACGAAAGCGGCGACAGGGCAGGGGCCACGGCTTATTCCGGTGGTGAGGTTCGCGCCATCGTCACGGAGCTGGAAGACGTCTTCACGGCGCTTGTCACGCATCAGCAGAAGGCGATGACCCAGGCCGACGACGATACGGAAACCCTCTATGGCAACACCAGAAACCTGCTGATCGGCATTGCCATCGGCGCTTCCGTCATCGCTTTCGCTGCCGCGCTGTGGATCGCGCTCGGCATCAGCAGCGGTCTGCGCAAGATCATGAATGTCGCCAACGCCGTCGCCATTGGTGATCTGAACCAGAAGGTCGAGATCAAGAGCAATGACGAGATCAAGGATCTGGTGAACACGATCAACGTCATGACGGATAATCTGCGCAATACCGCGGGCATCGCAAATGAGATCTCGAATGGTGACCTCAGCGTTACGCCGAAACCGCTCTCCGACAAGGATACGCTCGGCATCGCCATGCTCGGCATGGTGAACAACCTGCGCGCCACCGCCGATATTGCCAACCAGATCGCAGAAGGCGATCTCTCGGTCGAGGTCAAGCCACTTTCAGCCAAGGATACGCTTGGCATCGCGATGCAAAGCATGGTCGCCAACCTTCGCGCCACAGCCGAAATTGCCACGCAGATTGCTGGGGGCGACCTGACAGTCTCTCCGAAGGCGCTCTCGGCCAAGGATACGCTCGGCACCGCGCTGGAACAGATGGTGGAGCGCCTGCGCGACGTCGTTGCTGATGCAATTGCGGCCGCCGAGAATGTTTCGGCCGGCAGCCAGGAGCTTTCGGCGAGTTCGGAGCAGGTGTCGCAGGGCGCCACCGAGCAGGCCTCTGCGGCCGAGGAAGCCTCCTCCTCAATGGAGGAGATGGCCGCCAACATCAAACAGAACGCTGACAATGCCGCCCAGACGGAAAAGATCGCGCGTCAATCCGCCAAGGATGCCGAGATGAGCGGGAGCGCCGTTTCCCGCGCCGTCGAGGCCATGCGCACGATCGCCCAGAAGATCAGCATCGTTCAGGAAATCGCTCGCCAGACCGATCTTCTCGCACTCAATGCTGCGGTCGAGGCCGCCCGTGCCGGTGAACATGGCAAGGGCTTTGCGGTCGTCGCTTCCGAAGTTCGAAAGCTTGCCGAACGCAGCCAGTCGGCAGCAGCGGAAATCAGCGCCATGTCGAGCGATACCGTCACGGCCGCCCAGGAGGCTGGCGATATGCTCGGTCGCCTGGTGCCTGATATCAGGAAGACCGCGGAACTCGTGGCGGAGATCAGTTCGGCATGCCGCGAGCAGGATGTCGGTGCGTCGCAGATCAACGAGGCGATCCAGCAGCTCGACAAGGTAACCCAGCAGAATGCCGGCGCTTCCGAGCAGATGTCTGCGACGTCGGAAGAGCTCGCCGCCCAGGCCGAGGAACTGCAGACCTCCATCGCCTTCTTCAAGGTGGATACGGCAGGTGGCAAGGCAATGGCGGCGAGTGGCCGCCAGGGCCGCGCACCGGCCGCCAAGGTAACCACGCGTAGCCCGGCGCCGTCTGCAGCCCGTAAGGCAGCTTCCGCCAACGGCGTTGTTGCTCAGCAGGCCCGCGCCAAAGGCTTTGCCCTCGATATGTCCATGGGCGGACCGGACACGACCGACGATGATTTCCGGGAAAGTGCTTAGGCGCTTCCCGCGGACAGAGGTCGGGGCCGCAGCAACGGCGGCCCCGCTATGGCCGGCGCATGGACGCGTCGGGACACACCGGCCCAGCCGGCAACGCATGAAGCGTTTTTACGGCGGCACAATGTGTCATTTCGCGGGATATCCGCAGCAGTCCTGAAGGGGTCTTGGAATGCGCTTCACGATCAAACTCAAACTGAGCCTGGTGTTCGGTTTTATCGTTCTCTTGACCTGCGCAATGGCCGGTCTTTCGATCTACAATCTCTCGTCGCTCAATGACGACATCTCGGTCATGGTTGCCGGCCCGGTCGCCAACCTGCGTGACTCCGGTGATCTCTCCGATGCGGTGATGCGCTCGATCCGTTCCGAAAAGGACGCGATCATCAACACGGATCCGACCAAGATCACCGGCTATGTCGACGAAATCTCCCAGAGCCGCGATCAGATCAAGACACTGCAGGCGCGTCTTGCTGCATCGCCAGATCCGGATATCCGCAACAGCATGAGCGAATTCGGCGATCTCTACGGCAAATGGACGTCCCTGCAAGACCGTGTTGCCGATCTCGCCAGGCAGAATACCAATGAATCCAACACGCAGGCCGGCGCTATTTCGATGGGCGAAGGCCAGCAGGTTACGAACCAGCTTCTCGCGATCCTCTCGAAGCTGAACGATACGGTGACGGGCAATGTCGGCGAGACCGACGCGGCCACCAACGAACAATATGCGCAGTCACGCAACATGCTCATCTTGATGACGATCGGCCTGATCGTCGTATCCTCGGCCGCTGCGATCTGGATCCTGCTCAACATCTCGCGCGGCCTGAAACGCGCCGTTCAGCTTGCAGATGCCGTCAGCATCGGTGACCTCGAACAGAATATCGATCACAAGAGCAACGACGAAATTCGCGACCTGGTCAATTCCATGACGAGGATGACCGGCAACCTGCGTAACACGGCGCAGATTGCCAACCAGATCGCGAACGGCGACCTTACGGTTTCTCCGAAGCCCCTGTCGGAGAAGGATACGCTGGGCATTGCTCTGGAGCAGATGGTCGAACGTCTGCGCGGTGTCGTTGCCGACGCGATTGCTGCGGCCGAAAACGTCTCGTCCGGCAGCCAGGAGCTTTCGGCGAGCTCCGAACAGGTGTCGCAGGGTGCGACCGAACAGGCGGCTTCGGCTGAAGAGGCTTCCGCTTCGATGGAGGAGATGGCCTCCAACATCAAGCAGAATGCCGATAACGCCGCCCAGACGGAGAAGATCGCCCGCCAGTCGGCCAAGGATGCTGAACTGTCGGGTGAAGCGGTCTCACGCGCTGTTCAAGCCATGCGCACGATTGCCGAGAAGATTGGCATCGTTCAGGAAATCGCCCGTCAGACCGACCTGCTTGCTCTAAACGCCGCCGTCGAAGCTGCTCGTGCCGGCGAACATGGCAAGGGTTTTGCGGTCGTCGCTTCGGAAGTGCGCAAGCTTGCCGAACGCAGCCAGTCGGCCGCCGCTGAAATCAGTGCGATGTCCGGCGATACGGTCAAGTCCGCGCAGGAGGCCGGCGACATGCTCGGCCGCCTGGTTCCGGATATCCGCAAGACGGCCGAACTGGTCTCCGAGATCAGTGCGGCCTGCCGCGAGCAGGATATTGGCGCAGCCCAGATCAACGAGGCAATCCAGCAGCTCGACAAGGTGACTCAGCAGAATGCCGGCGCCTCCGAAGAGATGTCGGCNNNNGCCCGCAAGCCGGTCGCCAAGAAGGCCGCGCCCGCCAACACGGTTTCTGCCCAGCAGGCACGCGCCAAGGGCTTTGCCCTGGATATGTCGATGGGTGGTCCCGACGAGGGCGATGCCGAGTTCAAGGAAAGCGCCTGAGTATCAGGTCCTTCCAATATATTAACAGGCGTCCCCGATAATGGGGCCGCCCGAATCCAAGGAAAGCGGTTGATCATGGCGACAACATCTCTGGAAGCTCAATTCGTGACCTTCAGCCTCGGCGAGGAGATCTTCGCCGTTCCGGTGGAGGTGGTGCGCGAAATCCTCGACTACGCCGAAGCGTTCAAGATTCCGAACGGTCCCGACTATCTGCTCGGTCTGCGCGATGTGCGCGGACAGGGCGTCCCGACGATCGACCTGCGCCTGAAGCTCGGCATGTCGAAGACGGTGCCCACGCCGCATACGCGTGTGCTGGTTCTCGACGTTCCCATGGAAAATCGCCTTCTGACGCTCGGCCTCGTTGCCGACCGCGTTTTCGAAGTGACGCCGTTCCGCCGCGACCAGATCGAAGCCGCGCCCGATATCGGCGTACGCTGGCGATCGGATTACATTGCAGGCGTGGTGCGTCGTGAGAACGGCTTCGTTGTCATCGTCGACCTTGCCCGGCTTCTGTCGCGCGAGGACGCCTCTGTCCTGCAATCGGCCGCCTGAGGCCTTCAAGACTACCCGGAGTGTTGCGTGTTATGAGTATGGCAGCGGTAGAAGCCCAGTTGCCGGGCGACAGGATCAGCAAGCGTAATTTCGACAAGCTGGCGCGGTTCATCTACGACTATAGCGGCATCAAGATGCCGCCGACGAAGCTGACGATGCTGGAGGGCCGGCTGCGCCGGCGCCTGCGCGCCACGCGGCATGCGAGCTTCGACGATTATTGCGATTTCCTGTTCAACGAGGGTGGTCTTGATCAGGAGACCATCTACCTGATCGATGTCGTGACGACCAACAAGACCGACTTCTTCCGGGAAGCCAAGCATTTCGAGTATATGCAGACAGTCGCCCTGCCGACGCTTGCCGACAGCGGCCTGCGGACTATCCGCACATGGAGTTCTGCGTGCTCGACCGGTGCCGAACCCTACACGATGGCAATGGTGCTGGCCGAATTCGCCGAGGGCCGCAGCGATGTGTCCTACAATGTGCTGGCGACGGATCTCTCCACCGATGTCCTGCAGACCGCGCGCCGGGGTATTTATGCGGAAGATCTGGTCGCCCCGGTGCCGCGCGACCTGCAGAAGAAATATGTTATGGTTGCCAAGCAGCAGGGCCGCCGTGAAGTTCGCATCTCGCCGAAGCTGCGCAGCCGTGTCGGCTTCGCCCGCATGAACCTGATGGATGAGAAATATCCTGTCGGCGACATGATGCACCTGATCTTTTGCCGCAACGTGCTGATCTACTTCGACAAGCAGACGCAGGCCGGTGTGCTCACCCGTCTCTGCGGCTGCCTCGCGAAGGGCGGTTACATGTTTATCGGTCACTCGGAATCGATTACCGGCTTCGACCTTCCCCTGAAGCAGGTTTCGAACACGGTGTTCCAGCGCATCTGAGAGGGTTCTATGGCCAAAAAAGTCCGCGTCCTCATCATCGACGATTCCGCCAGCGTCAGGCAGACGCTGACACGGGTTCTGGAAGAAGACCCGGAGATCGAAGTCATGGCCGTCGCCTCCGATCCATTCATGGCGGCGCGCAAGATCCAGGAAGAGATCCCTGACGTCATCACCCTCGATGTCGAGATGCCGCGCATGGATGGCATCACCTTCCTGCGAAAGCTCATGTCGCAACGACCGATTCCGGTCGTCATGTGCTCCTCGCTGACGGAGGCGGGTTCGGAAACTCTGCTGCAGGCGCTTGAGGCGGGTGCCGTCGATATCATCCTGAAATCGAAGATCGGAGCGGCGGATAGCCTGGCGGACGATGCCATGCGCATCCGCGAAGTGGTCAAGAGCGCGTCGCATGCGCGGCTTGCCAATACGCGCCGTACTGCAGGAAGCGTCCGCTCGGCCTCGGCGGAAGGGCCGGCCAAGAAGCTGACGGCCGATGCGATGCTGCCGCCGCCAAGCGGTCGAGCAATGGCGAAGACAACTGAAATGGTTGTCTGCGTCGGTGCTTCCACTGGCGGAACGGAAGCCCTGCGCGAATTTCTGGAAGCGCTGCCGGCCAATGCGCCGGGCATGGTCATCGTCCAGCACATGCCGGAGAAGTTTACCGCAGCATTCGCCAAACGTCTCAACGGTCTCTGTGAAGTCGAGGTCAAGGAGGCGGCCGATGGTGATCCGGTGTTGCGAGGTCACGTGCTGATCGCGCCGGGCGACAAGCATATGCTACTGGAGCGGCAGGGCGCGCGATATTACGTATCCGTCAAGCCCGGCCCGCTGGTTTCCCGCCACCGTCCGTCCGTTGATGTGCTGTTCCGTTCCGCTGCCCGTTCTGCGGGGTCGAACGCGATGGGGATCATCATGACGGGAATGGGGGACGATGGTGCGCGCGGCATGCTGGAAATGCATCAGGCCGGCGCCTACACCGTTGCCCAGGACGAGGCGAGTTCGGTCGTCTTCGGCATGCCGAAGGAAGCGATCGCCAAGGGCGGCGTGGACCGTATCCTGCCGCTCGACCAGATCGCCCGCGAAGTGCTGATCACACAGCAGAAGTCTTGAATTCCGAACTGAATGCTGGAGCGGCAGCGCATTGCGCCGCCGCTTTTTCGGAATCAGGCGAGATATCCGCCATCGATCGTCAGGCTGGCGCCGGTGATGAAGGACGCTTCCGGGCTCGCGAGATAGGCGGCGAAGCTGGCGATTTCCTTATCCTCGCCGATGCGCCCGAGCGCCATCAATTGCTTCAGTCGCTCATGGCCTGTCTCGTCCGAGTTCATGTCCGTCGCCGTCGGGCCTGGCTGGATATTGTTCACGGTGATACCGCGCGGGCCGAGATCGCGGGCAAGGCCACGTGTCATGGCAGCGACCGCCCCCTTGGTCATGGCATAGACCGACGAGGTCGGAAAACCGCTGCGGTCGGCGACAATGCTGCCGATGGTGATAACGCGTCCGCCTGCTTTCATGTGGCGCACGGCTGCCTGCGTGCCCGCGAAGACGGCGCGGACATTAACTGCGAACATGCGGTCGAAGTCTTCGAGGGGAAAATTCTCTACTGAATTCAGCATGAGAATTCCGGCGCTATTGACGAGAATATCGATGCCGCCGAATGCCGAGACGGTCTGATCGACCGCGTTCTGGACGGCTTCCGGATCGGCGCTGTCAGCCTTGATGGCCAGTGCTTTCGCGCCCTTCGCCTCGATTTCGGCAACGATGGCCTTCGCCTTATCGTCGGAGGCGGAATAGGTGAAGGCAACGGTCGCGCCGTCGCTGCTGAGACGGCGGACGATTGCGGCACCGATTCCACGCGAGCCACCGGTTACGAGGGCGATCTTGCCGGCAAGTGGTTGGGACATTGTAGTTCCTTTCTTTCTGGATTGTTTAGTCTAAAATTGAGCGTGCGGAATCGAGTTTGGACTTCCGGTTTTAGCGGAGGCTTCGAATGGCGAGACGGGCTATACCGCGGAGCGCTTCGGGGGAGGCACCGTTGCGGGCGCTGACCTTCATGCCTGAGAGGGTCGAGCCAAGGAACTGCACGGCATCAGTGGTATCGACTTCATCTGCGACCTCGCCCCGTTTCTTTCCTTCCTCAAGGATCGTCTTCACGGCGGATGAAAGCCGGCGGGATGCCTGGTCGGTCAGATCGGAGATTTCACTGTCCGTCCGTCCGAACTCGCATACGGCGCTGACGCCGAGGCAGCCACGGCCAGCTTCGGTCTCGGGGCGGGAGGCAAAGGCGATGAGCGTCTCCTCCAGGGCTTCCAATGGTGTCGTATCGCGGCCCAGGTCGGCCACGAGTTGAGAGACGCTATCGGTATTGTAGCGGTCGAGCGCTGCCAGATAGAGGCTGCGCTTGTCGCCGAAGGTATCGTACATGCTTTGCCGGCTGATCTTCATGGCCGACAGCAACGCATCCGTCGAGGTGCCCTCGTAGCCGTGTTCGGCGAACACGGTGATGGCCGCCTTGAGCGCTGTGTCGCGATCGAATTCCTTATGCCTTGCCATGACGCCTCAATAATCTTTCCAGACTAATCTGTCCAGAATAATTTGGGAACTATCCTTTGGTGTTGCAACCCCGCCATGCGGCATTCCCCTTGAAATTTTCCTGATTTTGTGGTCTTGAGGCCGCCAATCTATGCAGCGCTGTCGCTTTCGGCGTTCAGGGACATATCCCGCCCCTGACAGCGCGTCCCGTATTATCCAAGGAAAATGCCCACATGGCCCGTTCAGCTCTTCTCAATGTCATGGTTCAGGCTGCCATCAAGGCAGGCAAGTCGCTGGGGCGTGATTTCGGGGAAGTGCAGAACCTGCAGGTATCGGTGAAGGGGCCGGGCGACTTCGTCTCGAATGCCGACCGCAAGGCAGAGAAGATAGTCAAGGAGGAGCTTCTCAAGGCTCGTCCGACCTATGGCTTCCTTGGCGAGGAGAGCGAAGAGATCAAGGGTACCGACGGTGCGCACCGCTGGATCGTCGATCCGCTCGACGGTACCACCAACTTCCTGCATGGTATCCCGGCCTTTGCCGTTTCCATCGCGCTCGAGCGCAACAACGAGATCGTCGCGGGTGTGGTCTTCAATCCGGCGACGGATGAGCTCTACACGGCAGAGCGTGGCGGCGGCGCGTTCCTCAATGACCGCCGCCTGCGCGTCGCCTCGCGCCGCGTGCTTTCTGACAGCGTCATCGGTTGCGGTGTGCCGCATCTCGGCCGGGGCAATCACGGAAAGTTCCTGATCGAACTCCGCCACGTCATGGGTGAAGTCGCCGGCATTCGCCGCATGGGTGCAGTCTCGCTCGATCTTGCCTATGTGGCCGCCGGCCGTTTCGACGGCTTCTGGGAAACGGCACTGTCGCCCTGGGACATGGCAGCCGGCATTCTGCTCATCCGCGAAGCCGGCGGTTTTGCGACCGACTGGGATGGCGGCGCGTCGATCCTGGAGACGGGCTCGATCATCGCCGGCAACGAGCATATCCAGAAGGCGCTGATGGAAGTCGTCAAGCGACCGGTTCCGACCCGCTGACGGGTATCGGAAACAGGCTGTTGTAAAGTCCCGCTTTTCCGCGGTGCATACTTCAATTCGGCACAATGTTGATCTAGTCTCCGGCTGCAATGAATCCGGAGGCCGAGGAACCTATGGAAAATGTGAATGCGGCCGAGTTCGGCTCCACTGAGAAGACGGCCGGTGGCTACGCCTACAAACTCTCGAGTCCCATGTCGTTCTTCTGGACGATGGTGTTGTTCCTTATCATCGTCGGCTTCATAGCAGCGATCCTGTTCCGCCAGACTCAAACCGCCTTCATGCACAATCCGGGCCTCAACGGCCTCATCCTCGGCGTTCTTGCCGTTGGAATCATTCTCGTTTTTAATCACGTGCTGTCGCTTCGTCCGGAAGTGCGCTGGTTCAATTCCTTCCGCGCCGCAGGCAGCGTAGAGAAGGTGAACCGCAATCCGCGGCTGCTCGCGCCGATGAGGGCGCTGATCGGCAACCGCAAGTCGGGTGTTGCATTGTCGACCACGGCGTTGCGCTCCATTCTGGATTCCATTGCCAACCGTCTCGACGAATCGCGCGACGTTTCGCGCTATCTGATCGGCCTGCTCGTCTTCCTCGGCCTGCTCGGTACCTTCTGGGGTCTTATCGGCACGATCGGCTCGATCAGCTCGGTCATCCAGTCTCTCGATGCCGGTTCGAACGGCACGGGCGATGTGCTCTCGACGCTTAAGGAGGGGCTCGCGACACCACTGTCCGGCATGGGCCAGGCCTTCTCGTCCTCGCTGCTCGGTCTTTCGGGTTCGCTGATCCTCGGTTTCCTCGATCTGCAGGCCGGGCGTGCACAGAACCGTTTCTATACGGAGCTGGAGAACTGGCTCTCCTCTGTTACCGATGTAGGCTCGGATATTCCGGTGCCGGCGCTCGATGGCGTCTCCGGTGGCTCGTCGGAAGATATGAAGGCGCTTTCGGAATATCTGCGCAAGGTTGCCGAAGACGGTGGCCCCACAAGCCAACGGTCGGTTGCCGCCATGGCAAGCCTTGCCGAAGGCATCCAGGGCCTCGTCAAGAACATGCGCAACGAGCAGCAGATGCTACGCGACTGGATCGAAGTGCAGCAGGACGAAGCGAAGGCGATGCGGCGTACGCTCGACCGGCTGGCCGAGCGCATTGGCGTGCATGACCGCGGCAGCGACAGAGCGCGGGAACGATCCGGCCAGGTCGAAAAGAGCGAGGGCAAGTAAGCCATGCCTCTTGGCCGCAACCGTCGCCACCAACGCGCGGTGGACTACTGGCCGGGCTTCGTCGATGCGCTGTCGACGCTGCTCATCGCCATCATGTTCATTCTCACGGTATTCGTTGTCGGCCAGTTCATTCTCAGTCGCGAAATCAGCGGTCGGGACGAAGTGCTGACGCGTCTGAACGGCCAGATCAACGAGCTCACGCAGTTGCTGGCGCTGGAGAAGGGCAGCAATCAGGACCTTCAGGATTCCGTCGCCAATCTGCAGGCGTCGCTTGCGAGTGCCGAGGGCGAGCGAACGCGGTTACAAGCGTTACTCAGCGCTGGTGCTGGCGGGCAGGATGCGGCAAAGCAGCAGATCGGAACGCTGACGCAGCAGCTTGATGAGCAGAAGCAGGTGAGCGACCGTGCCCTCAGTCAGGTAGAGCTCCTCAACCAGCAGATTGCGGCATTGCGCAGCCAGATCGCTGCTGTCGAGGCAGCACTGCAGGCTTCCGAAGAGAAGGATCAGACGTCGCAGACAAAGATCGCCGATCTCGGACGCCGCCTGAACGTGGCGCTGGCTGCCCGCGTGCAGGAACTCAACCGCTACCGGTCGGACTTCTTCGGACGTCTGCGCGAAATCCTGTCGGATCGCGAGAACATCCGTGTCGTCGGCGACCGTTTCGTCTTCCAATCTGAAGTCCTGTTTCCATCCGGCGGCGCTGACCTCAATCCGGACGGCCAGACGGAGATGGCAAAGCTTGCCGCCGCGCTGCTTGACCTCGCCAAGGAAATTCCACCTGAAATCAACTGGGTGCTACGCGTCGATGGCCATACGGACAATGTCGCGCTCTCAGGCTCAGGCCGTTACCGGGACAACTGGGAACTTTCATCCGCCCGCGCGATTTCGGTCGTGAAGTTCCTGATCGCGCAGGGTGTGCCCGCAGACCGGCTCGTTGCGGCAGGTTTTGGCGAATTCCAGCCGATCGCACCGGGCGATACCCCGGAGGCGCGTGCCACCAACCGTCGTATCGAGCTCAAGCTGACCGAGAAATAACGGCTTGAAGCTTGCCAGTGAGGAAGGTGCGGACGGCGGGACTGTCGCTGAGGCCGATCGCCATCCTGTAGGCTTCGGCCGCGGCGTCGCTTTCACCGAGGTCTGCCAACAGATGTCCCCGCACGGCCCAGTAAGGCTGGTAGCTGGCGACGCCCCGTCGTTCCAGCCCGTCCAACAGGGCGATGGCCGGAGCCGCGCCATCGACCCTGCCGATGACGGCGGCATGACTGACCTTTGAGCCCAGTGTCGGTTTCATCTCGATGAGCGCCCGGTAGAGGGTAATGAGCGCCTTCCAATCCGTCGTGCCCGTCCGGCGACGCGTGGCGTGGACGGACTGGATCGCCGCCTGGCACTGGAACGGACCGAAACGGTCGAGGGTGCCCGCCTTGCGCAGCAAAGTATCGGCTTCCGCCAGCATGATTTCGTTCCAGAGACCGGTATCCTGCTCCTCAAGCGGTATGTAGGTGCGATCGGCATCACGCCGTGCGCGCCTTCTCGCCTCGCAATAAAGCATCAATGAGAGGAGCCCGATAACCTCCGGTTGCTCAGGCAGCATCGTCATGAGTGCGCGGCCAAGCCAGATCGCCTCGCCGGTCAAGCCGGTACGATTGTCTTCCTCGCCATCGAGCCCGTCCCAGCCGAGCCCATAGGCGGCATAGATTGCCGAGAGTACGCCCGCCAGCCGATCCGTCAGGATCTGCCGCTCAGGGATGGCGAAGGGAATGCCGGCGTCGCGGATCTTGATCTTGGCCCGCACCAGGCGCTGGCTCATGGCATCCGGCGAGATTACGAAGGCTTGTGCGATTGTCTTCGCGTCAATGCCGAGCACGGTCTGAAGCATCAGCGGCGTGTGAACGGACCGATCGATCGCTGGATGTGTACAGGCAAAAAGCAGCTTCAGCCGCTCATCGGAAAAGTCTGCGTTTCGTGCATCGTTCAAGCGCTCCTCAGCTTCCTCGATGGCCAGCGCAATCGTTTCGCTGGCATTATCGCGTACGGTTCGGTGACGGGCAGCCTGAATGAGGTTGCGGCGGGCTGCGGTGAGCAGCCAGCCCTCGGGATTGTCGGGAATACCGCGCTCGGGCCAGACCCGCAACGCAACCGCCAGCGCATCAGACAAGGCATCCTCCGCTGCCGGAACATCGCGGGAGCGAGCGGCAAGAAAGGCGATGAGCTTGCCATAGGATTGCCGTGCCACCCTTTCGGCGACACGGCCCGCATCTGATGTCACAACGGCCTCACGCGAATTGCAGCCGCGGCCGTACTTCCACCGAACCCCATTCGGAGACGGGCACGCGCGTGGCCCATTCGAGCGCGGCATCGAGATCTGGTACCTCGATCACGTAGAAGCCGCCAAGCTGTTCCTTGCCTTCCGGATAGGGACCATCCTGCACATCATGGTCCTCGCCTTTCCGACGTACGATCGTGCCGGTCTCAGGCGGGGTCAGGCCGGCGCCGGCGGTCAAGATCCCTGCCTGCACCAGGGCCTTGGTGTAGGCCGTCCAGCCATCGCGATAGGCGGGGTCGTTGCGGCGGACAAAGTCTTCTGCAGATTCACGGATGATAAGTGCGTATTGCATCGGAAACTCCTGATCCTCTGATGGGTTTGACCGGGCAAGCAGCATGTAAGGCCGAATTTGCCCAAGCTGCAATGCTTCGGTGGCGCGGCTTCGAGCCGTTCCGAAACAATGAGGTCTCAGTCGTCTTCATTTCGACATTGCAGCCGAAAAAAATCGATCACACCGAAAAGGGCGCGAGAAATGCGCTGAGCGGGAAGTGCGGGAGGCGACTGATGCCGCCTCCGCTTCCGGTCAAGCGTCCGCCTTTGTCTGATCCACCACTTCCGCGCCGGGCGAATTCTTCTTGATGGATTCGATGGCGTTTACCGCGGATGCTTTCGCCTTGTAGCCTTCGGACGAGAACATGGTCTCGCCGTTCGACGCCTTGAAGCGGAAGCGGAATTCACCGGCCTTATCCTTGTAAACTTCAAATCTGTACATGGATCCCTCCTGGTAAGCTGAAATCGTGCATCAGCTTTCAGAAAGCTAGCCCAGAATTGTGAGCTTTTCCACTACCTTAATTAGAATTCCATTGTATGGCGTCCAATTGCCGCCGGTTGGATCGGGCGCGAGAGAAGGGCTGGCTGCGTGCTGTCCCTTTCGCGAAGATCATTCCATCTGGATATGGGCGCCGTCGACGACCGGTTTCCATTTCGCAAGCTCGGCCTTCACATGGGCGCCGAGTTCCTCCGGTGTCGAGCCGACGATGGTTGCACTAAATTCCTTCATCCGCCCGGCGACGGCCGGATCGGTCAGCGCCTTGTTGGCGGAGGCGTTGAGGCGAGTGATCACATCGGCCGGTGTGTTGGCCGGCGCAAAGAGTGCGTTCCACGTATAGGTCTCGTATCCTGGAATGCCGGATTCCGCGATAGTCGGGATATCAGGGAAGGATGGCGCCCGTTCGGCGGTCGTGACGGCGAGTGCCCGGAGCGTACCGGCCTTGATGTGGCTCGACGACGAGGGCAGGTTGTCGAACATGATCGGTACCTGATTGCCGATGACGTCGTTCAATGCGGGCCCGGCGCCCTTGTAGGGGATATGCTGCATGTCGACGCCCGCCATGCTTTTAAAAAGTTCGCCGGAAAGATGCAGCGGCGTGCCGTTACCGGATGAAGCATAACTGTATTTGTCCGGATCGGCTTTCAGGAGCGCGATCAGCTCCTGCACATTCTTTGCGGGCAGTTCCGGATTGACCACCAGGACATTGGGAACAACCACGAGCAATGAAACCGGTGCGAAATCCTTTTCGGCATCATAGGGCGTCGATTTCAGGATCAGCGGATTGAGGGCGTGGGTGGCGACGGTGCCCATCAGGATCGTATAGCCATCCGGCGCGGCGCGCGCGACGCTATCAGCGCCGAGATTGCCGCCGGCTCCCGCAACATTCTGCACGATGACCTGCTGGCCGAGATCTTCGGACATTTTCTGCGCGACGATACGCGCGACGACATCGGTCGAGCCTCCGGCGGCGAACGGCACGACCATGGTTATGGAACGATCGGGAAAAGTCTGGGCTGATGCGGCCGTACCAGTCGCGGCTGCGATCAGGCCAAGGCCAAGTGCCACACTTATGCGACTGACAATATCAGAAAGCGCCATTCGAATCTCCTCCCACCGATTTCAACAGCAAAGACCCCTACCTTGGGCATGGGAAGGTTAGGGCAGGTTCCAGCAAAGGCAACCGAGTGGGAAGGCTGTCGCGATCAGACTTTAGTCGCGATGGGGGTATGAGGCAGCTATTTGGCGGCTGCCAGCACATCCTCGTTGGCCGCATCGAATTGCAGGCGGGCGAGTTTCGCATAGATGCCGCCGTTTCGGATCAAGCTCTGATGCGTGCCCTCCTCTACGACACATCCCTGATCCATGACGAGAATGCGGTCGGCCTTGAGAACAGTGGCGAGACGGTGGGCGATGACAACAGTGGTGCGGCCATGCATAAGCCCGTCAAGCGCTCTCTGCACAAGCGTTTCACTCTCTGCATCAAGCGCCGAAGTTGCCTCGTCCAGCAGAAGGATCGGTGCATTTTTCAGGATCGCGCGGGCAATGGCGATGCGCTGGCGCTGACCGCCGGACAGTGTGACACCGCGTTCGCCGACCTGCGTCTCATAAGACTTTTCCAGCCGGTTGATGAATTCATCGGCCTGCGCGGCGATTGCCGCTGCGCGAACCTGCTCGCGCGTCGCGCCATGAACGCCAAAAGCGATATTATCGTGGATCGAGGAGGCGAAGATGGTCACATCCTGTGGCACGATGGCTATGCGCTGGCGCAAGGCGTCCGGATCGGCCTGGCGGGCGTCGACGCCATCGATCTTCACGCTGCCTTGTTGCGGATCGTAGAAGCGCAGCAAGAGCGAAAAGACGGTGCTCTTGCCGGCGCCGGATGGGCCGACGATCGCAACGGTTTCGCCCGGCAGGACCGTGAAATCCAGCCCATGCAGCGCTGACTTGCCGGGACGGGATGGATAGGCGAAATGCACGCCGTCGAATTCCACGCGGCCCTGGGCGGGCGAGGGGAGTGGCTGCGGGTTTGCGGGGGCGGCGATCGGGGAGACTTCATCGAGAAGCTCGGTCAGGCGGTCGGCGGCACCGGCTGCCTGCGAAAGCTCGCCCCAGACTTCCGAGAGTGCACCGAGCGAGCCGGCCGCGATGACCGCATAGAGCAGGAACTGGCCGAGCGTGCCGGCCGAAAGTGTACCCGCGAGGACGCTGTGGGCGCCAAACCAGAGAACGGCGACCACGCTGCCGAAAATGAGGGTGATGGCGATGCCCGTCAGCAGGGCGCGGGAGGAAACGGCAGAACGTGCGGCCTGATAGGCGGATTCCACAGCCGAGCCGTAGCGGTCCGCTGCAATCGTTTCGGCGTTGAAGGCCTGCACGGTGCGGGTTGCGGCGATCGTCTCATTGGCGAAGGCGGAAGCTTCTGCCAGCGTATCCTGTGCGGCGCGGGAGCGCTTGCGCACCGAGCGGCCGCCAGCGACAAGCGGAAAGACGATGACGGGGATCGCGACGATGACGAGGCTGGAAAGCTTTGGCGAGGTGACGATCATCATGCCGAGCGCGCCGATACAGAGGATCAGGTTGCGAAGCGCCACGGAAGCGGTGGCGCCGACGGCGGATTTGATCTGCGTGGTATCGGCCGTCAGCCGCGAGACGATCTCGCCCGACTGGTTGACGTCGAAGAAAGAGGGCGAGAGCCGCGTGACATGCGAGAAGACATCGCGGCGCAGATCCGAAACGATGCGCTCCCCGATGGTGATGACGAAATAGTAGCGCAGAGCACTGGCAATCGCGAGCACGATGGCCATGATCATCAGCATGGCGAAATAGCTGTTGATGAAGGTGCCGTCGGCCTGCGTGAAGCCGTGGTCGATCATCCGACGTACGGCGAGCGGTATGGCAAGCGAAGTCACGGCCGCCAGCGCCAGCGAAATCAGGGCACCGGCCACCATGCCACGGTAGCGTGCCACATAAGGTGTCAACCTGCCGAGCGGCTTCAGCGAACGCGACCTCTTCTCCCCAACTTCTGCCTGCTCTGCCAAATTGTCTCCGATCGCCCTCAAAGACCGCGTATTGCGGCTCCTTGGCCCTTGTTATCCCGGCGCCCTTCATGTATAGGCACCGCATCCTAATGGGAAGCCGTAGCCTTCACGACTGCGGCTTCATTTATTCAATCGGTTCTTCCGCCGCAACTGTCTGCGGCAAATTGGACCTCGGCATCGCAGGAAGATTGTCATGAAGGAAGGCATCCATCCCGACTACCATACCATCAAGGTAGTCATGACCGATGGCACCGAGTACGAAACCCGCTCGACCTGGGGTTCGGAAGGCGCTGTCATGAACCTCGAAATCGACTCCAAGTCGCACCCGGCCTGGACTGGCGGCAACCAGCAGCTCATGGACCGCGGCGGCCGTGTTTCGAAGTTCAACAAGCGTTTCGGCGGCCTCGGCCTCTAATTCGCTTCCGCTTTGCGGATTATTCAAAAGCCCGGCCTTGTGCCGGGCTTTTTGTTTTGGGGTCTTGCCGGCGAGCAAATAAAAAACCGGCCGCGTCTCCGCAGCCGGTTTCGTGAATTCTATGATGTCAGATCAGTTGTTGCCGAAGGCCGTCTGCAGCAGGGAAAGCTGGGCCTGGACGCTGTTCTGATTATCGGGAACGATCGCAGCTTCTGCCGGGCGGTAGATTTCACGGTCGAGCAGGGCGATGCGGTTCTGCAGGCGAAGCGAGCGCTCCACGAGATCGCGGAAGGATTCCGGCAGGTCGCCCCAGCCCGGAGCATTGCGATCGACGTTGAAGCCATCGAGCCGGACCTTGTTTTTCTCGGCCAGGACCTGATCCCGGGACATTTCGCCATTGTTGACGGCGCGCTGCAGCAGCAGCCAGGAAGCCATCTGCATCAGGCGGGTCGTGAGGCGCATTGATTCAGCCGCATAAAGGACCGAGGCCATGCGCGGCAGCACCTTGGAGGCTGCGCGGCCCTGGCCGTCGAGATAGGATGCGGTTTCTTCGACCAGCGACATGCCCTCTGCATACAGCGTCTTGAACTGCGAGGATGCGGCAGCGCGGCCAGCAAAACTGATTGTGTTCAATCCAAGTTCCGACATCTAAAGAATCCCTGTTGCACGCATCTACTATCAGGTAACGCCGGGTTCCCGGAAAAAGTTTCCCAAGCCGGTCTTCGTGATTTCAAGATGGTATCTTTAACCTAGATGCGCAAGCCGTTTCTTAAGAAAAGGTTAATCTCCACAGTTTCGTGGAAAGGTCTAAGGCAGCGCAAAAAGAAGAGCCGCAAAAGCGGCTCTCAAGGTAAAACAGGGAGAAAAATCAGACCAATTCACCGCTTGGAAAACTGTCTGAGGTCCAGAAGAATCTGAACAGCAACAGTAATACCTTATAAAGCTTAATTTTTTATTAATGTCGTCCCGATTTAAGACTTAACGAAAGTAAATACGAAGCAATATTTGCTCGCTTACAGTCTTATGACCGGAAAAGATTTTCGGCGGCCAATCGGCCGGAAGCCTTCTTTGCGGCCTCGGCCTCGAGCCGTGCGATCTCGGTCTTCAAAAGTTCCACGCGCGCTCTCAACTCGTCGACCGAAAGCATGGAGAGATCGGAGCCGATCTCGTGCACTGTCTTCTTCTGCGGCCTATCGTCATCCATCAAGCTCATTGTCGCTCCTCCTGCAAACCGTGTGGCGATCCCTAGGATTTCGCCCCACGCTTCAAGTCTCTGTTGCAAGCGTGTCGCTATCGCAAAATCGCTGCGCATTTTTCGCGCGACATGCCTCAGTCCGTCAGCCGAACTTTACAGCAGGATCGCCGCTTTCGGGAGACTTGTTGGAGCTGCGATCGGCGAGCGACATGCTTTGCGGCGTGAGCGTCGGAGATGTTGCTGTCGGAATCGTCGTATAGGCATCGCGGTCGCTCGCCGGAATGGCTGCACGAATGCGGCTTCTGAGGATGGCATAGCCGGTGATCAGGAGATGGGCGAGCGCTGTCACCAGGAAGAGTGCATGGGGGCTGACGACTGACATGACCGGACCGCCGATCGTCGGCCCGATAACGGTGCCGATGCCGTAGAGCAGCAGCAGGCCGCCGGAAACCTTTACGAAATCCTCCGATGAGGCAAAGTCGTTCGCATGGGCGACAGCGATCGGATAGAGCGTATTGGCGACCGCACCGTAGAGGATGACGAGGCCGATCAGGAAGGCTGGGGAGGACGGATGCAGGAGGAAGATCAGGAGCCCGGCGAGCGCCGCGATGGCTGACATGGCTGCCAGGACGTAGCGACGGTCGATACGATCTGACAGGCGTCCGGCCGGAAGCTGCATCACCGCGCCGGCAAAGATGGTGGTGCTCATCATCACGGCAATCGAAGTGTCGGAAAGACCCGCACCCGCGCCGAAGACGGCACCGAGCGTACCATATGCGCCATTGGCAATGCCAACCAGCAGGATGCCGAGGCAGGAAACCGGCGAATTGCGATAGAGCGCAGGCAGATCGAGTTTGACTGCTTTCAGCGGCTGCGGTGAGGCAGCGGTCGACAGCGTCGTCGGCAGCATGGCGATGCAGTAGAAGATGCCGCAGATCATGAAGAGTACCGGCGTGCGCACGTCTTCGAGCGGGATCATCATCTGGCCGCCCACGACGCCAAGGAGGGTGATGCCGATATAGAGCGAGAAGATCGCGCCGCGGCTCTCATTGTTCGCCCGTTCGTTCAGCCAGCTTTCGATGATCATCGAAGTCCCGGCAGTGGAGAAACCGGTGACGGCACGCAGGATGACCCACCAGACCGGATCGATGATGATGCCGCTGACAAGCGCGATGATGGCGATGATGGCGATAAAGCCGGAGAACGCGCGTACATGGCCGACGCGACGCACCATCTTCGGTGCAACCAGGCAGCCAATAACAAAACCTGCGGCCCAGGAGGTCCCGAGCAGACCGAGCGTGGTCGTGGCATAACCTTCGAGGTTTCCGCGCACAGGAAGCAGAATGCCCTGCAGTCCGTTGCCCATGAAAAGGAAGAGCGTGCCAAAGAGCAGCGCAGCGACGGACAGCAGATTTCTTGTCATATCCCCAGACTCGGCGTGTTCGCTTCGAAAAAGACATAAGGCGCGACGTTAATCTGCCCAGTCCATAAGAGTGTTGATTGTGTCCCGGAATGCCTTTACGGCGTGTAGATATTCCTGTGTTCGCGTGAAAAAATGTCCGTCCTGTGACATTCTGATAAATGGAAAAAATAAAGCCATGACAAAGCTGATAGCGTTGCTACTCATCCTTGCCATGGCAATCCAGATCATCAAGCCGCTCGGCTATCCGGGGCTGCGCCGCCGGATGGATTTCTGGAAGATCGCGCTGATTGCCTTTGCCATCTGGGCGGTGGCGTTGCTGGCGCGTGATTTCCTGGTGCAATAGGCGGGGTCAGTCCTGCAGGATGATCTCGCCTTTCATCATCGGCACGCAGCTTCCCGAGATCGTCACGTCAGTGACTGTGCCGGCCGTCTTGACGACATCGAGTTCGATGATGCTGCGCCGGCCCATTTCGACGCCCTGTTCGATCGTCACGTGCTGGCTGACGTCCGCCTCCGGCAGCAGCGAGACGAGATAGGCGGAGAGGGCGGCTGATGCGCTTCCGGTCGCCGGATCTTCAATGACGTTGTCCAGCGGCGCGAACATGCGGGCGCGGATGTTCCAGGGGGTAGCGGCGGGACGTACATAGAGGAACAGCGAAAAGTCATGGGTGCCGGCCACGCCCCTAGCCGCCGCCTGGAAGCCGTTCAGATTGGGACTTGCCGCGGCCAGAGCCTCGAGGCTCTCGAGTTCTGCGATGGCGAAGTTCAGTCCCACCGATGCAAAGACTGGGGCATGCTTGTTCTTGCGGATCGAGGAGGGATCAAGGGAGACGCAATCGGCAATGACGGTCTCGGATATTCTGTCGCCTATTTCAAGCGGCCGTGGAGCACGGATGGTTGCTCCGGTGACTCGGCCTTCACGGCGCTGCAGGGTGACTTCCACGAGGCCGGCCTTTTCCTCGAACCGCAGCCTATCGCCAATGGCGCGACCGAAGATTTCGTTCTGCTGGCCGAGAACATAGGCAGTGCCGACATTGGGATGCCCCGCGAACGGCACCTCCATTGTCGGCGTGAAGATGCGAACTTTTGCGGTGTTTTCGGGGTTCTCAGGCGGCAGCACGAAGGTTACTTCGGAATAGCCGAACTCGGCGGCAATCTTTTGCATTGCCGCATCGCTGATGCCCCTGGCGTCGCTCATGACCGCGAGCGGATTGCCCTCATAGCGGGTGGAGGTGAAGACGTCGACGGTGAGGTAGGACAAGCTGTTCATGGCGGCTCCAACAATGGTGGCACCATGATTATCGAGGCTCGTTGTTGCGGCGAAGGACTATCTTGTCGCCATGACAAATCGGCTTCGCGACTGGCAATAACAAAGACAGGCGGCGAGGGTGCTCGTCGCCTGTCTGTTTTCTCAAGCATCCAAAAGGCTCATGCGGCCTTTTCGAGTTCGGCCTTCCAGTTGCCCTTGGCGGCGAGGCTGTTCATTTCGGCGCGGTGCGCGAATTCGCGCTGGCCGGCAGCGACGTTTTCCTGCTTGCCGTTCCAGGCCTTGAGTGCGCTGTCCTGCAGGGCACGGCCATAGGAGAAGGTGACAAACCAGGGCAGCTCATAACCGGAGTTGATGGCGGAGAGATGGGCTGTCGCTTCTTCCGTGGTCTGGCCGCCGGAGAGGAAGGCGATCCCCGGAACGGATGACGGAACCGTGCGCTTCAACACCTGGACGGTGCGCTCCGCCACTTCCGCAACCGAGGCCTTGCGGGCATTCTTGCCGTCAATGACCATGTTCGGCTTCAGGATCATGCCCTCGAGGCTGACACGGGCATCAGCAAGTTCCTCGAACACGATGCGCAGCGTGGATTCGGTCACTTCGGCACAACGGTCGATATTGTGGTCGCCCGGCTTTCCGTCCATCAGGCATTCCGGCTCGACGATCGGTACGATCTTGGCTTCCTGGCAGAGCGCGGCATAGCGAGCCAGCGCCTGGGCGTTGGCGCGCACGGAACCGCGGCTCGGCAGGGTCTGCGAGATGGCGATGACGCCGCGCCACTTGGCGAAGCGGGCGCCGGCCTCATAATATCTGGCAAGGCGGTCTGCGAGGCCATCAAGGCCTTCGGTGACGGTTTCACCCGGATATTTTGCCATCGGCTTGGCGCCGATATCGACCTTGATGCCCGGAATGCTGTCGGCAGCCTTGATGATGTCGACGAAAGACGTGCCGTCAGCGGTTTTCTGATACAGGGTTTCCTCGTAGAGGATGACGCCGGAAATGTACTTCTTCATTGCGTCTTCCGAGCGGAAGAGCATCTCGCGATAATCGCGTCGGCTGGTTTCGGTCGATTCAAGATTGATCGCATCGAAACGCTTCTTGATGGTGGAGGTCGATTCATCGGCGGCAAGCAGGCCCCGACCGCCAGCAACCATCTTAACTGCAATGTCTTCCAGTCGTTCGCTCATCTCGTTCTCTCCACAATGAAACCCGGTAGAATTGACAATATAGAACTCGGATAACAGAAGTTTATAGCGAGAAAAATGGGAGCGCTAAGTCATTGAAACGATTGAAATGATTTCAATCGTTTGAAAGTTCGGGAATTTTTCCTCTTCGTGAGCAAAAGACCGCGGAAGCGTTCGCTCCCGCGGCCTATCCTGCTGGAATATCTGCCGAATCGGCTTATGGCCAACGGGCCGTTACCGAGAGAGAACGGCCACGCCCGGCAGTTCCTTGCCTTCCATCCATTCGAGGAAGGCGCCGCCTGCCGTCGAAACATAGGTAAATTCTTCGGCAACGCCGGCATGGTTCAGCGCCGAGACCGTATCGCCACCGCCTGCGACCGACGTGAGCTTGCCGGCCTTGGTGCGCTCGGCGGCGTATTTCGCAGCGGCGACGGTCGCTGTGTCGAAGGGCTCGATTTCGAAGGCGCCGAGCGGACCGTTCCAGACGAGCGTCGTGGCGCGCTCGATCCAGGTCTTGACGGCTTCGACCGACTTTGGACCGACGTCGAGGACCATGGCGTCACCGGGGATGGCTTCGATCGAGACGATCTCATTGGGCGCTCCTGCCTTGAATTCGCGGGCGACGACGCCGTCTTCCGGCAGAACGATCGCGCAGCCAGCGGTGGCGGCTTCGATCATGATCTGCTTGGCGGTATCGGCGAGGTCATGTTCGCAGAGCGACTTGCCGACATTGGTGCCCCGGGCGGCGATGAAGGTGTTGGCCATGCCGCCGCCGATCACGAGCGCATCGACCTTCTTCACGAGGTTCATAAGAAGGTCGATCTTGGTCGAGACCTTGGCGCCACCGACGATGGCGACGACCGGACGGATCGGGTTGCCGAGGCCTTTTTCGAGCGCCTCGAGTTCTGCCTGCATCGTGCGCCCCGCATAGGCAGGCAGGTGATGGGCAAGGCCTTCGGTGGAGGAGTGGGCGCGGTGAGCAGCAGAGAAGGCGTCGTTCACATAGATATCGCCGTTTGCGGCGAGCGCCTTTGTGAATTCAGGATCGTTCTTTTCCTCTCCCTTGTGGAAGCGGGTGTTTTCCAGAAGCAGAATATCGCCATTGTTCATCTTCGCGACGGCGGAAGCGGCTGCTTGGCCGATGCAGTCGGACGCCGTCAGCACGGCATGGTCGAGCACCGCCTCGACGGACGGAGCAATCAGAGAAAGCGAGAATTCTGCCGAGGGGCCGTCCTTCGGGCGACCGAAATGGGCGAGCAGGATGACCTTCGCTCCCTTTTTCGACAGTTCAAGGATCGTCGGCGCGACGCGCTCGATGCGGGTCGTGTCCGTAACCTTGCCGTCCTTGACCGGGACGTTGAGGTCGACGCGGACGAGAACGCGCTTGCCGGCGATATCGTTGAGGTCGTCGAGGGTCTTGAAAGCTGCCATGGAAGGATCCGTTCGTGGTTGCGAAAGTTGCGCCGACCATAGCAAGGATCGAAGGAGACGCAAGGCAGTCGGCGGCCGTTTTAGCGTGGGGTTTCGTCACGTCCGGCAGCACTTTCCGCAGCCGTCACCTCATGCCTTTTGCGGCCTTTCATACGGTCGCGGGTACGCTGGATAATTTCGCGCAGATTGATGAAGATCGGCAATGTTATGGCGGGCTCCACGGCCTCCAATGACATGCCGACAGAGGTGATGTGATCCTGATCGTCGAGGTCGCGGACGATGAGAATGAGCGAGCCGAGACGGACGCGATCGGCATAATCCGCCTTGCCGCCGAGGCGCTGTTTCATCAGTTCGGCGATCGTCAAACCCTTCTCGGATTCATTGAGCAGGCCCGGACCATAAGCGGCATCGAGATCGGCGGCAGGGCGAGCCGGCGACAGCGCGAAGGCGCCAAAAAATTCCGCGTCGTCCTCATCAACAGGTGCACGGCTGGCGAAGAGCCGGTCGAGCAGGCGCGAATAGCTGGGAGCGATGAAGAGGTAGACAAGATCGTTTTCCCTCAAGCGACCGGCATATTGGTAGCGCATCGACTTGCCGTCGCGGATCACAAGCGAGGGTGCCGCCCAGCGCGGAATGCGCTCGCCACGCAGAACCGGGCTGTCCTTGACGACGCGATAGGACAGCAACTCGTGATTGGCCGCGCCTGGCAGGTCGACCTCAACTTTGTCGACCGCGCCGATGCGCGGCGGAATGATGAGACCGAGGCGCTTGGCGACCGGCTTGATTGTCCAGCCCTGCACGAGGAGCGAGACGAGCACGATGATGAAGGCGGTGTTGAAGTAGATCTGGCTGTGCTGCAGGCCGCCGAGGATCGGCATGATGGCAAGCAGGATTGAGACTGCGCCGCGCAGACCGACCCAGGCGACAAAGCCGATTTCCTGCTGCGTATAATCGAACGGCAGCAGTGACAGCCAGACGGCGAGCGGCCGGGCGACGAAGATCAGGAAGAGAGCGAGCAGGATCGCCGGCACGATGATGACAGGGAATTGCGAAGGCGTCGCCAACAGGCCGAGCACAAGGAACATAATGATCTGGGCAAGCCAGGTCATCCCGTCCTGAAAGCGCCTGATGGTGCCGATCGCCTGCATCTTTCGGTTTCCGGCATAGATGCCAGCGACATAGACGGCGAGGAAGCCGCTGCCGCCAACCGCGCCGGTGAAGGAGAAGACGAGCAAGGCGAGCGCCAGCACGAAGATTGGCGTGAGGCCGCGATCCGTTTCCAGCCGCCCGGCGATCAGCACGATCATCATGCCGCCCAGCAGACCAAGGATGACGCCAAGACCCATCTGCTGAATGAACATGGCGAGCATGCCGATATTGATGCCGGCGTAACGTTCGCCGCTGGCGAGAACCTCGACCAGGGCGATGGTCAGGAAGATCGCCATCGGGTCGTTGGTGCCGGATTCGACCTCCAGCGTGGAGCGCACCTTGTCTCGGATGTTGATGCCGCCGATGCGCAGCAGGAAGAAGACGGCTGCAGCATCGGTAGAGGCGACAATTGAGCCAAGCAGCATGCCTTCCAGCCAGCTGAAATGCAGCAGCCAGCGGGCGGCGAAGGCGAAGAGCCCGGCGGTCAAGAGCACGCCGACCGATGCCAGTGTCAACGACGGTATCGCGGCAATTCGGAAGGCCTGCATCGGTGTACCGAAGCCGGAATCGAAAAGGATAATCGCAAGCGCGATGGAGCCCAGAATATAGGCGAGGTAGTTGTTGCTGAATTCGATGCCGAGGCCATCGACGCCGGCGGCAAGCCCGATCATCAGAAACAGCAGCAGGAGAGGAGCGCCGAAGCGGAACGCAAGCAGGCTCGAGAAGGCCGCAAGAAGCACGAGCGCCGTCGCAACCAGCACCACGATATAAAACGCTTCCATGCCTACCCCTTTCGCTTCGTCACGCCATCCCGCAGCCGCCCCGCCCATCCCCCAACGTCCAGCACGATCTTTCAGTAAACGGCAAAAAACAGCAGAAGGGTAGGCCTTGCGGCTTAACCTCGGCTGCATTGCTGCGTCATGCTGCTGGACGGCCCTTGGGGTGAGGGCCAGAAAAGAATGCTATTGGAAAAAGTCTCTATAAAGAATGTATGAGCAAATCAGGCGAGAGCAGGGCAGGCAGAGGGAGCGCCACACTTTTTGTTGATGAGACCGTTAGAGGCCGCTTCCATTTTTCGTCACCTGAAATTGCTTCTGAATTCGGTCCATGGGCGTACCGTCCTTAAGCGGCACTTTCTTCAGCGTGTTATAGGTACGGAACCCCATCTTCTCGTAGTAGGCCAGCCCGCCAATGTTGTCGGCGCGGATGGTTGCGTTGATGATTTCGATATTGCGTTCTTTGGCTGCAGAACGTGTTGCGGCAAACAGGGCAGTGCCGACGCCTGGGATCTTCGGGTTCAGGCGCGCGAAAGTTCCGATATCGGCCCACCCCTTCGGCAAATCGCCGTAACGGCTGAGGAACTGAAAGCCGGCGAGGCCAGACCCTGCCTGCGCCACATGGCAGATGAGGGCGAATTCGCCGGATATGAACCAGTCGGCCAAAAGTTCGGGCGAAAAGCGATCCTCGAGGGCAGTCGTGCCGCCCGCTTCGATGATCTCATTGATGAGCCCGCAGAGTTCGGCGGCGTCATCAACAGTCGCGTTGCGAATAGTCAGTTGCGCCATGCTCTTCCATCTCCTGATCGATCGCCCAAAATGAAAACGGCCCGGTTTCCCGAGCCGCTTCCTGATCTTGATGCCTGACGCTTAGATGAGCTTGGCGAAGGCAACAGCCGTGTCGGACATGCGGCTGGAGAAGCCCCACTCGTTGTCGTACCAGGACAGGACGCGCACGAAGTTGCCTTCCATGACCTTCGTCTGGTCGGTCGCGAAGATCGAGGAGTGGCTGTCGTGGTTGAAGTCACGGGAAACGAGCGGCTCATCGGTGTAGCCGAGGATGCCCTTCAGCTTGCCGTTTGCGGCAGCCTTGATCGCTTCGTTGATTTCGCCGACCGTGGTGGCCTTCTTGGCAACGAACTTGAAATCGACGACCGAAACGTTCGGGGTCGGAACGCGGATCGAGGTGCCGTCGAGCTTGCCCTTGAGGTGCGGCAGAACGAGGCCGACGGCCTTGGCAGCACCCGTCGAGGTCGGGATCATCGAGAGAGCAGCAGCGCGGGCGCGATACAGGTCCTTGTGCATCGTATCGAGCGTCGGCTGGTCGCCGGTGTAGGAGTGGATAGTGGTCATGAAGCCGTGGTCGATGCCAACGGCGTCGTCGAGAACCTTGACGACCGGCACCAGGCAGTTGGTGGTGCAGGAGGCGTTGGAGATGACCAGATGCTCCTTGGTGAGCTGGTCATGGTTGACGCCGAAGACAACGGTCAGGTCAGCGCCGTCGGCAGGAGCCGAAACGATGACGCGCTTGGCACCAGCCGTCAGATGAGCAGCGGCCTTGTCGCGGGCGGTGAAGATGCCCGTGCATTCCATCGCGATGTCGACACCCAATTCCCTGTGGGGAAGGGTTGCCGGATCCTTGATCGCGGTGACCTTGATAGGCTTGCCGCCGCCGACCACGATCGTGTCGCCTTCGACCTTCACTTCGGCCGGGAACTTACCGTGGATGGAGTCGTAACGCAGCAGGTGGGCGTTGGTCTCGACCGGGCCGAGGTCGTTGATGGCGACGACTTCGATGTCCGTACGGCCGGATTCGACGATGGCGCGAAGAACGTTGCGGCCGATACGACCGAAACCGTTGATGGCAACCTTGACTGTCATGTTCATTCACTCCCTAGAGATTGGGATTGCGGATAATAGATGAGGAAGCGCCCGAAGGCACTCCCTTAAAGCTTGGCTTCTGCTGCTGCGACGACGGCGTCCGCCGTGATGCCGAAATGCTCGAACACCTTCTTGGCCGGGCCGGACGCGCCGAAACCCTTCATGCCGACGAAGGTGCCTTCCGGACCGATAAAGGCATCCCAGCCTTCGCGAACGGCGGCTTCGACGGCGATCTTGACCGGCGAGTTGCCGAGGATTTCCTTGCGGTAAGCCTCCGGCTGATCGAAGAAGAGTTCCGTGCAGGGAACGGAAACGACGCGGGTGCTGACACCCTTGCCTTCAAGCGTTGCACGGGCGGCAACGGCGAGTTCCACTTCCGAACCCGAGGCGAAGATCGTGACCTTGGCATCTGCGTTGCCGGCGAGCGTATAGGCGCCGAGTTCGCAGAGGTTCTTCTGATTATACTCGGTGCGGACGGTCGTCAGGTTTTGACGGGTCAGGGCCAGAGCGGACGGATGGTCCTTGCTCTTCATGGCGATCTGCCAGCATTCCGCGGTCTCGACTGCGTCGGCCGGGCGGAAGACACGCAGGTTCGGCACCGCACGCAGGCCGGCGATCTGTTCAACCGGCTGGTGCGTCGGCCCATCTTCGCCAACGCCGATCGAGTCATGGGTGAGCACGTGGATGACACGGATGCCCATGAGCGAGGCGAGGCGGATCGGTGGGCGGCAATAATCCGAGAAGATCATGAAGCCGCCGCCGTAAGGAATAAGACCGCCATGGAGTGCGATGCCGTTCATGGCAGAGGCCATGCCGTGCTCACGGATGCCCCAGTGCATATAGCGGCCGGCGAAATCCGTCGGCGTGATCGAATGCATCTGGCTGGTCTTGGTATTGTTCGACGGCGTCAGGTCAGCGGAGCCGCCGAGCGTTTCCGGCACGAAGCCGTTGATGACTTCGAGCGCATCTTCGGATGCCTTGCGGGAAGCGATCGTCGGCTTGGTTTCGGCAAGCTTCTTCTTGTAGTCGTCGATAGCCTTGTCGAAGCCTTCGGGCAGGTCACCGGCAAAACGACGGGTGAACTCGGCCTTGGCCGGCGACTTGGACAGCGTTTCTTCCCATGCCTTGACGATATTGTCAGAGCGGGTGCCGGCGGCGCGCCATGCGTCGAGGACGTCGGAGGGAACGACGAAGGGCTCGTATTCCCAGTTCAGCGCCTTGCGGGTGGCGGCGATTTCGTCGGCGCCGAGCGGGTTTCCGTGCACCTTGTGGGTGCCTTGCTTGTTCGGAGCGCCAAAGCCGATGACCGTCTTGCAGGCGATGAAGGTCGGACGGTCAGACTTGTGGGCGGCTTCGATCGCATCGGCGATGGCGGCCTGGTCGTGACCGTCAATCTCGATCGTGTTCCAATGAACGGCCTTGAAGCGAGCGACCTGATCGGTCGAGTCGGACAGGGAAACGGCGCCGTCGATGGTGATCGAGTTGTTGTCCCAGAAGAGGATCAGCTTGTTGAGCTTCAGGTGGCCGGCAAGCGCGATCGCTTCGTGGCTGATGCCTTCCATCAGGCAGCCGTCGCCATTGATGACGTAAGTGTAGTGGTCCTGCAATTCCGGACCAAACTCGTCGCGCAGCTTGCGCTCGGCGATCGCCATGCCGACGGCATTGGCAATGCCCTGGCCGAGCGGGCCAGTGGTCGTTTCGATGCCGGTGGCATGGCCATATTCCGGATGGCCGGCGGTCTTGGAGCCGAGCTGACGGAACTGCTTCAAGTCCTCGACCGACATGTCCGGATAGCCGGTCAAATAGAGAAGCGAGTAGAGCAGCATCGAGCCATGACCGGCAGAGAGAACAAAGCGGTCGCGGTTCGGCCAGTGCGGCTTCTGGGGATCGAAGCGGAGATATTTGGTAAAGAGGACAGTTGCCACATCCGCCATGCCCATCGGCATGCCCGGGTGGCCGGAATTCGCCTTTTCGACAGCATCCATGGAGAGGAAACGGATCGCATTCGCCATCCGGTCGTTTTGTTCGCGTGAGGTCATGGCTTTTCCGCTAGTTCCGGGTTTGAGGATGGCCTCGAGCCTGCCAAGACCATCAATGAGAGCGGTCGAGACATACCAGTTGGAACGGCCAAGTCAACAAAATGGAAGCCGTTTGGAGGCCGGGTGCGACGATTTTTGACATTTGACCGTCAAGTTTTACAAAAGACGAATCTTGTGTGACAGGCTTGTGTAAATCGCTCATCCACAGAATAGGGCAGGGGGTAGCCGAGGGGCTTTATTGACGCGCTCCAGCCTAGCTGCATATCCTCTTGAAAATACAGGGTCGGCGACAGAGGCCGATTCGCGGGTCTTGTGCGGGGAACCGGAAAAGACATGACGCCTAATGGCAACATCATCGAAGCTGCGCTTACGGAGCTCAAACAGGCAATCTCGGGCCTCGAGAATGCTGTCGACATGCGCATCGAGCGCCAGCGTGAGCAGGGCGAGATCGAAGGCGAAGTCCGCCGCGTGCATGCCGACCGCTCGCGCCTTGCCCAGGAGCTCGACCAGGCTGAATTCCGCGCGAACCGGCTGGAAGAGGTCAATCGCGAGGTTTCGCGGCGTCTGGTGACGGCGATGGAAACGATCCGCGCGGTTCTTGACCGCTAAGAGGACATGATGACATGGCGCAGGTAACGGTTACGATCGACGGCAAGGCCTATCGCATGGCCTGCGAAGAGGGGCAGGAAGATCATCTGACCGACCTCGCAGTTCGTTTCGACCGTTATGTCGGCCATCTCAAGGGTCAGTTCGGCGAAATCGGCGATCTCAGGATCACCGTCATGGCCGGCATCATGGTGATGGACGAGATCTCGGAGCTGACGCGACGTGTTGCCGGGCTGGAATCGGAGCTGGAGTCGCTCCGCAGCAACCGGGACACGGTAATTGCCGCCACCGCTCGCACGGAAGAAGGCATTGCAGTGGCGCTTTCGGAGGTCACGAGCCGTATTCAGGGCATTACCGACAAGCTGAACGGCCGTACGCCGGCCGAGCTTAATTAATTTGGGAGAGCGGTGCTGCCCCACTGGTGCGGTGCTGCAAATGTCCCTATATTCGCTCACGCGGTCTGTGCTTCTCGACAGGAACAATGAATCCTCGGGGCCATACCCGATCCTTAGGGAGCTGTCCCTGTCCGGGCTCGTGGGTCTGGACATACGGCGCCCACCTACTTTCGTAGGCGCCCAGGATCGAAAGTTTCCACCGGTTGTGTGGATCGCGCTTTATCTCTCGTCGGCGGGTTCTTCTTGGCCGGCGCTGATATTTCCCGACAAGTCCCGCTTTCAGTCGACTGGTGGTTCACTCCAGCCGGTGAGCTTTGCCCAGTCGTAGGCGCCCTCCATGATGATATCGAAAACCGGATCCTTGATATCGTAATAGGCTTCGGCATTGTCAGGGAAAAAGCCGGCGAGGCGTTGCTTGATCAGCCCGTAGGCTGCTGCCGCCGTCGGATGAGCGCGCAGGAAATCCCGGCATAAAAGCGGATAGCGTTGATTGAAGCGGCCCCTTTCACGAACATGGATATTCGCGGGCCGGCCCCTGTTTTTGAAATACAGCTTTCTCAGCTCGCCATCTGCCAGATCGAGACCTGGTGGACAGTGATCGGTTACGATCGAGCGGCTCTCGAACCCCTCGCGTTCGAACGCTGTTCTATCGACCAGCTCAAGAGCATCGACACTCACCTGGATGTCGATGATATCCTTTGCGACAAGTCCGGGCACGGCGGTGGAGCCGATGTGATGGAGTGCGGCACCGGCGGGTGCTGCGCGCAGGATGGCCCGCTTCAAACTTGCGAAGTCGTCGGCCCAGCTTTGGCGCGGCGGATGGATTTCTATCGGCATGGAGCGCTCGCTATCGTTGAGCCGTGACAGGGGAATGACGGAGGTCTTCCTCAATGAATGTTCTCGACCAGGAAATCGATGAAGGCCCGGATACGTGCGGCAAGATGTTCGTGACCGGGATACACGGCGTGAATGAGTTCGATATCTTCAGGATTATAGGTTTCCAATATGGGCACCAGCGTTCCGGCATCGATATCCGGCTGCACATGGAACTGACCGACACGGGCGAGGCCAAGGCCGGCGAGGCAAAGGCTGCGAGCTGTCGGTCCGTTGTTGGTTTCGAGGTTGCCAAAGACGGGTCTCGAGAAGCGACCGCCATTTTCGGGATTGCGGAATGGCCATTCCTCCGAGGTCGAGCGGAAGCTGAAGGTCAGGCAGTTGTGACGGTCGAGATCCTCAGGGCTTTCCGGGATGCCTTGCCGTTTCAGATAGCCGGGTGAGGCAACGATAACGCGGCGGCTTTCGAGGAGCTTGCGCGCCTTAAGTGAGGAATCGCGCAAGGCGCCCGAACGGATGGCGATATCAGCGCGTTCGCCGATGATATCTATAATGCCATCGCTGAGCGCGAGGTCGAGGTCGACCTCAGGATAAAGCTTCAGGAAATCGGGCACCAGCGGCACGATGTAGCGAACGCCGAAGGCGACCGAGGTGCTCACGCGCAGGCGTCCTCGAGCCACCGTCGTGCCCCCTGCTGCGACGGCGCGTTCCGTTTCCTCGATGTCGGCGAGGATGCGTCGGGAGCGTTCGAGATAGATTTCGCCCTCTGGCGTCAGTTGCAGGGCGCGGGTCGTGCGCACCAGAAGACGCGTGCCGAGACGGTCCTCGAGCCGGGTGACGAGCTTGCTGACGGCGGAGGGCGAAAGCTTGAGCTTGCGGCCAGCGGCCGAGAAGCTTTGCAGTTCGGCCACCTGCACGAAGACATCCATCTCGCCGATGCGGTTATCCATCCGTTTCCTATCTTGAATTCAATTCACAACTGTTGAGCTATTATAGGCAATTATCGAGGAAGTGCGCCACGCCCATATTCCGACCCGAACAAGAACCAATCATCGGGTCACTCTCATGCCACTCGCTCTCTTTGCATTGACGATTGCGGCTTACGCGATCGGCACGACGGAATTCGTCATCGTCGGCCTGCTGCCGACGGTTGCCACCGACCTTCACATCACCCTGCCGCTCGCCGGCCTCATCGTCAGCGTCTATGCGCTGGGTGTTACCTTCGGCGCACCGATCCTGACGGCGTTGACCGGACGGATCGAGCGCAAGCCGCTCATGCTTGGGCTGATGGCGCTCTTTATCATCGGTCACATCATCGCGGCGCTCAGCCCCGGTTATGAAGTGCTGCTGATTGCCCGCGTCGTCTCGGCCTTTGCGCACGGCGTCTTCTTTTCCGTCGGTTCCACCATCGCTGCCGATCTTGTGCCGGAGAACCGAAGGGCGTCGGCTATTGCGATGATGTTCATGGGCCTGACGGTTGCGATCGTCACCGGCGTTCCGCTCGGCACGTTCATTGGCCAGACTTTCGGCTGGCGCACCACCTTTGCTGCCGTTGCCGGTCTCGGTATCGTTGCCTTCGCAGCCATTGCCTTCCTACTGCCTTCGAACCTCAAGAAGGCTCCGCCGGCCAGCATCGGTGAACAGATCCGCGTACTTGCCACGGGGCGGCTGCTTCTCGTTTACGCCATGACGGCACTCGGTTATGGCGGCACTTTTGTTGCCTTCACCTTCCTTGCGCCGATCCTCGAGCAAGTTACCGGTTTTGCCTCCTCGGCCGTCGGCCTGATCCTGATGCTTTATGGCGTGGCGATTGCCGTCGGCAACGTCGTCGGCGGGCGCATCTCCAACCGTGATCCGGTCAAGGCTCTGACCTTCCTGTTCATCGCCCAGGCACTCGTGCTGGTGCTCTTTGGCTTCACGGCTGTCTCGCCCTGGCTGACGATCCCGACGCTTGCGATCCTCGGCTTCCTGTCCTTCGCCAATGTGCCCGGCCTGCAGCTCTATGTCGTGCAGCTTGCACGCCAGCTGCAGCCGAACGCCGTCGATGTCGCCTCGGCGCTCAATATCGCCGCCTTCAACCTCGGCATCGCCATGGGCGCCTGGATCGGCGGTCTGGTCGTCGAATCCCGCTTCGGGCTGGGCGCCACGCCCTTCGTTGCCGCCGCGCTCGTCACCGTTGCCCTAGGCCTCACCATCAGGAGCGGTGCGCTCGACCGCCGCTCCATCCCGAATGCTGCCGCTGCCTGCAGCGCGGCCTGATCTCTCAGACTTGAAAGGAAACAGCATGAAATTCGTCAGCGCCAATGGCGCCGCCATCCCCGCCCTCGGCTTTGGCACGTTCCGCGTGCCAGGACCCGACGCCGAACGCATGGTCTCGCACGTGCTCGTCAATGGCTATCGCCACATCGACACCGCGCAGATCTACGGCAACGAGGCCAAGGTCGGCGAAGGTATTCGCCGCTCCGGCGTCGCTCGCGGCGATATCTTCCTGACGACCAAGGTCTGGGTCGAGAACTACAAGCGTGATGCCTTCCTTGCGTCGGTCGACGAGAGCCTGAAGAAGTTGAAGACCGATTATGTCGACCTTCTGCTGCTTCATTGGCCGAACCAGGCCGTACCGCTCGCCGAGCAGATCGGCGCACTGAACGAAGTGGCGAAGGCGGGCAAGGTGCGCCATATCGGCGTGTCGAACTTCAATACCGATCTGATGCGGGAGGCCGTCAAGCTCAGCAGTCTGCCAGTCGTGACGAACCAGGTGGAGTATCATCCCTATATCGATCAAACGCCGGTGCTGCGCGCTGCAAAGCAGCTCGATATGTCGGTAACGGCCTATTACGCCATGGCTGACGGCAAGGTGTTCGAGGATGCAATGCTCAAGACGATTGCCGCCAAGCATGGCAGGTCGATCGCTCAGATTGTACTGCGCTGGATCGTGCAGCAGGATGTGATCGCGCTTTCAAAGACCGTCTCGGAACAGCGCGCGCTGGAGAATGCGGCGATCTTCGATTTCGAACTCTCTTCCGATGAGATGTCTGCAATCCATGCGCTGGCGAACCCCGATGGTCGCATCGTCAGCCCGGAAGGGTTGGCTCCCGCCTGGGACAAGGCAGCTTGAGAACGGGCGCTTCGGCGCCCGTTTCTCTATCGGCCAAAGCTTGGGCAGCTCGGCGATGTCTGCAATTATCCCCGGTTCTTCTTGTGCATACGGCCTGCCTCGCGGTCCGTATCAGCGGCGCTGCAGCGGGTAAGGCCCATCCTCGAAAATCCGGTCGTGGTAACCCTTTGCGCCGACGAGAATAGCGAGCGGACTTCTCCATTCCCAGCCGTCGCGCAGGCAATCGAGCAGCTGTCGAAAATCGTACTTCGGGCGCCAGCCAAGCTCCTGCCGGGCCAGCGCATTGACATAGACACGGTCGAAGTTCGGAAACATCGTCCATCCGTGCGCCGCGTAAAGTGCGGCCATGTCGGGGAAAAGGCGCTTCACCGTCACGCGCGCATCACGGCGCAGGTCGGCGAGATCGGCTTCGGTGAAGGGTGCCGTCGCTGAAATGATATAACGGCCGAAGCCGATGGATGGCGCTCTTTCCAGTGCCAGCAAATGGGCGTCGACCACATCCTCGATATCGACCCGCCGATAAAGCAACTCGTTGGCCTGTGCGTTGGCGGCGGAGTAGCGGTTGCGAATATCGGGATCGTCGTCATCTTCCGGGAAGAATCGCGAAGTCCTCAGAACGACGACGGGCAGTGACATGGTGCGCGCGAAGAGTTCGCAGATGCCTTCGGCAGCGACCTTCGTAACGCCGTAGATATTTCGGGCAACGGGCAGAACATCTTCGGTGATCCAAGCGGCCGGTTCGCCTGGGGCCGGGCGCAGGGCCGCTCCGAAAGCGCTGGTGGTGCTG
Organism: Hyphomicrobiales bacterium; assembly: GCA_900466475.1. GTDB lineage: Bacteria > Pseudomonadota > Alphaproteobacteria > Rhizobiales > Rhizobiaceae > Rhizobium. Next base: position 316,114 of record UBMI01000016.1, read on the forward strand.
GTGAAAACGAAGCTTGTTGCGCCTACCGCGACTGCCTGCTCGAGAAGGTTCATCGTGCCCGCGACGTTGGTGTCGATGAAATCCTTGTTGGCGTGTGTTCCGACATGCGGCTTGTGCAGCGTGGCGGCGTGGATAATGGCGGTGACGCCTGTCATCGCACGGCGGATGAAATCGGGATCGGTAATCGATCCGGTCATATCGGTAAAAGGCGAGGGTTTGATATCGATGCCGCGGACCTGACGGCCTTGATCCGTCAAGGTGCGCATCAGCGCTTCGCCCAGATGGCCTGTGCTTCCCGTCACCAGTATTGTCATTCTGCGTCTCCGGACAGTTGGTGACGGACGCTAACAAAGGCCGCTCTCGTGGGACAACGCATAATTTATGCAGCGGAATGCAGGAAATCTGCAGGCTCAGTCGAGTGTCGTAACCAATCGTGCGGCGCTGCCGTCGGCCAGGAAGATGCGCTCCCACAATACCTGCCCGGCCACGATGGGCAGGTACGCATCATCGTTTGCGCCCGTCACCAGTGTCAGCGAATTCATTTGGCCTTCATGCCAGCCGAGGCCGGCGAGTTCTCCCTCTGTCTTCACGATTTCCTGCGACGCATAGGAGAGCAAAGACCTGTCCAGGAGATCGGAGAGCGGCAGGCGCCATTCGCGCTGCCGTACACTGGAGGCTGCAAGAAGCCGGTGGGTGCGGTCGCAGATAAGATGAACCTTGCTCCGGGAATGTTCGACGAGACGTTTCAATGCTGCATCTGCGGAGGATGATTTGCTTGCGAAGATGCTTTCCAGCCGTGTTGCCTGAGCGACGGTGACTGGCAGGATGCCGCGCTCCCAGCGGGAGACGGTTGCCTGATTGACACCAAGCAATTCCGCCAGATGTTCCTGCTTCATCTTGCGCAGTTGGCGCATGCGACGGATGGCAGATCCGGATATCGGCATGGTTCCTCTCCCTCTAATTGCCGCAGCAAGCTAGTGCGACGGACCCTCGAGGTCGCTCTTCAGCCGGTCGAGAATCGACAGTGCATGGCCTGCATAGGCGCTGATCCAGCGGTCGTGAATCTGTTTGATTGGCAGGCTGTTCAGATGGTTCCAGCGCTCTCGGCCCTCCTTCCTGGCAATCACCAGATCGGCTTCCTCCAGCACCTTCAGATGCTGCATGACCGTGCAGCGATCCATCTCCGGGAATGCTTCGCAAAGCGCGCCCGTCGTGCGCGGTTCTTCCTTCAGAAGATCGAGAATATCGCGGCGGCGGCGATGCGCCAGCGCCTTGAAAATGGGGTCATCGTCCGATTCACTTGACATGTTATGTTTTTATAACATAATTGGATCAGACACAATGGAGAAGAGGAGGAAGTCGCATGTCCCTCAATATTCGCGTCTCGGGCCGCATCGGCCGCCCGGTGGCTGATGTTTTCGATGCCGTCGTCAATCCAAAGAAACTCTCAAGCTACTTCACCACCGTGGGCGGGGCGAGCGCGCCCCTGGTTGAGGGCACGACGGTGACCTGGTGGAAAGACGTGCCGGTCGAAGTGGTCGAGCTTGTGCCCGACAGCAAGATCGTGCTGCGATGGGATGGCGCCACGGACGAGGAGAAGAAGTCTTACAAGACCCTCGTAGAGATGAATTTCAAGCCGCTTGATGACGGTGGCACGATGGTGACCATCGCCGAGGATGGCTGGCGTGAGGATGAGCCGGGGCGGCGCGGAACCTACCAGAATCTCGAGGGCTGGACGCAGATGTTCTGCTGCATGAAGGCCTTTGTCGAATACGGCATCAATCTGCGCGAAGGCATGTTCCTCAGCGAAATGCGGGGTGAGCAGGCCAAGGCGCAGGAAGGTTGAGGGGGAGCGTCATGAACGATCTGATCTACGGCGGCGTCGACGTCGCGATGAAGGTTCCGCCGCATCAGTATGAAGCCACCGTTTCCTTCTACCGCGACATTGTGAAGCTGAAGGAAATTGAAGGAGACGATGTTTCCTTCGAGCTTGGGCCGATCCGGCTTTGGATCGACCGGGTGGCGACCATGAGCCAGGCCGAGCTTTGGCTGGAATTCATGACGCCGGATTTCGAGCGTGCTGCAGAGTATCTGGAAAAGGCCGGTGTCCCGCGCTGCGATCCCATAGAGCCACTGCCACCCAATCTTCGCGGTGGCTGGATCCTCAACCCCACAGGCATTGTCCATCTGGTACGGGAGGCCAGCCGCAATTAGGCGATGCAGCTGAAACCAATGCCGAGCTGGATCATGTAGCCGCCGATGAGGCGGCTATATCTCTGTTGGAGGGTTGGAATTGCGCTCCAAAGGCGGCAGATTGCTACCTGCGGAAGGCATAGCCCCGCGCAAGGTGTAGCAGACGCACTCGCCTTTGTGACAGAGACTTCGCTTGCCTGTCACGATGCCGGTGCTAGTTTCCGGAATCATATCGATTAAATCCCAGGAGATTTCAGATGCAGCTTGGCATGGTAGGTTTGGGCCGTATGGGCAATTACATGGTCCAGCGCTTGATGCGGGGCGGCCACGAATGTGTGGTCTATGACGCCAAGCCGGAAAGCGTCGCCGATCTTGTTGGGCTCGGTGCCGAGGGCAGCGGCTCGCTCGAAGAATTCGTTTCGAAGCTTGCCCGTCCACGTGCAGTCTGGCTAATGCTGCCGGCTGCGATCACCGACAAAGTTATCGCCTCGATCGTTCCGCTGCTCCATGACGGCGATATCCTGATCGACGGCGGCAACTCCTACTATCATGACGACATCCGCCGCGGCGCCGAACTCATCACCAAGGGCATCCACTATGTCGACGTCGGCACCAGCGGCGGCGTGTTCGGCCTCGAGCGCGGCTATTGCCTGATGATCGGTGGCGAGAAGGGCATCGTGCAGCATCTGACGCCCATCTTCGCAGCGCTGGCGCCAGGCGCGGGCACGGCGGAAAACTCACCGAACCGCACGCCGGAAGCTGCAGCTCTCAGCACCGCTGAGCAGGGCTTCCTTCATTGCGGCCCGCATGGCGCAGGCCACTTCGTCAAGATGGTCCATAACGGCATCGAATACGGTCTGATGGCCGCTTATGCCGAAGGCCTCAACATCCTGAAGCACGCCAATGTCGGCGCCCTGACGCATGAGGCCGATGCCGAGACGGCTCCGCTCTCCCATCCGGAATTCTACCAGTACGATTTCAATCTGCCGGAAGTTGCGGAAGTCTGGCGCCGCGGCAGCGTCATCACCTCGTGGCTGCTCGATCTGACGGCCGATGCGCTGCACAAGGACCCGGTGCTTACTCAATATGCCGGCCGCGTTTCGGACTCCGGCGAGGGCCGCTGGACGATCATGGCGGCGATCGATGAAAGCGTGCCGACGCCGGTACTCAGCGCTGCGCTTCACGGCCGCTTCTCCTCGCGCGACCAGGACGAATTCGCCAACAAGGTGCTTTCGGCCATGCGTGCCGGCTTCGGCGGTCATGCCGAGAAACCACATAAGTAAAGCAAGCGCATTTCTCTCACGTCAGCCGCCGGCCGAAAGGCAGGCGGCTTTCTTTTTGCCGGTATTCAGCTAGACCGTTTGTTCGTCTGGCTTTTCCGTTGTGGCACTTGCATAAAAGCCTGACCTGTAACACCGGAGGCGGGCATGCGGCGAATTTCTGCGATCGGCATCTGCAGCATCATGATGCTGTTTTCTCTTTTCGGCGCCGTTTCCGCACAAACGACGCCGGCAGCTTCCAACGACGTCGCCCCGCCTGCCCAGGTGCGGCAGATGATGGAGCTGATGCAGACGCCGGAGGTCAAGCAATGGATGGCGACGCAAATGGCGGCGCCTGCAGCCTCGACCGACAATAACGAGGAAATGTCGATATTGTCGGGCCGCCTCCAGCACGCCCGCCGGCATATCGCCATGGTCTCGGGTGCTGCGATGACATTGCCATCCGAAATCACGCGGGCCTCATCGCTCTTCTGGGGCGAGTTGGGAGCCGCGGGTTCGCTGCGTATGGCCGCACAATTTCTGGCTATCCTCATCACCGGTTTTGTCGTCGAAATCCTGGTGCGACGGGCCGTGCGCGAAAGGCGGGAGCGGGCAGCGCAAATGACGGGCACGCGGCTTGCTGCGCGCGTCATTCCGGCCATTGTCTTCGGCCTTGCCACCGGGCTTGCGTTGATCAGCTTCAACTGGCCGCCGATCAGCCTGAATATCGCGATTGCCATTGCGGTCGCTGTTGTCGTGCAGCGCTTCGCTGTTTCCATCGGCGGTGTCATCGTCGATCTCGTCACCCTGCCGCGCGGCGAGGGAGAGACGGTTGCGGTCGATCCGGCGGTCGCACGATTCTGGTTTCGTCGCTGCATTCTGTTCGTCATCTATTTCGTTTTCGGCTGGGCCGTTCTCCAATCGATGGAACCGCTCGGCTATTCGATGGCTACACGCTATCTGGTCGGCTATGTGCTTGGTATCGGCCTATTCCTGATCGCTACGGAAGCGGTCTGGTCGCGGCCGGGCAATGAAACGCGGCGCAGTCATGCGGCTACCTGGTTGTTGACCCTCTATTTCGCCCTGCTCTGGGGCATCTGGGTCCTGAGCTTCGATTGGCTTCTCTGGGTCTGCATCTATCTCATACTGTTGCCACGGGTACTTGCCGTCTCGACGCTCGCAGTCAAATCCTTCCACCAGGCCGAAGCCGGCTTCCTTGCCAAGCGCCATATCGCGACCGTTTTGCTCGATCGCGGTGTAAGGGCTCTGATCATCGCCTTTGCCGCGATCTGGCTCGGACGCATGCTCGGCGTCGAAACCGCTGCGATGATGACGTCAAACGAGACCATGATTGACCGGGTGGCGCGGGGCACGATCGGCGGCATTGTCATCCTGCTTGCGGCCGATCTGCTCTGGCATCTGGTCAAGGCCTATATCGACGGCAAGCTTCTGGATTCGCCCGCTGACGGTACGGTCAGCGATGAGGAAAAAGTCAAGCGTGCCCGTCTTCAGACGCTCCTGCCGATCTTCCGTAACATCCTTGCCGTCGTCATCGTCGTGATCGCGGTTCTCATGGTGCTCTCAGGTCTCGGCATTGAGATCGGCCCATTGATTGCGGGTGCCGGTGTTGTTGGCGTTGCGGTTGGTTTCGGCGCGCAGACGATCGTCAAGGATGTCATCAGTGGCATGTTCTATCTGTGGGACGATGCTTTTCGTGTCGGTGAATATATCGAAAGCGGCAGCCACAAGGGCGTGGTCGAGGCCTTCAGCCTGCGTTCCGTCAAACTCCGCCATCACCGCGGGCCGCTGACCACGGTGCCTTTCGGCGAACTTGGAGCCGTCAAAAACCTCAACCGCGACTGGACGATCGACAAGATCAGCCTGAATGTCACTTATGATACGGACCTCGTGAAGACGAAGAAGATCATCAAGCAGATCGGCCAGCAGCTTCTCGATAACCCGGAGTGGGGTCCGAATATCATCGAGACTCTGAAGATGAAGGGTGTCGAACAGTTCGGTGAATTCGCAATCGAGATCCGGCTCTCGATGATGACAAAGCCAGGCGAGCAGTTCGTCATCCGCCGCAATGCGCTGGCGATGATCCGCAACGCCTTCAAAGAAAACGGCATCGAATTCGCCGTTCCGACGGTGCAGGTCGCCGGCGAGCGTGACGTTGATGCGAGTGTCGCTGCGGCGCGTTACGCGGCACAAGCCCATGCCGGGGGCGAACCGGCCGCCTGATCTTCCAATGCAAGGCAGAGCTTACGAAATTGCAATGCGATCACGCCTGTGCGCTGCGCAAATTTGCCCCAATTGGGGATAAAGGAGGCGGCAAGTGCGCGGGTGTGGGTAGCCGCAACATGGTTCATAGAGCTTGCATGTTGCGTATGTTACGTCTCTCAGAAGAGATTCCCGCCAAATTGGCAATTGCAGCAGGTAATAAATGTCGGGTCACGGCAAGTTGGAAGAGAATTCAGAGACGGAAGAGGGTTTTTCCGTCGGCGCAGTTTTCCGGCGCTATCGCACGCCTCTGACGGCTCTTGCCACGCTCCTCATTTTTTGCCTTGTCGGCTACGCGATCATGCAGTTGACCGATGAGGTGCGCTATGACGACGTCGTCGAGGCCCTCGCCGCGACCCGGCCGAGCTCGATCCTGCTCGCCTTGCTCTTCACGGCCCTGAGCTTTCTGGCACTCGT
>UBMI01000007.1 GCA_900466475.1 Hyphomicrobiales bacterium
GCATCGCGGGCGGCCCTGGCGCGATCCTGCTGTTCGGCGATGCGCTGGCCGATCCATGCCTGCGCCGTGTCGAGGCTGCCGCGGATACTGTCCTTGCGCTCTTCGAGATAGATGCTGATGAGCCGGTTCGGGACGGCGGCTGCCAGTTCGGGATCGCCGGCCGTAAAGCCGATCTGGACGACATCGCTCTGGCCGTCGCGCCACACGCTCAGCGCCTTGTAATAGGCCTGGATGATCGGCTCGATACTGTCTCCCGACGGCTGTGACGGCTTGTCGCTGCTCACCAACAGGCCGCGCAAGGTTGCCCTGATCTCGTCGAGGGCGGAGGCCTGGCGCAGGGCCGGGTTGAACTCCGGCCGCTCGTCGAGCCGCAAGTCGCGGATGATGCGCTCCGTCACGCTTCTGGACAGGAGCCGCTCGGTCTCGGATGTGACGTTCACCGGCGCATTGTTGCCGGCATCGCCGGTGCTGAGCGCAGTTGCCAGGGGCTTGTGGATCATCAGCCGGGATGCAGCGTGATAGCTCGGGTTCAAACCTGAGATCAGCACGATCGACGCCGCCATCAGCACCATCATCACCGCAACGATCATAACAAGCCGCCGACGGATCAAGCGTAACCCAGACGTCAGGTCGAACTCTTCCGATTTCATTTCCGCCTGAAACCGGGGCTCATAATGGACGGCCGGGAGCGGAACGTTGCGGTCTGGCGGAAAAGTTGAAATTGTCATTGTGCGCTAACCTTTGCTTGAGGTTGCGCGGAGATGGTTTCGTAGAGGTTTTCCATCGACCGCATATACGCCTTCATACTGAAATGGTTGAGATAATGAGCGCGCGCCCCGGCTGAGAGGCGGCTGCGGATGTCTGGATCGGTAATCAGTTTGGCCAGCGCCGCGGCCAAGGCGTCCTTGTCTCCGACAGGGACGAAGACACCGGTTTCGCCGTCGGAAATGACCTCCTCATGGGCTCCGACACGGGTTGTGACAACAGCAAGTCCGTGGGAAAGCCCTTCGAGCACGGCCATTGCGAGGCCTTCGGCATGTGAGGGCAGGACCAGGATATCAGCGCGCGCGCAGAGTGCTCGTGTCTCGTCGGCGCCAAGCCATCCCGGCATGTCCACCAGGCCCGAAAGGCCCATGTTTGCAGCCTGACGGCGATAATCCTCGACAGGCCCGTCGCCGGCCAGTACGGCCCGCCACCGAAGCTCTTTCATGACAGGATGGCTGAGGGCGAGCAGAAGTTCCGGAACGCCTTTGCGTTCGCTCAGCCGACCGAGGAACACGATCAACGGCGGCTCGCCCGTACGAACATTGTGTGCCCCGGGATCGGGGACACAATTGTGAGCGGTCACAAGGCGATGTTCGTCCACGCCCAGAAGTGTGGCGAGCGTCACGCGATCCCGCTGGCCCAGCGCCACGACACAATCAGCACGTTGAAACATGCGGCGTATGAGCGATTGCTGACGCGGCGAGCGTGCAGCAAAGTCGGTGGCATAGTCGTAGTCGTGCAGGTGCAATATGTGAAAGCACCCCAGCAAATGGGCAGCCTCGGTCAGGATCAGCTTTCTCGAGGTGCTGCCGCGGCCTGCGACATGGATATGGTGAATGCGTGTCGGATCGAGGATTCGATCCTTCGCCATCGTCAGGATGGCGCCCAGCAGGCGCAGAGACGACGTCGCAGCGGACCATCGGAGGCCCCTGGTGTCAGTGACGGCGTGTTCGCTCCCGCCTTCTTTAGCGGTGCTGGTTATATAACCGACCAGCCTGCCGATGCCGCCGCCGTTCTCGCAGCCACCTGGAACATAGTGGCGGACGCTTGCCTTCTTCCGCATCGCCATCTGGAGATCATCCGCGAGTACCTTCATCAGCATGATCCGACCACCTCGCGATAAAGGGCTGCGGCGTGGGCGCCGACCTGCTCCGGCGAATTCGGTCCTGTTGCCCATGCGAGCGCGTTGGCGCCGAGATTGTTTCTAAGCTCGCTATTGTCAGCCAATGTCCGGATGGCTTTTGCGAGCTCTGCCGCGTCCCCTGGTGGAACCACCATTCCCAGTCCGTTGGGCTGAACGGTCGTTCGCAATTCGCCCACGTCGGTCACGATCACGGGCTTGCCGAACGCTGCAGCAAGGTTGAGCACGCCGCTTTGGGACGCTTCGGTATAGGGGAGGACGACAATATCGGTATCCAGGAAAAGCTGGGCGACTTCTGCGTCCTCGATAAAACGATTGCGAATATCGTAGCGGCCGGCCTCTCCCATCAGCGACCGGAAGATCCATGGGTCGTCGCCCCGGCCTGCGACCGTAACATGCAGATTGGGGAGCGCATTTTTGAGCATGGCCTCGGCGCGGATCAGATGCTCCAGGCCCTTGTAAGCGAAAATCCGTCCAAAGAGCAGGACGCGGATAGTTCCGTCGGCGGGACTCCTCGTCATCTTCTGCCGCCGAGCGAGGTCGGCATAGCGATGGATGGCAGGATGTGACAGGACATGCACGTGGTCCGGGGCTTTCGAATATCGATCGAGGACCATCCGCTTCAGCCCTTCGCCGTGCACGACGACATGCCCCGACTGCTTTACCATCAATTCGGGAGCCCAGCCGGGCAGTGTGCGGGTATCGGAATCGCCGGGATGCACCTCCACATCATGGACGGTGGTCACGAGCGGGATCGGGCGCCAGAACGGCGCGGCAAAGTTCAGCCACAGCGTGGAATTGCTCAGGAGATGAATGAGGTTTGGTTTCTCCTGCCGGATGAGACGCGTGAGGTGATGCAGGAACCACGGATTGGCAAGCGAGCGATGCCGTGGCCAGTCCAGAAGGTGAAGATCGACGGCAGGATCAAACCACGAAGCAAGATGCGCGTAGCGCCGGCGCGGGACGCCAAGGACGACCGGCATGTGCCGTGCGACGCCGCTCGCGAATGATATGGTGTAGTCTTCCAACTCGGAAACCAGCAGCAGCGCCTTCATTCCGCTGCCTCCGATAAGCTCAAGTCCCGGCCGGAGCGAGGAAGATGATAGGCGCCACGCAACGCGTCGCGCGTCCGCCGCAACAGGTTCGGCTCTCCGGCGAAAAATAACCCTTCGACAGCAAGCCTGATCCGGGTGCGCGCATTGACGCCATCCAGAACCGCTGCTGCCATCTGATAGGGATAGTGATCCGCCAGACTGAGCCTCGCCGGCAGATCATGGAATGAGAGAAATCGGTTTGTCGCTTCGACACTCCGTTGCCAATGCGCCATTCGCCGCTTCAGCATGGAGGCATCATCGATCGGCCGGTACCAGTTGTTGTTGTGAATTCTGTAGAACCCAAGTGAGTCCGGCAAGGCAGCCACGTCGCCGAGAAATGGATAGATGCCGGTAAGCCATGCATCGGCGGATATGCTGAACTGTTCGGGAATAGGCCCTGCGGCATCCCATGTGCTGCGTCGTACGGAGATGGCCGATGTCATCGGGAAGGGCCACCAGCCGGCCGATTTGGTCAGCTGTGGCGACAAGTCTCCCGAACACAGGGTTCGTGGGATCGGTTTGAGGGTTGGTGAGCCATCAATCGAAGTCGGCTGAAGCCGGTGATAGACAAGCGATACCTCGGGATGCGAGCGAAAAGCCGCTACCGTCGCGGCCAGCTTGCCCGGCGCCCACCAGTCATCAGCGTCCAGAAAACAGAGAATGCCGCCACTGCTGAGTTTCACGGCAGTGTTGATCGCTGCAGCCTGTCCCGAATTCTCCTGAAAGATCACCTTCACCCGGCTGTCATAGTCTTCCAGAACGGAACGCGACTCGTCACTGGATCCATCGTCGACGACGATTATCTCGACGTCGGCAATCTCCTGGCTCAGGACGCTGTCGATCGCCTGTCCGACGAAGCGGCCGTAATTGTAATTGTTGATAAGAACGCTGATGCCCGGCCGCTCCATGACACCCTCTCAAGCCGCTTGCGATACTGCATCGCGATGCAGCAACGTGACTACGATCGAGTCCGATAAGATCTCCCGTGGAGCCAAAGGGGTCACCGCCAACGATGTCGGGGCGAGTAACGCTTCCATCTCATAATATGCAGAACCAGGACCAGAACGCGAAACCATAGGAATCCCAACCCTCTAAGCGTCAACTACGAACAATCAGCCTGCGCCGGAATCATTGCCTTATGTCACCAGATGCTACCGCCCAGCCATGGCCTTTGCGCTATGCATTCCTTTCCAAGCTACCGGTGATTGGACACGCGTAACATCTGCTCTTATTGGCAATCCCCTATCCCTTGGCCGTCAACCTTTGAGGGAGGGGGCCGCCGAAGACGTAGGCGTGCCGGGGTCCCTGGGTAGTGGGTGCATGCTTTAGGTGTAGATGCCGCCACCATCGGGGTTAGTTCGTCGCGGACGTGGTCGGGCTATGGCGAGGCTGTTTCGATTTCGCCGGCCCATGTTGCCGTCGGCGGCAACAGTATCAGGATTGCGGTGACGCTAATCGAGAACGCCGCGCTGTTCGCCACCGACAGCGGTTCACCACGCGACGGGTGTGATCCTGCGCACCGTTTTGATGGTGCGCAGTCATAGGTCTGCGGAAATTGAGGTCAGTGCCTGGCGGCCCGTGCGGTTAGACAGGCGCCCCGATAATCGGTGGAACAATGTTGTTGGCGGCGAGCCGTGCCTGTACGTCCACACTGAGCGTTCCGCGAACACCGGGATGGCGATGGCGGCCTTCCTCGGCATAGGAGTAGGTTTCCGCATCCGACGGACCGAACGTCATGAAAACCGCGACGCGATCAGGCGTTCTGCCGAGCCGTCGAATGAATGCTCGCGTCACTGTGAATGCCTTCTGAACATCCAGGCGGAGCAGTGGACTGATCCGCTCGAAGAACCTGCGCAGGCTCTTGTCGATCAATGTCGGCATCTGTCCAGCATGTTCGATGCGCACGTCGAAGATGATCGCATCGCCCGCTCGCACGCCGAGCCCCTTTGCTGGCAGGCTCTGGACCAAACCCTTGAGGTGGGATCTTGGCCGTACCTTCAGCGTAGCGTTCGAGTTCTCGTCCTGGTCCTGCAGATAGAATGCGATCTTGTAGACCCTGAAGCTCTCGTCCGAGAAAATACTTCCGTCAACGCAGCGAGGATGGTGAGGGACGTCGTTGTGCCACGACGATGTAGTGTTGATCATGAGATCGCATTCGCCTGTAAGAACGACATCGAGCGGTCGCGTAATTTCCTTGAGGCGATTGAGGATTGCATCGGAAGTCATAAACCTGGCGATTTCATCGACGACATACATGGCGTGAAGTTGGAATTTGCCGCCATACAGATATTTGCCGCCGGATCTTAGATACTGTTTGGCAACCTGCCGTAATCTTCCCACCTGCTCAGGCGTCAGGACATTTCTGATGACGATATAGCCATCGGACGCCAAATCGTTCTGCAGCTGGCTGGTCGTGTTGGGGACCTTTGTAGGCCCTCCGGCGGGCATCGGTAATTCGTTTATTGAATTCACCCCTATTGAATTCATCATTGTCGCTCTCCCGACTTTGTCGCGCTCAAACCTCCCCAGCTTTGGCCGCGCTAAAGCGACTGTCTTCCGCGGTTCCGCGAAGGTCAAACCGCTCTTTTCGGGGTAACGCTTATCAAAAAGAGCAATCAAGCGTACCCCAGGGATACTGCCTTACTTCGAATATTGTAATTTATTTCTATGCGAAGCCAGAAATGTGAAGTCTTTCTACGTCCAATAGCTGGATCTGAAAGTATGGAGGCCGCGAGCTTGCCAGCATATTCTGACTACAGTTTCAGTTGGCAAAAGCGTAGGTCATGAGAAATTCACCGGCAGACAGAAACCAACCTTCGGTCCGTGATGTAAAGAGTTCCCTGAAGTGGACGAATGTCCTTGGTGTTCGAGTTTCCGCGGTCAATCTCAAGAGCGCGACCGGACTTATCCAAAACGCAATTGAAGACGGCAGGAAGGAATATGTATGCGTTCGCGACGCACACGGTGTCGTGCGTTGTCAAAAGGATCCCGAGCTTCGGTCCATTCATAACCGGGCATTCCTCGTAACCCCTGACGGCATGCCGTTGGTATGGGCACTGAAACACGCTGGTCATGTTGAAAGTGACAGGGTCTACGGACCGGATCTCATGCTGTCCGTTTTCGATGCCGGCAGCTCCAAAGGTTTGCGCCACTTCCTTTACGGTGCAACAGCCGAAACGCTTGAGCAGCTGCAGGCGCGACTTCTCGCAAAATTTCCGCAAGCACGGATCGTTGGCTCCTACGCACCGCCTTTCCGCCAGCTGTCGATGCAAGAGGAGGCGGATATTGCCGACCGGCTCAATCGATCGGACGCCGATATCATCTGGGTCGGGCTGAGCAGTCCCAAGCAGGAGCTCTGGATGGCCCGCATGCGCGACCGTCTGGAGGCGCCGATGCTGATCGGTGTCGGCGCTGCCTTCGATTTCCACGCCGGCCTCAAGCGGCAGGCTCCAAGAGTCATTCAAAGAAGCGGCTTCGAATGGGCGTTTCGCCTCCTATGCGAGCCGCGACGGCTGTGGCGGCGCTACGCGCTCGTCGTGCCGACCTTCATCTCACTGACTGCCTTCCAGAGACTAGGCCTTCGGAAGTTCCCGATCGAAGACGCGGTTTCTGGATCGGGTGCGTCGGGACAAAGGCCGTAGAGGAGTAAAACATCATGTCCTCATTTGCGCCGTCAGCGATGACATCGGGTCCATCGAAGGCATCCGCCACAAATGACATGGCGTCGCGGGCAATTCCGACGGGTTCCGTGCCGCCGGTAGCAGCCAGGACCGCCGATCCTTCGGGACAGTCATGGCTGAATTCGCCCATTGCACGCCGGCTTCCTCGGCTTGCAACCTTGTCATTCCTCGTTGCGGGCGACATTGCAAGCTATCTGGTCGCTTACCTGGCTCTCCTGTCCTTTCTTCCTGGTGGCTCGGCGGGCACGGTGATGGCGCGTGCCTTCTGCCTCGCAGCGCTGGCGTCGATCGTTCTCTATGCGTCGGCCGGCCTCTATCCCGGATATCGGCTGCACGACCACGAACATCTGCGGCGGCGCACGATAGCGGCCCTCAAGGTGGCTGCCCTGACGGCATTCGGCGCAATCATCCTGCCTGAAGGGGACGGGATGCTGTTGGCCATCATTGGCTTTCTCGCCCTTGCACTGATTGTTCAGCCATTCGTGCATTGGTTCGCACGAAGCCTGTGCTGGAGACTCGGAATTTGGGGGGAGCGCGCGGTGATCATAGGGGGGCGCAACCTCATCCCCGCGCTCATGGCGCATTTCCAGGACCATTGGCAGTATGGCATCAAGCCGGAGTATCCGTCCTCCGAGACGCAGGAAACATCGCCTGATGGGGGGCCGTCCATTGCGCTGATTGCAGGGGACACTGGCTCGCTTGCGCTCGACCTGACCGCCATGCGCCGGAAGTTCGCCGAAGTCATCCTCTTGTCCGATACGCCGAGCCTCAAGGTTAGCGGTTTGCGACCTGCGGATGTCGGCGGAGAGATCGGCATTCGCCTCACGGCAGCTGGGAGTTCGGTCAACTCGGACCTGGTTCGGCGGATACTCGATCTCGCCATCGCCATCCCGGCAACGATCGTGGTTTCGCCTTTCATCGCAATTGCGGCAGCCGCAATCTACGCCATCGATCCCGGGCCGGTCTTCTTCCGGCATACCAGGGAAGGGCTGTCCGGCAAGCCTGTGCACGTTCTGAAACTGAGGACGATGTATCAGGATGCGGAGCAGCGTCTCGAAGCATTGTTCCGCGAGAACCCTGCTATGCGGGCCGAGTGGTTGAGCCATTTCAAGCTCAAGGATGATCCACGCGTCCTGCCGGTTGTCGGACATCTCCTGCGCTCTTCGAGCTTCGACGAGCTCCCGCAGTTGGCGAACATCATTGCAGGTGAGATGGCCATCGTCGGACCGCGTCCTTTCCCGGAATATCATCTCCTGGCCATGGACGGTGAATTTAGAGACAAGCGCCGTTCCGTAACGCCGGGGCTCACGGGCCTCTGGCAGATATCCGAACGAAGCAATGCGGATATCGAGCTGCAGCAGCAACTCGACGAATTCTACATCGACAACCGGTCCCTGTGGTTCGATTGCCAAATTCTTCTCAGCACAATTCCTGCGGTCTTCAAGCGCAGGGGAGCCTACTGACGATCCTCGCTTCTGCGGGGCAACCATCAACAACGGAGCACACCAATGCACGGACAAAAGCGAATTATGGTAACCGGCGGCACCGGCTTTCTGGGATCATTCCTGTGCGAAAGACTGTTGCGGGAGGGCAATGATGTTCTCGCAGTGGACAACTACTACACCGGATCGCGCGATAACGTGCTGCACCTTCTCGACGACCCGAGGTTCGAGATCCTTCGCCACGATATTACTTTCCCGCTGTATGTAGAGGTCGACGAGATCTACAACCTCGCTTGTCCGGCATCTCCGGTCCACTATCAGGTCGATCCCGTTCAGACAGTCAAAACCAATGTGCACGGGGCCATCAATATGCTCGGCCTCGCCAAACGCACTAAGGCGAAGATCTTCCAGGCTTCCACAAGCGAAGTCTACGGCGATCCGGCAGTTCACCCTCAGCCCGAGGAGTATCGAGGCAGCGTCAATCCCATAGGGCCGCGGGCATGCTATGACGAGGGCAAGCGGTGTGCCGAAACATTGTTCTTCGACTACCATCGTCAATACGGCGTGGAAATCCGGGTGGCGCGAATCTTCAATACCTACGGGCCGCGCATGCAGACCAATGACGGCCGCGTCGTCTCCAACTTTATCGTTCAGGCGCTTCAAAACGAGCCGATCACCATCTTTGGCAACGGCACGCAAACGCGCTCATTCTGCTACGTGGACGATCTGATTGAAGGCTTCATCCGTCTGATGGGCGCTCCGAATGGCGTTACCGGACCTATCAACCTCGGCAATCCCGGGGAATTCACGGTGCGGGAACTGGCGGAAATGGTGATCGAGATGACGGGTTCGAAATCAAGCATCGTTTACAAGCCGCTGCCAGTCGACGATCCGACGCAACGCAAGCCGGACATCAGTCGTGCAAAGCAGGACCTGGGCTGGCAGCCCACGGTGAACCTGCATGAAGGTCTTGAGAAGACGATCGCCTATTTCGAGTGGAAGCTCTCTGGCGGAACCAGGAGCATGCCTGGCGTCCGGACACCGCAACCGGCTTACACCCATCTGCCCACCCCGGCCGTCGGCATTCCCGTTCAGGAAGCCGCATCGATCGGGACGTGAACAGCAACGTCGATCATAAGGCGAAGCGCGTTTTTCGATGGGATGGTGCCGGAAACATGAATGTGCATAGCATACCAACAGGAGCCCCTGTGGGCGCAATACAGCGGTTAGGGCCAATCGTCTTTGCAGTCGACGCAGCCTATGCCGTTCCCTTGGCGACCGCTCTCAGATCGGTCGCCGAGAATAACAGAAGCGCATGGCCCCTGGATATCCATGTCATTCATGAAGGAATAGGCGAAGAAACCAAGCGGAGGATACTCGATTCTCTGCCGGCAAATTCGACAGTCATCCAGTGGCATCCCATAGGCACCCTGTCTTTCGCAAGCGGATTTTCGACGCGACCGGGCGTCTCGAAGATGACCTTTGCGAGGATACTTCTGCCGCAGTTCCTTCCCGAGACCTGCAATCGGGCTTTGTATCTGGATGGCGACATCCTTGTGCTGGATGCGCTCGAACAGCTCTGGAATATCGATCTGGGTGAGGCCGTGATTGGCGCCGTGCCGGATTATTGGCTGGATAATGTGGTGAGCATCGGATCGGGTGGCACAGGCGGGCCTCGGGTCGAACGCTATTTCAACGCCGGCATCCTCCTTATCGACCTCGCAAAATGGCGGGCGGAGGGAATATCGGAGCGATCACTGGATTATCTCGATCGTTTTCCGACCACGGAATATTCGGATCAGGACGCCCTCAACGCCGCCTGTGCGGGAAAATGGAAAGTCCTGGATCGCGCCTGGAATTTTCAGTTCGAGCCCACCCAGGTCATCGCCCGTATCGCGCTCGAACAGAAACTCGCGATCGTTCATTTCGTGACCAACGTGAAGCCCTGGAAATCAGGAAGCCTAAGTCCGAACGTTGCATTTTACGATACGTTTCGATCCCGGACCCGTTTCGCGCTCACGCATCGGGAACGCGTTCAGAGCAGCTTGAAGCGTGCAGGCTCCCGGCTGCTTGCCCGATCCGCCTTGTTGAGAGCTGTGTGGGGCTACACGAAATCGGCGATACTAGCTCGCAGCTCTACCCTGGCGCGAGTGAATCGAGGAGCGAAGCATACGTAAGAGTGAGACGACGCCGAATTCGGGTTCCATGAAATGCCCCGAACGAAACAATTGCCTGCGGAGGAACAAGTTTGCAACGTGTTGATGTCGTAATTCCCTGCTACAACTATGCTCATTTCCTGCAGGAATGTGTTGAAAGCGTTCTTTCACAGGCTGGCGTCGATGTGCGCGTGCTCATCCTCGACGATTGCTCGCCAGACAATACTCCGGAAGTCGGAATGGCCCTGGCATCCCGGGACAAACGGGTGACCTATCGGCGGCATGCAGTAAACAAACGCCACATCGCAACCTATAACGAAGGCATCGACTGGGCGGGCGGCGACTTGTTCCTGCTTCTCTCAGCAGATGATTATCTCTTGCCGGGCGCTCTGGCACGCGCGTCGGAGCTTATGAGCAATCAGCCTCATGTAGGATTCACGTTCGGGAACGCGCTGATAGCCGAGCCAGATGGCATCATAACCAAGCGCGTCGATCCTCTCGGCGGCAACAATATGCCCACCGTGCAGGTCATGTCCGGTCCGCAATTCATGCGGTTGAGTGGAGCAAACAACCTGGTTCCAACGCCGACGGCCGTCGTGAGAACGGCGTTGCAAAAGCAGGTTGGCGGTTATCATAAGGAACTGCCGCATACTGGCGATATGGAGATGTGGCTGCGGCTCGCATCACATGCCGAGGTCGGTTATATTAACGATGATCAAGCAGTATATCGCAGACATGCTTCGAATATGTCGCTGCAATACTATGGGCAAAGTATTCTTCCCGACCTTCGCCAAAGAAAACAGGCCTTCGATATTCTGTTCCGCCAAGGCGCGGACAGTCTCAGGAAAGATGAGAAACTAAGGCGCTTTCTCGCCAGAGATCTCGGAAAAGAGGCGCTTCGACTGGCCGGCATGGCATTCAATAATTTCGATGTCGCCACAGCCGTGGCCATTCAGCGCTTTGCTTTGGAGGTTTCTCCCGAAGTGCGAAATTCATTGCCCTGGATCAAGTTGGTCTGCAAACAGACCATCGGGCCTAAATGCTGGTATGCATTGAATTCCCTCGGGCGACGCGTCGCAGGATAACGGGGCAGATCTGACCGGTTCAGAGCCAGTCCACCTCTGCACGATAGATGACGGCAGCCACTGGCTGATCACCTCATTGCTGATATGCCATGGCGCGCAGGAATGTGCTTCAGTTCGCCGACATTTGACAACTGCGAACGCACTACGATGGCTCCAGGTATTCGGGGAGCGCCGTAGTTCCGAGGTGCTACAGCATCAAACAATTTCCCCGGAGGCGCATTTGGTCACGCCTCCGGGGACAATTTTGAACGACAATGTGCCGTCACATGTCAAAGCTTTAAGCAGATCACAGCGTCAGCAGAGCGTCTTGTTCGCACTCGCGCCGGAAATACCATTCTGAAACAGGTCGTTGAGCTTGAACACAACTTCCGTTCTGTTCGTTGCTTTGACCTTTTTCATGATATTGCGAACATGGACTTTCACGGTGCTTTCTCGGAGATTGAGCTCGTAGGCGATGATTTTGTTCGCCTTTCCGCGCCGGAGCGCCTCCACAACTTCGGCCTGACGATCCGTGAAAATACCGGCCAACGGACGAGCTGTAGCGTTTCCGGATTCCAGCAAGTGACGCATGGCGAACAGTGTGCTGGCAGGAACAAAGACGCCACCCGCTACAGACAGCGCGATCAGTTCCATGCAGACGCTGATGCTGACCGAGGCGGGTATGTAACCCTTGGCCCCGTATTCGATCGCCCTTACGATTTGGCCGAAATCGTCGCTATCAGCCAGTATGATCACTGGTATCGCTCCGAACTCCGAAGCAAGGCTCCTGATTTGGCCCGAAACGGCGGGATCATCGATCTTCTTGCCGCCAATGTTCAGGAGAATTGCCGAAAGCGGCGGATATTCGTCGCATTTCTGCCTCCACTCCTCAACACTTCCGAAAGCCAGGATAAGCAGGTCCGTCTTGTAGGCAGCCATGCATTGCGCGAGGCACTGCCGATCAAGTTCGCGGTTGTCGAGGATCACCAAAGAATGCTTTGGTTTCGACTGTAAGCTCATTCCGGTTGAATTATTCTCTATCTTAAGTGGAAGAGCTACGTTTTCCTGCCTAAGGTCTAAATTTGGCACAAGCGCTGAATTCACTTCTTCATCCTCCCCAGCCGAGTTTCCCTACGCCCCAACAAAACCGAACACTCAAGCCCTTCAGATGTAAGGGTTTGGCAGCACTAAAGTAGGAACTAAATACCACAGTTTCTGTTATCTTAAACTAGCTAATATAGGCTAATGGAGCAGATTAGTTCCATCGTAAGGTGTAAAGAAGACGTAATTCTTGGTATAAACTTATACGATACTCCGCGGTTCGCGGATTGGTTGATTGCGTTGCTCCCTGGTTACGAACCGAACCGCTAAACGTATGAAAATAATGCCCGCCTCCGGCGTATGACGGAAGCGCCTCCAGGCTTGCTCCATCACCAATGTTGATCGTTGACTATGAACTTGGGCGTACATCGTCCTAGGTAGATACGTCTTTAGGTGAATAAGCTTAGACGTTTTGTTTCTTTACTCCGATGATGAAAACAATTCTCTTTGAATAGAAGGAAATATTTGCTTCTTCGAAATGAAACCTTGGGCGCAATCACCTGATTGACGGTTT
The DNA here is from genome assembly GCA_900466475.1 of Hyphomicrobiales bacterium. Taxonomy (GTDB): domain Bacteria; phylum Pseudomonadota; class Alphaproteobacteria; order Rhizobiales; family Rhizobiaceae; genus Rhizobium. The sequence continues at coordinate 12,958 of UBMI01000007.1, forward strand.
CATCTAGAAATCAGGGTTTGTGTGAAGAGTAAGGGGTGCATGCGTATGATTGCATCAGACGTAAGGCTGGATGATAGCAGTATCATCCATCATCGAGATCTCGTGAATCTCTATGGCTGCACGATCGGCGCGAGAACGCGCATCGGCACGTTCGTCGAAATCCAAAAAAACGTCCTTGTCGGAAAAGACTGCAAGATCTCCAGCCATTCCTTCATCTGCGAAGGCGTGACGCTGGAAGACGGTGTTTTCATCGGCCATGGGGTCATGTTCACCAATGACACGTACCCGCGCGCCGTTAATGCGGATGGCAGTCTGCAGACCGATACGGACTGGGTCGTCATCCCCACACTGGTCAAGCGTCATGCGTCGATCGGCAGCAATGCCACCATCCTGCCTGGCGTAACCATCGGAGAGGCGGCGCAGGTCGGTGCCGGGGCGGTTGTAACGAAGGATGTGCCTGACGGCGCCATTGTCGCGGGCGTTCCGGCCAGGATCACCGGTCACGTTCATGACCGGTCAGTTAACATGCAAGCGTTGGGAGGAATGCGATGATCGGCATTGCTGTTGTTGGATATGGGTATTGGGGCCCGAACCTGGTTCGTAACATCTCAGAAGCGGCAGGCGCCCAGCTTATTTCAGTCTGTGATCTCAATGTCGAACGGTTGGCGGCAGTTAAAAGCCGGTACCCGGCAGTGACGATCACTGACAATTTCGAAGAAGTCCTGCGTGATCCCAGAGTGGACGCAATCGCCATCGCGACGCCGGTCTTCACCCATTTCAAGCTCGCAATGCAGGCTATGATGGCCGGAAAGCATGTCTTCGTCGAGAAACCGATGGCATCGACAGCGGAGGAAGCCTCCCGGATGGTCGAGGAAGCCGCGCGCCGGCGGCTGGTGCTGGCCGTGGATCACACCTTCGTTCACACTGGCGCCGTCCGCAAGATGCGCGAGCTGGTCGAGAACGGTCTGGGTGACATGTATTATTATGACTCCGTCCGGGTCAACCTGGGGCTCTTCCAGCACGATGTGAGCGTCATCTGGGATCTTGCGGTGCACGATCTCTCCATCCTGGACCATGTGGTGCAGGAAAGGCCGGTGGCCGTTTCTGCGACCGGCATGAGCCATGTGCTCGGAGAGCCGGAGAACATTGCGTACCTGACGCTGTTCTTCGAGAGCAAGCTCATCGCCCATATCCACGTCAACTGGCTGGCGCCCGTCAAGGTACGGCGCACGCTGATCGGCGGCAGCAATCAGATGGTCGTCTACGACGATCTGGAGCCCAGTGAAAAGATCAAGGTTTACGACAAGGGCATCACGCTGAATCCCAATTCTCAGGCCTATGGCGAGAAGGTGCATCAGATGATGGTCGGCTACCGCAGCGGCGACATGTGGGCACCGAAGCTCGATATGACCGAAGCATTGAAGCGCGAACTGGATCAGTTCGTCGAGTGCATCGAGCAAAACTCGCGACCGATCACGGACGGCCAGGCCGGGCTGCGTGTGGTTCGCATCCTTGAAGCCGCAAGCCGGTCGCTCGCCCAGCGCGGTCGTATCATAGAGCTCGAAGAGGCGAGGCGAATTGCATGATCCCCTTTCTGGACCTCAAAGCGCAATACCAGTCGATCAAAAGCGAAATCGACGCTGCCGTGCTCGGTGTACTGGCGTCAGGGCAATACATACTGGGAGAGGAAGTCGTCCGTCTCGAGCAGGAGTTCGCCGATTTTTGCAACGTCAAGCATGCGATCGCTGTCAATACCGGGACGAGTGCGCTGCATCTGTCCCTCCTTGCGGCGGGCGTCGGACCGGGTGATGAAGTCATTACCGTGCCATTCACCTTCGTCGCGACGGTATCGGCGATCTGCTATGCAGGTGCGCGTCCAGTCTTCGTCGATGTGGAGCCTACGACGCTCACGATGGATGCGGCCCAGCTCGAGGCAAAGATTACGTCCCGGACCAAGGCCATTATTCCCGTCCACCTTTACGGCCAGATGGCCGATATGGACGCGATCAAGGCGATAGCCGACCACTACCGGATACCGATCATCGAAGACGCCTGCCAGGCGCATGGTGCTCGCTACAAGGGCGCGCGAGCCGGCAGCATCGGCACATCCGGCTGCTTCAGCTTCTATCCGGGCAAGAACCTCGGTGCTTGCGGCGAGGGAGGTATCGTCGTCACGAACAGCGACGATCAGGCCAAGACGATGCGCATGTTGCGCGATTGGGGTCAGGAGCAGCGCTATCATCATCTGCTGAAGGGTTTCAACTACCGCATGGACGCCATCCAGGGCGCCATCCTGCGAATCAAACTGCGGCATCTCGAAACCTGGACCGAAGCACGCCGCACACATGGTCGCCGCTACTCCTCGCTGCTTGCGCGAGCCAAACATTTGAATACGCCGATCGAGGCAGCGGAGCGGCGCCACGTCTACCATGTCTATGCCATCCGAAGCAGCGATCGCGATGTGCTTCAGCGCACGCTCACTGCGGAAGGCATTCAGTCCGGGCTGCATTATCCGATCCCTGTTCATCTGCAAAAGGCCCACGCCGATCTCGGCCACCAGGCCGGCGATTTCCCGGTCTCGGAGGCCGCGGCACGGGAGGTCCTCTCGCTGCCGATCTATCCCGAGATGCCCGCTTGGCATGTCGACCAGGTGGCCGCCGCGCTGGAGTATGCTTATGTCAGCTAGTCGTGCGGGCGAGGCCAGGGTCGTGCAGGCGGTCCATGGCCGGCATGAAAGGCCGGCGGATCCTGCCCATCACGCCGGGTTGGCCGAAGAGCTCAGGCAATCATACGGGCGCGCCGGTCTGATCGAGCTCTATGGTCGCTTCGCGAGCGGCGACGGTGTCGTCGATACCCTGATGCGGAAGGCCATCTGGCAAGCCATTGCGCGCAGCTGCGGCACAGGGTTGCAGGTTGCGGGCGGGGCCGGTTTCAAACATCCGGAAACGTTCGAAATCGGCAATGGCGTCTTCATCGGTGCCCAGGCCTATATCCAGGGGCGCTTCGACGGCACGTGCGTGATCGGCGACAATGTGTGGATCGGCCCGATGGCCTATTTCGACGCGCGCGACCTGGTGATCGAAGATTGTGTCGGCTGGGGCCCGGGTGCCAAGGTGCTTGGCTCGGCGCACACGGCACTCCCGGTTGATGTGCCGATCATCCGTACGGATCTCGAAATCAAACCGGTCCGCATCGGCGCATGGGCCGATATCGGAACGAACGCGACCATTCTTCCCGGCGTGACCATCGGGAAGGGGGCGATCGTCGGAGCAGGTGCAGTCGTCGTCTCCGATGTCGAGCCATTCTCAGTCGTCGCCGGGGTGCCGGCGAAGTTCATACGCTGGCGCACGGAAGCCGATCCTGTGCTGGATATATCGCGTGGAGGAAAATCGTGAGAAATCAACGGGTGCTCATTACCGGTGGAGCGGGCCTGATCGGGTCGCATATTGCCGATCTCGTCGCATTGGAAAAACCGCGTGAGATCATCATTCTCGACAACTTCGTGCGCGGACGTCGGGACAATCTCAGCACGGCGATAGCCGGCGGGGCCATTAACATCATCGAGGGAGATATCCGCGACAGAGCGCTGCTGGCAAAAACCTTCGAGGGCGTCGACATCGTTTTTCATCAGGCGGCCATCCGCATCACGCAATGCGCGGAAGATCCCCGGCTCGCCTTCGATGTTCTGGCGGAGGGCACGTTCAATGTCCTAGAGGCCGCCGTCAAGGCAGGCGTGTCGAAGGTCGTCGCTGCCTCCTCGGCCTCGGTGCTTGGTTTGGCCGAGACCTTTCCGACCACTGAAGCGCACCATCCCTATAACAACCGGACGATCTACGGTGCGGCCAAGACGTTCAACGAGGGGCTGCTTCGCAGCTTCGCGGAGATGTATGGTCTGCGCTACGTGGCGCTGCGTTATTTTAACGTCTACGGGCCGCGAATGGACGTTTATGGTGCCTATACAGAGGTGCTGATCCGCTGGATGGAGCGCCTGGCGGCCGGAATGCCGCCTCTCGTCTATGGAGACGGTAGCCAGACTATGGACTTCGTCGATGCACGCGACATCGCCCGGGCAAACCTGCTGGCTGCGAAGGGCGACGTTACGGATGAAGTATTCAATGTCGCTAGCGGCCGGGAAATAAGCCTTCTGGAACTCGCGCAGATGCTGAGCAGCATCATGGGAGTTTCGCTCGAACCGCAGCATAAAGAGGCACGTGCGGTCAACGGTGTAACCCGCCGTCTTGCAGACATCAGCAAGGCCGAGAAGCTTCTGGGCTTCAAAGCTGAAATATCAATGGAGCAAGGGCTTCGCGACCTTGTCGCCTGGTGGCAGCTGAAGACTGCTGGAGCAGGAGGTCAAGCTGCATGAGCCCGTCACCATCTACAATTCCGGTCGCCAAACCCGTTCTTGGGGAGGAGGAGGCCGAGGCTGCGCGCCGCGTCATACTGTCAGGATGGGTGACGCAGGGGCCGGAAGTCGCGGCTTTCGAGAGTGAATTTGCCGCCTTTGTCGGCGCCGCGCATGCCTGTGCTGTTTCCAACTGCACGACCGCGCTGCATCTCGCCTTGAAGGCGGTGGGGGTCAATGCCGGCGATGAAGTCATCACGGTCAGCCATTCGTTCATCGCCACCGCGAATGCCGTTCGATACTGTGATGGAGTGCCTGTTTTCGTCGACATCGAAGCGGATGGCTACAATATCGATGCCAGCCTGATCGAAGGGGCAATCACACCCCGCACCAAAGCAATTCTCTGCGTGCATCAGCTCGGCATGCCTTGCGATCTGCGCTCGATCGTGGAGATCGGCAAGCGTCATCAGATACCGGTTATCGAGGATGCGGCCTGTGCGACAGGAAGCGAGATCCTCTGGGACGGGCGCTGGGAAAAGATCGGTAAAGCGCATGGCGACATTGCCTGCTTTTCCTTCCATCCCCGGAAGGTCGTCACGACGGGTGATGGCGGCATGTTGACGACGGCCAATCCCGAATATGACCGAAAATTCCGGCTATGGCGTCAGCACGGCATGAGTGTCACTGATGCCGTTCGTCACGGCTCGAAGCAGGTCATCTTCGAAGACTATGACGAGCTGGGCTACAACTACCGTATGACCGACCTTCAGGCTGCCGTCGGGCGCGAACAGCTGCGGCGGCTGCCGGGCCTGATTGCGCAGCGGAGGCTGCTTGCGGAGCGATATCGTGAGCGCCTGTCCGCTATTCCTGGATTGTCGCCGGCTGAGCCGCGCTGGGCTCGCAGCAACTGGCAGAGCTTCTGTGTGAGATTGCCTGAAACGGTGGATCAACGGGCGGTTATGCAAGCCCTCCTCGATCAGGGGATTTCGACGCGGCGCGGCATCATGAACATCCATCTGGAGGGAGCCTATTCCGACCGGAACTCGCATCGTGCGGCCACAAGCCTTGTGCGAAGCGCAGCAGCGCAGCAGCAAACAATCATCCTGCCGCTTTATGCTCAGATGACGGAACTCGACATCGCACGTGTTGTCGAGGCACTTCGCGGAGCACTTGCTGAAGCTGTGACCGCCGAGGTGCATGTACAACGCGATTTGGACGTCGCTCTAGCCTGACAGGCTATTGCTGTCTGCATAAAGAACAATGCNNGCATTGTTCTTTATGCAGACTTCGCGATCCATCCCCGAATGATTGCTGGCACGGATTCTGGCGGAAGCAGCTCGACCAGCATGCGCAGAGAATAGAGCCCGGTGAGAGCCACAGCGACGGAGCCCATCACGGTCGCCGGCCAAAGTGGCAGGACAGAGAATGCCAGGAAAACCAGCCCCGAGACAGGCAGGAAAAGCAAAGCGTGCCTGCGATTGGCGGGAGACCAGCGGAAGCCGGTAAGCTGCCGCACGATCACGTAGATCAGGATGCTGTGCCACACATAGAGCCCGAAGAACGCCATGCCGGCTCCGGGGGTGCCGAGCAGTGATACGAAGAGCCAGGCGAGCCCTACATGCACGACTGCGGCCGCTACCTCAGTCCAGAAGAAAATCGCCTGGGTACGCTTCGCGACGACAATGAAACCCATTGGCCACGAGATGATCCGCAGCATCATGCCGAGGCAGATCCAGCGCAAGAGATCCACGGCCCCGTGAAATTCCGCGGAATAGAACAAGCTCATCATGAGCGGCGCCAGGGTCAGTGTGGCGAGCAGACCGGGACCGGCCAGCAGCATGCTGATTTCCGCCTGCTCGTTGACCAGGCGATTGCATTCGGCATTGTTGTCCGCCGCCGCTGTCAGGCGCGGATAGAAGTCCGTTCCCATCGCCTGCAGGATGAAGCCGGCGTAAAGACCACCAAGGCCCCAGGCCGCCTGATACAATCCCGCCGCCATGACGCCGCCTTCCTTCAGCACGATGAGGCGGATGGCATAGGCTGCGCCAAAGGTCAGAAGCCCGCTTGCCATGAAGACGAAGCCGAGCCTGAGCAGCGCCGACACTTCGCCGCCGAACTGGCGTACAGGCATGGGCGTGGGGTGTGAATAAATCCGCCGGCTGTACCACCAGGTCGGCAGGATTGAGGCGGCCGCGATTACCACAAGAGACGGTGCGATCGCCTGTAAGCCGAACAGATAGATCAGCGGAATGCTGATCGCCGTGCCTAGAAGCCCGGCATACACGTTGATGCGTGCTAGATCGGCAATGCCTCGTAGGCCTTGGATCAAGGCAGTCTGCCCTGCGGAGACCAGTCGAAAGAAGATTGCCAGAGACAGCAACGCAATGCCGCCTGCATGCTGGTAGTCGCCGAAGGTGAAATTCGAGACCGGGAATGCCAGCGCGGCGAGAAGGAGCGCGCCAAGCAATCCGAGCACAAGCGATATGCGTCTAAGTACTGTCGCGGATCGTGCGATCCTTTCAGCGTCATCAGTGCCCGCAGCTTCGGCAATCTGGCGCACGCCGCTGCTGCCGACGCCGAGCCCGGCGACCGCCTGCGCGATATCGAGGATCGACCCGTAAAGGCCCATGAGCCCCACGCCTTCCGGGCCGAGAAGAACAGCCATGGCTTTGTTTCTGATAATGCTCAGGGCGACGTTGACGAGCGAGGAACCGCCCATCAGCATGGTCGACTTCAGAATCTGGGTGTAGGTTTGGCTGCTGCTCGGGGTCATGCGCAAAGTCATCGGACGCCCCTGGTCTGTATCTCGTGATGGCGCTCAACCTTCCGCAGAAGACAGCTTGGCTGCGGCACATGCTTCTCGCGCATCACCGGCTTACCTGGCTGATATGCGCCTCTGTCTGGACAGGCAGCCCAGCGGCGTCTTCGGACGCCGCTTCTGCCATACGTGCCTGGGTTACCTTGACCACGTCACCCGGTGCCAGTTCGGTCGTTTCGGATGCCTGGAATTCTTCGACCTGTCCGTTATCGCGACGGCTCACGGTGAAGGTCAGCGGAAGTTCTTCGCCGCGCTCATTCATGTTGCCGCTGCTGGCGAGTTCTTCGAGGAGCAGTTGCTGCGTCGTGTCGCGCTTCAGTTTCAGCTGATCGAGATTGGCCTTCTCCAACTGTACTTCGGAAGCGACTTCACTCCGGCGCGTGTCGGAAAGACCCTCGAGATTGCGCGTCGTCTCGTTGATCGCCTGACGCCCTCGCATGATCGCTGTGACAAGATCCAGCTTGTCTGACCGGTAGGTGGTGAGCAACCGTTCCAGGTCCATCTGGCGGGCGGTGATCGTGAGGCCTTTCTCGACCAGCGTCTTGACGCTGGTCAGCTGTTCCTCGACTGACTGGATATTGTCATCCGAACCCTTCAGCTTTTCCTCCAGCGTATCGATTTCCGCCTTCAGGAGATCGCGCAATTCGACCAGTGCCGTCGACTGCCTTTCCAGTGCACTTGCGCGAGCCTGAAATATGACCCGCTCCTCGTCATGGATACTGGCGGCATATTGCTGGTCGGTGACGGGCGGCTGATCGAAGGTTATCTCCTTTGCTCCAGCCATCTCCGCTTGCAGCCGCGCGAGCTTTGCGGAGCTGCGCAGCAGTGAATGATCGATTTCCCGCAGGTCGCCGGCAAGCGTGATCGTCTGCGATCTTTGCCGTGCCGCCGGCCGCAGCGGGCCGCCGCTCATGGCCAGGGATTGCAGGACGCTGAGACCAGACCGGAACTTGTATTCCCCCGGGGTCGTTACGTCTCCCACGACGTAAACGGACGGATAGTCGAGAACGTCGATCGTGACTGCAGGTGTCTGGGCCAAACCCATTTTATCCTGCAGGCGCTTGGCGATTTCCCTTGTCAGTCCGGCGTTGTCGAGATTTCCGACGGACAGCGAACCCAGAAAAGGCAAGGAGACTGCGCCCTCATTCGAAATTGTATATTCGCCGCCGATCGCATCCCATCGCTCAAACGCGCCTTTGGATGGCATCCATTGGACGACCGTCAGGCGGATTTTTGTTTGCGGAGCAAAGGGCGCGCTGTCGGCGAGAGCGGGCGACGCCACGCCGGTGAGGAGGACGAGTGCGCTAACGGCAAACGTCGCACGAAAGAACATGCGAGGAACGCGGTACGAGAGCTTCATATACATGTCCAGCCTGCAAAGCATCCTTAAGCGGATACAGGTTCAATGCCTTAGACGCTGCGCGCACGCCGGACACCGGGTCCGAGGCCGCAGCACCAGTTTGCAGCCTGGGGAAGGCTTGAGGAAGATGAAGGCCGGATGTTTAGCTTCATCACTATTGATGAGATAGGGTAGGTTGCTTCAACCCAAATCGAGCCGGGACATAAGTTGCCGGCTCGCGAAAATTGGTTGGAGGCGTGACTTCCTCGCGGGTGTCCTGAACGAATTGCAATCAGGTCGCGTCGCGCTCGGTACGCAGGTTGGCGACGACGCGCCGGTTCTGCACCTTGCAGGAACGTTCCGTGCAGTCGCGGACCTCGCGATCTGCGCCGTAACCCTTGGCCCACATGCGTCCGGCGTCGACGCCCTTGGAAACGAGATAGGTCATGACGGCATCGGCGCGCTGCTGCGACAAGGTCTTCATTTTCGCCTCCGAACCGGAATCGTCGGCAAATCCCTGCAGCTTGATCTGCCAGCTGGGATTCCGGCTCAGCCAGGCAGCCTGGTTGTCGAGCGTAGTCATGGCGACGGTATCGAGCTTGGCGGAATCTTGCGTGAAGTAGACCCGCCGCCCGACATTGAGGATGAAATCCTCTTCGCTGCCGGCCTTGACGTTCTCAAAACCGGGCGCAGGATCGTTAGTCTGACCGGTCAACGGCGCCGCCGGAGGTTCTTCCACGGAGGCGATATCTGTGGTGCTGCAGGCTGCGAGTGCCAAAAGCAAGGCCGCGGCGGCGAGACGCTTCGTATATCCAGACATCAAGGTAATTTCCTCATTCGGCCGGAGTTGCCTGGCTGACTTCGGCGGGTGGCGCCTGGTCGGCAATATGCGGCAGGACCTGCACGGCGGTGCCGATCGGACAACGCTGGTAAAGATCAATGGCGTCTTCGTTGAACATGCGAATGCAGCCGCTGGAGGCATCCTTGCCGATGCTCCAGGGCTCAAGCGTGCCGTGGAAGCGATAGCCGGTATCGACACCGTCACGATGCAGGTACATGGCCCGGGGGCCGAGCGGGTTCTTTGGTGAGCCCCCGGCCACGAATTCGGGCAATTCAGGATGGCGCTTGCGCATCTCTGGTGGCGGTGTCCAGCGTGGCCAGAGCGATTTGCTGTCGATAGTAGCGCGGCCAAACCATTTGAAGCCCTCCCGGCCGACGCCGACGCCGTAGCGGATGGCTGTCTTGTTCTCCATGATCAAGTAGAGAAAATGGTGGCGCGTATCGACAACGACCGTGCCGATCGGCTCGCTACTGAAATATCTGACAACCTGGCGATGCCACTGTTTGTCGATCTTGGCGAAGTTGGTCGCTCGGAACGTTACGCCATTATCGACTGCAGTCCCAGCAAAATAGGAAGCCGCCTGGGCAAAGGCCGGCTTCTGTACGGCGGCGGTGCCAAGTAATGTCAATCCGCCAAGCAAGATATCCCTGCGTGTCCACACCATCGGCCGTATCCCCCTCAAAGCCAAGAAGCGCGGTGCCAGTAAAACAGATTTTTCATTTGCGACAACACAAAACTCTTCTCATCCCCTGTTGCTTGAGGCTGAGTTGCTTGTGTTCAGGCTATAAATCGTTCCAATCGTTACTCGATAGAGGTGTCCCTATAGCCATCTGCATAACAGGACCAGGGGCGGGTAACGGTCGGAAAGACACGGATCGCTTCCGCGCATACAGCGTGCAGAACATCGACATCTCTGTGGTCGACGCCCAAAGGCTGATCGACGCCTGAATTTAACGGAAGTCCGGTTGTCGATATTTACCAGGCCGTCCGGGCGGTGCTGAGTGCGAATGTGTGGGAGGAGGTAACCAGGGCGACATGAGCCTTGACGGAAACGGCACAATTTCCCGGATAGGAGAGGTTGTGCTGGATCAGGTGTTTGAGCAACTCATCGGCGTTGCGCTTTTCAGTCAGCGGAAATGTCACAGTCATATGCGTTCCTCCTGGGGAGCAAATTGACCTTCAGAAGAGAAGTTAGGCCTGATTTCTTTTGCGCTGCAACAAGAAAATTTTAACTGTAAAATTAAAATCGATTAGCTTTTGAAGTCACTATTTTAAAATCGTTTTAAATCCCGCAGCGTCTTTTGGTGCGGGGGAGCGCAGCGCTGCGACAAAATGCACGCAGCCGGATAAGGCCTTGTTAACCATCCAGGCTTCAGATGGAGGGAAGTTTAAACGTTCTACCAGAGCCGTGTGAATCTGTTCCGCCGCGTAGGGCTTTAAATCCGCACATACCCTCGAGAGTCGATGCCGACGGGCGGGTTATGCGCTGGTGCGTTCTGTTCTTGGTGTGTGTCAATGTCGATCATTCATAATATCAGCGTGAGAAGTGGTCGGTTGGTGAAGCTCACATTCGAATCTGCTCCCTTTACGCGGGCCGCCCGAAAGACGGCCGGAACGGCACGTCAGGCGCGAAGCCGTATCGTCACTCTCGCGACCGTTCTCGGCATCGTCTACGTCGGAATGTTTGGCAAGCTGATCTATTATGGCGTTGCCGTCGACACGACCACATCGAGCATTCCGCCAAATCCGATCATGGCCTCCAGACCTGATATTCTCGACCGCAACGGCGAGCTTCTGGCGACGGATATCCGCACCGTGTCGATGTTTGCCGAGCCGAGCCATATGGTCGATGTCGACGAAGCGGTTGAGAAGCTCACGCAACTCTTCCCGGAGCTCGACCGAAAGACACTCTATCAAAAGCTGTCGGACAAACGTTCACAATTCACCTGGCTGCGTCGCCAGCTGACGCCGAAACAGCAAAACGAGGTTCTGGCTCTCGGCCTTCCCGCGATCGGTTTCCGCCCGGAAGTGAAGCGCTTCTATCCTGGCGGGCGAACGGCGGCTCACATTCTCGGCTATGTCGATATCGACAACAAAGGCATGGCGGGCATGGAGAAATATCTCGACTTGCAGGGCCTTTCCGATCTGGAATCGACGGGGCTCGCAGTGCGCGAAAACCTGGAGCCGGTGAAGCTGTCGATTGATATTCGCGCGCAAAATGTCGTTCATGACGTCGTCACCGACGCAATCACCACTTACAAGGGCAAAGCCGCCGGCGCCGTCATCCTCGATGTCCATACCGGTGAGGTGCTCGCCATGGCGTCGGCCCCCGATTTCGATCCGAATGACCCGCAGGCGACAGGCAGCGAAGGCTGGCTGAACCGCATGTCGAACGGCACTTTCGAAATGGGCTCGACCTTCAAGACCTTCTCGATGGCATTGGCGCTCGACAGCGGCACGGTGAAACTCTCCGACAGCTTCGACGCCACGGGGCCGCTGCACTACGGCGGCTTCACCATTCACGATGACCATGACGTGCCGCGCCGCTGGCTGACCATTCCGGAAATCTTCCGCTATTCCTCCAATATCGGCACGGCGAGGATGATGGATCTGGTCGGCATGGATCGGCAGAAGGATTATCTGACCCGCTTCGGCCTCCTGAGCAGGATGCAGACGGAGTTGCCGGAAGTGAAGACGCCGACGCAACCGAAGGTCTGGAAGAAGATCAACTCGATCACGATCTCCTTCGGCCATGGTGTCGCGACCACGCCGCTGCAGACAGCTGTTGCCGGTGCCGCGCTCGTGGATGGCGGCGAGCTCATAGAGCCGACTTTCCTGCCGCGCTCGGCCGAGGAGGCGGCGAAAACCGAGCAGCAGATCGTCAAGAAAAGTACCAGCGACACGATCCGCTATCTCTTCAAGCTCAACGGTGAACAGGGCTCGGGGCGCACCGCCGACGTGCCCGGCTTCCATGTCGGCGGCAAGACGGGCACGGCAAACAAGGTCGTGAACGGCCATTATTCGCATACGCTGAGTTTCAACGCCTATCTGGCGGCCTTCCCGATCGATGCCCCGAAATATGTCGTGCTGTCCTTCATCGACGAACCATTGACCGGCCAGCACGGGCTTACCTTCGCGACGAATACGGCAGCCCCGATGGTGCATGACATCATCAGTCGCGTCGCACCGATCCTGGGTGTCGAACCGGATTTCGGGCAGAACCTGCTGGCCTCATATTGAGGCCGTACCAGACGCTATCCGGTAACGCAGGTTATTCGACTTTCATCACTTTGCGTCATCCGGGCTACATACTTGCAGTCTAGGTCATTGGCTGGAGGTGCGCGCCTCATGTCCAATCGAACGAACGTCACTGCAAAACGCCTGATGGACGCCTGCGAGCTGCTGCTTTGCGAGGCACATGCCCTCGAAGAGCTGACGGCGCGCCGGATCGCGATCCGGGCTGAGGCGACGCCTTCGGCGATCGCTTATCATTTCGGATCCCAGGAAGAATTGATCACCGCGGTTGCGGAACGTGTCTATCGCCGACTGAACGCCGAGCGCCTGAGCCTGCTGCAGAAAGCTATCGACCGGCGGGCGCCAAATCCGCCTGACATCGACGAGGTGATAGCAGCCCTTGTCGGCCCTTCGATCCGATGGGCGACCGATCCGACGTCGAGTTATCCCGTGCTGTCTCACTTCACCTCGATGGCGCACAGCCACCGTGACGGCGCGCCTTTCTACCGTCGCATCATCGAGGACGTCGAACATCACCGGGCCTTCATTCCGCAATTGAAGCGGATCGCGCCCTGCTCGACGAAGTGGATATCGGCTGGCGGCTGAACTGCGCACTCGGCATCCGTTCGCAGGTCACCCGCAGCCGACAGCGCACCGAGGTTCTGACCAATCATCAGATGGACCTCGACAATCCGGACCTTGTCATCGCGCGCATGGTGGAAGTCATTGCGCCGATGTTCCGCAGGGTCTCCTGACGTCGGCGGACCAAGTTCGGGCGGCTTTCGAACAGCATTCGAAATCCGTCACGCCTGCGAAACACGCTCCCTCTATCGGTTCTTGCGAGAACTGTCAGGGAGCCATCCGATGCGCCGCGAAACCACTTTCATTCATCTGACCGACCTGCACATCGGCACCGCCGATGACGATCATCTTTATAGCGATACGACTGAGACGCTGAGCCAAGTGCTCGATCTGGTCGCAACGGTGACGCCTAGGCCGCAATTCGTGGTCGCCAGCGGCGACCTCACCAACCGCGGCGATGCGGACAGTTTCCGCCGGCTGAAGGAGATCATGGATGCGCGGATCGACGTGCCGGTTATCTATGCGCTCGGCAATCACGATACCCGCGCCGGCTTCTACGAGGGCATGGGCATTGCAACTGAAGATCAGGACGCTCCTTACGATCACGATGTCGTCGTCGACGGCATTCACATCGTCACGATCGATTCCTCCACGCCGGGGCTGATCGGCGGCACGATCGATCCGGAGCAGTTTGACTGGATAGCCTCGACGCTGGACACGCATCCCGACCTGCCGAAGCTGATCGTCGTTCATCATCCGCCGGCTCTGGGTGAAGAACCTGACGCAACTCACTGGCGTACCATTCATTTTCCGCAGTCTGAGCGCTTCCGCACGCTGCTCATGGGCCGCAACATCATCGGCATCCTCAGCGGACACATCCATCACGACCGTGTTTCGGTCTGGCACGGCATCCCCGTGGTCGTCGGCACCGGCCAGCATGCGGCGACCGACATTCTGCGCACGGATATTTTGCGCATGGTGCGGGGCGCCTCCTTCGGCATCGGCACGATCCGTCCGTCCGGGCTCACAATGGCCTTCGTGCCACTGCCGTCCGACCGCGCCGAACTCAACACCTATCCGCTCGAAATGCTGATGGCGCGGGCCGTTCCCGTCGCCGCCGAATAAAAGCCAGGAGGCATCCATGTTGTGCAGGACCACGTTGAAATTCACCGCAGCGATCGCCGCCGTTTCGCTCTTACCATCGGGCGCATTCGCTCAAATGCCCGCATCTGTCGACAAGCCGGTGACGATCAGCTTCTACAACTACAATCTCGCCTCGGCGAGCGCCGGTGCCGAAGCGACCAAGGAACTGATTGCCGGTTTCGAAAAGAAATTTCCGAATATCAAGGTCGAGACCGTCGCTGTACCGTCCAACGAGATCATGTCGCGCGTGCAGGCCGATATCGTCGCCGGCAAGCAGCCGGACGTGGCGCAGTTGGTATTCCGCGACCTGATCTATATTGCCAGCGATCTCGGCGCCAATGCCCTAGAAGACATGGTCGATGCGACCGAGCTGAAGGATCAGTTCGCCGGCATGATCCCGCAGGGACTCGAGCTGGGCAAGGTCGATGGCAAGACCTATGGCCTTGCCTATACGTTTTCGACGCCAATCCTTTTCTACAATGCCGACCTCTTCAAGCAGGCTGGCCTCGATCCGGACAAGCCGCCCAGGACCTGGGACGAAGTCAATGCTGACGGCAAGGCCATCAAGGAAAAGACCGGCAAGAACGGCTTCTTTCCGGGTGCCTATGGTCCGACCGACGGCACCTTCGTCTATCAGTCGATCGTCATGTCGAACGGCGGCAAGGTGCGCGATGGCAACAAGCTGACCTTTGCCGACAAGGACGCGGCGGATGCCGTGAAGATGTTGCGCAACATGGTCGACAGCGGCGCGCATGCCAAGATCGATCCGGCCAGTGCATCCGACACGTTTGCTGCCGGCAATATGGGCATGTTCCTCTATACGAGCGCATTGCTTTCCAGCGTCAAGAAGTCGGCTGCGGGCAAGTTTGACCTGCGTCTGGCACCGATGCCCTCCTTTGGCGACAAGCCGACGGCGCCTACCAATTCCGGCAGCGCGCTCTTCGTCTTCAGCAAGGATCCCGAAAGGCAGCGCGCCTCCTATGAGCTCCTCAAATACCTGACGAGCAAGGAAGCCTACACGATCATCACCAGCAAGATCGGTTACCTGCCGCTGCGCCTCGATATCGTCGACGATCCGAACTACCTCGGCCCCTGGGTCAAGGACAACCCGATGTTCCGGGCCAATCTCAAGCAGCTCGACCGCTTGACCGCAAACATTGCCTTTCCCGGCCCAAATTATCGCCAGGTCGAAAAGATGATGATGGACAGCGTTCGCGAGGCCGTCTTTAGCAGCGGCGATCCGGTGGAAGCCTTGAAGGCCGCACAGGAACAGGGCCAGGACCTGATGCCGTAAGGCCTCCCGGTTTTCACGAGGAAGGTGAGGGGCTGCCGCGAGGGCTGCCCCTCATCGAAATCGATCGGAGCTTTTGCAATGACAGATATCCAGGCAGAGGTTGCCGGCCCCGCCGTAGCGAAAACGGCTTCGACGCGATCGGATATCAGCTGCGAGCGCTTCAGCATTTCGCCTTTGTTTTATCTGGCACCTGCGCTCATCCTGCTGATGGTCTGGACATACATACCGCTTGCCGAGGCGTTCCGCCTGTCTTTCTACCAGTGGAACATGTTGCCGACTTCACCGCAGCGCTTTGTCGGGCTGACCAATTACCAGCGGTTGCTGGCGCTGCCGGAAATGCGCAACGCTCTCTGGAACACGCTCTACTATACGATCGGCCTGTTTCCGATGTCGGTGATCATTCCACTTTTCGTGGCGATCTGGACGCAGGATCTCGGCGGCCGCGCCCGGACGATCTACCGGGCGATGATTTTCGTGCCAATGATCATCGCTCCTGTCGTTGCCGCTATCCTGTGGCGGTGGCTGTTGAACGAAGATCAGGGACTTATAACCTTGACCCTCGAGGGTCTGGGCCTCGGCCGCATCGGCTTTCTGACCGATCCCGCCTACGCGCTGCCGACGCTCACCTGGATCACCGGCTGGAAGCTGATCGGTTTTTCAACCCTGCTCTTTTCCGCAGCCAATGCCGGTATCAATCCATCCTATATCGAGGCCGCGCGCATCGATGGCGCCAGCCGCTGGCGCATCATCTGCGACATAAGGCTACCGCTGCTCTCGCCGACCATCCTGCTGCTGTCGATGATGACGGTGCTGTTCGGTGCGCAATGGAGCTTTGCCTATATCAACGTGCTGACGAATGGCGGGCCGCTGAAATCCACGACCAATATTTTCTACCTTCTCTGGGAATACGGTTTCCAGACGCTTTCGGCAGGCTGGAGTTCGGCTGCCGGTATGATCGCCTTTGCCGGATTTGCAGTGCTCGCAGCATTCTGCATGTGGCTGACGAAGAGGTTCGCCTTCTATGACAACTGATGCCCTGGACGATCACCGGCCGAGCCGAACCGTGACATCACGCGGGTTCGCACGCAAGTACGTCGTGCACGCAGTCATGGTGCTCCTCTCCCTCGTTTCGATCTTTCCGATCTACTGGATGATCGTGACCTCGCTGCGGCCCGATAACGAGATTTTCTCGACCATGCTCTGGCCATCGCATCCGACCTTCGAGAATTACATATTCGTTCTGACACGCGTGCCGATGCTGCAGATGTTGTTCAACACGACGGTCGTTTCTGTCGCGACCGCGTTTCTGCAGGTCGTGACCGGCATGTTTGCTGCTTATGCATTGGTGCGCTGGCGCATGCGGTTTTCGTCAGTCGTTCATGGCCTGATTGCACTTTCATGGCTGGTGCCGTTCCAGGTCACGATGATTCCGAACTATGTGCTCGCTTCAAGGCTTGGACTACTCGACACATTGACGGGTCTTGTCGTGCCCAATGCGTCCCACGCCTTTGCGATCCTGCTTCTCTATCACGCCATGCGGGCTTTCCCGATCGAGGTGCTGGAGGCGGCTCGCATGGATGGGGCGCGGAGCTTCCGCATCCTCTGGCAGATCGTCACGCCGAATATGGGCGCGCCCATCGCCTCGCTGTCGATCATCGCCTTCATTTCCGCCTGGAACGAATATTTCTGGCCGCTGCTGCTATCGCGCAAGCCCGAGAACTCGGTCGTGCAGATCGGATTGCAGATGTTCATGACCCAGGAGGGCAATCTCTGGGGACCATTGATGGCTGCAGCAGCACTCGCCAGCCTGCCGATCCTGATCTTATATCTTATTCTCCAGCGCCACGTTATTGAATCCTTTATGAAATCCGGAATCCGCTGACAATGGAAAATTATGAGAGACTGATTGTGCTCGATGGCGCTCGTAACGTGCGCGACCTTGGCGGCTATCCGGTCGGCGATGGGAGACAGACGCGCTGGCGCTCGCTCCTGCGCGGCGACGCTCTGCATATGCTGAGCGAAGCCGACATCGAGGCGCTGATCGCCCACGGAGTTACGACGGTCATCGACTTGCGCAATCCTCAGGAACTCGAAAGAGAGGCCAATCCGTTCATGAACGATGCGCGCGTTCGCTACGAAAATGTTTCGCTGTTCTCGGCGCTGGCGCCGGTCGAAATGATGGCGGCGCAATCGATCGATTTCGACATGGGCGACCGCTATTGTCATGCTCTCGACAATTGCCAGCTGGCGATCGCCAAGGTGCTGACGACGATTGCACGGGCACCTGATGGGATCGTGCTCTTTCATTGTACGGCCGGCAAGGACCGCACCGGCATCATTGCCGCTTTGATGTTGGCCCATGCCGGTGTCGATGAAGCGACGATCATCGAAGATTATGCGCTTACGGGCTCGATATTTGCTCCCGTGCTCGCGGAGTTCCGGGCCCGGGCCATCGCACGCGGCGTGCCGTCAGATCTAGCGGACCTGATCCTCGCCTCGGCGCCGCAGAGCATGGCCCGGACACTCGGATACCTTGCCGGGCATTACGGCGGTGCCGGCACCTATTTCGCGCGGATCGGCCTTGGCGAGGCGGAGATCGCCAGCCTCGAACAGCGGCTGTGCGGCTGATTCTTGCTCTGACGTTTCGAGCGGGCGCGCCTTCAGCCCGGTTTATGAAGCCGAGGTCTGCCGTTGTCGAAGCTCTTGCGTCCACTCTTCCAACCGGCAACGACGCGGGCGATCTCGCGCACTGCGGTATGTGGGCCGGGGCTGTCGAGCAGTACGATCGTGGCTTCGGCGCCTGCCTCTAATCGTCTGACGCTGCCGAATTGACGTGCCGCCGCCTCTGTCACCATGTTGAAGACCAGCGCCATATCCTCGTCTCGCGAGAGCTGGGCGACGTTGGCATAGAGATTGGCCATGCGGATCAACGAAGCGTCACCATAAGGAGTGAAGGGATTGAGCACGTTGTTGGTCGCAATGGAGGTCACGACGCCGCGGCTTGCCAGCAGGTGAGCGGGCGCGACTCCGCGCGGAACCAGCAGGTCGTGACCGCGCCCGTTCAGAAACAGATCGGTGGACGGCAGGACGGAAAGCGCAATGCCGGCCTCAGCCAGCCTATCTGCAATGGAGACGATCTCCGCCTGTGACATGGCCGAGAGGTTGGTGACGTGGCCGATCGCAACGCGACCTTGCCAGCCGTGACGGAGTGTGGCGTCGATCACCGCCGGCAAATCGGTCCGCCCGGGATCGAGGCTGAAATCGAGATGGAAGTCGATTGGCACGTCATGCTTGAGCGCCAGTGCAAAGACCATCTCGATATGCCTGTTGGGATCCGGATCCGTATAGGGACAACCGCCGACCAGATCTGCGCCGTTGGAGAGCGCGTGGTCGAGCATGTCTGATGTCACGGGCTCGTTCGTCAGCCCGTCCTGGGCAAAGGCGCAGATCTCGATATCGAGCGCGAAGGCGTAGTCTTCACGGATACGTTTGATTGCTTCGAAGGAACGGAGGCCGGCGCGGATGTCGATCTCGACGAAGGTGCGCATACGCGTGGTGCCGTGCGAAATTGCCTTCTCGACGACGCGGGCCGCGCGGGCATAGACATCGTCTTGCTTGAAGCTCGCCTTGGCCCTGGCCGTCTCCCGCACGGCCTCGGCAAGCGTACCTTCGCAAATCGTGCAGCGGTCGAGAATACAGGCCTTGTCCAGATGGATATGCGTATCGACAAACCCGCCGAAGGCGAAGGCGCCCTCGCCATCGACGCTTTCGATCGCCTCGCAACGCATGCCGGATCCGATGTCAGCGATCCGGTCCTCGCGCACGGCGATGTCGACGAGAGCACCATTTTCCTCGATGCGGACATTGCGGATAATGAGATCAAACAATGAGACAGACGTCACAGCGAAATTGCTCCCCCGTCGCTGCGTGGGTCGTGAGCACCGTCGATTGCCCCGTCTCGCGTGATGCGGATTATGCCGGCTTGGCCGCCCAGCGGGCTGAAACTGTTGATCGTCGAAATCTCATGGCCCATGGCGGCAAGTGCGGCGACCGTTTCGGGGCCGGCATTCTCCTCGATCTTCAGGCTGTCCCGACTGTCGGAGAAGGTGCGGCCGAGCAGGAAGCGTGGGCGGTAGAGCGCCTCGGATGGATCGAGGCCGTGGTCGATCAGCAGGCTGAGGAGCAGCGACAAGGTCTGCGGCTGTCCATCTGCCCCTTGCGTCCCATAGACGAGGTGAGGACGGCCGTACCTGAGCGCCAGGCCGGGATTGAGTGTGTAGAACGGACGCTTGCCGGGAAGGATGACATTGGGGCTGGCACGGTCAACGCTGAAGGCTGCACCCCTGTTTTGCCAAAGGATACCGGTATCGCCGACGACAACGCCACTTCCCCAATCGAAATAGAGGCTCTGTAACAGCGAAGCACAGCGTCCCCTGTCGTCGACAGCGGCGAGCAGGGCCGTGTCACCGTGTCGATAGGGCTCTGGCCAGGGCAGCGCGCGGCCGGGATCGATTGCCGCTGCCTTGGTTCCGAGGCGCCCGGGCTCAAGCAGCTTTGACGAAACATCGTCCGAATATCGGGGATCGGCGATGCTATGCCGGTCGAGAAAGGCCTGCTTCACCGCCTCGACAAGCCTATGATAGAAGCTTGCGCTATCCGGCGGAAAATCCGCCATCGGTAGATGGTCGAGCACGCCCATGATCCCGAGCGTGGTTATGCCCTGGGTTGGCGGAGGCGGGGCAAGCAGGATGGTATCGCGATAGCTCTGCTTGATCGGAGCCGCCATCTCCGTTTGTGTTGCGGCGAGATCGGCTGCTGAAAGCGGTGAGCCGGCTTCGGCGAGTCCCGTTGCAATTCGCCGAGCGAGCGTGCCCTCATAGAATTCGCGGCTGCCGTGGCGGGCGATCGCCTGAAGGGACTTGCCAAGCGACGGCTGACGCTGGATGCCTGACGCTTCGAAAAGCCCCGCGAATCCTGGCCAGTTATCCAACTCGCCACGGCGGAAACTATACCAGAACGCCTGTGACCGGCTGACCTCGAATCCGTCTTCCGCAAGGGCGATCGCATCGTCCAAAAGGCCCGACAAGCTCTCCGAACCCGACCATTCGGTGGCGGAATAGGCAAGCACCGTCTGCCAGCTATCGACGAGGCAGGCCGTCGTCAACGTGGAGCCGGCGCCCCGCAGCGGGATATCTCCATCTGGAATGATGCTTGCCGCCTGACCGATGCCGAGGAATGTCTGCACCTTGCCCGCCTCATCGGACACCATCCAGACCGCATCACCGCCAAGCCCGCAGAAATGCGGGTAGGCGACCGCAAGCGCAGCGCCGGCGGCGACCAGCGCCTCAATGGCATTGCCGCCGCGCCTCAGGACTTTGGCGCCGGCTTCGCTTGCAAGCCAGTGCGGCGTCACGATCATGGCGCCGGACGATGTGCCAGGCTCCGCACCTTGCTTGCCGGGAGACGACATCAGCGGATCACCGCGCCGTTTTCTGCCACCAGGCGGCCTTCCTTGAAGACGCGACGCGGCTTCGGAATGGCGACAACGGCCTCCGGCACGTGTTCCGCCGCGAGTGTGACGAAATCGGCCTTTGCGCCGACAGCAATGCCGTAGCCTTCCAGCCGCAACGCCTTGGCACCGCCTGCCGTCACGACATCGAAAGCAGCGCTGAGCTCCGTATCGGTATAAAAACCGGAGCGGTAGGCGATGATCTCTGCCCGGCGCAGCATGTCGCCGTCCCCAAAGGGCCACCAGGAATCGCGGATATTGTCGCTGCCGCTGAAAACATTGACGCCGGCGGCCCGCAACAGCGCGACCGGCGGGAAATTGTGATTGCCGGGCGCGTTGGTCATGATCGAGACGCCGCTCCGAGCGATCAGGGCGGCAATCTTCTTTGCTGCCTCCGGTGCGAGATCGCCGAGACCATAGGCATGGCTGACCGCGACATGGCCCTGCATGCCAAGTGCGGTCGTGCGAGCGCAAATCTCCTCGATCGTCATGGCCCCGAGCGTGCCTGCGTCATGAAGATGGATATCGACATCGACGCCGCGCCTTTCCGCGATGCCGAAGACGACGTCGAGATGGCCCTTAATGTCGCGGTCGAAGGACAGCGGATCGAGACCGCCTACAAGATCGGCACCCATCGCGATTGCCTCGTCCATCAGTTCCGGCGTGCCCGGGCTCTTGAGGATACCGCTTTGCGGGAAGGCAACGAGCTGGATGTCGATGATGCCGGCATATTCCTCACGAACCCTCAGGATGGTTTCGAGCGAGTTCAGGCCGACCGATCCATCGACCATCACGTGGCTGCGCATCTGCAATGCCCCGTTCGAAATGCAGAGGTCGAGCTGATTGCGGGCGCGCTCATCCATGGGCGCTGCGGCAGCCATGTTCTCAGCCTGAAAAGCGACGCGTTCATGCACGTCGAAACCGTTGATGCATGGTTTATGCGGGATCCACCTGTCGCCGTAGAAGCTGGTATCGAGATGGATATGACCCTCGACGAAGCTTGGCACGACAAGGGCTCCACCGATATCGACGACATCTTTCACGCCTTGGCTGGAGCCCGTCTCTCCTATCGCCGTGATCCGGCCGTCCTGCACCACGATATCTTTCAGCGTACCGTCGGCGAGCTTTGCGTTGGTGAAGACTGTTTGTGTTGCGCTCACTTGTGTTTCCTTTCCCGTCAATTCTGGTCCGGCCCCCGTTTGTGCGGTGGCCGGCCACTTTTTGGCAATGGATGATCAGTTCTGCGGCAGCGTACCCTGCACGCCGTCGATCAGCCATGTCATGCCCTTGATGTCATTCTCGGAGAGTTCCTGACCGGAGGCGACCTTCACCTTGCCGCTCTGGTCTTTGATCTCACCCGCAAAGACTTTCAGCTTGCCGGCAACGATGGCATCCTCGGCCACCTTCATTTCCTTGGCGACGGTTTCAGGCAGTTCCGGGCTGCTCGTTGTCATCTTGACGTAGCCGCCTTCGCCAAGCCCAAGCCAGGTACTTTCCGGCTTCCAGTTGCCCTCCATGACAGCCTTGGCAGCATTGATATGGGCCGAACTCCAGTCGAGTTCATAGGAAACAAGCTGTTTCTTCTTCACGTAGCGAGAGAAATCGCCGGTATTGCCAATTGACCAGACGCCCTTCTCCTCGGCGGCAAGGCCCTGAACCGGCGTGTTGGGACTGCCCGAGAGAACGTCGGCGCCTTGAGCGACGAGCGCGGCGACTGCATCCTTTTCCTTGGCCGGATCGACCCAGGCGTTGGCCCAGACGACCTTGACGACCACATCGGGATTGACACTGCGTGCCCCGAGTAGGAAGGCATTGATGCTGTAAATGACCTGCGGCACGGGGAAAGCGCCGACCCAGCCGAGGACATTGGACTTCGTCATACGGCCGGCGGCAATGCCGGTCACATAGGCGCCTTCATACTCGCGGGCTTCGAAGACGCCAAGATTGGTGCCGGCGGCAATGCCGGCGCAGCATTCGAAATGCGAGTTCGGCATCGTCGGCGCGAGCTTCTTCAGCGAAGCATATTGCGAGAAGGTGGTACCGAAGATCAGCTTATGGCCCTGGGCCGACAGCTGGCGGAACAGCCGCTCGCAGTCCTGGATCTGGGCGATATTCTCGAGGGCGGTGACCTTCACCTTGCCCGGGAAGGCACTTTCCAGGGCACGCCAGGCATTGGCCTGGAAATATTCCCAGCCGGTGTCGGAAATCGGACCCATGTGAATGACACCGACTTTCAGCACTTCATCGGCGGCGAGAAGCGGGCGGACACCGGTTGCTGCGATCAGAGATCCGGCTGCTGCAGTCTTCAGGAAATCGCGTCTGGATTGGAATTTCATCTTCAGTTCCTCTCTTGTTGTGTTTTTATGCGGCATCGAGGTTCAGCCTCCGGCGACGAAGGGCTGTCCAAGGGAAGCGGGGACGTTGAGACGCATCAGCGTCGCATTGCGTGAGATCAGCACCAGCACGAGGATCGTGACGAGGTAGGGCAGGGCGGACATCAGTTCCGAGGGCAGGCCGATGCCAGCGCTTTGTGCAAAGAGTTGCGCGATCGTCGCGCCGCCGAAAAGATAGGCGCCGAGAAAGCATCGGCCTGGGCGCCATGTGGCGAAGACCACCAGCGCGACTGCGATCCAGCCGCGTCCGGCAATCAGCCCCTCTGTCCAGAGCGACGTATAGACGATCGAGATATAGGCGCCTGCGACCCCGGCCATCGCGCCGCCGAACAGTGTGCAGAGATAGCGGATCAGCACTACCGGATAGCCGATGGCATGGGCCGAGGAGGGCGCCTCACCGACTGCCCGGACGATGAGGCCGTACCGGGTGCGGTAGAGAAAGAACCAGACACCGGCAAACAGTGCCCAGGAAAGCCAGACCAGCGGGTGCAACTGTCCGAGGACGATGCCAAGTAGCGGGATTTTGGATGCGAGCGCAGAAAGCGTCGACGGCTCCATGACAATCGCCATGCCGACATAGCTCTTGCCGATGAAAGAGCCGAAGCTGGTTCCGAAAATGGTCATCGCCAGACCGACCGCCACCTGATGGGCGCGAAAGCTGACGACCAGCACCGAGAACATCAACGCCAAAAGCATGGCGGCAAGCATCGCTGTCATCACGGCGAGCCAGAGCTCACCCGTCGTCTGCATGGTGATGAAGGCGATGACCGCGCCGACCACCATCATGCCCTCGACGCCCATGTTGAGCACACCGGAGCGCTCGGTGACCAGCTCTCCAAGGGCTGCATAGACGAGCGGCGTGCCGGCGATCAGTGTGGCAATCAGAATGGGAAGAATCTGGCTCATCATGCCGTGACGCCCTTTCTGCCGGATGTCTTGAAGCGGATACGGTGGTGGACGAGGACATCGGCCGTCAGCAGGAAGAAGAGCAGTGTGCTCTGCAACAGGCCGGTGATGGAGGAGGGCATGCCGAGCGACATCTGGGCGAGATCGCCAGCGAGATAGAGCAGCGCCATCAACAGTCCTGACAAGAGGATGCCGAGCGGGTTCAATCGGCCGAGATAGGCGACGATGATCGCCGCATAGCCGTAGCCGGGTGAGGCATTGGGAAAGATCTGCGCCAAAGGCCCGGCAATCTCGCCGACACCCGCCATGCCGGCAACTGCGCCGCTGACCAGCATGCCGATCCAGACCGCGCGCGTCACGCTGAAGCCGGCGTAACGCGCTGCCCCCGCAGACAGGCCGGTGACCTTCAGCTGGAAACCGATGAAGCTGCGCTTCATGAAGATCCATCCCATGACAACGGCGATTAGCGCGAAGATGATGCTGGCATTCATGCGCGTGCCTTCAACGAGAATCGGAAAGAGGGCAGCCGGCGCCAACGGCTCGGACTGGGGGAAATTGAAACCGGCAGGGTCGCGCCAGGGGCCGAAGATCAGCCAGGTCAGCCAGAGCCCGGCGACATAGTTCAGCATGAGGCTGGTGAGGATCTCGGACGCATTGAAGCGAACACGCAGAAACGCGGGGATGGCCGCCCAGATCATGCCGCCGATTGCTCCCGAAATGACCATAGCCGGCAGCACCGAGAGGCCACCATCCGGGCCGAAATGCAGGGCAACATAGCCGCCGAAGATGACGCCTGCGGTCAGCTGTCCCTCGGCGCCGACATTCCAGATGCCGGCACGGAAACCGATCGCAAGACCGATGCCGATCAGCACCAGTGGTGCCGCCTTGATCAGCAATTCGCCGACACCATAGAGATCGGCGAGCGGCGCCGTCAGAAAGGTGACGAGCGCGCCAAGCGGTTCGAGGCCGGCCGAGGCAAAGATGACCATCGCGACACTTGCGGTCAGAACAAGCGAGATCACCGGCGACAGGAAAATCATCAGCGTGGAGGGCTTCGGGCGTCGCTCAAAGCGCATCGGCCATCTCCTTTTCCATCCTGCTGCCGGACATGGCGAGGCCTATATCGTTGCGATTGGCGTCTGCGATCGCCGTTGCCTCTGTCAGTCGGCCTCCGGCGATGACGGCGATGTGATCGGCAATGTCGAAGAGCTCATCCAACTCTTCCGAGATGACGACGATTGCGGCGCCACGCTCACGCAAATCGAGCAACGCCTGGCGGATGACGAGCGCCGCACCGACATCGACGCCCCAGGTCGGCTGCGAGACGATGAGCACGCCGGGCTCCTGAAGGATTTCGCGTCCGATGATGAATTTCTGCAGGTTGCCGCCCGACAGACTGCCGGCAGGCGCTGCCGGTCCAGGGCAGCGGACGTCAAAGGCCCTGATGCAGCGTTCGGCAAAGTCGAGGATGCGGTCGAAACGGATAAGGCCGGCCTCGACGGCGCCGCCGCTATTGGCGGTGAGCAGCACATTCTCCGACAGCGGCAATGAGGGAACAGATCCCTGCCGCAGCCGATCCTCGGGGACCGAGCAAAGGCCGAGTTTGCGCCGTCCGGCCGGATCGAGATGTCCCGCCGGAGCGCCGTCGATGATAATGGCGTCCCTTCTTGCAAGACGGGTTTCGCCGGAGAGTGCGGCCAGCAATTCCTGTTGGCCATTACCAGAGACCCCCGCAATCCCGAGGATCTCTCCACCCCGCACCGATAGCGTAATACTGGATAGTATCGTGCCGAATGGATCGGCAGTCGGCAGATCAAGACCGTTTACGGCAAGCCTGACGGCACCGGCAACGCTCCGCGTGCGCTGGCGATAATCGGCAAGGTCCGTGCCGATCATAAGGCGGGCCATCGAGGCCGGGCTTTCCAGCGATGGATCGCACACACCGGTGACGCGGCCGCCCCGCAGGATCGTCGCTTTATGGCAGAGATCCCTGATCTCATTCAGCTTGTGGCTGATGTAGAGGATGCTGCAGCCCTCTTCCGCGATCTGCCGGAGCGTTATGAAGAGCTTCTCGACCGCTTGCGGCGTCAGGACGGAGGTGGGTTCGTCGAGGATCAGCAGGCGCGGATTCTGCAGCAGCGCGCTGATGATCTCGACGCGCTGTCGCTCGCCGACGGACATGGTGTAGATATGCCTGCCAGGCTCGACCGGGAGGCCGTAGTGGGTCGCGACATCGGCAATCCTGCCGGACAGTATTTCGATATTCTGTTTGCCCGGCAGAGCGAGAGCGATGTTTTCTGCGACCGTCAGCGTATCGAAGAGCGCAAAATGCTGGAACACCATCCCGATGCCGAGTCTCTGCGCGTCGGCAGGTGAGGTGATGCTCACCTCCCGCCCATCCCACAGCATGTCGCCGGAGTCGGCATGGACCATCCCATAGATGATCTTCATAAGCGTCGACTTGCCGGCACCATTCTCACCAACGATCGCGTGGATCTCACCAGGATTGACGCGGAGATCGATCCCATCATTGGCAATGACGCCCGGATAGGTTTTACCAATGCCTCGGAGCTCCAGACGGTATTCCGATGAAGATGACGCAGTATGCGGCATGAGCAAAATCCAGGCTACATGATCTTGAAAATCAAGTATGCAATATGGATGCCAAGACGTATCGCAAGCCGCGACATCGAATTCATAAAGGACTAAGCATAGGAATTCATTGCGAGAAAAATGACGACGAGGCCATGCTCACTGCAAAGTGCAGCTATTGATCTGGAAGATAGGCAACCAGATCGCGTCTACATAATGATCATAATATTGTATACGTGATTGAAAAATCGGCAGCTCAGCCGGCTGCGCGGTTGGAAAATCGCGAGAGAATCGAACCGATGTCAGCTTCCACGGCAAGATCGTCTTCGATCAAGGCGCGGCTTTCGACGGACGACAGATGTTCGTCCATCAGCTGTTCCGCTGCGGGCAGGTCGCCCTTCTTCAATGCGCCGATGAGACCGGAATGTTCACTGATAGCGCATTCGCTGGAATGCGGCCGGCTGTACATGGCAAGGATCAGCGAGCAGCGGGAGACGAGCTCGGAGAGGTAGCGCTCGAGCAGGGCATTCCCTGACAACTCGGCAAGCTTCAGATGGAATTCGCCCGCAAGACGGGTCGAAAGCCGCACATCTCCTCTGGCGTGAGCGGCTTCCTCTTCCTGCACATGCTCTCGCAGCAGCTTTTCGATTACAGGGTTCCAGCGCTTTATAACCGCCTTCATCACCTCCCGCTCGAGCGCGCGTCGGACGGCGAAGGCGTCGCGGGCCTCATCGAGGCTCGGCTGGGCCACAGTGGCAGTGCGCTTGTGGTAGGTGTCGACCAGTCCCTGGGCTTGCAGCTTGGCCAGCACGGTGCGCACCAGCGTGCGGCTCATCGAAAAATGCCGGCCGATCTCGTCTTCAGGAAGCTTGGTGCCTGCTTTCAGCGCCTGCTCGATGATGGCCTGACGAAGGGTGCGATGGGCTGTATCTACCCGATCGGAATTGGAGGACATGTGATTTCAGAGGCTCGTTTGATTTTGTATACGTTAGCGCGCTGCCAAGGATACAACAAGCCGATACTTGTCGCGTAAACGCGGTGATGCCGCATTGAAATAGTCCGGGCCGGATGGACGCTTATTCTCTTCGTGAAGGTCAAATCTCGCAGCTTACGGAGATCAAATGCGGGTCTTCGGCGCAATCGTCAGCTCCGAACCATAGGCGCCGCGCATTTCCGTCGCCGCGGATGGATCGCGGTCGTCGGCCTTGTGCAGAAGCGTGGAGCGATAGCCTTCCGCATGACTGCCTTCGATCAGTGTCACATCGGCATTGCCCGGATTATCGGAGCGCTCGAACCATTCGACGCTGTGATGCAGAAAATTCATCTCGAAGGCACGATTGGTGACACCGTGGCCGACGATGATCACGGTGTCGTTGCCGCTTCCGATGTCATGCATAACAGTTTGCAGAAACAGCCGCACCCGCTGGGCAACGTCCGCCCGGCTCTCGCCATCCGGCGGACGGGCGTAGAATTTGCCGCTGTTGTTGCGCAGCCGCGCCCATTTCTCAAATTCTTCTGGAAACTTGCGTCGCTGCTCGGCCCGGTCATAAATCTCGGTGAACAAGCCGAAATCCTGTTCCCGCAGCAGGTAGTCCTCATGCACACCGCCGATGGCGCTAGCAGGCGAGGCCTCGATGATTGCGTCCTTCGTCTGGCGCGTCCGAAGATATGGCGAATGCCAGATGGTTGCCTTCCGCGCAGCAACGGGCAGCGCAGCCAGAGAGTCAGCGATCCTGCGCCCCGCTGCCAGCGCCTGCCGATAACCCCATTCCGTCAGCGGAACATTATGATCGCCGAACTGCCGGTAGGCGCTCTCGCTGATGTTGCCAAGAGATTCGCCGTGTCGAACGAGAAAGATGTGCATGGCCGTCCGTTCATGCCGAAGATCATCCATCATGCCGGGCGAGCCGGCGCTGCGCAATGGCTACGAATTGGTGGACGAACTCCCCCAACAAAGCCTGCGTTCGTAGCTGCCGTCCGATTGACGGACGGCAGCATCTTCGAGGCAGGTCAGGGCAAAGTGTGTCCTGCGGCCGTAAACAGCCGATACCATTCCTGGCGGGTGAGCGAGACAGAAGAGCCGGCTGCGGCTTCGACGACACGTTCCGGTTTCGTGGTGCCAAGGACGACCTGGATTTTTGCCGGATGGCGGGTGATCCAGGCAACGGCAATACCTGTCGGGGTGACGCCGTAAGCCTTGGCGAGTTCGTCGATGACATCGTTCAAATCGGCAAAGTTTTCGCGGTCGCCGAGGAATACGCCGTCGAAAAAGCCCTTCTGGAATGGCGACCACGCCTGCAGCATCATGCCATTGATGCGGGAATAGTCGAGGAGACCGTTGTCGCGATCGACTGACTGGTCAAGGCCGGCCATGTTGGCTGCGACGCCTGATGCGATCAATGGCGCGTGCGTGATGCTGAGCTGTACCTGGTTGACGATGAGTGGCTGCGTCACCGCAGTTTTAAGAAGTTCGACCTGTCCAGGCGTGTGGTTGGAAACGCCGAAATGGCGTACCTTGCCCGAAGATTTGAGCGTGTCGAAGGCTGCGGCAACTTCCTCGGGCTCGACGAGCGTATCAGGACGATGCAGCAGAAGCACGTCCAGATAGTCTGTCTTCAGCGCCGCGAGCGATTGATCCACGGAGGCCAGAATATGCTCGGCGGAGAAATCGAAAAATCCCTTGCGGATGCCGACCTTGCTCTGGATGACAAGCTTTTCCCGTTCGGCCGCATCAAGTGAAATTGCCTCGCCAAAGCGAGCCTCGCAGCGATGCGGCGTGCCTCCATAGATGTCAGCATGATCGAAAAACGTCACGCCAGCGTCCCGGGCCGCCGCAACGAGCTGCTGAATTTCGCCGTTGCTCATGTTTGGGATCCGCATCATTCCAAGGATGATGCTCGACACGTCGAGGTCGGTTTGCGGAAGCCTGTAGAATTTCATGATGAATACCTCGGAGGTTGGGAAATAACTAAATAGTTATCTGCTTATTATGCGAACGACGGCCGCATGGCCAGCCGAAGCTATTGTTGTCAGCGATCGATGGCATCGAAGATTCGCTGATGCCGGCCTCGGATTCGGTCGCCCCCTTTGGACGAACCTCCCATGATAGGCTAGAGATTGCCATGATTCCGCAAGGATATCGGCTGTAAATTGGAGGAAATACGTGGCGGATCAGGCAAAATTGGCGGCGTCCCGCCGGGCTGCGCAGCGGGTGACCCTGCGTACCGTGGCGAAATCGGTGGGCCTCTCCGTCACGACTGTCAGCCGCGCTTTGAAGGACGGGCCCGAGGTCAACCGGGAGACGATTGACCTCGTCAAGAAAGCCGCATCCGATCTCGGTTATCGACCGAACCTCGGCGGCATAAACCTGAAAACGGGCAAGACACATGCTGTCGGTGTCATCATGCCGTTCCAGCGGGAGGGCGAGATGAATATCGTCGTCGCTTCGTTGATCGAAGGTTTTTGCGGCGCGATGAAACGCCTGGGCTACCGCACGACCGTTGTCCCACAGTTTCAGGCAGACGATCCGCTGACAACGGTGCGGGATCTCGTCGAGGAAGGGACGGTTGATGGCGTCATTCTCACCCACACGAGACCACAGGACGATCGAGTGAAATATCTGCTGGAGGTCGGCATGCCCTTCGTCACCTTCGGGCGCACTGAACTGCTGAGCAAACATCCAAGTATCGACATCGACCACGAGGAGATCGGTGCGGCGGCTGCGGCGCGTTTGCTCGACGCAGGACATAAGGCACCGCTGCTCGTCGCGCCTTCCAGCCAGTTCACCTACAGTTTGCAATTCATCAAGGGCTGGACGGCTGAGTTCAATCGCCGGAACCAAACCGTTCCCGACGAGCGGATGTTCTTCACCGCAACCACACCTGATAGCGGCAAGAAGATTGCCGTGGATGCGCTTGCCAAATACCCTGATGTCACCAGCGCCTTCGTGGCAAGCGACGAGGCGGCCCTTGGCTTCGTTTCCGGTCTCGCCGATCTCGGGCGAAAGGTTGGCGAGGATTTTTCCATACTGACCTATTCGGGCAGTCGACTTCACGACTTCTACAACCCGTCGCTCAGTACCTATTATTTCCCGAATTTCCTCATCGGACAGCGCCTGAGCGATCTTCTCTACAGGTCGATGCAGGGCGAGGCTGCATCCGGCCTGATTGAGATCGTCCGTGCCAGTTTTGTCGAACGCCGCAGCGAATTCAACCTTCGCTAAAAATCCCCCGGAAATTCTTCGCAGGGCAAGTCGTTCGTAACGTTACGAATTCGGCTGGCGTTGTCGCAAGGGAAATAGAAATCCAGAGGGAATGCCGTTGACACCATAAGCCACGCCATGCATTCGTAACGTTACGAATTGCCTTTTGAAGCGGAGGAGCGCTCCAGAGGGCGAGAAAATACGCTGCGAAATGATGGGAGGACGGCGTGGGTGCTCAAGCGCTTTTTTTCGGCTCGCCAATTTGGACGTTTAACTGGAACCCGCCTTATGCGGCACCTCTGCGCCGGCTGGCTGCCACCGGCTGCAAAGGTTTCGAGCTGACGGCGTGGTCCGTCGACATGCTCGGTTATTACACCGACGAGACGATCCGCGAGCTCAGGTCGATCGCCGACGGCGAAGGGCTAACGCTGACCAACTTCTTCTACAATCTACCATTTTCACGCGACGATGGCGCGCCGGTCTCCCGTGCGGACCTCGATGCCTACAAACGCGGCGTCGAGCTGGCGGCAAAGATCGGCACGCCGATCATGACAAGCATGACGCCTTATCCTTTCCAATCGGATATCCGGCCGATCCTGCAGCGGCCCACTGCCCAGGAATGGTCCGCCGTCGTCAGGCCCGAATGGGATTGGGCTGAGGAATATGAGGTTGTCGTGGAAGGCTTCGCCGCCGCTTGCGGCCTTGCCGCGGATGCCGGGCTGCGTGTCGCCATCGAACCGCACCCCTATCGCTGGGTAAGCTCGGGTCAGGGAATGCTGCGATTGATCGAGCGCACGGGCGCACCCAATCTCGGACTCAATTTCGATCCAAGCCACCTCTTTCCAGCGGGCGACATGCCGCATTACGTGGTGCTGCAGCTTGGAGACCGGATCTACAACACACATTTCTCCGACAATGAGGGGCACACCAATGCCCATTGGCGCCCCGGTCGCGGCAAGATCGACTGGAAGGCGATTTTCACGGCCCTGCGCACAATAGGCTATTCGGGACCGATAACCCTGGAGCTCGAGGATGCGCCCGGCGCGTCGCACTGGACCCATTTCCGGGAAGCCACGCCGGAATTCGATTCCGAAATGAAGCGCGGCATCCGCTACCTGCGCGACTGCGCTGCCGAACTCGACATCATCATCGCCTGAGGAACCAAAATGAGCGGGAACAACCCCATGAAAGTCGGCATTGTCGGTGCCGGGAATATTAGCGCCACCTATGTCGCGACGCTGCATATGTTCGATTTCATTCGCGTGAAATCGATCTACGACCTCTACCAGGAGCCGGCGCGCAAGCTTGCCGAACAGTTCGGGGTGCAGTCGGTGTCGCTCGATTCAATGCTTGCCGACCCCGAGATCGGCCTCATTATCAACCTCACCACCCCGACCGCGCATTATTCCATCAGCAAGAAGGCGCTGCTTGCCGGCAAACACGTATACTCCGAAAAGCCGCTCGGGGTTTCGATGGAGGAAGCCGAGGAATTGATGGCGCTCGCTCGTGCCGGCGATCTGCGGCTTGGCTGCGCACCCGATACGTTTCTGGGCGGCGGCCATCAGCTGACGCGCCGCCTCTACGACGAAGGCCGCATCGGCACGGCGATTTCCGCAACCGCCATGCTGCTTCTGCCGGGTCACGAGCATTGGCATCCCAATCCGGCATTCTTCTACGGTCGTGGTGGTGGGCCGATGCTCGATGTCGGCCCCTATTATGTCACCAATCTGATCGCCCTTCTCGGACCGGTTCGCGAAGTCTTCGGCGCTGCCAAAGTCACCCGAATAGAGCGAACCGTGAAGACGCAGCCACGTTTCGGCGAGACGATCAAGGTATTGACGCCGACGCACCTGACCGGCGTCATGGAGTTCCATAGCGGCGCGACAGTGACGATCGCCACGAGCTTTGACGTCATCAAGCACAAGCATAACCAGATCGAGATCTATGGTTCCAAGGGCTCGATGGTAACGCCGGACCCAAACAACTTCACGGGCAAGGTCGAGATCTTCACCGAAGGCGATGAGGCCTGGGAGGAGGTGGCAGTCGATCATCCCTACGTCGAAGGCGTTCCTGGCCATCTCGGCCTGAGAGGACTTGGTGCAGCCGAGATGGTGGATTCACTGCGCTCCGGCAGGCCGCACCGCGTCTCGTCGGAACTCGCTTTTCATGCCCTTGAGGTGATGACCGCCTTTGAACGATCTGCACAGTCCAAACGGCCGGTCGCCATCCGCAGCAGTTGCGGTCGTCCGGATCCGATTGCAAAGCATCTGAAGGAAGGCAGTTTCATTTAGAACTCTCTCCCGCCGGCCGGGCGATGCGAGAATGCATCGTCCGTCGAGGAGAGGAGAGTTCAGACGGCTGGATGTCTATCGCTGCTTCGGCCTTGTTGCCGTCTTCTGATTTGCGCGCTTTGGCGCTGGCTTCTCGTCGGCCAGTTCTTCCGAAGCCATGTGAGGCGTTGCCGAGCGGATGTCGTTGGTGATTGATTGTGCTGCCGCGATCACCGCCTGTCTGATGTCCGCTATGCGCTTTTCGTCGACGCCTGTGACGAAGGGAACGCTGACGGCTGCAATGACCGTATCCTGATGATCCCGGACGGGGGCTGCGATCGCGTGAACGCCGGACATCTGCTCCCCCATGTCCCGCGCCCAGTTCTGCTTCCGGATCAGCGCAAGCTCGTCAAGCATCTGTCTGGGGTCCGTAATCGTCTGGCTGGTGAAGCGCTCGAGCTTGGTCAGGCGACGCTCAATATCCTCCTGCAGTGAAAAGGCGAGCAGGATCTTGCCGGCTGCGCCCGCATGAAACGGCAGGCGCTGGCCGGCCGTCGCCGACAGAGCATATTGGCCATGCCCCTGCGCCGAGGCGACGACCAGAATATTGTCGCCGGATGGTACCGTCAGCTTGCTGCCTTCACCCAGGAGTTCCGAGATCTTGTTCAGATGCGGCTGCGCGATCGCCAAAAGATCGTAGCTCGCAACGGTCGGGGCGACATGGGCAGCAAGAGTGAGCAGACGCCGCCCGAGCGTATAGCTTCCCGCCGGTGAACGGTGCACGAAATCGTAGGCGCTCAGCGTGTTCAGCATGCGGTAGACTGTGGTGCGCGACAGCTTCACGGCCTTCACAACGTCGCGGATCGTAGCGCCTTCCGGCGTGCGCTCCAGGAGCGCAAACACCTCCACCATCTGCTCGATGACGGGGATGCGATATTTCTGCGCGGCGTCTTCGCTAATGTCGGTCATGAAAATCCTGCCAGGCCCGTCGGGGCAATGCTTAGCCTTCCATAAGCAATGCGTGGAGTTCACGCAATCGCGGCTCCTTTCGATTGACTCCGACACCTGAATGCCGATAAATTCTTAAATGAACTTATATCAGTTCAAATAAGAAACGTCACGTCGATTTATCCTCGGCACGACGTTCCGAGAAATGCCGGATCAGGAGGTTCGGCAGGTGGCTGCGCCAGCGTGCGCTGTGAAACGGAAATACGGAGGAGGATGCAATGAAAAGTGTGAAATCGATCGGACATGTGGCCGTCAGTGTGAAGAACATCGACAGCTCGCTCGACTTCTATGTCAACAAGCTGGGCTTCGACGAAATGTTCCGGCTCGAGCGTGACGGCCGCCTGTGGATCGTCTACCTCAGGATCACCGACACGCAGTTCATCGAATTGTTTCCGGAAGGTGTTGGCGACGGCGCACCGCCATTTGCCAATGTCGGCTATAACCATCTGTGCCTGGAAGTCGAAAACATCGACGAGGCGATCGCCGACATCACCAGCCGTGGCGTTGTGTTGACGGCCGAAAAGAAGCTCGGCGTCGACAACAACTACCAGGCCTGGATCGCCGATCCCGAGGGCAACCGCATCGAACTGATGCAGCTTGGCGCAGACGCCATGCAGACGGCCGCTATTCGCCGCATCAACGGACGGGCCTGAGCCATGGACCTTTTCAAGCATCTCGGCCATATCGCCTTGCGCGTCAACGACCTCGACAAGTCGCTGGCCTTTTACCAGAAGCTCGGCTTTCGCGAGATGACGCGTCTGCTGAACGATCAGGGCGAAGCGTGGATCGTGTATCTGCGCATCAACGACGATCAGTATTTGGAGCTTTTCCCAAAGGGCGTAAGGCGGCCGGATACCGCCCCTGACACTATCGGCATCTTCCATATCTGCCTCACCGTCGAAAATATCGACAAGACGTTCGAAGAGCTTGCAAAAGTCGGTATTCAGCCCAGCCAGCCAAGGCCGACCAAAATCGGTATCGATGGCAATCGCGGTGCCTGGATCGAGGATCCCGATGGCACGCAGATCGAGGTCATGGAAATGGCGCCTGATTGCATTCAGCTGCAGGCCATCAAGAGGCTGCATGCTGAATCAGTCTAGATGGACTGTATTGCCTTAACGGTAAGGATTTAAGAGAACCCGGCAGTCACCTGCCGGGTTCTTTCCTCTGTCGATCTCAGAAAATCTGGTCGTAGGCGTCCTGCATCGCCTGAACGAACTCGTCATCCGTCCGCTTCGGATCGCTCCAGTATTTATCGGCTTCCTGCCAGATGGTGCGATACCAGTCGGCGTCGGCCATATTGAAGGGGTTGGAAACCTGCTTCGTCGGATCTTTCAGCGTTTCCAGAACGAGCTTGTTGCAGGCATCGAGGTTCGTCGTATCGGCGTCGGTACGAACGGGGCTTGCACCCTTCTTCAGCACGAAATCGGCATTGAGCTTCGGATCGACATCGAGCTTGGCAAAGTCTTCCTGTGCTTTTGCGGTATCGGCATTGTTGGTGTTGAGGAAGCCCCATGAATCGACGGTGACGACGACAGCCTTGGTTCCCGGAATGTTGATGCAGTCGAAATCCTCGCCGAGCTTCTTCTGCGCGGCCATGAACTCGCCCTTCATCCAGTCACCATGGATCTGCAGCAGGGCCTTTCCGGTGATGACCAGATTGGTCGTGTCGTTCCATTGGCGATTGGGTGAGCCCGGATCCGTGTGGTCGGCAATCTGGCGGAAGCGCTTAAGAGCGGCCCGCATCTCCGGCGTATCGATCACGGTGCGGTCGGGCTTCTCACCGTAGAAGCGATTGTAGATATCGGGGCCCTCTTCCGAGGCGATCAATGCCTGCAGCAGATAAGCCTTCTGGAACTGGTCGCCGCCCTGGGCTATCGGGATGTAGCCGGCGGCCTTGACCTTGTCGAAGGCTGCAAAGAGGTCGTCGAGCGACTTCCAGGATTTCGGGTCGACGCCGGCCGCTTCGGCAACATGTTTGTTGTAGTAGACCATGCCGTCGATATGCACCGTTGCGGGAGCCTTCATGATCTCGCCGTCGACAGTGATGTTCTTGAGAACCGAGGGCGGGAAGTTCTTCGTTGCGCCGATGCTGTCGAACAGCTTGGTGAGCGGCACGCCGAGGCCCTGCTTGTTCAGATCCCGATAGATGCCGGGATCGGAGTTCATGAAGATCGCAGGCGGATTGCCGCCGGTAATCATGTTCATCAGGCTTACGTTAGCCCCGGAGTCATGGGCAATGGACAGATCTTTCCACTGGTGGCCGTCCTTGGCCCACGCCTCCCTGAGAACGGTGAGCGCCGCGATCTCGGAGGGTTTGGACCAGGTGTGATAGACGACGACTTCATCTGCCCAGGCACTTGCAGCAAGAGTGGTCGCGGCAAGCAACAGCGTTAGTCGTTTCAGCGATTTCCATTTTGTCATGCATCATTCCTCCCTTTTAGATCTGATCAGAGCCGCTGGCCGGTCGGAGCGTCGAAGACGTTCAATTTGGTCAGCGGCAGATAAACGGGCAGAGCCGGCTGGCTGCGATAGCGATTTGCGTCTCGCCCATCGATGCGTACGGCGATGCTCTTTCCCGACATCGTCAGGAAGGCGAAAGCATCTGGTCCGGATTTCTCGAAATATTCGACCGGGCAATCGAAACGGACGGTATTTCCCGCATCCTGGCGCTCCTCGATCAGAAGCTCCTCCGCCCGGAAGCCGATCTTCACAGGCTTGCCTTCGGCAGCCTTCGACTTCCACTTATATTCGCCGAGATTGATGCGGATGCTGTCCTTCTCATCCACGGCAACGAGATCGCCGCCATCACGCACGAGGGTGCAGTCGAGCAGATTCATGGCCGGAGAACCAACAAAGTCGGCGACGAAGAGGTTGGCCGGCTCGTTGTAGATCTCATCCGGCGTGCCGAACTGCTGGATGACGCCCTTGTTCATCACGGCGATCTTGGTGGCCATGGTCATGGCCTCGACCTGATCGTGGGTCACGTAGACGACGGTATTCTTGAGTTGATTGTGGAGCTTCTTGATCTCCATGCGCATCTCGTTGCGCAGCTTGGCATCGAGGTTGGAGAGCGGCTCGTCGAACAGGCAGACGCCGTACTGTTTGACCAGCGCCCGGCCGATCGCCACGCGCTGGCGCTGGCCGCCGGAAAGCTGCGAGGGCTTGCGGTCGAGCAGATGCTCGATCTGCAAGAGCCTGGCTGCCCAGGCGATCCGCTTATCTGCCTCCTCCCGCGAAATGCCGCGGGAAGAAAGCCCGAAGTTCATGTTCCCACGCACGGTCTTGGTGGGGTAGAGCGCATAGGACTGGAAGACCATGGCGAGGCCGCGATCCTTGGGGTCGAGATAGCTGACATCCCGCTCGTCGATGAGGATTTCTCCGTCGTCAATCTCCAGCAGGCCAGCCAGGAGATTGAGAAGCGTTGTCTTGCCGCAGCCGGAAGGCCCGAGCAGTACAAGAAACTCGCCATCACCAATGCTGAGGTTCAGGTTCTCGATGACCGTCAGCGCGCCGAACTTCTTGACTATATTGTTGAATGCAATGGAAGGCATGCCTCTATCCCTTGATGGCGCCGGCAGTGATGCCCTGCACGAAGAACCTGCCGAGAACGAAGTAGATGACGAGCGGCGGCAGCGCGGTGAGCAGTGCCGAAGCCATATCGACCGCATAGTTCTTGGCGCCTGTCGTCGTGACGGTGATGTTGTTGAGTACGACCGTCATCGGTTGCGTGTCCTGCGCACCGAATGTCAGGCCGACCAGGAAGTCGTTCCAGATGCCTGTTATCATCAGGATCAGCACGACGATCATGATATTGCCCGACATCGGCAGGACGATCTCGAAGAAAATCCGCCAGAAGGAGCCGGAATCGATCATCGCGGCGGCAATGATCTGCGGCGGCATTCCCTTGAAATAATTGCGGAAAATCAATGTGAGGAAAGGCATTGATAACACGCTGTGAATGACGGCTATGCCGAATGTCGTGCCGTAGATATGCAGCGCACCGGTGATCTTGATCAGCGGATACA
Organism: Hyphomicrobiales bacterium; assembly: GCA_900466475.1. Classification (GTDB taxonomy): domain Bacteria; phylum Pseudomonadota; class Alphaproteobacteria; order Rhizobiales; family Rhizobiaceae; genus Rhizobium. The sequence continues at coordinate 51,461 of UBMI01000007.1, forward strand.
TGATGATCTGGAACGGCACGAAGGCGCAGATGAAAAGCACGAACAGGAAGCCGTTCGCCCATTTGACGTTCCAGAGTGCAAGACCGTAACCGGTAATGATCGACAGCGAGATCGTCAGGACCAGGCTGGGAGTCAGAATATAGAGCGAATTGACAAAGCCGATGCGCACGCCGTTGCAGTTCATGCCCGAACAGGCCTGCATCCAGGCATAGGACCATGCATCGGTCGTCCAGGGCGAGGGCAGGGAGAATATCTGTCCCTCGCGGATCTGATCCATCGTCTTGAAGGACGTGACGACGATGACATAGAGCGGCACCGCAAAGAAGGCGGCCGCCATCAAAAGGAACAGGAAGATCACCACCCGGCTCGGCCGGATCAGCGGACGCCGGCGCACCCTGGTCTCGCGGCCGGATTGCGATGCGGCTGATATCGCCGTCATGCCTCCCTCCTTTGCCTGATGGCGGTAATGATGACGAGCGGCAGGAACAGAATGAGCGTCGTCAAGAGCATGACGGTGGCACCCGCGGACGCAAAACCGAGGTTCTGCTTCTGCCAATAGGCATCGATGACGAAATAGGCGGGCATGACCGAGGCGCCGCCCGGTCCACCATTGGTCATGGCGACGATGATGTCATAGGCCTTCACCACGCCGATGCAGAGCAGGATGATGCAGGTCAGGAAGGTGAGCTTCATCATGGGAATGATGACCTCGATGTAGAGCCGCCAGAAGGGCACGCCATCGAGGCGCGCGGCCTGCCAGATCTCGGTATTGATCGACTTCAGACCTGCGAGCATGAGCGCCATGAAGAAGCCGGTCGATTGCCAGACCGCCGCCAGAATAACGCCGAACATGACGGTGTCCTGACTTGCAAGCCAGTTGAAGGAGGCGCTCTCCCAGCCCATCGAGTGCAGCACATTCTCTACGCCGAGGCCCGGATTGAAGAGCCAGCGCCAGACGAGGCCGGTGACGATCAGCGAGACGGCGAGGGGATAGAGAAAGACGGTGCGGAAGACGCCCTCGCCATGCACTTCCTTGTCGATCAGCGCTGCCAGGATGAAACCTGTAACGATCGACAGCAGGCTACCCACAGCAAAGATGACGAGGTTCTGCAGCGACAGAATCCAGGACGGATCGTGAAACAGCCGCCAGTACTGCTTCCAGCCGACCAATTCATAGTCGGGAAAGCGTCTGGACGCCGTGAAGGAGAGATAGACGGTCCAGCCTATCGCCCCAACGAAAAAGACAAGCGTCAACAGTGCCGCGGGCGCAACGGCCAGATGCGGGGTGACGCGGCTCCATCGGATTCCCATGAGCCTCCTCCTCAGGTCTTCAGCGCTCTGCTCCTCCAGATCGCTGCGCTCCTGTTTCTTATATGAACAACATCTAGTTCATAATAGATCAACTATAGGAATCAAATAATCGCGATGTCAAATGACAATTGGCTGCGGCCGCAGCTGTTGCTCGCGCTGAAGTTGGATCGAGTGGCGATCTTCGGATCGTCGATCATTCGAAGAATGCACAATAGTCCTCCCCGAGATCCCGTCTCGCCTGTTCGGGCAGAAGACCGATACCTATGCCTGGCCGGTCGATCACATCGACAAAACCATCCTCGACGATCGTCTGCGGCAACCCTCCGGATCGCCGGTCCTATATTCGAAGGCGATGATGTCATGGGGCAGGGTGGCGCGGACGTGAATAGTGCCTTGAGGCCGAGCGAACCATTCGCCGTGCCATGGGCGCCATCACGATCGAAAGCAGATTGGCATATTCGGCAATCCATTTGAGCTCGGCGATGCCGCCCAGATCGACCGAGTCAACACCGTTCGGCGAGCAGTCATGGCGGACTCCATGGTGATGGCTCTACCAATCGCTCTCCTGTTTTTCTTCTTCCAGAACCTTTTCGTCGACGGGCTGACGTCAGGTGCGACAAAAGGCTGGATTGGCCTTCCGGTCAGTGTAGGGACTACGCGCGCTCGACAGGTTCTGCTTCGACCGAAAGCGCTTCGCCAATGGCGTAGAAATGGCCACCCGCAACGTGATGCAGACTGCGCCATTCAGGGCCGGCTGTTTCAAAGTGCCAGTGACCGTCGCGAAACACACGATCATCCGCCCATGCCGCCGTTACGTCGCCGATAAACAGGTCGTAAGCATCCTGGATATGAGGCTCGTCGATCAACCTGCAGGAGAGCCAGGCCGAGCAGCCTTTCACGAAGGGCAGGTCCTGGCCCGGCACATCGAAAATCGATACCCCCGACTTCTGCAGCTTGTCTCGCTCCTCAAACAGGCTGCGGTTTCCGACCTCATGCGTCAGCTGGAGCTGCGCAACCGTCGGCACCTGTATGACGAAACGTCCGCTCGCCTCGATCAGTGTTCGCGTCTGGGCAAGCTTGTCGACCACCACGGTCAGCTTCGGTGGATCGATATCGAGCGCGCAGCACCATGCGGCAGCCATGACGTTGTCAATGCCGCCGTGGCGGGCCGATACCAGGATCGTTGGTCCGTAGTTGATCAGGCGAAAAGCCTTTTTGAGTTCAACAGCCTTCATATGTTCGTTCATTGGAAGTCCACGGTGAATTGCGGTTCCTGACATTTCTCCAAGTCTTACGATGGAGCGAGACGCTGCGAAAGGACGCAATTCTGCGAGCGCCCCCTCCACGGGTATCGGTAAGGTGAAGGTCTAGTCCGAGTGTTTGGATACCATATGCCGCGACCAGGAGCACAATCGCGGTAGCCGCCCGGATCTAGAGCGACATCTGCCGCATCAACGGGCCGGCTGTCCAGGTGCAGATGCAATTGCCATGGCGACGACCATCGAAGAGCTCACCAGCATCACCTGTTCTGAAGCACCTGGGAATCGCCGCGTGACTAGAGGAGCCTTGCCCTCTCGCACCTTTATATCAGCAGGGTATCGAATCCTCACAACCCGGTCGCAGGAGCTCTCAGATCCCTGACCCGTCGAGTTGCTGGGCGTCGTCGCCTTCCCAGGGTGAGGGCATGGAGGTGATGCCGGAATTGGCCGAGGGCATCGGCATCCAGCACTTCAATTCAGGCTCGGCATATTCGACGAGCCGGCCGGGCGAGGAATCGGAAGCACGCCAGCCTTCTGCACCGAACTGATCGCCATTCGACCAATAAGCAAGGTCAACTTCTGCCGGCCCCTGTTCGGACGGGCGGATCGTAACGAGTATCCGACTGCCGTCTTTCGGCGCGGTTGTCATCTGGCGCCAGCGGTGTGGCTCATCCATAATTTTTCCTCCTGCCTTGCCGCAGACTCAGAGTGTCGCCTCGCCGTTGGAAACGGTCAACTCACACCTTTGCAGAAATCATGCTGAGAGTTCTGGCCACTCGACCGCTAGGGCATCAGCAAATCCCCAAAACTGCGCGGCTCGTCATTGCTACTCGGAAGAGGAGCGGGCCGGGGCAAGGCGGTCAGCATGTTCAGCAGAACAAGCGGCGAATTGGGGACTGAGCCATTCCCCCGACGGATTGTGACGCTCTGCCGGTTGAATGCCCGCATCACGGCTGAGAGGTCCGGCAGTCCGATCAATCGGTCCGCGATTGTGTTGCTTTCATTGAAAGAAGGGCGTCATGTCCAGTGCTCAGGCCGGCGGCATCTTCTCGAATTTTGGGACGGCCGGATCGAGGTGGTCCCAAGCGTATCCGGCTGCGGTCCAGGATACCAATTGCGGCTGATATCGGCTTGGATCGTCAAGGCTTGCCGGCGTGACGATGTAGACTTCAGGCATTTCGGGGAATGTCATGAAAACGGCCGATCCACATGTCGGGCAGAAGCCGCGCTGCTTGACCGTTCCGCCTTCGCCGACGGTCTGATATACGGATGCTTCTCCGTCGACCTTCACTTCGGCTGCAATGAAGGTCAGATGCGATTGATGTCCGGTACCGCTGGAGCGCTGGCATTGTCGGCACTGGCAATCGACCATCACGGCGGGTTCACCCGATATTTCGTAGCGGATCGCGCCACAGGCGCAGCCACCGTTATAGGACTTCGTCATATCGCTCTCTCCTTGCCTCAATCCAGCCCCTGCGAAGTCGCCTCTTCAGCAACGACGGTATCCAGCCGCTCGACGACCTTCTTCCAGCCTTCGCTCATGTTGCGGTAGGCAATATCGTTCCGCGGCAGAACGAAGCCGGAATGGACGAGCCGCAGGCGCGTGCCGGTTTCCGCCTGGGCGAGGGTGAAGGTCACCACCGTCTCCAGCTTCGAACCATATCCGTCATCATTGCTCTCATGGCCGCCCTTCCAGGCATAGGACAATCGCTCGTTCGGCACGACCTCCAGCACCTCGCAATGAATGGTTCCGTCCCATTTGCCGGCCGGTTTGGTCTGAAAGGTGAAACGATTGCCGGTGACGGGCACAAATCCATCGGGCGCCATCAGCCACCGGCCGATCAACTCGCCGCTGGTCAGCGCTTTCCAGATGATATGAGGCGCGTGCGGGAAGACTTCGTCCACGACGATGGCCTGCGCGTCGGAGGCGTGCCTCCCAGGATTCATGGCTTGGTTCATGGGTCGATTTCCTTCAGGAGCTTTCTGAGATCGGTGAAGCGTTCACGCCAGAAGATGCCGTAATGGGTCATCCAGTCGACCAGCGGCTCGAGACCGGCAGGCTCCGCGCGATAATAGACATTGCGGCCTTCCGGGCGTTCGCTGACAAGGCCAGCCTGCTTCAGTGATTTGAGATGCTGAGAGATCGCGCCCTGCGTGACATTGCTGCCTCGGGTCAGCTCGACCACGGTTATCTCCTCGGCATTGACGATACGCTCGAACACGGACCGCCGCGTGGGATCGGCCAGCGCACGCATGACAGTGGTTATGGTTTCGGCTTCGAACATAAAAACCAAATAGCATCAGCTAATCAATTAGTCAATGCTATTGGATTTTTTGATTGACCTCATGACCGGGGACTTTGGTCGGATAGGGCCTGAGACTGAAGTCCTATATGTGGAACTGCTTAAGAACCGAGCGGTTTAGCGGTTGGAGACTCCAAGAGACAGGAACTGAACTCTGCGATTGCTGCAGTGTCCTAATCTTGATCTCGCGCATTGACGCCAATCTCGCCAGCAGGGCAGGGGCCTTTGGTCCAGATCAAGCAGTCCCGAGGCGCGACCGGGTAATCCGGTCGAGCAGCGTCCTCGCGCGCCGCCGACAAGTATTTGAACCATCTTCAGGAGGAACTATGCGCTTGCTCATCGTCGAAGACGAACCGGGAATTGCTCTCGCAATCGAGGACGTCGCAATTGCCGCCGGCTTCGAGATCGCCGGCATTGCGACAAACATGTCCGAAGCCGTGGAGCTTGGACCGGAGGCGGATGTCGCACTCGTCGATGTTCGACTTGGCGATGGTCTTACAGGCCCTTCCATCGCTCGTGCGCTTTTTGCTGGGTTCGGACTGGGCGTCGCCTATTTCACGGCCAATCCCGATCTCATCGAGCAGACAGATGGGCGGCCTGTCATCAGTAAACCAGCAAGCCCCGAAAAGATCGGGGAGGCGTTGTCCCTGGCGGCTAGAAACGCTCGCGAACAAATGCTTCAGCATCAGTCAGGACAGGCAACATAGGAGGAGACGCGACTTAGGCCGCTTTCCTTCTCTGGCACGCAGCGCCGCTTCCGGCATCGGAAGAGAACATGAGGGGATCGTCGCGAGATATGGCTGGAACTCATCAGGGTCAAGAACCTCGATACCTGATGTTCATTCCGTTCAGAAGTTTCTGCCATTGCGTTTGATGGGGTCACCATTGCGCAAGAACTGCCATTCGATACCGGTGATCCGTGTCGGCTTCACAATGTGCATGCGCGCCTGCAGCAATCGGAGGGTTGGAACAAGCTTTGTAGGGTCCGCGATCTCCGCTGGGACGGGTCTGCCGGCCTCTATATAGTATTGTTCCAATTCACCGCGAAAGTCTCTGATATCGAACGTGTCTATTCCCGCGTTGAACCAGTCCGCCAAGATGACATCGCAGACAATATCAAGACTATTCGGGTCATCGAAATCGAGCAATGTTGTCGGCATTGGCGGACCTTCTGATGTTCGTCCTTCAAGCCCCCAACGCAGTCTTTTCTGACGCAGCCTCGCCATGAGTGCGACGAGAATATTGGGGCTCGCCACCCAGCACGAAGACGAGCCCCAGCCCCGGTGCCTGTCTCATCTATGCCCTTCACCGTGACGATCCGATTAGAACCCCGCGCCTTGGCGGCCGCAATTCGATCGATCGGATTAGCTCTGCCGTCTGCCGCATGGAATCCCGCTAGTGCGGGCTTTTTTTGGCAATTATTTCGGAAGCGAAACTGTGGATAAGTTGGCAATGCCTCGATGTGATTAGCCTTTTCCGAATTGCCGTCTGGTGGTCGGCCTCCGGTTGTCGAGGGAATGATGTGGCGACCTGACCCGTTGCTGCCACCGGCATCTCATGCCGGTGGCAATTGTAACTACAGCCCAATGGTGACTGTGTCTCTTACCTTGCGCTTTCGGGGAAGACCGGCAGGCGCGAGATATGGGTGGGATCGTGCTGGATGACGAGCGTGGCATTCAGCCCGGCGGCAACCGCCTCGAGGCGTTCCATCGATGCAAGTGTATCTGCCCGGTTTTCATTGAAACCCGGCACGCCATGAGTGGCCAGGTTGTCCGCGAAGTGTACGACATCGCCGGAAAGCAGGACCGGTCCCTTCTTCGCAAGCTTTACCAGGAGGGCGGCTTCCCCTTTGGTATGGCCAGGCATCGACAGCATCATCACGCTACCGTCGCCGAAGACGTCACGGTCGCCGGTCACGAGATCGAGTTTCCCCTTGCCATCGAGCCAGGGTTTGACGAGATCCGGTACAACAGCGAAGGGTAGGGGGTTGTCATGAAAAGTCTGCCAATCGGCAGCCCCGATCATGAGCGTTGCTTTCGAAAAGGTCGCGGCCTGCCCGAGATGGTCGAAGTGGTTGTGGCTGATGCCGATGGTGGAGATCTGCTCCGGTTTGATGCCGATCTGTTTCAACTGTGTCGGGATGTCGGTTTTGAGCAAGACGCCGATCGGCGCATCCTGATCGGGTGCCTTGCCGATGAGGCCGGCAGGAAGCCCTGTGTCCCAAAGCAGGTAATCGCCACCGTGGCGGATCACGTAGCAGCTGTCGGTCAGCACGCCCTTCTTGCCGGCAAAGGCGAACGTGTCCGAAAACATCGACAGATCCTTGACGATGACGTCGCCACAATCGAGACGCCAAAGTTCAAGGTCTGGAGCCGCGCGTGTCGGAGTGGAGGCGAAAGATAGCGATGCGACCGTTGCTCCGATTGCAAGCGCAAATTTGAAGGTCTTCATAAAGGTCTCCTTGTGTTGAAGACCTTTCTTGTGCCGCCCTTCCTCGCAGGCCATGCGCCAGATTTGTGGTCACTTGAGCCCGAAACGCTCACCCGCGGTATTTTTTCTTGCCGCGCCTTCTCATACATTGCGCTTATGAACATGATGATCCGCGACCGACGTTCCGAGCTTTCCCGCCGCCTGCTCGATCGACTCCGCCCCATGGTGGCGGGGAAGCTCGACGTAGGAATGCATCCTTATGGCGAGCAACTGTTCGCCTATTGCTGCTTCGACCGCGAACGGCTGGCCGCTCTTCGACTTGATTGTCCCATGATCTGCATCGTGCTTCACGGCCAAAAGGACGTGTGGCTTGGCAATCGCACCCGGTCCTTCCCAGCCGGCTCGCTCTTCGTGTTGCCCGGCGGTGTAGCGATGGACGTGGTCAACATTCCAGACGACAAGACGGGCGTCTATGCAGCGTTGCGGCTCGACGTGCCGTCCCTGCCGGCGGGCATTCCACCGCTCTCCGTTGCAGAGCGTGCCGGTCGTGCCGCCGATCTCGATGCAGTGCCACTAAGCATCGATCTCGTCGAGACGATTTGCCATGCAGCATCCACGATCGCCGATGTCAGCGTTGGCGAAACGATCAAGCGGCTGAGGCTGACAGAAGTTCTGGCGTTGTTGCGGCCGCTTGCCGAGGCCCGACCGCTCTTCAGACAAAGCCTGTCGGACGATATCGCCTGGCTGATCGCAACTGCTCCTTCAGAGCCCTGGAACGTTTCTGATGTTGCAGAAAAACTTGGAATTGGAGCGTCCACGCTGCGACGTCGATTGGCCACGGACGGCACCTCCTTCCGTGCAATCTTGCGGCGCGAGCGTCTAAGGGCAGCGCAACATGCAATCACGTCCGGCGCGACGGCAATCGCCGCCGCCGAGGCTGCGGGTTACGTGTCGCGTTCACACTTTTCCCGCCGGTTTCGCGAGAGTTTTGGGACCAGTCCGACAGGGCGGTCATAACATCGAAAGTCTGTGAACCAGTTTCGCTGTCGTTCGAAACGCTTTGACGCGTCACGATCGGAGCGACTGGCATATCAAAGACCCCATACGACCGCCTCCTCGTGGCGTTTGATGAGGTGCCTCAGACTTTCGAAGCCGGAGCGGACAAATGTGGCAAACTGGTCGACGGCGGGTGAACGGGGCGCATCGACACGGCTGAGGATCGCCAACGCTCGTTCGGGATGCGGAATAGTGATGGGCAGTGCCGTGATCGATTTGTCCCTGCGCTGCGCAAAGACGACGCTATGGGGCATGATCGTCAACGCATCGGCCATTTTCAGATAGTTGATCACTGCCATCAGCGAACCGCCCGAATAGCGGATCTTGAGCTCGGTTGCCCCGAATGAGAGAAGCAGCGCGCGCAAATCCGCGAGCAAGGGGCTGCCCGGTGGCGGTGCGACCCACGGATATTCGAGAAGATGGCTTGGCTGCGGCCGCCGCTTCAAGAGCAGGGGATGCGTGACCCGGCAGGCGACAACGTTGCGGCCGGGAAGAATCTGCTGGAACTCAAGCCCTGAACCTTCGTCGAGAATATCGATCGGGCAGATAGCGAGGTCGATCTGGTCGGCTTTCAGCGCCGCCCTGAGATCCGGGAAGTAACCGTAGCTCTGGTCAATGCGTACATCGGGGTGGCTCGACTGAAACTCCGCACAGATGCCGGCAATCAGTCCGTCCATGAAAAAGGGCGTGCCGCCTACGCGCACGACGCCGCTCTTTCCGACCCTGAAACTCTCGACGAGATCGGAGGCCTTGCGTGAGGACGCCAGCATGACGAAACCGTGCTCGGCGAGAGCGAGACCAAAAGCTGTCGGCTGCAGCGGGCGACGGCCCTTGACGAACAGCGGCTCGCCCAGGCGTTTCTCCAGCATCGACAAGGTGCGCGAGACGGCAGGTTGCGCGAGCCCCAGCAAAGCCGCGCCTTCGGTAACGCCGCCGGTCTTGACTACGGCCGCGAGCTGGATCAGGTGACGCTCATCGATCTTCATAACGATCTGTTATATTATCTTCCAACGAAATCATCAATCGATGTGTCTCCACCTGCTATTCTCCCGATACTGTCGCAGAGCAAGTCGGGAGGATTGGCATGGCGGGGCGCTCTCAACCGCTGACATTCAGTGAGGCTACTTCGTCCGAAGCCTTCGCCGCGCGCTTTTCTTCCGGTCGGGACGATAGGCTGGTCGAACTGCTCGCCGCCGCCGTGACCCATGTGCACGACCTCATCAAACAATTTCGGCCGACCCAGGACGAGTGGCGAAGGTTCATCGCCTTCCTGACGGAGGTCGGTCATGCCTCGGACGAGCGCCGGCAGGAATGGGTCCTCCTGTCCGATCTGGTCGGCGCTTCGGCACTCGTAGAAGATATCAATTCGCGCCGGCCCAAGGGGGCGACGCCCAATACCATCCGCGGGCCGTTCTTCCGCGCCGATGCGCCGGAACGTGCTTCGGCTTCGTCGATCTCGCTCGATGGCATCGGCGAACCGCTGTTGGTCTCGGTTTGTGTCCAGGATCTCGACGGCCTCCCGGTCGCAGATGCTGAGGTGGTGACCTGGCAGGCCAATGCAGAGGGCTTCTACGAGAACCAGCAGCCGGATCTCCAGCCGGAACATAATCTGCGCGGTCTGTTCAGAACCGATGCGCAGGGGTGTTTTACCTATCGCTCCGTTGTTCCGTCCGGCTACGGCGTGCCGGCCGACGGTCCTGTCGGCGGGCTGCTGTCTGCGGCCGGCTACCCGTTGCGCCGGCCCGCGCATCTGCATTTCGTTGTGCGTGCGAAAGGCTTCGAGACGATTACGACGCATGTTTACGACGCGAGTGATCCGCATCTGCACGAAGACGCGCTGTTTGGCGTGCGGCCCGAACTCGTCACCTCTTTCGATCCCCTCGAGGTCGACGGTCGCAGCGCAAAGGCGGTCAAACTTACCTTCGTCATGGTCCGGGCAAAACCGGGGAGGGCGGCATGATCCGCCCATTTTCCTATGCGGGCAGTCCTGCGCAGATCGTCTTCGGTACGGGCAGTAAAAACAAACTGGCTGAATGGATTACGAATGCCGGCTGCAAGCGGGCACTGGTGCTTTCGACGCCGCATCAGAGGGCCGATGCCGAAGCACTGGCCCGCGACATTGGCCCGCTTGCCTGTGGGGTCTTTGCCGGCGCAGTCATGCACACGCCCGTCGACGTGACCGAGGCGGCGATGAAGGTCGTGGCCGAAACCAGGGCGGATTGTGTGGTCTCGCTCGGCGGAGGATCGACGACGGGGCTCGGCAAGGCGATTGCCTATCGCACCGACCTGCCGCAGATCGTCGTGCCAACCACCTATGCCGGCTCGGAAGTCACCCCCATTCTTGGCCAGACGGAAGGCGGTCGTAAGACGACTGTTCGCGACGCACGGATCCTGCCGGAAATCGTCATCTACGATCCGGCGTTGACCCTGGGACTGCCCGTTTCGATGAGCGTGACGAGCGGGCTCAATGCCATGGCGCATGCCGTCGAGGGTCTCTATGCGCGCGATCGCAATCCGATTTCGACCCTGATGGCCCTTGAGGGCCTACGCGCCTTTTCACGCAGCCTGCCCGTAATCGTCGAAAGGCCCGATGACGCGGGCGCCCGAAATGAAGCGCTCTATGGCGCCTGGCTCTGCGGCACGGTGCTCGGCACTGTCGGCATGGCGTTGCATCACAAAATTTGCCACACGCTGGGCGGTTCTTTTGAAACCCCGCATGCTGAAACCCATGCGGTGATGCTACCGCATACGGCCGCGTTCAACGCCAAGGCGGCAGCATCGGAACTTGCTACGGCAGCCGACATCTTTGGCGGTTCGATCGGCGGCGGGCTTTGGGATTTTGCCAAAACGATCGGCGCACCTTTGTCGCTCAAGGAATTCGGATTGTCACAGGCCGATCTCGACCGCGCTGCATCGATCGCCGTCGAAAATCCTTACTGGAACCCGCGCCCCATCGATCGGGATTCGATCCGGGCGCTCTTGCAGGAGGCCTGGGAAGGCCGCCGGCCGGTAGATTGAAGATCTGCTGGATCACGCGCTCTTTGGGAGGAGAGGAAAATGGGAGGATACATGTTTACGAGACGCGATTTTCTGAAGACGACGGCCGCCGGCGGAGCCGCGCTTGCTGCGTCCGGCCTGGCTGCGCCGGCAATCGGCCAGACGGCGGCTATCAAACTTGGTTACGTCAGTCCGCAGACCGGTCCGCTTGCCGCTTTCGGCGAGGCTGACAAGTTCGTCATCGATTCCTTCCTGGCAACGACCAAGAAGCTCGGCCTCAGCTATGAAGTCGTGGTCAAGGACAGCCAGTCCAACCCCAACCGCGCCGCCGAAGTTGCCAAGGAACTGATCGTCGACGACCAGATCAACCTCATGCTGGTATCCTCAACGCCGGAGACGACCAACCCGGTTTCCACGACCTGCGAAGGCGAGGGCATGCCCTGCATTTCGACGGTCGCGCCCTGGCAGCCCTGGTTTATCGGCCAGCAGGGTAATCCGGGCGACCCTGCCTCATGGAAACCCTTCGACTATGCCTATCATTTCTTCTGGGGGCTGGAGGATATCATTGCCGTCTTCACCGGCATGTGGGGCCAGATCGAAACCAACAAGAAGATCGGCGGGCTGTTTCCGAACGACGGAGATGGCAATGCCTGGGGCGACAAGGTCGTCGGCTTTCCGCCCGTGCTCGAAAAGCTCGGTTATGGTTTGACCGATACCGGCCGCTACCAGAACCTGACGGATGATTTCTCCGCGCAGATCAACGCCTTCAAGCAGGCGCAAACCGAAATCCTGACAGGCGTGATGATCCCGCCCGACCTCACCACCTTCTGGAACCAGGCCAAGCAGCAGGGTCTGAAGCCCAAGATTGCCTCGATCGGCAAGGCGCTTCTTTTCCCGCAGACCGTCGAGGCGCTTGGCAATGCCGGCCACAATCTGTCGACGGAAGTCTGGTGGACACCGAGCCATCCGTTCAAATCCTCACTGACCGGTGAGACGACGGCTGCGGTTGCTGACGCCTTTACGAATTCCACCGGTCGTCCCTGGACGCAGCCGATCGGCTTTGCCCATGCCCTGTTCGAACTCGCCGTCGACGTCATGAAGCGCGCCGGCGATGTCAGTGATGGTGATGCGGTGGCGAAGGCGATCGGGGAAACCAAGCTCGATACGCTGGTCGGACCGATTGCCTGGGGCAATGAGAAGCTTCCGCCTTTCGCTCAGAAAAACGTCGCCAAGACGCCGCTGGTCGGCGGTCAGTGGCGGCTGAAATCGGGCGGCGGCTACGATCTCGTCGTCGTCGAAAATGGCCTTGCACCCAACGTGCCGCTCGGCGGCAAGCTCGAAGCCCTTGCGTAGGGCGCACGTCCGCCCGGCTCTGCGGCCGGGCGGATACTCGCGGAGATTGGCCGATGCCCATCCTGGAACTTAATGATGTCTCGAAGTCCTTCGGCGCGCTCGTCGTTGCAGAGGATATCAGCTTTTCGGTCGAGCCTGGCGAGGCGCTCGGGGTCATCGGACCGAATGGCGCCGGCAAATCCACGCTCTTCAATCTGATCAACGGCAATCTGTCCGTTGCGGGCGGCGCCATCAGCTTCGACGGCCGCGACGTTACCCATGCGCCGCCGATGCAGCGCTGCCTTGCCGGCATGGGCCGCACCTTCCAGATCCCGCAACCTTTCGAGCGCCTGACTGTCTATGAAAACCTTCTGGTCGCAGGCGCTTTTGGTACCCGGGCGAGGGAAGCCGATGTCGCAGGCTTCTGCGCCGATATCCTGGTCGAGACCGGCCTGATTGGCAAAGCCAACAGGCCGGCGGCATCGCTCACTCTTTTGGAGCGTAAACGGCTGGAACTCGCCCGTGCGCTTGCCACCAAGCCGAAGCTACTGCTCCTCGACGAAATCGCCGGCGGCCTGACGGAGGGCGAGTGCCGGCAGCTCGTTGCGACGATCAGGCGCGTTCATCAGCGCGGCATGACCATCATCTGGATCGAGCACGTGCTGCATGCGCTGACGGCGGTTGCCGAGCGCATCCTGGTCCTCAATTTCGGACGGGTCGTCGGCATCGGTGCGCCGGAGGCGATCATGGCTTCGGACGAGGTGCGCACCATCTATCTCGGCATGGAGGTCTGATGGCAAGCCTTCTTGAGATCCGCGGCCTGACGGCTTTTTACGGCGACTTCCAGGCTATTTTCGGCATCGACATTGATCTCGATGCCGGTGAGACGATTGCCGTCATCGGCGCCAACGGAGCGGGAAAGTCGACGCTGATGCGCTCGATCGCTGGCGTGATTGCGAACCGGGCGGACATGGTCCTGCATCGGGGCGAGGCGATCGGTGCAATGCCTGCCTTTGATGTCGTGCGTCGCGGCATCGCTCTCGTGCCGGAAGGGCGCAAGCTCTTCGCTTCGCTGACGGTGGAAGAGAATTTGCAGATCGGCGGCTATGGCTCCAAGCGCTCCGGACCGTGGTCGTTGGAAAGCGTCTACGCTCTGTTTCCGGTCCTGAAAGAGCGACGCGGCAGTCCGGCGACAGCACTTTCCGGCGGCCAACAGCAGATGGTGGCAATCGGCCGGGCCCTGATGTCGAACCCGGAAATCCTTCTCTGCGATGAGCTCAGTCTGGGCCTGGCGCCTGTCGTCATCAAAGACATCTACGCCGCCTTCACTCGTATTCGTGCAGCCGGGATGGCGATCGTCGTCGTCGAGCAGGACATCGCCCAGGCCCTGAAGGTCGCCGATCGCATCTATTGCATGATGGAGGGACGGATCACACTCACCGGGCGCCCTCGCGATCTCGACCGGGCCGAAATCCATGCAGCCTATTTTGGAGCGGAGAGCGATGAACTGGCTTGATACGCTTCTTCAAGGGGTATTGCTTGGCGGGCTCTATGCGCTGTTTGCGGCCGGCCTCAGTCTGGTCTTCGGGATCATGAGGCTTGTCAATCTCGCCCACGGCGACCTCATCGTGCTGGCAGCATTCTTGATCCTGCTTCTCGTCTCTTCGCTTGGCCTTGATCCATTCATCGCGGCGCTGATTGCCGCACCCCTGATGTTTGCGATCGGCTGGCTGCTGCAATACCACCTTCTCAACCGCACGCTCGGCAAGGATGTCCTGCCGCCACTGCTTGTGACCTTTGGCCTCTCCATCGTCATCCAGAACGGTCTTCTGGAGGCCTTCACGGCCGACAGCAGAAGGATCTCCGTCGGCTCGCTGGAGACGGCGTCGCTGCAACTGGGGAGCATCAATGCCGGCCTGATGCCGCTCCTGACCTTCGGCTCGGCAGTCGTGGTCATCGTCGCCTTGAACCAGCTCATCTATCGCACGGCCCTTGGGCGCGCCTTCCGCGCGACGTCGGATGATGTGGTCACCGCCGGCCTGATGGGTATTCGCCCGAATTCGATCTTCGCCATCGCCACGGGCCTGGCGATGATGATTGTTACCATCGCCGCACTCTATCTCGGCATGCGGGCGAATTTCGATCCGACAGCCGGGCCGGCACGGCTGATCTATGCTTTCGAAGCGGTGATCATCGGCGGTCTCGGATCGCTCTGGGGCACACTTGCCGGCGGTATCATCCTCGGGCTGGCGCAGACGATCGGCGCCGCCGTCAATCCGGAATGGCAGATCCTTGCCGGGCATCTCGCCTTCCTGATCGTCCTGCTCCTGCGTCCGCGCGGCCTCTTTCCGCGCGCTGTCGATTGAGGCCGCCCCATGACCACGGGTTTGGAAACGATGACGAGCGATAGCCAGGCAGATCAGGACTGGCGGATCGAAACAGGCACACGCCTGTCGCGGGCCTTTTCATTCGTCTGCCTGGTTGCGTTCGCCGCCCTTGCGGTCGCACCGCTTTTGCTGTCGCGCGGCGTAGTGCAGGATCTGTTCTTCATTCTGACGATGCTGACGCTGGCGCAGAGCTGGAACCTGCTTGCAGGTTATGCGGGGCTGATTTCGGTCGGCCAGCAGCTCTTCGTCGGTTGCGGCGCCTATGCTCTCTTCGGCCTTGTCATTCTTGCCGGGCTCGACCCGATATTCGCCATTCCGCTCGCCGGCGTTTCGGCCATGCTCATCGCCGTGCCGACCGCGTTCTTCGCCTTTCGCCTCTACGGTCCCTATTTTGCGATCGGAACGTGGGTGATCGCCGAAGTCGGGCGGCTGCTGCTTGCCCAATGGAAGGCGCTCGGCGGCGGCACCGGCACATCGCTGCCGCGGGATGCGACCCGCGACATGCTCGGCATTTCCCTCCTTGAAGACTGGTTCGGCATGCGTGCGGCAGCGGCAGCCGACGCCCTGTCCTTCTGGCTCGCGCTAATCGTTGCGGCTATCACAATTGCACTCGTCTACAAGCTGTTGCGCAGCCGGCAGGGTCTCGGGCTTGCCGCAGTGCGCGACAACGAGACGGCGGCGCGTGCGCTAGGCGTCGATGCACGCCGGTTGAAGACGATGATCTATCTGCTCACAGCCTTCATTACCGGCATCATCGGCGCGCTCATCTATCTCCAGAAGGCGCGGATATCGCCCGACGCCGCCTTCTCGCTGACCGACTGGACGGCCTACGTCATCTTCATCACCGTCATCGGCGGCATCGGCACGATCGAAGGGCCGATCCTTGGCGTACTGGTCTTCTTCTTCCTGCAGAACGCCTTTTCGGCCTACGGCTCCTGGTACCTTCTGGCACTTGGAGCGCTCGCCGTCGTCACCATGCTGTTTGCACCCCGGGGTCTCTGGGGGCTGATATCCGACCGTACCGGCTTCGAACTCTTTCCGGTTCGTCGCCTGCTCAGGGGCGGACTTGTTGTACCAAATGAAAAGGGAGGGCCGAATGGCTGACATCACCACCGACGTCTTGATCATAGGCACGGGACCTGCGGGTTCGGCGACCGCCGCATTGCTTGCGAGCTACGGTCTGGAGCCGCTTATCATCAATCGCTATCGCTGGCTCGCCAATACGCCACGCGCGCATATCACCAACCAGCGCACGATGGAGGTCCTGCGCGATCTCGGCCGGGACGTTGAAGACGAGGCCTATCTCTTTGCGACGGAACAGGACCTGATGGGCCAGAACGTCTTCTGTACGGCGGTTGCCGGCGAGGAAATCGGCCGCATGCAGAGCTGGGGCAATCATCCACTGTCACGTGCCGAACATCTCCTGTCCTCGCCAGGGCGGATGAACGACCTGCCGCAGACCTATATGGAGCCGCTGCTCTTCAAGACGGCCTGCTCGCGCGGCGCCCAGTCGCGCATGTCGACCGAATATTTGAGCCACGTCCAGGACGCGGGTGGAGTCACGACGACCTGCCTCGACCGCCTGACGGGCAAGGAAGTGACGATCCGCTCGAAATTCCTCGTCGGCGCAGACGGCGGCAATTCGAAGGTCGCCGAACATGTCGGCCTATCCTTCGAAGGCCGCATGGGCGTTGCCGGTTCGATGAACATCCTCTTCGAGGCGGATCTGTCGCGTTATGTCGCCCATCGTCCTTCCGTGCTCTACTGGGTACTGCAGCCCGGCGCCGATGTCGGCGGCATAGGCATGGGCCTCGTGCGCATGGTGCGGCCCTGGAATGAGTGGTTGATCGTCTGGGGCTATGACATTAACCAGCCGGCACCTGCCGTCGACGACGCCTTTGCAACCAAGGTTGTGCGTGAACTGGTCGGCGTTCCCGACCTTGAACCAAAGATCAAGTCGGTCTCCACCTGGACGGTCAACAACATGTATGCGACGACCCTGTCGAGCGGCCGGGTGTTCTGCATGGGCGACGCAGTGCACCGTCATCCGCCATCGAATGGCTTGGGCTCCAACACCTCGATCCAGGATGGGTTCAACCTCGCCTGGAAGCTTGCCATGGTGATCCGAGGACAGGCCGGAATGGGCCTCCTCGACAGCTATCAGGCCGAGCGCGCGCCGATCGCCAAACAGATCGTCACTCGCGCCAACAAGTCGATCGAGGAATTCGGTCCGATCTTCAAGGCGCTTGGCCTCCTGGATTCCGTCGATCCCGTCAAGATGCAGCAGAACATGGACGCACGTTGCGATGACGGTGAGGCTGCCGAACGCCAGCGTGCGGCAATCCGCGATGCCATTGCCTATAAGGTCTATGAATTTGACGCTCATGGCGTCGAAATGAATCATCGCTATGCATCGAACGCGGTCGTCAAGGACGGGCAGGCGGAGCCCGCCTTCGAAAAGGATGCCGAACTTCATTGCCAGCCGACGACCTGGCCAGGTGCACGGCTTCCGCATGTCTGGTTGTTCGGGGCGCAGGGAGAAAAGGTTTCCAGTCTCGATCTTACCGGTCACGGGCTCTTCACGATCCTGACCGGGATCGGTGGCGACGGCTGGATTTCCGCGGCAAAGGCGCTTTCAAAGGAATTCGCGGTGCCGATCACTGTGCACAAGATCGGTCCCCGCCAGATTTGGCAGGACCTGACGGGAGACTGGGCACGCGCCCGCGAGATCAGCGATTCCGGCGCCCTGCTCGTTCGTCCCGACCATCATGTCGCTTGGCGTTCAGATGTAGCGGCTTCCGAGCCGGAAGCAGAACTGCGCCGCGTGCTGAAAACAATCCTGGATCGGTGAGGTCGTTATGGGTGCTGAAGAAAACGGTTATTTCACCGAGGAAAATTCCGTCGATGTCGTCATAAGCCGCAATGCGGGGGCAAAGAGCGAACGGCTGAAGCAGATCATGGAGGTTGTCACCCGCAAGCTCCACGAGGCGGTGAAGGAACTCGAGCCGACGCAGGAGGAGTGGATGGATGCGATCCTCTTCCTCACGCGCACCGGCCATACCTGCACCGACTGGCGGCAAGAATTCATTCTGCTGTCGGACGTGCTCGGTGTTTCGATGCTGGTCGACGCGATCAACAATCGCAAGCCCACCGGCGCCTCGGAAAGCACCGTGCTTGGCCCGTTCCATGTCGCCGACGCGCCGGAATTGCCTATGGGCGCCAATATCTGCCTCGACCACAAGGGCGAAGACATGGTCATCAGCGGCCGCATACTGGATACCGACGGCAAGCCGGTCGCCGGCGCCGTTCTCGATGTCTGGCAGGCCAATGACGAAGGTTTCTATGACGTGCAGCAGCAGGGCATTCAGCCGGATTTCAATCTGCGCGGCGTCTTCCGAACGGGTGAGGACGGGCGCTACTGGTTCCGCGCCGTCAAGCCCAAATATTACCCGATTCCCGATGACGGACCGGTTGGGCAGATGCTGGGCGCGCTCGGCCGTCACCCCTACAGGCCGGCGCATCTGCATTACATCATCAAGGCGGAAGGGTTCGAGACGCTCGTCACACACATCTTTGATCCCGACGATCCCTATATCCGTTCGGACGCGGTGTTTGGCGTCAAGGAGAGCCTTCTCGCCGACTTCAGATTGACTGAGGATCCCGCGCACGCCAGGGAACTCGGCTTCGAGGGGAAATTCTGGCAGGTCGAGCACGATTTCGTGCTGGCGCCAGTTAAGTCTTAGTCGGGACAGGTGGTCGCCGCTTCGACCAAAGGTGTCTCGTCGTCGCAAAGGGCGTCATTGGCATGCGGCTGTCGGTTGGCGCTGAGAGACTGATATTCCTCGGAATATGCTGGAACAGTTCAGGCTTCTTTCGACGCATTCCGAAGCCGTTTATGCCGGCCTCGTTGAGGGGCGGTGGCGGATGCATCGTCCGTGTCCGCCGTCTCTTTGGCCATCCGCGAGGCGCGCCATTGGGCCGGGGTTAATCCCAGATGCTGCTTGAAGGCGCGCTGGAAGGCAGCTTCAGATCGATAACCGGCCAGATCGGCTGCCGCAGCGGTCGATGTCGTCTGCACCCGCAGCGCATTCGCAGCGAGCGTGATGCGAACGTCCTGGAGAAGGTCGGTAGCGGAGCGGCCCAAACTGCTCTGGAAGTAGCGCGCCAAACTTGCACGAGACAAGTTGCAGAGGCTTGCCAGTTTCGAAAGCGTCCATGGGCGGGCGGGTTCGAAGAAGATCGCGTTGAGCGCAGGAGCGAGCCTGACATGGCTTGCGAGGGCGACCAGCCCGAGTGGTGCGTCATGGGATTGACTTGCCAGCCGGAGCGCCAGCGTGAACAGCGCTGCTGAAAACGCATTCAACATCGCCTGACCGCCAATCCCCTCGACGTTCGCCTCGGCCCGCATGAGCGCCACCAGGGCCTCCATCTGTCGGCGCGTCACGGATTGTGGTGACGTCGCTGAGTTAGACGTTCCCCGTACGACCATCCGGGAACGCAGGTAAGTCCCCAGCAGTCGGTCATGCGGTGAGGCAAGCACGAAGCGGCCACAAAGCATGTCCAGCCGTTCGCCTTGGCCGGCATTCTCGCTGATCACCACATTCAGCCCTTGCCTCTGCGTCGCCTTCCCCGGCTCGGCGCCGCTGCCATCGGTCAGAACGTGAGGCGCTCCAGCGGGAACCAGCAGAATGTCGCCGGGCGTGAGACGTTGTTCTCTATTGCCGTAACTATCATTCAGCCATGCCTCGCCGCTCAATATCACGTGATAAACGATGTCCTGGACGGGGCCTTGTTCATAGGCAACCCGCCAAGGTGCACCGTAAAGGCAGTGAAGCTCCAGCTTGCCGGTGACCGGCATCATTTCGAGCAGACGACTGAGCCAATCGATGCCTTGTGACATGTCGATCCCTTCAAGATGAGTTGATCGAGCATGAATATGAGCTAAATCGGCATTAATCAAATCACGCCGCCATTATAGCCTGCTCCTATCGTCATTGCAGAAGCAGATCGCATTCGAAGCGCTCGGCTGCTGCCAGCTCACGGAGAGTCCCATGCCTGATATTGAGAATTTCGACACTCTGATCCTTGGCAGCGGCCAGGGCGGTAAATTGCTCGCTTGGCACCTGGCTCGTTCCGGTCAGAAAGTTGCGGTTGTCGAAAGAAGGTGGGTCGGCGGCTCCTGCCCGGCAGTCGCCTGTCTGCCCAGCAAAAACGAGATCTGGAGCGCGCGAGTTGCTCATCTGGTTCAGCACGCGGCCGAATTCGGTACCGCGACCGGATCAGTCAGCGTCGATATGGCGGCCGTCCGCCGGCGCAAGCAAGCGATGGTCGATCGGGAGATCGCGTTTCACCTTGATGCCTATAAGGCAAGCGGTGCCGAACTCATCATGGGGGAGGGAAAGTTCGTCGGGCCGAAGACCATCGAAGTTAGCTTGAACGATGGCGGTCAGCGCAGGCTTTCCGGCAATCAGGTGGTGGTGAATGTCGGCAGTCATGCTGCGATACCGGATATCCCTGGCCTGCCGGCAGCGCGCGCAATGACACATATCGAGGCTCTTGAGCTCGACTATCTGCCGTCTCATCTGATCGTGCTCGGAGGAGGCTATGTGGGTATTGAAATGGCGCAGGCATACCGCCGGTTCGGTAGCCGGGTGACCATTATCGAACCATCGCAGCGGTTGATGGCTCGGGAGGATGCTGACGTCGCCGAGGAGATACAGCGCATACTTGCCTCAGAAGGTATCGAAGTCGTCCTGGGCGCCAGGCCGACACAGGTGCGGGGCTTGTCTGGGGATGCTGTTGTTGTCGAAATTCAAACCGACGCCGGGAACCGGACCGTCGAAGGCAGCGACTTGCTGGTGGCTGCCGGTCGGGTTCCAAACACGGCCGACATCGGACTTGAGAAGACCGGTGTCGAACTGGATACTCGCGGATTCATTCGCGTCAATGAACGTCTGGAAGCTACGAAAGACGGCGTCTGGGCGATCGGCGAGTGCGCCGGCAGTCCGCAGTTTACGCATGTGTCCGTCGATGATTTCCGGATCGTTCGTGACAACATGGCGGGAGGCAACCGTCGCACCGACGCTCGCCAGATCCCCTATGTGATGTTTACGGATCCTCCGCTTGCCCGTGTCGGCATGAGCGAAAGCGAAGCCCAGCGCCTGGGCATTGCCTATCGGGTCACGACACTGCCCATGGGAAATGTGCTGCGCACCGAAGCAACCGAGGAGACGCAAGGCTTCATGAAAGCTCTTGTAAGCGCGAATGATGATCGCATCCTGGGTTTTACGATGATCGGCTCCGAAGCCGGAGAGGTCATGGCCGTGGTTCAAACGGCAATGATGGGCGGACTGCCCTATACTCAGCTTCGCGAAGCGGTAATCGTGCACCTGACGATAGCGGAAGGCCTCGGCCCGCTTTTTGCTGGAATTCGCTCGCTGAAATAGTTGATCAGGGCGTTCTTGGCGCAGGAGAATGCATCACACCATCATCGGTCTTGCGCTCTCACCGGTCGGGCAGTCCGACCGGTCGGGTGAGCCTCGGGCCGATGCATTCGCGCTTATCACGAGGTCACGCGTCGAGCCGCGGGTATGCAGGAAAACAGGATTGGCTTGATGGATCTGAGATATATGCCCAGCCTTAGGAGAGGTTCATTTCACGATCTGATAGCAAAATCCCGAAACTCATTTCCAGGTCTTCACTAAATAGCCTTCCGTCGATGCGCTGCGCACCTATCGCTCGTTTTCTGTCGTCATGCCTTTCCGCCGATAGCAGCAAACTTTACGCCAGGCGCAAATCAACCAGTGGATGCAGCTTTTTCAAATTCGGAAGCGATTTTGCTTGCCAGGGATATTGGTTGGTGCCTTTCACAACAAGCTGAAGCTCGTCCATTTTCCTGGCCTCGATTGTCAGTTTGGCAAGCAGGTTTATGCCGGAAGAGTTGAGGAACTCGAGGCCAGTCAAGTTGAATATTACCTGTTTGTGACCTCCATGGAGCAGCCCCAGTATCATCGAATGAATAGGCGCGTAGGCGTCGGGTCCTGCCAGCCGAAATACACCATCTAGATATACTTCGTTGTTTTCAGCCCATACACGGAAGTTTTCGTCCCTGATTTCCATTTTTCGCTCACAGATTGGAGGAGGGCGGTAAAGCCACCAAGGCTGTCGTCGTCAGTTTGAATTCGTCCTCGTCGGCCTCTTCGAATGCCCACGCCATTTTTGCATCATAATCGCTTAAGAGGGTGAGCAAACCCAAACCGGAGCCACTCCCTTCGGATATGGCATTGCTTTCGATTCGTTCCAGAAGGAGTTCCCCAGGTTCCGTCGAGCGAAGTCGGTGCAGCAGTTGCTGCAGACGAGATGACGATGCGCCATCGATGTTGTTCGTTATCCTCATGAAAAAGCATCCGTCGGATATTCCGGCTTCGATGAGGATTTCTCCTGGCCGTCGAAATTTTACGGCATTTTCGATCAGCTCGTTGCTGAGATAGCCGATGTCGTGATGGGCTTGCGTGTAGTCTCTCTTCGAGTGGGAATAGGGCAGCGCCATAACTTCTGCGATAAAGTCCGAAGTCATGCCCGAATGTTTCCACCCGAGTTGAAGCGGTCCGTCGTGCAAGGTCAGACGCGTGCTTGCATCCAGGTTCTCACCTGCAAGAGTTTCTATTCCATATAACGTCGGTGTCATGCATCACCTGTGTCGTACTGCGAGAAGTGTGATGTCGTCATGGATCTTATGTGACCCGATAAAGTGCATTAATGCCGCCACGATTCCGGAGACGACTTTGTCGGCACTTTCGTTCTTAACGCGAAGTGCCTCGTGGCACAGACGTTCAATGCCAAACAGTTCTCCAGCATCGTTCTCGGCCTCCGTCACGCCGTCTGTGTGGAGAAGAATGAGGTCGCCCTTCTCGAACGCTATCCTGCGCGTCTTGATGAACTCGGAAATGTCGGCCTGCAGCCCGATCGGTATTCCCAGATCCATCGTATCAATACGCTCGATCTCACCGTTCGTCCGTATAACGATCACCTCTTCGTGCTGGCCGGACAGGATCATTTCTTTTCCATCGTAATCAAGGAACGCCAAAGTGAGGTGCTTGTCGATCTTGGTTCTCACGATATTCTTGAAAAGCGCACTATTAAGGTCGGTGAGAAATTTGACTGCATCGGCATTGCCTGCCTCCTGCAGCGCGCGAGCGACCGACTGAACCATCAACATCAAGACTCCGCTTTCGAGCCCGTGCCCGGCGACGTCGCCAATGCCGATTTTCAGGCGATGGCCGCTTTTCAAAACATCGTAATAGTCGCCACCGACCTCCTCTGCGGGTCTCATATATGCCGCTATTTCCAGCGCCTGCACTTCGTCGAGTTCCTGATGCAACGGCAGCACCATCAGCTGGATTCTCTCGGCGACGGCCAGTTCCGTCCCAAGCCGTCGATTTTCTCGCTGAAGCTGAGCGTTCAACGTGGAAATCTCTTCCTTTGCATCCTCGATCTGCGCCGTTCGCTCTTCGACGAGTTGCTCGAGATTTTCGGTGTGAAAGCTGATCTCTTCGGCCATCCTGTTGAATGCTTCTCCGGCCTCGCCAACCTCGTCTCTGCTGGCGATGGCAACCCGTACCGAATAATCCTTCGTCTGGATCCTTCTCGCGGCATCGGCGAGAGCACTGATACCGCTCGTTATTCGCTTTGATGCTGCAAGCACCGCGATGGTGACGATCGCCAGCGACATCGCGATTGCCAGGATCTGATAGAGCACGATGCGGTTCGTTGCCTCGGAAATCTTGGCTTGTGCGGCATACAGGGAAGCATCGATTTCCCGCTCGGGTACGACCAGGACGAGGGACATCGCCTCTTGACGGACCGGGCCGCTGGACCAGAGATTGGTCGCAGGGAGTTTCTTCACGATCACGATGTAGGGGACTTTTTGCCCGTTTCGTTCCAACAGCAGGTGTTGGATGCCCTGTTCGCGGTCCAGTGCCATTTTCGCAATTTCGGGCTGTGAACTTCCCTTCAACGACCGCTCAAGCCCTGTCACGCCTGTGCCGCTCGCATCGCTCGCGGATCGCAGGCCCAGAGTTTCCTCGCCTGTATGGTTGATCGCGACGACGTTTCCGTCGGACATTGCGAGAAGACCAAACCCGGATTGGGCCACTTTAACGTTTTCAACGGTCTGCGCGAGTTGGTCGAGCGTGATGTCCGCGCCAGCGGCGCCGGCGACGTCCTTCCTGTCGGCTGTCCATAGGGGATGAAAGAAACTCACGATGAGCTTCCCGGTAATCGCATCGGTATATGGCGCTGTCTGCGTGATATCCTCTGCGACCGGCCGCGAATTCATATTGGCGGCCCAGCCCTGCCAAGACTCGTAGAGCCCGGGAAAAAAGAAATGCCAGAAATTTTCATTGTTGTGACCGGGATAGAGACGATCGAAAGTCTGGGCTTGGTCCGTATATGGTGCGGTTCTGAAAATCGGCCTTTCCTTCGGGCCAATGTAATACATCTGGAGCTTGGAAGAACCGTGCTGCAGCAAACTCGGCGCTACGATGTCGAGAACCGCACTCGTCTGGATGTCGGCTTCGACATCAGGTCTGGGACTGTGGTCGGGCCTCAGCAGGTAGCCCCAGACACTCACAACGGAGACCGAGCCCGGAGCGTTTTGAGACCAGTTGCCCTTCTGGTCATAAGCGAGGTTCACGGCGCCGGGAGAGGTTCGGGCGATTGCCGCGCCGACGTCGGAATTGCGCTGCGGATTGTCGATTTGTGCCTGAAGTACGCCAGCCAACTCGCCAACATCGCTGTGGACCTGCCGAAACAACAAACTGACCTGGGCAGCGGTGGAGTCGGCATATGTCACGATATATTCCTGGCTTGCCGCCTCGAGTCCTTGCCCGACCTCCAGCGTCGCGTCGCGTGAAAGCCGTTGCACATTCCAGAGTGCCAATCCTCCGCTCACCAGCAGATCGAACAGGACTGCTCCGCCGACGACCAATATGAACTTTGCACGGAACGAGCCCAGCTTTATCGGTCTTTTCGAAAATCTTCCGCCCATCATGCTGGCTTTCGGCCGGACGCCGCCCAGATCGGCCAGCCCGCATAGCCCTTCGGATGAAGGGCCGCGAAAACGTGGTCTTTAAACCCCTGCCTGAACCTGCGAATGAACTCCGGCGTATCCCCCCGCCGGACAGCCATCTGGCCTGCATAGACGTTTTCCCAGGCTTCGATGATGTCGGCGAAGTCCTGGGGATCGCCGTCGAGGTTCGTTACCATGAAAGCATCGACCTTGATCGCGTCAAAGCCGGCGTCGGCAAGCAGGTGGCGACTCTTCGGCCCCATCTCGACATCCATGTCGAAGTAGCTGAACAATTTGGCGACTTCTTCATATGTCCACCTGATCGTTTCCGCATGCGGCTCCCCCAGGCAATGAGAGTTTTTCTCGTTGGTAATATAGACGCGACCGCCGGGCTTGCAGATGCGATAGAGCTCGCGCAGCAGCATCTCCGGACGATCGAAAATCTGGAGAGAATGCCGGCACGTCACAAAGTCGAATTGATTGTCCCGAAGCAGCATCTGGGACGCGTCGCCATAAGTGTATTCGATTTCTTTCAAATCGAAGTCCGCAGCCACTCTCCGGGCGTATTCCAGGCTGCGCACCGAGTGATCGAGCGCAACAAGGCGGGACGGCTTGAATTCCCGTTGAACCAAGGCTGCGAAATCACCAATCCCGCAGCAGATGTCCGCAACAGCGAGACCGCTACGCAGACCGTGACGAGGCAATATTTCCTTCTCATGCCTCCATGTCATTTTGGTCTGAGTACGGAGAATGGGAATGAACGCCTCGTCCTCCACGAAGCTCTGACCCGGATAAAATGCCGAGTCATAAACCGCCACTGTCAAGTTGGGGTGGTGTTTTGCCAGCTTTTCAAAAACCGGGGTCGACCATTCCATCACGCTTGAGGTTACAATAACGATCTTCCGCTCCGGCCTCGTCCGGCAGCTTTCCGCAAGGATATCTGCCAGGGCCGAAAAGGCGGTCATGTTGATATGCGTCAGACGTTTGACATTGAGGTAAACGACCCCGCTGTACCTCTCCAGACTTTGCTGCACCAGCGACAGGGCATCGGCAATTTCTGCAGCACGTTCTGGCCGTATCTTGCCGGACAGGACCACCTCCTGGTTTGTCGGATCAAAAAGAACCGAGAAGGGTGCTGCGTGGTTCATCGAAAATCCTCGGCCAAGGGAAAATCCGCGACGATCCTCGTGCTCCGCACACCGTCCGTTTCGATCCGGATCGCTGTGCGAAATATTGTCGCCAAATCTTCCAGCAGCGCCGTCGTGGCGGCCGTGGACACCTTGCCGTCTCCTGCTTCAACGACGAGATCAGGGCGGGCCTCGATCAATCTCGTCTCTGTGTGACGGCCACCGGACATGTCATGATACGGGAGTTCAATTGTCAGGCGATTTGTCGTTGCGTTTCGATGGAGGCTGAAACTCATCAAACCTGATTGACCCGACCAGCGGAAAGCAAGCTCAACAAGTTCGTTCGCCGCGACCGAAAGAAAATTCGAATATCGGGCGGGATCGCTCTGGCCCTGGCCAAGGATATCAGAGAGATATTCGGTAATTCTGTCGCAAAATCTCCATTCGGATTTCACCAGCGCGACGTCCATTTCCAGCGACAGCATGAGGGCGAATGGATGGTGATCGATGCTTGATGCTATCTCTTCCAATACATCCTCCGTTGTACCTGGATGGCGCTTGCCGTCCTTGAAGCGCGCCGCAACGCTCGCACTCACGATGTTGCGCGGCTTTGAGATGTTGTCGTCCGATGGATAAATTCGCTGATCGCCGCGATTGGCAGCGGTCTGCTGACCAAATAGCCTTGCAGCCTGTCGCATCCCGCTTTGCGCAACCACTCCGCCTGCTGTTCCGTCTCAACCCCCTCGGCGGTCACGCGCATGTGGAGGCCATGAGCAAGCTCAACGACACAGCGGACGATTGCCTGGCTTTTGAAATCGCTCTCGAGATCCGTAATGAAATACCGATCGATCTTTATCGTGTCGAAAGGGAAGGTCTTTAGATAACTGAGGGATGAATACTCTGTCCCGAAGTCGTCGAGGGCGATTCTGATGCCGAGCACATTGAGAGTATTGAGGGTGTCGATGTTGTTGACGGTTCGCTCGAGCAGAACGCTTTCGGTTATTTCGAGCTCAAGGCGATCCGATGGAAATCCGACAAGATCCAGCGTTTGAGAAATCCGATCGGTAAGGCCATTTGTCAGGAATTCAGCCGCCGATACATTGACGGCGACGATGTAGTTCTGAGGCCAGTTCATCGCTTCCCGGCAAGCCTGTTCCAAAACCCATGCACCTATTTCCGGCATCAAGCCATCTGCTTCGGCCATCGGAATGAAGGTGCTTGGAGGAATACTTCCGAGCAAGGGGTGGTGCCACCTCAGGAGCGCTTCGAAACCGACGATAGTACTGGCCTCCACGATCGGTTGGTATTCCATCGAGAATTGGTGTTTTGCCAAGGCCATTCGAAGGCTGCGGCGCAGCAGTTCGCGCTGCTCCAGCAATTCAAGCATTGAAGGATCAAACGATTTTGCGCGACCGCGACCTTCTTTCTTCGCCGCGTAGAGTGCGACGTCGGATGCCTTCATAAGTTGCTCGGGACTGGCGCCATCCGGTGGGGCGGTCGAGACACCAACGCTGCTACCGACAAACACCGCGATGCCATCGATAGTGAAGGGTTTTTGAAATTCCGAAACAATGGCTTCCGCCAGTTGGTGACCCTTGAGCGGATGTCCCGGGCCCATGGAGATGACCATGAATTCGTCACCCGCGAGGCGATAGGCCCTGTCGTCTTCCGCAAGGCATCCTTGAATACGGCTGGCAGCAAGTTGAAGAAGCTTGTCCCCGGCCGGATGCCCCAGCGTGTCGTTCACGGGCTTGAAGTCGTCGAGGTCAAGCTGCATCAGAGACAAGGTCTCGCCGGAGGCAATTATTTCCGTCAACGACGTCGCGAGATCCTCGCCAAACTGGCGTCGATTGGGCAGGCCCGTCAACGGATCATGGGTGGCCAGATGCAGTAGGGTTGCCCGTTCGTCATCAAGGCGATCGCCGGATCGAACAACGGCGTACATATTGCCGATCTGAAAGATGGTCAGTCGTTGCGAACCAGGTTTGCTGACATTGACCGATAATCGCAGGGACTGAACACCTTCGCCCATTGACTGGAGTGCCAGAGTGGTTGCCGATTTGTCCAGCTCCGGAAAATGCTCCCACAGCGACATCGCGGGTGTAAGCGCGGCGGGCAGTTCATCGCCCGGCAAATTTCCAATCGGATTGAAATCGCGGTCAAAGAACAAAAGCCTATCGATCGGACTCGAGGCATGTTCCTGTCTATTTTCAGGAGCCGTGCCTGCGGCACGAGCTTTACGCATGTCTGAGCTCTCCATGGTCGAATTTCCCTGAGAACGATCACCGCAACTGAACGCCGCCACAATATATGTATGAATTTTCTAATTTAGGTAGCGATGATTAAAAATGTTCAAATCTCCTTCCACGCGAGCAACACAACCTTCGGCAGGCGTGTCAATCGCCGTGCCGTCCTCAATATATATCTAAAAGTGTAGCTGTGCGAGAGAGCTAAGTGCGTAGTCTCAGAATATGGAGTGGCGTCATCGACGCTGAGCCGTAGGAAAGGGGATGTAGTGGTCTCGTTCTGGTCCGCCGCCGTCCCGAGGAGGAGATTGAAACGGGATTTCCGCTAGCATAGATCGGCTGGCAAGCGGGATCTTGGGCCGCACCAATAGGGCAAGCAAGGCCTCTGTCTAGAAGTCAACTTCAACTTCTCGAGGTCTTGGCCAGCATTTCGCTCAGCGTTGCCGCCGAGAGCATGGCTTCCGCCAAAAGCTTCTTGAGCTTCTGGTTTTCTTCCTCCAGCGCTCGCATTTTTTTGGCGTAGAGACTGACATTACCGAATTGCAGGGACTGCCACCGATAGAAGGTCGGCTCGCTGATACCATACCTGTGGCAGACATCCGCTACCGTAACCCCGGCCTGGTGTTCCTTCAGAATGCCCGTAATCTGGTCGTCATCGAATTTTCTCTTGCCCATCACCGGTCAGTCCTCGCGAAATGCTCTGTTGAAACTATCGAGGAGTGGCCTGATGGCATAGAGCGCCACGCTGCTTTGACCCGTTTCAATCAGTGTCTGCGCGGGCATGCCGGCGACCAGTTCGACATTTCTCATTTTCGCCAGCCGCTCGTCCGTTACACGGATCGTTGCGGCAAAATAGGGCTGGCCGCTCTGCTGATCGATGAGACGGTCGGCCGATACATATTCGACACGACCTTTCAGGAGCGGGACGCGCCGCTGATTGTAGGGAAGGAGGTGAACCTGTGCCTCGAGCCCCGCACGGACGAGGTTCATGTCTTCCGGTCTGACGTGGACGGACACGATGAGGCGATCGGAGCGCGGCAGGAGATCGACGAGCGGTTCGCCCGCGCCGACCACGCCACCGGCCGTGTGGACGCGCAGGTTCATGATCGTTCCATCTTCTGGAGCCCGGATATCTGTCCTTGCAAGCTGGTCGTCGATCGCCCGCAATCGCTCGCGCAATTGCATGATCCGGCTTTCCGTATCGCGCATGCCCTGGGCGACTTCGCTCAACCGGTCGCTCTCAAGCTTTGCGATATCGGCCTGGGACTCGCTGATCACCTGGTATGCGCGAGAGATCTGCGCCTCGACCTGCCCCTCCTGGCCATCGAGATCTGCCTTTTCCCGCTGGAGGTTGAGAAGCCTGCTCTTTTTTTCCAGTCCCTTGGCGTTGAGGGTCGTAACCTGATCCATCTCCTCGCTCGAGATTGCGGTTCTGCCGGCCAGTGCCGCCTTCTGCGCGCCAAGTCCGGCGATTTCCTGCCGCACCTGCGCGATCTTTTCATTGGCGATCTGGATTTCCGCCTGCATGACGCGGCGGCGGGCTTCGAAAATTTTCTGCTGCCCGGTCAGGATCGCGCCGACCGAGGGATATCTCTCCATTGCTGCCCTGAGATCCCCGGGATAGGTGACATGGTCGGCGCCCGTCTGCTCAGCGAGAAGGCGCGCACGGCTTCCTTCGGCGTCCCAAAGTTGCCCTTGAATGCTGTCGCGCTCCGAGCGGAACTTGGTATCGTCGAGCTCTATCACGATCTGCCCGCCCATGACCGCATCGCCGTTTTTGACGAGGATCCGCCGCACGATCCCGCCTTCCAAATGCTGAATGGTCTTGCGGCTGGTTTCCGGTTCGATAACCCCCGATGCGACCGCAGCGCTTTTCAGCGGCGCCAGAACCGACCAGATACCCAATCCGACGATGAAGACCAGGATCAAAAGGTTGCCCGTCCAGACAACGCCTCTGAGCCCGGGCATGGGCGAGGGCGGCGCGGGCCCGCGCTGCTTCGGATCGATGACCGGGAAAGAGCCTGCCTGTCGTCTGGCTGGCGCTGTCGATCGGTGAGCCAACCGCAAACCCGTCTTCGACAGGTCTGAAAATCTCGCCAGCGCTGCGTCCAACTGAACAAAGGTCACGGCCGCATCCTTCCCTATGTTCCTGTTCGAGATGGTGGCTGAAGATAGGTGTCGTAGATACGGTCGCTGTCGCCGAAGGCAGCCACCGTCCCGTTGCGCATGATGGCAATCTTGTTGGTGACCGGCAGGATCCCCATCCGGTGCGTTATGATGATGACGGTCATCCCCCGGGATTTCATGCGCTCGATCGCCGTGAACAGCATGCGTTCGCCTTCATAATCCAGGCTCGAATTCGGATCGTCGAGAACGACGAGAGATGGATTTCCATAGGCTGCGCGCGCCAGTCCCAGCTGTTGGCGCTGAGCCCGAAGGAGCAGGTTTCCCCCTTCGCCGATATCGGTCTCGTAGCCTCGGGGAAGCCGCATGATCGCTTCGTGCAATCCGACCAGCTTTGCGGCGTCGATCGCCTTGCCGGGATCTCCTCCGTCCAGCCGGCCGATCACATCCTTGATCGCTCCGCCGAAGAGTTCGATGTCTTGGGGCAGGTATCCGACATGGCGGGTTCCCCCGCAAAGGCGCAGGGTCGCGATATCCACGCCGCCGAGAAGAACACATCCGCTCGTGGCCGGCACGACGCCGGCTATGACGCGACCGAGCGTTGATTTTCCCGATCCCGACGGACCGATCAGCGCTACGCAATCGCCAGGTGCCAGGCGCAGGGTGATCCCGGTCAATATCGGCCGATCGGCGAATGGCCTGACATAGCTGACATTATCGAGCACAAGGCCGTTAGGCTCCGGAACCGGCACTATTCTCCCATCGTGTTCCGAGGCAACCGTTATCAGCATTCTGTTCAAGCGATTGAAGGCATTGCGCGCAAACGTGAAGGAGCGCCATGCCCCGATTGCGCCCTCGATTGGCGCAAGCCCGCGCCCGAGCAGCAGGCTCGCAACGAAGATGATGCCGGGACTGCCGCTGTTTACGAGCACCAGCCATGTCGCCGATCCCATCATTAGGATCTGCGCGAGCGTGCGGATCGATTTGGAGAAACCAAGAATGATTTCTGTCCGATGCATCGCGACGTCCAGCGCCTTTCTTCCCATTTCTGCATCGCGATAGACGATCTGTGCAGCGCCATCCTGCATGCCCATCGCCCTGATCACCTCGATGTTCTTGAGCGCGGTCGCAAATCGGATATAGCTGCTCGAAAGCGCAAAATTGGCCTGGGTAAGCGGCTCTTTCGTCGCCACTTCCGTCAGGAACGCAAACAGCAGAAGTGCAACTGCGCTCAGAAGACCGATGGTCCCGAGCAGCGGATGAACGAGAAAGAGCAGGAGCAGGAATACTGGCGCCCAGGGAACGTCGAAAAAGAGGGAACTGGCCGGTGAATCGAGAAACTGGCGCAATGCGGCCAGGTCCCGGTAGCACTCCGTGGCGGCTCCCGTATCGGCAAGAGTGGCGTATTCGAATGATGCGGTGAGCACCATGGGCCGCAGCCTGTGGTCCAGCCAGCTGCCGATGCGCGAAAGAGCTGCCCTGCGCACGATATCCAGCATCGACCCGACCAGGACGGCAACGGCGATGATCAGGGTCAGCATCAGCAGCGTGTCGGCGCTCCGGCTCGACAGGACCCTGTCATAGATCTGCAAGAGATAGATGGAAGGCGCAAGAAGAAAGAGATTGTAGCCGCAGCTATAGAGGAAGACCAACCCGAAGGCGCCGGCGCAAGCTCGAAGCGCCACAACGAGGTGGGTCTGCGGGCGCAATGGTTTTATGGAAATCGTTGCCATTATCAGATCTCGCTGCATTTGATACTGACACGAAGAGGCTGCTTGCCGGTTCAGCAATACAGGAGGGTCGCCAGCCGAAGCCGGCGACCCTCAGAACCTTGAGTTCACGAGCCGAGATGGCTGACGTCGATATGGCCGAAGGCGTTTATGAAATGATCGAGAGCATTGTTCACCGTCGTCGTTTCGGGATTTGTGTGAACCACTGCTGACGAGATGTCCCCGCCGAGAGCGTTGTTACCGTTGCCGCCGTTGCCGCCGACGCCTGCCAGGATGGTGGCATGCTGATCGGCCACGAGCTGGGTATACTGTGTTGCAGTCGTAGCCGCATTCACCGTAGCCGTATCGCCGCCGCTCGTGTTTCCTTGGCTGCCGTTAGAGGTAGCAGCCCCTCCTGCGCCGCCGGCGCCGCTGGTGAGCGATGCCAGGAAGCCGTTTTGGGCCTGGCTGAAACCGCCGGGTCCACCGCCGCCAGCGTCCCAATCTGCCCCCTGCCAAACGTGATCGCCGTTGTGCAGATGGGTATCTGCCCCGTAGACCGTTTGAACGGGATCTACATAAGCAACCGGGTTGTAGTCGATATTGCCATGGTTGATGCCATCGCCGCCGTTGCCGGCATTTGCGTCACCCGCATCAGGGTTGTGGAGATAGATCGTGTCAGACAATTGTGGAATAGGCATTGATATCACTCCTTCTACTTCGTTTACTTCGTTTCGTCCGAGTTCCTTCTACGGCTTTTCCCTACGGTGTGGGTATTCAGGAAGCCACCGCCAGCCAATACAACCGCGTGCAAATATTGCCTTCGATTTAAACTTTAAACTATCTAGATATTCGGAGACGTTCTTTTGGATGTATACTTCTATTCCGCGCGACGTTATTTGGTGTGAACTTGGCCACATGGCGGGAGATGGTATTGTTATGGTCATGTCTGTGTCCTCCCGCTTTTCGAGGCACAGGCCATCCGAAGGAGCCGGCTCTGTTGCAGGGTTCTCATCAGGCTGCGCCCCGCAAATGCGCCCTTTTCCCGCGCTGAGAGACTCTCATGAGCGGCGGCGCGAGCGGAGTGCAGGATGCCGGGCCTCCAACCGGAAGGCGGATCTGACGCTGGCAAACTCGCTTAACGAGCGCCGCCTCCATCACAGCCAAATGGCTACAGAACCAGCCGATGGGATGTAGCCGAATTGCAGGCTCCGCTTTTCGTCCGTTCAGATGCACAATACCTGAGCAATCCAGGGCCTGAACAATTCAGCCTGCATCCGCTGCACGCTCGTTGGCCGTGCGGTTGTCCGCGGAATGGAGACGGTAATGACGGAAACTCGTCCCTTATCGGAAGACCTGCCCAAGTCGGGCTCCGATCAAAACCTCGCCCCCAACGTGGCCGCGGGGCATCTGGCATTGGTGCCGACCTGGCTTCCATTGGATGTCGCCTCCAGTCCAGGCTACAGCTCAGCCGGCAGCGGCGGTGATGGAATAAGCGACGGCGTGATCAGCAGCAATGCATTGGCCGTCTTCATGCCGTCCAATGCCGCTATTGCAGGACCGCATTCGAGTGCCGACGCCTTCCAGGGCAATGATGCGCTCATCAATCAGCATCCCACCGAAATGGCCGGGATAGGCGGGAATGGCGGAAGCGGCAACGTTGCCATCGGCAGCGGCGAGGGCGCCAGTCATGCCGGCAGCGGCGGCATGGGGCTCTTCTACGGCGGGCTCGTCAGCACCGAAACCGCGCTCTTTGTTCCCGTCAATACGGCCGTGGCGGCGGGCCCCGGCGGGGAGGCTCACGCCCTGCAAACGAACAACGCACTCTTCCTGCAGGGCGCAACCCAGATCGGCGGTATGGGCGGCTCGGGCGGAGACCATAATGCTGCGGGCCATGACTCGCTGAGCCCGGGAACGTCACTGACATTGAACGGCGACTTTTATGCGGGCCACGGCGGCAATGGATATTTCGTCGGCAGCATGGTCGACATAAGTATTGCCATATTCTCACCGATCAACATCGCCATCGGCGCGGCAGGCGGCTCGGCTGAGGCTCATCAGACAAACAATGTCATTTTCGATCAGGGCGCCATGCAGATCGCCGGCATCGGCGGCAATGGCGGTGGCTTCAACCTGTCGTCGGACACGATCTTCACCGGCAACCATGCGGGCGGAGGCGGCGGGACCGGATCGTCGACCGGCAGCATGGTCGACGTCAATTTCGGCTATTTCCATCCCATCAACATTGCCGTTCCCGCCGGCGGGACGGCGGACGCGCAACAGGTCGATCATGTTCTCTATGACCAGCATGCGCTCCAGATGGCCGGCATCGGGGGCCATAGCGGAGAGGGTAACCTCACGGACGCCCATTCGGCTCTCGTAGACGACATTCTGGGCTTCATGCACAGCTAGAGCATTTCCGGCGAAAACAGATTCGCCTTCAATGCTCTAGCTTATTGTTTTCTCTGCAATTCCGGACGCAAAACCGGTTCCCACTTTTGCTGGAATTGCTCTAGCGCATTTTCACTTGCATCGCGGAAGCTCAGCCGCACGAGGCTGTTCCTCGTGGCATTTTTCAAGCCATTGTTGAATTGCTTCCTCCGCCGGGCTTTCGTCTCCTGGGCCGATATGACACGGAACGGCCGGCTCACTGAGATACCGAACGTCCCACCATGATCCTATCCCCATTGTCCTCGATTTCGCCCCAGAGGCCGCTGCCTCGGGCCGGCATCCGGCAGTGCCGGCGCTGTGCTGCCAGAGTGAAAAGGATGCCAATCGGTATCTATGCGTCGTTAACACCCTAGTTTTTCAGTAATCATAAAGGGTTACCGGCGATCTCAGGCTTTTGTCGCCTTTCGCGTCGGTCGTCTTGCCGTCGAGATCCGCCACTGATTTGAACTGAGATATGGACACAAGGCCGAGCCGATCGGCAACTCACTATATCCAACCGCTCTTTCCTGAACGGATCTATAGCAGATCACCTGCCTTTTCAGTGCCTTTGAAAGCTTTGTTGACCCGCTTGCCATACGTGAATTCGACGAAGACTGGTAAGTCTGCAGCGGCAAGTCGCTTCAATAGCTCCTTATAGATAAGCTTTCGAAAGTGCTCTACGGCCCCAGTTGTCTCTCATCGGATTCTTATAGACTATAAGAATTATCATGAGAGTTCAGACTATTGATTCCCGTAATACACTCATTTTTTCTCATGACATGAAGCGAGAACAGGAATAATGTGAGCGGCTGTTGGGTTGCAAATCTTCTGGGGAGCACGAAAGTGTCCGACAGTGCTAAAACTAAGCGCCGTATGGGGCGCAATGCACCAACTGTGATCATAATCGAACATTCTACACTGGCACGCACCACCGTCGTGAAGCTGCTTGAGCATGAGCTTGCCGGGTGGAACTTTATCGATTTGATCTCGACTGAGAGTCTCGACAGGGCTCTTGGAGCTGAGGTGCGTTTGATTGCATTGGATTTGGCCGGCAGAAGCATTGAGAGCATCAGCCTGCGTGATGACCTTGCGGCAATTGCTGCACGTTTTCCTGAGGCTCCTGTCACGTTGCTCTCAAGTACGGATGACGTCTTCATAGCCCGTCAGGCGCTCACGATGGGTATCCGTGGCCTCTTCTCGACTTCACTCGGTATTGACATCGCTCTTGCCGGTCTCCGTCTTGTACTGGCAGGAGGAACATTTTTCCCGCAGCTGCTGGGAGCCGTTACGAACGGCCCGCAGCAGTATATTCCGGCCAGGAACGAGGCCGAGAAAAGCCTGGATGACAGGATGCAGTATCTGGCGATTGCCGATTTCACCCCCCGCGAGGCGGATGTGCTGGCAGAGTTGCAAAGTGGCTGCTCGAACAAGGTCATTGCGGGAAAGCTCAATTTGTCGGGGCATACGGTGAAGATGCATCTGCAGCACATAATGCGCAAGCTGCAGGCGCAGAACCGCACCGAGGTGGTTGCTCGCCTGGTTCAAAGAGCCGCCGGCGGGCATGACGTCGCCCCGAGTTAGGCGATATTCCCGTAGCGGGGATATTCAGCTGCCTGTCCGGACATTGGTTCCAAGGGCGGGAACTCTGTCATCGCTGCTTGCACCAACAGCGCGGTGCCAATGGGTTCCAGCCTTCAGCCTGAGCATCGGCGGCGGTCGAGGAACAGCAGCCAGGCCGTCCCGGCAAGCCCAGAGAAAGCGCCGACGACAGCCGTGCCGGAATAGCTGGTGATAGCGGTTCCGGCCGCAAAGAGCACGGCGCTCAGTCCGGCGCTGAGGAAGATGTTGACCGAGATCAGCGCGCTGCCAAGACCTGGCCGCTCAGCTATCAGATCCTGAAGATAGGTGATCGGGACCGAGATCAGCGAGGCTGCGCCTATGCCGCTGATGAGGGTGAGGGCGTAGACGTGCCAGGGTTGATCGGCAAAGGCCAGGAGCATCAGATAGATCGCATAGATCAATGCTCCAACGGCAAGAGCTGTGAGCTGGCTGACAATGCGCAGCATGCGTGACCATACGATAATGAAGACCACTTCCAGGAGTGCGACGATCCCCACGAGAATGCCGATATCGGCGACCGTTCCGTGGGCGGCACCGGTGACGACGAGGGGAAATATTGCGTCGTTGACATGCAGCGTGCTGCTGATCAGCGCGATCGCCATTACCCGACTGAATATCTTCGGAGAGATCACCTGGCCGAGAGCGGCGAGATAGGAGAGATGGTGCGTGGCAGCTCGGTCGGTGCCGCTTTGCCGCGGCAGCAGGATACCGATGAGGCCGACACAGACCAGACAGGATATGCAGGCAAACAGATAGGCCGGCAACATGGACGGCGAGGAGGAGAGCAGAACGCCCGTAAACCCCGGAACGAGCACCCAGGAAAGCGAAATCATCGCCCGTGTCCCGGAATTGACGGTCGCAATCTCGCCAGGCGCCATTCCTCTGGCTGCCGCGCGCACATTGGCAAAGAGCAACGAGTTCAGCGATCCATAGACCGGCAGCAGCAGGAGAGCGCTGAGAACAAAGATTTCCCGGGTCGGGAAAAAATAGACCGCACCATAACCGAGAATGCCGAATGTCGCGGCAACGAGCATCATCGTGCGGTATTCGCCGAGCCGGTCGGCAAGATTGCCGAAAAGAATGCTGACGATCACGTTGACGGCCGCTGCGGCAAAAATCAGCGCGGAGTAGACCCCGTTCGACAGGCCGAGTTCAACGATACCGACCACGGATCGATAAGGGTTTGTCGTCGCGCCGGCAAAACCGAACGTGAAGATGGCAATCATGCTCACCCGGATTGCAGGATTGCGGAAGACATCGGGGATCAGGCGGTTCATCGTCATCATCAGCAATGGTTTGGAGCGCATCTGCGAAGACGAGCAAATTCCCGTCCTTGCAAGGATCGCCGTGGATCAATGTCAGGCGCGCCAGCCGGGAGGGGCGCATCGGCCGTTTAGCCGAATTTCCTATTGAATGGAAAGGTCAGGCTGGTTGCGCCCGACATTTGCCAGGGGCAGGGGCGTCCACTGTCGGATCAATGACCGTGGCGCCGACTGCCTCTCGATTACCATATTAAAGCGTTGGGCTTAGCGGCACGATCGCAGCAAACCGATCCCAGTCCTTCGATGCCCTCGGCGTCCAGGCGGCTTCGGCAATGGCAGGCAGGCGGGGGAACACCAGCCGGTTGAAATAGCCGCGCGACAGGAAGTGCTCCGACCAGATGCAGGCCTGGACGCCTTTCAGCTTGTGCTTCAATTCCTCGGGGAATTCGCCCGCAGCTTCATAGGCATATGTGTGAGCCGGCGGCACGGTGCCTGCCCAACTCGCACCCGGTTCCTGGAAGGCTTCCGCCTGTACCATGTCGAGATAATAGGCCTGGCCCGGCGTCATGACGACATCATAACCCTGTTCGGCAAGTTCGATACCGACCTGCGGATTTTCCCAGGCCATCAGCAGGCTGTCCTTCGCGGCAACTCCGCCGCCATGAGCGACCTCGTTCCAGCCCGCAAGCTTGCGACCGCGCTTGTCGAGCATCGTCTTGATCTGCTTCAGGAAATAGGACTGAAGACTGAACGTGCCGGAAATGCCTTGTTCCGCCATCAGCTTCCTGGCAAGCGGCGAGGCGAGCCAGGAGCCGTTCGCCACTTCGTCGCCACCGATATGGATGTAAGTCGAGGGAAAGAGTTCGACCATTTCGTCGAAGACCTTTTCCAGGAACTCGTAGGTCAGCGGCACTGCCGGGTTCAGCGCATTGTTCGGGTAGCCTTGGACGGAATGGTAGCTTTCCGGTGCCTCCTGTCCATCAGTCAGATCGGGCAGGGCAATCAGGGTCGCCGCATTGTGGCCGGGAATGTCGATCTCGGGAACCACCTCGACGTTGAGGGAACTCGCATGCGCGACGATGTCTCTGACATCGTCCTGCGAATAGAAGCCGCCGACCGGCTCGGCTCCATTGCCGAGTTGTGGCAGCAGCGGCTCGTCCGGTCCTCGCAAAACGCCTGATGTCGTCAGCTGCGGAAAGGCCTTGATCTCCAGCCGCCAGGCCTCGTCATCTGTCAGATGCCAGTGGAAGATGTTGAGCTTGAACCAGGCAAGAATGTCGATCAGCCGCTTGACGTCATCAACCGGATAAAACTGCCTGGAAACGTCGAGATGGCAGCCGCGCCAGCTATAGCGGGGGTGATCGGAAATCGTCCCCGAAACAGGGAAGCGGAATTTGCCCTTGGTGACGCGCGCGCCGTTCAGCATCTGCGCGAGCGAGGTCAATCCGTACTGGCGCCCGGCGGAACCGGAATAGGAAAGTGTCACGCGATCGGCCGCGAACGTCAGCCGATAGGCTTCGGCGTCGAGCAAGGCGTCCTTGTTGAAGGTGAGAGCGCGGCCTTGCGGCGAGGCAACCAGATTGAAAACCGAATGATCGCTTTCGAAAAGACGGCGCGTCAGGGAAATGCATGTTGATATCGCCGACAATTCGTCTGCGCTGGCGCCCTCTGGATAAAGGATGACCGGAAAACTATCACCCGGCTTCGCATCGATCTCGGCCGGCCACGGCTGCAAGGCAAAGGGCAGGTCGAGCCGGCCTTCAGGCAGGAGCGCAGGCGGAGGCTCGCTCACTCGGCCTTCGAGAAGCAGATCGGAAACGGCAACCGGCACATGCTTTCCGGATGACAGCGTCAGATAGGCGGACTTGGCGCCGTCAGTGCAATGGCGCGCTGGGCGATGCAAGCCGGCGACGGTGAAGGTCCAGCTTTCACCGGCGGCGAGGGCCAACCCGGCCGGCGGCTCGAATTCGTGAAAATTGGCGTTGCGTCTCAGAAACGTGGCATTGCCGCACGCCGTGGCATCGATGACCCGGGTGAGGGAGGTGTAGACAAGCTTGAAACCGGAAAGTGCCGCGCCGGAGAGATTGAAAAGCGTGAAGGTGAACGCGCCATGCGGCCCGCCACCAGGGTTCCAGCTGCTTTCCAGGCGATAGTCGGCCGGCTTCATATCTCGTTCCTCTTGTTGTCTATTTCGATTTCAATAGTGCTCGGACTGGGAAAACGTGCGGGCAAGCTCGGCCTGGCCAGCTGTCAGGCCGCAGTCGACCGGCAGGCAGACGCCAGTGATCGCTGCAGCCTGCGGCCCAGCCAGGAAGGCGACGGCATTGGCGACGTCCTTCGGATCGACCACGCGCTGCAGCGGATACCAGCGGCGGGCATCCTCGAAGACATTAGGATTGGCAGCGGCACGGACTTCCCATGCCTGCGTCTTTACCGTTCCGGGAGCAACGGCGTTCGCGCGGATGCCGAATTTTCCGTATTCGACGGCGACCAGCCGGGTGAAATGCAGAAGTCCGGCTTTGGCCGCGCTGTAAGCCGGATGGCCAAACACATTCATGCCGTTGACCGAGGCAATGTTGACCATTGAGCCTCGCGACGCCTTCAACTGGTCTTCGACAGCCCGAAAGCAGAGAAATGCCGCTTCGAGGTTGAGCGCATTGTCGGCACGCCAGATCTCCGGCGTCGTATCATGCAGGCTGACGGCGCGGGCTGCACCCGCATTGTTGACGAGGGTACGAAGACTGCCGAGCTCCGCCGCACGCCCGGCGAGAGACGCAACGCTTGTCTCGCTGGTCACGTCGCATTCGATGGGGACGAAGCGGTCGGATGGTCCAAGTTTGCTGGCAACGGCTGCTGCACTGACGAGATCGATATCCGCAAGCAGAACGACATCATGATCGACGGCCAGTCGATCGGCAATCGCCGCGCCGATATCACCTGCTGCTCCCGTCACGATGGCCACCGATTGCGTCATTGTCGCTCCCTCTTGTTGATCAGTCCCCAAGTAGCTGCTTGTCGTCGCCATCGCGGTGTGCAACCAGCTGCTGCTTGATGCGTCTCAGCGTCGTCATCGCCCTCGGTTGGATGGCATAGGCGACAAGGCTCGCCAGGATATCGACGGTTGCGATGTAAGCGATACGCGTCGATGTCGGGCGGAAGATGTTGGTCCCTTCCGGAAGATCGATCGGCACGACGATCTCGGCGGCTCTGGCGACCGGACTGTCGGATTGCGTCAGCGCAATGGTCCTGACCTTGGCCTCGCGTGCCAAAGCAAAAGCCCGCACCAGCTCGGCATTGCGGCCGGAAAAGGACGAGCCAATGATCACATCGCCAGCCTTCGCCGCCGCCGCCATCATCAGCTGCATACTGTGGTCGGAACTGGAGGTGATCCTGAGGCCAAGCCGAAAGAGCCGATTCTGCAGCTCGTCGGCAATCATCGACGAGTTGCCGCCCGATCCGAAGGCATAGATCATCTCCGCCTTGGCGATCTGCGCGACCGCAGCTTCGATCGCGGTGAGGTCCAGTGAGCGATGCAACAGGAAAAGGGCATTCTGCGCCTTGGTAATGATATCCTGAGCGACATCGGCCGGATCGCTGCTCTTTGATTCCGGCTTCAGATAACGCACGCCGACATGGGCGGTGCGGGCAAGCTGCACCTTGAAATCGGAAAAGCTGTCGCAGCCGAGGCGGCGGCAGAAACGCGTCACCGTCGGTGGCGAGACTTCCGCGCGTTCGGCAAGCTCGATGATCGAGGCATTCACCGCAAATTCGAAATCGTTCACGATGATATCGGCGATACGGGCCTCGGAGGCGGAGAGCCGGCTCTTGTCTTCCTGCAATGTGGAAAAGATATCCAAGCCGGTCCTCCCGCCGATCCGTCAGTCAACTCTTCTTCTTGTAGGCAACGCAATCGATCTCGACCTTGCAATCCACCATCATGGACGATTGGACGCAGGCGCGGGCCGGCGGATGTGCGCCGAAATAATCCTGATAGATCTTGTTGAAGGTCCAGAAGTCGCGCGGATCGTCCAGCCAGACGCCGACGCGCACAACATCCTCCACGCCGTATCCGGCTTCATCGAGAATGGCGAGCACGTTGGCGATCGTCTTCTGCGCCTGGGCAACGATATTGCCGTCGATGATCTCGCCGTTTTCCATCGCCACCTGGCCGGAAACATAGAGCCAGCCATCGGCTTCGACCGCGCGCGCAAAAGGCAGCGGCTTGCCGCCAGCGCCGGTCTGAACAGTGCCATATCGCTTGATGGACATGCTGGGATCCCTGCAAATTATTTTCTTGATAAGTTGACAAGGGACCATAGAAAGCAGATTTTGACCAGTGAAAAACGCCATTTATGAAAAGAATTTAAATCGGGGGCGAACATGCGTGATCCTTTCAAGAATCCTTTCGCGTCCTCCGACGCCGCACGGCACGCCATCTGGGAGATGCTCGTGCCCCGCGACATCGATGCCTTTCTGACTGCCGACTGGTCGATGGTCCAAGACGATTTCGTCGAGGAAGGCTTCATCGGCATCGATGGCCGCAAAGAGGTCAGCCCTGACAAATGGCGCCTGGCATTCCCCACACTCAATGCCTATCGCGATGAGTGGCTGAGGCAGGCAAAGGATTTTGCGACGCAGAGCTTTGCCGAGGATACGCGTACGGCGATCTTCACCACCACGACGCTCGAAGACATCGAGATCGAGGGTGACATGGCGCTTGTCCGCAAGAAGTTCGATGGGGGCCTGACGAAGAGTGATGGCACTCGCGATATCATGCAGTGGCAGACGCTCTATTATTGCAGGCTCCACGAGGGACGGTGGAAGATCTGCGGATTTACCGGCTACCTGCCGAACCCGATGGGTTGAAGCAGGGCCG
Organism: Hyphomicrobiales bacterium; assembly: GCA_900466475.1. Classification (GTDB taxonomy): domain Bacteria; phylum Pseudomonadota; class Alphaproteobacteria; order Rhizobiales; family Rhizobiaceae; genus Rhizobium. Next base: position 93,999 of record UBMI01000007.1, read on the forward strand.
CAAAACAAGGCCAAATCACTTGCGCATTTTCACGGCAGCACTGGCGACCGAAACCAATACGTTTTCCCCGATCTGCGTGGATCGCCGCGCTTTCGAAGCCTCTCTCTATGCGCCGCCCGGCCAGCATCCGGAGACGCCCACGCTCTGCACTGCGCCGATCACCGTCGGCCGCCGTGTCACCGCTGAAAAGGGCTGGGAGCTGATCGAAGGCACGGCAGCATGGGCCGATCCGGCCGGCCTCGTCAATCGCCAGGCCTATGAGGGGTTGCGCGACGAAATCCTCGGCCAGCTCCGTGCCGCAATGCCCGTCGATGCCGTTGTGATGGGCCTGCATGGGGCGATGGTGGCTGCGGGATATGAGGACACGGAGGGCGACCTCCTGACCCGCATGCGCGACATCGTCGGGCCTGATGTCCTGATCTGCGCCGAACTCGACCCGCATAGCCATCTGACCCGGAAGCGCATCGACGCGCTGAATTTCGCCGTCTATTTCAAGGAATTCCCGCATACGGATTTTGTTGATCGCGCCGAGGATCTCTGGCGTATCGCCGTCGATGCGCTTGAGGGCAGGGTCAAGCCGGTCAATTCCGTTTTCGATTGCCGGATGATCGATGTCTTTCCGACCTCGCGCGATCCAATGCGCTCCTTCGTCGATAAGATCATGCGGATCGAGAAGGAAGATCCTGAAATCCTGTCGATCTCCGTGGTCCACGGCTTCATGGTCGGCGATGTGCCGGAGATGGGGACCAAGCTGCTTGTCGTCACCGACAACAATCCGCAAAAGGGTGCGGCTCTGGCGCGCGAGCTCGGCATGGAGCTGTTTTCAAAGCGCGGCACCTTCATGGTGCCGCAGATCGACGAAAAGGAAGCCGTCTCCCGGGCGATGGCTGCCAAAGCCTGGCCGGTCGTCATCGCCGATGTCTGGGACAATCCGGGCGGTGGGACCGCCGGCGATGCCACCGTCATTCTCGAGGAGCTTCTGGCCCGCGGTGTAACAAGTGCTGCTGTTGGCACGATCTGGGATCCGGTCGCCGTTCAGATCTGTTTTGCCGCAGGCGAGGGGGCTGAAATCCCGCTGCGCTTCGGCGCGAAATCGGCACCCGGAACCGGCAATCCTGTCGACGGCATGGTGAGGGTCGTCAAACTGGTGAAGAACGCCGAGATGCAGTTTGGCGAGAGCCTGGCACCCTTTGGTGATGCGGCGCATATCGTGCTTGATGGTATCGACATCATCCTGAACTCGACGCGGGCGCAGAGCTTCGATCCGAGCCTGTTTTCAGTAATGGGCATCGATCCGACCAAGCAGAAGATTTTGGTGATCAAGTCCACCAACCATTTCTTCGCATCCTTCTCGAAGATCGCCGCGGAAATCCTGTACTGTTCTGCAGGAACCCCCTATCCGAACAATCCGGCGACAACCAACTATCGCCGGGCACCGAAGACCATCTGGCCGATCGTGGCCGATCCTCATGGAACCGAACGCGGAGCTGCCTGAGATGCATGACAACCGGTTTGCCGTCGTCGCGAAGGCTGGAGACAGGATCGCTGATCTTTCCACGCCGCGCCCGATCATCGACGAAGACAGGCTGGCCGCCAACATATCAAGGGTTCAGTCCTACATGGACGAGCACGGGCTGAATTTCCGCCCGCATATCAAGACGCACAAGATACCCGCACTTGCAGCCGCCCAAGTCGCGGCCGGGGCCAAGGGGATCAACTGCCAGAAAGTAACGGAAGCCGAGGTCTTTGCCGAAGCTGGTTTCGAAGACATCCTGATCACCTTCAACATTATAGGAACCCCGAAGCTCGAACGGCTCGCTGCCCTTAACGATCGCATTTCCGGTCTCAAGGTCGTCGCCGACAGCCAAGTCACGATCGACGGACTGTCTGCACATTTTTCCGGTCGCAAACCGCTCACCGTCCTCGTTGAATGCGACACCGGCGGCGCGCGCTGCGGTGTGCAGACGCCTGAGCAGGCGGCCTCGCTGGCAAGATATATCGCTGCAGCTGACGGGCTGGCATTTGGTGGCATTCTCACCTATCCGAAGCCGCAGTCGGCCGATGCCGTCGAAGCTTTCATCCAGTCCACTCTGAAACAGCTTGCGGAAGAGGGCATCGCCTGTCTGATCGTCAGCAATGGGGGCACGCCCAGTCTCTTTCAGGCGCATCTGGTCAAATCGGCGACGGAGCACCGCGCTGGGACATATATTTATAATGACCGCCAGATGATCCGGATGGGACATTGCACGCAGGACGATTGCGCAATGCATGTGCTGGCGACTGTCGTGTCGCGGCCGAACGCAGACCGCGCCGTCATCGACGCAGGCTCGAAGGCGCTGACCTCCGATCTTCAGGGTTTTGCCGATTTCGGCCTCGTCGTCGGATATCCCGAGGCGAGGATAACCAGCCTGTCGGAAGAACACGGCGTCATCGACCTTTCGGCCTGCACCGGTCCACGGCCCCAGATCGGCGAAAAGCTCTTCATCATCCCGAACCATACATGCGTGGTTTCGAACCTGTTCGATACCATGGTCTTCCATCGCAACGGGATCGTCACGCGCGTCAAGGACGTCGCCGCGCGGGGACTCGTCTGGTAAGTGGCCAATTGGCCGTTCAGGCTGTTGCCGGAGCCAACAGGTTCATATCGATATCGGTGAGTTCGACACGACGTTCGAACGCTATGCCTTCCGCATCGAAGAGATGGCAATCGGCAGCATTGATGCCAACGGCGACCGGCGCGTCCGCGCGGATGCCGACACTGCCGGGCAGCATGGCGCAGAAGTTTTCCGTTTCGCTGCCGAGTGCCGCATAGGCCACGGTATTGGCCCCAAGCCGTTCAATAACGCTGGGTGTAACGGTCAGCGAAATTTCACCGGAACCAAGCTGGATATGCTCGGGCCGGATACCGAGCGTCATCATCTTGCCGACCATGCCGTCTCGCGGCTTTACCGGCATGGTGGCTGTCTGGCCGCGATAGTCGACGGTCGCGCCTGCCTCGCTTGCGGACGTACAGGTCACGGGCAGGAAATTCATTTTCGGATTGCCGATGAAGCCGGCGACGAACTGGTTGGCGGGCTTGTGGTAGAGCTCGAGCGGCGCGCCGGTCTGTGAAATATTGCCCGCATCCAGCACGACGATGCGGTCGGCCATTGTCATGGCTTCCACCTGGTCGTGCGTCACATAGATCATCGTCGCCTTCAGCTGCCGGTGCAGCTTGGCGAGTTCGATGCGCATGTCGGCGCGGAGGGCGGCATCAAGGTTGGAAAGAGGCTCGTCGAACAGGAAGATCTTAGGTTCGCGAACGATGGCGCGGCCGATTGCGACGCGCTGGCGCTGTCCGCCCGAGAGCATGCCGGGCTTCTGCTGCAGCCGCGTTTCGAGATGCAGGATGCGTGCGGCATTCTCGACCTTGGCCTTGAGCTTTTCCTCCTCCATCCTCTCGACACGAAGAGGGAAGGCGATGTTCTCGAAAACCGTCATATGCGGATAGAGCGCGTAAGACTGGAAGACCATGGCGATGCCGCGCTTGACCGGTGGCAGGTCGTTGACCCTGACGCCATTGATGATGATGTCGCCTTTGCTCGTTGCGTCGAGACCTGCGATCATGCGCAGGAGGGTGGACTTGCCGCATCCCGAAGGCCCGACGAAGACGACGAACTCGCCGTCCCGGACATCGAGTTCGACGCCCTTGAGAACTTCGTAGTCGCCATAGAATTTTTGAACCTTGTTGAGCTGAAGCTGTCCCAAAAATCTGTCTCCGGTCCCGGCCTGAATGCGCAAGAGTTGGTCGGTGAGGATCGCAGATCATCGACCTGCGATCCTCGACGTCGGTTTACTTGAAGGCTTCGATCTCGCCGGCAGCCTTCTTCAGGGCGGCTTCAGGCTCGGCCTTACCGGTGACGACGGACTGGACCATCTCGATCATCGAGTTCTGGAAGCCCTTATAGTCGGTGAACAGCGGCTCGGGACCACCATAGCTGATGCCCTCGATGAAGGGCTTCCAGAAGGGATCCTTGGCGACGAATTCGTCGACCTTTGCAGACGGACGCAGCGGGGTGAGGCCTGCGCCGCCCTGCAGCTCGTATTCGCCCTGGATGTCAGGTGAGGTGATGTACTTGGCGAATTCGGTCGCCTTGTCCTCGACACCAGAGCCCTTGAAGATCGCAAGGCTGTCGGTGATGAGAAGCGTGCCTGCGCCCTTGGCATCCGGACCGAGCGGCAGCGTGGTGACGCCCCAGTTGATCTTCGTGTCTTTCAGGCGATAGGCGGCACCCGAGCCCGCCTGGATCATCGCGACCTTGCCATCGAGGAAGATGGCGCGGACTTCGTTCTGCTCATAGGCTGTCGGGCCTTCTTCGGCAGAGGCCGAAATATCCTTATAGGCCTTCAGCGCGGCAAGGATCTGGGGGCTGTCGAGCGTGATCTTGCCTTCGGCATCGGTGACCGCACCGTTATTGGTATAAACCCAATGCATGAACTGGTGCATCGTGTTGTCGAAGGTCTTGGCGGAAAGACCAAAGCCCGGAATGCCGGTCTTTTCCTTGATGGTCTTTGCCATCTGGATTTCTTCAGCCCAGGTCTTCGGCGGCGTCTCGGGATCTAGGCCGGCTTGTTTGAAGAGGTCCTTGTTCCAGTAAAGCGCCTTGGTGGAGAAGGCGATCGGAACGCCCCACTGATTGCCGTCGAAGGTGACCGTGTCGACGATATGCGGGTAATAGCCCTTCTTCTCGTCATCGGTCATCGGAACGGGAACGATGAGGTCGTTCTGCGCGAACTCCTTCAGCGTGCGCGAGCCGACATAGGCCATGGCGACCGGCGTGCCGGCGGCAGCCAGCGTCGTTGCCTTGTCCTGGCACTGCGCCCAGCCGACGACTTCCGGCGTAACCTTCCAGCCGGCGTTCTTGGATTCCCATTCCTTGATGTATTTGGTGTGGATCGGGTCGATCGTGTCGCCGCAATAGATCCAGCTGATTTCCTTGTCGGCTGCCTGGGCCGTGACCGCAGTCAACGCCGTCGAACCAAGCAGGGCGAGCGCCATAAGGCCTGTCTTGATGGTAATGCTCACGTCGTTACTCCCATTCTCGTTGTTAGCTGTTCACTCTTTATTGTTGGTCTTATTGTTTCACCGCACCGGCGGTCAGGCCGCCGACGAGATAGCGCTGAAGGAAGAAGATGACGATCATCGCCGGCGCGATGCCGACGAAGGAGGCCGCCATCAGTTCGTTCCAGATGACCTCCTGCTTGCCGAAGTAAGCAAAGAGTCCCACCGGCAGGGGCATGTATTCAGTCTTCGAGTTGAAGGTCAGCGCGAAGATGAACTGCTGCGCATAGGCACCGATGAAGGTGGTGATCGCGACGACGATAATCCCCGGCATCGCAATGGGCAGAATGACACGGCGAAGCGTATAGAAATGGCTGGCGCCATCCATATAGGCCGCTTCGTTGAGTTCCTGGGGAATGCGGATCATGTAGGTGCGCAGCAACCAGATCGCCGACGGGATCAGGAAGGCGACGCCCGGCACGATCATCGCAAGATAGGTGTTCAGAACACCGATGCTGCGCATCAGGCGAAAGAGCGGGATGAGCAGGACGGCACCGGAGAACATGTTCACCGTCAGGAAGGCGCCGAGCAGGATGCCCATGCCCCTGAACTCGAATTTCGCAAAGGCATAGGATGCCGGAATGACGAGGCAGAGCACGATGACAGTGACGATGATCGAGATGAAGAACGAGTTGAAGATGTAGCGACCGAAGCCCGGCACGCTGATCCACATCGTCCGGTAAGCTTCGAACGAACCGTTTTCCGGCCAGAAGCGGTAGGGCGAGGAAAACAGCTGGCTGAGCGGCTTCAGCGACACCAGGAAGCCTTCGACGAAGGGCGACAGCACGAAGAAGAGGAAGATCGCTATGCCGCAATAAATGAGGATGATTTCCCACCAGCTGTAGCGATCGATCATGGGACGGCTGCTCATGCGCGCTTCTCCGGGTTCAAGCGGCGGGTGACACGGAAATAGGCGAAGCAGAAGAGCGACAGGAAGATGCAGATCAGCACCGCACGCGCTGCCCCTTCGCCATATTTCTTCGAGCCGATAGCCGTCTGATAGGTATCGATGATCATCGTCGTCGTTTCGCCGCTCGGACCACCCTGCGTCAGGATCCAGATAATGTCGAAGGAATTGAAGGTCGCAATCAGCGACAGCATCGACATTGTGATAATGGCGGGAACCATGAGCGGCAGTGTGATGCGGCGGAAACGGTACCAGCGGCCGGCGCCGTCGGTCCATGCTGCTTCGTAGAGATCCTTCGGGATCGACTGGATTGCAGCGAGGAAGTAGATCGTCACCAGCGGCACGCCGATCCAGACGTCAGTGACGATCGTCGCCCAGAAGGCAGTGCTGCCATAGGCGAGGAAGGCGACCGGGCCATCGACGAGGCCGAAGCGCTGCAGCAGCCCGGAAATCATTCCGAACTGGCCATTATACATCCAGCCCCACATGAAGATGCCGATAGCCATCGGCACGATCCATGGCGGCATGGTCAGCAGTCGAAACAGCGACCGGCCGGGTACGGCAGCATTCAACATTGCGGCACCAAACGTGCCGATGATCATCTTCAGGGCGACCGAAAAGAAGGTCCAGATGAAGGTTCGCAGAATAACTTCCGCGAAAGTGTTGTTGAAGATCTTCTCGTAATTGGCCCAGCCGACCCAGTTCGTCACCTTGCGCAGCGATGCATCCGTAAACGACAGGATGAACGTATCGACCAGCGGATAGGCAACGATCGCGAGCACGTAAAGAACAGCTGGAAGGAGAAGGATCCAGGCGAAGATGACGGCACTTTTCTGAGCACTCATCTTGCCGGTCTCCTCAGGCCGCTCTGGAGTGTAGCGCCTCGTCGAACCGGTCCCAGATGGGACGAAGGTCGATTACGGCCTTCTTCATGCGGGCTTCATCCATGGCGAGCGCCAGGATGCCTGCCTCCAATGCGTTGAGCGTGGAGACCGGGAGTTCCGAACCGGTGCGCACGCTTTGCAGAATATCGGCTGCCATCTGCTCGTCTGCGCCATAATGCTGCGACAGTTCGGTCGCGGCATATTTGTTTTCGACGATCTTGTTGCCGGTCAACTGCTCATGAACGTCAAGATAGCCGCGGACAAAATCGCCTTCTGCCATGCCGCGCGAGCCCATGATGGCGAAGCGGCGGAACTGGTCGGGAACATTCAGGTTGGTGTGGAAATTCATGCCGACGCCATTGGCGTATTCGACGATCGCCACCTGGTAATCGATAATGTCGGCATCGCTGTCGAACACCTTATCCGAGCCCATCCAGCCGCTCGGCTTGCGGTGGAAGAGTTCCAGATCGTTGATTCCTTCGCGCGCCGGGTCGTTGGCGGGGATAAAGCTCTTGCGGCCGCCGAAGCTTGCAACACGTTCGGGGCGGGCGCCGACCACACCATTATAAAGGTCTAGGTCGTGGCAGCATTTCTCCAGCATGAAGCTGCCGGAATAGCGCTCGTAGCGGCGCCAGTCGCGCATGAAGAAGGCGCCGTGATAGGGCTCGATATGTTCGGAGGCTTCGATGGAGACGATTTGGCCGAGCTTGCCTTCGGCCTGGATGGCGCGCAGATCCTTGTAAAGAGGCGAGTAGCGCAGCACGAGACCGACCATCAGCCTTTCATGGCCGAACTTTGCCATCAGGTGGGCGAGTTCGATGCTCTCGGCGATCGTGGTGACGATCGGCTTTTCGCAGAAGACCTTGAGGCCTGCCTCAAGACCGAGGCGAATATGATCGAGATGCATGTGGTTGGGAGAGCCGATCATCAGGAGATCGAGCTTTTCGGAAGCGAGGAGCTCCTGCGGCGAACCATAGGCCGTGCCGGCAGAGACGCCGTTTTCCGTCAGTCCCGGCAGCCCCGCAGGATCCGGATCGACGTAACCGACAATCTCGAAGCTGCTGTCGATAGCCTTGAAGACATAGCCAAGATAGCCGAGCCGGAATCCCAGCCCAATGATTCCCACTTTCATGCTAAAGTCGTTCCCAATTTCGTAATTTATTTTCTTCAGGTTGGGACAAAAATCAGGGGCCGTCAACCGAAAACGGGGCTGAAGACGAATTGATGAAATTAATTTTCATCAAGCCCGATATGAGCGCGGCTTGCGGTTGAAGCGCAAGCCGGGGTGCGACCGATCGATGCGATGGCGGCCAATCCGTGCCGAGCGGTCCGGCGGGATGCCTTGCAGGAAACAGGATGTTGGCCGCGCTAACAGCGCTTCTGGGTGGCATGCGCAGGCGTCGATGTCTCCATCGCCGGCAAGGCAGCACCATCTGTTTTCCCGTCGAGCTTTTCGTCATCAGACCCCAACCAAACTCGCTTGCCTTTCTCATCAGGACGCTAGGTTTGTCTTGATTGTTTCACGCTCTTTTGGGGAGGCCTCATGTCCGGTTCCGATGATCTAACGCTCCAGGTCGCCAACATGCGTCCGCAGGATGCTGGAGCAAGCATAGCGCGGCTGCCAACCGCAGCGATGAACAAGCTCGGGCTTTCGGAGGGCGATCTGGTCGAACTGATTGGTAAGCGCCATACCGCCGCACTCGCAGTCCGGCCCTATCCGGAAGACGAGGGACTGAACATCATCCGGCTAGATGGTCTCCAGCGTGTGAATGCGGGCGCCACGAGCGGCGATCATATCGAAATTCGCAAAGCGGACGCGCGTCCAGCAACCCGGATCGTTCTTGCGCCGGCTCAGAAAAACATGGTGCTTCAAGGCTCGGGCGACGCGCTCCTGCGGACTTTCATGTATCGCCCCATGGTGGCAGGTGATGTGATTTCGACGTCGGTGCAACAGCGCAGCCGCGATCCTCAGTTGCTTCAGGCCTATGGCCTTCAAGAAATCAGGCTGGTCGTCGTATCCACACAGCCGCGCGGCATCGTGCAGGTTACCGAAGACACGGCTATCGAGCTTCGTCCACAGTTCGAGGAACCCAGAGAAGCTCGACGAGCCGACGTGACCTACGACGATATCGGTGGTCTTGGATCTTCTGTCGAGCAGGTTCGCGAGATGGTCGAGCTTCCACTTCGTCATCCCGAACTCTTTCAGCGCCTGGGCATCGATCCGCCGAAGGGAGTTCTTCTCTACGGGCCTCCGGGGACGGGCAAAACACTTCTGGCCCGCGCAGTGGCAAACGAGACGGAAGCGAACTTCTACCATATCGCTGGCCCAGAGATTATGGGCAGTAAATACGGTGAATCTGAAGAGCGTCTGCGGCAGGTTTTCCAGGAAGCCTCGCAAAACGCACCTTCCATCATATTCATTGACGAGATCGATTCGATTGCGCCAAAGAGGGAGCAGGTAACGGGGGAGGTCGAGCGCCGGATCGTCGCTCAGTTGCTCACTCTCATGGACGGCCTTGAGCCAAGACAGAACATCGTCGTTATCGGTGCCACCAACCGGCGCGATGCAATCGACGAGGCCCTTCGACGCCCGGGGCGTTTCGACCGCGAAATCGTGATTGGCGTGCCTGATCAGAATGGCCGGCGGGAGGTTCTAGCGATCCATACGCGCGGCATGCCTCTGGCTGAAGGCGCCGATTTGGACGAAATAGCGCGAACGACCTACGGCTTTGTTGGTGCCGACTTGGGAGCACTCGTGCGTGAGGCCGCCATGGATGCACTTCGTCGCGTCCTGCCGGACATCAATCTCAAGGAGGGTATCCCAGCAGAAGTTCTGGAAAAACTCACAGTCTCCCAGGATGACTTCAATTCAGCGATGAAGCGGATCCAGCCGTCTGCACTGCGCGAAATCATGATTCAGGCGCCAAATGTGCGCTGGGACGATGTCGGGGGGCTCGACGATGCGCAGCTGAAACTTAAAGAAGGAGTGGAATTACCCCTGCGGTCGCCACAGTCATTCAAGCGGATGGGAATTCGGCCAGCTAAAGGCTTCCTGCTTTTCGGGCCTCCTGGAACCGGCAAAACGCTGCTCGCAAAGGCAGTCGCTCGTGAAGCCGAGGCGAATTTTGTCGCCACGAAGTCCTCTGACCTGCTGTCCAAATGGTACGGTGAATCCGAACAGCAAGTCTCGCGGCTTTTTGAGCGTGCCCGTCAAGTCGCGCCGACTGTCATCTTCATCGACGAGATTGATTCCCTGGCACCGGCCAGAGGCGGCGGACTTGGCGAACCTGCCGTCACCGAAAGAGTTGTCAACACGCTGTTGGCTGAAATGGACGGTTTGGAGGATATGCAAGGCGTGGTCGTGATAGGGGCGACGAACCGGCCTAACCTGCTCGACCCCGCACTCCTGCGGCCGGGACGTTTTGATGAGCTTGTCTATGTTCCGGTGCCGGACTTGACTGGGCGTCGTAAGATCCTGGGTATCCATACGCGGAAAATGCCACTGGCCGATGATGTCAGTTTGGATGACCTCGCTGAGAAAACGGAGCGGTTTACCGGCGCGGACCTGGAGGACTTGACCCGCCGAGCCGGGCTGATCGCACTCAGGCAATCGATCGACGCGTCGACGGTTTCGAAGGAAGACTTTGCCATGGCTCTCCAAGAGGTGCGTCCGTCCGTAACGCCCGAAGTCGAGAGGGAATACGAGGACATGCTGCGGACCCTGAGGCAGGAGAACCCGCAGAAGATGCAGATCGGTTTCACGCCTTTGCGTCTTGCGAAGTAACGCAAAGCAAAAAGACCATCATAATCGCGCTCAGCTTTGGCGATGGCGGCGCGATTATTTGCGGCCGCATCTTGCTATTCTCCAGCGGCACGGGAAGACGTCCTTCAACGCTGGCGTTTGGCAGCGGTCGCATTAATCGTCGTCCGGTTCTCATGAAAAACAGGAGCCCTTGACAACCGCTAGCGGGGACCGGGGCTAACTCCCGACAGCCAGAGTATGAAGAGCAGGGGCGGGTGGGTGCAAGCCACATCACCAATCAGGATAGCATTGCCGATCGTCCAGAGCCCGGTAGAGTACAAGGGAGTGGAGTTCAAATTCCCTCGACGCTGCGGGTCGATGCGGCCGTACCGGTCTCGTTCCAGTCGTCACCCAGCCGGCAAAGAGTAGCGTTTCGTGCATGGCTTTTGCAGACAACCAAAGGATAAGCCAATGACTCTTAAGGATATTCTGCCGAGCCGGCTCGGCTTCGGCGCAGCCCCTCTCGGCAATATGTTCCGCGATATTCCGGAACAGGAAGCAATCGACACCGTGGAAGCGGCCTGGAGGGACGGTATACGCTACTACGACAATGCCCCCTTTTACGGCGCCGGCCTTGCGGAGATCCGCATGGGCGAAGCGCTGGCGAACAAGCCTCGCGACCGGTATGTGATCAGTACCAAGGTCGGCCGCATCATTCTCGACGAGATCGAGGATGTCAGCGCCCGGGATCTCGGCGAAAAAGGCGAGGTCTTCAAATACGGCCGCCCCAACAAGATCATCAACGACTACTCGGAAGACGCCACCCTTCGCTCGATCGAGGACAGCCTGAAGCGGCTGAACACTGACCGCATCGAACTCGCCTTCGTTCATGACGTCGCCCAGGATTTCTACGGCGACGAATGGCTCGGCGTTTTCGAAAGCGCGCGTAAAGGAGCCTTCAAGGCACTCGATCGGCTGCGCGACGAAGGTGTGATAAAGGCCTGGGGCCTCGGCGTTAACCGTGTCGAGCCCATTGAATTGCTACTGGCGCTGGACGGTCCGCGCCCGGATGGCTTCCTGCTTGCCGGCCGCTACACGCTGCTCGACCACGAGCGTGCACTTCAGCGCGTCATGCCCCAAGTCTCCGAACGCGGTCTAGGCATTGTCGTGGGCGGTCCCTACAGTTCCGGCGCGCTCGTAGGTGGGCCGAATTTCGAATACGCCCCCGCAACACCTGCGATCCTCGACAAAGTCGCGCGCATCAAGGCTATCGCCGATCGCCACGCCGTAAGCATGAAGGCAGCCGGCCTTCAATTCGCACTCGCAAACCCCGCAGTCGCCGCCGTCATTCCCGGCGCAAGCAAGCCCGACCGCATCGCCGAGGACCGCGCCGCGCTCGAAGAAGTCATCCCGCACGACTTCTGGCGTGAGATCCGTCACGCCGGTCTCGTTCACCCCGAAGCACCGTTTCCCTTTCTGGAGTAAGGTAGGCGATAAAGACTGGTGCTGGCCTGTGCATCCGAAGGCGCGGCTAAGGCCGCTGGGTTCCATAATGTTGATTATGCGATTTTGATGTGGAGCGGGGTGGGTTCAGCATGAACTCACCCCGTTAAAGTGTGTTGGCCGGCCAAGCAGACGACCGTGGACCGCTATTCAAAGAGAATGAGGCTTGCCGGAGTCGGCGGTAACGGCCTGACCTTGACGCCGGTAAGGCCGGCCAGTCTTGCCATCTCAATAAGCTCACTTTGCGTATAGGCCTGGCCCGCCGGCGTGCCGGCAAGCATCTCCCAGGAGAAGGCCGCGGGAAAAGGCGGCGACACGCCGTCTTCGTTCGGCACGAAATCGACCGCGACGATTCGGCCTTGTTCTGCAAGGCTCGCAATGATCCTTCGCAGCAGTTGGGCGCAGGTCGGCAAATCGAAGTGGTGCAGAAAGTTTGGAAGCATAACGAGATCATAGTCCGTGCCCCACTCCACATCGAAGGCACTGCCGGCGATCGTCCGGTACCGGTCAGCCACGCCAGCTTTTTGCGCATTCTGCTGCGACAGTTCCAATACGGCGGCCCAGTCGACGGCCACGATCTCCGCCGACGGAATGGCCTTCGCAATTTCGATGCCGAAAACGCCTGGACCTGCAGCGATATCCAACACCTTTTTGGGAGACCTCGGCCAGCCGGAGATTTCGCCAGCCAGCACTTTGGCGCTTAGCCCAGTAAATGAGCCCATGCCGCGGGCGAACTTCACCCAGACAGGGTTATCTGCCGACATGTTCGCAAGCCCGGTCGAACCGCCGTTTCGCACGATGGCGGCTGGATCGCGCAGAAAATTATCCAGTACTTCGGGCGCGGCGACGAACTCGACCGCAGAGCCCATATAGGCAGGCGAATTGCGATCGAGGAACATCTTGGTCGACGGCGTCATTCGGTACTGTCCGCTCTCCTTTGTCAGGAAGCCATGAACCACAAGATAGTCGCAGAGGATGCGCACCCCGCGCTCCGAGGCGCCTATTGCCGACGCCAGAAGCGCCGCCGTCTTGCCCTCGCCGATATGCGTAAAGAGATCGAGCTCGATGGCCGCCCTGATCGCTGCCGTCTTTCGGCAGGCAAACAGTGCCTCGACCACGAGCTCGGGCGATACTGCGCCAGCATGGGCGTCCGCAACATTTGTTTCCATGGAATCCCCCGAGCCTCGAGTGATCTTGTCTCGTGATGCCAGCCGCAGAAATTATGCGTATATTCGCGCCTTCTACAATACATATTGCACTAACCCTATCGGGTGACTGCGCGCTCCATCTTGCACGGACAACTCCCCGAGCGTCGGGTCGGCTGTCTCGCCTCAAAGAACTAGCTAGAGACACGAAATAGGGTCTCTCCGGCCCCGCTATGGAGTTCGGCAACCTCGATCGGTGCCGCCAGCTTTCCGCTCGTTAACGACGACAATTCCCTAGGCAGCGGTGGCGACAAACATTGCAACGGCGGCAGGCCGTCTCCGAGGCCCGCGTTGCGCGCTCGCGTGTGACACGGAGTTCTTGAACCGGTACGACGCAGCTTGTGGCTGTGGAGAACCCTTCGTTGGATGAAAGGCCATGCGACCCAACCGCATTTTGTTTCGGCGCCCTCTCCCCGCCCCTCCCAAGATCTAGATGCCGCGCCACAAGTGCGTAGGCAGACCGCTCTGTTACAGCGAACGAGACCGATTTTTGAAGGGCATCGTTACTGACACTTTCGCGCAATAGCTAAAAAGCCTCTCCAATCAAACAGTAACGCGAAGAGGCTATCGGACTGATGACACGTCATCATTCAGAATGCCGCTTCGGCATCATCTGCATGTCTGCTCCGACAAGCGGACAAACGACAATGAAGCGTATCGGAACATTCGGGAGCGCCTGGAGGGTGACCGAAGGCGTACAACATTCCTTTGACGCTGCTTTGACGCCAGGGTGCTACGGCCGGTCTGCGAAGTTACGCGGAGGGATTTCAGCCAGTTATGCTTCAGTTCAATCATCGCCAGATCACCCGTATACCTTTCGAAATGCCGATTTCTCTTGTCGGTTGCTTGCCAGACGCTTCAGTTGTGACAGAGTGGACTCCGGATGCTAGATCTTCGGGCTGCCACACGAGCGTACCGGAGCCAACGGGGGCGGGGCCGGTGGATCGCATGAACAAGGAGCAAAATCCGTTTCGGATGTTCCTGCTCGGGCCATTTGCCCTGGTGGACGCCGCAGGACGGTCGGTTACTCCGAAATCCAAGAAAGCCCAGGCCCTTTTGGCAATGCTTGCGTTGTCAGCCCGTGGTTCGCGCTCGAGGATCTGGCTCAGAGACAAACTGTGGAGTGATCGTTCCGACGACCAGGCCGCAGCGAGTCTGCGTCAGGCCCTTCTGGACATCCACAAGACTCTGGGACCGGCTCGTAATCTCCTGGTAGCCGACAAGAATACCGTTTGGCTGGATATGGACCGGCTTGTCCTTGACACCGACGTGTTGGTTCGGACGGAGCGATCGGCTGATCAAATCACCGACGAATTGCTCGAAGGCATCGACATCCGCGATCCGGAATTCGAGGACTGGCTAACGCTTGAACGGCAGAACTGGTATCGCCGCCTCGATGAAGGCCAGGTCCATGATGTATTCGAACCGCGTCAAGAACCGAACCGTGATATCGCCAGACATTCCACGCTGCTGCCGCTTACAGCATCCCGGGATGCGCCAAGACAGGGCAAAGCCGCGGAGACTGGCGGCCACGAAACATATCGCCGACGAGGCGACGGTGGCTGGCGATGGGTCATGGCTCTTCAGTCCCCCATCGTGATAGGTGCAGGAGATGGCGGACAAATTGCTGCCACGCGGTTCCAGAATCTCATTGCAAAAGCCGTCACCGATGGGCTCGCCATTGGCGTCACCGACCTCTCTTTTACTTTGCCGGATATTGAGGAGAGCGAAGGGCAAATCAGCCTTCCGATGTCCCTTCAGCTTCGGTTGACGTTTGACGGTAGCATGGTGCTCGTCGAACTGGTGATGAAGCACCTGATCAACAACCGTATTCATTGGCTCGGCAGTCAGGCAATGAGCCGCACGCAATTCGAGCGGGGCGAGTTCGGCATCGCCGCTGCACTGATCAGCCAGGCCGTCGATCAACTGGCCTATTTCCAGGAGACCCAGTCAAACGACAATCGACTGTCGCAGGATGGCCTCCTGATCGACGCCGTCAATGCGATCTTTCGCCTGTCACGTGACGACCTCGCTAACGCCGAGCAACGCCTCGAAGAACAGATCCAGCATGAACCACGGTCATCGACCTTTGCGTGGCTGTCCTTCATCCGAACTTTCCAGGTCGGCCAACGGTTCAACGCGCTTGATGCGCATCTGATCGAGGAAGCCCAGTCCTACGCGCGCAAGGCGTTGGAAATAGATCCGCACAATTCCGTATCGCTCGCGCTTGTCGGCCATGTCCACTCGTTCCTTTTCGGCGAGTATGATTACGCAGCCAACTTGTTCGAAAAATCGATCCGTCTGAACCCGGCCCTGCCGCTCAGTTGGGATCTCTACGCGATGCTCCACTGCTATGCAGGCCAGCCGGACAAGGCCATGGCTATGGCGCGTTGGGTGCAAGAACTCGGCGTCTACAGCCCACACAAATACTACTTTGACACGACGAAATGCATAGCAGCAGCACTTGCCGGTGATCACGCAGCAGCCATAGCTGCCGGCGAAGAGGCCTTGCGGGCACGGCCGAAGTTCAACAGCCTGCTACGCTACCTCGCCTCAAGTCATGCGCACCTCGATGATCTCGGCGGCGCACGCCACTATCTGCAGCGACTTGCGGCAGTCGAGGACGGCTTCTCCATCAACGCCTTCCGAGCTAGCGGCTATCCGCTCCTTAATACAGGCGGCGGCCAGATCTTGATCGACGGTTTGGTGAAGGCCGGCGCCAAGCTGCGCTGAACCCCGGATAATTTTTCTGAACTTTGCACAAGGAGGCTGCAATGGAAGCGGAAATAACCCCAGATACACAATCAAAAATTGTCTTATTCCTCAATCACTACAAATTCAAGATTGAGCCGGATGCGGTTCTTCCATGTGAACCGAGGGAGGACGAAGGGACGGCTCCTGTCGCTGGTGTACCGCCGATTGCCCCGACAGCAACCTCCGAAACTGCACTTACGCTCAACACGGGACAGGAGGAATCGCCCGATGCAGGTCCCATGATGGCGACGATGGCCGCCGCCTCGGTCCTCAACAAGAGCGTGGCGAACAAGTCCGTGCTCAACAAGGCGTCGCTGAACAAAAACAAGAATAAAAATAAAAATAAAAATAAGAACAAGTCGACGATGGATGGCGCCAGCCTCGGCGTGTCGCAGCTTATCCCCGCCTTCGAATTGCGGCGGCTGCACCAGCAACCGTCACGCAACGCCTATACCGCAGCGCGACGTTTTACGTGGGAGATGCTGGATATATTGCCGCCGCCCGGCCCGGATTATACCCGTCTCGAAACGACGGTGCTGCTCTCGATGCAGCGACGCGACCGCGAACGTGTGCGGCGACTGCCCGACATCCAGCTCGAGTCGACAATCTCGGTCTCGGAATTCACGCGAGCATTGTACATCGAGGATCTTGGCGGTTACGAGCAAACGGAAGGACTTTTCCAGGCGATCCTGACGGCCTGCGAATATGTCGGGCTGATTTACAAGAGCAAATTCAACCGACAGCGGCCAAATCAGTTCGAGCCCATGCTGCGGCCATTGCTGGCCGTGCCGGTGCATGAATCATATCCCAGCAACCACGCCTTCCAGTGCTTTTCGATCGCTTTCGCGTTCTCGACGATCCTACCGGAACATCCGGCCACCGACGAGCTTGCCCGCATTGCCCAGAACGTCGCAGAGAACCGCGAATGGGCTGGTCTCCATTATCCGAGTGACACGCAGGCCGGTCGCGATCTCGCCCGCCGCTTCGCTCCCTACCTCCACGATGCCTTCGGTCCTTTGTTCCAGGCCGTGCACCACGAATGGGTCTGAATTCGCCAGCTGCTCAACAGGGGTAAAACCATGACGGATCAATCGCAAATGCCCGAGCTCACGCCGATAAACTACTATTATCTCTGGCACTTGACCGCGCTTGGCGTGGTCGACGCCGAATATGGATCGCCTCCGCTTGTTCCACCCATGCCCGATGAGAGCGCGGCACGCGCGCTGCCCGATCCCATCATCACCGGCACGGTCTGGGATGATATCGCCTCTGCCGGCCCGTTGCGACCCGCTCGCGTTGCTTTGATCGATGTGGGTGTATCTGCGGATCATCCCAATCTTGCGACACGGCTCGACCGGGAGGCGTCAATCGACTTGACGACGCATCGCTACGGCGCCCGCGTTCTCGAAATTCTCGATACGACCAGCTCATTTGACCGAGAAGAAAAGCATGCCTTCTTTGCCGGACTCAATATCGCTCCGCTCGGAAATATCGGCCTTTCAAACGACGATGGAGATTATCTCAGTGATCTCGTTGCCGAATATGGCGCATCGGAGGGCGTTTTGCGGCGGCTCTACAATCCGGAATCGCTTTTTGCATCGCATGGTACCTGCTGTGCGGGGCTGATCGTCGGCGAACCCGCCGTCGTTTCGGAAGAAGGCACGCCCGCTCTTCCGCCGGAAGGAGCTTTTTACGGCGATGGCGAGGAGTTGCGCACGAGCGGCAACCGCAATGTCATCCCTTATTTCGGGGTTGACCCTTTCTCGAGGCTCATCTCGATCAGAACGTCCTTCGAAGACGATGTCAGGCAGTTCATTGCTGCCTTTCTCTATGCCTATCATCAGAAGGCGGACGTGATCGTCCTACCGCGTGGCCTGCCGGACCCGATACGCGGTGTGGTCGATCCAAAGAACGAGTTGAAGGCCGACCTGGAACTCTGGAAGAACCAGGATGCCGCCAATCTCTTCACGCGCATTGCCTTCGCCGACCAGGGTGCGCCCGAACTGGAGCCAAAGGCATCGCAGAAAGGCTCCAATCCCGACCGCCCTTGGCACATCCTCAAACAGCTCATCCTCGCTATCAGTCGCCAGATCCCTATCGTCTGTGCCGCAGGAAACAGTGCGGAAAGTCAGCTGATCTACCCGGCAAATCTCGCCGCCGACAATAACGGCATCATCGCCGTGGGGGCCGTTACTGTGGAAGGTTTCCGTTCGGGCTACAGCAATTATGGCGAAGGATTGACGGTGGTCTGCCCCTCTAACGACGGTGAGGTCTTCAACCGGCATCAGTTGCGCCTCGACCGGCTTTCTCCGTTTGCCGCACAGCACGACTACAACACCCCTCGGAGCCGGGAATACTACTATTCACACTTCTCGCTGCTGACGACGGACCTGTCGGGAATTTTTGGCTATGATCAAGGCTCGGATCCATGGTCGGCCATCGTGCCCTTCGGAACCAACCCGGGCATCGGGGGTGGATACTACACGAGCTTCGGCGGCACTTCCGGCGCGTCGGCACAAGTGGGCGGGCTCTGCGCGCTGATACAGCGGGCTTACAAGAGCCGCCACAACGCTGCTGACCGCCTCTCGGGGCCTCGTGTGAAGTCCATTCTGAAAGCAGCATCCCGCCTGGATGCCGTTGTCGCGCCCGGAACAAGAAAACTAACGGCAGATTGCATGAACGCCGAAGGTGAAGACGCCATCGATATGGCCTTTTTCTTCGGGTCGGGTCTGCCGAATGCGCGGACCGCGGTACAGTCAGCCCTCGCCATCTGAATCCCGGTATGTGACCTTCACAAATCCAAGCCCCCTTTATCACGGGGGCTTTCTCTTTGTTTACGCGCTTTTTACGGATTTTTAACGCCGAACTGGCGGGCGGATGACGCCCTTGGGCAATAGTGCCTCACAGAAAACGACGCTCACCGCTCCGATGGGACAAAGCCGGCCCGACAAGGAGCATTTTCGCCCAAGATGAAATCTTGGTCTGGCTGAAGCTAAACCCAAGGAGGCTGTCAATGTCCGCGTCCCGCATTCAACAAGTGGCAGATGAGGCGCGCCATGTGCTCAAGGCCAATCCCCTGATGGCAAGCACCGTCTCCTTGCGACGCATCGCAACGCGCAATCTTTCGAAGCGACGCTTCCGATATGGTCGCGCGCTCGCGGCAGCGTCGAAGCTCGCCGGCTGCTCGACTGGTACAGAGGCGCTGTCAGCCTATTTCCCCGGCCTGACGGATGGCGGATACACTCGCTTGCTGGAGCTTCCAGCAGCCATTGCCGGACCGGTCAATGCCGACCCCTATCGTTCATCCGTGCTCGCAGCCTGGATGGGTGGGCTCACACGAAGTGTGGAATGGCAGGCCGACGGCCCCGATGCCCGGGTCGTCGGCGACTATCTGCAGACGGATATGATCGCATCGGATCTTGAACTCGAACGTCAGCCGGCGCGCCGGCTCTCCTGTGGCATCGGCCTTGTCCCCTTGGAAAGTCCGGCACGAAGCCGCGTGATGCAATCCCTCCTCCACCAATGCATGCAGGACGATCCAGGTCTCGACCGCATCGTCACCGGCGAGGAGGAGTTGGACCAAATCGCCGGCCATATGGAGAGGGTCTTCGCGCTGATCGCGAAAATGGACATGTACGGGCATCAGCGTCTGATCGACAGCCTGCATACGCTTTACGTTGGCGTGCGGCGCGAACCGGCCTGTTCGGTATCGAGTTCGACTGAATTGCCCGGTAGCGTCATCATCGCCATTTCCAGAGAACGTTTGCGGGACGGTGATCATGCCGAGACCGCGGCCCAATTGCTTCACGAGGCCGGGCATGTCCTGCTAGGGCTTTATACGGCCTCGGCGGCAGCATGCCTGCCTGACGAATTCGAGTATGTTTCCCCGTACAAGAACGACCTACAGACGCTCGAAAGCATCCTGCATACGGCCTACACCATTCCCTGGGAGTGCGCCTTCCGCATGGCATGTCTTTCCGCCGAAGCGGATCCTGAGCGCCGCGCCCGAAAGGCTGCATCCATAATAGCCTATGCCGCGCGGCAAGTCCCGCTCATCGATATCGCTCGAAATGGAATAGAGCGTCTCGGCGGCGATGTCCTCCTCGACCTCCCAGACATCGCCGCCATACCTTCGTGGAGCGGCCGCATCCAGTTTCTCGTCAACAGACTGCTTGCAGAAGAGCCCATAGCGCACCGCCAAGCCCACTTTGCAGAACGTCAGCAAATTCTCGATCGCCAAGCCTGGGACATCGGACAGATGCTCTTGCGCGGCAAGGAGCCGATTGACCCTCGAATGGGCCGGCGACAGATCGACGACAGCGGCGACAATGTCTTCCTCTGGTACGACGGCAAATTCCATGTGGTTCCCAAAGCGGCAGACCATGCGATGGGCAAGAATTGCAGTCCTCGCGCCGAGACGATCCACGCAACTGCGAAAAGCGAGATGGAGGTGATGTGATGGCCCATCATCGGTCCAAACAGCTGCAAGCGGTTGCCACGGCGCGCATCGATTTCCCCAACCTCTTCGCCCACAGTGTTGGGCGGAGCGGCAGAGGGGCTCTGTTTCCCGGCATTAGTGCTGATGCTGCCGAGCAACAGGGCCCCAATGTCATCAAGCCTGCATTTGCCGTCTCGCCGAACCCTTCCGACATGAGGGCGCAGGATGAACATGTCCTGGCCACAGACGATCATCTTGGTTCCCTCCCGGCGCCTCGCTGCCTACAGCAGATTTGCGACATCGACTTCGTCATCGTCGGATGCGGCGGCTTGGGCTCCCAGATTGCTATCCTGCTTGCGACCCTTGGCGCGCATCGTTTCCTTCTCATGGATGCCGATCGTATCGATGAGATCAACGTGGGCCATCTCCCGTGGGCGAGCCGGGATGATCTCGGCTGGCTGAAGACGGAAAAGTTGTCGAGCTATCTGGCTGCACGCTTTTCTGCCAACGTATTCGCGCTGCCGGAATTTGCGCAAGGGACCGCGGCACTCCGGTTGATCGCGGACTACGCGCAGAATCCGTTCATCGTTCTCGCGGGCGACGATCCGCGTCAGGCCGAAGAAGTCCTGACGGCCGCCCTCGCATCAACAGCCGGGCTGCCACCCCATTTACATGTCGACTGCCCCGACACCCGTTGCAAACCGGGCCCCTCGATCGCTCTGTCAGCGGATGCAGGCCCGGTCTGCGATTGCGACGCCCGTGTCGCAATCGGGCACCGCTCTTTTGCCATGCGGGCAGCGGCCAGTAACACATCCGTCGCTCGCCTTGTCGTCTCGGCGATTGTTCAGGAATGTCTTCCGAAACACGCCCCGCCGCGTGGACGCAGTTGGATATTGGACTTCAAAGGCTCGCAGTGCGAGCTCCGTTCGCTTTCCAGGCGCCTCGCATCCGCAAGTCCTTCTTCCACCACGAGAGACACTGATATGGATTATGCCGAACGCTCGAAAGCCGCCCTTCCGGCTGCGACAGGTTCGCAAGCAGCGTCGCTCGCGCAGCACTCAGTCATAGGCTACGCCAGCGAGACTGCCGGAAAGGACGAGGAGCTGACAATATCAGAAGTTCTTCGTGATCCGCTGATCGCTGCCGTGATGCGCGCCGATGGCGTGACGTCAGAAGAATTCAAGCGCCTCCTTGAGACGGTGGCTCGCCGGCTGAAAACCAATCTGGCCAACTCTTTCGACACAGATGGGAAGAAACAGGCCGTCAGAACGCCTGCGCCGCCCAATCGAGGGGATCATATGTGACATGTTTGCCGAAACGCCGCCGAAGTTGGTTGACGAGCCTGTGTCGTCAATCCCGGTCCCAAAGCAGGGGCCCGGCGCTGGCGTTGGCTTTCCAACGGAGTTCAGGGCAATGAGATGCGATATATCAAGAAGGTTTCCGACGATAGTTCTTGTATCTGCACAAGGCGAAGATCGTAAAGTGATCCGTACCGCACACGAGGCTGCACAATTGTTGCTGAAGGATTGGCCCATCGACGATGGTGAGGAATTCTTTGCGGCGGTGAGAATCTGTCTGAGGGTGCTGACCGGACACGCCGAACCCGATGCCGTGCATGAGGCGATCATTCGCGCAGCACATGAAGCGGGTATTACAGCGGTCACGACCGATCCACACCTGGGTATCTTCAGGATCTATCCTGGCAGCGAGGCCTGCAGCGCAAGCGCCTATACCAATCCCGCTGCCATTGATCCGCTTCGCCTATCGCCATCAGCGCGCCGGAGGCGGCAACGAAAATGGTCGGGGCGATCCAGAAAGGCATCAAGTGCGAATGTCGAGAAGGCGTCGGGGTGCTTCAAGTAGGGGCAAGCCGTTTGCGCTGAAGGCGAACCGAACGGACCTCGGCCTGCGCAACGGCCGATCAACCCAATCTGAGGCTGGCGTGTCCATGTAACCGTCAGCGATCGAATAGCTAAGGGACCGTCATGTCGAACAAGGAAGCAGATCGAAGACTGTTCGATCGGATCTGGGCTCTTGGGGCCGAGGCAGTGAGAGACAAGCGCGTTACCGCGCTGACCTATGTCACGCTCAGTACGCCTAGCCTGGAAGAGTACCAGAATAGCCGAGGCGCGCGGATGTCCGACTTGATCAAGGTTGTTCAGCTCGGGATACTTCACCTTCGCGAAAAAGGCGAATTTAATCAATCTTGAGCAATGCGGCTCTCATTCAAGCTGCCTAAATCGCTGACCAGCAGACAGGCAGTGAGTAGCGCGTTTCATAGCGGGCGGCTCTTAGCTTGACACAAATCATAGTGGTGGCTCGATAGGACGCCAGGAGCATGACACCCCGGCGCTGAATGCGCCACCCTCTCGTGAATTACGTCAACATATGCCGCACCTGTTTTACAACGGTTAACGTAAGCCTTCACAGAATCCGCCGCTCTTATCCGAGTTGCGCAATCAAGTTCCCCCTCAAGAAGCACAGGCTGGCACGAACGACGGACGATCGGCACCGATAGTTTCGTTCAATTGTTTCCGAATTGCTCTTGCAAAATTATCGATAAAAATATTTTCTATCCATAATTTGAATCAGATGGACGGAAAAAGTGAAAAAAAGCGACCAAACTTCTGAATTTTTGATGATTTCCGCATCGCACCCATTAGGCATCACGCTGGACGACGCCAAAATAATCTATAATTTGCCGTTTAACGATCTGCTCTTCCGTGCCCAAACCATTCACCGCGCACATTTCGACCCCAACGCCGTGCAGATGAGCCGTCTTTTGTCGATCAAGACGGGTGGATGCGCTGAGGATTGCGGGTATTGCAGTCAGTCCGCCCACTACCCGACCGGCCTGAAGGCCTCGAAGCTGATGGAAGTCGAGCGTGTTCTCACCGAGGCGCGCAAAGCCAAGGATGCGGGGGCGACCCGCTACTGTATGGGGGCGGCCTGGCGCAGCCCGAAGGACCGCGACATGGACACGCTGGTCGCCATGGTCGAGGGTGTGAAAGCGCTCGGTATGGAAAGCTGCATGACGCTCGGCATGTTGACTGAGCGTCAGGCAGGCGAACTCGCGGAAGCTGGCCTCGACTACTACAACCATAACATCGACACGTCCGAGCGCTTCTATTCGGAGATCATCACCACCCGAAGCTTTGAAGATCGGCTCGATACGCTGGAAACGGTGCGCATGGCCGGCATCAAGGTGTGTGCCGGGGGGATCCTGGGCATGGGCGAGACGGTCGATGACCGGATCTCCATGCTGCTGACGCTGGCAAACCTGCCCGTGCCGCCGGAAAGCGTGCCGATCAACCAGCTCATCCCCATTCCCGGTTCGAAGCTGGCAGACGCGGAACCTGTCGATCCGATCGATTTCGTGCGAACGATCGCACTCGCGCGCATCCTGATGCCAGCCTCGCATCTACGCCTTTCGGCCGGACGCACCGAGATGAGCGACGAGATGCAGGCGCTCTGTTTCTTCGCGGGCGCCAACTCCATCTTTGTTGGCGACACGCTGCTGACCGCAGACAATCCCGGCGACGATCACGACACGGCGCTCTTCCGCCGTCTCGGCCTTTCTCCGATGCCGCTGGAGCCGGCGGTGTGACGGCGATACTTTCGGACTATACCGCCACGCTGGAGGGCCTGCGGCGCAAGGCGCGGCTGCGCAGCCTGGCGCCGCAGCGTGGCATGGACTTTACCTCGAACGATTTTCTTGCACTTGCGGGCGCCCCGCGCCTCAAGGCGGCGATCATGGCGGCGATGGAAAGGGGCGTTCCGGCGGGCGCAGGCGGATCGCGTCTGCTGCGTGGCAACCATTCCGAACACGAGGCGCTGGAAGTGGAAGCCGCCGAGTTTTTCGGCGCGGAACGTGTGCTTTATTTCGGCAGCGGCTACGCCGCCAATTCAGCACTTTTCTCGACCTTGCCACGGCGCGAGGATCTGATTGTGCACGATGCGCTCATTCATGCGAGCGCCCATGAAGGCGTTGCGGCAAGCAAGGCAGCGTCCTTCAGCGCCGAACACAACGATGCAAACGCCTTCGATGAGGCGATCCGAAACTGGCGCCGGAAGGGCGGTAGGGGGCGTCCCTGGATTGCGGTCGAGAGCCTCTATTCCATGGACGGCGACAGAGCGCCGCTCGCCGCCCTCGCCGATATTGCCGACCGCCACGAGGGCTTTCTGGTGATCGACGAGGCCCATGCGACCGGAGTTTTCGGCAGAAACGGCAGAGGACTGGCGACGGGGTTGGAAGGCCGAGACAACGTGCTTGCCCTGCATACTTGCGGCAAGGCGCTGGGCGTTTCCGGAGCCCTGCTTGCGATCCCCTGCGCACTTGCCGACTACCTCGTCAATCGTGCCCGCGCCTTCATCTATTCCACCGCACCCTCGCCTCTCATGGCGGCAGGCGTGCGTGAGGCCTTGCGCATGCTGGATGACGAACCCGAGCGCCGCGAGGCCCTGGAACGCTTGGTCGGTTTTGTCGGCCATGGATTGAGGAGCCGATTCGGCAAGGAGCCGAGCGGCTCGCAGATCCAGCCGGTCGTTATCGGCGACAACGCGCGTGCGCTACGAATTGCCGAAACTCTTCAGGCCCAAGGGTTCGACATCCGCGCGATCCGTCCGCCAACCGTGCCGGAAGGTACGGCGCGCCTGCGCCTCTCGATTACGCTCAATGTGGATCAGGAGCAGATTGCGAGCATGCTGGATTGCCTTGCCGACGCCATGGAGAAACACAGGAAATGACCGCCCGTTTCGTGATAACCGGCACGGATACCGGGATCGGCAAAACCGTGTTCGCCGCGGCGCTAGCGGGTGCACTCAACGCCCGATACTGGAAGCCCGTGCAATCCGGACTGGAGGACGAGACCGACAGCGACACCGTCGTCCGGCTGAGCGGCCTGCCGTCCGACCATATCCTGCCGGAGACCTATCGGCTTTCCACCCCGGTCTCGCCCCATCTTTCGGCGCGCCTCGATGGTGTCGAGATAGACGCTGCCAGGCTTGAGCCGCCGGAATGCGACGGTCCGTTGATCATCGAGGGGGCTGGTGGCCTGCTGGTCCCACTCACGAAAGAAACGGTCTTTGCCGATGTCTTCGCCCGCTGGCGCATTCCCGTCATTCTCTGTGCGCGAACGTCGCTCGGCACCATCAATCATACGCTCCTGTCCATCGAGGCGCTGCGCAGCCGTGACATTCCCATTATTGGTGTCGCTTTCATCGGACCGGAAAATGCCGACAGCCAGGCGACCATCGCCACTATCGGGCAAGTGAAGGCGCTGGGGCGATTGCCGCTGCTGGAAAACCTGACTGCTGAAACACTGCGCCGCGCCTTTCACGAGCACTTCGACATTGCCGCCCGGATGGAGGCACACGCGTGACCCCCTCGCCCGTCTGGCATCCCTTCACACAGCATGCCCTGGAACCGCCGATGAAGCGCATCGTCGCGACCGAAGGCGCATATCTGTTCGACGAGGACGGCAACCGCATACTCGACGCGATCTCGTCATGGTGGGTGATCACCCATGGCCATCGCCATCCCGCCATCATGGCAGGAATCCGCGAGGCGACAGAAGCCTACGACCAGATCATCTTCGCCGAATTTACCCATGAACCCGCAGAACTTCTCGCTGAACGCCTGCTCGCCTTCGCACCCTCTGGATTGAAACACGTCTTCTATTCGGACAGCGGGTCGACGGCCGTCGAGGTGGCGATCAAGATGGCGCTCGGCACGTTCCACAATCGCGGCATTGCGCGTGATCGCATCGTCGTGATGGAACATGGCTACCATGGCGACACGATCGGCGCGATGTCCGCCGGAGAGCGCGGCGTGTTCAACGCCCCCTTCGAGCCGCTGCTCTTCGGCGTCGACCGCCTCCCCTTTCCCGAACCCGGTCGGGAGCAGAAAACGCTCGATGCGTTCGAAACCATCTGCCGTTCGGGAAAAGTCGCCGCTATCCTGATCGAACCGTTGGTGCTCGGCGCCGGCGGGATGAAATTCTACGGGAGCGCGGTCCTCTCCGCCTTGAAGGAAATCGCTGGCCGGCACAGCTGCCTGTTCATTGCCGATGAGGTCATGACCGGCTGGGGTCGCACCGGAACGCGTTTTGCCTGCGAACAGGCGGGCGTGGCGCCCGATATCCTCTGCACATCGAAGGGTCTGACCGGAGGCGCCCTGCCGCTGGCAGCCACCCTTTGCACCGGCGAGATTTTCGAGGCTCATCTGTCTCGCGACCGGCGCAAGACCTTTTTCCATTCGAGCTCCTATACCGCTAACGCAATCGCCTGTGCGGCGGCTGTCGCCAATCTGAAGGTCTGGCACGATGAACCGGTGGAAACCCGGATTACCGAACTTGCTGTGCTGCACGCCAAGCATCTGCAGCGCTTCCAGACCGACGCGAGATTTGTAAACGTCAGGCAATGCGGGACGATCGCCGCCCTTGATCTTGCCGTGCCGTCCGGCGGCTATCTCGCCGAAGTGGGGCCGCGCCTGCGCAGGCTGTTTCGCGAACGCGGGCTGCTTCTGCGCCCGCTCGGAAACGTCATCTATCTGATGCCACCCTATTGCACGAGCGCCGAGGATATCGCTGTCGCCTATGACGCGATCGATGAAGTCGCCTCGCTCGTTCTCGAGGAAACTGTGTCGTGACGCCCCTCTCCTCCCGGCTCGCCGGATTCGGTCACGCAGTTCCATCCCGCATTGTCCACAATGCGGAAATCGAAAGCCGGCTCGGCCTTGAGGAGGGCTGGATCGAAAGGCGCACAGGCATCCGATCCCGCCATTGGGCAACCGATGGGGATACATTGAGCGGCCTTGCCGCCGAAGCCGGGAAAATGGCCCTTGAGGATGCTGCGATTGCGCCGGGTGAGATCGCCATGATCCTGCTCGCCACCTCGACGCCGGACCATCTCTTGCCGCCCTCGGCGCCGCTGCTGGCACACAAGCTCGGTTTGAAAAATTCCGGAGCCATCGATCTTGCCGGAGCCTGCTCCGGCTTTCTCTACGCGCTGACGCTGGCAGACGGCTTCGTGCGAGCACATGGCCGGGCGGTGCTGGTCGTGGCCGCCAATATCCTCAGCCGCCGCATCAACCCGGCGGAACGCGCCAGCGCCGTTCTGTTTGCCGATGGCGCCGGCGCGGTCGTGCTTGTCCCATGCAGCAACGGTCACAGCGGCCTCAAGGCAGCCGTCCTGGCTTCGGATGGGAGTGGCTATGATCTCATCACCATACCGTCCGGCGGCAGTAACAGGCCCTTCTCTCCCGAAACCGCAGCAGACCAGGTGCTGATGACAATGCGCGATGGGCGCGAGGTCTTCTCGCGTGCTGTCGAATTGATGACACGCACCTCGCGCCAGGCGATCAACGAAGCCGCCGCAATGATATCCACCATCGATCGCTTCATTCCGCACCAGGCCAATGCCCGCCTCTGCGACGCGGTTCGCCACAATCTCGAATTGGAAGAAAGCAAACTTGTGAGCACGATCGCGGAATTCGGCAACTCTTCGGCTGCGACCATTCCGCTCTCCCTTTCAGTTGAAAATCGCCGCAAACCATTCAAACCCGGAGAGCGCCTTCTCATGGCCGCCGCCGGTGCGGGCATGGCGGGTGGGGCTGTCGTCCTTGCGGTCTGAACCGCGCGGTGAAGATGCACACCTATATTGAAGCCGATGATCGTTCGAGGAGCGACAGGGCTAGCAGAGGCCCGTCTCACGGGCTGCCCGCTCGAGCCCTTCACGAAAATCGGGGTGGGCGAGGCCAATCAGTGCGCTCGCCCGCTCGGCGACGGACTTACCCTTCAGGTTCGCCCATCCATATTCCGTAACGACGATATGGGTATCGTTGCGCGATGTCGTCACCGGTCCGGTCAGCGTCGGAACGATACGCGAAAGCGTGCCATTCGCCGCAGTCGAATGACAGGCGATGATCGATCGTCCCCCGCGAGAGGCATAAGCACCGCGCACGAAATCAACCTGGCCGCCGGACGCACTGAACTGCCTCCCGTTCACGAACTCGGAATTGCACGCGCCGTTCAAATCGATCTGTAGCGTCGCGTTGACCGATACGACCCGATCATTCCGCGCGATGACGAACGGATTGTTCACGTAATCGACCGGATAGGCCTCGACTGACGGATTGTTGTCCAGGAAGTCGTAAAGCGCCTGATCTCCCAGTGCGAAGGTGAAGATGGACCGCCCGGCATGTGTCTGCTTGCGACTGTTGTCGACCACGCCCGCTTTGACCAGGCTGGCAAGACCCGGCGTCATCATTTCCGTATGGATGCCAAGGTGGCGATGTCGAGAAAGTCCCGAGCATACGGCATCGGGAAGAGCTCCGATGCCCATCTGCAGGCAATCGCCATCGTCCACCAGACCAGCAATGATCGCTCCGATGGCGTCGTCGACCTCGTTGCGAGGGGCGGCGGGCAATATCGGCAAGCTGGTGTTGTTTTCAACGAGTGCCGTCGCGCTTGATACAGGAATCATGCAATCGCCGCGCACGTAAGGCATATTGCTATTGACCTCGAGGATCAGGCGAAGTCCGGGTTTTCGCGATATTGTCAGCGCATAGTCGGTGCTGGCGCCAAGACTGAAATTGCCATCTTCATCCATCCGAGAAACGGTTGCAATCAGCGTGTCCACGCCGACATGCTCGATCATGGAGCGTGGCACCTGACTGAAATGACACGGCACCAGATCGACAGCGGGCAACGCCTCCGCCAATCTCCTCTTGTCGAGCGCACGCTCGACGCCCGAATGAAAGTAACTCATCGGGACGATCAGGTCGCGCAGTTCGAAATCGAATACGCTTTTGCCGGCGACGCCGGCGCAAAGCAGATAGTAGAGGCGCACATCCTCGACTGCTCGTGCACGAGCGCGCTCGGCAAGTGCTGCCAGGAGTGCGGGTGGCTGACCGGCGGCGAGCGGCATCGCGACCTTCGCCCTGGACGGGATCATCGCGACCGCCGTCTCCGCAGATGTCAGCAGCGTGCGATATTGCCTCTCATGGATCGTGGTCATTGGGCCCTCCTCCCAGTCCACGCAGCGCGCACGCTTTGAACGCGCAGCTCCGCCAAGCCACTATGCGCATTCTACGTCGCCAAGGCGAGAGCCTTCGTCGCATGGCAATGCCGATTTACAAGGTCCAAGCTGTGCGAAGCACCACATGAAACCGACGCGAGCCAAAGCCGAACTATAGTGGCGACGTGCGGCTCCTCATTGTTTTAGGCCTACCAGTTTCGGGAGTGGCGCGTTCGCATGACCAGTCTTGACCGGGACGCCAGCGCGATCGCCTCGGAGAGCTTTTCAGATCCCCTTAATCTTGCACGGCAATTGACCGCGCTCGGCCTGTGGGGCAATTCTGAAGATGACACCTTCATGAACTGCCCCATCGGGAACGATCGAATCCGTTACGATGCCATCGCATAATGCCGATTTTCTGAGGCGCGAGCGCTGCTTGTCCGGAACCGGTACAGCAATTCCGCGAGGTTCTCCGTTTCCTGCGTCAGGCTCTGGGCTGCGGCCGTGGTCTGTTCCACCATCGCCGCATTTTGCTGTGTCACCTTATCCATCTGGTCGCCGGCGGCCGAGACCTCGCGCAGGCTTGTGGCCTGCTCGCGGGCAGCCGCCGCGATCTCCGCAACCGTCGCATTCATCGCAGTCACCTGTTCGACGATCTGTTCGAGCGAGACACCGGATTCGCCGACCAGTTCGACGCCGGTCTTGACCTGCGTCGAGGAGGTGGAGATCAGTTCCTTGATCTCCCTTGCCGCGTTGGCCGAGCGCTGGGCGAGCTCGCGCACTTCCTGGGCGACGACAGCAAAGCCCTTGCCGGCTTCACCGGCGCGCGCGGCTTCGACGCCGGCATTCAGCGCCAGGAGGTTGGTCTGGAAGGCGATCTCGTCGATGACGCCGATAATGTTGCCGATCTTCGACGAGGAGTTCTGGATTTCCGTCATTGCCGCGATGGCGCGAGAGACGATCTGACCACCCTTTTCCGCGTTGGTGCGGGCGGTTGCCACGACAGACTGGGCGCGGCTGGCGCCTTCCGCCGTTCCGTTGAGGCCGCGGGTGACATCGCCGAGCGCCGCAACCGTCTCCTCCAGCGAAGCGGCCTGCTGCTCGGTGCGGCGGGCGAGGTCGTTGGAGGCGGTGGAGATTTCCGCAAGGCCCGACCGGATGGTCGTGACCGCGCGAATAACGGCGTCGATTGCTTCTTCCAGACTTGCGACCGAGTTGTTGAAGTGATCGCGGATCCCGACATAGCGGTGATCGACTTCGCCGACGCGGACGGAGAGATCGCCCTTCGAGAGCGCATCCAGGCCGACCGAAATCTGACGGAAGGCATGCTCCATCACATGGGCATCGCTGAGGCGCTCCGCTTCCTGGCGCAGCCGTTCTTCTTCGGCTGCCAGGCGCGCGCGCTCGGCATTGGCTTCGGCGATCAGCTTGGCGCGACCGGTCTCCTGGAAGACCTTCAGCGAGCGCGCCATGGCACCGAGCTCGTGACGATGCTCGACGCCCTTGATCACGATGGTCTCGTCGCCGCGGGCAAGCCGCTCCATGGACTGCGCCATGCCGCGAACGGCAGAGGAAACCAAGCGGCCGACGAAATAGGAGAGCAGGAGGCCGATGACGATCAACAACCCGCTGATGACCAGCGTCGTGCTGGTCGCGGCAGCGACCGTTGCTTCGACCGAACCGTCCAGGTTCTTCTGCGCGCCAGTCACGGTTACCTGCAGATCCTTGAACGCGCTCGAAATCTTCGGTGCGAGTACGCTGAGCTGCGTCTGACGGATATTGCCGGATGCCTGCAATACTTCCTTCATATCCCCGAGACGGGCAGTGTAATTCTGCATGAGCTGGCCGGCGCCCAACAGGCGCTTCTTCTGCAGCTCGTTCTTGGCAGCCTTGGCAGCGGCATCATTGAGCGCCACCGCTTCGGCGAGCGCTGCCTGCGCCGCATCATAGGCGGCAAAGTCGTTCGAATGCACGAAACGTTCGGAGAAGTAGAGGCTGCGGTTCAAGGCTTCCAGCGTCTCCGCCGTCATGTGCAGCAGAGCCACGTCGTTCTGGCGCCAGGCGCTGCGCATCACATCGTTGAGCGCGATGCTGGTCCAGGGACCGAACTCGGTGACCTTGGAGATCAACAAATCGCGGCGGGCCTGAAGGGACACGATCTGTTCGAACGCCTTGCCGTAGGCGGCAATGTCTTGGCGGATTGCCGCAAGGCCGGATTGCAGGTCCTTGTTGCCGGCAAACCGTGGGTCGTCCGCCTCGAAAGCTTTGACGCCGGCGCGGAAGCTGTCGACGACGGCCTGCGTCGGCGTGGAGCGGAAGGCCTCGGCAGACATCTGGATCTCGTGCAGCTGGTCGCTGTAGTCTGAGATCGCCAGGCTCTGACCAGCTGTGGCGCGATAGGAAGCGAAGATGCCGGCAAGACCGCTCATGCCGGAGATAGCGCTGACGGTGAGAAGGCTCATCAGCAGGATCAGCGGCACGAAGCCCGAGGTGATCTGCGCGCGAATGCCGAATTTATTCCAGAAATGCAACATGATAGGCCTCTTATGCTCACTGGCTCTTCGGCAGATATTTGGCGATGTTTTCAGGTGTCACGAGCTCGAAGGGAACGTTGTTTTCCCGGGGCACCTTCTCCTTGTTGGCGAGCTTGACCGCAGCGTCGACCGCAGTAGCCCCCTGCCCGATGGCGCTCTGGAGAATGGTGACGTCAAGATCGCCGGCCTCCATCGCCGCGAGCGCATCGTCCGTCGCGTCGACGCCGGCGACGACGACGTCCTTCATCGGCATGCCGGCCTTCTTCATCGCGTGGATCGCGCCAAGCGCCATCTCGTCGTTGTTGGCGATAACGGCGTCGAACTTGACGCCGGCGGCCAGCCATTCCTGCATCTGCTGGTCCGCATAATCGTGCGACCAATAGGCCGCCTGCCGCTCGACGATTTCGAGGCCCTTGCATTCCGACGTGGCGATGACGTCAGATATGTCCTGGGTGCGGGCGCGAGCCGCCGCGTGGAAGGGTTCGCCCATCAGCACGACGACGCGGCCCTTGCCCTTGAGGAGGGCGCAAACCTGCTTCGTCTCCAGGGTTCCCGACTCCTTCTCGTTGGAAGCGACCACCACCTGATTTTCCGGCAGATCGAGCAGGTTGGAGGGAACATTGTTGATGTAAACAAGCGGAATGCCGGCATCCGCCGCCATCTTCGTCATCTGCGGACCGAGGTCGCCATCGGAGACCGCAAGGATGATCGCGTCTACCTTGTCGGCAATGAGCTTCTGGACCTGCTTCTTCTGCAGCTCATTGTCGCCCTTGGCATTTTCGGTGACGAGCTTCAGTCCCGATATCGTCTGCCCGTGGCTGACGACGCCGTTCAGCAGCAGCGTTCTGAATTTGTCGAGGTCAGACATCGAGATGCCGATTGTCTGAGCGCTGGCGGCGGAGATCGACATCGCCAAGGTTATGGATGCGAGCGTGGCAGTCTTCACGAAATTCCCTCCGCGATTTGAATTGAGCCGGATCGTTACAAATCTTGGTAAATTTTACCTTTCATTCGCAGAGGGTTGGCCAAGGAAATTAACGGTTAAGATGATTGGCTTCAGGTTTGCAAACAGGGCCATATGCGGAAACAGGATAGACCGCGCCGAGTTTGCCGGAAGCTCGACCTCTGAAAATCTGGCCGGCCGTCATGTCACGACACAGATCGCCAAAAACCTGAACGATGCGGCTTCTACGCTTTCGCGTTCGCGGGGAACTTCGCATCCAGTCGGCCTGCACTGGGGACAGCGTGGCTCAATACTGCGTGAAATCACCCGATTCCGATTGAAGCAGCGTCAGAGGATAGCGCGCAGGATGATGGACCAGCGCTGTCAGGTTGACCGGGCGGTTGCGATCGTCGAAAGCGATCTGGTCCACGGTGAGAACCGCGGCTGGCGGCGGCAGCTCGAGCATCACAGCCTCCTGATCTGTTGCAAGGCGTGCGCTCAGCGTTGTCTGCCCGCGCTTCGGATGAATCCCATAGCGCTCGCGAAGCTCGGCATAGAGCGACCGGTTGGCAACGGCCCAGTCGAGATCGAGCAGGCCCGGAACGCGTGAAGCCGGTATCCAATCGGTCTGGACGACGGCAGGTATGTTGTCGAGAAGACGAAGCCTCGACAAGAGAACCACTTCGGCGCCAGGCGCCAGGAACAGCGGACGGCTTACCTCAAGCGGCGCATGCACGATGCTCGCCTCGATCAGCTGATGACCGGGACTTCGCCCGTTCGCTATCGCGATGCTGGTGAAGCTTTTCAGAACCTGCAGTTCGAAGCCGCCGCCACGCTCGGCGACGTAGAGTCCTTTTCCCGGCTGGCTGTGTATCACGCCCTGCTGAACCAATTCGCGGACGGCATGGCGCACCGTGATCCGGCTGACATTGTAGAGATCGACAAGTTCCCGTTCTGACGGCAGCTTGCCGCGCAGCGGCAGCTTGCCATCGCGGATGGACGCCAGAAGTGCTTCGTAGACCTGCCTGTGCAAGGGGCGAGGATCGTTGCGGTCGATGCCGCCCTGTGGCGCGATGAATGATGCCGGCGCTTGCTGCATCTTTGAATCCGATCCTGCGCTGTGTGGAGCACTCTTGCCGTTTTGTATCTTCGACGCAACCACCGGCAGAGTCCATGTTGACATGACTGGTCATAACCAGTCCTATTGGAAGCAAGGAGACAAAGAGCTCCGCATAATGCCGAAGCGTTATCAACGAAGGGAACAATCGATGCTGAAGAAAAGCCTTGCCGCATTGGCGATATCTGCTGCCCTCTGGGGTAGCAGCGCACATGCCGAAACCATTTCCGTGTTTTGCTCGCCGACGGAATTCGAGCTCTGCACGAACGTTGCCAATGCCTGGAAGGAAAAGACGGGCAATGAGGCCAAGATCAACAAGATGCCCGCGCTTCTCGACGACGCGATCCCGATCTATCAGCAGCTGCTCGCCGCCAAATCCAAAGACGTCGACGTTCTTTTCCTCGATGTGATCTGGCTCGGCATGTTCAAGAGCAACCTGCTCGACCTCAAGACAATGATCCCGCAGGCAGACCAGGATAAGCATTTCGCCTCGACACTCAACGCGGCCAAACTCGACGGCAATCTCATTGCTATGCCGGCCTACATGGACGTCGGGCTCATGTTCTACCGCAAAGACCTGCTCGAAAAATACGGCAAGGCGGCGCCGAAGACCTGGGACGAGCTGGCTGCCACGGCCAAGGAAATTCAGGACAAGGAGAGGGCTGCGGGCTCGGCCGACATGTGGGGCTATGCCTGGCAGGCCAAGAGCTATGAGGGCCTGACCTGCGACGCAATCGAGCTTGTTGCTTCCAACGGCGGCGGCACCATCATTTCCGACGATGGAAAGGTGACCATCGACAACCCGCAGGCTGCCGCAGCGCTCGAAAAGGCGAAGGGCTGGATCGGCTCGATCAGCCCCGAGGGTGTCCTCAACTATGATGAGGAGCAGTCGCGCGCCGTCTTCGAATCCGGCAACGCGGTCTTCCACCGCAATTGGCCTTATGTCTGGGGCACCTCGCATGAAAAGGGGAGCAATGTTGTCGACAAGGTCGGCGTGATGCCCCTGCCGGTCGGCAAGGAAGGCGAAAAGTCGAGCGGATGCCTTGGCCCAATGTATTATGGCGTCAACAAATACAGCGCCAAGCCCGAGGTCGCGGCCGACTTCGTGAACTTCATCACCGGCCCGGACATGCAGAAGATGCGTGCGCTGAAGGCGGCGCTCAATCCGTCGATCCAGGCGCTCTATAGCGATCCGGAAGTCCTCGAGAAGATACCCTTCCTCAAGGATAACCAGCAGGCTTTTGCCGATAGCGCCGTGCGCCCGTCCGGCTACACCGGCACAAGCTACAACCGCGTGTCGCAGGCTTTCTACCGCTCGGTTCACGACATGCTTTCCGGCGGTGCCGAGGTCAAGTCCAGCCTGACGTCGCTGGCGGGGCGGCTTGAGAAACTGAAGGAAAGCCGCTGACGCTCTCCGGATCTCCGGCGGCGGGAATGATCCGCTGCCGGAACGCGTCACTGCCTCGCCATCGAATAGGGTGGCGAGCCCTCTGCCGTCTCATACCCCCAGGTGAACAATGGCATCGGTTTCGCTCGAATCCGTTTCGAAGAATTTTGGTACGCATACTGTTATCCAGAATGTCGACCTGCAGATTATCGACGGCGAGTTTGTCGTTTTCGTCGGTCCCTCCGGTTGCGGCAAGTCAACGCTTCTTCGCATCGTCGCCGGCCTGATTTCCGCGTCGAATGGCGTGGTGAGGATCGGTGGCGACGACGTGACTGATGTGCCCGCCTCCCAGAGAGGCGTAGCCTTCGTCTTCCAGTCTTACGCGCTCTATCCGCATATGAACGTTGCGCGCAATATCGGATTCGCGCTTGAGACCCTCGGCATGAACAGGGCCGCGATCAGCGAGAAAGTGCGGTCGGTCGCACGGATGCTGAAGGTCGATCATCTGCTCGAACGCCGGCCCCGCGAGTTGTCTGGCGGGCAGCGCCAGCGCGTTGCGATCGGCCGAGCCTTGGTGCGCCAGCCCGAAATCTTCCTCTTCGATGAGCCGCTGTCCAATCTCGATTCGGATCTGCGTATGGAGATGCGCATGGAGATCGCCAAGCTCCACGACGATCTGAAGACGACGATGATCTATGTCACCCATGACCAATCGGAAGCAATGACGCTTGCCGACCGGATCGTCGTTCTCAATCACGGACGTATTGAGCAGGTCGGCACGCCGAAGGAACTCTACCACAGCCCCGACAACCGGTTTGTCGCAGGATTCATCGGCAGCCCCCGCATGAACTTCCTGCCCGTTCAGTCAGCTTCAGCCAAGGTGACTGGACCGGGCGGCCTCGTTATCGATGCGGGCGCCGAGGGCCAAACTATCGCCGAAATCGGCATACGGTCGGAGGCGATCCAGCTGGTAAACGCTGGAGACGGACGAATGACCTGCGTGCTCGAACGTATCGAGGATCTTGGCCATGAGCATTTTGCCTACTGCCGCATCAACGGCGACGTCATCTGGGTCATCCGCGTCAATGTCGAGCCGCCGAGGGAACTGATCGGCACTGAGGTCGGTCTCAATTTCCGGGATACTGCGATCTTTGCCTTCGCTGCCGATGGAAAACGCCTCGTTCTCAACCGTCAGGCCGCCGTGATCGAAGGAGCGCGGCAATGAGCGCCCGGCTTGCCCGCCGCGACCATCGTGCGGCCTGGCTGTTTCTGCTGCCGGTTATCATCGTCATGCTGGTCGTCGCACTCTGGCCGCTCGGCCGCACCTTCTTCTTCGCCTTCACCGATGCCTATCTTGACGACCCCTCCGTCTATTCAATGACGGGGATCGACAACTTCCTTGAAGTCATCAACGACCGCAGCTGGTGGATTGCCGTCAAGAATACGCTGATCTTCACGGTCATCTCGGTCGCGATCGAGACGGTTCTCGGCCTGGCGATCGCGCTCCTCGTCAATGAAGCCATTCCGGGCCGCGGGCTGGCGCGCGCCGCGATCCTCGTGCCCTGGGCGATCCCGGTCGTCGTCTCGACGAAGATCTGGGAATGGATGCTCAACGACCAGTTCGGCGTTATCAACAAGCTCCTCATCGGGCTTGGCCTCATCGATCATGGCATTCCCTGGACGGCGAGCGGATCGCTCCTTATGGGCGTCGTGATCTTCGTCGACGTGTGGATGACGACCCCGTTCATGGTTCTGCTCATCCTTGCAGGCCTGCAGCTGATATCATCAGAGATATTCGAGGCAGCGGAGGTCGATGGCATTCCGGCATGGAAGCGTTTCTGGTCGATCACCCTGCCGATGCTGCGCCCGGCAATCGGCGTAGCGGTCCTCTTCCGCGCCCTCGATGCGCTCAGGATGTTCGACCTTGCCTATGTGATGGCGGCGAGCAACGAGAGCGTCATGACCGTCTCCATCTACGCGCGCGACCGGCTGATCAGCTTCCAGGAGCTCGGCATCGGCTCAGCGGCATCGACCTGGGTCTTCCTGCTCGTCGCGCTTGTCGCCATCATCATCATCGGGGTCCTTCGCCTCGACAGAGCCGCGGGGACCTGAGCGACATGGCCGATGCAATCATCCCGAAGACCGTCCGCAGGCCGGCCTCCTACTTCCGGATGCGGCGCCGTGTCGTGCGAAGCCTGCAGATCCTGGCCCTCCTGCTCGTCCTGTTCTACACGCTGTTTCCCTATTACTGGGCCTTCGTTTCCTCGACGAAGCAGGGCTCGGCGCTCTATCAATCGGCGCTGATGCCGGCGTTCGACTTCACCTACTATCGCCAGTTGCTCGACAATCCCGTTTTCATGGGCTCGCTTCTGAACTCCGCCTATGTCGCAGTTTCAACCACGTTCCTGTCGCTCGTCATCGGGCTCAGCGCCGCTTACGCGCTGGGGCGCATCGACTTTCCGCAACGGCGCACCATTCTCATGATCGTGCTGATGATCTCGATCTTCCCGCAGGTCGTCGTTCTCTCTGGCATGTTCGAGCTGATCAACTGGATGGGCCTGTTCAATCGGCCAAGCGCGCTCGTCCTCACCTATCTCCTGTCGACCGTGCCTTTCACGACCTGGATCCTGACCACCTTCATCCGCGAGTTTCCGCGGGAACTCGAAGAGGCCGCGATCATCGACGGCTGCTCACATTTCAGAATTCTGATGAAGATCCTGTTGCCGCTCATGGGACCTTCGCTTGCCAGCACGGGCATTCTTGCCTTCATTCTGGCTTGGAACGAGTTCCTCTTCGCGTTGACCTTCACCCTGACGGACGAGAACCGGACCGTGCCGGTTGCGATCGGCCTGATCGCCGGCAATAGCCGGTACGAATATCCGTTCGGTCAGATCATGGCCGCGTCCGTTACCGTAACGTTGCCGCTGATCATCGTCGTATTGATCTTCCAGAGACGTATCGTTGCCGGCCTGACGGCAGGCGCCATCAAGGGCTGACAAAGGACTAAACCATGGACATGCTGGTAAAACTCTACGAGCTGAAGGCCGATCCTGCGCTCGATAAACGCATCGCCGAACAGGGTATCACCATCCGGCGTGTCCTTGCGCCGGAGTTGAGCGCTCTGACGGCCTGGATCGAGCCGCGCTTCGGATCCGGCTGGGTCGCGGAAGCGACGGTTGCCACCATGCGCCAGCCGCCCACTTGCTTCATCGCAATCCAGAACGACGAACTCATCGGCTTTGCCTGCCACGACGCAACCGCCAAGGGTTTTTTTGGGCCGACCGGCGTCGATACGGCCGCCCGCGGCAAGGGTGTCGGCCACGTTCTGCTGCTGACCACGCTTCTCGATATGTACGCGCACGGCTACGCCTACGGGGTAATCGGGGGCGCTGGCCCGATGGAGTTCTACCGTCGAAGCGTCGGGGCAATCCCGATCGAAGGCTCGGACCCCGGCATCTATCGCGGCATGCTGCCGCTTGCCCAGCCGAGAGGCATTTCGGAATCGGGCCACTAAGTCTGATCGTGACAGATGTAAAAGCTCACGGAGACGTGTCGCTCGATCATCGTCT
Organism: Hyphomicrobiales bacterium; assembly: GCA_900466475.1. GTDB lineage: Bacteria > Pseudomonadota > Alphaproteobacteria > Rhizobiales > Rhizobiaceae > Rhizobium. Next base: position 133,101 of record UBMI01000007.1, read on the forward strand.
CCAGTGCTGTCGTCACGGCACCTGAGACGATGCTCACTTCAATTGAGAGACGCCTTGGCAACCGAAATAGGCATGCCGGCGGCTTTCAACCCAGCAAGGAAACGCTCCTGGTCTTCGGTCCGGGCGAGCCGCTTGGCGACTTCGCGCCCGACGTTCGGGATCAGTGCGGGTGACCGGAGCTGGATCCAATCGAGTTGCTCCTTTGCCTCGGCCGTTTTCCCAAGGGTCCCGAGGATGGAAAGCAAGACGAGGCGATGCATCGGGTTGTAGTTCAGATCCGACATGCGCGACCAAAGTTCCGCGGCTTGCGTGTCACCCCGCATGAACGCACAGAGCGCCATCCCGACTTCGTAATAGCCGCGTGGCCCCGCGTTCCTGTTGATAGCCTCGGAAATCAATTCACAGCCTCTGCTCCATTCTCCCGACATCGACAGACGCAGGCCGTATTCCCCCGCCACTTCCGTGTCGTTCGGATTGCTGGCATAGGCCGCCTCGCCGGCGCGCAGGGCTGCAACCATGTCATTGCTGAAAAAGTCGGCGAGCATCAATGCCTGAAGGGCGCGCGCATTCTTCTGGTCGAGTTGTACGGCGCGTTCGGCAAGCTCCTTTGCAAGGTTGAGTGTGGCGACGCTCGGCTTGGTGTTCAACTGGTACGGAAAGCGGAACTCGTCGAGATGAACCAGCGAGAGGAAGGCGGCAACATTGGAATCATCGGGCGCCTTCTCGATGGCCCGCTGCAGGCAAGACTTCGCAACATCATGGGCCTTCACGGTCATCTCGCTGCGATAGCTATAGTAGGAGAGAATGCAGGCAAAAGCGTCCGAGCCCCCGGCGATGCTGGCAGTGTCTGCCGTAAATATGACGCCGAACGGCCGTGCCACGGCCGTCGCGATATGTTCCGCAAGACTTGCCTGCGTTTTCAGGATGCCCTGCACTTTCATGTCGGCATCGTAATTGTTGGCCCAGATGACTACTCCATCCACCCGTCGCACGAGCCTGGCAGTTGAGCGCAGGGTGCTGCCTTCCAACCGCACGCTTCCCTGGAGAGCATAGAGCGGCTGCGGTGACGCCTGGCCTTCTCGATTGTGTGGCAGCGGAGCGACCACGACAATATCGTTGAAGGGGACGAGTTTTTCGATGATGTCGTCGGTGATGCCACGAGAGATATCGGATGCATGTCCGTCATCGGAGGCACTTTCAAAATGCTCGACAACGATGGTTGGGCGACTGGTTACACCCCTCGCCGCTTTGGTGTTCGTGTCGAACGGGCTGACATGTTCGAGCATCACAGCCACAGAGGCGAGGACGATCCCGACACCCCCCGCAATCAGCCAATATCGGGAGCGCGACAGATGCCTGCTCGCTGCGGCCCGGCTGGTCGTGTTCCTGATGACGTTGACCCGCCCGGCGTCATCTCCTCCCGATAAAGGCTGAGGTTCTTGTCCAAAGCTTAAGACATCCGCATCCTCGATATCCTGTCTCACATCGAAGACCGGTACGTAGCCACCACGGGGAACCGTGATGACGATCCGGTCAGCGCTGCCGGCGGTCAGATAATAATGTTCCAGTTCCCGCCTCAGCCGCCCGGCTTCGATGCGGACACATGGATCCTGCTGGGCATCGAAGTTCGCATCCCTGCCGAAAACCGCCTGGGCGATGGTAAAGGCCTTCAGATAATCGCGACGGCCCGCAAGTGTCTCGTTTACGACAAATTCAAGGAATCGCCCCGCCCGCTCGGGAAGTCGGAACTCCGGGCTGGATAGGATGCGCTCAAGTTGCTGCAGCACCTCCTCCTGAGAAGGTGCGCTGCCGCAAGCCCTGTCAATGCCTGCATTTGTCATCGGCGCCCTCGAATCCGATTGATCACAACCTGCAGTATGCTGCCACCGACGATAATCCCATGTCGTCACCGCGGCAACGTGATTTAATAGAAAAGGCTAATTTAACGGAAGGATTTCAAGAATCGACCGTATGACGTCAAGGTTACTGCAGGCGGTCATCGGTCGGCGTAAGATACCGTATCCTACCGCAATGGACGTGTATTTTACTGCCCTCGTCCCCGCGCGCGCTCTATCATCATCCTCATTCTGGAGGAGGCGGCGATGACATCACCTGAGACGTCCACATCCCAATCTATGACAAGCGCAGAGGACCTGCGCAAACGTGCTCTGGAACTCCAGCTTCTGGAAATGGAGCGCAACGAAAAAATCAAATCACGTGAAGCAAAGAAACATGCCGATTTCGTAGAGGATTTTTTCCGCAAGCAGATCGGAGAAACGGAACGCGCCGTCATTAAACGGCTGGTGATGAAAGCGGCGGCGGACGGCAAGTACGAGGCGCTGATATACAGTTTTCCATCGACATTCTGCAGTGATAGCGGCCGCGCCATTAATAACAACCTGCCCGGCTGGCAGAAGACACTGCAGGGTAAAGCAAAAGAACTTCTCGAACTGTTCGAGGAGGTCGCCAAGCCGCAGGGTTATGGCCTCAAGGCGATGATCATCAATTTTCCCGACGGCATGCCCGGAGATGTGGGTTTCTTTCTCACTTGGGAACCGCCTCTCGACTGACCCGTAACAGCAGGCATGAGCGAAGGAATATCGGATTGAAAGCGACCGAGATCGAGCGAAAGTTCCTGGTCCGCAACGATAGCTGGCGCGCTTGCGCCGGCGCCCCGCATCTGCTGCAGCAGGCCTACCTTTGCCGGCGCGATCAAAACCCTGTCCGTGTCCGCCTGATCGATGGCTGCTCTGCACGTCTAACGATCAAATTTCGAACGCCGGGCCTTGCCCGAGAGGAATATGAGTATGAGATTCCGGTCGATGAGGCCCGGGATCTCCTGCTCCATGCGGGAGGCCGCGTCATCGAAAAGACCCGCTACCGTGTTCTCCATGATGGCAAGAGTTGGGATGTGGATGTCTTTGCCGGCGCATATGAGGGACTGACGCTCGCCGAGATCGAAATGGCGAGCGAGGATGAGCAACCGAACCTGCCGCAATGGCTGGGTCGCGAGGTCACGGGCAGGAAGCGATACTCCAACCGCGCCATGGCAGCTGCCTTGCGCTTTTCGCCGGCAGCGTCGAACGCCGCCGGCTGAACTTCTATTCGCTTACCACGGTCCAGCTTGCGTCCGGGTTGAAATCCTTGATCGCTGCTGCGCGCTCTTCCGTTTTGGGGCCTAGATCACGCTGGTAGATGATGTTGGCGCCATTGATCACGAATGTCTGCACGCCCGTGACCCTGTATTTGACCGGCCAGGCAATCAGTGCAAAGCCGCCGGTCATATAACCGTTGATGATGTAGCTTTGTTTGCCCCCGAGCACGTTGTCACCCTGAGACGTCAGAATGCGGTAGCGATAGCCGAAATAGCCCTCCCCGCGCTTGGCGGCACCGAAAGCGGCGGTCTCGACGAGCGCGCTTGCCGGACTCTCCTCGGGATAGACGTTCGGATCCCAGTACAGGCCGTCAAGCTTGCCGGGACTGCTGATCAATTTCTTCGCGAATTCATAAATGCCATCGCCATCGCGGTCCTCGGATGCATATTGGTATTGGGCCGCGACATATTCGTGCATCGTGTCGATGGTGGCGAGTTCGTTTTCACCGATACGACGATTGGTAATCTCTTCGAGGCCGCGTTCGGTGTCAAAGGACCATTTGCCGTCCTTGTCTTCGGTCACCGGAAACGGCAGCGGCCAGAGCCGATCGCCGATCGCAACAATCTTTTTGCCGTCGAAATCCCGCAGGATCGCCTGCCGTTCCGCGCCCTCGCGGATTAATCCGTAAGCGATCACCGCCTCGTTACTGGAACGCAGCTTGTCCGCCTTGAGGCCAAGCAGAGCCGCGAGATCTTCGATATTGCCGGAACCGAGCACCGATTTCAGTTTGTCGAGCGCAAGCTCCGGCGTGTCGAATTTCGGTGAGGGGGTTGCCGCCACATATCCGGCGAGATCTGTCTGTACTTGCGAAAGCGCCGGCGCAGCCGGCATTGCGCAAAGCGCCGCCGCGAACATGAGCGGAATTACGGTCGATTGGCGTCTCATGATGTAACTCCCTGAGCTGAAAAAAGGTCTCACCGCCGTCTGCCGCCACCACCGCCGCCACGCCCGCCGCCGCCCTGCGGGCGAGGCCGATGCTGTGCGGGGCGAGCAGACTGACGATGGGCGCCCATGCTCTGCGATCCTCGTTTCGAGGCGACAGCTTCGCGCCGGCCGGACTGGACATTCCCAAGTGCGCTCGGCTGACGTCCCCGATTGTCGGGCCTGGCGGCCATCTGCGGTTTATTGGGCCTGTTGGCGGATCTCTGCGCGGGTTTGGACGGGCGATTGGCCGCCTTCTGAGGACGCGCCTCCGGCCGGCCAGCTGCAGGCCGATTTCCTGCCGTTGGCCGGTTTCCTACTGCTGGGCGATCCCCTGCCGATGGCCGGTTTCCTGCCGCTGGGCGATCCTTGAGCCCCTGTGCCGTGCTCTTGCGGATATCGTCCGCACGCACTGAATTGGCGCGATTACCGGGCCTCTGGGCAGCCTGAATATCGTTTGCCCTGTTGCGCAACTGGTTGCGATTGTCAGCCTGCAGACCGGACTTGATCGCCGAGCGGTCCAGCTTCGAAAGCTGGTCCTTGCCGATGCTCAATTTGCTGCGGTCGACGTTGCTCCAGTCGACATCATTCCACTTGAGCTTTCCATTGAAGTTGCGGTCGTTCAGGCAGTTGTTACAGTCGATATCGATATCGCCACCCCAGCGGCCGCCCCAGACACCCCAGTCATCCCAGTTGACGACAGCCGCCCAGGCGAGGCCGGTCACCGCGCCAGCAAAGAACGCGGCCCCAGGGTAATAATAGTTGTCGTAATAATTGGGGTAATAGGAGATCGGCGCCGACGCATAACCCGGTTCGTAGAGCATTTCCGGCGGATATTGCGGGATATAGATCTTTTCCGGATCCGTCGGCCGGATGATGATATTGTCGTTTTCGGTCACGACCGTCACCTTGTCATCCGTCTTGATGATGTTCTTTTCAACCGCCTCATCGCGAAGCTGCTGGATGGCAATCAGCACGTCCTTTTGCTGATTGGTGAGCGCATCGGCGAGCGATTGGGTCCAGTCGAGATCCTCGCTCATCATCTTGACGACGTCAGGATAATTGAGCAGGGAAACGACGCTGCCGTCCCAATCACTCTTGGGCTTGAGATCGGAATTCTTCTTTTTTGCTTCCAGGAAGCGCTGCGCCTCGATGATCTGGAGAGGAAAGAGTGAGGCGGCGGAAATTGCTGCGACCAGTTCATCCGGATAGAGAGCGATCCGCGCCACAAGCACTTCGAGCTCGTCCTCCGACAGAAGCGTGGCCGCCGGTTGCTCGGCAGCCGCCTGCGCGGGCGCCGCCGCAGCAGGGGCCGGGGCTTGCGTCTGGGCTCGTGCCGGTAACGTCGGCTGCAGCGCAATGATTGCCAACGCCGATAACCCACCAAGCAGTTTGTGGGACAATGCTTTCATCACGCACGTACCTCCCTTGGACAATTGAATGACAGATACGCTTACGGAAATTTCGGGCCGGTCTGGGGAGACCGCCTGAGCATTACGATTTTCGATTGGGCGATCGCCTCCCCCATCTCTTTCAACAGGGCATCGACGAGACCCGCATATTCCAGTCGCCGCGCCTCCCGAACAGCCTCCGGTAGCCTCTCGACATGGGCCAGAGCCTGCGCCGCAGCGGTGAGATCCTCACACATGCTGTGAAATGGCTCATTGATATAGAAAAGTCGCTGCACCAGCCGCTTCTGGTCGGGAAAATAAGTCTCAGCCGTCTCGAGGGCGGACAAATATGTCGAACCTTGTTCTCCCGACACCATCCCCGCCCCCGCCATCAAACTGCGCTAAGCAGATGAGGAAACTATATAACAGGGCGATCGGCAGCAGACGTAAAATACACGATCCTACGTTAGCCGGCTTTTGAAAAACCGCGGCAGTCCCGAGTGGCAATGCCGGCATGACCGCTGTTGCTCTGATCCCGCCCTTTTGCTTTCACATGGAGATCGTCCCCACAAACGGCAGAGTTTCCAATGCTTCAATAGAGCTTACGCGATGCTACGGGCCTCAGCATGAAAACAGGCCTAATATTCTGCCCTCGACAGCGATCAAACGGCTCGGCAAGGCCAGCCCGAAGGGAGCGACCGTGTTTCTCGACTATTTTGCCTTGGGCGTCCTGGTCTTTGTCTTCGTCACCCTTTTCTACGCGGTGATCGCAATCCACGACATTCCTCACCTCATGGCCAAAGCGCGCAATCATCCGCATCAGGACGCCATCCATGTCGCCGGATGGGTCAGCCTCTTCACCCTCCATGCAATCTGGCCGTTCCTGTTCATCTGGGCCACCCTCTACCGCGAGGATCGCGGCTGGGGCATACGCACGGATGGGAAGCTGTCGGCGGAAGCCGAAGCGAATGCTGAGATTGCCCGCCTTCACGCACGGATCGCCGACCTCGAAGCGCATACGCCGGAGAGGGAGAACGCCTGATGGAACTACTCCTCATCCTGACTTATGCCGCGATCTGCTGGACGATCTTCAAGCTATTCAGGATCCCGGTAAATCAGTGGTCACTCGCAACCGCCGTCCTTGGCGGGATATTCATCATCTCGGGCCTTGTGCTTCTGATGAGCTACAATCATCCCTATTCGAGCGATGGGCGCATCTATTTCACGTCGGCTCCGGTCATCCCCGTCGTGGGAGGCCAGGTCGTCGACGTTCCGGTCACTGCGAACGCGCCGCTAAAGAAAGGCGACATCCTTTTCCGCATCGACCCCCGGCCATATCAGTTTGCAGTCGACCAAAAGACGGCAGCGCTTGCTGAAGCCAAGCAATCCGTCCTGCAACTGAAAGCCGCTCTCGACGCCGCCAATGCGGCAGTCACGGGGGCCGAAGCCTCGCGGGACAGATCCTTGCAGGCCTTTGAAAAGTTCCAGGCGTCGAACGAGAATTCGAAATCGAGTGGCCGAGGCGCCGTCTATTCTGAACTCGAGGTCGAGAACCGGCGCGGCATCTATCTTACCGCGGAGGCAGCGGTCGATACGGCACGTGCGCAAGCGACACAAGCAAAGCTTGCTTATGAATCCGAGATCAACGGCACGAACCCGACGGTCGCGAGGCTGCAGGCCGAGCTGAACAACGCCGAATACGAACTCGACCAGACGACCGTACGAGCGCCGTCTGACGGGTATGTTACGCAGGTCTTCCTGCGCCCAGGCATGATGGCCAATCCCCTGCCCCTACGCCCGGTCATGGTCTTTATCAACAGTGAGGACCGCATGCTGGCGGCAGCCTTCATCCAGAACTCGCTGCAACGTGTCCGCGTCGGTGATGATGCCGAGGTCTCCTTCAAGGCTGTGCCCGGCAAAATATTCAAGGCACGGGTGGCGGAGGTCATCGATGTGATGGCCCAGGGCCAATTGCAACCGAGCGGTGCGCTGATCGACCCGCAATCGCCCGAACGAACATCGCCCGGTCAGACCTTGGCCCGCATCGAGCTGCTCGAGAACACCGATCAGTATCAACTGCCCGGCGGCGTTGTCGCTGAGGTCGCGGTCTACACACATTATTGGCATCACGTCGCCCTCCTCCGCAAAGTGCTGCTGCGCATGAGCAGCTGGATGAACTACGTGTTCCTCGAACATTGAAGCAAAGGGTGGCGCCGACCCGGCGGTGCAAGCAAAAGCAAGGCACCGCGGGAGTAACGGCGACAGGATAAGGAGCCGGAATTGATAGGCAGTCTTCCTATGTTGCGGGGCCTGGCCGGTTTCAACAAGGCCTGGTTCCGGAGTGATATCCCGGCCGGGCTGTCGATCGCCGCCGTCGGTCTGCCGAGCGCTATCGCCTATCCCGCCATCGCGGGGCTGCCGCCGGAGACAGGCATCTATGCCAGTATTGTCGCGCCGGTCGCCTATGCGATTTTCGGGCCTTCCCGGCTCCTGATCGTCGGGCCCGACGCTGCGACGATGACCGTGCTGGCAGCGGCGATGGGCACTATCATTGCTGCCGCACCGGCGGGAGGCGATGTCGATCGGGTCGCGGTTGCTTCGGCGCTTGCGTTGGGGGTCGGCATTTGCTGCTTAGCAGCAAAATTGCTGCGGCTCGGCGTTCTCGCGAGCTTCCTGTCCCGCCCCATCCTGGTCGGGTTCTTTGCCGGCGTCTCTCTCTCCATCCTGATCGGACAGATCGGTCGGTTTACAGGAGTAAAAATCGAATCCGACGGGTTGGTCTCGCCGCTTGTCGAGATCTTTGCCAAGAGCAGCCTGATTCACTGGCCTTCGCTTATCCTCGGCACTGCCATGTTCGCGTTGCTCTGGACCGTCCGTGGCTTCAATCTGAAAATCCCCGGTCCCGTCCTGGTCGTCGTTATCTCAGTTATCCTTTCGGCGCTCTTCGATTTTCGTGGTCGGGGTATTGCCGTCGTCGGCGACCTCCCAAGCGGGTTGCCGAGTTTTTCCCTGCCGGCTTTCTATCAGATGCCTCTCGACAAAATCATGATCGGCTCGGTCACGATCTTCCTCGTCAGCTTCGGCGCCGGTATCGTGACGGCGCGCAGCTTTGGATCGCGGACCGGCGAAGAGGTCGATGCCAATCAGGAGCTGATCGGGCTTGGTGCTGCCAATATCGCCCCGGGCCTTTTCGGCTCGTTTCCGATCAGCGCATCGGATTCCCGTACCGCCATAAACCTGTCGACGGGCGGCGTTTCGCAGCTCGCCGGGCTCGTTTCGGCGGCCACACTGATCGCGGCACTGGTTTTCCTGCATGGGGCGTTGCGGATTCTTCCGATCCCTGCACTTGCGGCCATTCTCGTGGCAGCGGCCATCAGCCTGATCGATATTCGCGAGCTCAAGAAAATCTGGCGCATCAGCCGCATGGAGTTCGTCTTTGCGCTGATCGCCATGTGGGGAGCCATCAGTTTCGGCGTCCTCAACGGCGTGATCGTCGCCGTCGGCGCGACCTTCGTCTATCTGCTGCGCCAGACCATGTTTCCGCGCGACGGCCTGCTTGGCCGCATCGAAGGCCGGCATGGCTTCTTTGACCTTCAGCGCTACCCGGAGGCACGCCCCGTTCCGGGCGCCGCCGTCTTCGCGGTTCAGGGCAGTATCCTGTTTTACAACGCCGACTATGTGCGCATCCGGCTGATGTCGGTCGCAAAGGAACTTCCCGCCGACACCAAATGCCTGGTGCTCGATGCCAGCGCCATCACGCAAATCGACAGCACCGGCGCCACCGCACTCGAGGCCGTGGCGGAATTGCTTGTGAAGCGAAACATCATCTTTGCGTTCGCCGATCTCAGCGATGAAAGCCGCGCCATTCTCGAGCGGGCCGGGATCATCAAGACAGTCGGCGCCGAGAATATTTTCAATGGCAGAGAAGAGGCGCTGCGAACGCTGATCGGCGATATCGACCAGATCGGCAATGTCGCAACGGCAAGCGCTGCCCCGTGATGACAGAAGGAGGGAGAGACATGGACGAGAATTACGAGCCGCAACTCGCCGATGGCGAGGAGCCCCGCACCGGCAAGGGCAAGAAGAAAAAGAAGTCATGGGATTACGAGAAGGAGATCAGCCGCCTGCAGGTGGAATTGGCCCATCTGCAAGCCTGGGTCAAAAAATCCGGCGCACGGATCGTCATCGTCTTCGAAGGACGTGATGCTGCCGGCAAGGGCGGGATGATCAAGCGCATAACGGAAAGGGTCAGCCCGCGCGTCTTCCGGGTGATCGCCCTGCCCGCGCCGACCGACCGCGAGAAATCGCAGATCTACATGCAGCGCTACATCGCCCATCTGCCAGCCGCCGGCGAAATCGTGATCTTCGATCGCAGTTGGTATAACCGTGCCGGAGTCGATCGGGTCATGGGCTTCGCCAGCGACAAGAAGGCGCAGCGCTTCCTTGAGCTCGCACCGCGTTTCGAGGCCGCCATCGTCGAAAGCGGCGTCATCCTGCTCAAATATTTCCTGACGGTCAGCGAAGAAGAGCAGGAACGGCGTTTCAGACGCCGGATCGACGATCCTCTGCGGCAATGGAAACTCAGCCCCATGGATGTCGAATCCTACCAACGCTGGTGGGACTATACGCGCGTCTATGACGAGATGCTGCGGATGACCGACAGCAATCACGCGCCGTGGTGGATCGTGCCTTCGGATGACAAGAAGCGGGCGCGGGTCAACTGCATCTCGCACATTCTGCAATCGATCCCTTATGAGCGTGTGAAATTCGAGGCGCCGGATCTTGGGAAGCGCCAGAAGCGCCCGTCGGCCTATGTCGAGGATCGCGCAATCCGGCATGTGGTGCCCGACACGACGTCATGACGATGGGTCCGGCTCGACATGCCGGGGATGGATGTAGCCATGGAGCAGGTCAATGATACGGCCCCGCAACCGAGCGGTGCGGGGCAATTTTCGATCGAGGCGCGCGTCAGCGATCTCGTTCGATTGGGCATTATAGGGCTTTTTGCCTATTGGACACTGGAGCTTATCGCTCCTTTCGCGCTGATCGTCATCTGGTCGGCTATCCTTGCCGTGGCGCTGTTTCCGATGTTCGATGCACTCTCGCGGCTGATCGGCAACAGGCCGGTGATCGCGTCGATCGTCATCGTCGTCAGTTGCCTCGTCCTGATCATTGCCCCGCTTGCCCTCGTCGCCGTCAATTTCGCCGACACTGTGCAGGCGTTGATCGGCAAGTTGCGGACGGAAGACTTCACCTTGCCTGCCGCCCCGGCTGCCATCAAGGAATGGCCTGTCATCGGCGAGCGCATCTATAATACATGGAACCAGATTGCCGGCGACCTGGCTTCTACCATCATCAAGTTTCAAGCGCCTATCCGCGAAGTGATGGGCGTCATCGTGGCAAAGCTCGCTTCGGTCGGCGGCGGTGTCTTGAGTTTCGTTGCCTCGATCCTGCTTTCCGGCCTGTTTCTAACGCGGGCCACGCCACTTGCTGCGGCAGTGCAGCTGCTGGCAAACCGGATCGGCGGCGAAAAAGGCGTCGGCTTTGCCCGGCTTGCCGGAAGTACGGTGCGGAATGTCTCGCGCGGGGTCATTGGCGTCGCCTTCCTGCAGACGCTGCTTTGCGGTTTATGCTTTGCCTTTTTCGACATCCCCGCACGCGGTGCGCTGACCTTTGCCGTCTTCATGCTCTGCGTGATGCAATTGGGTCCTGGGCTGGTGCTTCTGCCCATGATCGTTTGGGCCTGGTTTTCCTGGTCCTATGGCACCGCACTTATCTTTACCTGCCTGGCGATACCGATCACGGTGGTCGACAATGTCCTGAAGCCCATATTGATGTCGCGCGGTCTCTCGACCCCGATGCTCGTGATCCTGATCGGGGTCATCGGCGGTACGCTATCACACGGGCTTCTCGGGTTGTTCCTGGGGCCTGTAGTCCTCAGCGTCTTTTACGAATTGCTGCGAGCCTGGGCCTGGCCAGCGGCAGCGTCAACCGGATCCGACCACGAACTCGCTGCCGGCTTCGACGGACAGGTTCAGCGGTCGGTGCAGTAGACGAGAACCTCCTGCTCTATTTCAAGGCAGAGCTGCTCATATTCCGTAATCAGCCTGTCTTCACGCGGGCGCTGATTGCGGAACCGATCCAGTGCATCGACGGCAAGATCGTAGGCTTCAAACATTTCACCAAGTGTCTCGCTGGCGATGCCAGAAAGACGATGACGAATATCAGGCAGTCGGAGCATCAATTTCCTTCGTCCACGCTCTCGGCTCATAAGGCAGCTCCGTATATTTGCGCACCCCGCAAATCGTACGAACTCAGGGGAACGCCGGCCGTTCCCGATTGGTTACCGAAAATTTATTCGTAAGAATGGTTCCGTTGGATCACATTACAAGAGAACGAATTGCGCTCTGCACAGTGCGGCGTAAACGAAGAGGGCATCAGGGCTCCCAATCGTCAGCGTTCAAGGCCTTTACAGTGACTGCGGCGACAATGCCGGTCAGCACAATTCCTGCGAAGCCGATGACCAACGACAATATCCGCGCCGAAACATGTTTGGGAGTAAAATCGCCGTAGCCGATGGTCAGACCCGTCACGAACGTGAAATAGAGAGCCTCATCGAGGCGCCAGTCTTCGATGCGCCAGATTGCAAGCCCGCATCCGATCATCACAAGGACCACCCCCGATACGATTGGCCAGATCACGCGAAGCTGCCTTACCAGTGTGGTGAAGAACAGACGCCGCATTTGTCGATGGGTCAATTCACGACCAGGTTTCATTGGCATATTTGCCTCCGCCGGCCCGCATCACGATGTCTGATCGGGCAGAACATAAAGCGTCATGGCAAAGATCATGTAGACCATCAGCACCAGCATGCCGATGAACCATGCCGAACGCCCGCTATTGGTGACGAACATTGCCGTGATCGTGGCCAAGAAAACCATGACCACGACGCCGGGCGCAAATTGCAGATCCATCGGTGTCGGACCGATCAGATAGCTCAAGAGGACCAGCACGGGCGCGACGAAGAGCGCGATCTGCGACGCGCTTCCAAGTGCAATGCCCACACTCAGGTCGAGCCGGTTCTTGCGTGCACCGGAAAAGGCCGAAGCCATTTCGGCAGCACCGCCGACCAGCGCAACGACGATGAAGCCGACAAAGGCTTGCGTCATCCCGAAAACCTTGGCGGCCTCCTGCACTGATTCGACGAAGATCTCGCTGACGAGCGCGACCAGCACTGTGACACCGGCAAGCGTGGCCAGGGCCATGCCGATCGGCCACGGCGGCTCTTCGGCGTCATGGGCTTGCTCGGCTGCGGCAAAAGCTTCGCGATGAGTTTTGAGCGTGAACAACAGGCCCAGCCCGTATCCGACAATGAGCAGGATCGCCAGGCCCAAGCTGAGCTTCTGGATGACGGCCGTCGCCGACGCCGAATCCATCGAAGCAACCGCCGACGGCATCAGCAGTCCGATCGTGGCAAGGAAGAGCAGGCCCGACTGAACGCGGGCATTGGCGCGGTTGAACTCCTGCGTGTGGTGTTTGAGGCCGCCGAGCAAAAAGGAGGCCCCCAGCATGAACAGGGTGTTCGCGACGATCGCACCGGCGACGGATGATTTTACGAGCGTATATTGCCCGGCGCGAAGGGCCGCCAGCGCAATGACCAACTCCGTCAGGTTTCCAAGCGTCGCGTTGAGCAACCCGCCGGCAGCATCGCCCGTCTTTGCCGCTACGGATTCAGTCGCGTGACTGAGGAGACCCGCGAGCGGTATCACCGCAAACACAGAGAGGATGAACAGCAGCGTGTGCGCCTCGGGGGCAACGCTCGCAGCGACAAAGACGACCGGCACTGCGACGAGCAGCCACAGCATCGGGTTGTGACGAATTTCTTTCCAAATGAGGCTCACCCCACCACTCCCATCCGTTTCGCTGCATCCATATTTCTTGCTGCGGCATGCAGACGGGTTGCAGGTCGACGGACCTGCTCCGGAGCGTGCCGCCTTCATTTTCGACGGCCGTATTTCCCACCGATCGCGGTGTTATTCCGGCAGCGCCGTCTGCTGGAAGAATGTCACCGTTGCTTCATCCGGTGGCCCGAACCAGGTGGTGAAGAAGGTTCGGAAATCCTGCGCCGCATAGGTCTGGCTCAAGGCACGATCAACAGCGAGACGGAAGTCCTCGTCGCCGCGTGCCAATTCGAGACCGAGCGGCTCGTAGGTGAAATGGCGCTGCAGGACGATGAGATTGCCGGAATTGTCGCTGCGGGCGGCAGCATCCATGAGGACCGGCATATCACCGAAGAGCACCGCCGAACTGCCGTCCAGCACACGTTCGATACCCTGCTGATAGTTGTTGACGGGCGTTGCGGTCGCCGCGAGCTGGAAGGTCTTGATCCTGTCGGTCAGCCAGCTTTCACTTGTTGTGCCGGCGATCGAAGAGAATGTCTTGTGTTCCAGGATCGTGCGGGCCGGCGAACCGCGCCAGACGGGTCGGCTTGTCGGTTCGCCATATTGCAGCACCTCCCGGAGCGCCAGCGGAGAACTGGTGCTGAGCAATGCGCCGGTGCCGCTCGGGAAGATCGGGATCGAGAACGAGACAAGTTTGCGGCGCGTCAAGGTCACCGGCTCCGCACCGCAGACAAGATCGGCTGCACCGCTCTCGATCGCCGTGGTCTTGGCATCGCCGGACAGGGGAACCCATTCGACATCGAGCTTCGACAGGTTCAGCTGTGCTCTCAGACTGTCGGCAATCTTGTTGCAAAGAGCGACGGCATAACCATCCGGCCTGCCCTGCTCCGAATTGAAGGAAAAGGGCCTGGCATCCGGATCGTAGCCGAGCTTGAGCGCGGTGCTCGTCTTGACGCGATCGAGCGTCTGGGCTTGCGCGGGCGCGATGAGCGCCGATGCCGCCATTGTAGCGAGGACGGAGGCGGCGATCACCGCCCGGCGACCATTTCTCTTTGACATGATTGGTCCTCCCTCTGTTATTCGGCCGGAGCCCGGTTCACGCCGCCGGAAAAGCGCGGGGCGATCAGGCCGTAGATGATGAAACCGATGCCTGTGACGATCATGCCGCCGAGCACTGCATCCTTGCCGGAGGCGTAGATGGCGAAGACGCTATAGGCCATGCCGATAAGCGCGATCGTGGCATTCAGCTTGTATTTCGCCGGCGGCACGCGAGCGGCCTTCATCATGACGAACAGCGCAGACAGCGAGATGATGTAAGGCAGCACATTGGTGACGACAGCGAGATTGACCAGCGCGGAGAACTGTTCGCTCAGAGTCGGCGATATGGTCATCAGGGCAAGGCAGGTCTGCACGATGCCGAGTATGATCATGCCCCGCACCGGTGCACCCATCTCGTTGACCCGCGAGAAAATGGACGGGAACATCCGCTCGTCGGCGGCGGTCTTCGCCGTCTGGGCAATCGTGAACTGCCAGCCGAGCAGCGAGCCGAGGCAGGCGAGCACGGCCAGCGCCATGATGATCGAACCAACAGTCGGGTTGAACATGGTGGCGTAGGCGAGCGCGAACGGTCCGGTGGAGGTCGCGAGATCCGCATTCGGCACGATGCCCTGAATGACCGTCGTCGACAGGATGTAGATGACGGCTGCACCGAGCGTCCCGAACATGCAGGCGAGTGGCACATCGCGCTTGGGATTTTCGACTGCATCGGAATTCTGTGCGGCCGATTCCATGCCGAGGAAGGCCCAGAGGGTCAACGAGATGCTCGATCCCATCCCTTGCGCAAGCGATAGTCCTTTCGGGTTCCAGGCGGCCGCGAACGTGCTGGAGCTGAACCACAGCCAGCCGATAATCGACAGCAATCCGACGGGAAGGATGACGCCCCAGACCGTGATCGACCCGATGCGGCCGGTGATGCGCGGTCCGCCGAAATTGGCGGCCGTGGTCAGCCACAGAAGGACGATCAGCGCCAGGCAGGTCATGATGGGGGTCGAGGTCAGAGCCGGAAAGAAGCCGGCGAGATAACCAACAGCCGAAATGCCGATCGCCACGTTGCCGACGGCAAGCGACAGGAAATAGAGGAAGAACACCATGAAATAGCCGTCCTTCCCATAGGCATCTTCCGCATAGGCGGACATGCCGCCGGGGCGCTGGTTGAACAGCCCGGCCTGGGCAAAGCCATAGGCTATCGCCATCGAGCCGACGGCGGTCACGAGCCAGGATAGCAGCGAGATCGCACCGACCTGGGCCATGTTGGCGGGAAGCATGATGATGCCCGAGCCCATCATGTTGACGGCGACGATGAAGGTGAGCTGCACAAGGTTCATCTTCTTCTTGACCGTGGTCTCGGCCGCGAGATGCATCGTGTTATCGGTCATGACGAAATCCTCCCTACCCCCTACTCGCGCACGACATATGTGTGGAATTTGATCCGCCCATCCATCCGCTCCTGGAACACGCCCTGGACCTCGTAGTTGAAGCCCGGGAAGCGATTGAAGGATTCCTCGAAGGCCAGGAAATAGTCCCGCATCGGCCGCGCCCGATCGTCCCAGCGCTCGCCGGGCACGATCACGCCGATGCCGGGCGGATAGATCAGCGCCAGCGTCGCGGAGATCCGGCCGGCGGCTTCCGTCAGCGGTACGTAATCGACATTGTTGGCGACCAGCGCTTCATAGGCCTGCTTGGGCGCAATTGCGGGCTCCGGGAAGCTCTCGGAACGGAAGCACAGACGCTGAAGTTCCTTGACGCCGGCCTCGCGGTAGAAGGAATGCATCTCCCGGCAAACCTGGCGAACGGTATAGCCGGCATAGCGCTCGCGATTGGCCGCGTACACGGTCGGCAGCACCTCCTGCAGCGGCGCGTCGCGGTCCCAGAGGTTCTTGAACTTGACGAGCTTGGCGACCAGCGTGTTCAGCTTGCTCTCGTCTTCGGCAGGCGTCAGCAGGAAAAGCAGGCTGTTCAGATCGCATTTTTCCGGCACGACCCGTTGCTCGCGCAGATAGTTGGCGACGACCGTCGCCGGGATGCCGAAGTCGCGATATTCGCCGGTCTTCCGGTCGATGCCCGGTGTCAGGATCGCAAGCTTGTTCGGGTCGACCATGGTGTAGCCGGGCGCATAGCCCGAATAACCGTGCCACTTCGCCTCGGGATCGAACCGCCAGCATTGCTGCTCGCGCTTCAGCACATCGGTCGGGATATCTTCCCATCTGGTATCGGCGAGATCGCCGGTGTGCTTCGAGCCCGAAACCGAAAGCCTGTCCGGCACGAAAGGATCGAAGAACCATTGTTCTTCGGGGCTTGCCGCCTTGCTCTCGTAGTGATTGACGAAGCCGCGCAGCTTCTTGCGCACCTCGATGCCGAGTTCGATGCAGCGGTCCCACAGCATCTCGCCGGCCTTGCCCTCATGGACCTTGGCGTTGACATCGAGCGAGGCGAAAAGCGGATAGAAGGGTGAGGTCGAGACATGCATGAGCAGCGATTCATTGAAGCGCTTGTGTTCGACGAAGCGGCGCTGGCCGCTGATATGTTCGTCCCGCTTGTGGATCTGTGACGCCTGCGAGAAGCCTGCGCCCTGCTTGTGGACCGACTGGGTGGAAAATAGACCCGGCATGTCGGCACCGAGGTCCTTGAGGCGCATCGGGCTATGGCCATCAAAGAGCGGATGGAAGGCGTTATAGCCAATCCAGGCTTCGTCCCAGAGCACGTAATCGCAGAGATGGCCGATCTTCTCCATGACCTGCTGGACATTATAGATCGTGCCGTCATAGGTCGCGAGCTGGATGCAGGCGAGACGGAAAGGCCTCTCGGCTTTTGCTCGGCTCTTATCGGTGACCAGCGGGTGTTCCTCTATCTTTTGCCGCAGCCAGGCCTCGTCCCATGCCGCCCAGTCGACAGCGCCGATCATGCCGAAGGAATTGCGGGCGGTCGGCAGATAGATCGGAATGGCGCCGGCCTGCACGAGAGCGCCCTGATGCAGGGATTTGTGATTGTTGCGGTCGAAGAGCACGAGATCGCCGCTCCGCAGCACCGCATTGGCGACCACCTTGTTGGAGGTGCTCGTGCCGTTGAGAATGAAATAAGTGCGGTCCGCGCCGAAGATGCGCGCCGCCTGTTTCTGGGCTTCGACGGCCGGGCCTTCGTGAATCAGGAGGTCGCCGAGATCGACATCGGCATTGCAGAGGTCGTTGCGGAAAATGCTCTCGCCGAAATATTTGAAGAAAAGCTGCCCGGCCGGCGATTTCCGATAGAACTGGCCGCCCTGATGCCCCGGGCAATCGAAGGCGATATTGGCCTCGCCGTCATAGGCCATCATGCCGCCGAAGAAGGGCGGCAGCAGCGACTTGCCGTAATTGACCGCGCTGGAGACGATCTGCTTAGCATAGAAGGTCGGTGTCTGCTGGCCGAGATAGACGAAACCATCCACCTCGCCGGCCATTTCCACGACATCCATGTCGGCAATCGTCAGCGTATCGGCCATCGCCCAGATCGGTGTGCGAAAACCGATCTCCCTGACGGAACGAAGGAAGCTGCGCGCCGCCGGCAGCTTGCCGCCCTCGACCGAGCCGATATAGGCGCCGACATCAGCATCCTCGGAGACATCGGCGGAATAGTCGTCGCGCAACTCCACCTCGAATCCGTCAGCGGTGATCTGCGACACCAGCGCCTGTGCCTGAGAATTGTCGCGGTCGATGATCGCCACGATCTTCAGCATCTTGTGGAAGGGTATGGCGACCGTCGGAGACTTCACATCACGCGGGATCATTCCTGCCCCTCCCCTGCAATGCAATCGACAAGGTAGCGACGTCCGCCATCACCGGGCGCGAAGCGAAGGCCGTGAATATCGGTTTCGAAACCTGGGAACTTGCTGTCGAAGTCACGGGCGTAAAGCAGGTAATCCTGGATCGACTTGGTCGACTGGGTGATCCTTTCGCCCGGCATGATCAAGGGAATTCCCGGTGGATAGGGAACGATCATCACCGCGAGGATGCGGTTCATGAGATTGTCGATCTCGACGCTCTCGATCTTGCCCTTGACCAGCCGGTCATAGGCATCGGCGGGACGCAGGGCCATTTCCGGCAGCACCGTGTACATCTCGCGCTGCGCCTTCGGCACATCGTCCTTGCGATAGATTGCGTGGATCTGCTCGCAGAGATCTTTCAGTCCCATGCCGGCATAGGCTTCCGGATGGGCTGCGGCGAGCGCCGGCAGCGCCCGGGTCAATGGCGCATTGGCATCATAAAGATCCTTGAAATTGAGGAGTTCCGTGACGAGCGTGCTCCACTTGCCGCGGGTGATGCCCATCGAGAAAAGGACGAGGAACGAGTAGAGACCGGTCTTTTCGATCTCGATGCGCCGCGACGACAGGAACTTGGTGATGACGGCAGCTGGTATTCCGTGCTCGTCCATCACCCCGCTTGCCGAGAGACCGGGCGACAGGATGGTGACCTTGATCGGGTCGACCATGACGTGGTTTTCGGCAAGGCCGGTAAAACCATGCCAGGCGTCATCGGGCTTCAGCACCCAGTCGGCATGGGTGTCACTCGGCGTCTGTTCGGCAACCGTCGGCTCCCAGACGTCGAACCACCAGCTTCCGTCACTCTGTTTCCTGACGGCATTCATCGCCCGTCGGAAGCTGATCGCCTCGTCGATCGTTTCCTGCACCAGCGCGCGACCGGCCGGCTGCTCCATCATCGCGGCGGCCACATCGCAGGAGGCGATGATGCCATATTGCGGCGAGGTCGAGGTGTGCATCATGAAGGCTTCGTTGAAGCGCGTGACATCGAGGCGCTTGTTCTCCGCATGCTGGATTTGGATCATCGATGCCTGAGACAGGGCGGCCAGCAGCTTGTGCGTCGAGTGCGTGGCGAAGGTGATGGCGTTTTGCGACCGCGCTGGCTGGTTCGACGAGATGCCGTGGAAGCCGTTGTAAAATTCGTGGAAATTCGCATAGGCGTACCAGGCCTCGTCGAAATGCAGTACCTCGACTGCATCACCCAGCGACGCCTTGATGGCATCGACATTGTAGCAAAGCCCGTCATAGGTCGAATTGG
The DNA here is from genome assembly GCA_900466475.1 of Hyphomicrobiales bacterium. Lineage (GTDB taxonomy): Bacteria > Pseudomonadota > Alphaproteobacteria > Rhizobiales > Rhizobiaceae > Rhizobium. Next base: position 152,576 of record UBMI01000007.1, read on the forward strand.
TGATGACCATCAGCCGGACCTTGCCGCTGGTCTGCCCCGCAAAGGGGCTGGCGGCAATCTTGCCGGCGATCGATTCCGGCGTGAACTGATCCTTGGAGATCGGGCCGATAATACCGAGCCCGTTGCGTGACGGGGTCAGATAGATGGGTGTCGCGCCCGTCATGATGAGCGAGTGCAGGATCGACTTGTGGCAGTTTCGGTCGCAGAGCACGAGATCGCCGCGCCCGACCATGCCGTGCCAGACGATCTTGTTGGCAGTCGACGTGCCGCCGACGACGAAAAGGGTTTCATCCGTGCCGAAGATACGCGCCGCATTGCGCTCGCCCTCGGCGATCGGCCCCACATGATCGAGAAGCGAACCGACGCTGCCGACCGATACCGAGATATCGGACCGCAAGGTGTTTTCGCCGAAGAATGCATAGAAGAGCTGGCCGACCGGGCTCTTGCGGAAGGCGACGCCGCCGCCGTGCCCCGGTGTGTGCCAGGAATAGGCACCCTCCAGCGTATAATCCATCAGCGCCTTGAACATCGGCGGTGGCAGCCGGTCCAGATAGTTGCGGGCGGCCTGCGCGATGGCGCGGGCCATGAATTCCGCTGAATCTTCGAACAGCCGGAAGAAGGCATTGGCGTGCCGCAACACTGCGGCAGGTACATCTTCCGCGGTCGTGTCGTCGCCAAAGAGGAAGATCGGCAGACGGTCGTTTCTCTGCCGCTTCGCAGCCAGAACCTCGCCCAGCACCTGCCAGCGTGTCGCCTTGTCCTCCGTGCCGTCGACAGAGACCAGCCAGCAGGATTCGGTGTTGAAGACATGGACCAGACGACGGGCGTCTTCATAGGAAACGCCGGAGACGATCCGGAATCCTTCCTTCTCAATGGCGGCGGCCAGATCGCGCATGCCGCGCCCGGCAGCACTCTTGCCATCAAAATCCTCGTCGATAACAGCGATAGGAAATGCCGTCTGGAATTCCATGCGTTCCTCCAGAAACCGAGGGGTCAAACGCTGCGGCCGCCATGCAGCCGTCTGCATCTCAGGTTGAAGGATGGTACATGACGGGTAGTGCAGCGTCGTTGATTGCAATCAACGTGACGGGAAGCATTTCACGGCAAAGGGGGAAGCCTCGTGCCGGGACTATTCCGCCCATTCGTGATCGGCGGTGAAGGCAATGGTCAGCCAGCGATTGGCGCTTTCATCACCGATCGCATTGCCGATCTCGTCGCGCAGCGCGTCCCACTCCTCGATAGTTTTCGCGGGAAGCCCTTCGGGCACGATGAAGTAGAGTTCGATCTGCTTGGCGCGGCCGACCTGGGCGACATAGGCGCGGTGCGAGACGAAGCCGAGGCGGCGTACCGTGTCGGATGCGATGCGGTCCACGTGCTCTTGCAGATCGACAGGCGCGATCAGCAGGATTTCGGTCAGCGCTTTCCAGATCGTGCCGATCGGGAGTGGGATCATGACAAGACAGACGAGGATCAGGACCGCAGGGTCCATATAGCTGGCGACCCAGGCAACAGGTGTCGCCTGGACGGCCATGCCGATGAGAAATGCGATAAGCAGTGCAAGCGCGATGCCGCCCGACATGATCCAGGCCTTGATATCGAGCGAGATGAAATCGGATTTGATGCGGCGGTTGAACCGGATGCCGAGGACAGCCATGATGGCGCAGACGAGCACGGTTGCCGCGGAATAGGCGATCGCCATGCCAAAACGTAGTTCATGGCCGCCGTTCAGAATGCTGATGATCGCGCTGATCAATGCATAGACACCGACCGTCATCAGCAGGCAGCCATTGAGCATCAATACGATCGGCTCCAGATGCCAGAACCCCATGGTGAAGCGGTTTCGGATCCTGCCAGACTGGGCATCGCTCTGCGTCGACTTGATGATCAGGGTGGAAACCCAGAGTGCAAGCCCGGTCATAGCCGCATCGGCCAGCGAATAGACGCCGTCGAAGGCGATGGAGAATGAGCCGGACAGAATGCCGAAGACAACTCCGAGCACCGCGACCACAACGGTGGCTGCAATCGAGATCCTGAGAAACCCCTGCTCGCCCAACATCAACGTCACCTCCAGCACTGTGAGTAGCTGCTTTACCCTGATGTCGAAGGCTAAACCAGACCGTCAGACTACGCATTGATCCGGATTGCGGGAGCCCGTTTTTGCAACGACAATCAAGGCTCGAAGGCAGTCCGAAGAGCCATCGGCTTCCGGAAGCCGGCTCACGGGAGGGATTTGATGACAACCTCGTCGAATAGCAAGAGCCTTGGACTTGGCGCCTGCACAGCCATCGTTGTTGGAAACATGGTTGGGTCCGGCTTTTACCTTTCGCCGGCCGCGGTTGCACCCTACGGCAACCTTGCGATCATCGTCTGGATCCTCATGGGTGCCGGTGCGATCTGCCTCGGCCTCACCTTCGCGCGCCTGGCGAGGCTCGTGCCCGCCGTTGGTGGTCCCTATGCCTATACGCGGCTCGGTTACGGCGATTTCGCAGGCTTCCTCATCGCCTGGGGCTATTGGATTTCCATCTGGACATCGCTGCCCGTAATCGCGATTGCCTTTACCGGCGTGATGGTCGATCTCTTCCCTGCCCTCGGCAACCGCTTCACCGCGACTGTGCTGACGCTCGGCGTCATCTGGGCGATCGTGCTCGTCAATCTTCGCGGCGTCCACGCCGCTGGCCTCTTCGCGCAGGTCACGACCTATGCCAAGCTGCTCCCCTTCGGCGCCGTTGCCATTATCGGCCTTCTCTATATCGACACATCGCATTTCGCCGAATTCAACCCGAGCGGCCAGCCGCTGCTGCAGTCATTTGCAACGCTGGCGCCTCTCACCATGTTCGCCTATCTGGGCCTGGAATCGGCGACAGTTCCTGCCGGCGACGTCGAAAATGCGGAGCGGACCATTCCGCGATCGACCGTACTTGGGATATCGATCGCCGCCGCGCTTTACGTGCTTGGCACTGTCGTGGTGATGGGCCTCTTGCCCCGCGAACAGCTCATCCATTCGGTCGCGCCCTTTTCCCAGGCGGCGGGGGTTATGTGGGGCCGGCCGGGCGAGCTGGCAATCTCGATCGCCGTGCTTGTGTCCTCGATCGGTGCGCTCAATGGCTGGACCCTTCTCATGGGGCAGGTTCCGATGGCGGCGGCCCGCGACGGTCTATTTCCGCCGCTTTTTGCCCGGCTCTCCTCGCGTGGCGTGCCTGCATGGGGCATGGTTATTTCAGGTCTTTTCGCAACGATCCTGGTGCTCGTTCAGGCACTTGGCTCAGAAGGCTTTGCCGCCGTCTATCGTTTGATGGTGGGGCTGAGCACAATGGCCGCCGTCGTTCCCTATGCCTTCTGTTCGCTTGCCGGAACTCTTGTTGCCGGCGCGACGCTCGGGCGAATGCCAAGAGTAAGCGCGATCGAACTCATCGCCTTTGTCTTTGCGATCTTCACCCTCTACGGTTCCGGAGCAGAACCGGTGCTCTATGGCCTCGTGCTGCTGATGCTTGGTATTCCTGTCTATGTCTGGCAAAGACGAAACGCGGCCGAAGCGACAGACAAGGAGACGGCAGCAGCTGCAGCATCGCGCCCGGCCGTCTCGGGATAGTGTTTGTGTCGAGAGATTAGTGCCAGCTCAAGCCGTCAAAGCCGGAATTAATGAGTGTCCCGCGCTCGCCCCGGACCATTCCACCGATGTCGGCAAGGGAACCGATTGCGGCTGTCTTGCCGTTTGCCCGTGCAAAATGGCAGGCGGCGTCCACTTTCGGCCCCATCGAGCCGGCCGGGAAGGAGAACTGGTTGAGATCATCAGGACGGGCGCGATGGATTGCCTTCTGAGACGGCTTGCCCCAGTCGATGCAGACGGCCTCGGCATCCGTTGCCATGATCAGCATGTCGGCGTTGAGATCGCGCGCCAGGAGCTCCGAGCAGAGATCCTTGTCGATGACGGCTTCGACACCGATCAGCTTCCTGTCGGCGCCTTTTTCATACATGGTCGGTATGCCGCCGCCACCTGCACAGATGACGATCGTCCGCTCTTCGAGTAGCCAGCGAACCGGACGGATCTCGAAGATGCGCTTCGGTATCGGCGAGGCCACGACGCGCCGCCATTTGTCGCCATCCTGTTTGAATACCCAACCCTTTTCCGTGCGAATCCGATCCGCCTCGCCCTTGTCATAGACTGGTCCGACGAACTTGGTGGGGTTCTGGAAGCCGGGATCGTTGGCGTCGACCTCCACCATGGTCAGCAGCGTCGCCAGGGGTTGCTCGAATGGCAGGAGATTACCGAGTTCCTGCTCCAGCATGTAACCGATCATGCCTTCTGTCTCGGCACCGAGAACATCAAGCGGATAGGCCTCCTCGGGTTTATAGGCCGCTCCCTGGAGGGCGAGCAGCCCAACCTGTGGCCCGTTGCCATGGGTTATGACAAGTTCATGTTCAGCCGCCAGGGGCGCGATCGCCTGGGCCGCGAGGCGCGCATTTCGCCTCTGGGTATCGGCAGTCATAGGCTCCCCGCGCCGGAGAAGCGCATTGCCGCCGAGCGCAATGACCACACGCATTCTAATCTCCCAAAGTAGCGACAAGCAGGGCCTTGATCGTGTGCAAGCGATTTTCCGCCTGCTCGAAGGCGACATTGGCCTCGGATTCGAAGACGTCATTGGTCACTTCAAGGCCGTTCTCCATGCCGTAATCTTCAGCGATCTGCTTGCCCAGCGTGGTTTCGGTGTCATGGAATGCAGGCAGGCAATGCATGAACTTGGTCTGCGGATTGCCGGTCGCTTTCATCAGCTCCTTATTCACCTGGTAGGGAGTGAGCAGCTTGATGCGTTCGCGCCAGACATCCTTCGGCTCACCCATCGAAACCCAGACATCGGTATGGATGAAATCGACGTCCTTGACGGCCTCCTTGGGATCTTCGGTAACCAGCAGGCGCGCGCCCGAGGCCTGCTGCAGATCCTTGGCGATCTTCATATATTCTTCCGAAGGCCACAGTGATCTTGGGCCGCAGATGCGCACATCCATGCCGAGCAGGCAGCCGACGATCAAAAGCGAATGCCCCATATTCGAGCGTGTGTCACCGACATAGGCATATTTGATGGCAGCGATCGGCTTGTCGCTGTGTTCACGCATGGTCATGACGTCGGCAATCATCTGCGTCGGATGATATTCATCCGTCAGGCCGTTATAGACCGGCACTCCGGCATATTTTGCCAACGTCTCCACGCCCTTCTGCGCGGAACCGCGATACTCGATCGCATCATACATGCGCCCCAGTACCCGTGCCGTGTCCTTGAAAGATTCCTTGTGCCCGATCTGCGAGCCCGACGGATCGAGATAGGTGACATTGGCGCCCTGGTCCGAGCAGGCGACTTCGAAAGCGCATCTTGTCCGGGTCGAGGTCTTCTCGAAGATAAGGCAGATTTCCTTGCCCTTCAGGTGCTCCTGCTCGGTGCGGGCATATTTGGCCCGCTTCAGATCTCGGGCGAGATCGAGGAGATAGCGGAATTCCCGCGGCGTATAATCCTGCACGGTTAGAAGCGAGCGATTGCGCAGATTGAAGCTCATGGTCTTGCTCCGTCGGTCAGTTTTGTGAGTGAAAACGTCAGTAAGCCGGATCGCGCCAGATCGGGCACGTCATGCAATGCCCACCGCCGCGGCCGCGGCCGAGTTCGGAACCTCGAATGGTGATGACCTCGACACCTGCCTTGCGCAGTAGCGTGTTGGTATAGGTATTCCGGTCGTAGGCGACGACGACACCCGGTTCGAGCGCGACGACGTTATTGCCATCGTCCCATTGTTCGCGTTCGGCCTGATAGGAATTGCCGCCTGTTTCGACCGTGCGTAATAGCGGCAGATCGAGCGCTTCGGCCACAACATCGAGCATCGGCTGGCTTTCGGGATGAATCTCGAATGTGCCGTCGTCGTCTACCGGATACATGCTGTAGCAGCGGATCTGGTCGACGACTTCCGCAAACAGCGTGACGATATCGCGATCGCAGAAGCTGAAGACCGTATCGAGATGCATTGCCGCGCGGCTCTTCGGCATCAGGCAGCCGATCACCCGCTTTGCCGCCTTGTTCCTGAAGAGGGCCTGCGCCACCTGGCCGACGGCCTGATAGGTGGTGCGTTCGCCCATGCCGATCAGAACTGTGCCATTGCCGATCGGCATCACGTCACCACCCTCCATCGAGGCATTGGCGAACTGATTGTCGGAATCGCCCCACCAGATCCGGAAGTCGCCGCCGTGGAATATCGGGTGAAATTTATAGATCGCGCGTTGGATCAGCGTCTCGGCACGTCTTGCCGGCCAGAACATCGGATTGCACGTTCCCCCGCCATAAATCCAACAGGAAGGGTCGCGCTGGAACAGGGTGTTGGGGACGGGCGGGATGACGAAATCGGTTTCCGGCAGGGCACTCAGCATCAGCGACTTCGCCCTGACATCAGGCAGATCGGAAATTGAAATGCCGCCGATCATGAAGGCGGCAAGCTGTTGGGCCGGCATCTCGTCGAGCCATGGCCGCATCGCCTCGGCGATCTGCGAGCCGAGCACGTTCGGGGTGACGCGTCGATCCAGCACGAAATCGCGTGCCTGCTTGTTGGAGAGCGCCTGGCCGAGCAGGTCATGGAGCTCGAGAACTTCGACCCCTCTTTCCTGCATCTTCAGGACAAAATCATAGTGATCCTTCTGGGCCTCATGCACCCACAAGACATCGTCGAAAAGAAGGTCATGGCAGTTTGCAGGCGTCAGGCGCTGATGGGCCAGAGATGGCTTGCAGACCATGACGGTTCTCAGTTTTCCGACCTCAGAATGAACACCGAAACCACGCATGCGGTCCTCCTTCCAGCCTTAGGATGGCGGCTGCGCCGCCGACCATTAAACACGTTCAGCCTGCTGGCAGCCTATTTGGGCAGGCCGGGGCATGTCATTGATTGCAGACAAGGTGCATTGCAGCATTTGCAACTCCCTGGCCTAGCCTCCAGAGAATGCAGTTCCATTCAATGAAGGTCGGACGTATCGCAACGCTGTATCGGCCACGAACGCCAATGGGTTGGATGAACGTCCAGCAACTCGCCGGTGAGCGCGTTAGCCCATCCGCCGGGCAGACGAAGGCAGGGAAAAACAAGGGCATGGACGCCTTCGTCGTCTATGACGGCGAGTTCTATATCCTCTTCGAACGGAGCTTCGACGACCAACCGCCACATCACCGAACCCTCCCCGACGATGAACGAGCGTCGACCAACAAGAGGCCCTGTTTCGGAATGCCGGTCACTCGGCCGGCGTGATTTTTCCTGCCAGCACGCGGATGCCGCAACGACCTCCGCTATGTCCTGCCTTTTGATGGATTCGCGATCGCGCGGCTTCCTTCGCGGGAACCCTGCATGCTCGCTCATTCGATGTAGAACGTCAGGTTGCCGTTGCGGGCGCGCGTCACCCATTCGATCTGATTGGGTGTCAGTTTCTTGGCCTTCAGTTGCTGAACGAGCCATGAGTTGGAACGGATCGCCGTCCGGATTTCCTTGACGTGTTCAGCGCTGCCCGGCCTCGGCATTGCGCCGACTTCAACTGCGGTTCGAAAACTGACGATGGAAAACCGCTTGTCGTGATAGGTTCTGATGTGCTCCGGCAGGTTTTCGGCCCAATTCATGCGCCGGAATTCCTTGCGGCTCTGCTGCGCGCCAACAGGTGTCACCAACGACGCAGCGGTTGCAATAGCAATAGCAAGAGCAAACTTTCTCATCTTCCAGCTCCCTCAAATGGCTGTAAACCCATCGCGTCGCAGAGTAGCGGAACAGCGAGCCAGAGGCATTGAGCCGGATCAATGGAGATGAGGCCGCGCCAAAGCGCCGGCTCGCCGGTCCTTCAGCAGGTCCGGTTGCAGAAAAAGACCAATAGAGTCTACGCGATACTACACTGATCCCCCATCCAAAGATGGTAAACTCACGTCATTGTTGAGAAGGGAAGGCCGTCGAGGCCCTGGATTGCTTCTCAAAGGGCGGAGGAGACCATCATGTCCACCAAGATGGAGGCGCCGCAAGTTGCCGGATATCGTTCCTTTGTCCCGGGCGGGATGGGACGAACCTCGTTCGACGGATCGCGAATAGCACGCCCTGACTCAGCGCCAAACCTGTCGCGGGAGAACGGACAACAGGCGATCTGGATCCGGCAACTCTACGAACTCATGCCCGACGCGGTGTTTTTCATGACCGCCAGCAATAGAATTTCGGCCTGTAACAGGGCTGCGGTGACTTTGTTCGGTTATGAGGAAGATGAATTGCTCGACCGCAAGATCGACTTCGTCTGGTCTTCAATGCCGGATATTCAGATCAAGGGACGCTGGGCGGACCAAGGCGTAGTGCGTGCGGGCCTGGCAACCACCAAGAGCGGCGTTCAGTTTCCAACTGCCCTGACCATCATCCGAGAAAAAGGCGAAAAAGAAACCTTCGCGGCTGCGATCTTTGAGGATTTCCGGACTGAGCGCGGGACATTGCAGCAGATTCAGGAGCTTCAATGTGAGCTGGCGCGTCTTGCCAGGATAGTCGCGCTTGGAGAGATGACGGCAACGCTGGCACATGAACTCTCCCAGCCGCTGTCCTCGATCGCCGCCTACTCCGAGGGGTGTAGGCGCCTTGTGACGAGCGATGGCCGCCGGCACGGCGAGGAGCTTCGTGAAGCTCTGTCGGAGATTACACAGCACGCCTCGTGGGCAGGAACGATCGTCAAGAACATCCGCGACGCTGCAAAACGCGGCGCCGGTGAGAAGCGGCCGGAGTCGATGCACGCGCTGATCCGCGAAGCGACAGCGCTTGGGCTCGTCGGATCAGCCCGGAAGGGCCTCCTAACCGATATGCGGCTCGACGCGGAGCGGGATATCGTCGTCGCGGACCGCGTCCAGGTCGTCCAGGTGCTGATGAATCTTCTTCACAATGCCGTCGAGGCGACCGATGGCATTGAGCAGCCAACCATCGCAATCCGAACCAGAACCGGCGACTTCTCGCTGGTCGTCGAGGTGTCCGATAATGGCTGCGGAATTGCCGCCGAGATCGAAGCAGCGCTGTTTCGTCCCTTTGTGACCAGTAAACCGCGCGGACTTGGCATGGGGCTGGCATTATCGAAACGTATCATCGAAGCGCATGGAGGCTGCATAAGCGCGCGCAAGGGAATACAGGGAGGCTCGGTCCTTTCGTTTTCGCTTCCGCTGGCGGAGACAACGATCAATGGCGAATGACCTTACGATCCATCTCGTCGACGATGAGGAGTCGCTCCGGCGTTCTCTGACGTTTTTACTGGTGTCGGCAGGCTTTGCCGTTCGTGCACATAGTTCTGCGAAGGCGTTCCTGGAACTTCTGCCGCTGTCCGGCCGAAGCTGTCTTGTCACCGATCTGTGCATGCCTGACAGCAGCGGCATCGAATTGCTCCATCGCCTGCGACGCCTCGGCATAGACGTGCCGGCAATCGTCATTACCGGCCGCGGCGATATTGCCGCAGCTGTACAGGCGATGAAGGCCGGGGCATTCGATTTCCTGGAAAAACCGTTGAAGGAAGACGTGCTTGTTGCGGCCATCAACGGAGCGATGGACCAGAGGCGGACCAGCAGGATTCTACCTGATTCTGGCAGTGTCGCCACACGGCTGCGCCAGCTGACCGAGCGCGAATATCAGGTTCTGATCGGCGTCCTCGATGGGGCGCAGAACAAGATGATTGCGTATCAACTCGGCATCAGCTCGCGCACGGTGGAGGTCCACCGTGCCAATGTGATGGCAAAAATGGGCGCGCGCAATCTGGCAGAACTCATGCGTATGGCCATAACCATTGATGCTGCATCTCAACCACCTGAAACCGCGAAAGCTTTGCCCTTCAGCAGCTGGTCAACTTATACTCGGCAATCCTAAAGCAATTCTTGCAACCTCAGGCTTGTGCGGTATGATGCGTTAGAACTGACTTATATAGCTGCGTGTGATCTTTGTCGTAGGGGCGATCATGAGAAGCGCAAGGGTCAATGATTTCAGCAGTATTGAGCCGACAGCTGACGAGATTTGCCGACAGGTCGAACGAATCCTTACCAGTGAGGAATTTCACGCGCCGAAGCGGGGGCGAAATTTCCTGGAATTCGTCGTCAACGAGACGCTTGCCGGTCGATCGGACTTCCTGAAGGCGTTTACAATAGCAAATGTAGTTTTTGGCCGGGAAGCTTCATTCGACCCGCAGAACGATCCAGTTGTCCGGATCGAGGCCGGCCGAATACGCAAGGCACTCGAGCGCTATTATCTCGTCGCAGGCCAGAGGGACAACGTCGTCATTACGGTGCCCAAAGGCGGATATGTGCCGCATTTCGAATATGCGCGGGCTGCGCAGGCTCCGGCTGAGCCGGTCGAGATCTCGAAAGATCCCCGAGATGTTGAGCACGAAGATCAAGGACATTCGCTCGAGGAATCACGACCTGGGGGATGGATAGCCCGTCTTGGTCTCGGAACCGTGGTGGCTGTCGTCCTTGCCCTTCTTCTCCTGGCCCTCACCTTCGCACTGTCTTGGCGTGATGTGCCAATCGCGGCATTGCCGACGGCACATCTGGAGCCAACGGTGGTTGTCGATTTTTTTGCGGATGGCAACCCGGCTGACGACGGCTCCGATATCGCCCGTGGTCTGCGGGACGACATTATCGGGCAGCTCGCCCAGTTCGATGACATCATTGTCGTCGCAGATCCGCTCCGTGATGAGCATGTCGCAGCTGCCGCCTACCTGTTGCAAGGCAATGTCCAGATCGATGGAAGCAGGCTGCGAGCTGCCGCCAGGCTGGTGCGCCAAGCGGATGGAGCCGTTATCTGGGCCAATAATTTCGATGGGGATCTTCGAGATCAGAACAAGCTTGTGATTCAAGGCGAGGTCGCGCGAAAAATCGCCGATGCAATTGCACAACCCTATGGCGTCATCTTTCAGACCGACAAGGATATGATAGCGCCCCCGGCACAGACGGAAGACCGGAGGGCCTACGAATGCACGCTTGCCTATTCCAGCTATCGTCAGACCATGACCGCGCAAAGCCACAGCGCGACACGCGAATGCTTGCAGCGAGCAACCCAGCGGTCCCCTGACAATGCGGTTTCCTGGGCGCTGCTGTCCATGATCTATCTCGACGAAATCAGATACCGCCACAGGCTCGGCACGTCATCGTCATCGCAGCCTCTTGTGCTGGCGAGCGCTGCGGTGGAGCGAGCAGTGTCACTCGCGCCGGGCAATCCCCATGTGCTGCAAGCGCAGATGCTGGTGAGCTTCTTCAGGGGAGATATCGACGACGCCCTGAAGGCGGGTACGGCAGCCTATGCTGCCGATCCCGATGACGTGGAAGTCGCGGGCGAGTATGGCCTTCGATTGGCGTTGTCGGGAAAATGGCAGTCGGGCTGCGAATTGTTGTCGATCGCCCTCAACAAGGGTGTCGGCACCAGAGGTTATTATGAAAACGGTCTGGCTCTGTGCGCGTTGATGAAGGGAGATATCGAAGAGGCGGAAAAGTGGTCGCGGAGGTCCGATGTCGATCACAATGTGCTGCATCGCCTTCTGCTGCTATCCATTCTCGGAGCGGCCGGAAAGACGGACGAGGCCATTCTCGAACGGGATTGGCTCAATATCCACGCGCCAGCGTTGATGACGAATATCCGCCAGGAGGTCGCACTCCGTCTGCAACGACCGGAGGACCAGGAGCGCTTCCTGAACGGACTGCGCGCCTCGGGATTAGTCATCCCCCCTCTGCCCGCACAGTAGGGCCTAAGGATCGGCGCTTACGCCGCTCAGCCTGTGACTATTCGAAATCGCCATGGCGATTTGAGCGGCGATCTCGTCCTCGACGTCGAGAATAGTCTGGCCGCGCAGGTCTCGATCATATTGATTGGCCCAAATGACCGCGCCGTCGGAGGCGTTTATCAGGCGGACATGAAGATGAAGGATCGTGCCCTCGACGAGGGCGCTTCCTTGCAGGTTTAAATGCGAGCCTGTCACTTCTGGCCCGGAGCGGCTGGGGGCAAGCACGATTAGGCTTTCCACCCTCATAAACTTTGCAATCAACTGATCGGCCAATCCCTTTACGAAATCAGAGGCCTGCGTGCTGCCGCCGAGTGCGATAAAAGGTTCGATCGCGATCCTGACCTTGTTCTCCGACGTTGACGCGGCAGGCACCGGCAGCGCCTTTGGTGGGGAGAGATAGGCTTCAAGCGGACGAACAAGGGCGAGTACGGCCATTACCCCGAACAGTGCCGGGACCCCGATCGGCAACAGGAGATCACGATAGCTGACCGGCTGCCCCTGCCTCGGGGGCCGCCGTATGTTCTCGCGGTTTTGCGGAGCGGAAATTTCTCCTCCGTTCGAACGGTTTTCCTCGCTCGAAAAATGGGGCGCATACCCTCCTTTGGGCACGGTAATCCGGATTGGGTCATTGCTTCCGCTGACGAGATAATAGCGTTCGAGCGCGCGACGAATTCGTCCGGCCTCGATGCGGACGACGGGATCATTCTGTGCATCGAAGGAGGCATCGCGCCCAAAAACCGCTTGTGCAATCGTATAGGCCTTGAGCTGTTCGCTACGCCCTTCAAGTGTCTCTTCAACGATATATTGCAGGAATCGGCGTCCGCGCTCAGGGGCAAGGAATTCCGGACTGGCGAGTATAAGGTCAAGTTGCATACGCACGCTTGCAGGCTCATGAACTGCGCGGTTTTCCCCTCCCTCTTCCGACACCATTGAGACCTCCTGCGATACCGTCGTATCACTCTCATCAAGGGGGAATTGCGTTATACACCGGTTGGTAGCCCGGGGCTTCCGTAGCAATACGTAAGGGATATCTCGAATATCGGGGCGGGCACCGATTGCTTATGCTGCGATGTGGATGGGGGCGACGCATATGCTTCAAAACCAAACGATCGTAAAGCACACGACAGTTTCGGGCCACCGCCATGGCGGACCAGCCGGAGCAATCAGGGATCAATCCATCCGGCTCAAGGCCGACGAGACGATCTATAGCGAGGGTGAACACGCGCTTGCGATCTACCAGGTCGAAGCGGGAGCGGTGCGGATTTACCGCCTCACGGCAAGCGGTCAGCGGTACATTCTATCCTTTTGCGGCAAGGGCGAATGGTTCGGGCTCGAGACGGGCAATGTACGAACCGATTTTGCAGAAGCCGTTTGCGAAACCTCTATCAAGCCCTTTCGCGCCAATCAGGACGCAGTCGTCCCCATAGACCTTCTTCACATTGCTTTGACGAACCTTGCAAAGGCACAGCACAAGCAACTCGTCATCACCGAGCAAAGTGCACTGAAGCGCGTCGCCGCCTTTGTTTACGAAACGGCCGATCGTCATCCGGGAGATTGCGAATTCGATATGATGATGTCGCGTAGCGATATCGCCGACTATCTCGGACTGACGGTCGAGACAGTGGCCCGCTGCTTTACGAAATTACGCGAAAAACGCATTCTTTGCCTCAACGGAAAATTGCAACGCATTGTCCGAGTCCTCGATCGGGATGCGCTCGTCGCGCTGACGATCTAGATGCTGCGGATTTCGAAGATCGATCTTGAAAAAGGGGGTTGAACAATGACGCACGCATCCGATCGAGGATTGAACGCATCGGCCAAAGTGGTCCTCGCAAGCCTGATGGCACTAACAGGCTTTCCACTCGCGACTGCTGAGGCACAAACCCCATCTTTTGAACAATTTCCAATACTTATCCAATGCAAATACAAGGAAACCTACCACGCTTTCTACATATCGCGCATTTCAGAGGACGGTACGGCAACCTATGTGGCATCCGAACGCATGGGCGGTACGATCACCCTGGATGGTAAAGCGAAGGCAACCGGCGGCGCAGGCGGCGGTAGCTGCGTCGGCAAGACTTTGGCGGAGCTTCGCGCATCTCACCAAGCATATGATTTGAAACCCTGAATCCGCCTTGAGCTCTCTCCGTCGCCAGAACGCTTCGGAGTGAGCCGGCTATGCCTGCAAGCTCACGTGGGCATCAGACAAAGGGATCATGAAACGGCTCGGGAAACCGGGCCGTTTCCAGTTCGGGCGATCCCGATCCTAACCGTGAAAAGTAAAATCGATTAGCAAGACCTTGGGATAGTTGACCTCGTGAGATCCGACTGATTTGGGAGAAGTGTACTTCGATCGAACGGATTTTTCGCTAGGGCGTCTTCTTGGCCATTTTGACCCTTAATACGGTGAGATTGTACGATGTCGGATTTCAACGCTGAGCTCCATGCCAGGCCTTCCATCTATTTTACCGGCCCGGCTTTCGTTGAGCATATAGCGCTCATGCCGTCTGCCCTCGTTGCCCTCCACGGAAGCCGCTATCTGCCCGAAGGCGATGATAGCGGCGATCCGCGAACACAGGTGGAGCACCACACCGAATTCGTCACCATCACGCGCGTCACCCAATTGAGCGCAGATACGGATACGTGGCCGCGATCCAGCCTTTTGGAAGACGACATTCCGGCTCTTGTAGATATGGACGCGCCGGCGCTCATATCTCGGGTCGGCATCCTGGTGCTCGGGCCTGCGCCAACGGAGCTTGGGCTAACTCTCTCGAAATTCGGATTTCGCGATACCGCCGCGTCTTCAATTGGCGGAGGGGCGGCGCAGGTATGCTCCGATTTTCGTGTTCAGGATGACAAGACGAGCCGGATCCTTCTCTTCAACAAGGACTTGAATGCCTACCGCCTTGGCAGGATGGTGCGCAGAATCTACGAAATCGAAACATATCGCGCCATGGCGCTGCTTAGTCTCCCCGAGGCCCGACGGCTGGCTCCCTTGCTTGGGGATTATGACAAGAAGCTCGTCCAACTGACGAACCGAAATCAGACCACCCCGGCGACCGAACACAAGAAACTGCTTGACGAAATCTCCAGCCTATCCGCGCAGATTATCTCCGCGGCAGCAGAAACACGCAATCGTTTCGGCGCCACTGCCGCCTATGCAAAAATTGTCGAGGAGCGGATCGGCGAGCTACGCGAATCTCATGTTCCGGGTTTCCAGCGGTTTGGAGTTTTTGTTGCAAGGCGCTTCCGACCGGCCGTCCGAACCTGCGAAGCGACTGCTTTGCGTCTGGAGCAACTCTCCCACGCGACCATGCACCTGATCGACCTCCTGCAAACACGCATTCAGGTTGAAATCGAATACCAGAATGCCATCCAGATCCAGGCGATGGCTGATCGCGCCGCAACCCAGGTCAAGATCCAGCGGGCGGTAGAGGGCTTCTCCATCATCGCTATCAGCTATTATCTTCTGAGCCTGTTTAAGGTCGTTTTGGAAACCGTCGATCACGCAGGCTATCACGTCAGTCCGTTGGTGATGCTTGTGTCGATCCCGCTCGTTATCGGAGCTGTTGCCGTCGCCATCCTGCGCGTCAAACATGCGCTCTCGACAGAATGAGCCCCCGCTAAAAAGAAAGCGTCTTGTTAGAGTGGTTGTTCACCATTCGCCGAGAAGTCAAAGCCGGCTGGCGCACCGTCGGATGATTTATTGAGCAATTTCAGTTAATAGCGGAAGCATCGATAATGGAATTGCCTCGGAGTAACATCGTGAAGTCTCGATTGTCGTCCAAGCTTATACTTTCAGCATTTGCGCTGCTCGCCAGCTCGACGCTGGCCCCTGCCGACGGCTGGCAAACCGACACGCAAGGCACGTCCAATTGGCATGTGTCGCCACCGGTCGGGCAGTGCAATGTCAGTCGGGCCAGGAACAGAGCAATACGCGCGGGTATTTACCGAAGCGAGATCGTCTATCGCGATGAGAACGTGCTGACCTTCAGAGGGCTGACGCTTGGCGGATACCGCAGGGAGATCACCTTCGGAAACGAGCCAAGCTGCCCGGAACTGGAGTCGAGGGACATTCCATAGGTCACCGGTAAGGCCATACAGTTAGATCCGGGCGCAACGAGAACAGGAAGAGCGTGGCGGCGCGTTAAATTTTATGCATCACCGCAGGATACTTTCGCATTTCGATCAATAATTAGGCATGAGTATGCACTTTTGCAGCTTTAAAGTAAGCGGCATATCGGCCAATCCTTACAAATCAAACACATAGATAATCTGGCATAGCGCTTGCTTCGATATGAGCAGAGTTGGTGGCTAGGGTTCCGGCGCTTTCGAAGGGCGTGACTGGTCCGAGAGCCACCACCGGCGGGGGAGAAATTCCGCCGGGTGCACGGCGGGACAAAAGCCCGGGAGACCTCGTAAGCCAAGGGATTGGCGGCACGATGGTCATTGCCGATCCCTTTTGAAGAAAAGCAAAAGGGGAATTTCAATGCAGACTTTTTCGAAGATCCTTTCCATCACCGCGCTTTCCGCTTCGCTGGCAATGGGCTTCAGCTCCTTCGCCAAGGCCGAACAGAAGACCGAATTCAAGGTCGCCTGGTCCATCTATGTCGGTTGGATGCCCTGGGGCTATGCGGCTGACCACGGCATCGTCAAGAAATGGGCCGACAAATACGGCATCAAGATCGATGTCACCCAGTTCAACGACTATGTGGAGTCGATGAACCAGTACACGGCAGGCGCCTTCGATGCCGTTACGCTGACCAACATGGATGGCTTGTCGATCCCGGCTGCCGGCGGCGTCGACACGACGGCTGTGATCGTGGGCGACTTCTCGAACGGCAATGACGCCGTCATCCTGAAGGACAAGGCGGGCCTTGCCGATATCAAGGGCCAGAACGTCAATCTCGTCGAATTCTCCGTCTCGCACTATCTGCTCGCCCGCGCGCTCGAAAGCATCAAACTGACCGAGCGTGACGTGAAAGTAGTCAACACCTCCGACGCCGATATGGTCGCTGCCTACAAGACGCCCGACGTCACCGCCGTCGTCACCTGGAACCCGCTGGTCTCTACCATCCTGGAAGATCCCACGGCCAAGAAAGTTTTCGACAGTTCGCAGGTGCCGGGCGAAATCATCGACCTGATGGTCGCCAATAGCGGCGTGCTCAAGGACAATCCGAACTTCGGCAAGGCGCTGGCCGGCATCTGGTACGAGACAGCCGCTCTTCTGCGTGCCGATACTGCCGAGGGCAAGGCAGCCCGTGAAGCAATGGGGTCCGCTTCGGGCACCGATCTCGCCGGTTTTGAAGCCCAGCTTGCCGCCACCAAGCTCTTCGACAAGCCGGCCGATGCCGTTGCCTTCACCGCTTCGCCGAACCTGCCGAAGACGATGGATCTGGTCCGTAACTTCCTTTTCGAGAAGGGCCTGCTCGGCAATGGTGCACCGTCTGCCGATGTCATCGGTATCGAAATGCCTGATGGCAAGGTGCTGGGCGATACCGGCAATGTGAAGCTGCGTTTCACCGAGACCTACATGAAGGCAGCCGCCGACGGTTCGCTCTGATCGCAACGGAGGCGCGGCTTAATCGCGTCTCCCCATCTTCACCAGCGGAGCATCTCCCATGCGTTGGATCAACACGAGGCCGAGCCGGGGCGCGCAGTTTGCCTTGATGCTGCTGCCCTTCGTGCTGCTCGCCCTTGCCTATGCCTTCGGCTCGGCTGCGCGACTGGCGGAGAACGCCAATGACAAGCTTCTGCCGAGCCTTGCGGGATTTGCCGATGCGATTAACCGTCTAGCCTTCGTCGCTGACCCGCGCACCGGCGAGTATCTGCTTTGGTCGGATACCGGGGCGAGCCTGATCCGCCTGCTATCCGGCCTCGGCATCTCCACGGCGATCGCGCTTGTCGTGGGCATGCTGATCGGCATGCTGCCCTATCTGAGGGCGTTGCTTGCCCCTTTCATCGCCGTGATCTCCATGGTGCCGCCGCTGGCGCTGCTGCCGATCCTCTTCATCGTCATGGGGCTCGGAGAAACCTCGAAGATCGCCCTCATCGTCATCGGTGTGGCGCCGACGATGGTCCGCGATCTGGCGCTGAAGGCGCTGGAACTGCCGCGCGAACAGATCGTCAAGGCCGAAACGCTTGGCGGCACCTCGTGGCAGATCGGCCTACGGGTCGTGTTGCCGCAGATCCTGCCGCGTTTGATCACCTGCCTCAGACTGCAACTCGGCCCGGCCTGGCTGTTCCTCATCGCGGCCGAAGCGATCTCGTCGGATTCCGGTCTCGGCTACCGCATCTTCCTCGTCCGCCGCTATCTCTCGATGGATATCATCTTCCCCTATGTCGTCTGGATCACACTGCTTGCCGTGATCATGAATGCACTGCTCGATCGCCTGCGCATCGCCGTCTTCCCCTGGTCGGAGCTGGAGAAACAGGCATGAGCGAATTGAAGATCGAAAAAGTCTGGAAGGAATATGGCGACCAGATCGTGCTTGAGGACGTGTCGCTGACCGTCGCCTCCCGCGCCTTTGTCGCCCTCGTCGGCCCGTCGGGCTGCGGCAAGACCACCTTTCTGCGCATGCTGCTCGGCCAGGAGCAGCCGACGAAAGGCAAGATCCTGCTCGACGGCGAGCCGCTGCCGCCGGAACCGGGACCGGATCGCGGCGTCGTCTTCCAGCGTTACTCCGTCTTTCCGCACCTGACCGTGCTCGGCAATGTGCTGCTCGGCAGGGAATTGTCTGCGGCGCGCTACAGGGCCAAACTTTTCGGCGCGGCACGCCGCAGTGCCATCGAGGAAGCGTGCCAGCTGATTGCCGAGGTCGGCCTTGCCGGTTCGGAGAGCAAATTCCCGGCGCAGCTTTCCGGCGGCATGCAGCAGCGCCTGGCGCTGGCTCAAGCGCTTATCATGAAGCCGAAAGTGCTGCTGCTTGACGAGCCCTTCGGCGCGCTCGACCCCGGCATTCGCGCAGAAATCCACACGCTGATGAAGCGGCTCTGGCACGAGACGCAGATGACCGTCGTCATGGTCACGCATGACATGCGCGAGGCCTTCACGCTCGCCAGCCGCGTCGTCGCCTTCGAACGCCGTCGCGACCGGCCGGAAGAAAAAGAGCGCTACGGCGCCACCATTACTAAGGACATTTCCATCTGGCCGCCGCGCCTTGCCGGCCAGTCAACGATCTTCAGCCCCGACCGGGACGGCCCGGTCGCTTCCCTGGGGCACAGCCGGGACGACCTGGCACCGTCAGGAGAGATGCCATGATGCATGTAAGACGCTCGCCCGAAGAGATCGCCGCCAATCGCGCACGCTACGAGGAGCATCAGAAGAAGGGCCTGGAATTCGCCCCCAAGGCCCTGCCCGGCCCAAGCCTGCTGCCGGCACCGGCGATCGAAGCCGCCGCGGTCATCCATCAGGAAACCATTCCTGGCGGCTGGTACTGGTCCACCAACCTTCAGCGCGGCGAGGCGATCCGGGTCGATCAGGCCGAGGGCAATTCAACAGTGGCGCTCGTCGCCTGGAATGCCACCGATACGAGCGAACGAATCAACCTCGTCGATACGGCCAAGGTCCAGTGGACGACGGCGCTCGGCAAGGGACGTGTGATCTTTTCCGACATGGGCCGCGTCATGTTCTCGATGATTGAGGATAGTTCCGGTGCCCATGACTGCCTGATGGGAGGCTCGACGGGGGCCTCGAACGCAGCGAAATATCCCAGCGAAAAGACCCGCAACACCCGAGACAACCTTATACTCGTTGCCGTCAAGCTCGGCCTCGACCGTCGCGATCTTCCTGCTATCCTCAACCTCTTCGCGCCCGTGCGCCTTGCCGAGGACGGCGATTTCTGCTGGCAGGGCAAGCGTTCCAACAGCGGCGACTACGTCGAACTGCGTGCCGAGATGGACATGCTGGTCGGCTTTTCCAATTGCCCGCATCCGCTTGACACGGACCCCATCTACCAACCGAAGCCCGTTGTCATCACCCGCTACAAGGCACCCGTGCCGGCTGCGGACGATCTTTGCAGCACGGCGACCGCCGAAGCCGTGCGCGGTTTCGAAAACAACGCCCTGATGCAGGCCTGAGGAGGAAACGATGTCCGATTTCATTCAGACCTCCCCTGCCCGCAGTCTGCAGAATACCGCCCAAGACCATTTCATTGCGGCAGAAGCCCCGTGGTCCGGCATTGTGCGCAAGGGCCAGACGATCCGCATCGAGGACAGTTTTGGCCAGCAGGCGATCGACACGCTCTTCTATCGTGCCGATGATTTCTCCGAGCGCTATTCCAATCAGGATACGATGCGCATGCAGGGTGCCGCCTATATCGGCATCGGCACGAAAATCATGTCGAACGAAGGCAATGTCATGCTGACCATGACGGCCGACAGCTGCGGCCGTCATGACACTTCGGCCGGTGCCTGCTCCTGCGAGAGCAACACGGTACGCTTCGGCCATGGCACCAAATATCTACATGCCTGCCGCGACAATTTCGTACTCGAAGTCAGCAAGCACGGCATGGGCAAGCGCGATATCGTGCCGAACATCAATTTCTTCATGAACGTGCCGATCAAGCCGAATGGCGAGATGACGATCGTCGACGGCATTTCCGCGCCGGGCGACTATGTCGAACTCGTCGCTGAGATGGACGTGCTCTGCGTCATCTCCAACTGCCCGCAGATCAACAATCCCTGCAACGGCTTCGACCCGACGCCGATCCGGGTGCTGATCTGGGATGGCGAGTATTGAGCATGTTCAAGAAAGTCCTGATCGCCAACCGGGGCGAAATCGCCATCCGGGTCATCAAGACACTGCGACGAATGGGTATTGCGTCCGTCGCCGTCTATTCCGATGCCGACCGTTTCGCCAGGCCTGCGCTGATGGCCGATGAGGCTGTCCGCCTCGGGCCTGCGCCGGTGAGCGAAAGCTATCTCAATGTCGATGCGGTGATTGCCGCCTGCAAGGCCACAGGAGCAGAGGCGGTTCATCCCGGCTACGGCTTCCTGTCGGAAAACATCGGTTTTGCCGAGCGCCTTGCCGCCGAAGGCATCGCCTTCATCGGCCCCCGTCCCGAACACCTCTCGGCCTTCGGCCTGAAACATACGGCGCGCGAACTTGCCGAGGTGAGCGGCGTGCCGCTGCTGCCCGGCACCGGCTTGCTTTCAAACGCCGATGAAGCGCTCTCCGCAGCCGAAACGATCGGCTATCCCGTCATGCTAAAAAGCACGGCTGGCGGCGGTGGTATCGGCATGCAGCTTTGTGCCGATGCCGAAAGCCTGAAGGCTTCGTTCGAAAGTGTGCAGCGCACTGCGCGGGCGAGCTTTGGCGATGCGCGCGTCTATATCGAGCGTTTCGTGGCCGAAGCCCGCCATGTCGAAGTTCAGATCTTCGGCGACGGAAAAGGCAAGGTCATCGCGCTCGGTGAACGAGATTGCTCGCTGCAGCGGCGGAACCAGAAGGTGGTCGAGGAGACCCCTGCCCCCGGTCTCTCGGCCGTCACGCGTGCGCGTTTGCACAAGGCAGCGGTCGATCTGGGTTCCGCGGTCTCCTACGAGTCCGCGGGTACCGTCGAATTCATCTACGATCCCATTCGCGAGGAGTTCTACTTCCTCGAGGTCAACACTCGTCTGCAAGTGGAACATCCTGTCACCGAAGCCGTGTTCGGCCTCGATCTCGTCGAATGGATGATCCGCCAGGCGGCAGCTGAGGATGTACTCTCGGGCGCCGAGGCGCTGCAGCCGAAGGGAGCGGCGATCGAAGTGCGCGTCTATGCCGAGATGCCGCATGCCGATTTCCGCCCGAGCGCTGGCCTGCTAACAGAAGTCGCCTTTCCCGAGGACGCACGTATCGACGGCTGGATCGAGACCGGCACAGAAGTGACACCCTTCTACGACCCGATGCTCGCCAAGGTGATCGTCTCGGCCAGAGATCGACCGGCGGCGATCGAAAAGCTCAAGTCGGCCCTTGCCGAAACATCGATATCAGGCATCGAGACCAATCTCGATTATCTGCGCGCCATTGCCGGCTCCGAGTTGCTTGCCGGCGGCAAGGTGGCGACGACAGCGCTGCGCGATTTTTCCTTCGTGCCTGATGTGATTGAGGTCATCGCACCCGGTGCCCAATCGAGCATCCAGGAATTGCCCGGCCGACTTGGGCTCTGGCACGTCGGCGTGCCGCCGAGCGGGCCGATGGACGAGCGCTCGTTCCGGCATGCCAACCGTCTCGTCGGCAACAGCGATGCGGTCGCAGCATTGGAACTGACGGTCTCAGGTCCGGTCCTGAAATTCCATACCGACACCGTGATCGCCCTTGCCGGCGCCAGGATGCCAATGAGCGTCGATGGTGAGAATCTGCCGCATGACGAGGCCGTTACCGTCCGCGCCGGCCGGACCCTCGTAATCGGCAGCATCGATGGACCTGGGCAGCGCGCTTACCTCGCCGTAGCAGGCGGTTTCGCCGCCCCGGTCGTGCTTGGCTCGCGGGCCACGTTCGGGCTCGGCCAGTTCGGCGGCAACGCCACCGGCACGCTGAAGACCGGCCATGTTTTGCATCTTGCCCGTCAGGCGCCCTCCAAAGCGCCGACACCGGCAACCGAAGCGGCAGAACTGACGCGCGAATGGGATGTCGGCGTCGTTTACGGTCCGCATGGTGCGCCAGATTTCTTCGAGGACGGCGATATCGAGACGCTGTTTTCGACGAGCTACGAGGTGCATTTCAACAGCGCCCGCACCGGGGTGCGCCTGATCGGTCCTGCACCGAAATGGGCGCGCAGCGATGGTGGCGAAGCCGGCCTTCATCCGTCCAACCTGCATGACAACGCCTATGCCATCGGCGCGATCGATTTCACCGGCGACATGCCGATCATCCTCGGGCCGGACGGGCCGAGCCTCGGCGGCTTCGTTTGCCCGGCGGTGATCGCTCGCGACGAACAGTGGAAGATGGGCCAGTTCAAGCCGGGTGATCGCATCCGCTTCCATCCCGTTGCACGGCCGGACGATCCGATTGCCGGACCGGTCGTGCATCGTGCGAAGGAAGAGATGGGCTCGCCCGTTATTGGCAAGCGTGAAGACGGACCAGTCTCTGTCGTCTATCGCCGCCAGGGTGATGACAACCTGCTGGTCGAATATGGGCCGATGTCGCTCGATATCGCACTGCGGCTCAGGGTGCATCTTTTGATGCAAGCCGTATCGCAAGTGCGTCTGCCCGGCATCATCGATCTCACGCCCGGCATCCGTTCACTGCAGATCCATTATGACGGTACATCGCTGACCCGCAAACGCCTGCTCGGCCTACTGGCCGAGATCGAAGCGAGCCTGCCGGCGGCGCAGGACGTCAAGGTACCAAGCCGCATCGTGCATCTGCCGCTCTCCTGGAATGATCCGGATGCGGAACTTGCCATGCGCAAATATCAGGAACTCGTGCGGCCGAATGCGCCCTGGTGCCCGTCCAATATCGAGTTCATCCGCCGCATCAACGGCTTGGCGGACGAACAGGCGGTGCGCGATGTCGTTTTCGATGCAAGCTATCTCGTGCTCGGCCTCGGTGACGTCTATCTCGGCGCGCCGGTCGCCACTCCGGTCGATCCCCGCCATCGGCTGGTGACGACGAAATACAATCCCGCCCGCACCTGGACGCCCGAAAATGCCGTTGGTATCGGCGGGGCCTATATGTGCATCTACGGCATGGAAGGCCCCGGCGGTTACCAACTGTTCGGCCGCACCATCCAGGTCTGGAATACCTGGCGGCAGACGCCGGTCTTTGCCAAGGACAAGCCGTGGCTGCTCGATTTCTTCGATCAGATCCGCTTCTTCCCGGTCAGCCATCAGGAGTTGGCCGAAGCCCGCGGCGCCTTCCCGCATGGTGGTTATCCCGTCCGCATCGAGGAGACGGAATTTTCCTACGCCGCCTATGAGCGGGAATTGCAGGCGAATGCATCTTCGATCGGAGCCTTCAAGACACGCCAGCAGGCCGCCTTCGATGCCGAGCGCCAGCGCTGGAAGGAAGCCGGACTCGACAGCTTTGTCACCGACGAAGGCACCGGCGAGAGCCCGGATGGGGACATTCCCGAGGGATGCTTCGGGGTTGCCAGCGCCGTGCCCGGCAATATCTGGAAACTGCTGGTCGAGCCGGGCGCACCGGTTGCAGCCGGAGATACGCTTGCCATCATCGAATCCATGAAAATGGAGATCAACGTCACCGCACATGCGCCAGGCCGCGTCCGCGACCTGCGCGCCGGCCCCGGACGAAACGTCAAAGCGGGCGATATCATTGTTGTTCTAGAGGAGTGCTGACCCATGCTGCCGACCATTCTTGATCTGACAAGCCTTCGCGCAGCCTATGAGGCCGGCCAAAGCCCGCTCGAGATCATCGAGACGGTCATTGCCCGGCGGGCCGCCTCGAAGGATCCGGCAATCTTCATCACGGCGACGCCTGATGAGGCGTTGCGGTCCGAAGCTCTGGCTCTGATGGAGCGTGCGCCGCAGCCGAACAGCCTGCCGCTCTGGGGCATTCCCTTCGCCGTCAAGGACAATATCGACGTGGCGGGGTTGCCAACGACAGCCGCCTGCCCGGCCTTCACCTATCATCCCGAGAAGGATGCAACTGTCGTTGCTAGATTGCGGGCAGCCGGCGCGATCGTGATCGGAAAGACCAATCTCGACCAGTTTGCGACCGGTCTCAACGGCACGCGCTCACCCTATGGCGCGCCGCGTTCGGTCTTTGACGCCGACTATATTTCGGGCGGCTCGAGCTCCGGTTCGGCGGTGACGGTGGCCTCCGGCCTCGCCGCTTTCGCACTTGGTACCGACACGGCCGGTTCCGGCCGCGTGCCGGCCGCCTTCAACAATCTCGTCGGCATCAAGCCGACGCCGGGCCTGCTGCCAAATACGGGCGCGGTGCCTGCCTGCAAGAGCGTCGATTGCATCACGATCTTCGCGCCGACCGTTGGTGACGGGGTCGCGATCCGCAAGATCGCCGAGGGCTTTGATGCTGCCGATGCCTTTTCGCGGCGTGCCAAGCCCGCCACCCTGCCGGGCACGGGCCTGCGCGTCGGCGTTCTCGCAGGTGCGGAACGCGAGTTCTTCGGCGATACAGATGTCGAGGCGCTTTACGATCAGGCGATCGAGCGTCTGAAGGCACTCGGCGCTACTATCGTTCCGTTCGACTATGTTCCGTTCCGCGAGGCGGCTGCGCTTCTGTATGACGGCCCCTGGGTTGCCGAGCGTCTGGCAGCTGTCGAGGACTTTCTGGCCAGCAATGCCGCCGACTTCGATCCGACGGTTCGCAAGATCATCGAAGGTGCGAAAGGCAAGACAGCCGTTGAGGCTTTCAACGGCCGTTACAAGCTCGAAGAACTCAGGCGCAAGACGGAAGCCGAATGGGCAAAAGCGGATATCCTGTTGCTGCCGACGGCCCCGACGACCTACAAGGTTGCCGACATGCAGGCCGATCCGATCGTTCTCAACGGCCGGCTGGGTCGCTACACGAATTTCGTCAACCTGCTCGATTGCGCGGCCATCGCCGTCCCTGCTGGCTTCGGCAGTAATGGTCTGCCCGGTGGCGTGACGCTGATTGCTCCGGCTTTCACCGATGATGCGCTGGCCCCGCTTGCCGATGCACTACATCGTGCTGCTGCTGCCGGCATGGGGATTGATCGCGGTGCGGCCGTCCCCGAGCCGAGCCGTGTCGCCTTGCCGTCAGACAATACCATCGCCATCGCGGTGGTCGGTGCGCATCTGACGGGCATGCCGCTCAATCACGAGCTGACAACATTGGGCGGCACGTTGGTAAAGGCCTGCCGCACCGCAGGCGATTATCGCCTTTTCGTGCTGCCGAATACCGTGCCCCAAAAGCCCGGCCTCGTTCGCGAACCGGGCTATGACGGGCGTGGACTGGAGATTGAGGTCTGGGCGCTGCCACCTGATGGATTCGGCCGTTTTGTCGCCAAGATCCCCGCTCCGCTGGGTATCGGCAAGGTCACGCTGGAGGACGGATCGAGCGTATCGTGCTTCCTCTGCGAATCCCATGCGGTGAAGAACGCAGAAGAGATCACTGCACTCGGCGGCTGGCGCGGCTATATGCGCCGCACGTCTGCCGCCTGACCCGGTGGGCGCGGCAATGAGTTTCATACTTCGATTGCTGATGAATGGACTGGTTGCGCGGACGAACGCAATACAGGGACGACCGATACAAACCGCCAGCCGCAACGATGATGGACCCCGCGCCGGCGGCCAACATCGTTAGTCCGGGTCCCAAGACACGCAGTCGGCGGGAGTGTAGAGGGTGTGCCTACTCTCCATCCCGTCCGATGGCCGGCGGCGCACACGGGGCGATCGGCCCGACGATGGCGTTCGCGGAAACGCCCGTCTGTTTGCATCGATCCGGCCCAACCGGGCCGATCAGTCCGGCCAGGCGTAAATCGCTGCTGGGCGAGCGACGCCCTTGAGCGGAAACGTGCCCGCTTTCTCGAAGCGACCCGGCGCCTGAACGACGAAATCGGCGGATGCCAGCAGGCTATAGCCGATCTCGTCGGCCAGCTTCTCCATGCGTGCCGCCTCGTTGACCGCTCTGCCAATGGCAGTGAAGTCAAGCCGACGGACCGCGCCGACATTCCCGTAGAACACTTCGCCGACGTGAAGGACGATATCGACGAGAAGCTCCGGCTCTCCCGCATCTGCTCGCCTGCGATTGACATCAGCATTGGCGCCCATGGCTGCTCGCGCCGCCGACAGAGCGCGGCCGCATGCCTCGGCCGGGTTGTCGATATCGGCAGGGAATATGGCAAGCAGACTGTCGCCCATGAACTTCAGTATCTCACCGCCCTCCTGCTCGACCGGAGCGTCGATCGCCTGGAAGTGCTCATTGAGCCAGGCAACGATGCGTTCGGGTTGATGCTTTTCATTGAGCGAAGTGAAGTTCTTGAGATCGGCAAGAAGGATTGCGGCATAGATCGCGGTTCCGTCGCCGCGCCTGATATGACCGTTGAGGATACGCCCGCTGGTCCGTGCGCCCGTATAGACAGCAAGAACATCGCTCGCAATCCGTGTGGTCGCGATGCGGCAGCACGCGAGTGACAATGCCGGCACCAATCTATCCAGATCTGCAATCAACCTGTCCGAAAAGCCATCGGGGTCATCAACGGCGATCGAGAAACTGACGCCCGCCAATGCCGTAACGCCAGGGAATGAAACGAGCTTCATCAGATAATCGGTGGCTCCGAGTTCAGCCAACTCCGTCAGCAACGGAATCGGCGGAGCATCCGATCCCGGCGGCAATCGCCATCGGGCATATTGCAGATTGTTTTCCAAGAGGTAGAAGATGGGAGAGCGCCGGAACAATTCCTGACCCGCTTCATCATGCCCTTGAACCTCCGTCGAGAAGCCGGAAGAACGATACCAGGCGACCGAAAATCCCCGCTGCATAGGATCGATCGACGGCATCGCTATAGACGCACGCAGGATCGGATATCCGAGATCCGTCAGTCGTTCTGCGACGCCCTGCAAAATGGTCTCGATGGAGTCCGCCGATAGTCCTTCGGCAATGATCCAGTCGATCAGGTCTTGCAAACGCGGCATAGTCACGGTCCCTCTGGCCTCCAGATTTGATGGAGGTCTGTCGTTCTACCGCAATTTCGTCCGCGGTCCATCGCGGCAGCAGATAAGCTCCGTTGCAAAAATCTTCAACGCTCGCATTGGTCGATGGAACAAAATCGGCGCTGCTGCGTATCCTCTCACTGGGACGCACAAAAACCTGTTATCGCTCTAACAAGAAGCACAACCCCACTTCGAGGAAGGAAAGGAATGTGTCTATGACCGCACGGATTGCTGAAGTTGTGCCGCATGACGATCACGTGGTTACGGCCAAAGAGGCCCTTGAGGGACTATATCTTAGGCTTGAAATGGAGGCGGAAGTTCGGCTCGTTGCCGCGGCATTGCGCGCGGGTTGGACGGCGGACGAAGCGCTTGACGCGATCGACCAGCTTCGAGCCGACGATACGAAGCACTGAGCGCTCCCGGCGCCGCCAATTTACAGACCGTGGCAGCGATGAAAGCTGGCAGCCGCGGCCTAGAGGCGTTATCAGACGGCGACCAGATGTCCCGGCGATACCTCGCGATAGTCGAGCGGTTTGATACTGTAATCGATTGGGCGGATCGGGCTCTTGATCTCGTCATTGGCGACGGCCCGCTTCTCGCGGCGGCGATCAGGGTCGGGAACGGGTACCGCCGCCATCAGCTTTTTTGTGTAGGCATGCTGCGGGTTGCCGAAAACGGCCGCCCGCGGGCCGATTTCGACGATTTCACCGAGATACATGACGGCGACGCGATGACTGACACGTTCGACGACGGCCATGTCATGAGAAATAAACAGGAATGCAAGGTTGAGGCTCTGCTGCAGGTCCAGCATCAGATTGATGACCTGCGCCTTGATCGAGACATCCAGTGCCGAAACACTTTCATCCGCCACGATGACCTTCGGCTCTAGTGCGAGTGCACGCGCAATACAGATGCGCTGGCGCTGTCCGCCAGAAAATTCATGCGGGAAGCGTGAGCCCATGTCGGGCGTCAGGCCGACTTTGACGAGAAGGTCTGCGACGCGCTCCCTTGCCTGTTTTGCGGTCCCCATCCTGTGTTCCAGATAAGGCTCGGCAATGGCGTCGCCGACGCGAATGCGCGGATTGAGGCTGGCGAAGGGGTCCTGGAAGATCATCTGCACGGTTTTGCGCATCTCGCGCATGCCCGCCTTATCGAGCGCCAAGACGTCCTTGCCGTCGGCGATGACGGAACCGCTCTGAGCATCGATCAAACGCATGATCGCACGCCCGGTCGTGGATTTGCCGCAGCCGGACTCGCCGACAAGCGACAGTGTCTCGCCGGCATGAAGGTCGAAGGAGACGTTCTCGACCGCATGGACGCGACCAGTCAACTTGCCGAACATGCCGGAATGAATGTCGAAGCGTTTGGTGAGGTTCTTCACCTCGAGCACCGGGCGGGCAGCTGCGGCGACCGTATCGGCGGTCTCAACCGGAATGTCTGATTCTCCCGTTGCCGTGTTGACGACAGGAAAGCGAAGCGGTCGCTCGTAACCCTGCATGGAACCGAGTACCGGCACAGCCGACAGAAGCGCTCTGGTGTAGGGATGTTTGCCGCGATGGAAGATATCGGCGGTCGCTCCCGTCTCCACCTGTTCGCCGCGATACATGACGACAGTCCGGTCGGCGATCTCGGCTACGACACCCATGTCATGCGTGATAAAGAGAACCGAGGTCCCCTCTTCCTCCTGCAGCATCTTGATCAGATCGAGGATCTGGCCCTGGATCGTCACGTCGAGCGCCGTCGTCGGCTCGTCGGCAATCAAAAGCTTCGGCCTCGAGGCAAGCGCCATGGCGATCATGACGCGCTGGCGCATGCCGCCGGAGAAGCGATGGGGATATTCGTCGAAGCGCGAGGCTGCCGAAGGAATACGCACCTTTTCGAGCAGGCGAACAGTCTCCGCACGCGCTTCGGCCTTCGACATCGACCGGTGGCAGAGCAAGGCCTCGGAAATCTGGTCGCCGATCGTGAAGAGCGGATTGAGGCTCGTCATCGGCTCCTGGAAGATCATCGCAACGTCATTGCCGCGGACCTTGCGCATCTGGTCCTCAGGCAGGGCGAGAAGATCACGCCCGCCAAGCATGATCTTGCCTTCAATGCGGCTCGAATCCGCCTGCAGAAGGCGCATGATCGACAGCGAAGTCACGCTCTTGCCGGAGCCGCTCTCGCCGACAATGGCAACCGTTTCGCCCGGCGCGACGTCGAAGGAGGCATTGCGAACGACGGGCTTCCAGGCGCCATCGACCAGAAACGATGTCGTCAGATTCTGGACGGAAAGAACGGGCTCTGCCGTTACGATGGATTGTGCCTGAATGCCTGTCATGATCGCTTCCTTAGAATTCGCGCCTTTGGTCTCGTATCAATCCGGCCACTTCAGAACGCCTTCAAAGCGGCGCTTGCTGCGGTTTTCGATGGGCGTTGCGATGATCTCGTTGGAGGCACGTGCCTTGTCGAGTTCCTCGGCCAGACGGCTGGCAACCATCTTCTCCTGACCCGGATGCAGATTGCACGGATCAAGATAGAAGTAGCGGTGCTCGACTTCGTGGTCGCGCACGATGATCGGCGGAGAACCACGGCCGAGCGCGTCGGCGAGGTCCCAGGCGGTGATATGGGCCTCATCGGTATCGATGATAACGCGCATGCGATCGAGCGGGTTGTTGGTCGGATCCGGCTCGATCAATGCAGTTACGCCGGGGCGGCCATCGAGTGTCTGTTTCCAGAGGTTGAGATAGCTCGTTTCACGCTCACGGATGCCGGTATGGTCACGCTTTTCCCAGGCCTCAAGTGCTGCCATGACGCCGAAGATGCTTTCCTTGCCGACCTTCATGCCACGGCCGATGCCCATATTCTGCAGGAAGGCGTTGCGCACCAGTTCCTTCTTGCCGGCAACGATGCCCGAGGTCGGGCCGCCCAGGAACTTGTGACCGGAATAGAGCGCCACATCGGCCCCCTGTTCCAGGAAAATGCGCAGGTCATATTCCGAGGCTGCGTCGACGATGACGGGAACGCCCTTTGCGTGGGCGATCTCGACGAATTCCTTGAGGTTCAGCAGACCATAATCCACGACATGGTGCGAGACGACATAGACGGCTGCCGCGGTCTTTTCGGTGATCGCATGCTCCATGTGGAAGCGGTGCGTAGAGGTTGCCTGACCAACCAGCACGACCTTGCCGCCGGCAAGGCGGATCGCCTGATCGACCGGCGCGCCATAGCTGACGACGTGGCCCATCTGGACAAGAACTTCGTTCTTCTCCGGAACGACATCCGGCAGTTTCTCGATGGCGAGAAGATTATTGCCGGTGATCGCGCCCGCGACAGCAAGCGATATGCCGGCGGAGCAGGAGGCAGTGACGAAACCCGCTTCACCGCCGGTCAGCCGCGCAATGATCGCACTTGCCTTGCGCTGCAGATCGTTGATCTCGACGAACTGCGGCAGGATCGACGACATGGCGGCAATCGCCTCGGGGACGACGATCGAAGCGCCGAGGCTGGTCATCGTGCCGGAAACGTTGATGACCGGCCGAAGGCCGATCGATGTGCGGATGTCCTCAGACATGGATGTCTCCAATTTCAAACTGTTGGGCCGGAGCAATCATGCTCGGCCTCGTTAATCCCTGAGCGCGACGATAGCCTCGATTTCGACGGTGATATTTCCCGGCAGCGATCCGAACCCGACGGCCGAGCGCGCATGCTGCCCGATCTCCTCACCGAAGACATCGATCAAAAGATCCGAGCAACCGTTGATGACGGCGGGATGGTCGACGAAGTGCGGCACGGCATTGACCATGCCGAGCAGCTTGACGACACGCTTGACGCGGCCGAGATCGCCCAGCGCCTCATGCATGACGGAAAGCAGATTGATGCCAGTGAGCCGTGCGTGCGTGTAGGCGGCTTCGATGCCGACTTCGGCGCCGACCTTGCCAGCATGCATGAAGCCGTCGGCCTCACGCGGCCCCTGCCCTGACAGGTAAAGCATGTTGCCCTCCTGCACGTGGGTGACGAAATTGGCGATCGGCGGCGGTGAAGCCGGAAGTTTTATGCCGAGCGCGGCAAGCCGCTCATAAGGCGACGTGCCGATGGTGCCGGCGGTGGCGGAAGACTGGTTCACGCGAACTCCTGTCATGCGATTATCTTTTATGCTTCGGTCTTACCGGTAGGAATAACCGTGGCTATGGCGCACCAGCTTGCGGGCGCGCGGCACATAACGGCTGGAGGTATAGGCCTCGTTACCGATGACTGCATGCCGCGGCTCGAAGAGCTTCTTCAGGACCGACACGTCGCCATTGGAATCGGTGGCTTCGAGATCGGAATCGACGAGATCGAAAACGGTGAACTCGGCCTGAGCGCCAACCGAAAGGCCGTTGTCCATCGACAGCTTGATCACCGATGCCGGTGCATGGGTCACCGCATTGATCACCTTGTCAAAGGGCATGCCGACCGAGAGCAGCTTCGACATCGTCGTTGCCAGATCCCACACCGGGAAGTTCATCGAATGACCGTGCAGGTCGGTCGAGATCGAATACGGCAGGAGACCGCGGGCAATCGCTGCCTCCGCCACCTTGAAGGAGAAGGAAGCGCCGCCATGGCCAATGTCGAGGCGGATGCCTTCGGATGCGCAACGTTCGGCAAGATTGAAGAGATCCTCGTCCTCCATGATGCTGGAGCCGGCCTTGCCGTTGAAGCAGTGGGTCACGACATCGCCAGGCCCAAGAATTTCCAGCACTTCGTCATAGAGCGCCGGCGGCTCGCCGACATGCACCATCATAGGCACCTTGAGGATCTTCGCGATCTTCTTGCCGAGCTTGACGGGCGTGACACCCCAGGAGCCGGTGATCACATGGCTGGCGCGCACCTTGATACCGACGATGTGCTCACTGTTTTCGGCATAACATTCGAGGATGCGATCAAGGTCGATATCCCTGATGTCACGCAGCTCCGCGACACGGTTGCAGGCGACCAGTCCGATGGAGCCGAGATTGAGGAAAGCCTTGATGCGTTCCTTCGACGGCTCGATGATATATTCACGGAAACCGTGGAAGTTGGCCTCGCCGGCGGAACCGGCATCGACCAATGTCGTCACGCCCCGTTCGACGCCGCATTCGGACGGACGGATCGAGATATCGGTACCACCGTGCCAGATATGGACATGCAGGTCGACCCAGCCTGGCGAGACGAAGGCACCATTGCCGTCAACGCGTGTTACGTCATCGGCCACGGCCAGGGACGGGCCGAGCCTGGCGATCTTGCCATCCGCATCGACCAGAATGTCTATCGCCCCTTCAGGCGTACCAGCACCAAAGCCAACGGGCTTCACGTTGGTGAGAAGGAGCGGCTTGCCCGCTGTTCCACCGGTCATTTAGAGGTCCTTTCGAAGTTTTGGATCGAGCATGTCGCGCAGACCGTCACCGACCATCTGGAGCGAAAGCACGGAGAGAATGATGGCGACGCCGGGAAACAGCGTCATCCAGTCGGCCTGCCCGATATATTGCCGGCCGGCGGCAATCATCGTGCCCCAGGTCGGAATTTCCGGGCTGACCCCGAGGCCAAGGAAAGACAGGCCGGCTTCGGCGAGCATGGCGCTCGCAAAGAGGAAGGTCGACTGCACCATGATCGGCGAGAGCAGGTTCCTCAGCACATGGCGCGTCATGATATGGAAGGTCGAAATACCGAGCGCCTGCGCCGCCTCGACATAGGGCAATTCGCGGATGACGAGGGTCGAGGCGCGGACAATGCGGGCAAGGCGCGGCGCATAGACAATCGACAGCGCGATGATGACGGTCGTCAGCGACGGGCCGAGAGCCGCAACAAGCGCAATCGCCAGCAGGATATCCGGGAAGGCCATCATCGCATCGATCAGGCGGGCGATCGGCGTGTCGAGGTTTTTGAAAAATCCGGCAAGCAGCCCGAGCGTCACCCCGATCGCCGCCGAAAGTGCAACGACCGCGACGCCCACGAGCAGCGACAGGCGGCCGGCAAAAATGGTGCGCGACAGGACATCCCGGCCGAATTCGTCAGTCCCGAAGAAGTACGTGCCGCTCGGCGGCTTCAACCGGTTGACGATCGAAAGCTTGGATGGCGAATAGGGCGTAACCCATGGCGCCAGGATCGCCAGCAACACGAAAACCGTGAGGATAAGCAGGCCGAAGGCAACCGTCTTGCGCTTCAGGAGGCGGCGGATGAATTTACGGCCTTCGCTTTCGGCCGGTTTGATCGCGATATCCGTCATCAGTAGCGCACCCTCGGATCGACAAGCAGATAAAGCATGTCGATCGCAAAATTGATCAGGACGTACAGGGCCGCAATCACCAGAAGCGCACCTTGAATGACCGGATAGTCACGGCGCAGGACGGCTGACACGACGAGATTGCCGACACCCGGGAGACCGAAAACGGTCTCGGTCACCACCGCGCCTGAGATCAGCACCGCGGCGGTGAGACCGAGAACTGTAAGGATCGGGATCAACGCATTCTTCAGGGCATGCTTGAGGATGACCCGGCGTTCGATCAGGCCCTTGGCACGGGCGGTGCGGATGTAATCGTCGCCGAGCACATCGAGCATCGAGGCGCGCGTGAAGCGCAGGATGAGCGCCGAGGAGACGATGCCGAGCGCGAAGGCGGGCAACGTCAGGTGATACATGCGATCGAGGAATGTCGAGCCAGGCCCGCCATATCCGGAGACGGGAAACAGACCGAAACGCACGGCAAAAATCTGCATGAGGATGAGACCGAGCCAGAAGCTCGGAATGCTGGCGGCAAACATCGCAAGCGTCGTTGCCGCCTGATCGATGAAGGAGCCACGGCGATAGGCGGCATAGATGCCGATCGGAAGCGCGATAATGCCGGCGATAACAAGCGAGAAGATCGTCAAGAAGAAGGTCGGTTCAGCGCGATCGAGCAGCGCTGACGTCACCGGCATATTGAGGAAGATCGACTGCCCAAGATCGCCCTTCAGCAACTGGCCGATATAATAGAGATATTGCACGCCGATCGACCGATCCAGACCAAGGTTGGCCCTGAGATCTGCGATATCCTGCGACGTCGCATCGGGGCCGAGCATGACGGCGGCTGGATCGCCGGGCGTGACGCGCACGATGACGAAGACGATCGTGACGACGAGGAACATCACGACGATCATGCCAAGCAGGCGTTGAAAAATGTAACGTATCATGAGGTCTGTCCCGGTGCCGGGCGGGCCGATGGAAAAAGGATACCGGCGCGAGTGCACCGGTATCCCGCGATGGAGAGCGTTACTTCTTGACCGATGCGTTCCAGAAGTACGGCCACGGAGCCGGGTCGACGCCTTCGAGCTTGGTCGATTTTGCTGATACGGCGTTGAAATCGCCGATCTTCATGTAGGGCACTTCGTCGTACATGGCCTTCTGAACATTGGCCCAAAGTGCCACACGCTTCTGCGGGTCGACTTCGGAGGTAAAGGCATCGACGACGGTCTTGCGGGCCGGCGTGTCCCACCAGCCAGGCGAGCTCGGAGACAACGAACCGATCAGCGCCGGCTCCGGCAGGAAGGGGCTATGAGTGATGTAGATATCCCAGAGCTTCGGATCGGTACGGCGCTGCGTCAGCGTCGCCCAGTCGACAACCTGCAGGTCGACGGCGAAACCGGCAGCCTTCAGATATTCGGCAGCGACCTGCGCCATCTTGTAATGGAATTCATACTGGCGGCTGGTCAGAATACGGATCGGCTCGCCATTGTAGCCGGCCGTTTTTGCTGCCGCGGCGGCACCTTCGGAATCGGCGACATTATAATTGCCCTCGACACCGGCATCCGTATTCCAGGCGTAAGGCTTCGGATAGATATCGCCGTCGAGCGTGTAGAAATCCGTGCTGCCGAAAGCGGCGGCAAGCATGTCTTCCATGCTGAGCGCCTGGCGGATCGCCTTGCGGACCTCGACGTTCTTGGCAAGCCCTTCCTTCGTGTTGAAGACGAAGACCGGATAGCCGAAAGGCTTCAGGATGACTGGCTGCGAAGCGCTCGACGCCTTCAATTTGTCGAAGGATTCGACTGGGATCGAGTCAACGTAATCGTACTGGCCGGAAACGGCGGCCTCGACGCGGGTGTTGGCATCAGGAACCGGCACGAAGCGGATTTCGTCGAGATACTGGTGGCGGGCGCCGCCATAACCGTCGCTCTCGCCATCCCGCGACTTATAGCCATCGAAACGGACAAGCTGGATATACTGGTCTGCCTTGCGCTCCTTCAGCATATAGGGACCGGTGCCGATGAATTCCTTCATCGGTTCATCCTGCTTTTCGGCGGGAATGATGATGGCTGCGGAGTTGTTGAAGGCGAGCAGCGAAGTCAGCGGCGCATAGGGCTGTTTCAGCGCGATCTTGACGGTCGCCGGATCCACCGCGGTAATGGAGTCGATGAAGCTCGCAACCTGCTTCCCGCGCGAGGCGATTTTCATCCAGCGGCCTAGCGAGGCAACGACGTCTTCCGAGGTCATGTCGGAGTTATCGTGAAACTTGATGCCGGTGCGCAGCTTGATCGTATAGGTCTTACCGTCCGCACTGATTTCCGGCAGGCTTTCAGCCAGAAGCGGCGTAACATTCCACTTCTTGTCGAAAGTGTAGAGCGTTTCGAAAATGTGCTGCGTGACGATACCGACGAGGTCGGCGGTCGAGGACATCGGATCAAGCGTCGGCGGCTCGCCGATCGTCGCGACGTTGATCACGCCACCCTTTTCCTGAGCCATCAAAGTTGTTGGCAAAGCGACCAACGCCGTGCCGAGAAGGAATGCGACCAGTGTCTTCATTTCATGCTCCCGTTTTAATGTTCCACAATTATGTTATGTCGATTTTTATAATAGAATAGCGGCGCAAGTGGTCCTGTCAATCAGGAAAGTGGCTCCATCGTTGGAAATGAACAGATGCAAGCGACCGCGATCGTTTTCGATTTTCCAATGGTTGCGCGAATGTCTTATCGAATTGTAATTATAGGTTGAAAAAGAGAAGTGAGTTGCTCTGCCTGTGGCGGCATGGTCACCGGTTGGTGACGCACAACAAGAGCCCGTCACCAGTTGTTATTCGCCCGATAGGGCTAACTGCCTCCAGTTCTAGCGACGTGGAACATGGATAAGGCCGCGTCGGCTCTCTAGATCGAGGAAAAGGGCCTTAAAGTTTCAATCTAGAATTAAGTCCGATTTGGAAAGCATATCCTCGGTTTCTTTAACTACTTCGCATGAGGTAGACCACATCAGACTAAAGTCCGTGTTCTGCACCGCACAAAAAAGCTAAAACGCGACCGTGTTGCTTTTAGTCGAGGACATTGTAGGTGCGTTGAAAGCGGTCCTCCAAGACGGTCCATTAGATGGAGTTCACTCCGCTAGCGCTCCGACTGCATATGGAAGCGCAGCAACAAATCGAAGGAGACCTCCCTGATCTGGGGCAGATGAATCGTTGCGGCCTGCGCGACGACGCTTGGCTATGCTTTCCAGCCGGGGGATCTCCGTGCAGATTTACTACCATTATCGACATTATTCACAGATCTTAACGCTAAATTCCCAAAATGGACCGGAGTTATTGACGATTTTAGATCGCAGCATTCGAATATAAGCAAAACGAAACATTCGATCCGCAGGAGAAGTCATGAAGAAAGTGCTTGTAGCAGGCGGAGCCGGTTTTCTCGGATCCCATTTGTGCGATAGGCTTTTAAATCGCACCGACATCGAAAAGCTGGTCGTCGTTGACAATCTCTGGACCGGTCTTGAGGCCAATATTTCCCATATTAGGGATCCGCGCTTCCATTTCGTGCGATCGGACGTGGAAGAGCTTCAGACGTCGGACAAATTTGACGAAGTTTACCATCTTGCTTCTCCGGCCTCGCCGCCCTGGTACATGAAGGAACCCAAGAGAACCATTTCGGCAAATCTCATCGGAGCGTACCGTCTTCTGGACCTTCTGAAAAAGGGAGGCCGCTTCTGTTTCACCTCTTCCTCGGAAGTTTATGGTGATCCTCTCATCTCGCCGCAGCCGGAATCTTACAAGGGCCAGGTCGATTGCACCGGGCCACGCTCATCCTATGACGAAAGCAAACGCTGCACGGAGTCCCTGCTGTTCGAAATGCAGCGTACGCAAGGGCTGGACGTCAAAATTGTTCGGCCCTTCAACGTCTATGGACCAAGGACGCGGCCGGACGACGGTCGGGCCGTCTCCAACTTTGTAGCCCAGGCTCTCACAGGCCGCCCCATTACGGTATTCGGAGATGGCTTGCAGTCCCGAAGCTGGGGTTATGTCGATGACATCATCGATGGTTTTGCGCGTTACTTCTGGATGAACGAGACGGATTACAGAGGCCCGCTCAATGTCGGCAACGATCGGGAAATCTCCGTCCTCGAAGTAGCCCAATATGTCTCGCGCCTGATGGGCGGGATTCCGATCGTCTTCGAACCTTCGCCGCCGCATGACCCGACAAACAGACGGCCGGATTTGACGAATGCAAACTACGTGATGCCCGAATGGTCGTGCGCGATCAGCTACGAGGAAGGCGTCGCAAAAACTTTGGACTGGTTCAGGCAGGAGATGAAAATTACTGCCGCAGAGGCTGCGGCTGCTCCGTCTGAGACGCGCCGGCTGGCCAAGGCAGGACGTTAACCAGTTCCCCGGCATCTGGCGCAGAGTGTGGTAATGAGTGACGCCGTCCCGCGTGACATGAAAGACAATGTCTTTCCTGTGCCCATCCAGTACCTGGATCTTTTGGATGACGTCCGTGTGGATGCGCGGGCGGTCGCTGCCGGCTTGGTCGTCTTCACCTCCGACGGCCTTCCCGTCGGTCAGGCCTTTATCAAAGGGCCAGAAGAACTGACCGAACTGGCAGCACACACCGTACTGCCAGAGACCACTGAACACGCCCGAACTGTAATGCAGACGCCAATCAGGAACCGCGACGTCAGCCTCCTGATCTGCACCAAGGACCGGCCGGATGAACTGGCCAGATGTCTCGCATCGATCCCGAGCCAGTCTCTGTCGCCGGTTGAGGTCATCGTCGTCGACAACGCCTCAGCCGGCGACGGCACGCGCCGCGTCGTGGAGGCGGCCGGCGCGACTTATGTGCGGGAAGACAGAATAGGCCTGGACTTCGCCCGCAATGCGGCCGTCCGCGTGGCAAGTACCGAGTTCGTGGCCTTCACGGATGACGACGTGGTCCTGCATGAACGCTGGCTGGAAAACCTGATGAAGGCCTTTGACCGGCCCGAGATCGGATGCGTTACCGGCCTTGTCCTTCCCGGAGAGCTTTCCACGCCCGCGCAACTGATCTTCGAAACCCATTGGGGATTTGGCAGAGGCTATAAGCGCCTGGATTTCGGTCCCGACTTCTATCGCCAAAGCGCACCATACGGGGCGCCTGCCTGGCTGATCGGCGCTGGCGCAAGCCAGGCGTTCCGCCGTCAGGTGTTCAACGATATCGGATTGTTCGACGTGCGGCTGGATATGGGCGCGGCGGGGTGCTCGGGTGATTCGGAATTCTGGAATCGACTTCTGCATCACGGTCGCACCTGCCGCTACGAGCCGACAGCGGTTTCCTGGCATTTCCATCGCAAGGAGATGAAAGGGCTCGCCAAGCAGATCCGCCAATATATGAGTGGCCATGTGGCTGCCTTGCTAGTCCAGTACCAGAACACCGGAAACCGGGGAAATCTGCGGCGCATCCTCGTCGCCCTGCCACGATACTATTTTCGAAAGTTGAGGAAACGGCTGCCCAAGGGAGCGACCTCGGACGACTTCTTTCTCAAGGAGGAAATGCTGGGATGCGTCAACGGCGCCTGGTATGTCCTGCGCCGCTGGAAGATGCAGGCATGGTAACAGTATCAAAGCCTGTCATATCGTTCCTGATCCCCGCATATAACGCGGCGGAAACTCTGGCCGACTGCTTGGGCAGCTTGCAGAGACAGTCGGTATCAAACTGGCAGGCAGTGGTCGTCGACGACGGTTCGAAAGACGATACCTGGAATGTGCTCGAAGGCCTGGCAAAATCGGACAGCCGAATCCTGGTCCATCGTCAGGCGAATGCCGGCGCATCCGCAGCGCGCAACGCAGCCGCCCGTTTTGCGACCGCTCCTCTGCTGTGCATGCTCGACGCCGACGACTGGCTGGATCCTGCATTCATTCAGAACATGCTAGCGGTCGCCGATGGTCTGAAACCGGTCATTGCCTATTGCAGCTATCGCCGCGTCACGCCAGACAGCCGGAAGCTAGGCGTCGAAACGCCCCCCGATCTCACAGGAGACAGGGCAAAGCGGGAATTCTCGTCGTTCTGCGCTCTGGCGATTCATGCCGTAGTCTTTCCCAAGGACCTTTTCGTCCGCATGGGCGGTTTGGATGTCGAACTGCAGACTTGCGAGGAATGGGATCTCTGGCTCCGCATGGCATTTGCGGGAGCTGTGTTCCGACAGGTCGAGGGATGCTTTGCATTCTATCGCATGAAGACTGGTTCTCTCTCCAGAAATCCGTTCAAAACGGTGAGGGATGCAATCCGTGTTACCGCCAGGGCGCAAGAGCTGCGCTTGAAAGAGGGACTTTCGCAGTCCGATGAGGACGCCCAATGGACCGCGCCTGCTCTCGGTCAATTGCGCATGCTCGCCTGGGCCGCTTCCGTCAACCTATGCACGGGAACCGATCTTGCCGAGCTGGCGAGACTTCTGCCCGAATTCCCCAATGCTTCGGGTTACGAGAGCTTCCTGGCCGAGGTGATATTGCACGGATTGAAGGTCGGCCTGGCAGTTGAACGTGATTCCGATCTTGTCGAGTTGCTTGAGCGCTGGAAGCCAGCGTTCCTCGAGCTGGTACAATTGCTTGAGCGGCACTCTCTTCCCGGAACCGGACGCCGGATAGAAGAGCTCACCGTCTGGCCGATCTCTGCGGCTGACCGGTCTCGCTCCTTCGCGCTCGGCCATCTGCAGGTGGTGGCAACCGACATCGGCAAGTTAGCCTTGATCAGAAAGGCGGACGAGGCCGATACGCTGCTGCTGCATCTCTATGCCGGTCGGCACCATGTCGGATTGCATGTCGCCGCCCTGTGGGGAGACTTATCCATCCGCGCCCAGGCCGATCTGATCATCAATGAACTAAAGACCGCAGATCGTTTGCCGACACCTTTGACATTTTCCTATGCGCGCACTTGGGCAACTGGAGCCATCCGCAATGCGAGGGTTTTCAGCAAAATAATGAGGCAGCGTCGCGGACGGCGAAGGCAACTCAACCATCTCTTCAAAACGATCCAGGTAACCGCACTCGTCGGGCCGGCAGCGAACGCGCGAGAGGATGACGCGGGCTTGCCCGAGGCCGGCTTGCAGTCCAAGCATCCACTCGCCGTAGCGGTGACCAGCGACAAGTCTCCTGAAGCGGAAGACAAGCAAGCGTATCTATCCGAATCTGCGACGAAGAAGGAATATTGGGAACGTTTTTTCGAGCGCCCGGACCCCTGGAATTATGTCTCAGTATACGAACAGGTCAAATACGAGCAAACGCTGAGCCTCATTCCTGATGGTGTCGGGAAGGCTCTGGAACTCGCCTGCGCTGAAGGACTATTCACGATAAAACTTGCACAGAAGGTGGGTTTCGTGACGGCCGCCGACATTTCCAGCCGCGCGGTTGAAAGAGCAACCGAGAGATGCCGCGACCTTCCGAATGTGGAGCTTCGCGTCCTGGATTTCGTCGAAGGGGAACTTCCGCCCGAACAGGATCTGATCGTTTGCTCGGAGGTCCTCTACTTCATCGACGATGAAGCGAGCCTCGAACAGGTGTGCCGGAAGATCGCCGCCGCCTTGAAACCGGGGGGCTGCCTTGTCACGGCACACGCCCATCTCCGGCGCGACGAGCCCGACAGAACCGGTTTCGACTGGGACAATCCGTTTGGCATGGGGACGATCAAGAAGGTCCTGTCAAACCTGCCTGATCTTGTGCTTGAGGAAACGATCGAGACCGAGCTCTACGCAATCCATCGGTTCGCAAAGCGCAATACGGCAACGCCAGTCGTGCATATCGCGGCCCATGGCGTGCCTCTCGATGCGAACGTCGCCAAATACATTATCCGGGGACCGGCAGGCGTCGACCGCGAGGTCGCGTGGGCGAATGAAGTCGTGACCTCGATCCCGGTGCTTATGTATCACAGGGTCGCACTTGACGGTCCGGACTCGCTCCGTCGCTTCCGCGTGCCCCCGGAAACCTTCCGTCAACAGATGCAGTTCCTCCGGCGGCAGGGCTACTATGCGCTGACGGCCGAGAGCCTGACCAATCTGTTGCGTCAGGGCAAACCTATCCAGGGCCGACCCGTCGTTCTGACCTTTGACGACGCCTATCTCGACTTTCTCACTGATGCCTTTCCGATTCTGGCGGAAAACGGGTTCAGTGCAGACGTCTTCGTGGTGACGGATAAGGTGGGCGGCAGGTCGGATTGGGATGCCCGCTACGGAGATACGGCACCGCTGATGTCCTGGGGCGATATCCAGAGCCTGCACCGACAAGGCATCCGTTTCGGTTCTCATCTGGCGTCTCACAGGCCGGCAAGTTCGCTTGATAACGCGACATTGCTCGACGAGGCGGCTCTCTCACGCGTTGCGCTGGAAAGCCGGCTCGGCGAGCCCGTGAGGTCCATCGCCCTACCCTTCGGCTCCACCGATTTCCGTGTGCCCGGCATCCTTGTTCGCGCGGGCTACGAGATCGGCTTTTCAACCAAGCCCGCGAGGACGAGCTTTGCTGACCACCCCTTGTCCCTGCCACGCCTCGAAGTTCGCGGCGACCTCCCTCTCAAGGCCTTTGCCGAAATGATGGGCCAACCCGACGCTTTCATCGGATAGCGCGCCATGAATGTCGATCCCCTCCCCTTGGTCACTGTTGTTATTCCGGCCTACAACGCGGCAAGGACGCTCGTAGACACACTTCGAAGCGTCTCAAGCCAGACCCACGAACGCCTGGAAATCCTCGTGGTCGACGATGGTTCGGAGGATGGGACCTACGAACTGGCAATCGACTATCGGCTCCAGGATTCACGCGTCAGGGTCCTGAGGCAGGAAAATGGCGGTGTGGCTCGCGCCCGCAACGCAGCAATCGGCGAAGCGATCGGCAGCTACATTGCCCCCATCGACGCCGACGATCTCTGGCATCCGCGCAAAATCGAATTGCAACTCCGGGCGCTCGCAAGCCTTCCCGATGGGCGCGGCGTCGCCTACAACTGGTATGCGGCCATCGACGCGAATGGCATGATTTTCGCCCATTCGAGCCCGGTCTTGTACAAGGGCGACGTCTTCGAAATCATGATACGCGAAAACTTTATCGGTAACGGCAGCACGCCGCTGATGCCGCGTGCGGATATCCTGGCGTGTGGTGGCTACGATCCGTCGCTGCGCGATCAGGATGCCGAAGGATGCGAAGACCAGAAGCTTTATTTGGCGCTGGCCGAAAGGCTGCCTTTCACCCCAGTCCCTGATTTTCTGACGGGATACCGTTTCACCCAGGGGAACATGTCGAGCAACGCCTGTCGCATGCTGAGATCACATGCCCTGGTGATGGCAGAGGTAAAAAAACGCCATCCGCATCTTGCCGCCGCCGCCGCCGCCGCGGAATTCGATACGGCGCGATGGTATTTCCATAAGGCGCTTTCCAGCAAAGACCATGATCAGCTCAGAAAGCTCGGGCCGATGATTGCTGGGCGGTTC
Organism: Hyphomicrobiales bacterium; assembly: GCA_900466475.1. GTDB lineage: Bacteria > Pseudomonadota > Alphaproteobacteria > Rhizobiales > Rhizobiaceae > Rhizobium. Next base: position 195,607 of record UBMI01000007.1, read on the forward strand.
CCCGTGAGGCTTGCCAGGCATGGGGCCAGCCTTGTCTGGCACTCAGCCAAACGCCGGGCACGACGATTGGCAAGACGCCTGACGGGGAAGCGCCCTGCTCCGCAGGCCGCAGATACAATGGCCGTTATCGCCCTCCCCGAAAATGGCACTTCATTCCATTCCCGTTTTGAAACGGCAGCTGTTGGTCAGAGCGGCGTCTTAGCCAAACCACGCGGGAATGGCTTATGACAACGCAGCAAGACTCCGTTTCCGCCAAGTCGGCCGGACCCTTCAATTTGGTCATCGCAGCTCGATTCCGTGAGCTTCTGAAACTCGTGCCGTCGCTTCGGCTGAAGACGTCGGTGATGGTCGTGATCGGCATCCTGAGCGGCCTGATGGAAATGGTCGGGATCACCTTTCTGGTGAGCCTCGTTTTTGTTCTCGGCCAGCAAAGCCCCTCAACCGGCGCCGCGATCCCTGGGCTTCCGGCATTCTTCGGTGGGTTTGAAGCTGCGATATCGAAATCGATGCTGGTCGCCATCCTCGTCTGCGCGATCATCCTCAGGATCGTTCTTGGCTTCGCCAATTCGATCATGGCGAGCGCCGTCAGCCATCAAATCAGCGGCAGCATCCGCCATCGTCTCTATTCAAAAATCCTGACGATCCCATTTCAGCGCTTTCAGCATTACGAACGCAGCGATCTCATGAATGTCATCGCAACGGAGTCCTATGCGGTGGCCTCCGCTCACGCGAGCCTGGTACGCTTGGGAATCAATCTCGGGACCATTATCATCTTCGGTGCCGGGATGCTCGTGATGGCATGGCCGATCGCCGTGCTCGGCCTTATTTTCGGTGTGGTCCATAACCTGACCCTCGGCCTGTTTGCCGAGACCTATCGGCGCACAGGCGCGGCCGCCATTTCGGCGATGGAGGACCTGACCCAATTAACCTGGACCACATTGCAGACCGTAAAAGCGGTGAAAAGCTTCGGCCTGGAAAAGCACCACGAAAGCAGTTTCGATGCCCTTTCAACAGATGTCGGGAAAACCTGGTCCCATTCCGACAAGATGGGTGCGATAACCTCGCTTTTGAGCGAGGCGCTGACATTCGGCGTAGTCCTGACGATCATTCTGTCGTCGCAATTTCTGCCGGTGGATTTCCGTGCAGCCTTATCGGCAACCATCCTCCTCTACAGGCTTCAACCGTATATCAAGGAATTCGATTCCCAGATCCTTGGCCTGCATGCCCTGGAAGCCCCCTTGCAGAACGTTCTGGCGGTAATTTCCGAGGCGGACGATGCGAGGCAGGTTGCCTGCGGAGAAAAGCTCAGACATCTGCAGCAGGAGATCGTTTTCCATGATGTTTCCTTCTCTTATGAAGGCAGCAGCGCTCCCGCCGTCAGCCATGTGAGCTTCTCCATCAAAACAGGAGAAACAACCGCACTGACGGGGCCAAGCGGCTCCGGCAAGACAACGATCCTCAACATGCTGCTCGATCTCATCCAGCCGAGCGAGGGGCGCATAACCCTCGACGGCCGGGATCTTTCAACCATCGAGCGACCGAGCTGGTTGCGACTGCTCTCCGTCTCGGGCCAGGACGTCGAATTGATGGAAGGCACGGTTCTGGACAACATCCGGTTCCGCCGGGAAATTTCCGAGGAGGATGTCCGTTGGGCGGCGGATATGGCTTGCGCCACAGAATTCATCGAGAAACTGCCCGCCGGCTTCGACGAATGGCTGGGCGATGAGGCAATCAGGCTTTCTGGCGGCCAGCGGCAACGCATTGGCCTGGCGCGCGCACTCGCCGGTCGACCTGAAATATTGCTACTCGACGAAGCCACCAATGCGCTCGATGAGGCGACCGAAGCGCGGGTGCTTTCCCTCCTGCTTGGGGAATATCGGACCAGGACCCTGATCATCGTCACTCACCGATCGTCTGTCGCCAGCCTGATGAAGCATCAGATCTGCCTCGTCCCGGCGGGGATATAAGGAAGAACCGATGGACCGAGGTGATGCTTTTCACTCCACCCAACCGTTGGTTTCGGTGGTCATTCCTGCCTTCAACGCTTCCCGCTATATTGAGCGCACGCTTCGGTCCGCCATGGCCCAGACCTATGCTGCGCTGGAGATCATTGTTGTCGATGACGGCTCCACGGATGACACGGCAAAACTGGTTGAGCAGATAGCGATGACGGATTCACGGATCCGCCTCCTGTCCACACCAAACCATGGTGTCGCCGCCGCAAGAAATACTGGAATCGATGCATCATCAGGTCGATATGTGGCATTCCTCGATGCCGACGATCTCTGGCACTCGACGAAGATCGAGAAGCAGGTAGACGCTCTCATCCGCTTGTCGCCGCGATGGGCCGCGGTCTATGTGCTGCATTATATCATTGATCAGGACGACGAGATCATCGGGCTCGGCGGCTCCAAGATCGCAAGGGGCTATATCTATGCCCGGCATCTGAATTTTAAATATGTGGGTAACGGAAGCGCGCTTCTCGTCCGGCGGGACGCTGCGCTTGAGATTGGCGGGTTTGATAGCTCATACGCTGCAGAAGATATCGGAGGCTGTGAAGACCTCGATTTCGAACTCAGGCTTGCCGCGCGTTATTGCATGGAAGTCGTTCCCGAACGCCTGGTGGGATACAGGAAATATCCCGGCAATATGTCGTCCAACCACGCGCGGATGGGTCGAGGTGTTTTGGAAGTAATCAAGCGCTCAATCATCGCAAATCCGCAGCTTCCGAGATACGCGGCCAGAAGTGCTATCGCGCTTACTCAGAAATATGCGTTCCGGCAGTACAGAAGGGCAAGGCACCTGCGTCTGTCCATCGTGACCGCCTGGGCGATTTTTCAAAACCCGCGGTTCATGCTCAGCTTCGCATGGCAGGCTTACCTGCTTGTCAGGAAGCAACGCCATGTTCCGAAGCCAGATATCTCGAACGGTGAGCGGCAGTTGAAAAAGTCGAAATTCGACGAGCAAATCCTGCTTTCGGTTGAAAGCCCGGAGGAGACCCCGCGATCACGCCACCATATGATGCGACTGACTGCGGCGGATGCCAAGCTCGGTGCAATCCATGTGGGTGATGAGCACGTAGACATGCCCATCGGTGAAATCACCACAGAACCGCGTGACTTCTAATGCCCATCGGGCGGAACGTCGGCTTTGGGCGTGACATCCACGATGTTCTTGCGATGGAAGATGAAGAGGCCTGCCAGAACAATGATAACGGAGCCGATCAGAATCTGGCTGTCCGGCAATTCGCCGAAGAAAACATAGCCCAGCACGATTGCCCAGAGCAGCAGGCTGTATTGAAGCGGGGCAAGGAGGGAGGCCGGAGCGAGCTTCAGGGCGCGCGTGATCATCAAATGCGCACAGCCCGCGACGACACCCAGCGCCAGCATCGCGATGAAGTCGAGGGAGGACATTGAACGCCAGTCGCCAATGCTCAGGATTAGACCGGTGACCAGGGCGCCGACTGTCTGCCATGTCACCAGCGTCGCATCGCTCGTTTGTCGCAACCGACGGCCGAGGATCAGTGTCAGCGCGAAGGACAGGCTGCCGATCAGACCGAAGATCGAGGGCCAGGATAACATTGCCGTTGAAGGTCTCAGGGCTACCAAGACCCCGACAAAGCCAATGATGACGGCTAACCAACGGCGCCAGCCGATCGTTTCGCCAAGGAAAAAATGCGACAGAGCGGCCACGTAGATAGGCCCGGCCATGTAGAAAGTCATGACGTCGGCGAGCGGAAGGTAGGCGACCGCGGCATAGAATAACGCAACATCCCCTGTCGTCAGAATGACCCGCAGGACCTGCAGGGGCACGCGCTCGACCTGAAACAGCGTGCGAGGCCCTTGCCTGGCAATCATGGGTGCAAGGATCAGAAAGGAACCGAACGAGCGGATCACCAGGACCTGACCGACCGCAAAGCTCGCCACCAGCCATTTGCCCATGGCGTCATTCAAGGAAAACAGGAGATCTCCGAGAAGCATCAGAAGCACGCCGAAGAGTACGGTGTTTCCTGCGGTGCGGCTGATGCGCAAATTCATGATTCGCCTCAATTGGTTAGGCATTCCGCCTGCCATAGAACTTCATCCTGGCGCCGTCGATCCTGGCAAACGATTTTCACGACAAATCTCTTATCATTCAGGGGAATTCGATGCCCTGTCCGGCACCGTCAACAGCATCGATGCCTGCGACACCGTCGTTAAAGTGATACTTTAAGAGCCGACGAAACAATCGGCATCAACTGTCGTGGCGATCACATTGAAAAGACTGCACACTTCTGCCCTTTCCCACATGATCGTCTTGTGGCAAAGGTGATATTCAACTCCTATAAAAGACACCATGAAGGCTATTTCAGGCACCAATCTTGAGCAGGCCAAGTCACACAACAGGCGTGTCGTGATCGAGGCTATCCGCACCAATGGCCCGTTGTCGCGCGCCGCAATCGCCCGCATGACAGCGCTGACGGCGCAGACGGTCTCGAACATCGTCGAGGAATTGCAGCGTTCCCACCTGCTCGTGCCCGCCAAAGCGCAGAAGCTTGCGCGCGGCCAACCGATCATCCCCTATTCGATCAATCCGCACGGCGCCTATTCCATCGGTCTCGAACTTGGCCGCCAGCGCGCCAGCGGTGTGCTGACTGATCTCTCCGGCGCCGTGTGTGCACGCATCGAGCGCCATGTCGAACATCCCGATCCCGAACAAGCCATGCCAGTCCTCGGATCTATTGTCGAGGATCTGCAGCAGGCCTTCTCCTTCGACCGCAACAGGTTGCTCGGTGTCGGCATGGCTCTGCCCGGCCGTTATGCGGATGGCGGCGTCACCTCGCTCAGCCCGCTGAACCTGCCCGGCTGGCAGGACTTCCCGGTTGGCTACGAACTGGAACGGCGCGTCAAGGTCCCAGTGCTCGTCGAGAATGACGCGACGGCGGCGGCTATCGGCGAACGCCTGCATGGTGTCGCCCGCGGCTTCAGCAGCTTCGTCTATCTCTTCCTAGCGGGTGGCGGCGGCATCGGCGCCGGGATGTTTCTCGATGGACACCTCTACAAGGGCAGCCGTCACAATGCCGGCGAGATCGGCCACATCATCGTCGAGCCACACGGCCGGCTCTGCAGTTGCGGCAAGCGCGGGTGTCTCGACCGTTACGTTTCGCCGACCGTCGCTTATGAGGTTATGGGCATAACCAACGCGGATGAGCTTTCGCCCGACGATCTCGACGCGCTAATCGCCAGCAGTGGCGATGGTCTCGATACATGGTTGGATCAGGCCGTGCAGCCGTTGCGACAGACTATCGATTTCCTCGAGCTTGCCTTCGATCCGCAGACAATTGTGCTCGGCGGCAGTATCTCGACCATCATGATGCGCCGGCTGGCCGAGCGGCTTGAGCCGTTGCACGTACCGATCGACCCCGCTGAAGAGAGAACCATTCCGCGTGTCATGATCGGCATGACTGGCAAGGATACCGCGATCCTCGGAGCGGCCGCCCTGCCGATCTTCTCGGAGACCAATCCGCGCTTCGACGTGTTGCAGAAGCCGGTCGGCTGATCTCCTCCTCGACCGAGAGGTGAGATCAGCCGTCTCCGTTTCATCAATCGATCAGGACTGCTGCAGCCCGTAGAGCAGTGGCATCAGCCCTGCGAGTGCCTTGAAACGTTCCCAGGATTTCGCAGACGGCTTCGTCCAGCCCGTTTCGGCAAGTGCCGAAAGACGCGGGAAGACGAGCCGGTCAAAGACGGCACGATCCGTCATCGGCTCGGACCAGATGCAGGCCTGGATACCGCGAAGCTTCTGCTTCTGAGTTTCCGTCCAGCCGCCCACCGGATCGAACGTATAGATCTTTTCGGCATCCGAGGTGCCGGCCCAGCTCGCACCCGGCTCGTCCCAATCCGGCCGCAGCGCCATGTCCAGATAATAGACCTGCCCAGGGCAGACGACGATCTCATAACCGCGATTGGCAAGCTCGGCGGCGACTTCAACATTGCGCCAGCTGCAAAGATAGCTCTTCGATTTGTCGATGACATCGCCATGCGCCGCTTCTTCCCAACCGCCGGTGATGCATCCCTTGGAGGCAAGGAAGCGCTGAACCCGCTCAAGAAACTCGGCCTGCAGATAGGCTGCGCCAGAACCATGGATATCGTCGGCACCATGAGTATTGGTAATGACATTCAGGCGCTTCGCATGCGCATCGGCAACCTCGTCACCGGCGAGCGAACGCAGATTTGTCAGCGCTTCCGGTGAGCCTGACCAAGCGCCGAGCGGCACTTCGTCGGCACCGATGTGGATAGTCTTGAAGGGGAACAGCTCGATGAGTTCCGAGAAGATCGTTTCGATCACCTCATAGGTCTTTTCACGAGCGGGGTTGATGCAATTATCGGGGAAGCCCTGAACGGAATAGTAGCTACCGGCCTCCTGCGGATCTCGCAGCTCCGGTATGGCCTGCAGCATTGCGTAGCAGTGGCCGGGTATATCGATCTCCGGTACGATTTCGATGCCGAACCCCTGGGCGTAAGCGACGATCTCGCGGATGGCGTCCTTGGTGTAATAGCCGCCTGTACGGGCCGGGCTGGAGCCGAGCAGCGGCGGCAGGGCAAGACCGTGGCCGCGCCACGCACCGATCTCGGTTAATGCCGGGTATGCGTCAATCTCCACGCGCCAGGCCTCGTCATCGGAGAGGTGCCAGTGGAAGCGGTTGAGTTTGTTCCAGGCGAGTACGGCCATCAGCTTCTTGATTTCCGCCTCGCCGTAGAACTGACGAGCAACATCCAGATGCAGACCCCGCCAGGCCATCGATGGTTCATCGACAATTTCGCCTGAAGCCGGGAACTGGAAAGTCTGTGGATGCAGGCGCGCACCCCGCCAGATCTGGCCGAGGGTCACGAGGCCGTAGAGAAAGCCGGTCTGGCCATTTGCCTCGACGGTGATCGCCTCCTCTTCGAATGTCAGCCGGTATGCCTCGGGACTGAGACCGGCAGACTTCTTCAAGCTGACAGTTGCAGCCCCTTCCGCAGGCGAGCGGACGATACCTTCGACGGCAAAGAGATGGGAGACCAGTGTCTTGAAGCTATCAGCTGCAGCTATCGCATCCGCATCTTCAGCCTGCAGTGTGAAGCCTGCCGGCAAGGGTCGCCGTGAAGCGACAGCCACATGATTCGGCCAGGGAATGATCGAAACCTGCACCGGCGCCATCGCCGGCACGGGGAAAATCTCCGCGCCACGCTTCAGGGGCGCATTGCTGGCAGATGACCGCGTAGGTTCGATCCCGAGCGAAACAGTGCTACCGTCGGCAAAAGCAAGATAGGCGCTGGTTGCACCATCCGTCCAATGGCGAAACTGCCAGCTCAGGGCGTGGACTGATATCGTCCAGGTCTCGCCCTTGCCGAGAACGAAACCTTCCGGCGGCTGGAATTCGGTGAAGTTCGACAGCCTTTTTAAAACGGTTGCCCCCTCCACACGTCCAGCGGGATCGACCCGTCCTGGGCCACTGACGCAGAGCGAGAAGCCCGAGAGTGGCTCGGCGGCCAGATTCTTGAGCTGCAGGACATAGGAGAAATCCTTGCCGTCGGCTGGTGGATTCCAGAGGGTTTCGAGCCGCAAGGCCGGATGTCGCGGTTTGGACATGATTGCTTCTTTCTGTTCGGATTGTCGTGATCAGCTCTTGAGCATGCCGGCATAGATGCCGGGAGCGGAATCGGGGATGGGAGTGGCGCCGACGGCTTTCTCGTAAAAGGCGGATGGGCCGACATCGCCGATGATCGCATAACCATAGCCCATGGTCTTCAGGTCGTTGAGGCTGGCAAAGAGCAGCGCCCTGCCGACGCCGAGCCCCCGCATGCTTTCATCGACACCGGTCGGCCCGAAGAAATCGGGAGCGGTCGCCTCGTGGCAGGCAAAGCCGACGAGCCTGCCTTCGCGCGTAGCGATGAAGCAGGTCGGCGGCTGGCGTGTCATCGCAACCGTTGCCTCGCTTGCCCACGCGTCGCCGAAATGCTCGCCGATCCAGCGGACAATCAGCTTCAGTTCAGGCGGCAGTGCCCGGCGGATAGTGACGCCCGCTTTTGCCATCGCGTCGGGTGATTTTGTGTCCTGCGGAAGAGTGGACAGGTTCACGAGATAATCCATTGGCGTATGTCCTGTTAGCTTTGGGCGCCGAGTGCGCGCATGAAATGATTGGGGCCGATCTGTTCGATCACCGTGGATTCCGGACGGCTGAGCGAACGGACGCGCTCTGCCTGCTCGAGGAAGCGTGCACTGCCGCCGGTCACGAAAGGGCGTCCGCCATCGGGCACCGCCGATAGCAGGAGCTGGGTATAGGGATGGCGGGGTTTGGAGAGCACTGTTTCTGTATCACCCCATTCGACCATTTGACCGGCAAACATCACGACGATCTCTTCGGCCACATGCGCCGCCGTTGCGATGTCATGGGTAATATAGAGCATCGCCAGTTCGTTCTCCCTCTTCACCCGGGCAAGCAGATCGAGAATGTCCTTGCGGATGGAAACATCGAGCATCGACGTCGGCTCGTCTGCAACCAGCACGCTCGGCGCGACCGCAAGAGCCCGGGCAATGTTGACGCGTTGCCGCTGGCCGCCGGAAAGCTCATGCGGAAATTTCTGCTTCGACACGGCCGGGTCCAGACCGACGCTCGTCAGCAGTTCCGCAATGCCATCCTCAAGAGCTATCCGCGACGTGTCCTGGCTATGAAGTTGCAGTGGCCGGGAAAGGTGATGACTGACCGTGAAGGCGGGGTTGAGTGACGAGAACGGATCCTGGAAGACCATCTGAACGTCCTTGCGATAGAGACGTTCATCCCTCGCCGTCCCCTGCGCGGTCAGATCCTGCTCGCGAAAGAATAGCTTGCCGCCGGTCGGCCGGTCGAGACGCGCGATGATACGGGCACAGGTCGTCTTGCCACAGCCGGACTCGCCGACAAGCGCCAGTGCGCGGCCGGGATGGAGCGAGAAGGAAACGCCTTTCAGTGCATGCACCGGTCCGAATTGTCGCCTGATCTCTTCGATCCGTATGACGGGTGCGGCCGCGGACGGATGTGCCTCGGGCTTCATGCCAGTGCTCCTGAAAGATGGGGCGTGCTCGGAAGCTGGGGAATGGCGTTCCAGAGCCTGCGCGTATAATCATGCAACGGCGCCTGACTGACCTGGCTGACATCTCCGACCTCAACGAGTTCGCCCTTCAGCATGACGCCAATGCGCTGGCAGAGTTGCGCCATCAGATGCAGGTCATGGGTGATGAACAGTACCGAAAACCCGTAAGCTCGCTGCAGGTCGACGACCTGTTCGAGGATTTCGCGCTGCACGACGACATCGAGCGCCGTTGTCGGCTCGTCCATGATGATGAGCTCGGGCCTCAGCGCCAGGCAAATGGCGATGACAATGCGCTGTCGCATACCGCCCGAAAACTGATGCGGATAGTCGCTGATGCGCTGTGGCGGTATGCCCACGAGCCGGAACATCTCCTCTCCGCGCGCCCGCGACTCCTGACGCGAGCAGCCAGTGTGCCTGTGAAGCACATCATGAAACTGCGCTTCGACCCGCATTAGCGGATTGAGTGAGTTCATCGCGCTCTGAAAGACCATACCGATGCGCTTCCAGCGGATCTTCTGCAGATCGCGCTCGGGCATCTTCAGAAGATCCTGCCCATCCATGCGGATGCTACCGCCGCTGATCCAGGCAGGGGCCTTGGACAGTCGCGTGATGGCATAGGCGATTGTGCTCTTGCCGCAGCCGGATTCGCCGGCAAGCCCGAAGATCTCGCCCTTGCCGATATTGAAGGAGACATCCTTGACGGCGCGGAACTCTCCCCTGTCGAGCAGGTAGTCGACATTGAGCTTTTCGATTTCCAGGAGATTGCTGGTCATCGGCGTGCCTCCAGTTCACGGTTGCGGGCACGGGTGAGCCGGAACCAGCGCGTCAGTGCCGGACCGGAGCGAAGCTGCGGATTGGCGATCTCGTCGAAGGTAAAGTTAAGCAGCGCAAGGCCGAGGCCGGTCAGCGCGATGCCGATGGCCGGCACGCCGACGTCCCACCACGCGCCGACCATGATCGCCGATGCATTCTGGGCATTATAGAGCATCGTGCCCCAGGAAACTTTCAGTGGATCGCCGAAGCCGAGATATTCGAGCGTCGTCTGTGCGACGATCGCGTAGATGATGCTGCCGACGAGGTTGATGCCGATCAGCGGCGTCAGGTTCGGCAGGATCTCGACGAAGATGATACGCCATGCCGGTTCGCCGATCATTTTCGATGCGGTGACGAAATCGCGGTTGCGCAGCGCCATGGTCTGAGAGCGCGTCATGCGCGCGCCCCATGGCCAGGAGGTCAGCGCGATGATGGTCATGATCGTCATCGGCCCGACCGTGCCGGCAAAAGAGGCAAGCAGGATCAGAAGCGGCATATTTGGAACGACCAGAACTGCGTTTGTCGCAAGATCCAGCGCCGCATCCGTCTTGCCTCCGGCGTAACCGGCGACGAGGCCGATCGCGGTGCCGATGACGGTGATGGCAATGCCCGTTGCAAAACCGACCGACAGCGAACTGCGGGCACCCCAGACGAACTGGCGATAGACGTCGCGGCCCATTTTCGTCGTACCAAGCACATGCTCGATGGAGGGTGGCTGGTGGGAACGGCCGACACGTGCTCCCGGCTCGCCAGGGGCGATGACGGGGGCAAGCAATGCCATCAGCCAGAGGCCGACGACGATGATCAGGCCGGCGACGGCCTTCTTCTGACGAAGGATGGATCTGAGCGTGGCTCCCATTACACGGCATCTCGCAGTCTGGGGTCGATGAACCCGTAGATGATATCGACGAGGAAATTCGCGCCGAGCGTTGCGAGCGTCATCAGCAGGAGCTGGCCCTGGATGACCGGATAGTCGCGGGCGATGCTTGCGGTATAGAGCGTCAAGCCGAGCCCCGGATAGTTGAAGACGATTTCGGTGACGATCGAGCCACCGAAGACGGCGCCGAGCATCAGCGCGAGGTTCGTCAGGACCGGAAGCATGGCATTGCGCGCGCCATAGCCGAACATGACGCTCAGATGACTGAGGCCCTTTGCCCGGCCCATTGTGACGTAATCCTCCCCAAGCACCGAGATCATCGACGAGCGCATTGTCGTCTGAAACTCCCCGATCAGGAACGGCGACAGCGTCAGCACCGGCATGATGGCGTGGATGAAGACGCTGCCAGCGAAAGTGAAGTTGAACCCGGGATCGAGGTTCGGATCATAGGCGTAGCCGACGGGCAACCACCGCAGCGACACACCGAACAAGAAGAGCGTCGTCAGACCCACGATGACAGGCGGCACCGAAATCATCACGACCGCGAGCGGAGAGACGATCGTGTCGAAACGTCCGCCTCGCCGCCAGGCGGAAATTGCACCCAGAACCACGCCGACGCTGAGCGAAAAAATGATGGCGGTGACGACAAGGAAAATCGTCCAGATTGTCGAGCGGCTGAGGACCTGGACAACTGTCTGAGGGTAATATTTGACGGAGACGCCGAGATCGAAGGTTGCAAGTCCCTTCAAATAGTCGACGAATTGCAGGAGCACCGGCTGATCGACTGCGCCAAAGCGCGCCTTGATCGCCTCGACAGCGGCTGGTGTCGCCCGCGGGCCGAGCTGTGCGACCATGGCATCGACGGGCGTCCCCGGCATAAGCCGGGGAAGTATGAAGTTCATCACGATGGCGAACGCCAGGGCGACTGCATAGACGCCAAGGCGCCGTCCGGAAACACGCATGTCCCTTGCCTCGCCGGTCTTATTGGACCGGCTTCAGGCGGAGCAGATGCATGAGGCGCATCCGGTTGTTATCGTGATCTTCCGGGTTCATGACCGGGTCCTTGTCGGTTACCCAGCCGGTAAAGCGCTTGCTGGAGAACTGATACCAGGTCGGGCCATTGAAGACAGGCACGACGGGGAAATCTTCGGCCACCAGCAGCTGAATGTCGTTGAAGATCTTCTTGTGATCATCATCGGACGTCGCCTTCAGATATTGATCGAAGAGCGCGTCGAGTTTCGGGTTGGAATAGCGCGAGGGAGCACCTGTGACGCGGCCGGCATAAGCCGTCGACAGGCTTTGGTAATAGCCGCGGAATGGAGTCGCCCCATCGGCACGCGAGTTCATAACGACCTCGAAACTACCGTCGAGAATCTGCTTGCGCCACTGTTCGTATTCCGGTGTCGTGACCGAAGCATTGATGCCGGCTGCGCGCAGGCCTTCGACGGCGATCTGCACGGCATCGATCCAGTCTGTCCAGCCATTGGGAACGATGATCGGGAAATTGATCGGCTTGCCGCTCGGCGTCGTACGAAAGCCGTCCGAACCCTTCTTGTAGCCTGCGTCGTCGAGGATCTTGCTGGCCTTCTCGGTATCAAAACCCATGAAGGCATCCTTGTCGCCTTCGGCAGCCTTGTTGCGCCAGCCTTCAAAGCGGGGCGGCAGGCCGGAGGCATGTTCGTTGACGGCGGGATAGCCGAAGCCGGCAATGTCGACCATCGACTTGCGGTCCATGGCGAGGCTGAAGGCGTGACGGAAGTTCAGATCCTTGTAGGCTTCCAGATTGCCCTCGTCCTTGCTCTTGAAGTTCATCTGGAAGGCGACGGTTTCAGCCGGTGGCTGCCAGTAGCCGTTGTGATCGGCGTCGAGCGCCACGAAGGTCTTGTCGATCTCGGGGATGAAAGAGCCGATCCAATCCATATTGCCTTCCGGCAGGATCGCGAGCATCTGGTCGTTGCCGGAAATCTGCGGCAGTCGCAGGCAATCGACATGCAACGAAGCGGCATCCCAGTAGTCCGGGTTACGGCACTGTTCATAAACCTGCGGCGTGAACCGGCGCACTTCCGTCATCGGACCGGAACCGATCGGCTTCTCATTCTTGAAAGCAACCGGATCTGAAACATCCTTCCAGACATGTTGGGGAACGACGGCAAGATCGGCAAGCGATTCCGGGAAGTCGGAATTGACGGCCTTGAGCTTGATCGTCACCTCCGTCGGCGACGGCGCCTCGACGGATGCAACGGTCTCGCCGACACCAACCGTGTCGAGCGCGGCATTCTTCAGCATCAGATCGATTGTGTACTTGACGTCAGCTGAGGTCAGCGGCTGTCCATCAGACCATTTCGCGCCGGGCCGCAATTCATAGGTGATCGACATCATATCGTCGGAAAACTTGTAGCTTGTCGCCAAGCGCCAGACCGGCTTGCCGCCATCCTGCGCGTTGAAGATGACCAGCGGCTCATAGATAAAATCCATGGTGCTCTGCCGACGACCGGCAAGATCGAACGGATTGAAGTTTTGCACCCAGCTCGACTGCTCTTCGATATGCATCGTCAGCACGGATTCGGCAGCCGAAGCAGCCGATATACCAAAGGTCATCACCACCGTCAGGGCGGTGGCCGCGGCCCAGGCGGCGCGCGCAGAAACACTGCGGATTACGCTCTTATCCAGTCCCATTTTTTCGTTCCCTTAGTTGTTATTTTTTGATTCAATCAAATTGATTTAATCAAGCTAACGCAAGGTTTCCGATCCGGTCAATCGGGTGGAAACTAAAAATTTCGGCTTCCTGGAAACTGAATTCTTCTGTGCTGATACACATCGCGGCAAAGGGCTCAACGACTGTGGCACGGCCTGACAAATCAAATTGTCATACTTATTGTGCGTCGCGAAAAGTCTCGCGCAAGCGTCACCGATCATTCTGGATCTGTTGAAATGTGATTATTTGATCCAGCTATATTGAAGCCATGACGGCCCGCTTTTCAGTACCCTCTAGCCGTCCAGCACCCGCTGGACGGCTATTCCACCGATCATCAGTTCGGATCAGCTTCTTAAAATCCTACCGGAAAACCTTCGAACGGTTTGATTTCCTTGAGAACAAACGTGGTCTGCATTTCCTTGATGCGCGGCAGGCGGCGCACGACCGACATGGCGAAATCGGCATAGGAATCGAGATCAGCCGAGACGACCTGCAATAGAAAATCCGAATCTCCGGCAATGCTATAACAAGCGACGACTTCCTGTAGCCGTGCAACCTCGGCGGCAAAGGCGTCCGCCTCTGCCTCGTTGTGACCATCTATCTTCACTCGGATGAAGGCAAGGACGCCGAGTCCGAGTTTGCGCCGGTTGAGATCGGCCTTGTAACCCCGGATCACACCTGTCTCTTCAAGCTGCCGCACCTTTCGCCAGCAAGGGGATGTGGACATGCCGACACGCTCGGACAATTCCTGATTTGTCAGTCGTCCCTCGGCCTGCAGGCTCGAAAGGATTTTCAGTTCAACCGGCTCAAATGTCGTCATGGGAAGCATCTACCTACAAATTGCACAAAGCAGGTCGACCCTACCAAGTTTCGGCCAAGGACAGCAATATCAGACAGGATTGTTCTGCTGCGATCACTTAGGCTGTCGCCATCGTAATCTCAGGTCTTTCAGATGCTCTCCGATATCCGCATTGCCATTGTCGTCGACCCCAAACTCCCGTCCGCTCTCATTGCAAATACAGTCAGCGCCATCGGCATTGGCGTAGGCGCCAAAATGCCGCTCCTTGGCGCCGAGAGGCTCAGCGACCGCGCTGGCAGGGCTACCGATATCGTTTCCAATCGACCGGTGCCGATCCTGCAGGCCGATGGCGAGACGATCCGACAGATCCTGCTGAAGGCGCTGAACCAGCCGGAGGAACATGCCATCGTACCGTTTCCTGGTTTTGCCCGCTCACTGCACGACTATACTGACTACCAGCGCCAGTTCCCGGACAGGGACTTGAGCGATGAGGAGATCGATGGACTGGGCCTTGCTGGACCGGCTAAATGGGTAGGGTCGCTGACCGGATCCCTGAAATTGCTGCGGTAAATTGCCGGGCATACACAAGGGTAGGCTTTGTTGTCGCCGCGACATGTTTGGTGGTGCAAAGCAAGATCTCATTCGATAACCAAGGCCCACTGGTTAGGAGTGGATCATGGGCGCCCTTCGAGTTCTTGGCAGGCAATCATCCATCAATGTTCGCAAGGTGCTGTGGACCTGCGAAGAGATCGGCATCGAGTATGTGCAGGAAGATTGGGGAACGGGATTTGCCTCGACCAGCGCACCGGAATTCCTTGCGCTTAATCCGAATGGTCTCGTGCCGGTCATCGATAGCGATGACGGCATCCTGTGGGAGTCCAATACGATCTGCCGTTATCTTGCGTCCAGGTATGGCCGCGACGATCTCCTGCCACCCTCCCCATGGAGACGGGCGCTCGTCGAACGATGGATGGATTGGCAAGCAACGGAGCTCAACAGTGCCTGGCGCGGCGCATTCCAGGGCCTTGTGCGCAAGGACCTCGCTTATTCCGACCCCTCCGTCATTGCCGACAGTGCCAGGAACTGGAATCGCAAGATGGAAATCCTGGAGAACACCCTCGCGACGACAGCTCCTTTCGTAGCGGGAGACGAATTCACGCTGGCCGACATCCTGATCGGCCTTTCGATCAACAGATGGTTTCACACGCCCATCGTACGACCCAGGCTACCGGCGGTTACAGCCTATTTCGAGCGCCTCAAGGAACGGCCGTCCTTCCGGCGAGGCGGTTACGACATGTTCCCGTAAATATCGAGCGTCCGACGACGCCGATTGGCGGTCTGTCGCTATTGCTGTTTGGGTGCAGGTGCCTGTTGGGGAGTGTCGCCCGGTCGAATGACCGGCATGTCCCCAGTGGGAGGGGCCGGTTCAACCATGCCGCGATCGCCCGTCGGCGGAGGCGTCAATACGCCTTTGCAGCGAGATATCTTGCTTTCCGATCCCCCATTCTCCGTCTGCCGATCCGTCTCGACTGACGACGGGTTATCGGCCTGACATCCCGGTTGCTGTTCCTTGCTGCCAGCTTGGCTCATTGCAGCATGGGGAGCGGCGATGAAAAGCCCGAAGGCAAGCCCGAACAAGAATGGCTTACAGGAAAGGCGATGCATCGGCTGCCTGGCCAAGGGTATTTGCCGCAAAGTCCACATCGGTGTCACTCCCGGTTCCCCCAACCTGCGTTGATCTGCAGGCAGGTCATCGCTTCCCTTCGCGAACGCGAATGCCTGGCTTGCCAATCGGCATCAGGCGGGGATCGTTGATGCCCGGCCTTATGGCATCCTGCTCGCTCGACCCCTTGATAGGCGGGCCGCGCCCGACCTTGTTTTCCGGGGCGTCTGGAGGTGTTTCCAAATGTTCGCGATGTTGCTTGTCGAGTTTGGTCATAACCGGCCTCATTGCATCCGATCAATCGTGTGTCTGGCCAGGTATCCCGGGGCAGTTTTTCGCGCATAAGCGCGGATTGGTCACCAACGCCAGGGCGAAAAAGCCACAATGAACACCCATTTTGCCGGACACCGTCCTGCGATTGACGCTCTTTATGTTCAGTCCAACCAGCACGAACTTCGAAAGTTCCGGACAGAGAGAGGATTCGACCCTCGGAATCTCCGCACACAAGCGCTACGTCATTTCTGGTGTGACCATAGAAAAAGGTGAAGCCGTGCAAACGGACCTGCAGAAAGACATGACGGATTGGTTCCGGTCGCTCGAGCCTGTCGATCCGCTTGAGATGACCGGGCTTTGGAGAGGTGCCGGCATTCCGTCGGGGCATCCACTGGACGGCGTTCTCGAGAATTTGCGATGGTTCGGCAAGCGCTTTCACCCCGACAGGCGAGCGGACGCCCT
Organism: Hyphomicrobiales bacterium; assembly: GCA_900466475.1. Taxonomy (GTDB): domain Bacteria; phylum Pseudomonadota; class Alphaproteobacteria; order Rhizobiales; family Rhizobiaceae; genus Rhizobium. Next base: position 212,281 of record UBMI01000007.1, read on the forward strand.
GCTCTTTCAGTGGCTTCCCGGGAGGCTTGTGGCCGTTGATCCACGCTTCGTTCCTCTCGGGCTTGCAATCAGGCTTGCGCCGTTGGGACGGACGTCCCTTGCCCGAAGCCTGTTTTCGCTTCTGCACAAGGCGTTCCGCGCGCGGGGCACAACAGCAGCCCTGGAAGTTCGGGCATTCGAGCAAGTCGCGAGCGCTGCAATGGTTTACGACAGGCAACCGATCGTCGACCATTTCAGACGGGTGAACGATAACACGCTGGCTGGGATGATGTGCGTGCGCGACGACGAAAGGCGGTTCTTCTTCAAACTCACCAGGATCGATGCGCAGGCCTAGAACGACGTTGAAAACAATCGCATTGGCAATTACGGCAGCTTCAGTTGCGAGCAATAGTTTCGCGGCTGATGCAGATCGTGGTGCGAGAATTTTTCAGGCCTGTTCTTCGTGCCACATTGTCGATGACACCAGAAGTACATTTGGCCCCTCACTGAAGGGTGTCGTGGGAAGGCGGGCAGCTGGCCTAGACGACTACGCCTACTCCCCTGCCTTGAAGAAAGCCGGCGAAGAGGGGCTCGTGTGGAACGAGCATGAACTTGCCGAATTTTTGGCAGCGCCGAACAGAAAAGTCCCGGGAACAAAGATGCGCTTCTGGGGATTGTGGAGCATCGAAGTCGACGATCTCATCGCCTTTTTAAAGGCAAATCCGTAGATCACCCGTCATCTGCATAGGCCTGACGGCAACCATAATTCTCAAGACGATCACTCACGACGCCCTTGCTGGGAGAGATCTTCCCCCTAAAATAATTGAGGACACCGCGTCGTGGCCTCAATCGGCGCAGACCAATTTAGGGAGAAAACGATGCAGGAAGCCCTGGTTGTTCGCCGCGAAACGCATCTTTCTGCGCCGCCTGCGGCAGTGTTCGCCCTGCTGACGGATCCAGAAAAGATCCTCCGCTGGATGGGAACAGAGGCGGATATCGAGCCCCAGCCCGGAGGGCTTTATCTCGTCAACGTGACCGGTGCGCGTTTCGCGCGCGGATCGTTCCGTGAAGTGGTGCCGGTCCACCGCCTGGCCTACAGCTTCGGCTGGGATGGCAGCGACGTGGTGCCACCGGGGTCGAGCCTCGTCGAGATCGATCTGATCGAACAACCTGATGGGACGCTCCTGCGTCTGACGCATACCGGCTTGCCCAATGTCGAGCAATGCGCCGGCCATGCCGAGGGCTGGGCTCACTACCTTGGCCGCCTGGAAGCAGTGACGGCGGGACGCGACCCGGGACCGGATATCTTTCACGGCAGGAAGTGACCAAGCTTATCATTTGAAAGGGAAGCCAGGTTCACGAAGAAAGCGCGTCCGACTGTGGCAGTCGTCTGGCTGACATCAGGCGGGCGCTATGGCATGATCGAGGAATGGATTTGCCCGCCCACCTCGCCTGGCTGGTCGATGAGGCCAGTGCCTCGTCCAGCCCCGAACAATTCATAGCCGAGCTTGGCCGCCAGTTGCTTGCCGACGGTCTGCCACTTGCGGGCGGGGCTCTCACTCTTTCCATTCCGCATCCGATCATTGCGCGCCGGACCTGGTTGTGGAGGGCTGAAACCGGCGCCGTCATCGAGGCACTCGATTTTGCCGGCAGCTCGCTCAACAAGGCTGCGGGCGACTGGCTTGCCGGGCTTGGACCGATATACGAAGGAAAGATCGGTCGAGGCTCTGACAATCCGATATTGGGCTGGGCCGGATCCCGCTCGTTCACCCCGTCCGAAGCGGACCGGCTGCGCGAAGCCGCGCGCTTCGCAGCAGCACCCTTGGTGGCACTGACCGCCCGTACAGCGCTGACAACCCTTCTTGAAGCTTATCTCGGCAAACGCAGTGCCGCACAGGTGCAGGCCGGAGCGCTCGGCCGCAGCGATGGGGAAACCATTCGCGCCGCTTTGCTCTGTGCTGACCTCCGCGACTTCACGGCGCTCTCGGAAGCGACCGACCCCTCCCTCATGATCGCCACCCTCGACGCGTGGTTCGATCGTATTGCGGGTGCAGTGCATGCTTTCGGGGGCGAGGTGCTGAAGTTCATCGGGGACGGCGTTCTGGCGATCTTTCCCGTTACCGGAACGCCCGCTGAGGCCTGCGAAGCATCTCTGCGCGCTGTCGCTGCCGCCCGTGCAGGCATGGTCCATCTCGACGCCACACGGCAAGCACAGGGCCTGGTCCCGTTGCCCTTCGGCGTGGCGCTGCATTTCGGCGAAATGCTCTGGGGCAATATCGGTGCTGCCGACCGGCTGGATTTTACGGCCATCGGCCCCGCAGTCAATCTGGTCAGCCGGCTGGAAGGGCTCTGCAAGTCCCTTGGTCATCGTGTGCTGATATCAGGTGCGCTCGCGGCAGAGACGACAACGCGGCTAGTTCCACTGGGTGAACACCGATTGCGCGGCATCGCCGCTCCCTGCACCGTCTTCACCCTGCCGACGGATTGAACGAGACTGGTCGCGACAATCGCCGGGGCAGTGACACCAGTCAGACTGCCCCGGCAACGAGTTTTACTTGGCCGCCAGCAGATATCCTTCGTTCAGATCATCAACTGCCGCGCCGTTGATGGTCACGGAGCAGCGATCCGAGTCCACCTTCGAAACGGAAACCTGATATTTCCCGCTCGGCAGATCGAGTTCGGCGGAGAAGCCGTCCCATCCGGCCGGCAGGACCGGCTTGACGTGCAGTCGGCCATTCTCCGAGCGGATGCCGAGGATGCCCTCGACGGCCACACGGTAGAGCCAGCCGGCCGAACCCGTGTACCAGCTCCAGCCGCCACGTCCCTTGAGAGCACCTTCGCCATAAACGTCGCCGGCGATCACATAGGGCTCGATGCGATAGACGTCTGCAGACGATTTATCGAGCGAATGATTGATCGGATTCAGCATCTCGAAAGCGCGCCAGGCGTCTTCGGCCCGCCCCATGCGGGCGAGAGCGAGCACGGCCCAGGTGGCGGCATGGGTGTACTGGCCACCGTTTTCGCGAACACCGGGCGGATAGGCCCTGATCACGCCGGGATCGTTGACCGGCTTGACGAAAGGCGGCGTCAGCAGGCGGATGAACTTGCCCTCCTCATCGACGAGCTTGTCGAGGACGGCCTTCATCGCCATGCCGCTGCGTTCCGGATTGCCCTCGCCTGACAGCACGCTCCAGGACTGGGCGATCGAATCGATCTTGTCCTCTTCGGATTGGCTGGAGCCGAGCGGCGCGCCGTTGTCGTAATAGCCACGGCGGTAATATTCGCCGTCCCAGCCCGCCGTTTCGATCGCGCTCTTGAGCTTCTCCAGATGTGCGGTCCAGTGGCTGACACGCTGCGTGTCGCCACGAGCTTCGGCATAGGCAATGAAGCGGCGCAGGGCACCGGCCAGGAACCATCCAAGCCAGACGCTTTCGCCACGGCCGGCCATGCCCACCCGGTCCATCTTGTCACACCAGTCGCCGCTCATCATCAGCGGCAAGCCGTTGACGCCGGTGCGTTTGATCGCAAGATCCAGCCCGAGGGCCGCATGCTCGTAGAGCGATGCGGTATTGTCGGAAACACGCGGCTGGATGAAAGCATCGTACTGACCGGGGCTGAGCTGCGCGCCCTCGACGAAGGGCAGCATCTCGTCCATGACCGCGCCGTCGCCTGTCGCCGTGCAATACTGATCGACGGCATAGGCAAGCCAGACCGGATCGTCGGAGATGTTCGTGCGAACGCCGGCGCCGCTGTCTGCCAGCCACCAATGCTGGAAGTCGCCTTCCGGAAACTGGCGCCGGCCGGTGTTGAGGATCTGCTTTCGGGCGATTTCCGGCGAATGCAGAAGGAAGGCCAGCGAATCCTGCAACTGGTCGCGCAGGTTCCAGGCACCGCTCGACTGATAGAAGGCGGTGCGCGCCATGATACGGCAGCCGTAGGTCTGATAGGGCAGCCAGCTGTTGACCATGAAGTCGAGCCGCTGATCCGGTGTCGAAACACGCGTCTTGCCGGTAAAGTTCTTCCAGAAATCGCGGGTCTGACCGAGAACCTCTTGGAAGCCTGTGGTGCGGATCTCGGCGATCAGAGCGGCTGCTTCTTCCTGCGAGGCGGCATCGCCCATATAGAAGCAGATGTCGCGCACTTCGCCAGGCCCGATCGTCAGATCGAAGGCCATGGCGGCTGCCGGATCACCATCGAGATCCAGAGCGTTGGAGAGACGCGAGCCCGCAGAAACGGTGCGCGGCTGCTGGATCGTTCCGTGCCGGCCGATGAATTCGCGGCGGCTGGTGGAAACGCTCGACGGCGATTCGCTTGCCGCATATGCGGCGACACGCGTGCCGAAGTTCACGCTGAACGGATTGCTCGCGAAGACCGCCCCACTCGCACTGTCGAAGTTCGAGATGATGAAGGGCTTGCTCTTCGTCGGGTTGTTGCCGAGGATCCATTCGGCATAACCGTAGAGACGCAGTTTGCGCGTCTCACCCGCTTCGTTGCGGATGCGCAGCTGCGTCAGCTTGACCGACTTCTGCATATGCAGGGTCTGCGTAACCTCAAGGGCGATTTCGTCCTGAACCGTCGAGAACACCGAGTAGCCGAGGCCATGACGGGCCTCGAAGCGCGTGTCGGAACGCTGCGCCAGCGACGCATAGGGCACGATGACCGAACCGCGATCGAGATCCTTCAGGTAGAAGGCCTCGCCCGGCCGGTTGGTGACCATGTCGTTGGTCCAGGGTGTTAGCTGATGGTCGCGCGAGTTCTGGCTCCAGGTGAAGGCGGCGCCTTCGGCCGAGACATGGAAGCCGAAACTGTCATTGGCCATGATGTTGACCCACGGATGCGGCGTCTGTTCGCCGCCCGAGAGGCGCACGACATATTCGCTGCCATCGGCCGCAAAGCCGCCGTAGCCGTTCCAGAAGGCGAGATCGCTGCCATCGGCCGAGGTCGCATCGCCTGCGTTGCGAACCATCCTCGGAACGAGGGTGGAATCGCCCCACTGACCGAGCAGCGCCGGGGAGCCGGCAACGGAGCGGGCCTTCTGCACCTGGTCGATCAGGCTGCCGTCGCGGCCGCGCAACACGACACGCGAGGCGGCAATGATGGCATCATAGGCTTCCGGCGTCGTCAGATCCTTGCGCAACACGTAGATGTTGCGCTGGATGCCGGCAATCTCGCTGGCGTGACGCGCGGCGTCACAAAGCTGGTCGATCGTGCGCTGCATCTCGCCAGCCGCCTCACCGGCGCGCTCATTGAAGATAACGAGATCAACCTCTACGCCGCGGGCCTGCAGGAGGCCCTGGGCGCGCAGCAGTTCCTTGACAAGATCGGTGCCGAGCTCATCAGTGATGCGCAGCGTCATCAGTGGTGTGTCGCCGGAGAGCGTTGCGCCCCAGAGCACGGACTGCGACTTGAGGCCCTCCCGAACCAGCTTGCTGTCGGCGCGCAGCGCCATGTCGGGATAGATGATGTAGCGGGCAAACCGCTGATAGGCGGCCGCTTCCTTCGAGTTGACGCCAATCTGGCGCAACTGGCTCTGCGTTCTCGTCCAGGCCTGGACGAGGCCCTGGGCAAAGCTTTCCGGCTGGCGATAGTGCTCGAGCGCCGCTTCGAGTTCGGCGCGTTCGCCGGCAGCAACGGTCCAGAAGGTCACGCTGACCTTTTCGCCGGCAGGCACGCGAAGCGTACGGCGCAGCGACACGCAGGCGTCCATGGTGAAACCGTCCTTGCCTGACAGCTTGGCATCGGCATCGAAAGCCGCAGCTTCGGTCAGGGTCCGGCCGCGACCGAGGAAGCGCATGCGGTCGGTCTCGCATTGCGTCGGGCCGTTTTCGCCTGAGGTATCAACGATAAGCTGCGCGATGGCGACATCGGGATCGGTCAGGCCACGCTTCTGGCGCTCGACGACGATCGCATCGCCGGCCGCGGCGATTTCGGTCTTCAGGAACATGCGGGCAAAGACCGGGTGGCCCGTATCGACGATATCGAGTGTCGCGACCGGCTCCATATAGGAGGTCACCTCGATCACGCGATCTTCCGTGCCGGTATTGGTGATCGTCAGACGGCGGCCTTCCGCATCGTGATCGCTCGCAACGAAGACCTCCATCTCGCTCGTCAGTTCACCGACGGTCTTGACGAATTCGGCCTTGTCGTCGCTGAAGCTGACGCGCACGTGCTCGTTGGCAATCGAGCGCGGCTCGGCGGTCGCGGACCACCACTCGTTCGATGCGGTGTCGCGCAGGAAGATGAAGGAACCCCAGCGATCCTCGGTCGGATCGGCCCGCCAGCGGTTGACGGAGAGGTTCTTCCAGCGGCTATAGCCGGATCCTGTCGCCGTCAGCATGGTCGAATAGCGACCGTTGGAGAGCAGCAGCAATTCGCGTTCGCGCGATGCCGGGTCTTCCAGGCGGCGCACTTCCGGGCGCATGAGATCGCCCTGGATGGTGGCAGGCGCATCGGTTTCGTGCTTGGCCGCCATGACGGGGATGTCGCGCGGTGCCTTTTCCTGCAGGAGCAGCTCCGCTGCTTCGATGACCGGATCGGCGTGGAAGAGTTCGCGCAGCATGCCGTCGAAGGCGACGTTGGCAACGGCCGCAATCGACATGCCGTGATGGTGCGCATAGTAGTTGTAGACCACAGCGCACTGCTTGCCCTCAGGCACACGGTTCGGCGTGAAGTCCACGGCATCGTGAAAACCATACATGCCGAGCGCGCCGACGGCCCGCAGCCTGTTGAGGTTTTCGAGTGCTGCGACCGGATTGTACTGGCTCGCCAGCAGCGAAGCGTAAGGGGCGATGACGGCATTCTGGCCGAGACCGCGCTTCAGACCGAGCGTCGGCACGCCAAAATTGCTGTACTGATAGTTCATCTGGTGGTCGCGAGCATTGAAGGCCGCTTCCGAGATGCCCCAGGGGGTGCCGAGCTTGCGGGCATAGTTCATCTGTTCGAGAACGATCAGATTGTTGGTCTGGTTGAGAATACCGCCGCTGCGCTCCTGCATGACGAGCGGCGGCATCAGATACTCGAACATCGAACCGGACCAGGAAACGAGCGCCCCGCGCGGGCCGACAGGCACGACGTGACGGCCGAGCTTGTACCAGTGCTCCGTCGGAAGATCGCCCTTGGCGACGGAAAACAGGCTGGTCAGGCGCGCTTCCGAAGCAAGAAGGTCGTAGCAGGCCGCATCGACTTCTTCCGTCTCCACCCGGAAGCCGATCGACAGGAGCCGACGCTCGGGGCGATAGAGGAAGCTGAAATCCATGTCGAAGGCGATTTCGCGGGCACGGTTGCCGACGCGCGTCAGCCTTTCGCTGATGACATCCACCTGCGCAGGATCGAAGGCTTTATCCACCTGATGAAGCTCGCAGGTTGCCACGAGCTTCTCGGCCCAATGAACAACCTCGTCACTCTGCGCCGTCTTGACCTCCCGGTCGAGGCTGCCGGCGAGTTCGCGAATTTCCCGCGCCTGTCCGGCGAACCGCTCGATCAGGCCCGATGAGAACTCCTTCTCGCGTTTGCCGGTGGCAACCGCAGCTTCGAGGTCGGCGATCCGGCCATCCAGACGATCGTGAAGGGATCGGACAGACCTGTCTGCTTCCCGAAGCTCGTTCAGCACTTCGCGAAGAATGGCCGCGACATCACCGATGCCATCGAGGTCAGTGTGAATATGGGCAAGCGGCGACTGCGCCCAGATGCGGCAAGCTGACGATACCGCAATCAGATGACCGGCAAAATTGCCGCTGTCGACCGATGACACATAGCGCCGGCCAAGCGGCTTGAGGGTGTCTGTATGATACCAGTTGAAGAGATGGCCGCGATACTTTTCGAGCCGGTCGACGGTTTCGATCGTCTGCTCGATACGCTTGACCGCGTCTTCGAAGGAAATCCAGCCAAAACGGCGCGCCGAAATCACCGACAACAGGTAGACGCCGATATTGGTCGGCGAGGTGCGCATGGCCACGACGGCATGCGGCGTCTGCTGGACATTATCCGGAGGCAGGTAATGCTGGCCGGGAACCACGAAGTGGTCGAAATAGCGCCAGGTACGCCTTGCGATCTTGCGCAATTCGTTGCGGACAGTCTCCGGCACATCGAGCCGGTCTTCGGTTTCCGCCGTCTGGCTGACCGTCCAGGCGATAGCCGGCGAGAGCGCCCACAGAATGACGAAGGGAAGACCGACCATCCAGGCGCTGTCGCCGGAGGAAATGACGAAAAGCAATGCCAGGATGGCAAGCACCGGTGCCCGCCACATGACCTTGTAGTGGCCGAGGATGGTCGTCTGCGCCATGGCCTGGGCGCTCGCGGCCGTACGCCACTGCAGCATCAGCTTGCGGCTGACGAACAGTCGGTAGAGCGAGCGGATGATGGCGTCGGCCATCACACAGGCAATGTCGGCGATGAAGACGATGCGCATCGCCACCTGGGCGTTGGCATTCTCGATGTCTTTCCAGACCGTATGCAGGTGCGCCTGAAGAATGATGTCGCTGGTGCGCGGGATGATACCATTGATCAGCGACAGGGTCGGCGCAACGAACAGGCTGAAGATCAGCAGAATCTGCCAGATGAGCGCACCAAGCGGGTCCATCCAGTACCAGCCGAGAACCGATGCCAGGAACCAGGCGATCGGGGTCAGCGAGCGGCGCAGATTGTCGAACATCTTCCAGCAGCCGAGCGCGGTGACGCCACGGCGATCATCGAAGATATAGGGAAGAAGTTGCCAGTCGCCGCGGGCCCAGCGGTGCTGGCGCGAGACTTCCACCTCATAACGGATCGGAAAATCCTCGACCAGTTCGCAGTCCGTCACAAGTGCGCAGCGCGCCATCGAACCTTCGAGCAGGTCGTGGCTTAGAACGGAGTTTTCCTTGATCCGGCCCTTCAGCGACGCCTCGAAAGCATCGACGTGATAGAGCCCCTTGCCGGTAAACGTGCCTTCGCCGGTAATGTCCTGATAAACGTCAGAGACGGCAAAGACGTAAGGGTCGAGACCGCGGTTGACCGAGAAGACGCGCTGGAAGGTCGATGCATCCTTGCCTGTCGTCAGCGACGGCGTCACGCGGGGCTGGAGCACGCCGTAACCATCGACGACACGCTGTTTCTTTTCGTCGAAGACAGGGCGGTTGATCGGATGATGCAGCTTGCCGACAAGCTTGGTCACCGTATCGCGGACGATACGAGTGTCACTGTCGAGCGTCATCACATATTTCACGTCCTGCGGCACGACATCGGCGCCCGGCAGGAAACTCGTATTCGGCTCGCCACGCAGCAGCATATTGAGTTCGTGCAGCTTGCCGCGCTTGCGCTCCCAGCCCATCCAGGCGCCTTCGGCGGGATTATATTGGCGGCGGCGATGCAGGAGGTAGAAGCGCTGCTTGCCGTCTTCGGCGTAACGTGCCTCCAGATTGGCAATCTTGCTCAACGCATAGTCGAGCACTTCCAGATCGCGGGCGTTCTGTTCTTCCTGTGCATCCGGCCAGTCGCTCAAAAGCGCGTAGTAGATCTCACCGCGCGCATTGGCGAGGTAATGAACTTCGAGGTTACGAACGAGTTCATCGACATGTTCGCGCTTGCCGATCAGGCAGGGAATCGTGACGAGCGTGCGGGCTTCCGCCGGCAGGCCCTTCTTGAATTCGTAGCCGACGAGGCGGTCGGGCGTGATGAAGAAGGTGGCGAAGAAGTTGAAGAGGCCGGTCGCTCCCTCGGAAGCCGGAAGCGCAAACATCAGCAGCAGCACGATCGTCGCAAAAAGCGGCATGCCGGCGTCAACGAAAATGGCATCGGTGATGACCAGTGCCAGCAGCGTCAGCAGCAGAACCGGCACCGCAATCGCCAGCCAGTTCAGCTTGCGGATCACGCGCATGAAGCGCAGGCCAAGCGGCGGCCGGAAGCCGATCTCGGTTTCGAGCGCCGGACGTCCATTGCCGACGAAATAATAGCCGACATTGCCGGCTGAAGCCGAAAGATCCTGGCTGTCGGCCTTCGCGCGGTCGGCCAGGCGCACGGCCGCCTCGGCGATATCCATTTCCGTCTTGTCGGAGCGCTTTGCGAGCTTTTCGATCTGGCGGCGATAGCTGTTGCGGGAACCGGAATCGAGCTCGGCATAATCCGTCTGCTGCCAAAGCAGCTTGTCGATGGTGCTGACCTCTTCGACCCATTCGGACCAGTCGGTATCGTTGATCTCGCGCAGGCTCTTGATGATACTGCCCATCAGAGCATTGGCCGCGCCAAGACGAGTCTGTTCCGCCGACATGACGGCTTCGGCGTCGGTCCCCTTTGCGGCAAGCTTGCTCTCAAGCCAGCTCAGCGCAGATTCGGTCGGCTCGAGCGCATTGCGCAGGCGATAATGCAGCTGGGTGACGAAGGTCGTATCGTCGAGGCTGGCAGCCAGCGTCTCCAGATGATTGGCCGCGCCTGCGTCGCCGAGCGCGATCGCCTGGGTCGCCGCGGCATTGGCGCTTGCCCGCATCAGGCGGCTCTTGTCGATATGAGACGCGACGCGGCGAAGGTTGTCGATCAGCACATAACGGACGAGCGAGGGTAGCGCCCAGAGTTCGCCGATGCGCAGCGTTTCCTTATCTTGGAACCCTTCCGTGACGGCTGCCATGCCGGCATTGCTGATATTGCTGTGGGCATGCGCCATGTAGAGCCAGGCGAGCGCCAGCGTACGCGGCACTTCCGTCCCGTCGAGCGTAATCTTGCGCAGCTCGCGATAGAACTTCTTCGGAAAGTCGCGACGGACTTCCTGGATCGCCTCTTCGACGATGTAGTGATTGTCGAGCAGCCATTCGGTGGCGGGCGTAATGCTCTCGCCGGCATCGACGTCAGCGGCAGCGGCGCGGTAGACCCTCAGGATCTCGGCCTCATTCTCCCGGTGGCGCTGGAAGAAATCAAAATTCCTGAAAGTCGTTACATCAAGGGCGCGGCTTTCCGCAAACTGCGCAGCCCTGATCCTCAGCTGGTCGTTCGACAGGAGCGGCGCGCGAATGCCGAAATCAGGATCCGCGGACGATGCTTGAACATGCACGCTCGTAGCACCCGTAACATTTTGAGAGGTCATAGTGTTTTCTCTTCTACTGGGTTCGTGTCCAACGAATGCATTCTTGCGGAACTGGATGCGAGCAGGAGCACGAGCGTTTCGAATTAGGCATCTTCATCGCTTTTGAAAGGGAGTTTACATTCAAACTGGGATTGTTCGAAATGGCGGATAGCGGTCAATAGCGACCACAAAATGAACAGGCGATTAATCGGGTTGCTCGCCGGATAAAATGGCCTCGTCAGGGATCGGCAACCTGCCGAAAAGGCGAACTCCTCGCCTGACAAGCGGCTGCCATCTCCGTCCAATTTATGGTGTCAAGACGGTCTTTATAACGAAAGCGACCAGGCGAAGCCTAAGCTGGCTTCGCTTGGTCGCGAATCTGGAGGTGCTGGAATAGACGGCTGAGCAGATAGCTTCAGGCGGCCAGCGCCTCATCGGTCGGTCCGAAGAATTCGTAGTGAATGCGATCGCGCGAAACGCCAAGGCTCAGCAGGTCACCGACTATTGCCCTCAGAAACGGCTTCGGTCCGCAGAGATAGAAATTGGCCGTTTCAATCGGCGTATTTGCGGCCAGCCATTTCCCGGTAACGAAACCATCCTCGTCATGAGAATAGCCCGCGGCATCCTGATCCGTCGGTTCACTGTAGAAGGTGCTGACCGATACCCGGCCGTGGCTTTGCGCAAGGGAGCGGACGTGCTTGTCCATCGCATGCGTCGAGCTGTTGAGCGCGCCGTGTACAAAATGCGCTTCGACTTCGGGATAATCGGCAGCGATCGCTTCCAGCATGCTGACCATGGGCGTAAGACCCACGCCGCCGGACAGCAGAACCATTTCGCTGGTCGGCTCTTCGGGCAGGTAGAAGTCTCCGGCAGGCGGAGTGACTTTCAAGATCGCCCCCACCTCGACATTATCGTGCAGATAGCGCGACGCGCCCTTGCCGTTTTCTTCCCGCTTGACCGATATGCGGTAGAAATCCTGGTTCGGGCCGGATGAGATGGAATAGTTCCGCTTCATCTTGACGCCTTCGGGAAGGCTGAAATCGAAGGTCAGGTACTGGCCGGCACGATGCAAGGCCACCGTTTGTCCGTCGACAGGACGCAGGACAAAGGAGGTCACGACGTCGCTTTCCTTGATTTTTTCGGCAACCCTGAATTCGCGCCATCCGTTCCAGCCGCCTGCCCGCTTTTCGAGTTCGGCTCGTATCTGCTCCTCTCTTTCGATCAGAGTGTCAGCAAGGAACCAGTAAGCTTCACCCCAGGCATCGATAAGTTCCTCGGATGCTGCTTCGCCCAATACTTCACGAATTGCCGCCAGCAACGATTTGGCGACGTAGGGATAATGCTCGGCGAGGATATGAAAACCGATGTGCTTGTGGGCGATCCGTTCGATGACGGGCACGAGTGGTGCGAGGTTGTCGATATTCTGTGCATAGCCGACGATTGCCGCCGCCAGTGCATGAACCTGAGAACCATTCTCACCGTGATTGGCCTGATTGAACAGCGCCTTGATGTGCTCATCCTTGAAGAGCAGCCCGTACATTGTTTTCGTGATGTCGCTTGCATAGGCGGCGACCGCCGGGGCGCTCTGCTTCACCAGTTCGATGGTGCGCGGCGAAAGTGGCTTAGGCATATTCTTTCCTTTCAATGCTATCAGTGTGGAGAGGATCGCGATCGAAGAATTCGATCTGAAATTGAACCGGGCCGTGGAGCTCCAGATGATGCTCGACCTGAGGCAGGACCCGGCCGATACAACCGGGGCTCAAGGAGGTCACGGTCTGCCCTGTCACCAGACGCACGCCGCCCCTCAGAACGCGGATGAGCGCCCAAGCGCCGGACTTGAGCCGATGGCTTTCGAGAAGCGCCGTCGGTACAGTCGTTTCATCGAAGATCTTTGTCGTCTTGTACGGCGTCAGCGCCAGCACTGCATCTGGGGCCCGTAATTCAAGCACCTCCCCAGTCAGCGCCAGGTTCAGGCGCGAGGCAATCCGCCCCGCCTTGATTTGCATCTCCTGCGCAACCGAAGGCGGCAACATCTCGTTCGTTGTCTCGTGCCATATCGCAAGCCAGCGTTCGAACATCGCGGGCTCTATTCTGTCGGCATGGATCAGGTGCATCGCGACGGGATTGCCCTTGTATTTGCCTGATGTCAGCATCAGCGAAGACCAGAAGTCGGTTAGTCGCTGCAAATGCTCCGGCCAATCCGCAACCACGGCGAAAACCGGGCCAAGCATCGGATCACGCCGGACCTTTTCGTAAAACCGCTCCAGTACCGGGAGGATCTGCCCCTCTTCCAATTTGGCCGCATCCATCGCGTTGCTCCATAATCATGCATCTTGAATGCATGTATACGACGCCGATAAAAGATGCTATTGGAATGCATCATTTCTTTTCGGGCGTTTTGACGCAGGTGCGATGAAGCTCACACGCTACACAGACTATGCGATCCGCGTGATGATTTACCTTGGGTCACATGAGGGAGAGATCTGTTCGATCCGACAGGTCGCCGACGCTTATGACATCTCCCAGAACCACCTGATGAAAGTCGTTCAGGATCTCGCCAAAGCCGGGTTCGTGGAATCGATCAGAGGCAGAAATGGCGGGATCCGGCTCGATCGTCCGGCGGCCTCCATCAATCTTGGCAGCTTGCTCCGACATACCGAAGGTCTGGACAATATTCTCGAGTGCTCTTCCTGCTCCATCAGACAAGGCTGCGGCATGCCCCCTATCCTGCGGGAAGCGACGGCCGCTTTTGTCGGGGTCTTCGATCGCTACAGCGTTGCCGACATTATAGAGCGGAAAGACGTCTTAAGAACGCTCTTTGCCGCGGCATAGGCTGCAGACCGCAGAAAGGCTGTAGCGTTCAGGTGCTTCCGCGCATCTCGACATGCGGTTCGATCAGCACGTGACGAGCCTCTTCGCGGCCATCAATCCTGCTGAGCAATACCTCGGCAGCGGTTCTGCCCAGTTCGGCGGCGTTCTGGTCCACGCTGGTCAGGCCGACGAGCGGTATGACCGCCATCGGCGAGTTGTCGTAGCCGATAATCGCAAGATCTTCCGGAACCCGTATACCGCTCATGCGCGCGGCATTGATGAGCGGCACGGCATCAAGATCCGACCAGACGAAGACCGCGCGCGGGCGGTCCTTCAAGGCCAGGAAATCATTGATCGCGGCGCGGCGGTCGGCTCCCACCAGAGGCAGACGGATGATGCGAGCCGCCAGACCCGCCGCCTTCATGCCGTCAAGATAACCCTTCTCGCGCTGGAGGGCGACGATGGTCGGCGGTGAATCAGCGAGCTCATAGCTCAGCATCGCGATGTTCTCGTAGCCCGACTGCAATGCCGCTTCCACGGCCAAAGTTGCACCTTTGCGATCATCGGAATTAACGGTGTCATAGGTCTGGGCGTGCAGCTCGTGATGAGCAATGACGACGATCGGGATCTGACGTGCATAGCGCTCCAGTACCTTGCCCGATATGCGAGGCGCGATGATCAGTACGCCATCCATGCGATTGTCGATCATCGACTCGATCATCGATGCCTCGATCGGGCTCGTGGAACGACCAATCCCGATCAGCGCCTTGAAACCGTTTTCGGCCAGCGTGGCATTCGCCTCCTCGATGACCCCGGCCAGGAAGGGGTTGGACAATTCGATGACCAGCACACCGACTGTCTGCGTGCGGCCGCGCATGGCGCGCGCTGCCACTGAAGGTCGGTAATTCAGCTTCTCGATCGAGGTCTCGACCTTCGTTCGCAAGACTTCGCTAACGCCGTAGGCATTGCGCAGAACCTTCGACACCGCAGCGACGGAGACACCGGCATCCTGCGCCACATCCCGGATGGTGATCCTATCCCTCGTCACGTTAACGGCCTGATTTTTCATTCCAAAATGCCTTACTCTCAAGTGTGGGGAAAACTATACGCACAAAAGCTCTTGCGCGGCAATCGATAGTGTAGAATGATATACATAGAACGATACACACGGAGCAACCGCCGGAGGAATTGGCGGTTGAGGGAGGTTCTCAATGAAGACTGTTTCGGCCCACGGCATCGCCGGGGAGGACGGCCTTGCCGGTTCTGCTTTCCGGTTCACGGCGTCAATGATCGGCCCGTCCTGCGACGGCGGCCAGGCAACATCGGGCACGTTTGTGTCGCGTGAATTCGCACTCGACGCCGTTCCTGCCGAAACAACGCTGCGTATCTCCGCGCTCGGCCTCTATCGTGTCTTCATCAACGGACAGCGCGTGGGCGATGACCTTCTGACGCCCGGATGGACCTGTTATGATGACCGGATCGCCTATCAGGCCTATGATGTCGCGAAACTCCTGCAGCCCGGCGACAATCGCATCGAGATCTGGCTCGGCGACGGCTGGTATCGCAGCCAGCTGATGTGGGCGTCCAATCCGATCATCAATTGCTGGGGCGAGCGGACGGGGGCGATCGCAGAATTATGCGCGGGCGGCGAAGCGCTCCTTAAAACCGACGACAGCTGGAAGAGCGGCTTCACTCCCGTTACGCGCAACGGGATCTATTATGGCGAAGATTATGACGCCCGCATCCGCCCGCGGGACAGCCACGGTATCGATGTTCTCTCATTCGACAAGGCTTTGCTCGTTCCGCATGAGACCGGCGCAGTCAAGGAACTGCCCGGCCTCGCTCCTGTCGATCGCTGGACCGAGAGCGACGGCCGGATCGTCTATGATTTCGGGCAGAATGCGGGCGCCTATATAAGGCTGCGGCTCGAAGGTACTGCCGGAGCGCAGGTGCGCGTCGAGCATTCCGAAGTGCTCGGCGCTGACCGCTTTTTCGACAATCGCAATTACCGCAGCGCGCGTGCCGAGCTGATCTATACGCTGTCGGGTGAAGGCGAAGAGGAATATGCGCCGCTCTTCACTTTTATGGGCTTTCGCTATGCACGCATTACCGTCACCGGCCAGGCCGAAGTGATCGCGGTCACCATGGTCCCGGTAACCTCGGTGCCGACAAGCGCCGGCGGATTCACATCAGGCATTGCCGCCGTCAACAAGCTCGTCGACAACACCATCTGGTCGCAGCGCTCCAATTTTATCGAAGTGCCCACCGATTGCCCGCAGCGCGACGAACGCCTCGGCTGGACCGGCGATGCGCAGGTCTTCGCCGGAGCGTCCTGCTGGCTTGCCGACAGCCAGTCCTTCCTCAAGAAATATCTTCGCGATGTGATCCACGACCAGCGCGCCAATGGCGCCGTTTCGCATTTTTCACCCGATCCCACTCGATTGCACCCGATCGACAGACGGGGTGACTGGGCTGGCTCGACCGGCTGGGGCGACGCGATTGTCATCATTCCCTGGCAGCTCTACCTGCATTACGGCGATAGCGCAGTGCTGGAAGAATGCTTCCCGGCGATGCTGGGCTGGCTCGAGTATCTCTGGGGAATTTCGGACGGACCGATCATACGCCCGCCCGCCGTCTGGGGCGAGCATGGCTTTACCTTCGGTGACTGGCTCCAGCCGGTGGGCGACAACAGGAAGCCACGGCCGACCGTAGCGGATGATTGCGCAGCCACCCTCTACCATTTCATTTCAACGCAGCTGACGGCAAAAATCGCCCGCATTCTTGGAGAGACTGTCGAGGCCGCTCGGCTGGAAAAGCGTGCCAACGAGATCAGGGCAGCATTCAGGAACGAGTTCTTTTCACCCTCCGGCCGCATTGCCCATAACGACCAGACATCCTGGTCTCTGGCGTTCCTCCATGGCCTTGTCCCGCCCGAATATGAGGAGGCCGCTCGCGGCTATTTCCGCAGAGTGGCAGAAGAGACCGACGGCGTTATCGGTACCGGATTCATTGGCACCCCTGCCCTGCTGCCGGCGCTAACGCGGCTCGGCATGCTGGATCTTGCCGAAAAGATGTTCCTCAACCGGAAGGTCCCAGGCTGGCTTTATCAGGTCGAACGCGGCGCGACATCGATCTGGGAACGATGGGATGCGCTTGCCGAGGACGGCACGATCTATGATCCCGATATGAACAGCTATAACCACTATGCCTACGGCGCGGTGTGCCAATGGCTCTTCGAGGATGTTGCCGGCATCAAGCCGCTGGAAGACAAGCCCGGCTTCGAGGAAGTGGCCTTCGACCCCGCGATTCTGCCCGCCCTCTCACCGGTTTCGGCCTGGCATGACACGCGCTTCGGTCGCATCGAAGCTGGATGGACCCTGGAGGAGGGAACCGTCACATGCCGCCTGGTGCTGCCGCAGGGCGTGACCGCGCGTCTGCAAGGGAGAGGCGATCGCAAGTCGCTGCAGGCAAATGGGGCCCCGATCGAGCAAGGTGAGGAGACCAGGCTCGATGCAGGAGAACATACGATTACGTTTTCCATCTGATGCGATTGCCCGCGGGTTTTGGATCCGCGGGCAATCAGCCCAACGCATTCCGGTCTTCAAGAGGAGGAAATGACTATGCGAATGACGAAGTGCAGCATCCTTGCAGCCAGCATCATGGCTCTTGCCGCTGGAGTGGCACATGCAGATGTGACCCTCAGCGTGCTGATCGATACCAATCCGGAATCCATTGCCTCGTTCGATGCCGTTTCCAAAGCCTATATGGAAAAGCATCCGGACGTCACATTCGACGTCGAACAGCGTGCCGGTGGCTCTGAGGGTGATAACATCATCAAGACCCGGCTTGCTACGGGCGAAATGGCTGATGTTTTTCAGTATAATAGCGGTTCACTCTTCCAGGCATTGAAGCCGCAGGAGACGATCGCAGATCTTTCCGATCTTCCGTCTGAAGCTGGCATTCTCGACAGTTTCAAGAAGGTCGTCACCAGCCCCGACGGCCACGTTCGCGGCCTTCCTTTTGGTCCCGCCATGGGCGGCGGCATCTTCTATAACAGAAAGATCTACGCCGATCTCGGCCTCACCCCGCCGAAGACCTGGGCGGAGTTCATGAGCAACAACGAGAAGATCAAGGCAGCCGGCAAGGTAGCCGTGGCCCAGACTTACGGCACGACCTGGACGTCGCAGCTCTTCGTGCTGGCGGATTTCTATAACGTTCAGGCCGAGGTTCCGAACTTCGCGGGCGACTACACCGCCAACAAGATCAAATATGCCACCACACCTGCCGCATTGCGCGGTTTCGAACATCTCGAGGAGGTTGCGAAAGGCGGGTTCCTCAATGCGGACTTCGGCGCGGCCACCTTTGACGACGGTATGCGGATGGTGGCCACGGGAGAAGCCGCGCACTATCCGAATCTCACCTTCGGCATCGGCACCATCCAGCAGAATTTCCCTGACAACCTGAAGGACCTGGGCTTCTTTGCCCAACCCGGGACGGATGCGGCCAAGAACGGCCTGACCGTCTGGATGCCTTCGGCCCTCTATGCTTCCGCCAAGTCCGAAAACCTGGAAGAGGCCAAGAAATTCCTTGATTTCGTCGGCTCCAAGGAAGCCTGCGATCTGATGGCGAAAGCCGTTCCCTCAGGTCCCTATCTCGTCAAGGGATGCGAACTTCCGAAGGATATTCCGCCGGTCGTTTCCGACATGCTGCCCTACTTCAATGCTGACGGGCACAATGGTCCGGCACTCGAATTCCTGTCGCCGGTGAAGGGACCGGCGCTTGAGCAGATCACCGTCGAGGTCGGGACCGGCATACGCTCTGCCAAGGACGCAGCCGCTCTCTACGATCAGGATGTCGAGAAGCAGGCCAAGCAGCTTGGCCTGCCGAACTGGTAACCTTCCAGCCGCTCCCCCGCTCACCGCGTTGAGCTCTGAGTGGGGGACGCTTCACGGTGTCCGCATGACAACACGCAAGTCGCCTTATCCCTATTGGTTCGTACTGCCGGCGGCGGTGATATTCACCGTCCTCTTCCTGGTGCCGACGATCGCATCGTTCTGGTTCAGTCTCACACGTTGGGACCTCTTCACCACGCAGTTCACCGGTCTCGAGAACTACCGGCAGTTCTTCCGCGAGCCCTTCCTGATCCAGGGCCTGGTCAACACGATCATCTATGCGGTTCTGACGTCGGGCACGAAAACCGTCCTTGGTCTCCTTCTCGCGGTGCTATTGACGTCAGGCCTGTGGGGACAAGGCCTGCTGCGCACCGTGATCTTCTTTCCGGTTCTTGTCTCGACAATCGGCGTCGGCATCACCTTCTCGGTGCTCATGCATCCGACCCGCGGGCTGATCAATGTCGCGCTTGCAGCCATTGGCATCCACGGCCCCGGCTGGCTGACCGATCCGGCTCTTGCGCTCTACTCCATCGTCTTCGTCGATCTCTGGAAAGGCATCGGCCTTGCGACCGTGATCTATATTGCCGGGCTCGCCTCAATCAGCCCGGACTATTATGAAGCCGCCCGTATCGATGGCGCGACCCGTACGCAGATGTTTTTTCGTGTCACGGTCCCGCTGGTGCGCCCCGCCACAGTGACCGTCGTGACGCTCTCGCTGATCGGCGGGCTCAGAAGTTTCGACCTGATATGGGCAATGACCCGCGGCGGGCCGGGCTTTTCCTCTGATGTTCTCGCAAGCGTCATCTACAAACAATACCAGGCAGGCTTCTATGGCCTTTCGACGGCCGGTAACGTGATCCTCTTTCTGCTCATCGGCCTCATCGTCCTGCCACTGACGGCCTGGTTCAATCGCAAGGAGGTGGACCTATGAGCCGCCGCCAGCTTTATACCGGGATTGCGGCACTGGCCGCCTGCGGCGTGATCTTCGTGCTGCCTTTCCTCTTCATCTTCGTAACGGCGGCCAAGACGAAACAGGATGCGGCTGCGCTGAAATTCAGCTGGCCGGCCGAATGGCAGCTCTGGCAGAATTTCATGGAGGTCGTGCAGACCCGCAACTACATGCTGCTGCTCGCCTATTTCAATTCGACCGTTATCACGGTGGCGGCCGTCAGCCTGCTGGTATTGTTCGGCGCGATGGTCGGCTACGTGCTGCAGCGCCGCCCCTCGCGTTGGAATACGGTCATTTATGGATGTGTGCTCGCCGGCCTGATGATCCCGCCGGCCATTGTTCCGACCATCTGGGTACTGCAGCTGCTCGGCCTCTTCAAGACACTGTCGGGCATGGTGCTGATCCAGGTCGCCTATGGCCTCGGCTTCACGGTTCTGCTGTTTCGCAGCTTCATCGCAACCATTCCGCGGGATCTCGACGAGGCTGCGATCATCGACGGGGCAAAGCCGTTCCAGATCTTCTTTCGGGTCATTCTGCCGCTTTTGAAACCGGTCACCGTGACTGTCATTGTCGTCCAGTCGATTGCCATCTTCAATGATTTCACCAACCCGCTCTATTATCTGCCGGGCCGCGAGAACGTGACCGTGCAGCTGACACTTTATAACTTCCAGGGCCAGTTCCAGACCCAGTTCAACCTGCTGTTCATGAACATCCTCCTGGTAACCATTCCGCCCCTGATCGTCTTCATCTTTTTCAACCGCCAGATCGTTGCAGGCATGACTGCCGGCGCAGTCAAGGGATAGGCCATGGCATCAGTTGTTCTCGAAAGTGTCCGCAAGAATTTTGGCAGCCTGGAAGTCATGAAGGGCATTGATCTCACCGTTGAGCCGGGTGAGTTCTGCGTCTTCGTCGGCCCGTCCGGCTGTGGGAAATCGACGCTGCTCCGCATCATCTCGGGATTGGAGACGACAACATCGGGGCAGGTCTTCATCGACGGCAAGGACGTGACCGATGCCGAGCCATCCGAGCGCGGTATCGCCATGGTCTTCCAGTCCTATGCCCTCTACCCGCATCTGACCGTGGCGGAAAATATCGGCTTCGGCCTCTCGCTTGCCAGGCGCCCAAAGGCGGAAATCGCCGAAAGGGTGAAGCAGACCGCCGATATCCTGCAGCTTTCGCATCTGCTCGAGCGCAAACCAAGGGCGCTTTCGGGTGGACAACGGCAACGCGTCGCAATCGGCAGGGCGATCATCCGCAACCCCAAGGTCTTCCTGTTCGACGAGCCGCTTTCGAACCTCGACGCGTCGCTGCGTTCGCAGATGCGCATCGAGTTGACCGAGCTTCATGCCAAGCTCGGTGCCACGATGATCTACGTCACCCATGACCAGGTCGAGGCGATGACGATGGCCGACAAGATCGTCGTTCTGAACGGCGGCCAGATCGAGCAGGTCGGGACGCCGATGACGCTCTATAACAATCCGGCGAGCCCCTTCGTTGCCGGCTTCATCGGCTCTCCGAAGATGAACCTGTTCGACGGAGAGATCGCTGCGCGGGAGAATTGCCGGACCTACGGTATCCGGCCGGAGCATATCGCGCTCTCATCGATCGAAGGAAAGTGGCAGGGCAAGGTACGCCACATCGAGCGGCTCGGTGCCGACACGGTAGTATATCTCGATGTACCGGAATTGCAGACGCTTGTTGTACGAACGGATGGCGACCGGCCGATCAAGATCGGAGAAATGCAATTCGCCTCGCCGCTCGCGGAGAAGGAACACAGGTTCTCCTGATCTTATCGGACGATACGAAAGTCGCTCGGCACCTCGTCGAGAGCGGCCTCCTCTGTTTTCACCTCCAATACGGAGGAACCGGCGGGACCACTCCAGAAACGCTCAAGCATGGAACCGGTGGCGACTGGGGAGCCGACAATCAGAGCGCTGACCGAGCCGTCGGCCTCATTCCGCACCCAGCCCGTCAAGCCGAGCTGCAGGGCTTGACCGCGGGCCCAGGCGCGATAGCCGACGCCCTGCACGCCGCCGGTAATGCGTACACGAAAAGCATCCTGGCTGGTTGTCATTTTGAAGTCCTCTCTGACAACCGGATAGTCATTCCAGGTTGTCGCTCGTTCCAATCGCGTGAACGGTTCCGAGAGGCAGATCGAACGGCATCTCAACCGGCGACGGAGATGTTTCCTATCACTGAGCGTATATCGCGCCGGAAGTCGGATGGGGACATGCCGGCAATATTCCGGAACGACTTATTGAAGGCACTGATCGACCCGAACCCACTATCCATCGCGATCTGAAGCACATTCGAGCCCTCGCCCATCAACTGTGCCTGGGCATGCGAAAGACGCAGCAGATTGAGATATTTACTGATCGTCATGCCGGTCGTTTTCTTGAACAGGTTCATCGCATATTTCGGATGGAGCTCGACCGCGCGGGCAATCTCGACCGTATCGATATCCTGCAGGAAATTGCTCGCGATGAAGTCGCACATGCGAGCGACGCTGCGGGATAAATGCGCGTTGGGTTGCTCAAGTTCGTCGGCGCTATCGTCGGGCGTCATCGAGTAGGAATCCAAGGCAATCCGCTCGATGCGGAGAAGCAATTCGTCAACGGCATGCTGCGTTTTCCGCGGGTCGCCGGACCTGGCATAGTCATACCAACGCGGAAAATTTGCCTCGTCGGCAGCATCGGTCGCAGATGTCAGCAGGATCTCCCCCTTCATCAGACGGGTGCCTATGGTCGGAGGCAGCCGCATCTTGAAGAAATAAACGAGCGGCAGATGCGCGCCGGCATAGAGAGAATCATCTGAGGATTCGTCCATCTGATGCGGCTGTCCGCCCCAAAACAGGCACATCTGACCGGCCTTGAGGCTGACTTCATGGCCATTCATGCGGTAGTGAACGTCGCCGCGCATGATATAATTGACCTCGACCTGCGCATGCCAGTGCGGCATCGCCATGACCGGCGGATGGGCATAAAACATCTGAAGCGCCATCGGCATGCCTTCAATGGTGCTCGCACCAGGCTGGTAAACAGGTTTGCCGACGACCTTACTTTCCGCCAATTCGATATTCCCTTTTTATGAGACAGCCGTTTCCGCCGCGTTAGATTAGCCACGTTCGCACAGCGACAGCAATTGAAAAGGGAGGATTTTCATGCGCTCTAAACTCATAACGGCAACGACAGCGCTCGTGCTGCTTGCATCCGGATCTGCCTATGCGCAATCCGCTACGCTTACCATCTGGAGCTGGAACGTCGCAGCTTCCGCTCTCAAATCGACGATCGAGGGCTTCAACAAGCAGTTCCCGGACATCAAGGTCGATGTCCAGGATCTCGGCAACCAGCAGGTCTTCGACAAGACGCTCGCAGCCTGCGCCGCCGGCGGCGACGGCCTTCCCGATATCGTGACGATCGAGAATTTCGAGGCGGAAATCTTCTGGAGCCGTTTCCCGGATTGCTTCGCCAATCTGAAGGATCTCGGCTACAACGCCGACATGCAGTCGAAATTCCCCGATTTCAAGCGCACCGAGCTTGAAATCGGCGATGTCGCCTATGCCATGCCGTGGGATTCCGGTCCGGTTACCGTCTTCTATCGTCGCGATTACTACGAAAAGGCCGGTGTCGATCCGAAGTCGATTGCAACCTGGGACGATTTCATTGCCGCCGGCAAGAAGATCTCGGCAGCCAATCCCGGCGTCGTGATGGGCCAGGCCGATTTCAACGGCGACAGCGAATGGTTCCGCATGCTCGCCAACGAACAGGGCTGCGGCTATTTCTCGACCGACGGCCAGTCGATCACCGTCAACCAGCCGGCTTGCGTCCAGACGCTGGAAAAAGTCAAGGCGATGAAGGATGCCGGCACGCTGACGGCAGCAAACTGGGACGAAAAGATCTCCTCCAACACCGCCGGCAAAGTCGCAAGCCAGGTCTTCGGCGGCTGGTATGAAGGCACGATCCGTTCCGGCTCTCCCGATCTGTCGGGCAAGTGGGGTGTCTACGCCATGCCCGGCATGAGCGCGGACAGCCCGCATGCTGCCAACCTCGGCGGCTCCTCGCTCGCCATCAATGCCAATTCGCAGAACAAGGAAGCAGCCTTCAAGTATCTGACCTACGCACTCACCACCAATGAGGGCCAGGTCACGATGCTGAAGTCGTTCGGCCTCGTGCCGTCGCTGCTGTCGGCCGTGCAGGATCCCTTCGTCAACGAGCCGCAGCCCTATTGGGGCGGCCAGAAGATCTGGGCCGACATCCTCGCTACCCTGCCGAAGATCGTGCCGAGCCGTGGCACGGCCTTCCAGACTGACGCGGATGCAATCTACAAGACGACGCAGACGAAGTATTTCGCCGGCGGCTATCCCGATGCGAAGGCGGCTCTCGACGACGCCGCCAAACAGATCGCCTCGGCGACGGGTCTTCCTATCGCTCAATGAATGGCAAGCCGGGCGCCTAAGCGCCCGGCCTCGCCTGCCGCGGGAGGCGGCAGGCACGTTCGTTTCGGTAAGGAGGTACCATGCCGATCAGAAACCGGAGCGCCTATGCGTTCCTAGCGCCCTATCTTCTGGTCTTCGCCGCCTTCTGGGTGTGGCCGATCATCAATTCATTTCTGATTTCGTTCCAGAACACACGCATCAATCCGTGGAAATTCAGCCTGCAGGCCAATTGGGGGCGCCTCTTCGCCGACCCGGCCTTCTATAACGCCGTCTATAACACGCTCATCATCCTGGTCATCCAGGTGCCGGTCATGATTACGCTGGCAACCATCATGGCCGTACTGCTCAATTCGCCGCTTCTGAAAGCGCGCGCCCTGTTCCGTTTCGCCTTTTTTGCGCCGGTCGTGGTTGGCGAGGTCGCCTATGCAGCGGTGTTCAGGCTGATGTTCAATCTCGATTTCGGCATCATCAACAAGCTGATCGGCGCAGCCGGTCTTGCCCCCGTTTCCTGGTTCGACAATGCCAATGCCGCCATGGTCGTCATCATTATCGCCGTTACCTGGCGATGGGCGGGTTACAACGCCATCATCATTCTGGCTGGCCTGCAATCGATCCCCGAGGATGTCTATGAGGCGGCAACGCTCGATCGCGTCAGCAAGCTGCAGCAGTTCTTCCACATCACCCTGCCCCTCCTGAAGCCGATCATCCTCTTCTGCGTGGTCTTGTCGGTCATCGGCACGATGCAACTCTTCGCCGAGCCCTTCCTGATCACCAATCGCGGTGGTCCAGGCGGCGGCACCGAGACACTGGGCCTGCTCCTCTATCGCCAGGGCTTCACCTCGCTGAATTTCGGCTACGCTTCGGCAATTGCCTATACGATGGCAGCACTCGCAGTGGTTATCTCGCTTCTCAATCTCTGGGTCGGGAGGGAACCGAAATGAGATCCAAGTCGCAATCGCTTCTCCTGCGCAAGATTGCCCTGCACGCTTTCCTGTTGCCGCTGGCGATCATCTGGCTCTTTCCGCTCTGGATGATGTTCGTCTTCTCGACTATGCCGGATTACGGCATTTTCAGCCCGCAGATCGTACTCTGGCCCTCGACCAATTTTGTCGCGAACTTCCAGAATCTGCAGGCGGACACGAACTTCATCGGCGCCATGATGATCTCAATCGTCGTCGCCACGGTCTATACCGTCCTGTCGGTGATGCTGACCTCCATGGCCGGCTGGGCGCTCGCCCGCTACCGCTTCGTCGGGCGTTCGCTTGTCATCGCCATCATTCTTGGCACGATCACGCTTCCCTATTTCGTCGTGGTCATTCCGCAATTCATCATGGTGGCGCGCGAGTTCAAGCTCGCCAACACCTGGATCGCACTCATCGTGCCGCCGCTCTTCAATTCGCTCGGCGTGCTCTTCATGCGGCAATCCTTTTCCATGATGCCGAATGATCTTTTCGATGCGGCCCGCGTCGAGGGCGTCAAGGAGTGGCAGATCTTCCTGCGCATTGCATTACCGCTGGCGCGCCCGACCATGGCGGCACTCGCGATCATCCTCTTCCTCGCGTCTTGGAACAACTATCTCTGGCCGCTGCTGATCAATTCGAAGCCGGGCATGATGACGGCTCCTGTGGCACTCGGCGTGCTGATCGGCCTCACCAAGGTTTCCTGGGGCGGCATCATGGCGGGTGCGGTGCTTCTGACGGCACCGATACTCGTCGTCTTCGTGGCTCTGCAGCGTCACTTCATCGCTGGCATTGCGGCCGGCGCAATCAAATAATCGAGGGGCCTATGGCAGAGCTTTCACTCAACAATATCGTCAAGCGCTACGGCGCGCTTGAAATCATTCACGGCGCCGACCTCGCCGTGAAGGACGGCGAGTTCGTCGTCTTCGTCGGCCCCTCCGGCTGTGGCAAGTCCACGCTCTTGCGCATGATCGCCGGCCTTGAGGATATTACCGGCGGTGAACTGAAGATCGGCGGCCGTGTTGTCAACGACGTCGAGCCGGCCGACCGTGGCATCGCCATGGTCTTCCAATCCTACGCGCTCTATCCGCATCTGACCGTCGAGGAGAACCTGAGCTTCGGCCTGCGTATGAATGGCAATCCGAAGGCAGATACCGAACGGCGTGTGCGCCATGTCGCAGAGATCCTGCAGATTACTGAACTGATGAAGCGCCGGCCGAAGCAGCTATCCGGCGGCCAGCGGCAGCGCGTCGCGATCGGCCGGGCCATCGTGCGCGAACCACAGGTCTTCCTCTTCGACGAGCCGTTATCGAACCTCGACGCGGAACTGCGGGTGCAGATGCGCGTCGAGATCTCCAGGCTGCACAAGCAGCTCGGCACGACGATGATCTATGTGACACATGACCAGACGGAGGCAATGACGCTCGCCGACAAGATTGTCGTTCTGCGCGCCGGCAATATCGAACAGATCGGCGCGCCGCTCGATCTCTATGACGATCCGGCTAACCAGTTCGTCGCCGGCTTCGTCGGCTCGCCGAAAATGAATTTCCTCAAGGCCGAGGTCGCCGAGATACAGGCGGGCAAAGCGACGGTCGTCCTTGCGGACGACAAAATGGTGCGCCTCGAGGTACCATTGCACGACCCGTCCATCAAATCGGGGACATCGGTCACACTCGGCATTCGGCCGGAGCATTTCGGTGAGGCAGGTCGGGGCGAAGCGGACCTGACGGTTGCCGTCGATGTCGCCGAGCACCTCGGCAACACCAGCTACATCTACGCAAATTTCGGCGGCGACCAACTCATCATAGAACAGCCAGAATCCCGCAACCTCGGCAAGACCGAGCGGCTGACGGTGTCGCTGTCCGCCGCCCGCACCTTCCTGTTCGATACCGCCGGCAAGCGGCTTCGATAACGTGATCCCAAGACTGAAAGACGAAAGAGGATAGTCATGACTTCAGATAATCCGATCCGCTGGGGCATTATCGGCCCCGGCACTATCGCCCGCACCTTTGCCGATGGCGTCGCGCATTCACGCACCGGCAAGCTCGTGGCCATCGCGACCCGCAACCCCGATAAGCCGGGCCTCGCCGACGGCTTTCCTGGCACGCGTATCGTCAATGGTTACGAAGCACTGCTAGGGGACAACGAAGTCGACGCGATCTATATCGCCACGCCGCATACCGGCCACGCCGAATGGGCCATCAAGGCGATCCGCGCCGGCAAGCATGTGCTGGTCGAAAAGCCGATCGCTCTCTCAGCCTATGATGCCGAGGCGATCTACTATGAGGCGAAAAAGGCCGGCGTCTTTGCCGGTGAAGCCTTCATGTATCGCGTCCATCCGCAAACCGAAAAGCTGGTAGAACTCGTCAAGAGCGGCGTGATCGGCGAAATCCGCATCATCCGCTCGAACTTCGGCTTCAGCATGGGGACATACAGGCCGGAACACCGCCTGTTTGCCAATGAAACGGCTGGCGGCGGCATTCTCGATGTCGGGGGCTATCCCGTTTCCATGGCCCGGCTGATCGCGGGTGCGGCGGCGGACAAACCCTTCCTCGATCCGGAAAAGGTTTCGGGTGTCGCCCATCTCGGCCAGTCCGGCGTCGATGAATGGGCGTCGGCCGTACTCAAATTCCCTAACGAAATCATAGCCGAGGTCTCATGCTCGATCATGGCGCAGCAGGACAATGTGCTGCGCATCATCGGCTCGCAGGGCCGTATCGAGGTGAGGGATTTCTGGTTCGCCTCCGGTCACAAGGGCGGGGTCGGCAAGATCGAGATCTTCAAGAATGGCGAGCAGGAAACAATCGAAGTCAAGGAAGACCGCTGGCTTTACTCCTTCGAAGCGGATGCTGCCGGTGACGCGATCCGCGCCGGCGAGAAGGAATTCCGCTCACCCGGCATGAGCTGGGCGGACTCGATCAACAATCTGAAGGTGCTCGACCAATGGCGCGCTTCGGTTGGCCTCGAATATGGTGTCGAGAAAGCCGCCAAGCGCAGCGTGAACATTGCCGGCGACGCCGTCCGGCGCGGCAACTCCATTCCGCTGCGCCAGATCCCCGGCATTTCCAAACCCGCTTCGGTCGTCACCCTCGGTTTCGAATTCTTCCCGAGTTTCGCAGCCGCGTCCCTGACGCTCGACACCTTTTATGAAGCCGGTGGCAATGTCTTCGATACGGCCTTCGTCTATGGCGGCGGCAAGACGGAGAGCATTTTTGGCGACTGGCATACAAGCCGGCAGGTGCCGCGCGAGGAGATCGTCCTGATCGGCAAGGGCGCCCATTCGCCGCTCTGCTATCCTGATGTGATCAGCAAGCAGCTCGACCAGTCTCTCAACCGCCTGAAGACCGATTATGTCGATATCTACTTCATGCATCGCGACAATACCGACGTACCTGTCGGCGAATTCGTCGATGCCATGGATGCCGAGGTCAAGCGCGGCCGCATCCGCGGCATCTTCGGTGGCTCGAACTGGACGCGCGAGCGCTTCGACGAAGCGATTGCCTATGCGAAGAAGAACGGCAAGGCAGCGCCCGCCGCCCTTTCCAACAACTTCTCGCTTGCCGAAATGCTCGACCCGATCTGGGCTGGCTGTGTTGCCGCCTCCGATGACGAGTGGAAAAAGTGGCTGAACGAAAAGCAGATCCCTAACTTCGCCTGGTCGAGCCAGGGCCGCGGTTTCTTCACCGACCGGGCCGGCCGCGACAAGCGTGACGACGAGGAGATCGTCCGCTGCTGGTATTCGGATCGCAATTTTGAACGGCGCGATCGCGCGATCGCGCTTGCCAAGGAGCTTGGCCGGCATCCGATCCATATCGCACTTGCCTATGTCATCGCCCAGCCCTTCCCGGTCATTCCGCTGATCGGGCCGCGCACGATCGCCGAACTGGAAGACAGCCTTTCGGCGTTGGACATCAAGCTGACGCCCGAACAGGTGAAATGGCTGGAAGCCTGATAGCCTCTCCGAGAGAACGCGCTACGATAAGCGGCAGGCCTCAACGCCTGCCGCTTTTCTGTTGCGCGACGGCGCACGGGGCCGACGACAACTAATCCGTCAGTGTTGCATTCTCGCCATTGCCCTCAACCATAGGTCATCTAGTGTGTGCCCGCACCAGGGAGCAAGGCAATGACGCGAACGGTTTGGCCGAAAGAAGTCCTGACGTCGGAGACGATGAATTTTCTCGACGGCATTCACCAGGAATGGTGTGCGGCCGCGCGTTGCGGCCGTAGCAGCAATCTCGGAATGGCAAAGGCGAAAGCGCTGGTCGACTGGTTCGAATTCGGTGTGCGCGATCGCGGTGAATTGCTCGGCCTGCTGTCGGAAGATTTTTCCGGCGCCGCCTGATGGCCCCACTTGTTTTTGCCGTATCGGCGCTACCTCCCTCAGAACGGTACCATGAGGAGACGCGCTTGCGTAAACATCTAGTATTATTCGGCATTATCCTGTTTCCAGCGGCAGCCTTCGCGCAATCTCCGGATCTGGAGGCGACATGTCAGTCAGTCGCAAAAGGCTTCTTCATGAGCGATCAGCTTTTGATCGGCACCGTTCAATCTTTCCCGGAACTCAAGCCACCGGGCGTCCGCATGACCTATTCGACGCGACCGGGGACCGCACCGGGAGAGATGACCGACGAGTTCGAGTGCGAATTCGACAAAGCCGACAAGCCGCATCATCTTGCGCGGTTCTGCGTGTCGAATACCTGTTATTCGCCGAGTGAAGATGATGCCGATCGAAAGCGCCGCTTCGAGGAAGCCCGAATTCTACTGGAGCGAACCGAGAAGTAATCTACCTATGCGCGACTAGCGGCGCGTATGAATGTCTCCGCTCTCACCGGCGCCTTGGAGCAAAGCAGCATCGTCGCGATCGTCCTCATCAATCAATTCCTGCATCGTCTCGTGTTCGTCATCGTCACTGAATTCGTCGGATGCCTGGAGCCAATGCCGAAGCGCCGCTCCTTCCGGTCGGCCCTCCTGCTCCCAAATCTCGTAGGCGCGCTGCCGAATTGCTTCTTCTTTGTCCCTGGCCATTCTGTTACCTCCGACCGCTCCAATCTGCCGGCGTCTTCTCGTCAGTGAGCAACGCCGGTGATCGGATCGACGATCGGCCGCTCGCTTTCATCCCTTGCGCCTGGCGGCTGGATCGTCGGCGGGGCAATGGACTCCCTGTCTGCACGATCCGGTGTTTCCGCAATCGGTCCGACATCCCTCGGACGGCGTTGTTCGGCTTTGGCGTTGGTATCCTTCGTGCCCATGACGCATCTCCTTTTTCAGAAAACACCGGCATTCGTTCGAGGTTCCACCGCAGAGTTCAAATGAGGGTCTTGCCAGGCCGCTCCGGCCGACTGGCAGGAGCGATATGGCGGAGCCGAGGATTTTCTCGGCTATCAGAACTTTTCGGTCGTATCGGCCTTGCCCTTGACCCAGTAACCTGAGGCCTTGATCCAGCTCAGCGGATAGCCGCGTTCTTCGACAAGATAGGCACGGATTGCCCGCACCACCGACGCCTCTGCTGCAATCCAGACGAATGTCTGGGGAAGGATGTCTATCCCGGCCAGAGCAGCAATCAGCGGTTCGGCATTCGTTGCATCGGAAAGAGGACGGTAGATCCAGCGGATCGTGAGTGCCGCTGATGTCTGGAAGGATTGCTGTTCTCCGGAATCTACGACCGCGGCGATTGCCGTTATGGTCGTGTCGGCACCGCTCTCTTCGATCCGCCGGCCGATGGCGGGCAGCGCCGTCTCATCGCCGATCAGAAGCCATCTGTTCACGCTGCCGGCAACCACGGCAGAGCCGCGCGGGCCACCGATCTCAAGAGGCGTGCCGGGCTGGGCGTCGATCGCCCATTGCGTGGCCGGACCCGCCTCGTGCAGGGCGAAGTCGATCGTCAGGCTGCCGGCGGCGTTATCATAGCGGCGCGGCGTGTAGTCCCGACGTTCCTCGGCGCCGCCGACGCCGGGCACGATGATCTTGATGTGATCATCCGGTGCAAGGCTGGTGAAATCGGCAAGATCATCGCCTTTCAGCACGATGCGCCGCATGCCGGGCGTGATATCGGCCACGCTCTCGACAATCAGCGAACGGCGGCGCAATTCATGGCGCACCCGCTCGATAGCAGGTGCTGGAAACGGGTGGTGTGTGGATTGGTTGTTATCCATTGTGTCCTTCCGGGGCTTCGGGAAACGATCCGCAGGACACAGTCGCGCAGATCGAAGCCGCAAAGTCGTTCGATCATACGCGTTGAGTGACGTTAACGCTTACGTGGCCGGATCATCTTCGGCCAATAACGATCCCTGTTTAGCGAAGGCAAAAACGGGACGCAATAAAAACTTGAGTTTCACGCTCCATTTTTGCATGATCCACACGTCAGATTCGACCCACAACCCTAAATCTCTCGGATGCACGATTTTCACACGCGATCGGTATGGTTCTTGCAACGTTACCAATATCCTTACGTTGGGGAGACCAAGTGTAATGGAATGGAACACATACGAACGCTTTCCCCCACTGGTGCTGATGCTGGGTGGCCGGGAAAAATACAGGGTCCTCAGAACTTTGAGAGACGCTGCTGAGGTTTTGATAGCGGACTGGCCGTCCGAGGACGGTGAGGAATATGTCGTGGCCGTCAAGGCCTGCGTCGATGCGATCACGGGACAGATCGATGTCGGTGAACTGCAGGACGCCATTCGCCGTGCGGCGGCTGAAGCCGGCATTGCGATCTTGACGGTCGTGCACTGAAACCCGTCGCCCGTGGCCAAGGCTGCGGGCTGACAAAGGAAGCTTGCCGTCTCGCCCGAAAACCGCGACGATGCTGTCAGGCAAGGTTTGGCGATGATGAGATGGGCATAGGCCTGACGGCAACGGCGCTGGTTTCTGCCGTGTGGGTTATCATGGCGTCCGCGGTCAGCGCGGCCGAGCCATCCGTTCCCGAACCGGCTTGCCTTTACCGGGGCAACGCCGAGGACGGGCAGACGCTCTGCATTCGAAAAGATCACTTTAATGCCGATCTCTGCGCCGTCATGGACCGTTTCGCAGCAACCCATAACATTCCGCCTGCCTTCTTTGCCCGGTTGATCTGGCGCGAAAGCCTGTTCCGCCCGGAAGCGGTTAGTCCGAAGGGTGCCGAGGGCATCGCGCAATTCATGCCCGGCACAGCCCGAATGCGAGCGCTGGAAAACAGCTTCGATGTCGTCCAGGCGCTCAAAGCGTCATCCGCCTACCTTGACGAACTCAGGCTTCGTTTCGGCAATCTCGGACTTGCCGCTGCCGCCTACAATGCCGGAGAATCCGGCCTCAGCCGGTTTCTTTCCTCCGGCCGCCTGCCGATCGAGACCCGCGACTATGTGTTCGCAATTACCGGACAGACCGTCGAGACCTGGCGGGACAGCCCTCCGGAGGCCGCTGCGCCTGAGCTGCGCGACGGGATGGCGTTCCGCGAGGCATGTGTGGCGCTTGCCGAGACGCGGCAGATGAACGAGCCGGTCCTGACGGGATCGGCCGACTGGGCGCCATGGGGCGTACAGCTTGCCGCCCATTACAACCCGTCCGTGGCTGACCGGCTCTTCACCATATCGCTGGCAAAGCTTCCGGAACCGCTGAACGCCGAACGCGCCCTGATCGTGCGCCAGAGGGGCGGAAACTTCGGCTATCGTCCACGCTATGCCGCGAGAATCGGTCGGGAGACACGAGCCGAAGCGACCAAGCTTTGCAGCACGATCCGCTCGGCCGGTGTTGCCTGCACAGTCTTCCGGAATCGCTGATCCGAAGCACATTACAGCTCGCCCCTATCCGACAGTTTAGTGCCGACCTACCGCCAGGCTTGCTAAGTTGGTGAGATTACGCATCAAGGGGATTGAAATGATCAGACCTGTCGAAACTGCCAACAAGCATAACAGGACAGATACATCCGCACAGGAGCAGGACGAATATCTCGAGGAATCGCTCGAGGAAACATTCCCGGCAAGCGATCCGATCGCACCCGGTCGCCCGTCGCGGCAACCGCCAAAGGATGTCCCTCCAACTGACAGGACGTGATCGACAACCACCAGTATCGGTCCAGGAGCCAGCCGCTTCCAAGCCAAAAAATGAGTGCATCCCCAGTTGCTGCAATGCAGCCTGCGACTGCACGGATCGTGCATGATGCCTGCAAAGCACTGAGCTTGTTGAGACTATTGGGGAGTGTGCTATCGCCCGAAAACAATAAGGCGTCTGCCGGGGGAGGAGATCCAGCAGACGCCCTTATCACGCGTGGCGACGGGAGGAGGATGCCGCCACGTAGACGCTGGCTCGGGAGGAGGTGAGCCGCGTCTCGGACAAAGCGACGAGGGAGGAGTTTCATCGTTTCGTTGAGTTTGAATATAGGCCGATCGCTGCCGGCCTTCTAGGCATATATTTGCAAAGCTGCCATGCGCTATGCGTTAGAAGAAGAGCTTATATGATACAAAAACGCGCCCGCCTTCATCCGGCGAGCGCGTTTGACATCAATCGAAAACTGGGTCTTAGCGGCCAGTAGCCGCGCGCGCGACGTCACGAATATCGCCACGAGCGATACCCAGGTCGTTCAGTTCACGGCTCGACATACGGCCAAGCTCAGCAACCGTTTGACGATACTTGCGCCAGTTATTGAAGGTGCGTGCGATGCTCATTACAATCCCCTTTCCGTGGGTCCAGCGACAGCTGCCAGGTATCGGCGCTTCGTTCGCTTTGATGAGAAATATATAATATGGGGCCGCGAAAATGAGTAGCGTTCAGACTACAGCTCACCCATGCATAAAACGCATAGATAGGCAGCCCATTGGCTGCTTATGAGGCAGTTTCCTATCCATGAGTATAGTTGAAGGAGGCCCGCCGAAACCCCACGTGATCTCACGATCCTTCAAAGCCGCTCAGGGGCAAATCGATGTCTAGCTCAGTCTGCGAAACCTACCCCGGAATATGCAGTAAATCCCGCCTCGCATACCCACGTCCTCTCCGCCTGCACCATCCCGCAAACGACAATATAAAAAATGCGATCCGGCCATCTGTTGTCACTCTAACGACCAGCCTTCCAGTATTCCCGGCCAACCCGATATCTGCCCTGGAAGTCGGATCGGCGATTTCAATGCTGGGGCTGCTTGTCTTCGCCGCTCATGAGGAGATCGTGGCCATCGGCCCCGCGGTCGCTTCCGCTCTCGAACAGTTTTTTGCAAACGCACCCGCCGCCCTCTGGTAGCCGCAACATCACGTCCTGTTGCAAAGCTCGTCAGCATTACCCAAGTGCAGGCAGGTAGCGCTGGATATGACCGATGCTCTTTGAAGATTCACGGCTGACAATTGGTGTCGTACTCCCCATGCAGGAGCGAGAACGGCACGACATCGACTTCGGCCTTCAGCTGGAGCTTGCCCGTCGCGCCGACGAACTTGGCTTCTCCGCAATCTGGGTCCGCGACGTCCCCTTGAACAGTCCCACCTATCCGGATCCCGTCGGTCATTCCGATCCGTGGGTATTGCTTGGTGCACTGGCGGCAACTACCCGCTCGATCGCGTTGGCGACCGGTGCGATCGTCCTGCCCTTGCGTCATCCGCTTCATATCGCCAAAGCGGCCCTGTCGATGGAAGTGCTGTCATCGGGCAGGTTCGTTCTCGGACTTGGCTCCGGCGACCGTCCGTCAGAATTTGCGGCATTCGACCGCAATGTCGACGACCGGCGCGAATTGTTTCGATCCAACTGGGCAGCACTCAGCGATGCGCTTGAGGGTCATGCTGGCTCACGGACCGGCGAGGACCAGTTCGAGATCCGCCCGCGCAGCGGGCGGCGCGTGCCGCTGGTGGCCGTCGGTTCGTCCTCGCAATCGCTCGAATGGATCGCCAGAAACGCCGGCGCCTGGATGACCTACCACCGCCCCCTTAGCGCGCAGAAGGATCGGATAGCGCTGTGGCATGGAGCGGTGCAGCGCACGACCACCGAATTCCGCGGTATGGGTCAGGCGATGGCCCTCGATCTTGTGGATGCCTCATCAGACCATGCTGACGAGATCGCACTCGGATATCGAACCGGACCAGAAGGATTGCTCGCCGCACTCCGAGCCCTGCGCAATCTCGGCGTTCACCACGTCGCTTTCAACCTGCTGGTCAATGGGCGCAAGGCTCTCACAGATCTCGAGACTATCGCACGGGAGGTTCTGCCGCGGCTGAACCAG
The DNA here is from genome assembly GCA_900466475.1 of Hyphomicrobiales bacterium. Taxonomy (GTDB): domain Bacteria; phylum Pseudomonadota; class Alphaproteobacteria; order Rhizobiales; family Rhizobiaceae; genus Rhizobium. Next base: position 247,504 of record UBMI01000007.1, read on the forward strand.
GCCACAGAACTGCAGGCGTCGCGATGATCTGCGGAGTGAGCGGCTAGCGATCGAAGAAATTCTGCCAAAGCTTTTCGCCAACAAGGCAGTCCGTTGTCGGCTGGTTCATGGCAATTCTGCGGATCTGTACCGGCGGCTCGAGTCCGCTTATTTCCCAGACGAGCTTCCGGCGGACGGCAATGGCGAAATCCTCGATCTTGTGGACCGGCAGAACGAAGGAGCCGGGGCCGCCGATCACGCAATCACCGTAATATTTGTCGAGCCCTTCGGGCACGTCAGATGGCCGCAACATTATGGCCAGTCCATTGATGATGATGCCCGCCTTCAGAGCAGCATCGCGTGCAGGTGTGACGGGATCGCCGGAATTGTTGGGACCGTCGCCGGAAACGTCGATCACCTCACGATTTCCCTTATAGGGGCTCGCCGCAAGCATCGTTGCGCCTTGAACGATCGCTGCGGATATGGATGTGCGGCGCTGGGTGGCAATCGGCCGCGCCTCCAGTTTGTCGGCAAAATCCATCGCATCCTTTTCCGTCTCGATCACCTGCCAGTCGATAACGGAACCGGGCACGACATACCCGGCCCATTCAAAATAGCTGACGGCGATCCGCCCGGTCAGCCCTCCTTTCACAGCGTCGAGGAACTCCTTATGCCGCAGCGCCTCGACATAGCCCTCGCGCTGGATGCGGACCTCTTCATAGTCCATCGAGCGCGACGTATCGACGGCCAGCACCAACTCGACGTCGACTTCGTTTTGGCTTGATTGCGCGATCGTGGCGGCAGCGCCGGACAGGCTCGCGAGCATCGCAAGTGTCGTCAGCATCATCACTTCCCATCACTGCGTTATGTCGAGAACTCTAACATAGCCTGGCGTGGCCGCGACTGCCGCCAGATTGCATCCTGTCAATTTTCAGTGATGTCGGGTGCCATGCGATAATCGAGCAGTATCTGAGGAGTCATGTCTCCGCAATCGGCTTCACCACTTGTGAAGAACTCATAGCCATTCTGCGGGACACTTGGCGATTCGCCCAGCAATGACGGAGATAGCATGCCGCTTCTGCAGTTTCCCGCCGACCGACGCACAGCCGATATCAGACGCTGTGCAGAGGCCCTTCAGAACCTTCACGGCGAGGCCGCCAACCGCTTCTGGCGGACGGAGATGGCCGGGTTCGCAGCCAATCTGAGAGAACAGGGCTGCAGCGATGCTGAACTCTCGCGGCAGGCCGCCCTGTTCATGGATGCGATACAGATGGAGCTTCAGGTCGTCTACGCTGCAGCGGCAGAGCGATAAAAAGCACTATTTGGGAATGCGGTTGTAGAACGATTGCGGGTCGTAGACGCACTCGTAGTCGAGGACGCACATTTCCCCGTTAGCTGCGCGCACTCTGGCCACGCTGTATTTGTCGCCCAACTGGCATCGCGCCGGCGGGGAACGGAAGCTCCGGCCTCCAAGGCCCATGCGAACGAACACGGCCTTTTTCTGCTGGATAATTTGTGCAAGCTCGCGGCAGGAATGGTCGCGCGCGTTGACCTCTACGGCGTCCAGCGCAAAGGCAGCCGTAGGGAGCAAGAGGGCAGCCGCTAAAATCAAACTTCTCATAAGACCTCCTGATGCGGGCGGGTTGGCTACAGCACCTGCGGGCTTCAATCACAAAAGCAGGCGCCTATGTCGCGCCATAAAGGTAGGATTTGGGCGGATGGCAAACCAGATCTATCCATCCACATCGAAGACGTGCCGGCTCAGATCTTGCCGCGCGTCGCAAAGACCAACGTCTTCAGTTGTTCCTCGTCGTGAACGCCCTGGCGGTAGAGTTCGATGATGATGGCAGCCGACCGGCTCACTTCCTCATCGTCATCAGCAAGCCCGAATTCGGCCTTCACAATATCCAGCACTTTCTGGCATGTGGCGAGATCATCCGACGTCAACGCTTCGTCGCGAGGTTTGATATGGCGGCTGATCATGATGCGTTCCCATGTTGGACCTGACACGTCGTCAATAGAGACATTTCTACCGCGCTTCGATCGAGAGTGACAAATAGCCGGCGTCAAAGCCGGCAATCTTCTGCAGCTTGTCCCAGTCGATGATGGTAATCACTCTGCCCTCCCAGGTGAAGGCCTTCTCCTTCCGCAGCGATTGCAGCGTCTTGTTCAGATGGACGAGGGAAACGCCCAGAACATCCGCCATGGCGTTCTGTGTCAATGGCAGCTGAAAGCTCGGCCCATTCGTCCTGTGTACCGTTCGCAACCGAACATAGAGCTCGCAGATAAGATGGGCGATATGCGCCTTCTTCGAGCGACGGCCCATCGCAACAATCCATTCGCGGTGCACCGCGCCGTCGACAAGCGTATCAAGCCATAGCAGCCTTGTCAGATGCGGATTGGTCTCGGTTATCGCCTTGAGTTCCTGGTGATCCACCGATGCAACACGGCAATTCGAAATCGCGAGAATGCCGTGGTCCATGACCTTCAGCGGAAAGGCATGAAGATCAACGAAATCGCCGGCTACTTGCAGCGCGGTGATCTGCCGGGTGCCGTCCTCCAGAACTTTGTACCTGGCGGCAAATCCGTCGAGGAGCAGCGTGGAATGATTGGGTCGGCTTCCTTCGGAGACGAGGTCTTCGCCCGCGGCCACGGATCTTTCGCGACCGAAAATAGAGCGCAAGAGCTCGATTTCGGCAGCAGAGAGGACATCGTGACTTTCAAGATTGAGAAGGAGCGGCTCGATCACGAACGGCTCCCGCTATCTAAGGCGGCGACTGAAAACAGATTATATTCCAACAAGGTAGAAAAAGGGAACAAATTCGAGAGCCGGCACTTCATGGTGAAATATTCTGATGGTGGGAGCAGATGGCCCGATATTTCTTTGACCTTCACAATGGTGACGGCCCGATCCGGGACAATGAGGGAACGGAACTTGCGTCGCGAGCTGAGGTAGTCAGGGAAATGGCACGAATCCTGGTGGATATCGCACGTGATGAACTGCCAGCCGGAGAGAGAACGATCATATCATTGACGGTCCGGTCCGAAGGGCGGCCAATTTCCGTTGCAAGCCTCGCCTTTTCAAACGAATGGCTGGATTGACCCCACCCGGAATCAAACCGGGTAGCCGGTGAATAACTGATCGAACGTGCCAAACTTGCGCCCCTGACATGACATGCAAGACGATGCATGCGGCAGGACCATAGCTGGCAGTCTATTTGCCAGCATTTAAATTTGACACAACCGACCACCGCTTCGAGATGTCAGTTGAACGACTTGCGATATCCCTGGACCGTCTTCGCAAGACCGTATTGCCTCCTGTCCCGCCGAAATGCGCGAGGGCATTTTCGGATATCGCCGGCCTTGTGAACGGCAAGGCCGCCCCCCGAGAGAAAAGGTATATTCGGCGACCTACTTTGCTGCAGTCACACGCCAGACGGTGTTGCCAACATCATCGGCAATCAGCAGCCCGCCGGATCTGTCGACGGCAAGACCGACGGGCCTGCCATGTGCCTGGTCCTCCCCTTGAAGAAAGCCGGTGACGATGTCCTGCGGATTGCCGCTCGGCTTACCATTCTGGAAAGGCACGAAAACGACCTTGTAGCCATTGAATGCGTGGCGGTTCCAGCTTCCATGCTCGCCGACGAAAGCACCGCCTCGATATTCGGCCGGCAGGTTGTCAGCCGTATAAAAGGTCATGCCGAGCGGTGCGACATGCGAGCTCAGTGAATAATCGGGGGCAATCGCCTTCGCCACGAGATCTGGCCTCTGCGGCATGACACGCGGATCGATATTCTGGCCGTAATAGCTGTATGGCCAGCCATAGAAGCCGCCATCCCTGACCGATGTCATGTAATCGGGAACAAGATTGGGGCCAAGTTCATCCCTTTCGTTGACGACCGTCCAGAGCATATGGGTCTGTGGCTCCCAACTGAGGCCATTGGGATTGCGCAGCCCATCGGCAAATATCCTGAATCTGCCCGTCTGGCGGTCGACCTGCAGAATGGCGGCGCGGTTCTTCTCTGCCTCGATGCCATTTTCAGTGATATTGCTGTTCGAACCAACGCCGACATAGAGCGTGTTGCCGTCTTCGCTGGCGAGGAGGCTCTTCGTCCAGTGATGGTCGATCGGCCCGCCGGGGAGCTCGGTCAGCACGACGCCGGGTTCGGTGATCTTCGTCTCGCCTTGCTGATAGGGATAACGCCTGATGGCATCGGTATCGGCGACATAGAGATCGTTGCCGACGAGGGCCACGCCAAAGGGCGAATTGAGATGGTCGAGGAAGATGTCCTTGACCTCGGCGATACCATCTCCATCGGCGTCGCGCAGCAGCGTAATGCGATTGCTGCCCTCGTTGCTGGAACCACCGCCCGAGGTCGCCATGGATTCGATCCAGCCCATGATAAGATCCTTGGGCCGCTTGATCGATGCAGCCGGAGGCGCAATGGACTCGACTGCCAGGACATCACCATTCGGTAGCACATAGACCGAGCGCGGATGCTTCAGATCCGTTGCCAGCGCCTTGATCTGCAGCCCGTCCGCGACCTTCGGCGTTTCGCCTTCCTTCCATCCGATGACCGAAGCGACATGCATCGGTGGGACGAGATATTGCGACTGCTCCGGCAGCTTTGGACCTGGGCCGATTTCGCTCGTCGGATTCGGTTCATTGTCACTGCAGGCCGTAAGAACGCAGCTGCCGCACATAAGAAACAAGGCCAAAGCGCCGGAACAGGAAGGGGCAAGAGACCGGGTCATCCGAGCCCTCCGATGCGCTGGCGCAGAACAACCCAGCCGAGACAGGCATTGATGACGATCAGCGCGGTTGCAGCGACCGACAGCATCAGCCCTGTCGGCACGACGGATGTCCAGGCATCGCGGCTATGAATGAAGGCGTTGAACAGCGACACCAGGAAAGCTGCGATGTTACCGATGACATAAAGCCATCCCACACCGCGTAGCGGCAGCCGGCCGATGAAGATGTCAACGAGCGCAGCGAGAGCGGCCAGTCCACCGAGCAACAGTCCCGATGCCAGGAGCCAGGCGGAAAAATTGGTCCACATCATCTCTGCCGTTCGCCAATAGGTGATGTCCGTCAGCAGAGCCCCGATAAAGCAGCCGGCTGAAAAGTGAAGCGGGATCGAGCGCAGAGGTGGCGCCACGATCGAGATGTAGGCGCGTGTGGTCGAATAGGTCATGTTCTTGATCCATAGAGGTCGCCCGGCGTTGGCTTAACCTTCGCCACCTGGAATTGTTCCTCAGCTACAGTTGCTCCAGGAGGCCTTGCGGCATTTTGACCGGAACCGAAGCCGATGATCCGGCGTTGGTTTCAGGTTTTCATAATGAAAGACATTGCCGTGCCCCAGAACCAGCGCGCCGCCGCCGGGCAAGATCAGTCCTCCGGTCCTGCAAAAAACGAAGCACCGGACCGGGAGGTCAAGAACGAAACGGAAGCTGAGAAGCGTCCCTCCATTATCCGGCGCCATCCGATAGCGACCATGCTTATCGTTCTTGCCCTGTTCGTTCTTGCTGCCGTCGGCTATTTCATCTGGCTTATCTATTTCCATCCCTATGAAACGACGGACGATGCTTTTGTCGATGCCCGCAGCTTCTCGGTCGCTGCCAAGGTATCGGGTTATGTCTCGGATGTTCCCGTCTCCGATAACAAGCATGTCGACGCCGGCGCGATCATCGTCAAGATCGACCCCCGCGACTATCAGATCGCACTGGATCAGGCCCACGGCCAAGTCGGTGTCGCAAAGGCAGCGATCTCCAACGCCGAAGCGCAGATTGCAGCGGCAGCCGCAGCGATCGACGAGGCCAAGGCACAGCAAACCTCTGCAGAAGCGGCCCTTCAATATGCACAGGATGAAAACGACCGGCAGCAGCAGCTGGTCAAAAGCGGCGCCGGTTCGGAACAGGCCGCACAGCAAGCAGCATCAACATTGAGGCAAAACAGAGCAAGTACCGCTCAAGCGCAGGCAAGCGTCACCTCGGCGGTCAAGAACAAGGCAGCTGCCGAAGCGCAACGGGCCAGCGCCGTCGCCAATCTGCGTCAGGCGGAAGCCCAGGTTGAAGCGGCGGAACAGAATCTGAGCTACACGACGATCACGGCCGCGCAGCCCGGCCGTGTCGTCAAACTCAGTGGCTCGAAAGGGCAATATGTCCAGGCTGGGCAGGCAGTCTCCATGTTCGTGCCCGACGAGATCTGGGTGACGGCCAATTTCAAGGAAACCCAGCTGACGGACATGCGGCCGGGCCAGCCCGTCGATGTGACGATCGACGCCTATCCAGATCATGTGCTTCGCGGCCGTGTCGATTCCGTCCAGCCCGGTTCGGGCACTGCCTTTTCACTGCTTCCGGCTGAAAACGCGACCGGCAACTATGTCAAGGTCACACAGCGCGTGCCCGTCAAGATCGTCGTCGACAACTGGCCGAAGGACGTGGCCATCGGTCCCGGCATGTCCGTGGTGCCAACGGTAACCGTGCGCCCGAGGAACTGACATGACCGAAGCCACGACAGCCGATGGCACGCCGGCATCTGGTGCCAGGATCGCCAATCCGTGGCTGATCGCGCTCGTCGTTTCGCTCGCGACCTTCATGGAAGTTCTGGATACGACGATTGCGAACGTGGCGCTGCGCTACATCTCCGGCGGCCTTGCCGTCAGCGCCGATGAAGCGTCATGGGTCGTAACCACCTATCTCGTGTCCAACGCCATCATTCTCGTCGCCAGCAGTTTCATTGCCAAGCGCTACGGGAGACGGCGCTTCTATCTTCTGTGCCTTGCGACCTTCACCATTGCCTCTCTCTGCTGCGGCCTCGCCTGGAACCTGCAATCCCTGCTGATCTTTCGCATGATCCAGGGCTTCGCAGGCGGCGGCATGGTGCCGATCTCCCAGTCGATCCTCGCCGATTCCTTCCCGCCATCGAAGCGCAGCCAGGCATTTGCACTCTTCGGCGTTGCCGTTGTCGTCGCCCCCGTCGTTGGCCCGACGCTCGGCGGCTACCTTTCGGACAATTTCTCCTGGCACTGGTGCTTCCTGATCAACGGACCCGTCGGCCTCTTTGCCTTCATCCTCGTCTATTTCCTCGTGGACGAACCGGACTCGCTGCGCCAGGAGCGCGCGCGGATGCGCCGGCAAGGCGTGCGTTTCGATATTGTCGGCTTCCTGCTGGTCGCAACCTTTCTCGGCGCGCTCGAATTGGTTCTCGACCGTGGTCAGACGGAGGACTGGTTCGACTCGAACTTCATCATTGGTGCGACGGCAATCTGCATCGCAGCTCTTCTTCTTGCGATCCCATGGCTGATGAAAGCGACCAATCCCGTCGTCGACCTGCACTTGCTGGCAAGCCGGCAATTCGGTTCCTGCTTCATCGTCATGCTGGCGACGGGCGCGATCCTGATCGCCACAACCCAGTTCATTCCGCAGGTCCTGCAGCAGAATTTCGGCTATACAGCGACCTGGGCCGGCCTTGCGCTCTCGCCCGGTGGCCTGGTCACGATGTTCATGATGTTCGTGGCCGGCCGGATCTCCAACAAGGTCCAGCCGAAATATCTGATCGCGATCGGCACGGCGATCATTGCAGCTGCAATGTACGACATGACGCGCCTCAATGCCGATTTGAACTTCGGTTTCTTCGTCTGGTCGCGCATCTATCTCGGCTTCGGCCTTCCGCTGATCTTCATTCCCATGACCGCAGCTTCCTATGACGGCCTCAGGCCGGACCAGACCGACCAGGCATCGGCCCTCATCAATGCGGCGCGCAATACCGGCGGCTCTATTGGTGTTTCAATCGCATCGAACGTGCTTGCCCATCGCGAACAATGGCATCAAAGCCGGTTGGTCGAACACATTATCCCCTCCGACCCCGCCTACAATCATGCGCTGCAGGGGGCGACTCAATATTTTGCCGACAGAGGAAACGGAGCGATCGATGCACAATCACAGGCCATAGGCTGGATCGGTCAACAGGTGCAGATCCAGGCAAGTTATCTTGCCTATATCGACGTCTTTCACACATTGATGTGGCTGTCGCTGGCAGTTTTGCCGCTCGCCTTCATTCTGCGCAAGATCGACCTCGGTGAGGGCTCAAGCCACCCGAGCGGGCATTGATCTGCCCGACATCAACAACCTCGTGTATATCCCCTAATCTGGGGGTTCATTCGAATCACCGCATGTACTATGTATGCGACGTGATATTGACACGAGACAGGTACTGATGACCCCAGAAATGTCCGGCTTTGAATGCACCCGCGGCAATGCCGTTTCCGGCAAGCTGAAGCTTTCAAGCAAACTGCCCTATTTCATCGTTGCAGGACTTGCTGTGGCTGTATGGGCGAACTCCAGCGAACGACCGCATGATACGGAAGTTGCAGCCAAGAAGGCCGCGACGGCTTCACTCGCTCAATAAGCATAGCGATAGCTCGGCCGACGCACATGGCCGCCGAGAGCATTTAGATTTGTCGCTGATAAATCATGGCCAAGCAGGATCCCGCAGTGGATAGCTGCGGGACCTAACTTAAATGCGACATCAAATTCTGATGCCGCTCGTCTCATCAAAGAGATGCACCTGTACCGGATCGACAGTGACGCCGATCGTCTGGCCCGGCTGAACCGATCCTCTGCCCGTTTCGACGATCGTCATTTCGGGTGTCGTAGCCGCGGTGATGAAGGTTGATGAGCCCGTGGATTCAACGACCGCGACCGGCACGTCAAAGCTCCCCTGCCCCTGATTGGTGATGCCGATATGCTCAGGCCGGATGCCGGCGGTGACCTTACGGCCCGGCTGGATCTGATGATCGATGGCAATCTGCTGCCTGACCGCGCCGAGATCGAGCGTCAGGCTTTTTCCATCCTCGCCGGCCACGGCCGGAATGAAGTTCATCGCAGGTGAACCAATGAAACCTGCGACGAATTTGTTGGCAGGCCGGTCATAGAGATCAAGCGGACGGCCCTGTTGCTCGATGATGCCGTCGCGCATGACGACGACATGATCGGCCATGGTCATCGCTTCGATCTGGTCATGCGTTACATAGACCGAGGTCGCGTGCAGACGATCGTGCAGCGCGCGGATCTCCTTGCGCATATGGACGCGCAGCGCCGCATCGAGGTTCGACAGGGGCTCGTCGAAAAGGAACGCCTTCGGGTGGCGGATGATGGCACGGCTCATGGCAACGCGCTGGCGCTGACCGCCGGAAAGCTCACGCGGATAGCGCTTCAGCAGATGCGAAAGGCCTGTGGTGGCAGCGACCTCCTCGGCCGCCTTCTTCGCCTCCGCCTTTGCAACGCCACGCATGCGCAGGCTGTAAGTGAGGTTTTCCTCAACGGTCATATGCGGGTAAAGCGCATAGGACTGGAATACCATGGCAACATCGCGTTTACGCGGCGGCACCCCGTTCATCATCTCGCCGGCAATTTTCAGGCTGCCATCGGAAATGGTCTCCAGCCCGGCGAGCGAACGCAGCAGGGTCGACTTGCCGCAGCCGGAAGGGCCAACGAGTGCGACGAAGGTGCCCTTGGCGATGGAAAGGTCGATATTCTTCAAGGCATGGAAGGCGCCGTAATATTTGTTGACGCCGGCAAGCTCGATCTGTGGGGTCATTTGAGGGCTCCCGAAGTGAGGCCGGATACGATGCGGCGCTGCAAGAGAACGAAGATGGCAAGGATCGGCGTCACATACATCGTGGCGTAGGCCATGATGTTGTTCCATTCATTGGTATTCGGCCCCATGAAGGAATTGAGCCCGACGCTTGCCGGCTGAAGCTCGGCGGCCTGGATCATCGACTTGGAATAGACGAACTCGCCGAAGGCCTGCATGAAGATGAGGATGGCGCTGACGAGAATGCCGTTGCGGGCAAGCGGCAGCACTATGTTGAAGAAAGCACCGACACGCGAATTGCCATCGACGAGCGCCGCCTCTTCCAGCTCCATCGGAACCGCCATGAACGTGGCGCGCACCAGCACGACGAAGAACGGCATGCTTTTCGCGGCGATGGCGATAATGACGGCAAGCCGCGGATAATTCAGCATGCCGATCTGCGAGAAGCCGACAAAGATCGGCGTGATCATCAGCGAAGCCGGCAGAACCTGCAGCATGAGAATAAGAAAGAGGCCGATATCCACCCAGATGTTGCGGTAGCGCGCCAGCACATAGGCGCAGCCAACGCCGAGCACCGTGATGATAACGACAGCGCCAATCGCGATCACCAACGAGTTCCAGAGATAGAGCCCCATGTTCCGGCTTTCCCAGACATAGGTATAGGTGCTCCATTGCGGCGAGGCCGGCCAGAAGCTCGGGGGTGTGGCGAACATCTCCGAGCCGCTTTTCAGCGCCGTGATGTACATCCAATAGAGCGGGAAAAGATAGATCGCCGCCATGATGATGGCGATCACGAGCATCAATCGATTGCGTGCAGTCTCGCTCATCCGCGCACCTCATGGCGGGTTGAGCGCACGTAGACGACAGAGGCGAACATCACGAAGACGATCATGATGACGGAAATGGTCGCGCCCTTGGCGAAATCGTATTGGCGGAAAGACAAATCCCAGGCCCAGTATTGCGTGACGTTGGAGGAATTGTTTGGTCCGCCTGAAGTGATGGCGGCAAAGAGGTCGAACTGCTGCAGCGTGAAGATCAGGCCGAGCGAAATGATGGCGCCAATCGTCGAGCGCATCATCGGCAGCGTGATCGTCCAGAAGCGCTGCCAGGCCGTGGCACCGTCAAGTTCGGCGGCCTCATAGAGATCACTCGGGATCCCGGAGAGACCGACGGACAGCAGGATCATGTTGAAGGACGTGCCGAGCCAGATATTGGCGATGATGACGGCGTAGAGCGAATAGTGCGGGTCCGAGCGCCAGAAGATATTGCCGGAGATGATACCGCTTTCCTTCAGGATGAAGTTCAGCACACCGAAATCACCTGACAGGATCCAGTTCCAGATCGCACCAACGACGAGGCCAGGCATGACCCAGGAGACAAGAAAGAGGCCGCGCAGCCAGGAGGCGCCTGGGAAATTGACCCAGAAGAACAGTGCCAGACCGAAGCCTATCAAGAACTGGCCGGCGATCGAGCCGACGACGAAGATCGCCGTATTGTAGAGGATCGGCAGCGTTTCAGGCTGTGCAAAGAGGTCCACGTAATTCTTGAAACCCACCCAGGGGCGCGAGAAGGTACCGAGGCTGAACATGTCAACCTCCTGAAAGCTCATCACCACATTGTAGATGAGCGGCAGGCCTGCCATCAGGAACAGAAAGCCGAGCGGAAAGGCGACGAGCACGATATCGAAACCGCGGCCATCCCTGACGCTGGAAAGGATCCTTCTCATGGGTCCTCCATTGCTCCGAACGGGGCTGCCCGACGCTTTCGCGGGAGGCAGCCCCTGCCGGGAGGAAAAGATGGATGGCCGGTGGCCATCCGGTGATAGTTAGCCGAGCACTGCCTTGATCTTGTCGGCAGCCTGATCAAGCGCGTCCTTCGGGCTCATCTGGCCGGTGAGTGCGGCCTGAATGGCGTCCTGGATCGCCTTGGAAATCTTCGGCCACTGCGGATGCGGGCCGCGGGGCTTGGCGTATTTCAGCTGTTCGAGGAAGACCTTGAGGGCAGCATCCTTCAACGGCTGGCCGGTCTCGGGGATCGAGATATCGGAACGGGCCGGAAGCTGGCCAAAGTTCTTGAACATCTTGTCGTCCTGCGACGCGAAATATTCGAGCGCCTTGAAGGCTTCAGCCGGATGTTTGCTCGTCGAGAAAACCGCCCAGTTGAAGTCACCCATGGCCGAGGAACGCTCAGCACCTTCTTTCGGGACCGGCAGCAGAGTGACACCCCAGTCGAACTTGGCTTCCTTCGTCATACGGTCCAGCTCCCACGGACCGGAAATCGCCATGGCAGCGTTGCCAGAATTGAAAGTGCCGGTCGAATCCCACTGGCCACGGGTCAGCGTATCCGGAGAAGCAAGCTTCTCGTCCATGATCGTCTTCCAGACTTCAAGCGCCTTGACCGCACCGTCGGAATTGATGTGTTCATAACTGCCGCCGCCCATCTGCGCCCAGGGCAGGAACTGGAAGGTGCCTTCCTCATTGGCCTTGGCCGAGAAGGCGAGACCATAGACGTTCTTAGCCGGATCCGTCAGCTTGCGGGCATCTTCGACAAGTTCGTCCCAGGTCTGCGGCGGCTTGTTCGGATCAAGGCCTTTCGCCTTGAACATGTCCTTGTTGTAGTAAAGCGCGATCGTGTTCGTTGCCTTCGGCACACCGAAATATTTGCCGTCCCACTCGACCGACTTCAGCGGTCCGGGGAAGTAGTTTTCGGGCTTGATGACCTTGGAATTCTTGATCATATCGGTCAGATCAAGGAAGGCGCCGCGCGATGAAAATAGCGCGTGCTCGGGATTGTCGACGGCGATGATGTCGGGAGCCTGGCCGGTAGCATAGGCGCGCATCGCTTCGGTAACGACGTCATCGAACTGGATCAGGCGATATTCGATGGTAATGCCATTGTGCTGGTCATTGAATTCCTTGACCAGGTTCGGCGCCGGCTGGATGTCCTTGTCGAGCGACCACAGAGTTAGCTTGACGTCTTCCGCCTTGGCGGAAAGACCGAAGAGCGAAACGCCAGCAAGCGCCAGCGCACCCAGAACTGCAAATTTGCGGATAGCCATAGTTCTCCTCCTTTGTGGTTATCCCTTGAAATGGCCGGCATGTCCTCCGTGCCGGCCATGTTTCCTCACACCGGATCGATGACGAAATCGCCGCCCCGGGCATGTTTCAGATGATTGAGCGCGTAGACCTGACCGGTCATTTCCAGCGCATCACGATAGACCGGGTCATGCCAGCCTTCGATATCGATGGAACCGGACCAGCCGGCGAGCCTCAGTTCGGAAATGATGTCTGTCCAGTTGCTGTCGCCGAAGCCCGGCGTGCGCATGAAGACGAACTTCTCCTTGCCGAAAATACCGTGTTCCTTGATCACATCCCAGCGGATGGTCGCATCCTTGCCGTGGACGTGGAAGATCTTGCTCGCCCACTTGCGGATCTGCGGCAGCGGCTCGATCAGATAGACCATCTGATGGCACGGCTCCCATTCGAGGCCGATATTGTCGTCGGGCGTCTCGTTGAAGATCAGTTCCCAGGCATCGGGGTTATGGGCAATGTTCCAGTCGCCGGTCGCCCAGTTGCCGTCCATGGCGCAATTTTCGAAAGCGATCTTGATGCCCTTGTCGGCAGCGCGCTTGGCGAGCTCGCTCCAGATCTGCTTGTAGCGCGGCAGACTTTCGGTCAGCGGCTTGTTGCGGATGCGGCCGGTAAAACCGGCAACGCAGGTGGCGCCGAAGTGATGGGCGTTATCGATGCAATCCTTCCAGCCCTGCAGCGTCTGCAGGTCGATATCGGTCTCCTCGAGCGGATTGCCGAACATGCCGAGCGTCGAAATGGTGATGTCGCGATCACCGATTGCGTCGACGCTACGCTTGCCGAGTTCGGCGAGATCCTGGCCATTGGTGGTCTGCCAGAAGAAAGGCTCGAAGCTTTCGAAACCCATATCGGCGATCTGGGCAATGCGCTTGTCGGCGCCGCCCTTGGAGGCGCTGACCATGGTACCGATGCGAATGGCTTTGGCGGGGTTGCTCACGTCATCTATCCTTATGCTGAAATTTCGACGCGACGTCCGGTCTTGGCGCTTTCGATCGCACCGAAGACCATGGCGAGGCTTCTGATATTGTCGGAACTGGCCGTCTCCGGCCGCTTGCCGGTGCGGATCGCCTCGACGAAGCTGGCGATCACGCTGGCATGGCCATGCGTTTCTTCCTCGCGCTCGGGTGCGGGAACCTCCACAGGCGAAAAGCCGTGAAGCAGGCCCGTCTCATTGCCGGAGGTAGCCGCCTTAAATCCGTCCTCGCCATCCCAGGTCAGCATGCCCCTGGAGCCGACGATCCGCCACTGGCTTTCCCAGCTCGTGCGCTCACCCTCCGCACACCAGGAGCCGCGATAGGTGAAGACGACATCGTCGGAGAATTCGAAAGTGGCATTGGCCGAGGCACCATGGCGATACCAGGACCCTCTGGGATTACGCTCAACGCAATAGACGGCGAGCGGCTTTTTGCCGGCCACATAGCGTGCCGCATCGAAAGTGTGGATCGCCATGTCCAGCAACAGGACATTGTCCATCTCTTCGCGGAAGCCACCGAAATGCGGGGCGATGAAGAAGTCACAATGAATGCCGGTCAACTCGCCGATCGCCCCGCTCTCGACGAAGCGACGCAGGCGGCGCACACCGGATATGAAACGGCGGTTCTGAATGATCGCATGGATCTTGCCGGTCTCGGCGGCAAGGTCGATGAGTGCCGCACCTTCAGCAAGCGAGGTCGCCATCGGCTTTTCACTCAGCACATGGCAACCGGCCTTCATGGCCGTCGAGACGACGTTGAAACGAGCGGTCGGGATAACGACATCGAAAACGATGTCTGCTTTGGTTTCGGCGATGACGGCGGCGAGATCGGTGCCTATGCGAGCCGCGCTCAAGCCGAATTCCTCGGCGAGCTTCTCAGCGGCAGCCGGATTGACGTCGACAAGGCCGACGACTTGGATTGCCTCGGCAAGGTCGGGCGTTTCCTTGATAGCACGCAGCCAGCCTTTGGACATAGCTCCGCACCCGCACAGAATGGCATTCAATTTCACGATTTCCTCCAGCGGTGCGCTTCAGATTTCCTCCCGAAACGCCTTCCGTAAACGTTTACGATACTAAGCGGAAACGTTTGCTGCTGTCAATGCCAGCACGGTTTGTCAAATTGCTGCGGAAAACCACAATGCGAACGGGCGCTTAGGCAAAAGCTTCGGCAATGCAGCAACAAATTTTTTTCGGACCGCGCAAAAATACAGTCCGCCGTCACGGCAAATGCTTTCCGTAAACGTTTTCCCATGGCAATAAGATCAGAGGATCCGCCTACCGGAAGAAAGTTTGCACATGAAGGGTATCCGCCAGCTCGCCGAACATCTCGATATATCGATCGGGACGGTTTCGCGTGCGCTGAACGGCAAGGCCGATGTCAACGAGGAGACCCGCAGGCGCGTGCTGGCCGCCGCCGAAGAATTCGGTTACGTGGCCAATCAATCCGGCCGCAGTCTTCGTCAGGGAACGACCAACGTCATCGGCCTGATGATTGAATCCAGCACGGAGACGGTCGAAAACAGCGACAACTTCTTCCTCGGCGTCACCGGCGGGCTCCAAAGCGTGTTGTCGCGGCATAAACTCGATCTCGTCATGCTGCCCTGCCCCAGCGACGAGGATCCCTACGAGTATCTTAAGCGTATGGTGGCGCGCCGTGTCGTCGATGCCATGATCATCTCCGCAACTCAACGCATCGACAAACGCATCGATTTGCTCGTCAAGGCGAAGATCCCCTTCGTCGCGCTTGGTCGCAGCTCTTCCGGCGGCGGCAACTTCACCTGGATCGACCTTGATTTCGAAGGTGTCGCGACCTGCGCCGTCGACCGGCTCGTCGGCAAGGGGCATCGCCGCATTGCGATTGCCGCACCGTCAGGGGAGATCAATCTCGGCTATATCTTTGTCGATGCCTACCGGAAGGCCCTGGAGAAGCATGGTATCGGCTATGATCCGAAGCTGGTGATCCGCGTGAAGTCCAGTGAACAGGGCGGGTATCAAGCCGGCGACGAACTGTTGCGGATCGAGGACAAACCCACAGCGATCATTTTGATCTACGAACTGATGGCGATCGGCCTCTACCGCCGCCTTGTCGAAGCCGGCATCGTCCCCGGCCGCGATCTCGCTGTTATCGGCTTCCGCGAGGAACCCCGCGCCAGATTCCTGCAGCCGACACTCACCTGCTTCCGCATGTCGCTGCCTGACCTCGGTGCGGCACTTGCCGAAACCTTGCTTGCGGGAATGCCTGCCTATTCGGAAACCTACAGCAATGGAGTGCGTAACCGCATCTGGCCGCTGGAACTTGTGCCCGCGGAAAGTGACGCCTTTTTGATGGAGCCCAGAACGTGACGCAATGGGCGCCACGCCATCCATGTTCGTGATACGAAACCAACGGCTCGGCTAAGAACCGTCTGTCCGGCTGGTTTTACGGTGCAGCAGATCCAATCAGAGTTCGTACCATACGCGGGGGTTATCGCCTGACTGGATCATCAGCCAGCGAAGATCCGTATCCTTCCAGCCCTTGATCGCATTCGTGCGGTTGTCGAGCACAAGATCGCCGTGATCGGTCTTGACGACCAGAACCGCGTGACCTTCGCCGTAAGGCGTCTTGGTCACCGCAATCCGCAGTGCCTTCGGCGACCAGCCCATGGCAATGAGATGATCACGCTTCGTCAGCGCGAAATCCTCGCAGTCACCCGATTTCACGTTCACCTGCCAGACATCGCCCTGATCCTGGCTGTCGTTGACCGGGCGAATCGAACGGTTGACCGAGGCATTGACCGATCGAAGCTGCTTGTTCGCGAATTCATTCAGCGAAATTTCCGAAGCTCCACCGCGTGCCTCGCATTCACTGGGGTTTTGCGCGCAGAACATCACATGGGCGAAAGGTGCCGTAGTCCGGCGCTTTTCGGAAATATAGCTGAATGCCGGCGCGGCCTTCAATCCGCGGGCAATACCGGCAGGACCGGCGGCCTGCGCGGTCTGAACCGCAAACAGAGATGCAAGCGTCACCGCAGTAACCAGCGCGTGCCTAAACATTTTCTTACCCCGTTTCGACGACCGCATTGCGGTCGAATGTCCATGCCGGTTGAAATCCGGCTTCCATTGGTCGAAGCTCTATCCAGCTTCAGCCAACGACGGGAACATACGGAGGCAGGGCTCTCGATCCGTTTAAATCGTTCTGGACAATTTTAGCGAACTATCTTTTTTCCGAAGCAACCGAATGTGGCGGCCAATTCTGGTACGATTGTCGCACCGGATTCGTGCGGGGTTGCAAAAGTCGCACAATTCTTGCAGAGACAAAAACAGCGGCGCCGGAGGGGCGGCCGACCTCTCAAAGTTTGGCCGTGCCTGTGACGGATAGATTGAAGACCATACTTGCCGGCCTCTACAGCGCGGTGGTGCTGGCTGCGGTCATTCCGTTCGGCCTGGTCGATGCAAAGCCGTTCGCGGCCATCGCAATCTGCATGTTCACTCTGGGTCTTGCGGCGCTATTGCTTTTCGGTGAGCCCCGACGTGCTCGCTGGGTTTTCGTCTCGGCGCTGCTTCTTTTGATCATCACCTCGGCCTGGATCGTTATCCAGACCGTCCGCATCCCCTGGCCATCCCTCGTCAATCCGATCTGGAAGGATGCCGACGGGCTCGCTGGCGCCTCAAGAGACACGATATCGGTCGCGCCGGCAGACTCCCTCGCCTCGCTTCTCTATATAGCGCTACCCGGCATGACTTTTTTGACTGGCCTCATCATCGCCGACACGGACAGGCGAGCGCGGCGTATTCTGATCGTACTCGCCGTTGGAGCAGGTTTGGTTTCACTCTTCGGACTTGGCCAGTTCTTGCTCTTTCCGAAGATGCTGCTGACCGAAAACAAGCGCTATTATCTCGACAGCCTCACTGCAGTCTTCGTCAACCGCAACACGGCAGCGACCTTCCTGGGGCTGAGTTTTCTGATGCTGGCGACATTTGCCTCGGAAAACGGCCGCGCCTATTTCGGCTTTTCATCCGCGCAACCAGGCGGATCCAACGAGGGCCTGCGTTTCTGGCTTTTCGCCGGCCTTGGCCTTTCCTGCCTGACCGCGCTCATGCTCACTCAATCCCGTGCCGGACTGTTTGCCACAGGCCTAGGCTCGATCATTTACCTCCCCTATCTCGCCGGTCAGTGGAAAAGCAGACGCTCCAAGCGGCATCCTCAGGCGGGCGCCTCGGCGACCGGAAAATGGTTGACGGCAGCCGGAGCGGTCGCCCTTGTTCTCGTTTTCGCGGCGATATTCGGCGGCCGAGCCATCCTGCGTGCAGACCAGCGAGGCGCTGATGACGATCGCTTCTGCGTCTGGTCCGATACGATACACGCCCTCTCTCAGAACTGGCTGCAGGGAACCGGATTCGGCACATTCCGCACCGTTTTTCCAGCCTATCGAACGCCTGATTGCGGAATTGGCGGCATTGTGGACAGGGCGCACAGCGCCTACCTCGAGGGCTTTCTGACACTGGGAATAATATTCCCTGTCGTCGCCTGCCTGATCTTTTTCGTGCTCATGCGCGCCTTCTGGAGCGGTTATCAGGACCGCCGTCGGCTCAGGCACTACTCAATTTTGGGTTGCGCAGGCACCTTGTTGACAGCAGTTCATTCCGCCGTCGATTTTTCGATCCAGATACCCGGTTTTGCCGTATTCTTCACCGCATTTCTCGCGACGATTATCTCAATTTGCTGCGGGCGCGAAGAAAGGGTCAGTGAAAACAAGAAGGACCTGCCATCCGGCATGAGAATCGAGCGCCCCGCGGAGATCCTCGAAATATGACGATTTAAAGGCTGACGACACATAAAATCGCCACTAAAGAAGATCATAATATTCGTTTGAGTTGCATGCGAATTACCACAGAATCTTAACGCATCAACTCTCGCTAATTTACCATAATTGGAACAATCCATGTTGCCCTATTGCCACAATAACCTTCTGTTAGGTATGCAGTATCTGACAGAGTCGGATATTTACTTGTCATTTAAGTTGCCACCGGGCTAGACGGTGTTAGTGCTATTACCAAGTAGGGTCATGATGGGCATTCCTGTAACTCGACGCGGCAGCATCATTGTGTCGATGCTGATCGCGCTTTCCAGCTGCACTTCTCTCCCTAGGTCCGGTCCGGACCACAAGGATATCGACCGCGATGCAGCAATTAAGGTCACAACACCCGAGCGCAAAGTTGGAATCGACTACGTTCTGATCGATCTCAACAAGGGAATCCTGCCCTATTTCGATAAGATTCCGTCAAGCTCTCTGCGGACCGGATTCAGCGGTGGCCGAGGCGGCGCTCCGGACATCCCGCTCGGCTTCGGTGATGTCGTGCAGGTTTCAATTTTTGAAGCTCAGTCGGGCGGTCTTTTCATCCCATCCGACGCGGGCAGCCGCCCGGGCAACTACATCACGTTGCCTCAGCAGACCATCGACAAGTCTGGCACCATCAGCATTCCTTATGCAGGCCGCGTTCCCGCTGCTGGCCGCATGAAGGAAGAAGTTGAACAAGATATTGAGGATAAGCTGGCGAGCCGTGCTATCGAGCCGCAGGTCGTTCTCACGACCACGACCAGCCGTTCCTCCGAAGTAGCCGTCGTCGGTGACGTCAACGACCCGCAAAAGATCGTTCTTTCGCCGGCCGGCGATCGCATCCTGGATGCGATTTCTGAGGCTGGCGGTCTCACGACTCCGAATATCGAGACAAACGTGACGCTGCAGCGTCGTGGCAAGACGGCGACCGTCGCTTACGAAACTCTGCTGAAGAACCCGGCCGAAAACATCTATCTCGCGCCGGGCGACACGGTCTCGGTCGAGCATGAGCGCCGTACATTCATCGCTCTTGGCGCCTCCGGCACCAACAACCGCATCGACTTCGAGGATTCGAACCTGACCCTTGGCGAAGCCATGGCAAAGGCCGGCGGCCTCCTCGACAGCCGCGCAGACCCGCGCGAAGTCGTGGTTTATCGCAAGGTCGACCGCAGCACTCTGCAGCGCCTGAGCATCGACACCAGCCGTTTCAAGGGCAACGAGGTGCCGGTGATTTTCCGGGCAAACTTGCGTGATCCGGCGACCCTGTTCGCGGTTCAGGAGTTCCGCATGGCCGACAAGGACGTCCTGTACGTCTCCAACGCCAAGACTGTTGAACTCGTGAAGTTCCTGGACATCCTGAACTCGGTTACATCTACGGTCAGAGGCGTTTCTAACGATGCTCTCGATACCCGCGATGCAATCCAAGATCTTGGGGATTAAATATATTAAACGATACTTCGAGCGCCTGACATTGAACGGACTGGTGCTCATCGGAGTTT
The DNA here is from genome assembly GCA_900466475.1 of Hyphomicrobiales bacterium. GTDB lineage: Bacteria > Pseudomonadota > Alphaproteobacteria > Rhizobiales > Rhizobiaceae > Rhizobium. The sequence goes on from UBMI01000007.1 coordinate 267,459, forward strand.
ATGTTATAAGCGCCGATATCTTTTGGAGGCTGGAATGGTAAGGGCAGGGATAAATATATTGAAAGGTACGGCTGTATTCGCATTCGGCACTCTTTGCCTTGCGACGTCGTCCTTTGCAGGCAACTGCTTTTCAGGCCCGGGCGCGGCAAGCGGCTCTCAGATGGACGCCTTTAATGCAACGCCAGCCAGCATTCTCACGGGCAATCCGTCCGATAGCGTGCTTACTGGCTCGGTTCGCGATCTTGCGGCAACCGAAACGAACGTCACGGCAATGCTGCTGACGCTGGCAGCCAATCCTGCAACAACCGATGCTCAGAGAGCAGCTATCGGCGCCGGCCTTGGGCGTGCCGTCAACGTTTGCCGTCCGCAGCACTCCGATCTTGCCGACGAGATTGCGGCAGCCGTGGCAGCAGCAATCGTCAGTAACCCTGCGCTTGGTAGCTTCCGCACAGCATTTGAAGCTTCGCTGACCAACCAGACCGCTGTTGCAGCACTCGGCGGCGTGGGCGCAGGCCCTGCAGGTGGCGGCGACATCAGCGGCCCTGGTGCGTCAGGCTTGGGTGGACCGGCTGATGGCACAGATGGTGGCGGCGCCGCGCAGGGCGGAGGCTCGCTCCAGACCAACGCTTCAGGAGTGGGTTCGCTCCGGACGGGCGCTTCAGGTGGGGGCAATTTTACGATCATCATCAACAACTCTGTTAGCGGCAGCATTTAATCCGCTTTCAAAATTTGCGTAATTCTATCTAGAGAGGCCGTCCGGCCTCTCCTCTCCTTTCAACGTTTAAAGAAAAGCTCCTATATCGCGCGAGTCGTTGCCGGCAGTGGAGCCGATCGTTCCTGCAGCAGGTCGGACCGGTAGGACATGTCTCAGCGCGCCAAGGCAAGCGGACAAACGCGGCGAAGGGCCACGGCCCGGGTTGCGCTGTCAGTTCCCTCTCCCTTATCCGTCCTTTTTAGCCTGACAGTCATTGCGCTACTGGCCTTCGCCGTAGCCGATATCAGGCAGTCGGCACGCTTTGCCGATATCTTTCTTGTCGCCGAGAGACTTGAACAATCCGGTCAGATCAGCCCTGAAACGCTCGCAAGGACGGCAGCCGACACCGACACGATCGTCTCCGGCGACTATTGCCGCTCGGATATCGTCATGGCAGGCACGACACTCGTGCTGAATAGACTGGATACGGCCAACGAGATCACGGGTTACGAAGCCTGGGCCAAGGCTGCAGACGATGCCGAACGATACATGCGCCATGCCGTCTCTTGCACGCCGAGCGATAGCAATCTTTGGCTCAGGCTTGCGATTGTTCGTGCCGTAATCGCTCAGGAGCCGAAAGCAATTTCCCGGTTGATGACGATGTCAGCACGGCTCGCTCCTTCGGACGAGCTTGCCCTTCTTGCCCGATTCTACTTTTGGAATCATCTGAACATAACGACGCTTGAAAATGCTCGAACCACGGTTGAGAGCGACGTCAGCCTTCTCTTAAGACTTGGGGATTCGCGGAAAGTCGCACCGGCATTGACTGCAATCAGCCCCGCCCTCCTGCCCTACGTCAAGCAGGCCGTTGTCCAATTGCCGGCCAACAAGAAGGGTTCACTCACCTGGTTCGGCTTCGATCCTGACAAATTGCCGTAAGGCAAACGGCCGCTTCAGCTTAGCACGACAGCTTGGCGGTTCACGATGCGCAGCACTGTCATCCTGCCAGTGGCGAATGCGCCGGTGTCGATAGCGATCCGGCCATTGCCAAAAAACGGTCGAGCGACCGGCGTGTGACCATGCACTACCAGCAAGGGCAGTTCCGGACCTCGTGTCAGAAAGGGCTCACGAATCCACATTAAATCACTGTCCCTCTGCTCAGAGAGAGCGATACCCGGCCTGATCCCGGCATGCACGAAAACGATATCACCCACAGTGAGCATCGACGGCATCTCGGCTAATAATTTTTTATGGTGAGCCGGAACCGCATCATTTATTGCGCGCTCCGCTGCCCCATTGCTGCCATGCTTCAGCAAATAGCCGACATCGATCCCGTATGATTTCAGGGTTTCCGAGCCGGCGAAGCGATACCAGCTCCGAAGCAGGTCCGGCTCCTCAAGCAATTGAAGAAACGCGTCGTCGTGATTACCGCATAAGGCGACTTGCTTTATGTTGGGTGGTGTTGGCTTGCCGAGGTGCTCAAGGACATCTTTAGAGGACACGCCACGATCTACGTAATCCCCAAGCATGACTATCAATGCCGTTCCCGTATACCTCGAAAAATCCTCGATTATCTTCTGCTTGGCCTCAAGAAGCTTGCCGTGACAGCCGTGTATGTCACCGATAGCGTAAATGGCAGAAAAATCAGCCGGCTCGAAATGGAGCCTTTGTCGAGCCTGCTCGCGCACCAGAGGCAGCGGCTTGCCTTTGCCCATGAGCTTCTGAAACACCCCAAACAAAGTTGGGCTTATAAAGCTTTGATGGCGCTTCACATGAGAGTTCGACATTCTATTTTGATCCTCGAGGCCCTGAAGTGCGCTCAGCCGCAGCTCGCGCGCATAAGACAGCCCCGCACCTTCCGCGAACTTCTGGCGCGCATTAACAAATAATTAAAAATATACCCACCAATAACGGAAGCATAATTCAATAAACACCACGGATTAAGCCGCCATACATCCATTTTTATCTCGAACATAAGCTCGATAACTCCAAAGATTTTCTTACGAATCGTTAAGAATTAATGGATTCCGTTGACATCGGAGCGCTTTTCACCCATCAATACACACCTAATCTAGAGCCAGAGAGTGAGAAAAAGCTAAATTCCTCTCATAAATTTCATAAAGGTTGGGGTGTCACAGCGGCGTTGCCGGATGCTAAGATAGTCAGTGAAAATCACCGCAGCGCAAATATGGCGTCAATGCGGCCTGATGCAGATTGACGGTATCGATGCCGGGGCGCTTTGTCCCGGCTTGAGCTTAAACATTGATTGACGCCACTCGTTCATGTAGCGTGCGCCCACTTTCGCTTGGCTTCCTCGAAGCATTTGATTAAGCGCACCTACAGACCCTTTACCTAATATGACGCAACTTAATGGAGGTCTCGGATTGCTTTCGCCAGATAAGGTCCCGGCATACGCAAACGAAGAGTGGGAACACTCTGAGTCAAGAGACACTATCGACGTTGAAAAGCTGATCGCAATCGCCGGACGTCAATGGCGACCGGTTGCGATTGCAGCAATTGCCTTCCTTGTATTAGGGATTGTTTACATCGTCACCGCAGTTCCAAAATATACTGCAGCGACGAGCGTACTCATTGACCGTGGCAACAGCGAGCTCCTGAGCCAACTTTCCAATGCCGGCGTTCCCGTAGAGGATGACGCATCGGTATTAAGCGAAGTCGAGCTGTTCAAGTCCGACACGATCAGCCTGGCCGTCATAGACAAGCTAAAGTTGCTGGACAATCCGGCCTTTACCTCGCCGGACACCTCGCCAATCGCCATGCTTCGTTCGATGCTCAATTTCCGCAAATGGTTTGCGAGCGCGGATGTCGACGCCGATGATCTGGACGCCAAGCGACGGGCGGCATCTGACAAGATCGTTTCCAATATGGATGTCGAGCGCGTGGGACGCACATACGCTCTGTCCGTAAGCTACACCTCGACGTCGCCGGATCTCGCAGCAAAAATTGCGGGCGCAATCGCTGACGCCTACCTCGTGGACAAGCTGAACTCAAAATACGAGGCGACGCGCCGCGCGAGCGACTGGCTGCAGGAACGCATCGACGAACTGCGGCAGAAGGCACTTGAATCGGACCTTGCGGTCCAGAAGTTCCGTACCGCGAAGGGGCTTGTCAGCACCGGCGGACAATACCAGCTTCTCAGCGACCAGCAGCTCTCTGAATTGACGACCCAGCTTATTACGGCCCAGGCCGAAACGGCAAAAGCCCAGGCGAAATATGAACGCGTCAAATCGATCATCGACAACAAGCGCACGGATGCGATCGTAACCGACGTTCTCGATAACTCCATTTCCAACGACCTGCGCAAAAAGTATCTTGAAGCTTCGAAGATCGAGGCCGATATCTCGGCTCGCCTGGGACCGGATCATATTCAAGCCGTTCGTTTGCGGGGCGAAATGGCCGAATACCAGCGGCTGATGTTCGAAGAACTGAATCGTATTGCCGAAAGCTATCAGAGTGAGCTTCAGGTCGCCCAGAGCCGAGAAAAATCTCTTCAGGACAGTGTTACGCAAGCGACCAGCGTAACGGCTGCCGCGGGAGAAACCCAGGTTCAACTGCGCGAGCTTGAGCGTACCGCCGATACGTATCGCAACCTTTACCAGACCTTCCTGGCCCGCTTCCAGGAAGCAACTCAACAGCAGACCTTCCCCATCACGGAAGCGCGCGTCATCACCAGGCCGCAGGTACCTGTGTCTGCTAGCTCGCCAAAGAAGCCGCTCGTCCTTGCTCTTGCACTTGCGCTTGGTGCAGTCTTTGGCAGCGGCGTCGGTGCCTATCGAGAATTCCGTGACCGGTTCTTCCGAACCGGCGATCAGGTTCGCGATGTCCTGTCGCTGGAATATATCGGTCATGTTCCCGCTGTTGATGCGAAAGAAGCCGCCAACGGCGCCAACGATCTGGAGGCAGGCCGCGGACTGCAAACCGGCAACGGGATCACCAATTACGTGGTCAATCATCCGCTGTCGGCCTTCGCCGAGACGATGCGCAGCGCCAAAATCGCTGTCGACATGGAAAATCCGAGCTCGCGCAGCAAGGTTATCGGCGTCATCTCCAGCCTTCCGGGCGAAGGCAAGTCGACCATCGCCATCAACCTTGCGCAACTCTTGGCGATGCAAGGTTCACGCACACTGCTGATCGACGCCGACCTTCGCAATCCGGGTGCGACGCGCGCCATCGGCCGCCATGCGGAACAGGGCATTCTGGAAGCATTGCTGGAAGGCCGGCCACTGAAGGACGTGCTGCTGCTCGACAGCAAGACCAAGCTCGCTTTCCTGCCGGCCGTGGTCAAGCGTCGCGTGCCGCACTCCTCTGACCTGCTTTCCTCATCCATCATGGTCAACATGCTGGATGAATTGAAGGCACATTTCGACTATATCGTTCTCGACCTGCCCCCGCTTGGCCCAGTCGTCGACGCCCGTGCGATCAGCCCGATGCTCGATGCTTCTCTGGCTGTCATCGAATGGGGCCGCACATCGCGGCGCGTCGTTCGCACGACCTTCGCGGTTCAACCTGAACTCATGCAGAAGTGCATCGGCGTGGTGCTGAACAAGGTCGATACGGAAAAGCTGAAGCTTTATCGTTCCTATGGTTCCGGCGAGTATTATTACAACCGCTACTCCGCCTACTATCACGAATCGTAAGAACACATTTCGAGCAGAGCCTGAAATGGATTATGCGGCGAAATTCGCCGCATAATTTTTTTGCTCATGTCAGTTCCGAAAAGAAGCCGCCGATCGCCTCAATCTCATTGGGGCGGATGTCATGGCCTCCCGAATGCCATTCCGTCTGCACCTGTGCATTCTGGCTCTCGAAATAGGCGGAGAGCGCTTCGGTCAACGCGACAGGTGAGATCGGATCGCGCTGACCTGCGGTAATCAATATTCTGCGGCCGCCAAGATCGGGATTGGCGCGCGGTCGAAAAGGGATAAGCGGATGAAGCAGCGCCGCTGCGTCGAACAGGCCCTTCTCGATAAGCACGTTCGCCAGAATGTTGGCGCCATTCGAAAATCCTAGTCCGAGAATCCTGGATGCACCATGCGTCGAGGCCAGATCCTGGACGTAACCACTCATCTTGTCCGTCGCCCGAGCGAGGTCAGCCATGTCGTAGACACCCTCACCGGTTCGCCTGAAGAAGCGCGCCGCCCCATACTCGGATACGTCGCCGCGCGGCGAAACGATGGTCGCCTCCGGCAGCAATCGCCTGCCGAAATCGAAGAACTGATTCTCGTCACCCCCCGTCCCGTGAAGCACGAAGAGAATGGGCTTTCCGGGTGCACCGGCATGCAGCCGGTGCACATATCCATTGTTCGTCATCGTTCTGTCTCCGCTTAGGCTTCGAGCGGCTGGAGATGCTGCTCGATAAGGGCACGCAGATGCGCATGCTGCTGTGGCAGCTTCAATGCTTCGCCGAGGTGAGCCGTGTCCTCGTCGCGGTCAAAGCCGGGCTCGTTGGTGGCGATCTCGAACAGTACGCCGCCCGGCGTACGGAAATAGATTGCCCAGAAGTAATCGCGGTCGATGACCGGGGTGACCTGATAGCCCGTGTCCATCAGCGCCTTGCGCACTTCGAGTTGCTTCTCGCGGTTTTCGACGGCGAAAGCGACATGGTGGACGGAACCGGCGCCCGGAAGCGCACGGGCAATATTGGGCATGGTTTCAAGATCGACGAGATGCGCACCGTTCCCGCCGGGAATGGTGAGACGCTTGACGCCGTCGCGTTCTTCCTGAACTTCATAACCCATGAACTTCAGAAGTTCGGCCGTGGCACCGTCATCTCTCAGCCGCATGGCAACGGAGTGGAAGCCTCTGATGGCATGATCTTCGCTGACGCCACCGTGCGTCCATGGAGCACGAGCGTCATCCTTGACCTCGACAAGTGCGAAGCCGTCGCCATCGGGACCAGCAAAACTCAGGCGTTTTTCACCAAAGGATTCATCCGTCTTCAAGCCAGTGACATTGAGCTTGGTCAGGCGATCGCTCCAGAAGCCCAGCGAGCCCTGCGGAACCGAGTAGACCGTGGTGCCGACTTCACCTGTGCCCGGACGCCCCTGCGCCATCTTCGGGAACGGGAAATAGGTCATGATCGTGCCCGGCGAACCGGTCTCGTCACCGTAGTAGAGGTGATAGACATCGGGAGCGTCGAAATTGACGGTCTTCTTGACGCGGCGCAGGCCCAGAGCATTGGTGAAGAACTGATTGTTGGTCCGGGCGTCCTCGGCCATCGATGTAACGTGGTGCAGACCCTTGATTTGATCGAGCATTTGAGACCTCTTTCTGCCCGCAACAGGCGGGCTTTCGATGGGTCATAGATGAGCCTTTCGAGCCGGTTCTCATAGTCCGGCAAGCTGACACGCATTGTCTCCATTTTGTGAACGACAATGCGGCAGCGTTCAAGGATTGACTGGAAGCTGCCAATCAATAGGTTCACGGCCATGCGACTGCAGAAACGCATTCGCCTTGGAGAAATGCCGCGATCCGAAAAAGCCGTTATGGGCGGAAAGCGGCGACGGATGCGGCGCCTTCAGCACCAGATGCCGCCTTGAATCGACAAAAGCCGCCTTCTTTTGGGCATAGGAGCCCCAGAGCATGAAAACGACGGCTTCACATTCGTCGTTCACCTTGCGGATGACCGCATCGGTGAAACGTTCCCAGCCTTTGCCCTGATGCGAGGCCGCCTGAGATTCCTCCACGGTCAGCACACTGTTGAGGAGAAGCACGCCCTGTTGGGCCCAATGTTCAAGGAAGCCGTGCCGCGCCGGCGAGATCCCCAGATCGGTCGCCATCTCCTTGTAGATATTGACGAGTGATGGCGGAATACGCACGCCCGGGCGAACGCTGAAGCAGAGTCCATGAGCCTGGCCGATGCCGTGATAAGGATCTTGCCCAAGAATCACGACTTTAACCTTCGCAAGCGGCGTCAGATCCAGGGCGCGGAAATACTCCCCGCCTTTGGGGAAAATCTGTCTGCCAAGCTGCTTCTGCTCGACGAGAAAGATCTTGAGCTGCTGCATGTAGGGACTTGCAAACTCGCCCGCGAGCGCCGCTTTCCAACTCTCTTCAAGAGTGACTGACGTGTCGTTCACGACGCAAACCTCCCGGATCGATGCAACCCATGTACGAAAGCCGTTTTAGCAAAATTACCCAGAGCCACAATACGCGACGGCTGTGACGCTATGCCTTGCTATCTCGCAGATGCGAAGAGAGCTTGGATTGTCATAAATTGGAAATTCTCCACCATTACCAAAAGTGCTGGTAACGATACGCAAATGATGGCAATACTTTGCTATGCCGTCTGCCGTTTTAACTATGCCCTAATTTTGCTGTTTACCCAAGCAAATCAGCACAGTAGAAATCGGTTGTTCACAGCGCGAGGGTGTTTCGCATGAAGTTTGGGACAAGCGGCCTTCGTGGTCTCTCGGTAGATCTCACAGGACGTGCATCGGCGCTTTATGCCATGGCTTTCGGCAAATATTTGCTGCAGAGCAACAAAGCCGCACAGGGCGATGTCATTCTGATCGGCCGTGATTTCCGGGAGTCCAGCCCGGAGATTGCCGGCAACTGCGCCGGCGCGCTCGCAAGCCTCGGCTTTAGAGTTCTAGACTGCGGCACGGTCCCGACACCGGCGCTTGCGCTTTACGGCCTGGAAAGAAAGGCCGCTTGCCTGATGATAACGGGTTCGCATATCCCGGCGGACCGCAACGGCATCAAATTCTACCGCCCAGACGGCGAGATCGACAAAGCGGACGAAGCAGCGATTACCCGATTTGCTGCCGAAATCGAAGCCTCCGGCGAATCGGTCGTTAGCGAACCTGTAGCCGTCGAGGATCACTCTGCACCCTGCCTGCAGCTCTTCTTTGAGCGCAATGCAGCTCTCTTGCCGGCACGTGCGCTTCTCGGCATGAAGATCGGCATCTATCAGCACAGCACGGTCGCCCGCGACTTGATGGTCGATATTCTTGCCCATTATGGCGCGGAGGTCGTCGCTCTTGGCCGGTCCGAAACCTTTATCCCGGTCGACACCGAAGCCGTTTCCGAAGAGACGATCGCCCTTCTGAAGAGCTGGGCCTCTACACATGGCCTTGATGCGATTGTTTCCACGGATGGCGATGGCGACCGTCCGCTGGTTGCCGATGAAACCGGAACGCCGTTGCGCGGAGATCTTCTGGGATTGATTTCAGCCAATTTCCTCGGTGCCGGTACCGTCGTCACGCCGGTCACCTCCAATTCGGGAATTGAAGCCGCAGGATCCTTCAGAGTCATTCGTACCCGTGTCGGCTCTCCCTTCGTGATTGCCGGCATGGAAGAGACCGTTGCCGCAGGCAAGAATCTGGTGATGGGCTTCGAAGCGAACGGCGGGCTCCTGACCGCAACACCCTTCGATATCAACGGCCGCAGCGTGCGAGCATTGCCCACGCGCGACTGCTTCCTGCCTATGCTGGCAACGCTTTCGCTCGCCGCAATCCGCAAGGAGCCGCTTTCGATCGTCGCGGCTTCATACAAACTGCCCTTTGCAGCGGCTGATCGTCTTGAGAACTTCCCGGTCGAAACCAGCGTAGCCTTGATGGCTTACCTCCGTGAATCCGACGCCAACCTCGCAGAATTCCTGCAGCCTATTGGCGAGGTAAGCTCGAAAAGCGATATTGACGGCTTGCGCGTGACGTTGCGCGATGGCCGCATCATTCATTTTCGGCCGTCCGGCAATGCGCCGGAAATGCGCTGCTATGTAGAAGCCGAAAGCGAGGCAGCCGCCTTACAACTCTTGAATGCGGGATTGACCCGAATTAAGCGCTGGGCAGAAGCCCGGTAAGCATGCGACAAACCTGGCCGTTCATTTCAAGGAAGAGCATCCGATGACACAGAAAATCGTTCCCGTGATCATGGCTGGCGGCAAGGGCACGCGCCTTTGGCCGCTCTCGCGCGCAACGGCGCCGAAACAGTTCATCCAGTTTGTCGGGGACAAGACCCTGTTTCAGGAAACCCTGGTTCGCGTTTCCGATCCGGCGCTTTACGAAGCCCCTGTCGTTGTGACGAATGAGGACTTTCGTTTCCTCGTCGCGGAACAGGCCCGCGAACTTGATATTCCGCTCGCCGCTGTATTGCTGGAGCCTGTTGCCCGCAACACTGCTGCCGCAGTGGCAGCTGCTGCGAGCCTGGCCTCGGAGCATTTCGGCAAGGAAGCCATCATTCAGATGCTGGCCTCTGATCACGAGATCCTTGCAGACGATGCCTATTTCGACGCCATCCGCACGGCACGGGATGCAGCCCTCAAGGGCAAGCTCGTCACCTTCGGCATCACGCCGACGGAGCCGGCGACCGGCTATGGTTACATCGAGGTTGGCAAGCAGCTTGCAAGCGGCGCGCACGAGGTCAAGCGCTTCGTCGAAAAGCCGGCTCGCGAGAAGGCCGAGCAGATGCTGACCGCCGGTGGCTTTTACTGGAACTCAGGTATCTTCATGTTCCCGGTCGCCGAACTGCTTTCCGAAATGCAGGAATATGCACCTGATGTGCTGAAGGCGGCGGACAAGGCACTCTCCAAGGCTACGCGTGATCTCGATTTCACCCGTCTCGATGCCGAACACTTCGCAAAGAGCCCCGACATCTCCATCGATTACGCAGTCATGGAAAAAACGTCCAAGGCCGCAGTCGTTCCCTCCGCCTTCAAGTGGTCGGACATGGGTAGCTGGGATGCCGTTTGGAAAACCGGCACTCAGGATGAAAACGGCAATATCGCCGCGGCCAACACGACGGTCGTCAACACCCGCAACTCGCTCGTGATGACGCATGGCGTTCACCTTGCCGTCCAGGGCATGGACGATGTCGCCGTTATTGCCAGCGAAGACGCCGTTTACGTCGGCCCCCTGAAGGAAAGCCAGGAAGTCGGCAAGCTCGTCAAGCTGCTCGCCGGCCATAAGAAGACATCGAAGCTGACCGAGACCCATCCCACATCTTACCGTCCTTGGGGCGGCTACACCTCGATCTTCAACGGCGATCGCTTCCAAGTGAAGCGTATCTTCGTAACACCCGGCAAGAAGCTGTCGCTGCAGAAGCATCATCACCGTTCCGAGCATTGGATCGTGGTGAAGGGAACAGCCGAAGTTACGATCGGCGACAATGTGCAGATGCTGCGCGAAAACGAGTCAGTTTATATCCCGCTCGGTGAAGTCCATCGCCTTGCAAATCCGGGCAAGATTCTGCTGGAACTTATCGAAGTCCAGACGGGCTCCTATCTCGGCGAAGACGATATCATCCGTATCGTGGACGAGTTCGGTAGAACCTGAGCCTAAGCTTTTTGGCGGTCTTGAACTTGGTTCCCCGCCCCTGTAACACGGATGGTGGTCCGCCTTGATGGTCGGGCCACTTTTCGTTGAATGAAGGTTGCACCATGCGCATTGTGATGATTGGTTCGGGTTATGTTGGGCTCGTCTCGGGCGCCTGCTTCGCAGATTTTGGCCACCATGTAACCTGCGTCGACAAATCCGAAGCCAAGATCAACGCTCTAGAAGCCGGCGAAGTGCCGATCTATGAGCCCGGCCTCGAAGCCATCATCCAGCAAAATCGCAGTGCCGGCCGCCTCGATTTTTCGAAGAATCTCGCTCCTTCCGTCGGCGAAGCCGACGTGGTCTTCATCGCGGTCGGCACGCCATCTCGCCGCGGCGACGGGCATGCGGACCTGAGCTACGTCTATGCAGCGGCGCGCGAGATTGCTGCCGCCGTCAGGGGCTTTACGGTGATCGTGACAAAATCCACGGTACCGGTCGGCACCGGAGACGAAATCGAGCGCATCTTCCGAGACGAATTTCCGGAAAAGGATATTTCCGTCGTCTCCAATCCCGAATTCCTGCGCGAGGGCGCGGCCATCACCGATTTCAAACGGCCCGACCGCATCGTGATCGGCACTGAAGATGCGCGAGCCATCGAGGTCATGCGTGAAGTCTACCGTCCGCTTTACCTCAATGAAGCGCCGCTCTATTTCTGCGAACGCCGCACCTCCGAGCTCATCAAATATGCCGCCAACGCCTTCCTGGCGATGAAGATTACCTTCATCAACGAGATTGCCGACCTGTCCGAAAAGATCGGCGCCGACGTTCAGAAGGTCGCCAAGGGTATCGGCATGGACAAGCGCATCGGTGACAAGTTCCTGCATGCAGGACCCGGCTACGGCGGCTCGTGCTTCCCTAAGGATACGCTTGCCCTCGTCAAGACCGCACAGGACTTTGACAGCCCGGTGCGCCTGATCGAGACCACTGTTGCGATCAACGACAATCGCAAGCGTGCAATGGGCCGCAAGGTTATCGCCGCCTGCGATGGAGACGTGCGCGGTAAGAAAATTGCGGTCCTCGGCCTTACCTTCAAGCCGAATACCGACGACATGCGCGATGCCCCGTCCCTCACGATCATCCAGGCTCTCCTCGATGGTGGTGCAACGGTGCACGCCTATGATCCGGAGGGCATGGACGCGGCAAAGGATATGCTCGGTCCGGTTACCTATGGCAAAGACCCATACGAGATCGCCGCTGATGCCGATGCAATCGTCATCGTCACCGAATGGGACGAATTCCGTGCGCTCGATCTCAAGCGCCTCAAGACGATCATGAGAAAGCCGGTTATCGTCGACCTTAGGAACATTTATCCGGTCAACGAAGTGACCAAATACGGCTTCGGCTATTTCGCTGTCGGCAAGAAACCCGAAAAAGTTTGAACCTGTTCCCATTCTCTGGAATGGCAGCGATCATCCGCCTCCATTTTGTGAAGGCGAGCACCAGCTGGCAGGCTTAAGCCACCTGCCGCGCTGATTGCAGCGCACCCTGCCCCGGCCGTCTCTTTGCGGAGTTGCGGGACGGACGAACGCTACCGCTCAAGCCATCAGCTACAAATCGGAAATCCACCGGTCCGAACGCCGATGCAGCGATGGCTGGCGTCTCTCACAGATTCCAGGCTGGACGGGGATCAGTGCTTTTGCGGATGATGATTGGTGAAAATTTCGCGACCAGTCTGTCCTTGGCGTTCTTGTTCCAGTGAAGACGGATTGGCCGCAGCGAGCTTCGAAAATAATCTGCCGGAGCTGCGACATCATCCGATCCAAGCAATCTGAACCGCGGAATGGTTGCCCGCCCGGACAACGGCGCCGTCAATCTCGGTCCATCTTGTGTGGCGTTGAGGCGCACGACCATGCCGCCAACAGCGGCATAACGGCATATTGCAGGCCGGCTGTTCGCCTCGAGACTAAATTCGAGTCCGAGCCAGTCATTGCTCTCGGACAATTCGTAGTCGAACCCAGCTTCAACCCAGTCGCCCACGGAGAGGCCGAGTTTCTCCAGGTCCATATCGGCCCAGGACAGCGTCAACGTACATACCCGAGTGTCGTTTGTGTTGTCCTCGGGATCGATCGTAAAGATCTGCCTTTCCAGGCCGCTAGATACGATTTCCTTTGAGCCGGTAATATTATCCGCCTGCCCCGCGCCGCGTGTTGCTACAAGGCCATCGGCGACAACGCCTTCAACACCGAATCGTTTGCCTCTCTCACCCGGGAAGCCGCCAAGCGGCGAAAGGTTGGCCAACGTCACATCCCGGCTGTAGAAATCGCCTTCCGTCACCATTTTGCGCAGTATGGGCAAAAGCACGGAATAGCGCAGCCATTGGCCCACTGTATTCAAGTGAACATCGTCCTCCGTGATTGCGATGCCTTCGGCTAACGCCTTCGAGAGAACCGCCCGGTCATCAACAACCTTGATGCCGTCCCGCCCGTCGATTGACACGATGTAGTCGGCAAGGCCGTTGCTAATGGCATGCCGCGGATCACTCGCAGGCCAGGCCCCGACCGTGTGACCAATGCGGTCGACGGGCAACATGCAGACGACCCAGATGCCGGCGTCTCGCAGCGGCCTCAAGAGCGTTTCATACCGCGCGATCACATCCTCGAGGGTAATCTTGTCACTGGCGACGTCGTTGGTGCCAATATCCAGGATAACAATGTCGGGCCCCCGCTCAAGGTACCAGGGCAGTCGCGCGAGCGTTTGCGGTATGTGCTCGCCGCCGCGTCCTGCAATCGCCCCCGCCATTCTGCCTGTCACTGCTGCTTTCGTTGGCACGGCCGGATCATACCAGCAGTCAAGATTGAAGCGGTTATCGACGTTTCGCAGCGGTCCGATAGTCCCGAGCCAGTTTGCTGTCAGAATATCGATACGAGGCGTCGGGTTCCCGGGATAGATTACGGTATAACCACTATTGGCTACAAAGCTGTGCCCCAGCCCCATAACCTTTGCTCCAACTTCGAGCGGAAGGCTGGGCAAATCCCGCCTGGTCGACGGCATGGCAGCAGAAAGCGCCGGAGAGTTTTGGACAAAATAGAAACCGCATTGTGCGAACAGGCCGGCGAGAAATGTACGACGATAAATCTGTAAATCCATAAGATTCCATCTCGATTTTTAAACGCTGCAAGGTCGCTCAGTCATGACCGCAAAGTCGACATTTGCATGACAGTCAAAGGCTTTGGATCTTGCCCGCGACGGCGGTTTGGGGGACCAAAACGAGCTTCGACGTTCAAAGCATTCCTTCATCGCCAACCATCAAACTATTTCCGCACGCGCCACGCTCGGCGGTGGCTAAAAAATGTTAAGACTATATATAGCCCACATGCCCACTGAAACGGACGATGACTCCAACGGGAATGTCTCGGTTGGGGAATGCTGCAACAAACACGGCGACGCACAATTGTTGCGCTTCCTTTCGCTAATGCAGCATGCTATCGCTTCTGCAGCGTAACCTTAATGGCGGGTGAAGGACTATGCCTGTTCGTCAGCATTATTTGACGCTCGATGGCCTTCGCGGCCTTGTCGCGATCTCAGTGCTTTTCTTTCACATCGTTTGGCAAAACGGCCTTGGTCGTTTATCGCCCCATGGTTACCTTGGAGTAGATTTCTTTTTTGCCCTGAGCGGCTTCGTTATTGCAATCGCATATGATGCACGATTGCAACAAGGAATGGGCTTCAAGCAATTTATGATAGTCCGGCTACGCCGACTATATCCTCTCTTTGCACTTGGCATGGCGTTAAGCGCCGCGGTTTTTGCATTGAAGATGATACCCAAAGGTGAATTTAATACTTCGGAATTTGCGTTTGCATCGCTGAACGCGTTTTTGATATCACCGTTCGGGCGAGTAGAAGGCAACGATTATCTATTCCCGTTCAATTCGCCGGCGTGGTCGCTGTTTTTCGAAATTGCGATCAACGCGGTATATGCGCTGGCTGCGATCTACCTCACACTGCCGAGATTATTAGGTGTCTTGGCCGCATCGGCGGTGGCCGCCATTGTAATGGTGACCTATCACGGCAGTTTCGATGTAGGGGACAGTTCGAGCGAGCTCTTCGAGGGCGCCATTCGCGTAACATTCTCTTTTTCGGGCGGCGTGCTGCTCGGCCGCTTGATGATGGCCGGTCGCTTGAGGAACGTCCCGACCGTGTCACCGGTATTGCTGAGCGGTGTCTTGCTTGCGGTGTTCCTGTTTCCGGTCACCCAGCTCAATTTTATCTTTGAACTGGTGTGTGTATTGCTTGTCTTTCCGCTCGTTGTGATGTGGGGCGCGGTGAGAGAACCCTCACCCCGTTTCGAAGCTGTGGCCAAGTTTTCCGGACTTATATCCTATCCCCTGTATATAACGCACATGCCGGTTGTACTTATCAGTACATACATATGCGCCCGGCTGAAGCTGGAAGGGCTGGCTTTATTCGCCATGATTGGCGCGACGATGTTCATAGCGATCATGTTGGCATATCTCGCCGCGGTCTGCTTTGACGAGCCAATCCGCCGCTTCTTCCGCGCGACATCTTCGCCCCTTCCGACAAGCTGATCCGTTAAAGTGCCTCGCTCAGGCTTGGCTAAAGTATGGCCTATATCGCGCCACGGAGCGTGAGAAGGCGGCCAATCATTGCAGCGCCGGCTCACCTGCAAACGCAAGGTGACTGGGGCCGGGTTCAATGCTCCTCACATTCCACCGCCGGCCGATTTGGGCGACCTTGCTCCAGAACCGAAGATAGAACGTCCCAACGCTCGCCCTGCCCAAGGTTTGCAGCGACGTCAAACCTGATCCATTGAAGAGAGCTGCGGCTCTCCGGGACCTTCGGTCTTCCGTCAGGTTTACGGCGCCGTTTCAGCTCAACCGGCGGCCACGACGAAATGGCGGCTGAGCAGTGATTGCCGACAATCACATCTGGCGCAGCTTGTATTATTCCCCTGGCGAAGCAGCCGCGGCGACTTGATGTGGGGCCTGCTGCATGGCCGGCATTCCCTGTCTCTGGCGCACCCTCCGGGGAACGGGCTTCTTATGTCCCGCCAACAGTGCAAGGAATATAAGCGGGAACTCCAGAGGCGAGGCAAGAGCGTTGTCTGAATTGGAGAGAAACAGGAAGCCCGAATAGGCGAGCATCGCCACCACGTTTGGACGGCCGCCACGAAAACTGGCCTTGAGCACAGCAAGGGTCAGCAGCACATAGAAAATGATCATGCCCGTGCTGCCGAGCTCCACCGACAGGCGAATGAAGTCATTATGAGCTGAGGTAGAACCGACGATGACCTCGATTTCGTGTGGCGTGATATAGAACTGGTGACCGAAGCCGATGCCCGTATAAGGATATTGGGCAATGACGGTGCGAAGATAGTCCCACATGATGCCGCGACCGCTGTCGCCGCTTTGCAGAAAGCGCGTCGCGAAATTGTCCCAGAACGCCGCCACGATCGCCACACCGCCAACCAGGCCCATCACCACCAACGAAATCTTGGTCGTGATGGTTACACCGCGTTGCACGAGCACCGAAGCACCAGTCACCACTACACAAACCGCTAGTGTAGCTCTGCCTCCAGCAGCAACGAGAACCAGCAGGCTGATCAATACGAGCACCACGTATTTCTTCTGACCGCCGAGGACGAGTTGCACTGCGGCAAATACGCCGCACATTCCCAGCGCGGAAGTGAACGCCGCCGCCGACAATGATCCTAGATAGCGCGGGACACCCGTCGCAAATTCTGTTGCGATCATGGGTTTGATCCCCACGGCTTGATAGGCAAAGCCGAGGACCACGCACACCAAGGGTAGAAATGCGGTAACTTTCCAGATGAGTTGCTGATCTCGATAGCTGGTTTTTCCGGCGAGCAAAGCAAATAGAACAATGATCTGGTTCAAGGAAACCAATAAAACGGACCAACTGAAGCCCTTGTAGGGCGTTGATATACCAAGAATGATAACAAGCAACAGCTCCCCGAAAAGGAGCGACAATATCGTCCTGTCCGGGCGACCTCGAAACAGAATTGCAAAGGAAGCAAGTATAAAGAAAAACTTCTCAATGGCATTACTACCGGCGAGATGCAGGGCTGCACCGATATTGAATATCAGCAACACAAGAGAAAAGACGAAGATCGTTCTAAATGCCATATATCGCTTCCAATTGACCTATCTTATTAAGAAGGACGTAAGTGATATGCTCGTTGGTATCAGCAAACCGAATTGAGTATGGTCCTATGTCGAACCAGCGCATGGTTTCAGCAATACGGCCGTCTTCGGAAGAAGCGTGCTCGGCTTGCCGCATCGAAATTCAAGGACCTATATATCTTCAATCCTCGATTTTTCGCAATGCACCATCACGCGCGAATGGGCGCATGACAAGCAACCGGCTGTCCCTGGATCCAGAATTTTCAGGCATCGCGCCGGCGCATTCGCCACAATCAGCGTCCTGATTTTCCAGCAATGAATTTGGGCAGATTATCCAGGCTATTTCGTGGCTAAGCACGCGAGATGCCACCATCATCTGCCGATTGGCAGTCAAATCGTTGCCGGCGCAATGCCTGATTGCCGACAATTAAGGCGGCAGCATCCACCGATACTGCCGCCTGGGACCTTCTAATCACCAGTCCGCCAATCACGCTTTTGCACGCAAGATCGGACTGGTTACCCCATTCCGACTCTCGATTATGCGAAGAGGAAATCGGAAGCGTGGAGATCCGCCAAGTTAACGTTCTGCAGCGTCACGATATGGTTCGAGTCAAGGGTGATGACCGTGTTGGCGCCATCCTGAACAGCATGCGACATGATGTCAGCAAACTTGTACTGGCTCACACCAGCTGCGCCGAACTTCAGCTTATCCTGGCCGATGGTGAAATCGGCGATATAATCTGAACCGCTTTCAAAAACGAAAGTGTCCTTGCCGGTGCCGCCAACCAGATAATCATTGCCTGCGCCGCCGTAAAGGAAATCGTCGCCAGCGCCACCATAGACATCGTCATCGCCGTCATCGCCGAAGACAAAATCGTTACCGTCGTCGCCAAGTACCTTGTCGTTGCCGGCGCCGCCGTATACGCGGTCGTTGCCTTCGTTGCCGTGAACGATGTCGTTGCCTTCGTCGCCGTAAACGCGGTCGTCGCCAGCATCGCCAGTGATGAAATCAGCGCCGGTACCGCCGCGCACGATGTCGTTGCCGGTGCCACCGCCCAGAAAATCGTCGCCTGCGCCGCCGTAGATCGCGTCGTTGCCTTCGCCACCCCAGACATGGTCGCTGCCGTCGCCGGAGGCAATGATGTCATTGCCAGCACCGCCGAAGACGAAGTCGTCGCCTTCACGCGAGTTGATTACGTCGTCGCCGGCGTCACCGTAAATTGCATCTTTTCCGCTGCCGCTGCCGATCAGATCGTTGCCATTGCCGCCGAGTATTTTGTCGTCGCCGTTACCAGAATAGATCGTGTCATTACCGTCGCGCCCACGAATCTCATCATTTCCAGCCGTACCCTTGAGAGTGTCGTCTGAATTGGTACCCAGAACGTTAGCCATTTCGATTCTCCCTTTGAAACACAAGTAAGATATTTATAGTGAAGCGCCCTCGGCTTTCGCTCCCTTGACTATTTAATAATTAATATATTGTAAACCCTGAAGTTGCGAACAAATTTGGGCTGATAAAAATATACTTAATTTGGGATCACTCGCTTAAGGTGTACTTTCGTTCAACTACGCGATACCGCAACTATTGCACGTTAAAATATTCAACGGAGGGAATTACAAGAATAGCGATATTGGAGGGTGCCAATAGGGCCAGGAACGTGCAACCAAGAGGCCGACCCGGGCTCCGGATTTTCACTGCGCAAGGCGTCCGGCACACCCGTTCATTATAATATCTACCGCAGCACTCGCGACGGAGAGTTCGATCGACTTCGTCCATTCGTCTTGGGCCGTCGATATTCTGACGGGAATGGCTGCCCCCCGGCTCAAAGACACGTCGGGCGCTGGGTACGATGACCAGCCGCGAGCGAAACCATCAGCTTTCGCGATGCAACCTGCTTCCGTCGCCATCGCCGCGCTACGCAAAAGCGCCGAACTGGGAAAAGACGAGTCCCTCAACAGATACCGGGATAATCCAGCCAAACCGATCTCGGTCATCGCGGCAAACGAAGCGATGCAGTTCCCGTTGTCATCAACTGTCAGGCGTGGTGGGGACAGCCCGAACTTTCGGGATCATTGAGCCGCGAGCTGGCCCGATCTTAGCCCGAAGTAAGGAGCCAGCGCCGCAAGGATCCTTTCGAGACCTCAACACGAAAATGTCCATTTGCCGGCGCCCTCTGCTGAGCCCATGGCGCTAGATGCATTTTCGATTGCCTCCATCGATCGTGAGCTCCTCACCTGTGGAAACCATCCGGCGACATGCTGCTGGAGGCGCCCGCCAAGACCGGCTGCGCGCATTTATTCACTTATAAATGATATCTCGGTGCGCATCGTATGCGGCCTTAGCCATTTGTTTTTACTCCGCTAATCACGCGGATGCTCGCCTTGGGGCACCAATCGGCCTGCCATTATTTCTCGACGAAGGCCCAAGTCAGGCCGCAATGTCGCCAATTTCCCCAGAGATTTAGGCGTTGCAATCGCTTGGGAATATTAATATCCATTCTAGGCCTGAACGGGGCGTAGGGATTCATTCGCGAGGAATTCTAATGGCTTACGCTGTATCAGCAGTAATACCTGTTAAGAATCGGCCTACCGAGATCATCCGAGCCGTAAAGAGTATTTTAGCTCAAACGGTAGTTCCGGAAGAGATAGTCATCGTTGATGACGGCTCGACAGATTCTACTCCGGCGGCAATTAGCCAGCTCGCCGAAGAGCATTCAATTATTAAACCAATTTTCCTGAGCAAAAGCCGGGGCGCCTCTGGTGCCAGAAATGAAGGCTGCCGCGCGGCGGCAGGCGACATGCTTGCTCTTCTCGATTCCGACGATGAGTGGCTTCCTGAAAAAATGGAGCTGCAGCTAAAGCTCCTGACGGAAGATGAAAAATGCCCGGCCGCCGGCTGCGGTATGAAATACGACTATATAGACAGGCCTAGCGTTTCCCGCGTGCCCCCGCGGGTGATAACGCTCGAACACCTCAGCCAGGGAAATATCTTTGGCTCGGCCTCTGTGGCGCTGATCCGCAAAAGCAGCTTCGTGGATGTCGGCGGGTTTGATGAAAGCCTGCCGAATTGCGAAGACTGGGATCTGTGGTTCCGTCTATCGCAGATTGCCCCACTCCTGAGCACCAGTGAAATAATGGTGCGCTATAGCTATGACGGGAATGACAAGCTTTCGCGCAATATCGACAAGCTCATCCTTGGTCACAACATGATGCGCGACAAGATATTGGCGAGCGTCAGCAATCAGCGCCAGAGAAACATTATCATCGCCGCCCATGAGATGAAGATGGCTGAAATTGCCGTTCGTACGATCGGCTCCCCCAGCATGGGCTTTAAACATGCGTGGAAGAGCCTGGCGGCAAATGCAGGCCCACAGAATGTCACGCGTGCTCTGAAGCTGCTGGCCGCAGGCGCTTTCTATTCAAATCGCTACTAGAGAAGTCCTGCATTCAAATGGCTTCGCTGCAAAGTGAGGTCATTTGATGCAGACATTCTTGTGCCTGATTTGATTTTGCCCACCCTCCCACATCATGTGGGGCGCTGCGAAGACGGATCTATCCGTCCAAATTTCCGGTCGCCTTCAAGAACAGGTTTTGTCCTCCTCCGAATCGCGATTTGGTACGGCGCAGCACGAATCCACGTGCTGAGGGCGACCTTGCCAGCCTCCAAATACCCTATATATGCTGCATTGCACACTGCCCTTCGGCGGCGTTATCATTACTGCGGCAGACGGCCAAAAAACTGTCCGCCAGCATCGATGCACACAAGAGGAACAGAGGGAAAGTAAGCTGACTTTTGTAAAAAAGCGTTTAAAAACAACTCTCTGTCGGCGATGATCGGAACTTCGCTTTTGAGTTTTCGAAAAAATCCCCAGAATGGCTATTTCGAAAATGTCATATGCACTATACAAATGTGATCGAAATTGATCATCGGCAAAACGTTCATTTTTTTGCGGTTGCGTAATCGATGTAAATTTTCGGCTATCGCCGCACAATCACAAACAGCAGGAGCGTGCGAATGAAAATTGCAATCTTTGGCCTTGGCTATGTCGGCCTCACAGGTGCCGGTTGCCTGCTCAAAGAAGGTCATTCCATCGTCGGCGTGGAACCTCACGAAGACAAGGTAAAGCTCATTCTCTCCGGTCATTCGCCGATCTATGAGCCAGGCCTCGACGACCTCCTGGCATCGGGTCTGGCTGACAATCGCCTGACTGTCGTCTCCAAGGTCGGCACATTGCTTTCGGAATGCGACCTGGCCATTGTCTGCGTCGGCACCCCGAGTGCAGCCGACGGCTCGCATAACATGACATTCATTGCCGAAGTCTCGCGTCAGATTGCTCTGGGCGTGAACGTCGGTCGTGAGAAGCCGTTGACCGTCGTTTTCCGCAGCACGATCCGCCCGGGTTCGATCGACGGATTGATCGCACCGATCTTCAAGGCCCATCTTGGCAAGGATTTCGGGAAGTCGGTTGAAATCGTCTACAACCCTGAATTTCTCCGTGAGTCCGTCGCCATCAAGGATTACTTCAATCCGCCGAAGATCGTCGTTGGCACTCAGAACGGCCAGCCCTCCGAGCGCATGACTGAACTTTACAAGAATATCAGTGCGCCGATGTTCGTCACCGGCTACCGCGAAGCCGAGTTCACCAAATTCGTCGACAACACCTGGCACGCGGTCAAGGTCGCGTTCGCCAACGAAATCGGCCGCGTCTGCGTGCAACTCGATATCGACCCTCAGACGGTACACAAGATCTTCGTCTCCGATACCAAGCTGAATATCTCGCCCTATTACATGCGTCCCGGCGGCCCCTTCGGCGGCTCCTGCCTCCCGAAGGATGTCAGGGCACTGGCCCACATCTCCGAGGAAGTCGGCGCTTTCAACCATCTGGTCGATTCACTGCTGCGTTCCAACGAGGCGCATAAACGCTTCATCTTCGACTACGTTACGCGCGATGTCGCGCCGAAGGCAAACATCCTCATGCTTGGGCTCGCGTTCAAGGCAGAAAGCGATGACCTGCGTGAAAGCCCCCAGCTTAACCTGGCACATAAGCTGATCACCTCAGGCTACAAGCTCAGCATCTACGATCCGGCCGTCAAGCCGACGCAGTTGCTCGGTCAGAACATGGGTTACGCCTTCTCGCATCTTCCATCCATCTCGGAAATCATGGTGTCGAAGGAAGAAGCCGAAAGCACCGAATACGATCTGGTGATCGATACAAACGGAAGCTTGGCAAAGATAGATGTGAAGGCTGCTAAAACAGTTGACACAAATACGCTGCACTAAGAAGCAAAGACACGCCGTCGGCCTCTCCGGAGGCCGATTCTTTGAGAATTACCGAGAGTAGGCAATCGATGGCAATTCAAGAAACAATCGATATGGCCCCGGATGATGCGACAGATCTCAGTGCCTTGCCCTTGAAGGGGCGAAAAGTGCTGATCGTCGTCGAGAACCTGCCGGTTCCCTTCGACCGTCGCGTCTGGCAGGAAGCCCGGACCTTGACCGCCGCAGGTGCGCAAGTTTGCGTCATCTGCCCGACTGGAAAGGGCTTCACCGAACGCTACGAATACATCGAGGGGATCCATGTTTACCGGCATCCCCTGCCGCTCGATGCGAGCGGGGCGTTGGGTTACCTGCTCGAATACGGTGTCGCGCTGTTTTGGGAAACCGTCCTTGCCTGGAAGATTTTCTTCCGTCACGGCTTCGACACAGTTCACGGCTGCAACCCGCCTGATCTGATCTTCCTGGTCGCGTGGCAGTTCCGGCTCTTCGGTGTCCCGTACATCTTCGATCATCACGACATCAATCCAGAGCTCTACGAAGCCAAGTATGAAAAGCGCGGCTTTTTCTGGAGATTGATGTGCTGCTTCGAGTGGATCACCTTCAAGAGCGCTCGCGTCGTCATCTCTACAAATGAGAGCTATCGCGAAATTGCCCAGGTGCGCGGCGGCAAGAAAGCCGACGATATCTACGTTGTCAGAAGCGGACCGGACCTCTCGCGTTTCGTAGCAGTACAGCCCAACGAAGCACTCAAGAAGGGCCGAAAGTACCTCGTCGGGTATGTAGGCGTGATGGGCGCTCAGGAAGGTGTCGATATCCTTCTCGATGCCGTGGCCTATATCAAGAACCAGATGGGTCGCGATGACATTCAATTCGTTCTGGTCGGGGGCGGCCCAAGTGCCAAGGGCCTTGCTGCCGATGCGGAAAGAATGGGCCTTTCGGAGTGCGTAACCTTCACAGGACGCGTCTCGGACCATGATCTTCTCGAGGTGCTGTCGACGTCTGACGTCTGCGTCAATCCCGATCGCGTCAACCCGATGAACGACAAGTCGACGATGAACAAGATCATCGAGTACATGGCACTCGGCAAGCCGATCGTTCAGTTTGACGTCACCGAAGGCAGGCGCAGTGCCGAGGAAGCCTCGCTTTACGCGAAGGCCAACGATGCGAAGGATTTCGCCGAGAAAATCGTAGCCCTCCTCGAAAATCCGGAAGAGCGTGCGCGGATGGGCGCCATCGGCCGGAAGCGTGTCGCAAGCAGCCTTGCATGGCCGTACCAGATCCCCAATCTGATCGCTGCCTACAAGAAGGTGAAGCGACAGGGCTGATCTCCGGAAACAGGCAGACAAGCAAAAAGCCGCATGAGTTGCTCTCATGCGGCTTTATTTATTACTCTCTCGCTGAGTTGAAATTCCAGAAGCTGTCGCGATTCAGCCGTTGTCGCTCTGCCCGATTGGCAGATGCATTTCTGTCCCCAGCGCAGCCCGATCGACGACTATTCCTCGCGGAAGGTGTGCTTCATCTGGTCGGTTAGCGGCTTGGTCAGATAGGATATGACGGAGCGATCGGCAACCTTGATAAAGATTTCAGCCGGCATGCCGGGGTAGAGCTTCATGCCCTGCAGCTTTGCGAGACTTTCGGGTTCCGGTCTTATACGCACCGGATAATATTTTGCACCTGTGCGCTCTTCGGTGATGGCATCTGGAGATACCGACAGGACCTTGCCCTGAACTTCAGGCGTCGATCGTTGATCGAATGCGGTGAATCGAATGTCGACATCCTGATCGACATGCACCTGATCGATGTTGCGCGTTGCAATCTTTGCCTCGACCGTGAGGGCACGATTGTCCGGCGCCAGCAGCATAAGCGTTTCGCCTGGCGTGACGACGCCGCCAAGCGTATGGACGGAAAGCTGGTAAATTCGGCCGCTCAGCGGCGCCTTCAAATCCAGCCGCTGAAGCTGATCGAGAGCAGCGATGCGGCGCTCCTCCATCTCGGCAATATTGCCCTCGACATCCGTGAGGTCCTTGGAATTTTCAGCACTTTGATCCGCATCAAGCTGAAGAACTTGCAGTTTGATCTCGGCAATCTTGCCCTCTGCCTGAGCACGGTATGCAACCCGGCTACCGCGGCTGCCATCAAGGTCGGCCTTCTGGCGTTTCAAACTGTTTATCTTTTGCATGGTCACGAGCTTCTTCTCATAAAGCTCTTCCGTTGCAGCAAGCTCTTCGTTGACAAGTGTGGTGGCGTCGTCGATCGCCTGCAGCTGTATGGTGTCGCCTTTGATTTCCTCGTCAAGCTGGGCCATCTTCTCTTCAAGCTGCTTTTTGCGCCCGACCATCGAAGATTGGCGCGTCTTGAAAAGCTGCATTTCGCCGTCAATCAGCAGCTTGTTTGCCTCGAGATCGACGCCCTTTGCCTCCAGTTCGTCCATTGAAAAACTGGGCTGCCCCAGCCGCTCCGCCTCAAGACGACTTCTCCGGACATAAAGCTGAGCAAGATTACTGTTGATGATGCCGAGATTGGCTTTGACAGAAGTCCCGTCGAGCTTCAGCAGGACCTCGCCCGCGTTCACATGGCTGCCTTCGCTGACCGAGATTTCGGAAACGATACCACCAACGAGGTGCTGTATCTTCTTCACGTTATCATCGATTACAACCGTCGCCTCGCCGACGACAGCATTTGAAAGCGTCGTTGTCGCTGCCCACCCCCCGATGTTGCCGACGAGCAGGATTGCCATGGCGACGACCATCACCGAATGGCGCCGCAGCGATCGCTGAGATTCAGATACCGTCACGATGTCACTGCTCCTGGGAATCGCCAACAATTTTCAAGGTCGATCGTTCTGCAGGAATCGGCTTGATTTCCCGCCGCAGAACCTTGGCAAGCACTTCATCCTTGGGCCCGAATGCCGCAAGTTTACCATCCTTCATCATCAGAACGTAGTCACAACCGGCAAGCGCGTTGGGCCGATGTGCGATGATGACGACGATGCCGCCGCGCCGGCGCACGGCGAGAATAGCTTCTGCGAGTGCAGCTTCTCCCTCAGCATCCAGATTGGAATTCGGCTCGTCCAGCACAACAAGGAAAGGATCCTTGTAAAGCGCGCGCGCCAGTGCGACGCGTTGCCGTTGGCCGGCAGACAGCATCGAGCCACTTGGACCAATTTGGGTTTCATATCCGTTCGGCAACCGCAGGATCATCTCGTGCACGCCGGCGATCTCGGCAGCAGCTATAACCGCTTCGGCCTCCGAATTTTGCTGAAACCGGGAGATATTCTCGGCGACGGTACCCGAGAAGAGTTCGATATCCTGTGGAAGGTAGCCGATATGCGCGCCGAGGGCAGTGTCATCCCATTGATCGAGTGCAGCACCGTCAAGCCGAACTGAACCGCGATAGGCAGGCCAGATTCCCGTAATCGCGCGGGCGAGCGACGATTTACCGGACGCACTGGGGCCGATCACACCGACTGCGCTACCCGCATCGAGCGAAAAGCTGATCCCCATGATGGTGAAGTCCTGCCTGCCGGGAGGGCCGCTCACGAGCTGCTCTACAGTCAGCTGGCGATAAGGTGCGCGTAGCCGGAGCGGCGTCGTATTCTCCGGCAATTCGCGGAAGGTTGTCTTTAGCCGCTTCCATGACTGCTGGGCCGAAACAAATCCCCGCCAGTTGGCAATCGCCTGTTCGACAGGCGCGAGCGATCGTGACGTGAGGATCGACGACGCGATGATGATCCCGCCGGTCGCCTGATTCTCGATGACCAGAACGGCGCCAGTTGCGAGCACGCCAGACTGCAAGACTGCCCGGAAGATTTTGGAGATGGTGGAATAGACATTGCTGGTATCGGAACCTGAACGCGACATCATCCGATAGGCTTTATTCTGATCGAGCCATCTGTCGGCCAGATCGTCTCTCATCCCCATGGCCTGGACAACCTCGGCATTTCTCTGGGCGGCCTGGAGATAGGCATTGCGCCGATTGCCGAGTTCGGTCGCCTGTTTTGTGGACACCTGCGCCGCTCTATGGGTGAGGACTGTCAGCGCGACCAAAACCAATGCGCCTCCGATGGCAATGACGCCGATGATCGGATGAAACATAAAGCATATCGCGATGTAGATCGGCATCCAGGGCAGGTCGAGAAATGCCGCCGGACCGGAGCTCGAAAGGAAGCTGCGGATCTGATCGAAATCACGAAGGGTTTGCAGTCCGTCGCCGTCAACCCTTGTTTTGACCGATCCGATCATGACCGAGTTGAAAATACGTCCGCTCAGCACCTCATCGAAGACGCCGGAAATGCGCACGAGCATACGACCGCGCAGTACTTCGAAAACGCCTTGGAAAACATAGAGAAGAAGCGCCAGCAGTGACAAGGCGATGAGCGAGGGAATGCTGCGACTGGGAATGACGCGATCATAAACCTGCAGCATGAAAAACGAGCCGGTCAGGTATAGAATATTGACCAGGGCGCTTGCCAGTGCGACCACCACGAACGCGCTCTTGCAGCGCGAGAAAGCCTCGGCACCGGTGGTCTTGTTCTGCGGCAGCACAAAGCCAGCTATCAATTTATTCAAATCTTCCACACCTTCTGAACAGCGCCCGAAGGTAATATCCCTCCAGCGATCTTCCCTGTAACATCACAGAAACGTCTTAAAAGATATGCGACACTGTGACAGCAAGGTCGCGCCTCCGATCCCGAACCTAAAATAAAATAAATTTTGGGTAAAATAGAATCTCTCAACAAAATTAACGTCAACATGCCTTTCAAGAGACGTAACAAACACAGCAGGAAAGCCAAAAGATAAAAGAACTTAGCGTTTGTTGATCTATCTACGCCAAATCAGCCCTAAATTGGACGAAACCTCGCTGATGAGCGAACATCCGGGCGGGACTAGAGATCGATTGCCCCGCCTATCCGAGGTCAGTAAGTCAATATCACGTCGTCATAACCGAAGAACGCCTTGTTCGCACCGATGAAAGCGATGTCCTGCGCCGCCTTCCCGCCAGATCCGTCCGCATCGTAGGAGACTATGCCACTTGCCGAATTGTAGATCACTTGCGGTCCGCTGCTCGTCGTAAATGCTCCCACCTTGGTCAGGATCGTGAACGCCGCCTCATCAAGAATATGATCGCCGTTTGAATCGAGCCCGGCAAATACCGACTCCGATAGCATGAGCTTATCGTCGTCACTGAAGTCCCAGATCGTATCCTTGTTTGCCGCCCCCATCTCGGCAAAGTAGAACGTGTCTGCTCCACCACCTCCATAAAGAGAATCAACGCCGCCGGCGCCAGCGATCGTATTGCTCTGGGCATTGCCGCTAATCATGTTGGCGAGAGCGTTGCCGATACCGTTGATTTCGGCGGTCCCGGTAAGCCGCAAATTCTCGACGAATGACTCGCCGCGGAGATCGACGCCGACGGAAGACCATATCGTATCCTTGCCGCCGTCGGCCAATTCGCCGGTGACGTGATCGCGGGCATCGTTGAAGACGTAACTGTCATCACCGGCGGAACCGTAATAGAGATCGGCGCCTTTGCCGGCGACGAAACTATCGGCCTTGTCCGTGCCTGTATGAGGCGTAGGGGGCGTCGAAGGAGACGTAGGCGTGTCGACTGCCCATTGCGTGGTCGCAGAGAGCGATGTCTGGAGATTGTGCGTATCGAAGTCCGCGGTAAGCGTATTTTGCAACAAAGCGAGCGTCGACCAGCCCTGACCGTCATTGGCCTGAACCAGAGTTGACGTTCCACTCTGGATGACCCGGATATGGCCATCTGCGATCAGGTCACCGCTTCCCCATCCCAAACGCGCGGCAAGAACCGATACATCGATAACGTCGCCATTCGCGCCCATTTGAAAATCCGTGATGACATCTCCGCCTTCGCCCAGCGCATGATAGGCGAAGCGGTCGTGTCCGGTCCCACCGGTCAGCAAATCGGCTTTGTCACCGCCCCAAATATAGTCGTTACCGTCGCCGCCCGAGAGGTTGTCAGCGCCCAGACCGCCAAGAAGCTTGTCGGCGGCAGCCGTGCCGACAAGGGTGTCATTTCCGGGTACGACGCCGGTGAGCAGCACCGTATTGAGGAATTTGACCATCGACTCAGGGATGTTGTATCCCTGAAGAAGGCTCTCGAAGACGCTGTTTTTGACGATATTCGCCTCCGGCGAATTCGATATGATGAAGGCGTAGTTCTGTATTTCACGCAGGATTAGGTTGTCGACAAGCGAATTGCGGGCGTCGCCATCGCCATATTCATAGAACTGTATACCGTAGGCGTCGCCGACACTGCCGCTGTTCGTGAAGGAATTTCCAATCCCTCGGAAATCGCCGAACATGCGCGAATAGAACGAGAGATCATCCGTATAGACTCCGTTCCGGCTCTCCGAATGAAAGTCGTATGCCGAGTTCGATGCGTCGTAGACGACCGAATTCTTGGCAAGGAAATTGATTTCGGCGCCATAGGCCGATGCACTTGCGGCATTTGCTATCGTTCCGATGCCTTGAACCGCGATGGCCTGGCCGACGTGTTCGGCGAAGAGGCCGTCGATCAGCGTGTTCAGCGAAGCACCGGTGTGAATGGCTGCATACAGATTGGCGCCGATGATATCAGTCAGGTGGGCATTGACGTTGTTGACGATGTTGATGCCACCAGAACCGTCCTTTATCGTGACGTTGTCGACGACCGCATCGACCAGATTGCGCAGGTTGAGCAGATCGCCGCCGGTCGTGCTGTATTCGCCGCTCACGCCATCGATCGTGCCGTTCTTGATCGTAAACTGGCCTTCGGCATAGACGGTCGCACGGACATTGGTTGCGTAAAGATTCTGCTCGACGAGTGAGCCTTCAAGAACGACTGTGTTGCCATTGATGGCAATGACTTTGGCCGCCTGCCCAAGCTTCGTCGTCTGGCCCGCATCACCGGGGTCGATATGGTCTCCTGGCAGACTGTCATCTGCAGTCACTTTTATCCAACTGCCGACCTGTATGTTCTGCGGCAGGGTTGCATAGGTGATGGTTGCATTGTTCGATGCGTCGGATCCGAGCGTGACGCTCTGTAGGGGCGATTCCGCTCCCCCAACACCGAGAACTCTCTCGGTAGCCGTGACTTGATGCAGGGTGCCGCCGTTGAGATCTATGGTGACATCGCCTGATCCGATTGCGACATAGATCGCCTTGCTGACCGTGATATCGGCATCCTTTGCCAGCACAACCGTGCCGCCGCCATTGGCAACGGTCGCAAGCGCTTTGCGCAATTCGGTCTCGCCGGCTGTGGTATCGAGGTAGATCGTGCTGGGCATCAAAATCTCCAGAAGCATCAGTGCTGTAGGAGCTATTTTGAGGGCCACGGGTTTAAGATTGGCACCAAACAACAATTAAAGCTTTAATCAACTATCGGTTTTTTTTGAATAATTTTGAGCATATCGCAATTGCGGGGCGAAAACTTCCCGCGTAGCGCGCATCTCACTCCGTCGTGATTGCGACATCAGAAAGAAGCGAAATGTATCCCGATTGCGCTCTTTCATCGGTCCGCTTGAGGGACAGGACGGACAGCGGCGCTCTGAAAAAGACATGATCGTTACTGATGCCGAGAGGGCCGAAAGCGACTGGCCAGGTGGCCGGCTCGGGATAGGCATTGCGCAACCTGTTGTTGCCCAGGAACCAGCGCATGTCCGGCACGATGACGGGCGCACTGAAATCTCCGACCAGCAAGACAGGCTCGCGAGTGCCCCGGAGCACACGGGTGATAGTGAAGAGCTCGAAGCTATGGAACGTATCGAACCACATCTTGGAAAGACGAGTGGCGAAAACGCGGACGCGCGTTCCATCAATGGAAATGGAAGCGGCAGCCAACTCACTTCCAATAGGGCTCAACTCCTGGAAACGAGGATCCGCAAGAGGCCGGCGCGAGAGAAGCATGACAGTGCAGCGTGCATTGACTGGATCCTCGCAGCCGATGCGAAATGGATAGGATTGGCGGGCGAGATCATGCCGGCTGGCAAGAGAACTGGCACTTGTCACAATAAGAATGTCGGCGTTGGCCCCTTCAATCGTCTGCTGCAAGGCCGCGTCGTCCACCTTTTCGTCAACAATCTTGATCGACAGCAAGCGTAAGGCTGGCACCGCACCCGGTACAGGCGGCTGAGCAAATTCCCTGAGCATCAGGATCGGGTGGGCAATCAACACGACGCAAGCCGCTCCGAGCAGCAGGCTATACCAACGCCGGAGGGAGAGAGCGGACAGAAGGATGATGGCAAGGCACGCAAAGCCGATCTGCATCTGCAGTGCACCGACAATCGCCAAGGGCCATATATAGGAGACGTATTGGAGCGAAACGACGAGGAGGAGGACGGAAACGACGATGCAGACAACACGAAAAACACTATGTCTCATTCATATCGGTTCCTGCGATGCGGAAATGCATTGGCGTTAAAGGGCGGAAGTAAAGCCTATTCGGATCTCTTGCGGCATAATTGAGCGACCAGACCCTTCAGGAACGGTGGCTGGATACCCTGCCCGCCCTGATGGCATCGCGACGCTAACAGAAATTCGCGGAGACGCCAGGCAAATGACAACGGACAATCCAAAGCTTTTTGTGGCACTGCACACAAAGCAGCTTCCACCGGCTTGTTGTCCATGCTTTATATGCCCGGCGTTCGGCACCGACAGAACTGAGATGTTCGCGCAACAAGGAGATGGTGTTTAATGGCACGCAGCTTGAACAAATTCCTCTGGCTGAGATCGCTTTTGGTAAAGGCTAAGTACCATTACTATACACGGTTCTGGGGGATGAATATCCATCCGACGGCGACCTTTTCACTGAGCGTTCGCCTGGACAAGACCTATCCCAAGGGCATTCATGTCGGCGAGAAGTCGTATGTCGCGTTCGACGTGGCCATTCTCACGCACGACAGAACGCGTGGGCTTTATCGCAACACGAAGATCGGCAAGCACTGCTTTATCGGCGCCAGAAGCATAATCCTTCCGGGCGTCGAGATCGGGGACGAGTGCGTCATCGGCTCGGGAAGCGTCGTGACCAAGAACATACCGTCGCGCTGCATCGCCGCCGGCAATCCGGCAACGATCATTCGTGAAAACATCGAGGTCGGTCCTTACGGACGTTTTCTGTTCGCCGACATCCCTGAAGCCGAACGTGCTGCCGATCAGAGAAAGAGCGGCACGAATGTCCGAAAGGCATAGGTGTTAGCCACCTAGTCGCTGTCCCTGGCTTCGAAGAGACGGGTAGCAGGTAAGGCGACGAAGGTATTGGTCATCGGCCGCAGGGGACGCGCTATCTCATCCAGCTTTTCGGAGAGCTCGGGATCGCGGCTCCTGAAATGGGGCAACAGGACATCGATCCAGGTGACCATGCCGGGCTCGACCTCCTGAGGGTAGCCTATCCGTGCCTCCAATTGGTCAGGATGGAGGTACATCGTTGCGGCAAAGCTGGCGATTGCCCGCAGCCTCTTTTCCTGGTCGGGCGTAAGCGTGACATTGTTGACATCGGCAAGCCGCACCAGGATCGCGATCGCATCCATGGCGAAATTCTGATATTTCAGCGAGCGCCCGCCGCGGGAGAGTTCGCGCGGCAATCCGCCGTCATAGGGTGCTTCATCCAGCGCCGACTTCAAAATATCCATCGACCAGTCGAACCGCTTGCGATCCTGCAGGTGAACAGCCATCAGGCCAACCGCAGCCGCGGCCCAGTATCGATGGTTGCTGTTGCCATCGAGCCAAACATATTTGGGCTCGCGCGGCGCCGGCGTGAATTCTGCAACGAGCATATCCGAAAGCTTGACAAACCACGCCCTGATAGGCGCGTCGGCAGAGGCGGCGGGTGGTGCGATTTCCTTTGCCACCGCGTAGGCGTTCGAAAACGAAATCGTTGTCCAGCCCCCGGCGAGAACAGCCTGACGATGCCCGAGCGGATCATTGTCCTCGACACCGCCCAGAAGCGCATTGGCATCCGCCCAGACGCGGGTCTGTCGCACGATACAGTTGGCGGCGTTTCTTCGCTGCTTTGGCACGTCGAGTACGGCCTGCATCATGTCCAGCATGCTCTTGGTCACGGCGCCTGTCGGCCACAGGCGCTTTGCGAAGGCTTTCATCGCGACCGGATCGACCTCCGACTGCGTGTAGCTCGGCTTATAAAAGCTGAACAGCTTGCTCATGTCGATCAATGGCGCGACTGGTACCGGGCATATGAAAGGACGCGGTTTCTTGCCCGCAGCGGCATCTTGAACCTTGGCAGGTGGCAGATCGAAAAGATAGTGAAGCGGCTCTTCAGCGGCGGCCGGAACGGTGAATACGAGGAAGGCAAAAATCAGCCACATTACGACGCGATTGAAAGGCTCTTTCTTCCGCCGGGGCTTTGAAGCCATAGGCATCTATCTCTCCAGTTCCGGTGATTGGCTGTGCTGTTCGTGGCAGATAACCATAAGGCGATGTTTGCGGCAAAGTTAACCCTCACCGCCCATTTTCTCCTTTTCAACCCAGACCGCAATGTCTATGTTGCACCGCAAGATCAGGGCCGCAGACCGTGCCGCTTGCTGAAGATTAAACAGCTCTACTGACATATTCTCGAACAATAGAGTAGTCATGCCGAAAATCACACTTTTCTCGACAAGTAATCTAAAGCAGGGTCGCTCGGAGCATCTCCAGAGAATGATC
Source organism: Hyphomicrobiales bacterium (assembly GCA_900466475.1). GTDB lineage: Bacteria > Pseudomonadota > Alphaproteobacteria > Rhizobiales > Rhizobiaceae > Rhizobium. The sequence goes on from UBMI01000007.1 coordinate 300,530, forward strand.
GATTCGATCGCGAGCGCGAAAGCCGCCGATCCTTCGATCGATGTCCACCTTTATCTTCTTCTGCAGAATGTTCCTGACGACGACGCCGATCCCGCCTTTCCTGATTGGATCAGCACACGACGCATCAATCATCAGATTTCGCTCTCGGCGGCTCGCAATCTCCTGCTTCAGGACGTGGTCAAGGCCGGCGTCGTCACCGCCGACAGCATCTATGCTTTCCCCGATGACGATTGTTGGTATCCGGAAAAAATTCTAACTTTGGTTGCTAATCTGTTTTCAGAGAAGCCAGAGATTGATTTTTGGTTCTGCCGCTATAGCTCAACACCCGAGATTCGAAGTGTTCTGGCAACGGAAGCCCCGGCATTGCAGAAAGTGATATCGAGAGCATCGTCGAACACATTCTTCTTCCGCGGAAGGCTTCTGCCGAACTTGGCGGCATTCGACGAAACATTGGGAGTCGGTGCCCGTCTCAACGGCGGCGAGGATACCGACTACGCGATACGGGCTTTTTATCTCGCCCGCGGCACACTTTTCACAGATGCCGCGCTCGTCGGCCATCGAGATCACGATCCAAGCCTCAAGCCGAAATATTTCCCGGGGACGCTCTACGCCATCGCCGCTCACAAGAGCCGCAGCCTTCCCGGCATAGTCGCCTTCATACGCAAGCTTCTTGTCGGCGCAACCCTGGTTGTAAGCGGAAAGCTGCCGCTTTCGCGCTATATTGCTGCGGTGCGGAATGCATAACCGCGGTAAGAAGCCCTTCACGTCTTCGCTCAATGCCAAAACGAGGCGCGCATGAATCGTAGTTCCGTACTCTGGTCAGCTGTTCGCAACTGGGGACCGCGCTTTGGCACCATCCTCACCTTTTTCGTGCTGGCCCGGATTCTCGATAAAACCGAGATCGGGATGTTTGCGGCAGCCTATGCGCTGGTGTCGCTGACGGAGCTGTTTGCCGATAACGGTTTCGGCGACGCAATCGTCCGTACGCAGGACATCACGCGCGGCATGACGACGAGCATCCTGATCCTGAACTTCGGCCTCGCCGTCCTGATCTATGCGCTCCTGACGCTTTTCTCCCCCGAAATCGGTGGCCTGCTGGGCGTCACGGGCATAGAGCCTGTTCTGCAACTCGTCGGTCTCTCGCTCGTCCTCAACAGCTTTGGGTATGTTCCGCAGGCCCTGCTCCGCAAAGAGTTTCAGTTCAAGCGCCTTGCCTTCCGTTCATTGGCATCAACCGTATTCGGCGCCCTGACCGGACTGGCCATGGCTTTCCTGGGCTTCGGCGTCTACAGCATGGTCGGTCAGTTGCTGGCGACCACTGTCATCAACGTCGCCTTTCTCTGGTATCCGCCTGTGTTGCGGCCTGCCGCCCCGCAGATTGCCGGAATGAAGCACGTTCTTCATTACGCTCTAGGCATCTTCGGGTCTCGCGTACTCAACTACGCCTCGCTTCGAATGATCGAGATCGTTATTCCGATCTTTTTCGGGCCGGCCGCTCTCGCGCTCTATATCATGGGATCGCGCGTTCCGGCGGTAGTCGCACAAATGCTGACCGCCGTAATGGTCGACGTCAATCTTCCGCACTTTTCCCGTCTGGTTGACCGCCCACCACTCCTCAGGGAGGCATTCTATACGAGCCTGCGCTCACTTTCGATGATCTCCGCGCCGGCCTTCATCTCGATTGCCGCGCTTTCGCCCGAGATTGCCCGGATCTGCTTCGGAAGCAACGGCATAGATTCCGATTACATCATGTTCCTGGCGGCAATTCTCGGAGCGGCCCAATCCATCGGCTACTGCAATGAAGTCATGCTGAATGCATGGGGCTTGCCGCGTGTCGTTTTCCGGATGCAATGCTGCGCCGCACTGCTCGTTGCCGTGATCCTGACTGTTCTTCAACATAGCAGCGTATTTACACTTGTAACGGCATATGTTTGCTGCCATATAACTGTTATTGTTGGAGGTATACTTTACGGATCGCACAAAACTGAAGTTTCTGTAAAAACAATTATCAGCAAGTGTGGGGCTTTCTTCTTGTCGGCCCTCGCAGCCTTGGCCGCGGTTCATTTGACAAGGTCATATGCCATCTCACCCGATTATCCCATATTACTGAAGGCGATGATGCTCGGAATGCTGTTCGTCGCGACTTATGTCGTCGGCATCGGGCTGCTCGACCGGGATGCCCTGCGTGGATGGTGGAACAGAGCGCGAATGATAAGAGCCTGGAAAAAGGCGTAGTTTTCCAAGGAAGCGAGTCGTCATGTTTAGAGAAATAGCTGGAGACTTTCGAAGTCATAAGAGAGCCCTGATCTCACAAGGCTTCTGGGCGCTTGCCTTTCACAGATACGGAAGCGCTGTACGTTCGATCAAGTTCGCGCCTATCCGTCTGCCGCTGAAAGTCATTCATGTCTTTCTTATCAAATTTTCCGAGATCTTTTTCGGGATATATATCGGAGCCAACGCGAAGATCGGCGAGCGATGCGTCATTGAGCATTTCGGATCGATTATCGTGCATTCCGAGGTGCGGATCGGCAATGATGTTCGTCTGCGTCAAGGCGTGACGATCGGCAACAAATCAGCCGACAAGCCGAACGACGTGCCGATCCTGCATAATGGAGTAGACGTGGGCGCGGGTGCGAAAATCCTCGGCGCCGTTGTCATTGGCGAACGCGCTGTGATCGGAGCGAACGCCGTCGTTGTCAAGGATGTGCCGGCAGGAGCTATTGCGGTCGGTGTGCCGGCGAAGATCCGATACAAAGAAACGCCAAGCCCAGCCATCGTCCAGCCGAGATCAAATAACAATCGCTGACCGATATTGCCTGCCAACCGAAAATCGATTGGCGAGCGATGGAACTACGCCAGTCCATTCTGATATCTTAGGAATAATTCTTCCCGGCATGGCAGGCTTTGCCTGAGCTGAGCTCAGTCAGAGCATGTCCCGCCGATCGTCTCGACGATTGTCGGCACCATGACTTCAGCCGCAGCGGCAGGCGTGGGATGGACGCCATCCGGGATTCCTGTCGAGAGTTCGCGGTTCGATAGCTTCGCCCAACCGGCGCTATGATCGATCACCGCAACGTTCCATTCTGCCGCAACACTGCGGTGAGCCGAAATGTAGCTCTCGAGATAGGGTCTGATCGCGCCCCGCAGCCCCGACATAGGGTTCATCACCATCATGAAGATACGCGCATGGGGCAATCCCGTCCGCAGCCTTTCCAGGATGGTTGAAAAGTTCCGCTGGCTGGCACTGACGCTCATCCAGCGGTTCAAGGCAGCGTCATTGGCGTAAAACTCGACGAGCACTATGTCAGGACTCTCGGCGATCACCCGGTCCACAGAAGACAAAGCCCATTCGGTGGTTGAGCCACTCTTTGCCACAATGGCGATATCAACGGGGCGGTGAAGGCACTGCTCGAGGGCGTTCTCGAGACCTGCCTGCCATCCGCCCCTTGCCGTCAGCGATGTGCCGAACGTTACGATCTTCAGTCCTGCCGCGGCCACATCAGCCCCCTGCAGAAGAAAGAGAGCGATCAAACCGGCAGCAAGTTTCATCAGCCATTGGAACCCGCGGCAACGGTCGTCGGCGCCGCACGCCTTTTCTTCAACTGCATGATCTTCTCTTCGAAGAAGACGAAGGAAGCGATCGCTACGATCATCGTCAGAATGAAGGCCGTAACAATCTGCATGACCTGGAACGCCGTCCCGTCCCGCATCCCCGTTGCTATGGCGACAAGCCGTCCTGACGGACCAAGCAGCAGGCCGTGAAACAGGTAGAAGCCGTAACTGACAACGCCTACGCCGCGGATCAGCGGAAGATCAAGAAATCTGGTCGCGGCAGAGTTCTGGCAGACCGTCACCAGCATGATCAGCAATCCGGACAGAAGCGGCGCAATGATCAGCGCTGCATTCGGATGTCCGCCAAAAATGAAATAGAGGTGCTGCAGAACCAGGAGCACGCCGAGCGCAAGGATCGCCAGACTGGAAAAACGCAGGTTGATCGTGCCGAGCTGTCTGGCGAAGAGTCCGAAAACGCCCCCGACAGCAATGGCATAGAAGCCCGACAGGGAGTTGACGCGGAACATGAGTTCATCGCCGAATACCCACAGGCTCGAAACCGCAAGCAGCAGAAGCAGGAATATCAGAAGGCTGGACCGCCAGTATCGCGATGGCAGCCAGATGAACAGCAACGGGAACAGCACGTAGAACTGCTGCTCCACTGCCAGCGTCCACAGGTGGGACAAGGGTCCCAGCCAATCATGTCTGACGAAGCCGATATAGATGTTGGTCGTGTAGGTCACGAGCCAGCTGATACTGCCGTAAAATTTGTCGACATTGTCGCCCGCGACAAGGGTAACGGTCGACAGGAAGATCAGTGCCAGTGTCAAATAATAGACTGGGAAAATCCGCAAGGCTCGATTGCGCATGAAAAGCGCGATCTCGGTCGAAGCATCGGAACTTCCCGCTTCGATGCGCTGCCGCGCCCGAAACAGGATTGGCACGATCAGGAAGCCGCTCAACGCGAAGAATACCCAAACGGCAAGCGTTCCCGATTCCGACCTTTTTGTCAGGCCCGCATGATCGGTCAGTACGAAGAGAACACATATCGCGCGAAGGCCGTCGAGACCTTTGATGGCTTTGCCGACACCGAATACCTTCTGATAGATTTCGTGCATACTGGTTCCTTGGCGGGTATTTAGATCAGACCGAAAAGATGGACCTGGCGTCCGGCCATGCATGTCGACCGCAACAGACGTCCTGGCGCTTCATCGGGCAGCTTTGACGGAATTCTGGAGCCTTTTGGGAAGGTAGGCGATAGAGCGCTCTCCAGCATCTACGATTAAATCAGGCTTAAGACTATCAACGGAATGCACCCGTGCCAAGCCATAACCCCCTTCCCGGCGCCATAGCCCCGAGCCATTTTCGATTGTCACCCTAGCACAAAGAAAGGACGCGCAAACGGCGCGACTGTGACAATTTCGCGAAATATCGTGATCTCGCCGGAAGCCGTTCCGAATTTTGTTGCAATGCGGTATCATATCGGACTTCGTCGCCAATTTCTCCTGTCCGAATTGAAGCCAGAGAGAAAATGCATCTGGACGCGATGACTCCGGGGTCCTAAGAAAGCAGGGACAAAATCGTTCTCGGCTCTTCTCAGGTACCGATAGACATAACCGCTGCCAACTATGACACGCGGAAGCATAGGCTGGCGCGCATGGGTGACAGCGGTAAAAATCTTGCTTGAATCATCGATGAAAATCGAGCGAACGAAAGGCTTTCAATGACGCTGCTAGCACCTGCCTCCCCGCCGCCGGCCGATAATCCCGCCTATGGTTATATAAGAGGTCTTGACGGCTTGCGGTTTGCCGCGGTCCTGATCGTCGTCGTTGCGCATTTCCGGCTCTCGGCCGCGATCCCCGGCGGTTTCGGCGTCACGATTTTCTTTGCAATCAGCGGGTTTCTGATTTCGAGACTCCTGCTGTCGGAAGAACGGAATTATGGGAAAATATCCCTGCCGCGCTTTTTCGCCCGGCGATTCCTGCGGCTGATGCCGCCGCTTTTTCTGATGATCGCCATAACCGTGCCGATCTATCTGATTTTCGATCGCGAAAACGTGCTGGTCAGCCAGATTTTGCTAGCGATCTTCTATCTAGGCAACGTACCGGTGGTGATGAATGTCTTCACGCCGATGCCCGAAGGAATTCACAGTTACGGTCCTTTGTGGTCGCTGGCTGTCGAAGAGCATTTCTATATGTTCTTCCCATTCCTGCTTCTCGCCCTGCGGACGTGGTCTTCTCGCGTTGTACTGCTCATCGGCGTCGTGATTCTCAGCCTGGCGCTGCGCATCCTGGCCGCCTATACCGTTCCAGACCCGGAAAGCTTCAACTACTATTTCACGCTGACGCGCCTGGATTCGATCGCCTGGGGCTGCCTGCTGACATTCGGCCTCGCCAATGAAGCGATCAGGAGCCATTTGGTCAAACTTCGTGGCTGGAAGACCTTCCTGTTCGCCATCATTCTTCTGCTTGGCGGCATTGCCTTCCGCAATCAGTTTTTCCAGGACACCTTCCGCTACACCGTCCACGGCTTCGGCATGTTTCTACTGATCAACGCCTTTGTTTTCGGAAAGGCAACGGAAAAACTCGTTCGCCTGGCCGAATGGCGGCCAATCCAAATGGGCGGACGCATCAGCTATGAAATGTATCTGTGGCACCTGCACGTATGGTTTGTCGTCGGGCTGGTTTTTGCTGGAAATTACTGGCTTCGATTCTCGACGAGCGTGATCCTGACAGCCGTCGTAGCCTACGCGTTTTATAACCTGACGACGACAGCGACAAAGCGCTGGTCCAAGAAAGCTGGCAGCAAAAGCGTCGAAGACGAACGCCAGAAGGTTTACCAGACGGTATCGACCGCCGATGAGACTGACGTCCCCGAGGCAAGAACGCGCACCGCCAGCTGAAGCAGGAAGAAATCGAAACGGCTTTCCTTTTGTTTGGAAAGCCGTTTTCAAGGGACAAGACCTACCAAGCACTTGCCTGGAAATTGCCCGGGACTGAACCGGGTTCCGCTGTTTCAATTGCGGATACGCGGCCCCCTTTTGAACCGCGCCTCTCTCCTCATTCCATCGCGGCAGCGATTGGGCGCAGCGATCCGATGCGGCCGATCGCATACTTGACGATGATTGGCCCGACGACACCTGCCGTTGTCGCAAGGAGGAGAAGCAGCAGCGCCTGATCGCTGACCGAGAAGAACCGCCCGAAGACGGCCTTCACCGCTCCGACAAACATCGTGTTCAACAGATAGATAGCGAACGCGTTCTGGCCGATGAATTCCAGGACGCGGTTCTGGTTGCAAAGCCGGGAGCGGATCAGGCCGTGGAACACGACGAGCGACGCCATGCCGACGAGGAAATAGCGCCATTCGGAATCGAAGGAGACATAAAGAAGTACGAGGAAGACCGCAGTCGCGGGAATGAAATACCGCTCGACGAACCGCTCCCAAACGTCCTTGTGCAGGCAGGCGACGCAGCCTGCCATGAAGAACGCATAGAACATGAAAATACGGTTTATGTAGACGTAGTCCAATATCGAGTCATTGTAGAACATCATGACGTGCAGGCCGAACATGATGATCGATGCCGCAAACAATATGTTCAGGCTTACATTCATGCGCGAGAACAGGAACGTCGTGCCGATCGAAAAGTAAAAAAGCACGATCAGGTACCATACGAACATGGACGGGCTCTGCTCGGTATGGATGAAGACGTGCTGAACGGAGAGCAGCAGGTCATTGACGGGTTTGTCGACCGATACGAACTGACCTGCGAAGAATTTTCCGAGAATGACGATGGCCGCCATGATGAAGAACGGAATAAGAAGCCGCTTTGCGCGCTTTGACGTATAGGTCGACAGCGACCCCTTCAGTTTGTGAGCGCCGACATAGACGAAGACATAACCACTCAGGAACATGAAGAGCGGCATGTGGAAAGCGTAGATCGCCTTACGCAGACCAATAGCCCATACAGGGAAAGCTGTATCATAGGTATGTCCCCAAACGACAAGGATGATAGCCAATCCTTTGAGGCGTTCGATATCACCCAGCCATTTACGCTGAGGCCTTGCCATGGGCTGGGGAGCTGAATCCATTTGCGACGTGTTCGCCGCGTCTTCTTGCTGGGACATATGATCTCTATTTAACATTTGAGATAAAGGCGGGCGTCACCGGGAATATCACGCTGTCAGCTACCTGCAAAGCATAAAGCACCGCAGCGTTCGACCAGCCGGACCCGTGGACAGAAGCCCGACCACCCTTCACCGGCGCATTCGATCACGGCCGAACTGAAGCTCTCCGTCACCAGGCATCGGACTTAGAGACCCCCGCCCTCCTCTGTCACGAAAACTTCGCACAGCCTTCAACAAACTGTCTCGTCTGCGCGCTATCCGTCGCCAAAACGGAATGCAATTTTTTTTGCAGAGGAGAAAATTATGTCAAACAAATTGCAGAATACGGCTGCCGTCAGCCTTGTCGCTCTGATGTCCATGGTCGGTTCGGCGCATGCCGATACGACCGTGAAGTTCTGGCACAGCTTCAGCAAATCGTCCGGCGAAGCGCTCAACAAGATCATCACCAATTTTGAAGCCGCCAATCCCGGTATTCATATCGAGGGTGAGTTTGTGGGCGATTACAATGATATCGTCGCCAAGCTGCAGGCCGCCATTCCCGCCAACCGCGCGCCTGATGCCGTCATCATGGAAGTCACCCGCTACGGCCTCTTTGCCGATCGCGGCGCCTTGACCGACCTGACACCCTATTTCAACGCCGACCCGCTGAAGGACGACCTTTACGACTACGCACGTGAGGTCGGCGTCTATAACGGCAAGAACTACATCGTGCCGTTCAACTCCTCCACGCCGGTCCTCTATTACAACAAGGACATCCTGGCGCGCGCCGGCTTCACGACGGAGCCGCCGCTGAAGACTTTCGCAGATATTCTTGCCGTTTCGAAGACAATCACCGAGAAGCTCGGCTCGGAAGGCATCACCGGCATTGCAGCCCCTGGCCAGTTTGCGCGCTGGGGTCTCGTCATGTCCAATGACAGCGAGCTCATCGATTCCAAGACCAACGATATCCTGCTCGACTCGCCCAATACGATCGAAGCCTATCAGTGGATGGCCTCGCTCGTGCATGACCAGAAGGTCGCCTCCCCGGATAGCGTCACCGATGAAGATGTCGGCCGCGACGCTTTCTTTGCCGGCAAGGTCGGCATCTCCCTGAATTCGACGGGCGATTACGGCGGTGCCAAGAAGGCGCTCGGTGACAAGCTGGAAGTGCGTCCGATGCCCTGCAACAAGGTCTGCTCGGTTCCGATCGGCGGCGCCGGTATCGGTATCCTCTCAACCTCTTCGAAGGATGTTCAGGACGCCGCTTACAAGTTCATCAGCTACGCTGCTTCGCCGGAAGCCAATTCCATCTGGTTTGCCGCAACCGGCTACCTGCCGATCAACAAGAAGAGCGCCGCCCAGCCGGCTGCCATCGAAGCGCTTGCCAAGAAGCAGGGCATCGACGTCGCCATCAAGCAGCTTGATTTCGCTCATGGCCGTGCCCGTCCGCCCGTCGTCACCTGGATGCGTTCGACCGAATACAAGATGTGGGAAGCCATGGCGCTCGGCCAGCGCGATGTCACGGAAACGATGAAGGATTTTGCCGCGCAGACGCGCGAAGAAGCCAAGCGTTCCAGCAACTGAGCCTCTCACTTCAGCAATACGGCGGGTCTTGAACGGCCCGTCGTCTCAACTGTTCCGGTCCCATGCTGCGCAAACTCACACCCTATCTTCTCGTCGCACCGTTGATGATCTTCATCACGGTCTTCACCTACATTCCCGTCATCACCAGCGTGAACCTCAGTTTCCGGCACTGGGACTTCCTGTCGCCGACTATGCCTTTCGTCGGCTTTGAGAATTACCGCCTGCTTTTGAACTCCCGCGACTTCTGGAATTCCTTGCAGGTAACCGCGATCTTTGCGCTGTTTTCGGTGCCGATCCGGCTGGCGCTGGCGCTTGCCGTTGCAAGCTATCTCGTGCGCGAAACCCTGCCCTCACGGCTCCTGCGCGGAGCGCTGTTTCTGCCTTCCGTAACCTCCACAGTCTCGATCGCCGTTGTTTTCTCCTGGGTCTTCGCCACCGATTACGGCATGGTCAATGCGGCGCTGACCTCGCTCGGCCTCGGCAAGGTGCAATGGCTCCAGGATCCGCAACTCGCGCTCTGGGTGCTGATAGTAGTCAACACATGGAAGCAGCTCGGCTACGATATCGTGATCTATATCGCCGGCCTGCAGGCGGTGCCGCAGGAACTTTATGATGCTGCCGCCGTGGATGGCGGCCGGCGCCTTCATGTCTTCCGGCGCGTGACCGTGCCCCTGGTCATGCCGACCACCTATTTCCTGCTGGTGATTTCGGTGATCGAGGCCTTTCAGGTCTTCACCATCGTCAACATCATGACCCGCGGCGGCCCGGCGGGTGCGACCGATATGCTGGTTAATCTGCTCTACCGCGTCGGTTTTACCCTTTTCGATATCGGCAGGGGATCGGCGCTCGCCGTCCTGCTCTTCATCTTCCTGATCGTGCTCGCGCTGATCAAATCCTTCGTCATCGGCCGGAGGGTTCACTATGAGGCTTAAGAACCGTCTTGTGACCGGGCTCGCGCTTGCTGCCGGCCTGATCTTCCTGTCGCCCGTACTCTATTCGATCTGGATGTCCTTCGAGACAGCGCAGTCCTATTACACGGGCCAGTACGAGTTCACGCTAGACAACTATGTCCGGGCCGTCGCCGAATACAATTTCGCCCGCTACCTGCTGAACAGCATCATCGTGTCGGGCCTGGTGACGCTGCTCGGCATTACGGTCGCAACCATGGCAGCCTTTGCCTTCGCGCGCTACCAGTTCCGCGGCGGCAACCTGCTCTTTGGCGCGACCGTCGCCACGCTGATGATCCCGAGCCATATCAGCCTGATCCCGAACTACCTGACACTCGCCAAGGCCGGTCTGCTCGATACCTATGCCGGTCTCATCCTGCCCGCGATCTCGAATGGCTTTGCCGCCTTCTTCCTGCGCCAATATATCAAGGGCATCCCGAAAGCGCTGGACGAGGCCGCCTATATGGACGGCGCAACACCGCTGCAGGTGCTGTGGCGCGTGATCGTGCCGATCGCGAAGCCCGCCATCTTTTCCATGGGGCTCTACATATTCATTAGTGAGTGGAACAACTACATCTGGCCGCTCGTCGCCGTTGGCAAGGAAGACCTCTACACGCTGCAGATCGGTCTTGCTCGCCTTTATCGCATCAATCCCGGTGAAGGTCTGGTCGATTGGCCACTCGTCATGGCGGCCTGCACCCTCAGCATGCTGCCCGTGCTACTCGGCTTCCTGCTGGTCGAGCGACATCTCGTGCGCGGCATTACGCTCGGCGCGGTCAAATAATCATGAACAAGGACAAGCATAGAATGACACGCATCGCTTCGCATCGCGGCGGCACTCTGGAATTCGGCGACAGCACGCCGCACGGTTTTGCCGCGACGGCAAGAATGGCGCTGGAAGAAGTCGAGTTCGACGTCCATCCGACAGCCGACGGCGCAATCATGGTTCATCACGACGCTACTCTTGACGGAACGACGGACCGCAGCGGCGTGATCGCGGCGATGAGCGAGGCGGAGGTTCGCGCCGCCGTCATCAATTACGGTGCCGGCGGACATCCGATCTCGCTTGCCGAACTCTGCGCCCTCTTTGCCGACAGCACGGTTGACTTCCGCTGCGAGATCAAGCCTGGGGTCGACGGTCGCCCCTATGAGAATTTCGTACCGCATGTCGTAGAGACCCTCGCCCGCCACGGTATGCTCGAGAGGACGATCTTCTCCTCCTTTCTGGTGGAATCGCAGGATGCGCTTTCAGCGGCAACCAGCCGGCCGAAACTCTGGCTCGTCAGCCCGCCAGTGCTCCGTCAGCTCGGGGCCGCGGCTGTTATCGAAGTCGCGAAGTCTCATAATATCCCGGAAATCGGCGTCCACGTGGACACCGCCGATACGGCACTGATGGCTGAAATTGAAGCCGCAGGGCTCGATTTCGGTTGCTGGGCGGCCCATTCGGCCAGGCAGATCGAAAAGGTGCTGGCACTTGGCGTGAAAGTCTTCACGACAGACCGCCCAAGCCTTGCCATCGCCATACGCAATCGCTTCGAGGCGGAGACTGCGCAATGAGCGGGATCGTCGTACGCGATATCAGAAAATCATACGTCGGCGGCCCGCAAGTCCTGCATGGCGTCTCCATGGATATCAAGTCCGGCGAATTCATCGTTATCGTTGGCCCTTCCGGTTGCGGCAAGTCTACCCTGCTGCGCCTCATCGCAGGGCTTGAGCGATGCGATGAGGGCGATATCGAAATCGGCGGTCGGCGTGCCAACGAACTCGCTCCGCAAGATCGCGACATTGCCATGATCTTCCAGAACTACGCGCTCTATCCCCATATGACGGTGCGCGAGAATATTGCCTTCGGCCTGGAACTGCGCGGCATGCCGAAAGCCGAGCGCAATGCGCGGGCTCAAGATGTGGCAAAGACGTTGCAGCTCGAAGCCTATCTCGATCGCAAGCCGGGTGCCCTTTCCGGCGGTCAGCGTCAGCGCGTGGCGATGGGCCGGGCCATGGCGCGCAACAGTTCCATCTTCCTGATGGACGAGCCGCTGTCGAACCTCGACAACGCGCTGCGGGTCGCCATGCGCACCGAAATCAAGGAGTTGCATCGCCAGCTCGGCGCGACAATCGTTTATGTCACGCATGACCAGACCGAGGCGCTTTCACTGGCCGACAGGATCGCGGTGATGAAGGACGGCAATCTCCTGCAGTTCGACACGCCGGAGGCAATCTATGACCAGCCGCAGAACCGCTTTGTCGCAGGCTTCCTGGGTGTTCCCGCGATGAATTTCATGCCTGTCGAGCATCTTCCGGGCTGGCGGGGCCGACCGGGCCTGACCGCCGGGTTAAGGCCCGAATCCATGACAATCCGCGCCGAGGAACCTGCGGAGCCTGCCCTGCCCGTCCGGCTCATGCTGTCGGAAATGACAGGGTCTGATATCATCCTGCATTGTGAGAGCCCGGCCGGACGCATCACGCTTACCAGTCCGCGCAAGGATGTACCGCGCCATTCCGACAACTTCTGGGTCATGTGCGACCTTGACCAGGCCGTGTTTTTCGATAACCAGAGCGGGAGCCGCGTCGATCTTTCAGCCGGAGATCGTCGAATTTAGGCGCCGCTGATCGTTCCGGTTTGGAAAAGCGCAAGAAGTGATGCAATGGAAAGACAAAGCGAGATTCCGCAGCTTCTCGGCGATCTTATCAGCCGCAATTCGACGAAGCTCACCGAGGCCGATACGCGCCTTCTCGACGTGATGATGCAGGATCCTATCCGCGCGGCGATGGAAAACGGCAAAACCGTCTCCTTCCGCGCAGGAGTACATCCGGCCTCGGCGGTGCGGCTGGCACGCCGCCTTGGCTTTAAAGGCTATCCGGAATTCCGGACCTTTCTGCAGGCGAATCTCATCGAAGGCGGCGGCGATTTTGAAAGCCCGGCCGCCCGCATGGCCGCCCGTCTCGTCCGGGCCGAGGAGGGCGGGGTGCTTTCCTCCGTTCTCGACAGCGAGATCACTGCGCTCCAGCAGGTGCGCAACGCTGTTGCCGACGCCGATATCAGAGGTTTTTCCGAAGTGCTGCGCGATTGCCGACGCGTCTTCGTCTTCGGGCGCGGGCATTCTGCCGCCCTCGCCTCGCTCATTGCGCTGAGGCTCAATCGCTCGGGCTATCCGTCAGTCGATCTCGCCAGCCAGATGCATCTGATCGCCGAAGTGCTGGCTACTTTGGAAACCGGCGATGTCGTCTGGCTGCTTGCCTTCCGCAAGGCCTCGCCTCTCATCCATCAGATCCGAAAGATCGCAGCCGAAAGAGGTGCCAGGGTGCTGGCGTTGACCGATCTGCTCAGTATCCGCATCGATCCGGCACCCGACAGGCAGATTTCGGTTTCCCGCGGCGATGCCGGCGAATCCCAATCTCTCGTCGTTCCCATGACAATCGCCAACGCGATCATTCTCGATCTGGCCGCGATCGATGACGGCCGCTCGCTGCGGGCGCTTGGGGCCTTCAAGGCTTTCCGCGCCGACTGCGGTCTCTCACCGGTGATCCTGTAAGGCCAGAAATCCGCCACCGTGAGGAACATGAGATTTCCCGGGAGGCATGTCAGCCTCCCGGATCAATCAGCTCGAACCTCAAGCCGCCCGGGCGGCCTTGGCGGGGATTTCGACGTCGATTTCGAGGATTGAGACGTTCTCGCCGCGATCGATCCTGATCTGCAGGCGATCGCCTTCGATTTCGACATGCTTGGCGATCACAGCAAGGATCTCCTCTCGAAGGATCGAAACGAGATCCGATCCGGGAGAGATTCGTTCATGTGCCAAAAGCAGTTGCAGGCGTTCGCGCGCAACCGGCGCGGTTTTCCTCTTCTGAAAGAAATCGAATACGCTCATGCTGCCCTCCGTCCGAAGATCTTGCCAAACAGACCACGCTTCTCGCCGGGGATCGAAACCGGAAGAACTTCGCCATTAAGGCGACGGACCGCTTCGAAATAGGCCTTGGCCGGCGCACTGCTCTGATCTGCAAGCGTCACCGGAGCGCCAAGGTTGGACGCACGCAACACATCCATGCTTTCCGGGATGATACCGAGCAGCGGGATCGACAGGATCTCGAGCACGTCATCCACTTTCAGCATATCGCCGCGTTCGGCACGGGTGACATCGTAGCGGGTGAGAAGCAGATGCTTTTCGATGCGCTCGCCGCGCTCCGCCTTTTCCGTCTTGGCATCCAGAAGACCGATGATGCGATCGGAATCGCGTACCGAGGAAACTTCCGGATTGGTGACGATCACGGCGATATCGGCATGCCGCATCGCAAGCGTTGCACCACGTTCGATACCGGCCGGGCTGTCGCAGATGACCCAGTCGAAATGCTTCTTAAGCTCGGTGATGACGCGCTCGACGCCTTCTTCGGTAAGGCAGTCCTTGTCGCGGGTCTGGGACGCCGGCAGCAGGAAAAGCGTTTCGAGGCGCTTGTCACGGATCAGCGCCTGGGTCAGCTTGGCGTCGCCCTGAATGACATTGATCATGTCATAGACGACCCTGCGCTCGGCGCCCATGACGAGATCGAGGTTGCGAAGGCCAACGTCGAAATCGACGACCACGACCTTCTCGTTTCTCTGCGCCAGCGCGGCCCCCAACGCTGCAGTCGAGGTTGTCTTGCCAACGCCACCCTTACCCGAGGTTACAACAATGACCTTTCCCATATCCCTCTCCTGTTTGAACCATTCACCCGTTAAATCAGTCGCGACGCCATGATCGCATCATTCTCAAGCCATAATTGCGCAGCCTGGCCACGCAGATCCGCCGGCAGATCGTCGGCGGTCTTGTAGATCCCGTCGATCGCCAGAAGCTCGGCCTCCAGCTTGCGGCAGAAGATTCGCGCCGCTGAATTGCCGATCGACCCGGCGAGTGCACGTCCGCGAAGCGCGCCATAAACGTGGATCGAACCACCAGCGATAACTTCAGCGCCTGAAGCGATGGATCCGATGACCGTTACATCCCCTTCGGGAAAAACAATCGACTGACCGGAGCGCACTGGCTCATGCAGTACAAGCGAAGACGGAGCTGCACGAACAACCGGCGCAACGACTTCTCGCACTTCGGCCGGCTGCGCCTTGTTCGGTTTCCGCGCCTCGGTCTCCGCGCCAGCGGTAGGCATCTCCACATCAGCGGCCGGCCGCCCACCAACCATGCCCGGCGGCATGCTGGCATCGAGCTGCGATGGTCGCGCGCCTTCAATACCCATCACTCTGACGCCGCGCTCGCCGAGAGCCGCAACCATTCCCTTGAGGGCGGCACGATCCAGCGCGAGTTCACTGACATCCAGAACAACCGGCCTGCCGAGGAAGAAACCAGCTGATCGCGCAGCGAGGTCGTCGAGACGTACGAGCCAATCCTCGAACGGCAAATCAGGTGTCAGCACGACCGCAAGAAACGATCTGCCTTTGATGCGAATGGAGCGCGCTTCGGTTAACACGTTAGTAAACTTGGTTAATTTCGGTTTAAAAGCTTTAGCTGCTTCATGGTTAACAAATCGTTAACGCAGGGCTGATGGAGCCAAAAAATGGCTCCCTGAAACGGTAGCGAACAATCCACTGAACGTCGCACCTCATGCGGGTAATATTTCAGCCTTTTGTCGGAAAAATCAGGGCCTTGCTTGATTTGAGGGGCAATAGAAACCGGAAAGCCTTCGGTCGAATGAGAGCCATGCTCTTGCTAAGATCGCATGTTCGCTCGCAGAGTATCGCCGCCTGTATGACGGACTCACATCAAGGGGACGCGGAGAAGAAATGACCAGCTTTTTGATTACGGGACCGGAAACGGCAAGTTTCACCATCCTCCTTGCTCATGGTGCAGGCGCAGCGATGGATTCTGCGTCGATGACCGGTCTATCGAAAGCGCTCGCAGACGGCGGCTTCAAGGTGGCGCGATTCGAGTTTGCCTATATGGCCCAGCGTCGCCAGACCGGAGCGGTAAAGCCGCCGCCTCGTGCAGACCATCTGCTCGGCGAATATCGTGCAGCGATCGGTGAACTCAATGCCGGCAACCTGATCATCGGGGGCAAGTCGATGGGTGGTCGTGTCGCAAGCATGATCGCAGAAGAGACTTTTGCGGCGAAGAAAATCCGGGGGCTGCTTTGCCTCGGATATCCGTTTCACCCGCCGGGAAAGCCGGACCAGCTTCGCACCGCGCATCTGGAAAGCCTGCAAACGCCCACGCTCATCTGCCAGGGAACGCGTGACCCCTTTGGATCAAGAGAAGAGGTCGCAACCTATTCGCTCTCCGATCAGATCGATCTGCTTTGGCTGGAAGATGGCGACCACGACCTCAAGCCACGGAAGAAGATCTCAGGCTATTCCGCCGGCGACCATATGCAAAAACTATCCGCATATGCAGCGGCCTGGGCAAAACGGTTATAGTAGTCGGGAAATACGCGCATAACGCGATTTTTCTGTCGAAAGCGGCCACTTCTCTGCATTTTAAGACTATTCACTAAACATTTTTAAAGGGTTTGCTTGCTCGAATGGCGCCCTCGCGCATCCGCGCGGAAATCAGGTCCTGAACGAAGCGGCTCGAAACTGAACATGCGCTTTGTCATCCGGCGGGAAATAAGGCATGGGCGCGACTGACGGCAGGAAGATCGACGGCAATCTTTCCATCTACCTCGACTTGCTGCGGTTCGGCGCAGCCGTTGTCGTATTTCTCTCCCACGCGCATGTCTTCCTTCTCCCCTCCATCAAGATCGGACCTCTTGGTTGGGGGCGGGAAGCGGTCGCCGTTTTCTTTGTTCTTTCAGGATTTGTTATCAGCTATGTCAGGCAGGTGAGCGAAAGGGAGTGGCGCGTATACGTTGTCGCCCGTCTCGCCCGAATTATGCCTGTTGCCCTGCTGGCGATTGCCGTGATCTTCGTGGCCGACAATATCGGGACACATGCCAACGCCTTCTACTACGATTTCATCAACACCGGATTTTTCACGCCAGTTTCGGTCGAAGCCGCACTCGCCTACGTGACCTTCACCAATCAACTATGGTTTGCGCATGCCGTTTTCGGCAGCGGCGAACCTTACTGGTCGCTGGGCTTTGAAGTTCAATACTACCTGTTCTTCGGCCTGTTAGCCTTTTCACCGAGCCGCGTGAAAATACCGTTGCTGTGCCTCTGGGCCGCTTTCGCCGGCCCGAAAATCCTGATGTATATGCCGTTGTGGCTCATGGGCTGGTTGACGATGAAGTGCGTCATCGAGCGCCCACCCTTTCGGCGTCCCATCGCGATCGCAATGATTGCCGCATCGATCGTGCTGTTCTTCAGCCTTAAATATTTCGCCGATCGCGCCGCAACCAATATGTACGAGACCTGGTCACTACCTCAAGAAGCGATCAACTTCGTCTACTTCAATCTCATCGGCGTTGCCGTGGTCTTGCATCTTATCGGTGCGGCATCGCTGCTTCGACAGGCTCCGGCACTGTTCGAAAAGACGGGTCCGGCGATCAGATGGCTGGCTGGCGGCAGCTTTACGCTCTATCTTGTCCACCAGCCGCTCATCCTCATGTTTGCATCCTTCCTGCATCCGGTGGAGGAGCATGTTCCGATGGCGGCAGCCCTGCTGGTTGCCTGCTTCGTCCTTTGCTTCCTGCTGGCCGAGATCGCCGAACGCCGAAAGAAGTTCTTCGCCCGGCTCATCGTGAGCCTGCTGCCAGCGCTGTCGCGGACAGGCCAGAGAGCGCCTGTCGATATCGCTACCGACCCGGTTATCTCTAGCCCCGCAGCGCCGACGACTTCGCAGCTCATTCGCGTTCTCGAGGAAATGCAAAACGCTCTCGATGGAGAAGAAAAAGTGGCCGACAGTCATGACGCACCACCTCGAGACCGCGTATCGCGCGCTTGAGTGCCCTCCTCAGTGAACGCTCGGGAGCCTTACCGCGGAGGCGAAATCTTCTGCCACCAGTTCGCTGATCGCAATCAGTGTTTCCTCGATCGTAAAACCAGAGGCCACAGTCGCCTCGATCAGATCCTGCAGATCAGGTCCGATAGCCTCGCGGCAATCGTCAAGCCGATCATCCGAAACCGTCAAACTACGCAACTCTTCCATGATGTCCCTTTCCAGAACAGAGGGGCCAGAATAGAGCGCCACCGGCTTATTGCGGCAGCGCTGCTCTTATCAGCGCGCGGACGCGCGGCGTCTTGCTGCCGGTAAAAGCCCTTCACGCTGCATCTTCTTGCGGGCAGCCTTGCGCTGCCGGGCTATCGCCTGGGCTTTTTCGCGGACGCGACGCTCGGAAGGCTTCTCATAGGCCCGGCGCTCCTTCATTTCTCGAAACAGTCCTTCGCGCTGCATCTTCTTTTTCAGCGCCCGGAGAGCCTGTTCCACATTGTTGTCTCTAACGATGACCTGCATGTTTTCTCCTTGCGAATGATGGAACCGAACCCGCTCGCCTGGCGATCTCGCGGCATTCGTCCTGCACGGGTGGGCGCAAATCCAAGCAGGCTTGGATCAAACGATCAGAGGATCTGGCTTTGCCGCTGCGTGGTCGCGGCTGCGATAGGTACTGGACCAGCCAATGGTCGATGTTTGCGAAAGTCTTGCCTGGACCGCGCTTCCTCAAGAGGAGATCCTGCGGTCCGATGGGAGCTTACCCATCCGATACGGGTGATAGGAGGTAAGTAAGAGCGGGGTGACGTTATTGCAAGCCAGCCTGATTCCACCTCGGCGTCCGGGCAAAGGAACTTTCTGAAGCCATGTACATTCCCCTCGCCGAGTGCGGACCGTGTCAACCGGACGCGACGGGGATGGTGAACATGGCGATTTTTCCGGTTTCCCGCCATGGCCAACGAAATGGCAGACGAGCACCCAACCTGTCCGGCCCGCCTCGCCGTCTGGAGGTCGATTGAAAATAGCCACCTACAATATCAACGGAATTGTCGGCCGCCTCCCAATACTCGTGCGATGGCTGCAAGAAGATGCGCCGGACATCGTCTGCCTTCAGGAGCTGAAGACTCCCGATGATAAATTCCCCCAACGGGAGATCGAACGCTTAGGCTATCGCGCCGTCTGGCACGGCCAAAAGAGCTGGAATGGCGTGGCAATCCTTGCGAGAGACGTTCTGCCGGTGCTTACGCGCCGAGGCTTGCCGGGAGACCCGGACGACAGCCACAGCCGCTACATCGAGGCTGCCGTAAGCGGTCTGTTGATCTGCTGCCTGTATCTTCCAAACGGCAACCCTGTGCCCGGCCCCAAGTTCGACTACAAGCTGCGCTGGTTTCAACGCCTGCATCACTATGCCGGAGAGCTCCTGGACATCGAAGTCCCGACGCTCCTCATCGGCGACTTCAACGTCATACCTGCAGACATGGATGTCTATTCGCCGGAACGTTGGCGCGATGATGCCCTGTTCAGACCAGAGGTCAGGAAGGCCTACGCCAGGCTGGTTCAACAGGGATGGACGGATGCGCTTCGCCACCTTCATCCGGACGAGCGAATCTACACCTTCTGGAAATACTGGAGAAACTCATTCGAACGGGATGCCGGACTGCGGATCGACCATGTGCTTCTCAGCCCAGACATCGCCCCACATCTTCGCTCTGTGAGCGTCCGGCGCAATCCGCGACGGTGGAACCACACGAGCGATCATGCACCCGTCATGATTGAGCTCGACCTGCCTTACGTGGCGGGCGAGAGCCGTTGAGTTCACAAGTATAGAGCGCCGGCGAAACCTCCTCATCCGCACGCTCCGGAAAAAGTTGCCGGCGTATGCGATCCAGTGCTTCTGCTTCCTTGCGTGTTCTTGCAAGCAGATCGGGCGTAACATCGCCGTAGCGTTTGCCATCCGCCGAAGCAACACCGACCGTCCCGCCGCTCGACAGGAAGTCGCAGAAAGATCGCACGGATCGAAGACGCGTGGTGATCTCGATATAATAGCTATCGTAGCCGGCCATGCTCATCTCCTTCGCTCTCAAAGGTTAACGCGCACTGCGTCAATATGATGGCGCTCATTGCGTGGCTCGGCGGTAGCTTCCTGAAAGCACGGCCCTGAAAGCACGGCCGTGATCGAAGCCGTGGGTCATCACCTGCACGGGCGTTATTCTCTTTTGGTGGAACATTCATCCGTCCACCGCCTTTGTTCTCTCAAGGAGAAATTGCCATGGCCAACGCTCGCACCACTTTCCACGAAGTCGTATCGGAGATCGCCGCGCTCACGATTTCAAACGCAGCAGACCATATTGGTCAGTGGACGGTTGAATATCTGACCCGACGCGAAATCTTCTATCAGTTTTCGGGAAATTGCAGTCTCGCAGGTGAGGACGTTACCGGGCATCGGTTCGACGGTACACGCGACACGCTGACAGCCCTACCACCAAATCTGCTCGTTCCCGCCATCTCCGATTTCGACAACAACACAATCATGGCCTTCTATATCGGGCCGAGCATATCGGTGACGACGATCGCTCGCGAAGCGGTCGATTGCTCCGTGCGGGCTCCGGAAGTACTGCTGGTAGACATCACCGTCGATGACGAAGATTTGCTTTCAGGTACAAGATCACTGACACGGCTGGCCTTCGTTGGCCTTGATGCCGATGAAGGATGGTCGCCGCTTGTTCCATGCGCCGATATCCTGACTATAAGTGACATGATCCACCCGTTCTGGTGCCACGGTAGACAGGTTGCCAGGGGCGGTCTGCTGCAGATCAGGATCTGACGAGACGATCCTGTGCCAGATGCGAGCTCACGTCCGGGGCTTTTCATGTTCGTGAGCGGTCGCCGGGTCGTCACTCAGTCGAATAACTCACCACGTCCAATCTGTCCTTGCTTCGCATCGATATCGCTGATCGACGGATCCTCGGCGGGATCCGGATCCCTTGTGTTTGCTTCCTTGAGCGACCGGGCCGCCTCGACGAGTGCCACGGTTACTTCATCCGTGCTCCAGCCCGCCGCGTTGGCATCAGCGACAAGCGCCTCCAAGGCCATACGGGCAGCGTCTGTCGCCTCCTGATACCGATGCGTCGGATCATTGGTTGTCGGAACTGGAAAACTCATATGCGTTCCTTTCGAGCGTTCAAACAGATGTCGTGTTTGAAGTGAACGCAGAGGATTGCAATTGGATGCGTCGATCATCTCGACGTGCGACGCAAGCCAGTTTGTATCGAGCAAGGCTCCTCGATGAACCCCCGTCTCTTGGCAGCGCGGAGTGAAACCTTGAGTGAACCACACCCGCGCAGAGCGCAGAAACGAAGACCCCGGAACCAACCGCGAGCATATCGGTTGATACAGTGAATTCCAAGCCACGAGAGAAGCGTAACCCGCGGAAAAGCCGAAGGGAGGTTTCAATGTATGTGAGCGACGCAAAGGTAACGCATCGACACAAGGCCTGGCATGTCGATTTCTTCGGCGACGCCGGTGAGCAGTTGACAGTACGCCTTCCCGAAGCGGCGGCGGCGAGCGAAGAAGCCGCACTCGATCGCGCCAGGGAAATGATGGTGCAGTTGACGCCCTTCGGCACTCGCGGCGGCAAGCCAAGCCTCAATCGCTACGACAGTCTGAGCAACGGCAATTTCGACGACGATCAACCGCTCGTCGGAGTGAAGCACTAAGGGAGGGAATTGGATGACCATACGACAGGGGAGCTGCGGTTGCGGCAAGATACGCTACCAGGTCGAGGGTGAGCCGAAACGGATCGGGCTTTGCCATTGCACCGACTGCCGGCAGGAAAGCGGCGCAGCCTTTACCTACTACGCCATCTGGCGGAAGGACGCGTTCATGACCACGGGGGAAACCGCAGTGCATCACGGCCGCCATTTCTGCCCGGCCTGCGGTTCGCGGGTCTTTGCCTACGACGAAGACGATGCCGAGATCAAACTCGGAACGCTTGAGGACGCGCCAACCGGCCTCAAGCCCACCTACGAGCTTTGGATCAAGCGGCGCGAACCCTGGCTACAGCCGGTGGAGGGAGCAGAACAGTTCATGGAAGATCGTATCTGATCGACGTGGAGAGTTCGGCAATCGCCCACACGCGATCGATCCCGGTTATCGCCGAACTCCCGTCAATTATTCGCTTCGGCTGTCACCCTTAGCGAGAACGCAAAAAGGCGAGAGGCATCACTGTCATGCCAGAAGAAGGCAGTGACCTGGACCGTGCCGCCACCAGGAGCGTCACGGCAACGATGCCGGCGAGTTTCAGCCAGGGATAGTTCGCAAGCCGCTGATTGGCTCTCCCATCCGCCGATTGGGCGCGTGTCGAAATGGCGGTCTTTGCCTGCTCGCGGAGGAGAGCGACGCGTCGGCGCAACGACGTCAGGTCCTCCTGCAGTCTTGCGAGCTCGGCAGTCTCCTGCTCCTCCGCCGATTGACCGACCCGCGGCAACATAGCCTCCTCCGCTTCGGCCGCCTTTTCGATATCGGCAAGATGTTCATCAAGCTCGGCTTTCGTTTTGAATCCGCGCGTTCGTATATCCGTCATGGGCACCTCCATCCGGCGGGTCGATTATCGCAAGATGAGAACGCGCTCAGCGGTCATAAGTTCGAAGCTCGCCGATACATCCCGCCTTGTGCCCAGAACCTCAAGCGATAGACAATCGAGTGGGCATCTCGTCCCCACTGCACGGTCGAGGCGCTCGACCAAAGCTCGGTTTTAGAGGGCATCAGCATCCGGACCGCTAGCGCGCACCTGTGACATGGTTCAGCTCCGCCATCAGGGCGCGACCGCTGGACCACGCGATGACGACATAGGCAAGCAAGCCAACCACAACCCCCATCAACAAGTCCACCAAGGGCAAATGCAGGCTGCCGCCTGTCATATGCAGGGCCAGACCGACGGCGCCGACCATGACGCAGGCGCCCAGCCCGGCGGGAAGAACCCTGCGCAACAGGGAGGGCCAACGGAAACCCGTGCCGCGCTGCAGGAAGTAGAGAGAGATTGAGGTGGTCAATGCCGCAGCCACGACCTGCGCGATCGCGATATTGACGAGGTCCGGGCGGACCCAGCCGGCAATCGCAAGGCAGGCGAGGCTCGTTGCCGTGAACAGCATATTCAGCCGTGGCAACAGGGAGACCCGGCCAATAATGCTGAGTACGGGTTCGTTGAGCATCTGGATGACGGCAATGCCGCGCGCAGCTGCCAAAAGGATGAGTACTGGGGCGGCCGCGAGCCACTGGACCCCAAGCAGCACGCTGACGAGCTGCTCGGATACGACGGCAAGCCCCATGAAGACGGGAAGAGCGGCAAATGCGGTAGCCGCCATGATCAATCCCGTGAGCCGGCTGAGGCCTTCCGCCCCGCCGCCCGCCGCACTCTGCTGGCGGGAGAAATAACTCCATGCCAGCATTCGCACGGGTTCGGAAATAAGCTCTGTGACCGCGCCGACGATGCGACTTGCCATTCTGTAAAGGCCGACCTCCGTCGCGCCGATGAAGAACACGATCAGGAATTCCGCACCATAACTTTGCGCGAACTGCATCAGGCGTGACGCCAGGAGCCGTGTAGAATAGGCAAGCGCCTCGCGGGCGGTTGTGAGCTGGAATTCGAAGCGCGGAAGCCAGCGCGCAAAGCCCGTGGACATCAGAAGTGCGACAACGACGACGCAACAGCGTCCTGCCGCGAGCGCGACAATGCCCCAGCCGAGCAACAGTCCCCCGGTCGTCACCAGAAGGCCCGCAAACTCCGATGCCGCCTGATAACAGGCAAGTTCACGCAGGCGTCGTCCCCTGACCAGTACGCCGCTCTGGCAGATAATGAACGTTCCGGGCACGATGGTCGCCATCAGCAGCAAGAGAGTGACAAAGATCGATCCGGTGGGTGCCAGCCAGACGAGCGAAACGGCAAGCCCGATCAGGCCAAGGATGGTGAAGGCGAAACCGCTTGCAAGCGCGCAAAAAAGGACCGTACCGGGCAGCTCTCGATCGTGCGGCGCAGCAATCAGGTATTCGCTCCATCCGGCTTCGGCAATCTTCGATTGCAGCAACACGGTCGAGGAGACCATGGCAAAGACGCCAACGTCGGCCGGTGAGAGGACGCGGGCCGCGACGAGCAACGTACCGATACCGCAGAGCTGACTGACCAGACGAGCGCCCGAAACCCATAGCGCATCCCGCGATGTAGAGACACTACGCGGCTCCTGGTCCTGATCTGCGCCGAGTAGTGATGCCGTACTAGATGTGCCCATGGTCACATGTTCTATTGAGTTTATCTGGCATTTATATTTGCATTATTACGCGTACCGCACGTGTTACCAAAGTAACAACTTTGGTGTATATTCTATGTTGACGATCTATACTCACTTCTGCATAGTCAAGATGGAATTACAATCCTGCATATGAAGATTGGTCGGCACATGCATGGATTTCATCCGGCCCTTTGTGACGACACAAAATCGTTTATTGGCCAATTTGGCCGGAGGGACATAATAATGATCATACTTGCACATCGTGGCTGGTGGCTTGCCCCTCATGAGCGGAACACTTTAGGGGCATTCGACAAGGCTTTTGCCGCCGGGCATGGCGTCGAACTGGATGTTCGCGACCTGGATGGCGAACTGGTTATTTCACACGATCCCGCCACAACCGGCGCATTGTCCTTTGCGCGCGTTCTTGAGTGCTATGCAGCAAATGGCGCCCCGGGCCGGCTCGCCATCAATATCAAGGCGGACGGCCTCTGCCCTGCCCTGGTGCCGATGCTGGAACAGTATGGGGTGACGAAACGTTCGTTCGTTTTCGATGCCTCGGTTCCCGATCTCAGGCCCTATCTCGACAGCGGCATCCCGGTTTTCACCCGCTACAGCGAAGTCGAGCTCTACCCATCCTTCTA
The DNA here is from genome assembly GCA_900466475.1 of Hyphomicrobiales bacterium. Classification (GTDB taxonomy): domain Bacteria; phylum Pseudomonadota; class Alphaproteobacteria; order Rhizobiales; family Rhizobiaceae; genus Rhizobium. Next base: position 325,488 of record UBMI01000007.1, read on the forward strand.
CGAACGTTGCGAGGGTGTCTGGGTAGATTCCTTCACCGAAAAGCCGGCATCCATCGAACGCGCGATCGATGATCTCCGACGCGGTAAATATGTCGCGATGGTCTCGCCGGAACTGCACAAGCGCCCGCATGAGGCAGTCTGGGCCGCTTGGTCAGTCGAATTGCGACAGGCTGCGAAGAGTGGGCTTCCACTCGAGCGGCTGATGATCTGTACCGATCTGCCCGATGCAGCCGAGCAGAGTTTTGCCTGGATGGTTGAGGAGGAAGTCACATGATCCGTGCTGTTTTGTTCGACATGGATGGCGTGCTGATCGATGCCAAGGAATGGCATTATGAGGCGCTGAACCGGGCGCTCGATCTTTTCGGCATGCCAATCGATCGCCAGGCGCATCTGACCACGTTCGATGGCCTGCCGACCCGGCGCAAGCTGGAGATCCTCTCCCGTACCAACGGTTTGCCGAAGGGACTGAACGAGCTCATCCATGAACTGAAGCAGGACTATACGATGGAGCTGATCTACACCCGCTGCAAGCCGGTGTTTGCCCATCAATATGCGCTCAGTCGTCTCAAGCACGACGGCTACAAGATCGCCGTCTGCTCGAACTCGATCCGCGTCACCATCGAGTCCATGATGCGGCGCGCCGGACTGGCGGACTATATCGACCTCATCGTATCCAATGAGGATGTCACCCGGGCCAAACCGGATCCGGAAATGTATGTGACGACGATGGAGCGCTTCGGCCTCAGGCCGGATGAGTGCCTGATTCTCGAAGACAATGAATATGGCCTGAAGGCCGCGCGCGACAGCGGCGCTTACGTCATGCAGATCGGAACACCGGCCGACGTTGTCTATGGCCGGATCGTGTCCGAAATCAAGCGTGTATCGGAGGTGATGGCATGATCGTCCTGTTCCCCACCACGGGCACAAGCCCGCATTTCAGCCCGGAAGACTACGCCTATCCGCGCCCGCTTATCGAAGTGGCCGGAAAGCCGATGATCCTGCGGGCCATCGAAAACATGAAGTCGCTCGGCGGCGATACGCATTTCCTCTTCCTCGTCGATCAGCAGGATGCCGTCAAATATTCCTATGAGCGGATCTTCGACCTCAGCACCAATGGTCGCTCCGAAGTCGTCATGCTGAAAGGCGCGACCGCCGGCGCGCTCTGCACCTGCCTGATGGCGATCGACAGGATCGACCCGACCGAGCCGCTGGTGATTGCCAACAGCGACCAGATTATCGACACCCGCCTTGCATCCGTGATTGCCGAATTCGAGGCAGCCAAAGCGGATGCCGGCGTCATCACCTTCGAGACGATCCACCCGCGCTGGTCCTACGTGACGCTTGGCGATGACGGCCTGGTCAACCGTACATCCGAGAAGGATGTGATCAGCAACAAGGCGATCGCCGGATTCTATTATTTCCGCGAGGCCCAGATTTTCTTCAAGGCCGCGACCGCTGCCTTGAGGCACGGGGTCACGGTGGATGATCGCTACTATGTCAGCTCGTCGCTGAACGAGGTCATCCTGGATGGCGGCCGTGTCGTTTCTGCAAGCGTTCCGGCAGACCGCTACCACAGCTTCTACAATCCGAAGATGATCGAGAACTTCGAGCTCAATGGGGTCCGCCGCCTGTCCTCCGCACAGGCCCAGCGACCCGTGCAGCTGGTAGTTCCGGCCGCCGGCCGGGGCAGCCGCTTCGCCAAGGTCGGGTTCACCCGCCCGAAGCCCTTCATCGACGTACTTGGCCGGCCGATGATCCAGCATGTGCTGGAAAACACGCTGCCGCCCGGCGGACAGCCGACGGTCCTGCTGCTACGAGAACATCTGGACAGCCAGGCGGATGCGGTGGCCGAACTGCGCTCGCAGGGCGTCGGGATCGTTTCGGTCGATCAACTCACCGAAGGCACCGCCTGCACTGTTCTGCTGGCGCGCCAGCACCTCGACGAGGAAGCTCCGCTTCTCATCGCCAATTCCGACCAGGTTGTGGACATGCGTATCGTCGATTTCATCGATGACTGCATGTCGCGCGATCTCGACGGATCGATCCTTGTGTTTCGCGATCCAAAGCGCGACCCGAAATGGTCTTTCGCCGAAACCGATGCGGCAGGCTTCGTGCTCAGGGTTGCCGAAAAGCAGCCGATCTCCGAACTGGCGACGGTTGGTATCTACTTCTTCCGCCGCGCCGGCGATTTCATGAAGGGCGCGCTCGACATGATGGTGCACAACGACCGCACCAACAACGAGTTCTATGTCTGCCCGGCCTATAATTACGCCATTCGCAATGGTGCGCGCATCGGCGTTTACGAGATCGACGTCAGGAACATGCACGGGCTCGGCACGCCCGAGGATCTGGCCGAATATCTGCAGGGTCGCGAGCCTGCCTATGCGTGACGTCGCAACCAGCCCGAGCGCTATGGCGCCGCTGAACATCATCATTCCCATGGCCGGGAATGATTTTGAGCGACCTGACGGCTCGGTGAAGGCGGAAACGCCGGTTGGAAAGACGACATTGCTCGGCGCCACGCTGGAGGCGCGCGCCTGGTGGAGCGGTGCGGCTGTGCCTGTTTTCGTGCTGCGGGACAGGCCAGCATCACAGCGCTACGCCCGCGAAACATTGCTGGCGCGCTATCCAACAGCGCGCATTGTTTGGCTGTCCGAAATGAGCGGTGGCGCCGCCTGGAGCGCTGCGGCCGGTATGGCACTCGTCGCGTTTCCGGACGCGCCTGTCGTCATCGATCTTTGCGATATCATGTTCGATTGCGATGCTGATATTGCCGGCATCTTCGCTGCCGACGCCAATCTCGGCGGTCTCGCGCTCACATTCGCTTCCCGCCATCCGCAATACAGCTATCTCAGCCTTGGAGAGGATGGCCGGATGCAGGAGGCAAGGGAAAAGGTCGTCATTTCCGATCATGCATCGGCAGGCGTTTATGCTTTCCGCAACGCTACCGTTTTTCATCTGGCTCTGGCCCATAGCCTGGAGAACCGAGCACGCCTTTCGCACAACGGCCTGCTCTTTGTCTGCCCGATGCTGAACGGCGTGGTCGCTCACGGTTTCGATGTCCGGACGCTACCGGCGCGCAATGTGTTCGATGTGAAGATCGCAGACGCGGCCCTTGCCGGCTAGCGTCGACGACGGAGGAAATACTGGTGCCGTCCCGCTTCGACCGGGACAAGCGGAGCCTTGCTGACGATCCCTTGACGCGCTTCGCGGGATCAGAGGACGAGTAAACGGGAGTTCATCATGACGGCCGGAACATTAAACAGATTACCCTCTCTCGCCATTATCATACCCTGCTACAACAATGCTGAAACACTTGCCGAAGCGCTCGACAGCGCTCTGGCACAGGATTATCCGGACTTCGAGGTTCATCTCTGCGACAACGGCTCCACCGACGGCAGCCGGGAAATAATCGCATCCTACTCGTCTCCCTTGCTGAAGCCGGCTCTGCACCCCGACACCGTACCGCGCACGGACAACTGGAACCGCGCCTACACCGCTGGCGCGAATGCCGACTACCTCGTCACACTGCACGCCGACGATCGCCTCGCTCCGGGCGCGTTGCGCGCCATCGGGCGCGCGGCAATGCGCAACCCCGCCCTGATCCATGGCCGTTTCAGGCAGATCACCTATGAAGGAGACCCGATCCCTGGCCACCGTTTCGGGTGGAGCTACAGCAACAGCGGTGAGGCCTTCCGGGAATTGCTGCTGCTCAACAATATGGTCGCGATGCCGGGTGCGACGATCCGTACGGATGTCTTCTTCAAGGCCGGCCGCTGGGATCCAGCCTGGCAATATCTGCAGGATATGGAACTCTGGTGGCGCTGCGGCGAGCTCGGAGAAGTGGCTTTTGTCGCCGACATGCTTGGCGACCACAGGGCATACAAGCATCCGCAGGCGCTGCACCGGCACGCTGAGGAACATCTGCGCTGGGCAACGCGCAGACTTCGCAACGCTCCGACCCCCCGCCTGCGGCAAGCCGCCGCCGACGGGCTGAACGCCTATCTCACGCGCCTCGAAGCGGAAGTGGATACCTTGCCGGATGTCGCCGCCAGTCTGGTGGAGCCCGTAAGGGCAGCCAGGGCGGCACTCGCGAAGGCACCGGGAACACGCGTCGATGCCCTTCGCCGGCAGAGACTGTTGCGCATGCGGGCCGCCTCGCTCTCAGCTATCACAAAGCTCTTTGGGAGACTTTCACCCTGGCAGGCCTTGTCGCGTTGACGATCGACAGCATTCTCAGTTGAGATCCGTGTAAGCGGTAGTCTTTCAAATCGTTTTCGTGGCACGACTACCGACTGGGTTGGATCTAATCCCCGGGCCGTTTGACAGGAGGTCGTGATGAGCTTCATCGCGGCCGGTCACCACTTGCTGCAGGGAATCCATACACGGCCGCCGCGACGGTCATCGTGATCCCCTATGGCAAAGAGGAGTGCAGAGAGAATGCGTGCCATCGCAAGCAGGATCGCGATGACAGGCATGGTCAAGGCACTGGATCTTTCTTCGTGATGGAAGGAGACGCGGCAGATGCCGCGTCGATGTTGAGGTTAGTTGATGACCTGGATCACCTTGCGGGAAGAAGGCTCGACGATGACACGTTCATCGTTCACGATCGCATAGGCATATTTCGGATTGTCCGGAATGGGCGTTACGACAACAGTCTCCGGCAAGGCGTGGCCGACAACGACCTTTTCCTTGACGACCACGCGGGCCGAGGGAGCCGGAGCTTCGCGAACATAGGTGACGACCTTCTGCGGCGGCGGATCGATGGCCGTGCCGACAATTGCACCGGCTACGCCGCCGACTGCCGCACCAACCGGGCCACCGACGATCGCCCCGGTTACAGCGCCACCAGCGGCACCATTGACCGTCGAAGACTGGGCGAGTGCGATGCCTGACATGAGAGACGCGGCAACGGCCGTGCCCACAACTAGCTTGGAGAGCATTTTCTCCTCCTCTGGTTTCGAGGCGGCCTTTTTGACCGCTGCCAAACCAACGACCCGCATTCCCCGCTGTTCCGGATCCCGGACCTCAGTCGGGCTGGCTTCAGACTTTGGTCCGATGCCGCGCGGACTGAAGTCCCTGCTCCGGAACGCACTGCCTCCTCACCCGTTCGGCCCTCCATCGAAAGAGGAGTTGATCATGGACGACAGGAACGAATTCCCGGAAATTTCCAGCGCATGGAACGCATCCCTGCTTGCGCTTGTCATCTTTCTTGCCGTCATGCTCTACGTCTTCGGCACGGCCATGTCGGGTGATACCGACGAGTTGACCGCCAGCATTCGCGGCGCCGATGTCGTCCAGTCCAGGTGAGGTGGAAAAGTCCGGCCGATGCGATAGTTTGCATGGATCGTCGCAAATCAGGTTGGAAATGAACTGGCTCATACGGTGGAACGCCCGCTCCCTCGCCTCCCAATTCTTCATCATGGGAGGACTCGTCTCACTTGCCGCAATGTTCGGGATCGGGCTCATCGTCACCCGACTTATCGAGAATGCCGTCATTCACAATTCCGGGGCTGCAACAGCGCTTTACGTGGACAGCGTGGTCGCACCCCTGCTTCCCGACATGCAGACGGAATCGCTGCTCGATGACGCAAGTGCCCAAGCGCTCGATGAGACACTTGGACAGGGCGCACTTGGCCGCCGTCTCGTGTCGTTCAAGCTGTGGCGCCGTGACGGCACGATCCTCTACTCCAATGAAAAGGAGCTGGTGGGGAAGACATTTCCGGTCAATGGCAAACTCGCCCAGGCGTTTGCAGGCTCGCTGGTCGCGCGTTACGAAGTCGCAAGCGACCCTGAAAGCGCCGAAGAGCGCAATCTCGGCAGGGCGCTCATGGAAATCTACAATCCTGTTTTGCAGCCTTGGTCGGGAGAGGCCGTGGCTGTGCTTGAATTCTACGAGACTTCCGAAGGGCTGGAAGACAGCCTTGCACAGGCACGGCTCTGGAGCTGGCTGGCCGTGGCCGGCCTGACCGCGATTTTCTTCCTCACCCTCTCCATTCTTGTCTTTCGCGGCAGCCATACGATCGAAGTGCAACGCGAAGCGCTAAAGGCCAGGGTAGACGAACTCTCCGCACTTCTGGCTGAAAATCGCGGCCTGCAACGCCGACTTCAATTGTCTTCCCAGCGCGCCGCGGCCCTGAACGAAACCTATTTGCGCGGCATCGGTGCCGATCTGCATGACGGCCCGGCGCAGCACATCGCCTATGCCTCGCTGCGGCTCGACAGCAACCTGCTTGTCGACGCCGCTGTCCAGCCGGAGGCACGCGAAAAGGAGCTCACCTGGATCCGTTCGAGTCTCGCCGAGGCGATGAAGGAGATCCGCGACATCTGCAAGGGACTGGTACTGCCGCAAATCGAGAAGGCTTCGATTACGGAAATCGTGAAACGCGTTGTCGAAGCCCACCAAGAAAAGACCGGCACTACTGTCGATACAAAAATTGACGAGGACGATCCGGAACTTGCCACCGCTCTCAAAATTTGCATCTACCGCTTCGTTCAGGAGGCGCTCAACAATGCCTATCGCCACGGAGGCGGCGTGGAGCAGGCAGTCAGAGCAACATCACACGGCGGCGCCGTCCGCGTCGAAGTCAGCGACCGAGGCGAGGGTTTTGATCCGACGCAGGTAAGGCCGGCGAGCCTCGGCCTTGCCGGGCTCAAAGAACGGATCGATAGCCTTGGCGGGGAATTCGACATAATAACCGGCGAAGGCGGAACGACTGTCATCATGACCTTCGCGCCTATGGAAGTGGAGGATTAGGATGACGTCCATCAAAATCGGCGTGGTAGACGACCATCCCCTGTTCCGCGAGGGGGTCACCCGCAGCCTCTCCGAGGTCAGCGATTTTGTCGTCGTCGGAGAAGGTGCCAACACATCTGATGCAGCAATGATCGCCGCCGATACCCGTCCGGACGTGCTGCTTCTCGATGTGTCGATGCCCGGGGACGGCCTTTCGGTGATCGACGAAATCCTTTCCATAAGCCCGGAGACCAAAATTCTCATGCTCACGGCTTCAGAGGAAGTCGATACGCTGGTCGAAGCGCTGCAACGCGGCGCAAAGGGTTACATTCTCAAGGGTGTCGGCTCCCGCGGGCTGGCGGACGCCATCCGCACCGTTTTCAAGGGAGCCCGCTACGTCTCCCCGGCGATGTCAGCCAAAGTCATGGAATATTCGTTGAGCGGGCAGGCATCGGACAGGGACGCGCTTACTCCTCGGGAACGCGAGGTGATGGATCTCGTGGCGCAAGGCCTTTCAAACAAGCACATCGGCCTGCGTCTCGACCTGCAGGAGAAAACGGTAAAGCATCATATGACCCAGATCCTGACAAAACTCGGCGTAACGAACAGGACGGAAGCTGCCTTGCGGTGGCGCGAAAAACGCTAGCGCAGCAGGCGCGTGAGCCGCGTGCTGTCAGCCGACGTCGCCCGCCGGTTGATGATCGTACGGCCTTTCGAATCCTTCATGATGTAGCGTCCTGCACGTAGGGTTTCGGTTATTCCATTCGTATGCCGGACATCGATCGAGCCGTCCGTATCTTCGGTTGCGCGTGCTCCCGATGTCGAGGACGCATTGCCCGTGCTGCCGCCTCCGGTCGAGCTGGATCGTCCGCTCCCGCTGCTGTTGCCGCTGCCACCCGAATTGCCGTTTCCGTTCCCCCCGCCGTTGCCGCTCCCGCCGCCATTGCCGTTGCCGTTTCCCCCGCCGTTACCATTGCCATTTCCCCCGCCATTACCATTTCCGCCGCCGTTGCCGTTTCCACCACCTCCGCCATTGCCGCCGTTGCCGTTCCCATTTCCCCCGCCATTGCCGTTATCGTTCTTTGCAAAGGCTGCCTGGCTGGCGAGCGAGGGAAACGAACCCGCCACATCAACCTTCAGCGGCGCAGCGGCAAGAAAACTCGCGCCGCAGCCCATCAGAAAATTGCGCTTGGAGATCACCATCGTCGCTTGCCTTGTCCTTTTTCCTCAAGTGTCTGCTCAAAGCAGGAAGCATGAGATTGACCGCTTGTTCCGAAATTGCAAGACGGTCGGACATAGGTGCCAGATGACCTCGGACTTTGGTCCGGGACAAAAAGCAAGCGTCATCACCAAGGACGCGATCTTCTCACGGGAAGACTAAAATGATCTTGCCTAGATTACGGGAGCTACACACTGACGTCTTGGCCCGTCGAATGGCTGATAGCTGTTGTCCACAGCGCGATAGGAATTATAGCGGGCGGCGCACCATGATGTGTGCGGGCTCTGGGCTGCGTCCGCCGCGGGTAGCCCGACGGAGGGCTCTCTTTCTTCGATCACGCACGGTTTGCGGGGTCCCCCGTCAAAAGGCTGATATGTGTTGTCGGCCACATTATAAGACCGATAACGTTGCTGGCACCGGCTGAGATGACGGCCGTCAGCCGTCCATTCTTGCTTCGGCTGCTCGATCGCCCCTGTCATCGTTGCATCAGGCGGCGCAATGGCCGTTATGCCAACCAGCTTGGCCGGCTTTGAGGACAAATCGTTAGCCGCAGCTTGAAGGGGTGGAAGCCGCTCGTAATTTTGCGTTTTTGGATCAACGTGTGTCGGTATCGTCGTCCAGAGCGGCGCATCGAGGTTGGCGAAATGATGCGGCGCCGGTTCGCGAATCCCATAGGAGGCAAAGCCGAGACCACCAACCAGAACGATCGGGATCACCGGCAGAAACATGGATGGTGTAGCAAGCGACTTCATGACTCAGTCTCTCATTCCCAGTTGACATAGAAATTAGGAAGTGAGGTTTCGGTTCCGCAGCCGGATGGGAAATCGCATCTTTTGATGCTTATTTTGCCGGGATGGTGAGCCGCCTCCTGTAAATAGGAATTTATTGCCATCGCCCCGATTTTGACGGATAGCTGTTCTATCGGTTGATCCAGTCGACCGCAGCAGATTACGGGCAGAAAGAGGAAGCATGTCGCAGAGAGCGGGCAGCGCCGACCTCCCCCTTCACGGAGGGCGCGTGCCGCCATGGCTGGGTAACCGTATGACGACACTCGGCGCTCTGATCGCCGAGGCAATCGTGCACCATTACGGGCGCGATGAATTCCTGCGTCGGCTTGCCCATCCCTTCTGGTTCCAGTCCTTCGGCGCCGTCATGGGCATGGATTGGCATTCCTCCGGCATCACGACCAGCGTGCTCGGGGCGTTGAAACGTGGACTGAAACCACTCTCCAAGGAACTCGGCCTTCATGTCTGCGGCGGGCGCGGTGCGCAATCACGCAAGACGCCGGACGAACTGATGGTGATCGGCGATCGCACCGGCCTTGACGGTGCCGGCCTTGCAAAGACAAGTCGCCTGGTCGCCAAGGTAGATAGCGCAGCGGTGCAGGATGGTTTCGATCTCTATCTGCACGGCTTCATTGTTGCCGATGACGGCCATTGGGTGATCGTCCAGCAAGGCATGAACGGCGACAAGCGTCAGGCGCGGCGCTATCACTGGTTTTCCGAGGGACTGGAGAGCTTCGTCAATTCCCCGCATGCGGCGATCGAAGGCCGCTCGCAGGGTGAGATCATCAATCTTGCCGACCGCCGCGCTGAAAAATCCCGTCACGACCAGCTCGATCTCCTTGCAACACTTGGACCGGATCGCATCATCCGCGAGGCGGCAGCCCTTGCCCTGGTGGCCGGTACCGCACCCGCTCCTGAGCCGGCAGAACAGCCGATGCTGCCGCACCTCATCATGCCCGCGCACCATGATGTCCGCGAAAGCGACGTCAATATGCGGCGGCTGCACGGCAACCTTGCTGCCGCTGCTGATCGTGGACCGGTCGATTTCGAGAATCTGTTGCTTGTGCCCGGCGTCGGCGCGCGCACAGTCAAGGCGCTGGCGCTCGTCGCCGAAGTCGTGCACGGCGCGCCCTGCCGTTTCTCCGATCCCGCCCGCTTTTCGATCGCTCACGGCGGCAAGGACAGGCACCCCTTCCCGGTACCGCTCAAAGTCTACGACGAGACCATCAATGTGATGAAATCCGCGATCGTGAAGGGCAAACTCGGGCGCGATGAGGAACTGCAGGCCTTGCGTCGTCTCGACGACCAGTCGCGCAGCATGGAGCGCTACGTCACCGGCCCCGACCTCAAGGAAATTGTCGCAGGCGAATTCCGGCAGTCCTCGGCCTTCGGCGGCCGAAGCGTCTTCGGCTGGGAACAGCCGCCGGAAGATACGCCTGTGGAAGAAACAGCACGCCCTCGTAAAGATCTCCGCTGAGCGCGTGCGTGCCACCGGTATCGAGCATTTCGGCGGTTTTCATCTCGAAACGATGAGGACGCGGCGCGAACGGAGTGTTCGTCGCCGAGAAGCGATCGACAGGAACATCCAGTCCTGAGATCGCTTCCTCCACATCGTTGAACGGCTAGCCGATCAGCAGCTTAACCCAGGCCTCGACATCATCGCCGCTGCTCAGGTCCGGCCGCACCAATCCGTCGATCATAAAGGTCGGCGAGACATGGATGCCGTTCTGGCGGGCATATTTGCAGTGCCATTTGATCTCCTTGTCGAGATCGGGGATAGCGAAGGCCTCTTTCAGCGCCACGCCGCTGTAGTGCTCGAGGCGCTCGATGATCTCATTCGGGGTGGCATCCATATTAGGACCGCCGGCGTGACGCTCGAACTCGAATTCCTCACGATGGGCGGCGACGGCCGCCATGACCTTCTTTGCGGTTTCCTTGCCACTATTCAGTGTCGAGGCTGCAAGGACAGAACGCACGATCACGCCGGAATAGAGATGCCAAGGCTGCGACTGCAGGCGGATCTTGATTGTGATCCTGTCCGCTCCTGCCTGTTCGAGCAACGCATCCAGCTTGTTGAACGTCCTGACGGAATAGGGGCAGGTCGGCTCCAGAAAGGCCTCGAAAATGCGCGGTCCGAAACCCCAAGCGAGCGGGTCTGCGTGCCATGAAGTGGTTGTCATGTTCATGTCCTTTTGTCCTGCGGATCGATGTTGCCGGTCAGCATAATCACCGGAGCAGCCTCCGTCGCTGATGATATGGCTGTTTCCTGCCTATTTATTCATGGCACATGAAAGGCATAAGACCGTTCGTTCCATCATCCCCCTTTCACAACGGCATCAAGCCACTATGCTGTCCTCACGGATCAGATGATGGATAATTCGATGACGCAGACACGGCAGGGGGAATTGCGCGAGCGAATGACGATCCTCGGTGATGTCGATGCGGCCTCGTTCATTCCGTGGATCCGTCGCCATGCCGACAAGCTTGGACTGTCCCAGGATTTCTTTTACATGGGCGCCGACCGAATCGAACTTGAGGTCGCAGGTCCCGTTGAGCTGATCGACATGCTGGAAATCGGGTGTTCGCTCGGTCCGATCGACGTCTGGGTGGACGAGATTCAGCGCAGGATTGTAGACCCTGCCGACACACCGTAGCCCTGACCACATTTGAGCCCTGCCCTTTATTTAATCATTGTTGCCAATGCGGTTTTTTTATGCAAGCCTCTGACAACTGAGGCCGCTAGCTCGGCGACCGTGCGCGGCCGGCGGCGCTAAAGCCTTGGGAAAATTGAGGACTTATACGTTATGCCATCTGATACGGCCGGCTCTTGGACGCCAGTCGCCCTTTCTGCTGATCTGCTACCGGCAACCGTCATACCGGCCTGGACGCCAGCAGGATCGATCGCTCTCTGGCGCACTCAGTCAGGGCGCGTATCGGCATCGTCGGATCGCTGTCCGCATCGCGGGATGCGATTGTCCCACGGCTTCGTGCGCGGCGAGGCACTCTCCTGCATCTATCACGGCTGGAGCTATTCTCCGGCGGGAGGATGCATCCGCATCCCTGCCCACCCCGACCTCGTGCCGCCGGAAACGATCCGTGTCGCAATTCATGAGGTCGAGGAATCGGGTGGTGTCATCTGGGTTGCCGTTGGAGAACCCTCGGCGTCACAGCCATCGCTTGATGATCTCTTGCCTTTGCGCTCGTTGACTGCCGAGGCCGGCATTCCGGCGCTCGAAGCCGCTGCGGGCGCGAAAATTGGTATGGACGGGCTCATTCCAATTGCGAACTGTCCATGGGTCCGGCTGCTATCGACTGAGCAAGCAGGGCGCACGCTCATTCACGTCATGATCGAAAAGGATCGCAGCCCGGCGGACCGAGTCACGGCGTCACGCGTCGCCGAAGCCGTGCGTCGGCAGGCGGAAGCGCGGCAGAAGGAGGTGGCATGACGAAGGCTGGCGCAATGATCGACGAATGGTATCCGGTCGGCCTTTTTTCCCGCCTCAGCGAAACCGGCACAAAGACCGCTCTGATGGGCGAGCCCATAGAAGTCGCGCGCACCTCCGATGACAATGCGCAGGTGACATCAGCCGATGGGCGCAGCCTTCCGGTCCGCATCCGCTACGGCCATGTCTGGTCGTCGCTGGGCAATCCCGGCAAGGAGCTTTTTGCCATTCCCGAGGCAGACCAGCCCGGCCGCCGCTTCGTCGATGTGGGCGTCGTGCGGGTGCGCTGCTCACCGCTGCGGGCGGTCGAGAACTTCCTCGACATTGCCCATTTCCCCTTCGTCCATACCGATATTCTGGGCGCGGAGCCTCATACCGAAGTCCAGAACTACAAGGTCGAGATCCGCGAAGACGAGGACGAGGTCTGGGCAACGCAGGTGAAATTCTATCAGCCGCAGGCCGCTAAATCGGCGACCGGCGGCATCACCACCGAATATATGTATCGCGTGCCGGCACCTACCTGCTCGGTACTCTACAAGACCTGCCCTCCCCGCCCCAGCGAATGGGACGTCATTACCCTCTTCGTCCAACCGCTTGCGGAAGACCTTTGCGACGTGTGGCCATGGATGGCACTCTTTGATGACGACACACCGATGACAGATCTCATTCATTTCCAGCAGATGATCTTCCTGCAGGACCGCTCGATCCTCGAGAACCAGATCCCAGCCCTTCTGCCACTCGATCCCGGCATGGAAATACCGACGCGCGCGGACCTGACTTCGGTCGCCTACAGACGCTGGCTCAAGCGCCACAACTATACCTACGGTGCACAGTTGGTCGCGCAATGAAGCTCTACGACTACATTCTCTCGCCGAGTTGCTACAAGATCCGCCTGATGGCGGCGATCCTCGGTATCAAGCTGGATATCCGGGCGGTGGATTTTCATCCAGGCGCTGAACATCGCGGTCCGGAACTTCTGGCGCTCAATCCGGCAGGGTCGATTCCGATCCTGGAAGATGGCGATCTCGTTCTGACGGAATCCTCCGCCATTCTCGCCTATCTCGCCGCTCAAGGCGCGCCGGAATGGTTGGGTAGAAGCACGCCTGAAGAGACGGCGCGGGTGCAGCAGTGGCTGTCCTTCTCGCATCGGCTGACCGCCAGTCTCGGCGGCGCGCGGCTGCATGAAATGCTTCTGCGCCCCGGCAATATCGAAAGCCTTCAGGCGCAGGGCATCGCCGCGCTGCGCGAGCTGGAGGCTGGTCTCTTCGAACAGCAGCTTCGCGGTATGCGCTTCCTGGCGTCAAACCGCGCCACGATCGCCGATATTGCCTGTTTCCCCTATGTGGCGCTCGCGCCCGATGGCGGCATCTCGCTCGATCCCTATCCAAACATCCGGCTCTGGTTGAGGGCCGTCCGCAGCCTCGGCGGCTTCATCGAGATGCCCGGCATTCACCGCCTGCACGAGCTGAAGCCCGATCCTCATCCTGCGAAGGAGGAAAGCTGAGATGGCCGGCTACCTCCTGAAAAATTGCGCAGCCGTCATCGTCAATGAGGGCAACGGACCAAGCGTGCGCCGGAACGTGGACGTGCTGACCAATGGTCCGGCGATCCAGGCAATTGGCACGAACCTGTCACAGGAGCCCCTGCCATCAGGCACGATCGTCCAGGATGCCGCCGGCTGGTTCGTTTATCCCGGCCTCGTCAACACGCATCATCATTTCTTTCAGTGCTTCGTGCGCAACCGGGCCGATCTCGACTGGACGAAACTGTCGGTCATCGAGTGGCTGGACCGCATATACCCGATCTTCTCGCGGCTGAACGAGGATTGCTTCTATCATTCCTCGGTCACCGCCATGGCCGAGATGATCAAGCATGGCTGCACGACGGCTTTCGACCACCAATATTGCTTTCCTCGGCACGCCGGAAAGCGCCTGATCGACCGACAGTTCGAGGCGGCCGAGCTTCTCGGCATGCGTTTCCATGCAGGCCGCGGCGGCAATACGCTGCCGAAATCCGAGGGATCGACGATCCCGGATGCCATGCTGGAAACGACGGATGAATTCATAGCCGATTGCGCCCGGCTGATCGACAGCTACCACGATGCCGGTCCCTTCAGCATGCGGCAGGTGGTCGTTGCGCCCTGCCAGCCGGTCAATTGCTATCGCGAGACCTTCGTTGAATCCGTCGCACTTGCCCGTGACCGCGGCGTGTTTTTGCACACCCATGTCGGCGAAGGCGAAAGCCCTGTCATCGAGGCACGGCACGGCATGCGTACGGTCGATTACTGCACTGAACTCGGCTTTGCAGGTCCCGACACCTTCTATGCTCACTGCTGGGAACTGACGCATCACGAACTCCGAAAGATGGCGGCAAGCGGCACCGGCGTCTCTCATTGCCCGGAACCGGTCTATCTTGTCGGCGCTGAGGTGACGGATATTCCGGCCATGTCGGCCTTCGACCTGCGCGTCGGGCTTGGCTGCGACGGCGCTGCCTCGAACGACAATTCCAACCTCATGCACTGCATCCACTCCGCCTATATGCTGCAATGCCTGTCGGCATCGACACGCGCTCACCCTGTTCCGCCGCCGGTCGATTTCCTTGGTTACGCAACGACGGGCGGCGCAAGCCTGCTCGGCCGCCGCGATATCGGCCGTCTCGCGCCGGGCATGGCAGCAGACCTTTTCGCGATCGATACGCGGCGGATGGACTATGTCGGCACGCGACACGACCCGCTGAGCCTGATTGCCAAGGTCGGGATCGGCATGCCGACTGACCTCACCATGATCAACGGGCGCATCGTCTGGCAGGCAGGTGAATTCACCGGTCTCGACGAATTCAAGCTTTTCGCGGACGCCGAAGCGGCGCTCGCGACCGTGGAATTCTGAACAACCAAAAGAGGGAACTGACATGTCCAACAATCTGACCCGCAGAACGCTGATGAAGAGCGCCGCGACGGCTGGCCTTGCCACGGCCTTTGCCGGCCGCTCTGCATTTGCTGCCGACGAACCGCTCGGCATCGCTCTCGTCGTACCTTCGCCAATCGGCGATGTCGGCTGGGGTCATGCGCTTGCCGCCGGCATCGATCCGATCAAGGCCGCCTATGGCGACAAGGTCAAGGTCACGATCATCGAAAACATCGCCGAGGGCCCGGATGCCGATCGCATCATGAACAAGACGGTCGCAGACGGAAACCATTTCCTGATCGCCGGCTCCTTCGGCTATCAGAACGGTGCTTTGCAGATCGCCCGCCGCAATCCAAAGGTCACCGTCCTGCATGCCTCGGGCTTCCAGGTCGCGCCGAACTTCTCGCCCTTCGCTGCCAAATATTTCCAGGGCACCTATCTGCTCGGAATGGCCGCCGCCGCTGTCTCCAAGACCGGCAAGCTCGGCTCGGTTTCGGCCTTTGCCATTCCCGAACTGATCACCTCGATCAATGCCTTCACGCTTGGCGCGCAGGCCGTCAAACCCGACATCGAAGTCTCTGTCGTCTGGGTCAACTCCTGGTTCGATCCGGCCAAGGAACAGGAAGCCGCCAAGGCTTTGATCTCGCAGGGTTGCGACGTCATCTTCTCGAATGCGCAGGATACGCCTTCGGTCATCTCCGCCTGCGAGGAAGCCGGTATCTATGCCTTCAACCTGAACTCCTCGATGAAGAAATATGCCGAGAAGACCTATCTCGGCTGCGTGGCCACCGACTGGTCACCCTTCTTCAAGGCGTCCGTCGATGCTCATCTCGCCGGCACCTTCAAGGGCGCCAACGCCTTCCTCGGCGTTGCCGACAAGGTGGTTGAGGTTGTCGACTGGAACCCGGCCATCCCAGCCGACACGATGAGCAAGATCAAGGAAATCGAGGCCAAGATCGCCAGCGGCAGCTTCTCGCCGTTTACGGGCCCAATCGCCAAGGCGGATGGCAGTGAGGGTGTCGCCTCTGGCGCCACGCTGACGGACGCGCAGATCGTCGCGATGGATTGGCACGTCAAGGGTGTCAAGACGCCGTTGCCGAAATAAGCCATGGAAAGCCCGCTCCTGTCGCTACGCGGCATTTCCAAGAGCTACGGCCAGGTCCATGCCAACCAGCAGATCGACCTTGACGTCGCTCCCCGCTCGATCCATGCCATCCTCGGAGAAAACGGGGCCGGCAAATCGACTCTGATGAAGCTGATCTATGGCGTCGAGCAGCCGGACAGCGGAACTGTTGCCTGGAACGGGCAGAACCTCAGCCTTGCCTCTCCCGCAGAGGCAAGGCGTGCCGGCATCGGCATGGTCTTTCAGCATTTCTCCCTGTTCGAGAGCCTGACGGTCGTCGAGAATATCCGCCTGATCGTCGCCGGCAACAAAGCCGAACTTGCGGAGCGTATCCGCAAGCTCGGACACGAATTCGGCCTGGAGGTCGATCCGCTGGCCCATGTGCACTCGCTTTCGGTCGGCGAGCGACAACGCGTGGAAATCATCCGCTGCCTGATGACCAATCCGAAACTGCTGATCCTCGACGAACCAACATCCGTCCTGCCGCCGCAGGCCGTGGAGAAGCTGTTCGAGACCTTGCGCCGGTTGCGCGACGGCGGCGTTTCCATCCTTTTCATTTCCCACAAGCTGGAAGAGATCCAGTCGCTCTGCGACCGCGCGACGATCCTGCGCGGCGGACGCGTGACCGGTCATGTCGATCCGCGCGAGCATGATGCCCATGACCTTGCCCGTATGATGATCGGCCGTGACATGCCGGAACCCATGCCGGCGCTGCCGCTTGACGAAGGCGAGAAGCGGCTGGAACTGATAGGGCTCGATTACAGGCCGGATGATCCTTTTGCCGTGCCGCTCTCCCAGGTCAGCCTTGTCGTCCGCGCCGGAGAAATCCTCGGCATTGCCGGGATTTCCGGCAACGGCCAAAGCGAGCTTGCCGCGCTGATCTCCGGCGAAACGATCCTGCCGCGCGACCAACGCGACCAGATCTTCATGATGGGCAAGGATGTCGGCATGCTCGAGCCGGCAGCCCGCCGGCAGCTCGGATTTGCCTTCGTGCCGGAGGACCGGCTCGGCCGTGGCGCGGTCCCCGAAATGTCGCTCACCCTCAATAGCCTGCTAACCGCCCATCCCCTCAGTCTCGTCAAACGCGGCCTGCTCGACAAGGCACAGGCGACCGCGTTCACCAACGAATGCATCCGTGACTACGACGTACGCACGCGCGGTCCCGAGGCAGAGGCCGGCTCGCTCTCCGGCGGCAATTTGCAGAAGTTCATCGTCGGGCGCGAAATCATGCTGGCGCCGAAGCTGCTCTTCCTCGCCCAACCTACCTGGGGCGTCGATATCGGTGCTGCCTCGGCAATCCGCAAGCGGCTCATCACGCTGCGCAACGAAGGCATGGCAATCCTCGTCATTTCCGAGGAGCTCGAAGAATTGTTCGAGCTCAGCGACTTCATCCAGGTCCTTCACCACGGCACGCTGAGCCCGCCGCTCGTCACACGCGATACGAAGCCCGAGGACATCGGCCGATACATGATCGGCGCCCAGTCACAGCGCGAGAAAGCGATTGCATGAGCAGACCCGTGTTTGCCGCCTTGCCAACCCTTGTCCGCCGGGAACGCGCCTCGCTTGCCGCTACGCTTCTCGCCCCGCCGATCGCGCTCGCCGTCACGATCATCCTCAATCTCGGCCTTTATGTCGTCATGGGGCGTGACCCGGCCGCAGTCATCTATGCGATGCTGATCGAGCCCTTCTATTCCTGGGCGTCGTTTTCGGAGGTGCTCCTGAAGACCGGGCCGCTGCTGCTCATCGCGCAGGGGCTTGCGATCGGCTTTCGCGCCAAAGTCTTCAATATCGGCGCCGAGGGGCAATTCGTGCTGGGAGCGATCTTTGCCTCTGCCATTCCGATCTGGTGGCCGGACGCCACCGGCCAGTGGATCTGGCCGGCAATGCTGCTGCTCGGCATGATCGGCGGCGCGCTCTGGGCATCGCTGACGGCCTTCTGGCGCGTGCGGCTCAATGCCAACGAAATCCTGGTCTCGCTGATGCTGAGTTTCGTCGCCGCGCAACTTCTCAATTATCTGCTGCTCGGCCCCTGGAAGGATCCGAATGGCTTCAACTTCCCGCAGTCGGTGATGTTCCAGTATGACGCCATGGTCCCGATCCTGTTTGAAGGAACGCGCGTCAACGTCTCGCTCATCCTCGCCGGTATCCTGTCGGTTGCTGCATGGATCTTCATGCAGAAGAGCTTCATCGGCTACAGGTTACAAGTCGGGGGACTAGCGCCACGCGCTGCAAGCTATGCCGGTTTCAAAGAGAGCTGGGCAATCTGGCTGTCGCTGCTGATCGGTGGCGCAGCCGCTGGGCTGGCGGGTTCAGCCGAAGTCGCCGGCCCGCTCGGCCAGTTGCAGCGCTCGATCTCGACCGGCTACGGCTATGCGGCAATCATCGTCGCCTATCTCGGCGGCCTGCATCCGATCGGCATCGTCATATCCTCTATCGTCATGGCCGCACTCTACATCGGCGGCGATAATGCCATGGTATCGGCCAACCTGCCGATTGCTGCCGTCCGTGTGTTCCAGGGCAGCCTGCTGCTCATCTATCTGATTGCTGTTGCCTTCGTCCGCTATCGCCTTGCCTGGCCCCCCGCCGCCATCCGGAGCCCATCATGAATGCGATCGAGTTCATCCTGGCCGGCATGCTGGCGGCTGCGACACCCTTTCTGCTGGCGGCCCTCGGTGAACTGGTCGTTGAACGCGCCGGGGTTCTCAATCTCGGCGTCGAGGGATTGATGGCATTCGGCGCCGTCATTGCCTTCATCATCGTCTATCATGGTGGCGGCCACATCCTCGCATTTGTCGCGGCCGGGCTCGGCGGCAGTCTGCTGTCACTGATCTTTGCCGGCATCATCCTCGGCTTCAACGCGAACCAGGTCGCGACCGGGCTTGCGATCGGCATTCTCGGCCAGGGCCTGTCGGCACTGTTCGGCAAGAGCTATGAAAGCCTGACAGTCAAGGCGCTGCCGAAAATCACAATTCCGGGCCTTTCCGAGATCCCGCTCATCGGCGGCCTCTTCACACAGGATATCGTTGTCTGGCTCTCGCTTCTGGTGACAGTCGCGATCTGGGCGACTTTCGCCTATTCGAAGGTTGGACTGGTCATTCGCGCCGTCGGTGAAAACCCGAAAGCAGCCCATGCGATCGGCTACCCTGTCATCGCCGTCCGCTCCGCCGCCGTGGCATTCGGCGGCATGATGGCGGGCTTTGCCGGCGCCTATGCGTCAACGATCTATACGCCGCTCTGGGCGGATGGAATGATTGCCGGCCGCGGCTGGATCGCCATTGCGCTCGTCGTCTTCGGAACCTGGCTGACAGGCCGGATATTCCTCGGCGCGTGTCTCTTCGGTGCCGTATCGCTGATGGGGCTAGCCGCGCAGGCGACCGGGCTCGACGTGCCCTCGCAGTTGCTGGCGTGCCTCCCCTATCTGGTAACGATCGTCGTACTCGGCATCATCTCCGCGGACCGCCGCCTGTTGAAGCTAAACGGCGTCGCTTCGCTCGGCGAGCCGTTCGAACGGTAGAGGAGGTGCGGCCGTCGGCGCCGGCCGCAGGGCGCGATCAATCGTGCCTTGTAAGGAAGGCAGAAACAACGTCCAGGCAAAGCTCGCGTTCCTCGACATGCGGCATGTGGCTGGAATTCTCGAAGAGCACCCATTCGCAACCCTGCACATGATCGACATAGGGTTTGACGACGAGCGGAGTCGCCTCGTCATATTTGCCAGAGATCAGAAGCGTCGGCGCCTCGATGAGTGGCAATCGATCTTCGATCGTCCAGTCCTTCATCGTGCCGATGACGTGGAATTCAGTCGGACCATTCATGTTGCGGTAGACGGTATTGTCCTCGTCCATGATCGCAAAAGTGCGCGCGACTTCCGGCGGCCAGGGAGAAACCCGGCAGACATGCAGGTCATAAAAGACGCGTGACGCGGCAATATAGTCCGGATCGGTGATGGTTCCGGCTTCCTCGTGTTTCAGAAGCGTGTCCTGCACCGCCTGCGGTAGCTCTTCGCGCAACCGGTTCGCCTCGGCCACCCAGGTATGCATGTTGGCTGGCGAATTGGCGATGACGAGCGCCTTCAGGCCCTTTGGCCGGCGCACCGCATGTTCGGCGCCAAGCATGCCGCCCCAGGACTGGCCGAGGAAGGCATACCGATCCTGAATGCCGAGATGTTTCAGGAGCGCATCGAGCTCTTCGAGGAAGAGCGCCGGCGTCCAGAAATCCGGTCCCTTGTCGGGTAGTCGCGTGGAATTGCCGTTGCCAAGCTGATCGTAGTGGATGACAGCGCGGCCATCGAGCTCCGCAATACCCTTGAAGGAATCGACATAATCATGCGTGCAGCCGGGGCCGCCATGGGCAACGACAAGCGGCAACATGCCGGAATCGAGCGAACCGGTGATGCGATACCAGGTCTGATATTCGCGAAACGGCAGAAAACCTTCCTTCGTCGAAACTGCGGCCACTTATATCTCCATCCTCTAGGGCAATGATGGAAAAAGCATAACGTGGCCGAAAAGCCGAAGGCAGCTATTAGAAGTTATAGGATGGGCGGTCTTCCAGCAGCCGGTAATGGGTGGCGCGCACCACTGCCTGCGTGCGGTTGCGGGCGCCGAGCTTCTTGGCCGCCGCATTGAGATGCATGACGACCGTCGGCACGGAACGATTGATGATGCGCGAAATTTCCTTGGCCGAAAGTCCCTCTGCCGAGTGGCGCAGGCATTCCCGCTCCCGCTCTGTCAAACGGACCTTGCCGACCCGCAGCGCCTCAGCATCGAAAAGCGAATAGGCGGCCTCATGGAAGACATGGGCCAGCAGATTGAAATCGGCGATATAACGTAGTGCGTGGTGCTCGAAATCGCTGTCAACGCCGAAACGGATGCCGGTCACAGTCGCATAATCGCCGCGCGGCATATGGACGGGAACCGTCACGCCCGTCGACATGTCGCGCTCGTTGAGGAAACGCGTCACCGGCGCCGTGTCGTCACTCATGAAGCGGTTGATCAGAGTGTCGGCGTCCCTGTCATAGTTCCAGAAGAAGGGCGCCGAGGTGCGCAAGGCCACCTGTTGCACCGGATCGATGCGGAAATAGCCGCGGTCAAACCAGTATTCGCGCATATCTTCGGAGATATTGCGCAGCTTTAACATCGACGGAATCATGATCCCTCCGTCGATGTCATAAGGCACCGGCGTGTAGTCGTAGATCAGGGCCTCGAAACCGATCTCTTTCATTGCCGCGAAAACCTGATCGATACGCCCGTCCAGCGTCTGATGGGCTGAGAACTGCCGTCTGATCGTTCCGATTTCGTCAAGCATGGCGGACTCCCGGTGGTTCCCCACCCTATCACTTCTTATAGCTGGCGAAGAGCGTCATTTCGGATAAAAATTTAGCCATGCCCAATTATTGAGCAAGCGAAATCTTCTGCCGGAGCGGTGAATGTGGCGTGAAATCGAGCCTGAGGCGCGACATGAGATTGAAGTCGACGGCTACAAGGTGATTGCCTACAGCTTCGGAACCGGCAGCGAGACTGTTTTCTGCCTGAACGGCGGCCCGGGTCTGCCCTGCGACTATCTGCGCGAGGCTCATTCCTGTCTCATCGACAAGGGTTACCGCGTTGTCGCCTTCGACCAGCTCGGCACCGGCGCCTCCGACCGGCCGACCGACGCATCGCTCTGGACCATCGGCCGCTATGTCGAAGAAACCGAGACGGTGCGAAAGGCGCTGGGTCTCGGTAAAGTCCATATGCTCGGCCACTCCTGGGGCGGCTGGCTCGCGATCGACTATGCACTGACCTATCCGGAAAACCTGCAGACGCTGATCCTCGAAGATACCGTCGCCGACATGCCGCATCTGATCTTGGAGCTGGAGCGGCTCCGGGCCGCCCTCGGGCCTGAGACGGTGGCGATGATGCAGAAGCATGAGGCGCAGGGAACCTACAATCATCCCGAATATCTCGCGGCCGTGACCATCCTGAACTATCGCCACGTCTGCCGCCTGCCGGATTGGCCGGCGCCGGTGCGCCGCTCATTGGATGACTGGAACATGGGTCCCTATGAGACCATGCAGGGGCCGAACGAATTTCTCTATATCGGCAATCTGAAGGACTGGAACCGTGTTCCCGACCTGCCGCGGGTGAAGGCGCCGGTATTGATTACGACGGGCGAACATGACGAGTTGACGCCGGCCTGCGCGCTGCGCATGAAGCTTGCGTTGCCAAATGCCGAACTCAAGGTTTTCGCAAACGCCAGCCACATGCCGTTCTACGAAAACCCGCACGACTATTATCCCGCCCTGATTGATTTCTTATCGCGACATAAGGCAAGCTGATGCAGAGGAAGGTGATCGGAACCTGGCGAAGACAAGGGGGCAGGCGCCACCATGCATCGCTATAAGTTCATACTGACCCGGCCGCTTCAGTTTCTGCCAGTCATCTTCGGCATCAGTGTCATTACCTTCATTCTGGTGCGACTGATCCCCGGCGATCCCGCCCGCAATATTCTCGGCACGCGTGCGACACCGACGGCGCTTGCCAACATTCGCGCGCAGTATGGACTCGATCAGCCGATGTGGCTGCAATATTTCTACTTCCTCAAGAACCTCGCGAATGGCGAAATGGGCAAGTCGATCCTCTACAAGATCGACGTTTTTCCGCTGATTGCCACGCGCATCGAGCCGACGATCGCGCTGGTCCTGACAAGCGTCATCCTGTCGATCCTGATCGCCGTGCCGATGTCGGCGATTGCAGCTCGTAATGCTGGCCGCGCGCCTGATCATGCAGTACGCGTCATCTCCACATTCGGGATCGGCTTTCCGCCTTTCTGGCTCGGCCTGATGCTGATCATTTTTTTCAGCGTTGAGCTCGGCGTCCTCCCCGTCTCCGGCTACGGCACGACATTTACCGACAAGCTCTCTCATCTCATCCTGCCGGCGTTGACCGTTGCGTTGTCGCTCTCGACGGTGCTGACCCGCAGCCTGCGCTCCGCGATGATCGAATCCCTGAAATCGGATGTAGCGACAGCCGCTCGCGCCCGTGGCATGCCTGAGAGTGTCGTCTTCTGGCGCCACGTCCTGCCGAATTCGCTGGTACCGACAATCAATCTTCTGGCCGTCAACATTGGCTGGCTGATCGGCGGCACCGTCGTCGTGGAAAGTGTCTTTGCCCTGCCGGGCATGGGGCAATTGCTGGTGCGCGCCATTTTCTCGCGCGACTATATGGTCGTTCAGGGTGTAGCGATGACATTTGCTTGCGCCACCGTGCTCGTCAATTTCATTGCCGATATCGTCACCGTCGCTGTCGATCCGAGGGTGAAGCTATGAGCGTCGAGGCCTTTACTCCCTCTCCGGTCGCCTGGCGCCGTTTCCTCGGCCGCCGGCTGACACTCGTCATCGGCGCCGGCATTCTCTTGTTCTTTCTGCTCCTGGCAATCGCCGCTCCGCTGGTCGCACCCTTTGATCCGATCCTGCAGAATGCCGATGTGCGGCTACAGTCGCCCTCCTTCGCCCATCTCTTCGGCACGGACAATTTCGGCCGCGACATACTTTCGCGCGTCATATGGGGCGCCCGCATCGACCTGCAGATTGCCATCATCGGCGTCATCTTCCCGTTCCTGATCGGCACGACGATCGGGACCATCGCCGGCTTCTTCGGCGGCATCGTCGATGCGGTTTTCATGCGCCTCGTCGATATCATTCTCGCCTTCCCGTTTCTTGTCTTGATGCTGTCGATCATCGCCATTCTCGGCCCGGGCCTCAGCAGTTTCTACATTGCCATGGCGCTGGTCGGCTGGGTCTCCTATGCACGCCTCATCCGCGCCCAGATGCTGGTCCTGAAAAGCAGTGACTACGCGGTCGCAGCCGTCAGCCTCGGATTCAGCCGTTTCAGGATCATGTTCCGCCACCTTCTGCCGAACGCCATTGCCGGCTCCATCGTCTTTTCCATGTCGGATGCCACACTGGTGCTGCTCAGCGGCGCGGCCGTTAGCTATCTCGGCCTCGGTGTGCAGCCGCCGCTCGCCGAGTGGGGCGTCATGGTCGCGGAAGGGCAGAGCTTCATCACAACGGCATGGTGGATCACGCTTTTCCCAGGCCTATCCATCGTCTGCCTCGCTTTCGGTTTCAGCATGCTGGGTGATGCGCTCGGCGAACTTCTCGGAGTTCACGAATGAGCGCGTCAGTGCTTTCCGTCCGTGACCTGACGGTCAGGGTTCATCTCGATGGCGGCGCGCGAACGCTGATCGACCATGTTTCTCTTGATCTCGCCAAGGGCGAAATCCTCGGCCTGGTTGGTGAGAGCGGCTCGGGAAAGAGCCTGCTCTGCCGCTCGCTCGTCCGGCTATTGCCCTCCTCTCTGATCAAGATCGAGGGCGGCGCCGTCCTGCTCGAAGGGCGTGATCTGACGACGGCAAGCGAAGCCGAGATGCTGGAAGTTCGGGGCGGCGAGATCGGCATGATCTTCCAGAACCCGACGAGCCATCTCGATCCGGTCATGCGCATCGGCGACCAGATTTCCGAGGGCATCCGCTATCATCAAGGGCTCGGCGCCAAGGAAGCACGGGCGGCGGCGATCGAGATCCTGACGCAGGTTGGCTTTCCCGATCCCGTTCGCCAATATGACAGTTATCCGCACGAGTTCTCCGGCGGCATGCGCCAGCGCGCCATGATCGGCGTGGCTCTCTCCTGCAACCCGAAGATCCTGATCGCCGACGAGCCGACGACGGCACTCGACGTGACGATCCAGGCGCAGATCCTGAAACTCTTGCTGGAGATCCGAGAAAAGCGCGGCCTGTCGATCATCCTCATCACCCACGATCTCGGCATCGTCGCCCAGACCTGCGACCGCATCGCCGTCATGCGCAATGGTAAGCTGCTTGAACAGGGGCCGAAACGGACGATCCTCTCCCGGCCGCAGGACGCCTACACGATCAATCTGATCAACAGCCATCCCTCCATGCCGGACGAGGCGCCAATGCCGGAGCCGCTGCTCGCGTCTTCCGCAGCATCGACCAAGCCGCTTCTCGAGATCGACGACCTGCATGTGCGTTTCAAGGTTGGCGGCAGCCTGTTCAAGAGCAGTGCCAAGACGGTAAGCGCCGTTTCCGGTGTCAGCCTGCAGGTCATGCCGGGCGAAACCATAGGCATCGTCGGCGAATCCGGCAGCGGCAAGAGCACACTCGCACGCGCCGTGCTAGGGCTGACGCCGATCTCCTCAGGCCATGTGTCCTTCGGAGGGATCGATCTCGCGCAGCAGCGGGCCGCCGGTCTCGCAAAGCTGCGGCGCGAGACGGCCATGGTCTTTCAGGACCCTTATAACGCACTCAATCCGCGCCTCACGATCGGGCAGATGCTTGCCGAGGTGCTGAAGGTGCAGGGCAAGGTGCCGGCATCGGCCATTCCGGAGAGGATCGGCGAATTACTCGATCTTGTCGGGCTGGAGCGAGAGTTTGCAAATCGCAAACCCCGCAGCATGAGCGGTGGTCAGTGCCAGCGCGCCGGGATTGCCCGGGCGCTCGCTGTCGATCCGAAGCTCATCATTGCTGACGAATGTGTTGCGGCCCTCGACGTCACGATCCAGGCACAGATCATCGCGCTTTTCCGTGAGCTCACCGCAAAGATGAACCTGACGCTGATGTTTATCGCCCATGATCTGGCGATCGTGCGCAATCTCTGCGAACGCGTGGTCGTCATGTATCGTGGCGAGATCGTCGAAGAAGGCCTCTCGGAAGAGGTCTTTGCGCGGCCGAAACATCCCTATACCGCGGCGCTGATCGCCGCCATTCCCGATATCGATCCGGACAAGCCGCTTCTGAGCAGCGCCAGCTTGGAAGACGAGCTGCAATCGATGCCGGCACTACCCGTCAAACGCATGCCATAACAACGAAGGGAACGAACGCATGATCACCAGATGGAAATCAATCGGGCTTGCAGCACTTCTTGCGGGCCTGACGCTCAGTGCATCCTATGCCGAAGCCGCAGGTGTGCTCACCATCGGCCGTCGCGAGGATTCTACGACATTCGACCCGATCAAAACGGCGCAGAATATCGACAACTGGGTCTTCTCCAACGTCTATGACGTGCTGATCCGCGTCGACAAGACCGGCACAAAGCTGGAGCCCGGCCTGGCCGAGAGCTGGACGGCGTCCGACGACGGACTGACCTATGTCTTCAAGATCCGCGATGCGAAATTCTCCGACGGCTCGCCGCTGACGGCGGAAGACGCGGCCTTCAGCCTGCTGCGTATCCGCGATGACGCAGGCTCGCTCTGGAGCGATTCCTATAAGGTCATCGACACGGCCGTCGCAACCGATCCGCATACGCTGACGATCAAGCTCAAGAACCCTTCCGCGCCCTTCCTGTCGACGCTGGCACTGCCGAATGCCTCCGTCATTTCCAAGGCCGGCATCGAATCCCTGGGTGCCGACGCCTACGCTGAAAAGCCCATTTCGTCTGGCGCCTTCACCGTAGAGGAATGGCGCCGCGGCGACCGCATCATCCTCAAGAAGAACCCGAATTTCTGGCAGGCGGACCGGGTAAAGCTCGACGGCGTCGAATGGATTTCGGTGCCTGACGACAATACCCGCATGCTGAACGTGCAGGCAGGCCAGCTCGACGCGGCGATCTTCGTGCCCTTTTCGCGCGTCGAGGAGTTGAAGAAGGACGCCAACCTGAACGTATTGGCCGATCCTTCGACCCGTGAGGACCATCTCCTGATCAACCATGCCCATGGCGATCTCGCCAAGAAGGAAGTACGCCAGGCGCTCGACATCGCAATCGACAAGAAGGCAATCGTCGATGCCGTCACCTTCGGCCAGGGCACAGTCGCCAATTCCTACGTTCCGAAGGGCGCGCTCTATCATTACGCCGACAATCTGCAGCGCCCCTATGACCCAGAAAAGGCCAAGAAGATGCTGGCCGACGCCGGCGTCACCAACCTGACGCTGAACTATCTGATCCGCGCCGGCGACGAAGTGGACGAGCAGACCGCCGTACTGGTGCAACAGCAGCTCGCCAAGGCCGGCATCACTGCTAACCTCCAGAAGGTCGACCCAAGCCAGGAATGGGACATGACGGTTGCCGGCGATTACGATATCTCGGTCAACTACTGGACCAACGACATTCTCGACCCGGACCAAAAGACGACCTTCGTGCTCGGCCACGATTCCAACAACAACTACATGACGAACTACAAGAACGATGCAGTGAAGGAACTGGTCGCCAAGGCCCGTCTGGAACTCGATCCGAAAAAGCGCGAGCAGATGTATATCGATCTGCAGAAGACCGCCAAGGACGACGTCAACTGGATCGATCTCTACTACAGTCCCTACATCAACGTCGCACGCAAGAACATCGACAACTTCTATCAGAACCCGCTCGGCCGCTTCTTCCTAGAAGACACGGTCAAGAACTGAGCCGGGACCTTGCTCGTACTCCGCCTCTCAAGGGCGGAGTACGCTTTTGACAAGGGAACGGATATCCGGGCCCGTTAGAGAGCCGGGAGAATGGCGGCGTCTCTGCTTCGATCATAAGGTCGCCGCTGATCTCGCCGCCTGCTCGTAATAGCCCGAGAGCGCTCTCAGGTGGGAGGCGATACCCGACAAATCCCCCTGCGATAATCCCGACACTTTCGTCGCCTCGACCAGAAGCCGCTCGCGGATTTCCGAATATCGCGTCAGCGCCTCCAGGCCTTTGTCGGTGACCTGGATGACTTTTTCCTTGCCGGATTTTCCGGTCTTGACGAGGCCGGCCGCATCAAGCTTTTTTACCGCGTAGTTGGCGACATGAGTGTCTTCGATATCGAGAGGCAGAGGTCAGACAACGTCTTCGGCCGGCCGCGATGGCGCACCGAGTGAATGACAAGGATCTCCACAGGCGACAGGCTCGGCCCCCCCGGCGGCCGCCATGCAGCGCACCATCCAGCGATTAAAGGCGTGAGAAAAGAGGACCGATCCGTATTCGAGCTCCGAAAGAGCCGGCGAGCTGCCGAGTGCCAGATGAGCCGACGAGACGATCAGATCGCGGGGCGCCTTTTGTTATTTCGATTTTTCCATTGAACGCACTTCCATCCCAATTGCTCAGGCGTCTCTCGGTCCGTACCCGCCGCCTGTTGGCGTCACGACAGTAAAGGCTTCACCCGCTTCCAACACCGTGTGGGCAGCACCGATCAGTTCATCAATCGTCCCGTCGTTTCGGCGAACGCAGTTGCGGCCGGTCTGTCCATCTTCGCCGCCTTTCAGCCCGAACGGTGCCACGCGGCGATGACCGGAGAGAACGGCGAATTCCAGCTTCTCGAGCGTGCGGATCGTCCGCTGCGTGCCGCTGCCGGCATGCCACTGACCGCGGCCACCGGAATTTGGCCGGATATGGAAGTCCTCGAGCACAACGGGGAAACGGCTCTCCAGGATTTCCGGATCGGTGAGGCGCGAATTGGTCATATGCGTGTGCACGGCATCCGCACCGTTGAAGCCCGGGCCTGCCGGCGCGCCGGAGCAGATGGTTTCGTAATATTGGTACTTGTCGTTGCCGAAGGTCAGGTTGTTCATCGTGCCCTGGGCCGCGGCCATGGCGCCGACGGCACCGATCAGGCAATTGGTAACGGCCTGACTGACTTCGACATTGCCGGCAACGACGGCTGCCGGATAAACGGGCGTCAGCATTGTGCCATCGGGAATGACGATACGGATCGGCCGCAAGCAGCCGGCGTTCATCGGAATATCGGCTTCGACAAGCACCCGGAAAACATAGAGCACGGCAGCCCGCGTTACCGGCGCCGGCGCGTTGAAATTGTCGGAGCGCTGCGCTGAGGTGCCTGTAAAATCGACGGTTGCTTCGCGTTTTTCCCGATCGATGGAAATCCTGACGACGATCTTGCAGCCCTGATCCATCTCATAAGAAAATTCGCCATCCGGCAGGTGGTCGAGCACACGGCGCACGCTTTCGGCGGCGTTGTCCTGCACATGGCCCATATAGGCATCGACCACGTCCTCGCCGAAGAGCGCGATCATCTTCTTCAGTTCCGCCACGCCCTTCTCATTGGCGGCAACCTGCGCCTTCAGGTCGTTGACGTTCTGTGCCAGCGTGCGCACTGGATAACGCGCACCGGTAAGCAAATCCGCAAGAGCGTCTTCGCGGAATTTGCCACGATCGAGCAGCTTGAAATTGTCGATATAGACGCCTTCCTCCTCGATATGCGTCGCGAGAGGCGACATCGAGCCCGGGGAGATACCGCCGATATCGGCATGGTGCCCGCGGCTCGCCACCCAGAAACGGATGCCTGTGCCGGCATCGTCGAAGACGGGCGTGCAGACGGTGAGATCGGGCAGATGCGTGCCGCCATTGTAGGGCGCATTGATCAGGAAGACGTCGCCCGGATGAATGACCGGATTTTCGCGGATGGCAGTGGCGACAGACGCGTCCATGGAACCGAGATGAACCGGCATATGAGGCGCATTGGCGACGAGATTGCCGTCCGCATCGAAGACCGCGCAGGAGAAGTCCAACCGTTCCTTGATGTTGACGGAATAGGCGGTGTTCTGCAGCGTGACGCCCATCTGCTCAGCAATCGACATGAAAAGATTGTTGAAGATCTCCAGCATGACGGGATCGGCCTTGGTTCCGATCGCCGTGCGCTCCGGCAGCGCCTTGATGCGGGCGAGCACGATATGATCGTGCGCCGTCAGCTTCGCCTGCCAGCCGTCTTCCACGACGATGGTCTGATTCGGCTCAATGATGATGGCCGGTCCGGTCACGGTCTGGCCGGGCTGAATGCCATCGCGCATGACGACCGCCGCGTCATGGCTTTCGCCCTGCGAATGGAACAGGGTGCGTCGGATGGGCAATGCCTCGCCCTCAGCCGCTTCGCCACGATCAACGTCGATTTCGGCGGCCGCACCGCCGATGCATTCCACCTCGACGGCTTCCACGACCAATGGCTTGTCCTCGGCGATGAAGCCGAAGCGGCGCTTATGCAGGATCTCGAATTCCCTGCGCAGGCGCGCCGCGTCGTCATCCTGCGGGAATAATGCCTCGACGGCGAGCAGCGTATCGGTGCCGGCATAGCGGATATGTGCACGCAACACCGTCTTGATCTTGCCGGCCTCGATGCCCTGCGCCACCAGCTCCGGCAGGCACTCGCCCTGCAATTCTCTGCCAAGAGCTGTCATCGCTGCCGGTGCGGCCGCATCGAGCGGCACGCCGAGCGCCTTCTGGCGGGTGGAGCGGATATCGGCAAGGCCCATGCCATAGGCCGAGAGCAGGCCGGACATGGGATGAAGAAGTATGCTCTTCATACCGAGCGCATCGGCCACCAGGCAGGCATGCTGGCCGCCGGCACCGCCAAAGCAATTCAAAGCGTAACGTGTCACGTCATAACCGCGCTGGACGGAAATCTTCTTGATCGCCTCGACCATATTGGCAACGGCAATGCGGATGAAACCGTCGGCTACCTCTTCCGGGCTGCGTCCGTCACCGATCTCCGCTGCAAGCGTGGCGAATTTCTGCCGCACCGTCTCGATATCGAGCGGCTGGTCCTGGTTCGGGCCGAAGATCGTCGGGAAGAAATCGGGCAGCAGCTTGCCGGCCATGACGTTGGCATCGGTCACCGCAAGCGGCCCGCCATTACGGTAGCAGGCGGGGCCTGGGAAAGCGCCTGCGGAATCAGGCCCGACGCGGAAACGGCCGCTTTCGAAATGCAGGATAGAGCCGCCACCAGCCGCCACCGTATGGATCAGCATCATCGGTGCACGAACGCGCACACCCGCCACTTCCGTTTCGAAAGCACGCTCATATTCGCCGTCGAAATGCGCGACGTCAGTCGAGGTGCCGCCCATGTCGAAGCCGATCACGTGGCCGAAACCTGCCTGCTCGCCGGTCTTGGCAAGACCGACCACACCGCCGGCAGGGCCGGACAGGATCGCGTCCTTGCCCTGAAACATATCGGCGGCCGTAAGCCCGCCCGAAGACATCATGAACATGACGCGGGCGCCGGTTCTCGCGACGTCGAGCTCATCGGAGACCTGACGCACATAGCGGCCGAGCACCGGCGAAAGATAGGCATCGACAACAGTCGTATCGCCGCGACCGACCAGTTTGATCAGCGGCGAGACTTCATGGCTGACAGAAACCTGCTCGAAGCCGATGGCGCGCGCGATGCGCGCGGCCGCTGCCTCGTGTGCGGGATATTTGTAGGCGTGCATGAAGACGATGGCGACGGCGCGGTAACCCTTGCCTCGCAGATCGCGGAGTGCTGCTTCGGTCGCGGCTTCGTCGAGTTTTGTCTCGACGGTACCGTCGGCGAGAACACGCTCTTCGAGCTCGACCACATCCTGATAGAGCGCTTCCGGCTTGACGATCTCCGTCGCAAAGATCTTCTTGCGTTCCTGATAGCCGATGCGCAGCGCATCGCGAAAACCCTTCGTCGTCACAAGCGCTAGAGGTTCGCCCTTGCGCTCCAGAAGCGCATTGGTGGCAACGGTTGTGCCCATGCGGACCTCGCCAATCAGCCCGGCCGGGATCGGCTCATCCGCCGTCAGGCCGAGATGCAGGCGAATGCCGTGCACAGCCGCATCGCGATAGGCTTCCGAGTTTTCAGACAGCACTTTGCGGGCATGCAGTGCACCGAACGGGTCGCGCCCGATGATATCGGTGAAGGTGCCCCCACGGTCGATCCAGAAGCCCCACCTACCAGCTGCAATGCCCGACAAAATCGCCTCCGCCGTTCGTTTCCAATATCACTAAGAAATTATCGATAAATCGCCAACGTTTTACAAAGGACAAAGTCGCCACAGGTATCGATGGAAGGACGGCGCAGCAGAAGCCGGATATTCAGGCGCATAAAATCGAACGCCGCGTCCCAAGGGCCGCGGCGACGAAATTGGCAGAAATTAAGGATCGTCGAAGACCGGCGCCATGAAGGCATCGGCGCCCGGCGCCGCTATTCGATCAACGCGAGGTCAGATCGTCGGGCAGTTCGGCATTGTGATACTTGCGATAGATGTCGCGCAGCACCTTGTTGTCGAAATTGGTCTTGACCCATTGGTCGAGCCAGGTCTTGAGACCAGCTTCACCCTTTGGAATACCGATACCGAGATTGGTTTCCTTCTGCGTGAACTTCACCTGCAGCGGATGATCGGCCATCTTCTTGTTGATGCCGTTAATGACAGCCGACTGGCTGGAGAGGATATCGACCTGGCCGGAGACAACAGACGTGATCAGCGTTGCGTCATCCTCGAAGCGAACGATATCGGCGCCCTTCGCATTGGCGGTGATGTCCTGGTCGTTGGTCGTCGCGCGGGTAACGCCGATGCGCTTGCCATCGAGATCGGCATAGTTCTTGATCTCGACGCTCGGCTGAGCGGCGACGACGAGTGCCAGCGTCGCATAAGGGACGGAATAATCGATCGCCTTCTTGCGTTCCTCGGTGATGCCAAGCGAAGAGACGACCATATCGGCCTTGCCTGTCTGGACCGAGGGAACTCGCGCAGCGTTGGTGATTTCCACCAGTTCCAGTTCGACGCCGAGATCCTTGGCGATCAGCTTCGCGGTTTCGACGTCCGAACCGGTCGGCTTGAGGTTTTCATCGACGAAGGAATATTCCGGAATGCCCATCGCGACCGCGATGCGCACCTTGCCCGCCTTCTTGATATTGTCGAGCACGTCGGCATGGGCAACACTTGCCAGCGCCAGCAGGCCCGCGCCCGCCAAAAGTGCCAGTTTCGAAATCATTGTCTTCGGCATACTCCAAGTCTCCTCTACCTGATTGCCTCTGCCCGCTCTTTGTCGGGCCTCCTGTAAAACCCGCACCGGTTCATCCGGCGCAGGCAATTCCCTCCCGCAAGTACCGGGGTCTAAAGCTCTGCAGCCATGAATTCCTTGAGTTCCGGTGTCTGCGGATTGCTCAGGATATCGGCGCCACCCGTCTCCCAGACCTTGCCGGTATGCATGTAGATGACGCGGTTGGCGGCGCGCTTGGCAAAGCCCATTTCGTGGGTGACGACGATCATCGTCATGCCGCCGCGGGCGAGATCTTCCATCACGCGCAGCACCTCGCCCGTCAGCTTCGGGTCGAGAGCAGACGTCACCTCGTCGAACAGCATCACCTTCGGCTGCATGGCGAGCGAACGGGCGATTGCCACGCGCTGCTGCTGGCCGCCCGACAATTGCTCCGGATAGGCATCGATCTTTTCCGAGAGACCGACCTTGGCGAGCACCTGCCTGGCGATCTCGAAGGCCTGGTCCTTGCGCATGCCCTTCACGCGGCGCAGCGCCAGCATGATGTTTTCGGCAACCGTCATATGCGGGAAGAGGTTGTAGCTCTGGAACACCATGCCGATATCCCGGCGCAGTGTCCGGAGATCGAGCTTCGGATCTTCCACGCGGTGGCCGCACACTTCGATCGAGCCGTCCTGGATCGTCTCCAGCCGGTTGATGCAGCGAAGTGCGGTGCTTTTGCCGGAGCCGGACTGGCCGATCAGCGCCACCACTTCGCCGGCATTGATTTCGAAGGAAACGCCCTTCAGCACTTCCAGCGCGCCGAAGCGCTTGACGACATTGGTGAGTTTAACGGCGACCGACATTGAGCTTCCTCTCGAGAGAGCGGCTCCAGACCGACAGCGGGTAGCACACAGCGAAATAGAGAAGCGCTGCGATGCCGAACACCAGGAAGGGCTGGAACAGGGAGTTGTTGATGACCTGCGCCGCACGTGTCAGCTCCAGGAAGCCGACGACCGAGGCGAGCGAGGTATTCTTGACGAGCTGGACGAGAAAACCGACCGTCGGCGGCGTGGCGATCCTCAGCGCCTGCGGCAGGATCACCTCACGTAGCGCCTGCCAGCGCGTCAGGCCGAGACATTCGGCCGCCTCGAACTGTGTACGCGAGATCGACTCCACCGAACCGCGCCAGATCTCGCCGAGATAGGAGCTCGAATAGATCATCATGCCGAGGCCGGCCGCCACCAGCGGCGGCACCGAGATATTGATGACCCCCAGGCCGAAATAGAGGATGAACATCTGGATGAGCAGCGGCGTGCCCTGAACGATCTGGATATAGATGAGGGCCGCCCGCCGCAGCCAGAGGAAGCGTGAAATCCGGCAGAGCATCACGAAGAAGCCGGCGATGCCGCCGAGCAGGAAGGCGAGTGCAGACAGCACCACCGTCCAGACAAGGCCATCCAGCAGATAGATGAGGTGATTGAAGGAAAATCCACCGAGCATGGCGACCTCTAGAGCGACGTGCCGAGCCGGCGGCGGCGCGGAAAGGCGATGAGACCGAGGCCATAGAAGCCCGCCCGCATCAGATAGGTAATGGCGATGTAGAGGACCGCGACGACCATATAGGTTTCCAGTGATCGGAACGTGTTCGACTGGATGTTGTTGGCGACGCCCGTCAGTTCCTCGGCGGAGATCTGCGAGGCAATCGAGGTCGATAGCATCATCAGGATGAATTGGCTGGAGAGTGCCGGATAGACGCGTTCGATCGCCGGCAGGAGAATGATGTCGCGATAGATCTGCAGCTTCGACAGGCCGAGCGCTTCAGCCGCCTCGATCTGGCTCGGATGGATGGAATCCATGCCGGCGCGCACAATTTCGGCCGTGTAGGCGCCGACATTGATGACCATGGCGAAGACGGCAGCCGCGATGATTGGGAGGCGTATCCCGACGGAGGACAGGCCGAAGAAGATGAAGAAGATTTGCACGATGAACGG
Organism: Hyphomicrobiales bacterium; assembly: GCA_900466475.1. Taxonomy (GTDB): domain Bacteria; phylum Pseudomonadota; class Alphaproteobacteria; order Rhizobiales; family Rhizobiaceae; genus Rhizobium. The sequence continues at coordinate 360,381 of UBMI01000007.1, forward strand.
CGTGTTGCGCACGGTCTCGACATAGATACTGACGAGAGCACGCAGCGGCCCGATAGCCGAACGACGGGCTATGGCGCAGGCAACGCCGATCACCAGACCGATGACCACCGAAAAGACGGTGATCTCGATCGTGACAAGCGCGCCCGACAGGAAGTCGCTCCAGTAGGGCAGCAAGGCCGAAAAATCGAACTGGTACTGCATGTCCTCCTCCATTCCGGCCACGCCAACTCCACGGACGCGGCCTCGCCTTCCCACAGGACGGCGTCAGTTCTCCTCCTGGCTGTCGCCTCAGCGCGCCAGCCAGCCTCCATCGACGGGCAGAACCGTGCCGTGTACATAGTCGGATGCTGACGACGCCAGGAACACGGCCGTACCGCCGATATCGCCGGGCTCTCCCCAGCGGCCCGCCGGGATTCGCGCCAGGATGCTGGCATTGCGATCGGCATCCTCGCGCAGCGCCGTCGTGTTGTTGGTCACGAAATAGCCCGGAGCGATGGCGTTGACGTTGACGCCCTTGCCCGCCCATTCGCAGGCAAGCAGCCGGGTCAGACCGGCAAGTCCGCTTTTTGAGGCGGTGTAGGACGGGATGCGGATGCCGCCCTGAAAGGAGAGCAGCGAAGCGATGTTAATGATCTTGCCGCGCCCTTTTTCGAGCATGTGGCGGGCAGCAGCCTGAGACAGAAAGAAGGCTGTCTTCAGGTTGACATTCATCACCGCATCCCAGTCTTCCTCGGTAAAATCGATCGCGTCGGCGCGGCGGATGATGCCGGCATTGTTGACGAGGATATCGAGGGCTCCAAAGCGCTCCAGCGCTTCCGCAACGATCGGCTTGACCGGCTCGATCGTGCCGAGATCGGCTTTGATGACGTGGAATTTTGCGCCCGCCTTGGCGACCAGTGCTTCCGTCTCGTCCATAGACGAGCGGCCGACGGCGACGATCGAGGCACCCGCTTCGGCAAGCGCTACGGCAATGCCCTGCCCGATGCCGGTATTGGCACCGGTAACGACGGCCGTTTTTCCCGAGAGATCGAAAAGGGCCTGCATCGCCGTCAACTCAGATCGCCGATTGCGATATGGTCCATATCGGTAAAGCTCTTGTTGTCGCCGGCCATCGCCCAGATGAAGCTGTAGTTCTTGGTGCCGGCGCCGGAATGGATCGACCAGGGCGGCGAGATGATCGCCTGCTCGTTGGCGACGAGCATGTGACGCGTCTGCTGCGGCTCGCCCATGAAATGGAAGACGCGCTGGTCGGCATCGAGATCGAAATAGAGATAGGCTTCCATGCGCCGGTCATGCGTGTGGCTCGGCATGGTATTCCAGATGCTACCGGTCTCGAGGCTGGTGAAGCCCATGGTCAGCTGGCAGGACTGGCAGACCTCCGGGTGGATATATTGATAGATCGAACGCTTGTTGGCGGTTGCCGCCTCGCCCGGCGTCAGGTGCCGCGCCTTGTCACGCGTCAAGAGCACCGTCGGATGGCTGGCATGAGCGGGCGTCGAAACCAGGTAGAATTTTGCCGGACTGCCGGCGTCGGCACTTTCGAAACTGACGTCGATGGCGCCTTTGCCGACATAGAGGCAATCGTACTTCGCCAGAGCGTAGCTGGTGCCATCGACGATCACGCGACCGGCGCCGCCGACATTCAACACGCCGAGCTCGCGCTCGGCCAGAAACGTTTCCTGGCCAATCGCCTTCGGCGCGGTCAGCGCAAGCGCCCTATCAAGCGGCGCCGCGCCGCCGATCACCATCCGGTCATAGTGGGAATAGGTGAGCCGGATGTCGCCAGGCGCAAACACCGTCTCGACCAGGAAGTGACGTCGCAGGGTTTCCGTATCGAAACCCTTGACAGCTTCGGGATGGGAGGCGTGTCGCACGTCAATCTGCATTGGAATTATCCTTCTCTCCTCCGGAGGCCACCATCTGCGGGGCATCCTCAATGAAATAGGCTGGGTCGAGCATCTCGGCCTGTTCGACCTCGTGCAGCAGCTTGCCGAGATGGAACTCCATGGCGACCTTTGCGCCATCCTTGTCACCCGTCCGCATGCAATCGATCACGGCTGCATGCTCCTCGATGACGCGCGTCAGGCGGCCTTGCTGCGGCAGCGTCAGCAGGCGGTAACGATCGCTGTGAACCTTGACCTGCTGGATGATTGCCCAGATGCCGGGAAAGCCGGCGATAGTGCTGATGAGCTGGTGGAAATCATTGTCGATGATATGGAAGGCTGCGACATCACCGTCACGGTGACAGGCATCGAGATCAGCGAGATTGCGTTCCAGCGCCCTTAGACCCGCCGGCGTCATCTTCTCGACCGCGATCGAAACCGTTGTATCCTCCAGCGCCTTGCGCACGAGCATTGCCTCGTAAAGCGCCCGGCGCGGAATACGGGAAACGAACGTGCCCGACTGCGGGAAGACGTCCACCAGACCGTCATCGGCAAGACGGATGATCGCCTCGCGGATCGGCGTGCGGCTGACGCCGAACTGCGCTTCAAGCTCCTTCTCGTTCAACAGCTCCATCGGCTTGCGGCGCAACGACACGATGTCATCGAGAAGCGCATTGTAGACCAGCGTCGCCGCTCGCGGTGCAGCTGCGCGCTGATGCGAGAGCACCGTGACGCCTTGAAGGGAACGTTTCTTGCGCGTGATTCCGGTGGAGGAATTCATCGCCTTCCTTCACCGGCAAGATTTGAAAATTGGGTATCTATAGCCATCGATAACCGCCTCCCTTCGGCCTTATGACGGAAGTAATATATTAGTATCCAACTTCTGACAAGCGCATCCTTCGTTTTCGAAAATTGCTTCGTGGAAGGGTTGGCGCGGGATGAGGGCAGCCATCAATGCTGCCCATCTTGGATGCTCGAAAGCCACAACTCATTATGCAGCCCGATGGTATGCCGCTGCTACGGAAACAACCATAGCGCGATTGCGTCAACCCGACATTCCGTAAGCGACGCCGTATTTAAGACAGCATTGAAAGACGGCTCTAATGCGCCATTTTTTGACGTAACCAGAATGGCTGTTGCAGCCCTAAAGCAGGCTCAATGCAGGGGTCGGCGTGCGGTGCCGCCGGCGCCCGGGTTCAGGATGCACCGCGACCAGAGGGAACAAAAAAATGAAAGTACTTTTGGCATCCACCATTCTCGCAGCTGGCGCCATGCTCGCGGGCGGCAGCGCTTTTGCCGCCGATTGCGGCAATATCACCATCGCAAGCATGAACTGGCAGTCGGCAGAAGTGGCTGCAAGCCTCGATAAGTTGATCCTCGAGGAAGGTTATGGCTGTTCGGCAGAAATCGTCAGCGGCGACACCGTCCCGACGCTCACCTCCATGGCGGAAAAGGGAGAGCCGGACGTTGCGCCGGAAGCCTGGGTCAGCCTGCAGCCGGAGCTGGTCAAGCGCGGCCTTGAAGGTGGCAAGGTCGTCCAGGGCGCCAAGATCCTCTCTGACGGCGCGATACAGGGCTGGTGGATTCCCAAATACATCGCCGACGCCCATCCGGACATCAAGACCATTCCTGATCTCCTGAAACATCCCGAACTCTTCCCTGCGCCGGAAGACAAGAGCAAGGGCGCCGTCTTCAACGGCCCGCAGGGCTGGGGCGGCACTGTCGTTACCGCGCAGCTCTTCAAGGCCTATGATGCGGAGAAGGCAGGCTTTACGCTCGTTGACACCGGTTCTGCCGCAGGTCTCGATGGCTCTATCGCCAAGGCCTACGAAGGCAAGCAGGCCTGGGTCGGCTATTACTGGGCACCGACCTCGCTGCTCGGCAAATACGAGATGGTCAAGCTTGGATACGGAACGGAATACGATGCGGCCGAATGGAAGCGTTGCACTTCTATTGCCGATTGCGCCGATCCCAAGCCGAATGCCTGGCCGTCCGACGATGTGCAGACGTTGATCAGCAAGAGCTTTGCCGATCGCGGCGGCCCTGCCATCGATTACCTGAAGAAGCGCGCCTGGACCAATGACACCGTCAACAAGCTGATCGCCTGGATGACCGATAACCAGGCGACAGGTGAAGACGGCGCCAAATACTTCCTGAAGAACAACGAACCCCTCTGGAAAGACTGGGTCTCGCCGGAAGCCGCCGAAAAGATCAAGGCTTCGCTCTAAGCACTCAGACATGACATGGGCAGCCTCGGCGCTGCCCGGACAATCCTTCGGCGCGACGGCCAAAACAACAATCGGCCGCCGCCACTATCTATTTGGGGACCGGTATGGATTGGCTCTCGAAATTTCCGACAATGAATGACGACGTGCTGCGCGAGCTGAAGAAGAGCGTCGACGAAGGATTTCGTGCCTTCACCCGCGCCTATGGCGACAGCATCGAGGCTGCGTTCAGCCCTCTGCAAAGCTTTCTCATCTGGGCAGAACGGCTGCTGACCGGCACACCCTGGCCAATCATTCTCATCGCTTTTGCCGCCATTGCCTGGTTTGCCAGCCGCAGCTGGAAGGTCGTCATTGGCTGTGTTCTGACGCTTCTTGTCATCGGCTATTTCGACATGTGGCAGGATACGATGAAGACCGTGTCGATGATCTTCGTCTGTACCGTGCTTTCGATCGTCATCGGCCTGCCGCTTGGCATCCTGATGGCGCGCTCGAATGCGATGCAGAAAATCGTCAATCCGATCCTCGACGTCATGCAGACCATGCCGAGCTTCGTCTACCTGATTCCCGTCGTCATGCTTCTCGGCATCGGTCGCGTACCTGGCGTCATCGCCGTTGTCATCTACGCGCTGCCGCCGATGATCCGCCTCACCAATCTCGGCATCCGCATGGTGGACGAGAATGTGCTGGAGGCCGCCGACGCCTTCGGTTCGTCGAGCTGGCAGAAGCTTCGCAACGTCCAGCTGCCGCTGGCGCTGCCAACCATCATGGCCGGCATCAACCAGACGATCATGATGGCGCTCGCCATGGTGGTCATTGCCTCCATGATCGGTGTTCAGGGGCTTGGGCAGCCGGTTCTCAAAGCCATCTCCAACCAGTACTTCACCCTCGGCGTCTTCAACGGCCTCGCAATCGTCGGCATTGCCATCATTTTCGACCGGATCAGCCAGGCCTATGGCCTGCGGCTCCAGAAGCACCGGGAGATCGTGCATGGGTAGTAATTCGATCGAGATCCGAAGCCTCTTCAAGATCTTCGGTCCGCGCGGCCGTGACTATGTGGACGCCGTCAGCAAGGGCATGTCGAAGACCGAGCTCAACAGGGAGCACGGTCATGTGCTGGGGCTGAAAGACATCAACATCACCATTCCCGGCGGCAAGATCACCGTGATCATGGGGCTTTCCGGCTCCGGCAAATCGACGCTGATCCGTCACATCAACCGACTGATCGACCCGACTTCAGGCGAAGTCCTCTATGGCGGCGAGGACGTCTGCCGTATGGACGCCTTGCAGCTTCGCGAATTCCGCCGCCGTAGGACGGCCATGGTCTTCCAGCGTTTCGGTCTGCTGCCGCATCGAAACGTGCTGCAGAACACTGTCTACGGCCTGGAGATCCAGGGCGTCGCCAAGGCGGAACGCGAGGAGCGGGCCAATGCCTGGATCAAGCGCGTCGGCCTGGAGGGCTTCGGCGGCCACTATCCGAACCAGCTCTCGGGCGGCATGCAGCAGCGCGTCGGCTTGGCGCGAGCCCTAACCAACGACGCCGAAATTCTCCTGATGGACGAGGCCTATTCGGCGCTCGACCCGCTGATCCGCGTCGATATGCAGACCGTCCTTCTCGATCTGCAGAAGGACCTGAAGAAAACGGTCGTCTTCATCACCCACGATCTCGATGAGGCGCTCCGGCTCGGGGAGAAAATCGCCATCCTGCGTGACGGCGAGGTGATCCAGCAGGGTTCGGCGGCTGAAATCGTCCTCAACCCCGCCAATGATTACATCGCCGCCTTCGTAAAGGAGGTCAATCGGGGCCGGGTCATCAAGATCGGTGCCGTCGCGAAGCAAATTCCGGTCGAAAGCCAGCTGCAGCTTTGCGAAGATATGGATATCGAAGGGGCATTGCGCGAAATGTCCCGCGCCGACGTCTCGTCCGCCACTGTCATATCACAGGAAGGTCAATCGCTCGGCGGCGTTTCATTGCAGCAAATGCTGGCGCTGCTCCTTCACCAGGCATGAAAATCTTAAGCAATCATTCGGCATGGGCTCAAACACATGCCGTTTGTTTAAACATGGTTAATTTTTTCGTTATAATGATCGTGGAGAAGGAACCGAACGATACGTCCGGATGTTGATAGCACGCTGTGGAGGACCGTGAAGATGTTCAAATTTTTCTCGATGAAGCCGTCGACCGAAGACTTCGATGCTGACACCGGCACCTATGCCGACGGCATGACCGACCGTTACTATCGTGATCTGACCGGCCGCACCGAACACCGCTACCGCTCGGCCCATGAGCGCGATTACGGCGCAGCCCGCGAGATCGTCGAATTGGCGCCACACGGCGTCGTCGGCGGCTGATCGCCTCTCGCTTCTTTGTTGATATCAGGCGCGCAACGTTTCCTGCGTTGGCCTGCGCAAACTGCTTGCAAGAACAGTTTTGTTGCGGCCCTTGGCCTTGGCGTCGAGAAGGGCCGCGTCGGCGCGGCTGACCAGCGTATCGACCACCCCTTCTGCAGGTGATGCCGCCACTCCGATGGATACCGACACCGCACCGATGATCTGACCTGAATGTGAAAGTGCCGCTCCACCGATCTGCGCGCGCAGCTTTTCAGCTAATTCGAAACCATCCTCCTCGCTGCAGTCCGGCAGCAGAATTGTGAATTCCTCGCCACCGAAGCGGAATGCGTTGCCGATATCGGCCACAGCGCTGCGCAGAACCTGCCCGACATACTGCATGACCATGTCGCCCGCATCGTGGCCGAACTGGTCGTTGAAGCGCTTGAAGTGATCGATGTCGATCATCAGGCATGCGAGCGGCTCCTGGCCCTTGTCGCGCCCATGTCGGTGCAACGTTTCGTCCAGGAAACGGCGGTTGAAAAGCGCCGTTAGCGGGTCGCGGATGGCGAGATCGGTCAGCTTTTCACGAAACTGCAGGTTGGCGACCGCCAAGCCCACATTTTCGGCGATCAGTTCCAGATAGAGGCGAACATTGTCCAGCGCCGGTATTTGCCCGTGGCGCTCCTCCAGATAGAGAAGACCAATCATGTCACCCTGCGCCGTCAACGGGAAACAGGAGGAGGCAACACCGCTTCCTTCCACATGCTGGCAGGGCACATCTCCATCGCCGGTGCCGCTCATGTGCGGGCGGCCGCGCCGCAGGCCCCAGCAGGCACTGGCCGGAAAAGCCGCCTGCGCATTCACAGGATCCAGCCATGTGCCGGTTTGCGCGAGAACGGATTTATCCTCGTCAAGTATATAAAGACTTCCGGCAATGCCCGGAAAGATTTGCGGCGCAAAGCGCGCGACGACATCGGCCAGTTCATATTGATTTTCACAGGCCTGAAGGCGGTGCATCATCTGCAGGATAAGATCCTTGGTATGCTGGTCAGCGCGTCGCTCCGCGTCCAGACGCTCACGCTCAAGCCCGTTTTCACGAAAGATCTGGATCGCTTCGTTCATTTCGCCGATCTCATCACGGCGATGATCGTCAGGGACCTCGACCGCATAATCCTGCTTGGCAAGTCGGCTGACGATGCCGGTCATGCGCACCAGAGGCATAGCCACGCGACGGCGAAGGATAAAGTAGAGCACGGCAAGGAAAAGCAGGCCGGTCATCGCCAGCATGATCTTGGCGACAAGGTTCCATTGGTCGCTGCGCCGGCGCGCGTCATCGAGCGCCGCTCCCGTGCGTGTCGCCGTGACGTCGCGCAGATGCCCGGCCGAATCCATGAGAGCCGTCTGCAACCGCTCATGCTCGGAACCGAAAAGCGTTTGCTGCGCTGCCTGTCTGTCACCATTCTGGAAAGCATCGATCGCGGCGGCTTCCACGGCGTCAAGTGCCTCAGCCTGCTTGTTCATGCCCTCGATAATATTCCGCTCCACGGCGGATATGTCTCTCGCCGCGATCTGCTCGGCCGCCGTCTCGCGCCGCCGTTCGGTTTCGGCGTCCGCCTTGAAGGCATCGAGGTGGCGCTGTTCGCCGCGCATGACATAGAGCCTTGCCTCATCACTGGAGAGTTCGGCACCGATCTCGAGCTGTTCGGTCAGCGTATCGAGAACAAGATGCTCCTCAACCGCACGCCGCTCATCCTCTGCACTACGCGACGACATGATAAAGGCGGCAGCCGAAAGCGCCGTGAGGATCACGGTAATGCCATAGGCCCAGTTGGTGATGGTGCTGATGCGCATAACTTCCACTTTATTTACAGAGACTTACCGCGTCCGAAAATCTCAATGTTACAAAAAAGTGAGAAGCCTATTATTTCACAGATCGAGTTCAGAAAAAATTAATAGGCCCGCAGCGTTTCCGCTCGGGCCTCTTTCATTGGTTTCGACTTCGCGGCCGCAAACGCATCGTGCCAAAAGCAGAACGGCAGGTTCAATCACTTTCTGCGCAATTGCTCGGGTTTGTGAGCCGCTCTTTTGCCGGACTTTTCGCTCTCGACAATATATTGCGGATCCGACTTCGAGGCTTTTACCTCGTGCCCTTTGATTTTCGTTGGCGCCGTCTGCTTCTTGACCACGCTGCCGACCGTTTCGCCCTGGCTCGTATTCCAGGATACCTTGTCGCCCTTCCTGAGATTCTCGCTCATCGTCTTTCCTTCCAGCGAAACAAGTTGTCTTGCAGGAACGCTTCAATGACGGGTTTGGTTCGTACAGCATGATCCGAGAGCACGCGGCTGCGAAATCACGGCGGGTCCGTCAAGGCAAAGAAATGTCGAAAGGAAACCTGGCTAACAGGCAGCGCGCGGCGGGCGAAGACTGCCCACGCATTACCCCGGACGCGGCGGTCGCCGCGTCCGGGGTAGATTCATGATCAGACGAGATCGAAGCGATCAGCGTTCATGACCTTGTTCCATGCGGCAACGAAGTCCTTGACGAACTTCGCCTTGGCATCGGACTGGCCATAGACTTCAGCGAGCGCGCGCAGCTGCGAATGCGAGCCGAAGATAAGGTCGATGCGGGTACCGGTCCACTTGACCACGTTGGTCTTGCGGTCGCGGCCTTCATAAACGCCGTCCTTGCCGGCGAGCGGTGCCCAGACGGTGCCCATGTCGAGCAGGTTGACGAAGAAGTCGTTCGTCAGCGCTTCCGGATGCGCGGTGAAGACGCCATGTTCCGGTTTGCCGGCCGTCAGCACGCGCAGGCCGCCGACGAGAACCGTCATTTCAGGCGCGGTCAGCGTCAGCAGCTGGGCACGGTCGACAAGGGCTTCTTCCGGCTTCATGAACTGCAGACGCTTGCTGTTCACATAGTTGCGGAAACCGTCGGCACGCGGTTCGAGAGCCGCGAAGGAAGCGGCATCGGTCTGCTCCTGCGATGCATCCATGCGACCCGGCGTAAACGGCACGACAACGTCCTGGCCACCTGCCTTGGCAGCCTTTTCGACACCGGCTGCACCGGCAAGCACGATCAGGTCGGCGAGAGAGACCTTCTTGCCGCCGGTCTGGGCTGCATTGAAGTCCTTCTGGATGCCTTCGAGGGTGCCGAGAACCTTGGCGAGCTGTGCCGGCTCGTTGACATCCCAGTCCTTCTGCGGGGCAAGACGGATGCGCGCGCCATTGGCGCCGCCACGCTTGTCGGAACCGCGGAAGCTCGAAGCGGATGCCCATGCGGTCGAGACGAGCTCCTGAACGGACAGGCCGGAGGCAACGACCTTGGCCTTCAGATCAGCAATGTCCTTGTCGTCGATGAGCGCGTGATCGACGGCCGGGATGACGTCCTGCCAGATCAGGTCTTCTGCCGGAACTTCCTTGCCGAGATAACGAACCTTTGGGCCCATGTCGCGGTGGGTAAGCTTGAACCAGGCGCGGGCAAAGGCGTCTGCGAACTGATCCGGGTTTTCGAGGAAGCGGCGCGAGATCGCCTCGTAGATCGGGTCGACGCGCAGCGCGAGGTCGGAGGTGAGCATTCGCGGCAGGTGCTTCTTCGAAGAATCGAAGGCATCCGGAATGGTGGCGCCGGCACCCTTTGCGACCCACTGATGGGCACCACCCGGGCTTTTTTCCAATTCCCATTCATAACCGAACAGGTTCCAGAAGAAATTATTGCTCCACCTTGTCGGGGTCGTCGTCCAGGTGACTTCCAGGCCGCTGCCGATGGCATCGCGGCCGACGCCGCTGTTGAACTTGCTCGCCCAGCCGAGGCCCTGCGCCTCGAGCTCGCCACCTTCAGGATCGACGCCGACAAACGACGGGTCGCCTGCGCCGTGGGTCTTGCCGAAGGTATGACCGCCGGCGATCAGTGCCACGGTCTCTTCGTCATTCATCGCCATGCGGGCGAAGGTCTCGCGGATGTCGCGAGCCGATGCAAGCGGATCAGGAGTCCCGTTCGGGCCTTCCGGATTGACATAGATCAGGCCCATCTGCACGGCGCCGAGCGGTTCTGCCAGCTCGCGTTCGCCGCTATAGCGCTCGTCGCCGAGCCAGGTGCCTTCCGGACCCCAGTAAAGCTCTTCCGGCTCCCAGACGTCGGCACGGCCGCCAGCAAAACCAAAGGTCTTGAAGCCCATGGATTCGAGCGCGACGTTGCCGGTGAGGATCAAGAGGTCGGCCCAGGAAATACTGTTCCCGTATTTCTGCTTGATCGGCCATAGCAGGCGGCGAGCCTTGTCGAGATTGACGTTATCAGGCCAGGAGTTGAGCGGCGCAAAGCGCTGCTGACCCTGACCGGCGCCACCGCGGCCGTCCGTGATGCGATAGGTGCCGGCGCTGTGCCAGGCCATGCGGATGAAGAGACCGCCGTAGTGGCCGAAGTCTGCCGGCCACCAGTCCTGTGAGTCGGTCATCAGCGCGTGAAGATCCTTCTTCACCGCATCGAGATCGAGCTTCTTGAACTCCTCGGCATAATCAAAATCCTTGCCCATCGGATCCGAAAGACCGGAGTGATGGTGAAGCATCTGCAGGTCGAGCTGGCTCGGCCACCAGTCGCGATTGCGTCTGGCGCTTGCTCCCGAATGATCGACGGGACATTTGCCCGCGCTGTCAGGTTTCTGGTCCATAGTTTTCTCCTGTTGCTCCAGGCAGCCATCCAGGGACAGCCTGTCCGTTAAACTATTGGGCCTGATTGCATGCTTGACGCCTTGCTGCTGATCGAGCGTGCTAGCATGCATCCTCCCTCCCCTCCCTTTTATCGGAAGCGTGTGATAATTTTAAGTTGGATTTACTGATAGCTGCGATAAGTTCATCTTATGACCAACCTTACGCTCAAACAGCTTCGTTATTTTGAAGCGCTGGCACGCCATGGCCGCTTCCGGCATGCGGCCGACGCCTGCGCCATTTCGCAACCCGCTTTGTCCATGCAGATCAAGGAGCTGGAGGAAGAACTCGGCGGAGATCTCTTCGAGCGCGGCGCGCGTGAAGTCAGGCTGACCGCCTTCGGACAACTCTTTGCGATGCGTGTGCGGGACATTCTGAGAGCTGTCGACGAGCTCGGAGATCTCGCCCGCGCCTCGCAGGACAGACTGCTGACGCGGCTGAGAATCGGCATCATCCCGACTATCGCCCCCTATTTGCTACCGGCGATCATAAGCGATCTGAACAGGACCTTCGACAATATCGAAATACAGGTGCGCGAAACCTTGACGACCAGACTGGTTCACGAAGTGGCCCAGGGCGAGCTGGATCTGGCAGTCGTCGCATTGCCGGTGTCCCAGCCGTCGCTTACCGAGATCAAACTATTCGAGGAAGAGTTCGTGCTGGTTCGCCACCGCGAAGACGAGGGCAAGCCGGTGCCGGAACCCGAGGCGCTGCGCGAAATGCGCCTGCTTCTCCTGGAAGAGGGACATTGCTTCCGGGATCAGGCCTTGTCCTTTTGCGGCATCGAATCGACTCGCCCTCGAGAGATCATGGAGGGCAGCTCGCTCTCGACGCTCGTACAGATGGTCAGCGCCGGCATCGGCGTCACCCTGATCCCTGAAATGGCCGTGCCCGTGGAGACACGCTCGGCGGATGTCTCCATTTCCCGATTTCGCACGCCTCAGCCGTTGAGAACGATCGGCATCATCTGGCGCAATTCGACACCCCTGGTCAAACAACTGCTGCAGATTTCAGAGGTCATTCGTCACTCGGCCGCAAGCCTGCATCAGCATGTCGATCCGGCACGAGCCGGTGTCAAAGGCTGATTTCCGCTGCTCCACTGGCCCGCCCCCGGCCGCGCTCTAGCTTCCCACGCTTGAAACCTTCGGAAATAGAGCACGGGAGCGGCTGAATTGGATCTCATCGACCTGATGCCCATAACGCCGAACTGGACGGATATCGCACTTCGTCTGGCAGCAACGATCGTCGCTGGCGCATTTATCGGTCTCGACAGGGAGCGAGGCGGACATGCCGCCGGATTGCGCACCACCATTCTCGTTGGTCTTGCCGCCTGCCTTTCGATGATCCAGGCAAATATCCTCCTGGCAACGAGCCAAAGCGCAAACGGATCGATGGATATCCTGCGCTTCCCACTCGGCGTCCTCACCGGCGTGGGCTTCATCGGCGGAGGCGCAATCCTTCGACGCGGCGACATCGCAACCGGTGTCACCACTGCGGCGACCTTGTGGCTGATAACGGCAATTGGCCTGTGTTTCGGCGGCGGTCAGATCGCCGTGGGCTCCGTCGTCACCATCCTTGCCGTCCTCATCCTTTCCCCGCTGAAGCATGTCGACCGATGGATATCAGGCGACCAGAAGGGCACCGTATCGATCAGACTGGAAAACGTTTCAGGATTTCCCGATGTGAAGGCGGCAACTCCTGAACTTTCCGAGGCGATCTTCACGGGGCTGAGGGATATCGAGGGCGGGCATCGCCAACTGATCTACGAGATCAGGTGGAAGTCCGTCGGCGGTGTTCCAAGCGCGGATCAAGTTGCTGCATCATTGGAAAAAAGCTTCCGTGTGACCCGGTTCGAGTATCGCACGACAGCGACATGAAGAACCAGCTTTAGGCAGCACCGGCATGGCCTCCACGCAACGCACTATGCCGCAATATTGTCGGCTCTTTGTGACTAAAGAAGCCGAAATAGAGTCGTCGCAGCCGCATTCCCATGCGGCTGCAATATCGGTCATCGTTTTTATTGCAGACCGGCCTTGTCCAGGCCGTAAAGCTTGTCCGCAGTGCCCGGAACAGCCTTGACCGCAATGCTGATCCGGTTCCATGCGTTGATGGCCATGATCTGGAAGGTCAGGTCGGATACTTCCTTCTCGGAAAGCTGGCCGCGGACCTTCTCATAAAGCTCGTCCGGCACACCGGTGTCGGAAAGCTTGGTGACCGCTTCCGTCCAGGCAAGGGCAGCGCGCTCGCGCGGGCTGAACAGCGTCGATTCACGCCAGGCGGCGACGTGATAGAGACGGAGTTCACGTTCGCCATGGATCTTTGCTTCCTTGGAATGCATGTCCACGCAGAAGCTGCAGCCATTGATCTGGGACGCGCGGATTTCGACCAGATCCCTGATCGTCTGCTCGATTGAGCTCTCCTTCAATTCCATGCTGAAGGCAGAGAGCTTTTTGACGAGCTCTGGTGAAAGCTGGGCGTAATTCAGTCTTTGCGTCATGTCATCCTCGTCCTTCAAGATCGTTCATTTGGGGAACAGACCGCCGAGGCAGGCGGTCACGGAATGAGTAGCAAGCGCGAGGAAAAACGGTAGCTAACCATCGGTTGGGGATAGGGCCAACGACCTTGTCGGCAACGCAACCCTGTCCGAGATTTCGGGCGTGGCTGCCGGATCTGCATTGGTCGCACGACCGTGCTTATCGCGATGCATGCTTGCGCATTTCGGTCTCGATGAAATCCGAAAAGAGCCGCAGGCGGAAAGTCGGCATCCTGCCAAAAGCGTGGACAGCCTGGAACGGCATCATCTCCAGCTCGAGCTCGGGCAGAAGCTGGATCAATTCCCCTCTATCCAGCTCCTCCTGAACGATGCATTTCATCAGATAAGCGACGCCCACACCGCTCAAGGCCGCGATCCGGATCGCTGTCGCTGTGTCGAGATCCACCTCTCCTGTCGGCATCATTGTCGAGCCATCGCCAAAGCGAACGGGATATGTACGGCCGTCGATCGCGTAGCGCGCGAAGGGTATTTCACGCAACCTCTCCACCGAACTCACCTGTCCCCATGCCTCGATAAACGCAGGCGATGCGACCAGTACCATCTCCAGATGCACCAGCGTGCGCATCATCATGTCGCTTCCCGTGACCTTACCGACGCGAAACGCGATGTCGTAGTTTTCGCGGATCAGGTCCACGTGCCGATCCGTCGTCCCGAGATCGAGCGTTATGCCGGGATGCTGCGGCAGGAAGCGTGTGAAGATGGGCGGCATGAGAAGCCTCGCAAGCTCGCTTGGCAGGCTCACACGCAAATGACCGGTCGCGCCGCGATCCGCTTGAAAGACATCCGAAGATTCCTCGATCTGCCGGAGAAGTGGCGCAATGTTTCCGAAGAAGGTTTCTCCATCCGGTGTCAGTGTAAGGAGACGTGTCGAGCGACGAAAGAGCTTGAGCCCGAGCAGGCTTTCCAGCCGGGAAACGCTTTTCGATACGCCCGACGGCGTTGTCCGCAGGCTGCGCGCCGCCGCACTGAAGGATCCGGTTTCGACGGTTCGGACAAACGCTACCAATCCCGCTGCCTCACCTAGCAAATTACCCACGGCGCGATGGTCACCCATGTGCATGATTGCGGAATACCGATCGAATGGCTTGCAGCAGGTAGGACCGCCGGCGATCATGCTGCATGGCATGATTGCCCATATTCCCGCTCAACGCCTCCCGATAGGCGAGATTTGCTGCAAGATCCTCCGCGAGCTCGGGGCGACCGCCCAGAAGTGGTGCAAAAGCTTCCTTGCTGATTTCATAAACGGTCACCCGTGTTACCGCCTGAAGCGCATGGCTCTCGCCAATCCCGGCAAGGAAGCCACCTTCGCCGAAAAAATCGCCGGGCGCCAGGCGCGCCGCCTCCTCGCCGTCTCTTCTCATCGAAACGATCCCGGCCCGGATGATCATCAGGCTGGCAAGAGAGTCCCCTTCTTTTGCGATCTCATCACCGGGAGAAAAAATGCGCCTGGTCGCGGATGCCGCGAGCACCGTTGTCTCCTCCTCTGTAAGCACCGAGAAAACGGGGATGGCTTCGATGAGGCTTTGCACCGGGCCCGTGCTGGAGGCCGATGCATTCTGTGCCATGACCTCAGTCGCCGTGATGACCTTGCTGAGCGGCATCGCAAGCTGAAGTCCGCTGGACTTGCAGTGTCGGTATACGAGGTCGATGACCTCACTGCGGGCGACACCTCGCTTCAGCGGACTGGTGACTTGAAAATACAGTTCCACATCGACCGCACTGGCGTCGATGCCGACGAGTGAAACGGCCGGCGGCGGATCCTTGATGATGGAGTTGCAGCTATCCAGCACCGTTTGCATGACGCCGCGGATGACGTGCGGCATGCGTGTCGGCACAATCCGGATCGACAGCGTAATCTGATGATTTTCATCCGGCCTGCTGATATTGGTCAGCCCAAGCTTGGCAAGCACGCTGTTCGGCAAGACGACGATATTGTGAGCGGCTGTCAGCAGATGCGTCGAGCGCCAGTTGCTGGCAACGATCCGTCCTTCCGTGCCGTCGCTGAGAACGATCCAATCGCCGATGACATAGGGGCGCCCCAGCGTCAGCGCGATCCCGGAGAACACATCCCCCAGCGTATTCTGCAAGGCAAGACCAAGGATGACGGCAATGACGCCTGATGTCGCCAGCAACGTCCCGATCGGAACGCCAAAGACGAAAGCCATGACCGACAAGGCGACACCGAGATAAACGACTGCGATCAAAAGGTCCTGAATGAGCCTCGCTTCCCGTGGCCTCCCATCCAGCACGATGTAGATGCGCAGAAAGCCGATGACGGCCCATGAGAGATGCACCCACCAGAATATCTTCGCAGAGACAAAGAGTGCACTCATGCTTTCCAGATGCGGTGGGTCAAAGCGAAACGGGACAATCCCTCCCAGCAGAAGAACAATCGTCATCGCGGTAAAGAAGCCGATCTGCACGATCAGGCGCGCGTATGGCCGGGACCGTCCCTGCAGATGCCATACGACGATGCCTGCTATGCCCAGGACATTCAGCAAGACGACGAACGAAGCTATTTCCTGCGGCATCCGGTTTTCTCATCGGCAAAATATACAAGGAATACAGCCACCAGCCGTCGCTTGGGGCAAAGACAGGCTGATCGCGAGAGATAGCTTTTGAACTCGCTCCTGCCGGTCTATGGCCGACGGCAGGTTCTCAGAAAGACGGCTAGAGGCATCTTGGAACCCGCCTCAAGATCGACGCCTCTGAGTTCGGGGGGCATTCCAGCCGTTTAGCAGAATCCGGACTTTCGACGCGCTTTCGTAAAATCCACTGTCATAAAGGCGAAGCATGATCGGGCCTTTGGCAATAAGTCCTCGGCGCATAGCATAGTCGCCCGTCAGCCCACCTGACTATTAAAACAAGAGTGGGCTTGACACCAAACCTGATATGCTGGCCGCTTGCACCGCAAAAAGAGCCATCGCGTTGAGCACCATGCCGGGTCGGAGCGCCGTGCTTCTGGCCAAACATAGAGTCCGCGGTTAACGAGACGAAAAATGCATAATCTCGACAGTGCCAACCGTCATTCCCTCGCGAACTGGCTGATTTCAGGCGTTAGAGACGAGTTGCAGATCGAGCCCATATTTCTGCAACTCTGCGACCGTCTTGCTTCCTGCGGCGTTGCTCTCAGCCGCGCCAGCCTCCATCTTCGCGTTCATCATCCCCAGTGGCTCGGAACGCGAGTCGTTTGGGTCAAGAATCACCGCCAAGCGGATATCACGACGATCGGTTACGATGTCGAGGCCACCGACGCTTTTCTCAGAAGTCCGTTTCGCGCCGTCATCAGAAGCGGCGTCGAGATCCGCCAGCGGCTCCAGATCCACGGGCCGCATCAATTTTCCGTCTTCGAAGAGCTGAAGCAGGAAGGCCACAC
Organism: Hyphomicrobiales bacterium; assembly: GCA_900466475.1. Lineage (GTDB taxonomy): Bacteria > Pseudomonadota > Alphaproteobacteria > Rhizobiales > Rhizobiaceae > Rhizobium. The sequence continues at coordinate 377,447 of UBMI01000007.1, forward strand.
CGATTACATCGCCTGGCCGATCGACCATACCCAGGGCAAACGACACCTTGCGACGTTTTCGACGAGCGAACCGGGCGGATTTACCGATGAGGAAATGGCGCTCTTCCGCGAGATCCTACCGCTGTTTTCACTTGTCAGCGAAATTCGCCTCAAGAACCAACTGGCGCTGACACTTCTGCAGACCTATGTCGGCCCGCATGCCGGGGAACAGATCCTGGATGGAGCGACGACGCGCGGTAGCGGGACGTCGGTGAATGCCGCCATCATGATCTGCGATCTCAGAAACTTCACCAAGCTCTCCAATCGCCGGCCACGCGATGAGGTCATTTCCATCCTGAATCAGTACTTCGATGCCATCGCCGATCCGATCGAAAGACACGGCGGAGAAATCCTCAAGTTCATGGGGGATGGATTGCTGGCTGTCTTTCCCCTGGAGAAGGCCGATGCCTGCACCGGTCTCCTTCAGGCTGTCATCGAGGCGCAAGAGGCGATCAAACGCTTCCAGGGAGCAGCATTCGGATACGAGGTCCGCTACGGCACGGGCATTCATCTCGGAGAGGTGATGTACGGCAATATTGGCTCGAAAAAGAGGTTGGATTTCACCGTGATCGGCCCCGCCGTGAATATCGCCTCCCGCCTTGAAGCCTTGACGAAAGAACTGCAGCGCCCGGCCCTGATGTCGGCCGATTTCGTTCGGATGGCAGGATGTTCCGACCAGACGGAATGCCTGGGTTTCTACAACCTCAGAGGTTTCGAAGAGCCGGTCGAGGTTCACGCTCTTCGCCTTCTCTCGGACGGAGGCTGACGCCCGTCGGTAAAGGACCTATCGTTTGAGGCGCAGCCCCTCGTCCACCATCACATTGCAATCCAGAATATAGCCGGTTCCACGCGCAGTCTTGATCAGGCTTGGTTTTGACGGCTCCGTTTCCAGTTTGCGTCGCAGGCGCAGAACCAGCGCGTCGATACTTCGATCGAAGACCTCTTCCGAATGGACGCGACTTGCCGCAAGCAGCCGCTCACGGGACAGGACTTGTTTCGGTGCGTTCAGGAACGCGACCAAAAGATTGAATTCGGCGGTGGTCAGTTTCGTTTCGCGAATGCCCAGATGCGTAAGCACTCGCTGACGCATGGAGAGCGTCCAGCCGCCAAACATGTAAGTACGGCGCTCGCGCCCGGCATCGGGCGCGGACCTCACCCTCATGGCCGCCTTCAGCCGTGCCAGGAACTCTCGCAGGCCGAATGGCTTGGTGATGTAATCGCTTGCGCCAAGCTCAAATCCCAAGACCTTGTCGGCTTCCTCGGTGCGATCGGCACTGGTGATGATGACAGGCGCCGCCGAGAGTGTTGCCAATTGCTGCACGATCTCGAGGGCGTCCTCTCCCTTAAGGTTAAGATCGATGACGAACGCATCGATCACGTCCCTGGAAAGCGCACTTTGCAATTCATCGCGACCGCTGACGGCAGTAACGCGAAACGACTGTTGCATGAGAAAATCACGGATGAGACTGCGCGCAGAGTGATCGTTATCGGCAACGAGAACATGCTGCATGGGCTTCTCCGTCCGGCACGGGAACGGAGCACAGCCCAGCCGAATATGACAATGACTTGCGATGAGTTGTCTTTAATGGCGCCCCTCTCCGCTCATAGTCGAAGCACGCCTGCCGGACGATCAAACGTCCGTTTGGGTTTCATCCGAAAATCTGCGGGTTTACGTTGCTCCTGAATCGCCGCTCTTCAGATCCCTTGGTGCTCAAGGCTGACATTCGGGCGTCCGAATGGCCATTGATGAAACGGAAGTATAGCTTCTCACAATCCCCATAAAATATAGCTTCTCCAAGCTTGGTTCGGCGACACTACTCCTCCCAAAGCAACCAGTTCGCGGCACCTACCAAGCATCTCGAAACAAGGAGAACTATATGGATCCGCAACACTTTCGGCCAACGCGCCGAGATACGATGGCGGGGGCGATTACATTTGCAGTCGCTGCCGCAACCTTGAGATTTTCTGCATCCGCAATGGCTGATGAGCCAAAGAACGCGAAGGAAGAACACACCATGAGCACCGAATACGTCACGACCAAAGACGGCGTCCAGATCTTCTATAAGGACTGGGGTCCGAAGGACGCTCAGCCGATCGTCTTCCACCACGGCTGGCCGCTGAGCGCTGATGACTGGGACAACCAGATGCTTTTCTTCCTCGGCAAGGGTTATCGCGTCATTGCGCATGACCGCCGCGGACACGGCCGCTCGACCCAGGTCAGCGACGGTCACGACATGGACCATTATGCAGCCGACGCTGCGGCCGTTGTCCAGCATCTCGACCTCCGCAACGCAATCCACGTCGGCCATTCGACGGGCGGCGGCGAAGCAACCCACTATGTCGCACGTCACGGAAAGGGGCGCGTCGCCAAGCTCGTTCTCATCGGGGCCGTCCCGCCGATTATGGTCAAGACGGCGGCCAATCCGGGCGGCCTGCCGATTGAGGTCTTTGACGGCCTTCGCACAGCACTGGCAGCCAACAGGTCGCAGTTCTATATCGACCTGGCCAGCGGCCCGTTCTACGGCTTCAATCGCCCAGGTGCTCAAGTCTCGCAGCCAATCGTCCAGAATTGGTGGCGGCAGGGCATGGCCGGCGGAGCAAAGGCCCATTACGACGGCATCAAGGCGTTCTCGGAAACGGACTTTACCGAAGACCTGAAATCGATCGAAGTGCCCGTTCTCGTCATGCACGGCGACGATGACCAGATCGTCCCTGTCGCCGATTCCGCACCGCTTTCCGCAAAATTGCTGAAGAACGCGACCCTGAAGATTTACAAGGGCCTGCCCCATGGCATGGCGACGACGCATGCAGACATCGTCAATGCCGATCTGCTCAGCTTCTTCAAGGCCTGATGATTTGGGGCGCTGCTGAGGCGCCCCTTTTTCCGAATAGCATTGCGATGAGCTTCGGGAACTGTCGATCGGCAATGCACCACCCAAAACGATCAAAGCCCCTTCCGGGGCTTTGATTATTTCAACGCAGATTTTGATGCCCGGTCAGTGACCCGGAGGTGGGGTAGCCGTCTTGACCCATTCGGAGTACCGCGTCTTGCCGATCCGTACCTGATTGCCGGGCATCAGGGAGCCTTCCTTCAGCAGAGCACCGAAATAACGGGTCTGATCATCGGCAACTACTTCGCGCTTGTCGCCGATCTGCCGCATATAGCGGGTGACGGCATCCGCAATCTTGATCGGTTCCGGACCGGCGATTTCGACGGTGGCGTTCAACGGATTACCGAGAACGACATCAACGAGCGCGTCGGCAACATCGTCCGAGAAGATCGGCTGCATCATCGCCGGTGAAAGGTGAACCTTGTCGCCCTGCACGCCGGATTGAGCGATGCCGAACATGAATTCGAAAAACTGCGTCGAGTGAACCAGGGAATAAGGAATCCCGGATTCCTTGATGATCTTCTCCTGGGCAAGCTTGGCGCGCATGTATCCGCTCTCCGGAAGGCGTTCCGTGCCGACGACGGACAGTGCAACATGATGCTTCACGCCTGCAGCCGCTTCGGCGGACGCAATGTTGCGACCCGCGGTCTGGAAGAATTCCATCACGGCCTTGTCTTCGAAGGACGGGGAGTTGGAGAGGTCGACCACGACCTGTGCTCCCTTGAGAACGTCGGCAAGCCCCTCGCCGGTAATCGTATTGACGCCGGATGCGGGAGAGGCGGCAATAGTCTCGTGGCCCTTGGCCTGGAGGCGCTTGACGAGCTTCGAACCGATCAAGCCGGTTCCGCCGATAACGACGATTTTCATAATCTGCTCCTTTTTGCTGTACCAAAGAGTTGAATGAACCTCCCGCCGCGCAAGCGAGACGGGGCGGTAGTCAGGTCAGACCGACTTTGTCCGGACCGGGCGCTGCGCCAGCAGCCACAACCCCTTGAGCATGGTGAGAGGCTCTGACGATCTCTCCGTAGAATGAATGGGTTGCGTCATCGCTTCGGTCCTGGATTCCTGTGTAAGAGACGGCAGCCTTGAGCCGGCTGCCAGGATCTAAGCCTAAGCGATTGTGGTTGGACGAATACCCAAACATACGTTGGGGATCGGACCGCAACCCATGCAATCGACCAGAAGTTCAGCCGGGAATACCCGGCCAGACGGGCAGCGCTATACGGCCATCGCGAGTTTACACAGAGATCGAGGCAAGCCGGTCTTTCCGGAGTTCGATTGCTTCGGGCGCGGAACGGCTCAGGCATTAACCCCGCTGAAGCTGTTCGACCTTGCGCACGAGATCTGCCAGAGAGCGGCACTGCATCTTGCGCATGAGGCTCATGCGGTGAAGCTTGACCGTCATTTCGCTGATACCAAGCTGGTAGGCGACCTGCTTGTTCATCAAACCGCTCGCCACCGCATGCATGACCTCCTGCTCCCTGGGTGTCAGGCTGTCGGCAAGCGCCTGGACGCGTTTCAATTCCTCATTCGACTTGCGGCGTTCGTCATCTATCCTGATGGCGTGATCCACGGCGTCGAGAAGAACCTGGTTGATGAAGGGTTTCGTGATGAAATCGGTCGCCCCCGCCTTCATTGCCCTTACACTGGTCGGAACATCCGCGTGGGCCGTGAGGAATATGAGCGGCAGTTTGCTGCCGAGCGCCAGAAGCTGACTTTGAAGATCAAGCCCCGAGCCCCCTGGCATTCGCATGTCGACGACGATGCAGCCTGGCGCATTGACATCGGCCCATTTGAGAAATTCCAGACCGTTGGGGAAGGCTGATGCGCGCTTGTTCGTGACCGTGAAAAGATCCACGAGGGCACTGCGCATCTCCGCGTCATCGTCGATGACGTAAACGACCGGCTCGGCGCTCTTGTCCGTTTTCACCTGAGCGTTTTGCATCGAATTACCTCTCTGGCATCTGAGAGATTCCGACCCTTGAATGCGCCCGTATCCCTCTGCTTTACCCTTTGTCGGCTCTCAGTCACCAAACATGCCAGCCGCCAGATCAAAACAGGCTACAGCCGGCCGGCATGATGCGAGCCTGCTCAATGAGACGCCAATCGATAGCATAGGATATGCGCCGGCGGACGATACACCTTGGTTTACCATCGCCTGTTACGGGTATGCGTCGTCATCAAAGCGGAACAAAACCGGCAGCAAACGCTGCCGGTCTTGCCTGCTCGACGACATAAGCCGGATGGGTTGGACGCTCGGCTGCCATTTCGTGGGCCGCAGGAAGAAACCGGAAAAAGCCCTGCGTTCATCATCCCCATCGTGCCCGGTTAACACGGCTCACGGATGCTCAGATACTGGCCGATGCCATGCCAGGCATCCCTAACATTGGTTTGCCAAACCTTGGGTCGGGTTCGGATCTTACGCTGGATAAGTGACATTAATCGCTGGAACATGAGGTTCGCGCGAACACCCGTCGCCCCTGCTTCTGGTCAACCCAAAACTTCGTTTTATCGATCCGCCCCCGGAAACGGCTATCCTTTCAGCATGTCGGTCACTATCCCGAGGGTGTGAGATGAAGATTTTGGTTGTTGGTGCGAGCGGGATGATGGGATCCAAGATCGTTCGCGAATTGGAACGAGCGGGTCAAACCGTCAGTGGGGTGTCGACCAGTACCGGCGTCGACGCCTATACCGGCCAAGGGCTGAGGGCGGCGCTTGCCGATGCGGACGTGCTGATCGATGTCACCAATTACGGATCATTCGGTGATTCAAACGCGCTCGGCTTCTTCAAGCAGGCAGGCAAGAATCTGTTGGCCGCAGCGAAGGATGCTGGCATCGGGCACTATCTTGCCCTGTCCGTGGTCGCCACGGACCGGCTGGTGGAAAACGACTATTTCCGCGCAAAGATGGTGCAGGAAAATCTCATAAGGGCCTCTGGGCTACCTCATACCATTGTCAGGTCCGCCCAGTTCTTCGAATTCTTCAACGGCATCATCGATTTGGCAGCCGATGGGAATGGTTTCCGGCTGCCACCCTCTCTGGTCAGACCGATTGCGGCGGACGAGGCTTCGACCTTGATATCAAGGATCATGATCGGCACGCCCCGCAATGACATCATCGAGATCGCCGGCCCGGACCCTGTACAACTGGACCAACTGGCGCGCGAGATCCTGACGGCGACGGAAGATCCACGCTCGATTGCGATCGATCCGACAGCGCCGTTCTTCGGTGTGGAACTTGCCGAAACGACACTCCTTCCGAGAGCCGATGCCCTTGCCGGAACCCTGACGTTCCACGACTGGCTTTCCCGATCGATGATGGCGGCTTAGCGTTACGCAGATGCTAACCGTCGCAGACGAAAGAAGGAGGCGCCGCAAAGCGCCTCCTCTTTTATGGCTTGAGCAATCGCACTACGCCCGAATGCCTGCAACGCCTTGCCGGCTCGCGGAGGCTGTGGCCTGCTGAATTGCCCAAAGTGTTGCAATGATCCCGAAGATCGCGGGCAGGCTCACCGCCGGAAAGTCACGCAGGATCACCGACGATGAGCAGATGCCGACAGCGACTTCCCAAAGATGAAACGTTGCATGGGCGATGAGCCAGAGGGTCGCCCCGGCCCACATCTCGACCCGCCGGCCAGGCTTCCAGGCCCCAAAGGCAAATGCAAGCGCTATGAAGCCCTGGATGATGCCGATATCGCGAATGAAATGCTGGTTGTACATCCCTGTATCGGTGACGCCGGGGATAAAGTAATACCAGCTTTCGGGATCGTAGAGCATGTACAGCGCCAGCCAGCCGGCAAGCAATATGTTGAAGCCGACCATCGCGTAGACAATGAATTTCGTGACCTGCATCGCAACCTCCTTGGATAAGCGGGCCTCAAAATTACCATCCAAACCTGAGGCTTACCTCCCAAACCAAGGTTGGGGAGCCGAACGCGAAAGCGACTGGAACGCAGCCGACCACCTCTTGAGACCGGCGAGAAACTACCTGCTGGCAATCAGCTTGCAGAAAAAGGCCATTCATCATCATCTGCCGGCGATGCACAATTTCAGATTGTTTAGAACTGTGCCCCTACCGCAATAACATTTGGGCTCCGCCAACGAGGACGGAGCCCATTCGGGAACAACTCGAAGATTGAGCCTTACTTGGCGGAAGCCGCGTCTTCGATGATCTTCGCAACCTTGTCAGGATGAGAAACCATTACGACGTGGGATGCACCCTTCACGACGACGGTTTCCTTGGAATGGGCACGCTCAGCCATCCAGCCAAGAGCCTTGGCGGGAATGTTCTTGTCCGCGTCGCCGTAGATGAACCAGGACGGAATGGTCTGCCACGCCGCGCCGGGGGCTGCCTCGGTCAAGGCCGCCTCGGTGATCGGACGCTGGGTTGCTGCCATCAGCTTTGCGGTCTTTGCCTGCACATCAGCAGCGAACTGCTCATGAAACTTGTCCTGCTGGATATACAGATCCTTTCCGCCATTTTCCAATGCAACGGGCTCGGCAAGCGTCGGTGCCAGGGTGCTGCCTGGGAACTTGCCCGAGAGGTCGGCAGCAGACTCGCCCTTCTCGGGGGCGAAGGCAGCGACATAGACCAGTGCCTCGACATTTTTCGCCTCTGTTGCGGCCTCGCTGATGACCGAACCGCCATAGGAATGACCGACGAGAACCACCGGCGTCTTTATCCCTGCGACGACACGACCGACATAATCACCATCCGACTTCACGCTGCGCAGCGGATTGGCGACCGCGACAACCGGATAACCGTCCTTTTCGAGGCGAGCGATAACATCGTTCCAGCTCGAAGCATCGGCAAACGCGCCGTGCACGAGCACCACCGTCGGCTTTGCAGATTCAGCGGCAGCAGGGACGGCAAGAGCTGCCAGTGCGCCGAGTGCGAATACGGATTTCAGGATTTTATGCATAAGTGGCTTCCTCTTTTTGATTGTGCACAATTTAATATGGCGCAATTATTCAGGTGTCGAGTCTTTTTTGTTCAACTAATCGCGAGCAAATGGATGGGAGAATGTTTCGGATGCCACCGGGCGCTGCGATAGCCGACGTGAGCGGCGCTATCATCGTATTGGCCGCGCTCCGCAGCAATCCAAACCTCCGTTCTAGGGCTTTTCGTGCGGTAAAGACTGAAGAGTTCCGCCCACGGGTCGCCCTCAAAACCGGTTTGCCTGGGAGCTACCGGCATTGTGAGGCCCGATCCTGACCGCGTCGGCCATACAGCCCTCGTTCGATAAATCCGACCGATGTCTGATTTCGCGTCGGAGCGCACGTTGTCCTCCACCGCGGGCCGCAGGCGTAATGGGACTAATCCGAGCGAACGCTCGCGCGGCCGGCACGCGATCCGGCCACACGAAATCTCACGCGCCAGTGTCAGGCCACGCACATGCCTCCATCGACGTGAAGTTCGATTCCGTTCACGAAGGTACCAGCCGAAGCGAGGAAGAGCGCGGCCTGAGCCAGTTCTTCGGGGCGCCCGAGACGTCCTGCCGGTATCAGGTCAGCCATCTGCTGCTCGAATTGCGGACGGTTGCTTTCACTGACGCCTAGTTTTCCCAGAATCTCGGTTTCGACCGGACCGGGGCTAAGAATGTTGACACGGATCCGGCGCGATTTGAATTCAATCGCCCAATTGCGGGCAAATGCGGCGAGCGCAGCCTTGGTGCCGGCATAGACAGTGTGGTTCGGCAGAACCTTTGTCCCGGCCAGAGAACTCGTGACGATAATATTTCCGCCATCGCGCATATGCGGAGCGATGGTCTGAACACCGAAGAAGACGCCGCGCGTATTGACCGCAAAGTGCTGGTCGTATTCGGCCTCACTGACCGCCTCTGTCGCCGCGAGATTTATAATGCCGGCATTGGCCATATAGATATCGACTACGCCAAAGCGCTCCGTGACCTCAGCCGCGAGCCGGCGATGGAAATCGATGCTGGCAACATCGCCACAAATTCCGATCGCTCCGTGGCCAATCTCGCGAACCGCGTCGTCAATAACATCCTGACGACGTCCGGTGATGACGACTTTCGCTCCCTCCTTGGCGAAAAGGAGCGCCGTCGCCTTGCCAATCCCGCTATTGCCGCCGGTGATGACAGCCACTTTATCCTTTAGATCTAGCATCCTAATTCTCCTTGTTGAGACCCAGGAAATAAGCTGTCGCATCGGTCTCCATTAGCCGTGCGCAAGGACAAGGAACTGTGCCCAGAATAGACAAATGAACAGCGCGGGCGGTCGTCTGTCTTGAAACCCGGCTGCAGATGAGAGCGCCCACTCGTCATCGACGGGACAACCATTGGGCGGATCGAAGCGATCTGATGCCAAGATACGTTCGCGTATGAATTGCTTCCGTCTTCCACTGTATCGTGGGATAAATCCTGTGCAGGGCATTTCAGCCTGTTGAGACGCGAATGTGTCGCCGGGAGCGGGGGATGATCGTCAGCCGGAGCGCCAGGGCATTGCGCAAACGAGAACGGGCGCTTGCCGAACTCGTCGATAGGGTGCCATCTCACATCTGGCGGCTAACGGCAGACGGCGAGCCAATCTTTTTTAACAAGCAGATGATCGATTACCTCGGCCGGGATATCGCCGATATCCAAAAGCCAGGCATGAGCCGGCTCGAAGCAATGATCGAGATGGCGATCCATCCCGATGACGCCGCGGGCTTCAGGGATGCGCTCCGATATTGCTTCGCCACCGGCAAAAGCTTTTCCACGCGATACCGCCTGCGCCGCCATGATGGCGTCTATCACTGGATGTCGAGCCGCGCGGATTCGATACATGACCGGCATGGACGCATCAGCCAGTGGTATGGCCTTTGCCATGATATCGACGATCAGGTCCACGCCGAAGAGGCGCTGCAGCGCAGTGAACGGCATCTTCAACGGCTCATCGATGCCTTGCCGGTGCACATCTGCAGCTGGACGCCTGCGGGAGAGCTCTCCTATGTCAGCAGACGCTACATGCAGGAACTCGGACTTTTCAAAGCAAATTTCGAGGAGTTTGCACGGGCAGCGCAGGAGCTTCTCCATCCCGAGGATGGGCCGGAAGTGAAGCGCAGGATCAGGCATTGCATCCAGGCTGGCGAGGCTTTCATGATGCGATACAGACGGCGCGGGCCGGACGGTACGTTCCATTGGACGGAAGGCCGCTTCGAGCCCCTTCGCGACAAGAATGGCGCAGTCGTGGAATGGTACGGCCTGTCGATCGATGTCGAGGATCAGGTTCGCGTGCAGGAGGCCTTGAGCCTTGCCCAGCTGAACCTTGCGCGTGCAAGCCAGGCAGCAAGCCTGGCCGAGCTTTCCGCCTCGATCGCTCATGAGATCAGCCAGCCTCTCGCGGCCGTCATATCAAGCTCGGATGTCGGCCAGCGCTGGCTCTCAGCGGAACCACCCAATATAGAACGGGCGCAGAAAGCGGTCGAACGTATCTCGGCAAGCGCTCATTCCGCCGTCGAAGTCGTCGGCCGCATCCGGGCTTTATTCAAACGCTCCGAAACATCGAGAGATTATACCGCACTCGATAGCGTGGTCAGAGAAGCGCGCGACCTCATGGCCGAGGAGGCGATGCGGCGGCGCGTGCGCATGGATCTCGAGTTCGAGCGAGACCTTCCGCCGATCGCCTTCGATCGGGTTCAGGTTCAACAGGTCCTGATCAATCTGATCCGCAACGGCCTGGAGGCCATGGATTCTGCCGGCAACGACCGCGTCCTGCGCATTCGCGCCTGCCGCGCCATGGATGCAGTGCAGATCGAGATCAGCGATCGCGGCCCGGGCGTCGAATTCCCCGATAGAATATTCGAACCCTTTTTCACGACGAAAGGACAGGGGATGGGAATGGGACTGGCGATCAGCCGCTCCATCATCGAATCTCACGGTGGACGGTTGAGCGTGGAGCAGGCCGATCCACACGGAGCGAAGTTCGTTTTTACCCTGCCGTTTGAGATGGAACAGGCCGCTCACGCGTGACAACGCAATTCCGAATGCAGGACCTGCGCACTTCTGCAGCGTATTTTAGCCTCCGCGATAATCCCTGATCGCGCGCTCCAGCCACGACATCAGCAAATCGGCATTGACGGGTTTCTTGAGAAAGGCAACAGCGCCTGCCTGAGAGACGGCGGCTTCGACCTCCTTGTCCCCGTGTGCCGTCATGATGATGACAGGCGGATGGGATGGCAGTCTGCCTAATGCCTGGAGCATCTCTACGCCTGACATTCCCGGCATTCTGACATCGGCAAGAATGCAATCAGCAAGCGAATAGCCTTTTTCGCTCAGGAATGTCTCAGCTGACTCATAGAGCTCGCATTCATAACCGGCCGCCTCGAGCAAATCCTTGAGGGATTCCCTGAGATAGCGATGGTCATCAATGACGGCGACTGTCTTGTTGGGGGAACTTGCCATTGCGTAAGTACAATTCTTCTTTTTCGGGCAATGAGCCAGGCGCCACGCAGGTTACTGATACAGTTTGAGATCCGGTTTCAACATGTCAAATTTGCGAACGAGCTCCGCGAGGGAGCCGGCCTGCATCTTTTTCATCATTCGTCCCCGGTGCAGTTTCACCATGATTTCGCTGATCTGCATTTCATGTGCAATCTGCTTGTTCATCAATCCGGCTGCGACATAATGCAAGACTTCCCGCTCGCGCGGAGTAAGCCTGGCCTCGCAAATTTGCAACTGGGCGCGGATAGCAGCCTCTTTCCGGTTCTCGGCATCTCGCCTGATTGCTTCGCCAACGGCGGCGATCACGGCGCTGCCTGCAAACGGCTTGATCAGGAAATCCGTCGCTCCTGCCTTCATTGCCTTTACGGTCAGCGGAACACTTCCGTGACCTGACATGAAGATAATGGGCATGGTGTTGCCGGCGGCGGCGAGCTGGTCCTGAAAGTCCAGGCCACTGATGCCGGGCATCCGCACGTCGAGGAGAATGCAGCCGGCCTGCCTCATATCGCAGCGCTCCAGAAAATCCGAAGCGCTCTCGAATGCGATGGCCTTCATCGCCACCGACTCGAAAAGGTCCACGAGAGAAGCCCTGACAGGGCCTTCGTCGTCGACGATACAGACAACCGGCTCGTCGCTCGTGCTGACTTGATCGATCATCATGGCTTTCCGCGCCTCCAAACGACTGCTTTGCAGAGCCCCGCTACCGCCGTACAGCGATGAAGCATGACACTGCTCCATTCTGCCGCGTTCATGAAGGAGTTCCCGTCAGCTGAGGGCCACGCCGAAATTGCAACTGGCGACGTGGTCATGTGGCAACAATACTACCATGCGGCCCCCTTTGCCAAAATACGCCAAGGGTCTAGGTTCGGCCGCGAGATCGATCGGCAATTCGGTCAAATTCCCTCATTATTGCAAACAGGTAGTCCGCTCATTGCGTCAGGTAAGCCGCGCGGATGCACCCGCGCAGAACCATCGCAAGGCACACCTTCGTTGCCCCCGTCGCACACCTTCGTATAACTGCTTAGCCCGCTAGCCGCCTGTAAGCTGATCACGACCAAGATCGATCAAAGGCGGTTGTGATGAGATATGACCCAAGCTCTCGATACAGGCCTCTCGAGACGCCCAGGCTTCCGCTCCTGATCATCGGCGGCCTGATAATCGCAATACTTGCATACCTCGGCTATGGGGCCACATCGGCGCCCAAGGCGTCCGCAAAAATCTATGTGCCGCTCGCGACATCCTCGTCGTCGCAAGCCGAACCGAACGTCGCATATTTTATCGTGAATGGCGAAACGCTCGCCATGCCAATCGAGCATCGGCCGACGGCGTTCAAGGTTGCCTCCCGCTAGCCGAAGGCGGGCGCATCTCTGCATAGCATCATGCTGGGCCGCAAGAACCCAGACATAGAAAAATGTGCTCCGCAATATATACTTGGTTTAGTTGCCCCCTCCTTCAATTTTCTCGTCGATGACGGTATTCTCACGCAGTTCGGGGAAGCGGCATGTCTGCTGGCAGTTGGAGGATCATGCATGGGGGTGGCCACCTCCAAGGGGTCGAAAAGTCCGGTCGCGATTTTGGTTGACGACGATGAGACCGTTTGCGCGGCTCTGGAGAACCTGCTGAATTCGGTCGGCATCGACGCAATGACATTTTTATCGGGCCGGGAATTTCTCGAAGCGAAGCTGCCCGACCGCCCGAGTTGCGTCGTCCTGGATGTTCGTATGCCCGGCATCAGCGGTCTGGACCTGCAGCATCATTTGACCCGCAATGGCGTCACCACACCCGTGCTTTTTCTGACGGCACACGGGGACATTGCAATGAGCGTGCAGGCAATGAAGGCCGGAGCGCAGGATTTCCTGACCAAACCCGTACGGGACCAGACCTTTCTCGATGCCGTGTCCAGCGCCATCGCAACAGATATCAGCCGCAGGAACGCCTTGTCTGCAGCCGATCGATACGTTTCCCTTTTTGAAACCCTCACGGTACGCGAACGCCAGGTTCTGAAGCTGGTCGTATCCGGCGAAGTCAACAAACAGATAGCCTTCTCCCTCGGGATCAGCGAATTTACGGTGAAGCTTCACCGCAGCAATATGATGAAAAAAATGCAGGTCAGTTCGGTGGCGCAGCTTTTCAATGTCTGGCAGGCGCTGCCGTCGCATGTCCGGATGAACGATGGCTGAAATTATCCACCAGCGTCAGGTCGGGGAAAAGACAACGACAGCGAAGCAAAGAGGACTCCCATGCAGTTGACATCGTCAAAAGTACGGATCGTCACGGCCATGGCTATTGGCGGCAGCGGCATCCTGCTGGCAGGGCTTTTCGCAGACACCTCCGGCATTCTCGTCGCAATGGTCGCCATCTGGCTCTATACAAGCTGGCGCACAGGTCTGGCCGTGCTGCTCATCGGCTGTTTGTTGACGGCGACCATCATTCTCTCCCCCGCCAATTTCGGCGATGATGAACCCGTGCGGGTCGTCATGTTCGCCTGCTCCGCCACCGCGCTCTGGTTTTTCATCAACGTCTTCAAGCCGCAGAGCCTCTTCGACCGCGTTTACAAGAATATCCAGCCCAATATCGAAGACATTCCGGGCTTTGGCTGGTCGGCCTATCCTGACGGCCGCCTGCGCTTCCTGAATCCGAAGGCGCTGGACTTTGTCGGCGTGACTGCCGAGGAAATGAGCAGGATCGCCAAGCTAGACAATCATTCATGGTGGAGCCTCTTCGTGCATCCCGACGATGTCGAGGGATGCAAGCAGCGATGGGAACACAGCCTGAGGACAGGCGAGCCGATCTTCGAAGAGCAGCGTGTGCGACGCGCCGACGGGACCTACCGATGGCTTCGCGATTCCGCCATCGCCTCGCGTGACGAACACGGCCACATTACGGCGTGGTTCGCGACATCGGTCGATATCGACGATCAGCGAAAGGCGGAAGCTGCTCTGCGGGAAAGCCGGGAGCAGCTGCAGCAGATGATCGACACAGTCCCGGCTCTCATCTGGTGCGCCAGCCCGGCCGGCGAAACCTCCTATATCAACAAGCCCCTTATGCACTGGACCGGGATTTCGCTGCAGGGTAATGATCCCGTGGATACAAGGAGGTTCGCGACAGCGATCATCGACACGATCCACCCCGAAGACCAGACGCTGTTTCAGGAGAGCCTTTCACGGGCTTTCAAAACCGGCGAACGCTTCGCCCTGAAATATCGGCAGCGGCGCTGCGATGGCGTCTATCGCTGGATCGACGGGAAAGCCGAGCCGCTTCGCGATGCCGATGGCCAGATCATTCAGTGGTACGGCGTCTGCCTCGACATCCATGACGAGATGGAAGCGCATGAAGCAGCGCGCCAGCGGGAGGCGGAACTGCGCCTCATCGTCGATACGGTACCGTCTCTGATCTGGCTCATGACCCCCGAAGGACTTCCCTGCTATCTCAACAAGCGCTTCTCCGAATGGGCCGGGCTCAACGAAGGCGATATTCATTCGAGGACGACGGAAGAGGTCGCTGCCGAAGCAGAACTTGTCCATCCCGAGGATCGCGCCGCAGTGACGGAGGCGTTCAGACATGCCATTGCAACGGGTCAGCCCATCAATCACAAGGGCCGGCTTCGCCATAAGGACGGGCAGTATCGATGGATGGACTCACGCGTCGAACCCCTGCGCGACGAGAATGGCAAGATCATTCGCTGGTACGGCGTCAATCTCGACATCGACGACGAGGTCCGTGCGCAGGAGGCACTGCGCCAATCCGACGAGAGATTGGCAAGGGCCCTGCGCGCGGCCAGCATGTCGGAACTTTCCGTCTCGATAGCGCATGAACTCAATCAACCGCTGCAGGCGGTGGTGGCCAATGCGAATGCTTTCCGCCGTTGGCTGAGCGCGGAACCGCCGAATCTCGAACGCGCCCTGCGGTCCGCCGACTGGATTGTGCGCGATGCCGATGCGGCCGCCGAAGTGGTCAGCCGCATCAGGGCGCTGTTCGGCAAGACCGCCTACCCCAGAACCGCAGTCGATCTGAACAATCTGATCAACGATGCCTGCGAACTGATCGCCGACAGGCTCGCCTCCAACAAGGTGAAGCTCGATGTCAATCTCGATCCTTATCTGCCTTCCACCAGCGCGGACCATGTGCAAATGGAACAGGTGATCCTCAACCTCATCCGCAACGGCATCGAAGCGATGCACGATATCGAGCCCAGAGCCCGTACACTAAAGATCGAGTCCAGATTGCGGGACGGCGACACCGTCGAAGTGGAAGTGAGCGACCTGGGCACCGGGATCAGCGACACCGAGAAGATTTTCGAGGCGTTCTACACGACGAAGCAGGATGGGATGGGCATGGGCCTTGCGATTTGCCGGTCCATCATCGAATCCCACGGCGGGCGACTGTGGGCCGAGAATGGGCTTCGCGGCGGTGCGTCGATCACATTCAGCCTGCCGGTGCGCGATCTTCACGCCAAGCCGGCACCGCGCGAAATCCACATCAGGCCGTCAGTCAAAGAACTCGAGGCCCTGTCAGCATGACTAGCAGCGACAAACGCACCACGCTGGCTCTCGCCATCTGTTGATCGTGGTGGGGGAGTAATCCGGCTTAACGGATACCATCTTGAGCGGCGTTTTGCGCCGCCAGATCTTGACGCCATTGGCTGGGTGTCGTTCCGACGAAACGCCGGAACAACCGGCTGAAATGCGCGTGATCCGACAAGCCGCAAGCAAAGGCGATATCACCCATTTCATGCTCGGAGGCGAGCAGCAACGTCCGGGCACGTTCGATCCGCTGATGCATGACAAAAGCATAAGGTGACATGCCGAAGCTGATCGAAAAGGCGCGTCGGAAATGGCCCGGGCTGAGCTTTGCCGCAGCCGCCAGATCCTCGACACGAACCGGCCCTTCCAGCCTTGCATCGACATAGTCAGTGACGCGTTTGACCTGCCAGTTGCTGAGCCCGGTCCTGCGGCGGACATTTGTCTCTGAGACCTGCGACCGATCACGGGACTCGGAGGAACCACCGCAACGCGGCACCGCCAAAACGCCTTCCTTCAACCTGATCTCGTCATCCATCAGACCGCCCCATGCCACATCGGGATCGCCATATCCAGATGAACTCTGATCGCCCCGGAAATCCATAGGGTTGAGGACTAGCGAACTAGGCCGGAGGGATAGGTTTCGAGAATGCTACAGCTCGATACGCGGATCGGCGAGCGTCTGCAAAATTTCGACAACGATGTTTACGAGGATGTAGAACGTTCCAAGAACAACCGTGACTCCGAGCACGGCTGGAAGATCGGCGCTGCTCAGGGACTGAACCATATAAAGCCCAAGGCCCGGCCACCCGAACACGAGTTCGACGATCAGCAGGTTGCCGAACAGAAGCCGGATTTGCAGACCAACCATCGCTAATGCCGGAGATGCAGCGTTGCGAAGACCATGGCGCAAGACGACCACCGCCTCCCGAAGACCCTTTCCCCGTGCAGTTCCGATGTAGGGCTGCTGCATCACTTCGCGCAGCGCACTGTCGAGGCTTCGTCCCATCGCCACGGCAATCGGCAGCGCCAGAGCCAGGGCCGGCAGGAGCAGATGTCTTACGGCATCCAGGCTGAGGTCGCCCCGGCCGCCGATAAGCGCGTCGATCATGTTGAAGCCAGTCGGGCCGCCTATATCGTCCTCGCTCATCCGGCCCGAACCCGGCAACCAGCCAAGACGGAACCAGAGAAAATAGACCAAAAGCAAGGCCGACATGAACGTCGGAACCGAGCCGGCCGCGATCAAGAGGAATCTCAACCCCCCAGAGCCGCCCAGGATACGGGGCATCACCGCAATGACAGCTGCCAGTACAAGGCCAATGCAGAGAGCAGCTAGTGACAGTTCGAGTGAAGCGGGCAGATATTCTCTTATGTCGGCGGCCACGGGCTGACGGGTTCTGGTCGACGTCCCGAGATCACCTTCAGCGAGCCGCGAGAGAAACCGGCCATACTGGACGATAATTGGATCATCGAGGCCGAGTTGCTGGCGAAGAGCGTTCACACTCGAAAGCGGCGTGAGCGGTCCGGCGATAGCGCGCGCGGGATCTGCCGGAATGATGCTTTGCAGGCAGAACACGGCAAAGCTCATTGCCAAGAGAACGACCACGAGACCCGATAGGCGCCTTATAAAGTAGACCAGCATATCCTAGGTTCCTCGCAACGCCGTGCGAAGGCCGTCTCCCGCAAGATTGGCGAGAAGACAGATGATAAAAATGGCCGCCGCCGGCAATATTGGCAGCCACCAATAAATGGACAGACTATCAAGCGCCCTCGATGTCATCGCCCCGAGCTCAGGCGCCGGGGCCGGTTGGCCGAGCCCGATGAAGGACATGAGCGACATCGTCATAATGGCCGTTGCGACATCCAGTGTCGCCGCCACGAGCAGGGCCGGAAGTGCGCCCGGAAGAAGGTAGCGCAGCAGCAGGCGCGGGCCGCTGATACCGGCAATTCTTGCAGCCTCGACATGCGGACGACCGTTCAGCCGCCGAAGCTCGTCGCGGGATATGCGCGCATACCAGGGCCACCACGCGATACCCATCGCAATCATCGTATTAGTAAGTCCTCCGCCCAGGGTGGCGATTATCGCCAGCGCCACCAGCGTCGATGGCATGACCAGGAAGAACTCCGCTACCCATTGCGCCAGCATGTCGAGCCTGCGGCTGATGAGACGGGGTATCATGCCGACGCATGTGCCGACGACGAGGCTGATGAGGACAAGGGCAAGCGCGGGCAGCCATGTATATTGGATACCGATGACGATACGCGAAAAGAGATCGCGCCCGATCTCGTCTGTCCCGAACCAGTGCTCGGCGGAAGGCGGCAGATAGGCCGCCGCGACACGGAGCTGCGGGTCGAATGGCGTGAGCCATGCGGCGAACAACGCGATGATCGTTACGGCAACTACGCCAAAAAGCCCAATCCGGTCGATCCAGCTGGTGCGGCCGAGAACAACGGGCCAGCGCACGAAGCGTCCCTCGGGAAGGAACTCGGGAACGTTCATAGGTCCGGTCCGCTTGTGCTCGCTTGGGTTCTCGGCATCCCTGCGAGAACGGAGCCCATCGATGGTACATTAAAACCGTCAGTGATCTCATCTGGATCACCCTGCTGCACCACCCGACCTTCATCCAGCACAGCGATACGATCGGCGATTATTCTTGCGGCGGCCAGATCATGGGTAACGAAAAGCACGGCCATGTCTAAGCGGCGCCTGATCTCGCCGAGAAGGTTCAACGTGGTCGCAGCAAGCGATACATCGAGCGCGCTGATCGGCTCGTCGCAGAGCAGAAGTTTCGGCGGCACGATGATCGCGCGGGCGATGACGGCACGCTGGCATTGACCAATGGACAGACCGGCCGGCAGTGAAGACATCAAGCTGTCGTCGAGGCCGACCATTTCTAGCGCCCTGCCAACCTTTTGAAGACGCTCTGCCTTGTTAAGACCCAGATACCGCAACCGGTCGCCGATCTGTTCGCCGATGGAAAGCCAAGGCGTGAGGGATGCCGCAGCATCCTGAAAGACAATTTGTGGCGCATTGTCGATACAGAAAATCTCTCCACCATCAGGCAGCAGAAGTCCGGCCGCGAGCCTGATAATCGTCGATTTGCCGGCGCCGCTTTTCCCAAGCAGGGCCACGCACTCACCAAGCGCGACCGAAAGATTGACCGATTCCAGCACCTGCTGAGATCTGCGGCGACCAAAGGGGCCGGTGGATGTAAAGCTCTTCCTGACATTGGACAACCGCAGCGCTTCCACGGGCTTCGCCGCTGTGACCATCGGCCAGACTTCCGTAGAACGAAGTTGATCTGCGCTGGATTTGACCAGGTCGGTGAAGAAGCACGCCGCCGTGTGGCCGCTGACAGAAAGCTGCGTTGGTTGGGGCCGGCTATTTAAGCACTTGTCCCGGACGATGAGGCAACGGGAGGCATAACAACAAACGTTTTCCAGATCGGCGAGCCTCATCCGCTCGACCGGCAGAGTAGGCAGAAGGTGCGTGCGATCCGTGTCAAAATCGAATCGAGTGGCAAGCAGACCGGCCAGGTAGGGATGGCCGGGATTTGTCAAAACATCTGCCGTTCTACCCAATTCCAGAATGCGCCCGCCATAGATTACAAGCACACGATCCGCGAGCGATGCAGCTGCGACAAGATTATGGGTGATGAAAAGAATTGTAGTCTGCTGCTCCCGAGCGATCTTGCGTAGCAGTTCGAGAACCTTACTTCGCAAGGTTAAGTCGAGTGAGGTAATTGACTCATCGGCAATCAGAACTTTTGGCTGTGCCATCAATGCCATCGCGATCAGGACGCGCTGGCGCTGCCCACCAGACAGGCGATGCGGAAATGTGTCGAGTATGGCTTTCGTGTTCTCGAGTCCGACCCTGCCAAGCCAATCCCCGATGAAGCTGTCGTCTCCATCGGCCGATTCCCGGAGTTGATGGCGGATCGTCATCGTCGGGTTGAGGGCACCCATCGGATCCTGGGGAATGGCACGCACAAGCGAGTGACGTGCCGCACGAAGAACCCGCGGCTCTGCCCCCACTATCTCCAAACCGGCAAGATCGATCGAGCCGCTGACCTTCGGCTCGCTAGAGGCCGGCAGAAGACCCTGAATTGTTGCTCCAAGCGTAGATTTGCCCGAGCCGCTCTCTCCGACGACCGCAATGATCTCACCCGGGAGCGCCTCGAAATTGATCCCATCGAGCACAAGGTGATCACGATCGCTTCGCCGCAGGACGACACTGAGATTGGCGATGGAGAGGACTGCCTTGCTCACAGCCATCATGCCTCACAGGCTGAGTTAGAGCCACGAACTCCATCTGAGGCCGGCACCCCGGCCATCAGCGTCTCACGCTCGAAAAATCGATGCTGCCTCTTGGAAAGACCGGCCGCAGACCCAGATCCTTCAGCCCCGTGCGATGAACTACAACGTCGTCGACATCGACGAGCGGGATGAAATGGCCTGCATCGAAATACATCTGGCCGGCTTTTTCATAAAGCGCGTTGCGCGCGCCGATATCCGCTTTGGACGCGCCTTCCGCGACAAGCGCATCCGCATCCGGAAGCGCCCTGCCGTAAAGATTGAGCGGCGCATCCTTGGTGAAGAAGGCCTTCGCCTGATTGTCGGGATGAGCCGCGTCCGGTGAAGCGATGATCAGCAGCATGTCCGGAGCTGCAGGGTCGCCCTTCATGGCATAGGCCGCCCCCGGCGGCATGATATGGGAGGTGGCCTGGACACCGATGAGAGATAGCCCGGCGATCATCAGGTCGGCAATTCGCCCGTAGCTCGGATTGGCGCTGTAGAGTCCGATGCTGAGGGTGACCGCTCCGTGCCTGGCGATGGCAGATTTCGCTGCCTCGATATCCGCCGGAAACTGCACTGGCTGACCCGGATCCAGCATGATGTTCGGATAGAGCGATTTCGAGACATGCGCATATTGCCCGAAAGCATCGCTCGCCCACAAATTCGGGTTGATCGCGGTCAGAACCGCCTTGCGGACCTCGGCATCGTCGAGCGGCGATCCCGGCTTAATGAAGGCCTCGTATTGTGTCATGCTGGGGGCCGACGTTATTTGCAGATCGGCTGGCAGGCTACTGAGCTGCGCGAACGGGAAATTGGCAGGTACGGCATCGATCTCACCGGCTTTCAATTTGAGAATCTGCTGGCCGATATCAGGAATGACCAAGAACTCCACCTTGCCGAAAAAAGGTTTTGCCCCCCAATAGTTTGCGTTCCGCTCGAGCACATATCGCTCACCTCGCTTGAATTCGGCGAGCTTGAAGGGCCCGGTTCCAACCGCATGATCGGTCAGCCATCCCGTGGCAAGGTCGCCCTTGGCATGATCGGAAAGGGCTCCCGGGCTGATGACTTTCGGTCCCCACGGGCTTGCGAGACTATCCATGAAGGAAGGCTGTGTATGGTGCAGCGTGATGACGACGGTGGAAGCATCCGGTGCTGCGATATCTGCCATGTTGGCGAGCGTATAGTTCTGGACAAGACCGCCGTCGCGACGGCGCTTGAATGAGGTGACAACCGCATCCGCGTTCAAGTCCGTACCGTCATGAAACTTGACGCCGTCGACAAGGTGAAACGTATAGGCCAGACCGTCCCCCGATACCTCCCAGCTCTTTGCCAGCAAGCCGGCGATCTTCGTTGAGCCGGCTTCATATTTGACGAGACCCTCGTAGACGCTGTCGAGTGTCGTCAATCCGGCAACCTCAAAACCGTTGTCGGGGTCGAGACTGCCTATATCGGACGAATAGGGAATGCGCAGGACATCTTCAGCATGACCCGTAACAACGAAAATCAGCAGTCCAAGTGAAAGGGCAATCAGGCGAAGACCGATAGCTCGGCTGGTGCGTGCGAATATCGAAGCGAACAGGAATTTCGGCATGAGTGATCCGTTATTGTGTCATACCGGTCGCAGGCGGCGGAAGCACAAGGCGGCCAAATGCCCGATGCGCAACCGTTGCCAACGCCGTTGTCATCACAATCATAGCGGCACGTTGCTGAAAATCCTTGAAGATTCCGCGCCATAAATATTTCCGGATTCCTTGCCGGACCATATCGCGGAAGCATGTTTCAATGCGTTACCGTTGCACCTGCCTGCAATCCGACAGACCGAAGATAGGCTTCCAATGCTGCCGCGCCGGGCTGCGATACGATCGCGCCGATATAACCATCGGGACGGACAAGGATCCACTCGCCTGACGCGATATCATAGGTTTCGCGGAACCGGTTTTCGCTGTCGGTGAGATCGCCGCCTTGTCCAATCCTATGAATATGCAGGCCCTTGCGCGGCTGAATGGAAATGGCTGCCGCCTCAAATCCAAGAAGTGTCCAATGCGGGCCTTTGAAGAGCTCAAACAGCCGGGTAGCCTGACCTGCGGCACCCTTCAGCAGCGCATCGGGAGCGCGGTCCCCGGCGAGGATACGAGCCCGACGCAGCGGATCGTCAAGCGACAGGCTGGAACCGCCATAGCCGATGTCAAGCTGGTGAACCTCGCGGCCACGCCGCATCTCGCCGCGTTTTGCGTCGTCGAGCAGCCTGGTGGCGAGCCCCAGCATGTCCGCTGCGATCAGACGGCGCTCTTCCTCATAGGTGTCGAGCAGCCCCTCTGGAGCACCCGACAGGACGGCTGCCAGTTTCCAGCCAAGATTATAGGCGTCCTGAACGCTGGTGTTCAGGCCCTGGCCACCTGTCGGCGGGTGGGTATGGGCTGCGTCGCCGGCGAGAAAGACACGGCCAACGCGATAGCTGTCGGCAAGCCGGGCGTTCATATTGAATGCCGAAGCCCAGGAAACCGATTGAATATTGATATCGCTGCGGCCTGTGCGCTCAGCCGTGAGGGCCGAAAGCCCCTCGGCGGAGAGATCGACTTCACCCTCCAGGGGTATCGGCCCCTGCATCTGGAAGAGGCCTGTCTCGGCCAAGGGGCAAAAGGAGATCTGCGTTTCCATCGATCCCTCGTTGAATCGATGCCAGACGTCTCTGCTCAAACCTGTCAACGTCACATCGGCGACGATCGCGCGAACGCCGAGCGTCTTTCCCGGAAAGTTGATGGAAAGTGCATGGCGGACGAAGCTTCGACCACCGTCGGTGCCAACGAGGTAAAGCGCCCGCACAATTTGCTCCTCCCCATCCTTAGCGATCCTTGCGGTGACACCTTGCCGGTCCTGTTCGAAGGCAATCAGTGTGCAGCCGAATTCCGGAGAATGACCGAGTTCTGCGAGGCGTTCGCGCATTGCTGCCTCCGTTAGAAATTGGGGGACGAGAAGCGGCGTGCCGTAGGGCTCGGCCGGGATCGGTTCACCGACCTCGAAAAGCGCAACATCCTTCACGCTACCGTCGCCATGATATTCGCGCTGGTGCGGATAGAGGCTGCCGGAAGCGGCAATCCTGTCGACGATACCGAGATCCTCAAAGACTTCCAGGGTTCGCGGCTGGAGGCCCTTGCCGCGTGAGCCGCGAAACGGATCATCCATTTTCTCGATCAGCCGGAAGGATACGCCGCGCCGCGCCAGATCGATCGCCAGTGTCAGGCCGGCAGCGCCGGCGCCACAAATCAAAACATCGATTGCATCTTCATCTGTCATTGCCGTAGCTCCTCATTTACGTGTATTATGCACATAATAGGAGAACAGGAATGCCGTCAACAAAAAATGTGCAAAATACACATATCTCAAACTGCATCCGTGACCTTCATGGATCACTCCTTGAAATCGTCAGCGTCATGAACCGTCCGCAACGGGACGAAGCAATGGTCAGGGAGGCTGGGATTTCGCTCGACCGTGCGCTCTTTCCCCTGCTGGTGGGTATCGAGAGACTGGGGCCAATCGGCGTAGTCGAGCTGGCCGACCGTGCCGGCCGCGACTACACGACAGTCAGCCGTCAGGTCGCCAAGCTGGAGAGCCTCGGCCTGATCCAGCGTCAGGCCAGCGCGACGGACCGGCGCGTCAGCGAAGCAATCGTGACCCCGCAAGGCAAATCGATGACGGATCGTGTCGATGCCGCGCGCGAGCGCATGGGGATCGAGATATTCAAGACCTGGGATCCCGATGATCTCGACAATCTGGTCCGCCTGATGCGCAAGTTCGCCGATGCCGTGAGGGAGGACCCGGCTCGGAGTTGAACCTGATGGAATGCAGGCGCCTGTGGACACGGCGCCTGCGAACTATAGCGCATCTACCAGCAGGTGAACCCTGCGTCGACGCTGACGATTGCACCCGTCATCAGGCTTGCAGCACCGGATGCAAGGAAGAGAACAGCGCTGGCAACCTCCTCCGGCGTGCCCATTCGTCCCATTGGCGTATCGTTGAGCCAGATCGGAATCCGTTCACGATTGGCTTCGACTGCCGCAACCATCGGCGTTTCGATATAAGTCGGCGCGACGGCATTGACCCTGACGCCGTGCTGGGCCCACTCGGCGGCCATCGAGCGCGTTATGTGGTGCACAGCCGCCTTCGAAACATTATAAGGTGTCTGCGCCTGCGGCCGGTTGCAGATGATGCCCGACATCGAACCGAGATTGACGATCGCACCGCGTTTCATCGCAACCATGTGACGGCCGAAGGAACGCGAGCACCAGAAGACGCCATTGACATTGACGTCCATCATCCGCAGCCAGTCGGCGTCGGTGACGTCCTCCGACGGAATGCCGTTCTTGCCGATCCCTGCATTGTTCACCAGGATCGATGCCGGCCGGCCACCATCGGCAAGCTCATTGGCGATGGCCTCCATGCGCGCGGAATCAGTGACGTCACCCAACCGTAACTCGATGTCATAGCCCTTGCCCCGAAGCGCCAGCGCCTCCTCTGCGTCGGCTTCGTTACGCTCGATCACGATGACGGCGGCACCAGCCTCGGCGAGCGCATGGGCGCAGCAAAGTCCAATGGCGCGTCCACCGCCGGTAACGACAGCCCGTTCGCCGTCGAGGCGGAATTTTTCCTGATAGCTCATAGCTCGGCTCCTCAGATGTCGAATGCGCTTGGTAGAACGACGATGTCGCGGATCGTGACGTTACGCGGACGCGTCAGCATGAACATGATGGCGTCAGCCACCTCCTTGGGTTCGATCAGGGCCCCAGCTTCCTTCGCCTTGCGGAGGTTTTCCTCCGGCCAGTCGGCAAGCAGCGCGCTGATGACAGGACCGGGCGAGACGGAGCCGACACGAATACCGCTTTTCAGAAGCTGGCGGCGCATGGTCTGGACGAAGCAATGCATCGCCCATTTCGACGGCGAATAGACCGGCTCCCAGGGAACGGGCGCATGGCCCGCGACGGAGCTTGTGACGACGATGTCGCCGGTGCCACGTTCGATCATGTGCGGAATGACGGTCCGGACGTTCTTGATGACGACATTGACGTTCAGGTTCAGCATCCGGTCGATGGCATCGAGATTGGCGTCCGCGAGGTCACCGCCGATATAGGTGCCAGCATTGGCATGAAAGATATCGAGCTGGCTTACCTTGGACAGCACGCGATCGAGAAGCCCGGCGCATGCCTCGGGATCCAGGAGATCCAAAGCGAGAGGTATCGCCTGTGCACCGAGGCGCTCGCAGGCAGACTTCAACGCTTTCTCGTCACGGTCAACAAGAACGACCGTGGCACCCGCCGCGATCATCGCCTCCGTCGACGCCATACCGATACCGGAGGCCGCGCCCGTGATCGCAGCAACCTTCCCTTTCAACTCGTTCATTCCTTCCTCCTCTGTTGGGCGGCCTCATCTCGCTCCGCCGCATGCTGCATGATATTCGGCAAGGCTTTTCGTCACCCGCCAGACCAAAACCTCTTCCGGATCGAGTGGCGCATCGGAAAACAGTGCGGCTGCCGGCATGTGCTGCCAGAAAAGCGGAAGCGGCACGGCTTTCCCTGCAAGCGCACCGTAAAGGCGCGCGACCGCGGATTGAGCCGGCTCAGACGTCCAATAGTATCGGATGCGATCAGACAGCGAATAATGACGAAGCCAGCGCTGCTCGTCCTCCGTACCATGATAGTGACGGCTCCAGTTTTCCGGATGCGCCAGCATCAAAGCCTCCATCGCAGCGTATAGCGGACGTTCGCCATAATCAGGCACGATGTCGGATGCGATCAGATCCAGCCCGTAGAGGGCCTCGCGCAGCACAAAGGTCAGTTCCGGTCCAACCTTGAGGATCGGAAAACCGTCTTCGACGAGTGCGCTCAGCGGACGAGTGCCCTGATAATCGGTGGAATGCGCTTCGAACACGAATTGCGGCTCGTCCTCGAGCACCTGCTTCAACGCGTCGATCCTGCCGCGATCATAGCTGATGACATTATGGTTGCCGAACTCGACGCCCGGCTGCACCACGAGGCCGATGGCACGCGCAAACGCCTCAGCAAGACCGGCCTCTGCGAAGATACGACGATGGATATCGATCGTCCGCCTGGCCGCCGAAGCCTCGGTCGGCTCGATCGTGGTCAGCGCGTGATCGGCGCCACCGGGAGGAGGAACCTCCGTGCCGATTACATAGACGGGCATGGCGCCTACTGCCCGCCTTGCCGCGGTCTCCGCGACGGCGGCAAGCCGGGCAGCGCGATAGGCGGTCGTCTCGTCGTCCAATGCGGCGGGTTCGCCCAGGCAGCCCATCGACGCGTCCAGATGGATCTTGCGGAAGCCGGCATCGACATAGGCCGCGACCATCCTCTCGGCTTCCACCATGGCTTCTTCGGCCACACGATCCCGCCAGGGATTTGGCCCGAGATGATCGCCTCCCAGCACGATGAGATTATCCGGGCACCCCTCCTCTTTGGCGATGCGCAGGACGAGGGCAGCAAAGTCCGCAGGGGTCATGCCTGTATAGCCGCCCAGGTGGTTGACCTGGTTGCAGGTGGCTTCGATCAGAACCGTGCTCGAATGATCCCGCCCATGACGCAACGCCGCTCTCAAGACGATCGGATGGGCCGAGCAGACAGAGGTGACACCAAGGGGATGACCCTCAGCCCTGAGCGTGGCCAGTTGATTGAGCGCAACCTGCATCAGGAACGCCTTTCCGTTGAGGCGATGAACGCGTCGAGCTCCTGACGTGTGCCCGCACCCTCCATCGGGCCACGGATCGCAACATTACGCGCACCTGCAGCCGAACCATAGGTGAGAGCCTCGCCTGGAGACATTCCGAGCCGCCGGCAGGTGAGGTAAGCGCCGCCGAAGCAATCGCCGGCACCGGTCGGATCGACCTCGTCGACGAGGAACGCAGGAGCATCGATACGGCCTCCATCCTTGGCGAAATAGGTCGCGCCTTCGGCACCGCGCTTCAGCACGATCTCCTTCACGCCGATTTCGAAAAGGCGGCGGATCGCTTCGGCTTCGCCTGATATACCTGCCGCTCTCTCAAGCTCCTCACCGGACGGCAAGAGAAGATCGGCGGCAGCGACGAGCCGGAAAAATCGGCGTTCGGTGCCCTCATCGAGCTGCAGTTCCTTGCGGATGTTCGGATCGACCGACAGCGTACCGCCCCGCGCCTTCACGATGTCGACCGCCTTGTCGATCACCTCCCGAGCACTCCGGACGGAAAGTGCCGAACCCATCACGTGAAGATGCCCGCTGCGGCTGATGAGATCGCTGACATCCTGAGACCAGCCGAAGCGTGCGGCCGCGGACCTTGCGATATTATAGACGAAGTCGCGGGAACCGTCGTTGCGGTAGCGGACGAAGGCGCTTCCCGTCGGATAGTCAGGATCGACGGCAATGGTAGAGACATCAACGCCGTCACGCCTGAGGCGGTCAACGTTGACACGACCGAAATCGTCATTGCCGACGGCTCCCACCATCGCCGCCGAGCCGCCGAGCCGGCCGCATTGCGAGATGAAGATCGCCGGCGCCCCGCTGGCGAACGGGCCGACAAGAGACTGAGCCTCAAGGAATCCGTCTCCGACGGTCGTGGCAACGATCTCCACGAGGATCTCACCGACGCAAACCGTGGGACCGAGACTGTCCGGAGCCAGCACTGAAGTCATTGCAATCCTGCTTTCGATAGGTGTCGCTAAGTCGCTGTTGATCGTTGTAAGGCACCGTCTTCACTGCCGAATTCCTCGTTCTCGAGAGAGAGGAAGCGCTGGTGCAGCATGCACGCCGCGCCGAAGGCGGACCCGAATTCCGCATCGTCATCAACGACGATCTCGGGTGTCGGAAAAGGAATGTTCTGGCCCTCCGCCATGTGAACCGCCACACGGGCAGCCACCATCGGATAGAGCGAGGCCACGGAGCCGCCGAGGACAATCCGGACCGGATCGAGCAGACGGCAGGCCTGCAGCAACGCATAGGCAAGATGCCGCGACCACATCTCCGCTATGTTCACCGCGTCCGGAACACGGTCGCGAACGTCTGTGAGGAAATCCTGCAGATCGACGTCGGTACGGCCGGTCGCTTCCCGGTACTGCCGGATCAGCACCTCGCGGCCGATCAGCTGCTCGAATTTCTGTCCGCCGCTTCCCGGTACGAGGGTATGGCCGATTTCGCCCGCAAGGCCATGACCGCCACGAAACAGCTTCCCGTCGATCATGATCCCTCCACCGACGCCGGTCTCCATGAGCAGGAAGAGCGTCACCCCGGAAATCCCGCGGCGATAGCTGTCACCGATGGCGAAGGCGTTGGCATCGTTCTCCACCGCAATCGGCACCTCGGCCGGAAAGGCGCTGCGGCCGATCTCCCTCAATGGCACCTCTCGCCAGCCGATGATCGGCGCAAGCGTGACAATTCCTTCCGGCCGGATATGCGCCGGCGCGGATATGCCGAGCCCCCTGCAGCGCTCGACCATTTCTGTCGACATGGCGTTCATGAGCAGTTCGACGCCCCGTGCCACAGCTTCCTCCACGGTCGAGGACTGCGCCTGGAAGGCCAGCCTGCGACAGGCACGGACGTCGGCCGAAAGATCCACGACGACAGCGGATATGTGCTCGACACCAAGTTCGAGCCCGGCGAAGAATGCCGCATCCGGCACCAGTTCGAGCATGATCCCCGGCCGGCCGGCGCGCGATTGCTCCGAACGCTGCTTGCTGCTCTCCTCCGACTCCTGGACCAACCCGCTTTCCGTCAACTCGGCAACGATCTCGCCCGACGACGAGCGGTTCATTCCAAGCTTCCGCGCCAGATCGGCCCGACTCAGGCGGCGATGGCCGTAGATCGTCTGCAGGGCAGCGACGATGTTGTTCTGCCTGATCCTGCGTGGCGAGCTTCCGATGGAGACGGTGTCGTTCATCTTCATTTCTCTTCAAATCGACTGCTCCAGCCTACACTTTCGAAGCAGATCGGCAGAAGGATTATCAAGGGCGTGCGTTCGTGACGCGGCGGCGTTTCGCTTCTTCATATTTCAGCTCGATATAGCGCTTGGCATGTGCCGCCAGCGGGTCATTTTCGGTCCAGGTGTCACGCCAGATAGCGCAGGCGAGCGAGAGGCCTTCGTCGACGACGGCGGTTGAAAAGCTCTCGAACACAATGTCGCGCTTGTAGTCGATATCGAGCAACGCATCGAAGATCAGGTCGAAGTTGATCACGCCGTCACCGAGATAGCCGCGGTTGCTTTCGCCGATATGGAAGTAGCCGATCTTGTCTCCGGCGAGCCGGATCGCAGCCGCCGGATTTGCTTCCTCGATATTCATGTGGAAGGTATCGAGATGCAGGCGGACATGGTCCGATCCGGTCTCGGAAATGAACTTCAGTCCCTGGGCCGTCGTATTCAAAAGGTTCGTTTCGAAGCGGTTCACAACCTCAAGGACGAGATCGACGCCGGCATCCCTTGCAATATCCGCAGTCGCAGCGATCGCGGCGACGCTGTTGTCCCAGCCCTTCTTCGTGGGCTGTCGATTATATTTGGTATGGGCAGAATAGAGGATGCCACCGAGCTTGTTGCCGCCGATGTCGCGCACCGCATGCACTGCATCGGCCAGCATCTGCCTGCCGGCGGCGATGGCCGCCGCATCCTCGCTTGAGATATCCTTGTCGACGGGCAGGCCCATCGTCACGCCGATCTCGAGGCCGAGAGATTGCGCGAGCTTCGCCAGACGATCGAGATTGAATTTCTCCGGGCGCAGATAGGCGAATTCGATCGTGCGATATCCGTGCTCGGCCGACTTGTTGAGGGCCATTTCGAGGCCCTCCTGGGTTTGGCCGCCTGTCCATACAAATGAATGGATACCCAATCGACGCATGGCCATTTTCCTCCGCTGGATGCCTGCCTTCGCGCAACAGCTATGTTATTTAGTATGGCAAAGCAACAAATAAATTCGAGGATCGCAATTTTGCCTTTGCGAGGTAAATCATTGCGATGCAGCAATGTTATTCCTGCATCCTATCTCCATCTCTCTCTCGAAAATTACTTTCTACCGAAAACAACGACATAGCTTGCATATTTGCAGGTTTAGACAACAAATATTGCGCAGACGGCATTTTTCCTCTACACAAAGGTCCGGCGACATGATCTCGCTGCTATCTGGGAGGATTGAAATGAACTACGCTTTGAAGGCCAGCGCGCTCGCGCTGACGCTCAGTCTCGCCACCGCTGCCTCGCCGGCCTGGGCAGATTTCTGGTCCGACGCCGGCGCCAAATTCAAGGGCGTGACGCTGCACGGAGTGACCGAAAGCACGCCGCCGTCCAACTACATCAAGGATGTGCTGGCGCCGGAATTCGAGAAGAAGACGGGCATCAAGGTCGAAATCGAGACGACGTCCTGGGATCAGATGTACGACAAGGCCATCAAGGACATGGAGGCCAAGACCGGCATCTATGACATGGTCTATATCGAACAGGACATCATCTATTCGTATCTGTCTCGGGATTTCCTCGTCGACATTACGCAGACGCTGAAGGATCAGGCGGATCTGAAGGCGCCGACCTACGACGACGCAAACTTCACCAGCTTTGCCGACTACTTCAAGGACAAGAAGGGCGATCTCTTTGGCGTTCCGATGGAAGCCTTCCTGAAGACCTACCTCTATCGCAAGGACCTTTTCGACGATCCGAAGATCAAGGAAGCCTTCAAGAAGGAGACTGGCAAGGACCTGAAGCCGGCGACCACGCATGAAGACTACACGCAGATCGCCGAATTCTTCACCAAATACGGCAAGGATAACGGCATCGAGCTCTGGGGCACCACTGCGCAGGCCCATACAGGCCACGCCGCGTCCTGGTATGAATATTTCGAATCCATCGCTCCGACCTTCGGTGTCTACAACTGGGGCATCGACGCCAGCAACAACTATGCTGCAACCGTCGAACATGGCGGTGCAATGAACAGCGACAAGGCGAAAGCCGCGCTGAAATACTGGCTGCATCTGCGCGACATCGCCCCGCCGGAATCGACCCAATCGACCTGGACGGAAACCGCCACGACCTTCGCTGCCGGCCGTGTCGCTCAAGGATTGATCTACGGTGAGAACGCCGCATGGATCGCGAGTGATCCTGCACAGTCGAAGGTGGTCGACAAAGTGGGCTTTGCCTTGCCGCCGCTGGAACCGGGCGTTCTGGAAGACGCGAAATCCGGAAAGGGCTATATCGGTTATTATGACGGCGGCGCCTTCGGCCTGCCGGTTACATCCAAGAACAAGGAAGCAGCCCTGCTCTTCCTCCAATTCATGGGTCAGAACGACGTGCAGCCTGATTGGGCGATCGCGGCACCGCGCATTACCAACAAGGCGACCTTCGACGATCCGAAGGTCAAGGCGATGGATGTCAAACTCGGCGGTTTCTACACGATGCTGAAGGATGAGGGCAAACTCTTCGCCGGCGCCCCTCCGTATCCGTTCCATGCCCAGCTGCGTGAAGCAACCCTGCCGATCTTCTTCGACATCCTGACCGGCAAGATCGCGCCCGACGAAGGGCTCGACCAGATGGCGGCCAAGACGGAAGAAGAGCTCACGTCGCTCGGCTATCGCAAATAGGTCATCCTCCCCAACTTGGCGGGTCGTCTTCGCTTGGCGACCCGCTCCTTTCTTGACTTGAGAGGCCGCCCCGTTGGGTGCCGAAGAGGATGAGGCGATGCATTCACAAAAACTTGGATGGCTGCTACTGTCACCGACGATCCTGATCCTCGGGCTCTTCGGCATCTTTCCTTTCATCTACGTTGTCTGGGTTTCGTTTCACCAGTGGAACCCTTTCGCCGCAAATCCGCTGATGGTCTTCAACTGGGCTTCGAACTACCGGACCCTCGTTTTCGACAAGCAGTTCCTTGCTTCGCTCGGTATCACCATCGCCTTCGTGTTCTTCGCAGTCGTTTCCGAACTGATCCTCGGATACATACTCGCGCAGGCGCTGATGAAGGACTTTCCGGGAAAAGCGTTCTTCCGCACCATCCACACCCTTCCTCTGATAATGGCGCCCATCATTGTCGGATCGGTCTGGAAGCTGATGACGACACCGTCGATCGGCATCATCCCATATCTGCTGCGAAGCTGGTTCGGTTACGATCTGAATATTGGCCAGAGTGCGCTCGCGGCGTTCACTATCACCGTCATCATGGACGTCTGGCACTGGACGCCGCTGGTCACCCTGTCCCTGATTGCTGCCTTGGTCTCGCTTCCGCCAGATCCCTTCGAGCAGGCGCAGATCGATGGCGCCGGCAAGAGCCAAATCTTCTGGCATATCACGCTCCCTCTGATCCGCCCTGCCCTGCTGGCCACGGTTTTCATTAGACTCATGGACGCGCTGCGCACGGTCGACGAAGTCCTGATGCTGACCGGAGGCGGTCCCGGGTCGTCGACGCGCTATATCGGCGTTCACATCTTCAGAGAGGTTTTTCCGAAAACGAACTACGGCTACGGCTCAGCGATCTCGGTCGTCGTGCTTTATCTCACCATCGTCGTCTGCTGGCTGCTCTATGTTGGCCTGATTGCTCCCCGCGCGAAGAAAGGCTGATGCGATGAGAAGACAGAACCCCTGGCTTTCGGTTCTCTTGTGGACGCTGATAAGCTTTGCAACTCTCTTCCCGATCTACTGGCTCTTCGTCATCTCGCTGAAGCAGCCCTTCGACCTGTTTTCCACGCCAGACGTCGTCCTTCGGAGCTTCTTCTGGAAGAACTACCAGGACGTGCTGACGAACGAGACCTTGCGGCGATACATGATCAACTCGCTGGTCATTTCGTCGGGGAACGCGATCCTGGTGACGACCCTCGGCTTTCTTGCCTGTTACGCGCTGACGCGTTTCGATCTCGCAGGCAAGGAAAGCATTTTCTTCTGGACGATCACCAACCGCATGGCGCCGCCGGCGGTCTTCCTGCTGCCGCTCTTCCTGTTGCTGACACAGGTCTACAGGATCGGCGACTTTTCGCTGGCTGATACCAGGCTCGGCATGATCCTGGTCTACTGCTCTTTCAACCTTCCCTTCGCTATCTGGACCCTGCGTCCGACCGTAGAGAGCATTCCGAAGGAACTGGACGAGGCCGCCTATATGGATGGCGCAAGCCCCTGGATGGTGCTCTACGACATCGTCTTTCCCTTAGCGCGTCCGGGCCTTGCAGTGACGCTCATCCTCACCTGGGTGTTCGCGTGGAACGAATATCTGCTCGCCGCGACGCTCACCAACTTCAACGCCCGTACGCTGACAACCGGACTGTCGGAATACGTGACGACGACCGGGACGGCCTGGGGCATCATGGCGGCGATCTCGATGCTGACCTTGATCCCGGCCCTCATCGTCTTCTCGGTGGTGCAGCGTCACATCGTTGCCGGGCTGACCTTCGGCGCAGTGAAAGGATAGCGGGATGGCCTCGAATTCTCGGAACAATGAAAGACAGCCAGGCTTCCTGCCGATCGAGACGAACTGGTTCGACAGGCTGTTCATTTCGGTCGTAATCTGGGTCGCTCTCTCCCTGCTCTGGATGCGGTTCATCGAACCGTTCGGGCTTTCGGTGTGGTTTGCGGCGGCAATCTCGGCCGTGCTCGGCGCCTACATCATCTGGAAGGGGTGAGCCGATGAATTATTTGCACATTACCAAGACGCAAGCCGAGCTGGATTAGGGAGAAACGACTTTGGCAAACGTACAGGTCAGCGACGTCACCAAGAGATATGGCGCGCTTCAGGTCATGCACGGCGTCAGCGTCGATATCGAGGATGGCGAATTCGTCGTCCTGGTCGGCCCCTCCGGTTGTGGTAAATCTACGCTGCTGCGCATGATCGCCGGTCTGGAGACCGTCAGCAGCGGCGACATCAGGATCGGCGGGCGGGTGGTCACCAATGCTCCGCCGAAGGAACGCGACATTGCCATGGTCTTCCAGAGCTACGCGCTCTATCCTCACAAGACAGTCGCCGAGAATATGGGCTTTCCGCTGAAAATGGCGAAGCGTCCGAAATCGGAAATCGCCGAGAAGGTCGGCAAGGCGGCCGAGATCCTTGATCTGACGCGTTATCTGGACCGTTATCCGAAGCAGCTGTCGGGCGGTCAGCGACAGCGCGTCGCCATGGGCCGGGCGATCGTCCGCGACCCTCAAGTCTTTCTGTTCGATGAACCGCTATCCAACCTCGATGCCAAGCTTCGCGTCACCATGCGCGTCGAAATCAAGGAGCTGCACCAGCGCCTGAAGACGACAACCGTCTATGTGACGCATGACCAGATCGAAGCGATGACCATGGCGAACAAGATCGTCGTCATGCGCGACGGAAGGGTAGAGCAGGTCGGCAAGCCACTCGATCTCTATGACTTTCCGGCTAATCTCTTCGTGGCTGGTTTCATCGGCAGCCCGTCAATGAACTTCCTTCAAGGCAAGGTCGCAACTCGGGAAGGCAAACAGGTCGTCGTCACCGATCAGGGCGTGGTCCTTCCCGTCGGAGGCCTAAATGCCGAAGATGGGAAAGCCGTAACCTATGGCATCCGTCCCGAGCACATCACCATCGCCGAAGACGGTATTCCGGTTGAGGTGTCGGTCTACGAGCCAACAGGTTCCGAAACGCTGATCTTCGGCCGCGTCGGCGGAGTACCGATCGATGCCCTCATCCGCGAGCGTATCGAAGTCACACCCGGCAAGGTGCTGCATTTTCATATTGATCCCCGCCGCGTTCACATCTTTGATCAGGCAACGGGACAGCGATTGTAAGGCGAGGAGCATATGAATTTCGAAGGTAAGAAAGTAATCGTCACCGGCGCCGGCAAGGGTATCGGCCGCGTTGTCGCAGAGATATTGGTCAAACGCGGCGCCAAGGTCGCGGCACTGACCAGAAGTGCTGATGACGTCGTTTCGCTGCGTGAGGACTTAGGCTGCCAGGCCATTCAGGTTGATCTTGCCGATGCAAACGCGACTCGGGAGGCGGCGCGCGCCGCACTTCCAGCGGACTTCCTCATCAGTTGCGCGGGAACGACCGAACTGCAGTCCTTCCTCGAAACCACGGTCGAGGCGTTTGACCACCTGATTGCAGTCAACACGCGCGCTCCAATGATCGTGGCACAGGAATATGCACGATCCTTGATCGAAGACGGTCGCCACGGCGCCATTGTCAATGTGTCCTCCGTCGCGGCCTTCGTCGGCATCCCCGATCATGCGGCCTATTGCGCTTCGAAGGGCGGCCTGGACGGCCTGACTCGTGTCATGGCCAAGGAATTGGCGCCGCAAGGGATTCGTGTAAATGGCGTTCATCCCACGGTGACCTTGACGCCAATGGCGATCAAGGCCTGGAGCGATCCCGAAAAGGCGGCGGGAATGCAACAGCGCATCCCAGTCGGCCGGTTCGCGGAGCCCGAGGATGTGGCGGAGGTGATCCTGTTCTTACTGTCGGACGAAGCCGCGATGGTCAACGGCATCTCGATGCCTATCGATGGCGGCTACATGATCGCGTAGCGCCGCAGATTGCCTCACCGAGCGCGGACTCGGCATAAAGCAGCCAACGTCTGACGATATGCATCCCAACTTCGTTGGGGTTTCGACGGGTCAGCCGGCGGAAGCAATCTTCCTGGCAGCGTTGATCGCCCTGCGCGCACCGGATCGCAATTGCGCGGTTTCTGCGCCGGCGATGACGAAGGCGAAGCCGAATTTCAGAAGCTCGCCCGCACGCTCGCCGTCACCGGCAAAGGCGCAGGCGAATTTTCCATGCGCGCGGCAACGCGCAACTGCGTGCTGCATGGCGCTGTCGATCTCAGCTGCATTCGGTGCGACCTGATCGCCATGGGAAAGCGCGATGGAAAGGTCCGAGGGACCGATGAAGATGCCGTCGACCCCGGCTACGCCGAGGATATCATCGATCGCCTCCAGCGCCGCGCGCGTCTCGATCATCGCGATTGCGACCGTCAGGTCGTTGGCGTTCTTGAGATAGTCGTCCGCCGAGAGACCGGTATGATTGAGCGCCAAAGAGGGACCCCAGCTGCGCTCGCCGGCCGGCGGGTATTTCGTGGTCTTAACGAAGGCCCTCGCATCTTCGGCCGAATTGATCATCGGCGCGATGATGCCGGACGCGCCGGCATCGAGCAGGCGCGAGGCAGAGGCGAAATCGCCGACCGGAATACGGGCGAGCGCCGGCTTGCCGGCAATACGCACATGGCTGACTGCAGCCGCTGCA
This sequence comes from Hyphomicrobiales bacterium, assembly GCA_900466475.1. Classification (GTDB taxonomy): domain Bacteria; phylum Pseudomonadota; class Alphaproteobacteria; order Rhizobiales; family Rhizobiaceae; genus Rhizobium. The sequence goes on from UBMI01000007.1 coordinate 413,826, forward strand.
GACGGCAGGTCCCACATGCCGTGCTGCATGTCGAGGACGACGGCATCGAAGGCTTCCTGTGCCAGGTGATTGACCAGCAGCGGATCGGGAATGCCCACCCAGGCGGAGATCATCCGGCTTTCATGGTTCCGGATCCGGGCTGCAAAGCCTTCGATGTCAGCTGCACTCATGGCATTCTCCTCAGTTCGCCAGACCACCAATAGCCGTATATTTGACTTCGAGGAACTCTTCGACGCCGCATTTCGAACTTTCCCGGTGGATGCCGGACTGCTTCACGTCGCCGAAAGGAGCGACCGCCATCGAAATGAGTCCCTCATCGATACCGATGAATGCCGAATTCGAGAGCCACGGCAACCCGGAAGATGCGGCCGACGCGGATCAGACGGTCGGGATAGTCTCGTCACCAGGGGCGAAATTCGATCCTCGCACAGCCTCGCAAACGGCGCGTGTCACATCCGCCGTGGTAGCCCTGCCACCGAGGTCTGGTGTGAGAATGCCAGCGGCACAGACCTGTTCCACCGCCGAGATCAGTATCTTTGCCGCGGTCGCTTCGCCGAGATGCTCCAGCATCAGCGATGCCGTCCAGAAACTTCCGACCGGATTGGCGATACCCTTGCCGGTAATATCGAAAGCCGAACCGTGAATCGGCTCGAACATCGACGGAAAGCGGCGCTCGGGATCGACATTGCCGGTCGGTGCGATACCAAGCGAGCCGGCAAGTGCGGCCGCAAGGTCGGATAAGATGTCGGCATGCAGGTTGGTTGCAACGACTGTGTCGATGCTCTTTGGTTTTGCGACCATGCGGAAGGTCATGGCATCGACCAGTTCCTTATCCCAGGTCACGTCGGGAAAGTCCCCGGCTACTTCGGCGGCGATCTCATCCCACAGCACCAAACCGTGACGCTGGGCGTTTGACTTTGTGACGACGGTCAGAAGCTTGCGCGGACGCTTCTGCGCCTCGCCGAAGGCAAAACGCATGATGCGCTCGACGCCCCGGCGCGTGAAGATCGAGGTTTCGGTCGCCACTTCCTCCGGCAGGCCGATATGCGCACGGCCGCCATGGCCGGAATATTCCCCCTCGGAATTTTCGCGCACGATCAGCCAGTCGAGATCGCCTTCCTCCACACCCCTCAGAGGGCTTTTCACGCCCGGAAAGATGCGCGTCGGGCGGATATTGGCATATTGGTCCAGACGCTGGCAGATTGGCAGGCGCAAACCCCAGAGAGTGATGTGATCCGGCACGTCGGGTGCGCCGACGGCGCCGAAATAAATCGCGTCAGCCTCTTTCAGCAGAGTCAAAGCATTGTCCGGCATGAACGCGCCGGTCCTGCGATAGCGTTCGCTGCCCCAGTCATAGTGATCGACGTCGAGCGCAAAGGCACCGCTGCGGGCGGCCAGCACTTCAAGCACTTCAAGGCCGGCAGCGATGACTTCGGGGCCGATACCGTCGCCGGGAACGGAGGCGATGCGATAGCGTCGTAGCTGCGTATTGGTATCGGCGTTCATGCGACCCCCATTAATCGTCAAATCGGGCCAGCAGCATCTGCTTGGCAATCATCCGGGTTGCAGCTTCAACCTGTTGGCGATCCTGCTTTCTTGGCTGTTGATTTCTTGCACAGATAACCAGGATTCTCGACGATATTTTGCGGTATTTTCAATCCGCGTCTGGCGCGGAATGACGCTTCACTCAGAGCACCATGCGGCAGGCAATGGGCCTTCACGTGCCCGTCAGAACGGCAATCCGACATAGTTTTCCGCAAGCGCTGTCGAGGCGGCACGCGAATGGGTCAGATAGTCGAGTTCCGCCTCCTGGATCTTCTGATCGAAATCGCCAGTATCGGGAAAACGATGCATCATCGTCGTCATCCACCAAGAAAAGCGTACAGCCTTCCAGATGCGGGCAAGCGCTCTCCGCGAATATGCTTCGAGACCGGCTCCCGAACGATCGTCGTAGAATTCCATCAGTCCTTCGAACAGGTAATGCACGTCGCTCGCAGCAAGGTTGAGCCCCTTGGCGCCGGTCGGCGGCACGATATGGGCGGCATCGCCGACAAGGAACAGGTGGCCGAAGCGCATAGGCTCGGCAACGAAGGAGCGCAGCGGCGCGATCGACTTTTCGAAGGATGGAGCGGTCTTCAGGGCCTCGGCGTGATGGGCCGGCAAACGTCGGCGTAACTCGTCCCAGAAGCGCTCGTCGCTCCAGTCTTCGACCTTCTCGTCCAGGGAACACTGGATGTAATAGCGGCTGCGCGTCGCAGAGCGCATGGAACAGAGCGCGAAACCGCGCGGATGATTAGCGTAGATCAGTTCGTGATTGACCGGGGAGACATCGGCGAGCAGACCGAGCCAGCCGAAGGGGTAGATCTTTTCGAAGGTGGTGATCGCTTTCTCCGGAACCGCCTTGCGGCTTGGGCCGTGGAAGCCGTCGCAGCCGGCGATGAAATCGCAGTCGATACGGTGAGTGACACCATCCTTCTCGTAGCTCACGAAGGAAGAACCACCCGCGAAATCGTGTGGCACGACATTGGCGGCGTCATAAATCGTCGCAGCACCACTTGCCTCGCGCCGCTCCATCAGGTCACGGGTCACCTCGGTCTGGCCGTAGACCGTGACGCGCTTGCCGCCGGTCAGGCCATAGAGATCGATGCGGTGATCGCGTCCGTCGAAAGCCAGTGAAAAGCCGTCATGCGGCAAGCCTTCAGCTTGCAGCCTGGCAGCCGAGCGGGCCTCATTCAGAAGACGGACGGTGCCCTCTTCCAACACCCCTGCCCGAACGCGGCCGAGAATGTAGTCCTTGCCGACCCGATCGAGAATGATGTTGTCGATGCCGGCTTCTGTCAGCAGCTGACCCAGCAGCAGGCCCGAGGGGCCTGAACCAATGATGGCGATTTGGGTGCGCAATTGTTTCCTCCACGCAATTGGCTTTTGGCAAATTGTGACCTTTAGCCCTTCCCGCAGCAATGGACTTTCCCACCGAAAAATTGCACAAAACGAACATGGGAACGGAAGGAAACCCATGACGAGACATGTGCCGACCTATGAGCTCTACGGCGAGACATCGGGCAAGGAACCCGACTTCTGGCTTCACTGCGAAACGATCCCCTCGCGCAGCAGCCTGCACCGTTGGGAGATCAAATTGCACCGGCACGCGAGCTTCTTTCAGATATTGTACATCGACGCTGGCGAAGGCGATGCTATTTTCGGCGAGCAGAGCCTCGCCATCCAGCCGCCTGCGGTTGTCACGGTTCCTCCCGGTCTCGACCATGGCTTTCGTTTTTCGCGTGATATTGACGGTCTTGTCGTCACCATGCTGAGCGCCAATCTCAGCCACCTTCCCGGCGACCGCAGCCTGCTCGGCGAGTGGCTCGCCGTCCCGCATCTCACGGCGCTCGATCCTCAAGATCCCGACGCAGCCTATCTCATGCAGAGCTTGAAACGGCTCGGCGAAGAATATCGACACGACCGCAGCGGCCGCAGCGAACTTCTCGCCTCCTATGTCGCGGTCGCGCTACGGCTAACGGCCAGGATTTCCCATCAGGAGAATGTCAGCCGGTTTCCCGCTGATGAAAACGAACGGCGGATGGAGCAGCTGACAGGCCTCATCCAGCAGCATTTCCGCTCACACAGACCCGCTTCATTCTATGCCAGGGAAATCGGCGTCTCGCCGACCCATCTCAATCGCATCGTTCGCTCGATGACCGGAAAGACGGCTCATGACCTGATCGCCAACAAACTGATCGACGAGGCCAAGCGTGAACTCGTCTTCACGCTCGCAAACGTCCGGGAGGTCGGCTATCGACTTGGCTTTGCAGACCCGGCCTATTTCTCCCGCTTCTTCCTCAAGCATGCGGGCGAGACGCCCAAGGATTGGCGCAAGCGGGAGAAGAACAGGCTGGAGCGAACCTAGGCCGTTCGACGCGCGGGAGCGTCGGCAAGGAATTCCTCGATGAACTTCTTCTGCAGCAGGATGCCGTCCCACTCATCCGCAAAGAACGGTGAATCGTAGATCAGCGTATAGGGTCCGGCATAGCCGGCCTTTTCGCACATTTCCAGGCATTGGCGGTAGTCTGCAGCATCAAGCCCGGAAGCGTTGTAGTCGGCCTTGGCATGGCAGATTTCGGCGCGGCGCATGATATTGGCCAGCCCTTCGTATTTGGCGGGTGCCGCCCAGTTTCCGAGATCACCATTGAGGCCGACCTTGCCGTCGAGTTCGTCGAGCAGCCAGTTCATTTCCTTCGGCGAGGGCAGAAGCGCGAACCAGTTTTCGGTGACGACACGCACGCCGCTTCCCGTCGCCTGCCCGGCCAGCCATTTCAGGTGCCGCGCGGACCGCGCCAGATTCTCCTCGTTCGGCGCCTGCTTGCCGGCGATAACGCGAATGCGCTCGGCGCCGAGAGACCTGGCGATTTCGATCCAGCCGGCAATCCAGCCTATGTCGCGCTCCGCCGTCTCGGGATTGCTGGGGTCGCCGTCTTCCACGAGCAGTGTCTGGAAGAGAATGTTGGAGGCCTTCAGCGCATCACGGAATTCCGAGAGGTAGCCAGCATCAAGGCTCGGCAGATGGAACGAGCAGACCTCCAGCCGACCAAGTCCGCGCTCGGCGAGCATGCCGGGTACTTCGAGCAGGCTGACAGTGCCCTGCCCATAGGGTTCCTGGCGTGCTGCACTTTTCTGCGGATCGGGACCATAGGGGTAGGTTGCACCCAGCATCCGATGAAGCGACCACGTGGAAACCGCAAACCGGCCGTGCTGCAAAGCCTGCATCTTTCAACTCCTCCCATTTCCTCGGGACGACATTGTCAAGAATGATGCGCGGCTTCAAGCCCGCAATCACCTAGATCCGGTCACCGCGAATGACAGCTTCCGCCGCCAGCGAGACCGCGAGAAGTGCATCGTCGCGATTAGCCGGAGCCGAGAGAAGGAAGCCGACCGGCATATCCGCCTCGCCCTTGCCGCAGGGGATGGAAACGCCGCACCAATCCAGGAAATTACCGAGCGCCGTATTGCGCAGCGTCTTGCCATTGGTGGCAACGAAAAGCTCGTCGTCACGCTCCAGTGCGGCAATCGGCGGCGCGACATGGGCAACCGCAGGGAAGGCGATCAGGCGATTGCCGATCAGTCGCTCGGTATCGGCGATCAACCGGGCGCGTGCAGCAAGAATGGCGATATAGTCGGGCATGCTGGTCTTTTCGCCGAGACGGGTGCGCATGACGACGCGATGATCCATGCGCGCGGCCTCCGGCCCTGCAAGCCTTTCGCGATGGAGAGCGAAGGCTTCAGCAGTCACGAGCGCGCCATGTTTTGCCATCAGCGAGATGATTTCGTCGAAAGCCGGGATTTCGATCGAACTGATAAGCGCGCCGGCAGAACGCAGTCGCTCGACACCGCCTTCGAAGGCTTCGGCGACACCAGGCCCCAGACCATCGAGCACGACATTCCTGGGTATGACGATATCGATGCCTTTCAGCGACTGCCGGGTAATGGTCGGGGCGGTCAGACCACGCATGGCGGCATCGATCCATATCGCGTCCTGGACGGACCGGCAGAGCGGGCCGAGCGAATCGAGGCTCGTCGCCAGCGGATAGACGCCTTCCATGGCATAGCGCCCGCGCGTTGCCTTGTAACCGACGATGCCGTTCAGGGCGGCGGGAATACGCACCGAGCCGCCCGTATCCGTGCCCATCGCAACCGGTACAAGGCCTGCGGCCACCGCCACGCCCGCACCGGAGGACGACCCGCCGGGAATGCGCGGTTCATCCTTGCTATGGGGATTTTCCGGCGTACCGTAGTGCGGATTGATGCCGAGTCCGGAGAAAGCGAATTCGCTCATATTGGTGCGACCGACCGCCAGCATGCCGGCATTCTTGAGCAGCGTGACGATGGCCGCGTCGTGCTTCGCGGGTGCGTCGTCCGTCAGGACCACCGAACCGGCCGTGGTCGGCATGCCCTCGATATCGAAAAGATCTTTCCAGGCAATCGGAATCCCGTCGAGTGCACCGAGCGAGCGGCCGTCACGTATACGCCTGGAGGAAGCATGAGCCTCCCGCATCGCCCGCTCGCGCAACAATACCGTAAAGACCGCCTTGTCGGCATATTGCTCGATCCCGTCGAAAATCGCGTCCGCGACATCCACAGGATCGACCTCGCCGCTCTGGATGAGTAGGGAAAGCTGAGCGATAGACATCGCACCGAAAGCAGGGGTCATGGGGAAAGTCCTGTGGATATCGAACAGGATTTACCTCCTATCATTTGGCAGGACCAGCCCTTGCACGGCTTTTCACGATGATTAGTACGATTTTGTGAACACTGAGTTTGATTTAGCGCTCTTCAATTTACTGCAGTTAAGACACACATGCGGTGCTGCACGCGGGAGCCGGATCGGCATGCCATTAGCTTGCCTTCCCAAGCCGTATCCCGGTGCATTGCAGGAGACTTGAAATGACACAATCTGAAACTTGGACCTCCGGTCACCAGGATATGGTGCACCAGCATGTGAAGGAGGACGTGAGTTACGGCGAAGCTGAACGCGATTACGCCGACCACGTCAGCGCACAGAAGCTGTCGGTCCTGGAGCGGATCGTGGTCGTGGGCGCCCTCGTACTGCTGAGCTTTGTAGGCTTCACAGCACCGTCGGCACAGACATCAGCGACCGATCCGATGACGACTTCGGCTATTGAAGAGCAAGCGCCTCCGGGTGATAGTCTGGTGCCACACCACCAGCGCTACGGCCATTGCCGTGAAACGAGCCCCTACGCAGACAAGGTCTGCTAAGGGCAAGCGATTTTCGCCGGGCATGGAATCTTTCGTCTGACGTGCATTTCAAGCATACGAAAGGAAAGAACCATGGCCGGCGGCTTGGATTACGACCTTCACCGCTTCATCGAAGCGCAGAACGGCATATACAAGCAGGCTCTTGCGGAGCTGGAAGCCGGTCGCAAGCGCTCCCACTGGATGTGGTTCATCTTCCCGCAGATCGCCGGTCTTGGAACGTCTTCAATGGCGGAGAAATATGCCATTCGCTCGGCAGAAGAAGCCTCGGCCTATCTCGCTGACCCCATCCTCGGCAGCCGCCTTTTGCGCTGCGTCGAGGCAATCCTCTCCGTCAAGGATCGCAGCGCGCACGATATCATGGGCTCCCCGGATGATCTGAAGCTTCGCTCCTCCATGACGCTGTTTGCCGCGGTCAGCGATCACGGCTCGCCCTTTCACAAGGCGATCGATCATTTCTACGACGGAAAATTCGACGAACGGACAATTTCCGTCCTGAGTGCCGGCAACGGCTAACCTGGAGTATGCTCCAGCGCCGCGATCTCCTCAGAGATTTCCTCGATACGCTGCCTCAGATCGATTTGCGTACCGTCGTCCACTTCCTCTTCGCCAAAGCAATAGCGTGCATCGTGCAGTTCGAGTTTGGCTTCAAGCTCGGCGCGTCTGGCATATAGGTGCCGGAGATAGGTGTAATTCATCTCTGCCTCCAGATTGCCCCCAGATCAGCAGAACGACCATGCAACCCCTAAGGTTCCCTGGCTGCGACAATATCAGCCGAAAGCGGAGATCGCCACATTGCAGGCTTTTTCAAAATGGCAGGAGCAGCCGCCATCCGCCATGGCCTGGCGGGTAACACGCGCACCCTCAAGCAGCAGTGTCAGCGTATCGGCGAGCAGTTCCGGCTCGCGCGAACCGGCAGCCATACAAAGGGCCGCAAGACGGTTGCGCTGCATCGCCTTGTGACGCTCGATCAACTCGTGCGCCGGATGGCCTTCGCCCTTCAATTCGATGGCAGCGTTGGCAAGATCGCAACCGGCGGGCTCGCCGTTCAGACAGTGAGCTCTGTCCTCGACCCAGGCAAGCAACTGGCCGCGCGCGTCGCCCGGGTGTGCGGCTTCGAGATCGCGCCAGATCTTCTCGGCTTTTTCGGAGGCGCGGCGCAGTGTCTCGCAGACCAGCTCATCCTTGGAGCCGAAATGCCTGTAGAGCGTCATCTTGTTGGTGGCAGCCGCATCCGCAATGGCATCGACGCCAATGCCTCGAATGCCGCGCTCACGGAAAAGCTCCGACGCTGTCGAGACGATACGTTCCCTGGGAGGGATTCGATCATCTGAAGCAGCTACGGAGATTTCATTCAATGATTCTGATTTTTTCGCGGACGAAGTCCTTGACATCGATGTGACCGATCGGTAACAAATGCATTGTTACTTACCGGTAACACCACTCTTCGCAGAAGTCAATGCCAGGAGCACTTGGCAGCGGGAGTGGAACACGGGCGACCGCCCACGAAAGGAGGACCGTACCATGAGAAAGACCAGAGAAGATTTGACCATTTCCGAAGCCCTTCGCGACCCGCTGATCGCCATGGTGCTCCGCGCCGACGGCGTGAAGCTTGAAGATTTCAAGCAACTCCTTGAGACGGCCGCACACAAACGCGAGCCGCGTCCCTCCACGGTGAGCGAAATGATCGGGTCCTTTGCCAGCCGCGCCAATCTGCCGGCGATGCCCTGCTTCGGCTGACCTGACCACTGGCCCCACAAGGCCCGATCGGCACTGGGGATAAGCCCTGTTCCCAGACGGGCTGCCGCTATCAGGCGGCAGCCCTTGCGATGTCGTGATTGCTCACATCTATATCGATTTCCAATAATTCATCCCGCGACCTTGAGACGCTCGCCGCCGGGGGCGCCATCCTCTGACAACGCCCACCGGCGGTGGCTCCGGCAAGCCGCAAAAGGGGCGTCGGCTTGCCACTGCTGACCGCGATGTCTGGCAGGAGACTTGGCCGACATCCGATCAGCCGGTATCGCTAATGGGACGAAAACTCAAACTGCGGCTTGTTGTTCCGTCTGCGGCACCGCCGATGCGTGACGGGGCGCCCGCAGATGGATCTGTCGCCTGCAATTACAGCACGTCTATGACGGCACCCGATGCCCGTCCGCGGCAGCCACCGAAGATTTCATATCCAGAAATTTTGCGATTTGCTTCGCGGACGGCTATGCCATAGTAATGTAACAGGTTCGCATGATATCAGAGGTATGTTGAATTGGACGGAAAGACATCCCCCGCAATCCACTCCGAAGATGAAGACCCGGCCGAAGGGACCGGCGCCAAGGGCGCGCGCCGCGCACGCGTCAGCGGCATCGATCGCGCGCTGCAGGTGATCGACCATCTCTACGAGACGGGATCGCCGGCCGGCGTCTACGCCATCGCCAAGGCAGTAAAGGCACCGCTTTCTACCGTCTATGTCATCGTCGACGATCTGGTCGAAAAGAATATGCTGACGCGGCAGTCCGACGGGTCGATCTGGCTCGGCTCGCGGCTCTACCATTACGGCCTCGCCTATGCGCGGTCGCTCGATTTCATGAGTGTCGCGACGCATGAGATGCATGACCTTTGCCGCCAGGCCGGCGAAACCGTTCAGGTCTGCGGCCGTGACGGCGATTTCATGCTGGTTCTGGCCATGGCCGATGGCCCCAGTCATTTCCAGGTCGCCTCCCGCGTCGGTACTCGTGTACCGCTCAATTGGACTGCATCTGGCCGTCTGTTGGTCGGGCATCTGCAGGAAGACGAGCGGGTCGAGCTCTTCAAGCGCTGTGCCCGCTCCTCGCCGACGGGCCGCGCAGAGATCGATCCCGCAACACTATCGGAATCCGCCGGAAAAGCCTTTGAATCGCGCCTCTCGATCCAGGCAGGCGAATCCGATTATGCGGTTGCCTGCATCGCCTCGCCGATCTGCGATCGTGAAGGTCAATGCGTCGCCACCATTTCCATCGTGCTGCCGGAGCAGAAAGCCTTTTCTGACGAAAGCCACTATACCGCACAGGTGCGCAGTTCCGCCGAGCGCATCGAAAAGTTGATGGGCTGGCGCAGCCATTAAGCACTATTCGGACGGGTCATTCGGCCGCCAGTGGCTCCTTATTGGCATAGTATTGGGCTGCCTGGTCGATTTCCTCCGGCGTCATCGCGCGAGCGACATTGCGCATCTGGCTGCTGATGTCGTTCTGCCGTGAGCCGGATATAAAGGCCAGAAGCTGGGTCTTCAGATACAGTTCCGACTGACCCTCGAGCCAGGGGCTGCCGAGCTTGTTCTCGATGCTGCCATGACAGGAACCGCAAGGCGCAATGCCGCGCGTCGGCGCGCCGCTCGCGACGATCCGCGGCACAGGATTGCTGCCTGACGGATGAAAGCCTGGAAGGCGCGGCAGGTAGGAATAATAGGCCGCCAGATCCTGCATGTCCTGCTCGGTCAGCTTCACGGCAAACGGGCTCATGACGGCGTTGACACGCACACCGTCCTTGAAGTCACGAAGCTGCTTGTAGACGACGCTTGCGTATTGTCCCGCGAGGTTCGGAGAGTCGGCACGACTGACGCCCGTGGGGCCGTGACAGATCGCGCATCGCTGGGCCAGTGTAGCGCCCCGCCCGATCGCCTCTTCGTCCCGCTTTCTCGGCACCGCCGTCGCGATCTTGACCAGGGATGTCTTATAATCCGGCGTGATCGTTTCGGAAGGCGTTCCCGGCCGCGGCAATCCCGCGGCCCGACAGATGGAATCCCAGATGCCCGCTACCTGACCTCCTGCCTCCAGGCGCGGCAGCAGCACAAAGCCCAAACCTGCTGCTACGACAAAGATGCCCGCGGTGACGGTCACGCTCGTGACCGTCCAGCGATTGCGGAAGCTGATCATCTTTTCGCGAGGCATCATCGTTCTCCCACATAGACTGCGGGCACAGATGTATCGTCACGCACGGCGAGCTGAAGGATTGGATATCCGTAATTCGTAATGGTCAGCCCGATCATCAGAGCGATCCAGAGACCGTAGCTGTTGAGCGCAGCGGGCACCCTGGTCAGCGGATGGACGGCGACCGCGAAGCGATATTCCTCGGGCTCTTGCCGCACCGAAAACTGCGTGCGGACCAGAATGGCAATGAAGAGAATTCCCGCCGCGACAAGAATGAACCCACCGAAGACAGAGAACACGACCGATAGGGCCTCGTTGGCGAGCGCCGGATCGGTATAGTCGAAGAAAGACATTCGACGTGGCATGCCGAGAATGCCGACATAGTGCCAGGGAAATGTCGTCACGATCATCCCGATGAACCAGAGCCAGAGCTGCAGCCTGACGAGCCCGAGGCTGACGATCTGTCGACCGGTCAAATGGGGCCAGAGATCATAGGCGATCGCAAAATACATGATGACGATGGCGCCGCCGAAGATGAGGTGGAAGTGCCCTGTTATCCACTGCGTATTGTGGATCGACGCGTCGAGCTGGTAGCTCATGTTGATGAGCCCGCCCGCCCCGCCGAAACCGAGCATGATGAAGGAGAATGTCACAGCCAGCATCATGGGGTTGCGCCACGGCAGGACCTTCAGCCAGCCGAACATGCCACGGCCGCCGCGCGCGCGGGCGGCGATCTCGATCGACGCGCAGATGGTAAAGACGGTCAAGAGTGTCGGAAGCGCAACGAGCGCGGTGAAAGCGGAGTGGATGAACTTGAAGCCTGCGCCGACCTGCGGATCGGCAAACGCGTGGTGGATGCCGATCGGCATTGCGACGACCAGGAACAGGATGAAGGAAATCCGCGCCATCGTATCGCTGTAGATCCGCCCGCCGATCGACCGCGGCACGATCGTGTAATAGGCGATATAGGTCGGCATCAGCCAGAAGTAGACGATGGCGTGCAATGTCCACGAGAAGAACACACGGGCAAGACCTGCATCGATCGTCGACTTGAAGCCCAACGCTACGGGAATGATCTGCAGCAGAAGTTCGAGCGCCGCACCGACCGCAGTCCAGCCCCAAAGATAGGAGCCTGCGACATTGGCAAACATCGCCAGCGGGACGGGAGCGCCCGGATTGGCCTTTTTCCAGATGCCCAGATTGACGGACATCAATGCCACCCAGATCCAGGAACCGACGACGACCATCACGACGCCGATATAGTAGAACGGATTGCCGATCAGCGGCGGATAGAATGTGTAGAGAACGGAAGCCATGCCCAGGGCTACCGGAATCATCGCGACGACGGAGCCGACGGCAATCAGCCAGAACCCTGCCCATGCCCAGCGAACACCGACCAGATTCTGCTTCAGGGAAGACTCGCTGATCGCATAACCGAAGGCCATCGCCACGAGGGTCGGGAATACATAACCCATGACAGTGCCATGCGCCGTCAGCGAGCGATAATACCATTCCGGATTGTTGACCCAGGGGGACAACGGGCTGCGGACATACATCTGCCAGGCGCCGAGCAACAGAGCCAATCCGAAAACCGCAAAGGCGAGCCAGAAATGCGCAAGGATCAATCTGCGATTATGGAGCACAGGAAAGCCTCCTCTTGTCCGCCATTTCCGAGAGGAACTGTTGCTTGTCCACGACCTTCACCCTTGCCCACATGCCCTCATGACCGACACTGCAGAACTCCTGGCAGGGCATCAGGTGGTCACCGGGGGCTGCAAAGCTTGCCTTCTGGATCGACACGTAACCCGGTACGAGCATCGTATTGATGTTGGTGCCCTGAATGAGAAAACCGTGCACGACGTCGGCGCTGGTGGCGCGGAAAGTGATCGGCGTCGCGGCCGGCACGACGATGCAGGGCGGCGAGAAGGAATATTGCTGGCCGATCGCCCGAACCGTCACCGAGCCGTCAGGCTCGACTGCGCTCCCGAGATTGGACTCGATGAATTCGCCTGCGAGATGGATCGTCGTGGGATCGATGGTCTCGACGGTCACCTGCGGCATCGTTGCATTGTGAATGCCTGCGAAAGCTGCCATTCCCGCGAGAAAGACGATGATGAGGACTGCAACTGTCGCCCAGCGCCGTTCGACACGCTCCGAGACTGCCGCTGCCTGATTATGCATATCGGTCATCAGCCGCTCCTGGGCACGAACACGAGCAGATAGAAAAGTATCCACATGAGGACGACGATCGCGGTCGCTATCCCCGCTACGGCAAGGGCGCCGTGTGGTCCCTCGGCGACGATCTGTTCGACCAAGGCGTTGTCAGGAGCGTCTGCTGGATCTTCCGAATTGATCATGGCGTCCTCATTGAAGTGGAGCAGAACGAAGTTTGTTCGCCTCGGCGGCAGTGACCGGTGTGCCGCGATTACCCCATGCGGTCCGGATGTAGGAAACGACGGCCGCCACCTCGTCGTCCGAAAGTGTTACCGCAAAGGGCGGCATGCCGTGCGGCATGGGGTTCTTTTCGGTCGCAGGCGGATAGCCGCCATTTAGCACCATGCGGATGCCGTTGACTGCCGATTCCATCTGGATCGACTGATTGCCGGCGAGCAGCGGATAATGCGGCGGCCGGCCTTCGCCCTGGGCGCCATGACAGCTGGCGCACTGCTTGTCATAGACTGACTTGCCGAGACTGATCAGAAGACTCGCCTCTTCCGTCCTGACGGAGGAGCGAGGCGGTGTGGGTTGGTCCTGCGCGATGCTCTTCAGGTAGACGGCCATGGCGCGGATGTCTTCGTCCGTCATGTACTGGAGACTATTGAAGACCACCTCCGCCATCGGGCCATAGACAGCGCCCCGCGTCGAGATACCTTTCTGCAGGAGATCGGAGATCTCCTCGATCGACCAGTCGCCAAGCCCGGCCTCCTTGTTGGAGGTCAGCGATGGCGCATACCAGTCCTGCATCGGAATCAGTCCGCCCTGGAAGGCTTCCGATTCACGGCTTCCGCCAAGCGCGTTGATCGGCGTATGGCACATGCCGCAATGTCCGAGCCCTTCGACCAGATAGGCCCCCCGGTTCCATTCCTCTGACTGTTTGGCATCCGGCGTGAACTCGCCTTCCTTGAAGAACAACGTCCGCCACCCGAGAATGAGAGAGCGGTTGTTATAGGGAAAGTCGAGCTCATGCGGACGGTTCGGTTGATGCACCGGCGTGATCGTCTTCAGATAGGCAAAGATCGCGTCACTGTCTTCGCGGGTGACCTTGGTATAGGAGGCAAACGGCATCGCGGGATAAAGCAGGCCCCCGTCCGGATAACGGCCATGATGCATCGTGTTGTAGAAGTCGTCGGCAGACCATCGGCCGATACCCGTCTCATCCGGCGTGATGTTCGATGTATAAAGCGTGCCGAAAGGCGTCGGCATGGCGCGCCCGCCTGAAAAGAGCTTTCCGTCGGGCGCCGTATGGCAAGCAACGCAGTCTCCGGCGCGCGCGAGATATTCTCCCTTTTTGACCACATCGGAGGAAGCGTCCTGCGGGGACTGCGCTGCGACCGGGGAAAGAGCAAGGACAAACGCCACCATCGACGACAGGGCAAGGGCGGGCAAAATTCTCGGATGCGCGCTCATGGCTTATTGCCCTCCGGCTGGCTGCCACATGCAAAAGGCAGAGAATAGGATCCGGCAGGAGAAGGCGCGGGATCTGCGGGCTGAGGCTGATTGGCGAGATAGGCGGCGACGGCACGCACATCGTCTTCCGTAAGGTGCCCGGCCACAAGCTGCATGCAGTCAGGCGCGATTGCCGTTCGCGTACCATAGCGCCATCCGCCGAGCTGTGCGCTGATATAGCTTGCCCGCAATCCGAGAAGTCCGGGGATTCCGGGTGACTGCCCCGTCAGGGCACCGCCATGACAGCTGACACAGGCCGGAATCGAGCGGTCGAGGTCGCCCTGCGTGACGAGCGCATGCCCGTGATCGAGCACCGCCTGACTGACGTCAGGTGGAGACTTTTCGGGCAGAGCCGGCCGCTGGTCGGCGAAATACTCGGCAAACTGCCGCAGGTAGTCGTCCGTCAAATAGGCGAGCAGATAGTTCATCGGCGGGTACTTGCGCCTGCCCGATTTGAAGGCTTCCAGCTGGTTATGGAGATATCCTGCAGGCTTACCCGCAAGTCGCGGGAAATAGGGGTCGTTCGTGCCCTTCCCTTCCACACCGTGGCACGGGGTACAGGCTTGAACGCGCTCCGCCATGTCATCCGGATAGGCCTTGGCTTCCTGGGCAGGGGCCATGCTTGCTCCCAGGAAGAAAAGACAGCATGCCAGGAAGGTCTCTCGTATGAGCACTACGTTTCCTCCGGAGCACAAACCACAGGTGAAAAATCTTGATGGGCGAAAACCCGGAAAGGCATGATAACGACGGGGCAGATTCGATCCGGTCCGCGCCGAATAAGTAGCCGCATTCGACAATCCTCGCCTTGACAGAAATCAAGAAAGAACGCGAACCGCTTGATATTGGCGATTTTTTATATGGACGGAATCGCCCTCGTTCGATCTGCTTTCGGGACCGGCGACCGGCCTTCGCCCCTTGTGGGAAAGACTTTGTAATCGTCAGCCTTCGAAGATCGAATAGCCGATATCGCGCAGATGATCCGGATCGGCAATCGCATCGACCGTCGAGATCCTGTCGCCTTCGAAGCCCAGCGCCAGCACAACGCGCAACTGCCCGTGGATGAAGACAACAAGACCGATTTCGCCATCGACAAGTGCAGCTTTCGCCGACGTCGCCCGTCCCTTGAAGTTTTCGGCGACGGCTTGCGCGCCGCGAAGCGGAGTGACATCCCCGAGTTGGATCGCAGCCGCATCCGGCCGGAAGACCGCATCCGGCGTGAGCACTGCAATCAGCCCGGCCAGATCGCCGTTGCGCGAGGCGAGGAGGAAAGCCTCGGCAATGCTCCGCTTGCGCGTAAGGTCGACATCAGGCGTTTCCGGTTGCCCCTGCACCCGGCGCCGGGCGCGGCTGGCAAGCTGCCGGGTGGCGGCAGCACTTCGCCCGATGACTGCGGCAATTTCTTCGAACGGGAGATCGAACATGTCGTGCAGCACGAAGGCGACGCGTTCGGCCGGCGAAAGGGTTTGCAGGACCACGAGCAAGGCGACGCCGACGGAATCGGCAAAGGCTGCCTCCCGTTCAGGATTGCTGGCAATATCGACAATCGCGCCATGCGCCGGCAGGTCGAGCGGCTCTTCATGGCGCGTCTTGCGCGAGCGCAGCATGTCGAGACAAATCCGCGCGACGACTGTCGTCAACCAGCCGCCAAGATTGTCGACACTGTCTCTGTCCGATCTTGTCAGGCGCAGCCATGCCTCTTGCACTGCATCCTCCGCCTCCGCCCGGGAGCCGAGCATGCGGAAGGCGACGGCCCGCAGATGCCCACGGTTCGCCTCGAATTCCTCGGCCAGCCATCTTTTCTCGTCCATCGATCCATTCCTTGTCCTGTTGCATCAAAGACCATGACGAACGGAAGCGGGACGATGTGACAGGAGCGGCATCACATCAAGCCCACGAAATTCTACTGGCGACTTGACCTGCCGCATTTTTCATTGGCTGATGGCGCGTATATCCCTCCCTATGGTGTTTCCCGATGTCCTCCCGATTTGATAGTTCCAGACAATATGCCGCCTTCCTGTTCGACATGGATGGCACGATCCTGAGCTCAACGGCGTCAGCAGAGCGCGTCTGGGGACGCTGGGCGGAGCGGCACGGGCTGGATGTAGAAAAATTCCTGCCGATTATGCACGGATCACGAGGTATCGACACGATCCGGCGGCTGAACCTTCCCGGCGTTGATGCAGAAGCAGAAGCTGCGCAGATCACCGAAGAGGAAATCCAGGATGTCGAAGGCGTCATCGCGCTGCCGGGTGCCGCCGATTTTTTGGCTTCGCTGCCGCCAAACCGGTGGACGATCGTCACCTCTTCACCGCGTCGCCTTGCTGAGCGACGGCTCGAGGCAGCCGGCCTCCCGATGCCGCAGGCGATCGTGACGGCGGAAGACGTGACCGTCGGCAAGCCCGACCCGCAATGCTATATCCTCGGCGCAGAGAAGCTCGGCTTTGCAACGCATGAATGCCTGGTCTTTGAAGATGTCGAAGCCGGCGTAAAGGCAGGAGCGGCAGCCGGCGCCGATGTCATGGTCATCACGGCCGCCGGTCACAAGCATTCGCTGAAAGGTTATCCGGAGATCGAACATTATGCCGATGCGACCGTTGTCATTGCTGACAGCGGCCACCTTTCGATTAAGTTCTGAGTGCCTGCCGCACAGCCGAAAGGAATTCCCATGAAGCCGGAAATTGTCTGCCTGATGATGTCGTCGCTCGACGGTGGCCTGCATCCGAGCAAATGGACCGAAAGCCCCGATGGCGGACGCAAGGAATGGTCGGCGCTCTATCAGCAGATCCATGAAGAACTGCAGGGCGACGCCTGGCTTGTCGGGCGCGTGACCATGGCCGAAATGGCGAAGGGAGGGCCGCATCCGCCACAATCTGCCGGCTCGGTCGAACGGCCGAACCATTTTGCCGATCGCAAGGCAAACAACTACGCGATCGCACTCGACACGTCGGGCAAGCTGCATTTCACGCGAGCAGATATTGAAGGCGACCATATCGTTGTCATCCTCGGCAATACCGTGCCGGACACCCATCTCGCAGAGCTCGCTGCCGACGGCATCTCCTACATCGTTTCGCCATCAGTAGATATCGACCTGCCCGCAGCGCTCGATGTGCTGGAGAAGGAACTCGGCATCCGCAAACTTCTGCTCGAAGGCGGAGCCGCGATCAACGGAGCCTTCTTTGCCGCTGATCTTATCGACGAACTCTATCTGCTTGTCGCGCCGGCTCTCGACGGTAGCGGCGGCCAGCCTATCGTCACCTTCGAAGGCGGATTGGCGGGCAAGACACAACTCTCGCTCATTTCGGCCGAGACGAAAGACAACGGCGCCGTCGCCTTGCGATACAAAGTCCGCACCCGATAGCGATTGCGGACAGCCACAGGTACGAGGCCGCTAGATCCACACCCCCAACCACCTCTGAGCCTGATATCGTTGTCGCCGGCGCAGGAGCCCGGGATCGGAAATTCACGGCGTTTGAGAGCCTGTGGGCTGCTGGCGAAACGGCCTTGACGACGGCCGTTAATTCCTGACGTAGCAAATGCTCACCAATTCGCTTCTCATCTTTTTACGCTGCCCTCGTCACACTCTCTGCCCCTGATCCGTCAAATCCACGACGAACGAAACCGGCAACTGCCCGGCTCTGCGTCAAACGGAACACGTCATCAGGAGATTGAACATGCAAGAGAGAATGGGAAATCCAGCCCTCGTCATCCCCGACGCCATGCAGGCACTGAATGCCCTCGGCAAACTGCCGGTTACGGTCGGCCTTGCGCCGGGATTTCTGGAGATCATCTATCTGCGCGCCAGCCAGATCAACGGCTGCAGCGTCTGCATCGATGGACATTGGCGCATTGCCCGCAAGCACGGCGAGACTGACGAGCGGCTGTTTGCCGTGGCCGGCTGGCGCGAAGCCCCCTACTACAGCGACGCCGAACGCGCCGCGCTGGCCCTGACCGAAGCCGTCACCCGCCTCAGCGACCGAGCCGATCCGGTGCCGGATGAGGTCTGGGAGGAATGCACGCGCCATTACGATGGCAAGAGCCTTGCGGCCCTCGTCATCGCAATTGCCAATATCAATGTCTGGAACCGGCTGAACGTCGCCACCCGGCAGGTCGCGGGACAGTGGAAGCCCTGATCGACGGCTTCCAACCGATCAGATGATACCACCGCCGCCGGAGACGGAGGCGGGACGCTCAGCGGCTACCTTTTTGCGGTAGCCGCTGGTGCGGTAGGCAGCGATCGGGTCGATCGCCCCGCCCGCACGGCGGCGCGCTTCGGCCAGAATCGGCTCGACATCGGCGCGGTAGGCGCGCTTCAGCGTTTCCGACGCCATCAGCGCGTCATTGTCCTGCTGATAACCTTCGAGCGCCTTGCGATCAACGATCAAGGCCTGCGCATAGGCACGGCGGATTTCGTTGGCGCTGTTGATCAGGCTTTCGATCGGATCCGTCACATTATGCGACTGGTCGATCATATGGGCCGGATGGAAATCGTTGACGCCGCGCTGTTCGGCATCGACGAGCTCGTTGAAAACGAGGAACAGGCGATAGGGCTCGATCGAACCAGCATCAAGATCGTCGTCACCATATTTCGAGTCATTGAAATGGAAGCCGCCGAGCTTGCCGAACTGGATAAGACGGGCGACGATCATTTCGATATTGGTGTTCGGTGCGTGATGACCGAGGTCGACCAGGCAATAGGCCTTGGGACCGAGCGTCTGGGCGATCAGATAGTTGGTGCCCCAATCCTGCACGATCGTCGAGTAGAAGGCTGGCTCGTACATCTTGTGTTCGGAAAAGAGCCGCCAATCGTCCGGCAGCGCCTTGTAAATGTCGGCCATCGAGGCGAGATAACGCTCAAACGCCTTGGTGAAG
The DNA here is from genome assembly GCA_900466475.1 of Hyphomicrobiales bacterium. Taxonomy (GTDB): domain Bacteria; phylum Pseudomonadota; class Alphaproteobacteria; order Rhizobiales; family Rhizobiaceae; genus Rhizobium. The sequence goes on from UBMI01000007.1 coordinate 433,028, forward strand.
TTGCTCTGGCCGGGAAAGTTGGAACCGTCGCCGATCCAGACGGTGAGCGCCTTGGAGCCGATCGCCTTGCCGATCTCGATGCATTCGATGTTATGTTCGATCGCCTGTTGCCGGGTCGCCGCATCCGTGTGGCTGAGCGAACCATATTTATAGGTCAGCTTCTGGCCGGGGGCATCCGAGAAGGTGTTGGAGTTCATCGCGTCGAAACCGAGGCCGAGCGCATCGCCCTTCGCCTTCAGATCCTTCACATCGGTCTTGTCCCAGGGAATATGCAGGGAAACGGTCGGCGTTGCCTGCGTCAGCTGGTTGATGACGGCGCAATCGTCGAGCTTGTCGAAGATACCGCGCGGCTCGCCGGTGCCCGGGAATCGTGCAAAGCGCGTGCCCCCGGTGCCCACGCCCCAGGAGGGCACGGCCACGGTGAATTCCGAAACCTTGCGGGTGATCGCCTCGATATCGACGCCGCGACGGGCGAGTGTGGCGCCAAGCGCTTCGTAGTCAGCCTTCAGCGCGCCAGCGCGCTTGTCGTTTTCCGTTGCGACCAGATCCGGCGCAATCCTGAATTCAGCCATGTCTTCCTCCCAGAGATTTTGTTGCGGCGGGCAACGCCCGCCGCTGGCGATCAGCGCGTGAAGCTTTGAACATTGCCGGCATCGACATTGATGATATTGCCGGTCGACTTGGCCGAAAGATCGGATGCCAGGAAGTAGACGGCTTCGGCGATGTCTTCCGGGAATACGTTGAGCTTCAGCATGGAACGCTTGCGGTAATGTTCCTCGAGATCGTCCACTTCGATCTTCGAAGAAGCCGCGCGCTGTTCACGCCATTCGCCGCTCCAGATCTTCGAGCCGCGGAGCACCGCATCCGGATTGACTGTGTTGACGCGGATGCCGGCCTCTGCGCCTTCGAGCGCCAGGCAACGGGCAAGGTGGATTTCGGCAGCCTTTGCCGTGCAATAGGCCGCCGCATTCGGCGAAGCGGCAAGACCATTCTTCGATGCAATGAAGACGACGTTGCCGCCAAGCGCCTGACGGCGGAAGAGACGGAAAGCTTCGCGCGAAACGAGGAAATAGCCGGTCGCCAGAATGTCGATATTGCGATTCCACGTCGAAAGCTCTGTCGTCTCGATCGGCGCCGAAGACGCGATGCCGGCATTCGAAACGAGGATATCGATGCCGCCGAACTCGACGCAGGATTCGGCGAAGGAGGCGATGACTCCGTCTTCCTTGGTAACGTCGAGCTTCAGAGTGCGCACCGCATCCGCGCCGTACTTCTTCACGAATTCGGCTTCGGTCGATTCAAGTGCGGCCTGATCGATATCGGCAAGCACCACGCAGGCGCCCTCGCCGACGAGGCGCGCAGCCGTGGCGCGACCGATACCGCCGGCGCCGCCGGTCACGAAGGCGACCTTGCCTGCCAGGCTCTTCGGCTTCGGCATGCGCTGCAGCTTGGCTTCTTCAAGCAGCCAGTATTCGATATCGAAGGCTTCCTGCTCCGGCAGGCCCTGATATTCCGAGACCGTCGAGGAACCGCGCATCACGTTGATTGCGTTGACATAGAATTCGCTGGCGATACGAGCCGTCGCCTTGTCCCGGGCAAAGGACAGCATGCCGACGCCCGGCACCAGGAAGATGACCGGATTGGCGTCACGCATGGCGGGCGAATTGGCGTGCTTGCAGGCATTGTAGTAGCGGGCGTAATCGGCGCGATAATCTTCAAGCGCCTTGTCAAGGCCGGCGATGATGGCATCGACATCAGGCTTTGCCGGATCGAGATCGACGATCAGCGGGCGGATCTTGGTGCGCAGGAAGTGGTCCGGGCAGCTGGTGCCGAGCGCACCAAGCGGGCGCAGGTCCTTCGAATTGACGAATTCAAGTACGGCGTCCTGATCATCGAAGTGTCCGAGCTTGCGCTCCTGCTTGCCGATACGTCCGCGGATTTCCGGCATCAGGCGGGCAGCAATCGCGCGGCGCTCTGCTACCGGCAGGCTCTGCACGACGGCACCGCCGAAGATCGTCTTTCCCTCGGTCTGGCCGGCGAACCATTCGATTGCCTTGTTGATGATATCGAGCGTCAGTTCGTAGCAGGCCTTGGCATCGTTTGCCCAGGTGAAGAGGCCGTGGCTCTCGAGCACGACACCCTTAGCCGTGGGGTTCGCCTTGACGAAAGCTTCAAGGTCGAGGCCGAGTTGGAAGCCAGGGCGGCGCCACGGTAGCCAGCCGATCGCGTCACCGAAGATCTGCTTGGTCAATTCCTTGGAGTTTTTGGAGGCGGCGATGGCGATGATCGCGTCCGGATGCATGTGGTCGACATGCGTAAAGGGCACGAAACCATGCAGCGGCGTGTCGATCGAAGCGGCGCGGGCATTGAGGTTGAAAGTGCAATGCGGCAGGAAGCCGACCATGCGGTCTTCGTCTTCGACGCCCTTGTAGATGCCTTTCAGCGATTCCAGCTTGTCCTGATAAAGTGTCGCGAAACCGTCGAGCTTGATCGTGCCGACATCGCCGCCCGAGCCCTTGACCCAGAGAACCTGAACCTTGCCGCCGCTTAGCGGGTCGGTTTCCATGACCTTGGCCGACGTGTTGCCGCCGCCATAATTGGTGATGCGCTTGTCGGCGCCGAGCAGATTCGAACGATAGAGAAGCTTGCCGGGCTCATCGAGGCCCGCCGCATAAGCATCATCCCACCGGTTCTCGAGAAGTCGAACCTTTGCCGCCATGTCATCCTCCCATATAGGCTTGTGTATAGGCCTGCGGGCGCCGCGATAAGCACGCCCTTTCGCTCACGGTATCGCGCATCAAAATGGCGCTTGTCAATCGAAAACGATCAAATTCGATTATGCTGCATCGCAATATGAAAATTTATGATCGTTTCTGATTGACAGGCTTTAACGGATACGAAATAAATATGACAAGAGGAGGAGCCCAATGCACGAACGCGAACGCCATCGCATTATCTTAAGCGCTGTCCAGGAAAAGTCCGTCGTTACGATTCAGGACATTTCCGAGCTGACGGACGCTTCTGAAGCGACGATCCGGCGCGACATTGCGGCTCTTCACGTGCAGGGTAAGATCCGGCGCGTTCGTGGCGGCGCGGAGGCGGTGCACCCGCCGCAGCTTGGAAATCTTGCAGGACGCCCGTTCAGGGTTTCAGAATCGGTCAATATCGATAAAAAACGCTCAATCGCGCGCGCAGCCGTCGACCTCTGTGAGGCGGGCGACGCCATCATCATCAATGGCGGCACGACGACCTTCCAGATGGTGCATTACATGGCCGGCCATCGCATGCAGGTCATGACCAATTCCTTCGCCATCGCCGAACATCTGGTGAAGCATTCCAAGAACAGTGTGACGGTGCCGGGCGGCGCGATCTATCGCGAGCAGAGCCTGATCCTGTCGCCTTTCGACAATGATGCGATCCGCAATTTCTATGCGCGGCGCATGTTCATCGGCGCCCAGGGCGTCGGCCCGCTCGGCATCATGGAGGCGGATGCCCTCATCATCCAGAGCGAGCAGAAACTGATGCACCAGGCCGATGAACTCATCGTCATGGTCGATTCAAGCAAATTCAATCGCCGGTCGAGCCTCATTCTTTGCCCGCTCGACCGCGTATCTGTGGTCATCACCGACGACGGCATCTCGGAAGAAGCGGCTCGCATGATCGAGAATGCCGGCGTCCGGCTCGTCGTGGCAAGCGCGGTGGCCCAGGCTGTGAAGGAGGATTCCTCGTCGGTCGCATGAGGCGTCGGCGAGGTGTGGAAGTCTAAATCTTAGTGGGAGGACATGACATGAAACTTGCAAAGACACTTGCAATCGGTGTGGCTTTTGCCGTCGCCATGATGGCTGGCGCCGCAAACGCCAAGGACATCAAGATCGGCCTCGTCGTAAAGTCGCTCGGCAACGGCTTCTTCGACGCCGCCAACAAGGGTGCCCAGGAAGCAGCCAAGGAACTCGGCGGCGTGGAAGTCATCTACACCGGCCCGACGAGCACGACGGCCGAAGGCCAGATCGAAGTGATCAACTCGCTGATCGCTCAGGGCGTCGATGCCATCGCGATCTCGGCGAATGACCCCGACGCCGTCGTTCCGGCGCTGAAGAAGGCTACCCAGCGCGGTATCAAGGTTATTTCCTGGGACTCCGGCGTTGCTCCGGAAGGCCGCATCCTGCAGCTCAACCCGTCTTCGAACGAGCTGATCGGCAAGATGTGCCTGACGCTCGCCAAGGATCATCTTGACGGCGGCAAGGGTGACTTCGCCATCCTGTCGGCAACGACGACCTCGACCAACCAGAACATCTGGATCGACCAGATGAAGAAGCAGCTCAAGGACTTCCCGGGCCTGAACCTCGTCACCACCGTCTACGGCGACGACCTCTCGGACAAGTCCTATCGTGAAGCCGAAGGCCTCCTGAAGTCCAACCCGAACGTCAAGGTCATCGTCGCTCCGACGACGGTCGGCGTTCTCGCAGCCTCCAAGGTTGTCGAAGACAAGGGTCTGGTCGGCAAGGTGTACGTCACCGGTCTCGGCCTGCCCTCTGAAATGGCTGGCGCGATCAAGTCGGGTGCCACGAAGGAATTCGCCATCTGGAACCCAATCGATCTCGGCTACTCTGCAACGCAGATCGCCTATCACCTTGCCAAGGGTGATGCCGACGGCAAGCCGGGCAGCGAAATCGAAGCCGGCCGCATGGGCAAGATCAAGATCGGCGACAATGGCGAAGCCGCCATGGCCGACCCCTTCGTCTACAATGCCTCGAACATCGACCAGTTCTCCAAGGTCTTCTGATTTCAGAGATCATGAACGGACACCCGGCGGCTCTGCCGCCGGGCTTCTCTTTCGATGGTGGTAAGCTTGCTGATGTCCCCTGCCCTTCAACACCCCGTCGCGGATCAAAATACCGATGACGCATCCGCCATTCTGGAAATGCGCGGCATCTCGCAGATCTTTCCGGGCGTGAAGGCGCTCGATAATGTCAGCATCGCGCTTTATCCCGGCAAGGTGACGGCACTGATCGGCGAAAATGGCGCCGGCAAGTCGACGCTCGTCAAGATCCTGACCGGCATCTATCGCCCCAATGAGGGCGAGATCATTGTCGACGGCAACTCGGTGCATTTTGCAACGGCACAGGCCGCGATCGATGCAGGTGTAACCGCCATCCACCAGGAGACCGTGCTCTTCGACGAACTGTCGGTCGCCGAAAATATCTTCCTCGGCCACGCGCCGCGCACCCGCTGGCGTACGATAGACTGGAGCGAGATGAATAACCGCTCACGGGCGCTGCTGACCTCGCTTGAAAGCAATATCGATCCAACGATCCGCCTGAAGGACCTCTCGATTGCGCAGCGCCATCTCGTGGCGATTGCTCGCGCTTTATCGATCGAGGCCCGGATCGTCATCATGGACGAGCCAACGGCTGCGCTGTCGCGCAAGGAAATCGACGATCTCTTCCGCATCGTCGAGGGGTTGAAGGCAAGCGGCAAGGCCATCCTTTTCATCAGCCACAAGTTCGACGAGCTCTACGAGATCGCCGATAATTACGTCGTCTTCCGCGACGGCCGTGCCGTCGGCCACGGAAAGCTCAAGGAAACACCGCAGGACGAAATCGTCCGCATGATGGTCGGCCGTGACGTCGAGAACGCGTTCCCGAAAATCGATGTGGCGATCGGCGGCCCGGTCCTGGAAGTCGAGAAATACAGCCATCGCACCGAATTCCGTGACATTTCCCTGACGCTGCGCAAGGGCGAAATCCTCGGTATCTACGGGCTGATCGGCGCCGGGCGTTCGGAGCTGGCCCAGTCGCTCTTCGGCATCACCAAGCCGCTCTCGGGCAGTTTGACACTTGAAGGCCGTTCAATTTCGATCAACTCCCCGCATGACGCCATCCGCGCCGGCATCGTCTACGTGCCGGAAGAGCGCGGCCGGCACGGCCTGGCCCTGCCGATGCCGATCTATCAGAACATGACGCTGCCGTCGCTGACGCGCACCTCGCGCAAGGGCTTCCTGCAGGCCGCGGAGGAATTCGCGCTCGCCCGCAAATATGCCGAGCGGCTGGACCTGCGCGCTGCTGCCCTTTCCGTACCGGTCGGCACACTTTCGGGCGGCAACCAGCAGAAGGTCGTCATCGGCAAATGGCTTGCCACCATGCCGAAGGTCATCATTCTCGATGAGCCGACCAAGGGCATCGATATCGGTTCGAAGGCTGCCGTCCATGGCTTCATCAGCGAGCTTGCGGCAGAAGGTCTCTCCATCATCATGATCTCTTCCGAACTGCCCGAGATCATCGGCATGTCGGACCGTGTGCTCGTCATGAAGGAAGGCCTGTCGGCGGGGTTCTTCGAACGCGATCAGCTTTCGCCGGAAGCGCTGGTGCGCGCGGCGACCGGAAATGCATGAGGTGACGGGCATGATGAGACTGATCAGAAAACGCGAAACCCTGCTCTTCGCCATCATCGTGGTGATGATTGCCGTGTTCTCGACGCGCGCAGCCGATTTCGCCACACCGGATAATCTCGCCGGCATCTTCAACGATACGGCAATCCTTATCATCCTGGCGCTTGCCCAGATGACGGTGATCCTGACGAAATCGATCGACCTTTCGGTCGCAGCCAACCTCGCCTTTACCGGCATGGCGATCGCGATGATGAACGCCGCCTTTCCCGGACTGCCGCTCATCGTTCTCATCCTTGCGGCAGTCGTGATCGGCGCAACCCTCGGCTCGATCAACGGTTTCCTCGTCTGGCGGCTCGAAATACCGCCGATTGTCGTTACCCTCGGCACCCTCACCATCTATCGCGGCATGGCCTTCGTGCTCTCGGGCGGCGCCTGGGTAAACGCGCATCAGATGACGCCGACCTTCCTTGCCGTTCCTCGCACGCCGATCCTCGGCTTGCCTGTGCTGAGCTGGGTCGCCATCATCATCGTCGCGCTGATGTACATGCTCCTGCGCTACAGCCCGTTCGGCCGTTCGGCCTATGCAACCGGCGGCAATCCGACCGCCGCCATTTATGCCGGTATCGATACGGGCAAGACGAAATTCCTGGCCTTTGTGCTCTCGGGCGCGCTCGCCGGTCTTTCCAGCTATCTCTGGGTTTCCCGTTATGCGGTCGCCTATGTTGATATCGCCAACGGTTTCGAACTCGACAGCGTCGCGGCCTGCGTCATCGGCGGCATTTCGATTGCCGGCGGTGTCGGCTCGGTTGCCGGTACGGTGCTCGGCGCGCTCTTCCTCGGTGTCATCAAGAACGCCCTGCCCGTCATCGGCATTTCGCCTTTCACGCAGATGGCGATCTCGGGAACCGTCATCATTCTCGCCGTCGTCTTCAATGCAAGGCGCGAGCGCAATCGCGGCCGCATCATCCTGCGGGATCGCGCAGCAGCGGAGGTCGCAGCATGAGTGCCGTTTCGTCAACACCCGAAAAGCGCGTCATTCCCGATCGCCTCGGCACACCCTTCAAGCGTGTCATGTCAAGCTGGGAAGTGCTGCTCTTCGGTGTGGCCGTCCTGATCTTCATCTTCAATTCCGTAGCTTCGCCCTATTTTCTCGATGCCTGGAATCTCTCTGACGCGACCTTCAACTTCACCGAAAAGGCGATGATCGCCTTTGCAATGGCGCTGCTCGTCATCGCAGGTGAAATCGACCTGTCGGTTGCCGCGATCATCGCACTTGCTTCCACGGCCATGGGTGCTGCGGCACAGGCCGGCGTTGGCACACCGGGCCTCGTGCTGATCGGCATCGGCACCGGCCTTCTCTGCGGCATCTTCAACGGTGTGCTCGTTTCCGTGCTGAAACTGCCGTCGATCGTCGTCACCATCGGCACGATGAGCCTCTTCCGAGGCATTTCCTACATCGTGCTCGGCGACCAGGCTTATGGAAAATATCCGGCTGATTTCGCCTATTTCGGCCAGGGTTACGTCGTCTGGGTTTTCTCTTTTGAATTCGTGCTGTTCATCGTACTGGCGATCCTTTTCGCCATCCTGCTGCATGCCACGAATTTCGGCCGGCAGGTCTACACGATCGGCAATAATGATTTTGCCGCCCGCTTCTCCGGCATTCCGGTCGAGCGCGTAAAATTCATCCTCTTCCTGCTGACCGGCGTGATGAGCGGCATCGCCGCCGTCTGCCTCACCTCGCGCCTCGGCTCGACGCGCCCGTCGATCGCGCAAGGCTGGGAACTGGAAGTCGTCACCATGGTGGTACTCGGCGGCATCTCGATCCTCGGCGGTTCCGGCACGATCGGCGGCGTCGTTATCGCCGCCTTCGTCATGGGTCTCGTCACTTTCGGTCTGGGGCTCCTGAACGTACCCGGCATCGTCATGTCGATCTTCATCGGCCTGCTCCTGATCATCACCATCGCGATCCCGATCATCGCCCGCCGCATCAAAGCCATGAGCGCCAAATGACCCTGGAAAAACACGCCTTCAAGATGAAGCTCAATCCTGGCATGGAGGCCGAATACAGGAAGCGGCATGACGAGATTTGGCCGGAACTTGTCGATCTGCTGCATCAGTCCGGCGCCAGCGACTATTCGATCCATCTCGACCGCGAGACCAACACGCTTTTCGGCGTGCTGAGCCGGCCACAGGATCACACGATGGCAAGCCTGCCGGACCATCCCGTCATGAAGAAATGGTGGGCGCATATGGCTGATATCATGGCGTCCAATCCCGACAATTCGCCCGTACAGAGCGACCTCGTTACTGTTTTTCATATGCCATGAGCGATTACCGCCGCATCGCCGTTCTCGATATCGGCAAGACAAACGCCAAGGTCGTCGTTCTCGACAGCACGACGGGCGCAGAAATCGCCGTCCGCAAGCAGCCGAACACGGTCATCCGCGACGGCCTTTATCCGCATTATGATATTGAAGCACTCTGGAGCTTCGCTCTCGCCTCGCTGAAAGCCTTTGCGAGCGAGCCGGGTTTCGATGCGATCTCGATCACCACGCACGGCGCGGCCGCCGCCCTGCTCGGCGCGGACGGCAAGCTTGTGATGCCCGTCATCGATTATGAGCATGAATATCCACAGGAGATCCGGGACGCCTATGACGCGTTGCGGCCGCCCTTCTCCGAAACCTTCTCGCCCCGTCTTTCAATGGGCCTGAATATCGGCGCACAACTCCATTACCAGAAAACGGCTTTTGCCGAAGAGTTTGCCAAGGTCGCAACCATCCTCACCTATGCGCAATATTGGTCGGCACGATTGACCGGCGTGGCGGCAAACGAGGCAACCTCGCTCGGCTGCCACACGGACCTCTGGAACCCGAAGACCGGTGCCTACTCTTCGCTGGTCGATGCGCTTGCCATTCGCGACCGGATGGCGCCGATCCATTCGGCCTTTGATCCACTCGGTCCCGTTCTGCCGGACATTGCCGAAGAAATCGGTCTCTCGGTGCCGGTCTACTGCGGCATCCATGATTCCAACGCGTCACTGCTGCCGCATCTCGTCGGCCGCGAGGCGCCCTTTACCGTCGTCTCGACCGGGACCTGGGTCATCAATTTCGGCGTCGGCGGGGATCTCGCCCATCTCGACGCCAAGCGCGATGCGCTCGCCAATGTCGATGCCTATGGCCGCGCCGTGCCCTCCTCCCGTTTCATGGGCGGTCGCGAATTCGAAATCCTGTCGGCCGAGATCGGCAAGGTTGGCGATGCTGAGGCAAAAGCTGCTATCGCGGATGTCGTCGAAAGGGGCATCATGCTGCTGCCGAACGTGGCACCCGGCTCGGGCCCCTTTCCGGGGAAGGTCAGCCGCTGGATCAACGTGGAAGATGCGAGCCGCGACGAACAATATGCCGCTGCCTGCCTCTATCTCGCATTGATGACGGAGGCCTGCCTCGGGCTGATCGGCGCCAAAGGCCCAATCATCGTCGAAGGCCCTTTCGCATTGAACGAGACCTATCTGTCGCTGATTGCCGCAATCACCGGCCGTGATACGATGGCGCTGCCGGGCTCGACCGGCACCAGTCAGGGCGCTGCCCTGCTTGCCGGCATCAAGCCGGTATCCGGGGTGGAAAAACACTTCTCGCCCCAGGCAATTCCAGGCCTTCCCGCCTACCGGGAGCGCTGGTACGCCGCGATGGAATAACAGTCTTTCCAAGACTAGCCTTGTCCACGTCGGCTGCGCCGCTACTGTGGCACCTCTCGATTTGATGGAGGAAACAGCATGACTGATTCATTCGACCCGCGCGCACTGGCCGCCAAACTCCGCGGCTTGCGCCAGGCCGCAAAGCAGGAGCCGACGAGCGCTTTTTCACTGCCGGCTGATCTGAACCAGGCGATGGAAACCCAAAATGCCCTGAAGGCTGAAGAAGAGATCGCGAGCAACGCTTGGAAGGTCACGTCCTCGCCCGAGGGCCAGCCGGTTACAGCACCTCTCCATCCCTATGCCGAAGCTGTCTCCGGTGCGACCATTGCCTGGTATCCGGGCCTGAAATTCGAAACCGAAATTGCCGTTCGCTTCGGCAAGGATCTGCCCTACCGCAAGGGTGCCCCCTATAGCCGCGCCGAAGTGCTGGAGGCGATCTCCACCGCCTATCTCGGCGCCGAACTGCTGGTCAGCGCGGTCAGGGAAAGCGGTGCTGTCTCCTTCCTTCTCTTCCTCGCAGATCGTCTCGGCAATAGCGGTTATGTGCTTGGCCCCTCCATCGCAAAGAGTTTCATCGATACCGCCGCAAGCACACCGCTGAAGGTCACCCAAGGCAGCAAGACGATCTATGACGGCCTAGCCAAACATCCGAAGGGCGACGTCGTGACCTGGCTGGTCGATTACGCCAACGACCCGCTGCGCCCGGAAGATTCGCTGAAATCGGGCGCGCTTGTCACCACGGGCACGCTCAGTGGCGCCGTCGATCTCACCGAACCCGGCGAGATCGACATCCGCTTCGGCGACAGCGCAAGGTTGACCTTCTCCGTCGTCTGATACCAGCATTTCCACCCGCATGAACTGGGTGATTGTCATCCCACTCCGCCTCCTGTATTAAACTTGAGTTTATTACGAAGGTTTATTTCGGCCGTCCGGCCGGAGACAGAAGTGGAAATGACGTTTCAACCGCGCATGCAAAACAGGATTCACGGCTTTTCCGTCACCAAAGGCGTCAATCGCCGGGTGTGGAACGGCATCGTGGCGGATGTCTGGGATGTGGACTGTGCTCCCCATTCCGGCGGCTACTACGTATCGCGCGACCCGCGGCTTTTCATCCTCCTTGAAAAGCGCGGGCCGGGCAATTCGCAGGTAAAGCTCTCGCCACGCGCCCACGGCACGGTCCAGGACACTGAAAAGCGGCCGATCTCCTATGTGCCGGCCGATATGGAAGTCTGGGCCGATCTGGTGGATGTGCATTCCCTGCGCCATCTCGATATCCATTTCGATGTCGAGACGATCAGCCGAAGGCTCGGCGATGATCTCGATCCGCAGCGCCTCGCCAATGCCCAACTGCTGTTTTCCGACGAGCGGCTGTTGTCGCTCGCCCAGCTGATTGCCGCCGAATGCGTCAATCCGCAGCCGCTGCATGATCTCTATGGCGACGGCCTGTCGCTCTCCCTCATCATCGATGTGCTGAAGCTTACCAAGGTGCAGCCGCGCAAGCGCAGCAAGCTTGCCGGCTGGCAATTGCGCCGTGCCACCGATTTCATCGAGGAAAACTGCCTGCGCAACATCCGGCTTGAGGAACTGGCATCGGTCACCGGCCTGTCGCAATCGCATTTCAGCCACGCCTTCAAGGCCTCGACCGGCGTGGCACCGCATCAATATCAGACCAATCTCCGCCTCGATCGCGCAAAACATCTGCTCGTGCGCAGCGAGTATCCTCTGACGACCATTGCCGTCGAAACGGGCTTTGCCGATCAGGCCCATTTCACTCGTGTCTTCCGCAAGAATCTGGGAACCACGCCGGCGAACTGGAAAAAGGCGCAGATTGCGTAAGTGCAACACGCCTGAGCTTTTGCACGCCGCGCAGAATATTGCCCAAGAACGTTCAATTTCCACCCGATCAGGACAATCCGCCCAATTAAATTTGAGTTAAACACTCGACTTATTCAAGGCCATTGCGCGGCTGGAAAAGCCGCGGCACGAGTGGGGTAATCTATGCGAGCGCAGACCAAAGGGCTCACCTTCAGGACATATCTATTGGCAGGAACGGCTGTCACCGGCATCATGGCGATCTCTTCCGCCGTTGCCCAGGATGCCAATCCGACGCAGTTGGCGCCGATCGTCATCCAGGGCGCCGGCGATGAAACCGCCACCAGCCCCGTCAAAGGCTATGTCGCAAAAACCTCCTCCACAGGCTCCAAGAGCGATACGCCGCTGAACGAGATCCCGCAGTCGGTCTCCATTATCGGCAAGCAGGAAATGGACGATCACGGCATCACCAACAAGATCGACGAGGCGCTGCTTTATACGCCCGGCGTCACGACCCAGCCTTTCGGCAATGATCCCGATACGGACTGGTTCTATATCCGCGGCTTCAACGCCACACAGACCGGCGTCTTCTTCGACAACCTGAACCTCTTCAGCTACGGCTTCGGTGGTTTCCAGATCGATCCGTTCATGCTGGAGCGCGTCGAGGTTCTAAAGGGGCCGGCCTCGGTTCTCTACGGTGGCGCCAATCCGGGCGGCATCATCAATCTCGTGCGCAAGCGCCCGCTCGACGAGCCGCTTTATTACACCGATATCGGTATCAACAGTAACGGCAACGCCTTCACCGGTTTCGACATATCCGACAAGGTTGGTTCCAGCGATACGATGACCTACCGTATCACCGGCAAGGTCTCCGGCGGCGACAACTACTCGGATTTCTCTCATGATTTCCGCGGCTTCATCATGCCGCAGCTGAAGATCGCACCTGACGATGCGACGAGCTTCACCGTCTGGGGTTATCTCGCAGGCCTCGATCAGGTCCATACCGGCAACGGTTTCTTCCCATATGTCGGCACGGTCGTAGACGCGCCCTTCGGCAAGATCCCGCGCGACGCCTTCTACGGCGAGCCCGATATCGACGACGGCAGTTATGTCCAGAAAATGATCGGCTATGAATTCGAGCACGAATTCGACAGCGGCGTGAAATTCACCTCGAACTTCCGTTATGGCCGGCTCGACAAGCATGAGCAGGGCCCATACCTCAACGGCTATGTCGGCGGCGTGCCGACAGCACCGGATTACGATCTGGCTCGTATCGGCTTTGAAGGCCGTTCCGGCGTCGATTCCGTCGGCATCGACAATCGCATCGAGGGCGAGGCCGAGCTCGGCGGCGCAACGCATAACCTGCTCGCCGGCATCGACTACAAATATTACCGGTTGGACAATTGGCAGGCTTGCTGCGGCTCTAACCCGATCAGCGCAACCGATCCGGTCTACGGCGCGCCGCAAGGAGCCAATTTCGTTTACGCCGATGGCATCGTCACCATGAAGCAGATCGGTATCTACGCTCAGGACCAGATCCATTTCGGTGATGGCTGGTTGCTGACATTGAATGGCCGTTATGACCATGTCGATATCGACTCCGATGCCGCGATCGGGACGAGCTACAGCTTCGATGATGGCGCAGCCAGCGGCCGTGCCGGCCTCGCCTACGAGTTCGACAATGGCCTGACCCCCTATGTCAGTGTCGCAAGCTTCTTCAACCCGTTGATCGGCACCGGCATTTCCGGCCCGCTCAAGCCTGAGGAAGGTTATCAGATCGAAGGCGGTGTCAAGTATGAGCCGACTTTCTTCGACGGCGTGATTACGGCCTCGGTGTTCCAGATCGACAAGCGCAACAATGCCGTGACGAACCCGGTCACCTTCGAACAGAGCCAGCTCGGCAAGGTGCGTTCGCGCGGCTTCGAACTCGAAAGCAAGGTCAACGTCAACGACAACTGGAAGGTCACTGCCGGGCTCGACTATACCGACATGGAAGTGCTTGAAAACGAAGCCAACCCGCTTCTCGTCGGCAAATCCCCTTACATCACGCCGAAAGTCAAGGCTTCACTCTGGATCGACTATCTCGTCACGACGGGCGCGCTGGAAGGGGTGAGCTTCGGCGCCGGCGTTCGGCATCAGGGCTGGTCCTGGGCTGACGAAGCCAACACCGAGAAGGTACCGGCAGCGACCGTGTTCGACGCGGCCATCCGCTACGAAAAGGAAAATTGGGCGGCGTCGCTCAACGTCGCCAATCTCTTCGACAAGGAGTATGTGTCGAGCTGCCAGGGCCTGACGGTCTGCGGTTACGGTGACGCACGTACGGTCACTTTCAAGCTTAGCAAGAAATGGTAAGTTGACAAATCGAGTTTAGTTTTTCAGGAAGCTGCATGAAAGGGAGGGCCTGGTCCTCCCGAACCCTTGCAGCAAAGCCGGAGTTTCCTCGTGTCCACGCCCTTCCTGAACCTTGCCGGGATCGATTACGCGATAGGCAACAGGTCGATACTTGACGGTATCGATCTGACGCTTGAGGCTGGCCGTATCTATGGCCTCGTCGGCCCAAACGGTTCCGGCAAAAGCACCCTTCTGAAGATCGTTGCCCGGCAGATCGCCCCGAAGAGCGGCTCCATATCTTTCGACGGGAAGGCGGCCGCCGACTGGGGCAGTCGCGCGTTCGCCCGCCATGTCGCCTATATGCCGCAATTCACGCCAGCGACCGATGGCATGACCGTACGGGAATTGGTGGCGCTCGGCCGCTTCCCCTGGCATGGCACGCTCGGCCGCTTCAGTGCCACCGATCGCGACATGGTCGAAGAAGCAATCGTCCGCACGGAACTTGAGGACTTTGCTGATCGTCTCGTCGCGAGCATGTCTGGCGGCGAGCGCCAGCGCGCCTGGATCGCCATGATGCTTGCCCAGAACGCCCGCTGCCTGCTGCTCGACGAACCGACGTCGGCGCTCGATCTTGCGCATCAAGCCAGCGTGCTGTCGCTGGTGCAAGAACTCAGCCATGAGCGCGAGCTAACCGTCGTCATCGTACTGCACGACATCAACCTCGCGGCGCGCTACTGCGATGCGATCATCGCGCTCAACCGTGGCCGCATCACCGCCGAAGGCACGCCAGCCGATATCATGCAGGCCGACATGCTGCAGTCGATCTTCGGCGTCGGCATGGGCGTTTTCTCGCACCCGGTTCGAAACGAGCCGGTCAGTTATCTGTTGTAGGCCATGGCATTTTTCTCCCGCAGGCAGCTTCTCGCCGGTGCGGCGGCCACGCTGTCGGCCCCGGCTTTGCTGCGGGCGGCCGATAGTGTGCGTGTCGCGACCCTCGATTGGGCCTTGCTCGAAACCCTGCTGGCAATCGGCGCCAATGTTGTTGCCGCAACAGAACTTCGCCAGTTCCGCGAGGTGGCGGTCATACCCGCGATGCCAGATGATGTCGCCGATCTCGGCCTGCGGGGCACGCCAAACCTCGAAGTACTGCGGTTTGCCCGACCGGACCTGATTTTCAATTCGAACTTCTACGCCTGGGCGGATGCCCGTATGCAGCCGATCGCACCCGTCGAAAGCCACGCGATCTACAAGCCTGGCGAGAGCCCTTACATGCTGGCAGAACAGGCAACAATCGCCATCGGCGATCGCCTAGAGCTTGATGCTGCGAGAAAGCTCACAGAAGAGCTTGCCGGAAGGCTGGACCGATACAAGGCCGCATTTGCGGCGGGCGACGGCCGGCCTGTCCTTCCGATCAATCTCGGCGATGCCAGGCATTTTCGCGTCTTCGGTTCCGACAGCATGTTCGGCGAGGTGTTGAAGCGCGTCGGTCTGATCAACGCCTGGCAAGGCGCGACCAGCTACTCGGCTGCGGCCCCTGTCGGCATCGAGACGCTGGCCTCCATGCCGGATGCCTGGATCGTCATGATCCCGCCACATCCCGTTGATGCGCTCGCCACGCTGTCGACAAGTGCCTTCTGGAATGCGTTGCCGGCAGTACGCGAGAAGCGCGTGCTCGTACTTGGTTCGATCAATCCCTACGGCGCGCTGCCTGCCGCCATGCGCTTCGCCGATCTTTTGCGGGAGGGGCTCGGTCATGCATGGAATGGCTAGCCTTGCTCAGCCCGCCCGCGGTCACAGTCTTCCGCTTGCGGCGATTGTGCTTCCCGCCCTTTGCGTCGCTGCCTTTGTGTTTCTGATCGCGACACGCCCGCAGGTGCCCGGCGATGCCGTTCAGGCGGCCGCCCTCGATAGCGTTTTGCTTTGGAACAGCATCCTCCCCCGCTCTGTGCTGGCGCTGGTTGCCGGTGCTGCGCTCGGCCTTTCCGGAACGTTGTTGCAGCGCGTGCTGCGCAATCCGATAGCCGATGCCTCCACACTCGGCATTGCCTCCGGTGCAGAACTGGCGATGACGGCAGCGCTCAGTTTCTCGCCGTTGCTGATCGGCCCTTCGCGAGAAATCGTCGCTTTCGGCGGCGGCCTTGGCGCCGTCGCGATCGTGCTGGCGCTCAGTTGGCGACGCGGGCTCAATCCGGTCACCGTGGCGCTCTCCGGCATGATCGTCAGCATGATCGCTGCGGCGCTGAGCGTGACCCTCATCCTGGCGCGCGGCGAATATGCCATGTCGATCTACATCTGGGGCGCTGGCTCGCTGAGCCAGCAGGACTGGGATGGCGTCATCACGCTCGCACCCCGTCTCGCTCTCGGCTTTGTCGCGGCCCTGATCCTGATACGACCTCTGCGCATCCTGACGCTCGACGACAGCAGCGCCAGAAGCCTCGGCCTCGCGCTGCATATGGCGCGTTTTGCCGTCCTCGCGCTCGCTGTCTGGCTTGCAGCCTCGGTCACCTCTGAAGTCGGCGTCATCGGCTTCCTCGGCCTCGCAGCACCAGCCATCGCCAGGCTCCTGGGTGCGCGCAGTATCGGAAGCCTGATGATCGCTGCGCCACTGACCGGCGCCGCTTTACTGTTCCTTACCGATTGCCTGACGCAAATTCTCGGCCCCGGCTTCACGGATCTCGCCCCTACCGGCGCTGCCACCGCGCTGCTCGGCGGTCCCTTGCTGCTGTTCCTGCTGCCGCGCGTGCATTCCGTCTCGGCCGTGGCAGCGCAGTCAACACAGGCGCTCAGGAGGCTGTCGAAGCCAATCGCCGCCCTTGCCGTCCTGTCAGCCGCAATCCTGCTGCTCTTCGCACTCTTCCTCACGCTCGGTCCGGCCGATGATGGCTGGCATATGGCCACCGGCGTGCTCTTCACTGACCTCCTGCCTTTCCGCCTGCCGCGCACGATAGTTGCGGCCGGTGCCGGCGGCATGCTCGCCGCCGCCGGATTCATCATGCAGCGCGTCACCGGCAATCCGATCGCCAGTCCGGAGGTGCTCGGCATCAGCAGCGGCGCCGGCGCGGGCCTGACTGTCGCGCTCTTCCTGTTCGGCTTCCCGTCGCCCGTCATCATGCTGCTTGCTATGGCGCTAGGGGCGCTCGCGGCTTTCGGCGCGATGATCGCCATTTCCGCTCGCGCGCAGTTTTCGCCAGAGCGCATGCTGCTCGCCGGTGTCGGCATCGGCGCCTTCGCAATGGCAATCGTCACGATGGTGCTCGCGCAGGGCGACATGCGCGGTTACATCCTGCTCACCTGGCTTTCGGGCTCGACCAATCGCGCGGGTGCTTTTGAAGCCTGGGTGGCAATGATTTCGCTCATCGTACTGGTGACGCCGCTGCCCTTCCTCGGCCGCTGGCTGACGATGTTGCCACTCGGCGGCAATTCCAGTCGATCTCTTGGCCTCCGGGTCTGCGCAAGCCGCCTGGTTCTGGCCGTGCTCGCCGCACTGATGACGGCGATCGCTTCATTCCTGGTCGGGCCACTCAGCCTCACCGGGCTCATCGCCCCGCATCTGGCGCGCCTGGCCGGCTTCCACCGACCTGCACATCAGCTTGCTGCGAGCGTGCTTTCAGGCGCCGGGGTACTGATGACGGCCGACTGGCTCTCGCGTGTCGTCATCTACCCCTATCAGGTGCCGGTCGGCCTTTTCGCCGCGCTGATCGGCGGCCCCTACCTCATCTGGCTGCTTTCGCGAAAGGACATCAAACAATGATGGGCGAACCCTTTACTGCATCCGGCGTCGCAATCGCCGTCGATCCAGGCCGAATGCTCGACGAGCTTTGCTCGCATTTCGTCGAGCACAGCACCGTGAAGCGCGACGGTGATCTGGTCACGCTGGAAATGATTACCGGCAAGGCCGATATCCGGCACGAGGGCCGCAAGCTTGAGATCGAACTCTCGTGCCGAAGTGCGCGTGCACTCCAGAATGTCCGCTCGGTGCTTGCCGAACATCTTTTTCAGTTCGCCGGCGAAGACACGCTGGAGCTGACATGGTCGGACGCACCGAAAGCCGACCACCTGCCTGATCTGCGCGAAATCCGCGTGATCGGCGCTCGTAACATCAGCCCGCATATGCGCCGGGTGACTGTGGCATGTGATGATGCCAGGCATTTCGCGCACGGCGGGCTGCATTTCCGCCTGCTGATCCCACCGAAGGGTCGTGCGCCCGTCTGGCCAAAGCTCCGCTCCGATGGCCGCATTGAATGGGCGAAGGATGAGGATGCGCTGACCGTGCGTATCTACACGTTCCGCAGGATCGATCTGGAACGCGGCGAGATCGATATTGATTTCGTGCTGCATGAAGGCGAAAACATGCCCGGCGCCGAATGGGCGGTGAATGCGCAGCCCGGCGATATCGCCGGTGCACTCGGCCCCGGAGGCGGGGGGGTTCCCGATGCCACGTCGATGATCCTTGCCGGAGACGAGACGGCGCTGCCCGCGATCTCGCGCATTGCGGCAGAAGTTCCCGCGGGAACGCAGTTGCGTATCTTCCTCGAAGTCGATGGTCCCTCGGAGGAATTGTCGCTGCCGTCCGCTGGCACTGTCGACCTGACCTGGATGCATCGTAACGGCGCGCCGGCCGGCACCATGGGTCTCATCGAAAGCGCCATCAAAGGCGCACTGAACGATGTCGACGCAGAGACCTTCGTCTGGGCCGGCTGTGAACGATCCGAGGCCAAGCGCGTCCGCGATTTCCTCAAGACCGAACGTGGCCACGACCGGCACAAGATGAGCATCGGCGCCTATTGGGAGCGGTAGAGGCGCCTTATGCCTTTTCGCGGAACATCTCGATAATGGCGGAGAAATCCCTGCCGCCGTTGCCGAGCTTCTCGAAGAGTGCGTAGAGCTGCGCGGCTTCCGCACCAAGCGGCGTGGAGGCACCGCTGGCGAGTGCCGCCTCCTGCGAAAGCCTCAGATCCTTCAGCATCAGTGCTGCAGCAAAACCCGGCTTGTAGTCATTGTTGGCCGGCGAGGTCGGCACCGGCCCCGGCACCGGGCAATAGGTGTTGATCGACCAGCATTGGCCGGATGAGGTGGAGGCGACATCGAAGAGCGCCTGATGCGAGAGACCGAGCTTTTCGGCAAGCACGAAGGCTTCGCAGACGCCGACCATGGAAATGCCGAGGATCATGTTATTGCAGATCTTCGCCGCCTGTCCGGCACCTGCCTCACCGCAATGAACGATCCTCTTGCCCATGGCCTCCAGGATCGGCTTTGCCTTGGCAAAGGCTTCTTCCGAGCCGCCTGCCATGAAGGTCAAGGTACCGGCGCTCGCTCCACCCGTGCCGCCGGAAACGGGTGCGTCGAGCGACAAGCAGCTTGCGGCTTTCGCCATTTCGTGCGCCTTGCGGCTGCTTTCGACATCGATGGTCGAGCAATCGATGACGAGCGTACCCTGCGCCGCCGATTGCAATATGTCGGCCCAGGCCGTCAGCACGTGCTTGCTCTGCGGCAGCATGGTGATGATGATCTCGGCCTCCTTGACCGCCTGGCTGGCATGGCTGGCCGGTTTGACACCGCTTTCCTCCGCAGCCTTCAGCACCGGTGCTGCCAGATCGAAGCCGAGAACCTCGTGGCCGGCTTTGACGAGATTGGCAGCCATCGGTCCGCCCATGTTGCCAAGCCCGATAAATCCGATCCTTGCCATGCTCTTCTCCTATCTGTTGTCCTCGATGATCATGGCCGCCGCCTTTTCGGCAATCATGATCGTCGGCGAATTGGTATTGCCCGAAGTGATGGCCGGCATCACCGAGGCATCCGCGATCCGGAGCCTGCCGAGCGCCCGCAATCTTAGCCGCGGATCGACGACGCTGTCCCTGTCGATGCCCATGCGGCAGGTGCCGACCGGATGAAAAATCGTCGTGCCGATATCGCCAGCCGCCTTTTCCAGTTCCGCCTCGTTTCGGTAGCTCGGCCCCGGCTTGAACTCCTCTGGATGAAAGCGGGCGAAGGATGGCTGCGCGACGATCCGGCGCGTCAGCTTTATCGAGCGAACAGCTATGTCGCGATCACGCTGTGTCGAGAGGTATTTTGGCGCAATGACGGGCTGGGCGGCAAAATCGGGGCTGGAGACATGCACGGAACCGCGGCTTTCCGGCCGGAGATTGCAAACACTCGCCGTGATCGCCGGAAAGACGTGGACGGGATCGCCGAACTTGTCGAGGGATACAGGCTGCACATGATACTGCAGATCGGGTGTCTCCTTATCAGGGCCAGACCGCGTGAAGATGCCCAGCTGGCTTGGCGCCATCGCCATGGGTCCGGAACGGTGCATGAGATATTCGAGGCCTATTGCCGCCTTGCCGAGCAGCTTCGACGCCTTTTCGTTGAGTGTCGGCACACCTGTCACCTTGTAGGCAAGCCGAAGCTGCAGATGGTCCTGCAGGTTCTCCCCGATGCCCTTCACCTCGGTCAGCACATCGATGCCGGCCTGATGGAGCACGTCACCGCGGCCGACGCCTGACAGCTCCAGAATGTGTGGCGAGCCGATGGAGCCGGCCGAAAGCACCGTCTCCTTCGCTGCATAGGCCCGCTTCGCCCTGCCGCCATGCTGGAATTCGACGCCGGTAACGGAGCCCTCCTCAACCAGCAGCCGCCGCACCTGCGCCTTGGTCATGACAGTGAGATTGCCGCGTTTCATGGCCGGGCGCAGAAAGGCCTTCGTCGCGTTCCAGCGGATGCCGGCGCGCTGGTTGACGTCGAAATAGCCGGAGCCTTCGTTGCTGCCGCGATTGAAATCTGCCGTTTCGGGAATGCCGGCCTCCTTGGCCGCCTGCTGGAAGGCATCGAGCACATCCCAGCGCACGCGCGCCTTTTCCACGCGCCATTCGCCACCGGCGCCATGCATGTCGTCCTCGCCCTTATAGTGATCTTCCGACTTGCGGAAATAGGGCAGCACATCGTCCCAACCCCAGCCGGTGCAGCCCATCTGCCGCCAGAGATCGTAGTCGCGGGCCTGACCGCGCATATAGATCATGCCGTTGATCGAGGAACAGCCGCCGAGCACCTTGCCGCGCGGATAATTCAGCGCCCGCCCGTTCAGCCCGTCCTCGGGCGCGGTCGTAAAACACCAGTCGGTACGCGGATTGTTAATGCAATAGAGATAGCCGACGGGAATATGGATCCAGTGGTAGTTGTCGTTGCCGCCCGCCTCCAGCAGCAAGACCCTTGTATTGCGGTCGGCCGATAGCCGGTTTGCGAGCACGCAGCCGGCACTGCCTGCCCCGATGATGATATAGTCGTAGCGATCCATGGATCATGCACTCCGAAATGGCTGCCCTCCCGCCTCCCCAGGGCCGCGGAGGCGGGATTTTGCGGCGCCGCTGCACATCTTTTCCCATTGCAGGAAAAGAGGTCCGCCCGTTCAGCGGCGGTAGACAAAGCCCAGTTTACGCCCGAGCCGCGAGGCGTAGAATTCGCCGATAATACCGCGGCGGAAGATCAGCACGCAGATCATGAAGACCACGCCGGTGATGATAGTCACCGGAAATTCCGAGGTCGCGAGATAATTCTGCAGCGTCACGACGAGGCCAGCGCCGAATACCGGGCCGATCAGCGTGCCGATACCGCCGAGCAGGGTCATCAGGATCACCTCACCCGACATCTGCCAGGCGACATCCGTCAGCGTCGCAAACTGAAAGACCAGAGCCTTGACCGATCCTGCCAGCCCGGCAAGAGCTGCCGACATTACGAAGGCTCCGAGCTTGTAACGCGCCACGGAATAGCCGAGCGAGATTGCCCGTTGCTCGTTCTCGCGGATCGATTTCAGGATCATGCCGAAGGGCGAATTGATGAAGCGCCAGATGATCAGAAGTCCGATCAGGAACACCGCCAGCACAAAATAATACATGTTGGTGGAGCTGTTGAGATCGATGAAGCCGAAGAGGTGGCCGCGCGGCACGGACTGGATGCCGTCCTCGCCTTCAGTGAATTTTGCCTGCAAGCAGAAGAAGAAGAACATCTGCGACAGCGCGAGCGTGATCATGGCAAAATAGATACCCTGGCGGCGGATCGCAAAGAAACCCATGACGAGGCCCAGAAATGCGGCGCCGGCGACGCCGACGAGGATGCCGAGCTCAGGCGGAAAGCCCCAGGACTTCACCGTATAAGCGGTGAAATAGGCAGCGCCGCCGAAGAAGGTGGCATGGCCGAAGGACAGCAGCCCCGTGTAGCCGAGCAGCAGGTTGAAGGCACAGGCAAAGAGCGCGAAGCAAAGCAGCTTCATCAGGAAGATCGGGTAGAAGAAGAAGGGCGCGAGCAAGAGAAGCAGGAGCCCGATGATCAGGAACCCGGTCTGCACCGATAAAGCAGTGCGGCTCTTTTCCGTTCGGATGGTTTCGGTGATGTCAGCCATATCACGCATCCCGGCCGAAGAGGCCCGCGGGCCTGATGAGAAGCACGATCGCCATGATGACGAAAACGACGATATTGGAGGCCTCCGGATAGAAGACCTTGGTCAGACCTTCCGCGATGCCAAGCACGTAGCCGGTGATGATGGCGCCCATGATCGACCCCATGCCGCCGACGACAACCACGGCAAAGACGACAATGATCATGTTGGAACCCATCAGCGGCGAGACCTGGTAGATGGGGGCGGCGAGCACGCCGGCAAAGGCGGCAAGGCCGGCGCCGAGCGCATAGGTAAAGGTCAGGAGCACCGGAACGTTGACGCCGAAGACCTGCACGAGCGTGGCGTTTTCCGTCGCCGAGCGCAGATAGGCACCGAGCTTGGTCTTTTCGATCAGCAGCCAGGTGCCGATGCAGACGACGAGCGAAACGACCACCACCCAACCGCGATAGATCGGCAAAAACATGAAGCCGAGATTCACGCCGCCGGC
This sequence comes from Hyphomicrobiales bacterium, assembly GCA_900466475.1. GTDB lineage: Bacteria > Pseudomonadota > Alphaproteobacteria > Rhizobiales > Rhizobiaceae > Rhizobium. Next base: position 456,126 of record UBMI01000007.1, read on the forward strand.
CAGTGCCGGTGGCGTCGCATAGGGTTGACCGGATGAGCCGTAGAGATAGCGGAACGTGCCTTCGACTGCGAGTGCCAGACCAAAGGTGAAGAGCAGGCCGTAGAGCGGATCGAGATCATAGAGCCGGCGAAGGAAGAGCCGCTCGATGACAGCGCCGGCTAGCCCGACGATGACGGGCGCCAGGATCAGAGACGGCCAGTAGCTGATACCGAGATAGTTCAAGAGCAGGTAGGCCACGAAGGCGCCGAGCATGTACTGGGCGCCGTGCGCGAAGTTGATGACACGCAGAAGACCGAAAATGATCGCAAGACCAAGGCTCAGCAGCGCATAGAAGGACCCGTTGATCAGGCCGATCAGCAGCTGGCCGAGCAGTGCCTGCAAGGGAATGCCGAAGATCATCGTCATCGCGTCACACTCCCAGAACCTTGTGCAGCATATCCATGCGCTGCGGCAGTTCGCCGACAGGGAATTCCGAGACCATCTGCCCATGATCCATCAGATAGAAGCGATCGGCAATACGGCTTGCGAAACGGAAATTCTGCTCGACGAGCACGATCGTCATGCCGCGCTCCTTCAGCGTCCTGAGAACCTCGCCGATCCGCTGCACGATAACAGGCGCCAGCCCCTCGGTTGGCTCATCGAGCAGCAGCAGGCGCACGCCAGTGCGCAGAATGCGAGCGATTGCCAGCATCTGCTGCTCGCCGCCCGAGAGCTTAGTGCCGGAACTCGTGCGCCGCTCGTAGAGGTTTGGAAAAAGCTCGTAGATTTCATCGAGGGTCATGCCGCCTGACGCTACGACCGGCGGCAGCATCAGATTTTCCGAAACCGTCAGCGTCGAAAAAATACCGCGCTCCTCCGGTACGAAGCCGATGCCCTTATGGGCGGTCTTATGCAGCGGCACCTGCATCATATCCGTACCAGCAAAGCTGATCTTTCCCTTCCGGGAGCGCACAATACCGGTGATGGTGCGCAAAGTCGTCGTCTTGCCGACGCCGTTGCGGCCGAGAATGGTAATCATCTCGCCCTCGCCGACCATCATATCGATGCCGTGAAGGATATGGCTTTCGCCATACCAGGCGTTCAGCCCCTGAACTTCGAGAAGCGGCGCCATCAGTGATGCTCCTCCGTGCCCATATAGGCCTGGCGCACGCGCTCATCCTGACTGACTGTTGCGTAGTCGCCCTCGGCGAGGATCTCGCCGCGCTGCAACACGGTGACATGCTGGCAGATATTGGCAACGACGGACAGATTGTGCTCGACCATCAGAACCGCGCGGTCGCGGGCGACATCGCGAATGATGGCGGAGACGACGCTGACATCCTCCTGCCCCATACCGGCCATCGGCTCATCGAGAAGCAGCACTTTCGGATCGAGCGCGAGAGTGGTCGCAATCTCCAGCACACGCTTGCGCCCATAGGAGAGGTCGGCGGCGATATGATCACGCTCCTTGGAAAGCCCGACACTGGCGAGCAATTGCTCGGCCCGATCATTGAGGCTGTCGAGCGCCGAAAGCGGTCGCCAGAACTGCGTGGAAAGATTATTCGGCCGCTGCAGGGCGACCCGGACATTATCGAGCACGGAAAGATGCGGGAAGACGGCAGAGATCTGGAATGAACGGACGAGGCCCATGCGCGCCACCCGGTCCGGCGGCGTCCTGGTGATGTCGGTCCCCATCAGCGTGATGGCGCCTGATGTCGGCTGCAGGAACTTGGTGAGCAGGTTGAACACCGTCGTCTTGCCGGCACCGTTCGGCCCGATCAGTGCATGGACGCTCGCATCATGCACATCGAGATCGACATTCTTGACGGCCGTGAAGCCGCCGAAATCGCGGCGCAGGCCGCGGGCGGAGAGTACCACCCGCGGCTTGGCTCCAGTTTCAATCGCGGAAACCGCCATCGTTCACTTCACCAGATCGCAGCCGCTCTTGGCGGGGTCGATATAGGCTTCCTTGCCCGGGATGGTGGCGAGAACGTTGAAGTAATCCCACGGCTCCTTGCTTTCCGCGGGCTTCTTGACCTGCAGCAGGTACATGTCATGGATCATGCGGCCGTTCGGGCCAACCGTGCCGCCACGGCCGAAGACGTCGTCGACAGGCATTTCGTGCAACTGCTTGGCAACGGCTTCCGTCTCATCCGTTCCGGCCTTCTGGATCGCCTTGAGATATTGCAGAACCGCGGAATAGGTGCCGGTGTGGATCATGTTCGGCATCTTGCCGGTGCGGGCAAAGAATTTCTTGGCGAATGCGCGGCTGTCGTCGTCGCGGTTCCAGTAATAGCCTTCCGTCAACGTCAGGCCCTGAGCTGCTTCGAGGCCAAGGCCGTGAACTTCGGCGAGCGTGAAGAGCAATGCCGCCAGATGCTGGCCGCCTTGGGTGATGCCGAACTCCGCCGCCTGCTTGATGGCATTCGACGTATCGAGGCCGGCATTGGCAAGGCCGATAACCTTGGCGCCCGATGATTGGGCCTGCAGCAGGAAGGACGAGAAATCCTGTGTCGACAAGGGATGGCGTACCGAACCGACGACCGTGCCGCCGCTTGCCTTTACATAGTCGGTGGTCTGCTGTTCCAGCGAGTAGCCGAAAGCGTAATCCGCCGTCAGGAAGAACCAGCTGTCGCCGCCCTGCTTGACCAGTGCCCCGCCGGTACCGACGGCAAGTGCATGGGTGTCATAGGCCCAGTGGAAGCCATAAGGCGAGCAGGCCTTGCCGGTGAGATCAGTCGTCGCAGCACCCGTGACGATATCGATCTTCTTCTTTTCCTTGGCTACCGCCTGGACTGCGAGCGCAACCGAAGAGGTCGTCAGTTCCATGATGGCATCGACCTGTTCGGTGTCATACCACTGGCGGGCAATGTTGGAGGCGATATCAGGCTTGTTCTGGTGGTCGGCATCGACGATCTCGACCGGCATGTCCAGCACCTTGCCGCCAAAGTCCTCGACGGCCATCTTGGCGGCCTCGACAGAGGATTTGCCGCCAAAGTCGGCATAAACGCCCGACTGGTCGTTCAGGATGCCGATCTTGACCTTACCATCGGAAATAGCTGCGCTCTGGGCAAACACGGCGGTGCTGCTTGCAAGCAAAAATGCAACGGACGCAATGAAATTCTTTCGCATATTCTCTCCTCCCAGAGATTGGCCAGATCGCGAATCTGTTCAAATTTGGCGATCCACTCTCCTCAAAGCGGCCGCTCCACCCTTACGATCACGGAATTTCCTCCACGAGGCAACTGGCGGTTTACATCTAATTCCAAACAGTATCTGTTCGTTTTTGAACAGAACCCGTCATAATGGTGCTCCGCCAACAGTCGCAGCGCTCTCGTTGCAGGGCGGCATTAGACCAAAGACGTAGACGGATGGGCGACGCCGATGAGCCATGCTTCGCAGTTTACTTGGGACGATCTGCAGTTTTTTCTAGCCGTCGCCCGCACCGGCCAGCTTTCGACGGCGGCCCGGCAGTTGCGCTCAAGCCATGCGACCGTCTCACGGCGCATCGATCGGCTGGAATTCGCACTGAAGGTGAAGCTCTTCGAGCGCAATCCGCGCGGTTACGTGCTGACTGCCATGGGCACGCGCTTTGTAGAAACCGCCGAGAAGATGGAACAGGAAACGGAACGGCTGCGCGCCGATCTCGCCGATGGCTCGCTCAGCCAGCGCGGCCTCGTGCGCCTCAGCGCCCCCGAAGGTTTTGCGAATTTCTTCTTTGCAACCGTCCTGCCGCAATTTGCCGCCCGCCATCCGCATCTGGCACTGGAACTCGTCACCATCCAGCAGATCATGTCGCTTTCCCGTAAGGAGGCGGATATCTCGGTCGTCCTCGACGAGCCCAAAGGTGGCCCCTACTTTGCGGAAAGGCTGACGGACTATCATCTGCAGGTCTACGCCTCGCGCGACTATCTCGCCCGCGCAGCACCCATCGCCACGCGTGACGACCTGCTGAACCATCCCTTCATCAGCTATATCGAGGAAATGATCTTCGCACCGGGGCTCGATTATCTCGGCGACGTGCATCCGCGCATCAAGCCGCAATTCCAGAGTTCCAGCATCTTCGCGCAGTTGACGGCCACCAGAAACGGTCTGGGCCTCGGCATCCTGCCCTATTTCTTTGCCTGCCGTTATCCCGAACTGGTGCGCGTCCTGCCTGACGAGATCGATCTCAAGCGGCATTACTGGATCACCTGCCATCGGGATCTGAAGCAGGCGCCGCGCGTGCGCGCCGTCATCGACTTCCTGCGCGAAGCCGTGCGCAGCGAAGACGCCTGTTTCATACCGCCCTACATTGGCTCCGCCGCCGCTCGAAAGGCAAAGGCAGAGATGTGATTACTTCAGGAATTCGGCGCGATGCGGAGTAAAGGTGTCGATGAGGCGACCCTTTTCCAATGCCTTGACACCATGGACCAGATTGGGTGGCACAATGAAGCTGCCGCCCTGTTTCAAGACTTCGGTGCGACCATCGATCGTCACCTCGAAGCTACCTTCGGCGACATAGCTTGCCTGGATATGCGGGTGGAAATGAGCCGCACCCACGGCGCCGGCCTCGAAAGCGACCTCCACCATCATCATCTCCGGCAGATAGGCCATGATACGGCGAGTCACGCCCGGTTCAGGGTTTACCCATTCGGCATCTTCCGCCGATACGAAGAGATCGCTCGATGACATGTCTGCTCCTCACATCCGAATCCATTGCGCGCAAACTGGCGCACCGGCCGGCATTTGAAAAGATGGGCCCTGATCTTTGTCGGGATGGTCGCCTTGTTGACGCCGCAAACAGGCAGGTCTATGCGACCTTAAGTCAGGCATGCGTGATTACAGGTGAGGAGACTGGACATGCGGCATACGCGCGAGGTTTTCGACTGGGCTGATCCGTTTCGGCTCGTGGAGCAGCTGACCGACGAGGAGCGCATGGTGCAGGACACTGCGCATACCTACGCGCAGGAAAAGCTCGCCCCCCGTGTTCTCGAAGCCTTTCGCAACGAAAAGACCGATCCGGAAATATTCCGGGAGATGGGCGAACTCGGCCTTCTCGGCCCGACGATCGATCCGGAATATGGCGGCGCTGGCCTCGGATACGTCGCCTACGGGCTGATTGCCCGCGAAGTAGAGCGGATCGACAGCGGCTACCGTTCGATGATGAGCGTACAGTCCTCGCTTGTCATGGTGCCGATCGACGCCTTTGGATCCGAAGAGCAGAAGAAGAAATATCTGCCGAAGCTTGCGACCGGCGAATGGATCGGGTGTTTCGGCCTGACCGAGCCCAATCACGGCTCTGATCCGGGCTCCATGGCGACACGGGCAAAGAAGGTCGATGGCGGTTATAGCCTGACGGGCTCCAAGACCTGGATCTCGAACGCGCCGATTGCCGATGTCTTTGTCATCTGGGCAAAGACCGAGGATGGACTTATCCGCGGCTTCATCCTGGAAAAAGGCTCGAAGGGCCTGTCGGCTCCAAAGATCCAGGGCAAGGTCGGACTTCGCGCCTCGATCACAGGCGAAGTCGTCATGGACAATGTCTTCGTACCGGAAGAGAACCTGCTGCCCCATGTCAGCGGTCTCAAGGGACCGTTCACCTGCCTCAACTCAGCTCGCTTCGGCATTGCCTGGGGTGCGCTGGGCGCGGCCGAAGCCTGCTATGCAACGGCTCGGCAATATACGCTGGACCGCCAGCAATTCGGCCGGCCGCTCGCCGCCAACCAGCTCATTCAGAAGAAGCTTGCCGATATGGCCACCGAAATCTCGCTCGGGCTTCAGGGATGTCTACGTCTCGGCCGCATGAAGGAAGAGGGCCATCCACCCGTCGAACTGACATCGATCCTCAAGCGCAATTCCTGTGGCAAGGCGCTGGAGATTGCGCGAGCAGCCCGCGACATGCTGGGCGGCAACGGCATTTCCGACGAATTCGGCGTCGCCCGCCACCTCGTCAATCTCGAGGTGGTCAATACCTATGAAGGAACGCATGACATTCATGCGCTTATTCTCGGTCGCGCGATCACAGGCATTGCAGCCTTCTCCAACTGATTCAGTCGCGCACGAGGCGAATTGCAAGCTGGATAACAATGTGCAAACCTCCCCTCACCGCGGCAGACAGGCCGACGGTGCAAGGGGGATTTGCATATGTTTCTGCTGCTCGCACTTCTGATCGGCGTCATTGCCGGTCTTCGCGCCATGACCGCACCTGCCGCCGTCGCCTGGGGCGCGGCGCTCGGCTGGTTCGATGTCTCCCAGACACCGCTCGCCTTCATGGGCTACCAGTGGACACCGTGGATTTTCACGGTGCTGGCTGTCGTCGAGCTCATCACTGACCAGCTGCCGACCACCCCCTCGCGCAAGGTGCCCGTCCAGTTCGGCGCACGCATTGTTATGGGCGCACTTTCCGGCGCAGTCATCGGCGCGGCCAGCAGCCTGCTCTTCGGAGGCCTTCTCGCCGGCGTCATCGGCGCTGTCATCGGCACGCTTGGCGGGGCTGCGGTGCGCAGCAAGCTCGCGGCCTCTTTCGGTCAGGATCGCCCGGCAGCCCTGATAGAGGATGCCGTGGCCGTCATCGGCGCCATTATTATCGCGTGGGCAGTCTGATGAAGAGCTTCGACGCAATCTTCATCGGCGCCGGCCAGGCCGGCCCATTCCTCGCTGCCCGCATGGCGGAAAAGGGTATGAAGGTGGCGCTGATCGAACGCAAGTTCCTCGGCGGCACCTGCGTCAACGCAGGCTGCATGCCAACAAAAACGCTGGTCGCAAGCGCGCGCGCCGCCTACGTGGCGCGGCACGGCGCCGATTACGGTGTGCGGATACCGGGCGAAATCGCTATCGACATGAAGACCGTGCGGGGTCGCGCAGAAACAATCATCATGAATGCCCGCAACGGTTTGAGCAGTTGGTTCGGCGGCATGAAAACCATGACCGTCATCTACGGCCACGCCCGCTTCACAAGCCCGAAGGAAGTCGTCGTCAACGGTGAGACGCTGACGGCGCCGAAGATCTTCCTCAATGTCGGCGCTCGCCCTGTCGTCCCCGACATGCCGGGCATTGGCGATATCGAGTATCTCACTAGCACCGGTATCATACATCTCGACAGCCTGCCGAAGCATCTTGCCATTATCGGCGGAAGCTATATCGGCCTGGAATTTGCACAGATGTACCGGCGTTTCGGCGCCGAGGTAACGGTGATCGAGCGCGGCCCGAAACTCGCCTCCCGCGAGGACGAGGATATTTCCGATGCGATCGCCGATATCCTCAGATCCGAGGGCATCAAGATCCATACAGACGTCAAGGATATTAGCTTCGCCAGAACCAACAATGGCGCGACGGTCACGGTCGACAAGGAAACAATCGAAGCGAGCCATGTGCTCGTCGCGACCGGCCGGACGCCGAATACCGACGACCTCGGTCTCGATGCCGCTGGCGTGGCCACTGACAAGCACGGCTTCATTACCGTCGATGACCGGCTGGCAACCAATGTCGAAGGTATATGGGCACTCGGAGATTGCAACGGCCACGGTGCCTTCACCCATACGTCCTACAATGACTTCGAGATCGCCGCAGCTAATCTGCTGGACGGTGGCGACAGGAAACTGTCGAGCCGCATTCTCGCCTACGCCCTCTATATCGATCCGCCGCTTGGCCGCGTCGGCATGACGGAAAAGCAGGCACGCGCCTCGGGCCGCAAGATCATGGTGTCGACCCGCCCGATGAGCAAGGTCGGCCGCGCCAATGAGCGCGGCGAAACCAAGGGCTTCATGAAGGTGGTCGCTGATGCGGAGAGCAAGGAAATCCTGGGGGCGGCGATCCTCGGGATCGAGGGCGACGAGGTGATTCACGGCATCATCGATGCGATGAATGCCGGGACGACCTATCCGGTGCTGCAGTGGTCGGTACCGATCCATCCCACCGTTTCGGAATTGATCCCGACGCTTCTGGGTGATTTGAAGGCGATCTGATAGATCGCAATCAGCCGGAGGCCGGTCATTGAATATCGAACTGCTGATCGAAAATTATGGCCTGCCGGCAATCTTTCTCGGCACCGCCTTCGAGGGCGAAACTGCTGCCTTTCTCGGCGGCGTCATCGCGCATCGCGAGCTTCTAACCTATTGGGCCGCCTCGATGGCAGCTTCGGCGGGATCATTCGCCGGAGATCAGATGTGGTTCTTTGCCGGCCGCTATGCCGCCCAATGGAACTTCGTTCGCCGCGTGATGGAGACACCGGCGCTTGCACGCGTCACGCGACTTCTCGAAAAATATCCGACCGGGTTCATCTTCGCGTTCCGCTTTCTGGTGGGATTGCGGACGATCAGCCCGATCGTCATCGGCACGACACACATCTCGACGCAGAGGTTTCTCGTGCTCAACCTCCTGGCGGCGCTCGTCTGGGGACAGCTCTTCACCGCGCTTGGTTATGCCTTCGGCCACGGAATTCACCAGATATTCGGCCGCCTGCCACTGCATCATCATCTGCTGATAGCACTTGGCGCCGCGGCCCTGATCGCGGGCGCGGCGCTGGTGCTTCGCAAGAGGAAATTTGGGATCAAGTACCCGTAAAGGGTCCTAGTCCATGACGATCTGCAGTTTGACATCATCAGGACGTGCCTCGACCGCACGATCGAAGGCCTTGATCGAATCTTCGAAGGTGAACGTCTCTGATATCAGCGGCTTCAGGTCGACACGCCCCGATCCGAGAAGCGCGATCGAGCGCTCATACTGATGCGCATAGCGGAACACCGTCTCGATGCGAATTTCCTTCGTCGAAGCCGTCGAGACGTCGAAACCGACAGGATTGACCGGCAGGCCGACGACGACGATAGCGCCGCCCGGACGTGGCAGAGACATGATCGTCTCCCAGGCCTTCGGTGAACCTGAGCATTCGAAGACGACATCCGCACCCCAGCCATCAGTCAGCCGGCCGACTTCCTCAGCAAGGTTCTTTTCGCGAATGTTGACCGGAATGACACCTTGATACTGCGCAGCTATATCGAGCTTCGGCTGGGCAAGATCAGCAACGATCGCACGGGAGCAACCGCCAGCGAGAGCGGCGATCGCAACCATGGTGCCGATCGGGCCGGCACCGAGGACAACGGCTGTATCGCCGGGTGCGATCTTCGCCTTGGTGGCTGCCTGCATGCCGACCGCGAAAGGCTCGACCATTGCGCCTTCGGCGAAGCTGACATTGTCCGGCAGCTTGAACGTATAATTGGCCGGGTGCACGACCTCGGGGGTTAACACGCCGTGGATCGGCGGCGTCGCCCAGAAGGTGACGGCCGGATCGACATTGTACATGCCAAGCCGGCTTGCCTTGGAATTGGGATCAGGAATGCCAGGCTCCATGCAAACGCGATCGCCAACCTTCAGATGAGTAACGCCGGAGCCGACCTCGACCACCGTGCCCGCCGCTTCGTGGCCGAGCACCATCGGCTCGTTGACGATAAATGGACCGATCTTGCCGTGCGTATAATAATGCACGTCGGAGCCGCAGACACCAACGGTATGGATCTTGATCTTGACCTGCCCCGGACCTGTCTCCAGAGGCAGATCGATATCGCGAAGCGCAAGCTCATGCTGGCGCTCCAGAACCAGCGCACGGACTTTTGTCATGATCGGTTTCCTTCCCTATGGCTCCCGCGGTTCATGGGGCGCCGTTGCGGTGACTATAAGACTGCAAGGCCTAGCAATTCAATCGTCTCTGTCAGGCTTTTGCTCGCCATGTGACGAAATGCTCACGTAATTATCACCCGAAAGATAAGCTCTTCCTAGACGTCCGTATGATTCCGGAGAAGCCCGGCGAGGACTACATTTATCTTCAACGACCACGACAAAGTGGGAAGGAGAAAAGCGATGAAGCACGACAACGACAATGTCGGCCGAAACTTGGTTTCCAACTCTCAGATCACGCGGCAGCTCCGCGAATTCTGGCGCATCCTGGTGGATGAGGCTGTTGCTGCAATCAATCAGGATCGCGAGCCGCAGGCATTGCTTCAGCCGGTTAGGGTTGTTGCACGGGCGCGGGATCGAAATCGGCCTCCGCAGCGTTATTAGGCATGCGCCGGCATGGCGTGGCGGGGGCATGACGCTTCCGGCACCATGCGGATCGGCAATACAAGGAAGACCGTCATGAAATCGATTGTGTCATTCTGCCTGTTCGCATCTCTTCTCTTTGCCGCAACCGAGGCGTCCGCGGCGATCGAGGAAGCATCCCTTCCGCCGCCGCAGCAGGAAGAAAAGCTGGTGCCGGCCAATCTGGAGCTCACCTTCACTGGCCCTGTCGATCTCGCTCGTTCGACCGCCACCCTTCTCGACGCCCAGGGCCTGACATTGCCGACCGGCAAACCGTTTCTTTCAGGACCGGAAGGTTCGGTCTTCAAGGTTCCGCTCGATCCGTCCATGGCGCCCGGTGTTTATACACTCAACTGGCGCGTACTCTCGATGGACGGCCACAGCGCCGAAGGCCACTACCAGTTTAGGGTTGAGCCCTGAACGCTGCGATATTTCGCCATCTGATATTGCGCCGTGTCGTTGGACACGGCGTTTTTGTCTGTTGAAGCGGCCTCACTGGCCCCTCCGACCGCATAAAGGCATTTATAAGATTTTTATATAGATACCCTTCGCCCAATCTCGAACCTTTATGCCCTTCGGTCGCATATTAATGTCCGAGAGATCGCAAAGATCATCTCCATGCCAGAAAGCATAAAAGGTGCCGTCTCTGAGAGCCGGCGCCCTTTGTCTTGTCTGACTCCAAGAATAACAACCGGAGTCAAGATCGATGATGGATATAATTCTACTCGGCACTGCAATCGTATTCTTCGGACTTTGCTTTGCCTATACACGCGCCTGCGACAGGCTTTGACAGGAGAGAACAGATGACCCTCGATTACATCTTGAGCGGTGCCGTGACCGCGTTTCTCACCGTCTACCTCACCTACGCTCTCATCCGCCCAGAACGTTTCTGAAAGCGCCGGCGCTTCTCATCCAGAAGCAGCCGGGTACTGAAAGTTTCCTCCCATGACCCTCAACGGATGGCTTCAGATCCTGCTTTACTGCGGGATCGTCCTTGTGCTCGTCAAACCGCTCGGCGGTTACATGACGCGTGTCTTCAGCGGCGAGCGCACATTCCTCTCACCGGTCCTCGTTCCGATCGAACGGGGGCTTTACGCCGTCGCCGGCACCAGCGAGCGCGAAGACCAGCACTGGACCTCCTATGCCTTCGCCATGCTGATGTTCAACCTTATGGGCGTCATCGTTCTCTACCTCCTGATGCGGTTCCAGAACGTACTGCCCTATAACCCGGCCGGCATGGCCGCGGTCGGGCCGGAACTCGCCTTCAACACCGCCACCAGTTTCGTCTCCAATACCAACTGGCAGAATTATGGCGGCGAAAGCACCATGTCGTACCTGACGCAGATGATGGGCCTGACGGTTCAGAACTTCGTGTCGGCTGCGACCGGCATGGCCATCGCCATTGGCCTGATCCGCGCCTTCTCGCGTGCCTCGGGCAAGGCGATCGGCAATTTCTGGGTCGATATGGTCAGAGCCACACTCTATATTCTGCTGCCGATCTGCATCGTGCTGACGCTCGCCTATGTCTGGCTCGGCGTACCGCAGACGCTTGGTCCCTATGTCGATGCGACCACGCTCGAAGGCGCCAAGCAGACGATCGCCCTCGGCCCCGTCGCCTCGCAGCTCGCCATCAAGATGCTTGGGACGAATGGCGGCGGCTTCTTCAACGCCAACTCGGCCCATCCCTTCGAAAACCCGGACGCAATCTCAAACCTCATTCAGATGGTCTCGATCTTTGCGATTGGCGCAGCCTTCACCAACGTTTTCGGACGTATGGTCGGCAACCAGCGCCAGGGCTGGGCGATCCTGACGGCGATGGGCGTCCTCTTCATGGTCGGCGTCGGCGTCACCTATTGGGCTGAAGCTGCCGGCAACCCGCTGATGCACGCCTTCGGCTTGGCTGGCGGCAACATGGAAGGCAAGGAAGTCCGCTTCGGCGTTGCCATGTCCTCGCTGTTTGCGGTCGTTACCACGGCTGCCTCCTGCGGTGCGGTCAATGCCATGCATGGCTCCTTCACCGCGCTCGGCGGCCTGATCCCGCTGATCAACATGCAGCTCGGCGAAGTCATCGTCGGCGGCGTTGGTGCGGGTTTCTACGGCATCGTTCTCTTCATCATCGTCGCTGTCTTCGTCGCAGGCCTGATGGTCGGCCGCACGCCGGAATATCTCGGCAAGAAGATCGAGGCGAAGGAAATGAAGATGGCCGTTCTTGCCATCCTTTGCCTGCCGCTCGCCATGCTGGTCTTCACCGCGATCGCCAGCGTCCTGCCTTCGGCAGTCGCTTCGGTCGGCACGGCCGGCCCGCACGGTTTCTCCGAAATCCTCTATGCCTATACGTCGGCTGCGGCCAACAACGGCTCGGCTTTCGGCGGCCTGACGGGCAATACGCCCTGGTACAACATCACGCTTGGTCTCGGCATGCTGATGGGCCGTTTCCTCGTCATCATCCCGGCGCTCGCCATTGCCGGTTCGCTGGTGACGAAGAAGACGGTTCCCGCCTCGGCAGGCACCTTCCCGACGGATGGGCCGCTCTTCGTCGGCCTGCTCATCGGCACGATCCTGATCGTCGGTGGTCTCACCTTCTTCCCGGCATTGGCCCTCGGTCCTGTTGTCGAGCACCTGGTCATGATCGCCGGCCAGACCTTCTGAGCCAAACCTTTAGAGGTTGACCATGATTATCCGTCACAGGCTCCGAAAAGCCTTCCATCCACGTCCCGGTCTGCCGGGGCGTGGAGCCCAGCGGATGCCGCGCGCCTCCGACATCATCTTGGTGATGATGGCAGGCCTGCTCGTCGTCGTCTGCGTTCTCAGAATTTTACAGGGCTGACCGGCAATCCGGTTCGCCATCCTCGTTTCAAAGCTGGAGTCTCTTATGAGCCAGGCAAAATCCGCGAGCATCCTCGATTCTCGCATCCTCATTCCGGCCGTGGGCGCTGCTTTCACCAAGCTCAACCCGCGCACCCTTTCCAAGAACCCGGTCATGTTCGTCGTGGCCACAGTCTCGGCGCTGACCACGGTCCTGTTCCTGCGCGATCTCGTTTCAGGCAACGGCAATCTCGCCTTCTCCTTCCAGATCAACCTCTGGCTCTGGTTCACGGTGCTCTTTGCCAACTTCGCCGAAGCCGTCGCCGAAGGCCGCGGCAAGGCGCAGGCAGACTCGCTGCGCAAGGCGCGCACCGAGACCCAGGCCAAGCTCCTGACCGCCAACAACGGCACCGGCTACCGCATGGTACCTGGCACCAGCCTGAAGGTCGGCGATCTCGTTCTCGTCGAAGCCGGCGACATCATTCCCTCCGACGGCGAAGTCGTCGAGGGTGTTGCCTCCGTCAATGAAGCGGCCATCACCGGCGAATCCGCCCCTGTCATCCGTGAATCCGGCGGCGACCGCTCGGCCGTAACTGGCGGCACGCAAGTTCTCTCCGACTGGATCCGCGTGCGCATCACGGCGGCGGCAGGTTCGACGTTCCTCGATCGTATGATCTCGCTCGTCGAGGGCGCCGAACGTCAGAAGACGCCGAACGAAATCGCGCTCAACATCCTGCTTGCCGGGATGACGCTGATCTTCGTTCTCGCCACGGCGACGATCCCGAGCTTTGCGGCCTATGCCGGCGGCTCGATTCCGATCATCGTGCTCGTTGCCCTCTTCGTCACGCTGATCCCGACCACGATCGGCGCCTTGCTTTCGGCGATCGGTATTGCCGGCATGGATCGTCTCGTCCGCTTCAACGTGCTCGCCATGTCCGGCCGCGCCGTAGAAGCTGCCGGTGACGTCGACACGCTGCTGCTCGACAAGACCGGCACGATCACCCTGGGCAACCGCCAGGCCACCAGCTTCCGGCCGGTCCGCGGTGTCGCCGAACAGGATCTCGCCGATGCGGCGCAGCTTGCCTCGCTCGCCGATGAGACGCCCGAGGGCCGCTCCATCGTCGTGCTCGCCAAGGAAAAATACGCAATCCGCGGCCGCGACATGGCAAGCCTGAAGGCCACATTCGTGCCCTTCACCGCCCAGACCCGCATGAGCGGTGTCGATCTCGAAGGCTCGGCGATCCGCAAGGGTGCCGTCGATGCTGTGCTCAACTACGTCAACGGCGATGCTTCCTCGAAGAACGGAGCCGAAGTCGTGCGTGAACTGCAGTCGATATCGGACGAGATCGCCAAGGCCGGTGGCACGCCGCTCGCCGTTGCCCGCGACGGCAAGCTGCTCGGCGTCATCCAGCTCAAGGATATCGTCAAGGGCGGCATCCGCGAGCGCTTCAACGAGCTGCGTCGCATGGGCATCCGCACCGTCATGATTACGGGCGACAACCCGATGACAGCAGCGGCGATTGCCGCCGAAGCCGGCGTCGACGACTTCCTCGCCCAGGCAACGCCTGAAAACAAGCTGCAGCTGATCCGCGAGGAACAGGCCAAGGGCAAGCTTGTCGCCATGTGCGGCGACGGCACGAACGACGCTCCCGCTCTGGCTCAGGCCGACGTTGGTGTGGCGATGAACACCGGCACGGTCGCAGCCCGCGAAGCAGGCAACATGGTCGACCTTGACAGCGACCCGACAAAACTCATCGAGATCGTCGAAATCGGCAAGCAGCTCCTGATGACCCGCGGCGCGCTGACGACTTTCTCGATCGCCAACGACATCGCCAAGTACTTCGCCATCATCCCGGCGATGTTCCTGACTTTCTACCCGCAGCTTGGCGTACTCAACATCATGGGCCTCGCCACGCCGCAGAGCGCCATCCTGTCGGCGATCATCTTCAATGCGCTGATCATCATCGCCCTGATCCCGCTGTCCCTGAAGGGTGTGCGCTACCGCCCGATCGGCGCCGGTGCGCTGCTTTCCCGCAACCTGCTGATCTACGGTCTCGGCGGCATCATCGTCCCCTTCATCGGCATCAAGGCGATCGACATGGTCGTCGCATCCCTCGGCCTCGCCTAAGGAGTTAAAACAATGCTTAGAGAACTTCGTCCGGCAATCGTCATGATCGTTGCCACCACGGCCATCACCGGCCTCCTCTACCCGCTAGCCATGACAGGTGCCGCACAAGCCATCTTCCCCTACCAGGCTAATGGGAGCCTCATTGAAAAGAACGGGCAGGTTATCGGCTCCACGCTGATCGGCCAGGCCTTTACCAGCGACAAGTATTTCCATGGCCGTCCGTCCGCTGCTGGCGATGGCTACAATGCAGCGGCGTCCTCGGGCTCCAACCTCGGCCCGACCAGCCAGAAGCTGATCGACCGCGTGAAGGGTGACTATGAGGCTGCTAAGGCGAGCAACCCGAATGCCGAGGTTCCCGTCGACCTCGTCACCGCTTCGGGTAGCGGCCTTGACCCGCATATTTCGCCCGATGCCGCATACTTCCAGGTACCGCGCGTCGCCAAGGCCCGCGGTGTCGATCAAGCCAAGGTCAAGGCGCTGGTCGATGCAGCCGTTACGGGCCGCGAACTCGGCCTGCTCGGCGAACCGACCGTCAATGTTCTGGCGTTGAACCAGAGCCTTGATGCTTCTATGACTCAGTGAAGGTTGAGAGCCCCGGAACGCTGCAACGCGCGCCGGGGCTTGCTCGTGAAGAAAGACCGAACGCATGCCAGACGACAACCGCGACCAGGCCGGCAGGCCCTCGCCCGATGCGCTTCTCGAAAAGGCCCGGGCGGAGTCGCGCGGACGCCTGAAAATCTTCCTGGGCGCGGCACCCGGCGTCGGCAAGACCTATGAAATGCTGGTCTCCGGCCACGCCAAGATCGCCGACGGCCTCGACGTGGTGATCGGCGTCGTCGAAACCCATGGCCGCAAAGAAACCGAGGCGCTGCTTGCCGGTTTCGAAATCATTCCGCGTGTGGAGATCGCCTATCGCGGCCAGTCGCTCGAAGAGATGGATCTCGATGCCATTCTCGCCCGCAAGCCCGATCTTGTTCTCGTCGACGAACTTGCGCATACCAATGCCGAGGGCAGTCGCCATCCGAAGCGCTATCTCGACGTCAAGGAATTGCTCGACCGTGGCATCGATGTCTATTCGACGCTGAACATCCAGCATGTGGAGAGCCTGAACGACGTCGTTTCGCAGATCACCCGCATTCGGGTGCGTGAGACAGTGCCGGACTCCGTGATCGACGTGGCTGACGACATCGAGATCATCGACCTGACACCCGACGACCTCATCAAACGCCTTCACGATGGCAAGGTCTATGTGGCAAAGACCGCCGAGCGCGCGCTGACCAATTATTTCACGCCCGGCAACCTGACGGCGCTCCGCGAACTCGCACTGCGCAAGACCGCCCAGCGCGTCGATGACCAGTTGCTGAGCCATATGCAGGCGCATGCTATTTCCGGCCCGTGGGCTGCCGGCGACCGTGTGCTGGTGTCGATTGACGATCATCCACGCTCTGCTTCGCTGGTCCGCTACGCCTCACGCATGGCTGCGCGTCTGCGTGCTCCCTGGGCGGCCGTCTATATCGAGACCAACCGCTCCATCAATCTCTCGGAAACGCAGCGTGATACGATTGCCGCCACGCTCCGGCTTGCCGAACAGCTTGGCGGCGAAGCGATCACCATTCCCGGCCGCGAGGTGACTGAGGAGCTGGTGCGTCACGCCACCGGGAACAACGTGACCCACATCGTCATCGGCGCGCCGAAAAAGCCAACATGGCGCGAATGGTGGTGGAACCCCTCCATCACCGACGAGCTAATACGGTGCGCGGGCGATATCAGCGTCCATGTAATTTCCGGCAACGAGAAAGATCCGACCGCGCAGCGTGGCGTAAAGGCGGCGCCGAGCACGGCCGCGCTGGACTTCCGGGCTTACGCACTTTCCACGCTTTACGTCGCCATTGCGCTTGTTGCCGGCGTGGTGCTCGATCAGGTGCTCGACGTTCGCAATCTGGCGCTCGTCTTCCTGATGGCGGTGCTGACATCGGCCGTCATCCATGGCCTCAGACCGGCGCTCTATACCTGTATCGTCAGTGCCCTCTCCTTCAACTTTTTCTTCCTGCCGCCGCGCTATACGTTGACGATCAGCGATCCGGAAAGCGTGCTCGCGCTCTTCTTCTTCCTTGGTGTCGCCGTCATCGCCTCCAACCTGACGGCAACCGTCCAGCGGCAGGCGGCCGCGGCCCGGCAAAGAGCGCGCACGACGGAAGACCTCTATCTCTTTTCCAAGAAGCTCGCCGGCACCGGCACGCTCGATGACGTCCTCTGGGCGACTGCCTTCCAGATCGCCTCAATGCTCAAGGTGCGCGTCGTTCTCCTCCTGCCGGAAGATAATTCCATTGCCGTCAAGGCCGGCTATCCGCCTGACGATACGCTCGACGATGCCGATATCGCCGCCGCCCGCTGGGCCTGGGAACATAATCATGCCGCCGGTCGCGGCGCTGATACCCTGCCCGGGGCCAAGCGCCTCTATGTACCATTGCGTACCGGTCGAACGGCCGTTGGCGTCATCGGCCTCGACAGTGACCGCCGGGACGGCCCGCTGCTGACGCCGGAACAGCAGCGGCTTCTCGATGCGCTTGCCGATCAGGCGGCACTCGCCATCGAACGCGTGCAACTCGTTGCTGACGTCGATCGGGCCAAGCTTGCGGCCGAAGCGGACCGCCTGCGCTCTGCTCTGCTGACGTCGATCTCCCACGATCTCAAGACGCCACTTGCGGCGATCCTCGGCGCGTCCGGCACACTGCGCGATTACTTCGATTCGATGTCGGCGGATGACCGGACAGATCTTCTGTCGACGGTCGTCGATGAATCCGAACGTCTCAACCGCTTCATCGCCAATCTGCTCGACATGACGAAGATCGAGTCCGGCGCCATGGAACCGAACTATGCGCTGCACTATGCAGGAGATATCGCAGGCAGCGCGTTGCGCCGGGCTGCAAAAATTCTCGATCATCACAGGACGGAAATGACAATCCCTGCCGACCTGCCCATGGTCCGCGTCGATCCCGTTCTCTTCGAGCAGGTCCTCTTCAACCTTCTCGACAATGCCGCCAAATACGCGCCCGAAGGCTCTGTCATCCGCATCGAAGGTTGGGCGGATGCCGATAATGTCGTCGTACAAGTCTCCGACCAAGGCCCGGGCATTCCTGCTGCAGACCTCAACCGTGTCTTCGACACGTTCTACCGCGTGCGCAAGGGCGATCAGGTGCGCGCCGGCACCGGCCTCGGCCTCTCCATATGCCGCGGCTTCATCGAGGCGATGAGTGGGACGATCACAGCCGGCAACCGGACAGACAGGTCCGGCGCCGTCTTCACCATCCGCCTTCCAAAACCGAACGACATTCCAAAATTGGATGAACTCAAATGACCGGTTCAGCCGTCAAGATTCTCGTCGTCGATGACGAGCCGCCAATCCGCAAGCTTCTGCGCGTCGGCCTCACCGCACAAGGCTACGAAGTCCAGGAGGCCCCGAATGCCGGTGCCGCCCGCCAGTCCGTCAAGGATGATCAGCCCGATCTCATCGTGCTCGATCTTGGCCTTCCCGACATATCTGGCCACGACCTTTTGCAGGAATGGCGCGAAGACGGGCTCAGCATGCCTGTCGTCATTCTCTCGAGCCGTACCGACGAAGCCGGCATCGTGAAGGCGCTGGAAAGTGGTGCCGACGACTATGTGACGAAGCCCTTCGGCGTCAACGAACTCGGTGCCCGTATCCGCGTGGCGCTCCGCCACCGGCTGCAGCAGCAGGGCGAAAAGGCGATCTTTCAGACCGGCGGGCTGTCGATCGATCTCGTCAAGCGCATCGTCAAGGTCGACGGCAGGGAGATCAAGCTGTCGCCGAAGGAATACGACATCCTGCGCGTACTCGCCCAGCATGCCGGCAAGGTGCTGACACATCAATTTCTTCTGAAGCAGGTATGGGGTCCGGCCGCGGACGTGCAGTATCTGCGCGTCTATGTGCGCCAGCTGCGGCAAAAGGTCGAGCAGATTCCCGACCAGCCACACTATATCACCACAGAGACCGGCGTCGGCTACCGGCTCCGTGAGCCTGACTGATACCTGCCGAAAACAGCATCGAGAATGTAATGAACCTCTCCAATATCATCCGGCCGGAGCACACCTTCATCGGCCTGTCGGTGACGACCAAGTGGCGCGCGCTGCAGACGATTTCCGAAAAAGCCGGCAAGGCCTTCGGCATTGACGGCCAGAGCGTGCTGAAAGCGCTCGAATCCCGGGAGAAGCTCGGCTCCACCGGCATCGGCAACGGCATCGCTGTTCCTCATGCAGCCATCAACGGCATGACGAGCCCGCGCGGTCTCTTGATCCGCTTCGCCCAGCCGCTGGACTTCGATGCGATCGACGATATCGCGACGGACATCGCCTTCGTGCTGCTCTTCGGGGAAAACAATCGTGGGGAATATCTGAACGTGCTCGCCGCCATCGCCCGCAGGCTTCAGTCGGATGGCGTCCTGGCGGCCATGCGCAAGGCGAAAAGCACAGATGAATTCTATTCGGATTTCATCGCGGATTCACGCGTCTGAAGAGAAATTCGCTTCGCGCTTCCGACCTTCTCCCCGCCATGGCGGGGGGAAGGCAAATCGAGGACAAGGGGCCGCTCCGGCCCCTTTTTATTAGAAGTCGCGCTGGAAACGGAGGAAACCGAAGGTTTCGTCGTCGCCGTCTTCTTCGTCGTGATACTGGACGCTGAGCTTGCTGCGCAGATTGTCAGCAATCCGGTAG
The DNA here is from genome assembly GCA_900466475.1 of Hyphomicrobiales bacterium. Lineage (GTDB taxonomy): Bacteria > Pseudomonadota > Alphaproteobacteria > Rhizobiales > Rhizobiaceae > Rhizobium. Next base: position 475,822 of record UBMI01000007.1, read on the forward strand.
TCGATGGTGACGCCGGTCGTATAAGCGCTGCCGCCGCTGAAGTCGCCGTCAGCATCGATATCGATCTTGTCGAAGTACTGGAAGGCCGGGGTGACGGCCCACTTGTCGGTCAGCTTGATCTTGTACTCGGCTGCGACCGTCCATTCGGACGCTTCGTAGTAGTAGTTAGCGCCACTGGCCCAGATGCCAGCGAGGCCGAGAGTGCCTGGACCGATATCGGCATAAACGATAGCGCGGATGGCGCCTTCTTCGTTATCCGTATCGTAACCACCAAGCAGGTAGCCGCTGAATGCGCCACTCTTGAACGAGACCTGGGCTGCAACGCCGAAGTTGTTCGGGCCTTCACCCGGCTTCTCGACATAGTCTTCTTCAAGTTCGTCGACCGAGACACCGGCTGCGAAGCTGTCGGTCTCGTACTGATAACGGATCGAGTTGTGGGTCGTCTCGTTGCTCGAGAGCGTGTCCGTCTCGCCGCTCAGATCGTCGTCCCACCAGCTGTACAGCTTACCAGCGCGGAAGCCGGCGATGTCGATATAACCTTCATCGAGCAGGGTTTCCTGATCGGTGGCGTTGTCAGCGTTGGTACGCAGCGTGATAACGCCCGTGAGCGTGCCGTACTCGGTGTCGTTCTTGGTCTGGAAGGTAACCTGACCGCGAGTCCAGAAGTTCACATCGGAATCACCCGAGACGTTCTGGCCAAAACGAACTTCAGTACGGATGTAACCGCTGATCTGAAGGCAGGTTTCGGTGCCCGGGATGTAGAAGTAGCCAGTCCCGTAGGCGTCGCAAACGCGAACATATTCTACGGGCTCCGGCTCGGCGGCGACGATAGCGTCGGCTGCATGTGCTCCGGAAACCGCTGCAAGGGCGGCAACAGAGCCAAGAAGGATAGTTTTAATAGACATCAGAAAGACCTTTTACGGTTTGAAAGAGGCAAGCAGTGTTTCAAGGACACCCCCACCATCGGTCGCCGAATCCCAACGACCGGAAGGCCATGTAGGCACTCGAAAGCGCCACCGCTGCAAAACAAGACTAAAAATCGACACACGAATGTCACTTTCCGGCTCGAACTGTGGCAGAAAAATCACGACTGTGGCACGGTGCCTTAATTGGCCGCGGCCAACTTGGCAGCACGTCCCATTCGCAATCTCGCACTGAAAATGGGATGGCTTTCTAAGGTTGGTCCCCGGAACCGGAACAATCTTCGTTTCATTATACGACCTAGTTGATAGAGTTTAGCGTATAACCACGGAGGGTTCCCATGCAGACTTTAAGGTTCACCCGGCTCGTCGCGGCCGCGGTCATGGCAGGCAGCTTTGCCATCGGCAGTGTCGCACCGGCATTCGCCGACCAGACGCTTCTGAACGTGTCCTATGACCCGACACGCGAATTGTATAAGGATTTCAACGCCGCCTTTGCTGCGAAGTGGAAGGCTGACACCGGTGAAGCCGTGACGATCCAAGCCTCTCATGGTGGTTCCGGCGCACAGGCGCGGTCGGTCATCGACGGCCTTGATGCCGACGTGGTAACCCTCGCCCTCGAAGGCGACATCAACGCGATCGCAAAGGCCACGGGCAAGATCCCGGCCGACTGGAAGACCAAATTCCCGAACAATTCGACCCCCTATACATCGACGATCGTCTTCCTCGTCCGCAAGGGCAACCCGAAGGGCATCAAGGATTGGAGCGATCTGATCAAGGACGATGTGCAGGTCATCACGCCGAACCCGAAGACTTCCGGCGGCGCCCGCTGGAATTTCCTTGCCGCCTGGGCATGGGCAAAGCAGGCGAACGGCGGTGACGAGGCCAAGGCGCAGGATTATGTGACCAAGCTCCTCCAGCACGTTCCGGTTCTCGACAGCGGCGCACGTGGCGCGACGACCACATTCGTCCAGCGCGGCCTCGGCGATGTCCTGCTTGCCTGGGAAAACGAAGCCTATCTCTCGCTTGAAGAACTCGGTCCCGACCAGTTCGAGATCGTGACCCCCACCTTCTCGATCCGCGCCGACCCGCCGGTCGCAATCGTTGACGGCAACGTCGATAAGAAGGGCACCCGCAAGGTCGCGGAAGCTTACCTGAACTACCTTTATTCGGACGAAGGCCAGAAGATCGCGGCAAAGCATTATTACCGGCCGATCAAGCCGGAAGCAGCCGATGCGGCTGATATTGCCCGCTTCCCGAAGCTGACGCTCGCCACGATTGACGACTTCGGAGGCTGGAAGGATGCACAGCCGAAATTCTTCGGCGATGGCGGCGTATTTGACCAGATCTACAAGCCGGCCCAATAATAGGTCTTATGAGCGCACATAACCCCACACGGTGGCGGTTCAAGCGGCCGAGCGTCATTCCGGGTTTCGGACTGGCGCTCGGCCTTACCTTGATCTGGCTTACCCTCATCGTCCTTATCCCGCTGTCTGGCCTCGCCTGGCGGTCGAGCGCACTCGGCTGGGAGAAGTTCTTCGGCATTGCATTCGACCAGCGAACGCTGAGCGCCCTGCGCATCAGCTTCGGCAGCGCCTTCATTGCCGCCTGCCTCAATGTCGTCTTCGGCGTCATCCTTGCCTGGGTGCTGGTACGCTACCGGTTTCCCGGAAAGCGCATTATCGACGCCATGGTAGACCTGCCCTTTGCCCTGCCGACGGCCGTCGCCGGCATCGCGCTGACCACCCTCTATGCTCCGAACGGCTGGGTCGGGCAGTTCCTGACGCCACTCGGCATCAAGATCGCCTTCACGCCGGCCGGTATTGTCGTCGCCCTCATCTTCGTCGGCCTGCCCTTCATCGTGCGGACGGTCCAGCCGGTCATGGAAGAGATCGACAAGGAAGTGGAGGAGGCTGCCGCCACGCTCGGCGCCAATCGCTTCCAGACAATCGCACGCGTGCTGCTGCCGGGCCTTGCGCCCGCGGTCCTGACGGGTTTCGCCCTCGCCTTCGCCCGCGCGGTCGGCGAATACGGCTCGGTCATCTTCATTGCCGGCAACCTGCCGTTCAAATCGGAAATCGCCCCATTGCTGATCGTCATCAAGCTCGAAGAATATAACTACGCAGCAGCGACCGGCATCGCGGCGATCATGCTGATCATCTCCTTCACGATGCTGCTTGTCATCAATCTTATACAGAGCTGGAGCAGGCGGAGGTACGGTTATGGCGTCTAACGTTACCGCAACCGTTTCGACCGCAGAGCCGCACAAGGTTCATTCGGCTGTCACAGAGAGCAAGGTCGCCCGTATTACGCTGGTCGTCATTGCGCTCGTCTTTCTGCTCTTGATCCTGTTCCTGCCGCTTGCAGCCGTCTTCGTCGAAGCTTTTCGCAAGGGTGCCGGCGCTTTCTTCACGGCACTCCAGGATGCCGAAACCTTCTCGGCGATCCGCCTGACGCTGATCGTTGCCGGCGTCAGCGTGCCGCTGAACCTCGTCTTCGGCATCGCCGCTGCCTGGGCGATCGCCAAGTTCGAATTTAAGGGCAAGGCGTTCCTGACGACACTGATCGATCTGCCCTTTTCGGTCTCGCCTGTTATCTCGGGTCTCGTCTTCGTGCTGCTCTTCGGCGCCAACACCTGGCTCGGCCAGTGGCTGAGCGCCAATGACATCAAGATCCTGTTTGCGGCACCGGGGCTGATCCTCGCCACCATGTTCGTCACCTTCCCCTTCGTTGCGCGCGAGCTTATCCCGCTCATGCAGGAACAGGGAACGCAGGATGAGGAGGCAGCTCTTTCGCTCGGCGCGAGCGGTTGGCAGGCCTTCTGGCACGTCACCTTGCCGAACATCAAATGGGGCCTGCTCTACGGCGTCCTTCTCTGCAATGCCCGCGCCATGGGCGAATTCGGTGCCGTTTCGGTAGTGTCAGGCCATATTCGCGGGCAAACCAACACGATGCCGTTGCAGGTAGAAATCCTCTACAACGAATATAACTTCACCGGAGCCTTTGCGGTCGCTTCGCTTCTGGCCTTGCTTGCCCTCGTCACGCTTGTTTTGAAGACGCTGCTGGAAATGCGCTATAGCGCGGAAATCGCCGCCAGCCGGCGGCACTGAAGGAATTAGAATGGAAGTACGCGTCCAAAACCTACGCAAGGAATTCGATCGCTTTCCGGCGCTGCACGATGTCTCGCTCGATATCCGCTCAGGAGAACTGATCGCACTGCTCGGCCCGTCGGGTTCCGGCAAGACCACGCTCCTGCGCCTCATCGCCGGCCTCGAAAGCCCGACCGATGGCCTGATTTTCTTCGGCGACGAGGATGCATCGAGAAAGACGGTCCAGCAACGCAATATCGGCTTCGTGTTCCAGCACTATGCGCTTTTCCGCCATATGACGGTACTCGACAACGTCTCCTTCGGCCTGAAGGTGCGCAATTCATCGCGCCGTCCGCCGAATGCAGAGATTCGCAAACGGGCGCTGGAACTGCTCGATCTCGTACAGCTTTCAGGTCTTGAAAAGCGCTATCCGGCACAGCTTTCCGGCGGCCAGCGCCAGCGCGTAGCCCTTGCCCGCGCCATGGCGGTCGAGCCGAACGTCCTGCTGCTTGACGAACCCTTCGGGGCGCTCGATGCGCAGGTGCGCAAGGACCTGCGCAAATGGCTGCGCGAAATCCATGACCGCACCGGCCACACCACCGTCTTCGTCACCCACGACCAGGACGAAGCGATGGAGCTTGCCGACCGAGTCGTCGTCATGAGCCAGGGTGCGATCGAACAGGTCGGCACGCCGGACCAGGTCTATGACAGCCCCAATTCGCCCTTCGTCTTCGGCTTCGTCGGCCAGTCGAACTGCCTGCAGGTGGAAGTTGCCGGCGGCGATATCCGCTTCGAAGGGCGCTCGCTGGGTCTCAACGCCGATGGTGAAGCTGATGGCGCTGCGCAGCTCTATTTCCGCCCGCACGATGTCCGGCTCTGCGAATCGGCCGAAAACTGTATTGCCGGCCAACCGGTTGCAAGTCGGCGCGTCGCCGGTACCCGCCACATCGAACTCGACATCGGCAAGGACCGCCCGCATATCGAGATCGAGCTTCCGCCGAGCGAGGCCGACAGGCTCGACCGGTCACGCGTCGCCTTCAAGCCCACGCGCTGGAAGCTTTTCCGAAGCTGACACCGTTGCAATACCGGCTCCCGCCAGAATCGTATTTTGGCGGGAACCCCTTGTTATTTTTGTTATCTGCGGTTGTTTGTATTTTTGTCACATGCCGGGTAAAACGTTTTCGCTAAGATCGAAAAGGGCTGGACTAATTCCAATAGGAGGCACCTAGCGTTGAGGGCGGAGATTTCCTTTGGAAAATCCCTGGTTGGGATTTTATTCGTAGGACTTGCGGCTGCGAGCTGCACGACAACACCGAAACCGGCGGCGCCGGCGAAAGCCAAAACAAAACAGGCTCAATCGGCAAAAGTCACTTTCAATTACACCACCAAGGATCGCGACTGCTTGAAGCGCGCGATGTACTTCGAATCGCAGCATTCGGATGAGGCTGGTTATATGGCCGTCGGCAGTGTCGTCATGAACCGACTCACTTCCGGCGCCTATGCCGGCTCCATCTGCGGCGTCGTCGCCCAGAAGAAGCAGTTTGCGCCCGGTGTCATGACTCGCGAGGTCAAATCTCAGGCGGAGCCGGAGCTTACGACCGCGGCTGACGCGATCCTCAGCGGCGAGCGCCATCCGGCGGTGAAGGACGCGATGTTCTTCCACACGGCAGGGTTGAAATTCCCCTACAACAACATGCATTATGTGACGGTCGCAGGCGGCAATGCCTTCTACGAGAAGCGTGACGAAGACGGCACGCTTGAAACGCCGCCACCGCTGCCTTCCTATGAAGTCGCGATGAACTACGTCCCGGGCGAGAGCATGCTGCCGCCGCAGTTCGAGATACTGATCCCGTCGGACGTTCCCGTCCCGATCCCGTCTCCCGATCCCGCAGCGACGGCAAGCGTCACTCCTTTGCCGATGCCCGCAGCAGCGACTGCGATCGAGCCCCAACCCGGTACGCCCATCGCCATTCCAACACCCCGCCCCGCTTATGACAGCGTGATGCTGCGTCCAAGCATTTCGGCGAACGGCACCTGAATTCAGAAGGATGAAGAGCGCTAGGCGCGCTCTTCCCAAACCCTGGCAAGCTCCACGATCGTCCTGACAGCTTTTTCCATATCCTGGCGGCTGATCCATTCGAGCGGCGAGTGGAAGGCGTGACCGCCAGCGAAGATGTTGGGGCACGGCAGGCCCATGAAGGAAAGACGCGAACCGTCAGTGCCGCCGCGGATGCTGCCGCGCACCGGCGTCATGTCCGCCCGGCGAACCGCTTCGACGGCATTCGCGACGATCTCGGGATGGCGGTCGAGCACCGTCTTCATGTTGCGATACTGTTCCTTCACGTCGAAACGATAGGTCGACCCTGGGTAAGCCTTCATCACATTCTTGACGATCGCTTCGAGCATGGTCTCCTTTTCGACCAGACCCACATCGGTGAAATCGCGAATGATGAGGCTGATTGCAGCCTTTTCCATCGAGCCTGCCACCCCTGTCGGATGGATGAAGCCCTGCTTTCCTTCGGTCGCTTCCGGGGCGATCTCTTTCGGCAGCCGGTCGATAATCGCGCCTGCGATCTTGATGGCATTTTCCATCCGGTCCTTAGCAAAACCCGGATGGATTGCCACGCCGGCGATAACAATATCGACGCTATCTGCCGAAAAGGTTTCATCCTCGATATGGCCGGCGGTCTCGCCATCCATCGTGTAGGCAAATTCCGCGCCGAGCTTTTTCAGATCGACCTTGTTGACGCCGCGACCAACCTCTTCATCCGGCGTGAAGAGGATCTTGATCGTGCCATGCTTGATCCCCGGATTGTCGACGAGCACTTGAGCCGCAGCCATGATTTCCGCCAGGCCCGCCTTGTCGTCCGCGCCGAGCAAAGTCGTTCCATCGGTCGTGATGATATCGTTGCCGATCTGGTTTTTCAGCTCGGGATGTTCTGAAACACGGATCACCCGGTTTGGATCACCAGGAAGCTGAATATCCCCACCGGCATAGGCCTTCACCATCTGCGGCTTCACGTTCTTGCCGGTGAAGTCAGGCGCAGTGTCCATATGCGAGCAGAAGCAGATGACTGGCACGCTCTTGTCCGTATTGGCCGGAATAGTCGCATAGACATAGCCGTACTCATCGAGATGTGCATCCGAAAGGCCGATCTCCAGGAGCTCCTCGACGAGAACCCGGCCGAGATCCTTCTGTTTTTCGGTCGTCGGCTGCGCGGACGAGGCGGGATCAGATTGCGTGTCGATGACGACATAGCGAAGAAAACGGTCGAGAACAGTGTCTGTCATAATATCCAGTCCAGCATGATCATCACCCGGTCATATAGCCACCGAAGGGCCTGTGATGAAAGCTCTTTTCCGCTATCGGCAAGGCCGCATCACCGCTCCTTCCGTTGCCTGAAGACAGGCAATTGCGCTCCCTCGGTTCAATCGACCCGGTTGCCCTCACTGTTGAACACATGCAGATGCTTGGCCGGGAAAGTGACATTGACCTTCGGTCCCGCACTCAGCGCATCACGATCAAGAGTGAAGATCTTGAATGGCAGGCCGTGCAGCGAAAGATGCAGGATGATGCCGAAGCCGGTCGGCTCGACGAGCTCGACGTCGGCGCTAATACCTGACCCGTCATTCGTCATGGTGACGTGTTCCGGCCGAATGCCGATCGTCACCTTTTCGCCGTTCGACAAGCCAAGCGACTTGTTGAGCGGCACGATCGTACCGTCCCTCAGCTTCGCTCCGCCTGCCTCATAACTCGCATCGAGGAAATTCATGCCCGGCGAACCGATGAAGCCCGCGACGAAGAGATTGGCGGGGCGGTCGTAAAGCTCCAAGGGGCTGCCGACCTGCTGCACGACCCCGCCATGCATCGCGACGATCCGGTCCGCCAGCGTCATAGCCTCGATCTGGTCGTGGGTCACGTAGATCGAGGTTGCCTTGAGGTCGCCATGCAATTTCTTGATTTCGGCGCGCATCTGTTCGCGCAGGCGCGCATCGAGGTTCGACAGCGGCTCGTCGAAGAGAAAAGCCTTCGGCTGGCGCACGATGGCGCGGCCCATGGCGACACGCTGGCGCTGGCCGCCGGAGAGCGCCTTCGGGCGCCGTTCGAGCAGCGGGTCGAGGCCGAGCTTGGAAGCCGCACCGGCAACGGCGCTCGCGATCTTCTCCTTCGCCGTCTTCCTGAGCTTCAGGCTATAGCTCATATTGCCAGCAACATTCATGTGCGGATAGAGCGCGTAGGACTGGAACACCATGGCGATGTCGCGGTCTTTCGGATGCAGCTCGTTGACACGATTGCCGGCAATGCGGATTTCACCATCAGTCACCTCTTCGAGGCCTGCGATCATGCGCAGCAGTGTTGACTTGCCGCAGCCGGACGGGCCGACGAGGACGACGAATTCCCCATCCTTGATCTCCAGATCGACGCCGTGCAGCACCGGGAAATGGCCGTAGGATTTCTTGATATTCTTGATGTCGATCGATGCCATGTGACTAACCCTTGACCGCGCCGGCCGTCAGGCCCTGGACGAGATAACGCTGGATGAGCAGGAAGAAGAGGCCGGCCGGAATGAGCGCCATGACGCCTGCCGCCATCATCTGCCCGAAATCCACGGAGAATTTCGAAACGAAGGTAAGAAGGCCAACCGGGAAGGTCGCCGCGTCATTGCCGTTGATCAGCATCAATGCAAAGAGCAGCTCGCTCCACGCCGCCGTGAAGACGAAGCCGAGAGTTGCCGCAATGCCGGGCAGCGTCAGCGGCAGGATGATCTGACGGAAGGCCATGAACTGGGTGGCGCCATCGATCATCGCCGCCTCTTCGAGGTCCTTCGGAATGCCATCGAAGAAGGACTGCATCAGGAAGGTCGCAAAGGGCACATTGAAGGCGGTGTAGACGATGACGAGACCGGTCAGGCTGTTCGTCAGGTGCAAGGGCGACAGAATCTTGAAGATCGGCGCCACCAGCATGACGAGCGGGAACATCTGTGTCAGCAGCATCAGCGCCACGATCCAGTATTTCGCGCGGAAGGTGAAGCGCGACAAAGCATAGCCGGACAGCGAGGCACAGATCGTCACCGTGATCGCCGTCGAAGCTGAGACGATAACGCTGTTCTTGAAGAAGGTTGGGAAGGCGCTGTGCTGCAGCACGAAACTATAGTGTTCCCAAGTGGTCCGCGACGGCCACATGCGCACGCCTTCGGTGTAAAGCAGGTCATTCGGCGTTACCGAGACCTTCAAAAGCCAGAAGAGCGGGAAAAGCGCGAAGACGACATAGACGAGGATCGCCAGACGGTGCGCGATAATGGGGAGAATAGATCGTCTCATGGCTCAATCCTTGGCCAGCAGGCTCTGCCGCAGCAGGATGATCAGCATGGAATAGGCAAGAAGCAGGACCAGCAGCACCAGCGCAATCGCCGAAGCATAGCCGAAATCGAGCCGCTTGAAGGCCTGGGTGAAGATGTAGCTCGCGACAATCTGCGTCCTGTCCGCCGGGCCGCCGCCAGTCATGACGACGATGAGATCGGCGAAATTCGAAATCCAGACGGTGCGCAGCATGACAGTGATGGCAATCGTCGGCGCCAGAAACGGCAAGGTGATCGACCTGAACCGCTGGAACCAGCCGGCACCGTCGATCGAGGCCGCTTCATAAAGATCGCGCGGGATCGCCTGCAGGGCTGCGAGCAGCGTGATGGCAAAGAAGGGAATACCCCACCAGACATTGGCGATGATCGGCCCCCACATCGCATATTGCGGATCGGAGAGAATATTGCCCGGCTCACTCATCAGCCCGAGCCCGAACAGCCAGTGCGGGATCGGCCCGATGACCGGATTGAAAAGCCAGGCCCAGTTCAGGCCGGCAAGGAATGACGGTACGGCCCAGGGCAGGAAGACCAGCGCCTGAATGACGCCCCTGCCCCAGAACGGCTTGTCGAGCAGGAGGGCGAGGATGAGACCGAAGATGAATTGCAGGATGACGGAAGCGCCGGTCCACCAGAGCGTATTCTTGAGCGCGCCGTAGAAGGCCTTGTCCTGTGCAAGCTCGCGGAAATGCTCGATCCCGACGAAGCCACCTGAAAAAGGATTGAGAAGCTGGATATCGCGGAAGGCATAGGAAACGCCGACCACCAGCGGGACCAGCATGACCGCAATGATCAGGATCAACGAGGGCGCGCTATAGAGATAAGGCTCCGAGGCATCGGCCAGGCGCCGCAGCCATGGCCGGCGGTCGTGGCGCATCTCGAGCGTGTCGGCGGTGATAGTCATTTACCCGATACTTCCCCTTGCGGCACTTCGGCGCGCCGTCTGTCGTTGCATGAGCGGCGGCGGAAGATATCCGCCGCCGTTTGCGATTTTGGCCTTACTTCTTGGCGAGGAACTTCTGCTGCGCCTTGGTGAGGTAATCGGCCCACTGATCGGCGAGATCCTTGGCCGAGATGTCACCGAGCAGCGCCTGCTGCGAGGTCTTGATCGCCATGGAATCCTTGAAGAAGGCGAATTCCTCGAGGTAGGTCGGCATGACCGTCGGGACGGTATCCTTATCGGCGAGTTCCTCGAACCAGCCCTTGAACTGGTCACCGGCGTAGAAGGGATCCTTCTCGGCAGCCGTATAGGCCGGCAGAGCGCCGATCTTCTTGTTCCACTCGATATTGCCTTCAGGCCCTTCGAGCGTGGCGATCAGCTTCCAGGAGAGGTCCTTGTTCTGGCTCGTCGTGAACATCGACCAGCCGCCGTAACCGATAGTCGGATAGGACTTGCCGGCCGGGCCCTTCGGCAACGGCATGACGCCAAAGTCTTCCTTCTTCATGCGCTCGGCAATGGCGATCAGCGCATCCGGATCCTGGTCGAGGAAGGCGCAGGTACCGGAATAGAAGCCGGCCACGACTTCGTTGAAGCCCCAGTTGACGCTATCCTTCGGTGCATAGCCCTTCTTGTAGAGATCGACCATCCACTCGATGCCCTTTGCCCAGCCTTCGCTGTTCATGGTCGAGGTGCCGTCTTCGTTGAAGTACTTGTTGCTGCCGGCCATGGAGGCTGCAAAGATCATCCAGCCGTTCAGGCCGCCCGGACCGCCGCGCATGCAGTAGCCATATTTGCCCGGCAGCTTGGAGACGGCTTCGGAGGCCTTGGTGAAGTCTTCCATCGTCTTCGGTGGTTCCTTGACGCCGGCGTCTGCGAGCAGCTTCTTGTTGTAGAACATGGCGCGCAGATAGAAGCCGTAGGGCAGCATATAGGCGGTGTTATTGACGTCACGGCCGAGGTCGAGCGCGCGAGGCGTCAGTTCCTTGGTGTGCTCCCACTTCGCAAGATAGGGCTCGAGGCTCTCGAGCATGCCGTTGTTGGCATAGAGCGACAGCCAGGTATCGGGCATTTCCATCACGTCGGGCACATCGCCGGCCGAAACCATGGTCGCGAACTTCTGGAAGGCTTCGTTCCATGGCAGCGAGATGATATCGACCTTGGTGCCGGGATTGGCGGCTTCGAACTTGCCGACGATCGACTTCAGCGTTTCGGTGCGCTCTGGGCTGGTGATGACTTCGACGAGCTTCAGCGTCGTGTCCGCAAAGGCCGTGCCTGCCATCATCGTGGTTGCAAAGAGCGTTGAAAGAATAAGCTTTTTCATTTTCGGTTCCCCTCCGTCGTTGTTTGTGAGGTTTCAGTTAAGAGGCGACAGCAATCGCCTCCTCGATATCCCTCCACAGGGCCTCGGTTCCCTCGAGGCCGATATGGAGGCGCACAGATCGCGGGCTGATACCGAAGGTTTGTGCGGAATTCGGCTGTGCCTTTTGCTGCAGCACCACCTCGCCCGGTACGATCAGGCTTTCATGTCCACCCCAGCTTACGCCCAGTTTGAAAAGCTTGAGGTGATCTGCGAAGGCTCTGACATCGATGCCTTCGCGGAATATGAAGGAAAAGAGGCCCGACGTGCCGTTGAGGCCGTTGGGCAAGCGGTTGGCAAGGCCCGGATGACAGACCTGCTCGACTACATCGAGCGCCTGCAGGCGCTGCGCGATCGTCATGGCCGCTGCCTCATGTGCCCGCATGCGCAAGGGCAAAGTCCGGAGGCCCCGGATCAGCAGCCAGGCATCGAAGGGAGACAGCTTGCCACCGAGATAGGGATAGGATTCAGCCTTGATGCGCGCAATCATCTCCTTCGAGCCGGCGACGATACCGGCGACGACATCGCTGTGGCCGCCGAGATATTTGGATGCCGAATGAATGACCAGGTCGACACCGAGCGTTATCGGCCGCTGGAAGAATGGGCTCGCCCAGCTATTGTCGATCATTGTGACCACGCCGTGCTTTTTGGCGAGTGCCGCCAGCGCGCCGACATCATGGGCTTCCATGACCCAGCTCGTCGGGCTTTCCATGTAGAAGACCTTGGCACCCGGCAGTGCCTTGGCGACCGCCTCTTCATCACGACCGTCGACATAGGTCACTTCGACCTTCATTCGCTTCAGGATCGTGCCGAACAGCCGGAAGGCATCCGGATAGACATGCTTGACGGCGACGATGCGGTCGCCCGGTTCCACGAAGCTCAGAACGGCAGACGAGATCGCCGCCATGCCGCTTGCAAAACCCAACGCATCCTCGGCCCCTTCGAGCTTTGCCAGCATCTCCTCGAACATGCGCACGGTCGGGTTCAGGCCACGCGTATAGATCGGCCGCACCTTTTCGCCGCGATAGGAGGCGATCATGTCGTCATAGTCGGAGAAGGTAAAAAGCGACGTCTGGAAGATCGGCGGCACGACCGCTTCGGCGAAGTTGCCTTCGTCATGGGCGGTAATCAGCGAGGCAAGGTCGAACGGTTCGAGGCCGTCAGTCATCGGGACATTTCCTTGATGTCTTCCTCGACCACGTCGAGGATTTTCAGTGTCTCACGCCGCGCCGCTTCGGTGTCCTGAGCGGCGATGGCGTTGAAAAGGGTGCGGTGAAAGGGGAAAGATCGGCGGGCAAAGTCCTGCCGGTCGAAAGGATGCGTCCAGAACCGTTCGAAGGTCTCGCGCATCTGCTCGAGAAGCTGGCGGAACAGCGGATTATGGGTGGCATCATAGACCGCCAGATGGAAGGCCAGGTCTTCCGGACCCGATGCGCCCTGGGCTATATGCACCCGCTCCATCTCGCAGAGCTTTTCCTCGATGAGCAAGAGATCCTTCGCGGTGCGCCGGCGTGCAGCCACCATGCCGGCTTCGCATTCAATGCCGCGGCGAACTTCCAGCGTCTGTAGCAGAACATCGCGCAGATGCGTCGTATCGAGTGACAGCGGCATATGAACGGTATCGCGAGAAACCGGTTTCAGCAGATAAGTTCCGCTGCCCTTGCGCGTCTCGATCACGCCGAGCGCCTGGAAATGCCGGATCGCTTCACGAATGGTGGAACGCCCGACGGCCAGGGCCGCCATCAGCTCGCGCTCCGCCGGCAGCCGGTCACCCGCCTGGAGCCGGGCATCCTCGACATAATGCGCCAGCGCATCGGTCACCTGACGCGCGCGATCCATCGCCGGAAGGGGCCGGATTACCGGCCGGTCGCTAGCATTTGCCTTCATGGTTCCCCAGGTTCTTTTTCAAGGCAGCCGACCTATTAAATTGGTCTGACATCTTAGCATTTCTGAAAGATGGGAAGCCGTCAAGGCAGTTTTACGTTCCTCTCAACAGATAGATGGCGACGCCGCAGGGACCAGCGACAAGGTCGCAAATCCCCGACGGTCCGAGATTTCCTTGGAGGTGATCACACGCCCCGCATGTTTCCCCAGAGCAGAACGTGGAGCTGCGGGAGAACGCGCGCGTCGAACCACCGGTCCGAGGCGACCCGATCGACCAGCCACCGCATGCGGTTGAGAATGCCGTCGAGATCGATCAACACTCCATCTTCCACCGGCGGCGTGTGATTGCCCGGCTGGAGAAAGATCGGAAGCTCTTCGAACTCCCTGGCGGCCGATCTTGCAAAGGCGTAGTCACGCTCATCGAAGATGACGATCTTCATAGCGATCCTGGGACCATTGCGTGCAGCTGCCACGCACTCCCTTAGTTCACCCGCCTTGAATTCCATGCCGCTGGACGGTGGTTTCGGGCTAAGGATCAAATGATCCAATTCTGGAAACCAGTCCTGGGCGATCGAGCCCTGTGTTTCCAAAGCGAATTGATAACCGTCGCGCTTTCCCCTGGTTATCAGCGGCCCAAGTGGCTGAATTGCCGGGTTTCCACCAGACAAGGAAATCGTCAGCGGACAGCCCTGAGAGAGCGCTTCCACTTTCGACCAGATGTCGTCGACCGACATCGGCGTCCACTCGTCGCGGAAGGCGCTGTCGACGGCATGGAGGGTATCGCACCATTCGCAGCGATAATCGCATCCGCCCGTTCTGACAAAGACGGTAGGAAGGCCTATGAGCGGCCCTTCCCCCTGGATCGTCGGTCCGAATATTTCGCTGATGCGGATCTTTTGCTCCCTGACCGTCATGGGCGATATTCCGCCCATGTCTTCGGCGTCTCGCTTACCCTGACCGCCGATGTTTCCGGCAGTCTTTCCTTGCACCAGTCGTAAAAATGCTTGGCGAGCCATTCTGACGTTACCCGATCATGGCCCAGCGCATCGTTGAGATGCCGGTGATCGAAGCATTCATCGATGTACCGTTTGAGAGGCGCAAGCTCGTGATAGTCGCGGACAAAGCCGTCCTCGTTCAATTCGGAGGCCGCAAGCTCGACCTCAACGATATAATTGTGCCCGTGGAGACGCGCGCACTGATGGTCGTCGGGCAGATGGGACAGCTGATGCGAGGCGGAAAAATGGAACTCCTTGGTGATCCGGTACATCACTTCGCCTCTTCTGCTCTGTACCCACCCGTCGCAGCAATCCAGAAAACCGGATCGTCATAGACGGTCGGATCCTCGACATCGGCGAGATGGAAAGCTTCGCGACGCTCGACGCAAGTACCGCATCTTCCGCAATGCAGGCGACCGCCCTTGTAGCAAGACCAGGTCTCCGCAAATGGCGTTCGGTGCCTGGCGCCATCGATGACAATGTCGGCCTTCGTAGCGTTCACATAGGGAGCGAGCAATCTGACGTTTGCATAGCCCTCGAGCGCATGCTGTTGCATGACCTCGAACGACGAAATGAAGCCCGGCCGGCAATCGGGGTAGATGAAATGGTCTCCGCCATGGACTGCGATCGCCACGGCGTCTGCCTGACGTGCTGCGGCCAGCCCGAATGCAATCGCCAGCATGATGGCGTTCCGGTTCGGCACGACCGTTGCCTTCATCGTCTCCTCTGCGTAGTGGCCGTCTGGCACCTCAATATCGTCCGTGAGAGCGGAGCCGGTCAGGTGCTTGCCCACGTTCGAGACGTCTATGATGTCGTGCGGAACGTCGAGCTTCTGTGCGCAGAGAGCCGCGAATTCCAGCTCTTTGACATGCCGCTGACCGTAGTTGAAGGAAATCAGGCCGATCAGTTGGTGGCTCGCCGCGATCTTGTATGCAAGCGAAATGGAGTCGAGTCCGCCTGAGCAGACGACAAGTACTTTCATTTTAGGATCCCTTGTTTTGTTGAACCGGGTGGGCTGCGACCGGTTAGCGGAGGCACGTACTAAACTTCCGATGCTGCAAAGTCCAGTAACTTTGCCGGCAAGAACCATCAATGCCGAAGCACCTGCAGGGCATGCGGGACGCCTCTCGCGAAGACAGACCGCCGCGTCGTGTCGGACCGGGACGAGCAGGTGACGCCTGCTCTCCGTCCTGGCGTCGAACGGAGAGCAGGCAGGCCTTTATCCACACGCTTGCCGGTTCTCAATCGCGAAGCCGCTGCGGCGCCAGCGATTGAGTCTGCGCATAGGCGAGCGGCGAGCGGTTACCGGGAAGGTTCTCGTCAAGGATCAGCGTCTTGATATCGTCGGAGCGCACATCGAGCGCAATCACGCGTTCGAGTTTGTCCAGCGACCAGACGGAATAGCCGAGTGCGTTCGAGTAGCCGCAATCGCATCCGCAGTCATCCCCCTCTATTTCCGTGGCCTTGACCGGGAGATACATGATCCGCGGTTTCGGGAGCTTGTAGCAGTGTCCCTCATAGGCATAGCCATAGATCACGCCGATGCTGACTATGTCGACCTTCCCGGGATCGATCAGAATGTGGCAGTTGTCCACCCTGAGCTTGATCTTGTCCTTGCCGGCTTCAACGCCACCATCCCGGATAGGTTTTGCCTGGGCAGCTTCGGATCGCTGCTGGGCTTCGTCGGGCGGACAATATTCGTTTCGTCCATAGAGACGAACCTCGCTTGGATTGAATGGCAGATTGCCTGTTCCGACGAACGGATTTTCAGAGCAGCAGCTCATTTTCCCCTCCTGTTCTGGCTCACCTCGAGCCGATGATTTCACGCCATACAAAGTTTTCCTCCAGTTGCGCGGCGGTCCGTAAATCCGCAGCCGAGACAATAGCCAGCGCGGCATCCCCAAGACGCATCGCGCCCGGATCCAGCTTATGAAGCGCAGCACCGATTGCCCCTCCCACTGAATCTCTCGCCTTGATCAAGGCGAGCTTGAAGAAAAGCGGTTTGTCGCGAAAAGCCTCCGCTGTCGTTTGCCGGAACCAGTCAAACTCGTCCTGCGTCAGATCGCGAAGATTGACAGAGAGCAGACGATGATCGGCGCAGCCGCTGGCGACCAGCTCACGGTGATAGAGTTCGACGATCGTATCGAAGATCGCACCGAGGAAAGGCAGCGAGCGATCATGAGCCTCACTGGTGACTTGCGACATGCGCCGGAAATTGGTCGCAAGGCGAATTTGCGTCTCCGGGCTTGTCTCGGCGAAGCGATTGAGCTCGTTGTAAAGCAGGAGATTTCCCTTCGTCCGGCGCAGCAGCCGGTCGATGGCGGATTCGAAATGCAGAAAAGAAATCAACGATATGCTGTCTGAGATGGCCTCGGAGAACGGAAAGAAATCCGCGTCGCGGGAAAGGCTATCTGGAAGCCCCATCTGCGACAGCGTGACCAGATGGCCGATCTCGTGAGCGATCGTGTCGAAATTCAACGCATAGGGCGATTCTTCGCCACCTGCTTCGGAGCAGCCGAGCTCGATGAAGCCGAAGCCCGCATGCGCATTGTTCCACCGGACAAAGGGAACGATTTCGAGCCTCGAATAGTAATCGGAGAAGAACCAGTGCATCGGTCGGGCGAGATAATTGCGCCAGACGTCCAGAACGAAATGAACGCAGGCATAAGCATGCACGCCAAGATAATCGCGTGATCTCGGATCAAGGCTATCAAAATGACCATCAGGGCCGGATCGGACGGAGCGCCGTCGAGGCCCGCGATAGGGTGGGAAACCGCTGAAACCGTAGGGCTCCTTGTCGAACAGCGGATCGGCGACATACATCAAGATGTCGCTTGGACCATCGCCAATCTCATCAGGCAATATGGACAGCAGGACCCGGTCCGGTTGCTCATAGCCAAGGATAAAAGGCGGCTGGGGAAATATCCAGCATCGCGTTCCAAGAGCCTGCGCGGACTTTTCAAGTGATATGTCGGGATATAATTCCATAGCTCAACTCCTCGGTGAGATGAGTTGTATGGCAATTTATTAAATTAGTAATTTCTAATTAACTTGATGTCAATAGATCCGGCTTCCAGATCGCGAAGGAAAGTATTGGTTATCGTACAGGGCAACTTTTCCTGTTTTAACTTCAAGAGCGCGGGAGCGAGTTGCAGTGCCAGTCTGGCATCGGCTTTCTTCTGCATAATGAGATGGCTGCGAAGCAAGGCTGCCTTCTCCGGTAGCCATTGCACTGCAATCACTACCTTTCTGAGGGAGCGCTCCCGAAAATTAAGCCGTTGGGCCGCAGCGGTACCGGCATCCATCTCGGCTTTGGAGATCAGGCCACGACGAAAGAGCGCCTTAAAACTGCGCTGAAGGTCGACCATGGCCTCCGTGAGAGGCGTGAAGCCGAGTTCGGCAGGCCCGCATTGGACTGCGACGGCATCTTCCGCCGTCAGCGGCCACCGCCTGTACCAGCGATAGATGAGGCCGACACCGATCATTCCGAACGGGTGCAGTTCTGCAGCCCGGAGCGCGCCCATGCTTGCCGCGCCGATCACCACGATGCCTTGCGACAGCGCCCAGAGAATTTCCTTATGGCGCACGGCGGGTCTGTCTTCAAAGAAGCCATCGATCAAAACCATCGCTTTCGGGCGAAACGCGTGCGCGGCAAGGATGATGTCTCCCTGCGAAACGGGCTGCAGGTATATTGCGTCGAGAAGGCGCTGCGCCTCCGGCACACGCAGGGTCGGACCGAGAAAAACGAGTATTGGGCCGTCCTTGCTCTGATCCATTCCGGATCCTCACCGCTCGACGGAAAAGGGGCGCATGCCAGCAAGGATCGTGCGCACGCAGCGAATGCTCGGATCGTTCAACAAAGCAACCGGAACAGCAAGAACCGGCCCCAGTCCAGCAGCGATGACCCGCTCCAGAAGATCAACGAGGTCGACAGCAGGCGGCAAAACACCGGTAAAATTGGTCGATTGAGCGTTTTTGCCTAGGATGAGATCGCGCGCGTCGGCAAGCATTGCCTTGCTCGGCCTCAGATAATGTCTCCGCGTCTGATCGTCACGCGCACCGGATATCGCACCGGCACGGGCCGCCAGCGCTTCAAGCAGCGCGCCGAACGCTGCCTGATGAATATCAACACCGGCACAATAACCTTCCGTCGGCAGCGCGAGCGTGGGCTCGCCTTCGCCAGCTTCAATCGTCTGGCACCAGACGACCGGGATCCCTGCTGGCGATGGCGCATACCAGAAGGCAGCCGATATTCCGTGCTCGGCGATGCGTGACAGAAGATCTTGAGCCGCTGCTCCCAGTCCCGACAACGACAGCCTCATCCGGTCCATAAGGCCGTGGGTTTCGAAAGCACGCGCCATCGCGTCCCGCTCTATGCATTCCAGTAGCCCATGCAGCAAGGCGGCAAGGTCTGACCGGTGGCATGCAAGGCCGGTCGTGGTGCGCAAAAAGACGCCGTCACGCGGAGGTGGCGGATCGGTGTAGATCGTATGCACAAGTTCAAACGGCACGGGGGTGAGAGCGCCGGTCGCAATATCGACGCCCATGATCCAGTCGATCTCGCGCTCGCGCCAATTTTCCCGAGAAGCTGCGGGACTGAAACCATCGAAGAATCCGGCGCCAACCTGCAGTCTTTCTGCAGTCGACACGAAGACGCGAGAAGCAGGGATTGCCTCGGCGTAATAGCGCTCGAGCGACTCCATGATTGCACCGATGGCAGCAGGCGCTTTGGACAATCCGCGGCCGAGCGAGGTGACTTCGGACAATGCCGCGGGTCGTATGGCCTGGATGACCGGAATCCCGATCCGGTCGAGGCCGGTCAGGTCGGCGATGCGTGTGATCCGGGCGCGACGACAGAGAGGCAGCAAGGAGCGGAAATAAGCCTCTGCATCTTCAGGGTCCGATCCTGCAGATATAAGAGACATGTTTCCATCTCTGATCCCGGCATAGAATGCCGAGAGCATCTCACTGACGCCTGCAGGGCAAATGTCAGAACTCGCCAGCAAGGCCGAGCTCCTTCAAGGACCGTTGCGTCCGGTGCAGCAAGGCAACCGCACCCTGCTCTTCCGCGATGGCGACGGCGATTCTCAGATCGGACAGGAGAGCCGTCTTTTCAGCCTTGGCGCTCGACAGCAAGAGCGCGCGACGCCGGTGGAGTTCGGCTAGCCAGTAACCATGGCCTGTCGCCCTCGCCTCACGGATCGCGTCGGTGGCGACATCGATCGCCGCTTGATATTTGCGCGCATGGCCGAGCATTGTGGCGTGCATGTAGAGATAGATCGGCAGATCCGCGACGGCCCCAAGCTCCTTCAGGAGCGCCAAACCCGTGCGGAACATCTCATGACCGCGGGACAGATTTTCAACATGCGCAGTCGCCCATCCGCGAAAGAGCATTGCGAGGGCAGACAAGGATTGCAATTCGTGTTTTTTCGCGAAATCACCCATCCTGCTGGAAATCTCGATCAGACGAGCATGGTCGTTGCGGTAGAATGCCGATACTGCCTCGGTATCCAGCGAGTGCGCCTTGCTCGGCATATGGGCGATGCTGTCCGCAAAGGCGACCATATCGGCAAGCGCCTTGCTTGAAGCCTCGGTCTGGCCGGTCAGCCAGAGGGATAGCGCCAACTGTCCAAGACCACAGACCTTCGCGTCATGGCCGCCGAACACGTTGCGGCTCGCTTTGGCCGCCTCATCGTCATAAAGCGCAAGCCCCGCCCTTATCGCTTTCTGGGCATCTTCCTGCCTGCCGACATTGAACTCGATCGCCCAGATAGAATGATTGACCTGGAGTTCGATCTCGCGATCGGCAATTCCTGAAAGCATGACCTGAACTTCACGGGCACGGCTGCGCATCTCCATGAAGTTCTGCCCGGTCAGCCACCAACCCCAATAGACCGGAAACCACTTGGGCTGATCCTCCTTGGCCTGGCGTCGTGCGACCTCGACGCCTTTTTCGTAAAGGATCCGCGCCGGTGCCGAGTTGGGACCGACCGTTGCCGTCAGCAGCGGCCCGAGCTCGGTCAGCACCGAGAGGTATAAGCCATCGGCGGCACCGCCGGGAACGGACTCACACAGCGCCAAGGCGCGTTCAAAATGGTGGCGCGCTTCGACCATTGCCGAACGTCTGGCGAGCTCCTTTCCGGCCTTTATGAACAATGCAATCGCATGCTCCCGGAGGCCTGCGGACTCTGCGTGCTGGGCAAGTGCGCCCGCATCCAGCCAATTTACGACCGGACGATTGCTGTTTGCTGCCGTGAACAGGCGCCGGTGGAGAAGCTGACGCTGGGTCTTAAGTAGGCCGTTATAGATGGTCTCCTGGATCAGAGCATGGCGAAAGCCATACGCGACATCGCCATGAGCACGCACGCGGGTCAAGAACCCGGTCTCGCAAAGCGTTTCGGCCGCATGCACGAGCGATTTCCTGCTCGTGTCCGGCAGCAACGCGCGAAGCAGCGGAATGGTGAAACGATCACCCACAACGGCTCCGGCACGGGCAACGTCTCTGGCCGGACCCAGGTGTTCGAGCCGCAAGTCCAATATTCCTTCGAAGGCGGAGACATGGCTGCGGGATGTGTTTGGGGGCACGCTCATCGCGTCCCTAGACGTTATTTCAGAGGCCCATTGACATATTTCCTCGATGAAAAGCGGCACGCCGCCGGATATGCGCTCGGTTACTTCGAACAGCTGCGGTAGTGCATCCTGGCGATCCGTCGGCCAGCGCGCCGCGATCGCCAGCCGTGTTTCATCGCGATCGAGCGGACCGAGGGAAATATGTTCCGCGGCGTCCGCGTCGAACATGCCGGCCTCAGAACCGGGTCGGCAGGTGACGATCAGGAGCACAGGCAGCGTAGGCACGAGCCGGGCCACTTCGTGAAGAAGATGCTCGGAAGTCGGATCGATCCAGTGAATGTCCTCGACGGCAATGACCAGCGGCGTTTCCTCGCAGATGACGCTCAATGCCTTTGACAGCGCCTGTCGTGCGCGCTGTTGTATCACCTTGGGGGAACTGCCTGAGAGAGCTTCATTGCGCCCATCGGCACCGAGCAGATAAGAAAAAATGTCGATGACGTCCGGATCCCGAATACCCTGTCGAGCGAATTGGGCGGCAACCATATCGACCGTCAGGCGTCCGCCGTCAGTGGTTTCGGATCGGCGCTGGGGGAAACTGTTAAGCAGCGGGTGAAGCGTCGAGCGAACGCCTCCCGGCAGGCATTGGAAGAGCAGCGATCTTGCGGGCTCCGCATGGATCATTCGCCTGACTTGCCGAAGCATCCGCGACTTCCCGATACCGGCCTCGCCGGTGATGACAAGGATCCTGCCCTTGCCTTCAGCGGCGGCAGTCCAGGCTTGCCCGATCCGTTCGAGCTCGTGGACACGGCCAATGAAAGTGCCGTCCAGCCTTCCGAAGGCATGAAACCGGTCAACCTCTCGTTTGTGGCCGATCGCTCTCCAGACACTTTCGGGCTCCGAGAAGCCTTTCAACAGGCGCGTGCCCTCCGATACGAAGGCGTGGGAACGACCGGCGAGGTTTCGCGTCTCGTCCGAAACCAGGACGGTGTTTGGCTGGGCAGCGGCCTCGAGCCGTGTTGCAAGAGCGAGTGCGGCACCCGTGACGGGCTCGTGTATCCAGTTCTGCAACTGCGCTTCCCGGATGAGGGCGACGGAAGTGGCGACACCCACGCGCACTTGCATGTCGTCGCGCTTGAGATCGCGGGCGAGGCGCTGGCACGCTTCAACGATTCCAAGGCCGGCGCGGATCGCAGCCGATGCTGCATCTCTCGGTCCGAGTTCGATCGGGAAAAGCGCCACTCCGCCGTCCCCGGCTTCGACCCGGATGACGCCGGAATGCGCGGTGATGGATTGGCGCGCCGCCTGCAGGAAGGCCGCCAGCAGATCCTGGTAGTCTTCGAGATCCATCAGATTGAAGAGATTTGTAGAGCCGACCAGATCATAGCAAAGCGCAGTCACGACCCGCCGCTCGCCATGAATTTCAGAAGAGCGGCTATCGCCGGTCGTGATACTTGCAGACCGCCCCTGTTTATCGATTGGCGTGTCGCGAGTCATACGCGGCTCCTGCCTTCAAAACATCGACAATCACTTCTATTCAAGCAAACGATAACATACGTTTTCCGCATTGTCGGCGGACAAAATGCATGATCGCTGGAGCTTGGAATGGCGCTGGAAAAAGCGCCAGCGGGGCGTGCAATTTCCTCGCATCGCCCTCGCCGAAAGCGGTGGATATCACGATGGCGGCAGGCACCCAAGCGAGATGATCAAACAAGGGTTTGATCATGATGCGGAGGCCATACGGACAGATTGAAATGATCTCGTGAATCAAAACGGCGGCCCGGAAGGCCGCCGCTCGTCAAATCCGTTCAATATTCCCGGTCGACAACGCTCAAGCGACGTTCGACTGCCGCTTCGGCAATTTCCAGCCCGGACGAGCGAAGTGGCATGTGTAGCCATTCGGAATACGCTCGAGATAGTCTTGGTGTTCCGGCTCGGCTTCCCAGAAATCGCTGACGGGAACGACTTCCGTCACGACCTTCCCGGGCCAGAGGCCCGAAGCATCCACATCGGCGATCGTGTCCTCGGCAATGCGATGCTGGGTCTCGTCAGCATAGAAAATTGCGGACCGATAGCTTGCGCCAATGTCATTGCCCTGACGATTGCGGGTCGATGGATCATGGATCTGGAAGAAGAATTCCAGGATATCGCGATAGCTCGTCTTTTGCGGATCGAAGTTGATCTCGATCGCTTCGGCATGGTTGCCGTGATTGCGATAGGTTGCATTGGGGACTTCGCCACCGGTGTAACCGACACGCGTTGAAACAACGCCGGGAAGGCGTCGAATAAGGTCCTGCATTCCCCAGAAGCAGCCGCCAGCAAGTACTGCACGTTCTGTTGTCATAGAACTGTCCTTTCCAATGCGCGAGTTGGACGGGAATCGTCAGGTGCGCTTCGTTGACGCCTATATGGGTATTCGGCTCAATAATCGCCAGTCCACCACAGTGACATCGAAACCTTCATCAAGAGACGTCCGGCTTCCAGAAGCTCGCAAAGCCAAGGCATATTTCGACGGAACGAGATTGACCGGCTGTATTGGGCACAGCATTCTGCGCCCACTCCGCGCCGACCGATCATCCGGGTGGCTTTTTCCAGTACGCAACTTCTGGCCTCGCATCTTAAAAATGGCTGCGCGCGTCGTCCAGGGACTACAGATGGCACCGGAAAGACGAACGACCTTGGAGCTCGATAGGGAAACCATCCAGCGGATCGTCCAAAATCTCGATCCTGGGCTTGTCGCCGACGGCTTTGCCCGCCTGCATGGCGGCAGCACGGAGGTCTACAGGATCGACTTCGCCGGCGCTGATTGCGAACCGCTGGTGCTCAAGATCTATCCCGACGAACCTGAATGGGGACCGGCCAAGGAGAAGCTTGTGGCCGGCTGGTTCACGGAGCTGACACCGCTTGCGCCAAAGTGGCTTGCGATCGACGAGTCGCGAAGCCTCTTGCCGCTGCGATATGCCTTGCTGCCGCTGCTGCCCGGCCGCTCGCTGCGCGGCTGGGTAGCGGAGCCGGATATCGACAATGCCTACCGCCAGATGGGTGCATTGCTGAGACACATCCATGCAATGCCGATGCCGGCCTATGGCTACGTAGTCGGCCACGGGATCGCCAAACCGATGCCGACGAATGCCGACTATATGACATCAGCGTTCGAGGATGTGTTCCGGCGGTTCCGCGACTTCGGCGGCGATGCCGATCTTGGGCGTCGTCTGCAGCAACTGGCAGAAGGAAGCTTCGACCTCCTGCGGGAAAGCAGCGGTGCCGTCCTCTGCCACGACGATTTTCATCAGGGCAATGTGCTGGCCCTGCGCACCGATCCAGGCGGACTTCAGCTCAGTGGGCTTGTCGATTTCGGCAATGCGCGGGCAGCGGACAAGCTCTTCGATCTTGCAAAGGCGCTCTTCTGTTCGGCACATGAAGATCCGCGCAGCCGGAAACCCATCCTCCAGGGCTACGGCGCTCTCGATCATCCCGATATCGAGCGGGCGCTCTGGCTCTATACGCTGTTCCATCGGGTCAGCATGTGGTGCTGGCTGACGAAGCTCGGCCTCGAACCCACCAACGAAAACGGTCCCGGCGGATTGATCCGGGATCTCCGCACAATGACCACGGGACCTGGCTCTGGACTTCGTTACTGAAGCCGCCATTCCCGACATTGGCTCTCATGGGATATCGATCCGAGCTTCGTTCATCGCTCCGCTATCGATCGAGCAATGCTGATGGCTTCGATGCCGATTTGACGCAAGAGGCCTGTTGAGGCCGCATTGAACCCGCAGAAATAAAGACCGTCACTCCCCGGCTGGAGATCTCCCTTTTTCGGCCTGTCGGCGCCATCAAATCTCTCCGCGAAATCCGGCAATACGGCTTCCAGCGAGGGGCGGTAACCAGTCGCCAGGACGATGGTGTCGAAATCCGCCGATCGGCCATCGGCGAAATGCACTTGGTGACGATCCGAGCTTTCAATACCCGGGTATATTCTGATCTTCCCGACCCTGATCTCTGCCATGGTTCCAATATCGATCAGGGGTGTGCGATCTTTCTCCGCGATATTGGTCAGAGGACCATCGGTGGATTTTTGCAGCCCCAATCTCTCCATGTCGCGGTAGCGCAGACGCAGAAGCGGCGCGTTGACGGCATCGACAAGTCGGTACGGAAAGTAACGTTGCGCAATGGCGATTGTCGCGGTTGGAATTCCGAACATTTCCAGCGGGACGACGTTCACCGGCCCGCGCACAGACATGCCGACCTCAAGACCATCCTCAGCGCATTCGAGCGCGATCTCGCCGGCTGAATTGCCAAAGCCGACGACGAGCACCCGGCCCCCGCCAAATACCTTTGCATTGGCGAACTCCGAGGAATGCAGGATCTTCCCGGCGAAGCTCTCCTGGCCTTTCCAGACCGGCCTTATCGGGGCTTTGGAAAGGCCGGTCGCGATCACCACGGTTCGGGCGTCGAAGGCTTCTCCATCGATCGTCTCGACGATCCAGCCTTGCTCCCGCCGGATACGCGTGACCGATTTGCGAAACCGTATCCTGACATCGTTGGCGCGCGCATAGGTCTCGAGATAGTCGATCACCTGCAGCCGTGAGGGATATCTTGGAAACTCTCCCGGCATGGGCATTCCGGGCAGCCCTGAATGGGCCTTGGCGGTATGCAGATGCAGCCGATCATAGTGCCTTCGCCACGAGGCAGCCAGATTGTCTGCACTTTCGAGGATCAACGAGGAGCGGCCGTTTTTCCTGAGCGCCGCCGCACAGGCAAGACCGGCGGGACCTGCTCCGACGATCACTGTGCCCGTATCGGTCATGAGCCCCTCCCGCCCATTTAACATAGCCGGAAGGGTACATCATTGTCATGGTGTCAGACAGCCGCCAGAACGATCACGCAGACAGCGTTTTCCGCGCGCGGATATTTGCGCTCGGTCCTATTTCGCAAACAGGTTTTTGAGCTGCGGCGGCTGGCAGCGGAGATATTGATTGGCTGCCTTGACCTGCCCGCCGAGCTCGGCGGCTGCATGCCACGGCCAGCGAGGATCGTAGAGGATGGCTCGCGCAAGTGCGATGAGGTCCGCATCGCCGGTCGCCACGATTGCCTCGGCCTGCGTCGGCGCGGTGATCAGGCCGACGGCGATGACCGGCATTTTGACGGCACTTTTGATTGCTCGTGCGAGCGGCACCTGGTAGCTCGGGCTGATCGGGATCGCCTGGGAGGGATGCAGGCCGCCGCTCGATACGTGGATTGCATTGCAGCCCCGTGCTTCGAGCATCCTGGCAAATTCCACACTCTCGGAAATCTCCAGACCACCTTGGACCCAATCGGTCGCAGAAACGCGCATCGTCACCGGCCGATCGGAGGGAAAGGCATCCCTCACGGCATCGAGAATCTCCAGTGGAAAGCGGGCGCGGTTTTCCAGCGAGCCGCCATAGTCGTCGGTTCGCTGGTTCGACAAGGGCGACAGGAACTGGTGCAGCAGATAGCCGTGAGCGCCATGGATCTGAACGGCATCAATGCCGATTTTCGCCGCCCGCCGTGCGGCAGCGGCAAAGGCATCGCGGACCCGCTTCATGCCTTCGCGATCGAGCGCAGTTGGCGGCACGTAGTTCGGGTTGAAGGCAATGGCGGAAGGTGCCTCGGTCTGCCATCCGTTCGGATCGGTCGGCGCGAACTGACCGCCGCCTCTCCAGGGAACCTCGGTCGAGGCTTTGCGGCCGGCATGCGCCAACTGCACGGCGATTGGCATATCCGACCATTTCCTGATGCTTTCGAGCGTACGGGCCATCGCGGCTTCGGAGGCGTCATCATAAAGGCCGACATCGGCAAAGGTGATGCGTCCTTCGGGAACGACAGCGGTTGCCTCAATGGTCAGAAGTGCGGCACCGGAAAGCGCCAACTGTCCGAGATGGATCAGATGCCAGTCCGTCATGCAGCCGTCGACGGCCGAGTACTGGCACATGGGCGCGATCACGATACGGTTGGCGAGTTCAAGACTGCTCACGGTGAAAGGAGAAAACAGGACGGGTTGGGGCATGGCGTTCCTCGAAGCTGAATGCAGTTGTCTCGGTTTATAGCACTCTGTCGGCGTTTTAAGACGGTTAGCAGAGCCTCCGCGTGTCAGGAACTGTTCTTTGGTGTGGGTCCGCTTTTGCAAAAAAAGCCTCAGCGGAGCGGCTTTGTCCGATTGTTTCGCTATTGGAAAGAAAGTCTTCAGCAGAACCCCTGTTCAAGCCCAATGCGACCAGGTGTACCAACAAGTCGACGGTGTTCCGTCTGCGAATGGCCAACGGCTCGCGATCGCTCCACCAGTCAAAGCGTCACCCGACATCTTTGCCGACAGGCTCGAAACGCGAGCGAAGAGACGACCGCTATCGCAGCCTATGGAGAATGAAGTGAGTAAAGATCTCATAACCCCGATCATGCGCGTACAAATCGAACTGGCCATCGCAAGCGCGAGACATGATCCCCACGCCGTCCGATTGCTGGAGGAGAAGGCGAAACATCTGGCGTTGAGCGGCGCGGAGATCGATGCTGCAAAACGCGGAGACAGCTTCGACCTGCTTGTCGATATCGCCGTCAAATGCGCACTGGCGATCGAAGCCGGTGACGACGAGGCAAGCATGGTCGCGAGTCGGCAACTGATGGCTTTCGGCGTTCCGGACATCGCGTCGGAACTGCCCGCCCTCATCAGGAGACTGGACCTATCGCCCGCCAGATAAAAGATTGCCGTTCAGCGGCTTGACGCTATGGGACCGATAGATTGCGATCGGAATAAAAGCGTTTAAAGCTTGGTGCGGGACCGAGATTTTCACGAGAATGTGGGGCGCATGGATCGATGGCAGGCAATGAGGGTCTTCGTGAAGGTTGCGGAGGCCGAGAGCTTTGCAGATGCAGGACGGCAACTCCATATGAGCCCGCCGGCAGTCACACGCATCGTGTCCGCCCTGGAAGACGTCATTGGGACACGCCTCCTGGCGCGCACGACCCGATCTGTCAAACTGACGGAAGCCGGTGCCCAGTATTTTGCGGACTGCCAAAGGCTTCTCGCCGATCTCTCGGAGGCGGAAGCCATCGCTGCCGGCGCCTACGGCAAACCGACAGGCACCCTCACCGTCACGACCTCGGCCATGTTCGGGACAATGTTCGTCCTGCCGCTGATGACCGAATATCTCGATCTCTACCCCGACGTCATCGGTCGCGGCCTGTTCGTCGACCGGGTTGTCAGCATGGTGGATGAGGGCATCGATGTGGCCATCCGTATCGGCCATCTGCCGGACTCGGGCCTCACCGCAACACGTGTCGGCCAGGTGAGGCGTGTCATCTGCGGGTCGCCCATCTATTTTGAAAAGCACGGTGTCCCGATAAGCCCAAGCGATCTGTCGCGCCATCGCATCATCGCATCGACCAGTGCATGGACATCGCTCGAATGGCGTTTCGGCGTGCAGAAGAAGTCGACCGTGCGGGTCAATCCGCGCCTCTACTGCAGCACCAATGAAGCTGCCATCTCGGCGGCGGCCTCCGGCTGGGGCCTAACGCGCGTCCTATCCTATCAGATCGCACCGCAGCTCGAGGCAGGTGAACTGCGCACGATCCTGTCCGATTACGAGGAAGAAGCCCTGCCGATCCACGTCGTTCATCCGGAAGGCCGGCATGCTTCGGCAAAAGTACGGAGCTTCATCGATTTTGCGGTGGGAAAACTGAGGTCCAACAGGCACTTCAATTAGCAAAGGCCCGCGCATTCATCTCTGAATGCGCGGTCTCTCGTATAAACGAGTTTTACTTTGCGACCTTGCGGTCGAGGAAGTCGTGAATAAGCGGCGCCATTTCATCCAGCTTGTCTTCGAGGGCAAAATGGCCGGTATCGAGGAGGTGCATTTCGGCGTCCGGAAGATCACGCAGGTAAGGATGTGCACCGTCTTCGGGGAAGATCTTGTCGTTCTTGCCCCAGACGATCAGCGTCGGCGGCTTGCGTTCGCGGAAAAAGGCCTGAAACTGCGGATAGAGCGGGACATTCGTGCCGTAATCGTGGAAGAGATCGAGCTGGATATCCTTGTTGCCGGGACGGTCGAGCAGGGCCTGATCGTGAACCCAGTTGTCGGGACTGATGCGGGTGAGGTCCTTGACGCCGTCCGTGTACTGGAACTTGGTGGTCTCGAGGACCACAAGATTGGACAGGGCCTCGCGCTTTTCCTTGGAGTCATCGGCCCAGTAAGCCTTGATCGGATCCCAGAACTCTCGCAGGCCTTCTTCATAGGCGTTGCCGTTCTGGACGATCAGCCCGCTCACCCGTTCGGGATGCTTGAGAGCCAGGCGGTAGCCGACTGGTGCGCCATAATCCATGAGATACATGGCATATTTCTTGGCGCCGAGCTGGTTCATGAGTGTATCGACCATGTCTGCGTAATGGGCGAAAGTGTAAGCGAACTTGGTGTGATCGGGTGCATCGCTCTGACCGAAGCCCGGATAGTCAGGCGCGATGACGTGATAGCGATCCGCGAGCAGCGGAATGAGATTGCGGAACATGTGCGAGGATGTCGGGAATCCGTGCAGAAGCAGGACGACCGGGCCATCGGACGGACCGGCTTCACGATAGAACATGTTGACGCCATCGATCTTGGCCGACCGATAGTGCACGGTCACCGGCACCTGCTGGGCGATCGCAGCCTGCTTGGCAGGAGCGGCGACAGCTTGGGAAAGGGGAGCAAAGCTGACAGTTGCCAGCATCAGGGAAAGGATCAGTCTGTTCATCTCAGTTCTCCGTTTTGACAAATTCGCCAACAGCCCTTGCTGGCCTGGAACCAACAATAGCCATTCACCGGAATCCGTTAATCTGCAGAATGCGGAAGGTATTATTCCACTTGGAGGAATAATTGCAGCCTGGCAGGAATTGCACCGCAACTGTTGATGATGTCAGAACGGTCTGCGCATATGCAGACCGGCTAACTGTTTCTTCACGCGGGGCGGATAGTGCAAGCTGATGATGATCTGTTCTGAGGGCATGATGACCTTGGCTGACACGGAAGCAATGTTGCAAATGGCGCAGCTGATGGACGTTGCGGGCGTCATGGTTGCGGTCTACGACCAGGATGACCGGCTGCGTTTTGCCAATCGCGCGTTTCGCGATGCCTGGTTTGTCGCAGAAGAGGAACAACCTCTCTGGGCCGAGCTGATGCGGCGCAACTTTCACGCCCGCCGCGGAACGATCATTGCCGCGACCGACTTTGAGAGCTGGCTGTTGTCAACGCTTGCCCGCCGAGGGAAAAGCGGGTTTCGCGCATTTGAGACCGACCTTCATGACGGCCGTTGGTTATGGATGACCGAAACCATGCAGACCAATGGCTGGATGCTGTGTATTGCGAGCGACGTGACATCGATCCGCTCCGATCAGAGGACGCTGCGGCAAGATCGCGACAGCGCAATCAAGGCTGCCCAGACCGACGAGCTGACAGGCATCCCGAGCAGACGTTTCGTGATGTCAAAACTCGAGGAGCTGGTGCGCAATTATGGCCACCGGCCCGAGAAAGTCGGTTGCCTCGCAGTTCTCGACATCGACAATTTCAAATATATCAATGACCGTTTCGGCCATACTGCGGGCGATGCCGTTCTCAAGGATTTCGCCGCTACGCTGCAGAAAATGGTGCGCAAGACCGATATTCTCGGCCGCGTGGGCGGCGAGGAATTTGTTCTGGTTCTTCCGAACACGGCTCCCGAGGAAGCGGCAGAAATCGTCAATCGCATGCTGGTTGCCGTCAGACAGTCCCGTCCGCTGGCCGACCAACTCAGCTTCCGCTACAGTTTTTCCGCAGGCATTGCCTGTGTGATGAGCGGAGACTATGCCAATGATATCTATCGCAGGGCCGACCTGGCGCTCTATGCGGCCAAGATGAGGGGTCGCGATCAGATCAGCATCGATCCCCATGCGCACCCGCTTGGGCGACAGAAATCATAGACAAGCCTGCCAGTCGGGCCATAAGCCAGGGAATTTCAATGGTCGAAAAGATTGCGCCCACCTCGCCCACCGCACCCTCCTCGGCCACACACGTAAACCACAGCACCTCCATCGGCTCCGAACCCGACAATGCCTGGGTCGCCGAGCGACAGGCAAAGATCACCGCCGGCAGTGAAAAAAAAGACGAGCATCATTCCGCTGACAGCGACGAAGACCGTATCGATGCGGATGATGATCCGGCAGCGGGCCGGCATCTGGACCATCATTCCACCCACCCCCATGCCGAGGCCCCTGATCCGGACGAAGAACGTCTGTCCGGTGAGAGCGAGCGCATCGGCAGCGGCAACTTGGATGAAGATGTCCCGTTCGGCGACCACGTCGGCTATCTGTAAGTGATTGCGTTCGCACACTAACAAGCCCGCAGCGCCAGCCTTCGACCAAAAGCCGGCTCATCATCGGCCATCGTACGTCCATCTTCTGTAACTTCGCTCAAGATCAAAGCAATTGCGCAAACCTTTTCTCACTTGACAATTCTATTGAGAAAAGCTTTTCTCATCGCAAGCTCGATGGGAGGGGTTGCTGGAGACAACAGGAGAAAAAAGAGGCCGGATTACCATTCATGACGTCGCGGCGGCAGCTGGAATCAGCATCTCGACGGCATCGAAGGCACTCAACGATACAGGCCGGATGGGACTGGAAACGCGCGAGCGGGTCAAGCGCATAGCGGCAGAGATCGGATACAGACCGAACGCTTTGGCGAGAGGGCTGCTCAGCAAGCGCAGCTTCACGATCGGGCTTCTTACCAACGATACCTATGGTCGCTTTACCCTGCCGGTCATGGCCGGCATATCGGATGCTCTCGTTGATCACGGCGTTTCGGTTTTCCTGTGCGCAATCGAGGAGGATCCGGCACTCGGTCAGATTCATGTGGAGGCGATGCTCGACAAACAGGTCGACGGCATTATCGCCACAGGAAAGCGTCTGGACAGACGGCTGCCGATCGACCTGTCGAATTTGAACGTGCCCGTCGTCTACGCCTTCACGGAGGGAGCGCCGGGAACCGTGACGTTCAGTTCTGATGATGCGCAGGGCGCGCGGCTTGCCATCGAATGGCTGGCAAAGCTCGGGCGCAAGCGGATCGTGCATGTCACCGGACCGGAGAATTTCTTTTCGGTGCGTGAGCGTGCCGATGCCTATCGTAAGGTTGCGGGAGAGGAGCGGCCGGTTCTGTTTGGAGCCTGGTCGGAAAGCTGGGGCCACGAAGCCGTCGCAAGATTGTGGAGTGGCAGCGGCGAAAAGCCCGACGGCATCTTCTGCGGCAACGACCAGATTGCGCGCGGTGTCATCGATGCGCTGCGCGAACGCGGCATTCGGGTGCCGCAGGATGTTTCGGTGGTCGGCTTCGACAATTGGGAGATTGTCGCCGGCCAGACGCGCCCGCCGCTGACGACGGTCGATATGGAATTGAAGGAACTGGGGCGGCAGGCCGGATTGACGGTTCTGGCGCTTGCGGAGGGACGTCCGGTGGAGCCTGGCATCAGGAAACTGCCGTGCCGTCTCGTCGTGCGGCAGTCATGCGGGGGAGACACCCTCGGAATATAGCAACGGCGCGAAGGAGACGCGCCTTATTGGGAGGAGAGCCATGATGAAGCGTCTATTGGTGGCAACCAGCCTTGCCACACTCTGCCTGGTTTCGACAGCTTCTGCTGCCGAAAAGATCGAAATGTGGGTCCGCACCGGTATCGGCGATGCCTTCAACAAGGTCGTCGAGTCCTATAATGCGAGCCATGAAAACAAGGTCGTCACCACCGAAGTGCCCTTCGGCGAACTGGTGCAGAAATATGCAACGGCAATCGCCGGCGGCCAGGCGCCCGATGCCCTGTCGATGGACCTGATCTACACACCGGCCTTTGCCGCGGCAGGTCAGCTCGAAGACCTGACGGACTGGGCCAAGAGCCTGCCCTATTTCAATTCGCTGTCGCCGTCGCATGTCAAGCTCGGCAC
This sequence comes from Hyphomicrobiales bacterium, assembly GCA_900466475.1. Taxonomy (GTDB): domain Bacteria; phylum Pseudomonadota; class Alphaproteobacteria; order Rhizobiales; family Rhizobiaceae; genus Rhizobium. The sequence continues at coordinate 508,881 of UBMI01000007.1, forward strand.
CTATCAGGACAAGATCTACGGCCTGCCGCTTTCAGTCGAAACCTCTGTCTTCGCCTGGAACAAGGACCTCTACAAGAAGGCCGGTCTTGACCCCGAAAAGGCGCCCGCGACCTGGGAGGAAATCGAGGCGAACGCTGAAAAGATCCGCAAGCTCGGCGACGATACCTATGGCTTCTACTTCTCGGGCGGTGGCTGTGGCGGCTGCATGATCTTCACCTTCACGCCACTCGTCTGGGGTGCCGGTGCCGATATCCTTTCGGAGGATAGCAAGACCGCGACGCTCGATACTCCACAGATGCGCAAGGCGGTCGGCTTCTATCGCGATATGGTGAAAAAGGATCTCGTTCCGGCAAGTGCAGCAAGCGACAATGGTACAAGCTTCCTGAGCTTCACCAACGGCAAGATCGGCCAACAGAGCCTCGGCGCCTTTGCCATCGGTACGCTGGTCACCAAGTATCCGGATATCAACTTCGGCGTGACATTGATCCCCAGCGTCGACGGCAAGACTTCGTCCTTTGCCGGCGGCGACAATTTCGTCATCACCAAGAGCACGAAGAAGATCGATGCGGTCAAGGAATTCCTCGAATACATCTATTCGATGGACGGCCAGAAAGTCCTGGCGAAATACGGCAGCCTGCCGACACGCGGCGATATTGCCGACCAGGTGCTTGCCGGGCTCGACCCCCGCATGCAGGTGGGCCTGAAGGCAATCGCTGTGGCCAAGACACCCTACACGCTGCAGTTCAATGATCTGATCAACAGCGCCAACGGACCTTGGGCGACCTTCACCAACGCAGCAATCTTCGGTGACGACGTCGATGGCGCATTCTCGAACGCCCAGTCCGAGATGCAGTCCATCATCGACAGCGGCCAATAACTCTCCCGGCCGTGGCCGGGGGACGGTGGCAGTTCCCCGGCCGATTCAAAGCTAGAAGACCTTATAAAATGCGGAGGTTTCGATGACCGGTTCCGGTCCTCAGCGCACGCGCGCTGTCCGAAAACGGCGAAGGTCGCAATGGCGCGGCTTTCTCTACATTGCGCCCGCCATGGCGCTCGTCATCGTCTTCTTCGTCATGCCCGTGCTGTTCACCGGCTGGATGAGCCTGCACAACTGGCCGCTGATGGGCGCCTCGCGCTGGATTGGTTTTGCCAACTATACCCGCATGTGGAACGACAGCCGCTTTATGGCGGCTTTGAATTTCACCGCCTACTACACCGTCATCGTGACCATCGCGATCTTTGCGATCGCCTTCCCGCTGGCAATCTTCGTCGAAAAGGAACGCCGCTTCGTCAGCACCTACCGGACGATCATCTTCCTGCCCGTCGTGGTGGGACTGGCGACGGCGTCGCTTCTGTGGGTCTGGCTTGCCAATGTCGATAGCGGCTTCTTCGGCCCTGCCCTTCGCGCACTCGGCCTCGTCGAGCGAAGCCCCAATATCATGGCAAGCTTCGATACCGCCTTCGCGACCATCATCGTCATGGTCGTCTGGAAGATCGCAGGTTTTACGATGATCATCCTGCTGACCGGGCTGCAGGCCATTCCGTCCGAACTGACGGAGGCCGCCCGCATCGATGGCGCCGGCCGCTGGCAGCGCTTCCGGCATCTGACTCTGCCGCTGATGCGCAAAACGATTGCGCTGGCGCTGATCGTCTCGGTCACCGGGTCAATCCTTGCCTTCGACCAGTTCTACATCATGACCTCGGGTGGACCGCAGAACAAGATGATCTCGGTCGTCTACTACATCTTCAACCAGTCCTTCGTATCCTTCAATCTGGGCTACGGGTCCGCCCTGTCGATCGCTCTTCTGGCGATCCTGGTGGCGATATCCATCGTCCAGCTCTGGCTGCTGCGTGTCGGGGAGGAACGCTGATGATCTCCTCACGGGAACGCCGCGCCCGCAAGCGCTTCAGGTCGCAATCGGCCTATCATGTCGCCGGGATCGCCATTTCGATCTTCTTCCTGGCGCCCTTCATCATCACGCTCTTTGCCTCGTTCCGGCACGGTACGGAGTCGAGCCTGCCGCCGCTGCCGCCATGGCCGACGACAGGTGTCAGCTTCGATGCCTATGCGCTGCTCGATACGTTCGGCGCCGGCATCTGGCGGCACATGATCAACTCGCTCTTCGTTTCGCTGGCAACGGTACTGCTGACGGTCGCCGTCAGCCTGCTCGCTGGCTATGGCTTCTCTCGCTACCGCTTCCCGCTGAAAAATGCCCTCTTCGTGCTGATCATCGCAACGCTGATGATCCCGTTCCAGTCGATCCTGACGCCGCTCTTCATCATCCTGGCGAAGCTCGGCCTCAACAACTCGCTGCTGGGGCTGACCCTCGTCTATGTCACGCTGCAACTTCCCTTCTCCGTCTTCATGATGCGCAACGCCTTCGACGCGGTGCCGAAGGAGATCGAGGAGGCAGCGCGCATCGACGGTGCCCGGGACCTGCGACTGCTGATCCGTGTTCTCTTGCCGCTGGTCCTGCCGGGCATTGCGACAGTCGCGATCTTTGCCTTCCTGAATGCCTGGAACGAGTTCCTCGCCGCCCTCGTGCTGCTCTCCAGCAACGAGAAATACACGCTTCCCGTCCTGATGACGGCGGTGCGCGCCGGACGTCTCGGCGCCATCAACTGGGGCGCGGTCCAGGCCGGCGTCGTCGTCATGACGATCCCCTGCCTGATCGTCTTCCTGCTCCTGCAACGCTACTACATGCGCGGGCTGATGGCCGGCGCGGTGAAATGATGACCTTTCAACAAAATGGATGAAGCCATGAACCAGCTGAAAAGAGATCGCCAGTTCCGTCCCCTGCCCGTGCCAAGTGTCGAATTGCAGGGGCTGTTTGGCGATCGCCAGGACGCGATCTGCGATTCCACCGCCGAAACGCTGCTCGACCGCTGTGTCGAGGCCGGCATGCTGCAGGCAATCGACGTGACGCAGCCGAGCCCCGGCGTCGTCATTCCGATCGGTCCCTGGGGCGGCACGACGCAGATGTTCTGGGACAGCGATCTCGGCAAGTCGATCGAGACCGTTGCCTATTCACTCTACCGCCGGCCCAATCCGCAACTCGAGGCTCGCGTCGACCAGATTATCGACATGTATGAGAAACTCCAGGACAAGGACGGCTATCTGAACGCCTGGTTCCAACGCGTGCAGCCGGGCCGGCGCTGGACGAACCTGCGCGATCATCACGAGCTCTATTGCGCCGGACACCTGATCGAAGGCGCCGTCGCCTATTACCAGGCGACCGGCAAGAAGAAGCTGCTCGACATCATGAGCCGTTATGCCGATTACCTGATCACGGTCTTCGGCCACGGCCCTGGCCAGTTCCCCGGCTATTGCGGCCACGAAGAGGTAGAACTTGCGCTGGTCAAGCTGGCGCGTGTCACCGGCGAGAAGAAATATCTCGACCTCTCGAAGTTCTTCGTCGACGAGCGCGGCACCGAACCGCATTTCTTCACCGACGAGGCTGCCCGCGACGGTCGCAGTGCTGCCGATTTCCACCAGAAGACCTATGAATATGGCCAGGCTCATCTGCCGGTGCGCGAGCAGAAGAAGGTCGTCGGCCATGCGGTGCGCGCCATGTATCTCTATGCCGGCATGGCCGACATCGCGACCGAATACAACGATGATACGCTGACATCAGCACTCGAGACTCTCTGGGACGACCTGACGACCAAGCAGATGTACGTCACCGGCGGCATCGGTCCGGCAGCCTCCAACGAAGGCTTTACCGACTATTACGACCTGCCGAACGAAAGCGCTTATGCCGAGACCTGCGCCTCCGTCGGCCTCGTCTTCTGGGCGAACCGCATGCTCGGCCGCGGTCCAAATCGTCGTTACGCCGATATCATGGAGCAGGCGCTCTACAACGGTGCCATGGCCGGTCTGTCGCTCGACGGCACGCGCTTCTTCTACGAGAACCCGCTGGAAAGCGCCGGCAAGCATCACCGCTGGATCTGGCACCATTGCCCTTGCTGCCCGCCGAACATCGCCCGCCTGCTCGCCTCCGTCGGCTCCTATATGTATGCGATCGCCGAAGACGAGATTGCCGTCCATCTCTACGGGGAAAGCAAGGCACGTTTCGATCTTGCCGGCGCCAAGGTCGAGCTTTCCCAGCAGACCCGCTATCCCTGGGATGGCGCGATCCATTTCGATGTGGCGCTCGACCATCCCGCCCGTTTCGCGCTGTCGCTACGCATACCGGAATGGGCCGAAGGTGCGGCGCTCTCCGTCAACGGCGAACAGCTCGATCTGCAATCCGTCGTCATCGATGGTTATGCGCGTATCGAGCGCGATTGGAAGAGCGGCGACAAGGTGGATCTCTCGATCCCGCTGACCGCCCGTAAGCTCTTTGCCAACCCGCTGGTCCGCCAGGATGCCGGCCGCACGGCGCTGATGCGCGGTCCGCTCGTCTATTGCGTCGAGGAGACCGACAATGGCGAGGGGCTGAATGGCATTACCCTTTCCGCCGATGTCTCGCAGGCGAAGACATCAGAAATTGCAGGCCTTCGCGGGGCAGTCGCTCTCGACCTTCCTATCAGCCGCGACACGGCCGATTGGGGCGCCGCGCTCTACCGTACGTCTCCGCCTGCCGCAAAACAGGCGAGCGCGCGTTTCGTGCCCTATCCTTTCTGGGACAATCGCGAACCGGGCGAGATGCTCGTCTGGGTCAGAGCCGGAGAGGCGCGCGGTGAATAAAATGGCGGATACGGGCGTCGTGCTGACCGAAATTCGCAAGAGTTTCGGCAATCTGGAAGTCATCCACGGCATTGACCTGACCATATCGGAGGGGTCCTTCGTCGTCTTCGTCGGTCCCTCCGGATGCGGAAAATCGACGCTGCTGCGCATGATCGCCGGGCTGGAGGATGTCACCGACGGCGAGATCGAGATCAAGGGACGTAACGTCACCGATCTCGACCCCTCCGATCGCGGCATCGCCATGGTCTTTCAGTCCTATGCGCTCTATCCGCATATGAGTGTGCGCGACAATCTCGCCTTCGGCCTGAAAATGGCGCGGACGCAGGCCTCGGAAATCGAGGCCCGCGTCAAGGCGGCCTCGGCGATCCTGAAGATCGACCATCTGCTTGACCGCCGACCGGGCCAGCTATCCGGTGGACAGCGGCAGCGCGTGGCGATCGGCCGTGCGATCGTCCGAAAGCCGGAGGTCTTTCTTTTCGATGAGCCGCTGTCGAACCTCGATGCAGAATTGCGTGTCTCCATGCGCATCGAGATCGCCAGGCTCCACCGTGAGCTCGGCAATACGATGATCTACGTCACGCACGACCAGACCGAGGCAATGACCCTCGCCGACAAGATCGTCGTGCTGCGTGACGGGCATATCGAACAGGCGGGAACACCGCGCGAGATCTACGAAAGACCCAATAATGTCTTTGTTGCCGGCTTCATCGGTTCGCCGCGCATGAATCTGCTGGAGGCAAGCTGGGCAGGTGACGGCAGCATTCTGGTGGCCGGCAACCGCATTCGTTCGCCGATCGGCGGCGCGGGCCTGACGGCGGGCCAGAAGATCACGCTCGGCGCGCGGCCGGAACATCTGAGCATTGCCGAACCGCGGGATGGGGTTCTGGCGGCAAGGGTTGATTTCGACGAATATCTCGGCGGGACTCAATTCCTCTACTGTCAGCTTGGCGACGGTCAGCCTCTGACCGTCGAATATAGAGGATCTGGCGACATTGCGACCGGCAGTCAGCTCGCTTTCATCTGTGATCCTGCCCACCTGCATATCTTCAGCGCCGATGGCACGCGGCTCGACAAATAAATGCCGGCAGAGCTAGGCTGCATTTCCTGTTCGTTCGAGCCGACGCCCGAAACTTGAAGCACGGTCCGATCGGGATAAACTCTTTCGCTGGAGGGCAGCTCTCGCCTGTCGCGTTGCATTGATCGTTTTCCTGGACTTCGAGGCTTCGTCCCTCAGCAAGAAAAGCGTTCCCATCGAAGTTGCCTGGGTGTTCGAGGATGGACGTTCGCACTCGACCTTGATCCGGCCTGCTCCCGACTGGGACGATTGGGCTGCGGATGCGGAAGCAATCCACGGGATTCCGCAGGCACTGCTCGCGTCGCAGGGCGTGCCGGTGGAACAGGTCGCCAGCGAAATGATTGAGGTTTTGACCGGCCATGATCTCTATGCGAGCGCGCCGTCATGGGACGGAAAATGGCTCAGCGTTCTCCTGCGCGCCGCAGGCTTTCCGCGGCATGCTCTCAGGCTCGGCAAGTCACGTGATGCCTTTATGGCCACGGCGCGCGAATTGACAGGAGCGACTGTCACCGAAACAGAGCTGTCGAGGCTCATCGACGGTATCGTCGAGGAAAGCAAGGCGGCAATCCCGGCGCATCGCGCATTGGCAGACGCCACGCTTGAGCTTATCCGATGGAAGCTTGTCCGCGAGGCCGCCCAAAAGCGGATGGCGACACGCGGGTAGACGTCAGCGCTTGTGAAAGCTTTCGGTGATCCAGCGTACAAAATCCGCGGCCGGAGGCGGAAGGCGGTCGAAGCTGCGGGCCACCAGCCAATAGGCGCCGTTCGGCACGGTGAGATCGAAAAGCTGGCGCAAACGGCCAGCCCGGATTTCCTCCTCTGCAAAAGCTTCATCAAGGAGCGCAACGCCCTGGCCGCGCAGCGCCGCCTGCAGCACGAGGCCGTCATCGGCATAGACGGGCCCCCTCGCCGTCTCGGGCATGGCAAGGCCAGCCGCCCCAAACCACCGGCTCCAGGCGTCGCGGGTTTCCTCATGCAAAAGCCCATACGCAAAGATGTCATGCGGAGAGGAGATCGGCGTGCCACGTTCCAGAAGATCGGATGCGATCACCGGCACCATGCGGACATCGATCAGGTGCCGGCTTTCTGTTCGTGGCCATGCAGTGACGGTGGCGCTGTGTCTGATCGCGATCTGCGCCTGGCCGGTACGAAATTCGATCGTCCTCGGATCGGCATCGAGCAAGATCTCGACGTCAGGGTGACGTTTGCGGAATTCCGGCAGTCGCGGCACCAGCCAGCAAGCGGCAAAGGAAGGCTCGACGCTGACTTTCAGATCCGCAGACATTGAAGCCCCGCGGATATCCTCCAGGCAATCATCGATCCGGTCAAAGGATGGAGTGAGCACTGCAAGCAGTTTCCGTCCGCTTCCCGTCAGCAGAACACTGCGATGACGCCGCTCGAAAAGCGGTTCACCCAACAGTTGCTCCAACTCGCGGATCTGCCGGCTGACGGCCGCCTGCGAGATGAACAATTCCTCCGCCGCAAGCGTGAAGCTCTCGAGCCGGCCAGCAACCTCGAAGCTGCGCAATGCCGTCAGGGGAAGCCGGCCGCGTTTCATCCCATAACCTCAAGTTATCCGAAACCGACGATAAGCTTGTTTGAAGGTTGCGCGCAAGAGGAGGAGAACACTGGCGAAAGGAGAAACGCCATGTGGAAGCAAATCATTGCCGTCCTGATGGATGCGCTTCGCCTCGCCACCTACACATCTGATGACCGGAACAACCGGCACCACCGCAACACCTGAACGCTCACGCAGTTTATCGGGATTTTCGCGCATTCATAATCCTGCGCTGGGGTCTATATAGACCTCTCCCATTTGAGAAGCAGGAGCATGATGATGCAGAAGCGCAAACTCGGCAGCCAGGGACTTGAAGTATCGGCCATCGGCCTCGGATGCATGGGAATGAGCCAGTCCTACGGCCCGGCGGATGAAACGGAATCCATCGCCACCCTTCACCGCGCCATCGAGCTCGGCTGCACCTTTCTCGACACGGCAGAGGTCTACGGCCCCTACAGGAATGAAGAATTGCTCGGCCGTGCGCTGAAGGGTCGCCGCAACGAGGTGACGCTCGCCACCAAATTCGGCTTTCGCCTGAAGGATGGAAAGCAGGTCGGCACCGAGCGCGACAGCCGGCCGCAAACCATTCGCAGCGCCGTCGAGGGCTCGCTCAAGCGTCTTGCCACCGACCATATCGATCTCATCTACCAGCACCGCGTCGACCCGACTGTCCCGATGGAGGACGTCGCTGCTACCGTTGCCGAACTCGTCAAGGAGGGCAAGGTTCGCTATTTCGGGCTTTCCGAAGCCGGTGTCGCCAATATCCGCCGCGCTCATGCCGTCCTGCCCGTCTCAGCCGTTCAGAGTGAATATTCGCTGTGGGAGCGCAATCTGGAAGCCGACGTCATCCCCGCCTTGAAGGAACTCGGCATCGGTCTCGTGCCCTTCAGCCCACTCGGCCGAGGCTTCCTGACCGGAGAGGTAAAGCGCGCAGAGGATTATCCGGAAGGCGATTTCCGCCGTGGCGATCCACGCTATCAGGGCGAAAATTACGACGCCAATGTTCGCGCGGCCGAGGCCGTCCGCTCCGTTGCATCCTCGCTCGGAGTCAAGCCTGGCCAGGTGGCGCTCGCCTGGATCCTCCACAAGGGCAGCGATTTCGTGCCGATCCCCGGCACCAAACGCCGCGCCTATCTGGAAGACAATATCGCCGCTGCCTCCATCGCGCTTGGCGCCGAACACATGAAGGCGCTCGATGAAGCGCTTGCCCCCGGCAAGGTTTCCGGCAAGCGCTACAACGACACGATCATGGCGACGATCGACCGCTGAGGGCAGTCAGACGTCGATATCGGTCGACAGCGTGATCTCCTTCTGTGCTTCCAGCTCGGCAAGCCGCTCGCCCAGAGCCTTGCGGATCGACTGATAGGTCGTGCTGCCAAGCGCAAGTCTCTTGGGTGCCGGTTGTTTTTCGGCCGCCGCAATCATCGCGTCGGTCATTTTCACCGGGTCGCCCAGGATCTTGAACGAGCCGTCGGCAATTGCCCTGCGCACCTGGCCGGCCGGCGTGTCCTCGTACACATCCATCTGTAGCGGCCTGACGAGACCGGCGCCAAAATCCGTGCCCGCCGGTCCCGGCTCGGCAATGATGATGTCGATGCCGAAGGCGGCGACTTCCTGTGCTACCGCCTCGATGAAACCTTCGATCCCCCATTTGGTCGCGTGATAGAGGCTGAAATTCGGATAGGCGATCTGTCCGCCTTCCGAAGCGACCTGCAGGATGCGACCGCCGCCCTGCTGACGCAGATGCGGCAAGGCCGCGCGGATCACCTGGATGGAGCCAATCAGGTTGGTATCGATCTGATGACGGATCTGCGCATCGCTCACCTCTTCTGCTGCGCCAAACAGGCCGTAGCCGGCATTGCTGACGACGACATCGATGCGCCCCATCTTTTGAAAGGCGGTGTCGACGACTGCACGAACGGCCCGGTCGTCGGTGACGTCCAGGTTTGCGACCCAGAGCCGTTCGCCATACTGCGCCTCAAGGTCAGCCAGGGCCTCCCGCTTTCGCAGGGTGGCGGCTACCCGATCGCCGCGCGCCAGCAGCTTCTCGGTCATGATCCGGCCGAAACCCGAGGATGTGCCCGTGATGAACCATGTCTTCGTCATCGTCTCTACCTTTCTGATGCCGCTGGATCACGGCTTGATGACAGCAAAGATAGAGGTGATTATTGATGTGATAATCCGTTCAAACTTGCATGAGTTGTTGAAAAATACCCATGAGTTACCGGCCGACACTTGATGATCTCAACGCCTTTGCGGCAATCGTCACATACCGCAGCTTCCGCAGGGCGGCCGGTGAACTTGGCTTATCGCCTTCGACGCTGAGCCACATGATGCGCAACATGGAGGCGCGCATGGGCGTGCGCCTGCTGCATCGCACGACACGCAGCGTCGCAGTCACCGAAGCCGGCGAAATGCTTCTCGAGAGGCTGAAGCCCGTGTTGCGGGATCTTGATCTGGCGCTCGACGCAGTCGGCGAATTCAGCGGTCAGCCAAGTGGCACTCTCCGCATCAATGCCAGCGAGATTGCGGCCCGTGTGCTGATGAATACGGCCATCCCTCTTTTTCTCGAACGTTATCCCGCGATATCGCTCGATGTGGTGACCGAAAACCGACTGGTGGATATTGTCAGCGAAGGTTTCGACGCCGGCATCCGCCTGCGAGAATCCGTACCGCTCGATATGGTCGCGGTAGAATTCGGTGGAGAGGCCCGCTTCCTTGCGGTTGCCGCACCCACCTATCTGAGAAATCACAAATCCCCGATAACACCGGAGGATCTGAGGCATCACCGCTGCATTCGCCTGCGCATGCCGAGTGGCAAGCTCTATCGCTGGGAGTTTGAAAAACACGGACAAGAAGTGACCATGGAGGTGTCTGGCGCACTGACGCTCGATCATGTGGGACTGATGGCGGAGGCGGCTGCGAAGGGTCTTGGCATTGCGTATGTGGCGGAAAGGGTTGCCCGGCCCTATCTTGCCAGCGGCGAACTGGTCTCCGTTCTTGACGACTGGTGTCCGCCGATTCCCGGCCTCTGCCTCTACTATTCCGGTCATAGGCACGTGCCACAAAGTCTGCGCGCCTTTATCTCCGTCCTGACGGAAGTTGAACGGCACGGCACCGTTCCCGGGCCATCACTGCTTCCCGGCCTGCCTTGCCTGTTCCGCAGAACGGTAGCGGGCCGGTGTTATGTCCCGTCGTGCCTTGAAAGCCTTGCCAAAGGCGGCTTCGGATTCATAACCGACCTCTGCAGCAATATCTGCAACCGTTCGCCGCGTCCGGAGCAGCAGGTCGCTCGCCAGCATCATCCTGATATCGGTCAGGAATGCGCCGACCGTCATTCCGGCGCGCTCGCGAAATTGCCGGGCGTAGGTTGCCCGCGACATGGCCGAATGGCGGGCGAGATCATCAATCGTCCAAGCAAGGGCCGGCGAAGACATTATCGCCACAGCGGATTTGCCAAGCCTGGCATCACCAAGCAGCTGCAACAGTCCCGCGGATGCGATGGGCGAGGCCCTGCCTGCCCTTACCGCCATGATGAAGAGCGAGAGGCAGGTCGCGGTGATAATCGCCAATGCTCCCGGCTTCTCTTCAGCCGTTTCCCTGTAGAGCATGGCAACAAGCGTCTTCAGCAGTTCCTCCGATTCCGCAGCGAGCGATACGTGAAAGACGTCGGGCAGGCTGTCGAGCAGCAAGGCTGCCGATCCCGGAGCGCAATCAAAATGACCGCAGAGCAGGTCGACATCGGCCTCGCCTTGGCCATTTTCGCGTAAGGGCAACATACCGCCCGTCGTAACACGCAGCGGCTGTGTTTTTCCGCGTGGCCGCAAACCGATAATCGCATGCGCATCGCCGCGCGGCAGCAGCAGAAAATCGCCGGAATGCAAGGTGATTTCACGACCGGAGCCGAGGCGAATGAGACAGTCGCCGCCCAGGATCAGATGAAACGGCAACGTACCTGCTGCAACGGGTTCGTGATCGATATGAAACGCGCCTTGCAGCCGGCAGCGAATGTCGAGCGTTGGCTGCAGACGGGCAAGTTCGATGAGGCGGCTTAAAACATCCATGAGACGATCGCGCTAGAAAATGACCTTCCTGAGCATTCAAAGTATCGGCTCTTGCGGTCATAGTCATTTCCAGAAGCAGAGGCAATCACGCCGGTGCTGATTTCAGATGGAGTGACTTTCATGTTGGACTGGAAGGAATATCGCAGCGAACTCTTCGGCCGGATCGGCGAACTCTCCAAAATCGCGCCCGAAACCATCAAAGGCTACCAGACCCTTTCGACGGCCGGGCAGAAGACAAATCACCTCGACGCCAAACAGCGCGAACTGATAGCTCTTGCCGTCGCTGTTACCGTTCGTTGCGATGGCTGTATCGTCGTGCATACAACCGAAGCCCAGAAGCTTGGCGCCACGAAGGAAGAAATTGCCGAAGCCCTCGGCGTTGCAATTTCTGTCAATGCAGGCGCTGCTCTTGTCTATTCGGCTCGCGTCATGGACGCTGCCGACGCTATTGCTAAATGACGACCACCTGCACTGCCGGTGGGGCGTAGCGCCCGCCGGATCAGCCCGGAGAAACGAAAATGTCGCTGCCCCGCATACCCGCTGCATTCTTTGGCATTGTTCTCGGCGTTGTCGGGCTCGGCAACAGTTGGCGCGCTGCCTCTGCCGTCTGGCCCGTCTCGCCTGATATAGGCGAGGCGATCAGCCTGCTCGGCTTCGCCATCTGGCTGCTCCTCATTCTTCTCTACGCTGCAAAATGGCTCGTCGCGCCGAAGGAGGCGATGACCGAGCTTGAACATCCCATACAGTGCTGCTTTGTCGGGCTGATCGGTGTTGCGACCATGTTGGCAGGACTTGCCATACTTCCTTATTCGCGCATCGCGGCCGAAGCGCTGGCAATGGTTGGATTTGCCGTCACCCTGTTTTTCCTGCTGTGGCGAACCGGGCTTCTGTGGCGTGGCGGACGTGATCCGGTCACCAACACGCCGGTCCTCTATCTGCCAACGGTTGCCGGTTCCTTCGTCACCGCTATTGCGGCAGGTACGCTTGGTTATGCCGATTGGGGCCAGCTCGCCTTTGGCGCAGGGTTCTTCTCGTGGCTGGCGATCGAATCCGTGCTGCTGCACCGGCTGTTGATGGCCCCGGAACTTGCCGCTCCCCTTCGGCCTACTCTTGGCATCCAGATTGCCCCGCCTGCCGTCGGCAGCGTCGCTTATCTCAGCGTCTCCGGCGGTGCGCCCGACATGTTCGTGCATGCAATGTTCGGCTACGCCATTCTGCAGGTTCTGATTGTCGGCCGTCAGCTGCCCTGGATCATGCAGCAGCCCTTCGCAGGCTCATACTGGGCCTTCACCTTCGGCCTGACGGCGCTTTCGACTGCCGGCTTGCGTCTGATGGGACATGGCGACACTGGAGCGATCAGCCATCTTGCGCCGGTGATCTTCATCCTGGTCAATATCGCACTTGCGCTTATCGCGATCGGCACACTGTGGCTGCTGCTCAAAGGCAAGCTCCTTCCCGCTCCCGTCCGGGCCTGAAACCCCGAACGGCTTCAGGTCCTTGCCAGCTCCTGCTGCAGATCGACCACCGCCTTGATCGGCAGGTGGTCGGACGCCATGCGGGCGAGCGGAGTGTCATGCACCTCCACTGCGGAGATGATCCCTTTCCGGTTGGCAATGATGCGGTCAAGCGCCAGGACCGGCAAGCCGGCCGGAAAACTCGGAACGGCGGGCGGCAGCGGACCGAAGGCCATCTGAAAGGTGTGAAGAGACGAGCGGTCACCGAGCCGCCATTCGTTGAGATCGCCAAGCAGGATTGTCGGCATTTCATGACGGTCGCTGATAAGATCAACCAGAGTCTTTGCCTGTTGTGCCCGCGAATGGCGCAGCAGTCCGAAATGGGCGGCAATGATGCGCAGTTTGCCGCCAGATTCGAGCTCTATTTCCGCAACCAGTGCCCCGCGGGGCTCCAGGCCCGGCAGCTTCACCTGATGCACGTCATGCACCAGGCCCTTTCGCACGAGCACAACGTTGCCGTGCCAGCCATGCGCTTTTACAGCCCCTGAAATCGGAACAGGAACGAGCCCGGTATCGCGCTCCAGCCGGGCGAGATCGAGAATGCCGGTACGCTCGCCGAAGCGCGTATCGGCCTCCTGCAAGGCGATCACATCGGCATCGATCTCATGGATGACACGGCTCGTGCGTTCCGGATCGAAGCGTCGATCGGTACCGACGCATTTATGGACATTGTAGGAGGCGATCAGCGTGCCGTCGCTGCGCGGCTTCAGCCCGGCGCGCCAGATCTCGACGCGTTTCTTCCTGTTCTTGATGGAAGCGATGATACTGGCGGGGAGACTGTCTTTCTTTTTGGCTTGCATCGGAAGGAACGCCGGCTCCATTGCTCGAAAAGCTTTTTTCCCAGATTATAGGCAGCGCAATAAAACTTGCCATGCCGCAATCACGAAAACTCGTTCAAAGATACGGCGAACCCAGCCAAAGCACCTTTTCAAGAAGCCGCACCAGGAAGGGCCGCGACCACAGCCCCTCGAGCGTCACGGGCGTGGCGGACTTGATGGCATCGTCTATGCGCTCATCGATTTCGCCGGCAAAGCCCGCATTCAGTACTTCAAGATCCACCTCGAAATTCAGCCGCAGTGAGCGCGGATCGAGATTGGAGGAGCCGACATAGGCCCAGGTTCCATCGATGGAGAGCAGCTTAGAATGGCTGAAGCTGCCGGTCGAACGCCAGATGCGGCAATAATTCCTGACCATCTGGTCGAACTGCGCCGTCATCGCCCTGTCGACCAGAACGAGATTGTTGGCGGCGGGCACGACGATATCGACCTCCACGCCACGCCGGGCTGCTGTTGCCAGCGCACTGATCAGCTCCCGATCCGGCAAAAAGTAAGGCGACATGATCCGGATCGACTGGCGCGCTACGGAAAAGGCACCCATCAGCATCTTGTGGTTCGTCTCCACGCTCCGGTCCGGCCCGGAAGCGACGACACGCATGAAGACCGGATCGCCGCGCTTGCGTTCTGGCCGATCGATGCGCCAAGCCTCCGCATTCAGGACTTCGCCTGTCGTGAAACGCCAATCCTCAGCCGCGACGTCGAAGAGATCGGCAACCGCCGGGCCGCTGACGCTGAAATGCGTGTCGTGGGCAAAACTCCCGCCGACCGCCTCCTCGCTGAAGCCTTCGCGGATATTCATGCCGCCGGTCAACGCGGTCTTTCCATCCGCGATCAGGATCTTGCGGTGAGTGCGCAGGTTGGCATAGGGCAGCCTGAGCCCCATGATGACATTGCCGTTGAAGACATCGACGGTGACGCCCCCTTCCTTCAGGTACCCGAGAATGCTCGGCACCGAATAGCGTGCCCCGACGGCGTCGATCAGTACACGCACTTCCACGCCGCGCCTGACGGCTGCAATCAGCGCGTCGGCGATGCGCAGCCCGATCCTGTCGCGGTCGAAGATATAGGTTTCGAGCAGGATGCTGCTCTGCGCGTCATCGATTGCCGTCTTCATTGCTGCATAGGCTTCGTCGCCGTTTTCCAGCATGTCGATCGTATTGCCTGTCGTCAGCGGGTAGCGCGTAACGCGATCGCCGAGCGTCTGCAAGGCGGCAAAACGCCGGCCGAACTGGCTGATGACGGCTTCAGTCTCCGCGTCGAATTTCTCGAGCTCGTCCAGATCGGCGGCAGGCAGCAGCGCATCACGCCGAAGGCTCAGCGACTTGCGGCGGATACGGTTGATGCCGGCAATCATGTAAAGCAGCGCGCCAACGATCGGCGAGAGGATGATGACGCCCACCCAGCCGGTTGCAGCCCGGACCTCTTCCTTGGTCATGGTGGCATGGATCGCCGCCGCTGCCCCCATGGCAATCGAGATGACGAAGAGGATATGCGGCCAATAGGTCGACAGCAGCTGAAACATCGCCACAGCATATAGCCGCGAATGGCCTGCGTTCAATCAGTCCGGAGCTCGCTTACGACGCGAATTTTTCAGATGCTTAATTTGCCGGCTCAATATCTATGGCAAAGACAACCGAAAGCGGCGGCAGCGCGCCATTCTCGGCAGGCTTTGCTTCCCGGCCGTAGTGCTCGTAGATCACAGTTCCCGCGATTGACGGCAGGACCAGTGCCCGCCCTGACAAATTGGCGCGCAGCGCCAGCGTCAGGTTGGCAAACTTCCACCAGACGGCGACCGCCCCTTCTGGCGCTTCGAGCACACCGCTCTCGATGGCCCAGTTTTGCCGCAGCAGCGGCACGATATAGGTCTTGCGCAACTTCAGGAGTTCGGCGACGAAAGCCAGGCTTTTCCGACCCTCTTCGTTCTCCCGCCATTGCCAGTCGAGTTTTGAATTTTCGAAGGTCGAAGGCGTATTTGGATCAGGCAGATCGGCCACGCTTCTGCCGGCCTTCAATCCGCCGAAACCCTCGGCTTCCGCCATGCGACCCTCGCGGACTATCTTGGCGAGCTCGCCCGTGTAGTCGGTGAAGAAATAGAAGGGCCGCCTTTCCCCGTACTCCTCCCCCATGAAGAGAAAGGGAATATGAGGTGAAAGCAGGAGGATCGCGGTCAACGCGTCCAGCATCTCGGGATCGGAAAGGCTCACCAGCCGTTCGCCGAACGCACGGTTTCCGATCTGGTCGTGGTTCTGCAGGAAATCGACAAAGGCCGTCGGCGGCAGGTAGCGGCGTTCGCCAACGGGTAGCTCCGGCCGATCGGTTCGATCGGGATAAATGAAGCCGTGCTGGAGCGCGAGGCGAAGCTTGTGCCAGAGCTGATCGGCGAAAGGCTTGTAGTGACCGATGGTTTCGTCGGTCGCGATGATGTGGGCCACATGATGAAAATCATCATTCCATTCGGCCTTGTAGGCTTTGGGAGCGCCGGTCTCGTCGCGGACAAGCAGTTCCACAAGATTGCGTTGGTCTTCGACGACCAGATGAACCTGCCTGTCGGCGAAAGCAGCTTTCACTTCTTCCGCAATCGCTAAGAGCACATGCTTTCCGGAGGTATCGTGGATTTGCTCGACGGCATCGAGCCTGAGCCCGTCCAGCCGGAATTCGCCGATCCAGTAGAGTGCGTTTTCGATGAAAAAGCGCCGCACCGGTTCCTGCCCGAAATCGATCGCCGCACCCCAGGGCGTTTGCCGATCCTTATGGAAGAAGCCGGGCGCATATGTGTGAAGGTAGTTACCCTCGGGTCCAAAATGATTGTAGACGACATCGAGCAGCACCATGAGGCCGAGCCCATGTGCCGCGTCGATGAAAGCCTTGAAATCGTGAGGCGTCCCATAAGCGGAATGCGGCGCGTACTGCAGCACGCCGTCGTAACCCCAGCCACGATTACCGGCAAATTGCGCCACCGGCATCACTTCGACCGCAGTGATGCCGGTTTGCGCAAGATGCTTCAGTTTCTCCGCTGCCGCCCGGAACGTACCCTCGGGTGTAAAGGCGCCGATATGGATTTCGCTGATCACGGCCTCCTCCCAGGGGCGGCCGCGCCAGCGCGAATTTTGCCATTGGTAGCTGGGATCGACGATCAGCGACGGGCCGTCCACCTTGCCAGCCTGCGCCCGCGACGCTGGATCCGGGACGGCTTTTCCATCCGGGAGAACGAACATGTACTCGTCACCGGCGACGGCTTTCGTCACAGTCGCCTCGAGCCAGCCGTCTCCAGCATCATGCATCGGAATATCCCGGCCACGATGGCGCAGCGAAATCGCATTCTCGCTCGGCGCCCAGAGACGAAAATGTGCGGTCCCGTCCGCCAGCAACTCTGCGCCCCAGCACCCGGTGCTTTCCATGTTCGTTCCGTTCTTTGAGATCTGGCTCATCCCTCACCCCGTATGGTTCCAGTCAGCACCAAATTCCTGAGGCCCCGGGTTGTTCCGAACAGGCAGGAACAATCGGTTGCGTGACCGGTTAAGAGTGGAAGCCAAGAGATTGCCGCCATGAACATCGCATCGAAATTTGGCCCTGCCTTCACGCTTGAAAGCGCCGACGCCGCCAGCCTCGACCAACTTGAACATCAAGCGCGAGGCTGCACACGCTGCGAACTCTACAAGAACGCAACCCAGCTCGTCTTCGGCGAGGGATCGCAGAAGGCCGACATCATGCTCGTCGGCGAACAACCTGGCGACAAGGAGGATATTGCAGGCCGCCCTTTCGTCGGCCCTGCCGGACACCTGCTCGACATCTGCCTCGAGGAGGCCGGGCTCGAGCGCTCGCGATGCTACGTCACCAATGCGGTCAAGCACTTCAAGTTCGAGCCTCGCGGCAAGCGCCGCCTGCATTCGAAACCCAATGCGGGGGAGATCCAGCGCTGCTCCTGGTGGCTTGGCGCCGAAATCAATCTTGTGAGACCGCATCTCGTCGTCGCACTTGGTGCGACGGCGCTTTACTCTCTTCTCGGCCCGAAGGTGAAGCTGACGCCCGTGCGCGGTCACATCCTTACGCCGGAGAACCATCCGCCGGTTCTCGTCACTATCCACCCTTCCTTCCTCCTGAGGATCCGCGATGATGAGAATATCGCGCGCCAGCGCGCGAATTTCATCGCGGATCTGCGCCACGCTGTTCAATATCAAGGCAACTAGAACGAGTTATTGCCTATAAATATTGCAACGCAAAAATATTCCCGATTTACTTGGCAAATCCACTTGAAACCGGCCCGATAGTCTGGAACCTTTTCAATAGTATCGCGTTCGGACGACGGCATGTTGTGACTGGAGATCAGCGATGGCAGAAACTCGGGATGAGTGGATACAAAAACGTGCATATGCCCTCTGGGAAGAAGAGGGACACCCGACGGGAAGGGATTCCATCCATTGGGAAAAAGCAAGGGCTGAGCATGATGCGCTCAAGGGGGTATCAAAATCTCAAAACGGCAAGGAAGTGAAACCTCGGGCGAAGCGGGCCGCGGCAGCCAAGACGCAGGCACCGGCAGCAGCCGAGATCACGGATGGTGCCGAAGCCAAGAAACCTGCCAAACGGGCGGCGGCAAGCACGAAGACGAACGGCATCATCAAACCGGCCCCAAAGCGGACGGCGGTACGCAAGTCGGCTTCCTGAAGAGAAATCTTCAGATGTTGATGAAAAAGGGCGCCTTCACGGCGCCCCTTGGCTTTTTTTGTCATAAGTTTGAATTAGTTGCGCGCTAGTAAGGTCATGAAGCGCCAGCTTCTGTGCGGGGGTGACCACAAGCCGAATGAAACGTCCGTCTGGACAGCTCTTTAAAAAAGCTGCGTCCGCCCCTCGAAACGGGGAACAAGAGTATTTCCCGGCTGTTTATGGGCAAACAGGGAAGTCGTCATGACCCGCCGTTTAGCCCATTTCCTCATCATCCCTATCCCCGCAGTTTCAGGCTGCGGTTTTCCAGCTTCGGTGTGAGGGATGGAGATGTCGCTTCTTCTCATCGCTGCGGTGCTTTACATCGGTTTCGCGCTGGGACTTATCCTTTTCGTCGACAATATTGTCGGCGTTTTTTTTCGCGATCCGCGCAAACCGAGTGAGCTTCGTTCCTTTGTGCTGAGCCGCGCTTTCATCACCTCCCGAAAGCTGGATCAAGAATAACAAATATAAACGATCTCATTGAAAGTATTCGGTGCCTATCCGATTAACGATATTTTCAGCTCGCTCTTTCCCTCGTGATCGACGCCTCTATTTTGCCATGGACCGGCGGATGAGGAATGAAAGCGATTTTTGATGGCACGGGTGGGGAGCCGCTGGCCGGGAGGCGATAGCGAAATCGGAAATTTGTTGCGCCGGAATGGTTTGAATGCGGCCGGCGTCGGATCAGTCGAAGCATGGCCAAGTTCCCTCCGACATATTGCGGAAATGGTTGTAAATTCCCGCCAGCCGAAATTCGTCGCCTGGGGTCCCGAACTCGCTTTTATTTATAACGACGCCTATGTCGCGATTTTTCCCGAACGGCATCCTGCCGCCCTCGGAAGGCCGTTTCAGCAAGTCTGGTCGGATATCTGGCCGCAATTCGAACCGATTGTGAAGGCCACGCTAAACGGCCAGTCGCAGCTCTACAAGGAACTGCACGTTCCCATGCGGCGCGAGGGGCAGACGGAAGATACCTGGTTCACCTTCTCATACACGCCGCTGCGGGACGACGACGGCAAGGTAGCCGGCATTCTCTGCGCGACCATGGAAGTGACGGATCAGGTGCTCGCAAAGCGCCGGGAGCGCCTTGCGTTGGATGAAGCGCAAGAAAAATCCGCAACACTCGCCGTCGTCAATCGCGCCGGCTCGGCAATCACGGCCGAGCTCAATGTCGACCGCCTGACGCAGATCGCCGTCGATGCAGGAGTGGCGTTGACGGCTGCTGAGTTCGGCGCCTTTTTCTACAATGTCGATGACGGCGAAGGCGGCAGTTATATGCTTTACGCGCTGTCGGGTGTCGATCGCAAACATTTCGACAAGTTTCCGATGCCGCGCAATACCAAAGTCTTCGCACCGACTTTCGGCGGCGAAGGCGTCGTTCGATCCGACGATATCCTGCTTGATCCACGCTACGGGCAGAACGCGCCCTATTCCGGGATGCCGAGCGGCCACCTTCCTGTGCGCAGCTATCTCGCCGTACCTGTCAAATCGCGCGATGGCAGCGTCATTGGCGGTCTGTTCTTCGGCCATAGCCAGCCCGGTCGTTTTTCGGATGCCGCCGAGGCAAGCCTCATCAGCCTGGCCGGCCAGTCCGCCGTCGCAATCGACAATGCCCGGCTCATCCGCGCGGCCGGGATCGAAATTGCCCAACGCCGTGAGGCCGAGGACCAACTACGCAAGCTGAACGAAACGCTTGAGGTCCGTGTTGCTACCGAAATTCTCGAACGCCAGCAGGCCGAGGCGGCCTTGCAGCAGGCGCAGAAGATGGAATCGATCGGCAAGCTCACTGGCGGCGTCGCGCACGACTTCAACAACCTGCTGCAGGTTATTTCGGGCAATCTCCAGCTTCTCGGCAAGGATGTGACGACCAACGGCCGAGCCAAAGAGCGTATCTCCAACGCGCTGTCCGCCGTCGAGCGCGGATCGCGGCTGGCCAGCCAGCTTCTCGCCTTCGGCCGCCGCCAGCCTTTGGAGCCAAAGGTCGTCAATATCGGTCGCCTCGTCTCTGCGATGGATGACATGCTGCGCCGCGCGCTCGGCGAGGAAATCGAGGTGGAGACCATGGTTTCCGGTGGCCTCTGGAACAGTCTTGCCGATCCGATACAGATTGAAAACGCGCTGCTGAACCTTGCGATCAATTCACGCGATGCAATGAACAGCGCGGGCAAGCTGACGGTCGAGGTTGGAAACGCCTTTCTGGACGATTCCTACAGCCGTACCCATCCGGAAGTCGCGCCCGGCCAATATGTGGTTCTCGCCGTCACCGATACAGGCTCAGGCATGCCACCCGAGATCATCGAGCAGGCTTTCGAACCGTTCTTCTCCACCAAGCCGGAGGGCAAGGGCACCGGTCTCGGCCTCTCCATGGTCTACGGTTTTGCCAAGCAGTCCGGTGGCCATGTGAAGATCTATAGCGAAGTCGGCGAAGGCACGACTGTGAAGCTCTATCTTCCCCGCTCATTCCAAAGCGAGGACCGGATCGCCAACGGCGACAATGCTCCGGCGACCGGCGGCACCGAGACGGTTCTGGTCGCCGAAGACGATGAGGGTGTGCGCGCAACTGTGGTCGAGATGCTGACCGATCTCGGTTATTACGTGCTGAAAGCCAAGGACGCACAGAGCGCGCTGACCGTGATCGAGAGCGGAGCGCATATCGACCTGCTCTTTACCGATGTCGTCATGCCTGGTTCGTTGAAAAGCCCGGAGCTCGCGCGCATGGCCCGCGAGCGCCTGCCCAATGTCGCGGTGCTTTATACGTCGGGCTATACCGAAAACTCGATCGTCCATGGCGGCCGCCTCGATCCCGGCCTTGAACTCCTTTCAAAGCCCTATACACGGGAAGCCTTGGCGCGGAAAGTTCGCCACGTTCTTGCCAATCAGGCGCAACGCCGCCAGACCAACCCGGTGCCCTTACCGGGCGGCGGACAGCCCCGCGGCATCGTCCAGGCCAGGCTGAAGCTTCTGCTGGTGGAGGATGATACTTTCATCCGCATGGACACTGCCGAAATCCTGCAGGATCTCGGTTATGACGTGATCGAAGCCGACAGCGGCGAACAGGGCATCGAACTCCTGCGCGGCATCGATACGAATATAGATATCATTGTTGCCGATGTCGGCCTTCCGGGCATGTCCGGCCCAGCCTTCGCAGCGCTGGCGCGCGAAGCGTTCCCTTCGGTCGGCCTCGTCTTTGCGACCGGCAACAGCAATCTGCCGGATGCGAACCGCTTTTCCGGTTCCGTGCTGCTGCCAAAGCCCTTTACCACTTCAGCGCTCGACCGCGCAGTGAAGACCGCAGCCCGGCAGCGCCCCATCGCCTAGAGCCGCACCGCTTGGGAACCACTGAGTTCCGGATATCTTTCGAACAAGTCCTTCCGGTTCATGCTGCATCTTTCCTGATTTCGCTCTCCTCGCAGCGGAGCGCGAAATCCCGGAACTTTTGGGAAAGCCAGCAGTTCAGTTTCATTCACGCACGTCAGAGGAGGCAGCCATGCCGAAAGGTGACAAATCCGCCTACACGGATAAGCAGAAGAGGAAGGCCGAGCATATCGAGGAAGGCTACGAGGACCGCGGCGTTTCTCACGGGGAAGCCGAGCGCCGGGCCTGGGCAACCGTCAACAAGGAAAGTGGTGGCGGCAACAAATCCGGTTCGGGCCGAGGCAAGAAGGATACGCACGAATCCTCCGAGAAGGGCGGGCGCATCGGCGGCCACGCTTCAGCGTCCCGTTCGAAAGAAGAGCGCTCGGCATCAGCCAAAAAGGCAGCCGCCACGCGCAAGCGCAACGACCAGCACGCCCACCACTGAGAGGCCAGCGATCAGAAACAAAGCGGCGGGTGCGCAGGCTTGGCGTTTCTCCGAAGGATTTTTACGATGGCGAAGAAGACCAAGAAATGGTCGCAGGACGTGACCGAAAACAGTGATGCGATGGACCTCAAAGAAGGCGTTTTCAGATCGAGCAATCCGAAAAAGATAGCAGAATCACTGAAACAGTCGGCTGAAAGCAGCCAGCGGCGCAAATCGAGCCCCTTCCGCTCGGCCATGTCGATGCTGACCTTCTACATCAACCGCGCCGGTGACCAGTTGACGAAGAAGCAGAAAGGCACACTTGAAAAGGCGAAGGGTGAATTGCGCAAGGATTTCGGACGCGGATCCGGACACTGAGAAATAACGAGGGCAGATGGCTTACGAACTCTATTACTGGGACGGCATTCAGGGCCGTGGCGAATTTGTGCGGCTGGCCCTCGAGGAAGCGGGCGCCGAGTATATAGACATCACCCGCCAGTCGGGTCGCGGGCGCGGCACTGGCGCCATGCTTGCCGTCATGCAGAGCGATGGCGAGGCGCTGCCCCCCTTTGCCCCGCCCTTCCTGAAAGATGGCGATCTCATTATCTCGCATGTCGCCAACATCCTCCTCTATCTCGGCCCCAAACTCGGGCTGGCGCCTGACGACGAAGGGCTACGCTATGTCGTAAACGGCCTGCAGCTCACCATCACCGATTTTGTGGCCGAAGTGCACGACACACACCATCCGATCGCGACCTCGCTCTATTACGAAGATCAGAAGGAAGAAGCGAAGGCCCGGTCTGCCGCCTTCATCAAGGAGCGTATTCCGAAATTCCTCGGCTATTTCGAAAGGGTGCTGAACCAGAATCCGGAGGGCTCGGACTATATCGTCGGCAATGCGCTCACTTATGTCGATCTCTCGCTGTTCCAAATCGTCGAGGGTCTCGTCTACGCCTTCCCGAAAGCGATGAGCAGTTATCGCGGCAGTTATCCTCTCCTTGCGGCCCTTCGCGACAGGGTCGAACGCCGCCCCAACATAGCTCATTACCTCAGATCCGATCGCCGCCTTGCCTTCAACACGGAAGGGATTTTCCGCCATTATCCGGAACTCGACATTGGCGTTTCCTGATCGGCTTCCTTGGATTTTTCGGGAACGATTAGTGCCGCCGTCGGTTTCGCCTTTGATCCCGAGTTTCGACACGAAGGAAAGAAGAAGTAATGCCTTCCATCAAATCCGCAAAAATCCTCATCCTCGCCACCGACGGTTACGAACGCTCCGAACTCCGCGTGCCCTTGGACGAACTGACGAGGCGTGGTGCCTCCGTAAAGATCGCGTCCATTAAGGAGGGTCAGATCAAGAGTTGGGACAAGACGGATTGGGGCGACACCGTGCCGGTCGACTTGCAGGCCAAGGACGTAAACATCGAGGATTTCGATGCGCTGGTCTTGCCGGGTGGCCAAATCAATCCCGACAAGCTGCGTATCGACGATACTGCCGTGAGAGTTGTCCGCGAATTCGTCGAATCGGGCAAGGTCGTTGCCGCCATCTGTCATGCGCCGTGGCTGCTGGTTGAAGTCGACGCCCTGCGTGGCCGCCAGGCTACCTCCTATTGGTCGATCAAGACCGATGTGAAAAATGCCGGAGCGAGCTGGAAAGACGAGAAGGTCGTAACCGACGAGGGCATCATCACCTCCCGCTCACCCGACGATCTCGAAGCATTCGTCAATAAGATCGTCGAAGAGGTCGAGGAAGGCCGCCACGAGAAGCGCGCCGCCTGACTTATACTCCTGTTGAACTCGAAGCCCGCGGCCTGGCCGCGGGTTCTTTTTGTCATTCGGGAACCGGGTGGCGCGTCAGAAAGTCCAGCATACGATTTTCATCTGCCCGCAGCCCCCGCAGGGGCTCGGCATCGCCCTCTTCCAAGGTCTCGCTGGAACCTGACAGGGCAATGATCGACGGATGGATATAGCTGGAGCGCGAGATTGCCGGCGTATTGTGCAGCGCCTCCGCCGCAGCCTCCGACATTTCTTTCACGCTCGGTCGCCGCCCCTCGGACATGGCGCCGCGCGCCGCGCCGAAAGCTGCAAGTGAGCCCGCCCAGGTGCGGAAGGTCTTGGCCGAAATGGTGATGCCTGAAATCTCCGCGAGATAGGCATTCAGCCGACCGGAATCGATCGGCTTCAGCGCTCCGGTCTCGTCCTTCCAGACAAAGAGCTGCCGCCCCGGTAAGTCCGCAATCTCCTCCAGGATTTTCTGCAGGCGCGGATGTTTGAGGCTGCGTTGTACGCGCTTGCCGCCTTTGGCCCGGAACTTCAGCTCGATTTGGCCATCGACAATCTTCAGATGGCGCTTGAGAAGCGTCGTCGCGCCGTAGGTGCCGTTTTCCTTGACATAGGCCTGATTGCCGACGCGCAGATGGGCTTCATCAAGCAGGGTCGTCAGTGCCGCGAGTACGCCGTCGATATCGTTGGCACCGGTGTCGAGATGGCGCAGGACCGTTCGCCGGATTCTGGGCAGCGCCCTGCCGAACTCGACAAGCTGATGGAACTTGCCGGCACTTCGGAAAGACTGCCAGTCCTTGTGGTAGCGGTACTGCTTGCGCCCACGCGCGTCATAGCCCGTTGCCTGCAGGTGGCCGTTCTCGTAAATGCAGATCCAGACATTGTCATAGGCCGGTGGCAGGCCCAGCGCCTGTATGCGCGCACGCTGGAGTTCATCGGCAAGTGTCGTGCCGTCCGGCAGCTGGTAGCTGAAACCCTTGCCTTTTTTTCGCCTGCGGATGCCCGGTTCGGTGTCGCTGACATAGACCAGGCCTAGCTCAGTGATGACTTCTGCATTCATTGCTGCTTATCGACCTGTTACTTGCTCCGGCGACCGAAGTGAAACCACCTGTGTCGCTCGGCCTTGCTTGCATCCTTGGGCGGCTGGGTCTGCCCCTTGGGCGCAAAGATCGAAATGCTTTGGGCATAAACCACGATCGGCGCCTCCGGTTCATGCAGCTTGAATGCGTCTTTCTCGGCGCCGGTGTCGAGAACCCGCGCCCACTGGTTCAAGCCATTGACCTCGGGCAAGTGCACCTCGCAATCGCCGCCAGCGTTGAGCACCAGATACAGATCGTCCATTTCTTCCGTGTCCGGAGAATGTGCACTCTTTGAGAGATAGACGCCAAGCACCTGCAGCCCGTCATCGTTCCAGGCGCCGTCATCCATGAAACTGGCATCCGGCTTGTACCAGGCGATTTCAATACGACCATCATCGGTGCTGTCGCCGGTCAGAAAGCGCTCCTGTCTCAGGACTGGATGAGCCCTGCGGAACGCGACGGCCTTCCGGCAGAAATCGAGGAACGCGTCATCGAGGCCGTCCCATTTCGTCCAGCCTATCTCGTTGTCCTGACAGTAGGCGTTGTTATTGCCGCCCTGGCTGTTGCCGACCTCATCGCCGGCAAGGATCATCGGGACGCCCTGGGAGAGCATCAGCGTCGCCATCATGTTGCGGCGCCGGCGAGCCCGCAGCCTGTTGATATCGTCATTGTCGGTCGTTCCCTCGGCCCCCATATTGTCCGAATGATTGTCTGAATGACCGTCCCTGTTGTCCTCGCCGTTTGCCTCATTGTGCTTGTCGTTGAAGGAAACAGTGTCCATCAGCGTGAAGCCGTCATGCGCCGACAGCAGATTGACCGATGATGTGGCTCCGCGATCGGAGTGATTGAACTGCACGGCCGAACCGGTGATGCGCTGCGCGATCTCCGACACCATGCCGCTATCGCCCTTCCAGAAACGGCGCACATCGTCACGGAACTTGTCGTTCCACTCGCGGAACGGATGCGGGAAGCCACCAACCTGGTAGCCGCCGGCGCCGACATCCCAGGGCTCGGCGATCAGTTTCACGCCGGCAAGGATCGGATCCTGGCGGATCGCGCCAAAGAAGAGTCCCTGCCGGTCAAACTCCAGATCCTGCCGACCAAGCGTGCTGGCGAGATCGAAGCGGAAGCCATCGATATGCATGACGCCAACCCAGTAACGCAGGCTGTCGAGCACCATGCGCATGACCATGGGATGGGCGACGTTCAGCGTATTGCCGGTGCCCGTCGTATCGAAAGTATGGCGCGGATCGTCGGGCGAGAGGATGTAATAGCTCGCATTGTCGAGACCGCGGAAAGACATGGTCGGTCCCTTCTCGCTGCCTTCGGCCGTGTGATTATAGACGACGTCCATGATCACTTCGATGCCGACGGCGTGGAACTTCTTCACCATGGTCTTGATCTCGGTGATCTTGTCGCCCGAGAGATAACGTGTCTGCGGCGCGAAGAAACCCAGCGTCTGGTAGCCCCAGTAATTGGTGAGCTTCTTCTCTTCGAGATAGCGATCATTGGGGAAGAACTGGATCGGCAGAAGCTCGATGGCGGAAATGCCGAGCTTGACGAGATGATCGATGATCGGATCGCTGCACATGCCGAGGAAGGTGCCGCGCAGTCGGTCCGGCACTTTCGGATGCAGCATCGTCAGGCCGCGCACATGCGCTTCATAGACGATCGTTTCCGTCCACGGCCGGCGGATCGCCTGCTCGCCGTCCCAATCAAAATCCGGATCCTGCACAACGCCCTTGACCATGAAGGGCGCACTGTCACGCTCATCGAAAGAAAGATCGTCCTCGCCAATTCTGTAGCCGTAGAGCGCATCGTCCCATTTGAGATCCCCAAGGACCTGCTTGGCATAGGGATCGAGCAGCAGCTTGTTGGGATTGAAGCGATGTCCGTTCTTCGGATCGTAGGGACCGTGCGCGCGATAGGCATAGACCGTGCCCGGGCCGACGCCGGCGATGTATCCCGACCAGATATCGCCCTCACGCTTCGGCAGCGGTAGCCGCGCGACTTCCTTTTTGCCGTCGGGGGAGAAGAGGCAGAGCTCCATTTGCTCCGCATGCGCGGAGAAAACAGCAAAATGCGTACCTGAGCCGGTATATTCCGCCCCCAGTTCCGGTTTCAGGAAGTCGAGTTCGGAAAAGGAAAAGCTCATGACGCCCCCGCTTGTTGAATGGCCAAGCGGGAAACGTCATTGCAGTGCGAAAGTTCCGTAGATAGCGATCCTTACAGCCCCATCAGGGCATCAACTGACCGCCATTGACCTCGATGATCTGGCCGGTGATGTAACCCGACAAAGTCGGCGAGGCGAGGAAGAGATAGGCGCCGACGCAATCTTCCGACGTGCCGACGAAGCCCATCGGAATCGATTTGCGCTGCAGTTCCATCTGCTCGTCATTTGTATAGCGCTCGTGGAAGGGCGTTGCGATGACGCCCGGCGCGACCGCATTGACGCGGATCTTGTCGGCGACGAATTCCTTGGCGTGACCATGGGTTATCGTCGATACGAAGCCCTTTGAAGCCGCGTAGAGGATTGCGCCATTGCCGCCGCCGTTGCGCGCCGCAATCGACGTGGTGTTGATGATGAAACCGCCCTGCTTCTTCAGCCAGGGATGGGCCGCGCGCGTTGCTGCGAGCACCGAGCGCGCATTGAGGTTCATGACCTTCTCATAATGCTCGTCGGTATATTCTGCGGTCGGCTTGCGGCCGAGCATGCCGCCGGCATTGTTGATGAGGCCATCGAGGTGGCCGAATGTCTTCGCCGTCTCTTCAACGACGCGTTCCGTTTCGCCTTCCCTCGACACGTCGCCGTGCACGAGATGAACGGTGCCGCCGGCTGTCCGGATCTCGTCGGCAAGTTGTTCCGCCGGATCGCGGCTTGAATTGTAATGCACACCGACCTTGGCGCCCTGCGCAGCGAAGGCGCGTGCGACGGCGGCGCCGATACCGGTGGAGGCACCCGTAATCAGCACGGCCCTGCCGGCGAGATCAGGGATTTTGATGGATGCAAGCGATTGAGCAAGATCTGCCATGGCGACGATAGCCTCCCGAAAAACCAAGGACATAGGTGATGAAACGATATGTGCCAGTCTTAGCAGGCGAGATCACGAAAGAGCAATGCACGAAAGAGCGAGATGGATACAGCTGGGGCAACCGGTACTGCCGTTGACAAATGACCGACAGGCCATAGTCTCGGCTTCTCGTCGCGGTGAGGGTTACCGCTCTTTGAGGGGAAAACATGCTCAAGCCCGTGAAATGGCTGCTTTTTCTATGTCTTGCTTTCGGTCTTCCAGCCCACAGGCCGGCCGATGCGCAGACGCTCGACACGATCAACCAGAGCAAGACCATCCGCCTTGGCTATATCGCCGACGAGAAGCCCTTCTCCTTCAAGACGACGGATGGCAGCCCTGCCGGCTATGCGATCGATCTCTGCCGGCGCATTGCCGACGAAGTCGGCCGGAGCGTGCCCGGTCTCAAGAAAGGCTATGTCGAAACAACGCTGTCCGATGGTTTTAACGCGGTGAAGGATGGCAGGATCGATCTTCTTTGCGGTGCGACCACGATCAATCTTGCCAGGCGCGAAAGCGTCGATTTCTCCCAGCCCATCTTCCTGACGGGTGCCAGCGCGCTGTTGCGCAAGGATTCGCCTGATTACCTGCAGATTCTCTTTCTCGACAAGCGACCCGTCAGCGCTGTTGACCTGAAGTCGCCGGCCCGGAGTTCGATCGGCGTGCGCGCCAACACGACAACGGGGGCGACACTGCGCGAGGCCATCGGCCCCGACGTCCCACAGACCCGCATCGTCGATTTCGCGACGCATGAAGACGGTTTGAAGGCGCTCGAGGATCACAAGATCGATGCCTATTTCGCCGATCGCTCCCTTCTGATCGGCCTTGCCGACCGGGCGGGCAACCCCTCCGAACTGGAACTCGGCAGCCGCCTTTTCACGCATGAGCCCTATGGCATCGCCATGCGGCGAGACGATTCCGCCTTTCGGCTTCTCGTCGATCGCACACTGACGGGATTCTATATGTCGGACGATTTCCCGAAGCTGCTCAAGACCTATTTCGGTGCCGAAACCCCGGCCCTGCGCAGCGAAATCATGATGCAATCGATCCCCGAATAAGCGGATTCAAATCCGCTCAAGCGCCACGGCAATGCCCTGGCCAACACCGATGCACATGGTCGACAGCGAATAGCGGCTACCGGTTTCGCCAAGTTCCAGTGCTGCCGTGCCGGTGATACGGGCGCCGGACATGCCGAGCGGATGGCCAAGCGCAATTGCCCCGCCATTGCGGTTCACACGCTGATCGTCATCGGCAATGCCGAGTTCACGAAGCACGGCGAGGCCCTGGCTTGCAAAGGCCTCGTTGAGTTCGATCACATCGAACTGTTCCTGCTTCAGGCCGAGACGTGCCATCAGCTTGCGCGACGCTGGCACCGGGCCGATGCCCATGACACGCGGCGGAACGGCTCCGGCCGCACCGCCGAGAACACGAGCAATCGGCGTCAAGCCATATTTCCTGGCTGCCGCCTCCGACGCGATTATGAGGGCCGCGGCCCCGTCATTGACGCCCGAGGCATTCCCGGCCGTCACGGAGCCGCCCTGACGGAAAGGCGTCGGCAACTTGGCGAGCGCTTCCATGCTGGTCGCACGCGGATGCTCGTCCTTCGCCACGATGATCGGATCGCCTTTTCGCTGCGGGATGGTCACCGGAGTGATTTCCCTGGCAAGCCTGCCGCTTGCCTGTGCGGCCGCGGCCTTTCCCTGCGAGCGCACGGCGAAAGCGTCCTGGTCCTCACGGCTCACCTTGTAATCCTCGGCAACGTTCTCGCCGGTTTCCGGCATGGAATCGACGCCATACTGCTTCTTCATCAAGGGATTGACGAACCGCCAGCCGATCGTCGTGTCGTGGATTTCGGCAGCACGCGAAAAAGCAGTATCCGCCTTCGGCATCACGAAAGGCGCGCGTGACATGCTCTCCACGCCGCCGGCGATCATCAGTTCGGCCTCGCCTGATCGGACGGCACGCGCTGCGGTAATGACGGCATCCATGCCCGACCCGCAGAGCCTGTTGATCGTCGTGCCCGGCACAGATACCGGCAGACCGGCGAGAAGCAGCGACATGCGCGCAACGTTTCTGTTATCCTCGCCCGCCTGATTGGCGCAGCCGAAGATGACGTCGTCGACCGCCTCCCAGTCGACCGATGCATTCTTCGCCATCAGCGCCTTCAGCGGAACGGCGCCGAGATCATCGGCGCGCACGGAGGAAAGCGAGCCGCCATAACGGCCGATCGGCGTGCGGATATAATCGCAGATAAAGGCTTCGGTCATGGACTTGTCCTCAAAGTTCGGGAACGACGAGGTCGGCAACCGGCCCCTCGATATGAAGCTGCGCGCCAGTCATGGCCTGCAGTTCTTCGACGGACATGCCGGCAAGTTTTTCGCGCAGCACGAAACGTCCGTCCTTGATGTCGATGACGGCGTGGCTCGTATAAATGCGGGTGATGCAAGCCACTCCCGTCAGCGGGAAACTGCATTTATCGACCAGCTTCGGCTCGCCGTTCTTGGTGACGTGTTCGGTGATGACGCAGACCTGCTTGGCGCCGTGCACCAGATCCATGGCGCCGCCAACTGCCGGCACGCCCTTGGCCCCAACGCGCCAGTTGGCGAGGTCGCCGTTTTGAGCGACCTGATAGGCGCCGAGGATCGCAACATCGAGATGACCGCCGCGCACCATCGCAAAGCTGTCGGCATGGTGGAAGAAAGCCGCACCCGGCTTTAGCGTGACCGCCTTCTTGCCAGCATTGATAAGGTCCCAGTCCTCCTCACCTGATGGCGGCGCCTCGCCGAAATTGAGAATGCCGTTTTCCGTGTGGAAGATCGCCTGCCGGCCCGGCGGCTGATAGCGGGCAACCATTTCCGGAAAGCCAATGCCGAGGTTCACATAGGCGCCATCGGCGATGTCCTGCGCCGCCCGCCAGGCGATCTGGGCGTTTGAGAGCTTTATATCTTCTCTGGTGTCGACGGTCATATGTAGGCCACCCCGGCTCGAATGAGCTCTTCTTCCTGTTGCGGATTGGCGATCCGGACGAGGCGGTCGACAAAGATGCCGGGTGTGACGACATGCTCGGGATCGATCCCGCCGGCCAGCACGATGGTCGAGACCTGCGCGATCGTCTTGGCAGCGGCCATGCACATCAGCGGGTTAAAGTTGCGGCCTGCCTTGTTGTAGGTCAGGTTGCCGTGGACATCGCCGACCTGCGCCTTGACGATCGCGAAATCGGCCTTCAGCCAGCGCTCCTGCACATAATGGCGGCCATCGAACTCGGCGATGACCTTGCCGTCTGCAAGCTCCGTCCCGTAGCCCGTTGGAGTGTAGAAAGCAGGAATGCCAGCCCCGCCGGCGCGGATGCGCTCGGCGAGCGTGCCCTGCGGCACCAGCTCCAGTTCGATTTGCCCGGCAAGGTACCTGTCGGTGAAGGCACGCGGGTCGGATGAGCGCGGAAAGGAGCAAATCATCTTCCGCACCATGCCTGCATCGATCATGGCGGCGATGCCGATCCGGCCATTACCGGCATTGTTGTTGATGACCGTAAGGCCCTTCGGTCCCTTGTCGATCAGGGCGTGAATGAGTTCGATCGGCGCGCCGGAGCCGCCGAAACCACCGATCATGACGGTGGCGCCATCGCCGATTTCGGAGATGGCTTCCGCCGCGCTCCTGATTGTCTTGTCCATGCGGGATTTCTCCTTGCCGGATGAGGCCGTCTCGTGCCTCCCTGAGGATAGGGATAAGGCGAGAGCCGCTCCATCCGCAAGACTTTTGTGCGTTATTTGATATTTGTTCGTATATCGCACAAGTACATAGATGCGCACAAGTGACGGGTTACGCAGAAAGTGGTGCGTGCCCATGGCCCAGGAGCCATCCACCGGATGTCATAGCAAGCCAATACTCTATGAAGTCAAATTGTCAGCAAGGCGGGTCTAAGCGCGGCCGCAGAGAGAATATTCAGGAAGACGAAGACACGGTTGCGCTGACAAGATCCTGACTGCCTAGATGTTGGAACTCTGGCCGGATTGTTTTCAACCGTGTCGCTCTGCCTGGCCTAGCGTCCTCTGCTTTCGCGTGAGGCAGGCAGTGTCGTGCTTTCCCAATGCCACTCGACATTTCCGGGCACAAAGCCGAGTTTGAGGTTCCTGCGACCAATAATTCGGCGGCTTCCGGTGTTGGGTGCCAGGTGGTCGATATCCGTCAGGAAGGCGTCGAAACTGTCGCGCCAGCGTGGATCGATATGGTGGTCGGACGAAAGCATGCGTCGATACTGTTCCCGAAGGAACTTGTGCTTATGAGTTTTTGGCATGGCGCTCAGATGGGAATGCTGGGGTGTGGGAGCAATAGTGAGCGGGCCGTATAATTTGAGTTTGCGTCCCTTGTAAAGTGCCTCTTGCCGGCAAAACTGATCAGACGTCGCTTTCCTTCGGCCGGTTGGGCTCGGTCGAACTCGGCCGCGAGACGACGTAAGCAGCGCTAGCCAGGATCGATGCACCGACGGCGATCGCGAGGAAAACCGACGGCTTCGACGCGATCAGGAATACCGCGTATCCAACCGACATCCCTGTCAACGCCAACATCTTGGATTTACGGGAAATCGCGCCGTTCTCGCGCCAGTCGCGCAACGGGCCGCCAAATCGGCTATTCATCAGATAGGCCTCCAGACGCGGAGAGGAGCGGCTGAAAAACCATGCTGCCAGGATCAGGAAAATCGTTGTCGGCATAAGCGGAAGGATGGCGCCGATAATGCCGAGGCCGACCATCACAAGACCAAGGCAAAGATAGACGGCCCGCTGCAGCGGGCTGCGCGATGGGCCTGGCGTAGAACTCAATTCACATACTCCCCGTCAGACCACCATCTTCCGTCGCCATATTCAACAATCCACCCGGGTTAGCATAATTTGCCGTCGACGGTCGCCCGGCTGACGCGTAAGTTCATCGAACCATCTTCAGAGAACACCCCAGACATCCGAGCGGAACTCTACCATGACGACCCACGATTTCGTCGCAACTGCCTTTTACAACGTTCTTGGAACCTTGCCTCCGGCTTTGACGATCGCGAGCGGTGACACGGTCGTCACCCGCACGCTCGATGCCTGGGGCTACGACGAGAACGAGGTTCAGCGAGCGCACGGTCCAAACCCCATGAACGGGCCAATTTTCGTCGAAGGCGCCGAGCCCGGAGATAGCCTTAAGGTCGAAATTCTGGACATGAAACCGACAAGGGACATGGGCTTCACGCGCAGTGTTCTGGCGGCAAATGTCATCGACCCTGAGGCGGTTCGTGATCTTCCGAGATCCGAAAAGACACTCTGGCATATCGATCGACGCGCGATGACCGTCCAACTGAAGGAACCGGTTGCCGGCATCGAAAAGCTGGTTCTGCCGCTCTCGCCGATGATCGGCTGCTTTGGCGTGGCACCAAGCCACGGCCAGGCGATCTCGACGGCTACCAGCGGCGCCTATGGCGGGAACATGGATTATCGCCTGCTCGGTCCGGGCGCGACGATCTGGTTCCCGATCTCGGTATCAGGCGCATTGTTCTTTCTCGGCGACTGCCACGCCGTTCAGGGTGATGGCGAAATCGTCGGTACCGGCGTCGAGACGACGTTTGAGGTGACAGTCCGTCTCACCGTCGAAAAACAAAGGCCGATATCCTGGCCGAGAGCCGAAATTGCCGATGATATCATCGCCATCGGCA
The DNA here is from genome assembly GCA_900466475.1 of Hyphomicrobiales bacterium. GTDB lineage: Bacteria > Pseudomonadota > Alphaproteobacteria > Rhizobiales > Rhizobiaceae > Rhizobium. The sequence goes on from UBMI01000007.1 coordinate 542,715, forward strand.
ACGCCAGGCCGCTGGATCAGGCTTTGCAGCATGCGACGACCGAAATGCTGAATCTGCTCGTAGCGGATTACGGCCTGTCGAAGATTGCAGCCAGCCATCTGCTCGGCCAAGTGGTTCGCTACGATATAGGCAACGTCTTCGACCCCGCCTATACAGTCGCCTGCCGGATAGCGAAGAAATGGCTCCCGGCACGCTGATCCATAATCCATCCGATCACAGATCCCGCGAAGCCACACTTCCAAGCTGTCGGGAAGGAGCCACACAAGCCCATGCGGGAAAGTGATTTCGTCAGCGGCTTCGCCCGCGGCCTCAAGGTGATCGAAGCCTTTGGTGAAATGCATCGCCGGCTTTCGATCACGGATGCAGCGAAGCTAACCGGCCTCGATCGCGCCACGGTGCGTCGCTCGCTACTGACGCTTGCCGATCTCGGTTATGCCGATTACGACGGCAAGTTCTTCACGCTGACGCCGAAAATCCTGCGGCTCGGACATGCCTATCTGGAGGCAACGCCGCTGCCGGTGCTCATTCAGCCGCATCTCGATGCGCTCTCCGAGAAAGCCGGCCAAAGCGCGTCCGCATCGGTGCTCGACGGCGGCGAGATCGTCTATATCGCCCGTGCCTCGCAACGCCGCGTCATGTCGATCAACCTGACACCCGGCAGCCGTCTTCCCGCCTATTGCGCCTCGATGGGCCGTGTCTTGCTTGCAGCCCTCCCTGAAGCCGAAGCACGGGCAGTTCTTTCCCAAAGCGAGCTGAAGGCGAACACGCCGAACACGAAGACCGATCCTGTGGAACTGATGGCCGAGTTCCGCAAGGTTCGCGCACAGGGCTATGCTCTCATCGACCAGGAGCTTGAGATCGGCCTCTGCTCCATCGCCGTACCGGTCGAGAACGATCGCGGTCAGACCGTGGCCGCCATCAACATCGGCGCACCGGCCGCCCATGTGCCGGCGTCCGAGATGGTCGCGCGCTACCTGCCGCTGCTAAGGGAAACCCAGGCGACACTGCGCACCGTGCTGCGCTAGCGCATATCGCAAACGTTTTAGAAATGCTGGTAGCAGCCAGCCGGCTGAAATCAACGAAGTCCAGCAAAACCGTGTCCGTCAATCCAGGCGGCGCGAAATGCGAAAAACGCTGGCTGGCGGGATATTCAGGCGTACCCGGCCGAGCCTCTCCGCCTGCAGCCCGAACTCCTCGAGCACGTCTGATGGGACGGAGCAGGCACGGCCGTAGGTGAACTGGTAGAAGGCGCCACCACGGTCCAGCAGTCCGAAACTGCCGCCGACAATGGCGCGGATGATCTCCGGGGGCATATTGCGAAAGGGCAGTCCGCTGACGATTGCAGCCTGCAGTCCAAGTTCTGCCTTGCAGGCCGCAAGCTCGCGCGCATCGCGCTGGAGTACGGTCACCTCAGGAAAACGCTGCTGCAACGGAGCGATGAAGCGGGTTTCGAGTTCCACCAGTGTCAGGTCTCGTGCCGGCAGGCCGCGTTTCAGAAGCGCCTCGGTGAAGACCCCGGTCCCCGGGCCAAGCTCCAGCACCCTGCCCGCCGAAGGCTCGATCTCACTGGTCATCAACCGCGCCAGCCGCCCTCCCGAGGGCACGATCGCGCCGATTTTCCTGGGCTCGGCGAGAAGGGCACTAAAGAAGGCGGCCAACGGCGGCTGTTGCATGCAGGTCTCCAGCATCGATTGATCGACGCCGATATTCTCCTTTCAAATGATGCGAGCATGACGTTTGTCCGCATCACTGAAAGTTTTAGGCGCTCTGCGCTGTCGGCTCGAAGCTCATGTTGAAGGCGGCTCCGCCGCCGGTCGCATCCGATACCCACACTCGTCCGTGATGTATTTTGACGATCTCGCGCACCAGGTGGAGGCCGAGGCCGATGCCCTGGCTACGACCGTTCGCACGCTGGAAGGGTTCGAAGATCCGCTCCCGGTCCTCGGGCGCGATACCCGGGCCTTCATCGCTGACGGAAATCTGTGCCGGGCGCTCCACGGCGATGGTGATGGTCCCGCTCCTGCCGCCATGCTGGATGGCGTTCTGAACCAGGTTGGCGATCGCCCGCTCCAGCGCAGTCTCATCACCGAGGATACGTTCCGGCATCGAGCGCAACTCGAAATTTGCCTGATAGCCGGCGGCGATGATCAGTGGCGCAAGTTCTGCGGCCTGTCGGCGGGCGACCGTCGCAAGGTCGATGGAACAATCCGGCACCGGCTCCTGATTGAGCCGCTGCAAGTCGAGCAGTTGCTGGGCCAGCGTCGAAAGGCGGGCGACATCTTCCAGCAGCCTGTTCGTCGCCTCAGTTGGCGGCATGGTTTCCAGGCGGTTCTGCAGGATGGCGATCGGCGTGCGCAGCTCATGGGCGGCCGCCAGCATGAAGCGTCGCTGCTTGTTATGGTCATCGTCGAGACGCTGCAGCGTCTCGTTCATGGCAATCACCAGTGGCGCAACCTCTTCCGGCACGTTTTCGAGCGGCAAACGGTAGCCGCGTGTCGTCCCGTCGATACCCTGTGCAGCCTGCGCTACCTCGCTCAATCCGCGGTGGATGCCGCGCGCCACGAATGGTGTGACCGCCAATGTTATCAGGCCCGTCAGCAAAATCACCGGCAGCACGATACCGGAAGCGATCGCCATGAAGACAACCAGCAGTTTGCCGGCCGAAAGGCTGCCCTGTCGGCCGACGATGACCAGCAGATCGCCGTGATCCGTCTTTATTTTTTGCAGGCGCGCGGCAATCGTCGCTGGATTGTCCTCGTCCCCATTGAAACGGGCTTCGGCGATATCGCTACCCGACGCGGCGATGGCGAGATATTGCGCCGGCACATTGCCTTCGCTGACCATGCGGCCCTGCTGATCGCGCACCAGAAACCAGAAGTCGGCCGCCTTTTCGCGCTGGTAACCCAGGTCGTCGGTGTTGGTGATACGCATCGAACCGTCGGCGTTCCAGGCAATCGATTCCGAAACCGCATCGATTGCATGTTCATCGGGAGCGAAAATGCCGCTCATGCCCGAAATCCAGAAGACGAAGGCAAAGGCGATCGCAATCAGCACCAGGGTCGCCGCCTGCAGCGCCACCAGCCGGCGGATCAGCCTCCATTTCAGCGAATAGAACTTCATCTTCTTCATGGCCGGGCCTGCCGGATCAAGTAACCGACGCCGCGGATCGTATGGATCTCGACACCGGCGCCCGCAGCATCGAGCTTGCGGCGCACCCGCGAGACATGCGCATCCAGCGCGTTGGACTGGATCTCGTCGTCCATGCCATAGACCGCTTCCTCGAGGCTTGAGCGCTCCACCGTGCGCCCAGCCCGGCGCATCAGCGCTTCCAGCACCAGCAATTCGCGGCGAGGCAGTTCGAGTGCCGTCTCGCCGACGCGCGCCTCGCGGTTGCGCAGGTTGAAATGCAGCCGGCCGAGGCACAGGCTCTCGATCTCGATATTCCCCGGACGGCGCAGAATGGCGCGCAAACGCGCCATCAGCTCCTCGACGGCAAAGGGCTTGGCAAGATAGTCGTCGGCACCGAGATCGAGACCTTCTATCCGGTCCTTCAGATCGCCGCGCGCCGTCAGCATGATAACCGGGACAGCCGGCTGGATGCGGCGCGCGTCGGCGATCAGCTCCAGCCCGTCGCCGTCCGGCAGGCTGCGGTCAAGCAGCAGCGCATCATAGCTGTTCAGCCTCACGGCCTCCTCGGCTGCCTCGATCGTGGAAACGTGGTCCGTGATGATATTGTTGTTGCGGAGCGCCGCCACCAGCACGGCAGCCATTTCCGGTTCATCTTCCGCCAGCAAGACGCGCATTTAACCGTCCAACTTCAAAAGCCGCTCTCTGCACAGGCAAGATTGCGTCAGCATGACGCGAAAGGCCAGAGCGGTGTGGCGTCAATCCCCGAAAGGCAGGCTGATTGCCTCGGTTCGCGCTTCAAGCGCGCGGATGACGGCCGCCATGTCCTCATGCCCGAAACCCAGGCTTTCGGTTTCCGCGTAGAGGGCATGGCAAGCATCGAGCAGCGGCGAAGCAATGCCCGCATGCCGAGCCGCATCGGCGACCAGACGATTGTTTTTCAGCGCGTCGGAGATCGCCGCCTGCACTGAGAAGTCCCGCTCCACCAGCTTGCCGCTCTTGATCCGCGATATGCCGCTCGCCATCTGGCCGGCATCGACGACAGCTTTGAAAAGCCCCATGTCCAATCCCTGTCGAGCGGCAAAGTGCGCCGCTTCGGCAAGCCCCGTGACCGTCGTGATCAGAAATATATTGACGGCAAGCTTCATCAGGAGCGCATTCGGCACGGCGCCGCAGACAACCGTTTCCCTGCACATGGGCCTCAAAAGCGGACGAACCTCTTCAACGACGTCTGGATCCCCCGCGAGCATGACCACAAGCTGGCCTTCCTCCGCCGGCCGGCGCGAGCCTGAGACAGGCGCCTCGACATAGTGGCCGCCGGCGGCACGAATATCCGCCTCTAGCGCTTTCGAATATTCGGGCGCGGTGGTCCCCATATGGATGACGACATGTCCGGCTACCCGTTCGGCAAAACCTGGTATGCCGCGCCCGAGAACCGTGTCGATCACCGCTGCCGTTGCAAGCATCAGGATGACGGTCCGGGCTGTCGTAAACACTTCGTCGACATCCGCGGCCACTTCGGCGCCCGCTGTCCGTAGCGGGTCAGCGCTTTCCGGCGAACGATTCCAGACGATGAGATCGGTACCTGCCCGCGCGAGATTGAGCGCCATCGGCGTACCCATCACGCCGAGACCGATGAAGCCTGTTTTCATTTTGCCGTCTCCTCGGATAGCCAGGAGCGAAGTCTACGAACAAAGGCCGCAGTTGTCTTGAAGGTTAGTGCGCAGGTGCAGGCTGCCCCGAAATTTCCAGCGCTGCCTCACGGATCGTCTGCATGAGGATCGACAGCGGCAGCGAGGGGACGGAATCGCTACGCACCGTCAATCCAACAGGACCCTTCGTCTCGCTCGTGTCGACCGGCAGGGCGACAAGCACGCCGTCGGCAATATCCCGCGCAACCACGCCGTTGGAGATGATCCAGATCGCGTCGCTATGGCGCACGAAAGCGCGGCCGAAGGCATCGGAAACAGTCTCGATCTGGCTCGGCAGGCTGGCGACGCCATTGGCGATCAGGAAATTTTCGACCACCGGCCTGATGATGGAACCGCGGGTCGGCATGAGAAGCGTATAGCGGCCGAGTTCGGCGAAGAACGATTTGCCGGCTCCAAGCAGCGGATGGCCGGTGCGCACGGCAAAGACCACTTGCTCGGAATAAAGATGCTCGAACGAGAAGCCGGCCATCCTTTCTGCTCCCGCGAGACGACCGACGACGAGATCGAGATCGCCGACACGCAGCTGCTCAAGGAGCACCGTATTGTCACCGGTGACGATCTTCACCCGGCTCCAGGTATTTTCCTTCAAGAACAGATCCATTGCCCGCGGCATGATGCGCGTCGAGACCGTCGGCAGCGCGCCGATGCGGATTGGCGGAGCATCGCCGAACTGCTCCTGCGAGACGGAATCGAGCCCTTGCCGCAGCGCTGTCAGCGCAGCACCGGCATGGCGCAGGAAGACCTCGCCATAACGCGTGATCCGGATCCCGCGTCCGTCACGCTCGAAAACACTGACGCCAAGTGCCAGCTCGAGCTCGCGGATCGTCTTCGTCACCGCCGGCTGGCTGACATGCAGGAGTTCGGCCGCCTTCATGACGCTTTTCTGCCGCGCCACCTCGACAAAGGTCTGCAGATGGCGAAACTTGATACGACTATCGATCATAATTTTCATAACTCATAGGTTATCGAAAAGCAGAAAAATATCATTTTACTTAACCGGATCAACTCATCAAATTGGGTGGGGAGGAGATTTAAAGTGCAGTTCGCCAGTATCAACGACGTAACGATCCACTACCAGCTCATCGGCGCGCCGGCTGACAGGCCGGTCATCGTGTTTGCCAATTCGCTCGGCACGGACTTCCGGATCTGGCGCGATGTGATCGTGCGTCTTGCCGGCGACTTTGCCATCATCCTCTATGACATGCGCGGCCACGGTCTTTCCGATGTCGGCCAGGTGCCATATTCCATGGAGGACCATGCGACGGATCTTGCCGGGCTGCTCGATCTGCTGTCGGTGAAGGATGCCGTCGTCTGCGGCCTTTCGGTCGGCGGCCTGATTGCCCAGTCGCTCTATCAGCGTCGTCCGGATCTGGTAAAGGCACTCATCCTCTGTGACACCGCCCACAAGATCGGCACGGCGGAAAGCTGGAACAACCGCATCGCCGCGGTCGAGCAGAACGGCATTGCGAGCATCGTCGACATGGTGATGGAGCGCTGGTTCACGCCGGCTTTCCGCCGGCCGGAAAACATCGCCTATGCCGGCTATTGCAACATGCTGATCCGCCAGCCGGTGGAAGGTTATAACGCCACATGCGCGGCGATCCGCGACGCCGATTTCACCGAGGCGGCAGCCAAGATCAAGGTGCCGACCATCTGTGTCGTCGGCGATCAGGATGGCTCGACGCCGCCGGATCTGGTGCTGTCTACCGCCAGGCTGATCCCCGACGCACGCTACGAAGTCATCAAGGACTGCGCCCATATTCCGCCGGTCGAGCAGCCGGAAGCGCTGACGGCGATCATCCGCGCCTTCCTGTCATCGATTGGAGAAAAAAGCCGATGAGCGACACCGCGTCCGAACGCTATCAACAGGGCATGGCGACCCGTCGCTCCGTTCTCGGTGATGCCCATGTCGATCGCGCCCAGGCGGCCTCGACCGAATTCGACATGCCATTCCAGGAACTGATCACCGAAGCGGCCTGGGGTCACGTCTGGTCGCGACCTGAACTGACGAAGCGTGAGCGCTCGATGATCACGATCGCGCTGCTTGCCGCGCTCGGCCAGGACGACGAGGTGGCGATGCATGTGCGCGCTACCGTCAATACCGGCGCCTCCCGGGAGGATATTCGCGAGGCGCTGCTGCATGTGGCAATCTATGCCGGCGTGCCGGCCGCCAATCACGCGATCAAGATCGCCAAACAGGTTTTCGAGCAGATGGACGCCGGCAAGGTGGCCTGAGGGAGAGAGAATGTCGGACTTACCGAACCGCAAGCCAGAAACCGGAGCTTTCTTCGCTCGTGACCGCGCTTGGCATTCACCGGCCTATACGCCGGGCTACAAGACATCCGTTCTGCGCTCACCGCAGCGCGCGCTGCTGTCCCTCGATGGGACGATCTCGGAAATCACCGGCCCGGTTTTCGGCCAGTCGATGATCGGCGAGATGGATAACGACCTGATCCACAATTTCGCGCGACCCGGCGAAAGCGCCATCGGTGAACGTATCATCGTCCATGGCCGGGTGCTTGATGAACGCGGCCGGCCGCAAGCCGGCGTTCTCGTGGAATTCTGGCAGGCCAATGCCGGCGGTCGCTACCGCCACAAGAAGGAAACCTATCTCGCCGCCATCGACCCGAATTTCGGGGGCTGCGGCCGCTTTGTCACCGACGAGGAAGGTCGCTATTTCTTTCGCACTGTGCGACCCGGCGCCTATCCCTGGCCGAACGGTGTCAACGACTGGCGCCCGGCCCATATCCATTTCTCGATCTTCGGCCACGGCTTTTCGCAACGCCTGATCACCCAGATGTATTTCGAGGGTGACCCGATGATCTGGAAATGTCCGATCGTCGGCACCATCCCCGACAAGGCGGCTATCGAACAGCTCATTGCCCCGCTCGACTGGGGCAACACGATCCCGATGGACAGCCGCGCCTACAAGTTCGATATCGTGCTGCGCGGCCGTCGCTCGACCATGTTCGAAAACAAGCTGGAGGGGAACTGACATGCAGGAACTCGGCTATCTCAAGGAAACTCCGTCCCAGACCGCCGGCCCCTATGTGCATATCGGCCTGACGCCGAATTTCTGCGACATCACCGGCGTCTATGACACCGACCTCGGCACGCAGATGGTCAATGACAAGACGCTCGGTGAGCGCATCACCGTCAGCGGCCGTATCTTCGATGGCGCCGGCGCCCTCGTTCGCGATGCCGTCGTTGAGATCTGGCAGGCAGACAGCGCCGGCCTCTATAACAGCCCGTCGGAACTCCGCGGCACGGCCGACCCGAATTTCACCGGCTGGGGCCGCTGCCCCACCCGTGGAGAGGATGGCGTCTACAGTTTCGAGACCATCAAGCCCGGCAAGGTGCCGTTCAAGGACGGTCGCAAGATGGCGCCGCACATCACCTTCTGGATCGTCGCTCGCGGCATCAATATCGGTCTGCATACACGCATGTATTTTCCGGATGAACAGGAAGCCAATGCTGGCGATCCGATCCTCGCCCGTATCGAACACCGCGAGCGCGTAGCAACGCTGATCGCCACCCGCGACGATGCCAAGCTCAGCTTCGACATCTATCTGCAGGGACCGAAGGAGACGGTATTCCTGGATATCTGAGCCGGCTTGCGAGCAAGGCTCAGTACAAGTAGCGTCCCCTCACCCTATCCTCTTCTCCAGGGGAGAGGGCACCGGCTGGCGGAAGAGGATTGCAATGAAACGGGACGCTCCATGACAACCTCCCCCTTCGACCATCCCTTCCTGTCCGGCCTGCTCGGCGACGCTGAAATTGCAACCTATTTCTCAGCCGACGCTGATGTCAGGGCAATGCTGTCTTTCGAGGCGGCACTTGCGCGCGCTGAAGCGGTGCATGGCATCATCCCGGCCGAGGCGGCCCGAAGGATCCGCGAGGCCTGTGCCGTTTTAACGCCTGATATTGCCAGCCTGAAGACGGCGACAGCGAAGGACGGCGTCGTCATTCCCGATCTCGTCCGGCAACTCAGGAAAGCAGTCGGTGGTGAGGCCGCCGAGCATGTGCATTTCGGCGCCACCAGCCAGGATGTCATCGATACCAGCCTGATGCTGCGGCTGAAATCCGTGACCTTCCTCTTTGGTGGACGTCTGCATGCGATCGTCAGTGGAATGGCCGCACTCGAACGACAATTCGGCACCAATCGCCTGATGGGCCATACGCGCATGCAGGCCGCCATTCCCATCACCGCCGCCGACCGTATCGCCGCCTGGCGGATCCCGCTGGAGACCTACCGCGATCGGCTGACGGAGCAGGTCTTCCCGGTCCAGTTCGGCGGTGCGGCCGGTACGCTCGAAAAACTTGGCGCCGAAGCCGCCGCCGTGCGCAGTTCGCTGGCGCAGGAACTGGGGCTATCAGACGAACCGCAATGGCAGAGCCAGCGTGCCCGCATCGCAGATCTCGGCAATCTCTATTCGCTGATTTCAGGCAGCCTCGGGAAATTCGGTCAGGACATCGCGCTGCTTGCCGAAGGTGGCGGCGAAATCGAGCTTGCGGGCGGCGGCGCTTCCTCGGCAATGGCGCACAAACAGAATCCGGTCGCCGCCGAAACGCTGGTGGCACTTGCCCGCTTTAATGCGACGCAGCTTTCCGCCATCCACCATTCGCTCATTCATGAGCAGGAACGCTCGGGGGCGGCCTGGACACTTGAATGGCTGGTCCTCCCACAGATGGTCATGGCGACTGCCGCGTCACTGCGGCTTGCAACGGAACTCGTTCGTAACATCAAACGTCTAGGGACAAGCTGATCGCCTTTGCGTCAAGGCTGCAAAACCGGCTATGCAGGGGTGTTGAATTCAGGAGTGATCCCGTGACCTTTCCGCTCTTCGATCTTTCCGGCCGTCGTGCGCTGGTGACAGGCTCCAGCCAGGGCATCGGCTATGCACTGGCGCTCGGCCTTGCCGAGCATGGCGCCTCCGTCATCATCAATGGCCGAAACGCCCAGAAGGCGGAGGCGGCTGCCGAGACGATCCGCGAAAGGAAACGCCACGCCGTCAGCGCCGCTTTCGATGTGACGGATGCCGAGGCCAGCAGAACCGCCATTGCTTATATCGAGGCGGAGATCGGTCCGATCGATATCCTGATCAACAATGCCGGCATGCAGTTTCGGACGCCGCTGGAGGAATTTCCGGTCGAAAAGTGGGACGAACTGTTCCGAACCAATGTTTCCAGCATCTTCTATGTCAGCCAGCCGGTGGCACAGGCGATGATCAGCCGCGGCCGCGGCAAAATCATCAACATAGCCTCGGTGCAGGCGGAACTCGCCCGCCCGAATATCGCACCCTATACCGCAACCAAGGGCGCTGTTCGCAACCTGACCCGCGGCATGGCGACGGACTGGGCAAAGCATGGCCTGCAGGTCAACGCCATCGCGCCAGGCTATTTCAAGACGCCGCTCAACCAGGCGCTTGTGGACGATCCGAAATTTTCCGCCTGGCTCGAGACGCGTACGCCAGCTGGCCGGTGGGGCAACGTGGAAGAGTTGGTAGGTGCGGCCGTCTTCCTGGCGTCGGACGCGTCGTCCTTCGTTAACGGCCATATGCTGATGGTGGATGGTGGGATTACGGCATCGCTCTGAGGTTAGTCGCCTCCTCCGTCGCCACCACCATCGCCTCCATCATCGAGATCAAAGCTTACCCCGATGCCGCCTTCGGCTTGGCCACGAACGAAACGCCCTCGAAAGCGAAGGCGAGCCCACCAGGGAGGATTCCAAGACAAGAATACGGCAAATGCGACGATCAGGACGAAAACGACCGAGAGGCCTATAAGGATCTCCGTGACTGGAGACATGTTTACTCCAAAGATTGCCTGAAGAAATTATCTCAGCAATCTCGGCGGGAAACAAGAACATTTCAATTTAGAGGACGCCTCAATCGGCGACCATATTACCACGCCGCATCAGCCCCATCAGAATCAACGGCAGCAATGTCGTGATGCAGATGGCGATGAAAGCCATCGCCATGCCGAGGCCGATGGAGCCCTGCTCGAACTGGCGCCAGATGAAGGTCGCGATCGTCTGCATGCCAACCGGTGCGACGACGACGGAAGCAACCAGCTCACGCGAGGCAAGCGCAAACACAAGCAGCATCGAGGAAGCAAGGCTCGGAAAGACGAGCGGCAGCAGAATGCGGCGGAAGGCTGTGACGCCGCTGGCACCGCAGACGCGGGCTGCTGCCTCCAGATTGTCGCCGATCTGCTGGAAGGCGGCCGTGGTGTAGCGAACCGGCTGTGGCAGCAGGATGCAGCAATAGGCAAGAAGCAGAATGAAAGCGGTATTATAGGGGGTAAACGGCAGGCCCGGCATATTCCAAGCGAGGATGAGGCCGACGGCAACGACGATACCCGGCAGGGCATTCGGCAGGATGGTCATCACGTCGATCGCCAAGCGGCCTGAAATCTTCGTCTTCACCACGGTATAGGCGGCCGTCACACCGATCAGGCCCGTTATCAGCGCCGTACCGATGCCGAGCGAGAAGCTGTTGATCAGTGCCGTGACGGCGCCGGCGCTATTGCCGAAGACCGCCATGAAATTGTCGAGGCTGACATTGTCGAAAGCGAGACCGCCTGAGATGGTCCGTGCCAACGCTGTCGCGAGGATGGCCAGCAACGGCACACCGGTTGCAAGGAAGGCGACGACCGTGAACGCGATCATCACGGGCGCTTTCAGCGCGCCAAGTGGGCGCTTGTTCTTCGCCGTCGGCTTGCCGCCGACCGTCTGATACGAGCGGCGCGCGAGGATCCAGCGCTGCAGGAGGAAGGTGATCAGCGACATGGCGACCAGCACGAGCGACAGGATGGCCGCGCCCGGCAGATCGATCGGCCAGTCGGTGACGCGAAGGTCGATGCCGGTTACCAGTACCTGAAACCCGGCGCGTCGGCCGAGCGCTGCCGGCGTGCCATATTCCTCGATCGCGGCGGCGAAGACCAGCATCAGGCTCGCGGTCAGGCCTGGGGCCGAGAGTGGCAGCGTGATGCGCCAGAAGGCGCGTGCCGGCGAGGCGCCGAAGACACGACCGACATCGGCGTAACGTGCGCCGACGGCTTCGACGGTGCGCGACACGGCAAAATAGACCACCGGGAAAGTGTTGAAGGCCATGACCAGCGTCATGCCGAAAATCGAAAACAGGAAGGGCGCCAGATTGAAGCCGGCAAGCTGCTGCAGATAACCGCGCGGCTGCAGGGTCATGATCCAGCCGAGTGTCGCAATATAAGGCGGGATCATGAAGGGCACAAGCAAGAGCACGTCCCAGAGAGGCGCGAATGGAATCCTGTAGAGAGCGCGGAAAACACCGAGCGGTACGGCAACCAGTGCCGAGGCGAACACCACGCAAACGCCGAGCAGGATGGTATTGCCGCCCATGCGGATCAGCGAACTATCGGCGAGGGTCGCATAGAGAGAGGAGAACGGGCTCGCAAACGAGCCCCGTCCAAGTTCGGGGAAGATCCCTTGCAGCACCACCGCAATGAAGGGAACGGCGACGACGAGAACCAGACCCGCTGTTGCAAGCCAGGCGGCCGGAGCCGTGCCGCCGATGCCGTTTCCCCTCATTCGTTCAGACCTTACTTGGCGCCGTAGAGATCAGCGAAGGCCTTCAGCGTTTCCTTGCGCTTGCCGTAGACAGCAGCCGTGTCATACTTCAGGAGCGTCAGGTCGCCGATCAGCGGACGGCTGGCGGCAATGTCGCTGCGCGATGGCATCAGCATTTCGCCGGCAACAAGCGCCTGACCTTCGTCAGAGAGCATGTAGTCAATGAACTTCTTGGCGTCGTCCTGGTTCTTCGACCAGTTCATGATCATGGCCGGGCGCGGTGCGATGACCGTACCGGACTTCGGGAACACGACTTCGATATTCTCGCCCTTCTTCTGGGCGGCAAGAGCGATGTAGTCGACGGCGCCGAAGACGACGGCCTTTGCACCCTGCAGAACTGGGTTCAGGGCATCAGCATTTGCACCGGCAATGATGGCGCCGTTCGCCTGCAGAGCCTTGAAGAGCTTCCAGTCGTCCTGGCCGGCGAGGGCAGCAGTCAGCTCGAAGGACGAACCGGACTGTGCCGGGTCGGGGATATTGACGAGATCCTTGTATTCCGGCTTTGCGAGGTCAGCCCATTCGGATGGCTTCGGCGTGCCGCTCTTGGTGTTCCAAACGATGCCGAGAGCCGAGATGCCCTGTGCAACAGCGCCTTCGGATTTCAGGAAGTCCGGCACCTTGGCAGCGTTCGGGCTTGCATAGTTGACAAGCCAGCCGCGCTTGGCGAAGTCGTTTGCCGTATCCCAGGAAGCCGAGATGACGACGTCGACAACCGGGTTAGCGGCTTCGGCTTCGATACGCGCCATGACCTTGCCGGTCGTTGCCTGGAAAACATTGACCTTGACGCCGGTCTGCTTGGTAAAGCCAGCCGACAGCTTGTCGATCAGGCTCTGCGGGCCAGCAGTGTAAACGGTGACATCGGCATGGGCGACGCCAGCCATCAGGGCTACGGCGACAACGCCAAAAGTGATGCTCTTCAATGACTTAAACATGTTCCAATTTCTCCTCTATGGATTGGTGTATTTCCCGCTGAAACCAGCGGATCTGTGCGGCGTCGATCTCAAGGCCGATTACCTCGCCGGCACGAAGCTTCACGCGGCTAAGCACCTGTAATTCCAGGCCGGGCAGGCCGGAGAGCGAAACGCTCGCCAGGTGCCCGTCGCCGCGAAACTGCGAGCGCAGCACAGTGGCGGCAAGGCGATCAGCAGAGACTTCGCCGGCCGAGATGGAGGCGACCGGGAGCAACACGCGGGCGCTGTTGCCGGCGATGCCCGCAGCCTCGGTCAGCACAATATCGCTACCCTTGAAATACCAGGCCGTACCGCGCCGCTCGATATCTGCAAGGCAGCCAAGCCGCAGGAAGTCGGCGACCTCGGGCGTTGCCGGACGCTCGATCAGATCATCGGGCGACGCCAGCTGCTCGATCAGGCCGGAGCGCATGACTGCGACCTCATCGGCAAGCGTCAGTGCCTCGCTATGATCATGCGTCACATAGATTGCCGTCAGGCCGAGCGTGGAGATGAGTTCGGCAAGTTCACCGACCATGTTTTCGCGCAGTTCGCGATCAAGATTGGAAAGCGGTTCGTCGAAAAGGATGAGCTGCGGTTCGGCCACGATGGCGCGCGCAATTGCCACGCGCTGTTGCTGGCCGCCGGAAAGATCGCTCGGTCGCCTGTCTGCGTAGGCAGCAAGCCCGACGCGCTCGAGTGACCGCATCGTCCTCTCGTGACGCTCGGCTTTCCCGATGCCACGCATTTCCAACGGAAAAGAAACATTGCCGCCGACCGTCAGATGCGGCCAGAGCGCATAGTCCTGAAAGACCATGCCAAGCCCGCGCCGCTCCGGCGGAACGAAGGCACCGGTCGAACCGTCGGCAACTGTCGTGCCGGCAATTGAAACGGAACCCCTGGTCGGCACAAGCAGCCCGGCGACCAGCCGCAAGAGCGTAGTCTTGCCGCAGCCCGAAGGGCCGAGCAACGCCAGCGTCTTGCCCTTTTCCAGAGAAAAATCAATGCCTTTGAGGATCTGCGTTGGCCCGTAGCTCAATTCCAGACCCGCCGCGGCAACGGCACAGGACGATCGAATTGAAGGGGCGTTCATGGGAAGACCAAATGTCGCTTTAAAGAAAGTATGGCGACATTTAGGCACCCCGGATGACAGCTCTGCGACAGATATATTTCAGTTTTGTGACAATATCTTCTGGACAGGAGGACGTCAGCGTTTCGTGCCGGGATGACTAAGACGCAGCCCCCCGTAGCCGCGCCTTGCCGCCGGCCATCTTCAACGCAGTTTTCATGCCGTTTCGCGGCTTCAGCACGCACAAAAGCAACGAATTTGCATTTTCGGTCGCACGCAACCATTTAAGATGCATGATCCGCGGGAGATGTCGCAACCTCGCATGTGCCGGGACGTTTACTGAAAACGAACCATACCGGCTTGCATTCTGAGCCAAAAGCCGATTGCTTAGGAAAATCTACTTCTTCTTCGGCTAGCCGTTAGAAGAGTGCGAGGGGATATAGGCAAACCCGTGGAATTCTGCAGCTTCGCATCGGGATCGATGGTGATTACGATGACGAAGCGGGAAAGCTGGTTTGAAGGAAAATGAGTAACGATCTGTTTCAGGTGAAATTTTGGGGCGTTCGGGGAAGCATCCCCGTATCAGGCCCGGAATTCGACCGATATGGAGGCAACACCTCCTGCATTGAAATTCGCTGCGGCGAGCACCGGATGCTGTTCGACGCGGGCTCTGGACTGCGCGAGGCCGGCCTCTCGCTCATTGCTGACGAAGTCCGCGATGTCGATCTCTTCTTCAGCCACTGCCATTACGATCACATCATCGGCCTGCCCTTCTTCAAGGCGATTTACTACCCTTCGATCAACGTCAACATCTGGTCCGGCCATCTGGACGGCAAGATGAGCACGCGCGAGATGGTCGAGCAGTTCATCAGCCCGCCCTGGTTTCCGGTAAAGACCGATATTTGCCAGGCGACGATGAACTTCCGCGATTTCCATGCGGGCCAGACGCTGACGCCGCATGCAGGCGTCGAAATGCAGACCTACATGCTGAACCATCCAGGCGGCGCGATCGGATATCGCATCAACTGGAAGGGCCGCATAGTGTCGCTGATCTACGACATCGAGCACATTCCGGGCACCTACGATCCGGTGGCGCTCGAGATGATGAAGGACGCCGATCTCGTGGTCTACGACTGCACCTACAATGAAGACGAGATGCAGCGCTTCAAGGGCTTCGGCCACTCCACGTGGCAGCACGGCACTGAACTTGCAAAGATGGCGGGCGCTAAGCGCTTCGCCCTATTCCATCATGCGCCTTCGCGCACCGATGAGCAGCTTGCCGTCATGGAAAGCGAGGCGCAGGCCGCCTTTGCCGGCGCCTTCGCTGCCCGCGACAATCAAGTCGTCGACATCTGATCCCGCACGAGTGCGGTGGCAGAGACCCATTCCACCGCGGGATGGCCTGCCGTCGCCTCGAAAAGTTCGCCGAGGAAATCCCAGGCGGCCGCGTCATGCACCAGATGATGTGCAAGCACGCCGATGGGCTCGTTGCCGCCCTCGAACCGATCCTGCAACTCCGCGACCAGTTTGCCGATCAACTCTGCGATCGGCCGCCCGCCGCGGGTGCCGTGCCAGTCCATGAGATCGACATGGGAGTTGACGATGGCGATCGGACTTTCTCCCTTGGCGCGTCCGTAAGTGGAAAGGGATTCGAAGCCAAGCGCAGGCAGTTTGGGAATGAGACCCTTGTCTATCCGGTTCCAGGGCGGAACCAGCATTGTCAGGAAGCGCGCGGGGTAGAGATCCCTCAGCTTCAGGAAACCTTCGTAGAGCTCGCCGAGGATGGTTTCTTCCAGCCGTGATCCGCCGAGCTCCTGCTTCTTGTCGTCAGGTCCGGAATGATTGTGATGGGCCCAGCCGTGAACTGCCACGCTGACATGTGCCTCATCCGCAAGCCTCTGAGCGAGTGGCATGCCGGTAAAGGCCGGAATGACAGCGAGCGTGAGGGGGATGCCGTAGTTTCTCGTCTCTCCAAGCAGTCGCTCAAGCGCCGCCGTCGGCTCGATCGCATCGTCATCCCGCAGCCAGAGCCGTGCAACGCGGCCAGCGTCGCGCCAGCGCTCCAGCTCCCGATACAACGGCTCGCGGAGGGTGCTATCGATCATGTGCTGCTCCTGCATGGTTGAGGATCAAATCCAGTTCATGTGATGCGCCGGCAAGCGAACGCTCTTCGATAACAAAGCGTCGGGCGGCAGATCCCATGGCGTCACGGCGCGCCCTGTCATCCAGCAGTCCGGCAACAGCGAGCGCATAGGCTTCCACATTGCCAGCAGGCGTCAATAGCCCGGTCACGTCAGCCTCCACCACGGCAGGCACCCCGGCAGTTTCCTGCGCCACGACGGGAAGCCCCGCCGCCTGCGCTTCGAGATAGGCAAGTCCATAGGCTTCACCACAGCCCGGCCAAACATAGATGCCGCTCTTCGAAAGCAGGTCGGCTATCTCTTCCGGTTCCCTCTGGCCGAGCCAGTCGATACGACCGGGGGCAAAGCCCGCAAACAGCGCCTCCACCTCAGCTCTTAACGGACCGTCGCCAATGATGCCGAGCGTCCAGGGCCGATCCTCGATCTTACGCAGTGCCGCAGCGAGCATCGTGTAGCTCTCCATCTTGTCACCGGCCCGCATCATCGCCACGCTCGCCAAGCGTTGCGAAACGGGAGCAGGCGTTGCCGCTTCGAAGAGCACTGTGTCGATGAAAGGTTTTACTCCGGCAATACGCGCTTCGGGAAAGACGTCTTCCAATCCTTTCCGGTCGCGTTCGGTAAAGGCGATATTGACCGCCGCCTGACGGATCGCCTCGCCGACCGGCTTCTGAAACAATGCCCAGCCCATCGCGTCGCGCTTGCGCGAATAGGAGGCTTCGGCGGTCACATAGGGAATGGTGAATTCCGCAGCGATCGCCGGTCCGAAGAGATCGGGGGACTTGTAGTAAGGATGATAGCAGAACCAGAGTTCCGGCTTCGGCTCGTCCCGCCATTTGTGCCGAAGCCGCTGGAGCTCCTCCCCGGCCCTCGATAGCGCTTCGGCCGCCGCTTCCGGCGTGCCGGCATGGATGCGGAATTGAGACACGACCTCGACTGAATGCCCGGCCATTTCCAGCGCCCGGATCAACAGCTGCGCCATCAAGCGGTCACCTGACGGCACCGGATGATCAGGCGATTTCATCGGCGCGTAGAAAGCGATCCTCATCGCGACACTCCGCGTATGACAGTGTGTTTCCAATCGGCGCTCACGCCGTAAGCGAAAATTTCCGCTATTGTCACTATCCTTGAACGATACAGGCAGGCATACCGAAGCGATCGTGATTAGACGAGACGATAATTCCGCCCTTTTTCGTCTTCTCTAGTGCATTTGCGATTTGAGCTTCAAGAACAGGAATTGATGACCACGGTCTGGGCCACAGGGATTTTTTCGGAACGTACGATCAGGAAGGCCAGACTCGGTTCCGGCCTTGTGATGTTCGTCTTCATCATCCTGCATATGTCAAACCATGCGTTGGGGCTCGTTTCGCTGACGGCAGCCGACGATGCGCGCCGACTGTTTCTGGGGGTCTGGCGCAATCCGCTCGGCACTCTGCTCTTCTACGGCTCGGTCCTGGTCCATCTGACGCTGGTGCTACGTGGGCTCTATATGCGCCGCAGCCTCATCATGCCGAAGAACGAGATGGCGCAAATCGTTCTCGGCCTTCTGATTCCGCTGCTGCTTATCGACCATGTTATCGGCACACGCATCGTCCATGCGCTCTACAGCTATAGCGACAATTACGAAACGATCGTCCGCACGCTTTGGATCAACTCGCCGAAGGACGGTGTACGCCAGACTTTCGCACTGCTTGCCGTATGGATCCACGGCTGTATCGGCATCCATTTCTGGCTGCGCTACCGGTCGTGGTACGTCAATTCCTCGTCGCTGCTTCTGGCCATCGCCATTCTCCTGCCGGTGCTGGCGCTGCTCGGTTTCGTCGAGATGGGCCGCACGCTGTCCGATCCCTCCTACGTCCAGTCGGAATCCGACCACTACGAGGAAACAATCAATACCCGCTACTACAACGATCCCGAGGCGCGTGAGGAAATCGCGAAGATCCGCGCCGGGCTCTTCGGCAGCTTTTCCGCAGCACTTGCCCTCGTCATTCTGGCACGGGCGCGCCGCAGGTTGAAAGAGCGGGCGACCCAGGTCGCCGTTCACTATCCCGGCGGCGAGACGGTTCGTGTGCCACGCGGCTTTACAGTCCTGGAGGCAAGCAGGCTTGGCGGCCTGCCGCACTATTCGGTTTGTGGTGGCAAGGGCCAGTGCTCCACGTGCCGCGTCCAGATTCTCAGCGATTATTGGACCCTGCCGCCACCCGACAAGCTGGAGCAGACGACGCTGAAGCGCATCAATGCGGCAGCCGATGTACGCCTCGCCTGTCAGCTCCGCCCGGACAAGGACTTGACCGTGGCGCCACTGCTCGTGCCGCAGACAGAAGCAGCCCTCCCCGCCAATAGCCAGGAAACCAGCCCCGGCCGCGAGCGCGACATCGCCGTACTCTTCTGTGACATGCGTCATTTCACGACGCTGACCGAGACCCGCCTGCCCTTCGACGTCGTCTTCCTGCTCAACCGCTATTTCGGGATCGTCGGCAAGGCGGTGGAACAGGCCGGCGGACAGCTCGACAAATTCATCGGCGACGGCGCCATGGCACTCTTCGGCCTCAACACCACGCCAGAGGAAGGCTGCCGGCAGGCTGTCGCGGCCGCAACCGCGATTGCTGCCGAGGTGGAAAAACTCGCCGCCGAACTTTCCGACGAACTGCCTTTGCCGCTGCAAATCGTGATCGGCATCCACGCCGGCCCGGCAGTCGTCGGCACGATGGGCTATGGGCGAGTGCGCAGCCTGACGGCCGTCGGCGATACGGTCAATGTCGCAAGCCGCCTGGAGACGGCGGCCAAGGAGCTCAATGCCGCGATCGTGATCTCCGAGCCGGTCGCAAAAGGCGCCGGCATTGATCTGGAACCGGTCGAAAGCTGCGAAATCAATGTGCGTGGACGGGCGCTCCCCTTGAAAGTCTATGTCATTCCGAGAGAGAAGGCCGCCGAACCGCTCAAGGAAAAGCAATAATGTCCGGCCAAGCGTGGCTAACTGGCAAATATTGGAGGCGTCGTTTGCGCAAGGCGCGCAATGCGCTGGCCACGCGTTTCTTCAACACTCGTTTTGGCCGCCGGCTGCTGATTGAAAATATCGGGACGCGCGTCATCTCCATGACGGTCGATGCCGGCGATCACCTGATGAGCTTTTCGCCCGCCGACTATATCGGCCGCAAGGTCTTCCGGAAGGGCCATTTCGAACGCGAGGCCGTCGATCGGCTGCTCGTGATCCTGCGCCAGCGCGGCTTGCTGAGAAAAGACAGCATGTTGCTCGAGATCGGCGGAAATATCGGCACACAGACCGTCTATTTTGCGCTCGCGCGAGCATTTTCCGGCATCGTCAGCGTCGAGCCGGACCCGCGCAATTTTCGCCTTCTGGAACAGAACATCCGTCAGAATGGGCTCGCGGATGTGGTTCGCCTCGTCAACTGCGCCGCTGGCGAAGGTAAAGGCGAGATCGACTTCTTTCTAAACAGCGCCAATCATGGCAAGAGCAGCGCCATCCGCCAGAGCGCCAGCGACCAGAGGATCAGCGTTCCGGTGCGCTCCGTGACCGGCATCCTCGAAGACCTCGGCATCGATCAGGCGTCCATCGGTCTCGTCTGGATGGATATCGAGGGGTATGAGCCGGTTGCCTGTCGCTCGATGCTGCCGCTGCTTGCCCGCCGCGCGCCGCTCTATATGGAGTTCACGCCGCTCTTCTACGGCCCTGAAGGCACAAAAGCCTTCATTCGTATGCTCGCTGGCTTCTACGAGAATTGTCTCGTGGTCTTCGAGGACCACGAGAAGGAGATGAAAGTCCGTGATCTGCCGGGCGAATTCGATCAATATGACGTACTGTTCCTGCCTTAGACCGAACAAGAGCTATCCGGCTGACTGCATCGCCAGCGATTGATGGCAATGCACACCAGCAAGTACCCCTGAGGCGGAAGCAAGCGTGGCGTTGTGCATGGCACTCGCCGCGTCGCCGGCGGCAAAGACACCCTTGACGGTCGTTTCCTTGTTATCGCCGGTCCGGATGACAGGACCAAACGGACCATCGTCGAAGACACAGCCAAGTTGCTCGGCAAGCGGACTGGCCATCGCCGTTTTCGGAGCGACAAACACGGCATCGAGCGGCACGATCCGGCCATCGGTGAGGCGAACGGCCTCAAGCCTGGGACTATCGCCCAATAATTCCACGACGGGGCTGCGCTCGATCCGTACGCCGCGAGCGGTCAGCCGCACGAGTTGCTCTTCATCGGGCTCGAATAGCGCTTGGGTGAAATAGGTTGTCTCTCCCCAGTCGGGAATCAGCATGGCCGAATGTGCTGAAAGCGGATGGTTTGCGAGAACACCGAGCCTGCCGCCGCTCACCTCATAGCCGTGGCAATAGGGGCAGTGCAGCACGGAGTGTCCCCATCGCTCCCGCAGACCGGAGATCTCGGGCAGTGTATCTCTGATCCCGGTTGCCAGGACGATGCGCGCGACCCTTTCTTCGCCACCACCCTCGATGTCGATGACGAATTCGCCGCCATCGGCACGCGCATGAACAACCTCCCCGTCCCGAATGGTGACGGTCGGATAAAGCGCAAGCTGCCGCTTTCCCTCCCGCATAATCGCCGCCGGCGTCTGGCCATCCTGGCCCAGGAAGCCATGGGAGGCCGGCGAATATCGATTGCGCGGCGCCCCCGCATCGACAAGCAGAACCCGGCGCAACGCCCGGGCCAGCTGCATTGCCGCGGACAGGCCGGCGAAATTTCCGCCGACAACGATAGCCTCGTATGACATAGCACTCTCCTTCGACGACATCTCAATCATGAATCAACATAAGTTACATGAAATGAAGCGGTCAAGTATCATGTTACTTGTCTTGTTACGATCCGCTTGTGATAATGGCGCATTCGATCGACAGGAATGAAACCTCATGCGCAATGACAGCCGCCTTTCACGCATGCTGCACGTGCTGATCCATATGGATCGGCATGAGCATTCGGCGACCTCTGAAATGATTGGCAAGATGCTGAACACCAATCCCGTCGTCGTCCGCCGCACCATGGCCGGCCTTCGAGCGCAGGGCTATGTCCGTTCCGAAAAGGGGCATGGCGGAGGCTGGACGCTGGTGCGTCCGCTATCGGAAATCACCCTGCTCGATGTCTATAACGCCATCGGCGAACCGCATCTTTTCGCGATCGGGCCGGCCGATGACCAGCCTACATGCCTTGTGGAGCAAGCCGTAAATGCCGCTCTCGAGGACGCGATGAAGGAGGCACAGGCGCTTCTCCTGCGGCGGCTGGGCAGCGTGACGCTGGACAAGATCGCGGCCGACTTCGAGGCAAAATTTGCCGAACGCTCGGCGACACCCTATTCCTGCGCCTCATGAGCGCGGATCATTTCCTGCGGTAGAGGAAATAGCGGCCTTCCTTGATGCCGTCGGGCAAAGGCAGAGGCAAAAGCTCGGCGTGCTCCAGCGGCAAGCCGCTGACTGCGATTCCGTGACGCGTAAGAACGCCAGCCATCAACTGCGGCAGCCAGGTCAGCGTGACGGCATCGATCTCGTCATGTCCGGTGCCGATATCGGCATGCGCGAGCGCAGCATTGATTCCGAGGAACGCCTGGCCGGTGTCGCGGATATTGCCAGTCACCATGTTTTCGGCCGGCGGTGTTGAGGCGGAATAGGAACGTATTTCCCAATCGAAGGCGATAATGCGGCGGTCGGGAAAATGCTCGCGCAGATGGTCGTAGGTGCGACCGTTGCCGAGGCCAAATTCGAGCACCGGCCCCTCCACCTCTTCCACCAGATCAATGATCGCGTTGAGAATATCGCGTTGAGCCGTCAATCGGCGAATGAAGCTGTCGAGGCGGCTCATCTTGTCCCGTCCATCATAAAATATGTCAGCGGTGCTACCATATCGATGCAGTGTAAGTCGATTGCCGGAAACGCAAATTGCCGTTGCAGCGGTAACACGGGTCTGTGATAAACTCAGCCTCATGAACGAGATGTCCAACGACGCATTCTTCGCCAACGTGCCTGTCTTCAGCGACTTCGAAGGCGTGACCGATGAGAGCAATTATCAGCCGCTGCCCGAAGGATGGGTGCTGGCGATGGCCGATATCGTCGGCTCGACGAAGGCGATTTCCGGCGGCCGCTACAAGGACGTCAACATGGCCGGTGCCAGCGTCATTTCCGCGGTGCTGAATGCCGTCGGCAAGGGCGACTATCCCTTCGTCTTTGCCGGCGACGGCGCGTTGATCGCCTTGCCCGTTTCGCTTGAGAAGGAAGCGCGCAAGGCGCTTGCCGCGACGCAGGTCTGGGTGAAGGAAGATCTCGACCTCGATTTGCGCATCGCCATCGTACCCATCGCGGATATTCGCGCAGAGGGTCTCGACGTACGCGTCGCCCGTTATTCGGCAAGTCCTTATGTCACCTATGCGATGTTTTCCGGCGGTGGCACGATATGGGCCGAGAAGAATATGAAGATGGGCCGTTACGGCGTCGAGAAGGCCGCACCCGGCACCCGGCCGGATCTGACCGGCCTCTCCTGCCGCTGGAGCCCGATCGAGGCCCGCAACGGAGAGATCGTCTCGATCATCGCCGTGCCTGGCGAGGACGGCCCGGGGCCGGAATTCCAGGCTCTTGTTACCGGCATCGTTTCCATCACCGCGGAACAGAACCGCAGCGGGCATCCCGTGCCGGAAAACGGGCCGGAGCTTGCCTTCTCGATGAAGGGTATCAATCGCGAGGTGAAAGCCACCGCACCTGACGGCAAGCGGCTGCGGCAAAAGCTCTTCATCCTCCTGCAGATCGGCCTGGTCGTCTTCCTGCATAAATTCGGAATTACCTTCACCCATTTCGACGCAAGCCGCTACAAGAGGGACGTCTCAGGCAACTCGGATTTCCGTAAATTCGACGATGGACTGAAGATGACAATCGATGTCGACGCCACACATCTCGCCCGCATCGAGATGCTGTTGAAACAGGCACAGGAAAAGGGCGTGGCCCGTTACGGCCTGCACCGCCAGTCATCGGCACTGATGACCTGCTTCGTGCCGACGCCGCTGTCGCGCGACCACATGCACTTCATCGACGGCGCAGCTGGCGGTTACGCCGTCGCCGCCAGCCAGATCACCGGCAAGCAGCTTTCCGGCGTGCTCGTTACGCCTTGATGACATGATCGGCCGAGAGGCCGAGCCGGCTTAAGACGTTTCGGGTGTCGACAATCAGCTTGGCGCTCTTCGAAAGAGCCGCGTAGTCGATCATGTCATGGTCAGTCGCAATGAGAACCGCATCATACCCGGCAACGGCTTCCGGTTTCAGGTCGATGGATTTCCGGCCCTTCAGAGCCTGATATTCACGGGTCGACGGGATCTCCGCGACGAAGGGGTCATGATAATCCGCCTTGCCGCCCCGCTCTTCGATGATTTCGATCAGCCGCAACGACGGGCTTTCCC
This sequence comes from Hyphomicrobiales bacterium, assembly GCA_900466475.1. Classification (GTDB taxonomy): domain Bacteria; phylum Pseudomonadota; class Alphaproteobacteria; order Rhizobiales; family Rhizobiaceae; genus Rhizobium. The sequence continues at coordinate 566,726 of UBMI01000007.1, forward strand.
TGATGTCGGCAACATTCTTCTTGTAGGCGAGGCCGAGCACGAGGACGCGTGAGCGGCTGAGTGCCTTGCCGGCACGAATATCCAGCGCCTCTGCCAGCATGCCGACGACATAGCGCGGCATCGCCGAATTGATCTCGCCGGCAAGCTCGATGAAACGTGTCGGCAGCTCGTATTCGCGCGACTTCCAGGTGAGGTAGAAAGGGTCGATCGGAATGCAGTGGCCACCGAGACCCGGGCCGGGATAAAAGGGCATATAACCGAATGGCTTGGTCTTGGCTGCATCGATGACTTCCCACACATCGATCCCCATCGCGGCGTAGACTGTCTTCAGCTCGTTGACGAGCGCGATGTTGACCGAGCGGAAGATGTTTTCGGTGAGCTTGACCGCTTCCGCAGTGGCATTGGAGGAGACCGGGACGACGGTCGAGACGGCGGCACCATAGAAGGACTTCATCAGCGACAGGGCTTGCGCGCCGTCGCCTGCAACGACCTTCGGGATGGTCTCAGTGTGGTAATGCTGATTGCCGGGGTCCTCACGCTCCGGCGAGAAGCCGACGAAGAAGTCGGAACCGGATTTCAGCCCGGTCCCTTCGAGAATGACCTTCACGATATCATCGGTCGTTCCGGGATAGGTTGTCGATTCCAGCACGATGAGCTGGCCCGGCCGCAGATGGGCGGCGATCGACCGCGACGTCGCTTCCACGAAGGAAAGATCGGGATCCCGATGTTTGGTGAGCGGCGTCGGCACGCAGATGACGATCACGTCGCAATCCGAAAGGCCGGCAAAATCGGTTGTCGAGGAGAACCGCCCCGCATCGATCTCGGCCGTCAGCGCCTCTTTCGTCACAGCATCGATATAGGAACGGCGGGCATCCAGCGCGACGATCTTCTTCGGATCGATATCGAAGCCGGTCACGGCAAAGCCGCTACGCGCCACGGCCATCGCCAGCGGCAGGCCGACATAACCGAGGCCGATGATGCCGGCGCGCGCAGTACGGGCCTCAATCTTCTTTGAAAGCGTCTCGAAGGTGGAAGAGCTTGCGTCCAAGGCCGTGCCTCTTGCGAAAAGTGAATCCGAACGCTGATCTAATGCATGATCGCAGCAAATAAAACCCGGCCTCTTTGGCAGCGCCTGACCCTCCCGCGGCCTGAATTCGTGAGCCGGATATAGACAAAATGATTGGGGGCGGCCGATCCCGGCAACCGGAACGCACAAAAAATTTACTGATGCCATTGTTTCGCACTTTCAGCGTGCCTATTTTGGCAAATGATAATGAACTGCTTTGCAAAGATTGCTCGCCCGTTTCCAGGAGGTCGGAAGCTGGCGGGTGTCACAGCCGGTTGTCGGCAATCGTTGACACGATAATACCGCTCGTACATCCTGATTTTCTTACCATCTGCTCATCGTGAATGGGCAGGTTTGGGCTGTTTTTGCGTTTCGGGATGGACGTGCGAAATGAGGATAATACCAAGAATGAGCACGACCGAATCCAGCGTATCCTCCATTTTGTTGGACCGTGTTGCTGAATGGCTGACGAATTCTTCGCTGGCCGGTGACGACCTTGAAAACATCGTGCGCGGCTTCTGTGAGCGGCTCGCGGCCGCCGGCCTGCCGCTCGCGCGCGTACACCTGACCTTCTCGATGCTGCACCCGCTCTATGACGCGCTGAGCTTCACCTGGAAGCGCTCGAGCGGCGTGACTATCGAGGGCTTCCGCATGCCGGCCGGCCAGAAGCCGGACCGTTTTCTGCAAAGCCCCTATTTCTATCTTCTCGACAACAATCTGCAGCATATCCGCCGCCGCATCATGCCTGACGGACCGAGTGAATTTCCGATCTTCGAAGATCTCAGGCAGGAAAAGGTCACCGATTACCTCGCCTTTGTGCAACCCTTCGGTGACGGGTCGGTGCAGGGCATGATGGGCTCCTGGTCGACCGACAGCCCGGCCGGCTTTTCCGACGACATGATCGACGCACTGCTGCGCATGCAGAACCATCTGGCGGTCGCCGCCAAGATGGCGGTGCTTGCCAAGCTCGCCAACAACATGCTGACCACCTATCTCGGCGGCGATGCCGGCAAGCGCGTTTTGAACGGACAGGTTCGCCGTGGCGATGGTGAGACCATCCGAGCCGCCCTCGTCATGGCGGATATGCGTGAATCGACCATGTACGCGGAGAAGGAGGGAAGGCAGGCCTACATCGATACGCTGAATCAGTTTTTCGATGCGATCGCTGCGCCATTCAACCGCAACGGCGGCGAAATCCTGAGCTTCCTCGGCGACGGCTTCCTCGCCGTCTATCCCTGCGGTCGCCACAAGGATCCGTCCAAAATCGCCTGCGAGGCAGCGCTTTCCGCCGTCCATCATGCGCAGGCGCGGGTTGCCGAACTGAACAAGGATCGCGAGGCAAAGGGGCTGCCGAAAATCGGCTACGGCATCGGTCTGCATGTCGGCAACGTCATGTTCGGCAATGTCGGCCTGAAGGATCGTCTTACCTTCTCCGCCTTCGGCTCGGCAGTGAACGAGGTACAGCGTCTACAGGTCCTGACGAAGAAATATAGCCGCGAGGTTGTCGCGAGCCAGGCCTTTGCCGGCTACTGCGGCGGCGAATGGATCACGCTTGGCGAGGAAAAGCTGCGCGGCATCCGTCAGAAGGTGACGGTGCTGCAGCCGCGGGCACCGGCATCTGCAATCCGGGTCGACGAAGGTTTCCGCGAAGCCGTTCAGAACGGCCTTTCGGAAGCCGAACAGGTCATCATGCTTCACCGCGACAAGAAACAGGTAAAACGCACGCCTATCGAAAAATTCATCCAGTAACTACACGCGAACATTGCAGCGCTTTGGCCGCTGCGCCGTATATAACAACCCCTGCATCAAGCGCTTTGTAAAACAGGCGCGATGGGTTGCTTTTCCCCATGCCTGTCATCAACTGGACACCCAGTTGACGGTACGATAGTGTGCCTTAACGGGAACACATAAGGACTGGGGAATTTCATTGGTATGGCGTCAGCTGCCGATCTGTTGCGTATTGAGAATCTGGACGTCGCCTTCTCCGTTTTCGGCGACCGGCTGCGTGTCGTAAAGGAAGCCAATCTTCGGATTCTGCCAGGCAAAGTGACCGCCCTCGTCGGCGAGAGCGGCTCCGGCAAATCTGTTATCAGCCAGTCGATCATGGGCATCCTTCCAGCCCCCGCCCATGCCGGCGGCCGTATCCTGTTTACCGACCCGCTGGATGGCAAGGCCACGGATATTCTGTCGCTGTCACGCGACAGCGCCGAGATGCGCGACCTGCGCGGCCGCCGCATGGCGACTATTTTCCAGGAGCCGATGACGTCGCTCTCGCCGCTCCACACGGTCGGCAACCAGATCAGCGAGGTCTTGCTGATCCACACCAAGGCAGACAAGAAGGAGGCACGCGAGCGCACCGAGGAAATGCTCGGCCTCGTCGGCTTTTCCAATCCGAAACGCACCTACGACATGTATCCGTTCGAGCTCTCGGGCGGCATGCGGCAGCGCGCGATGATCGCCATGGCGCTGATCTGCAAGCCGGCGCTGCTGATCGCCGACGAGCCGACCACGGCGCTCGACGTGACGATCCAGGCACAGATCCTCGAACTGCTGCGCGACCTGCAGGCCAAGCTCGGCATGGCGATGCTGCTGATCACCCACGACCTCGGCGTCGTCGCCAATATGGCCGACGAAGTGGTGGTCATCTATCACGGCGAGATCATGGAAGCCGGCCCGGTCGAAGCAATCTTCCGCAACCCGCAACATCCCTATCTCAAGGCCCTCATGGCCGCGGTTCCGCATTTCGACATGAAGCCAGGCGAACGGCTGAAGGCCCTGCGGGACGTCCCGGTCAATCTGGAATCGCTGATCGGCAAGAAGAAGCCGGTCGAAAAGGAAGCGCCCGGCGTGCTCCTTTCCGTCGCCAATCTTTCCAAGACCTACAAGACGCGCAAGCGTAGCTTCTTCGGTGGCCAGGAAGCCACCATCTTGCGCGCTGTCGACGATGTCAGCTTCGATATCCGCCGCGGCGAATGTCTGGGGCTCGTGGGCGAATCGGGCTGCGGCAAAACGACCGTCAGCAAAATTCTCATGCGCGCGGTCACGCCTGATAGTGGCACGGTGACGTTCAACGACGGCAAGGATGTGATCGACGTCCTCTCCGTCAAGGGGTCGGAACTGCAGGACCTTCGCACCAAGATCCAGATGGTGTTTCAGGATCCGGTTTCCTCGCTTTCGCCGCGCATGACGGTGCGCAATATCCTTAGCGAGCCTCTCGAAATCCATGATCGCGGCAACAGTGCCGAGCGCAAGGCCAAAGTCGAGGCGCTGATGGGCGCGATCGGCCTCGACCGGCGCTATCTCAACCGCTATCCGCACAGTTTCTCCGGCGGCCAACGCCAGCGCATCGGAATTGCCCGCGCGCTCGCTCTCGGCCCTAAGCTTGTCATCCTTGATGAACCGGTCTCGGCCCTCGACGTATCCGTGCAGGCACAGATCCTCAATCTTCTGAAGGATCTGCAGAAGGAGTTGGGGCTCACCTACCTCTTCATCTCGCACAACCTCGCAGTCGTCGACTACATGGCAGACCGCATCGCCGTCATGTGCAAGGGCCGTATTGTCGAGATCGCGCCGCGCGAAATCATTCTGCGCAATCCGGTTCACCCCTATACCAGGTCATTGCTTGCCGCCGTTCCCTTCCCGGATCTCGACCGGCCGCTCGACTTCAAGGCGCTGCAGGAAAATGGTGCAGCCGACAAGCAGAACTGGGGCCCGGTCTTCAGGGCGGACCACGATGACGCCTCCGAACTTGCCTTTGCCGATCTCGGCGGCGGCCATCTGGTGCGCGCCCGCAAGGGTGCCGATGCGAAGGAACTGGTCTGATGGTGACGCGCCGTATCTTTCTCGGCGGCCTGATCGGCTCGGCCATCGCGCCTTCGGTGCTCCGGGCACAGCAGCTCGCCGAGCCAGAAATTTTGAGGGCCAGGGTCGCTGACGGCAGTCTGCCGCCAATGGCCGAGCGCATTCCGACTGAGCCGCGTATCGTCAATCTCAAGGAGATGGGCCGCGTGCCCGGCACCTATGGCGGCAATGTGCGCACCATCATCGGCGGTGTGCGCGATATCCGCTACATGACCGTCTACGGCTATTCGCGGCTGGTTGGCTACGACACCAAGCTGCAGTTCCAGCCCGATATCCTGCGGGATTTCACCTCGGAGAATGACACTGTCTTCACCTTCCGGCTGCGCGAGGGGCACAGATGGTCGGACGGTCATCCCTTCACGGCGGAAGCCTTCCGCTACTGGTGGGAAGACGTCATCCTCAACAAGGAACTGACGCCCGGCGGCGGCGCGCTGGAGCTGCGTCCGCACGGCTCCCTGCCGCGCTTCGAAGTGCTCGACGAGCTGACTGTGCGCTACAGCTGGGACAAGCCCAACCCGGTTTTCCTGTCGGCGCTTGCCGGACCTCTGCCGCTCGTTATCTATGGCCCAGGCCACTACCTGAAACAGTTCCACAAGGGCTTTCAGGACAAGGCCAAGCTTGAAGAGCTGATGAAGAAGAACCGCGCCAAGAAATGGGCCGACCTGCACATCAAGATGGCGCTCGCTTCCCGGCCCAACAATCCCGATCTGCCGACGCTCGATCCCTGGCAGAACCGCACGGCGCCGCCGGCCGACCAGTTCGTCTTCGAGCGTAATGCCTTCTTTCACCGCGTCGACGAGAATGGCATGCAACTGCCCTATCTCGATCGCTTCATCCTGAACGTCTCGTCTTCCTCGATCATCGCCGCCAAGGCCGGCGCGGGCGAATCCGACCTGCAGGCGACGGGCATCGACTTCAATGACTACACCTTCCTGAAAGAGGCGGAAAAGCGCTTCGCTGTGAAGGTCAATCTCTGGAAAGTGGCGCGCGGCTCGCGCATCACGCTGTTGCCGAACCTCAATGTCGCCGACGAAACCTGGCGCGCGCTGTTCCGCGACGTACGCTTCCGCCGAGCGCTGTCGCTGGCAATCGATCGGCATGAGATCAACATGGTGGCCTTCTACGGCCTCGGCAAGGCGAGTGCCGATACGGTGCTGCCGGAAAGTCCGCTCTTCAAACCGGAATATGCCGACGCCTATGTGAATTTCGACCCTGACACAGCCAATAAGCTGCTCGACGAACTCGGCCTCGACAAGCGCGACAGCGATGGGATCCGCCTGCTGCCTGATGGACGCCGCGCCGAGATCACCGTCGAGACAGCCGGCGAGAGCAATCTCGACACGGACGTTCTGGAACTCGTGCACGATCACTGGGCCAATATCGGTCTGGCGCTCTTCACCCGCACCTCGCAGCGCGACGTCTTCCGCAATCGCGCCATGAGCGGTTCGATCATGATGTCGATCTGGTACGGGCTGGATAACGGCGTGCCGACCGCCGACATGTCTCCCTATGGACTAGCCCCTACGCTGGATGACCAGCTTCAATGGCCGCTCTGGGGCATGTACTATCTTTCGGCCGGTCAGGAGGGCAAGGCGCCCGATCTGCCGGAGGCGGCCGAGCTTGTGGATCTCCTCAACCAGTGGGGCGCAAGTGCTACGACGGAAGAGCGTGAGGTTATCTGGCACAAGATGCTGTCCCTCTATACCCAGCAGGTCTTTTCGATCGGCCTCATCAACAGCACGCTGCAACCGATCCTCAGATCCGCCAAAATGCAGAACGTGCCGGAGCACGCGCTCTACGGCTTCGATCCGACCTCCTTCCTCGGCGTCTACATGCCGGACACCTTCTGGTTCAAGGAGGCCTGAGCGATGATCCGCTATATCCTCTGGCGTATCGCCGCCATGGTGCCGACCCTGCTCGTAATATCGGCGCTGGTCTTCGTCATCATCGAACTGCCGCCCGGCGACTTCTTCGAAAGCCAGATCGCCGAACTGCGCGCCCAGGGCGAGACCGCAAACCTGCAGGAAATCGAGGAGTTGCGCCATCAATACGGCTTCGACCAGCCGGAGATCGTGCGCTACTTCTTCTGGGTCGGGGGCATGCTGCATGGCGATTTCGGCTATTCCTTCGAATATCAGCTGCCGGTTTCCGACGTGGTGGGCGACCGATTGTGGCTGACGATCCTCGTCTCCTTCACGACCATCCTTCTAACCTGGCTGATTGCCTTCCCGATCGGCATTTATTCGGCAACCCATCAATATAGCTGGGGCGATTACGGCCTGACCTTCCTCGGCCTGCTCGGCATTGCAATTCCGAACTTCATGCTGGCGCTGATCCTGATGTATTTCGCCAATGTCTGGTTCGGTCTTTCCATCGGCCATCTGATGGACCAGCAATATCTCAACCAGCCGATGAGCTGGGAAAAGGCGAAGTCGATCCTCGCGCATCTCTGGATTCCCGTCATCATCGTCGGCACGGCTGGTACGGCCGGCATGATCCGCCGCCTGCGCGCCAATCTGCTCGACGAGATGCAGAAGCAATATGTGACGACAGCGCGCGCCAAGGGCCTGCATCCGATGCGGGCGCTGGTCAAATATCCCCTGCGCATGGCGCTCAACTTCTTTGTCGCAGATATCGGCTCGATCCTGCCGTCGATCATTTCGGGTGCGGAAATCGTCGCCATCGTTCTATCGCTGGAAACGACCGGGCCGATGCTGATCAAGGCGCTGCAAAGCCAGGACATGTACCTTGCCGGCTCCTTCCTGATGTTCCTCGCTTTCCTGAACGTCATCGGCGTCTTGATTTCCGATATTGCCCTTGGCTTCCTCGATCCCCGCATCCGTCTGCAAGGCAGGAGCACCAAATAATGTCGCCCCTACCCGCGCCCGGTGCGCCGCTGCCGCACTATGTTTCGACTGCCCCGTTTGATCCGATCGCAACGGAGACGATGACCTCGGCACAGTCGCGTATCCACCTTGCCTCGCAGAAGCAGCTCATGTGGTGGAAGTTCAAGCGCCACAAGCTGGCGCTGGCTTCAGGCATTTTCCTTGCCGCCGTCTACCTGATGATCTTGATCGTGGAGTTCCTGGCGCCTTACGGGCTCCATACCCGCAACGTCGATTTCATCCATTCGCCGCCACAGCGCGTCCATCTTTTCGACAGCGAGGGCAATTTCGTCGGTCCGTTCGTCTATGGACGGCAGATGACGCTCGATATCGATACGCTGCACCGGCTATACAGCGACAAGCAAAACGACATCCAGCCGATCCGCTTTTTCTGCCGTGGTGATGGCTACAAGTTTTGGGGGCTCGTCGCCGCCAACTATCATCTTGTATGCCCGGCGATCGGTGGACAGATGTTCCTGCTCGGAACCGATCGTCTCGGCCGTGACGTGCTGTCGCGTATCCTTTACGGCGCCAGAATCTCGCTCACCATCGGCCTGATCGGGATCTCCATCAGTTTCGTGCTCGGCATCGTCATCGGCGGGCTCGCCGGCTATTGGGGCGGCATCTTCGATCTTGTCGTGCAGCGACTGATCGAAGTCCTGCAATCCCTTCCATCGCTGCCGCTCTGGATGGCGTTGGCTGCCATCATGCCAGTGACCTGGAGCCCGATCGTCATCTATTTCGGCATCACCGTCATCCTTGGCATTATCGACTGGACGGGGCTTGCACGCGCCGTGCGCTCCAAACTTCTGGCCTTGCGCGAGGAAGATTATGTGCAGGCCGCCCAGCTTATGGGGGCTAGCACACCGCGCGTCATTGGCCGGCATCTGGTGCCGGGCTTCATGTCGCATCTGATAGCATCCGCCACCATCTCCATTCCGGGCATGATCCTCGGCGAGACGGCGCTTTCCTTCCTCGGCCTCGGCCTCCGGCCACCCATTACCAGCTGGGGCATCCTGCTGACGGAGGCCAAGAGCGTCAGCGTCATCGCCTTCTATCCGTGGCTGCTGTTTCCGATCGTTCCGGTAGTCCTGGTGATTTTGGCATTCAATTTTCTGGGAGACGGCTTGCGCGATGCGGCAGATCCCTACAAATAGCGGTGAATTCGGCGGGGTGTTTCACCTCCGCCGCATCGTGGCCTCCGGCATGCGGGGGTGGTAGAAGTATGTCGTCCACCTCAAGGGGCACACCGATGGCCAGACGTCTCGAAGATGCGCGCATCCTCATGTACAGCCATGATACATTCGGCCTTGGCCACCTGCGCCGCTGCCGGGCGATCGCCCATGCCCTCGTCGAGGATTATCGCGGCCTGAATATTCTGATCATATCGGGCGCAACGATTGCCGGTGCCTTCGACTACCGTGCCCGAGTCGACTTCGTTAAAATCCCGAGCGTCATCAAGCTGCGAAACGGCGAATATACGTCACTCGCCAGCCATATCGACCTTCAGGATACGCTGAAGATGCGCGAATCGAGCATCCGGCACACCGCCGAGACCTTTCAGCCTGACATCTTCATCGTTGACAAGGAGCCGATGGGGCTAAAAGGCGAGGTCGAGGAAACGCTCGCCTATCTCAAAGCTCGCGGCACCACTCTGGTGCTGGGCCTTCGCGAGGTCATGGACGCGCCACATCTGCTCGAAGCCGAGTGGAAGAAAAACGGCATCATGCAGAAGATCGATCAGTATTACGACAGTATCTGGGTCTATGGACCACCGGATTTCTACGACCCGCTGGTCGGCCTCGACGTGCCCTCGGGCGTCCGCCGCAAGATGGATTTCGTCGGCTTCCTGCAGCGCAGCGTTTCCAAGGGCAAGAACTCGCTGAATGCCCGCAAGGACGACTATATCCTGGTGACGACCGGCGGCGGCGGTGATGGCTCCGATCTCGTCCACGACGTCATGAACGCCTATGAGGCCGACGAGACGCTGACACAGAAAGCGCTTGTCGTGCTCGGTCCCTATATGCCGGCCGCCGAGCGCGCGAAACTCGTGCGCAAGGGCGAGAACATTCCCTATATCGAGGTGATCGAGTTCGACAATCACATGGAAGAATTGATCGACGGTGCCACTGCCGTTGTCGCCATGGGTGGTTACAACACCTATTGCGAGATCCTCTCCTTCGACAAGCCCGCCCTTATCGTCCCGCGCGTCGCCCCGCGCGAGGAGCAGCTTCTGCGTGCCCGCCGCGCCAGCGAACTCGGCCTGGTCGACATGCTGCTGCCGGAGCAATCCGGAGACCCGACTATCATGGCCGAAACGCTGAAGCGCCTACCCTCACGGCTTCCGCCATCGAAAAGCGGCAGCAACATGCACCTGGAGGGGCTGAATCAGATTTCCCGCACGGTTGGTGGATGGCTGGACGGCCGTGGACGCCACCTTTCTCTCGTGGGCGCAGAATAAAGAGCCTTCCTTTGCCGCCACGCCGCAAGATTCTCGTCGTGCTGAAAGGCTATCCCCGCCTTTCGGAAACCTTCATCGCCCAGGAATTGCTCGGCCTCGAAAAGGCCGGCTTCGACCTGACGCTGATCTCCATGCGTCGACCGACCGACAAGAAGCGTCATCCCGTGCATGACGAAATCAAGGCGCGCGTCGTCTATCTGCCGGAATATCTGCACGAAGAGCCGATCCGCGTGTTGAAAGGTCTTTTCGCCGGTTTTTCCAGACCAGGCTTCGGCGCACTGATGAAACGGTTCTTCGCCGATCTACCGCGCGATATCTCCCGCAATCGTTTCCGCAGGCTCGGCCAGGCGCTGGTACTGGCGCGCGAATGGCCCGACAAGGGGGAGTGGCTGCATGCCCATTTCATCCATACACCTGCCTCAGTGACCGAATATGCGAGCATCCTGACGGGCACGCCTTGGACCTGCTCGGCCCATGCCAAGGATATCTGGACTTCGCCCGACTGGGACCTTGGCCAGAAGCTCGGAAGTGCCCGCTGGGCAGTCACCTGTACCCGCAGCGGCTACGAACACATGAAAGGGCTGACGGCGCGCAAGGATGCGGTACATCTGAGTTATCACGGCCTCGACCTCGCCCGCTTCGGCCATTTTGCAGGCGAGCGCTCGAACCGCGATGGCAGCGATTCCGCCGATCCCGCCTTCATTCTCAGCGTCGGCCGGGCGGTGGAAAAGAAAGGCTATGACGTGCTGCTGCGCGCCCTTGCCCTGCTGCCTCGGGAAATCAACTGGCGCATGGATCATATCGGCGGCGGCGAGGAGCTTTCCAAGCTGAAAAAGCTCGCCGCTGAACTCGGCCTTGCCGACCGTATCACCTGGAAGGGTGCACTGGCGCAGGAAGACGTGCTCGATCACTATCGCCGCGCCGACATCTTCGCGCTTGCCTGCCGCATCGCCGCCAATGGCGACCGCGACGGGCTGCCGAATGTGCTCGTCGAAGCATCCAGCCAGCGACTCGTCTGTCTCTCCACCAATGTTTCAGGCGTGCCGGAGCTGCTGAGCGATGGCGAAAACGGCCTTGTCGTGCCACCGGAAGACCCGGCAGCCCTTGCAAAAGCGCTTGAGACGGCGATCCGCAATCCCGATCTGCGCAAGCGGCTGGGGGATGCGGCCGAAGAGCGCGTGCGCGGCCATTTCGATTATCACTCCAGCATCCGGCAGTTGAGCGGCCTGTTCGAGGCAGAATGGCAGAAGGCGTCATGACGGCTCCCCGCATCTTCTTCTATGTCCAGCATCTGCTCGGCATCGGCCATATTGCGCGCGCCAGCCGTATCGCCAGCGCGCTGGTGAAGGATGGCTTCGACGTCACGGTCGTCACCGGCGGCCTGCCGGTGCCAGGCTTTCCCGGCGAAGGCGTGAAGACCATCGAGCTGCCGCCGGTGGTCGCCAGCAATATAGGCTTTTCCGGCCTTGCCGATGCCGATGGGCAGGCAGCAGGCGAGGAGTTCCTTTCAAGGCGCCGCGACCTCCTTCTAAAAGCCTTCGACGAGGAAAAGCCAGATGTCGTCATCGTCGAGGCCTTCCCCTTTGGCCGCCGGCAGATGCGTTTCGAACTGCTGCCCCTGCTCGATGCGATCGAAAGGGCCAACCCGCGGCCGAAGCTTTTGAGCTCCGTGCGCGATATCCTGCAGGAAAACCGGAAGGCCGGCCGTGACGAGGAAACCGTCAAGCTGGTCAAGGAGCATTTCGATGCCGTGCTGGTCCATGGCGATCCGAACTTCGTGCGTCTGGAGGATACGTTCCCGCTGACGCCTGAGATCGCTGATCGAATTCGTTACACCGGTCTCGTTGCCCCGCCGCCCGCACCCGAACCATCCGAGACGTTCGACATCATCGCTTCGGCAGGCGGCGGCGCCGTCGGGCTGGAGCTGATCCGCGCCGCGCGGGATGCGGCGGTACTCTTGCCTGCCGATATCAAATGGCTGCTGATCACCGGCCCCAACCTTCCCACGGCTGATTTTGCCCTATTGTCGCAGGATGCGCCTGCCAATGTCACGCTGATACGGTTCCGCAAGGATTTCCCCTCGCTGCTGCGTGGTGCCAAAGTCTCGATCTCGCAGGCTGGCTACAACACGGTCGGTGACCTGCTTCGCACGCAGTGCCGCTCGATCCTCATCCCCTTCGTGGCGGCAGGCGAGACAGAGCAAACCGTGCGGGCCGAACGGTTGCAGGCACTTGGCCTTGCCGAAATCCTGCCGGAGGCGGGCTTGACGCTCGACGATGTCAAAACCGCTGTCGAACGCGCACTTGCAGCACCTCTGCGCCCGGCCGTTTCGCTGGATTTAGACGGTGCCGCAAAAAGTGCAGCCATCATTCGTTCAATGATCGGCTGAAACCCTCGCCTATTCTAAAATTCATGTGATATAAGGAAAATTCCGGCGAGAATCGGCGTTTCGACATCAGTCCGCTCCGCCTTGTTTTCGTTGCGATATCGGCGGTCTGACTGCATGGTCCTGTACTCGGAGATTCCCCCTTCCCCAGCATCAGGATTGCAGTGCGGACTTTTCCCACAGTCTGACGGTTAGCCATGGAAAAAAGCCTCGCGCGCTACATTTGGAAGAACACGCGGCTGCAGCAGCTCTGGATTCTGCTGGTCGTCGCCGCTTCCATGGTACCCTACTTCTTGTCCTTCGACTTGCCGAAGCAAATCGTCAACGGACCTATCCAGGGTGACGGCTTCGACGGGCCAGGTGCAAGACAGGTTTTCATGCACATCGCCTATGACATCCCGCTGATCGGGCATGTCGAGTTCTTCAAGGGCCTGGAACTCAATCGCTTCCAGATGCTGATGGCGTTGAGCCTGGTCTTCCTGGCCCTGGTGGTGCTGAACGGCCTTTTCAAGTTCTACATCAATACCTACAAGGGCCGGCTCGGCGAGCGCATGTTGCGCCGCATCCGCTTCGAACTCATCGATCGCGTGCTGCGCTTCCCGCCTGCTCATTTCAAGCGGGTCAAATCCGCTGAAATCGCCACCATGATCAAGGACGAGGTGGAGCCGATGGGCGGCTTCACCGGCGACGCATTCGTCTCCCCCGCCCTTCTCGGTGGCCAGGCGATTACCGCACTTGCCTTCATCATCATTCAAAATTTCTGGCTCGGTATGATCGCGGCTGCCATTGTCGGCGTGCAGGCGGTGGTTATTCCCCGCATGCGCAAGCGTCTGCTCGAACTCGGCCGCCAGCGCCAGCTGACGGCACGTGAACTCTCGGGCCGCGTCGGCGAGATCGTCGACGGCATCGGCACGATCCACGGCAACGACACATCCAACTTCGAGCGCGCTGATATTGCGACCCGCCTCGGACGCATCTTCTCGATTCGCTACGACCTCTATCAGTGGAAATTCCTGGTCAAGTTCATCAACAACTTCCTGGCCCAGGTCACACCTTTTCTGTTTTACGCGATCGGCGGTTATCTCGCGCTGCAGGGTCGGCTCGACATCGGTCAGCTCGTCGCCGTTATTTCCGCGTACAAGGATCTGCCTGGACCGCTGAAAGAACTGATCGACTGGGACCAGATGCGCCAGGACGTGCAGGTCAAGTACGCGCAGGTCTACGAACAGTTCAATGTTGAGCCGCTGATCGACAGCCGTATCCAGGAACTCGCGACCGCGCCGGTGGCACCCCTGACGAGCGCCTTCGTCGTCACCAACCTCTCCGTCAGCGACGATAGCGGCGCACGTCTCGTCGATCACGTCTCGGTCGAGATCAAGCCGAACGAGACGGTTGCGATCGTCGGACCGAACGGCAGTGGTGCGGAAGCCTTCGCCGAAGCGCTTGGCCGCCTCGTCTGGCCGGATTCCGGCCGCATCACCATCGACGGACAGGACCTGCTGGATCTACCCGAATCCATCACCGGCCGGCGCATCTCCTATGCCTCTGCCGACAGTTATTTCTTCCACGGCACGCTGCGCGACAACCTGCTCTACGGCCTGAAGCACGCGCCGATGAAAGAGCCTGAATATGACGACAAGACAGCGCAGGAATATAAATGGCATGTCACGGAATCACAGAAGGCCGGCAATCCGATCCTCGATCTCAACAGCGACTGGGTCGACTATAACTCTGCCGGCGCCAAGGGACCTGAAGATCTGCTGAAAGCGATCCGGCCGGTACTCGACGCCGTGCTGATGTCGCAGGACATTCTGGATTTGGCATTGCGCTCGACCGTCAATACCGAAGTGCATACCGCACTTGGCAGCCATATCGTGGAGCTCAGAACATCGCTGCGCGAACGACTTGCCGCTGAAAATCTTGACGCCATCGTCGTGCCCTTTGATTTCGACGCCTACAACACGCAGGCGACTGTTGGCGAAAACCTGCTCTTCGGCACAATGAAACGGCCGCTGATGAACAACCGCCGGCTCGCCGGCCATCCCTATTTTCAGCAGCTCTTCCGCGACACCGGGCTGAGCACAGACCTTTACGCGATGGGCCTGGAAATTGCCGAGAACGCGGTGGAACTCTTCCACGACCTGCCGCCGGACCACCCTTTCTTCCAGCAGCTTACGTTCATGACGGCGGATGACATTCCGACCTACCAGGCATTGCTGCAGAAGCTGCAGGGCAAGCGCTTCGAGGATGCCACGCCCGAAGACCGAGCAAGCATCATCCGCCTGAGCTTTGCCTATATCGAACCACGGCACCGCTTCGGTCTGTTGACGCAGGCGCTGATGGACAAGATTGTCAATGCCCGCAAGCAGTTCCATCAAAATATCCCCGATGATCTCGCCGAGCTGATCGAGCGTTATGACATCAGCCGCTTCACGGCCTCCGCGAGCCTGATGGATAATGTGCTGTTCGGCCGCATCGCCTATCAGCAGGCCGATGCTTCCGATCGCATCCGCCTGATCATGGGCGAACTGTTCGATGCGCTCGATCTCTATGACGACGTATTGTCGATCGGGCTGGAATTCGATGTCGGCTCCGGCGGCAAGCGCCTGACAGGGGTACAGCGACAGAAACTCAATCTGGCCCGGGCGCTGCTCAAGCGTTCCGATTACTTTATCTTCAACCGGCCGATCCCGGCGCTCGACCAGCGCATCCAGGACCAGATTACCCACAACATCATTGAAGACCTTCACGAGGAAGGCAAACGCCCGGCAATTATCTGGGTGTTGTCCAACGCCAAGCTGGCGGAAATCTTCGATCGAATATTGCTCTTCGATCGCGGCGATCTTGCCGAGGCGGGCAACTATCCGGAACTTTCCGAGAAAAACGGTATGTTCAAGGAACTGTTATCGTAATACTCTATTGGGGCGGCAGAGACGGCGCCTGCAAGGCGCTTGGAGTTGGTTTTTAGCGCATGATCAAGGACCATGCGGCAGGGGGTGTAGCACTCATGCTGTTGAGAGATGAAGTAGAAATGCTGCGGCGGGTGCCGATCTTTTCGAGGATCGCACCAGCGAAACTCAAGCTCTTGGCCTTCACCTCGGACCGCATGACGTACCACCCAGGCCAAAACCTGTTCCGTCAGGGCGATGTCGGCGACGCCGCCTACGTCGTTCTGTCAGGCACGGCCGATATCATCGTTTCCTCGCCTGCCGGCGAAATCAAAGTCGCCGATGTCGAGGTCAATTCCATTGTCGGCGAAATCGCCATTCTCTGCGATGTCTCGCGTACCGCGACCGTGCGCGCCACCTCACCGCTCGAAGTCCTGCGCATCAGCAAGGAACATTTCCTCAAGCTTCTGAGCGATTTTCCGGAGATGGCCGTGGAGATCATGCGTGTGCTCGCGGACCGGCTCAACCATACGACTGCCGAACTGACCGCCGCACGTTCAGCCAAGCAGCCGCAGATGGCACAGTGAAACTCCGAATATAGATTGTAAACGAAAAGGCCCGCCGGGTTTCCCAGGCGGGCCTTTTCGTTGTGTCTTTCGGTGCCCTACTCGCGCTGTTCCAGCGCCCTGTTGAAGGCGAGGGCAGCGAGCGTGCAAATCGCGCCCGACAGCAGGTAGTAGCCGACGAAGGTCAGGCCGAACTCACTGGACAGGCTGAGTGCGACAAGCGGTGCGAAGCCCGCGCCAATGAGCCAGGCAAGGTCCGAGGTGAAGGCAGCACCCGTATAGCGATAGCCGCGGCCGAAGCGCGAGGAGATCGAACCGGTCGCCTGGCCGAAGGAAAGGCCGAGCACGCCGAAGCCGATGATGACGAAGGCATCGTGGCCGCTATTGCCGGCGCCGATCAGGAATGGACCAACGAAGCTGAAGATCGCGATCAGCACCGCGCAGATCGCCAGTTGCTTACGCCGGCCGATACGATCGGCAATCACACCCGACGCAATGATCGCGAAGATACCGACCATGGCGCCAACGACCTGAACCACCATGAAGGCGCCGATCGGCTGGTTGCCATAAAGGTTCATCCAGCTGAGCGGGAAGATCGTCACGAGGTGGAACATGGCAAAGCTTGCAAGCGGCACGAAAGCGCCGATGAGGATATCACGGCCGTGGACACGCAGTACGTCGAGGATTGGTGCCGCTTCGAGCTCGTGCTGTTCGAGCAACGTGCCAAATTCCTTGGTCATGACGAGGCGAAGACGGGCAAAGAGCGCGACGACATTGATCGCGAAGGCCACGAAGAACGGGTAACGCCAGCCCCACGAGAGGAAGTCCTCTGAGGAAAGATTGGCGACAAAGTAACCGAACAGGATGCTCGCCAGCGCAAAACCGATGGGCGCGCCGAGCTGCGGAATCATTGCGTACCAGCCGCGGTGATTCGGCGGCGCGTTAAGTGCGAGCAGCGAAGCGAGACCGTCCCAGGCACCACCGAGCGCAAAACCCTGGCCCAGGCGGAAAAGTGCCAACAGCGCAATCGACCAGTAGCCGATTTCATCATAGCCCGGCAGGAAGGCAATCGATGCCGTAGAACCACCGAGCAGGAAGAGTGCGATGGTGAGCTTGGTGCCGCGTCCATAGAGGCGGTCGATCGTCATGAAGACAACCGAGCCGACGGGACGGGCGAGAAACGCCAGCGAGAAAATCGCGAAGGAATAGAGCGTACCAGTCAGCCGATCCGGCGCGAAGGGAAATATAAGTTGTGGAAACACGAGTACGGATGCGAGGCCGTAAACGAAGAAATCAAAAAATTCAGACATGCGACCGATCACCACGCCGACCGCGATGCTGCCGGGCGACACCGGTTTGTCATCGTGGATGCGCCGCGCATCCCGTTCCAGCGATGAAGATGATGGTCCTAAATGGGCTACAGTAGCCATATGAAACGCCTCCCTCGTTCAAGGTGCTTTTTACAAAGAACCTCAAGCTGATCTTGTTCCATATTTGCAGCTTATCAAGTCCTGATCGCGCAAATAGTTGACGTAGAATTCTCAAAAAACGATGCGACGTCAAAATCGCGTGATACCTATCCCAACCTATTCCAGAGTTTTATTGGGCAAGGCCCTGCTTTTCAGCTATACACAAGGCGGCGCCGGAGAAATTCCTTCTTACTGTTATCAGGATTTTAGGGGCGCCGTGGAAGCTGACTTCTCCCGCGGTGCAAAATGCATGTTGCACTGCGACCAAAGACCTCATATCGCTGCTTGTGCCAGTGCTTTAGTCGGCAATTGAACGAAACAAAAAGAGCTTAGAGACGTGCAAAAACTGCCAAAGTTTTCCCGCCTTCTATTAATCTTGCCGCTGTTTTTTTTGGCAGGATGCAACTTGGTAGTCATGTCGCCTTCGGGCGATATTGCTGCCCAGCAACGCGACCTCATCATCGTCTCGACGGTGCTGATGCTTCTGATCATCATTCCGGTGATCTTCCTCACACTGTTTTTCGCCTGGCGTTACCGGCGCTCAAATACGGCCGCGAACTACGCGCCCGAATGGCATCATTCCACGCGTCTCGAAATCGTGATCTGGGCAGCACCGCTCGCCATCATCATCGCGCTCGGCGCGGTCACCTGGATTTCGACGCATAAGCTTGATCCCTATCGGCCGCTTGACCGTATCGACGCGGAGCGCGCCATTCCGGCAGATACCAAGCCGCTGACCGTCGAGGTCGTGGCGCTCGACTGGAAATGGATGTTCTTATACCCGGACCTCGGCATTGCGACCGTCAACGAACTCGCAGCACCGGTTGATGTCCCGATCAGTTTCAAGATTACCTCCTCGTCGGTGATGAACTCCTTCTTCATCCCCGCCCTTGCCGGCCAGATCTACGCCATGCCGGGCATGCAGACGAGATTGCACGCCGTCATCAACAAGGAAGGCGAATATGACGGCTTCTCCGCCAATTACAGCGGCGAAGGTTTCTCGAATATGCGCTTCAAATTCCACGGCCTGAACCAGGAGGGCTTCGATGCCTGGGTGGCGCAGGTCAAGCAGCGCGGCACGATGCTCAACCGCGACGCCTATCTGAAGCTCGAAAAGCCGAGCGAGAAGGAGCCGGTGCGCTACTATGCCGGCGCCGACGCCGATCTCTACGACGCGATCCTCAACATGTGCGCCACGCCCGGCAAAATGTGCATGAACGAGATGATGCACATCGACATGATGGGCGGCGGCGGCAAGGAAAGCGAAGAAAACCGCGAAAAGCTGACCTACGACAACCGCCATGCTGACGAGGGCATCGTCGCGCCCGCGGCGACGGTACCTGCA
Source organism: Hyphomicrobiales bacterium (assembly GCA_900466475.1). GTDB lineage: Bacteria > Pseudomonadota > Alphaproteobacteria > Rhizobiales > Rhizobiaceae > Rhizobium. The sequence continues at coordinate 585,653 of UBMI01000007.1, forward strand.
ACAGGCGCTCCCGCACGCAGCGAGCCTGCCGAAAGCACCGATGGCAACAGCATGCAGAACATGCCCGGAATGGACATGCAGCATGATGGCCATTCCATGCCCGGCATGAGCAATGGCGGCGGCCCTGCGCCTGCGCAGCTCAACAATAACAATTAACCTGGCGCTTTGCGTCGTAAGACATAATGAACGGGTTGTTCCATGTTTTCCAATCCTGACCTCCTGAAGTTCATCTTCGGCCGGTTAACCCTCGACGCGATCCCGTATCACGAGCCGATTCTGGTCGTGACGTTTATCGGCGTCGTCATCGGCGCCATCGCGGTGCTCGGCGTCATCACCTATTTCAAGTTCTGGGGTCCGCTCTGGCGCGACTGGATCTGCAGTGTCGACCACAAGAAGATCGGCATCATGTACGTGATTCTGGCCGTCATCATGCTGCTGCGCGGCTTCTCCGACGCGCTTCTGATGCGTGGCCAGCAGGCGATCGCCTTCAACGGCAATGAAGGCTACCTGCCGCCGCACCATTACGACCAGATCTTCACCGCCCACGGCGTCATCATGATCTTCTTCGTGGCGATGCCCTTCGTCACCGGCCTCATGAACTTCGTGGTGCCGCTGCAGATCGGCGCGCGCGACGTCTCCTTCCCGTTCCTCAACAACTTCTCGTTCTGGATGACGACGGCGGGCGCGATCATCATCATGATCTCGCTCTTCATCGGCGAATTCGCCCAGACCGGCTGGCTCGCCTATCCGCCGCTTTCGGGTGCCGCCTATAGTCCCGGCGTCGGCGTCGACTATTATATCTGGGGCCTGCAGGTCGCCGGTGTCGGCACCACGCTATCGGGCATCAACCTGATCGCGACCATCGTGAAGATGCGCGCGCCGGGCATGACCTTCATGAAGATGCCGGTTTTCACCTGGACGGCACTCTGCACCAACATCCTGATCGTCGCCTCCTTCCCGATCCTGACCGCAACGCTCGCTCTCCTGTCGCTCGACCGCTATGCCGGGACGAACTTCTTCACGAACGACCTCGGCGGCAATCCGATGATGTATATCAACCTCATCTGGATCTGGGGCCACCCGGAAGTCTACATCCTCGTCCTGCCGGCCTTCGGCATCTTCTCGGAAGTGGTTGCGACCTTCTCCGGCAAGCGCCTGTTCGGCTACGCGTCGATGGTCTACGCCACCTGCGTGATCATGATCCTGTCCTACCTCGTGTGGCTGCACCACTTCTTCACGATGGGTTCGGGCGCTTCCGTCAACTCGTTCTTCGGCATCACCACGATGATCATTTCGATCCCCACCGGGGCGAAGATGTTCAACTGGCTCTTCACCATGTATCGCGGCCGTATCCGCTACGAGGTGCCGATGCTCTGGACGGTCGGCTTCATGGTGACCTTCGTCATCGGCGGCATGACCGGCGTCATGCTTGCCGTTCCCCCTGCAGACTTCGTGCTGCACAACTCGCTGTTCCTGATCGCGCATTTCCACAACGTGATCATCGGCGGCGTCCTGTTCGGCATGTTCGCCGGCGTGAACTACTGGTTCCCGAAGGCCTTCGGCTTCAAGCTCGATCCCTTCTGGGGCAAGATGAGCTTCTGGTTCTGGCAGATCGGCTTCTGGTTCGCCTTCATGCCGCTCTATATCCTTGGCCTGATGGGCGTCACCCGTCGCATGAGCCAGTTCGATGATCCGTCGCTGCAGATCTGGTTCATCATTGCTGCCTTCGGCGTCGGGCTGATCGCTCTCGGCATCGCGTCCTTCCTGATCCAGATCGTCGTCTCCTTCAGGAAGCGCGAAGAACTGCGTGATGACAGCGGTGATCCATGGGATGGCCGCACGCTGGAATGGTCGACCTCTTCGCCGCCGCCGGATTACAACTTCGCCTTCACGCCGGTCGTGCACGATCATGACAGCTGGTATGACATGAAGAACCGCGGCTACGAGCGCCCGCTCGGCGGCTTCAAGCCGATCCATATGCCGAAGAACACCGGCACTGGCGCGATCCTGTCGGCCTTCAGCATTACGCTCGCCTTCGGCCTGATCTGGTACATTTGGTGGATGGTCGTGCTCTCCGCCGTCGCCATGTTCGTCGTCGCGATCGGCCACACGTTCAACTACAAACGTGACTTCTACATCCCCTCGGACGAAGTCACCGAAACGGAAGGCAAGCGCACACAATTGCTTGCCGAGCAGGTGTAAGAGACCATGAGCGATCATACTATCGACACGGCCGAGAAGCCTGAATTCTACCTCACCGAAGATCATCATCCGGAGAACAGCACCAATCTGGGCTTCTGGCTCTACCTGATGAGCGACTGCCTGATATTCTCGGTGCTGTTTGCCACTCACGCCGTGCTCGGCCGCAACTATGCGGCCGGTCCGTCGCCGGCCGATCTCTTCGATCTGCCGCTGGTGGCCATCAACACCTCGATGCTGCTGCTCTCCTCCATCACCTACGGCTTTGCGATGCTGCAGATGGAGAGAAACGCAAAGGCGGAAACGCTGTTTTGGCTGGCAATCACCGGCCTCTTCGGCGCAGCCTTCATCGGCCTCGAACTCTACGAGTTCGTGCACCTGATCCACGAGGGCGCCGGCCCGCAGCGCAGCGCCTTCCTGTCGTCCTTCTTCACGCTGGTCGGCACACACGGTCTGCACGTGACCTTCGGCCTCGTGTGGCTGGTGACCCTGATGGTGCAGGTGTCCATGCATGGTCTGATCGAAGCCAACCGCCGACGCCTCATGTGCCTTTCCATGTTCTGGCACTTCCTCGACGTCGTCTGGATCGGCGTCTTTTCCTTCGTCTACCTGATGGGAGTTCTCGGATGAGTTCGCAAGCACCCGTACATGAGGATGCCCACGAGGCTCATCACGGCCACAGCCACGGACATCAGGCTGGTCACGGCACCTTCAAGAGCTACATGACGGGCTTCGTCCTGTCCGTCATCCTGACCGCCATTCCCTTCTGGCTGGTCATGGGCGGCGTCTTCGAAAACCATACCGTAACTGCCATTTTCGTGATGGCGCTCGCCGCCGTGCAGATCGTCGTTCACATGATCTTCTTCCTGCACATGAACACGAAGTCGGAAGGCGGCTGGACGATCATGGCGCTGATCTTCACGATCATCATTGTCGCCATCGCGCTCTCGGGCTCGCTCTGGGTCATGTATCACCTGAATACGAACATGATGCCGATGAGCCCTGAAATGATGAAAAACATGCCGTAACGGCAAAGGAGCGGGCGGCGGCAACGCCGCCCGTTGCGGTTATCGATGACCGATATCTCTTCCGACCATCCGGACAGCCCGCGTTCGCCCGTCACTCTGGCGATCCTGGGATTTGGGCTTCTGGCTCTCGTCGCCGCATTGATCGCCCTCGGCACCTGGCAGGTCCATCGCCTTTCCTGGAAGCTCGATCTGATCGCCCGCGTCGATGCGCGCGTCCATGCCGAACCCGTCGCGCCGCCCGCACAAGCCGACTGGAACAAGGTCAATCCCGCCGATGATGAATACCGGCGGGTAACGGCATCAGGCATTTTCGAGAACGACAAGGAAACGCTGGTCACGGCCTCGACAGCGCTCGGCAGCGGCTATTGGGTGCTGACGCCGTTGAGGCTCGCGGATGGAAGCGCGATCCTCGTCAATCGCGGTTTTGTCCCGCCTGATCGCCGCGATCCGGCTTCGCGACCGGAAAGCGAGCTCGGCGGACAGGCCAGGGTCACCGGACTGATGCGCATGACAGAGCCGAAGGGTATGCTGCTCCGTTCCAATGATCCGGCTTCAGATCGGTGGTATTCGCGCGATGTCACGGCCATTGCCGGGAAGCGCGGTCTTGCGAACACCGCCCCCTTCTTCATCGACGCGGACGCGACGCCCATTGCCGGTGGTGTGCCAGTGGGTGGACTGACAGTACTCGATTTCCCCAACAACCACCTTGTTTACGCCATCAACTGGTATGTGCTGGCGCTCATGGTGGCGGGGCTCCTGGCCTATATCATACGGAGCGAGATCAGAATCCGCAGAGCCTCTTAGCGAGGCGTCTATGCAATACGATTGATCGCCTCTGCCAGCTGCGCCTGCGAGAAGGGCTTGCCGAGCCGTTGTATGTCGGTGATGCCGGAGCCCTCGGGAATCTCTGCAAAGCCGGTCGCGAGTATGATCGGCATATCGGGCCATTCATTGCGAATAGCCACGGCAAGCTGCGAGCCTGTCATGCGCGGCATGGCATGATCGGAGATTACCAGATCGACGTTTTCGATGCGAAGAATGTCGAGCGCGTCAGCACCGGCCATCGCCTCGATTACGGTATGGCCGAGATCCTCCAGCATGAGCGTGGTGTTCATCAGAACCAACCCGTCGTCGTCGACGGCGAGGATGCGCAGCGACCGTGAGTTCTTTGCGGCTTCCGGCACGAATTGTTCAGGTTCTTTAACGATGCTTTCGGCTCCGGTAACAGGAAACCACAGCTCAGCTGTCGTGCCTTCACCGAGCCGGCTCTTCAGCACGAGCCTGCCGCCGGACTGGGCAGCGAGCCCCTGCACCATCGAGAGCCCGAGACCCGTTCCCTTGCCGATGCCCTTGGTCGTGAAGAACGGAGTCACCGCCTGCTTCAGCGTCTCGTCGCTCATGCCTTCGCCCTCATCGGCAACGGCGACACATACATAGTGGCCGGCCGGCATTGTACCGCCGTCAGGCACGAGTTCCTCAGTGGCTCTGATCCGAATAGGTCCGCCACCAGGCATGGCGTCGCGGGCATTGACGACGAGGTTGAGCACCGCCGCCTCCAACTGGTTCGGGTCGGTCGCAATCGTCGGCAGGCTCTCGGGAAACTCGGTCTCAAGCGTGGCGATCGGACCGAGGGAACGCGAGACCATGTCCATCATGCCGCGCAAGAGCGCGGAGACATCAATCTTTTCGACCTGTAACTCCTGTCGGCGGGAAAAGGCGAGCATGCGCTGGGTCAGCGCCGCACCACGCTGCGCGCCGAGCATGGCATTGTCGACAAGCGGCGACAGAGCAGGATCCTGCGGCATGCGCTTCTTGAGGATTTCGAGGCTCCCCAGCACCGCCATCAGGAGGTTGTTGAAATCGTGCGCGATGCCACCGGTCAACTGGCCGATCGCCTCCATCTTCTGTGCCTGGAAAAGCTCCTCACGAGTCCGCTCCAGTGCACGCTGGGTCTCCATCTTCTCGGTGATGTCGCGGGTGATCTTCGCAAAACCGATAATATCGCCGAAATCATCCTTGATCGCATCAATGACGATATGCGCCCAGAAGCGCGAGCCATCCTTGCGCACTCGCCAGCCTTCCCTTTCGAAGCGCCCGTCCCGGCTCGCAGTGGCCAAGGCCCGCGCCGGCAATCCGTTGAGGCGGTCCTCGTCGGTGTAAAAAGTGGAGAAATGCCGGCCAATAATCTCTTCCGAGGTATAACCCTTGATGCGCTCGGCGCCGGAATTCCAGCTTGCTACGTGGCCTTCAGGATCCAGCATGTATATGGCGTAATCGGAGACGCCTTGGACGAGCAGACGAAACTGCTCCTCGCTGCGCTTCAGCGCGTTCTCGGCCGCCTTGCGCTCCGTCAGATCGCGGGTGATCTTGGCAAAGCCGATCAGCTCACCGGAGGAATCTCGGATCGGATCGATGATCACATGCGCCCAGAAGCGTGTACCATCCTTGCGCTGTCGCCAGCCTTCACCCTCGAAGCGCCCTTCCGTCGCGGCGATTCTGAGCGCGCGCGCGGGCAACCCAGCCTCCCGATCGGCATCCAGATAAAACCGGGAAAAATGCTGGCCGAGAATTTCCGAGGCGCGATAGCCCTTGAAACGCTGAGCGCCGGAATTCCAGCTCGTCACATAACCTTCGGGGCTGAGCATGTAGATCGCATAGTCGGTGATCGCATCGACAAGGAGACGAAAACGCCCCTCGCCTTGAAGAGACGCGTCATATCGATCCACGGCTTCCATCTGCCCCTCTAAACGAATTACCAGCGCAGCATAACGCCGGCTCAGGCAGATGGTTCCAAAGGAAGTGACGAATTTCGCTAAACCGCCTGGCTTCGTGGATAGAAGCGCTCCGCAATTCGATCGGAGGCCGCGTAGGCCTGCGTAACGATTTCGGGCACGAGATCGATGTCCGGCAGACTGCCGAGACCAAGCGGGCCGACCGCAAAAAGCCCATCGATCGACGAGCCGTCGTCCAGGAACGTTTCGCCGCGGGCATTGACAGCCAGGCCAAGCGCGAGCTCGTCAGGCATGGCAAGGCGCGCCGCCAGCAAGCTTTGCATCAGCGGAGCGGAAAGATCAGGCGCATGGCAGCGGCAATCGACGATACGTTCGGCATGGATCACCTCTTCGCTCGACGAACCGGCGGGCGTGAAGAAAAGGCCGCTGAGACCTCTACGCCCGGCGCGGCCACGCCTGAGCACTGTACGACCTTCGGCAAGTTCCCGCTGAAGGCGCAGATGCATCGCCTCCGGCAGGCGGTTGCGGTGACTGTCATAGATCGCCCGCAGGTGCCGGTTGAATTGCCGCTTCTCACGCGCTGGCAGCGACCGCCAGAGCGAGCGGGCATGCTTGCGAAGGCCGTTCATGACCGACTGCCAGCTTCGCCTCTCCTCTTCCGCTTCGCGGCAGGCCTGACGGATGAAACTCACGATGTCCGGCAGGTTTTGCGGCAGCGCTTCGGCCGGAAAAACCGGATCGGCGGAATTCGGTGTGTGGCTCTGCGGCAGGAAACCATGGCGCGAAATGATTGTCACCTGGCCGGTATAACCGGCGTCGCGAAGCTGCAGCAGCTGGTCCACGACCCTGATACCGCTGCCGAGCAGCACCGTATGCGGTCGGGCGACGAGACGCTGCGCCCTGACCGGCGATACCTCCGGCTCGTCGACCTCGGGTCGAGGCAGGCCGTAGCCTGTCGCGAGGATCACGGTATCGAAAAGCGGATTGGACGGATTGGCGTTTTCAAGCAGGAATCGGCTGCCGTGGCTCCTGCGAATTGCCACGACCGGATCGTGGCAGACCTGGACAGTGATGTCCCGGCGGGCGGCGAGCGCTTCTGAAAAGCGTTGGTAGACATAGTCGCTGAAGATTTCACGGGGAACGAAGATCTGCCGGAAGCCGGGAATCGCGGCCGGCACGGCGGCGCGGAATTCGGCGTTGCTACAAAGCCAGTCGTTGAAATCATCGGGATCGCCAAGCGAAACGGAGAGATCACGCACACGCGTATTGAGGATGGTCGAAGACCTTGCCGACGCCAATGCCTGTCCGCCGTTGACCGTGGAGTTCGGATCGAAAAGCTGAAGGTGAAAAGGCGTGCGCACGGTGCGCATCAACGCCACCGCCATCATCATGCCGGAAAAGCCGCGGCCGACGATCGCAATACGCGGCACGGCGGAAATCTGAGCCGCCGCACTCGCCTTACTCGAAAAAAGTCCCTGAACCGTCATCTCAACTCCCTTGCGGCTCATCCGCATGTGTTTCGATCAAGGTTTCAACGCAGGACGTCCGAGGTCATGCGTTGGGCAGGTTCACGCGGCCACGCAAAACGTTCACCACCGGCTCGGGTTCCATTGGAAACCGGCCTGGCTGGAAAAGATCCTCATCCCAGCCGCATAGTCTATTAAACTAGTCGTGTATGAAAGCGTGAAAAGCTCAATGTGGCAAGAGGTTTATTTTACCACCTGGCCAACACCCTGATCCAAAACGGAAAACGAGCCCCCGCCTAGGCGAGGATTTCGACGGTGTAGGAAAAGCGCGACGTTTCGCCCGGTGCAAGCACCTTGGTGTAAGGGCGTCCCTCAAGATCGTCAGAGCCGCCATTTTCGGCAGCCGTCCCGTGCCAGGGCTCGACGCAGAGGAAAGGCGCGCCGGGCTTGGTCCAGAGCGCCAGGTTGGGCAGGTTCTCGAAGCTGAAATGCATGGACGGACCGCCCTCAACTCCATAACGCAGGCCGGGGCCCGCACCTTCCGGAAAGATCATGGCATCCTGCTCGAACATGGAATGATCGAGCACAAGCCTGCCTGCCCCAAAAGGCGAATCAAGTTTCTTCGGCGAGATCAAGCCGCCCTCAAGCCGGACGAGCGCCGGCTCGGCTCCATTGTCCAGCGTGACCGTGTGCGGCTTGTTTTCAGCATCCGGCAGCGGCCAGCGGAAAGCGGTATGAAAACCGATACCGAAAGGCATCGGCCTGATATCGCGGTTGGTGACTTCGGCGGCAACGGTTAAAGCCCGACCCTCGACACTATGGATGACGGCCAGCAGGAAATCGAAGGGATAAACCGCCTTCGTTGCCTCTGAAGCAGCAAGCTCGTAGCGGCAACTCGCTTCGGACGAGGATGCCAGCGCAAATTCACTGCGACGGGCAAAGCCGTGCTGGCCCATAGGGGCGCTGTGACCGGCAACCTTCAGAACGTCATTCGGCGCCTTGCCGACCATCGGAAACAGGATCGGCGAACGGCCGGTCCAAAAGGCGGCGTCGCCGTTCCAGACCCAGGAGCGGCCGTCGCTTGATGTCAGCGCCTGCATTTCGGCGCCGAGCGAGGAAACGTCGACAGTGAGAAACTGATTTGCGATCCGGACCGTGGATGACATCGAACGCCCTCTTCGTGCTGGTTGGCGAGCGGACCATACATGCGCGCCACATGGATTTCCACTGGCGATGCACAGCGCCGAGACTTTCGTTTTCCGGCAGACGAATCCGCCTGCGGCACGTAGTCAGCTGGGTGTGGCGGTAGCGTTACCGTTCAACGCGAGGAAGGCTCACGTAAAAATAACCAACTGGTGAATTCTTTACTTGAACCCCCTGTCGGAATCGGCAAATGTGGGTGCGCTATCAATCCCTTCATGGATTTGCCGTCTTTCCGGGCTCGCTTGGTCCGAGCACACATCTATTGGAAAAATACCGTGAGCAGCGATGCGTCCATACGCGCGACGAAGCCTTCGGCTTCGATGGCGCTTGCAACCGCGGCAGGGTGGGGCAAGGGCCTCTACACACTGTTCCGCATCACCGTCATGGCCTTCCGCCATCCTTGGCAAGCAGGTCTTGCCATCGGCGCGACCCTGATCGCCTCAACCTTCCAGCTTCTGATTCCCCGGTTGCTCGGCCAGGCGGTCGACCATACGCAGGTGGCGCTTCACGGCGGCACGCTTGGACAGCAGGCACAGGATGCGCTTTTGACGACGGCGCTGTTGCTGCTCGGCGCCAGTGTGCTCCGCGGCATCTTCACGATGATCCAGAACTATTACAGCGAGGCGGTCGGCCACCATATGGGCTATGAGCTGCGCCTTGCCTGCTACGAAAAGATCCAACGTCTATCTTTTTCCTTCCACGACACCGTGCATTCGGGCGACCTTATCACCGTCGGCCTGCTCGATCTGGAAGGCGTGCGTATGTATTTCTCGACGGCGCTCGTCCGCGTCTTCCTTCTCTCCATGCTGATCGGCATCGGTGCCTATATGCTCCTGTCGACTGACGTCGTGCTTGGGCTGTTGGCGCTCTCTTTCGTGCCTTTTGTCGGCTGGCGCTCCTCAATCACCCAGCTTCGCCTGCGTGCCACCTGGCTCGACCTGCAGCAGCGGCTGTCGGTGCTGACGCGTATCATGGAAGAGAATCTCGGCGGCATTCGTGTCGTTCGCGCCTTCGCAGCACAGGATCACGAGCTTTCGAAATTTGAAGCAGCCTCGAAGAATGCGCTGGAACTTGCCCACCAGCGCGTCGGTATCCGCGTCATCAATACCAGTGCCATGACCTTTTCCTTTTTTGTGGCGATGGGCCTAGTGCTGTGGATCGGTGGCGGCAAGGTGCATTCCGGCGAGATCACCGTTGGTACGCTGGCCTCGTTCCTGACTTTCATGACCATCTTGCAGATGCCGGTGCGCCAGCTCGGCCTGATGGTCAACGCCTTCGCCCGCGCCTCGACTTGCGGCACGCGTCTCTTCGAACTGCTGGACCTCGAAATTGCCGTGCGCGATGCGCCGGATGCCAAGGAATTGGCGGTCACCGACGGCACGCTGCGCTTCGAGAATGTCAGCTTCGCCTATCCGGCCTCGCCGATGCATGAAGTGCTCCATGACGTCAGCTTCGAAGCAAGGCGTGGCGAGACCATCGGGATCGTCGGCCCGCCGGGTAGCGGCAAGTCGACGCTCGCCCATCTGATCCCGCGCTTTTATGATGCGACTGCCGGCAAGATCACCATCGATGGGCAGGATATCCGCAAGGCGAAGCTGCAGTCGCTGCGCCGCTCTGTCGCCGTCGTGCAGCAGGATTCCTTCCTCTTCACCACGACGATCGAAAACAACATCGCCTATGGCGACCCCTGGGCCAAGGAAGGCCGTATCGAGCGCGCCAGCGAAAGTGCACAGCTCCACAATTACGTGCTCGGCCTGCCGACCGGCTACGGCACCGTCGTCGGCGAACGCGGCGTCTCGCTTTCGGGCGGCCAGCGCCAGAGGCTTTCGATCGCCCGCGCGCTGATGCTGAAGCCAGCCGTGATGGTCTTCGACGATTCGACCGCAGCAATCGATGCGGCAACGGAGCAGCGCATCCGCAGCGCCATGCGCCGCTACGCCGCCGATCGGGTGACGATCATCGTTGCCCATCGCCTGAGTTCGCTGATGCATGCCGACAAGATTTTCTTCATCGAGGACGGCCGCATCGTCGAGCAGGGCACGCATGACGAGCTCCTGGCGCTCGGCGGCCGATACAAGGCACTTTACGATCTGCAGGTGCGACCGGGCGACGACGCTTTGAGCGCGTAAGAAACCGGCGCGGGAGGAAACAAGATGGCCGAGGAACTGGAAACCGAGCGTCCAGACGTTCGCGAGGATGGCAGACGCCCGCCAAGGGCGGTCGTCGGTTCGCAGCGTGTCGAAGAGGAAATCTTCGGCAAGGTCTTCGATTCCAATATCGTCAAGCGAATCTGGGCTTTCGTGCATCCTTACCGGCGTGATGTCGTCTTGTCGGTGATTTCGGTGCTGGTCTTTACCGGCATGCAGCTTCTCATTCCGCTGATCATCCGCTACGCGATCGACCATGGCATGCAGCCCGATGACGATGGTTCCGCACTGACCTTGGCGATCGGCGCGTTCCTGATCGCGATCCTCATCAACTACGGGGCCAGCTATTTTCAAGAAACGCTGGTCGGCGGCGTCGCGGAAAACGTGCTCTTCGATATCCGCAAGGCAATGTTCTCCCATCTCCAGCGCGTTTCCCTCTCCTTCATGGACAAGACCGAGGTCGGCCGGCTGATGTCGCGCCTGCAGGGCGACGTCAACTCGATGCAGGAATTCCTGGAAACCTGCGTGTTGTCCGTCGGCGATATCTTCCTGCTCTTCGGCATCGTCTTCGTGATGCTCTATCTCGACTTCAAGCTCGGCCTGCTGACGCTGTCCGTACTGCCGGTTCTCTTCGTCGTGCGCCTGTTCTGGCTGCCGCTCGCCCGCAAATCCTTCATGGCAGCGCATGAAACCAATTCGGTGGCGAACGGCGCTCTGGCCGAAGCGATCCATGGCGTGCGCGCCGTCCAGAGCATGGACCGGCAGGAGGTCAACTTCACGCTTTACGACGACAAGGCGCATGCCAACCTGCTGACGCATCTGACCGCAGCCCGCTACGCGCAGATCATGGTGCCGATCGTCGACACGCTGACCGGTATCGCCATGGCGCTCGTCATTGTCGTCGGTGGTGCGCGCGTGTTGAACCAGGCGCTCGACGTCGGCGTGCTTGTCGCCTTTCTCTTCTATATCCAGCGCTTCTTCGACCCGATCCGTTCTCTGACCTTGCAATATTCGGTCATGCAGCGCGCTATGGCGTCAGGCCAGCGGCTAACCGATGTGCTCGACGTGCCGGTCGACATCAAGGATGCCCCCGATGCCAAGGTACTTTCGCCCTACATGGACGGCTCCGTCGAATTCCGCGATGTCGTCTTCGGCTATAATCCGAAGCATCCGGTGCTCAAGCACGTAAGTTTCAGGGTCAATCCCGGCGAGACGGTTGCCCTTGTCGGCCCGACCGGCTCGGGCAAGTCGAGCTGCATGTCGTTGATCCACCGTTTCTACGAGGTGCAGCAGGGACAGGTCGTTGTCGGCGGCCATGACGTGCGCGAACTGACACAGGATTCGCTTGGCCAGCAGATCGCCATGGTGCTGCAGGAACCCTTCCTCTTCACCGGCACAGTTTTCGAGAATATCCGCTATCACAAGACGGAAGCCACCCGCGAACAGGTAATCGAGGCCGCCAAGGCCGTCGGCGCGCACGACTTCGTCATGCGCCTGCCTCAGGGCTATGACAGCATGCTCGGCGAGCGCGGCGGCAATCTTTCGCTCGGCCAGCGCCAGCTTCTCTCCTTTGCCCGCGCACTGGTGGCGGACGCGAAGATCCTCGTGCTCGACGAGGCGACAGCCAATATCGACAGCTATACCGAAATGCTGATCCAGAAGGCACTGGTGAAGCTGCTCGAAAACCGTACCGGCCTCGTCATCGCCCATCGGCTGGCAACGATCCGCGAAGCCGATCGCATCATCGTGCTGCAGAATGGCGAGATCGTCGAGAGCGGCAATCACCAGCAGCTCATGAAGAACGGCAAGCTTTACTCGAAGCTCTATAACCTCAACTACGCCTCCTTCGACGATATTCCCGAGGACGTGCTGGAAGAAACAGTGACGGAATCGGCGACCTGATGCCGCCAGTTGCGATTGCGCGTTTGACCCGGCGGATTTCGCCCTGAGGATTTCAGTGCAAAACACAGAATTTGGGTTTCCGCGCGCCGTTTATTGGTCGGCTTGCCTCAAAAGGTGCAAGATTTGAACGAACAAACGCCGCCGTGGAGCATTTTATGTTCTATAGGGGCGATTTGCGACTAAGGAGAATGTTATGAAGAGAATTGTTAGCAGTCTGTTGATTGCGACGGCCCTTGTGGGCTCGGCTATTCAGCCTGCTGCCGCCCGCGACCATCATCACCACGACAATACCGGCCGCGCCATCGCCGGCGGCCTGGCAGCGGGTGTCGTCGGCGGCCTGATCGGCGGCGCCATCGTCAACAGCGGCCCCCGCTATGTCGACGGTCCCCGTTATTATGATGCGGGCCCGCCGCCTCCGCGCTGCTGGTACGAAGATCGTGACGTCCGCAACCGCTATGATGGCGGCTATCACACCGAAACCGTGCGGGTCTGCGACTAACGGCTTCAAGAATCGCCTGATGCCCAAAGCGGCGTTGGCCTGATCTACGGTTATCGCCGCTGCCTCTCGCCCCTTCGGCCGGGATTGCACTGCAATCCCGGCCATGCTTTTCCAGCATTGACCAAAGCTGCCGGCGACACGCCAGTTGCCACCCATTCCCGCCAATTGGAACACCCTCATCTGTCATTCGCCTGCAAAGAACCGCCGTTAGTTGTCGGCCTGGTCAATTGCATGGCTGTGCGACATGGTTGTACCTATGCAACGGCATGGAAATGAACGCAGGCGGCTCGCCCAACACCCGTTTTCAATGCTGACTGCTGATTCCAGAAGGTGGAATTTGTCGTGCGTGAGAGATTGAGGGAAGCCGATGACTGATAGTCCGGTGAACGACGGCAAGGCGCCAAAGAAGGAGCGCATGCGCTTCGTCAGCGCCGAACAGGTGGCGCAGCTTGCCGGCGTTTCCCGCTCGGCCGTTTCGCGCACCTTCACACCGGGAGCAAGCGTTGCGCCCGCGACGCGGGAGAAGGTGCTGCGTGCGGCTGAGGAACTCGGCTACCACGTCAACGATCTTGCGCGCGGCGTGCTTGCCAATCAGAGCCGCCTCGTCGGCATTGTCGCCACGAAACCGGAGATCGGGTTCCGCGCCCATCTCGCCGCCGCCCTTGCCAAATTCCTGATCCAGCGCGGCAGTATTCCGATCCTCATCAACACCGGCCAGACCGAGGACGAGCTGCTGGCCGCCCAGAAGATGTTGATCGGCCATCGCGCCGAGGCGATCATCATCCTGTCGGGCTCGCCGCCGGCGAGTTTCCTCGAGCTTGCGCAGCGCAACGGGCAGCCACTCGTAGTTATAGGTCGTTCCGAGCCGGACGCAGACCATGTGCGCGCCGGCAATTCGGAGGCCTCCCGCAAGGCGGCGACCATGTTCTTCGAGGCCGGACGGCGCCGGCTGGCGGTCGCCGGTTCCAACACCGGTACACCCAGCATCATCGAGCGCGAAAGCGCCTTTCTGTCGACGGCAGAGGGGCTCGGCGCCGAGGTCTTCATCGGTCGCGGTGCGGATTCTGACTATGAGAGCGGCATTACTGCGGGCCGCGCGCTATTTTCGAAAGAAGTGCGCCCCGACGCTGTCTATTGCGCCAACGACCAGATCGCCTTCGGGCTGATGGACCATGTGCGGCAGGAAATGAAGCTGCGGGTTCCCGAAGATGTCGCCATCATCGGTTTCGACGACGTTCCCGAGGCGTCCTGGCTCAGCTATCAGCTGACGACCTTCCGGCAGGACCCGCTCGTCATGGCGATGCGCGCCGTCGAACTGATGGAACGGCGCTTGGCAAATCCGGACTTGTCACCGGGCTATGAACGGGTCATTCCAGAGCTCATCATCCGCCAGAGCTTCAGACCCTGATTCCCTTTGAAAGTATCTCATGCTTTGCGAATTTCCTGATGACGCCCGCTTTGTCCTTGCCAGGGATGTAATTCTCGATGCGGCGGGAAAAGCGCTCTCCTACTTTTCCGATCTCTCCTCGCTGGAAACCGGCCACAAGTTGAATGGCCAGGATGTTGTGAGCCAGGCCGACAAGGCCGTGGAGGCGATGATTCGTGACCGCATCACCGCCGCCTTTCCCGATGACGGTGTGCTCGGGGAAGAAGAAGGTTTGGCGGAAGGTCCCTCGGGCTATCTCTGGGTTGTCGATCCCATCGATGGCACGAGCTGTTTCGTGCACGGCATAGACCAGTGGTGCATCTCGATCGCCGTTATGAAGGACGATGAGACCGTGCTTGGCCTCATCTGCCAGCCGACATCGGGCGATCTCTTCGTGGCGAGGAAAGGAGAAGGTGCCTTTCTGAACGGCAAGGCGATTAACGTCGATAAGACCACCAGCATTGGTACCGGGCTTCTTGGTGTCGGCGCCAATTTCCGCGTTCCGCTGAAGCAGGTGTCGATCTTCATCCACCTGCTGCTGGAGGCGGGCGGCATGTTTATCCGCAATGGCTCCGGTGCGCTCATGCTGGCACAGGTCGCCTGCGGCAGGCTGGCCGGCTATTATGAACCCCATATCAACGCCTGGGACTGCATGGCAGGGCTCTTGATGATCCGTGAAGCCGGAGGCTGGACCGAAGCCTTCCCCGGCGAGGGCACGCTTTTAACCGGCGGCCCGGTCATCGCCGCAGCGCCCGGCGTGAGGGACGAGCTCCTGACGCTCGTCGGCCGCTCGCTGCAGGATGAACCGGCCGAAATCCGCTAGGTTCGCGCGACCTCACCGGTCCCGGATGAGCTGAATGCGATCTTTTCCGTGAGATCGATGAAATTGCGGATGAGAGCAAGCCGCGCATCGGCCCGATGGGCGACATACAGCGGCAGGGGTGGGAGTTCACCGGGCAATAGCGGCCGATAGACCACAGATTCCTGATGAAGCACCCGCATGGACGCCGGCACCACCGTAAGGCCACGGCCACCGGCCACCAGATTGATGGCGGCGATGATTCGAGAAACCTCATCGACGATCCGTGGTGTAACGCCGGCGCTACGGAAAGTTTCGGTAAGTCGTTCGAATATCCCAGGCCCGTCCGTGCGCCGATAAACGACCATATCGACGCCATGGAGCATATCGAGCGTCATGGGTTTATCTTCCGCCTTCGCATAGGGGTGGCTGCGCGGGACTGCGACCAGCATATCCTCTTCGGACAGAGCCCGTGCGGTCAGCTCCGGAAAGCGCTTCGCATCGATGTGCAGCAGCGCAACATCGATGCGCTGCTGCTGAAGGGCCAGAATCAACTCATAGGTCTCGCTCTCTTCGACAACAATCTCGGCAAGTGGAAAGGCCCGGCGAAACTGCTGGAGGAACTGCGGCGCCAGCACATGCAAAGAAGCCGAACTCGTAAAGCCGACAGAAAGCCTGCCGCTTTCGCCCTTGCTGAAGCGCCGCACATTGTCGACCGCCAATTGCGCCCGTCTCAGGATATCGCGCGCCTCTTCGAGGAAGAGCTCGCCGGAACTGTTCAGTGCGACCCTGCGCGGAGACCTGTCGAACAACTGGACGCCCAGCTCATATTCCAGATCGCGGATCTGCTGTCCCAATGGTGGCTGCTGGATGTGCAGGCGCTCGGCAGCGCGATTGAAACTGCCCTCCTCGGCAACCGCCACGAAATATCTGAGATGCCGGAGTTCCATCGGATCACCTAGAACTTTTTGAGTTTAAGTGTTGAACAATATAAATATTTTACATGCAGAAGTCACGCTTCTAAGCTTCTCCCAACTTGAGCACATCAGGAGGAGACGACATGGCCAAGAGCAAACCGAAGATCGCGATCATTGGCGCCGGCATGGGCGGGCTTGCCGCTGCGGCGACGCTGCGTAAAGTCGGCATCGACGTCCAGGTTTACGAACAGGCGCCGAAATTTGCACGCGTCGGCGCCGGCATCCAGATGCTGCCGAATTCGTCGCATGTTCTGCGCGGCATCGGCGTACTCGACCGTCTCAAGAAGACTGCCTTCGAACCCTATTCCCACCTCAACCGCGTCTGGGACACCGGCGAGATCAAGCGCGAGCTGCCGATGCCGGAAAGCCTCTATGGTGCGCCGTTCCTCTGTATGCATCGCGCCGATCTGCACGAAGCACTCTACTCGGTGCTTCCACCCGAGATCGTCCATCTCGGCAAGAAGCTCGTCGGTCTTGATCAGAAGAACGACGGCGTCAGCCTGTCCTTCGCCGACGGCACCAAGGTCGAAGCCGATGCGGTCATTGCCGCTGATGGCGTTCACTCGCTGGTGCGCGAAATCATCGTCGGTCCCGACGCACCGCTGCACAAGGGGCGTATTGCCTACCGCGCAGTCTTCGATGCCAGCCTGATGAACGGTGGCACGATCGCGCCTTCGCGAACGAAATGGTGGGGCCTCGACCGGCACATCGTCATTTACTACACGGCCGCAGACCGCAGCTCGCTCTATTTCGTCACAAGCGTTCCCGAACCCGCCGACTGGATGACCGCTGAATCCTGGTCGGCGAAGGGCGACGTCAAGGAATTGAGAGCCGCCTATGAAGGCTTCCATCCGGAAGTACAAATGGTTCTCAACGCCTGCCCGGATTGCCACAAATGGGCAATTCTCGAACGCGAGCCGCTGCCGCGCTGGAGCGATGGCCGCGTTGTACTTCTCGGTGACGCCTGCCATCCGATGACGCCCTACATGGCCCAGGGTGCGGCAACCTCGATCGAGGACGCCGCCGTGCTGGCGCGCTGCCTTGAGGCCGTCGACAATGACGATATCGAAGGCGCCTTCCGCCGCTACGAGGCGAACCGCAAGCCGCGTACGTCTCGCATTCAGGCCATCTCCAGTGCCAACACATGGATGTCGGGCGGTAACGACGATACGACGTGGCTCTACGGCTATGACGCCTGGAACGTGCCGCTTGTCGGCGAAAACGAGCTGGCCATGGCCGGCTGATCGGAACAGCAGATGTTGCAGCAAGAAACCCGTGAGATGGACGGTCACTACGAGTTCGTGACCGTCTCGGATGAGGCGACCATCGCCTTCCGGCATTATGGCACGCCCGGAAAGCCGCGCCTGCTGTTGATCCATTCGCTTGCCCTTGACGGCAGTATCTGGACGGACGTCATCTCAGGCCTGCAGGGTCAGGCGGAGATCATCTGCATCGACTGTCGAGGGCATGGCTGGAGCAGCCGTGCGCCCCTTTCCTACGCCATCGAACGCTACGCCGATGACGTCGCCGAGGTTCTGGACAAGGCCGGTTGGGATAAGGTGGCCGTTGCCGGCTGTTCGATGGGAGGCTGCATCACGCAGGCTTTTGCCGCGCGCCACCCTGAACGCGTTTCGGCAATGGTCCTTATCGACACCACCGCCTGGTACGGGGAAAAGGCACCTGAAGAATGGCGGGCACGGGCTCAGAAAGCGCGGGCCGAAGGCCTCGCCTCGATGGCCGCCTTCCAGGCGACTCGCTGGTTTGGCGACCGTTTCAGGGCGGATAATCCACGCAAGATCCAGGAGATGATGGAGATCTTTGTCCGCAACGATCTCGATGCCTATGAGGCGACCTGCATCATGCTCGGCGATGCCGATCTACGCAGTGCGCTTTCCAGCTTTCACTTCCCTGTTTCGGTCATTGTCGGGGAAGAAGACTATGCAACCCCGATCGAGAGCGCATGCCAGCTTGCGGACGCAATCCCTGGGGCTTCCCTGACGATCCTGCCAGGCGCCCGGCATCTGACGCCAATCGAATGTAGCGACGTCATCGCAAAGGCAATCGGCAAGATGATTGAAGCTGTCGCCCAATAGGGTGAAACTGGCGGCAGGGGGGATGCCGCCGGCCTGTTAAACCGTGCCGATCTGGGAGGATGATATGCACGACAACAATAGCATACTGGTTGCCGGGTCGGCTGCAGGCGATGTTTCGCACGACGGCCCGCAACAGACACGACTGGCAGGCCGCGCCGCGTTTCTGACGGCCCGTTTCGAAGCGATCCCTTTTACGCCCTGGCATCGCCGGGCGCGTATCATCATGGGGAGCGCTACGTTCCTCGACGCCTTCGATGCGCTTTCGCTGGCCTTCGTTCTACCGATCCTGATCAAGCTCTGGGCCCTGACGCCGGCTCAGATCGGCTGGATGATCGCGGCAAGCTATATCGGCCAGCTCGTCGGCGCCCTAATCTTCAGCCGTCTTGCGGAAACACTCGGCCGCGTCCACATGGCCGCCTCCGCCACCGCACTGATGTCGGTCATGAGTGTCGCCTGCATTATGGCCGGCAATTTCCATATGCTGTTCATCTGCCGTCTGATCCAGGGCATTGGTGTCGGCGGCGAAATGCCCGTTGCCGCCACCTATATCAGCGAGCTCCTGCGCGCCAAGGGTCGCGGTCGCAACTTCATGCTCTACGAGCTGATCTTTCCGATAGGCCTGATGGTAACGGGCCAGGTCGGCACAGTCATCGTGCCGATCTTCGGCTGGAAATCATTGTTCCTGCTCGGCGGGATTCCCGGTCTGCTGATTGCCTATCTGCTTTATCGGCTGCCGGAATCACCGCGCTGGCTGATCAGCCAGGGCCGCCTCGACGAAGCCGAAAAAGTGATCCGTCAGGCCGAGGAAAGCGCGCGGCGCAAGGATCCCGGCTATTCCTTCGACGACCGCGCCTATAACGAAGCAACGCTGGCGCTCGGAGGGCAAAGTCAGACGGCGGCCCCTCAACCACACAGCCGCTGGCGGGAACTATTGTCACCGACGTTCCGCATGCGCACCGTCGTCGCCTGGATCCTCTGGGCGAGCTCGTTCTTCGTGGCCAACAGCCTGAACAACTGGATGCCGACGCTCTATCACACCGTCTATTCGCTGGAACTCGGCAGCGCGCTGAGGGCAGCCTCGATGACCAATGTCGCACAGGTCGTGATCCTGCTTGTCTGCGCCTTCTGCATCGACCGTGTCGGGCGGCGCACCTGGGCCGTCGTCTCCTTCCTGATCGGCGCTGTACTCTTGGCCGCACTCGCCGGCGGTGGTGCAAACAGCCTTTGGTCGCTCACTCTGCTGGCGACACTTGCCTATGGCGTCGTCGGCTCCGTCAACGCCGTGCTTTATCTCTACACGCCGGAAATCTACCCGACGCGCATGCGTGCGGTCGGAACGGGCCTTGCCACGTCATGGCTTCGCATCGCCTCGGCTGTCGGCCCGACGACGGTCGGCTACATGGTCGGCGCGCAGGGCATCAAGTCGGTCTTCATCATGTTCGGGATCGTCGCTGTGATCGGCGCGCTTGCCGCAACGCAGATGATCGAGACCGGTGGGCGCAAGCTCGAGGACATTTCCTCCTAGCACTTGGCCGCCCGGCAGCGTTGCCGGAACGAAACCCCGGTATCTATGATGCCGGGGTTTCGACATTTGCAAAGTCTCAAACGCCGCGCGGCACGGCATCATGTTCCTTGCGCGCGATGATCGTGGCGACAGCAAAGACGAGCAGCGCACCGGCGGCAAGGCAGATCGCGAGGAAGAACATCGGTGCAATCGTGCTGCCGGTTTCGTCCTTGATCCAGGGCACGACGTTCTGAGCGACGAAGCCGCCGAGATTGCCGACAGAATTGATGGCCGCGAGGCCGGCCGCGGCACCCGCCCCCTTGAGGAAGCGGGACGGCAGGCTCCAGAAGACCGGCTGCGGCGCGAAGATGCCCGCCGCGGCAACGCAGAGGAAAATGAACTGCAGCGTGTTGTTCGGAACGAGCGCCGAGAGCAGCAGGCAGGCCGCACCGATGAAGGCGGGAATGACAATATAGGGCGTCTTGGTCTTCACCTTGTCCGCAGCAGCCGGCACCGCCCAGAGGGCGATGGCCACCAGGATCCAGGGAATGATGTTGAGGAAGCCGTTCACGGTGTTGCTGACGCCGAAGGCTTTCACGATGGTCGGCAGCCAGTAGCTGAGGCCATAGGCGGCAAGCGGAAAGGCGATGTAGCAAAGCGCCATCAGCAGGACACGGGGGTCGACGAGCGCCTTGAAGCCGTTCTCGGCATTGTGATCCATGCCAGAATTTTCGGACGCAAGACGATCTGCCAACCAGCTCTTCTCCTCCTTGCTGAGGAAATTTGCATTTTCCGGCCGGTCATAGAGATAGAAGAAGGTGATGACACCGGCAATGACGGCCGGAATGCCTGTCGCCAGAAAGACCCATTGCCAGCCGGCATGGCCGAGGAAACCATCGAGATCGAGCAGCATGCCTCCAACCGGCGCGCCGATGGCGTTGGCGAGCGCACTGAAAATCATGAAGAGGCCAACCATGCGGCCACGATAATCCGAGGGGAACCAGAGCGTCAGAAGGTAGAGGACGCCCGGAAAGAAGCCCGCCTCGCAGACGCCGAGCAGGAAGCGCAGGATATAGAACATCGTCGCGTTCTGCGTATAGGAGAGCAGTATGGTGACGATGCCCCAGGAGACTAGGATGCGCGCGAACCAGACGCGTGCGCCGAACCTGTCGAGGAACAGGTTGCTCGGCACTTCGAAGAGGAAATAGCCGATGAAAAAGAGCGAGGCGCCAAGGCCATAGGCATATTCGCTCATACCGAGCGCATCGACCATTTCGAGCTTGGCGAAACTGACGTTCTGACGATCGATATAGGCAATGAGATAAAGGATTCCGAGGAATGGCATGAGCCGCCAGGTGATCTTCGAGATCAACTGCTGTTCGTTGACCATTGCAAATTCTCCAAATGATTGTTGCTTTTCTCTTCAATAGATAGCCGCATCGGGACCATTATCAATCACACCGAACGGATGGGGACGGCTCTTCCATTGACAAGCGATATGCCGATTGTCATCGCTAACAAAGCGGAAGCTTACCCCCTCCTGCCGTATCTCCAGAGAGATCATCATGACCCAGTTCTCCCCCCGCGAATTCCTGACCAGCCTGTTTTCCGCAGCCGTGCGCGCTGCCGATCCGCTGACCGGCATCACTGCGCATCTGCCAGAAAAACCAAAGGGCAAGACGGTCGTGATAGGCGCAGGCAAGGGTGCCGCGCAGATGGCGCGCGCATTGGAAAGCGTGTGGGATGGGCCGCTCGAAGGCGTGGTCGTCACCCGCTACGGCTATGGCTGCGAAACGGACAATATCGAGATCATCGAAGCCGCCCATCCCGTGCCCGATGCTGCCGGCCTTGCCGCTTCCAGACGGTTGATCGAAACCGTCGCCGGATTGAGCGAGGATGACCTTGTCATCGCACTGATCTGTGGCGGCGGCTCGGCGCTGCTGCCTTCCCCGCCTGAAGGACTTACGCTACAGGACGAGATTCTACTCAATGAGCTGCTTCTGGCTTCCGGCGCGCCGATCTCGGCCATGAACGTCGTGCGCAAGCATCTCTCGACGATCAAGGGCGGACGGCTGGCGGCTGCGACCAGGGCCCGCGTCGTCAGCCTGATCGTCTCGGACATTCCCGGCGACAACCCCGCTCACGTGGCCTCCGGACCGACTGTTCCCGATGGCTCGACCCGGCATGATGCGCTTCAAATTATCCAGCAATACAGCCTCAAGCTGCCGCAGGCTGCCATGGATCATCTGAATTCTCCGAAGGCCGATGCGCCACGGCCGGACGATGCGGTCTTTGCCGGTCACGAGCACCACATCATCGCTTCGGCCGGCGTGTCGCTCGAAGCAGCCGCCGAACTCGCCCGCTCGCAGGGCATCACACCGGCGATCCTGTCGGATTCCGTCGAAGGGGAATCGCGCGACGTGGCGCTGGTACATGCGGCAATCGCACGCGAGGTTGCCGGTCGCGACCGGCCTTTCACGAAACCCGTCGTCATCCTCTCCGGCGGCGAAACGACCGTGACGTTGCGCGCAAAGGGCGGCAAAGGCGGACGCAACGGCGAATTCGCGCTCGCTCTGGCTCTGGCCATCGATGGCTATAGCGCCGTCCACGTGCTTGCAGCCGATACCGACGGTATCGACGGTTCGGAAAACAATGCCGGCGCCTTTGCCGACGGGGGGACCGTCAAGCGGCTACGCGCCGCCGGTCGCGACCCACGCCATGTGCTCGACGCCAACGACAGCTATTCCGGCTTCAAGGCGATCGGCGACCTCTTCGAAACCGGTCCGACCGGCACCAATGTCAACGATTTCAGGGCAATCCTGATCGTTTGACCGCTCCTCCATGAAGGCGTTTGCGCGACGTGCCTGTTATCGATGCGTTCTCGGATAGGGATTTCGCACCGGCGGTGTCCAACCGGCGAGTGCTGCGGGATCAGGCTTCCACATTTCGATCTTCAACGGATAGCAGGCGGCCACATCGCTGGAATGGCTTGCGCCGCAATCGCCGCCCGGGCATGCCGACAGGGCACCAAGAAGATCGATTTCGGCAAAGAACTCGATGAAATCTCCCGGCCGCACCGGACTTGCCTTCATGAAATACTGGTGTGTATCCCTGGTGAAGCCAGTGCACATGAAGACGTTGAGGACGTCATGCACGTGCATTTCCGCTTGCTCGAGCGGCATGCCGCTCTCGGCCGCAAGCGCCCGCGTCAGGTTCGAATGGCAGCAGTAATGGTAATCGCTACCCTTCAGTAATCGGTTGGTATAGGGGTCGCAGCGTGTGCCGATGACATCATGAACGCCGGCGCCGTCATCATCCCACCCATACCAGCCAAGGCTGTCATAGGTGATCGTCGCCATGGGGCGCAGGTAGGGCAGCGTACTCCAGAGACGATCGCCGACACCGACATGGGTTGCGCGCAATGCTCGTGTCTTGCCGCTGAAAAACCGTTCGGAGAGGTCTGCAGCGTTCCACAGATTGAGGTCACCGACCTGCGGGCCGTCGATACTGACGATGCGAAAGAAATGACCCTGCGGAACGTGAAAGCTGCCTGCCTCGCGCGGCGGCACGATTACCTCGCCGACCTTCGTCAGCGTTTGGCGGGCCGCCTCGAGCAGACCGAGATCGGCGGATGGCAGCGTTTCGACTGGGTAGACGACCACGGGCGGTGCTGACCGCCGCTCGGTTGCGTCGGAAGGAACTGGCACGATCGACTGTTTCGACATCCTGTTATTTTCGCTCCGCTGGCGGTCTCCGGGTGTTGCGCCCGGTAACACGCAATAATAATCGCCGAGCACTCTTAGCTGGGCCACGCCATTGGGCAACTGAGCTGTCCCTTGCTCTCTGGACAAGTTTTGCTTAGTCATCCTGTCATGAGAAACTTTCCTCTCGCATCACTGCGGGCATTCGAAGCAGCCGCGCGCCACGAAAGCTTCGTCAGGGCAGCTGCCGAATTGAACCTGAAACCCGCCGGCATAAGCCAGCATGTGAAGGCAATGGAGACTTGGCTCCGCATTCCCCTGTTTCTGCGTCATAGCCGTGGCGTGACGTTGACGGCCGCCGGCAGGGAATTCGGCTCGGCCGTCACGCATGCCTTAACGCATATCGAAGTCGCCGCCGGGCAGTTGAGGCTGGAAGCCAACAGCCGCCCGGTCAGCGTTGCATGCATTCCCTCCATGGCGGTGCGATGGCTCATTCCGCAACTGCCGAGGCTGAGAATTGCCTTCCCCGAAATCCGGATCAACATCGTCTACGCGCTGGATGCCAGGACGCCCGAAGCGGCAGGTGCCGATCTCCTCGTCTGCCACGGCGTGCGGCCGGGTTCCGGCGCCATAAAGCTCCTCGATGCCGAGACCAGACCAACCTGTTCGGCGGAATTCCTTGCCCGGCATGGCCCCTTTCAAAAGCCAGCCGACCTGCTTGCCTGCGAAATCCTGCATGACGAGACGACCGATGCCTGGGCGCGCTGGCTGTCAGGCGCCGGCATCCATTCCTCGCCGAAAGCCGGACCTATTTTTGCCGACTTCAATCTCATGATCGGCTCGTTGATCAGCGGCCAGGGCGTCGGCCTTTGCCCGACCGCCCTGATCGCAGAAGAGCTCGCGGCAGGTTCGCTCGTTTCCCTCTTCGACCGGGCTATCGATATGGACAAGGCTTACTGGCTCATCGAGGCAAAGGGCCTCTCGCGCGAGGCAAAAACGCTTCGTGATTGGCTGCTTGCTGCAAATCAGGAGAACTGACGGGCCGATCAGGCCTATGCCCGCTTCGGAACAGGCAGATCGAGAGGTGTCATGCGCCAGGTGTTGCGGCCATCGGCCTTGGCACGATAGAGCGCCCGGTCCGCCTCCTGCATGAGCGCTTCTCCATCCACTCCGTCAACCGCGGCAATGCCGATGCTGACACCGAGACGGATAGCAAGACCATTGATGGCAAAAGGCTGTTCGAAGGCGTCGATACAGCGCTCGGCGAGACCAATCGCCTCACCTCTTTGCCCCCTCATCAGGATGGCGAATTCATCACCGCCGAGGCGGGCGACCAGATGGCCCTGCGCATGCATCTGCAGCCGGTTGGCGACATTTTTTAGGACTTCATCGCCGGCAGCATGGCCAAACGTATCATTGACGGGCTTGAACCCATCGAGATCCAGGCAGCAGATGATGACCCTCTCCCTGTCCTCCGATGCAAGGGCTTTTTCGAGCGCTTTGTAGAATTGCATCCTGTTCGGCAGGCCTGTGAGAATATCGTGATGTGCCAAACGGTTGGCCTCGGCCTCGGCAAGAATTCTGTCGCTGACGTCGGCCACGGTGAGCAGCAGCCGGCGCTCGGCCCCTTCGTGGAGCTGGCGAACATAGATCAGCACATGGCGCTCCGATCCGTCCAGCGTCGCCTGCCGCCAGATCGTCCGTGCATCACGGTCACCATCGAGATGAAGGAGGATCTTCTCAAATGCCTGGAGTTCGCCGTCGACATGCATGTCGCAGGCCCGCTTTGACAATAGCGTTGCTGGTTGGAAGCCATAGAAATCGACGGCCGCCTGGTTGGCCTGGAGGATGGCGAGGCTCTCGCCATCGCACAAAAGCATGGGCATGGGATTGGCATCGAACAATTGGCGAAGCCAGTCTTCTCGCTGCTTGAGGCCGGTAATGTCGATGCGCATGCCAATGGCGCCACCGTCGGGCGTGCGCCGGTCGTCGTGGCGCAGCCAGCGGCCGTCCTGCAACCGCTGTTCCTCCTGCGAAACCGGCTGACGGAATTTCTGCATGCGGGCGCTGAACCAGGCCTCCTTGTCGTCGACGAGCTCGCGCATCCTGTCCCCTGCGAGACTGGTCCTCAAAATATCCTCGAACGCAGCGCCAGGCCTGAGGTGCTCGGCTATATCAGCATAGAGCTCGGCATATTTCTGGTTCCAGAGAACATAGCGATCGTTGGCGTCGAACACACAGACCGCCTCCGGCAGCATCTCTATGACATAGCGCAGGCGCAGATTTGCCTCGCGCGCCGCATTACCTGCGGGACGCTCGTCATCGACAGGCTCAAGGAAAGCGGCTGTGACCGTCTCTGCACCCGTGGACCAGTTTATGACCTGTACCCGGCATGATCGACGATGACCGGCACGATCGCCAACGAAGGCGGTAGATACGCCTGAGAGCAAGGGCCACTCGGGCATGAGCTCGGCAATATCGACTCCGGCAGGCTGATTTTCGAGATGGAGGAGATGTCCGGCTTCGTCATTGACAAAGATGACGCGGCCAGCGGTGTCGAACACGAGCACCGCCATTGGACACGCCTTCAGGAATGCAAGGATCTCGGCACCAAGCATCGTCAGCCCAACTGTTAAGTCGCTTCAGCAGATATTTCGGCTGTGACTTTAACAGCGGAACGTAAAGGAATGTAACCAACTCTCACGGTGCGAGAATTTCAAAGCCGTCCCGAAGCAAGACAAGGTTTCTGGAAAGCTAACAGGCGATCCGGTTGCAATGATCCGCGAGGAGGCGGCCTCGGCATTGCATGGGCTTCACTGTTCTGACCTCGATCTCATCACAACGGCGGGCCGCGTCTTCTCGCCCACGCAGAAATCGTCATGTCTTCAGCAAACAATGCGTGCGTCCGCGCCACCGGCACAATTGGTACGATTTTTCACGAACAGGCGAACGAAAGAAATAAATAGTCTATAGATTTAATAGAGAATTCGACACTCTTCCCGTTATCGCCTCCTGACATTGCAACCTTAGACGGGAAACATCAACGATGACATTGGCAAAAACTCTGGGAGCAGTTGCGCTCGGCCTCATCTCCCTTGGCACGTTCAGCAACGTTGCAGCGGCAGAGGCAAGCGGACCGCTGCTTGACAAAGTGCCGCCCGGGACTGTTCTGACGATCGGCGATCCCGTGACACAGAAAGCTCTCGAGGTTTCCGGCCTCGTCAAGGAACTCACCTTCGAGGTCAAATGGGCAAATCTCAGCGGTGGCCCCCAGACATCCGAAGCCTTCCGCGCGCATGCACTTGATGTCGGCTCAGTAGCCGAAATACCGTCGATCTTTGCAACCTGGAACAACCTGCCCGTCCGCAACATCGCCTATCGCGAACGGAAAGACCCGACTGCCAATCCAATCTACCGTTTCGGCATCGCGCCTGGCGTCGATGTCAAGTCGCTCGCAGATTTCCGCGGCAAGCGCATCGCCTTCAGTCCCGGCCAGGCCCAGGGTACACTTGTGCTTCGTGCGCTTCATTCCGCAGGCCTGACGAAGAAAGACGCCACACTGGTCGAACTGCCGAGCACCGGCGACGTCTATCCGAAGGCGCTCGCCAGCAAGCAGGTCGATATTGCGCCGCTCGGCGGCGTCAATATCCGTCGCTACGTCAGCCAGTATGGCTCCGATGGCGCGAGCCTGATCGAGCACGGCCTGCGTGACGACCCCTCCCACCTCTATGCACCGCAATGGGTGCTGGATGATCCCGCAAAGGCGGCCGCCCTGGCCGAATATGTCCGCCTCTGGGCACGGGCAACCGAATGGGTCGATCAGAACCCCGAAATCTGGATCAAGGAATATTATATTGGCCAGCAGGGTCTCAGCCGCGAGGATGCCGAATTTCTCGTCAAGCTCTCAGGCACCCAGGTCATTCCGGATAGCTGGGCAGACGTGAAGAAGCGCCATCAGGAAACCATCAACCTCCTGGCTGACGAGCTTGGCTACAAGCCCTTCGACGTCGAACAGATCTTCGACAACCGCTTCGAAAAAATCGCTGCTGGCGCCCTGCCAAGAAGCCAGTGATCACGCGCGCCGTTCCATAGCGAAGAGAGGAGATCGCAAGCATGGCAACCACCTGGGATGCAGATAACGTCAAGACCTCACGGCGAGCGCCGCGCGAGAGCGCCGGCATAACAACCACTGCAAAACACGCAGCCTCCCGCGCTCGCCGTAGGCTCGGTCCCGGACGCGAGATACCGTTCGGACTTCAGATCGGCCCGGCATTGCTGGTGCTTGTCTGGATCGCCGGATCGACATTCGGATGGATTGATCCGCGCATTCTCTCTGCCCCCTGGACGGTCATCGAGGCCTTTGGTCGGTTGATCGCCGAGGGTCGCCTGCAGGATAATTTCGTGACGTCTGCGACCCGTGCACTGCTGGGCCTCAGCATCGGCCTCGTCATCGGCACGGCTCTCGCGGTTATCGCCGGCCTATCACGCATCGGCGAGGCACTGATTGACGGGCCAATCCAGATCAAGCGCGCGATCCCGACGCTGGCGCTGATCCCGCTCTTCATTCTGTGGTTCGGGATTGGCGAAAGCATGAAGGTCACGACCATCGTGCTTGCCGTCATCATCCCCATCTACATCCACACCCACAACGCACTGCGCAGCATTGACAGCCGCTACGTCGAGCTCGCCGAGACGCTGCGCATGAGTCAGAAGGACTTTATCTTCCAGGTCGTGCTGCCCGGCGCCCTGCCCGGCTTCCTCCTCGGCCTGCGCTTTGCCGTCACGCTCTGCTGGGTGTCGCTTGTGGTGGTCGAGCAGATCAATTCCACCAGCGGCCTCGGCTACATGATCGATCTTGCCCGCACCTATGGCCAGACCGACGTCATTCTCGTCGGCCTCGTGGTCTATGTGCTGCTCGGCCTCGTCTCGGACGGTCTCGTCCGCCTGCTTGAACGGAGGGTCCTGTCATGGCGCCGCACTCTGGCCAACTGAAACCCGCGGTCCGCGTCGAAAATCTCGTGCGACGTTTTGCGACGAAGACGATCCTCGACAGTGTGGATCTCGATATCGGTGAGGGCGAATTCGTGGCCCTGCTCGGGAAAAGCGGATCAGGCAAGAGCACTTTTCTCAGAGCCCTTGCCGGCCTTGATCATGAGGTCAAGGGAACGGGTACGCTCGAGACGCCGGAAAAACTCTCTGTGGTCTTTCAGGACGCCCGCTTGCTGCCTTGGCGCACAGCCGTTCAGAACGTCACGCTCGGCCTGCCGGGTGAAACCGGACAGGAAGCCGGACGCAAGGCCCTCGCCGAAGTTGGTCTCGAAGGACGCGAAACTGCCTGGCCGAACCAACTGTCCGGCGGCGAACAGCAGAGAGTGGCACTTGCCCGCTCGCTGGTGCGCGAGCCGGCCCTGCTGCTGGCTGACGAACCCTTCGGCGCGCTCGATGCGCTGACCCGGCTGAAAATGCATGATCTCTTGCGGGAGCTTTGTGCAAAACACCGCCCCGCCGTCCTGCTCGTCACCCATGATGTCGATGAGGCGATCTCACTCGCCGACCGGATCCTGGTGCTCGATGAGGGCCGCTTGGTGGAGGATCTGCGCATCGACCTGGCCGTGCCTCGTGACCACGGCGACCCGCGCTTCGCACAGATCCGAACCCGGCTTCTGAGCCGGCTCGGGGTTGATGCCCCCGGCCGCCGCGCCGCCTGAAACCAACGGAGATTGTCATCATGGCAAGTCAGAAAAGACAGATACGGCTTGGCGCGTTCATCATGGCAACGGGCCATCATATCGCCGCCTGGCGCCACCCGGATGCGCAGGCCGATGCCGGCTTGAATATCGATCACTATCGCGACTTGGTTCAGACGGCGGAACGCGGCAAGTTCGATCTCGTTTTCGTTGCCGACAGCCCTGCCGGCTGGGAACGCGCAAAGGATCCGGAAGCCCTGCGCCGCACAGCGCAGGGCGCCCATTTCGAGCCGGTCACCCTGTGGGCGGCGCTTTCGCAGGCCACAAGCCATATCGGCTTCGTCGCGACCGCCTCCACCACCTACGAAGACCCCTATCTGCTCGCCCGCAAATTCGCCTCGCTGGATTATATCTCCAAGGGACGTGCGGCCTGGAATGTCGTCACCACGGGCGCTGACGTCTCCAAGAATTTCTCTATCCCCGGCCATCCGGCTCATGCCGACAGATATGCAAGGGCCGAAGAATTCGTCGATCTGGTGAAGGGCTTATGGGATTCATATGAGGACGATGCCTTCATCCGCGACAAGGAAAGCGGCGTCTACCTCGATCCTGACAAGGTGCATCAGCTGAACCACAAGGGTCAGTTCTTCAGTGTCAGCGGACCGTTGAATGTCGGCCGCCCGGTTCAGGGCTATCCAGTCATCGTCCAGGCCGGTGCATCGGAGCCCGGGCGCGAGCTCGCCGCACGCACCGCCGAGATGATCTTTACCGCCAATCAGACACTGGAAGACGCTCAGGAATTCTACTCGGACGTCAAAGGACGTCTTGCCCGCTACGGGCGCAGCCCGGACGAGCTGCTGATCAGCCCTGGCATTTTCCCGGTCCTCGGCGGTACGGAGGCCGAGGCCAAGGCGAATTACGACTATATCCAGTCGCTCGTCCACCCCTCGGTCGCCTGGAATATCCTGTCACGCCACTATAAGGGCGTCGATCTCTCGGGTTATTCGCTGGACGATCCGGCCCCGCCGCTTCCAGACAGCACCGAACTCAACAAGAGCCGCCTCAAGCTGGTCACCGATCTGGTTTCCCGCAACAACATGACCCTACGCGAGTTCTATCTGGCGGTCGCCACTGCACGCGGCCACCGTACGGTGGTCGGCACGCCGGAACAGGTGGCGGACGCGATGCAGGAATGGTTCGACAATGGCGCGGCCGACGCCTTCAACATCATGCCGCCGATCCTGCCGACCGGACTGTCTGACTTTGTCGATCAGGTCGTGCCGATCCTGCGCAAGCGGGGCCTGTTCCGTGAAGAATATGAGGGCGCGACACTGCGCGAAAATCTCGGTCTTCACCGTCCGCCGAACGGCTTGGCTCTGAGGGTGAAAGAAAGCGAAGAAAGCAGGGCGGCGGGGTAATCCATCGCCAAGGAGATACGGAGTGGCTCGCGGAAAACGCCAGCCGCCCCGTTCCAGATAATTCGATAATAGAGAACCGCGGGTATATTGCATGACCAGCAATCCGGAATTCCTTTGGTATATCCCCAATGCCATCAAACCCGGCCACCGCGGCGATTCCGCCGTTGAAAGCCACAACAGCCTGGAAACGCTGACGAGCCATGCCAGGGCTCTCGAAGAGCACGGCTGGAAGGGTGCACTCATCGGCACAGGCTGGGGCCGTCCGGACACCTTCACCGTTGCAACCGCACTTGCGGCGCGGACGACGACCTTCGAGCCGCTGATTGCGATCCGTCCCGGCTATTGGAGGCCTGCGAATTTCGCTTCGGCAGCAGCCTCGCTCGATCACCTCACCGGTGGGCGCGTGCGCGTCAACATCGTCTCCGGCAAGGACAATCTGGCGGCCTATGGCGACAGCGAAGGCGATCAGGCGCATCGCTATGCGCGCACAAAGGAATTCATGCGGCTGGTGCGAAAACTATGGAGGGAGGAAAACGTCACCTATGCAGGCGAGCACTTCGGAGTCACCGAATCCACCGTGGTGCCGCGCATCGAGGCCCGCGGTGAGCGTCGCCATCCGAAGCTCTACTTCGGCGGCGCATCGGAGGCGGCCGAGCGGGTATCGGCCACCGAAGCCGACGTCCAGCTTTTCTGGGGCGAACCGCTCGATGGCGTGCGCGAACGGATCGACCGTTTAAGGCGGCTGAGCCGCGATCTCGACCGCGACCTGCCGCCGCTTCAATTCGGGCTGAGGATTACAACCTTGGTCCGCGACACCACCGAAGAGGCCTGGACCGATGCCGAAGCGAAGGTTGCGGAGATGGCTGACAATAGCGGTGTCGGCTGGCACGATCACCAACGGGCTGTCGCCGTAGGGCAGCAGCGGCTGCTCGATCTTCATCAGCGCGGTGAAGTGCTCGACGACAATCTATACACCGCGCCCGGCAAATTCGGCGGCGGCGGCGCGGGCACGACCTGGCTCGTGGGTTCCGCCGAGGATGTGGCACGCTCTCTGCGAAAGTATCAGGCGCTCGGCGTCACTCATTTCGTGCTCTCCGATACGCCTTATCTCTCGGAGATCAAGCGGCAAGGGAACCAACTGCTGCCGTTGCTAAAAGGCTCCGTGCCATCTGCTGACGCCCTGCCGGAAAGGCGCAAAGCTGATGCCGAGCTACTTAGCTGAGTGCACCCGGTCGTCTCCGACCGGGTGCAAACTGCAGCAGATGATTGGGCTGGCAGGATTGAGATCGGTACCTCAATGGGCGCCGGCGCCTCCGCCTGCCTGCGGTTTTTTCGTAAGAAGCAGAGCAAATGCTGCCAGCGCGAGCACCACACCGATGACGGCGAACGTATCGCTGAAACCCATGATCAGTGCCTGACGTTTGACAATCTGGCCAAGGGCGACGATCGCCTTCTGCGATGCGACGGCCGGATCGGTGACACCGTGCTGGGTGAAGTAGCCTGACAGCTGGGTCAGGCGATCGCGCACCTCGTCACGGGTCAAGGTGATCGACTGACCGATGATGTTTGAGTGGAACTGCTCGCGCTTCGTCAGGATGGTGCCGAGCGAAGCCGTGCCGACCGCACCACCGAGATTGCGCAGCATGTTGGTGAGGCCAGAGGCGGCGGCAGCGTCTGCCGGTGCGATGCCGGCCGTGGTGATGGCGGTGATCGGCGTCAGAACGAGCGCCTGGCCTATGGCACGCACTATATTCGGGATCCAGAACTGGTCGCCGGCATTGTTGGCCGAAAGTGTGATGTTCATGAAGCAGCTGATCGCGAAGATCGAGATGCCGAGGAAGCCTATGTAGCGCGCGTCGAACCGCTTCATCAACACAGGCACCAGCGGGATGAGCAGGAGCTGCGGCAGACCGGTCCAGGCGAGTACGTTGCCAATCTGCTCGGCATTATACCGCTGAACCTGACCAAGATATTGCGGCAGGATGTAGACGGTGCCGAAGAGTGCGACGCCAACCAGCACATTGACCAGCACGCCGATACCGAAATTGCGCTGGGTAAGCAGGCGCAGCTTTACCAGCGGCTTCTTGACCGTGAGCTCGATCCAGATGAAGGCGGCCAGGAAGACGAAGGCCACGATGGCGAGTTTGACAATGAAGGGCGAGGAGAACCAGTCGTCCTTGTTGCCCTCTTCCAGCACGGTCTGCAGAGCCGAAAGGCCGATTGCCATGGTGACGATGCCGGCCCAATCGCCCTCCTTCAGGAGGTGAAGCTGCATCGGCTGCTTTTCAAGCGTCAGAGCGAGAGCCGCCGCCATGAGGAGGCTCGGGATGGTGTTGATGAAGAAGATCGTCTGCCAGCCGTAATTCTCCGTCAGGTAGCCCCCGATCGTCGGGCCGATGGCCGGGGCGAAGGTGACCGACAAGGCAAAGACGGCAAGGCCAAGCGGCTGCTGGTTCTTCGGCAGCTTGGTCAGCACCATGGTGAAGGCCATGGGGATAAGCACGCCGCCGGCAAAGCCCTGCAGGCCGCGCAGCAGGATCATCGTGCCGAGATCATGGGCGAAGGCACAGGCCATCGAAAAGAGCGGAAAGAGGATGGAATTGACGAGGATATAGCGGCGGAACGAGAAAACGTTGCTGAAATAAGCCGTCAGCGGAATGACGACGATCTCGCCGATCAGGTAGGAGGTGGAGATCCAGGCACCGTTATCGACACCTGTGCCGATGCCGCCCTCGATATCGAGAAGCGAGGCATTGGTGATCTGGATATTGAGGATCGCCATGAAGGCGCCGATCATGCCGGCGAGAACGGCGATCCAATCCCTTGTGCTGGCCTTGGTGCTGGCACCCGGCTGCGGGATGGCACCTGATGTTGTTGCGATACTGGACATGACACGATCTCCTGCCCCTTCGCTTAGTTGCTGGTAGCATCGACCTTGGTGTCGATGCTCGGCTGGACGGACATGCCGGGGCGCAGATCGCCCTTTTCGGCAGCATCGCCATCAAGCACGATCTTTACCGGGATACGCTGAACGACCTTGGTGAAGTTGCCGGTGGCGTTGTCGGGCGGCAGCAGCGCAAATTCCTGTCCGCTTGCCGGCGACAGGCTGTCGACATGGCCGTGATAGGTGCGGCCCGGGAACATGTCGACCTCGATAGCGACGGGCTGGCCGGCATGGACATCGGTCAGCTGTGTCTCCTTGTAATTGGCGACGATGTAAGCAGCCGTCGTCGGCACCACAGCCATCAGCTGCGTGCCGGCCTGGACATATTGACCGACGCGCAGCGTACGGTTGCCGACCGTGCCGTCGATCGGAGCGACGATCGTCGCATAGGAGAGGTTGAGCTCGGCCTGCTGTGCGACAGCCTGGTCATGGGCAAGCGTTGCCTTGGCCTGGGCAAGTTCGGCATTCAGAAGCTCGACCTGCTTGGTTGCGGCGTCGAGAGCCGCCGTATCCCGAACGATCGTTGCCTCGGCAGCCGCGATCGCGGACGCTGCCTGCTGGGCCGTCTGGACCGGGGCATAACCGTTGGTCGCAAGGTTGGTGTAGCGCTTGTTGTTCTGCTCGGCGAAGGTCTCGTTGGCCTTGTCGACATCCAGCGTGGCGCGAGCGGCGGCAATGGTCGACTGCTGGATGTCGAGCGAAGCCTGCTTGGCATTGACGGTGGCTTCGGCAGCAGCGACATCGGCTTTCGCCTGGTCGAGCGCAGTACGAAAATCCCGGTCATCGATGCGGGCAAGCGGCTGGCCGGCCTTCACTGTTTCATTGTCGCTGACGAGGACCTTTGAAAGATACCCTGAGACCTTAGGAGCGACCGTCGTGCTGTCTGCCTTGACATAGGCATCATCGGTGGAGACTTCGAAGCGGCCGACCGTCCAATAATCGTGACCATAATAGGCGGCCGCGGCGATGATGGCGATGGCGGCCACACCGAGCAGCAGGGAACGGCCAACACGTTTACGACCCGGCGCTTCCGCAGCCGGAGCGACGGGCTCAGCGACACGCGGCGTCTTGCCGGCATCGAGGCTCGCGGGCATGGCTTCCGCTGTCGTTTCGGTGACCGGCCCATCGGCCGCTGCGGCGTTGTTGTTCAGGGCATACAGCTTCTTGGCGGACATCGTCACTCTCCTTGTGGAAGGTCGCCGTCGTCTCGGCTGCGGCCTTGAAATTCGGCTCAAGTCCAATTTAGGAAACTTGATATTTTCCAAAATATGAGTTAAAAAGGAGAAGTCAACAAGAATTTGGAAAATCACGATGGTCCAAAATCACGATATCGAGAAGAAGCCACGTGGCAGGCCGCAGGTGCGTTGTGACGAGGATACGCGCGGCGTGCTCATCGAAGCCGCCAACAAGCAGTTTCACGAGAATGGCTATGCCGCGGTCAGCATCGCCGCAATCGCCCAGGAAGCCGGCGTTTCGACGAAGACGCTCTATCGCCTGTTCCCCACCAAGGCAGATCTGTTTTCCGAAATGGTCTCGAATCGCACGGAACGCTTTCTCATGGCGCTCGATCCCGGCACGTTAGCAACGGCCGAACTCCGCCAGGGGCTGGAACGCATGCTGATGGCCTATGGCATGCTGACGCTTTCGCAGGATACGATCACGATTACACGCCTCGTCATCGGCGAATCCGACCGCTTTCCCGAGCTCGCCAGCTCTTTCTACGACAAGGCGATCATGCGCACCAACGCGTCGATGGAAAACTGGCTGCGCCGTCAGGTGGAACACGGGCTGATCAAACTCGAGGACCCGCACGCCGCTTGCGGCATGCTGCGCGGAATGATGATCATGGAGCCCCAACGCGCCACCATGCTGCGCCAGCTGCCGCCGCCGAATATCGAGGAGATCGCTTCGAGGGCGAGAATGTGCGCCGATATTTTCCTCAGGGGATGCGCGGCTTATGATAGCGGGGAGCATATCCACGCGAAGGACGCCGACGGCTGAAATACCGAGCACTCGCCGAATTGCTCGGTGCAATATCATGAAATCTATCTCGCGCCGGAGCACCGCCGCGAGGATCGCGACGGCATCCGGCGAATCTGCGCCACATCAGGCCGCGAGAACACCCGCTTTTTTCGCTGTCCAGGTGGCGATCAGGTCCATCAGGCCGGGCGAAAGGCAATCGTAAGGCTCAAGCCCAACCCCCTTGAGGCGCGAACGTACGTCGCCCATTTTGCCGGGATCGTATCCGCTTTCGATAATCGACGATACGAAGGCGGCAAAGCCGGGTGCCGCCCAGCCTTTCTCCTGGAACCGTTCTGGATGAACGAAGGAAAGGCCCTGAAAAGCATGGTCGCGCTCGACAGGCCCGTACATGTGGACCCCGCAATCCTTGCAGGCATGGCGCTGGATGAGCGCAGACGGATCGACGACCGCCAGCTTGTTTCCGTTCTCCAGAACCTCGACGTTGGCAGTCGGCGCCACGGCAACCACTGAAAAGACCGCACCCTTCGGCTTCCAGCACTTCGTGCAGCCACAGGCATGGTTATGGGCAATATCGCCCTTGACGCGGACTTTCACCGGATTGCTCGCGCAATTGCATACGAGCGTGCCGCCGACAAATGACGCATCGGTCGCCCGGTATCCTGAATCCACGATTGGGTGGATCGCTACATTGTTCATGCGTTGTCTCCTTCCCTTCCAGGGCCGCGGCGGAATGCCGTGGCCAAGCCCTGTGTCACCGCGCAAACCCCTCGATGGCCAGCACGAGACCTCCTCCGCAAGCGAGTATATCACCACGCCGGCGATATCGTCCGCCCCTCTTCTGCGTGTGAGAGAGGATCGGTCGCGGTTATCCGAGCGGACGCTCGTAAGCTTAACCGACGATCGGCTCGAGGAGCACAGCGAGATGGGATGCGGGCTCATCGGTTGTGCTCACGCACTCCCGCAAACCTGTCTTTGCGTCAGGGTTTCGCGCGGTCAGGATGGGCTGCCTGGAAGGCTGGCAATTTGGCGCATTTGCCATCGATCTCGACGATCCGCTTGAAGTCGGACATATCCACTCCCCAGCGGCGGGCATTGTAGACCTGTGGAACCAGACAGAGGTCCGCCATCGTCGGTGTATCTCCAAAGCTGAACCCGTCGCCGGCCGGATCGATCATCGCCTCCAGCTTGCGAAGTCCGTCCGAGATGAAATGCTTCATCCATTCCTCGCGGGCGTCGCTCTTGTCCGTTACGGTCATCAGATGCGCCACGACATGCGTGTTGCATATCGGATGGATGTCCATGGCGACCGCGTATGCAAAGGCGCGCACTTTCTGGCGATCGGAACTATCTGCTGGCAGCAACCCACATTCCGGCCGAAGCTCGGAAAGATATTCGATGATTGCCAGTGATTGAGTCAGAATTTTCCCATCGATCACCAATGTCGGGACGAGCCCCTGCGGGTTGAGCGCCAGATATTCCGGCTTCCTGTGCGCTCCCTCCAGCAGGTTGATCGGCACTGTTTCGTAATCGATCTCCAGGAGATTGAGCGCAATGCGGACGCGATAGCTCGCCGATGACCTCCAGTAGTCATAAAGAACGACGTTGTTCACTGCAGCTTGCTCCTCAAAGGACGATTCCGGCTGAAGGAATTATCGATATTTCTCGACGGTCTGCTCGATCGCCCCGAAGATCGAATGGCCGGCATGATCCTTCATCTCGATGCGGACCTGATCCCCGAACTTCATGAACGGGGTCTTAGGCGCCCCGGTTTCTATCGTCTCTATCATCCGTATCTCGGCAATGCAGGAGTAGCCGTCCCCTCCGTCGCCGACCGCCCTGCCCGCTCCGCCATCCAGCTTGTTGGAGACCGTTCCCGAGCCGATGATCGTTCCGGCCACCAGATTGCGGGTTTTGGCGGCATGCGCGACGAGCTGGCCAAAATCAAACGCCATGTCGATGCCGGCATTCGCCTTGCCGAATGCCTTGCCGTTCAGGCTCACAAGCAGCGGCAGACACAACTTGCCGCCATCCCAGGCCTCCCCGAGCTCATCCGGTGTCACCGCGACCGGAGAAAATGCCGATGCCGGTTTG
This sequence comes from Hyphomicrobiales bacterium, assembly GCA_900466475.1. Classification (GTDB taxonomy): domain Bacteria; phylum Pseudomonadota; class Alphaproteobacteria; order Rhizobiales; family Rhizobiaceae; genus Rhizobium. The sequence goes on from UBMI01000007.1 coordinate 623,452, forward strand.
GACTGGAAGAAGCCAAATCCCTTGGCGAGTTCGTCCGGTATGAGGCCGCGCAGCGACACATCGTTGACGAGCACTACCAGGCGGATGGCATTGCGCGCAGCTTGCGGGCCGGACTCCATGGCGACGTCGCCGGTAATGACGGCAACCTCGCCCTCCATGTCGATCCCGTAGCTCTCGTCAGCCACTACGATCGGATCTCGCGGCGCAAGGAAGCCGTCCGACCCACCTTGATACATCAGCGGATCGGTCCAGAAGCTCGCCGGCATGTCGGCGCCACGCGCCTTGCGCACCAGTTCGACATGGTTGAGATAGGCAGAACCGTCGGCCCACTGGTAGGCCCGCGGCAAAGGCGATGCGGCATCGTGCTCGTGAAACCGGATCGTGGGCTGTGCTCCTGCCTCGATGCCCTCAGCAATTTGTTCGAGCCTCGGAGCCACCTGCTCCCAATTATCAAGAGCTGCCTGCAGGGTGCGGGCAATGTGACTGACTTCGGAGCAGCGGGTAAGGTCGCGGGAGACGACGACAAGCCGGCCATCTCTCGTGGAGTCTTTTAACGTCGCGAGCTTCATATCCCGTTCCCGTACCGGAGGGTGTCTGTCCTATTTGCCTGATGCCTCACTTGATACCGGGGGTTCCATCGAACTTGCGTTCCAGGCCGTCCCAGCACTCCAGGTAATTATCCTGCAATGTTTCAAGCTCCGCCGCATATTTCGTCAATTGCTGCGGGTACCGGGTCTCAAACATGAAAGCCATGGTGTGATCCAGCTTTACCGGCTTGAGCTCGGAGTTGGATGCCTTTTCAAAGGCAAGTGCGTCCGGCCCGTGGGCGAGCATCATGTTGTGCAGGCTCATGCCGCCGGGGACGAAACCCTCCTCCTTGGCGTCATACTGGCCATGGATCAGGCCCATGAACTCGCTCATGATGTTGCGGTGATACCAGGGCGGACGGAAAGTGTGCTCGGCTATCAGCCAGCGCGGCGGAAAGATCACGAAATCGACATTTGCCGTGCCTGCGTCTTCGGTCGGGGCGGTCAGCACCGAAAAAATCGACGGATCAGGGTGATCGAAGCTGATCGCGCCAACAGGCGAAAACGTCCGCAGATCGTATTTGAAGGGCGCATAGTTGCCGTGCCACGCCACCACATCGAGCGGTGAATGACCGATATCGGTGACATAGAATTTTCCGCACCACTTCACATGGACGCGGCAAGGCTTTTCCTTGTCTTCGAAAGCGGCGACGGGTGTCTTGAAATCGCGCGGGTTCGCCAGGCAATTGGCGCCGATGGGACCTCGGTCCGGCAGGGTGAATTTCGCGCCGTAATTCTCGCACATATATCCGCGCCAGACCGGCTGTTCGCCACCTCTCAGAACCTTGAACATCATGCCGCGCGGGATGAGGCATATTTCCAGGGGTTCGACATCCATGATGCCCATTTCGGTGAACACCCTGATGGCACCGAGCTGCGGCACGATCAGCAGTTCACCATCGGCGTTGAAGAAGTAGTCATCCACCATGTCCTCATTGAAGACATAGGCATGGGCCGACATGCCGACCTGGGTCGTGACGTCGCCCGCCGTCGTCATTGTCCGAACGCCCTGAAGAAACGTCAGTTTTTCGGTCGGCGCGGGAATGGGGTTCCAGCGAAGCTGCCCGAGGGGAAGCGAATGTTCGTCCAGGCAAGGTGCGGTTTTCCAGAGCGGGTAGGAAACATTCGAAAAGCGGCCTGTGTGGCGTACACTCGGGCGAATGCGATAAAGCCAGGACCTTTCATTCGTCCCGCGCGGTGCGGTAAACGGTGAGCCGGAAAGCTGCTCGGCATAGAGACCGTAATTGCATTTCTGGGGGCTGTTCTGGCCTTGCGGCAAGGCGCCGGGAAGCGACTCCGTTTCGAAATCGTTGCCGAACCCCGGCATATATTTCAGCTTGTTCGCAATCACTGTTTCACCCTCGGAAGCCTGGATCGATGTCTGGTCCATTGCTCAACTCCTCCCCCCGAAAACTCTTGCAGCGCCGCGCATCTCTTCAGACGCGCGGGACAGCCCCAAGAGTTTACTCCGCCGCAGTCCCGATGACACCACGCTTGATCTGATCGGCCTCGATCGACTCGAAAAGAGCACGGAAATTGCCCTCGCCGAAGCCCTCGTCGCCCTTGCGCTGGATGAATTCGAAGAAGATCGGGCCGATGACCGTCTTGGAGAAGATCTGGAGAAGGATTTTCGTCATGCCGCCATTCAGCACGCCCTCGCCGTCGATGAGGATGCCATGCCGCTTCATGCGTTCGACGGGTTCGCTATGCCCGTTCACGCGTTCATAAGACATATCGTAATAGGTCTCCGGAGGCCCTGGCATGAAGCGTAGACCATTGTTGGCAAGCCCGTCGGTAGCCTCGTAGATATCTTCCGTTCCAACGGCGATGTGCTGGATTCCCTCGCCTCTGTACTTCTTTAGATATTCCTCGATCTGGCTCGTGTCGTCCTTCGATTCATTCAGCGGAATGCGGATCTTGCCGCAGGGCGACGTGATCGCCCGGCTCACCAGACCGGTGATACGCCCATCGATATCGAAGAAGTGGATCTGTTTGAAATTGAACAGGTTTCGATAAAAATCCCACCACTTGTCCATGTTGCCGCGAAAGACGTTGTGGGTGAGATGGTCGAGATAGTAGAAACCGATCCCCTGGGGATGCGGATTACGCTCGCCAAGCCAATCGAACTCGGCATCGTAGGCCGATCCCTTTGCGCCATAGGTCTCGACGAAGTAGAGCAGCGAGCCGCCAATACCGACGATCGCCGGGACGTCGAGCGCCTTGTCGTCCCCTTCATAGGGCACGGCGCCTTTTGACACGGCGTGATCGAATGCGTGTCTGGCGTCGACCACGCGCCATGCCATCGACGGAGCGCAGGGACCATGCTCTGAGACGAAACGAGCGGCATGGCTGCCGGGTTCTGCATTCAGGACATAATTGATGTCGCCCTGACGCCAGACGGTGATGTCTTTCGTTTTGTGCTTTGCGACTGGGACGTAGCCCATGCGCGCAAAGAGTTCGCCCAGTTTCTCGGGCTCAGGATGGGCGAATTCGACGAACTCGAATCCATCGGTGCCGGCCGGGTTGTCGGCAGTGATTTCCGAGGGCGGCGCGTCATGTGGAAAAGGGCCCATTTTCTCCTCCTGGGAACTGGACTTCGATATGCAAAGTGTGGCGCAAAACGCATGCAAAGTTCTTGCATTCTTCACGCAAGAGGAAAAGATTATGCACACTTCGTGAGGATTTTTGAGGTTTTGCGCAATGGATGAACAGCTCGACAAATTGGATTTACGCCTGCTCCAGGAGCTTCAAAAAGATGGGCGGTTGACGAACAATGAGTTGGGCGAGCGGATCGCGCTTTCCCCCTCGCAATGCTCGCGCCGGCGCACCAGACTGGAGTCCGAGGGATATATTCGCAGCTACCGGGCCTATCTCGATCAACAGAAGCTGGGTCTGGATATGCTGGTGGTCATCTCCGTGACGCTTGCGACCCACAACAGGGACAATGCCCGCAGGTTTTCGCAGCTGATCAACGGATTGCCGGAAGTTCTCGAAGCCTATGCGCTGACCGGTGAAATGGACTATCACCTGAAGGTAGCGACCCGCGGGCTCGCCGACCTCTCGAAATTCGTCAACGACGTTCTGTTACCTCACGAGTCGGTGCAGCACGTGAAGACCTCGATCGTGCTCGACACGCTGAAAACATTCGAAGGCTTTCCGATACACATGCCGGGTCATTGACATGGCGACCGCACGCAGTGATCCGGCACCAAGCGTCAGAGCGGCAGCTCGGTCGAGAATTTCAGCTCGCGGAGCACGAAGCTCGATACAACCGTGCGCACATGCGGGTTGCGCATGAGGTAGCGGGTCATGAAGGCTTCGTAGCCTTCCACGTCTCTCGCCCTTATCTTCAGCATGTAGTCGAAGGCGCCTGACAAGGCGTAGCACTCCATGATTTCTGGCCGCTCCAGCACCACCGAAGCGAAGGATGCGACCGCCTCTTCGTGATGATCCTCCAGTGTTACATGCGCGATGACGCAAAGCTTGAGATCGAGTTTTCCGGGATCGAGCAGCGTCACGCGCTTGCGGATGACACCGTCAGCCTCAAGCTCCTGGATCTTCCGCCAGGCCGAGCTCTGAGACATGCCGGCCTTTTCCGCCAGGTCTGCCAGCGAGAGGCTGCCGTCGGCCTGGACGAGTTGCAGAAGCTTACGGCGAAAATTCCCAGATTCTTTCATTTTTGGCAGCCTGCTCGGGAATATTTGCCACCATTATGGCGACAGCCACCACGAAAGAAAAGAAAATCCTCCAAATCCGAGGGATAATGGCGCGGACGCCGTCCCCGGGAGGATCAGATAATGACCAAGGAAAGCAGCTACACCGCAAAATTGCCCGGGACCGATGGTCTATATGACTATAGCTCCGAAGAGGATGCAATTTGGGGCGAACTCTACCGGCGCCAGATGAAGCTGCTCGCCAATACGGCCTGCCGCGAATATCTTGATGGCGTTAATATGCTGGGGCTCAAGCCCGACAAGGTGCCTCAGCTTCTCGATGTGAACAGGCGCCTAAACGAGACCACCGGCTTCGGCGTGGAAGGTGTACCGGCGCTCATTCCGCCCTCGCGCTTTTATGAACTTCTGTCGCAAGGCAAATTCCCGCTCGCAACCTTCCTGCGCCGTCGCGAGCATATCGACTACATCGAGGAGCCGGATCTGTTCCACGAGGTTTTCGGCCATTGTCCGATGCTCACCAACCAGAGCTATGCCAATTTCGTGCGACATTTCGGCGAAGCCGCCGTCCGCCTTGGCAAAGGCTATTCCTGGCATCTGTTCCGTATTTTCTGGTTTACCGTCGAGTTCGGCCTGATCAATACGCCGCAAGGCCGCCGCTGCTTCGGCGCAGGGATCGTTTCATCGCCAAGCGAAGCCAAGGCGGCAATGGAAGGCACGGCATGCGAATTTCGGCCATTCGATCTCATGAGCGTGCTGAGAACGCCCTACCGGATCGATATCCTCCAACCGATCTACTACGTCATCGACAGCTTTGCCGATCTTGAAGCAATCGTCGAACAGGATATCAAAGGCATGATCCTGAAAGCGAAATCGCTGGGCGATTTCGCGCCAGCTTTCGAAGCCAAAGCTTCGTGAAACGCTGACAATATGGCGGTGGCGAGGAGCGAGCTTTGGCCTTCCCTTCACCGATCTTCCAATCCTGGCAACGCTCACTTCGGTCCAGCTCAACCTCCCAGATGACCTTGCCCTGAGGCAACTGACGACCCGACGACGTCAGCGATGCTTCGCAAACGTCAATCGCTCAGGTCTGAAGCGCTCGCACCGGCCCGGTGGACTCGCGCAGGATGAGTTCAACCGGCCATAATTCGTGGATCTCCGTCGGCGAGCGCCCCGCCAGAAGCTGCAGGACAAGATCGGCGCAACGCGTACCAGCCGCACGCATCGACGACCGGGTAGCCGACAAAGACGGGGCCATGTTGTCGGCCGTCAGATAGGGAAAGACGTCATCGTGAGCGATGACCGAGACATCGCTGCCGATCTGCAGCCCCAGCGACCGCGCAGCCCGATAAATGCCGAGTGCCGTCATCATCGATCCGGCGACGAATGCCGTCGGCCGCTTAGGCTGCTCGAGAAATGAGCGTGCAAAGCGAAAACCGAGTTCGTCGGTAAAATTGCCGTTGGCGATCAATTGCGGATCGACGTCGATCCCGTAGCTCTGCAAGGCGCTGCGGTAACCGATGTCACGATGCAGAGCATAGGTCGCACCCTGGCGGCCATTGATCATCGCAATCCTCGTATGACCGAGATCGATCAGATGCGAAGTCGCACGGCGTACGGCTCCTTCATTGTCGATATCGAGCCAGGGGTGCGGCACGTCGATATCTGAACGGCCATGAACGAGAAACGGCATTCCCAACTCATGCAGCAAAGCGATGCGCTGATCGTTGGGTCGAGGCGAATGCACGATCATTGCATCCACCCTCTGGCTTTCCGCCAGCCGCCTGTAAAGCTGCATCTCTGCATCGGATTCTGGATTGGCCATCGGAATGACCAGAATATCGGTGTCTTCCGTGACAAGGCGCTCCGCCATGCCTGCCATGAATTCCGCGAAGTGAAACTCGCCGGCGCGCCCCATGACAACACCAATAGCGCCAACCCGGCCGGTTTTCAGCCTGACCGCATTGACGTTCGGCCTATAGCCCAGCCGCACGGCCTCTTGAACGACGCGGGCGCGCGTCACCTCGCTTACCTCGGGATAGCCACTGAGCGCGCGGCTGACAGTCGTCGGAGATAATCCAAGTTGTTTTGCGAACTCTTTGAGTTTCATTGACCGAAAAGACTTTCATCGCCTGCGCTGCCGGGCACCTATACCATCGGCCTCGCAATTTCCACATTCTATGCCGTCGATTATATTTTCTCAAATCGATTTCAATTTTATTCGCCGCGTAGATGACCGCCACCAAGCTCGGGAAATCGCGACTCATGACTTCACCATTGATTTATAATGACATTTTGTATTGCTAAACAAGTACCGGTAGTAGTCGAGAATCCGCCTTGACAGGGTATCAACCTTCTGACAGGTTTTCACAGCCAAATCGATTTCAATTTGGTCTTTGGGAGGAGAAAATGAAGTTTCGTTTCACTGCGGCCGCTGTCGCGGCTGCGCTTATCGGCGCGTCGGTACCGTCCTATGCCGCCGAGATCAGCATTTCAGCGAGCTCTACCGGCAAAAACCTCGATCTGCTCCGCAAGCAGCTCGATGCCTTCGGGAAGGCCACCGGCAATACGGTCAAGATCGTCACCATGCCGTCCTCATCCACGGAACAGTTTTCGCAGTATCGGCTCTGGCTCGCAGCCGGCAACACAGATGTCGACGTCTACCAGACGGATGTTATCTGGGCCCCGCAGTTGGCAGACCAGTTCGTCGACCTGAAGGATGCCACCAAGGACGTCGTCGGCGACTTTTTCCCGGCGATCGTTGCCTCCCAGACCGTGAATGGCCGCCTGGTCGCAATGCCGCTTTACACGGACGCGCCGGCTCTCTTCTACCGCAAGGATCTTCTTGAAAAATACGGCAAACAGCCGCCGAAGACCTGGGACGAGATGGAGGCAACCGCCAAGGAAATCCAGGAAAAGGAACGCGCCGCCGGTCAGAAGGACCTGTGGGGCTATGTCTTCCAGGGCAATGCCTATGAAGGCCTGACCTGCGATGCACTGGAATGGGTCAAGTCCTCGGGCGGCGGCCAGATCATCGAGACCGACGGCACGATTTCAATCAACAACGAGAAGGCTGCGGCAGCACTCAATCGCGCCAAGGGCTGGATCGGCACGATTTCTCCGAGCGGCGTGCTTGCCTATCAGGAAGAAGAATCCCGCGGCGTCTGGCAGACCGGCAACTCCGTCTTCATGCGTAACTGGCCCTACGCCTATGCGCTGGGCAACGGCGCCGACAGCCCCGTCAAAGGCAAGTTCGACGTGACGACGCTTCCCGTTGCCGCAGAAGGCGACAAGCCCTCCTCGACGCTCGGCGGCTGGAACCTCGCCGTCTCGAAATATTCGAAGAACCCGGATGCGGCGATCGAACTCGTCAAGTTCCTGACCTCGAAGGATAGCCAGAAGCAGCGCGCTATCGAGCTTTCAAACCTGCCGACCCTATCGGCGCTCTATGACGACAAGGATATTGCCGCCGCGCAGCCTTTCATGCCGAACTGGAAGCCGATCTTCGAGAACGCCGTGCCGCGGCCGTCGGCTGTTGCCAAGGTCAAGTATAACGAGGTTTCCGCCAAGTTCTGGACTGCCGTCCACAATACGCTCTCCGGCAGCGGGACAGCCGAAGAAAACCTAGAGCTTCTCGAAGCCGATCTGACGACGCTGCAAGGCAGCGGCTGGTAACCGATCGAGGCGGCAGTGTCGGATCTCCCGCCGCTGCCGCTTCCGATAACGCCGTCGTCGATTGTCTCATGAAGCGGATATTCCATGAGTGAAGTTGCAGTCTCCCAAAATCTGAGCACGGGCGCACGCGCAAAAGCGATCTCTTCGGATCTGAGCGCAGAACGCGTCCGGTCCGCCTGGATCTTCCTGGCTCCGACCCTGCTGATCCTGGCCATCGTTGCCGGCTGGCCGCTGTTCCGCACCATATACTTCAGCTTCACCGACGCGTCGCTGACGAACCTCGGCGATGCCAAGTTCATCGGCTTCGACAACTATCTTTCCTGGGTCACCCTGAAGAGCGGCCGCACGATCTATAGAGGACTGCTGGCCGATCCCGCCTGGTGGGGCGCGGTCTGGAACACGGCAAAATTCACGCTGTTATCGGTGACCATCGAAACCGCGCTCGGCCTCATCGTCGCTCTTGTGTTGAACGCACAATTCGTTGGCCGCGGCATCGTGCGCGCCGCCATCCTCATCCCCTGGGCGATCCCGACCATCGTTTCCGCCAAGATGTGGGCCTGGATGCTCAACGACCAGTTCGGCATCCTCAACGACATGTTTCTCGGCCTCGGGCTCATCAGTCAGAAAATCGCTTGGACGGCGGATCCCAATACCGCGATGATTGCCGTGCTGATCGTCGACGTGTGGAAGACGACGCCGTTCATGGCGTTGTTGATCCTCGCAGCCCTGCAAATGGTTCCAGCCGACATTTACGAGGCCGCCAAGATCGACGGCATCAATCCCGTCAAAGTGTTCTGGCGTCTGACCCTGCCACTGATACGTCCGGCCATCATGGTTGCAGTAATCTTCCGCATGCTCGATGCCATGCGCATCTTCGACCTCATCTACGTGCTGACACCGAACAACGCCCAGACCAAGACCATGTCGGTGATGGCGCGCGAGAACCTCTTCGATTTCGACAAGTTCGCCTATGGCGCGACCGCCTCCACCGTTCTGTTTCTCATCATCGCCTCGGTCACCGTGCTCTACATATGGCTCGGCCGCGTCAAACTCGGGGGGCGCGAACACTGATGCTACTCACAGCCACAAAGAACACCCTGTTCTATCTGCTGGTCGCCGTCATCGTCGTCATCGCAGTCTTCCCGTTCTACTATGCGATCCTGACGAGCTTCAAAGCAGGCACCGCCCTCTTCGAGGTCACCTACTGGCCGACCTCGATCTCGCTGGAAAACTATGCAGGCGTGCTGACGACGGGCAGCTTCATCCGCAGCCTCGGCAATTCGCTGTTCATTGCCTGCCTCGTGGTCGCCGCTTCGCTGCTGCTCGCCGTCACCGCATCCTACGCGCTTGCCCGCGTGCATTTCCGGGGCCGCGCACTGCTGATGCTGACCATCCTCTCCGTCTCGATGTTCCCGCAGATCGCAGTGCTCGCAGGACTTTTCGAACTCATCCGCTGGATCGGCATCTTCAACACGCCGTTCGCGCTGATCTTCTCCTATATGATCTTCACGCTGCCCTTCACCGTCTGGGTGCTCACCACATTCATGCGGGATCTGCCGATCGAGATCGAAGAGGCGGCCATCGTGGATGGCGCCTCCCCCTGGGTCATCATCACGCAGGTGTTCATGCCACTGATGTGGCCAGCGCTCGTCACCACCGGCCTGCTCGCCTTCATCACGGCCTGGAACGAGTTTCTGTTCGCTCTGACTTTCACCTCATCGGATGCGCAGCGGACAGTGCCGGTGGCGATCGCTCTGCTTTCAGGCGGCAGTCAGTTCGAAATCCCCTGGGGCAATATCATGGCGGCATCGGTCATCGTCACCGTGCCCGTCGTCATCCTTGTTCTTATTTTTCAACGCCGGATCATTTCCGGGCTGACGGCCGGCGGCGTCAAAGGCTGAGGAAAGCGCGACATGGCACAGATTAGACTCGATAATATCCGCAAGAGCTTCGGCGCGTTTGAGGTCATCAAGGGCGTCAGCATGGACATTCGCAAGGGCGAATTCATGGTCTTCGTCGGCCCGTCCGGCTGCGGCAAGTCCACCTTGCTGCGCCTGATCTCGGGACTTGAGGACATAACGTCAGGCACGCTCTCCTTCGATGGCGAGCCGGTCAATCGCCTTTCACCATCGAAGCGCGGCATCGCCATGGTCTTCCAGTCCTATGCGCTCTATCCGCATATGTCGGTCTACGAGAACATGGCCTTCGGCATGAAGCTCTCCGGCCGGACCAGGGAAGAATGCAAGGCGCGCGTCGAACAGGCGGCCGGCATGCTGCAGCTCTCACCCTATCTGGAGCGGCTGCCGCGCCAGCTTTCGGGCGGTCAGCGCCAGCGCGTCGCCATCGGCCGCGCGATCGTTCGTGACCCGAAGGTCTTCCTCTTCGATGAGCCATTGTCGAACCTCGATGCTGCATTGCGCGTTGCCACAAGGTTGGAGATCGCCAAGCTTCACCGCGGCATGCATGACACGACGATGATCTATGTCACCCATGATCAGGTCGAGGCCATGACCTTGGCCGACCGGATCTGTGTCTTGCGCGATGGCGTTGTCGAACAGATCGGAACACCGATCGAACTCTACGAGACCCCGAATTCGATCTTCGTTGCCGGTTTCATCGGCTCGCCGAAGATGAACTTTCTCTCCGGTCCGTTTGCAGCACCCTATAATGCCCACACGATCGGGGTCAGGGCTGAACATATCGAATTCGCCGATCAGGCCCCAGCGTGGACCGGTACCGTCATCCATTCCGAAATCCTCGGCTCGGACAGTTTCGTCTACCTCGACATCGGCTCTGCAGAGCCGCTCATCGTTCGAGAGACCGGCGTGTCCAGCCATCAGCCCGGCCAACATTTGGGCGTATCGCCGCTCAACGGCCGCATTCACCGCTTCGACCAATCCGGACGCGCGCTCGAAAGGGTTCCTTTCAAGGGCGCTGCCTGAACTACCCATCAAACCAACAGGATCTGACCGCCTCCCATCGGTTCCGGTCCGCTACATGCTGCAAAGGAGCACAGTCATGGCCATTCGCACCG
>UBMI01000019.1:0-136649 GCA_900466475.1 Hyphomicrobiales bacterium
CTGCATCTGGGAGGGGGATTCCGGTTTGGGGGGACGAAAGAGGGGTGCCGCAAGGTACCCCTTTTTTGTGACATCATGGAGCAAGTGGTGCGGATTGAGGCTCAGGCAAGGCGCTCTTCGTTCGCCGGTCCGGGCGATGGTTGACAGTCCCGGATGATCTATATTTTATGGATCTCTAATATGGCGATAAAAGGCGAACCGGATTTCAATCGGCGCCGCGGCATATGGCAGACCAGGCTGGGCCAGAAGTTACATTTCCCTAAAGCAGTTGTTGTGAACTCGGACCGGACAGGCAGATGAGCAACGCTTCAGATTCCGAACACATCACGTCGTCCGGCCATAAGCTCAGCGCCGGAGGACATCTCAATCTTCATTACCTGGCGCTGAAGGACGAATATGATGCCACCCTTCGCGCCGCCGGCATCCGGTCCGGCTGGTCCGTGCTCGACGCGGGTGCGGGCAACGGGGTCTTCCTGCCTTTAATGGCGGAGTTGCTGGGCCCCGAAGGGCATATCGAGGCTTGTGATCTGGCGCGGGAAAATCTCGAGGCAATCGAAGGCTTGATTGCAAGCGAGCGGTTTGCCTGTCCAATAAGAGCGCGGATCGGCAACATCCTCGCGCTGCCCTATGAGACGGGCACATTCGATGCGGTCTGGAGCGCGAACGTCGTCCAGTATCTGAGTGATGTGGAGCTGACACAAGCAATCGCCGAATTCTGCCGCGTCGTAAAGCCGGGCGGACTTGTGGCGGTGAAGGAGGTCGATATCTCGGTTTGGCAGTATCAGCCGCAGGATCCCAAACTGATGTGGCGTCTGCTCGACGCGCTGTCTGATGACGTGCAGATGTCCGGCGCAATGAGGGGAACGCGCGTATCGGCGTGGTTTCGAGCGGCGGGCCTTGAGAAGGTCTCTGCAATCACGACGCTCGCGGAACGCCGTCAGCCGCTCACGTCCGTGGAGCGCGAATACATTCGCAACAATCTGGAATTCCTGTCCGGGCTGGCCAGAACGCGCGATTTGACAGAAGCGGATCATCGCCAATGGAAAGCGATCGGTGAAGAGCCGGAACGCCTGATTGGTGACCCCGATTTCTGCTATCGCGAAATGTGGGTACTCAGCCTGGGTATCGTGCCGAGGCGTTAAGCACCTTCCGTCGCCACGATCTGACCCGCGATCTATTGCGGTAATACCGGAGTGGCGAGGGGCTCAGGATGCTCAGTGCGGTCCCGCCAACTTATGCTTCGATCGCGATTGCCAGGCTCCGGAGGCAAGACATCAGAGGTCTTGTGGCACTCGCTCCATGATGCCGCCCTTTGTCGAGCCAACGACCGCTACCGGCCTAAGGGAGACGAAGCCGTCGGCGACGCCGATCAGCCGCCGCAGGCATCGCAGCAGGGAACCGATTCTACGTGATGTTACGGGCCAAGAATTGGTTCGAATGTTATGATGTTGCCGCTTGTGGGAGGCCGGCCATGACCGGTCCTGACGTTCCGGATTATCAAAGCGTTTGTCCGCACCGTGGCCTGTTCAACGGCATTGATCAGGCCACAGGCCTACCCGCGGGAGTGGGAGCAACCGCAGTGCTTCTCGGGAAGTATCGAGGATATAGGAGGAGAATATGAAACGAATTGCTGCTGCGTCACTTGCCTTTCTGACGATTGGATTTACGGCGCCGCCCATGGATACCGCAAATGCTGTCGTCTACTGTCAATATATCAGTTATCCGGCGGGCTGCGTCGTAAGACCCGGGGTGGTGCTGAGGCCGCGCCCGGTTGCTCGTGCAGCGCGTGGTACGGTGACGCAGGGAACTGCTGTAAATAAGGGTGGTCCAGTTAACCGCGTCGGTCGCCGCTAGTTGTCGGTTTCGACCCGCCAACCTCGACCGCTACCAGATCGTCCAAGCTCCGTAGGCAAGACATCAAAGGTCACGGGAATCTTGTGGCACTCGCTCCATGATGCCGCCCTTGTGGCCGCCAACGACCGCTCCAGTGCGAAGCGGTCGTTGCCGGGTCAATACTGCCGCCGTGCAGGCGGCCGGGGGGCGGCTGCGCGACTGTCGTTCCTCGCCATCACACCATATCGTCGTCAGGTTTCAGAGGCTGCAGGACGATATCGGAGATCGCCGATACTCCGACCTTGAAGGCAACCTGGTATTCCGGATCCGCAACCATGTCCTTGAATGCGGAGCGGCGTGGATACTGGACCAGCACGACAGCATCCCAACCCTTTTCCTGCCCGGTCGTCAGCACAGGCAGGCCATTTCCGCCAAACAGGATTTTCGCGCCGAAGCGAGCCAGGATCGGCTTCGCCATCCGCAGGTATTCCAGATATCTTTGCTTGCCGCCATCGGGCTCGAACCGGATGAGGTTCAGCATGACGACGGCTGAATCGTCGTCTTCGGCCAGGAAGGCGTCGAATACGGCGGGTGAGAATGAAACCATCTAACTTTCCTCTGACACGGCACCGGGAGTGGGTGTGGGTGCGCCGGTCAATTGTTAGCTGGTCGCCGTGCCAGAAACTGGCAGGAACGAGCGCCAGTCGCGATCCTGTTGCTGCCACTGTTTCATGATCGACTGGCGTCGACCGGGGTAGCGCTCGTCCGAAATCGCCTTCACCTGCAGACGATCGACGCGGAAGTGGCGGAAGGCCGATCTCTGTTCGCACCAGGCCGCCAGGACACGCACGTCGTCGAAATAGACGATGGCGATCGGCCAGATAATGCGATCCGACAGCGAGCCGTGAGCGTCTTCATACTGATCGCCACTTTGCGCTGCCGATGGATGGCATCGCGCAATGACGCGGCCTGCGGAGGGTCCACACGCTGGGAAACCGAGGCCGCCGCGAGGGCAGGCGGCCCATCCTTCGTCGCCGAGCCGTTCTTTTGGGCGGAAATTATCTTGGCCAGAGCGCTTTCGCTGCCTTGTGCCAGCGCAGGATCGGCGCGCTGCTGCACCCAGGCGAGGCCAAGGGTCAATGCGTCCAGCTCATCCGGCGAAAATGCGAATTCCGGCAGAAAGAAGCCCGGTCCCAAACAGTAGCCAATACCCGCCTGTCCTTCGACAGGCGCGCCCAGCGACCGCAGCGTTTCAATGTCCCGGTATATGCTTCGCAGCGAAATGCCCAGCTCACGCGCCAGATCGAGGGCCGTGACCGGCCTCCTGCGTGCTCGCAGCACGCTTATAAGCTCAAACAGACGGTTCGTTCTCGACATATCCAGTTTCTTCCGAGGCCAGTCCCATGCTCTCATTCACGCGTCCGACGCCCGGTCTCCAGCAAACCGGGACCTTCTTGCGACCGGAAGCAGCCGACCCGAAGATAGTCGACCTTGAGAATTTACAAGAGACGGGATTTCAACATTGCGGCAAGAAGACCGGTTTCGAGACAGGCGGACCGAGGCTCGTCGCATCGGCATGTCTGCGATTGGCGCAAAACGGCCAAGCCAACTGGGCGGGAGATCATGGGGCGGTGGGATTTAGCGAATTGAGTTGTCGTCTAAATCGCACTTTGCGACGTAACTTAGCAGTTCGGACAGATGGTGAAGCGCATGCCAGCCGATCATTGTCTCGGCGTTTACTTCATTCCTCAAATCGGCGAGGCAATCGTCGACGTCGGTCAACATCGGTCTTGGCGCTGTTTCGACGAACGCGTCGTCGAAAAAGACTGTCCAAAAAGCGCCCCGGTTGAGCGGCACGCGGTCAAGTCCCGCAGACTTTAACCTGTCGAACAGGCGCTCCGTTAATGCCCGGATTTCAGAAATCTCGACATAATTCACGTTTTGGTTCTCGACTGACATCTTCTTCGTCTCCCACGGCTCATGCTTAAACACGCTACAAGATTTTGCGCGAGTGCATATGATGGTGGGGCGTTGGGGTGGCCGTTTGCGGCCCGAAGCGGACATCAAGCGGTAAATCGGTCGATGGCATTCACCACGTGGTACTATGAAACGCCGTCCATGCTCGGATGCCGCAGAATATCAGTGTGAAGATAATGCAGTTCGCAACGAGACCTGCCAAGGTAACGACACTGAACTCGAAAATATCTGAAGGGATCTCCATCGCCGTGCGCTGCGCCACGCTAAACATCAGCGCAATGAAGGCGAGTACGGCCGTGATAATTACAAAGCGCCTTCTCGGAGTGACCCACCAATAAACCAGGGCCACAGAAAGAGCGGTCGCAAGTATTCGAACCGGGTTCACTACCTCCGCAATTGCGATGGCGACGGCAAAAATGATCATCTGATCCCACACTTGCTTATTTTGATGATACTGCCTTCACAACTTATAGGCGTCAACACTGATCTGATGACTGCTTGTGGCGCAAAGCTGCCCACGCCGCATGCCTGTCGGTCGATGGCATTTCAAATTCGGCTTCCTGTTGCCGGGAACTCTGGCAACCGAGGCCTTGGGCGGTTCAATGACAGCTCTGGCCCGAGCGGGCCATGCAGCGGGTGGGATGACGAGCCCGGCACGCGGCGAAGCCTTGTTCGCCGCTTCGGCCAGGGTTCCCGTCATCCCTGCCTCAGATCAGCCTGCCTTGCCGGGCACCGGCGTGTTGAGTAGCTGCTGCTCCCAGAGATAGGCAATGCCGCTGCCGGCGGCATGCTGCTTGAAGATGTCGGTCAGCTCGTCGGCGTGTTCGGTACGCGCCCAGTCGCGCTGCCATTCTGCGGCCAGCGCCACCCAGGTCATCATGTTCGCGCCGGCGGCGATCATGCGCTGGATGGCCACCTCGTGAGCCTCGAGCGACGTGCCGCCCGAGGCGTCGGTGATGACGGTGACATCCCAGCCTTCGCCGAGCGCCTGGATGACGGGCATGGCGACGCAGATCTCGGTCCAGAGACCCGCGATGATCAGCTGCTTGCGGCCCGTTGCCTTGACCACATCCACCACCTTCCTGTCCTCCCAGGTGTTGATGAAGGTCCGGTCGATCACCTCATGGCCCGGGAACACATCGGTGATCTGCGGGAAGATGAGGCCGCCGCGCCCGGCGACCACGCTGGTCAGGATGGTCGGCACGCCGAAAGCCCTGGCGGCCTTTGCCAGCGCCGTCGAATTGTTGACCACCATCTGCGGATCATGGCTGTTCAGGTTCGCGAGCTGATAGGGCTGGTGGTCGATCAGGACGAGTACGGAATCTTCCGGGCGGAGAAGCGAAGCAAGGCCATTACGAAAGGTCATGAAGGGATCCTCTGCTGCCGTCTTGTATGAGTTCGGTCTGGATGTTTCTCGATATTGAGACAGACATGCGCTGACAGCGGCGCCGCCTGCGAGAGGGACACTGTCATTCCGGATTTCGATACGGTAGCCTCCCGTTCTGCCAAGCTGTGTCGCAAGATGGGGAACGCCAACCGTGGATATCGAAGATCTCAGGACATTCGTGGAAGTTGCCGATGCCGGCGGCGTTTCGCCCGCCGCGCGGCGGCTCGGCATTTCCAAGTCCATGGTCAGCCGCCGGCTCATCCGGCTCGAAGCCGAACTCGGCGTCCAGCTTCTGGCGCGAACGACCCGCGGTGCGGCGCTCACCGAAGCGGGGATCACCTTTCGGGATCATGCCGCCAGGGTCGGTTCCGAGATCGACGCAGCCATGGAAACGATCCTGCCTTCCGGCGATCTTCGCGGCCGGCTGCGCATTGCCGTGCCGGTTTCCTTCGGCCCCAGCCACTTCGCCCACGTGCTGGCGCAGATGGCGCAACGCCAC
The DNA here is from genome assembly GCA_900466475.1 of Hyphomicrobiales bacterium. Lineage (GTDB taxonomy): Bacteria > Pseudomonadota > Alphaproteobacteria > Rhizobiales > Rhizobiaceae > Rhizobium. Next base: position 5,697 of record UBMI01000019.1, read on the forward strand.
CCGCAGCTCCACATCCACGCGTATTACAGCGACCGCTTCGTCGATCTCATCGCCGAGGGTTTTGATTGCGCGATCCGGGTCGGCTACCTGCCGGACTCGAACCTGGTCGCAAGACGCATCGGTCCGCTCTACGGAAAGCTGGTCGCAAGCCCGGATTATATCAGAAGGCACGGCTCGCCCGAGACGCCGGAGGAACTCGCCGGCCATGAGGCCCTGATGCAGGGAACGGAGGTCTGGCAGTTCATGGATGGAGAGGAGATCATCACGGTTCATCCGCGCGGGCGCTTCAAGGCCGATAACGCGCTTGCTCTCGCCGCCGCCGCCCTGGCCGGCGTCGGCATAGCGTGGATACCCGATGGCGTAACCCACGACCATCTGGCTTCCGGCGCGCTGGTTGCGGTCATGACCCGCTACCCGCCACCGCCCGCCGGCATCTACGTCATCCGTCCCTCGGGGCAGCATCCCACACGGAAGGTGCGGGTGCTGACGGACATGCTGATCGAATGTTTCGAAGAGGCTCCTGCGCCGATGGGAGCTGCCGGCACGGCGTGAACAGCACTTCGAAGCGCCTTCGACCTGCGCCAGCGCAGTGGATGGCGCGCGTTCTTTCAGTTATTCTTTCCAGCGAATATCGGCTTCCTGTCCCCATTCAAGCGAGGATTGCAAGGATGACAGAAGGGGAGATTGGCTGGGTCACTGCCATCATCGTAGGCCTGGTTGCAGGGTGGATGGCGGACAAATTCATGCATACTCACCTGCCGTTCGGATGGGCAGCTGTCGGGATGTCAGGCGCCTTTATCCTGAATGCGATAGCCGAAAAGGCCGGCTATCACTGGGGCGGCTGGCTCACCTACCTGCTGCTCGGCTTCTTCGGGGCATGTATGCTTCTGATCCCCCTTCGTCTCTATATGGTCCGCACGCGGCTTCCCAAAACACCAGATGAGTGGTGAGACACGGCTTCGGTTAGCGCAAATGCCGCCACCGTCGGCCTTGCTGATATCAGAAGTATTCGTCTCGCCTGTAAAACTTGCCGTAGATATGCGTCAGCGACGAACCGGGCACTGCCAGTTTGGCCGGATCGCTTTCGCTATAAATCAGAGCGATGAAATGATTTAGATCAGCGCCGGCGATGCCCATCGAGACGTCACGCCCTTCGATCACGGTGAAATTTGCGCTGTCCTGTGAAAAGGCCTTCGCGGTTGCCTCGGCTTCGAAACTCGATTTGTTGAAGACGACATACCAAAACCAGGGATCGAACAAGGGCACGCTGAGGAGCGTCATACTCCAGACGGGAACAACGAGAATGGCAATAAGGCTGCTGGCCGCCTTCCGGAAAGTATGGCGCCACAATGCGATAAATACGCCGATAGACCAGATGAATAGCGTCACCGCGACCGACAGGAAAAGAAGCGGACCTCCCAACAGATCGAGAATTACGCGCAGCCCATCGGCTGGATCAAGCTGCCAGAAATCAAAGGCGCGAATGTATGCGGCGCAAGTCGCGCCAAGCAGACCGGCGATGGCGATCCGCCTGATATTCCAGCTATCTACGGGCCGAATTCGCGTATTCATCTCGTTGTTTTCCGTCGCCGACTGATATCAGCCGATTGGACATATCTCTTGGGACCGGCGTCGCATGGGCGGTCGCGGCCGCACCGCAACGGCGGGTCAGGCTTGCACGAATACGCACTAAATCGGATGGCCGCAATTGGCTGTCAGCGTTGAAAAAAGCTGGTCGAGCCGCATTGTGGCAGCCGGCCTTGAAAAAAATATGCGACGCGAAGGCATGAGCGGCACTTGCTGAATTCCGCAAGCCTGGCCACGCATCACCCATGCACCTCATCATCCGCCACCGCCTTAACTGCCGGTCTCCGTTCGGTGACTTGCGTGTTTTACCATCGGCGCAGGATGCGAAGCGCGATGCGGTGAGCCAGCAAATGCCACCGCCGTCGGCCTTGCGGACATCAAAAGGGCTTGTCTGCCGCATTCTACCCCAAGGCTTCGTCGAACGCCTTTCGGCCGATCCCGGCGAGCCAGCTGCGGAAAGTGAGGATTTCCGGATTGATCTCGCGCATGAGATCCAGATCCACACGTTCTGCCAGTGGGCCATCTTCCAGGCTCCTGGCCATGTGCGCGAGGTCGGCATTGGCTGCAAGAACATCGTCGGGAAAGCGCGCATAGGCGATCGTGCGGCCGGCGATTTCGCTCAGGGCGGCCTCGAGTTCGTAGCCGGTCAGCCTGTCGCTTGCGATTTTCAAGGTGACGCCGCCGAACCGGGCCTTGTCGGCGAACATGGCCGCAACGAATTTCCCGATATCGTCCACAGCGGTCAGCTGGATCGAATGCTCCGGCCTGATGAGAGAGAGCAACTGTCCCTTGTCCAGGCCGAATCCGGGCCGCACGAGCATTTCCATGAAGATCATCGGCCTGACGATGGTGGCCGTGACAGGCAATTTGTGGATATGCGCTTCTATGCGAGGCTTGGCGTCAAAACGCGCCACACCCGTCGGCTTGTCGCCGACGCTGGCGCCCGAGGAATAAACGAGATGCGCGACGCCGCTTTCGACGGCCAGGTCGGCGATCGAAATCCCCAGACGTTCTTCCTCCTCTGCCGACAGGTTGGCCGGCAGCACGCTGAAAACGCCATATGCGTCTTTCATCGCCGCCCGGACGGTATCCTCGTCCTCGAATGATCCGGGCACGATTTCGACGCCGGCGTCCTGCAGGGCGATCGCGGCCGGGGACCCGGTATTCAATACAAGTGCGCGGACAGGTCGCTTCGCTTTCAGCAAGGCTCTGGCGACCGATCCGCCCTGACGACCGGTGGCGCCGAAAACGAGAATTGGATGTTTGTCATTGGTCATTGGGAACCCTCGCGTTGAACAACGACCGTCCATATATACGAGTAGAAAATCGCCGGAAGACGGCACATTTTTCAGCGTCAGGCACAAGGATGATACGCTTGGACAATGGTATCGGACCCGGTTCCCTTCAGGGACCAGAGGACAAGCCACAATTCAGGCCGATCCCGTCAAACGGGATTTGCACACGGCTGGGCGACAAGTGGACTGTGCATGTTCTATGGCGGCTGTCTCTCGCCGATGAGCAACGGCTGCGCTTTTCGGCGCTCAGGAAAGAGATCGACGGGATCACCCAGAGAATGCTGACGCTGACGCTGCGCAACCTGGAGCGCGATGGCATGGTCATGCGTCATTACTTTCCCGAAGTACCGCCGCGCGTCGAATATGAACTGACCGATATGGGCGCCGGCGTGCTGCACGCTCTTGAGAGCTTCAACCTGTGGGTCCGGGATAACCTGCCCGTCGTCGAAGAGCATCGTCGCTCCTATGACGAAGCCCTGAAGTAATTTCTTGAGCATGTCGCGCAAAATGCGCAACCACTGCGCCATGCCGCGCTACCCATAGACATCATAATCCACCACAGCCTTCACCCCGGTCTCCGACCGGTGACGCAGGCGTTTGACGACTGGCTGCGTGAATGTCAGTGCCAGCGCGTCGGCTTCGTTGGGCGAGGGCAGGCCACTGTCCTTCATGTCTTCCTTGGATGCACCAACCGAGCTATGGCTGCAAGCCGCATAGGCGGGAGCGTTGATATTCCCATGCGCCGGCAGGGATCGCGACCAGTACCGCCGCGAGATTGATAGCGGCTCTCATTCAACCAGCCCGTAGAAGATGTCCCAGAGGCGGTTCTTGCGTGGCTCTACGGTTTCGAGGCAGTTAGCGTCTAGGCCTACGGGGCTCTTGTCGCGGCACATGCCGACCAGCAGCGCGTATCGCTCGCGTTCGACGTCCCCTAGGCGCCACAGCACAAATGCCAATATTCCGATCAACACGATCATGATCACATTGCGCAAATTCGTCGCCCCCACGATGTTGAAGAGGCTAGCCGCTTTCGGCTGAACTGGAAAGGTGCCGCTAATGATCGCCCAACGCCGCAAAATTCCTGAGAACATGACACGGCTCAATGAGGGCGAGGAGTACATCTGCAAGCGGTCGATTGCCGCGATTGAGGCCGATGAAGCGCTTCTGAATCATGTCGAACTAATCGAAGCGGTGATGGACCATATTGATTTCTTCGCGAAGCGCGATGCCGTCGACCTCGATCAAGAAACCATCCAATTGCTCGGCGCCCGGATATTCAACGATCTCGGATCTGCGTATGGTCAGCTCACGCGAGGCTACTATCAGCTTGCAGCGGCGACCCTGCGCGACATCATGGAGATTGTCTTTTTATGGGGCTGGTTCGACCGCGATCCCGCCAAGATAACTGAATGGCGGGAATCGGACGACAAGAAGCGCCGGCAGATTTTTGCACCGGTGAAGGTTCGTGAGTTCCTCGACAAATTCGATAACTTCAAGGAAGGCAAGCGCGGCCCGGCGTACAAGTTATTCTGCGAGTATGCGTCGCATGCGACGTGGCACGGCTTCGCGCTGATGCGGCCCACCGGTGGAGGCCAAGTCGTCATGGGGCCGTTCTTTGATGCACCATTGATGAAGGCCGTGCTCGAGGAGATGGCGCAACTCGCCGCACAGGCCGGCAACTATTTCTCGGGCTTCTTCGACAAGACCGGCGAGGACGTGCAAGCACTTGAGGTCTGGCTGCGCCGATATGTGGTCACGGGCGAATGGGCCGAAAAATACCTTGGCCGGCCGCACGACAGGAAGTTCGTCACAGAGATGGAGACATGGCTGCTTCAGCTCAAAGCACAAGCATGATGGGTTCCAGGACAGTGCCAGCGATCTAGCCGCCACCTGCTACCCATAGACATCATAATCCACCACAGCCTTCACCCCGGTCTCCGACCGGTGACGCAGCTTCTTTGCCACCGGCTGCGTGAAGGTCAGCGCCAGGGCATCGCCTTCATTGGGCGATGGCAGACCGCGATCCTTCATGTCTTCCTTGCTTTCGAGCTGGATCTTGCCGTCCAGCCGCGCCACGGTCTCCGGTCCCACCAAGTCCTGGTAGAGAACCTCATTGCCGGGATCGATCGCGCCGCCGGCCTTCAGCCAGCGTTTCATCTGGCCCCAGATATAGGCGCGCATATTGTAATAGCCGGGGTCGAGCACCTTCGTCGAGGCGAACCAGACGAGCTGCCACGAGCGGCCCATGACGGTACCGGCGCTGGCGATGCCGGTGCCGTAGCCGGCATCCACGAAGACGGCGTCGGCCTCGTATTCATCCTCCAGCCGGGCGATGAGATTGGCGACCTCGATATCGTTGTCATTGCGGGCAATGGTCGCCAGCCGCTTCGAATAGAGGCCCTGGCGCAGCATGATCACCGTCGGGTCGTCGCCCGTCCAGGCGGGGTCGACGCCCAAAATGACGGGCGCGAAGGCATATTGCTCGGGGCGCAGGTGCGTTGATCTGGCCCGGTCGGCATCGTCGGCGGAGATGAACTGCATGGCGGACTGGCTCGGAAACTGGCCGCGCACGCGCACCTTGACGATATCGCTATCCTCGCCGTGATCGTCCACGAGATGTTGCAGGAACTCTTTGTTGGTGCCGGGTACCGTGCGGCTGTCGATCTGCCTTCCCACCCAGCGGTGGCGGAAGCGGCGGAAGCACTCGCGGAAGCGGCCGCTGTTTCTGGTCGGGTTGCCGAAGACGATCCAGATGATGACCGTATCCTCGTCCGTCAGCGCGCCTTCGGCCACTTCCCAGACCTTGTCGTGGATCTTGGAGGCCTCGTCGAAGAGCAGGAGTATGATGCGGCCCTTGTTGTGCAGGCCGGCGAAGGCTTCCGTATTGTGCTCGCTCCAGGAGACGAAATCCTGCCGCCAGCTTTCGCTGCGCTCGGGATCGCGCGACTTGATGGACATGGCCTGCACATCGAACCAGTGGGCGGTGATCGAAAGTCGGAACCATTTGCCGATTTCGGGCGCCGTCTTGGTGCGCAGCTGGCCCTCGGTATTGGCCGTCGTGACGATCTTGCAATCGGCAAAGCAGGACATGGCCCAGTTGGAGAGCATGCCCATTTCCGCCGATTTGCCGATGCCGTGGCCGGAGGCGACCGCGATCTGCAGCGGCTGGTAGCGGGTGGCAGGGTCGGCAAGATGGGCGCCGATCAGCTCGTTGATCTCGTCCTGCCAGGGGCGCGGGCCGTCATAGCCCTTGAGTTCGCCCATGCCCCAGTCCCAGGCGAGCCGGCTCCAGCGCTTCGGGCTGAAGCGGCAGGCGGCGGCAAGCTCGATGATCGCGTCATTAGGATCGCTGATTTCGCCGGATGCGGCGGGCAGGGGCTTTCGGCGCGTCATGCTACTGCGCCTCGCCATCGTTTTGCGTCTCAGTGCGCCTTTGCGCCCGCTCCAGCCGCTCGGCGAGCGCGGAGAGGCCCTTGTGCTCGATGATCTCCTTGAAGGCGTTGATGCGGATATGTTTGCCGATCAGCTCCAGCCGGCGCAGCCGCTCGGCAAACTTCACCTTCTTCACATGGCCGATTTCGCGGCGCTCCTTGCCCGTGCCCTCGTAGAGCGCGGAGATTTCGAGATCCGTCACCAGCCCCTGCCGCCAGATTTCGGGCCATTCCCGGATCGGCAGGAGATCGCCATTGTCGTCATAGAGATCGCCGAGATCGGCTTCGGCCTCGGCGGCAAGCCGCGTCAGCAGCCAATCCGCATCGATGCGCGTGCGCTCGGAGCGCTCGGCCTTCGCCTTGCAGATGGCTGCGCCAATATGAGGTATCTTCAGCAGCCTGCAGGCAGTCTCCTTCGCGCCGCGAGGCGAATAGCCCGCCCTTATCGCTGCCTGCGCGCCGACAGTATCGACGAGATATTCCTCCACAAAGCGCTGCTGCCGCGCCGTCAGTTCGCTCATGCCATCACATCCCGCTTTGCCGGGGAGATAACAGAGCAACGGTTGGCGCAATGAATGGGCGGAAGAAAGGAAAAAATGTGAACGGCCGGCGGGAACCTTTTTGGGGAACTGCGCGTTTGGGGCCTCAGCCGCTTTCTGTGCCTGACCTAGCGGGAGGAAAATCGCCCCGGGTGATGGCGGCGCAAGAATAACAGTAGGGAATGCAGCCTTTACGCGTAAATACGGACGTTAACCACCCTATTTAACTGAATTAAACGATAATCGTTGCCGCATGCAATGAATTAATCAAGGATTTATTAGAATAGAGGAGTTCGCTTATGCTTGAAAAACTTAAGAATGCTATCGGTAAATCTGACAGGATGCACCGGGACAGGGAAATCAGCAGGATTGGCTATAGCGAAGAACCTTCCAGGCTGGTCGTCGAATTTTCCGACGGCAGCATGCATACCCACCTCGATGTCATCGAAGGGCATATCGTCGGCCTGCGCATCGCCGAGGACAAGCTGGATTTCTACGAATCCCAGATCGAGCCTTCGAACCGCCCGCTGGAATCCGGAAGCGCGGGGCGGGGATGAGCCCAGGCCATAACGGGCAAGGGGGCCATAACGGGCAGGGGGACCATAACGGAGAGGGGGAACGGGACGAGCATACAGCAAACCCTGCTGCCGCAACCGGTGAGCAAGGAACACTGTCGTATGATCCCGCCCGGTCCTCCGATGAGCCCCCGGTTGCGGTGACGGTCAAACTCGCATCGCATCTGATCAGCGAGATCACCTATGATCCCGTCACGCGGATCCTCGAGATCGAGCACCGGCTGAAAGGCCACCGCCGATATTTCGACGTGCCCCAGGGCGTCGTCATAAACCTGGTCACCGCGCCATCGCCCGGCTGGTATTACACGCAGCACATCCGCGACGCCTTCCGCCGCGACGACACCCACCGGCACTTTTCCTTCCACTGGCTGCGCTCCCGCGACCATCATCATTGAGGCAGGCGGGAGCGCCGCAGCGAGGGCCGATGACGGTCTCATGCTGCCTGCATGGATAAAAAACAGCTAAGTCCTTGATCCTGAATAAGTGACGCAGGAAAGCGGAAAAACTTTTATATTTTTTTCCGTCGCCGGACCCTTTCTCCTGATTTGAATTTCTTTACGCGTAAGTTTGGGAGTAAGTGGATCACTTATTCAGGATCAATGACTTAGCCGGAATTTTGGCCGTTTTTCCTGCGTTTTCAGAAATTCTTATTCAGGATCAAAGAGTTAGTGGCGAATAGCGGGGGATTTTAGCCGGGAGGCGGCGCTTTCCGGGCTGTGCGAGACGCCAAGTTCGGTCTCCAGCCAAGCCGGGAAATGCAGGCCTGTTATAGTTTCGAACTTGCTAACTCAATGATAGATAGTAGTCCACTCAAGTCAAAATATTGGCTAACAAAACGATAAATCCTTAATTCGTAGCGTCTTTCCTTGGGCCAGACTGCCGCTTTCGGCAGAAACTCTTTCCCTGTTTCTTCAATTATGCTACTATAAAGTGAGTTAGGGAGGGTAACATGCGTATCTTCGTACTACTCATCGCTATCGGCCTCTGCATATCGACCGTCGCTGTCGTTCCGCCCGCTGCGGTGGCGGGGCCGTGCGACCCGAATGTCGGCAACTGCTAGCCAGAAAAATCCGGATACACCGGCGCTGACCGGTTCCGCGTGAGAACCTTTGAGCGCCACTATCTCTGGAGAGGCGGATGGATAATCCCTGGCCGGCGGATATCCCGTGGTCGCTCTGGAACTACCAGGGCCTGACCATCAGCGACATGCCGCAACTGCCCATGATGGGCGTTCGGTTCGAGCCCTCTTTCCTCTACGCTTTCGCTTTCGGCTGTTTTTTCGTGGCCTTCTTTTCCTGGCCGCGGTTCAAGGCGAGGGGGCGGAATATCACTGCCACTTCGGAAGCGCTGCGCGATTTCGACCCGACGGACCTCGGTGGCCAGAATTCGCTCCACAGGGCCTATTTCATCTATGCCGGCGCGATGCTGATCCTCTATGTGTCGCTGACCTTTTTCGGCAAGCTGATCTTCCAGGCAACGCAGATGATCCCCGTTGCCGGCATTTCCGTCGATATTGCCGAGTTGAAATTCGACAGTCCGCAATGGCCGCTGACCCTTGCCTTCGCCTTCGCAGGGCTTGCGGATCTGCTGCCGCCGGTGCGGATCGCCGAGGAGTGGCTGCGCAACCGCGCCTACCGGGCGGCCGGCATTCCCGTGCGCATCGAACAGACCACCCGCAGCCTCATCGCCACGCTGGAGGAATCGCCGGGGCACAGCGGCGAGCGCCGGGAGCATTTGCGCAACAGGGGCAGGGGCTCGCTTGCCGAAATGCTGGGGCACTTTCGCAAGAACTGGCAGGCCCAGATCGATGGCTATCCACGCGTCAGGTGGCTGCTCGGAAAGCGGACGTCGCGAACCCGGGAGCTGCTCGCGCTACTGTCGCAGCTGGAGCTCCTGATCGTCTGGGCGAAGACGACGCGCGGCAGCTGGCCGGGCGCCGAGGTTTCAGCCCGCGTGCGGGACACTGAAGCCAAGTTCGTCGATAAGGCCGATACCCTGCTGAACAGCTTTCAGCGCCGGCTGCAGGAAACCGGCGATCTTAAGGCCACCAATCCGGCCACTGCCGCCAATCCTGACAATCCCGATCTGGACGCGAGCGAAAGCCGGTTCGACGACTATATCTCGCAGGTCATGAAGGACGCGACGGCGGTCCGTTTCGAACTGGTGACGCTGCTGGCGATCTTCCTCGAGCGCGACCCGGATTTTCGCGGGCCGGCCAGGGCGCCGAAGCCCGGCCTGGCGCACCCGATCGATGCGCTTGCCGATCTGCTGCTCGAAACCGACCGGCCGGATGCCGTCGGCAGCGGGCCGGAGGCGGGGCTGCTGCTCTCGCTCATCCCCGTCTTCATCCTGTTTGCCGCCAGCGCCTGGCAGGGCGCGCAGGAACTCGTCAGTCAATATGTGGAGACGACGAACCTCGCCGGGGTGCTGCTGACGGCACTGGTCGAAACCCTGAAGATCGCCTCGCTGACCTGGCTGCCGCTTCTGGCGGCCTTTTCGCTGCGTCAATACCGGTGGGACACCAAGGACTGGGTCGGCGCCCAGCAGGATTGGGACTATAGAAATTCCTCGCGCCTGTCGCAGATGATGGGTTGCCTTGCGCTGGCGCTCGCCGCCTCGGTCCTCGGACTGACCGGGGTTGCGATGCTGCGGGCCTTTGCCATCGCCCAGAATGCGAACCATTTCAATTCGCTGCTCTTCGGCGGGTCGGCCCCCTTCATCCTCTATTATCCGACCCTTGCCGTCACCCTTCTCCCCATGGTGCCGATATGCCTGGCGGCGGCCGATGCGCGGGCGCATGGAAGGCCGGTCCGTGGCCATGCGGTGCTCTGCGCCGCTTCGGTGCTGGTGCTCTCCATCGCCCATAGCTGGTTCTGGGATCCCGGCTGGCCGGGCGACTGTTTCAGGGCGGAGACAATTGCGACCGCAGCATGCAGCCGGCGGTCTGATACGCTGAGCCGGCTCATCCTGACGGTCCTGGTATTCCTCGCCAGCTGGAACCTCGGCCAGCCCGGCTTCAGCCGAACGCGGCGACGGATCAACCGAAAGCAGGCGGAGTTTGTCTGCGCGGTCCTCATGGCCGCCACCTTCGTGCTGAGCACGCCCGTTTTCGCTCGCGACGTGCGCGTCGGCTTCCGCGACAATGTCGAGCCGTTCTCCTATCTCGTCGGTGATGGGCACGGCAAGGCGCATCATATCGGCTATCTGGCGGACCTCTGCCACGAGATATTTTCGGTCGGCGAATATACGATCGAGGAAGTGTCGGTCACGACGGCCGAACGCTTCAAGCTGGTGAACGGGGACACGGTCGGCGACAAGAAGCCCGTCGAGGTTCTCTGCGATACAGTGACCATGCGCTTTTCGGGATTGGCGATCAGCGCCAATGGCGATTCAGGCGACGATGCCGATGGCCGGTCCAAACGGGACTGGAACAGCATCTACTCGCCGATCGTCTTTGCCTCCGGCGTCTCCTATCTCGTCCGGTATTCGCGGGAAGCGACGACCTATGCCGGCGATGTCGTGATCGGTTACGTCTCGGCAACAACGGCCGCAGACGTTGCCTTCAAGAGCTGCCAGGTCGACTTCTTCAAGGGGCTGGCACCGCCCCAGCGAAAGGCACTCTACGAGCGCTGCCGTTTCCTCGATGCGGCGGCGGCGGTCAGGCGCAGGATTGCGATGCTGCTGCCCGACAATCCCGGTTCGCGTGCTTCCGCCCCGGCATCGTCTGAAAAGGCGATGCCTGATGATGCCAGCGTATCGCCCGAAATAGAGCTGCCACCTGATTTCAAGACATCGCTTGAAAAGGCGCTCCAAAGCGCGAAGGACCTCGCGCCCCTTTCGATCCTGCCTGATACGACATCCTTTCTACCGCTGCCGTCGCAGCAGATGGCGAACAATCTCATCAGCACCGTGGGCAAGATTTGCGGGTCGAGCCCGAATACGTCGGGCGATCAGACCGCGCAATCGATCGTCCTGTGCGACGACGCGCTGAAGCCCGATCCGCTCAAATTGATATCCGCTGCCGTCACCGATGCGCGTTGCAACCCTCTTGAGAAGAAGGAACTCAGCGATGCTGACAAGAAGAAGAGATCCTGGCGTGATTATCATTTCTGCCCGATGAAGGATTACGGGGATCTCATCCAGTGGTTCTGCAGCCCGAATCCGGGCCTGAGGCCGGTCTTCATGGGCGATCGGGAGCTGATCCTCGGCAAGCTCGACAGCTGGAACGCCCGCAATACGCCCTGCGCGGTCGAGCAGTTGATTGGCGCCGAATATCTGACCTACGAACCCTATGCGCTGCTTGTCAGCAGAGACGATCCCGAGCTGGTGCAATTCGTGCAGAGGCGCGTCTACCAGATCTTTTCCCACCGCTCGACGGCAACGGCGCGCTTCGCCTCCTATTTCCCCAAACGCAGCATGTCTTCTGCGCTCGCCTATCTCTACCTGCTGAATGCGGTCGATCCGGAGCAGGGCTATCTCGTTCCCTGCGGCACGCCCGACAAGGCGCAGAGCGACGGAACAGGCCCAACTTCAGCGGTGTCCCGCCCGGCCGGCGACATCAGGTCCTGTGCAGACGAGACCGAACAGAAGCCCGCGCCTGCCGCGTTGAACGCCTGGCTGGCGGCTGCGGGCGAGCGGGCACGATCGATCCTGTCTTCGGTGCTGCGCACCTCGGGGATCATCGAGTGAATGGGTGTCGGCGCGGCGGCAGCCGGCTAAGGTTGCGGGGTTTTCGACCCCAAATAGGCGCGTTCCAATCCCTGCTGCAGGACATAGGGGAATTCGGCCCTGTCGAGCTTGTATTCGCCGGGTTCGGCATCGGCAACGTTTGCCATGATCAGCCTTACCCTGGCATAGGCATAGTTGCAGCTGAGGCTGTCCTCGATCCCCTCGAATTCCAGTTCCGCGAGGCAATTGATCATATCGAAGTCGGGATGATCATGCTCGCCGAGAATAGAGGCGACCGTGCCGGCTATCCCGTTCAGGCTCTTTTCGCGCGCGGACGGTGCAAAGCGGGCCGGCCCTTTTTTCCCTGCGGTCTCCTCGATGATCCTCGAGGCGGTGGCATCATCAATCGTCAGCGGCGGAACGGCATATTTTCCCGCCATCTTGATGAGGAGCGCGGCCCTCCAGCAAACGATCAGCTTCTTACCAACGATCCTGGTGGTGGTCGAACACTGGTAAATCGTGTGGCGTGTCGACGAAAACTTGTCCAGAAACGCATCTGATGGCAGCGGCTCCTCGGCGAGGCCTACGCCGGGAAGGAGGAGGGTGATCGCAAGAAGGAACGGTCGCCAGCGGCTATGCATGAGATCTCCCCATAGTCTGGAGGCGGCATTTCGCCGCCGCTTTATCTGCAGGCCATTAAAAGCCTGAATGATGGATTTGCAATCAGGAGCTGAGGCAATTCAGTTGCAACCTGAAAGGCTGCCGGGCGAATAAGCCTGTACAAGACCTCGTCATTGGGCGCCCTGACGGTCCTTCGATAAAGCGTCCGCACTTCCCGGCGCGGTGATGAGCCTGTAGAGTGGCCGAACGTGCGCCAGATCATCCCACCCGGAGTTTCTCAATGGCCGAGGTCTTGCTGTTCCACCACGCACAGGGGCTGACCGCCGGCGTGCGCGCCTTTGCCGATGACATCAGGGCCGCCGGTCACAAGGTGCATACGCCCGATCTCTTCGAAGGACGCACCTTTCCGAGTATTGCCGAGGGTCTTGCCCATATCGGTGCAACCGGGTTCGACGCCATGCGGGAGCGCGGCGTCCGCCTTGCCGACGAGCTGCCTTCGGGGATCGTCTATGCCGGGTTCTCGTTCGGGGTGCTGCCGGCGCAGAAGCTCGCGCAGACGCGGCCGGGCGCCCGCGGAGCCCTGCTTTTCTACTCCTGCCTGCCGATCAGCGGGGAGTGGGCCTTCGGACCTTGGCCGGCCAGCGTTCCGGTGCAGATCCACGGCATGGATAACGACCCGGTCTTCGTCGGCGAGGGCGATATCGAAGCCGCCCGCGAGATCGTGGAGGAGGCTGATGACGCCGAGCTTTTCCTCTATCCCGGCGACCAGCACTATTTCGCCGACAGCTCGCTGCCCTCCTATGACGCGGATGCGACCCGGCTGCTGACGATCAGGGTGCGGGCGTTCCTGAACCGCGTTGACACGGGCCGATAGGCCCGGCAGGCGGCGATAAAGGGTGCCCCATTTCCGGGGCACCGGATTTGCGCATTTCGGCGTTCCTGACATCTAGGAGGGAAATATGATAGCCTTGGACTCGAGGAAGGCCTGAACGCCTTCGGGGCCGCCCTCGCGGCCGACGCCCGACATCTTGTAGCCGCCGAAGGGGACTGCCGGGGTGAGTTCCATTCCATTGATGCCGACCTGTCCGGTCCTCAGGCGACGGGCTAGCGCATAGGCCTTGTCCGGGTCGCCGAAGATGGTGCCGCTGAGACCGAAATCCGTGCCGTTCGCAATTTTGGCCGCTTCGTCGAGCGTATCATAGGTGTGGATCGTCACGACGGGGCCGAATACCTCTTCGCTGGCGATGCGCGAGCGCGGACTGATGTTCCTGACGATCGTGGGCTCGATGTAATTGCCGGCATGTCTTGCGTCCGGCTTTCCGCCGCAGATCACCTCCGCCCCGTCGGCCACGCTTTCCTCGATATAGGCCATCACCTTGTTCGACTGACGTTCGTTGAGGACGGGGCCGATCTGCGTGGTTTCGTCCCAGGGATCGCCGACCTTCAGATTCCCGATCCTCCGAGCGAAGGCAGCGACGAATTCATCTTCCCGCGAACGGGGAACGAGAAGCCGCGACTGGGAGAAGCAGAACTGCCCCGAGAAGGGCATGCAGAACTGCTCCAGAGTTCCCATCGTCCTCACGATATCCGCGTCCTCGAGCATGATTGCGGCGGACTTGTCTCCGAGTTCGAGCGTGAACCGGCCCATGCGCGCCGCAACGGTGGAGGCGATGGCGCGTCCGGTGGCGACGCTGCCCGTGAAGCTGACCTTGGGTACGTCATGTGAAGCGACGAGGCGCGAACTGACCGAGCTGTCGGCCAGAACGACGTTGATCACTCCCGGTGGAAAACCGATGTCGTCAGCGCACTGGGCGACCAGCATCGCATCGAGCGGGCTTTCCGGCGAGCTCTTGATGATGCACGTGCAGCCGGCGGCGAGCGCGGCGCCGAGCTTGGTCATCAGAATCGGCAGTGCGGCATTCCACGGTATGATCAGTGCGGCCGCGCCGATCGGTTCGGAAACGACTTTTGCAAAGCCGCGTTGAGTGGGCCGCTCCGTCTCGAAAGGAAAGGATGCGGCGAGATCGGCAAAGTATCTCAGACGGACGGCCGCCAGCGGAGCAAGCCTGTTGGTCAGGGAGATCGGCGCTCCGACCTGAGCGGTCCAGAGCCTCGCCGCCAGCGAAAGCCTTTCGGTCAGCCGGTCGGCAAGGCGGTGCATGAGAACGGATCGCTGCCGCGCATCGGTCGCCGGCCATGGACCGCTCTCAAAGGCCAACTTTGCGGCGGCAATCGCTGCATCTATCTCCGCGGGTGCGGCCAGCGGTGCTGCAAATATTGCCTTGCCGGTAGACGGGCTGACGATTTCCTTGGCATTTTCGCAGGTGCCGCGCACCCATGTGCCGCCAATGTAGAAACTATCGAAGAGATGCGGGGGCACCTCGGATTTCCAGTCATTCATCACGGTCGATATCCTTTTGCCGTCGCATCCCATGAACTGGATGCGAGAGCCGAGATCTAGCGTGGGCCGCCGCGAGGCGCTTTCACCGGGGTCCGAGGCTGGTACGTCGTTGCGAAAAGCTTGGGAAAGCGCTTCGGCGAAGGAAGGTGCTTTTTCTCACAAAAGACGATGCCACATGGAGGCCTGACATTGGCAGGTCTCACAGCGGACGACCGGTTCATGGGCGCTTTACGTGTTCGACCGGCGGAATTCGCTCGGGGAAATGCCGTATTTCCGGATGAAGAAGCGTGTCAGATGCGAGTGGCTCGAAAAGCCGACGCGCGCGGCGATCGACGCGATGGTTTCCTTGCCATCGAGCAGATCGCGCCGGGCCGCCTCCAGCCTGATATCCCGAAGGCACTCGAACGGGGTCTTGCCGGTCGCAAGATGGAACATCCTGTGGAAATGCGAACGGCTGTAGCCGGCCTCCCGCGCGAGATCGGACAGGCTGACATCGGTCTCGTATTCGCTCGCGAGCCTGTCCAATGCGCGCTGGAGGATGTATTTCGGCAGCGGCGAAATCGAAGTCTGCTGAACGCTTTCGGTTCGCGCAAGCCTGAGGAAGCGACTGATCAGCGCCTGCTCGATCGATTCCCGATAGAGCGAACCGCTCGAACCGCCGCCATCCGACTCCAAAACGACAAGGCGGATCAGATGCGCCAGGGGCTCATCCGCGACGCCGAGATGATCGTGGAGGGTGGCCGGCCCCTTCAGTTCCATTTCGTCGCCCAGCGCCAGCGCGGCCTTTGCGTCGATGACGCATGCCGTCACGTCATAGGGTGTCAGGGCGCGCGCCGCGGGGAGCCTTCCGGCGCAGCCGAGCGACAGGCTGTGCGCCGGCTTCACGACGCGCTGGAATCGCCCGACCCTATATTCGCGTTCCGCGATGGTTGGCCTGTCGCCCCAGAGGATGATGTGGTGGCAGCCGAGTTCCTCTTCTGGTCGTTCGATGGCATCCAGATGACGGCGCTCGACCCCGATCGCGCTCCACGTTTCGGCAGCAGGCGGCCCCACTATCGTCGAGCCTCTGAGGAGGGTGTCAAAAGGGGATGTTTCGGCGGGCATGCCTGTTCCTTTCGATTGCTTCAGCAGGACGTCCGGTTCGGGGTGCGCGGAGCTGCGCGACCGACGAAATTTCGCTTGGTGGGTGTCGATTGTCTGTGAGGAGATAAGGGTGGAAAGGTGCCCGTCCAATGCCTGTTTGATGTCACCTGTAACATGACCGCCGTTTCGCGCCGGGGCCGTCAGTCCGGGCCATACAGGCGCCAATTGACCTTGGGCAGCGTTATTGTAGCCTGCGCCCATGCACAATGCGCTGCTCGACTATGCCGATCTCATCTCGCTGCTGACGGCCGTCGGCACCTTCGTCGCGATCGTCGCCGGCGTCGTCGAGCTCATCAAGGCGCGGCGCGAGCATGTGAGAGCGAAGGAGCAGGAGTTCAACAGCTCCTACCTGACGATCAGCGATGCCTATCACCGGCTGCTCGAACTCTCCGTCGAATACCCCCATCTCGGCATCTTCCCCTGGCAGGAAGAACCCGCCGACCTCTCGCCCGACGACCTCGTCAGGCGGGACATTTTCTACGAAATGATGATCTCGATCTTCGAGCGCGCCTATCTGGAACGGCACAAGACGCCCGAGATAGCAGAGCATTTCTGGCCGGGCTGGGAGACGTTTCTCAGGCGGCAGATCGAGAAGCCATCATTCCGGAAATACTGGGGTATTTTCGATGGGGAGGGCGCGTTCGGAGCGTATGACAAGCGCTTCGAGGCGTTTGCCAAGCGGCTGGATGGCGGGCTGCCCGGTCAGGATGGAGTGTGAGGCATGTCACCGGAGAGGGAGAGCGAACGCCCCCGAACAAGAACAGCGTAAGCGGATTCTAAATCTACTATCAGTTGCTGTGCCAGTGTGGGTCAACCAAGTTGCATGGCGGTAAAACTCCCCGGCAGGATCGCCGAAATGATGACATCCACAAGATAAAATCTACCTAGACGGATTAGCCCAATTCTTGCAATCCTCGGGGGTGGTGCAGACATTATTGTCGCGATAAGATCAACCCGATACCGCGGTGGGCCGGATCTGTAACCTCGACTTGGAACTTGTTGAAGGCCCAACGTATTGTTTAGGCGTTCTTCTATCGATCGAGGGTAAAATGTCTGCAGAGTCCACGCGTCTCACGTCCGAGGCAATGACACTATCGGCCGCCGCCGTCCTGAATTCACTCATCTCCGTGCTTGGCAACAAGGGCCTGCTTTCGCCCGAGGAAGAGCGCGAAGTCTACCGCGCCGCCGCCGACATGATCGACGAGGCCTCCGGCGACGACGAGGACGGAACCTACGAGCTGGCGCGTGAGCTTATAGAACTCAGGCTTGCCGATACCTAGGGCATGTCGCGCAGGAATGTGCAGCAGTTCATTCGGTCGCCGGGTCGCTGACATCAATGCACCAGCCTCGGCGTCAGGCGCCGGGGCGCAAGGGTCGAAGGCCGGGTCTCGGGAAGGAGTTGCATCAACTGGTCGAACAGCGCATGTACGAGGCGGAAGTCGCGGCTCTGCTGCAGCTGGGCATTCTGGAAGGCCGGCACGGAAGACGCGATGACCACCCAGCCATTTCCGAGCCGCCGCGCCACGGCGACGGACTGGGTCGTGATCAGGCCGTTGGCATCCGGCTCCCCCGACGCCAGTTCAAAGAGGGAAATCTCGCCAGCATCCTGCGGGAAGATCAGCGGCGTCGGAACGGCTCCGATGGACCGTCCTGCTGAGCCATCCGCCTCGGCGCATCGCACCGGCAGCCAGTTCTCGCCCTGGACGAGCTGAGGTTCTGAAAAGCCGAAATGCTGCGCAAAGGCGCGCTTGTGTTCCCAGTCCTGCGGGTCGGTCAGCATCAGCAGAATATTGCCGTCTTCGATGACCCGCGCGTAGCCCTGGAAGAGAGCATTGCCCAGCATCTGGTTCACTCTCGGGATCACCAGGATGAGGCGACGGGTGCCGGCCAGGCTCTCCCAGGGAGCATCCGCGAGCGGAATGACGTTGCAGCCACGGTCCTCAAGGCAATTGCGCAACTCGGACAGTCCGGTCGCTGTCTCCGATGTCGCGCTGTTGACGTCGGGGGTGCGCGATTCATCGAAGATGACGGTCGCCGGGGCATTGGCATTGCCGAGGTCGGCGAGCACCGTCGCCACAAGCCTGAACAGCATCATGACGGTTTCTGTCGCCAGGACGAGGCCGCCGAAGGCGCAGACGAAAAGCCCGGCGCGGATCGAGCCCATCATGTCAGGGTTCGGAGCGCCCAAGGCCAGCTCGCCTTTCGTCAGGATCAGGCCGAAGATCGATGCAACGACGGCGATGGTTGCCGCCTGCTGCACGGAGCGCGTGTCCGCCGCCACCTCGCGCCTCAGCCGCATGGTCGGGATGGCTTCGTAGATGAAGGTGAAGACCAGGGCTGCAAAGCCGATGATCGTCAGAAGACCGCTGATCGCGGCGGAATAGAAGGTGGTGAGCACCGCCTCGCTCAAAACGACCCCAAACCAGAAGAGGGCGATGACGGCGAGGAAAAGACCGAAACGGACGACGACAGTCCGGTCCTTGACCCAGGCGCGCTCGATGCGGCGGATCTTGAAGCCGCGCAGCAGGGTTTCGGAGGAATAGCGCGTCGCCATCGTGTTCAGCTTCGATATGTCGAAGCTCGTCAGGCCCAGCATGGCGCCGCCATAGATGAAGGCCGTCGCCAGATTGTTACGCAGTCCGTTGGCGGCGAGATAAAATCCGATGCAGCCCGCAACCACAGCCCATGTTCCGAAGACAACTCTGAGGACCCGGAGAAGCC
Source organism: Hyphomicrobiales bacterium (assembly GCA_900466475.1). Taxonomy (GTDB): domain Bacteria; phylum Pseudomonadota; class Alphaproteobacteria; order Rhizobiales; family Rhizobiaceae; genus Rhizobium. Next base: position 24,678 of record UBMI01000019.1, read on the forward strand.
TGCCATCGCCGCCCGGCAGCAAGACGAGCACGACGAATGGGCAGGACAGGAGAAAAAATCCGGTTGCCGGCCCCAGGATCTCGTAGAGCGCTCCATACTGCGTTTGAACGAGCGGTCCGAGGCGAGCCTCTATAGGCGGCCAGATATACTGCAATATCAGTGCGTAAATTACATGCGTCAGGGCGACGATCGCCCACATGATAAGGGGTATGCCGACAAACTGTCCGAGCCTGGCGCCTTGTTTGGCGTCGAGCAGGGCCGAAATCAGACCGGCAATCAAAATCGCAGGCAACCATCCCCACAAGGCGAAGAAATGTTGCCAGGTTCCAAACCAGTCCGCAATGAAAGATCGAATGTATTCCATTGAATTTCTTGTCGAAACCGAACAAATATATCATGTGTTCTTTATGGCTGCGATTTATACGTTATTATACCTCGGGTGGAATTTCTATATCTGGAATTAATATTTACGACCGAAGCAACGCAAGGCAAATGACTGCCGGATTCCCGCTGTCACAGCTATCGGTCAGCTGCGCGAACAGATCTTCCTGCCGATGAGGCGTCGACCAGCAGTCGCCGGCTTATCCAGATCCCGGAAACTGATTGCGATTTAAAACCGGTTAAGGTATCCTGCAACTGATTGCATGACGCAATCAGATCCGCGTTCGCGCGGCGCTCCGGAGGAGGGAGAGCACATGGCCAAGCTTGTTTTCGGAAAGAACGTGTCACTGGACGGATACATCGATCATCAGGCGTTTGCGCCCGGTCCGGTGCTCTTCCGTCACTTCATCGAGAGCGTGCGGGGTGCTGCCGCCATCGTCTACGGCCGCCGCATGTACGAGATCATGCGCTATTGGGATGAGGACCACGCCGAGTGGGACGCGGCGGCACGCGATTTCGCGGCGGCGTGGCGGGGCCGGCAGAAATGGGTCGTGTCGCGCTCGCTGAAGTCGGTCGGTCCCAATGCCACGCTTGTCGGGGATGGGCTCGAAACGGTCATCGGCGGGCTGAAGGACAGGCTTGCCGGGGAGATCGGCATTGGCGGCTCGGAGCTCGCGCGAAGCCTGACCGATCTTGGTCTCATCGATGAATATCAGCTCTATTTCCATCCCGTCGTGCTCGGCCACGGCACACCATTCTTCGCCGCGCCCCGGCCACGGCTGCGCCTGGTGGCCAGCGATCGCATGGACGAGGACGTGATCAGGCTGACCTATGTTCCGGCTTGAGAGCTGGGGGGCTGAAGCCTGGCGGAAAAGCGCTGATTGCTCGCCCTGGCATGCGCTCGATGTTGCCATCTGTCCGAAAATATACCGTGCAAGATGTTTTTTCGCGCGGGACTCGCTAACCTTTCGTTGAAAAATTCAGGCGTAAGGTGCATTCGAAAATGCGAATCCACCGCCGTGGTTGTGCTTCAGCCGGCAGGCTGGAAAGGCGGGGGCTGTTTTTTCGGAGGGGCGATGAAGAGCTTTGGCGGGGTCTTGGCAGGCTATCAGGGCCTTGCTCCGGGTTTCGATTTCCTGCGGCTTGCGCTGGCTTGCACCATCGTTTTCTATCATGTTCTCACCGCCGGCGGTTATGACGCAGCTGCTCACGGGCCGTTTTTATGGTTCTTCGAATACAGCCTTGTGCCGATGTTCTTTGCGCTGAGCGGCTTCCTCATCACGGCCAGCGCCCAGCGGCTGGATCTTGCAAATTTTCTGCTCAATCGCTCACTGCGCATCGTTCCGGCGCTTGCCGTCGATATCTTCATCTGCGCCCTCATCATCGGCCCGGCCGTCACAACACTCCCACTTGGCGAATACTTCACTGATGCGGGCTTCCTTGCCTATTTCATGAACATCGTCGGCCTGGTGCATCTGGACTTGCCGGGTGTCTTCACCGGTAACCCCAATCAGCAGGTCAACGGCGCGCTCTGGACCATTCCCTGGGAGATCAGCTGTTATGTTGTCATGGCGTTCATGATCATAACGGGCGTGGTGCGGAAGCCCCCAGTGACGTTGCTGCTGCTTGGAGCCTTCTTCATCGCCGGCCTTTCGATCGAGCATTTCATGCCGGTCGGACAGGGCGAGAGTTCCGGCCTGCACACGATATTCGTCACCCGCGGAAGCCAACTGATTACGGCTTTCCTCTGCGGTATAGTCGCCTATCAGCTCAGAAGCCGGATACCGATGAGCAGGGCGCTTTTCTACATTTGCGTTGTCATTGCGATTGACGGCATGTTGCTGCTCGACACGCGGGCCACCCATAGCGTGGCAAACCGGCTGATCCTCATTCCCGTCCTCACCTACATCACCATCTATGCCGGCCTGTCGCGGTTGCCGCTGCCGAAGATTTTCGGGCGCGGCGATTATTCCTACGGCGTCTATCTCTACCATATGCCGTTCATCCAGCTTTCGATCTTCCTGGCGCCGTCTTTCTTCGTCGGCACGATCCCCGGCGTCGTCATGCTGACGGCGGTGACAATTGGTGTCGTGCTCTGCGTTGCTGCCGTTTCCTGGCACGTCGTCGAGAAGCCCGTGCTGTCGTTGCGGCGCTTTGCGCTGACGGGCAGGGCGACCGGGGAGGGCCGCGCGGTGATGGCGCCGGCGGCGGCCGTGGAAGGGGTGGGGCGGTAGCTGCGGCTAGTGGCGGTGACGTCGGTGCCCCGTGGCCCCCTCATCCGGCCCTTCGGGCCACCTTCTCCCCGCCGGGGAGAAGACGGAGCAAGCGGCGCAGTCTCGTGTAACGAATAGGGCTTTGACAGGAAGCGGCGCGTGGCGACGCTGTCCCTTCTCCCCGGCGGGGAGAAGGTGGCCCGAAGGGCCGGATGAGGGGGCTGCACGGCACCTCGGAAAATGAAGGGCCCTGTCTCCCGGTCCCCACCGCCATCCCGTTGCCCCTGCAATACCTTTTCCGAACCGTCCTGCGCGAGGCAGACCCGCCGCCAAGCCCCGCGAGCATGCGCAAGCATCATCATATGGACGTAGGGAGGCACCACCCGCATACCCCTGATTGCTGTCGTACGGTCCCGCGCGAAAACTGCCAGAATGGGTGTCTTGAAATACTGCTTCGTGGGGCCGGTTGAGGGGCAGGTCCAGGAGGCTGGTGGACGGGAAAGGGGACGCCGCATATGCGGAGAATTCGGGTTAGTAGTCTTGAGTACCTGAGCATATATGGTGGAGCGTTGAGTATCTGTCGTGTACCGTCAGCCTGGAGCGCAGTGCTGGGAACCGCGACTGTCGTATCATCAACGAGTACCGATGGTTCCCTAAGTTTTGCCAATCAGGGCAGCTTTACCGATCCGGGCGGCGCCGTCGTCCCGTCCTCCTTCACAGGCAGTATCACGCAGCCTTCTGCGTCGATCTCCTTGGGCGGCGTGCAGACGGCCTCGATACCGCCGACGGCAATATCAGCGCCTTCAGGCGATGGCGGCGCGCAGGACACGTCGACCAAGACCGCGTCGCTCCTGCCGGCGCTGCAGACGACAACCACGACGACAGAGCGCACCGTGCTCGGCCCGGACCCATACCAGGAGGCCGCGACGCTGCCGCTGGCGCCCGTGTTGACGGGCGTTACCGGCGATGCCGGCGCGTCAGCTCCGACCACGTCTCCGACCGATCCTGCCGCCGGTTCCGGCGCGAGGTCGATACAGCTTCAGACCTCGATAGCCTCCATCTCGGTGCAGCCGAGCGAGAGCGTTTCGGCCGAGACCCCCGTAGGCTCGGTGGCGCTCGCAGCGCCGGCGGCTGCAGCTGCCGCAGCTCCGACGCTCAACAAGATCGCGCTCGAGAACATGAAGCAGGGCAACCCCATCAGCGAATGGGGCATCGAGGGCGACGGCAACGGCACCATCCAGGGCTTTGCGACCGAAATCAGCACCAATATCGGCGGAACGGTCGATTTCAAGATCGCGACGGATTCCACCCATTACCGCATCGATATCTACCGCATGGGCTATTACGGCGGGGCCGGCGCGCGCAAGGTCGACTCGATCGAGCAGCAGCTGACCACGGCGCAGATCCAGCCGCATCCGATCGTCGACATGTCGCTCGGCCTCATCGATTGCGGCAACTGGTCGGTGTCGGCCAGCTGGCAGATCCCTTCCGATTTCGTCTCTGGCGTCTATTTCGCCAAGCTGGTGCGCGAGGACGGCGTCGAGGATGCGAGCATCATTCCCTTTGTCGTGCGCGACGATGCCTCGACCAGCAATATCGTCTTCCAGACTTCGGATACGACATGGCAGGCCTATAATGCCTGGGGCGGCGCCAGCCTCTATTACGGCGAAGTGCCTGTCGATCCCGCCGACATGATCGGCTACCTGCCGCCGAACTGCAGCTGCGGCCTGACCGCCATCGGCCGCGCCTCGGCCGTCAGCTACAACCGCCCGATCATCACCAACACGAGCCCGATCGGCGGCAGCCACGATTACATTTTCGGCGTCGAATCCTCGGCCATCTCATGGCTGGAGCAGAACGGCTACGACGTCTCCTATATTTCCGGCGTCGATGCGACGCGCAACGGCGCGCTGCTGCTGAACCACGATGCCTATCTCTCCGTCGGCCATGACGAATACTGGTCTGCCGAACAGCGCGCCAATGTCGAGGCCGCCCGCGATGCCGGCGTCAACCTCGCCTTCTGGAGCGGCAACGAGTGCTACTGGAAGGTTCGCTGGGAAAGCAGCATTGACGGCAGCGGCCAGGCCTACCGCACCATGGTCTGCTACAAGGAGACCTGGGGCACGAGTTCGGATCCGAGCAATGTCGGCACCGGCACCTGGCGCGATCCGCGCTATGCCGATCCGGGGCAGGAGCCGGAAAATTCGCTGACGGGCACGATGTTCCAGGTGGACAGTTACCGCCAGGATACGATCTCGATCCCCTACGACTATTCGAAGCTGCGCTTCTGGCGCAATACGGATGTCTCGCAGATCAATGAGGGCGATACCTACAATCTGGTGCAGAACCTGCTCGGCTACGAGTGGGATTCCGATGTCGAGAACGGCTTCCGGCCGGATGGCCTCATCAACCTGTCGCTCTCGTCGATCTCGGTGGAAACCTATCTGCGCGACTATGGCGCAACGGTCGGTTCGGCCGTCGCCACCCACAGCCTCACCATGTACCGGGCCGCAAGCGGCGCGCTCGTCTTCGGCGCCGGCACCGTCTTCTGGTCCTGGGGCCTCAGCGACAATCACCAGGGTCCGGCGACCTCGACCGACCGCAACGTGCAGCAGGCGATGGTCAACATGTTTGCCGACATGGGCATCCAGCCGACCACGCTCGATGCGAGCCTGATCCTCGCGACCCAATCGACCGACACGCTGAAGCCGACCTCGACGATCTCGTCGCCGATCGTCGGTGCCTCCTTCCTCGAAGGCCAGCACGTGACGATCACGGGCACGGCGCAGGATTTCGGCGGCGGCATCATTGCCGGCGTGGAAGTCTCCACCGATGGCGGCCAGCACTGGTTCAAGGCGACCGGCCGCGAGAGCTGGAGCTTCAACTGGGTCGTCCAGGCAAGCGGCACCTATACGATCATGTCGCGCGCCGTCGACGACAGCGTCAATCTGGAGGCGCCGTCGGCCGGCAAGCAGGTCACGGTCAAGCTGCCGACCACGCAGGGCCTTTGGACGCTTTCGGAAAAGCCGGCGACCGAAGTCGCGATCGACCGCGATCCGGTCGAGCTCGGCCTGCGCTTCCAGGCGACGTCCGCCGGTTCCGTGCAGGGCATCCGCTTCTACAAGGGCTTCTACAATATCGGCGATCATGTCGTCAGCCTCTGGTCCAGCGACGGGACGCTGCTGGCAACAGGCGTATCGACGAATGAATCGCTTTCCGGCTGGCAGACGGTGATGTTCTCCTCGCCCGTCCAGATCGCGGCGGGCACGACCTATGTCGCCTCCTATCACAGCAACGGCTTCTACTCGGTCACCGACAATTATTTCGGCAGCGGCAGCACCTATGCCAGCGGCTCGCTGAAGGTTGTCGATGGCGGCGGCGTCTATGCCTATAGCGACAATGCCGGCACATTCCCGGGCCTCAGCCCCGGCGGGTCCAACTACTGGGTCGACGTGGTCTTCGATGCAGGGCCGAACAGCGTGCCGGTTGCCGGCGACGACAGCGGCCTGACGATATCGCGCAACAGCACGCTGACGATCTCGATCGCCACGCTTCTGGCAAACGATACCGACGCCAATGGCGATGCGCTGACGATCAGCGCCGTCGGCAATGCACTCAACGGCACGGTCACCCTCAACAAGCAGGCCGGCACCATCACCTTCACGCCGGCTGCCAATTATGCCGGCCCGGCAAGCTTCACCTATACGCTGTCGGACGGGCGCGGCGGCACGGACCAGGCCAATGTCAGCCTCACGGTCGACCCAGGCCCGGCCGGCCAAAGCCTGTTTACCGCCAGTGAGGGGCCGACGGGCGGCAGCGTCCAGGAAAACTCGGCGCTGGAACTCGGCATGAAGTTCTCGGCCTCGGCAAGCGGCACGATCACGGGCATCCGCTTTTACAAGGCATCAGGCGATACCGGGCCGCATACCGGCTCGATCTGGTCGGCGAACGGCACGCTGCTTGCGACGGTGACCTTTGGGGATGGATCGGCTTCCGGCTGGCAGACCGCGACCTTCTCCAGCCCGCTGCAGATCACGGCAGGCACGACCTATGTCGCCTCCTACCACACGACCGGCAGCTATGTGGCGACATCGGGCTATTTCAGCACCGCCCATACGAATGGCGCGCTGACGGGCCTTGGGGGCGCCAACGGCGTCTATTCCTACGGATCGGGCACGACATTCCCGACATCGAGCTACCAGTCCTCGAACTATTGGGTGGATGTCGTCTTCAACCAGTCGACATCAAATTCGGCGCCGGTCGCCGCCAACGACAATGGCTATACGACCTATTCCAACACCGCGCTGTCGATTGCCGCGGCAAGCCTGCTTGCCAACGACACCGACGCCGATGGCGATCCGCTCTCGATCACCGGCGCCAGCGGCGGGGTGAACGGCACGGTCATCTTCAACAGCCAGACGAACAGCGTCACCTTCACGCCGAACTCGGGCTATACCGGCGTCGCAAGCTTCACCTATTCGATCTCGGATGGGCATGGCGGCACGTCTTCCGCCACGGTCAACCTCACGGTCAATTCGCAGCCCGACAGCGGGACGACGAGCCTGTTCACCGGCGCCGATACGTCAGGTGTAACCGCCGCCAACGATCCCAACTCGGTCGAGCTCGGCGTCAAGTTCATCGCCTCGGCCAATGGCCAGATCACAGGGCTCACCTATTACAAGAGCGCCCAGGATACCGGCACGCATGTCGCCTCGCTCTGGACGGCGAGCGGCCAGCTTCTCGCCCAGGCAAGCTTCATCAACGAGACGGCGAGCGGCTGGCAGACGGTTTCCTTCTCGCAGCCGATCAATGTCACGGCCGGCACGACCTATGTGGCGAGCTACCATTCCAACGGCTTCTATTCGGCGACCGCAAACTACTTCACGACGGATCACACGAGCGGGGCGCTGACGGCGCCGGCAAGTTCGGTCAGCGGCGGCAACGGCGTCTATGCCTATGGCAGCGGCAGCCTGTTCCCGACCTCTTCCTACAACGCCACCAATTACTGGGTGGATGTGCTCTACAAGCAGGGTGCGCAGAACACGGTGCCGGTTGCCGCCAATGACAGCGGCTTCACGACCAGCACCGGCACGCCCGTCACCATCCAGGCCTCGGCGCTGCTTGCAAATGACAGCGATGCCGATGGCGATGCGCTCACGATCACCGGCGTCAGCGGTGCGGTCAACGGCTCGGTCAGCTGGAATGCCCAGGCCCAGACGGTGACCTTCACGCCGACGGCAGGTTACACGGGGCCGGCAAGCTTCAACTACGCGATATCGGACGGCAAGGGCGGCACGTCCTCGGCGCAGGTCGCACTCAATGTCAACAACCCGGCCGCAGGACCGGAGCAGAACCTCTTTGCCGCCAATGCGACGCCTGCGGTCGTCTCCGTCAACGACAACCAGCCGGTCAATCTCGGCATGAAATTCCAGGCCGATACCGCCGGCTGGATCACCTCCATCCGCTTCTACAAGGGTGCGGACAATACGGGCTCGCACAATGGCTACCTGTGGACGGCGTCCGGCACTCTGCTCGGCAGCGTCACCTTCAACAACGAGACGGCAAGCGGCTGGCAGACCGCGCAGCTCACCCAGCAGATCGCCATCCAGGCGGACACGACCTACGTCGTTTCCTACTCGACCAATGGCAACTATTCGGCGACGGGGAATTACTTCGGCAGCGACGTGACCAACGGCGACCTGAAGGCGCCATCGGGCAATAACGGCGTCTATGCCTATGGCTCGGGCGGGCTGTTCCCGACGAATAGCTACAACAGCACGAACTACTATGTGGATGTGGGATTCAAACCGCAACTCGCGGCGTAAAGCAATTCCAGCAAAAGCGCGCAGCGGTTTTGCTGGAATTGCGTGAATACAATTGGAGCGCGGTGCGCGCTCCAGAGGCCGCGAGGATGTCAGACCAAGCCTGTGTAACGAGTAATATCGATGATGCGTACAGACAACAGATTGCCGGTTACCGTCCTCGCCGGGTTTCTCGGCGCCGGCAAGACGACTGTCCTCAATCATGTACTGAGTAATCGTGAGGGTCGTCGCGTTGCTGTCATCGTCAACGATATGAGCGAGGTCAACATCGATGCGGATCTCGTGCGCGAAGGGGGTGCAGACCTTTCGCGCACGGACGAGACGCTTGTGGAGCTCACCAACGGGTGCATCTGTTGCACGCTGCGTGACGATCTCCTGAGCGAGGTGCGGCGGCTGGCGAGCGCCGGCCGTTTCGACTACCTGCTGATCGAGGGCACGGGCATTGCCGAGCCGCTGCCGGTCGCAGCCACCTTTTCCTTCCGTGACGAGAGCGGGGCGGCCCTTTGCGATGTGGCGAGGCTCGACACGATGGTCTGCGTCGTCGACGCGGTCAATCTTCTCGCCGATTACCAGAGCGCCGAGTTCCTTGCCGATCGCGGCGAGCGGCGCGACGGCGATGACGAGCGCAAGCTCGTCGAGCTCCTGGTCGAGCAGATCGAATTTGCCGATGTCGTCGTCATCAACAAGGCAGGCGACGTGCCCTGCGCCTCGCTTGCGGAGGTTCGCCGGGTGATCGCGGCGCTCAATCCGGATGCGCGCGTCATCGAGGCTGTCTTCGGCCAGCTGCCGCTGTCTGCGATCATGGATACCGGCCTTTTCAGCGAGGCCAAGGCTGCCCGCCATCCGCTCTGGCACAAGGAGCTCTTCGGCTGGGGCAGCCATGTGCCGGAGACCGAGGAATACGGCATTTCGAGCTTCGTCTACCGCAGCCGCAGGCCCTTCGATCCGGCGCGACTTGCCCGCGTGCTCGAAGCGCCGCTTGCCGGCATCATCAGGGCGAAGGGGCATTTCTGGCTGGCGACGCGGCCGGACGAGATCGGCCTTCTGTCGATTGCCGGCACGCAATGCCGGATCGGCACCAGAGGTTTCTGGTGGGCCTCGGTGCCGCAGGCGCAGTGGCCGCGCCATCCGCAATTCCGCCAGCTGATCGAGAGGCATTGGGACGAGGTCTGGGGCGACCGTCGCCAGGAGCTGGTCTTCATCGGCTCCGGCTTCGACGAGGCGGCGATCCGCGCGGCACTCGACGATTGCCTGACCGGGGAGGAGACGGGTTTCGACCCGGAGAGCGCCATCGGCCTTTGCGATCCGTTTCCGGCCTGGCAGCACGACATGCATGCAACGGGCCGAAAAGTGTGAAGCCGCTTCCGGCCAACAGTTTTGACGTCAACCAGAGGGAGAGAGAACAATGAGCAACGAACTTTATGCAGACGGCATCGGCGAAATCACCATCACCGGCACGATCGTGCGCATCGACCTGATGTCGCTGTCGGCGACCGACCGCGATGCCAACAACAATCCGAAGCCGGTCTTCCGCCAGCGCATCATCATGCCGGTCGACGCCTTCGCCAATGCGGTCGATCTCATGCAGAAGGCGCTTGGCGGCCTCGTCGAAGCGGGCGCGGTTCGCCGCATCGGCGACATGTCTGCTGCTGCGGCGGCCGATATCCAGGCGACGCAGGCCGGCGCTTCGAACGCCTCGCCGAACTTCAACTGATATCGGCCAGAGCGTCCTTTGACCAAAGCCTCGGTCTCTTTTGTTTCGGGTGGGCCATGAGTGGATTTCTGCATACCAACCTGCATTGTCTTGCGCTCGTCGCGCGCCATCACGGCGTCGACCTTGCGCCCGAGCGGCTGCAGCACGATTATGCCGTCGGCAACGATCCCGTCGCCGTGCGGCAGCTGTTGCGCATGGCCAAGGATGCGGGCCTGAGGGCCAGGCATCTCGATCTCACCTGGCGCGGCCTGTTCCAGCTCGGCGAGGCTTTTCCCGTGCTTGCGGAACTGACCAACGGCAACTGGGTGGTCATCGCCGGCGCTATCGGGGAGGGGGAGGATGAGCGGATCCGGGTTCTCGACCCGCTGGCCTCACGCGCCGAGGTGATGATGCTCAGCGAAGAGCAGTTCGCCAAGGCCTGGCTCGGCTCGGTGATCCTGCTCAAGCGCAACTATCGCATGTCGGATGAGGACCGGCCCTTCGGCTTCCGCTGGTTCGTGCCTGAGATCATCAAGCAGCGCAGCTTCTTCCGCGATGTCGCGCTCGCAGCCTTCGTGCTCTACGGGCTGGGGCTGATGACGCCGATGTTCTTCCAGCTCGTCATCGACAAGGTGCTGGTGCACCAGAGCTATGCGACGCTGACCGTCCTGACCGTCGGTATCGGCATCGCGCTGATCTTCGACGCGACCTTCAGCTTCCTGCGCCGCTACCTGCTGCTCTACGCCACGAACAGGATCGACATCCGCGTCGCCACCCGCACCTTCGGCCATCTGCTCAACCTGCCGATCGCGCTTTTCGAGCAGGCCTCGGCCGGCGTTCTCGTCAAGCACATGCAGCAGACGGGGCGTATCCGCGAATTCCTGACCGGGCGCCTGTTCCTGACGCTTCTGGACGGTGTCTCGCTCTTCGTCTTCGTGCCGATCCTGCTTCTCTACAGCGTCAAGCTGACGCTCGTGGTTCTCGGTTTCGCAGCCCTTGTCGGCCTCGTGGTGATGATGCTCGTCGGCCCGTTCCAGCGCCGCCTGAAGGCGCTCTACCAGGCCGAGGGCGACCGGCAGGCATTGCTGGTGGAAACCGTGCATGGCATGCGCACCGTCAAGTCGCTGGCGCTGGAGCCGCGCCAGCGCAAGGTGTGGGACGATTATTCGGCCCAGTCGATCTCCGTGCGCTTCCGCGTCGAGAAGATCTCCACCATCGCCCAGTCGCTGACGGGGCTTCTCGAAAAGCTGATGAGTGTCGCGATCATCGGTCTCGGCGCGCTCGACGTGTTCTCGGGTACGATGACGATCGGTGCGCTGGTCGCCTTCAACATGCTCGCCGGCCGCGTTTCGGGGCCGCTCGTGCAGATCGTCACCATGGTGCATGAATATCAGGAAGTGGCTCTTTCCGTGCGCATGCTCGGCGAGATCATGAACCAGCGGCCGGAGCAGGCGGGACGCGGCCGTGGTGTCAGGCCGCATCTGCATGGCCGCATCGAATTCGACCGCGTCAGCTTCCGCTATGCGCCGGATGCAGCGCCTGCGCTCGACAATGTCTCCTTCGCCATTCCGGCAGGCTGCGTCTTCGGCGTGGTCGGCAAGAGCGGCTCGGGCAAGACCACGATCACCAGGCTCATCCAGGGGCTCTACCAGAGCCAGGAGGGGCTGGTGCGCATGGATGGTTACGACAGCCGCGAGATCGACCTCGTGCACCTTCGAACCAGCATCGGTGTCGTGCTGCAGGATAATTTCCTGTTCCGCGGCTCGGTGCGCGACAATATCGCCGCCGCCAAGCCCGATGCGAGCATCGAGGAGATCATGCAGGTCGCCCGCATCGCCGGTGCGGAAGAGTTCATCGAGCGCCTGCCGCGCGGCTTCGACACGATGCTGGAGGAGAATGCCGCCAACCTCTCCGGCGGCCAGAAGCAGCGGTTGGCAATCGCGCGTGCGCTGATCACCGATCCGAAGCTTCTGATCTTCGATGAGGCGACGAGCGCGCTCGACCCGGACAGCGAGGCGATCATCCGTGACAATCTCAGCCGCATCGCTGCCGGGCGCACGGTCATCATCGTCTCGCACCGGCTTTCGACGCTCGTCGATGCCGATGCCATTCTCGTCATCGATCGCGGCAAGGTCGCCGATATCGGCCGGCACGATCAGCTCGTGTCGCGCTGCATGACCTACCGCCATCTCTGGGCCCAGCAGATGAGGCAGGTCGCATGAACGCCCATGTCAGAAAATCCGACGAAAACATGCCTGTCCCTTCCGAGAAGGGGCCACCGGAACAGGGCCGGTCCGGCAAGGGCGGGGCGCTTGTCGCCCGGCCGCCGCTGCCGCCTGTCATTGCGGAGTTCCAGTCCGATGCCGTCGAACTGGAAGAACGCGCGCCGCCGCGCGTTGCCCGCATGACGCTCTATTGCGTGACCGCGCTGCTTGCCGCAGCCATCACCTGGGCCTCCGTCTCCTCCATCGACGAGGTGGTGATTGCGCCCGGCAAGCTCGTCACCACGCAGCCGACGATCGTCGTGCAGCCGCTCGAAACCTCGATCATCCGCACGATCGACGTGAAGGCCGGCGAGGTGGTGCATGCCGGCCAGACGCTGGCGACGCTCGACGCGACCTTCAGCCAGGCCGATGTCGGGCAGCTGAAGGCGAAGTTTTCCGCCCTCGACGCCCAGGTGAAACGGCTGGAGGCGGAGCTGACCAGCGAGGATTATTCAAAGATTGCCGGCAATACGCCGGACGAGCAGCTGCAGGTACAGCTCTTCGGACAGCGGCGGGCCTTCTACATGGCGCAGCTGCAGAATTTCGACCAGCAGATCGCCGGACAATCGTCAGTGATTGCGGCAAACCGCAATCAGGAGGCCGTGCTGAACGACCGGCGCGATAACCTCGCGCAGATCGAGGCGACGCGAAAGAAGCTCTATGACAAGGAAAGCGGCTCGCTGCTCACCATGCTCGGCTCGCGCGACGCCCGCCTCGATGTCGAGGCCGATATCACCGCCGTGCGCGGCAAGGCCGACGAAGCGGCCCATGCCTATGCAAAACTGCGCGCCGACCGGCAGGCCTTCGTCGAGGATTTCCGCCGCGCCGCGATGGAACAGCTGGTCGACCTGCGCAGCCAGCGCGACATGGCCGGCGAGGAACAGAAGAAGATGGAGCTGCGCCGCAACATGGTGGCGCTGACCGCGCCGGCAGACGCCGTCGTGCTCGATCTGGCGCAACGCTCGGTCGGTTCCGTCGTGCGCGAGGCCGAGCCGGTCGTCACACTCGTGCCGATCAACGTGCCACTCGAAGCCGAAGTCTCGATTAACACCCGCGACATCGGCCGGATCGCCGTCGGCAAGGAAGCCCGCATCAAGCTCGATGCCTATCCCTTCCAGAAATACGGCACCGCCTCGGGCGAAGTGCGCACGATCAGCCAGGACACGTTCGTGACCGGCCAGCAGCAGGACCCGAACGCCACCACCGCCCAGCCGCCCGCCGCCCCCTTCTTCAAGGCGCGCATCCTGCTTGCCGATACAAGGCTGAACGTTTCCGACGTGCCGGTGCGGCTGCTGCCGGGCATGACCGTCTCGACGGAAATCAAGGTCGGGAACCGGACGGTGATGTCCTATTTCCTCTACCCGCTCCTGCGCGGGCTGGATGACGCGATCCGCGAACCAAACTGAGAGGTCCGCCGGCGACGTGCAGGCGAGGGGCCTCCTGCACACGCCATGGGATGGGGGCGCGCCGCCGCTCACGGCGCTGCCCCCAAACCTGTTTTTTTGGGGGTGGGGGGCGGGTATCGACCGTCCTTCGGCCCCGCGGAAAAGGCAAAATCTGCCGCACCGCCTTCCGGATCTCCAACGTTGCAGGAAGGACGAGGCGTTGTCCCACCCTCCCTCATCCCTGTGCTTGTCACAGGGATCCAGCCACCGCGCGTCTGCGCGGTGAATGACTCATAATATGCTTCAAGCAAAAAAGTCTTTCCTGCCCAAAGACTTGGGCAGGCTGGATCCCTGTGACGAGCACAGGGATGAGGGGAATTTGAGGCGGGCGTCGGCGTCCAAAGCGAACTCGAGTGACAACGCGGGTCGCAGTTGCGCCAAAAGCCGGCATTCCCCAAAGGCGGGTGATCAGATCACGAATTCCTCTTCGTAGGTCTTCGGCTCGGGAACGACCGTAACCTTCACCGGAATGATCCAATTGGCCACGTAGCTCTCGCAGTCGGAACGCTGGACGTCGGGCTGCACGCACCCCGCCGCATCGGTCGCGCGAGATCGCAGTGTATATTGCCCCACGTCTTCAGGGGTCCACATGTACTCCCACAAGCGCCATGCAAAGGGACGTTCTGTTTCGAGGAGCCTTGCCTCGCGCCAGCCCCTGCCGTCTCCGGTGCAGACCTGCACCTGCCGGATAGGAGCCTCTCCGCTCCAGGCGGCTCCGAAAATCCGGTGCGGTTGGCCGGCGACGAGATGCGCGCCCTGTACGGGACGCGCGATCTGCGATTTGACCTCCATCTGCGCAAGCGGGACCAGCGTGGGTTCCCCGAGGCCGCGCTCCCAACGGAAATAGTCGCGCGCCTGCCAGTAGCCAAGGAAGGGTCGCTCCACAACCGTGATATGCGTGATCCACTTGACCCAGGCCATGCCGAACCAGCCGCCCACGACCGCGCGCAGCGGATAGCCGTGATCGCGCGTCAGCGGCCGTTCGTTCATCGAATAGGCAAGGATCGTGCTGTCGGCCATGGCCTTCTCAAGCGGCAAACTGCGCGCAAACGCGATGGGGCCGGGAGAAGCCGTTTTCTTGTTCGCGTCGACGACGCCGCTATCGGCGCCTGTGAGCAGAACCTCACATGCGGTTTGCTTAACGCCCGCCATCTCCAAGATCTCGCGTAGAAGAACACCTGTCCAGGCGGCATTGCCGACGGCTCCGTTCTGCCACTGCAAGCCCTCCCTCGGGGGCTCATAGTAGACGCGCCCGTTGCCTGCGCATTCTACGACGGCGGTCAAACTCGTGCTCCGCATCGCCTTGATGCTGTCGAGGTCAAGTTCGATCGGCCGCTCCACCGCCCCGTCAATGCGCAATCTCCAGTCTCGCGCATCGAGGTCCGGCGACGGGAAATGGTTTCGCACGAAGAACAGTTCGGCTGGGATCAGCCAATCGGAGAGCGACGCAAACGGAAACTCGATGTTTTCAGGTGATTTCTGTCGAACTATCAGACTGGGTTGCTGTGCTGTCGGCATCTTCCTCGTCTTCCCCTTTGAAGAACACAACGTCGGCTCTCGGTCGCGCGAATTCCGGTACGATAACACTGCCCCTCGCAGCGCGTCTGTCGCATTCCGGATTCGTGCGGCATCCTAGCACATGCCGCACGTTGCTCGGATCGACTTCGAATGGCAGCAAAGGGGCCGGCGGCGGTCCTGATCGCCTTGCGCCAGAAGCGGTCATATTCGGGTTCTCGACCGTTGGTGACAAGTTCGCCGTCAAAGCGGGAATCGACCGGCATTCGGAGATGGATTGCCCCGCCGCAGCCGAACTGTGAGCGCGCGGAAATCAATCCACGCAAATCATCAGCGCACGAGGGGGTACGCAGCAAGAAGCTGTTGTTCGAGAAAATCGATGAATGCGATGACCCTCTGGTTGCGCAACTGTCCTGTCGTAACGGCATACAGGTTCGCGTCCCCGACTGAAAATACATCAAGCGCGGTTACAAGCTGGCCGGTACTCAATTCCTTCCGGATACCCAGGGCTCCCCTCCTGATTACGCCGCGTCCCGCGAGTGCCCAATCGCGGAGGGCGCCGCTGTCGTTGGCAACGCGATCTCCCTGAACACGGACCGATATCGGCTTGCCTTCCACCAGGAAAGGCCAGGCGGCGGAGGCAGCGTCCGGGCGTGCGTGCACAAGGCAGTTATGCTCCGTGAGATCATCCGGCTTGCGAGGAACGCCTCGCGCATTCCAGTAGGCCGGCGATGCGCACACGACTCTGCTGCCTCGCAGCAGCAAACGCGCCATCAGGCTCGAGTCATTCAAAGGGCCGAAGCGCAGGGCGACATCGATATCGTTGCCGACCAATTCGACGACGTCGTCCGCGAAATGCAGTGTGATCTTTACAGCCGGATGGTCGAGAAGAAACCGATCGACCATCAGCGCCAGTCCGAGCTGGCTAAATTCCTGCGGGGCGGTGATCTTGATCGGTCCGCTCAATAGCCCGCCACGCGCACCTACGACCGCTGCATCCCAGTCGGCCAGGATGCGTCGCGAGTCCGCAAGGAATTGCCGTCCCTCGTGGGTGAAGGACAAGCGCCTTGTGGAGCGGGTGACGAGGCTCACGCCAGCCCGTTCCTCGAGCTGCTGCAGCGCGACCGTGACCGTAGAGGTAGCCACTGACGCGTGACGAGCCGCTGCGGACAGGCTGCCCGTCTCGGCAATGCCAACGAAAAGGCGCAACGCGTCGATCGTATCCATTTCTCGCGTTTCCCGAAAGGTGCTTTTGAATCGGGATTCCTTATCACGGGCGGCGAAACAAACAATATGTCGGCTTCAGCACGGTCCGACCGCATTCCATGCGCAACCGCACCGAGGATATTTTACGGAAAGACAAGATCATGACCAAAGTTGTTGTCGTCACTGGCGCTTCGCAGGGCATTGGCGCTGAAATCGTCAAGGCGTTCCGGAAACTCGACTACCGCATTGTTGCAACTTCGCGAATGATCGAGCCGTCGGAAGATCCAAACATCGTGACGGTCGCTGGAGATATCGGTGATCCCGCAACCGCCCAGCGCGTCATTTCAGAGGCTGTCGCACGATTTGGCCGCGTCGACACTCTGGTGAACAACGCCGGGATCTTCATCGGCAAGCCATTCACCGAAAACAGCATCGAAGACTACAATGCCGTCATGAATGTGAACATGGCTGGCTTCTTCCACATCACCAAGCTGGCCATCGCCGAAATGGAGAAGCATTCGAGCGGCCATGTGTTGAATATCACCGGCAGCATCGACAACGGTATCAGCGGCGGCCACATGGCGCTGGCGGCGCTTACCAAGGGTGGCCTGAATGCTGTCACGCGCGTGCTGGCGATCGAGTATGCCAAGAAGGGCATCCGTGTGAACGCCGTCGCGCCGGGCGTTACCAAGACGCCGATGCATCCTGAAGAACATCACGAAATGCTGGGCACTTTCCACCCGCTGGGTCGCATGGGTGAAGCAGGCGAAGTCGCCAGCGCCGTCGTGTTCCTGGATTCGGCCGAGTTCGTCACCGGTGAAATCCTGCATGTCGACGGTGGCCAGAGCGCCGGTCGCTAGGCGAGGCCAAACGGGGCGTTCCGGCCGCTGAAAATCGCGTCTGGAGATGACCACTGGGGGGCGACAGCAGCCCAACCATGTCGTTCGAAAGGCGAACCGCCGATTGGGCGTTTGACAAAGTGTCCAGGGTACCGCGCTATACGCATTACTTCCCGCCAGATCGAAAAAGAATGATCCAACCTTCACGGCTTTTGCTTATCACTGCGACGCAGGAAAATACATGCATGGACAAACGATGACGCTGCCTCACATCCCCGCCGCCGTGATCTTCGACATGGACGGGCTGATCTTCGATACGGAA
This sequence comes from Hyphomicrobiales bacterium, assembly GCA_900466475.1. GTDB lineage: Bacteria > Pseudomonadota > Alphaproteobacteria > Rhizobiales > Rhizobiaceae > Rhizobium. The sequence continues at coordinate 42,378 of UBMI01000019.1, forward strand.
GCTCTCTATCAACAAGCGTTTCTCGCGGCGTCAGGCGCCGGGGGGCTCAACCTGCCGATAACGCTGATCCAGGGCACGATAGGGGTACCCTGGGCCAGCAACAGACTTCTGATCCTGGAGCAGATGGGACCGGATTTCCCGGTTGATCAATATGGGGAAGCGGTGATGACCCATTTCACGGCCCTGGCGGCGACCGAACTCCAGCTGAAACCCGGCGTCCTCGAACTCCTCGATGTCCTCGATCAGCTCGAACTGCCGCGAGGCATCGCAACGTCGTCGTCCCACTCTACCGTCCGGAGCCATCTTTCGGCTCATGGTCTGGAAGGCCGTTTCGATGCGGTCATTGCATACGGAGACTATGCGGCAAGCAAACCCATGCCCGATCCGTTCCTGACTGCCGCGAAGAGACTGGGCGTCAATCCCGCCCTTTGCCTCGCGCTGGAAGATTCCCACAATGGCGTTCGCTCTGCCTCGGCGGCCGGAATGATGACCTTCATGGTCCCCGACCTCCTTCACCCAACGCCGGAAATCCAATCCCTCTGCACCGGTATTGTCAGCGACCTCAACGCCGTCTGCGAGCTCATCCTCGCGGCCTCGGCTGATGGTACTTTGGCGTGAAGGGAATGCGGCGGCTTTGGGCGACAGCCGAGGCGCGTGCGCATATGTCGTGGGGCTGATCAGCGAGCGCGCGTGGCCGCGCCCAGCGTCGCAAGATCGATTGCCTCCGGGACGGAATCTGTGTTCTCAAGTGAGCGTCGACTGCCCTTCGGGCCAATTCGGCCGTCCAACCTTGTCGAGACCATTGTCTATTGCGTCTTGATCGCTGAATGGATTGCTTCGACGGCCTCGGAAAGCTTGTTTGCGTCGTCGTTCGGCTGGCTGTTGGTCTGCACGGTGATCAGAATGCCGTCCTTCTCGTACCACACATAAAGAGTGCGATAGCCCAGGGTCATTCCCTGATAGAACCAGGCCGGGCCGCCCGGTATCATGCCCTGCACGAGGCCGAGGGCAAAGCCCTGAGGATGCTCCTCGCTGACCTGCGTGATCGGTTCACCTGTCTTGGTCGAAACCATCGACATCCATTCGGCCTGTTGCTTCGGCGGCACCACACGGCCTTCGAACACGGCGCGCATCCAGCGGGTAATATCGCGCGCGTTGGAGATAGCGCCGCCCGCGGCCTGAGCCCAGGAGGTGCTGTCTTCACGCACGTCGCGGCCGATCATCGGCTTGTTCCAACTTTCCTTGCAGTCGGACGGCTGGTATTCGGCGCAAGCGGTGTTTTCGAAATAGCCGTGCGCCAAGCGGGCGATCACGTCCGGTGGGTAGGCCCCCGGAGAGTAGAAGGTGGAGTGGAGGCCGTGCTGCTCGATTATCAGTTCACGGACAAGCTCCTGATAGGGCTTGCCCGTCGCCTTGGCTGCGATCAGGCCGGCGAGAATGTAGTTGGTGTTGGAGTAGTGGTACCCTTCGCTCACCGGCAGGTTGTTGCTGCCGTCGGGATATGCCGCGGCGATCAGTTCTTCCGCGGTCAAGTCGCGTTTCGGCTGCTCTACCCAGCTACGCGAGATGAATTCGGTCTCGGAATAATTCGGGATACCACTGGTCATATCGAGAAGGCGGCGGATGCTGACGCCGCCCCAGGCGGGATATTGCGGCAACCACTTTCCGACCGTGTCATCGATGGAGAGGAGCCCTTGGGCTTCCAGTTTCAGGATCACCGCGGCAGCGAAAGACTTCGACGTGCTGCCCATGGCGAAGAGGGTATTCTGGTCTACCGGCGGATCGTCATCGGCTCTTCCGGTCTTGCCTGCAAAGGCTTCGATGTTCGGACCCGATGCGCCAAGGCTGACATAGGCGGCGATGCCGGTGACACCCTCGAGTGGTGAGCGTTCCGCGAGCCAGGCGTCCAGCGCTTTCTGTACGCGCTGAGTTTGCGTGGGCGTTTCGCCGGCAAACGCCGTGCCCGTGACAAAAAGGACGATTGCTGCCGCGAGTCCTCGACATCTAGCCAGTTCCATGATCGCGCCGCCCCTCCGGGAAGTTAGCCATTCTTGAAATGAACATGACAGATCGGGAATAAAATACTGGCCCAGCTGGCAAAACGCCATGGGCCGGGATGCTGGTGACAAATAGACACGACAACTGAAGGGCGGTCAATCGGGAGGAATTCTCGACCTCCCGCAGGCAATGACAAATTGAATGTGGCGACGGAGGCCCTGGGTCAATGCGACCATCTATGTCCGCTTGGGGCCGATAACTGCCATCCATATTCGAGCAACCTTACGCCGATTGCAGACTTGACGTTGGTGCCGAAGGGATGCCCTAACGCTCTTATTGGAGATGGCGGCAGCGGGTAGTCTTATGGTTTGGATTGCACTCAGTAGCGGATTGCTCATCGCTTATCTTCTCGGTTCGATCCCAACGGGATACCTCATGGGAAGGATGCTTCGCGGCATTGACATAAGGGAATACGGGTCGAAATCCACCGGCGCGACAAACGTATTGCGCACCTTGGGTAAAAGGCCAGCTTTCTGTGTGCTTGTCGTAGATGTCCTGAAGGGCGCCGCGGCAATACTCTTCGCCGCCCGCTACTATTCCTGGCTGATCGCGCAGCCATCGTTCACATCATCGCCGGACATTGCCCCCCAGTATTTAGTGCCTTGGTATACCTGTGTTGCTGGCCTAGCGGTGCTGTTTGGCCATGGCCGTTCAATATGGTTGGGGTTCAGGGGCGGAAAGTCTGCGGCAACTGGTCTTGGCGTGTTATTGGCGATCTCTGTTCCTGTGGGGCTTGGCGCAGCGGCTGTATGGATCCTGACGCTCGCGGCCTTCCGTCTCGTTTCATTCAGTTCGATTCTTGCCGCACTAACCGCCATCGTGCTCGTCTTCGGCCTGGAGCACCCGACTCCTTATCGACTGCTCGTCGTTGTTGGCGGGCTTTACGTCGTTGTTCGGCATCAGGCCAACATTCAAAGGCTCGTTGCAGGTACGGAGCCACGGTTGGGACAGGGGAAGTGAATGGGAGGTTGTCCGACCCAACGGCTTGTCCGCTTCGGGCCGACAGCCGACTTTGGGGTTGGCCGCCTTGCGCCAATTGCGGTCATATGGCCACCGCAATAAAATAGTTTGCGGTAGCGTCCGGTAAGGACTGAAAATTGCCGGGACAATTCAAGAGAACCAGCGCTAGTCCCTGGCGGCCCACATGAAAAACGTCTCTCGCTGGTCTCCCGCTCCGACCGCCTCCAGGTAGCGCGGCTTCCAGACATCGCCGATGAACGCCTCGATCGTCGTGGGCAATTTCGGGCGATCCTCGTGCTTCCCATGGAACCTTACGATGCCATTGTTCAACGCGTCGGCACTCAGGGTGTCGTCCTGCCATTTTTCCGGCGTGCCGAACCGCGCCAGAAATTCGGCTTCCACGTCTTTGCGGGTCGTCTCGATGTATCGGTACTCCACCGGCCTGCCGATCTCCCTGCCAATGATCGCGGCCAGTTCGTTCATCGAGACATCTTCCGAGCCGACTTCGAGATAGACGCGGTGTCTGCCCCTCGGATTGGTCAGTTCCTTCGCTGCCAGCCATGCGATGTCATCGGTCGCCACCCAGGGCATCTTCAAGTCGGGTTTGCAGAACCAGGCAATGCGACCGTATTTGGCAACCGGCCCGGTCCACGCCGACACGTCTTCCATGAACCAGGCGGCGCGCAGGTGGACCAGATTGATATTGCCGAGTTCGTTGAGCTTTTCGTCCAGATCGTGGAAGCACTCGAAATGGCCCGTTTTCCCCTTCACGTCCGAACCCATGGCCGTCAGGCTGACGGCCAGTTTGACTGAGGATCTTTCGAGCGCATCGACAAAGCGCCGGGCAACGGCGGGGTAGTGGCCCGCGATGTTGTTCCAATCGGTCTTGACCATCAGGAACGCGGCATCCGCACCCTGGAAAAACTGGTCAAGCTCTCCCGTTCCGGTGTCAAAGCTTCCGAGGAATGGCTCTGCTCCGAGCTCGACCAGTGCGTCAAGCGCCGGGCCGCCTCTCGACAGTGCTCTCACCTGATGCCCTGAACTCAGCAGGGTCCGGGTCAGCTTGGCGCCGACTCGTCCCGTGGCGCCGACGACGGAAATTCGCATGACAGTCTCCTTTCGGTTGTTAGTCACCGAGGTGTAGACTATTGCTGCCTGTGCGAATTTGGAGATAATGCCAAATGATCTCGAAATCGGGCCAATCCGCAAAACTGCCTTCCTGCTACGACGATTTTGATCCCGACTGGTCAGATCGCCCGGCCATCGCCGTCCGCCTCGACTTCAGCGACTATGAGGCTGAAGTGCCCCAGCACCAGCACAGGGAAGGGCAGCTCATCCTGGCCCTGCACGGGGCCGTCACATGCAGGACGGAGAATGGCATCTGGATTGTACCGCCAGATTGCGGAATCTGGATACCCGGCGGCGTGCCCCACAGCAACCAGGTCACGTCCAACGCACGCCTGTCCTATCTGTTCGTTCAGCCCGAAGCGGCCAGTCTGCCGCGGGAGTGCTGCACTCTGTCCGTGTCGCCGATGCTGCGCGAGATGATCCTCCGGCTGGCGGATGTACCGGTCAATTCCGCTCCGGACGATCATGTCGGCCGCATGGTGCGGGTCCTGCTGGATGAACTCGCGCAAATGCCGATACAGGGGCTGGACTTGCCCGCATCCAGCCATCCCAAGATCGCCGCGATCACTGCTGCGCTGATGGCGGACCCGAGCGACCGTCGCACCCTGGTCGATTGGGCGGCACATGTCGCCATGAGCGAGCGATCCTTGAAGCGGCTGATGGTCCAGGAAACGGGACTGACCTTCGGCCGGTGGCGGCGGCAACTGCACCTGGTCATCGCGTTGCGCGAACTGGCCAGCGGCGCGACGGTCCAGAGGGTGTCAAGCGACCTGGGATATGAATCCGTTACTGCCTTTATCGTCATGTTCAAGAAGGCATTAGGCACAACGCCGACGCGCTACTTCGCGAGCTGATTTGCGTCAGCGGAGCACCTGGCCACCGTCTCCCAAAATGGGAAGCTCACGCAACATATCCCGGACGATGACCATGTCCCACGGCAGCAACTCCGTGACGCCCAGGCCCACGACATCTGCCTGCTGCGCACCGTCCGACAGCAGGCGAACGACTTCCTTGATCGGCATGCGTCCTTGCGGAATGCCTCAGCTACCCCGATCTCGATCCATCCTGATCTGTCGCAGCATGCTGTGGCCCGACACGATGAGTTCGAACAGAAAGGCTGCCAACGAAGACATCAAGGAAACGATCGCGCCACCAAAGAACCACACCAGATTTTCTGGCCGGAGCCGGATTGCCAGCGCGCCCGAAAGAAGGTTGAGGATTGCGCAACAGGTACAAATGCCGGCGACAACGCCAAGTATGACCGCGGCCTCGAGGATCAAAGTCCGGCTTCGCAGATAGACGAGCTGATGCAACCGGTTCTCTCGGGGGAGGTGAGTGTCCGTTGCCTCGTTCAGCCTGTCCGACACGCGCCCTAGACGGGTGACGTAGATTCCGACAAACGCCGCTGTACCAGCGAGCAGGAATACCGGGGCAAGGGAGGTTTGGATTACCTGAGCGTAGTCGACTATGATCGGCGGGGTGTCCATATGGATTCCGTATCAATTCGATGCTGCAACAGGAAATCCATACGATGGGTGCTTCCACCAAGGCAAATCGAAAAAGCGAACTCTGAAAGGCTCACGTGAGGTCGGCTTTGGGCCGACAGCCGAGATTCAGGGTTTGCCGCTTTGCGCCAAAGCGGTCATCCGCCTTGGGGCATCAGAGCCTGCTGACCGCCTCCACGACTTCGCGCAGCGCAATCGGCTTTTGCAGGCGCTTGATATTGGCGAGGTCATCAGGGATCACGTCCGGGTCGTATCCCGTGAGAAAGATGAACGGTATGCCGCGCTCCAGCAATCGATGCGCGATGTCGAACTTCGGGCCCCCACCGCCGAGATTCAGGTCGAGAACGACCGAGGTCGGGGTCTCATGTTCGAGCAGATGTGCTGCGTCCTCCGCTGTGGGGGAGGGTCCAAGAACGACCGCGCCCGCGCCGCGCAGAGCAGCGGCAGTGTCCGACGCAACATAATAGTCGTCTTCCACGACGAGGATCGTCTTGCCGCTCAGGTCAGGTGCTCCGGTCATATCGACAGTTCCTCCGTATAGCCGCGTCGGTACGGGCGCATCGGTCTCCAGAATGCTCTCAGCTTCGCGAAGCGGAAACTCGATATGACATCTGGCGCCCTCGGGCTCGATCGTCGTCTTTCCAGTGCCCCGCAGTTCGTAGGGAATCCTGGCCTCGATGAGCTCCGAGCCGAAGCCGCGGCGGGTCGGCGGGGCACGCGATGGCGCGCCTTCTTCGACCCAGTCGATTGCGATCCAGGTTTTTTCCCGCTTTTCGAAAAGGGTCCAGGTGACAGTCACCTTTCCCTTGCTGACCGAGAGCGCGCCGTATTTCAGGGCGTTGGTCGATAGTTCATGGAAGGCGAGGGTTAGAACTTCCACGGCCTTGGGGGATAGCATGATGTCGGGGCCTGTCAGTTCATACTGATTTTCGGAGTGCGCTTGTGCCCCGATTTCGCTTTCGAGGATGTCACGCATCCATCCGCCCGCATTGGCCTGGCGCGTGAGGAGGGTCTGGACCCGAGCCAGGGCCAGAAGACGTCCAGCAAGGGACGTCTTGTAGTCTTCCACATCCGCAGCCCCATCCGCAGACCTGACGGCCATGGAGCGGATCACCGCCATGATGTTGCGCACCCTATGCTGCAGTTCATGCAGCAGGACGCCCTGGTGCTCCACGGCCATCTTTGTTTCGGTGACATCTTCCGCGATGCCGCCAACGCGCTGCACATTGCCGTTCTCGTCAAAGAGGGGGAAATCCGTGTCCCTGATCCAGCGGAATGAACCGTCGTCTCGCCGAATGCGGAACTCGTGAATCGCAGGGTCACCATGACAGGCCTGCTCTATGTGATGGCCTGCGGTCTCCCGATCCTCGGGCAGGACCATCGCGGCCCAGTATTTGATGTCGCCGAGGAGCGCGTCCGGTTCGGTGCCATAGATCGTCGCGATGGAGGGGCTGACGAATTCCATTCTCAACGTTTCTGCGTCTCTGATCCAAAGGCCGGATGAGGACGCATTGGCAAACTGCTGAAACCTGTTTTCGCTTTCACGCAGGGCGATCTCGGCGCGTTTGCGTTCGGTGATGTCATAGAAGACGCTGACCAGGCGCCGGCTTCCAGAGCCGCCGACGCGTGCGGTAGAGCTGTGAACCCATCGACCGGTGGGCTGGTGCCACTTTTCAATCTGCTCGGCTACTCCGGTCTCAACCACCCTGCCAAACATTTCAATCCAGTATGGCTCCGTTCCAGGCATGAATTCGCTGGCCAACCTGCCTGCAACATCCTTCAATCCGCTCTGCTTTTCGTACCCGGCATTGGCCTCTATGATCCTCCAATCGACAGGCCTGCCAAAGTCGTCGTAGATCATGTCGAAGACGCAGCAGGCTTCGATCATGGTTTCAAACGCCGCACGAAATTTCGCCTCGCTCTGCCGCAAGACGTCGATCTCGGCCCTGGCGTCCGAGAGGAGGCGCTCCAGTTCTCGTGCATCAGCCACAGCCAAGCTCCTCGCGCAGGACATCGCTCACGAAGTCGATAGGCCACAACTTATCACACAACTCGATGGTAGATCGGCTATTTCAAAGCCGACGTCCGGTCTGGGCGAAAGCAGGTTTCAGCCGCTTGTCCGCCGCGAAGAATTTCACGGCGTCAGCACGTCGATCTGGCTCTGTGGCCGTTGACGACGACCAATGATCCGCAAACTCCGGCGGGGCAGGGTGCATCAATGACGCGATCAGGGGAGGCTCAAGTCCAGGCCGAGCATCCCGCCAAGGACGAAGGCGACGAGCCCCGTGCCCAGTAGCGCCAGCGCAAACATCGCGACCATCGTGCCGCCCGTGCGCAGTAACGCTCGCCTCTCGCCCTTTTCTCCTCGGTCGTAATGCCACTTGATGGCGAAGAACATGGCAATTCCCAATGCGAGAACCTTGAAGATAACGAGGACTACGGGGATCCAATCCATCTTGGAGACTTTCATGTACATCAGCTACGCGCCTTATGATCTCATCTTGGGCAAACGGATACTTCCGATGATGCAAGGCAGCTATGTAATGGCAGGTGGCGGTTTCCTGGCCGGTGTCGTTGGCGTTCGGGAATGACCGCTTACCCGAAGCGCTGTTGGCCTTGTCCTCGGCAAGGAAGCCGGCATCAAGGTCGATGCCTATCCCTTCCAGAAATATGGCACGGCCTCGGGTGAAGTGCGCACGATCGGCCAGGACACGTTCATGACCGGCCAGCAGCCGGAACAGACCGCCACGCCCAGCCAGCCGGCCGCACCCTTCTTCAAGGCTCGCATCCTGCTTGCGGATACAAGGCTGAATGCCTCTGATGTGTCGGTGCGGCTGCTGCCGGGCATGACCGTCTCGACGGAAATCAAGGTCGGGAACCGGACGGTGTTCTCGTATTTCCTCTATCCGCTGCCGCGCGGGCTGGATGATGCGATACGCAGGCGAGGTGTAGGGCGAGGGGGCACCTGGGCCACCTACACGAGCCAGGGGATAGGGTCGGCGCCGAGGGTTTTGGCGCTGCCCCCGGACCTGTTTGGGGGTGGGCGTCGCTGTTGTTTTCGGCGCACGGCGGGATAGTAAAATCTGCTGAACTGCTTTCCACGCTCCAACGTTGCAGCAAGAAACGAGGCGCCGCCCCAACCTCCCTCATTCCTGTGCCTGTCACAGGAATCCAGCCACCGCGCGTCTGCGCTGTGAATGACTCACTCTTAGCCGAAAGTCTTTTGTCCGCTGAAAGGCAGTTTTGCGCCCCTATATCGGCCGTTGAGTTCCTTCGCGATTGTCCAGGAGCCGACGTCATCCATCGCAAACTGTGGTAAACGTTGCGCACAAAAGTAGCTTTCGGCGCGACAGGCCCGGGCTGCAGCGGATACCCCCGCGATGCTAAGAATGCGACGCTTCCGGTTGCCGCGAAGGGTTGTCGGCATGATGACCTCCTTTCTGCATTACGATTGTCCAAGGAATCTGGCTAAGTACAGCTCCGTTATTCAGCTATATGCGGTTGAGGTCAGCGTGATGAATATCGAAGACTACGAGAAGAAGTACTATTCCACGTACGACGAGTTCGCACAAACAGTTCGATTCATCCTAGAAAACGCACTGCGCACCGACAAAGGCCAGCCACGTCCTCAATCGGTTCAGTGCCGCGCAAAAGAAGTGAGTAGTTTGCGCCGGCGTCTAGTCGAGGCGGACAAATTGGATACTCAGACGCTTGAGCTTGATCGGCGCGATCTCGCTGGCGTGCGGCTCATCTTTTATACCAACAACGATGTTGATCACTTCTTGGCATCATCACTGATCCGCGAGAACTTTGAAATCGAGGAGGACTCAACAAAAATTCATCATCCCGTTCCTGAAAATCAGGAAGCCCAATACCGCGCCGTCCACTACACGGTAAGGCTTGGCGAGGAACGGGTACGCCTTCCGGAATACGCGAGGTTTGCCGGCCTGCGTTGTGAGATTCAGGTCCAGACCATTCTAAACCACGCCTGGTCCGAAACGTCACACGACATTCTCTATAAGGACAAGCTAGGCGACGGCTACGGCGGGAAAGCGATGAAAGCAATTGCAAGCCGATTCGAGCGGATCATGAACAAGTACCTAATCCCCGCTGGCTTTGAGATTCAAAAGGCGCAGCAGGAGTATGAGCGGCTTCTTCAAGGCAAAAGCCTCTTTGACAAGGACATCGCGACGCTGCTGGACGGCGCACAGAATAACAACGAGCGCTACCAGATTCTTTCCGGACTGAAGGATTACTCGATTCCGAATTATGACGACCTCTCGGCCGCCCACGAAGGGCTGAGGGGGCCTCTCCTCCGGGCAGTGAAAGCTGCACGCGCAACCGAACCTGTTCCGATAGAGACGACTTACGGCAAAATGGAGGGGTACAAAGCTGACGCGGTGACAAGGCTTGTCCTGGAGATAATAGAACGTCTTCGTTACGCAGACGTGGTTGGAACGCTACAGCTTCTTATCGACGTTTACCGAGATGAGTCAGAAGAAGACATTCGGCAGACGATTGTAAATGCGGTCAAGCACCTGTCCGAGTACAATATCGACGTCCATCGGCAGGTAGGGCCGATGCTCCAGACGGCACTGGTGGATCATCTTGCCGGGATGAGCAGCGTCGAGTTGGACGGTATTCGGCCCATAGCCCTCACTGTGTGGACCGAGGCAATTCAATCTGACATTACAGGTGCCAAGTGGAAGGCAGATTCCGTGGTCCTAAGCACCGGGGCCGTGCCAGCGTCGGATCAGTTGAAGCAAGTTCGCGAGAAAGCAATGATGGCTCTTTTCGCGGCCTACGAGCGATCCATCGACGATACGCAAAAGCTAGCAGTTCTCGCAGCGCTGGACGCTGCCACTCGAACTCCTAACCACGTGCAGTACTCGAATGAGCTCCTGGATATCACCATCCGGGACGCAACACGTATTGTCGAATTCGTGACAGCACGGGCCAAATCCGAAGGCTACGAGTTGCTCCAACACCTCGAACATCAATTCCTTTATGACTATCGGCGGTCGAAAGTGTTGGCAGATGACCCAGATAATCGGTTCAATTGTCAGACCGAAGCTCTCGCCCTCATTGCGGCCATCTTCAAGTTCCGCGATGCGATTAATACAGACGAACGCTTTCGCCAATATAAGATCCTAGTTGGATTCGAATCCGTTTATCCCGAACACTGGATCGATGAGGAATTCGACTATCAGAGGGCTGACGAGTATCGGAAGCAGGAAGCGGGCAGCTATCTCGCCGCTATCAACGACACAAACGAGAGCCAATGGTACGACCTGATAGCGCGCTGTGCGGAAACCAAGTCACGCGATCTGGCGACCTTTCCTGTCTTCGTGAATTTCCTCAGCAATCTTGCAGAGCGCAAGCCCGAGGTGGCGGAGAGGTTTTTGGCGAGGGCCTCCGATGATCTCCGGCGGTTTCTTCCCGGCTTCCTCAATGGGCTATCTCGGAGTGGTCGGAACGACATCTATGATGCAATTTTGGAACGTGAACTGGCGTCCGCTAAGAACTTGTCAGGCGTAGCGCGCCACCTTCGATATTCGGACGTTAAGCAGCCTGACTTCGCGCGCTGCCTGTTGAAGCGCGCCATTGATATTTCAGACTCGGCAGCAGTCAGCGAATGCTTACTACTCGCCTTAGAGCACTTTGACGCGAAGCAGATTACAGACCCCGACAGCTTCTTGCGCGACGCACTGGCATTTCTGAACGACCACAAGGATGTGCGGTGGGTCTTGGAAGCATGGTTCCCACAGGAGGGCGGAAAGCTCTACGGCGAACTCGCTCCTGAAAGGACGGCACAAATCCTTGAGAACTTAGGCTATGTCCGCCAGGTGAACTACCAGGTAGAGGGCATTCTGGGTCGGCTAGCCGAACGCCAGCCCGAAGTGATCTGGGACTATTTCGGTGCTCGCCTAGCCAAGAATTCTGACGAAGACAGGGATGAAGGTCGGTTCGAGGCAGTGCCATACCGTTTCCACGGTTTGGAAAAGGTGCTCGCGAAGGACGCTCAGCTTGCGATTAGCAAGGGGTTGTCCTGGTTCGCAAGCGATCAGAGACTTTTTGAATTTCGAGGAGGTCGCCTCCTAAGCAAGGTATTCCCTCATTGCACACCCGAGTTCGCTGCTGCGCTTGCAGGGCTGGTACAGGCGGGCGGCAATACAGAGGCGGATTTCGCCCTTGCGATCCTGCGAAATTATCACGGCGAGATGTCCACCCATGCCGTCTTGAAGGAGATAGTGTCGCGTTTCCCAGCTGATGCGCTAAAACTAAGCGGGGTTCGAGCCGCGATCGATAGTACCGGTGTGGTGTCGGGCGAATTGGGATTCGCCGAAGCGTGGCGAGCCAGGAGAGACTCGCTGACGGAGTGGTTGTCGGATGAACGCCCTGTAGTTAAAGCGTTTGCGGAGAAACACATCGCAGAGCTCAACCTTCGCATCGCATCGGAGCACCGCAGCGCCGAGACCGAAAAGGAGATGCGTAGCAGGGAGTATGAAAATGAAGACGAGGACGAAGACGACGATGGGGCCAGCGGCGAAGGCGACGGTGTAAGCGAAATATCTAGAAATCAGACCACATTCACCGTTTCATCTGGAGCGAACGCGCGGTCGACAAAACCGGAAGAAACGTCAGATAAGTACAAATCCTATTCGGCTCTTGCCGCCGCCGAGACGGAAGGCGTCGACTACAGAAAGTTCTTCACCGAGAGGCCGTCACCCGTCCTGATTGCCGCCCCTCATGGTGGAACGATCGAACCTGGCACCTCCGAGCTCGCGGTAGCGATCGCGGGCAATGACCTTTCGCTCTACTGCTTCGAAGGGTTGAAACCAAATCGTCCTCACTCCGATCTCCACATTGAATCGCATCTGTTCGATGAGCCGGAAGGTCTGCGCCTAGCAGCGGCAGCTGACGTTGTGGTCACCATGCACGGTCGAAAGGACGAGGGAGATACAGAGACGGTCTGGCTCGGTGGTCTTGATCACCAGTTGCGCGATGCTGTCGCCAAGAATCTGCAAGACGCGGGGTTTCGCGTCCGCACCACAGGACATCGGCTTTCCGGCGAAGAGCCAGACAACATTTGTAATCGGGGCAAGCACGGAGCAGGGGGGCAACTTGAAATTCCAAGGACACTTCGGGATGCATTGATTGGAGACACCGAGAAGTTGGCGAACTTTGCAGGCGCAGTTCAGTCTGCAATAGTGCAGCAGCTTCGGCCTAAGAAGCGGTCATAGAGGCGCCGTTGACGAGTGACGCCTGAAGGCTAGCTCACGGGTCTCGCCCTTCTTGGTTGAATATCGGGCTATCGCTTCTCGCACGCAAAAAGCAGCCCGACCGCCCCCAGACCAAAAGCTACAATAAGATTTCTTCGGACGGACTGGTCGGGTCGCGTCCGTCGCCAGAGACGGCGTAGCCAAAGAAAGAAAATTGCAACTGTAGCGATAAAAAGCAGGATCAAAATGGCGAACACGCACAGCATGAAAACGACGTAGTTCATACGGACCTATCGGAGATGAATGGAATATTGCAAACGCGCAGACACCAATATTTTGCATGCCGGGCGACACTCTGCAATTGAGGGAATGTTTGCTTTTGCGCGCTGTGATATCGCTACAAGCGGTGGCACCAATCCGTAATGCAGGCGGCACAGCGCAAGCAAAAAGTCTCTCCTGCCCAAGGACTTGGGCAGGCTGGATCCCTGTGACAGGCACAGGGATGAGGGAGATTGAGGTGAGCCTCGGTGCCCAAAGCGACCGAGACGCTCATCTGCCGCGAGCCGGGTCGTTGCTGCCAAGGGAGCATCAGCAGGCATTGGAGGCGTCGGGCCGGTTGACGTGTTTTGTGGAGCGTCCGAAGAAGCCGGGCTCTGCGATCCATTTCCGTTGATCGAGTCCTCGAACGCCCGGCCTCATCCCCAGCCCCCGTCACATCTCCGGCAGGCCGGCCTTCCTAAAACCGTCGACAAAGTGGTCTCGTACGGATGCATCGCGCAGCGGCTGGGAGTTGAGCCAATGGGCGATCGTGAAATGAGGGTGGGCGATCAGGAACAATTCTGCTTCTCGCAGCGCCTCGTCATGGTGGCCCAATTGCGCAAGCGTGGCAGCCAGGAATTTGCGTGAGTTGGTGCGATAGGTGTCTTCCCTGCGCAGTGTCGCGGCTGCGGCCTCATAGTCACGCGCGGCGTATTGCGCCTGCCCGAGATGACAAAGATACCAGCAGGCCGGCCGGGGATTGAGCCGCAGGGCTTTTTCGATCTGCGCCAGTCCGTCGGCAATCCTGCCGTCCAGCACGGAAATGTCCGACATGGCGGCCCAGGTGTCGGCGTGGTTGGGGTCCAGCTCCAGGGCCTTGGCGAAGGCGGCCTCCGATTCCTGCCAGCGCCGCTCGTAAGCCAGGATGGTCCCCAGGACGTAACGGCAGCCGGCATCGTTGGGGTCGAGGTCGACCGCCTTCTGCGCCGATGTCGTCGCCATCTCCCGGTTGGGATCTTCGGGCTCGCCGAAATGCGTCCAGGCCAGCCAGCGGTTATAGGCGAGCAGGCCAAGCGCCTCGGCATAGGATGGCTCGAGCTTGAGCGCGCGCTGGAGCAGCATATGGGCCTCACGCTCGGTTTGCGGCGACTCTTCCGTCAGGAGGCGGGCGCGCACACACAGGTCGTAGGCCTCAAAATTCTTCGGTCGATTGCGCTGCGGCGGGATAGTCAGCCGGCCGACGAGGGCTTCGACGATCTTGGCGTTGACTTCATCCTGCAGTTCGAAAACATCTTCCACGGTCCTGTCGAACCTCTCCGCCCACAAGTGCCCGCCGGCAAGCGTGTCGACCAGCTGGGCATTGATGCGGACACGGCCCATTGCGCGTCTGGCGCTTCCCTCCAGGACGTAGCGGACGCCGAGTTCCTGGGCGACCAGCTTCACGTTGACCGGCTTGCCCTTGTAGCCGTAGACGGAATTGCGTGCGATGACGAACAGGCCGGCCGTACGGGAAAGGTCGGTGATCAGGTCTTCGGTCAAACCGTCGACGAAAGGCGCGTCCGTTTCATCCCCACTCATGTTCGTGAACGGCAATACGGCAATCGAGGGATTTTCCGGCAGCGGCAATATGCTCTGCAGCGCATCCGGCCAATGCCACACGTGGACCGGGCGAGTGAGGTTCTTCAGGTAACGTTCGCCTGCATCGAAGAAGCGGTCGTCGATCTTGCCGAGGATCTCGCCGTGAACGCTGGATGAAATGCAGATGCCTCCCGGCGCGGCCAGTCTCTCGAGGCGCGCCGCGACATTGACCCCGTCGCCGAGGACGTCTGAACCCTCGTCAATGACATCTCCGAGATTGACGCCTATGCGCAAGAGCAGGCGCCGGTCTCCGGAAGCCTCGACGGCAGCGGTGGCCAGCTGCATTTCCAGCGCTGCTGCGACCGCTTCCACCGCGCTGCCGAATTCGATCAGGAAGCCGTCGCCCATGACCTTGAAGATGCGGCCCTTGTGGCGCATCACGGCCGGCTCGATCGTGCCGGAACGGAGTTCCCTGAGGTTCTCCAGCGTTGCGACTTCATCTGCCTCCATCAGGCGCGAATATCCCACCACATCGGCAACGACGATGGCGGCAAGGCGACGCTGAAGAGATTGATCCGTCATGTGAGGACAAGCCTAACGACCGAATTAGCAAGTTATTGTTCAACCGTCGGTGAGTCAACAAGGGGCAGGGGCAAGTGCAGGCGCACTCCACCTTCATCGAGCCGTGGCCCTTGTGACCACGGCGTCGAGATTGCGAGCGAGGATCAGCAATGCGACCGCTCTACGGTCGACGCGGGCCTCAGCCCGTCACGGCTCCCTCGTTCGCCGGTCGGACCAGGGCCGCGAACTTGGCGAGGACGCCGCGCCGGTAGCGCGGTTGAGGCTGGACCCAGAGGCTTCGGCGTCTCGCAATCTCTTCATCGGGGACGTCGAGCTGCAGAAGCTGGCGATGGGCGTCGATGGTGATCTGGTCGCCCTCGTGGACAAGTGCGATCGTTCCGCCCTCGAAGGCTTCGGGCGTGACATGCCCGACCACCATGCCCCATGTGCCGCCGGAGAAGCGTCCATCGGTGATGAGGCCGACGCTTTCTCCAAGGCCGCGCCCGACGATGGCCGATGTCGGGGCAAGCATTTCCGGCATTCCCGGACCGCCCTTCGGCCCGAGGTAACGCAGCACCATGATATCGCCGGCCCTGATCCCGTCCGATAAGATAGCGTCCATTGCGGATTGCTCGTCGTCGAAGACGCGCGCCGGGCCTGTCATGACCGGGCTCTTGAGGCCGCTGATCTTTGCCACCGCGCCGCCTTCCGCCAGATTGCCCGTGAGGATGGCGAGATGTCCCTCGCGATAGAGCGGCGCTGCGAGCGACCGGATAACCTCCTGGTCGGCAGACGGTTCGTCGGGCACAGCGGCGAGTTCGTCGGATATCGTCCTGCCGGTGATCGTCAGACAGTCGCCGTGCAGGAGGCCGGCATTCAGCAGCAGCTTCAGAACCTGGGGAACGCCGCCGGCAGAGTGGAGATCGACAGCCATATAGCGGCCGGATGGCTTGAGATCGCAGATGACGGGTACCTTGCGGCGTATCCGCTCGAAATCCTCCAGCGTCCATTCCACCTCGGCCGCATGGGCGATGGCGAGATAGTGCAGCACCGCATTCGTCGAACCTCCCGTGGCCATGATCAGCGCCACGGCATTTTCAATCGACTTGCGCGTGACGATGTCGCGCGGCCGGATGCCGGCTCTTACAGCGTCCACCAGGACGCGCGCGGACTCGACCGTGCTGTCGATCTTTTCCTGATCGGGATTGGCCATGTTGGAGGAGTAGAGCAGCGACATGCCGAGCGCCTCGAAGGACGAACTCATGGTGTTTGCGGTGTACATGCCGCCGCAGGATCCCGTTGTCGGGCAGGCATTGCGCTCGATGCCCTCGAAATCCTCGGCGCTCATCCTCCCGGCGATGTAAGCGCCGACGGCCTCGAAAGCGGAGACGATGGAAAGGCTCTGGTCCTTCCATCGACCGGGCTTGATGGTGCCGCCATAGACATAGATGGCCGGGACGTTGGCGCGCAGAATGCCGATCATGCCGCCCGGCATGTTCTTGTCGCACCCGCCGATCACGAGAACGCCGTCCATCCACTGGCCCTGCACCGAGGTCTCCACGCAATCGGCGATAACCTCGCGCGAGACGAGGGAATATTTCATGCCCTCCGTTCCCATGGCCATGCCGTCCGAGATGGTCGGCGTGCCGAAGGTCTGCGGATTGGCTCCGGCCGCCTTGATGGCGGCGACCGCCGCATCTGCAAGCGGCTGGAGCCCGGCATTGCACGGCGTGATCGTCGAGTGCCCGTTGGCGATGCCGATCATCGGCTTGTCGAAATCGGCTTTCGCATAACCCAGCGCATAGTACATCGCGCGATTGGGGGAACGGGCAATGCCTTGGGTAATATGCCGTGAACGGTCGTTGTCAGCCATGAGCGCCTCCCGCTAGCCAGCCGGGACTATAGCGTGTCGGAAGGCAAATACGCTGAGAAATATGCACTTGCCTCCGGCGAGGTCGCCGACGGCAGCTCACTGTTCTCGCTCCTGGCCGTTCTGCTCATCCGAGTTCCTGGGCAAGCCCGATGAGGATGCCTTCGGGGCCGCGGATGTAGCAGAGCCGGTAGGTGTCCTGATACCGGACGACTTCGCCGACGAGTTCGGCGCCGCGCGCACGCAGCCTTTCGAGCGTCTCGTCGATATCGTCGACGGCGAACATGACGCGGAGGTAGCCGAGCGCGTTGACCGGGGCATTCCGGTGGTCGGCGACGACCTGCGGTCTCAGGAAGCGGGAGAGCTCGAGCCGGCTATGGCCATCAGGCGTGCGCATCATGGCGATCTCGACATGCTGATCGCCGAGGCCTGTGACCCGTCCGGCCCATTCTCCCTCGATCATGGCCCGGCCTTCGAGTTCGAGGCCGAGTTCGCGAAAGAAATCGATCGCTTCTGCGAGGTCTTCGACGACGATTCCCACATTATCCATTCGCTTGAGCGCCATATTCCCGATCTCCAGGCTGCTGTTTCACTCTACAAGGCCTCGCCTCGTGGACCAAAGGACGTTCGAGGCGGCGCAACACCGACAGCCATCCGGCTAGATTTTTGCTTTCCGCATGATCGCGACATGGTCCGTTGCAATTGGCACGCACAGGACTAACTTTCGGGGGAAGCCACGCCCCTCCGTGGCGAAGATATCAAAGGGAAGCAAAGGCATGTGCCGGAACATCAAGCCCCTGTTCAATTTCGATCCGCCGGCGACGGACGCGGAAATCCACGATGCGGCGCTCCAGTTCGTGCGCAAGCTCAGCGGAACCAACAAGCCATCGAAACGCAACGAGGCAGCGTTCGAAAACGCGGTCATGGCGATTGCCAATTGTGCCCGAGAATTGCTCGACTCGATGGAGACGTCGCAACCGCCCCGCGACCGCGAGGAAGTCGCCGCCAAGGCGAAAGCACGGTCGGCAGCCCGCTTCGCCTGAGAAATCCGCGCTCTCAGGCCAGGCTTGCCGATCTCCATGCCGCTGTCCCGGTCACTCGCCGTGATAGCGGCTGATAAAGCTCCAGACTTCGGCCGCCGTCTCGATATCGTTGCTGCATCCCCCGAAACGCGGTCCGTCCGGCGGATCGTCCATGCCGGAGCCGGTATCGGGCCGGGCGAGGCGAGGCCAGCAGTGGCCGCCGTTTTCGATGCGATACAGTTGAACGCCCGTATCGGCCTGGCATCCGGTCCATTGCACGAGACTGGCGCGGGTGAGGTCATGCGGGTTCAGGTGCGGCAGCGGCGTTGACGTCTCCCCGGTGCAGCCGTCGATCCGGCGCCAGTATTCGGTCGTCTCGGGCACGGAAAGCAGCCGTCCGAAGGAGCGGATATAGCCGTCGTAGCGCTGCACGTCGTCACTGGTGCCGTTGATCATCATGACCGGCATGGGGTGGCCGGGCTTGCAATCTTCGACCTGCGCTTCGTTGATCGCGCTGGCGACGGGCGCGATCGCCGATATCCTGTCGGGAAGCGCGCAGGCGAGCGTATAGGTCATCAGCGCGCCGAAGGAGAAGCCCGTGGCATAGACCCTTGAGCCATCTGCGATCTTCCGGCTGACGAGATCGTCGATCATGGTGCGGAAAAAGCCGATGTCGTCGACCGGCTCGCCATTGATGGCAGGTTTTCTGGATTTGATGTTCCAGGCGCCATCGATCGCTTCCGGATAGAGGGTAATGAAGTTCTCGCGATCGGCGACGGCATCGAATCCGCTGTTCTTCTGGAAGTTCGCGGCCTTGTCGTCGGACCCGTACATGACGATGACGAGCGGGGCAGGGTGCCCGGCAGCACCCGCGGGAATATGCAGGATCGCGGTGCGGTCGACGCCCTGCCATCGGTAGGTCAGGAGGTCATCGGCATGAGCGCCCCTCGGGCCGAGGAGAAATGTCGGGCCGAGGATCAGGCCGAAGAGAAAAAGGAAGCCGGCAAATGGCAGGCGTTGCAATGCGCAGAACATCAAACGTCCTCGCTTTCTGACGAAAACACAGCGACGAAACATATGCCATCGCGCAGCACCGGCAATGAACGGATGAAGCGACGCAATGGCGCAGGTTGATGTCTTCATCGGCTGGATTTAACCCGCCGCACTTGCTTGCCACATCTCGCCGTCACGGAAGCGGCGAGGCAGTGCCACCGGTTCGCCCCTCCCACCTGTGGGGANNTGGGGAGGGGTTGGGGAGGGCTTGCCACCATTGCGGAAGGGTCTTTGGCGCGCCTTCTTGCCCCCGGCGCTGAGGCGGCTAATTTGCCGCAGATATTGCTCAATTCAGAGACGGTTGCATGTCACAATCCTGTTGGAATTGATGGCTAGACGGGCGAAAAATCGGCAGCGAGGATCGGCAGATGGCAGAAGAGAAGCCCCTGGACCTGACGGGCGAAATCGTCGACTTCGATGCGGGGCACGGAGAGGCGGCCACCGTCGAGATGGACGACTATTCCAAGAGCCTGGCGCAGGCGAAGGCGAAGTCGGTCAAGCTGGTGGATGCGATCACCGGCGCTACGCTGAAGAAGAAGGACGCCTTCCATTTCGACGATCTGCGCCCGGCGCTTGCCGATTTCGTGCGGCAGAAACATCCGGGCCTGCGCTCGGACGATTATATCAGCCGCAAGCTGATCGATGATTATCGCGGCCAGTATATTGCCGAATTGCTGCGCGACGAACGCGGCGAGCTTTCCAACCTGGAAGATGAAGTCGTCGAGAGCCTGAAGAGCCACGACACGCTCGCCGAAAACATCGAAGAGGATTACGAGGAACGCCGTTCGCTCGGCGATCGTGTCGCCGATGTCGTCGCCACCTTCGGCGGAAGCTGGACCTTCATCATCTCCTTCTGCTTCTTTCTCGCCGTCTGGATGGGCATCAACCTGGCGCTGGGCGAGAAGTCTGNNAGGCGCCGATCATCATGATGAGCCAGCGCCGCCAGGAAGCAAAGGACCGGCTGAGGGCGCTCAACGACTATAAGGTCAATCTCAAGGCGGAACTCGAAATCCGCCACCTGCATGAAAAGGTCGATCACCTGCTGAACCGGCAGTGGGAACGGCTGACCGAGATCCAGCAGATCCAGATCGAAATGATGCTGGAGCAGGCCAAGGCCGCCAATCGCGCGCTGAAGCTCAGCAAGGCGCAGAAATCCAAGACCAATGCGCTGAAGAACCTGTTCAGCACCAAGCCTGCCGGCGAGGAGACCGAGGAATAGGGGAGTGTCCGTGCAGAGGGCACAAAAAATAAAAGAGGCCTCGAAGGGCCTCTTTTGGGTTGTTTAGACTCATTCGCGTCGCAATCTCTGCAGAATGCGCACAGCCCCCCTAAGGGCATCGCAACGGAGTGCATCGAAAGTAAGTGTTCACCCCGGCAATGTCAAGCCCCATGGCACCCATTCAGTTGCAAATTATCTATGCAACCCAAACCATTGGGTGTAACGCTACCGTAAAGCAAACGCGGTTGCAAGTTCATGAAAACTGTCGTCGAAAAGCATGCCGAGGGGCTGCTGGCAGAGTTTGAAATCGAGCTGGAAATCTACGAGAGAGCTCAGTTTACTGCTCTTTGCGCGCAGGCCAATGGCGACTTCCTCACCAGCGCATTGAAGGAACTGCGCGGCGTCGCCAAGAGCGTCGCGAAGGCCAAGGCGCGTGCCGAGGCGGCGGGAACGAAGTGCGAAGCTGCCGCGCTCATCCCGAAAATCATCCGCACCTATTATCGAAAGCTCGGCGAGCAATCGAAGCTCTTTCCGGCATTGTCATTGTTCGAAGCGGCCTACCGCACGCATCTGTCGGCATGGATGGAGCATCATTATGGCACGCCCCAATGGTGGGGCGACATCTATGCCCACATCAAGCGCGGCGGCAAATCCTCCGATTTTTCCGATATCAACGGGGTCAGCGTCACGGCCGGTACGCCTCGCGTGATCGAGAACATGCTGAGAGGCATAGACGGACAGGGCCTGCACGGAACGCTGATCCCGACCTTGAGCGATGGCAGGAAGATGCTGGAGAGGAGCAAGCTCTCCGACATCGAAGAGCTGATCCGCGAACAATGGGTGCAGTTCAAGACCTCGATACCGGACAGGCTTCATCACGGCGCGCCTTTGGACCTCGAAGTCTTCATGGGCATGTTCAGAAGGGTGCGCGACGCGCGCAATCTCTGCTCGCATCACCGCGAGGTGAAGGACCGCGCGGGTATCCTCAGCAATATCGAGCAGCTCGTCGATCTCGTGAACGTACACCTCGAAATGGCGCTGGCCGCCGTCCACACGGCCGCCGTCAGGCCATATCCGTTCCAGGTGCTGGCGGTCGAAAAACATTCGATAGGCCTGCCGGAGCGCCAGGTCTTCGAGACTGTCTTTACGATCGACACCGTCATCAGGACGTCGGATCTGAAGGCGTTCTCGCTCGGCGAGGCGCTGATCATGGCGCTTGAGCCGCTGTCGGCAGACGACAGGCTGAAACTGACCAGCATCTCGGTCCGGGCGAAGTGATGCTCACCGCGCCATGAATGACCCGGCTCCCGGCGGAGATTTACCCGCCGGGAGCCGGGCCACTTTCAGCCGGGCTATGGCGAGGGGAGGATCAGCAGGCGTTCGCCGCATCCGGCTGGACCGAATTCGTCGAAGGGGTCGGCGCCGGGTTGCCTGTGCCGCTGTTGGTCGTGCGCTGGCAGTCGTTCGGGTCGCCGCCCGAAGAGCCGGAATTGGTGGTGTTGCTGGAGGGATTGCCGGCGTTATTGGTCGAGCCGGTCGTGCTCTTGTCCGTCGCGCCGTCGTTGGCGCCGCTGCCGTTCATGTTGCTGCCGGTGCCGTTGCTGTTGCCATTGGTGCCGGAGGTGCTGCTGCCGCTGCCGGATGTGCCGCCTGAACTGCCGGAAGACTGTGCCATGACCGGGGCCGCCAGGGCGAGGGCGAGGGCGGACGTTGCAAGGATTCTCAGAAACATCGGTATTGCCTCTTCAATTGGAGCTTTGTGACAGAGGCTCAACCTGACGAGGCTCTCAATGTTCCGTCTTTTGCTGCCCGGACGGGGAAAGGGTGCGTTGCCGTACCAAGGGCGAGGTTGAGGGAACTTTGGCCGCTCCAGTTCGTTCTATTCCGCTTCCGACTGCAATCCGAAAAGGCTGATATGTCCAACCGAGACGGCACGCGTGTGCTTTTCGACCGCATCTGGTCCGCCGGCGTCCAGGCGGCGCGGGAGGGGCGGCACAGGGAACTCGACTATCTCATCCACATGCGCCCCAGCCTCGAGGAGTATCAGGCCGGCCGGGGGCTGCGAATGACGCATATGATCAAGGTCGTGCAGCTCGGCATGTCGAGACTGCGGGCAGCCGGCGACCTGCCGGGAGAGTGACCTGCTGACTGAGGCGAGGACGGGGCCTCGCCGTCGATCACCACGAGTTGAGGCCCATATCGCGCTTGCCGTTCATGACACGCACGGAGTTCGGGCCGATCTTGTTCCAGGTCTCGCAGACTTCCTTTCCGTCGTCCCGACCCTTCCAGGTTCGGCAAAACTTGTTGCCGGCAATGTGCCATTTGCCTTCGATCAGGATCACGTCGCCGTTGTCGAGCTTGACCTGACCCTTGGCGGTCCCGTCCTTCGATATGGACAGCATGCCGGCATACCCCTCCTTCGGTCCGCCCAGGGTGAGTTCCTTGCCGTTTGACAACAGGGCCGTCAGTTCCTTGCCCGTCATCGCCGTCGCGGCGATTGCGGGGAATGCGCCGAAGACAAGGACCACTGCCAAAGCTGCGATGCGCTTCATGTTTCCGTCCTCCACCTGGATGCCGATGATCTCCCGCTGGTCTTCCCAACCAGCCGGCGAAATGATGCACCAGGGATCGCGATAACAACAATTAGCCATTGCGGATTATCCTGTCAGAGATCATTGGTGCCCGGGAAATGTTCTAACAGATGTTGCGCTACCTCGAGTTGCGCAACCCTGTGAATCCCGCGACGGTATAGGCCGTTTCAAGACGAGATCGCGGCGAGAGCGATGAGGCTGACGAAGACGCTCAGCGGCGGAAGGTGCTGCATGTCCCGGTGGCGCAGAACAGTCACGATCGCGGCTGCGATGATGACCGTGGCGAGCACCAGGCCGAAGCTTCGGCTGGCTGGAAACGCAATCAGGGCGGCCGCCGATATCTCAAGTCCGCCTGTCAGGATGCCCCACCAGCGCGGATAGCCCCAGCGGGCAAAATCGCTTCGTGTCCCTGACGTGCCGATGACGTTGACGAGGCCGGCGCCTGATAATGCGGCGCACAGGAACCAGAGTGAGAGAACATGAACCATCTCAGTGCGCACCTGCAATCATGGGAACGGCCGCCAGGACCATGATCGCGGCCGTCAGGCCATGAATGCCGAAGGCGCTTTTCGCGTAGCCTTTCGCCGCGAGAATGACCAGCATGTCGCCGAGAGGAATGATCGCCTCGATCAAGAGGACGATGCCGATCTCGCGCTGGACACCCCAGACCATGAAGGCAAGCACCAGCAATCCGGCGACGATGTCGCGAACGCCCTTGAGGCGGAGCCATGCGGGGATGTTGGGGGCATCGCCCGGGAGCGGCAGGCCGAAGCTGCGCACCATGGTCGTCGGGCTCGCAATATAGCCGGTGCCGATCGCGATAATTGCAAGGGCCACAAGCAGCCCGATCCCATTCAGAAGCCAATCCATCACGCCATCCTTCTAGCGGTTTGAAATAATCTAGCAGTGCTAACACTTATGCTAGCATTGCTAGATATTCAAGCCGTGATATGATCTCTGCATTCACGCGGCAAGGCATGGAGGTGGGGAATGGGTATCGCAGAGCGAAAGAGCCGGGAACGCGCCGATCGCGAAGATCGTATCGTCGTGGCAGCTCGTGGCATCGCCGAGAGCGAGGGATGGGAGGCCGTCACGATCCGCCGTCTGGCCAAGGAGATCGAATACAGCCAGCCGGTTCTCTATTCGCATTTCGAGAACAGGGACGCGATCGTGGCAGCCGTCGCAATCGAGGGATTCAGGGAGCTCGCGGCCACTCTTTGCGCAGCGGCGGAAGGGGCGAAGGGCAGGCGGGAGGCCCTGACCGATCTTGCCATGGCCTATTTCGACTTCGCGCAAAGCCGCCCGTCGCTCTACGAGGCCATGTTTGTCCTCCCGACCCAGCTGCGCTTCGCCGAGGCCGAGACGCGGCCGGAGCTTCGGGCCGGTTTCGAGGCATTGGCCGCGGCGGTATCTCCGTTCTGCGCCGATGCGGAGATCGTGACCGAGACCTTCTGGGCAGCCCTTCACGGTCTCGTCGCGCTCGAACGGGCAGGGCGCATCAGGCCCGGCATGCGGGACGAGCGCATCGGGCTGGTCGTTCGGGCGATCGTGGATGCGGGAGGTCATTCGCGCAGCCGTGGGTGACATTGCCCGGTCGACGATCGCCCGTTCGATCTCCGGGCAGTTGCCGTCCACCACCATCGAACGAGGACGAGCAATGTGTTAATCGTCCTGGAAGGCACGGGATTAGAACGAACGCATCAATGGCCGGGTCGGGCGGTGAACGCCTATCTCTCAAGCTCGCGGCGCATCCGGTCAAACTCCGCTGAGGCCGGCAGGCTGTCAAACGGAACTGCACAAAAATCGAGAATACTCACCGGGGGATGAGCCAATGGACGAAGATCATACGAAACGCATGATCCTTGAATTCCTGAGGAAGCACACCCTGGCGGTCATTGCGACCTGCCATGGTAATGGCACGCCGGAGGCTGCTACGATCGACCTCTCGGTGCGCGACAATCTTGAGATCGTGTTCAGCACTTTCACGCACACGCGAAAGTTCGACAATCTCGCCGAGCGTCCCGGCGTCGCGTTCGTTGTCGGATGGGACGACAATATCACGGTTCAATACGAGGGTGAGGCGACAAGAGTTCCTGCCGCGGATATCGAACAATACCAGGACGCTTATCTCAACAGCCTTCCGGCCGCCAGGGAGTTCATCGAGAGAGGGGCCGTGTTGTTCAAAGCGGTGCCGCGGTGGATTCGATATTCCGATTTCAACAAGGAGCCTCCCGAGCTGATCGTGGTTCAATTCTGAGAGGCGCAACGGTTTCGGGTCGCCGTCGGGGGCGTCCGATCCTGCAGCCCGGCAAGGCAGAGGGGGTGCCCCAAGGCGCACCATCACGCCCCCGCCGCCCGCAATTCCCCTTTCAGGTGATCCGCCAGCCTGAGCGCCAGCGCCACTGCCGGCAAGGTCGGGTTGGCCTGTCCTGACACCGGAAACACCGAGCTGCCGGCGACATAGAGGTTTTCGAGGTCGTGACAGCGGCAATTGCCGTCCACCACGCTCGAGCGCGGCGAGGCGCCCATGCGGGTCAGGCCGATCTGGTGGTAGCCGTCGAGCGCCTGGCGGCGGACGGCGGTTTGCAGGCCGTCTTCGGGGTGAAGCCATTCGAAGGTGCCGATCTGCCTTGTGCCGATCCATTCCGCCAGCGCATGGTGGCACCTGATCAGCGAGGCGAGATCCTCTTCGTCGAAATCGAAACTGACGGCGAGCCGCTTCAGGCCGGTTTCATCGACCTCGGAGCTCAGCCGTACGCGGTTGGACGCGACCGGCCGCTGTTCGCCGTGATAGGCGAGCCAGTAGAGATGCTCGCCGTTCTTGACGAAGAAATTCGGCTGCCGCTCGGATTTGAGTGCTGATGTCGTCAGCTGCAGGGCGGCGTTGAAGCTTTGCACCGGGTTGGCGACGAGATCGGACAGCGAGGCAGCGTCGGATACTTTCGACTTGAAGGACATGCGGCGCATCTTGCGCCTGCCGGTGATCGCCTTGAAAAGGTTCAGCGTCGCACGCGCGCCCGCCGTCGCATAGACTTCTTCCAGCGGCGGGCTGCGCAGCCAGAAGACGCTGTTCAGGAGGTCGCGCTCGTTCTGCAGGGCGATGCTCGGTATCAGCCGGGCGCGGAACCAGGCGCCGCTGCCGTTGCGGCGGAAGAACATCTTTTCCATGAAGCTGCGATCGGTAAAGCGGATGCGGGCAAGCTCGCCGGCCAGATGCCCCATGTAGTAGCGCCCGAGCGGGCCATCGACGCCGCCGAAGAGCCGCGGCGCGATCTCCTGCGCGGCCAGCAGCAGTCGGGCATTTTCGCGCCCGCCGCAGGCCAGAACGAAGATCGTGGCGCCGAGCGAATGCAGCTTGCCGCGATGCCACACCATCAGCCGTTTCGTGCGGGCGCCTTCGCGGTCGAGATCGAGGCCGATCACGGTCGCCTGGGTGACGAGGTGCAGGTTCGGCAGGTTCTCGATCAGCGCTCCGTGCGCTTTTGCCATATCCGGCTCGCGGGCCCAGCTCTCGATCGAGGGTTCGAATTCGCCGTCCATGTCTGGCATATCGACTGTCGGTAATTCGGCGCCGAGAAAGGCGCGGGCATCGTCGTAATAGGGTCTGAAGGCGCTGTGTTCGATCGGCCAGCGGGCATCGCCGCGCGCCGGCCTGCCATCGAAATCGCTGTCGTCGAACTCGACGCAACGGCCGCCCCAGGCTTTCGAGGTGCCGCCGACTGCGCGGCGGATCGTCAGGCTCGCTTCGGCATGGTGGTCGGTGCTGATGGAGGCGGCTGCCGCCAGCCGGTTCGTCTTCTCGGAAATGGTCTTGCCGCCGGATTCAAGCAGCGCGACAGAGAGCCCGGAGCGGGCAAGCGCGATGCCCAGCGCCAGGCCGACAGGCCCCGAGCCGACGACGCAAACGTCGACACGTCCCGCAAGCAGGTTTTGAAGCGACGAAATCATTTCACCATCCCGGCTTATGATGGCGGGATCATAGCCGCATTTTTCGGCGCGTGTAATGTATTTTGTGAGGCTTCAGCCCTTGGTTGTCTTGAGGGCTGTATGTGGTGGGGCGCGGGGAAAGGTGCTCCCGGCACGGCGGCACCGGGAGCAGGATCGTCACTTCGCGAGCGCGGCCTTTTCAATGACGGCGGCGACCTCGTCCGCGTGGACGACCAGGGAGGCATGGCTGCCAGCCACCTCGGTGGTCTTGGCCTTGATCCTGGCCGCGAACAGTTTCTGGGCCTCCGGCGCGATCACCCTGTCCTTCGTGGTGATCACATAGAAAGTCGGCTTGTCGTGCCAGGCTGCGATATCGACCGGAGCCTCGTAGGCCGTGTGGTTCAGCGGAAGCTGCGAGTTTGCCAGGGACTCGGCGACCTTCAGCGGAAGGTCGGCGGCGACCGCCGTCGGAAACACCTTGGGATCGATATAGAGGTTGCCCTTGTCGTCGGGATGAATGGCGTTGGTGCCTTCGGTTGCCGGGCCGTGCGCGGCCAGGGACGCCAGGGATTCTCCAACGTCAGGCGCGAAGGCGGAGACGTAGACGAGCGCCGAGACCTCGGGTTCGTCACCGGCTTGCGTGATGACCACGCCGGCCCAGGAGTGACCAACAAGGACGGTCTTGCCATCCTGCTTTGCCAGTGCCTGCTTGGTGGCATCGACATCCGCAGCCAGCGACGTGAGCGGATTTTCGACCAGCGTCACGTTATAGCCCTTCTTCGTGAGAATGTCGGCAACGGGCTTCCAGCTTGACTGGTCGACGAAAGCGCCATGGACGAGCACGATATTGTGCGCCGCGCCCGCGGGTAGATTGGCCGAATGGGCGGGTGCGGCAAACGCTGCTCCGGCGGCTAGAACGGTGGCGGCTAAGAGTAGTCTATTTCGCATTGCTTGCTCCTGTTGGGATGCCGACAACCCCGCCCCATGGAAAAGGGCAGGCGCTTGGGTACGTGTTGCGGCAGTTTTCCAGATTGCTTGCTGGGTGGCCTGTCGGCTCACGTCGACACGAAATAATACGAAGAGTTCCGGGAGGTTAGGCCCCGATCGTCCGGATATTGTGTCCGACCGTACGGCGGATTAACATCAGACATGGACATCCTCGCCGAAGTGCTCGATCGCGTTCGCCTTAGCGGAACCCTGCTCTTTCACTTCGAGCTCGGTCATCCCTGGAACCTGGCCATGCCGCAGCGGCCCTACGCCCTGTTCCATTATCTCAGTCGCGGCTCAGCCACGCTTGCGCTCGAACACGGGCAAGAACTCCTGATGGCGGAGGGCGATCTCGTCGTCATCACACGCGGCGAGCCCCATCTGATCTACTCGGACAGCGGAACGACGCCTTTCCTGGTGACGGACCTCGACCGACCCGCGCATCTTGGCGTCGTTCATCACGGAGGCAGCACGAAGCCGCTCTCGACGATGATCTGCGGCAATTTCATCCTGTCGTGGCCGGCGCGCGGCAGCGTGATGGAACTGCTTCCGCCCGTCCTTCTCTTGAAGCCGGCGATGGATGGTGACTGGCTCGAGGCTATCCTGCGCCGCATGGTGAGCGAGTCCGCGCTTGCACGTCCCGGACAACGCGTCGCGCTGTCGCGAATGACCGAGGTGCTCTTCGTCGAGGTGTTGCGAAGCTGGATCAAATCTCTCCGGCCGGGAGAAGGCGGATGGCTTGGGGCCATGGCGGACCCCTATATTGGACGAGCGCTCGAGCTGATCCACGAGCAACCGGATCGGCCCTGGACACTTCGCGACCTCGCACATCGCGTAGGGCTCGGCCGCTCGGTGTTTTCGGCTCGTTTCACCAAGCTCGTCGGCCAGTCCATGCAGCGCTATCTGATCGCACGGCGGATGTCGGAGGCTGCGTTCCTGCTGGAATCAAGCGATGAGGGGATCGCCCGGATCGCAAGCCGCGTCGGCTACGAAACCGTCGCAGCGTTCTCGAAGTTGTTCCATCGCCACCACGGCCTGTCGCCCGGCCGCTATCGGGCAGCCCGGCGCGTCGAAGCCGACCCAAGGCCCGGGGAACGTCCTGATCGGATCTCGCTGACTGATCTCGACGAGGCTGACGTCGAAGCCGTCCTGTCGTGATCGCCGGCTGGGCGAGGCATTGAGGCTCCTGTCTGCTGTCGCAGAAGTGATGACCCGTCGAGCCCGTTTTCCTGTTTTGCATGCGACTTGGCCGGCAGCAGATGCTAAACTTTTCCAAAGCCCTCCAAGCGGCAAAGGACCAGGGAACCATGACCAGCGCACTCCTCATCATCGATATGCAGATGGTCATGCAGGAACGGCTCGATGCCGGGCGCGAGCGCGTGAACGGCGAGGCGGGAGAGAATATCGCAGCCCTTGCCGGCGCCTTTCGCGCCGCCCGCAAACCTGTCATCCATGTCCGTCACCGCGATAGCGCGGAAGGGTCGGCGCTCAACGAAAAGGCGCCTGGATACCAGCCGATGCCCTGCGCGAAGGCGCGGGAGAACGAGCCCGTCTTCATCAAGTCCACGTCGTCGGCCTTTGCCTCCACCGAGCTCGAGGGCTATCTGCACGAGGTCGGCATCACGCATCTGGTCGTCACGGGGGCGGTCGCCGGCTTTTGCGTCAACACGACCGTGCGCGCCGGCAGCGACCTCGGCTTCAAGATGAGCGTCGTCAGCGACGCGGTGCTCGGCTTCGACCTGCCGGATGCCGATCTCTCCGCAAAAGAGATCTTCGACGTGACGATGGCGCACCTGAAATCGGATTTCGCCGAGATCGTCGAGACGCGGCAGCTGATGGCCATGCAGCCTGCCTGACAGAAGCGGCCTAAAGGCCGCCGCCTAATCCGGTTTGTCGCCCACCAGCGCGACGATCGGCCCGTAGCCGCCGTGCCAGGATGTGTCATTGCGGCCGAGCGCCGGATTGTAGAGGCCGGTGCCGTTTCCGCCGTCGAGGAAGAGCGCATCGGGGCATTTCAGCTCGTCGCGGAAGAACCTTGCGAAATCGTGGAAATTCACGTTGCCCTCGCTGATGACGAAGCGGAGCGTGCCATCGGCTGCAAGGCCGACGCCGTTGCGCCGCGTGCGGTCGGTCGAGCCGGGTATGAAGATCGGGTTGACCTTGCCGGCGACGAGCAGCATCGGGCCGGATTGCGTGGCGAGGCGCGTCTTCGGCTTCTGCTTCAGGAAATCGGCGGTCGGGATGATATGGGCGCCGGTCTCATCGAGATAGAAGATGCCGTTCGGCTGCTTGAAGAAGTTCGGCACCGGGCCGGACACCTTGGGCGGTGCTTCGACATTGGCCGCTATCAGCTCCCTGCCATCCTCGACATAAAGCCCCAGCGGCGTGAAATCCTCTCGGTACATGCCGGCATTCATGGCAAAGAGAAGCCGCTGTCCTTTGCCGGCAACAGCATCGGCGACGCCTGAAAACCTGCGATAGGGCTTGCCCCCGGCATCCTTCCAGAAGAGGCGCAGATCCGCCTTTGCGGGATCGACGCTGCAGACGATATAGCTGCCGCCCTCGAAATTCTGGCGCGTGCAGGGATCGGCAGGTGCCGGCGCGCCAGCCGCATCGGGCGCCTCGGCCTTCGCGGCAAACGCACCGGCAAGGAGCATGGCAAAGGCGATTATGGTGCGAAGCATGGCATCTCCCGACTCGTGGCTGATAACTCGCAGCTGATGACTCGTAGCTGATGACCGGGAAAGAAGGCGAGAGCGGGGAGCAATTTAATCCCTGCCTGCGAAGCTTGCCGCAGCTCCGTCGTGCTGACCTAAGGTAAGGCGATGGCGCCTCGGCCGCGGGGTTCACGTAAGGTAAATCACCGTTGAATCCGTTCAGTTTTCTCGAAAATCTTCGCGTATCTCACCCGATTGGGGGTGGCGGTTGCCTGGCTAAGGGCTAGAGTGGAAGCCGGCCTTGTGGAGCTGGGCCGACTTGACGCAACCTTGGAGGCCGTCTCTCCCGACGAGCCTCTTTTTTTATGCCATGCGCTTCCGCTGCGAGCGCCGCCAACTCGGCTGTCGTTGCGCGGAGGCCTAAACCGTCTATCCTGGGCTCATCAGGTGCAGGCGCTCGCATTCACTGTCGGGCATCCTTTTCCGCAACAGCCGGGACATCAGCCATGACGATCGAGATTGCCGATTGGTCGCCGCTCTGGTCGGAAAAATTCCAGGCGAAGGCCGTGGATATTCGCCGGGCGCTTGGCAATGTCGCGCTGCGGATCGATCATATCGGCTCCACCGCCATAGCAGGCATGGCCGCCAAGCCTGTCATCGATATGCAGATTTCTGTTGCCGGATTCGAACCCTTCGAGCGGCTGCTGATGCCGCTCAATGCCATCGGCTATGTGTGGCGGCAGGACAATCCGGATCGCGCCAAACGCTATTTTCGTGAAAGTCCCGATCAGGAGCGCATGCATATCCATATCAGGCGTTCCGGCAGCTGGCACGAGCAATGGGCATTGCTGTTTCGCGATTACATGCGCGCCCATGCAGCAGAACACCCTGCCTATATCGCGCTGAAGCACGCGCTCGTCGCTGCCCATGGGGACGATCGGAAGGCCTATACGGAGGGCAAGGCCGATCATCTCTGGGCGGTGATCCGCCGGGCGGACCGCTGGGCGGCCGAGACGGGCTGGGCTCCTGCACAGTCGGACGCATAGATGGCGCTGCGCGGGTGAGCCAGACTATTTGGCGTGAATACCCAGCAATTCGAACTCGTCGATCAGGCCGACCACCTTTTCACCGTCGAACGTCTCGGCGCCGATGATGCTCTTGCCGTCGTATTTCTCGGCCTGCAGGATGATGACGTATTTGTCTTCCTGGCGGAAATAGCCGTATTGCGGGATTTCGATGTCGATCGGCTTTCCGTAGTTCCTGGCATCCTCGCCGGTGGCAAAGATCGCCGTTCCGTTGTCGACATCTTCAGGGGCGGCACTGCGGCCGATCAGGAAGCCCGAGCTCGGCAAGTCCGGCCATTTGGCCGCGCCGCTGAAAAGCAGGGAGGCGCAAAGCGCGATCGCAAGCGCTCGGATGGTCTTCAAATCAGTTGCCTTTGCCATGGTCCACTCCTGCCGTGCAAGGAAGGGCGAGGGGAGCGTCATCTAAGGAATCCTCCCTGCAGCCGGAAGTTCCCAAAAACCGTCAACGGAAGGCGAGGGCAAGCCGGGAGAGCAGCATTGCACAATTTTATTCGCAATGGCGCATATAGGCGAGAGGTCCGGATGCCGCAGGCAGGTAGCCGGGTACCGGTGAACGCTTCGAGGGCCTATTCCTGTCGCGGGGTCGGCGCTTTCATGTACT
Organism: Hyphomicrobiales bacterium; assembly: GCA_900466475.1. Lineage (GTDB taxonomy): Bacteria > Pseudomonadota > Alphaproteobacteria > Rhizobiales > Rhizobiaceae > Rhizobium. The sequence continues at coordinate 74,661 of UBMI01000019.1, forward strand.
CGCAGATGTTCGTGAAATACAATGTCTGCCCGTTATGTTCGGCTTTCGACAGGGCAAACTCCCAGACGGCGAATTTGTCGTCATTGTAATAGAAGGCCGCGCTCAGGAAAGCTTCGAGGCGGCCGCAATCGCCCACGCCGGCGCCCGTGTAGATGGACAGGGTCTTCTCCTTGAGCTTACCCTTCAGCACCTTGTCGATCTCGAAATCGCCGCGCGTCAGGGGGGGCGGCTCATCGCCCTGCGAAAGCGGCAGGCCAACGCCGAAGGTCACCAGCTTCATGCGGCCTCGGACCACGAGGTCGGCTTTGGAAAACTGCTCCTTCTGGGAGATTTTCCCGCAGCTGCAGGCGGCGGCCTGCGAGGCTGTCAACCCGAGAAAAAGCGATGCGAAGACTGCGGCTGCGGCATGACATGACTTCATCGACATCCCCATTGAAAGAACGCACCCCTAGCGCCCGACCGCTTCTAGGCATGATTGCAGAAAATGGCGGGTCGATGGCGGAGCAGGACAGTCTGTGTGATCTTCCTGAAAGGGGCATGCAGCGGGCTTTGCGCCGCCCTGGCAGCTGTTTGTTTTCTTTCGCTGCGGCAGTCTCTCAGGCGTCGCCGGCGGCCGGATTCCGCAATTCAGAATTGACTTTCTCCGGCCGCCCTAGGGACGGTTCGGCGCAACTGTGCTGGAGCAGGTCTTGGCCTGGCCGTTCAGCCGGCGTCCGCCTCGCGCGTCATCTCGACCATCGTCGGGCGGAAGCCCATCGCGCTAAAGAGGCTGCGGGCGACGTCGTTGCGGTGGGCGGTCGAGAGCACGAAGCGTTCGGCGCCGAGGGATTTCAAGCGGGCCATCGCCGCTTCCAGCAGCATCCGGCCGACACCTTCGCGGCGGCGGCCCGGATCGACGAAGAGATCGTGGATGACGCCCGCCGGTCCGCGAAGCGACATGTAGTCGAAGCCTTCCGATGCGGCATAGGCATATCCGAGGAGGCCGCTGTCGTCTTCGGCGACGATCACGATGACATCGGGCTCGGCGAGCTGGCTCTTGAGGAACTGCCCGTATCTGAGCGGGGTGCTCTTGGCGGCTTCGATGAAGCGCCTGGGGTCCAGTTCGTGATGGAGGGCAACGAGCAGGGCGCCGAAGCCGCCGAGAATATCCATGTCGGCCGATGTGGCGGGGCGGATCCTGACTGCGTGTTCAACCGGCTTTTTCGCCATATGGGTTCCAGTGGTCTTGCAAATGGAGGCGCGGGAGCGGCGCCCGGATCCTTCCTACATCGCGGCCGGTTCCAAGGCCATATGCCGCGTGGGTGATGAGCCCGCCGTGTGCGGTCAGCCGCCCCTGCGAACAGTTGATAGCCACCTGGTCACCAACCGTTCGAGGAGGACGCCGAGCAAGGTTGAATGGTGTCGGAAAGCCGGAGGCGAATCGCGGCAAGGAGGCTGGCGGACAGGGCGGTCGCACCGCAGCACGCCTGCCAACGCTCGGTAAACGAATAATATTCCATAGAAAAATCAGTATATTACAACAGAAACTTGCAGGTGATTCGAAGTTTTTGTGCCTAAATCTGTTGCCAAATTTAAAATTGACCTTATATTGCCGTTATCGACCATTGCTTGTGACGTCGTTGCGGAGCTATTTGCTCTCGTCAGATTTCCTTCCAAATAATCGACCCAAGCCCGCAGGGTATCGCGGGAAGTTTCAACGGTTGCTTTGAAAGGAGATCGTTATGAATACAGGTACAGTCAAGTGGTTCAACGCCACCAAGGGTTTCGGTTTTATCCAGCCGGATAACGGCGGCACCGACGTTTTCGTCCATATTTCTGCAGTTGAACGCGCTGGCCTGCGCTCGCTCGCAGACGGACAGAAGATCAGCTACGAAATCGTGCAGGACCGCCGTTCGGGCAAGAGCTCTGCCGACAACCTCCGCGCTGAATAAGAACTTGTCACGACTTCGCGCGACCACGGATGTACTGGCGCGCGGAGACGTTGACCGAGGCCAGGGCCTGGCCTGAAAAAAGTCAGGATCTGGGAAGGTCGGGAGCAGTCCCGGCCTTTTATTTTTCATTGCATGAGGGTAGAACGGCATGGCATATCGTCGTTACAGTCCGGGTGACACCATCATGCTCAAGCATGGTGTTCTCGGCGGCGCGCAGCCCTCGGGCTCCGGCGACATTCTGTCCATTCTGCCGGCCGCGCAGGGCTTCGTCCACTATCGCGTTCGGTTTCAGAACGAGAATTTCGAGCGCAGCATCCGCCAGGATGACATCGACGTCCAGGCATCACCTTCGTCGCCTTCGCTTCCAGAAGCAGAGGCGGCGCCCGAAAAGCCGAAATCGAGCTGGATCAATTCGAACGTGATCCGCATCAGGAAGTAACAGCAGCTACGCTGATTAAGGAGAAAACTTGCAGGTACTCGTCCGAGACAACAATGTCGATCAGGCCCTCCGCGTGCTCAAGAAGAAGCTGCAGCGCGAAGGTGTGTTCCGCGAAATGAAGGAACGCAGCGCCTATGAAAAGCCGTCGGAAAAGCGCGCCCGCGAAAAGGGTGAAGCGATCCGCCGCGCCCGCAAGCTCGCCCGCAAGCAGGCGCAGCGCGAAGGCCTGCTGCCGGCACCGAAGAAGAAGGTGATTGCTCGCGGCCGCTGACGCCTTCCCGGTCTCCCGTTCCATCGACAAGGAGGAAACATGACCGAGACGAAAGACACTTTCTTCAAGCCCGAAAAGCTTTCGCCGCAGGCGAAGGCCGAGCAGACGACATCTGTCGCCAAGGGTATCCTCGAAAGCGAAGCTGTCGCTAGGCAGAAGAAGACCGAAAAGCTGCGCGCGCTGAGGCTCGCGCAGGAGGCGGTCGAGGCGCCGCCGAAAAAGCCGAGAGCGGGCAAGAAGGCTTAGGGCCTCTGTGCCTCGCCTTGCCATGGCATGATAAAGCGGTGCTCTCTGGAGCGCCGTTTTTTGTGTTTGGTGATGGTGCCGAGCCTCATGGAGGCCGCCAGATCATTGCAGGCCACATTCCCAGAGCGATCACGAAAAGGCCGGGGTTTCGAAGCCCGGCCTTCTGAATGATGGCGATCGGTTGCGGATTTCAATGCAAGGTGACGGCTCGCTCCGGCACGGCGATTTCTTCCTCTGCGAGGCCGCTGAGTGCGACAATGACCTCGTCGATGGACCAGCCGACGCTCAGAGCATGGTCGATCAGCTGGTGGAAGTCGGTTCCGAGGTATTCCTTGCAATCATCAAGACGATCTGCCGAAATAATGATTGTGCGTGAATTCAGGACCCTGGTCATGGCCTTATCCTTTGCTGCGAATATAACCGGCGCAATCGGTTATAGTTCCCGCTTCACAGCATGTTGTTGAATGAATACTTAAGAGCTTGCGAACTAGTTCCGGTCCCGGGAGCGGGCAACCTACCCGCGCCGGAAGTCCGAACGCAGGTGGCTGTAAAGTCGCAGCACGAATCCAATGCTCGGCGCGCACCAGAAGACAGCGATTAGATAGGCGATCACCGTTACGCCCAGGCATTCGCTTTCACCGGTCGCGCAGGTCGGGGCGACCACAATCGAATGAAGGCAGAGCGTGCCTGCGGCCAGTGAAGCAACTGCAACCGCGATCGGCAGCCAGAGGCTTTTCGCGCGCCCGATGGCCAGGGCGGCAATGAAGACCGCCATGAAGGGAAGGGATGCAATCCAGAACAGGGTCATCGGGCTCTCGGGGCAAGATTCGCCGCATGGAGCCTATTCTGATTTGGCAGAACGGCAAATGACCAACATGCGCGAGCCCAGGCTCCGACATGCTCGCTGTCAGAGCCTGCACCCGGCATCTCACTTAAGTCCGTTCAGTTCCTGACCTCGAAGATCATGTTGAACGGCGTCTCGCTGGCGCGGCGGAAGTGGTGGTATCCGGCATCCAGCGCCACCTTGCGCAGCTTCATCTCGCCTGCCTGCGCGCCAAGCCCGAGGCCGACTTCCTGGGCCATGGAGGCGGGCGTGCAGATCATCGTCGAGGCGCCGTAATAGACGCGGCCGACGGGGTTGAGGTTGTCCTTCAGCCCGTCATGGGCGAAGGGCTCGACGATCATCCAGGTGCCGTCCTTTTTCATCGTCTCGCGGATATGGCGGCCGGCCCCGACAGGGTCGCCCATGTCGTGCAGGCAGTCGAACATGGCCACCAGATCATAGTCGCCGGCCGGGAAATCCTTGGCCGATGCCTTGCTGAAGGTCACGCGGTCGGCAACACCGGCGTCCTTTGCGGCGCGCTTTGCCCGCTCGATCGACGGACCGTGATAATCGAAGCCGTGGAAATGCGATTTCGGGAATGCCTGGGCCATCAGGATCGTCGAAGCGCCGTGGCCGCAGCCGACATCGGCGACTTCCGCCCCGCTTTCCAGCTTTTCCTTCATGCCCTTCAGCGCCGGGATCCACTCGGTGACGAGATGGCTGTTGTAGCCCGGCCGGAAGAAGCGCTCGGTGCCGCGGAAGAGGCAGGTGCTGTGCTCATGCCAGCCGAGGCCCTTGCCGGTGCGGAAGGCATCCTCCACCTTCGGCTCGTCCATCCACATGGACTGAACGATCTCGAAGGCGCCGCCGAAGAAGGCGGGGCTTTCCTCATTGGCGAAGACCAGCGCCTGCTCCGGCGTCATGGCGAATTTGTTCGAGGCCTCGTGATAGGTGATGTAATCGGCAGCCGCCATGGCGGCGAGCCATTCGCGCACATTGCGCTCCGTGAGACTGGTCGTTTCCGCAAGCTCCATCGACGAGCGCGGCCGCCCGTCCATCATCGCCCGGAACAGGCCGAGATGATCTCCGAGCACGACGAGAACGCCCGATACACTGGCGCCGAGATCGCCCACGAGGCGACCGACGAGTGCATCGACTTTCTGCATGTCAGGTTGCTGCATATCGGTTTTCTGCTTATCGGTTTTCTGCATGGCACCCTCCTCAAGATGCGCCAGCCCCAGTCCGACAGTTCGACCCGCCAGTGATTCTAGGCCGGAGCGGCAGGCAGTCAATGCTGCATTCGGGTTAGGAAACCGGGTGAAGATGCTCCACATTGAAACGTCACGTCCTGCGTTCCGGAAACTGCGGCCGGTCTTCGGGCCGATGCTGTCGGGACGGGAAATGCCGACTGAAGTCACCCCTCCAGCAACACCAGACAGGCCCGGAAATTGAGTGCCACGCCGTCCTTTCCGCGGTATAATGACGCGCGGCGGATGCAGACGGAGGTGAAGCCAATGAAGAGGCTCTCAATCATTGCCCTGTCGCTGGCAACGGCGCTGGCGAGTGCACTGCCGGCCGAGGCGTTTCCCACCATGGCCGCCGCCCCTGATGTCGAGGCACAGCAGGCGCAACTGGTACGCTACCGCGGTTACTATGGCGGCTATCACGGCGGCTACTATGGCGGTCACGGCGGATACTACCACCACCATGGCGGCGACGGCTGGGGCTGGGCGCTCGGCGGTCTGGCCGCAGGCGCGATCATCGGCGGAATGCTGGCGCAGCCCGGATATTACGGCTCCGGCTATTATGGCTCCGGCTATTATGATCCCGGCTACTATGGCGGCTATTCCGGTCCGTACTATTACGGCTCGACGCGATATTATGCACGACGCTACTATTATCCCCGGACCTACTATTATCCCCGGGCCTACTATGGCGGCAACGACCATGTACGCTGGTGCTTTGCGCGTTACCGGTCCTACAGGGCTTACGACAACACGTTCCAGCCCTATCACGGCCCACGGCAGGCGTGCGTCTCGCCTCAATATTGATAGCCGCTGACAGCGTGGAGATCGCGACAGGCTTCAGGGAAGTTCGATTTCGCCTGCTACCACGTGGTTGAGGCCGGTACCTTCCGCCGTCAGCGTCATGCGGACCTTCAGCTTCTTGCCGCGGATCTGCGCGTCGCGCACGGTCTCCTCGATCTTGCGCTGCGAGGTCACGCCGACTTCCTTCAGGAATTTGCGGATGGACATGTTGAAGGCGTCTTCGCTCATGATGAAATCCCCCATGTGATGAAGGGATTGTACGGGAAGGCGGCCGGTCGGGAAAGCTGGATGGGAGGCGCGGTGGCATAATCTGCGCGAGCCGGGAGATCGACTGATCATCGCATCGGGAAGCACAGCCTGAAGCGGCCCGCCCGTCCCAGGGATCGGAAGGGCGGGCGGCCATCGGCTCGCGCTATTTCAGCGGCAGGAACAATTCCACGACGACCTCGTGGACCGGCACATCAGGGAAGAAGGAGAAATGCCGCTGGCAATAGATCGGGAAATCGCGGGCTTCCTCGCCGCTTGCCGGAAGCCAGTCCCGGTAGAGATAGAGGGCTGCAGGCTCCAGATTGTGGGTATCGTGGACGACGCGGATGACCGCGCAGCGGCCGGCCGGGATCACGCCCGATTTCATCACCTCATCGTCGGCATCGATCGGCCGGTCGGTGCCGACACAGATGTCCATGCTGTAATCGGCCGGATTGGCGGGGATCCTCGGGGACCGGAAGATGTTGAAGGTGGGGTTCGTCTCGGGTGACAGGCCGGCGGCCTTGCGCCAGGCGATGAACCGCTCGATGCTGGTGCCGAGATTTGCCCGGTCGCCCCGGTGTTCCAGGATCGCCACCGGGGTTGGCGGCACTTCGCGGATCGTCACGTCGTCTTCTTCATAGGTTATCTGCATGAGCTTGCTCCTTGCGTTTTCGAGGGGCCTGAAGGCGGCAAGCCACGGAGCCCAGTCGGGCGATCTCCGGAACGAGGAAGGCGACTGCCCGAACCGTTGCCGAAAGGCGCGGGCAAAGGCATCCGGTGCACCGTAACCGGCATCCATTGCTATGTCGGTGACGCTCTGGTCGCCGTTTGACGCCAGGTGGTGCGAAGCGCGCTTCATACGGGCGAGCTGGACATAGCGATGCACCGACAGACCGAAGGTTGCCGAGAACTGCCGGTGAAAGTGAAACTTCGAAAAGGCTGCGATAGCGCTCAGCGCGTCCAGGTCCAGATCGTCATCCAGATGCCGGTCTATGTGATCGAGCACCCGCTGCATCCGGGCATGGTAGTTTCGAAGCGCCGCCTTCATCATTCCGTCCTCCGTGGCGGCTCCAACTAAACGCGGGCAGGGCCCATGCGCTCGACCGATCTTGCGGTTTTGGCGGCACCTGCGGAACAGGCAGGCCGGTTCATGGATGATCGGCGTCGTAGCGCAGGCGGTTGTCCTCGATGCTGCCCCTGTTTTCAGCCGCCCAGTCGGCCAGGTGGCGGACGGTTTCCGACAGGGAATGCCCGAGCGGGGTCAAGGTGTATTCGACCTGCGGCGGGGTGCTGGGGTGGACGGTTCTGGCGATCATGCCGTCTCGTTCCAGCGTCTTCAGCGTTCGCGTCAGCATCTGCTGCGAAATGCCGCCGATCTGGCGCTTCAGCCCATTGAAGCGGAGAGCACCCAGCCGAAGTGCGACGACGACCTGGATCGTCCATTTGTCGCCGACCCGGCTGAGGATCTCGCTGACACCCCTGCAGTCGGCGCCTGCCGGCCTTGCAGTCACATCCATCTGACCAGCTCCCAAAGATATGCTTTTGACGGACAATTTTTGGTCCCATAAATGGCCGTGGTCAACATCTGAGACCTTGTCTCGCGGCGAAGCCGGCGGGCGGGTCACCACCAGGAGACCACCATGAACCTCTTCTACTATCCCGGCGCCTGCAGCCTTGCCGATCATATCGCGCTCATCGAGGCCGGGCTTGCCTACAGGCTCACCAGCATCCGGCATGACAAGACGACGGAGGACGGGCGCGATTTCCTGTCGATCAACCCCAAGGGCTACATTCCCACGCTCGAACTCGAGGACGGAGCGATCCTGACGGAGAATCAGGTCATCCTGGCCTATATCGCCGAGACGAGCGGCAAGCTCCTGCCCGGGGACGGCATTCTACGCTGGCGCGCGCTCGAGGCGCTCGCCTTCATGTCGTCGGAGATTCACTCACGGTACCAGCCCTTCTTCCGGAATTTCCCCGAGCCGGAGAAGGAGCGCGCCCGCGAAAAGCTCGCGCAGGCCTTCGCCATCCTTGCCGGCCAGATGGGCGACAAGACGTTCCTGGTCAGCGACGAGATGACGATTGCCGATTGCTACCTGTTCTGGGTGCTGACGGTCGCGCCGAGGAGCGGCGTCGAACTGCCGGAGGCGCTCGGCAGGTTCCTCGCCCATATGCGAACGCTGCCTTCCGTGACGCAGGCCCTTGCCGAGGAAGGGCTCGGCTGATCAGGCGGTCCGGCTGGCCGGCGAAGGTACTCAGCCGGCCAGCCATTCTTCGCGCGGGCGGCGCTCAATCCAGGAGGACGACAGCCTCGACCTCGAAGAGCATTGGGTCGATCGCGAGTCTCGGCACCGGAACCAGCGTCTGTGCCGGCAGCCTGTTCCCGAACATACGCGTGACGGTCTCCGTCAGTATGCCGAGCTTCGACATATCGTGGCCGACCACGTAGACGGTCAGTTTCACGACCTGGTCGGGGCGGGCGCCAAGTGCTGCGATGACGGCGGCGAGGTTCGCATAGGCCTGTTCCACCTGGGTGGCGAAGTCAGGCGAAAGAGCGCCGTTCCGGTCGTACGCGCCCTGGCCCGAGATGAAGGCCAGCCGGCCGGCCGCAGGGGCGATGACCGCCGTGCTGTAGCCGTGCGGTGTCGGGTCGTGCAGATGGGAGGGGTTGACGATAACAGGCGTTGCGGCGGGGGCGGGGGCTTGATGGGATGTCATGGTCTGTCTCCTTGTCGGGTTGCCATGACACGCCTAAGGTAAATCGGTGCCAGATTTTGGCACCGAATATCGGGAAAGCTCCAGGGTGCGCAAATGAACATCCGCCTCAGACACGACGCCATCGTGCGCATCCTCAGGCGCAACGGAAGCTCGACAGTCAATGATTTGGCAGAGGAGGTGGGCGCTTCCAGGCGAACGGTACTGCGCGACATCGGGGCGCTGCGCGAGCAGGGTTTTCTCATCCATTCCGAATCCGGCCGCGGTGGCGGGCTGCAGCTCGACCCGGAATCGGTGCAGACCACGGCCCGGCTCTCGGTCACCGAGGTGTTTGCGCTCCTGATCAGCGTGGCGGCCATGCGCGCGGCACGCTCCCTTCCTTTCTCCGATCTCGCCGATGCCGGGCTTGCGAAGATCGAAAAGGCGCTTTCGGCCGACAAGGTGCGGGACCTGCGCCGGCTTCTCGACTGCCTCTATGTCGGGCAATTGTCTCCCAGACAGGATATTTCCGACATCGGGTCGATCGATTCCGGGCTGCTGCCGGCCTTCGAGACGGGGTTTCTGCAGCGGCTGCATCTGCGGTTCCGCTACCGTGACGCCAGGGGAATGGAAACGCTGCGCGAGGCCGAACCGCAGGCCATGCTCATCCTGCCGCCACTTTGGTATCTCGTCGGCTGGGATACCGCGCGCGGGGATTTCCGGCATTTTCGTATGGATCGGATCAGCGCGCCGGAGATCGTGGAAGGCACGCAGTTTCGTCGAAGGCACGTGCCCTTCGAGGATGATGTCTGTCCGTTCAGCGAAATGGCGCGCTGAGCATCGGCGAAGGGCCAGGGCAGACGCCGAATATCTGAGATGCGGGACGCCGGAAGGCTGGCTCGACGACAACCCGGCCCTTGATGCAGCAACGGCGGCCGGGTGCGTTTCCATGGCGCCCGCATTGCGGTCGGCCCTAGCTTGAAGTTGCCCGTCAAACCTTTAGTTTCGACTAAAATAGTCGCAGGGACATGCAGGCAATGACTGGCAAAGCCGTTCACTCGTTCGAGATCGTCGAAGAAGTGGCCTCGGATGCGGGGATCTATACCTGGGATATCGTCAGGAACCTCGTCTTCGCAGACAGCGCGCTCGCCGAGCTTTTCGGCATGGATGCCGACGCCACGGTGCGCGGCCTGCCGCTGGAAGACTATCTTGAGCGTGTCCATCCCGATGACAAGCCGGATCTCGCAAAGACGATCTCGCAGGCGATCGTCGCCGAAATTGCCCAGCAGAACATCTATCGCGTCCAGGGCAGCGATGGCCGCTACCGGACGGTCGCGGCCTTCGGCCGGGCCTTTCGCGACCAGAGCGGTTCGCCCGTGCTCTATTCCGGCATCGTCGTGCCGGTGACCGACTGCGAGAATGCCAAACCGGTGGCGCATTAGACGGCTGTTGCCGTCGATTCGCGCCGGTCGCTTGCGATGCGGACGTCACCGCATGGCTTCTGCTATCCGCAGCAAGGCTGCATAGATGACCTCCGGATCGCCGGGTGCAACGGCGTCTCGGGTCAGGGCTTCCGCCTTGGCGACAATCTCGTGGGCCGCGCGCAATGCCGACCGGCCGTCCGGCGTGAGTTCGGTCGTCAGGACCCGGCCATGCACCGGGTGGGCGGTTCGTTTCACGAGGCCGTCCCGTTCGAGTGTGGCGATGATGGACTGCATCGTCTGCGCTGTCACGAAGGCGCGCCGCGCCAGCTCCGCGCTTGACAGGCCCGCGTTGAACTCGAGCCCCGCCAGCACCGAATATTGCGGGGTCGTCAATCCGATGTTTCGAAGTTCATTGTCGAGATGGCCCCGCAGCGCCTGTTGCGCCCGCTTCAGCGCATATCCGAGCGAGCGGTAGGTGTCATCCACCGGGGGATCAATCAGGCTGGACATATCAGGGTCCTTATATTATATCAGGCCCCTGACGATACTGCGTCAGGTATAAAAAGGGAAGACAGCTCATGGCTCGCCTCATTGGACCGGATTTCATCGGGATACAGACAAGGGATCTGGACGCCGCACGGACCTTCTACCAGGATATTGTCGGGCTCACGCCTTCGGCAAAAGCCCCTCCGGGTGCGGTTGTTTTCGAAACGCAGCCCATCCCCTTCGCCGTCCGCACGCCGATCGGGGATTTTGACGATACGGACAAGCTTGGGGTCGGCATCGCGATCTGGTTCGGCTGCGACGATGCCGACGAATTGCACGCGCATCTCTGCGAGCGCGACGTGCCCATAGCCTTCCCGCCGAAGGACGGTCCGTTCGGGCGCTATTTCGCCTTTGTCGATCCGTTCGGCTACACGATCACGGCGCATACCGTCCTGCCGAGGCAGTAGAAGCCGCGGCCGGGCGGACGATGTTGCCCTGATGGCCGCACGGGCCTGGGGGAGGCAGGCGCAATCTTCCAATCGGTTGCGCCCATCGACATGGACGTTTGTCATTGCGATAGGATCAAGCCGGAAAAGGTGCTAAGCGCGCCAGCCAGACAATGACAGGAGTGCAATTGTGAGCGAACTGACCGTAGCGGATGCAACAAACCGCATCTATGAATCGCTGCATGCCGATAATGCCGACCTCGACACACACATCGCTGCACTCAAGGCGGCATTGGCTCGGGCGGGTGTGAAAGAAGCGGTATTCGATCCGGCCAGGCTCGTGCAGAACAACCGTCAAGGCAGGAAGCTGATGCAGGCATATTTTCGCCAGCGCGGCGTGACGGTGAAATACTCGGCCTAATGAGGCCGGCTGACCGGGTATCGCAGCAAATAAAGCACAGGAGAGGCCACTTTACGGCGGCCTCTCTGGCGTCGTTGGAAACCTGACGGGCGCTGTCAGTCGTTTTGAACTGCAACGGCGGCCTTCCGGATCACGTCGATCACGACGTCGCCGCTGATCGGTTCCGACCTCCTTCTCGGACGCGCGGACGGTATGTTTCAGGAGGATGTGAGGCTCCTGCTTGCCGCTGACGACTGCGGTCTGATCCTTATGACCTGTCGCGGCGTGAGGCGCTCCTCCCAGAGCGTCGATGAGCGTCTCGCTGATGGTGTCGAATACGACGTATTCGAGATTCTAGGAATTCGCTGCGCGACGGCGGCGATGTGGCCGAATTGCCCGGTTCCCGACCTTGCCGGCGGCCCGATTATGGATTTGGCTGGCGACCATAGCCATCAATGGGAGCCAGCATGACCAGCCTCGACCGATGGACCGCCCACACGCCGATGTCGGACCCCGGCCAACAGGCGGAGGCTATCGCAGCTTTGCCTGACGAGGTCGGGCATCTCGCCGGCATCGTCCAGGGCCTGCTGGTGCATTCCAGCTGGCTCGGGGACTATGGTCTCGACGCCTCGAGGCTCGGGCCGGGTGCGCGCCAGACCCTGCCGATCGCCGAACGGCTTGCCGACATCATGCAGCGCGACGACCGTCCTCTCGCCCAGGCGCGGCCGGCCGACAGGCGATCCGTTGGAACATGCCGGGATTTCGCGCTCATGCTTTGTGCATTTCTCCGCAGCAAGGGCGTTCCCGCGCGTGTGCGATGCGGCTTCGCATCCTATTTCTCGACGGAGTGGGAAGATCACTGGATCTGCGAATATCGGGATGGCGGGACGGGCGAGTGGCGGCTTGCCGATGCACAGATTGACGCGATGCTGAGAAGCAGGAAACACATTGAATTCGACGCCGCCGACATGCCCCGCAGCGCTTTCCTCATGGCAGGGGAAGCCTGGCTGAAATGCCGCCGCGGAGAGGCCGAGCCCGCAAGCTTCGGCCATGGCGGCACAACCGGCCTCTGGTTCGTGAAGATCAATGTCCTGCGCGACCACCTTGTCCTGAACGATCGGGAGACCTCCGAGTGGGATCGCTGGCGCGAGGCACCGGAGGCAAGCCGGCAGGTGCCACCCGATGAGCTGGCATGGCTGGATGATCTCGCCGCCCGCCCGTATCAGTCGCTCGTCGCCCGCAAGCCGGACTGGCTGGCCTAGGTTTGGTTACGTGGCTGGAGAGGCCGGCTGTGCTGGACGATCAAAAAACGAAAACCTAAAAGAGATCGACCCCAAGCCCGCGATTTGAAGGAGGAGAAGAAATGGAGCGTATCGAGAGGGAAGTGAGCGGCGGCTGCCAGTGCGGGGCCGTGCGCTACCACGCCACCGCGATGCACGACAATTCGCATCTCTGCCATTGCCGCATGTGCCAGAAAGCCTCGGGCAACGTCTTTGCCGCGCTTGTCGCCGCGCCCGACGATGCGCTCACCTGGACACGCGGCAGGCCTCAAGTCTGGAAGAGCTCGGAGCTTGTCGAGCGCGGCTTCTGCGCCAATTGCGGCACGCCGCTGTTCTTCCACCACCTCGAAAACGGCCGCACCAATCTGATGATCGGTTCGCTCGACGATCCGCACGCCTTTCCGCCGCATGCCAGCACCTGCACCGAGAACATGGTGGGGTGGTTCGATACGATCACGGGCATTGAAAATACCGGTGCGACCGAAACCAACGGTGCCGACTGGGCTGCGGCGATCAAGGAGAGCAGCAACCAGCACCCCGACCACGATACGAGTTCATGGATGGTCAAGGGGGCGTGATGGCTGACTCCTATTCCGCCGGTCACGAGGGGATGGGCTGCGGCTCGATGCCGACGTCGAGCAGATCGATCGAGACGGCGACCCGATCGAGGATGGGCCGGTTGTCCGGGCCGGTTGCGTAAACCCTGCGCTTCGTCGGGATTATCAAGCCACCGAAACTCCTGTGGTCGCTTGCATAGTTGGCGCTCCTGGTGCCGCCCATGATGTCGACGCTGTAGTCATGGCGCCGCAACAGGCCATCCGCATTGAAATAGAAGGTCTGCACGGTGGAATGGCTCGGGACGGTCGGCGGGAAGGTTACCTTCAGCCGGCGCCAGGTTTCATCCTCTTCCTGCCACGGCTCGATCTCCTCCGTCCTGAAACCGGGAAGCGTGAAGAGAAACGGCGTCGTCAGATAGGTCCACATGGCATAGCCGGTGAAATAGATCAGGTGCTGCCGGTCCCAGGGTGTGGTGATCGTATGTCCTTCAAAGAGGGAACGCGGTGCGGCACGGTCCTCGATGACGTCGCCGCTGTCAGCAACGACAGCCGTTTGCTCCGGTTCCCAGACGCAATGCTGCCCTTTCTCCAGGAAGGGCGTGAATTCGGTGTGCGGACGACGGGTGGAGACCGACGTGTGGATGTCGGCATAGACATCCGGCCAGCCCTTCACATGCCAGACCGCGCCGCCAACTTTGATATGCGCATGCAATTGCTCGATCTGCTGCCAGCGTTGCAGGCCGCCATGCGCTTCGATTGCGAGATCCAATAGGTCGGTCACTTCGAGACCCTCCGGTTCGTGATGATCATAAAGGTTTAACTTTGAAACCTATCGACATCTATTCCGATATGGTTTAACTTTGCAACCGTAATTCGGACGAAAGGCGGGAAAATGAAGGGCAAGCGGACTGACATGGGGGATGCCCAGTGCGGGATCGCGCGGTCTCTGCAAGCCGTCGGTGATTGGTGGTCGCTCCTCATCATCAGGGAGGCTTTCAAGGGGCTTCGACGATTTTCCGAGTTTCAGAAGAGCCTCGGGCTCGCAAAGAACATCCTCTCGGTTCGCCTGCGAAAGCTCGTGGAAGAGGGCATATTCACGGTGGAGCCGGACCCTGACTCCGCACTCAGCCATCTCTATCTCCTGACGCCGAAAGGCCGCCAGCTGAGCGTGGTCCTCGTTGCTCTCTGGCAATGGGGGGAGGAGCATTGCTTTGCAGAGGGTGAACTGAACTATGCGATCGTGGACAGCCTGAACCGGCAACCCTTGCAGAAGCTTCAGCTTGCAGCCCGGGACGGCCGGCCCCTGGACTCTCAACAGTTTCGCATTGACCCCCGGGATCGTTGATCCCGGGATCGTTGAGCCCAGCCCCTAGGGAGCCTTCGTTGCAGGCGCAGGGCGCTTCTCGTCAAGCCTCTTCATGAAGCGCTCCATCTCGATAACGGCGCGCCGATGCGTTCCTTCACCGATAAGACCGGCATCGTCACGGCAGGTTACGCTGAAGAGGAGCGACTTTCCGTCGATCTCCGCCAGTTCGATTTCCGCGGTGATGTTCATTCCGACCGGCGTTGCCGCGACGTGACTGACATTGACATGGGTGCCGACGGTGCGCTGTCCCTGACGAAGGAAAGGTCGAAGGCCCTGCACACAGGTCTGCTCGATGAAGGCAATCATGATTGCTGTCGCCAGCACCGGCGGCATGTCACGAAAACCGGGCCAGGAATCGTCGATCTCGGGAACCGTATGGATGGGGGCGACACGCAGCCGTTCCACATGACGCAGCCCGACAAAGAGTGGCGGCAGTTCGGCGGACTGTCTCATATCTTGCCCAATCGCATATTGATCGGCCAGGAAATCGGCAGCTTCCGCGTTGGCTCGCCCCATAGGGACGAGACATCGCGTACGAAGCCCTCCAGAATATCATCGCGCCCGGCCTCGTTCACGCGCCGGACGGCGGACCAGGTCGACAGGTAGCCCAGGAATTCTCCAAGCTCCCAGACACGATCGATCGTCATTTCGGGATAGGGCATCTCTTCGAATGGAAACTCGATGTCGGCATAGCCGGAATCCACAAGCTTGCGCTCCGGCGGCCAGTAGGGACCGATTTCATCGCTGTAGAACCTGTCGAACCGGTCCTGCAGGTCGGAAGGTGCAAGCCGCATCACGCCATAACTGAGCAAGGCGATGATCGCGCCGTCGTCGGCGACACGTCGCACCTCGGCGTAGAAACGCGGGCGGTCGAACCAGTGGGCCGCCTGCGCCGCGGTGATCAAGCTCGCGCTTGCGTCGGGCAGGGGGAGCTGTTCTGCGGGGGCACGGAGATAGTCGACGTTCGAAGGACCCTGCGCATTGGCGATCTGGTCTTCGCTGGGATCGATGCCGATGACCTTGTGGAAATGCTCCGCGAGCTGTCGCGTCAGCTGCCCGGTGCCGCATCCGACATCGACCGCGCAACCCCTGCCGCCGACGGTCTCAGCCAGAAACTTCGAAAGCCCCGCCGGATATTCCGGTCTGAACAACGCATAGGCCCTGCCGCCGATGTCGAACCAGTTTTTCGCAGGGATCGTCGAGGCGTTCCTAGCCATCAGTCTTTCCCGCCCGTTCCGCATCCGCCAGCCGGTCAGCAAAGCCCTGTCTCTCAAGGGCGGTCGCAAGGCTTCCCAACATGTCGAGCAGCGGGAATCCGATTTCCGTCTCAAGCGCGCCGATGGCGCGGAACGTCGTTTCCCAATGGGGTTCCAGCCTCTTCAGAAGTTCCAGGCCGCGCCTGGTCAGCTTCAGGCCGCTCTTGCGTCCGTCTTCCAGATCGTGCCGAACGACCAGATCGTCCTTCAGCATCAGGCTCACGGTCTGGCTGATCGCCCCTTGCGTGAGGCGGCTGGCGGTCGTGATATCAGTCACCGTGACGGCTCCTGCGCTGAGGGCACGGAGCACGGGCGTATAGCGGGGGCGGTAGTCGATTTCCATGGCCCGATAGCGCTCGGCTGCGCCCTGGTCCACCAATTCGCCGACATATCGAAGGAGTTCGCCCAGACCGGGCCTGTCTTTGTCGCTCATGGACAGGAAATTATATTAGCGCTAATGTAATTTCAAGCGCCCATCGTCATTCGCTCGACGAAGCCCTCATGTTCGACAGAACCCAGCGCGTCAGCTGCGTTAAAGGCTCAGCGAGGGACCTGCCGAGGGTGGTAAGACTAAGATGGCCTTTGTTCCACGCATCGGCCATTGCGATCTCCTCGCATCACGACACAGAGAGAGCAGGACCAATCACCGGACAAGGAACCCAAGCACGGCTGCGTTTGCAAGATCGATGAAGAATGCGGAGACGAGCGGCAGGATGATGAATGCGATGGTCGCTGCTCCGTGGATCTTGGTGACCGCCGTCATGTTGGCTATTGCCGTGGGGGTGGCTCCGAGCGAAATCCCGCAAAAGCCGGCGGAAATGACTGCCGCATTGTAGTTGCGCCCCATGGCCGGGAACACGACGAAGATGATGTAGACGATGGCCGCAAGCGTCTGCACCGCCAGCACGATCGCGAGCGAAAGGCCCAGGCCGCTCAAGGCCCACAACTGCATGCTCATCAAGGACATCGCCAGGAATACGTTCAGAGAGAGATCGGATATGAGCGCCAGACCGCGGGTGTGTGCTGGCCAGGGCAAATTCGGAGCCAGGATCGGAATGCTGTTCGTCATCACGATGGCGACCAGCAGACAGACGACGAACAGCGGAAGATTGATCCCGGCTTCAAGGATAAGCTCGTGCAGGGCGTAGCCGATGATGATGGCAATATTTGTCACCAGCAATGTGCGCAACAGGCTGATGTAGCTGACATCGTCTTCCTGGCCGGCAACGGCATCCCGCGACACGCCGATCGTCAGCTCCTGGTCTTTGGGGCCACTCAGGCCATTCCGGGCGATCAGATACTGCGCGATTGGTCCCCCGATCAGACTGGCGACGACCAGGCCGAGCGTTGCGCTGGCAATGCCGATTTCGAGAGCATTGGTGAGGCCGAAACGGCTCGACACCATAGGTGCCCAGGCAATCGCCGTGCCGTGCCCTCCGATCAGTGAAATCGAACCGAGAAGGATTGCCATGCCTTGCGGAAGACCGAGCACTTCGCTCGCCCCCATGGAAAGGAGGTTCTGGATGACAAGAAACGCAAGCGTGAGGGCCAGCAGGATGAGAAACGGTTTGCCCCCGGCAAAGAGATCGGAGACCCGCGCGTTCAGGCCAACGCCGGTGAAAAA
The DNA here is from genome assembly GCA_900466475.1 of Hyphomicrobiales bacterium. Lineage (GTDB taxonomy): Bacteria > Pseudomonadota > Alphaproteobacteria > Rhizobiales > Rhizobiaceae > Rhizobium. The sequence continues at coordinate 92,201 of UBMI01000019.1, forward strand.
GTAAAGCAGCAGCATGTCGCGTGCGGCAAGCTCGAAGCTGATCTCGATATCGAAGAACTCGTAGGCGACGAGCGTCACGAGCGCTGCCAGCAGCCCGCCCGTGACGGCTTCCGGGATGCTCCAGCGGGTGAGGACGGGGATGAGCCGATTGAGGTTCGCGCCGGCAAAGAACACGAGGATCGCTATGGTGAAGGAGAGCAGTCCCGGGACCTGTATTGTCGACATGTGCCACCTTCACCGTCAGATGCGCCGTATCGGTTGCAAAACACTGACACACGCGCTTTGACCGAACCAGTGAAAATATTGTTTCGTCGTCTCGCTGCTTCGAGCACACTATCGTGTATTTGTCGTCTCGACAGCCGGTTTGACGCTGCTTGCGCTGATCGTGTTCGTTGGAACCTTAGCACTCGATACGGGCCCTCACGAGGAAGAAGCTCGCTGTAATGATGCGGCGCCGCCCGCGGCGTTTCCGTTGCGGGCACCCCCATACGGGTGAGGCGTATTAAGTACACTGTATCATAGACGTTGCATATAGATCATTATACAATCGACAAGACTACAAGGGAGGGTGCCATGTATCGGCATATGCTTTCGCTTCTAACTCAAGTTGCTATTCTGAGTGTAGCGTTGATGAGTTCGGACGTCGTTGCGCTGGCGTACGGTTGCGTCAATGGCGTATGCAATTAACTCCTCCGCCCTGAGCGATGCGCTCGGAAGGCTTTTTTGGGGGCTGCTGATCTCGGCCCCCTTCTGTTGGATGATCTACGTCCAGCTCCGAAAATCATTCCGCACTAGAGTTAAAGCTAACAGCGTAAGCAGCGTCAGCTCCTTTTTTGAGCTTCAAGATTTCACAAACTCCACCAACTTGCAGGCATATTCTAGGTTGTATGGCTTCGCCTTTGCAGTGATACTTTGGATTGGCTTCGGGAGCCTCTGTATTTCCGAAAAGGTTGGTTCGAGTATGTCTGCTGAGTTGGTTAGAATTTTGGAGACGTTCTCCAAAATTCAGGGAATACAGACCTTCACATCGTTCGTTGAAAGGCTACCGACGCCCCTTGCCTTGCTATTGGCTGCCCTGATTGTGACGATAGTGTTTTTTCCGCACATCGCTGCAGCAATGAAGATCCTTAGAGAGTTTGCTCAAACTGCCATTGGCTTTGACAGCACTTGCGACCGTCTTGTGAATGTGGCGGCATCCGAGACAATCCAGAAATACTCGTTCACTGACCTTCAAAAGCAATTTCCGGGCCATCCAGCGCTACCGCGGGAATATACCAACGAAGACGATCGAAAGAAGATCGAGTTTTTGATCCTCGAGGCAGCAACAGAAACCGCTGCAATCGACGGGTTGTTGGGCGCTCTGCAGAGCGTTTTGCGAAGGGCCGGTATTCAATCTAGACTTGACGGCTATAATTTGTCGGTGATTAGGCTATCTGGCGTCGTTGTGATCATCGCAACCTATTTTGTAGCGGCGGTTGCTTACTGCGCTTTTGCTCCCTTCCTCGGACATTACTGGTGCGGAGACGCTGATTGCTATTTGCCGGTGCTGGGAACCTTTGCATTTCCCAACTACCAGGCCGGAACCGAAAAAACGGCGGTTTTGGCGAACTTGGTGATGGAAATGAGCCAAGTGTCATTACAGATCGTCTTTCCCTTTTTAATAGGCTTGGTATTGTTCGCGAGGCGACGGAAATGTGTCGCGAATATTGGGCGAGGTGAGGCCGACTTTCTTCCGGTCGCCAGTTTTCAAATTTTGGCGTCGATAGGCTTCGGCGTCCTGTTTCAAATAGTGACGGTGATTTACAGTGGGGTAGTTGGGCACCCCCTTCCCATTTTTAAGTTACAGCGTTTATTGGATGCGATTTTGCCCTGTCTGGTGGCACCGTCACTGACACTCCTTTGGGCAAAGATGGAGCCGCGCGGGCGTTATCGGGCGTTTGCGGTCTTTCCACTCGCAATCGCAGGCGGGCTGACATACGCTCTTATCGGCCTTTGCTATGACTGCCTTAAGCCTGAGGGGTTGTGGGTCTTCATCGACGGAGGCGTGCTCGCAACATACCTAATACTCATCTGCGGTGCGCTTTGGGCTTTTATCTATGTCGATGATGCCGAGCCAGATCCCGATGACAAGCCAAATCTGAGAAGGGCGTTTCACGCACAGGGTCAACTGCCAGTGGTTGCAGCCCTACCTCAAGCTCCTTGAATGGCTGTGGCGACGAGCGTCACGAGCGCTGCCAGCAGCCCGCCCGTGACTGCCTCCGGGATGCTCCAGCGGGTGAGGACGGGGATGAGCCGATTGAGGTTCGCGCCGGCGAAGAACACGAGGATCGCTATGGTGAACGACAGCAGTCCCGGGACCTGTATTGTCGACATGTGCCACCTTCACCGTCAGACGCGCCGTATCGGTTGCAAAACACTGACACACGCGCTTTGACTGAACCAGTGAAAATATTGTTTCGCCCCCTCGCTGCTCCCGGGGACATCATGCTGCATCCGGCTTCTGCGACCCGTTACTGGTTTCGAAGCACGCCGACGAGAGCCTTTCCGTCGGTGAAATAGGGATCGCCGCCGCCGTTGCGACCGTCTTTGGTCGGTCCGATGCCATTGATCTCATAGCTCGACAAAAGTTGCCCGGCCTTGAGAAGGTCGCTGATCACAAGGTCCCGCTCTGCATCGACATCAGGGCCGATATGATGCGTGATTTGACCGGTATCGTGGCTGAAGCCGACGCCCCGATCAAAACTTGCCGAGCCCAGCCAGTGTGGGCGGCCATTCGGGCCGGTTTGTTCGGTCAGCCAGAAACGAACATGGTTGCGTTCGTCGGCGCTTTTGCCGACGGGCTTTTCGAAAGCCAGATCCTGTTTTCTGCCCTCAAAAAGCAGGGGGCTGACCGGCGCATCGAGATCAGGCCGATCAAGCACCACGCTCAGTCCGATATCGATCGATGTGCGCAGGGTAATCTTGTCGGCAGGATCCCATCCGGCCGCCGCGAACGCCCGGATGACCTCTTCCTTCGAACCGACAAGACCGACATTGATGGGGTCGCCGGGAATACCCTGCTCGGTGGTCGTGACCATGTTGCCAACTTTGGCAACGCGGTCGGCATCGTGAAAAATCCAGATTTCGGGAATGACGAAATAGGCAAGCAGCAAATATGTGAACAGCAGGGCAGCCACAGTGCTGGTCGCCATGCGGATTCTCGTGCGATGACGCATTGGAAATCCCCCCAGATTGCCAGGGAGGATCATACGCCGAACATGCGGCGGCGACATTCATAATTTGCAGTTGTCCGCTCGATCTCGATCGAAGCAAAAAGCAAACGCACAGGACGTCGACTGTCGCGCCTGCGGCAGCGTTCATTAGAAACTGCTTGAATTCTGATGCGCATGTTGTATACAAGTTGTTTATCAGCTCGTGGAGCAGATCCATGTCGCTTTCATTCTCTTCGCAGCCGGATGCCGCCCAGGACATGGTCTATGCCTGGTTGAAGCAGCACGTGCTGACCTTGCCCCGCCATGAGACGACTTTCCTGACGGAGTCGCAGGTCTGCCGGGAGACCGGAGTTTCCCGAACTCCCGTGCGGGAGGCGTTCCTGCGGCTGGAAGCCGACGGCTTGCTCAAGATCATGCCGAAGAAGGGGGCCTACATCGCGCCGATCACCGAGGCCGAGATCGACGATATCATGCAGGCACGGCGCCTCGTCGAAGAATGGTGCGCGCAGCAGGCGAGCAGTTTCGGCAGCAGCGTCGCCGGTGAATTGGACAGGATGATCGAGCGGCAGGAACAGGTTCGCAACGATCCCGTCGCCTTCATCGAAAGCGATCGGGAATTCCACAGGACAATCGTGCGGGCAGCAGGCAACGCGGTTCTCGCAACATTCTACGAGAGCCTGCGGGATCGGCAGGTCAGGATGGGCGTGCATGCCATCTCCGTCGGCAGCCGGATCGACGAGGTCCTGGCCGAACATCGCGCAATTGTCGATGCGATCCGGGCTGGCGAGCCGGCACGGGCGGTGGCGGCGGTCGGCGAGCATCTGGCGAGGACGCTGACGGCATTGCGGGCACCGGCTTTCGGCGGCCGGGCTGCCGTCTCTCGGGCTACGGAATAGCCGCTGCACGGACGCAAACTTAAGGCTGACAGGAAAGCAGGAATGGCAATCGGATAATTCAGATCAGCACCGGGGGGCCGGACATGGAACCAGTTTTCGACGTGAATGCATTCAGGCAGGCGTTGGGGCAGTTTCCGACCGGTGTGTGCGTGGTCACCAGTGTCGTCGGCACGGAGAGGCTCGGTGTGACGATCAGCTCGTTCAACTCGCTTTCGCTCGACCCGCCGCTGGTCCTGTTCAGCATCGATCGCCGTGCGGCCAGCCTGCCGCTTTGGCAGCAGGCAACGGCTTACACGATCAACGTTCTCTCGGAAAACCAGGCAGATCTTTCGGGCCGCTTCTCGCGGTCGCTGACCGACAAATGGGAAGGGATCACCTGCGAGATGCGGGCAGGGCACGGTCCCACATTGCCGGGTGCTGCGGCGGTGTTTCACTGCGCGTGTTGGGCCGTCCATCAGGGCGGCGACCATCTTCTTTTCATAGGCAAAGTCATCTCGTTCCGCACGTTCCGTGACCGCCATCCGCTGGTCTTTTCCAAGGGCCGTTACGCCGCCCTGGAAAATGAAAGATTCGCCGATCAATCGTGGCCGTTGGCCTCGCACTATTGAAGGGGGTAGTGATGTTGAAGACAGGTGCACAGCATATCGAAGCCCTGCGCGACGGCAGGCAGGTGTTCATCAACGGCGCTGTTGCGGGCGATGTCACCGCGCATCCGGCCTTTCGCGAAACGGTACGGTCCGTGGCGCGGCTCTATGACTTCCAGAGCGAGGAGCGGAACCGGTCGCTCATGACCTGCGAAACGGAGAGCGGGGATCGCGCAAGCCGGATCTGGCAGATGCCGGCGACCTACACGGAACTCGTGGAGCGACGCAAGGCGCTGGAGACATGGGCCACACTGCATTGCGGTTTCCTTGGCCGCGCTCCCGATCATGTCGCCTCCTGCCTGTCCGGCATGATGATGGGGATCGATGTGTTCCGGGATCATGATCCGAAGCGCGCCGATGCGCTGGCCGACTACTATCGCCATGCCCGCGACAGCGACCTCTACCTGACTTACGTGATCATCAATCCGCAGGCGGACCGGTCGAAGACGGCAAGCCAGCAGCAGGACCGCACGCTGACTGCCGGTGTCGTCGATCAGGATGCGGAGGGCCTGACGATCCGCGGCGCAAAGATGCTGGCGACGGGTGCGATCATGGCCAACGAAGTCCTCGTGACCTGCATCCAGCCGCTGTCGGAAGGCGACGAGCTCTATGCCGTCTCCTTCGCCGTCCCGATGAATGCGCGCGGCATGACAATCATGTCCCGCAAATCCTACGAGGAACATGCGGTGAGCGTGTTCGACAATCCGCTCGCCAGTCGCTTCGACGAGAACGATGCGGTCCTCTATTTCGATGACGTCAAGGTGCCCTGGGACAGGGTATTCATCAACCAGGATATCAAGATGTGCCAGCGGCAGTTTCATGGCACGCCGGCGCATGTCCTGCAGAACTATCAGGCGCAGATCCGCCTGATGGTGAAGATGCGCTTCCTGTCGGGGCTGGCGCATCGCATTGCCGAAACCAATGGCATCGTCAATTTCCCGCAGGTGCGTGAGATCCTCGGCTCGCTGGCAGCCCAGAATGCGATGGTCGACGCCTTTGTCCACGCCATGGAGGTCAAGGGGCAGATGCGCGGCCGCTATTTCGTCCCGGATGCGCACATGCTCTATTCGGCGCAGGTGCTGACCCAGAAACTTTATCCCGCCGTGATCTCGACCCTGCGCGAACTGGCGGGCGGCGGATTGATCATGCTGCCTTCGAGCGTCGCCGATTTCGCCGACCCGCAGCTGAAGGAACTGATCGAGAGGACGCAGCAATCACCGGCAACGAGCGCCGAAGGACGGGTGAAGCTGTTCAAGCTGGCCTGGGATGCGATCGGCTCGGAATTCGCCTCGCGCCATACACAATACGAAATGTTCTATGCCGGGGCGAATTTCGTCACCACCAACCACAGCTTCCGCACCTTCGACTGGCATGCCGGCACGAGGCTCGTCGACCAGATGCTGGATTCCTATTCGCTCGAGGGCGAGCGTCCGGCCGATGCCGCGGTGGCGGCATGAGCTCTCCGATTTCGGCCTTCCGGGAGCACAAGGAGTTCCACCGCGTCGACATGGATACCGGCTGGCATGGTCCTTCCGGCTATCCGCCCGGCATCGAACAGAAGATACTGGCGGGACGCCTGGACGAGACCGCAGGCAGGGGCAGCCGCACCCGCTTGCTCCGCTTCAGCCCGGGTGCACGGACCGAGCGGCCGTTTGTCCACGATTACTGGGAGGAGGTCTATCTGCTCGAGGGCGACCTGATCGTCGGCGATGGAACAGAACTGGCGACGACCTTCTCCATCCATACCTATGCCTGCCGTCCGCCCGGTGTCTTTCACGGACCATTCAGATCGGAGACGGGATGTCTGCTGCTGGAGGTCCACTACTATGACGCACCATAGATTCTGACGCAGGGCGGCCGCCTCCTGCAGCCTCAGCTGCCAATGACCATCTCGTCTTATTCGGCTCCGCTTCCGGAAGCAGGAGCCGCTTAGTTGAGTTGTGTCACTGTGTAAGCGGTGGCGCCGTGCGTAGCCTTCTTCAGGCTCGTTTATTTCCTCCGAGGGGTGTCGGCGCCGACCACATGCTCCTCTTCGGCCGGAAGACGTGCTCCTGCGATCTTGACGGCCGCGATATCGCCGTTGAGCTCCTTGAGTTCGTCCGGGGTGAAGTTCACCGAAGCCGCGCCGATGTTCTGCTGCATGTGCGCGATCTTCGTGGTGCCGGGAATAGGAACGATCCATGGCTTCTGCGCCAGCAGCCAGCCGAGCGCGATTTGCGAAGGGGCCGCTTCCTTGCGCTGCGCCCATTTCAAGACCACGGCGTAGAGCGCCAAGTTGGCCTTCAGGTTTTCCGGGGAGTAACGCGGTACGAGCGCGCGGAAATCAAACGCACCGCCGCCGGCCTGAAGATCGAACGTCGCGCCAGCGCCAAAACGGGTGTCGGCGTTCATCTTCCCGGAGAGAAAGCCCATACCGAGGGGACTCCAGCAGACGAAGCCGATCCCGAGCTCCTCGCAAAGGGGCAGGACTTCTGCCTCCGGGCCGCGCCAGATCATCGAATACTCGTTCTGGATGGCGGCGAGGGGGAGTTCCGCGTGGGCGCGGCGGATGGTCTGGATACCGGGTTCCGAGAGACCCCAGTTGAGCACCTTGCCCTCGGCCATCATATCCCTGACGACGCCAGCCACGTCTTCGATGGGGACAGTGGGGTCGACCCGATGCTGATAGAGCAAGTCGATGTGATCCGTCCTCAGACGCTTGAGCGAACCCTCGACCGCGCGACGAACATGCTCCGGTCTGCTGTTCATGCCACGGTCCCCCATCTTGCCGGTGTCAGGGTCGATGTCGCCGCCGAACTTGGTCTCGATATAGACCTGATTTCGGACACTCTGCAGCGCCTCTCCAACGATGTCCTCGGAGACGAAAGGTCCGTACATCTCGGCCGTGTCGATCAGGGTCACGCCGCTGTCCACCGCGCTTCGAATGAGGCGGATCGCTTCACCACGCTCGAGCGTACTGGTGTAGAAGTCGGTGACGACGCCCTCCTTCGGCCCGGGGAGCCACTGGCAACCTAGGCCGACGGGAGATACGTTGAGACTTCCCAACTTTCGTGGACCAGACACGGCGGAGGCTCCCGATATCGTGGCATTTGCCGCCGCGGGTTGCGCCCCAAGACCGCACATCAATGCGACGCCACCGAGCATTGCTCCAGATAGCAGAACATTGCGGCGGCTCATGACCACTGAGCCGGTAGCGGCGAGGTTACTTTCATTATTGTCAGGCATGGAGCGCTCCTTGCGTCTTGATCTGAGAAGGTTTCACGTCGCGGTTGGCTATTGTGGGAGCAGGCGCGGACATGAGGATTCGCTCCCTTCGCGAATGAGGATCAGCCGTTTGTCAGCTTGAGATGCTCTTCATTGAGCCGCGCCCCGTGGATTTCGATCCGGGCCAGCGCGTCATCGATGTCCCTGATGTCATCGGAGGAAAAGACGACATCGGCAGCGCCGATATTTTCCCGGATGCGCTCCAGCTTCCTGGTGCCGGGGATCGGCACGATGAAAGGCTTGCGGTAAAGCAGCCACGCGAGTGCGATCTGGGCAGGCGTGCAACCCCTGGCAACAGCCACACGGTGCAAGAGATCGATCAGAGCCTGATTGGCGAGGCGGGCCTCCTCGGTGTATCGTGGCTGATAAGAGCGGAAGTCGTTCTCCCCAATTGCCGTGGCGGCGCTGATCGTTCCTGTCAGAAATCCTTGTCCAAGGGGAGACCACGGCACGAAACCAATGCCGAGCTCCTCGCAAACTGCCAGAACTTCGGCTTCCGGATCACGCGTCCAGAGGGAATATTCGCTTTGGAGAGCCGCCACGGGCTGGACTTCGTGAGCGCGACGGATGGTTGCCGCGCTCGCTTCGGACAGACCGAAGTGACCAACCTTCCCGGCGGCCACGAGGTCCTTCACGGTGCCGGCAACGTCTTCGATAGGGACATTGGGATCGACACGGTGCTGATAGAGCAGGTCGATACGATCGGTCCTGAGCCGGGTGAGCATGGCATCGACCACCGAGCGAATTCGCTCCGGCCTGCTGTTCGTGCCCGGCCCGGTCGCGCCAAACCGGCCTTCGAGATCGAAGCCGAACTTGGATGCGATGATCACCTCGTCCCTGATCGGAGCGAGCGCTTCACCGACAAGCTCCTCGTTCGTCCACGGGCCATAGGCCTCGGCGGTGTCGAAAAGGGTAATGCCGAGATCATGAGCGCCACGGATGATGCGGATGGATTCCGCCTTATCGGGAGACTGCCCGTAGATCGAGGTGAAACTCATCGTTCCATAGCCGATTTCTGAAACGGCCAATTCTCCAAGCATGCGCGTTTTCATTGATTTTCAGCCTGTTCACAGGGTTCGAGTTCGGCCCGCATGTGCGGCGGGCGGCCTGAAAACAAACATACTCTGGTGACGAATGATGCATTAGATGCTTAATTGTGCTTGGGCTTATAAGATGAGATAATAAATGCGGCGAAACGATTTGGGTGATCTGAACGTGTTCCTGGCCGTCGCCGAGGAACAGAGTTTTACGAAGGCCGCAGCCCGCCTGGGGCAATCCCAGTCCTCGCTCAGTCAGACGATCCGCAGGTTGGAGGAACGTCTGGGCATGCGGCTGCTGACGCGCACGACACGTTCAGTGGCAACAACCGAAGCAGGGGAGCAGCTGATCGAGACCCTGAAGCCGGCGCTTTCCGACGTCGAGGCGCGACTGGCGATGTTGAGCGAGCTGAAGGACAAGCCATCGGGCAGCATCCGGCTGACCGCTGAGCGCCACGCGGCCGAGACGATACTGTGGCCTGCGATCTCGCGCCTCGTCCAAGACTATCCGGAAGTCAAAGTCGAAGTCGCCATCGACGCATCCTTCACCGACATCGTCTCCGGGCGCTTCGATGCCGGCATCCGCCTTGGCGAACATGTCGAGAAGGACATGATCGCTGTTCGGATCGGGCCGGATCTACGCCTCGTCGTCGTCGCGTCTCCAACATACCTCGCCCGGTGCGGGTTTCCGCAGACGCCTCACGATTTGACGCGGCACCGGTGCATGAACGTGCGCCTTCCAACCACCGGCGGGCTTTATGCCTGGGAATTCGAGAAGGACGGTCACGAACTGAACGTCCGGGTCGACGGGCCTTTTATCTTCACGGACGAGTCCCTTGCAATGCAGGCGGCGATCGAAGGACACGGCCTGGCCATGGTGTGGGATGACGTGGCGCTTCCTGCAATATCCGAAGGCAAGCTTGTCCATGTCCTTGAGGATTGGTGCCAGCCCTTCTCGGGCTATCATCTCTACTATGCCGACAGACGGCATCCGTCGGCCGCGTTCACCGCCTTGCTGCGCGAGCTTCGGGCGCGGGCCCTTCAAAGAAGACCTGTGTAAGCATGCGGACGTCGAACAAGCTGCGATGTTCGCGGCGCCGAGGCTTCCGCCACCCATCCCCAACCGGACTTACCGCCCGCCGGCCGATACGGCAAGGAACACCGCCTTCTGTGCCTCGAAGGCGCGCTTGAATGGGGGCCGCGCCTGTCCGCGTGCGATATAGGCGCAGAGGTTGGGATATTCCCCGAGCAGGGACGATCCCTCCAGCCGCAGCAGCACCGAGATCATCTGCAGGTCGCCGGCGCTGAAATCTCCGTCCAGCCAGTCGGCATCGCCGAGCCGGGCGGAGAGTTCGCCGAGCCGCTTGCGGATGCGTCTTTCGACATGGGCCTGCCGCTCCGGGTACCAGCTCTCCTTGCCCTCTTCAAATCTGGCGGTCTCGCGGTCGACGATGACGGGTTCCATCGTGGAGATGGCGGCAAAGATCCAGGTGATCGCGCGCGCCCGGGCGTTGGCATCATCGGGCAGCAGGCCGCCATGATTGAGGGCGATATGCAGGATGATCGCGCCGGATTCGAAGAGCGCGAGATCGCCTTCCTCATAGGTCGGGATCTGCCCGAAGGGCTGAAGCGCAAGATGGGCATGCTCTTTCATCGTCTTGAAGGAGACGAGGCGGACATCATAGGGCTGGCCTGCTTCCTCCAGCGCCCAGCGCACGCGCATATCGCGCGCAAGGCCCTTGCCGCGATCGGGCGAGCGTTCGAAGGCGGTAATGGTGATCGTCATTTGTGTCCTCCGTGATCTGTCCGTCTGGAAGACGGGCAGGCGGGCCTGAATCCGACAGCGAGATGTTAGTTCTTAGCTATCCGTCATGCCTGCGCGACATCCCCCGCCGGGCCCAATATCACGGGATCACGGCGGAAATCGTCGGAACTTGGTAGCAATGCGGCCGCTTGATCTCCGCAATGCCGGGGTTGCTCGCGGCGGCCATTATCGGCCGAGCAAACCTAAACGGGCGCTCCGGCGGAGCCGGGCACTTTGCCAAACCGGTTGGCAGTTTTCGAGCCAGGAGCGAGGATGATTGCAAGATGGAGCGCCAGCAGAAAAATGCCGGTGAGAATTGCCCCGATCAGGGAGCCAACTGCCTCGTAATAGCTATAGACCAAATGAAGCAAGAAGACTGAAGGGCTCCACCAGCCGCTCTGATCGAAGTCATGCAGACGCGTCACCATCAAGCAAAGGCTGGCGATGATAGCCAGCACATAGGTCAGGGCGACCAACGCCTCAACCATAGGAATCGTCTGCCGAGTTCCGACCGGCGTCAGTAGGCGAGTGAGCGCGAATATCGCGGCCGCGGCGAAAGCGATGACTGCCATGTTGGACAGGAAATAGCGAAGACGACCAAGCCTACCGTGTAACGAGAATGCTCTGAGCATTGAATCCCCTTGCCGCTGATCGAGAAAAACACTCTCGCGCTCATAGTTAGACGATTGCTTCGAAGCAGCGCGGTCGGCCGCTCCGTGGATTAAATCTCACTGGCTGCCCCCTTGATCTCTGTCAAGGACTGCCGGGCGGGCCTGCGATACACCTTCTCATGTACCCGATTCCTGGACGTGCAGCGCCTGCGATGGCGCGACAGGAGATGGTGATTGGCCTGACACGCCTAAAGTGTCATAATGGTTGCGTCGGCAACTCTGGGGAGGCGTTGTGGCTCAAATCACGGATTCTGTCGCAGAGTTCAAGAGGAAGCGCAGGCGGGAGCTTTTGACCTTCGCCGTGCTCGCTTTCGGGATTTGGCCCGTGGTCGCCGTCGGCGTCGTCGGCGGTTACGGCTTCATGGTCTGGATGTACCAGATCGTCTACGGGCCGCCGGGGCCGCATGAGGTCAAGGCCGCACCTCCCGGCTCGGCAGAGTGAGGGTCTCCAATGGTTCTCTCGACACGCACGCGACGCGGTTTTCTGACCGGCAGGGCTCAGCAAGATCCAGCGAGGATACTACCCCCCGGAGCGACTGAAACATCCGTTCGGAGCTGTTCGGGCTGCGGCGCATGCGTCGATGCCTGTCCCACCAAGATCATTTCGATCCGTTCGGGCATTCCCACCGTGGATTTCCGGCTCGGGGAATGCACCTTCTGCGGCCAGTGCGCGGAACGATGTCCCGAGAGCGTCTTTCCGGCCGGTCCCGCCAGCAGCTTTGCCCATCATGCTGTTATCGATGACGGGTGCCTCGCCAATAATTACGTCGACTGTCAGGCCTGCCGCGACAGCTGTCCTGAAGGTGCCATCCGGTTCTGGCCGCGGCTCGGCGGGCCGTTCGTGCCCGAGCTCGATGCGCATGCCTGTACGGGATGCGGCGCCTGCATTTCGGTCTGTCCGGCCGATGCAATCGCGATGAAACCGCGCCATCGGGAGACAGCCCATGTCTGACAGCCGCCATCACGTCTCCAGCGCCGTCGTCGTCACCCGCCCGGAACTGACCGGAGATGTCGCGGCGCGTCTGGCAGAAATCGAAGGGGTCGAGGTTTACGGCACGGGACCGGGCAAGATCGTCGTCGTGATCGAAGGGCCGCATTCGGGCGTGCTCGGGGAGAGGCTGATCGGCATTTCGGGGATGGACGGCGTGCTCGCCGCCCACATGGTTTTTGAACAGGCATTGGAAATCGAGGAGACAATCGATGACGACCGAACTCACGCGGCGTGATCTCCTGAAGGCGCAGGCGGCGGCGATCGCCGCGACGGCTGCCGGCATCGCTGCGCCCGCTGCGGCGCAATCGGTGCCGGGCGGAGTGGCGGCGCTGGAGATCAAATGGTCGAAGGCGCCGTGCCGCTTCTGCGGCACCGGCTGCGGCGTCATGGTCGGCGTCAAGGAGAACCAGGTCGTCGCCACCCATGGCGATATGGAGGCGGAGGTCAATCGCGGCCTCAACTGCGTCAAGGGCTACTTCCTCTCCAAGATCATGTACGGCAAGGACCGGCTGACGAGCCCGCTCCTGCGCAAGCGGGACGGCGTCTACGCCAAGGACGGCGAGTTCGAGCCTGTCACCTGGGAAGAAGCCTTCGACGTGATGGCGGCGCAGGCAAAGCGCGTGCTGAAGGAAAAGGGGCCGACGGCGCTCGGCATGTTCGGCTCCGGCCAGTGGACCATCTTCGAAGGCTATGCCGCCACAAAGCTGATGCGGGCGGGCTTCCGCTCCAACAATCTCGATCCCAATGCGCGCCATTGCATGGCTTCGGCGGCGGTCGCCTTCATGCGCACCTTCGGCATGGACGAGCCGATGGGGTGCTACGACGATTTCGAAAACGCCGATGCCTTCGTGCTCTGGGGCTCGAACATGGCCGAGATGCATCCGATCCTCTGGACGCGCGTTGCCGACAGGCGGCTCGGGCACGAGCATGTGAAGGTCGCGGTGCTCTCCACCTTCACGCATCGCAGCATGGACCTTGCCGACATACCGCTGATCTTCAAGCCGGGTTCGGACCTTGCGATCCTGAACTACATTGCAAACCACATCATCCAGACCGGCCGCGTCAACCAGGATTTCGTCGACAAGCATACGAAGTTCATGAAGGGCACGACCGATATCGGCTACGGCCTGCGCCCCGACAACCCGCTTGAATTGAAGGCCAAGGGTGTCGCCGACGCTGCCAAGATGGAGCCGATCGACTTCGAGGCCTTCAAGGCGATGGTCTCGGAATACACGCTCGAAAAGGCGGTCGAGCTCTCCGGCGTCGACAGCGCCTTCCTGGAGCAACTCGCGGAACTCTATGCCGATCCCAAGACCAAGGTCATGTCGCTCTGGACCATGGGCTTCAACCAGCATGTGCGCGGCGTCTGGGCCAACCAGATGGTCTATAACCTGCATCTGCTCACGGGCAAGATTTCCGAGCCGGGCAACAGCCCGTTTTCGCTGACGGGACAGCCGTCGGCCTGCGGCACGGCCCGCGAGGTCGGCACCTTCGCCCACCGCCTGCCGGCCGACATGGTCGTCACCAATCCCGAGCATCGCAAACATGCCGAGGAAATCTGGAAGGTGCCGGAGGGGCTGCTGCCGGACAAGCCCGGCTATCACGCCGTCGAGCAGGACCGCATGCTGCATGACGGGAAGCTGAATTTCTACTGGGTGCAGGTCAACAACAACGTACAGGCCGCGCCGAACACCAGCAACGAGACCTATAAGGGCTACCGCAATCCGGACAATTTCATCGTCGTCTCGGACGCCTATCCGACAGTGACCGCCATGAGCGCCGATTTGATTCTGCCGGCGGCCATGTGGGTGGAGAAGGAGGGGGCCTACGGCAATGCCGAGCGGCGCACGCATGTCTGGCACCAGCTGGTCAATGCGCCGGGCGATGCCCGCTCCGATCTCTGGCAGCTGGTAGAATTTTCCAAGCGCTTCACCACCGACGAGGTCTGGCCCGCCGACATCCTCGACAAGAACCCGGACTACAAGGGCAAGACGCTCTACCAGGTGCTCTACCAGAACGGAAATGTGGACGAATTCCCCCTGACGGACGTCTCGCCAGACTATGAGAACCGCGAGGCCAAGGCATTCGGCTTCTACATCCAGAAGGGACTGTTCGAGGAATATGCCCATTTCGGCCGCGGGCACGGACATGATCTGGCGCCCTACGACATGTACCATCAGGTGCGCGGCATGCGCTGGCCCGTCGTCGACGGCAAGGAGACGCGGTGGCGCTACCGCGAAGGTTACGACCCCTACGTCAAGCCGGGCGAGGGGCTGAAATTCTACGGGCAGAAGGACGGCCGCGCGGTCATCCTGGCGGTGCCTTACGAGCCGCCCGCCGAGTCGCCCGATGACGAGTTCAATTTCTGGCTCGTGACGGGCCGCGTCCTCGAACATTGGCATTCCGGCTCGATGACGATGCGTGTTCCCGAGCTCTACCGGGCATTTCCCGGCGCGCGCTGTTTCATGAACGGCGACGACGCCAGGAAGTTGGGCTTCAACCAGGGGGCGGAGGTGCGCATCCAGTCGCGGCGCGGCGAGATCATCAGTCGGGTGGAAATCCGCGGGCGCAACCGCATGCCGCATGGCGTGATCTTCGTGCCGTGGTTCGACGCCAGCCAGCTGATCAACAAGGTCACGCTCGACGCCACCGACCCCATCTCCAAGCAGACGGATTTCAAAAAATGCGCAGTCAAGCTTCTTCCGGTCGCCTAATCTCCAGGCGCGCTCGGGCGATCGCGGCCGTCGCCCTTCTCCTGCTCACCGGCACCGTCACGCTCGCGCAGATGGTGCCCTCGTTGTCCGGCAACGAGAACCCGATGGAGAGCAAGGAGGCGAAGCCGGTACCCAAATGGGTGATCGATGACATGAGGAAGATGCGGAACTATCCGGACCAGCCTCCGATCATCCCGCATTCGATCGAGGGCTACCAGCTGACGGTGAACGCCAATCGCTGCCTCTCCTGCCATCGGCGCGAGCTGACGGAAGGCTCCGGTGCGCCGATGATCAGCGTCACCCACTACATGACCCGCGAAGGGCAGATGCTCGCCGATGTCTCGCCGCGGCGATATTTCTGCACCGCCTGCCACGTGCCGCAGGCGGATGCGAAGCCGCTGGTGCCGAACACCTTCAAGGACATGAGCGAGCTGGGCTTCAAGCCTGCGGGAAGCGAGCAATGATCGGGAGGATCAAAACGATAGTCCTGTGGTGCTGGCGCCTGTTGCGCTCGCCGGCAACGACACTCAGCCTGGCATTCCTGACGCTCGGCGGCTTTGTCGGCGGGGTCATGTTCTGGGGTGCCTTCAATACTGCGCTCGAAGTGACCAATACCGAGGCCTTCTGCACCGGCTGCCATGAAATGAAAACGAACGTCTATGAGGAGCTGAGCCGCACGGTTCACTTCTCGAACCGTTCGGGCGTTCGCGCCACATGCCCGGACTGCCATGTGCCGCACCAGTGGACCGACAAGATCGCGCGCAAGATGCAGGCGTCGAAGGAAGTCTGGGGCAAGATATTCGGGACGATCAACACGCGCGAAAAATTCCTCGACAAGCGGCTGGAACTCGCCGAGCACGAATGGGCGCGGCTGAAGGCCAATGACAGCCTGGAATGCCGGAACTGCCACTCGATGGGCGCCATGGACCTGACGAAACAGACCGTGCGCGCCGCCGAGATCCACACGCGATACCTGCTGCCGGGCAAGGCGACCTGCATCGATTGCCACAAGGGCATCGCGCATGAGCTTCCGAACATGGAAGGCGTCGATCCGGGCTGGAAGGTTCCGGCTGAATTGATGGGCAGGAATGCCGATCCCGGCTGGCATGAGCGGGCCAAGCTCGCGGCCTATCTCGGCACGGCCGATGCGGTGGCCGTCGACAACTGACGGCTGCGGCGGACAGGGCATGTCTGTGAAGGTCCGGAGCTCCAAGCCTCTGAAAGCGGCAGGCTTTCCGGGGCTTGGAACGTTTGCCGGGGCATCCGCGTTTTCGCCGTCATGATGTACGTGCAGCCCGTTCCTTCGCCGCTTGTCTCCCCGCGGGTCGGCAAGATCGTTCAGACCGGCCGCGAGCAGATCCATATGCTCGAAAGCGGCAGCGCGGGTGCGGATCCCGTCGTGCTGCTGCATGGCTGCGGCAGTATCGCCGAGGAGGTGATGATGCCGTTTTCGGGCAGTGGCCTCCACATTCTCGCGCCCGACAGGCCGGGTTATGGTTTCAGCGCGGCACTGCCTGCCGGCGAGCGCGGGCCGCTTGGCCAGTCCTTCTGGCTGGAGCGTTTGCTGGAGGCGCTGGCGTTTGAGCGTGTGGTGCTCGCTGCCCACTCGATCGGCTGCGCGGCAGCCCTGCATCTGGCCACCCGCCGGCCGGATCTGCTGAAAGGCCTGTTTCTCATCTCGCCCTGCTGCCGGCCCGTTCCCTTCAAGCCGCTGATCGTGCTGCGCAGCGCCGTCGCTCCCTTCGTCGGCCCGGTCATTCGCCAGCATGTGATTGCCCGCTGGTCGTCCTACTTCCTCGAGCGCGGCCTGCGCACCTCGTCCCATCCCAATCCCGTCGCCGCAGGGCTTTTCGCGCTGCCGGCCATGCATGTGGTCAATGCTGCCTCGATTGCCACCATGGCCGAGGAACTCTGGGCCTTCAACGGCGACATGCAGCCGCTCCGGAGCCTGCCGGCGGAGCTACCGGTTTCCGTTCTCTTCGGCCGTGAGGACCGGATCATCGGACCGCGCTGGCATCTCGACTGGCTTCACGAGAGGCATCCGGCGGCAAAGGTTGAACTGCTGGATGGGATCGGCCACATGCCGCACCATGTCGCCTCCGATCTGGCGGTGACGATGCTGGGCGATCTTGCCGGCAAGACGCCGGGCGATCTTGCAGGCAAGACGCCGGGCGATCTTGCGGACAAGACGTCGGGCGATCTTGCAGGCAAGACGCTGGGCGAAACCGGTGAGGGGAGCCAGTCCACAATCGCGGTCGCCTAAGGGCGTCGCGCAAAAAAAAGCCCGCCTGGCTAAGGCGAGCCGAAAGTTGCTGCCCTTGTCGGGCATGGGAAGTCAAGCGGTGGTAAGGGCCTCGCTGGATCGGGCCTCCGGAACTGCGGGCCGCGGAGCGGCGTTTTCGCCGGCGCGGCGGGCCAGCTGCCGGCTGGCGGTATCGAGCAGGGTTGCGAAGGCGGCAAGGCTGATCCTGTCGGCGCGCAGCATCTGGCGGATCAGCGGATCCCTCAGCATATCCGATGCGGTCATCTCATTCATAGCTGGTCCTCCTTGTCCGAACCTATGGTAGGCGTTGTTTGTAAAGAATACATGTCAAGGTGGTGACAAAAGCAAGGCGGAGGCGACGAACATTCGAAGGCGGTCGTGGTCATCGTCATCGCTGTTCTCCCTGACCTCCCTGGCAAGATGACGCGAGCAGGCGCGAATTCGACAGCCGGTGCCAATTTTCGCCATCGGTCATGCTGCAGAATGGGCGTCAGTGCCGGGTGGCAAGTCGGGCGGGGACGGGCGTTTTGACGGTGGCGAGCCTGTCGCGGTATAGAAGACGGGTCTTCCGAAAATCCCTTCGGGGTTTTCGTTCCGCCGGCAAGGCCGCGGCCGCCATCTGCCGTCGGCCTCGCAGAATTTCCAACCGAGGAGACGGGCATGAGCAGGTTGAACAGCAGTGCGTTTGCCTTGTCAGGTGCGGTGCTTGTGATGAGCCTTGCGCCGGCATTTGCCGAGGACAAGGCGGCGGTGATCTATCGCTGCGATGACGGCGAGGGCGCCACCGCAAGCTTCGTGACCGAGCCGAGCGCGGTGCTGCTGACCACGGGCGGGAAGAGCTTCCGTCTGCCGCAGGGCATGTCCGGTTCCGGCGCGCGCTACACCGACGGCACCGTGCTGTTCTGGATCAAGGGCAACGATGCGCAGCTGGAGGCGCCCGGGCGAGCCACCAGCTGCCACGTGCAGTAAGCCGGCGCCTTCGGGCCGGTTGCGTCGAGAGGCCTGATTTCGCGACAAGCGGAACTTTTGCGGCTGCGCATTGTTCGTTTCGTGGCGCCTCAATCAGGAGAAACAATCATGAAGCCTTTTCTCATCGCCGGTCTTGCCATGCTCATCGCATCGCCCGTGCTTGCGCAGACAGCCGCAGAGAAAACCGGTGTCAATTCCGCCCTCGGGGTTGCACCGAAGACAGAGGATTTCGTTGCGGAGGCGGCGACATCGGACATGTTCGAGATCGATTCCAGCAAGCTTGCCATCGCGCGTTCGGACGCTGCGACCAAGGCTTTCGCCGAGCAGATGGTGAAGGACCATCAGAAGACGTCGCAGGAGCTGAAGGCGCTGGTCTCCGGTGGCAAGGTGCAGGCGAAGATCCCGCAGACGATGACATCGGCCCAGAAGGAGATGCTCGACAAGCTCAGCAGCCTGCAGGGCGAGGATTTCACCAAGCAGTATCATGCCGACCAGGAGGAGGCGCATGAGGATGCCGTCGATCTCTTCAAGCGCTACGGCGATGAAGGCGACAATCCGGATCTGAAGGCCTGGGCCGCGAAGACCCGCCCGGCGCTCGAGCATCACCTGCAGATGGCTAAGGACCTGAACAAGTAGGCCATTCGGTCGCCGGCAGCGCGCTGCGGTGCTTTTCAGGTCAGGCACCCGGGCATCGCAGCCAGCCGCACCACGTCAAAACGCGCTCTTCAGCGCCTCCATCACCACTCTCACGGCCGGCACGTCCCTGATCTCGGCGTGGACCACCAGCCAGATCTCCCGCGTCAGAGCGTTTTCGTCCCCGATGCGCTGAAGGCCATCCGCATCCGTAACCGCGAAATCCGGCAGCAGCACCACGCCGCCGCCGAGCCTTGCGGCGGCGGCCTGAAATTCCAGCACCGAAGAGCGGATTGCGATCGGACGGTCGGCGGCGAGTTCGGTCAGGCGCAATTGCTGCGGCGAGGCGTTCATGCCCTCGTCATAGCCGATGAAGGTCCATTGCGCTTCCGGCACGCTTTCGAGATAGGTCTTCGCTGCATAGAGGTGGAAGGCCATGTCGCCGAGCCTGGTGATGGCATAATCGCCATCTTCGGGGCGTGACATGCGCACGGCAATATCGGCCTCGCGGCGGTTCAGCGAGGCGAGGCGTTTTTCGCCGACAAGCGTGATCTCGACGCCTGGATGCTCGCGCCTGAGGGCGGCGACAGGTTTTGCCAGCAGCACGCTCGAGAGCGCCGGCGGGGCGCTGATCCGCACATGGCCGCGCGTCTCCGTGGCGCTTGCGCGGCCGAGCTGCTCGATGACAGCCATCTGCTGGGCGACGAGGGCCGCATGTTTCGCAACCTGCTCGCCATCGCCGGTCAGGATGATGCGCCGCCCGCGGCGGTCGACGAGCTTGCGGCCGAGATTTTTCTCGAGGGCGGCGATGCGCCGGCTGATCGTCGCGTGCTCGACGCCGATCTGCCTTGCCGCGCCGAGAAAGGTTCCCGCCTGCGCCAGCGCCAGGAAATGCCTGAGATCGTCCCAGTCAATATGTGTGAATTCCTTCCCAATCATTGTGCGACGATAGGGAATTTTCACACACAAGGCGAGCGGCTAGTTTGCCCCCATCCGTAAACCCCATGAAGGAGAATGACCGATGCCCGACCAGATCGTCCTGCTCGACGCCCCCGGCGATGTCACCCGGTTCCGGCTGCAGGATCAGCCGCCACAAAGCCCCGGCGCCGGCGAGATCAGGATCCGCCATCAGGCCGTCGGCACCAATTTTCTCGACGTCTATCACCGCAAGGGGATCTATGCGCTGCCTTCCTATCCCGCCGTCATCGGCGTGGAGGCGGCCGGCGTGGTCGAGGAGGTCGGCCCCGATGTCTCCGGCTTCCGGCCGGGTGAGCGCGTCGCCTATGCCGGCCCGCCCGCCGGCGCCTATGCCAGCACCCGCATCATCGCGGCCGAAAGGGTGATCGCGCTTCCCGACGCCGTCTCCGCCAAGGTCGCCGCAAGCTCGCTGCTCAAGGGCATGACGGCCTATATGCTCCTGAGGAAAGTCACCGATGTCGGGCAGGGCAGCACCGTGCTCATCCATGCCGCTGCCGGCGGGCTCGGCAGCATCCTGGTGCGGTGGGCGAAATCGCTCGGCGCCACCGTCATCGGCACCGTCAGTTCGCCGGAAAAGGCTGCCCTTGCCGCCTCCTACGGCGCCGATCACCTGATCGTCGGGCGAGGGGCCGATATCGTGGCCGAGGTCAAGCGGCTGACCGGCGGAAACGGCGTCGATGCCGCCTATGACGGCATCGGCGGCGATATGCTGCTGCAAACCATCCGCGCCGTGCGCCCCTTCGGCACCGCCGTTACCATCGGACAGGCCGCAGGTCCCATCCCGCCCGTTGCGGTCGAGGAGCTGCGGCCCGGCAAATCGCTCTCGCATCCGAGCATCATGGCCTGGTGCGCCGATCCCGGCCGATATCGCGAGGCTGCGGAAGCTGCGATCGCCGCCATGGGACGGGGCATCGTCTGCGAGATATCAGCCGAATATGCGCTGGCGGAGGTGGCCCGGGCGCATGAGGAGATGGAAAGCGGGCGGTCGGCCGGGAGTATTCTTCTGCTGCCGTGATCGGGCCGGGGCAGGAGGCTGCTGCGGCTGATGGCGCTGTTATGAGGCGACGAAAAACCCCTCCCCAACCCCTCCCCACAAGGGGGAGGGGCTTAACATGCGGCAGCTGTTTCTCCATGCGCAACGTTGCAGAAGAGGCGAGGCGGTACGCCCGGGCTTAGCCCCTCCCACCTGTGGGGAGGGGTTTTTCATGGACACCTGCCGCACCGTGTCTTGCACGCTGCCCGTCCATAGGCTATATACTGAACCACATGGTTCAGTATTCACAAACCCGTCTCGATACCTCGTTTGCCGCGCTGTCGGACGCCACAAGGCGCGGCATTCTGGAGCAGCTCGGGCGTGCAGACGCGTCGATCACGGACCTTGCCGAGACGTTCCGCATGACGCTGACCGGCATGAAGAAGCATGTCGGCGTGCTGGAGCGGGCGGGGCTCGTCATCACACAGAAGGTCGGGCGCGTGCGCACCTGCAAGCTCGGTGTGCGCCGGCTGGAGGAAGAGGCGGCATGGCTCGAGAGCTACCGCCAGCTCTGGGACGCACGCTTCGATGCATTGGACCAGCTTGTCGAGGAACTGAAACAGAAGGAGAAGGACGATGGAGAGTAAGCCTACCCCCATGAAGAACCCCACGACGGTGGAACGGACGTCCGAGCGCGAACTCGTCGTGCGGCGAACCTTCAACGGCCCGGCACATATCGTGTTTCAAGCGTGGACCAAGCCCGAGCTGTTCATGCGGTGGTGGGCGCCGAAGTCGATGGGCGTGCCCATGCTTTCCTGCGAGATGGATGTGCGCGTCGGAGGCGGCTACCGTATTGCGTTTGGCCACGATGCCGCGAGCGCGATGGAATTCTTCGGCAAATATCTCGACGTGATACCGAACGCGCGCCTGGTCTGGACGAATGAGGAAAGCGATGACGCTGCCGTGACCACGGTGACCTTCGAGGAAAAAGACGGCAAGACGCTGCTGGTCCTGCGCGAAGTCTATCCCTCGAAGGAAGCGTTCGAGGCCAATTCCGGGGCGGAGGGCGGGCTGCCCGAACAGTTCGAACAGCTGGACGAGCTGCTCCTTACCCTCGGTGCGGAAGGGGCGTAAATCGCGGTGTCGCAGACCGGCCGCCTGGCGCGGCCGGTCCCGGTGCCGCAAGGCGCGGCCATGCCGGCGAGCCGGGCTAGAGGCGGCTTGCGAAATTTCCCAGGAGCGCCAGACCTTCCGGCCACTCGCCGAGGTCGCTTTGGCCGTTGATATGGCCCGCCGCTCCGATGACCTTCAGTTCGCTTCCCCATTGCTCTGCCTGCCTCTCGGCATAGGGCAGCGAGCCATAGGGATCATCGGTGCTTGCCACGATGAGGGACGGAAATCGAAACCGCTTGCCGGGCACCTCCGCAAAGCCTGCCGCCTGTGACGGAAAGGCCGGAGAGGCCGGATCCGGCACGGCCACCAGCATTGCGCCCTTTACCGGAAGATCGGACACGTCATGCCAATGTGCGACGAGCAGGCAGGCGAGGCTGTGAGCGACGAGAACGGGTGGCGTTGGCGCCGCACGCACGGCCTTTTCCAGCGCCGCAATCCAGTCGGAAAGATCCGGCTCGTCCCAGCTCGCAGGGTGGAAGCGGCGGATGGAGGGATCGGTATTCTCCCAATGGCTCTGCCAATGGGTCTTTCCGGAATTGCCGATGCCCGGCAGATGGATGATTGCGGTCATGCTTCGCCTCTCGTGGTTATCGCGCAAACATGACCGTTTACTCGGATTGGATAAATTGGCATTCATCGGAAAAACCCGCGGCAAACCGATGGATTCAAAGTCGATGGCGAAATATTTCGATAGTCGTGCCGAGCTCGATCCAACCGATATTGCCATGATCGAAATTCTGCAGGGCGACGGGCGCATCAGCGTTTCCGAACTTGGAAGAAAAGTCGGCCTCTCGCAGCCGGCAACATCGGAGCGCCTGAAGCGGCTTGAAGAACGCGGCATCATCAGCGGCTACAGGGCTGTCGTCGATCCGGCTTCGGTCGGGCTTGGAATGATGGCGATCATTCGCCTGCGCACCACGCACGAACACATCAAGACCTGCCTGAAGCAGTTTTCCGAAATGCCCGAGGTCATCGAGGTTCTCCGGCTGACGGGCGAAGACTGTTTCCATCTGAAAGTCATCGTGCCGTCGCCGGCGGAGCTCGAAGGCATCGTCGATACCGTTGCCCGCTATGGCTCGGTCAACACTGCGATCGTGTTACGCAGCGAGCCTCCCAAACGGATCGGGCGCGAGCTCATCATGAAGGGCTGATTTCGCGATCATCGCGATGTGGGTGCCACGGGATTTTCTCCCTGGCTCAAACAGCGGCGTCGTATCGCAGCGCGATACGACCAACTCGCCGTTCGTCTCTTTGTTCTCATCACGCTCGAGAGCATGATGATCCGGCTTGCATGACGAATGCGTCACGACAGTCTAATTGGATCGCACCGTCTTGCTCGCGATCAGCATCACAAGCTCTTCGGAGGCATCGGCAAGGGCCAGTGCCAATTCGGCTGCCGACCATCCGTGTTTCTGCAGATTGCCGAGCATTGCCATCATTGCGATTTCGACTTCCTTGCGGCAGTTCGAAGTCACTTTCAATTCGACGTAGTTCTGGTTTTCCGTAGTGATCATCTTAGCCTCCGTTTGCCCATGACCGGGCAGCTCGCATCAGAATTCTCAAGGTTCGATAGAATGGGGTTGCGCGTCAGCATCAGGCTCATACGCATAGACTCAAGCGCCTGAGCTTGCGCGCAACCCCTCACTTCGCCTCACATGGCCTTGCCAGCGATCGCCTCGATCCTCCCCCAGTCGAGTGATCAAGGAAGACTCCGTAGCCGGTTATAAGTATTCTTTTTGACGGCTGCGGGTTGTGTGACGAAGAGTTTCCGCAATGGCCGAAGCCTATGCAGAACGCGCACGAATATTTCCCGGGCAGTTCATGACTGCCTCTTCATATCCTTGTGTTTTTACTTGGGTTCTTGCCGCTTCACCTGGGGCTGCTCCGTCCCTGTCGGGCGCTTTCAGGTGAAATATTCCGGTCTATTCCGTCTCCATCAGGGAATTGACCGTGCTTATTTAAATACAGCCATGGGGCGCAATTGTCGTTATCCGCCCGTCCTGAAAATTATCGTTGCGTACATTTCTGCTCCAAAGGGATTATGATAAACAACTTAAAGGGGTGAGCGCGCGCCGATTCCCGGCCAAGGCGGTTTCCGGTGGCGATCTTGCTGTAAATAAGCGATTGTTCATTTTCGATTTCAACGGCCCGGTCGGATCGGTTGGCACGCTGGAGGGATTGGATGGCTACGGGTTCTGGATCTGGAGATGACCCCGCTGCGGGGCAGGCGTGGCCGGCCCATCTGGAGCGGCGGCGGTGGCCGCGCGAGCCGGCCGCGGAGAAGGAGCTGCGTGCGGATGTCGCGCCTGCGCTGGTACCCTTGCGTTTCTCGACGAAAGATCTGCCGGCGCAAGACCAGTTCCAGGCCTGGCGCGCGCATATGGCGCCGCTCGTGGATGTGCGTCTGCCGGACGGAAAATCGCCCGAGGACGGGTTTCTTGCCGAACAGACCGGCTGGCATCTCGGCAGCATGCTGATCGTCCAGCAGCATACACAGGCGCATGGCTATAGCCGCGATCAGTCCATGCTGCGTTCGAGCCCGATCGACCATTGGAATGTCGGCTTGCTTCGCAGCGGCCGGATCTGGACCGAGGTCAGCCGCCACGTCACGGAAACGGCTGCCGGCGAGGTGTTTTTCAGGTCTCTCGGTTATCCCTATCGCGGGCGCATGACCGATAGCGTCGCCGTGCTCGTCTTCCTGCCCTATGAACTGCTGGCCGTCGATGCAAGCATCCTCCAGGGCGCCAACAACACGCTTCTGTCCGGCAGCCTGGCTGAATTGCTTGTCAGTTATATCGCCGGCCTGGAAACGAAGCTCAGCAGCCTGACGACCGGGGAGGTGCCGCGCATCATCCAGACGATCGCCGATATGGTCGTTGCATGTGCGGCGGCCTCCATGAGGTCGGATGCGGGGCAGATGCAGACCGGCATGGGAATAATGGAGCGGGCGCATCGCTACATTCACCTCAACCTGCAATCGGAGAATCTGACGCCCGACGCCATCTGCCGCGCCGTGGGCATCTCGCGCACGCGGCTCTACCAGCTGTTCGAAGCGAGCGGCGGGGTGCTGAACTATATCCGCAAGCGGCGGCTGCTGCAGGCCTATGCGGACCTGAGCAACCCGGCCGACGGCAGGCCGATCTCCGAGATTGCGGAGGCCGCAGGTTTTGCCGTCGCTGCCAATTTTACGCGCGCCTTCAGCCACGAATTCGGAGTGAGCCCGCGTGAAATCCGCAAGACCGTGGCAACCGAGCGCCCGGCTGTTCCGGCCCAGCGTTCCACGCGGCACCATGGGACGACGATCGGCGACTGGCTGACGCTTGCAGGCTGATCCCTGACACAAAGCTGCCGCTCAATCGTCAGCAAATTGCCCCGCCACCGCCGCACCGTGCCCTCTTGGCAGTCCATCGTTGCGACCTCGCCGGCCCCCAGCGGCTGAGCGATCGACCGAGGCGGTCCTGCTGCCGATCAAATCATGCACGTGAAAAGGAATGACTATGATCACTCGTTACACACCCGTCGCAACGATGACCGCTGTGGTCTTCAGCCTGCTTGCTCTCAGCCCGGCATCCGCCGAGGAGATGGCCCAGGCGCAACAGCAGCCGTCGGCACAGGGCCAGGCGCCGATGCAGGGGCAGAGCGGCGACAATGGTGCAGCCGCACCCGTCAGCGATCAGAAAATCGAGGCCTTTGCCGTTGCCTATCTGCAGGTCGACAAGGTCAGGAAGGAATATTCGGCCAAGATCGGCGCGACGAAGGACGAGGCTTCGAAGCAGAAGCTGCAGGAAGAAGCCAAGAAGCAGATGGTCGACACCGTCGAAGCCTCCAAGGACATCTCTGTCGAGGAATACTCGTCGATCCTGACGGCCGCACAGAGCGACCCGGCTCTCGCCAAGAAGGTTCTGGAAAAGATCGGCACCCCGCCGCCGGCGCAGCAGCAGCAATAGGGCTGCGCGTTTCTGCATAATCCTTGAATTGCAGAGGATTACGTCGAGGAATACACCTCGATCTGGGGCGAGGTCAGCACCATCCTGGCCTGTCTCCCTCCATCGCCGCTGAGCAAAGGGAGGATCGATATCCTGTCTGGCGGCCCAGCGGCTACAGACTCTCCATGTATTGATCGAGATGGTTCGCCCACAATGCCGGCTTGAACATCAGGGCGTGGCCCGCGGCCGCTGCGATGAATTTCCCCTGTCCGCCCGCCGAGCGGAACCTTTCGAAATTTCCCCGGCAGTGCTCGATCCGATAATACTGGTCATGCGTGCCGTGCAGCCAGAGGGTCGAAATTCCGGCTGAGGCACCGCGTTCGAAGATCGCCGGGTTGACGATCTCATGATTGGCGCAGCCTCTACCGAGCCAGCCGCCGTTGAAATTGACGGCACCCCGGAAGATCGCCGGGCGCATGCCCGCATAGGCGATAGACAGGATGCCGCCGCGCGAGACGCCGGCAATGACAAGCCGGCTCTGATCTACATCGGGCCGCTCGCGCAGATGGCGCACGACAGCATCCATATCCTCGACGGCGCGCTCGAAGCCGGCAATGGCGATTTCGACATTGCAGGAATAGCCGGAACCGTCGGGAGCAAGTCCCTCGCCATAGGCTCCGCCCGATTTGCCTCTGCCCCGGCGCTGCGGAAAGAGGATCATCCAGCCCCGTTCGACGAAATGGTTTGCCACGACAGCCGGGCTAGCGGTTCTCGTGTAGAAGGATTTGTTGTGGCCGCGTCCGGTCGAGCCATGGTTGAAGACGATGGTCGGATATGGTCCTTCGTGCCGGGGCCTTGCCGCAACAATCTCCAGTCGGGCCTCCGGCTCGCCGGAGGGAATGAAATATTTCTCAAGCCTGGTGAGACCTGCCGCCATCTGGATTCGCGCCCGATTTCCACTGACGCAAACTCCCACAAGCCATCCGAAAACTGCAATGAATTTCGCAAGGCATGAGCCATGGCCGACCGGCGCGCATTGACCTAAAGCGCGTCGCGATCCTCCAGATCCGCTTGCCGCGTTTTAGGTCTTTGTTTTTACGCATGTCGTTGCCGCAAAACCGCTGCACAGTTTTGCGCGACATGCTTTAGTCTTCGGAAATCGGTGAGTTCGAAGCGGGAGAATTTCGAATGGAGGACGACGGCTGGACGGTGATCAAATCCACGGCGATCCTGCAGGATCGGTGGCTGAATCTGCGGGCCGACGACTGCCTGACGTCGGGCGGCGTGAGGATTTCTCCCTATTACGTGCTGTCCTATCCCGACTGGATCAATATCGTCGCGATCACCACCGACGATCGCCTCCTGCTCGTTCGCCAGTACCGGCATGCGGCAGGCAGGTTCTTCCTGGAAATACCGGGAGGCGGCCTCGACGAGCAGGATATCGACAGTGAAAAGGCAGCCCGCCGCGAACTGGAGGAGGAGACCGGCTACATTGCCGAGAACTGGCAATTGGTCAGCACGCTTTATCCGAACCCGGCCTCACACACGAACCGTCTTCACACCTTTCTCGCAACCGGCGCCGAGCCCAGATACCAGCAACGGCTCGATGCCGGCGAGGAGGGCCTGACCGTTCATGCCCTTCCGATATCTGAGGTGCTGGACGGATTGCAGTCCGGCCTGATCGGGCAGGCCCTTCACGTTTCGTCGATCCTTCTGGCGCTGCGGGCTGCCGGCCGGCTCGGATAATGAACGGGCAGGCCGGGGCCTGTGCCTTGAAAGGATCGGCAAAGCAGGCCTTTCCGGCTTGTTGACAATTGCGGGGCGGCAGGTAGTAATTTCGCCAAGGCCTTGTGTTGCCCGCCGCTCACGCCAAACCTGGTATGGTGAAAACACTTTTGATACCCCCTTCGACTTCCAGCCCTTCGGCAGTCGGTCAGCAATGTGAGCTCTGACGTTTTGATTGCCCTGGAGGAACTGGAATGCTCAGGACACTTGGTATCAAGGGCATGGCGAAAGCCCTGCGGCAGGCTCTCAGCGATCGCAAGATAGATCTGTCTCACAGCGATTGCCTGGAACTGATTGCAAAGCAATTCGGCGTGAAGGATTGGAACACCCTTTCTGCTGCGGTCGGGCAGGATGCGGGCGACAAGCCGCTGCTCTTCTCGGTCGTCGGCGACGAGATCATGCTGCATCGGACGACGCAAAGGCTCGACGTCAATGACACCGACCTGTCGGGATCACGTTTCAACGACGCCAATCTCACGGGAACATGGTTCAACCAGATCAATTTTTCCGGTGCGAAATTCAACGACAGCAACATGACCGGCTGGTACGTGAACGACGTCAATCTGTCCGGATCACAATTCCAGAACATCAATCTCTCAGGCGTCACCTTTTCCAACTGCCGCATGCCTGGCGCCATGCTCGACGGGGTGCCGCTCGAAGAGATCGTTGCAGCCTACAGAAAATCGCAGGCGTCCTGATCCTGCCATGGGACATTCGAAAAGCGGTTTTCCTCTGCTCCTCACAGACAGGTTGAAGTTGCGCTCGCCCGATATGGGCGACTGCGACGATTTCCACGAGCTTATTCTGATACCGGAGGTTACCCGCTTTTCGAATTGGCCGGATGCCCCGAAAATAGCCCGGACCCGACGCTCGATAAAATGGATGTGCGAGGCCCATGCCAAGGGAAAGGGCTGCGCCTGGATCCTGGAGGATCGCGTCTCGGGCCGGCTTCTCGGCGCCATCAGGTTCAACACTATCGACAAGCATTGGAAATGGGCCGAGCTCGGCTACGAATTGCACCCTTCGGTTTGGGGAATCGGGCTGATGACCGAAGCGGTGAGGGCCGTCACGAGATGCGGATTTGATCACTTCTCCCTGAACCGCATCGAGGCATGGACCTTGCCCGGCAATACGGCATCGGATCGTGTTCTGGAAAAGGCCGGGTTCCACTATGAGGGGACGCTCCGCCAGAAGGCGTGGTTCAAAAACGCGTTCCACGATTTCAGGATGTTCGGCTGCATCGCCGGTCAGGCCATGTGAGACGCCGATTTCAGGAGTGCCCGCATCGATAGTCCCAAGGTCGTGCCCCTGAGGGGGCACGCCCGATATCAACAGGCGATCAGTGGAAACCGCCGGCGGCGACCAATTTTTCGCCGGTCAGCCAGCCGGCATCGTCGGAAGCGAGGAAGGTCGTGATCGTGGCGATGTCGTTGGGCTGGCCGATACGACCGAGCGGGGTCTGGGCGACCGCGTTGCTCTCGAAATCCGATCCGATGACGCCTGCGGTGTGCGTGCCTTCGGTCTCGACGATGCCCGGGAGGACGGCGTTGACACGGATCTTGCGCGGGCCGAGCTCCTTGGCAAGCACGCCGGTGATGGCGTCCACGGCGCCCTTGGTGCCGGTATAGACGGCTGAGGCGGGCGGGGTGAGGCTTGTTACCACGGAGGAGATGTTGATGACGCTGCCGCCCTCGCCAATGTGCTTGACCGCGGCCTGGGTGGTCAGCAGCAGGCCGAGGACGTTCACGTTGAACTGGCGGTGATAGTGTTCCTCGGTGATCTCTTCGATCGCGCCGAATTCGTAGACGCCGGAATTGTTGACCAGTACGTCGAGACGGCCATATTCCCTGACCGCGGCGTCGATCAATCCCTTTGCCTGTTCCGCCTTGGAAACATCGCCCTGTACCGCGACTGCCTTACCGCCGGCGGCAGCGATCGCCTCGACGACTGCGTCTGCACCCGCCTTGCTCGAGGCGTAATTCACCACCACTTTTGCACCTTCAGCGGCGAGTGCCTTGGCAATCGCAGCGCCGATCCCCTTGGAGGCTCCCGTCACGACGGCGACTTTTCCAGCAAGCTTAGACATATCAGTTCCTTTCGACCTGGATTGCCGCCGGAGTTGACGGCATTGTTCCATAGTTCAGAAATTCGGAACTGTTGATCTCGATTTCAAGTAGCCCTATATCAAATTCATGAGACCGCTCTTTCATCCAGCCATCGAGGACTTGAAGCCGGAAGCGATCCTTTATGCGCTCTCCGATCCGGAGCGTGTGGCGATCTTCGCACAGATCGCGGGGCTCGGCTCCAGCGGCACATGCGCTGCGCTTTCCAAACTCGGCGGGCGCGTCATCCCCAAGTCATCGCTGTCGCAACATATGAAGGTGTTGCGCGAGGCGGGCCTCATCCGCGGCGAACGTCAGGGCGTGGAGATGCGCAACCACTCGCGCTGCCAGGAAGTGGAGGAACGCTTCCCCGGCCTCGTCAGGGCCATCCTGAGCGCCTACGGACAGCCCACCGATGTCGCGAACGTAGGCTGATTTCCCTGGCCGTCGCCGTCTGGCCTTCGCCTAACGAGGTGTGCTGGACGGTTGCCCGGTTGCCAGCTGGCGAGGGCGCCCAAACCCATCGAGATCAGATCCTCTTCATCGAAGGTCGTCACATTAACGTAGGCCGGATAGCATATTAGTGACGTCTGATTTTTCGGTCGACTGATGCCCGCGATCGGGTCAGTATATGCCGGAGGTTGTGCGACGTTGGGGGACGCGCCATGTCCAATTTGCTGCTGAGGGAACTTTCTCTGGTCGGGCACGGCTGCCCTGTCATCACGGCGGACCATCAGGATTACGAACGCTACCGCAAGGTATGGAATGGCGTCGCCGATCGGCGGCCTGCCGCGATCGTCCGCCCGCAGAGCGTTGATGACGTCAGGAAAGCGGTACATGCGGCGGCTGCATCGCGCGCTCTGCTTGCGGTGCGCGGCGGCGGCCACAGTCTTCCGGGATTTTCGACCTGTGATGACGGACTTGTCCTCGATCTATCGGAACTGGCGGCGATCACGATCGATCGGGAGACGCGCACGATCGAGGTCGGCGGCGGGGCACTGCTTGGCGATCTCGATCGAGCCACTGTTCCTGAAGGGTATGTGGTGCCGGCCGGCGTGATTTCGCATACGGGTGTGGCGGGCTTGACCCTCGGCGGCGGCATGGGATGGATGAGCAGGAGATATGGCCTGACCATCGACAGCCTGCTCGGCGCGGAGATCGTGACCGCTTCCGGCGATGTCGTCTGGGCCAGCGAAACGTCCGACCCCGAACTCTTCTGGGGCATTCGCGGCGGCGGCGGCAACTTTGGCGTCGTGACGCGATTCAAATTCAGGATGCATCCGCTTGCTTCCATCGCAGTCGGCCGATGGGATTATCCTGCGGCCAGCATGCGGCAAGCCCTGCTGGCGCTGCGCGAGCGGGCGCATGGCCAGCCGCGCGACTTTACCCTCAGCTTCACCGTCACCGCCACGGGTCTGAACGTGACGACGGTCTGGTCGGGAGACGATGCCCTTGCCCACGCGGCCCTGTCGCCTTTCGGCATGCTGGCCGATGGCGGCGTCGGGAGCATCGACAGGCTGCCCTATCTTACCCTCCAGAGCCGCAACGACGAGCACTTCGCCTGGTCACGGCGATATTATTGCAAGGGCGGCTTCTGGTCCGATGTCAGCGATGAAGCAATCGATACGATGCTGCTCTCGGTCGCCGATGCGCCAACGCCGGATTCCGAGGTCTATGCGATCCAGCTCGGCGGAGCCATCTCAGATATCGCGGACGACGCAACGGCCTATACGGGAAGAGGAGCAGGCTATTACTGGATTGCGGAGCCGGTCTGGGACGACGCTGCCGATGACGAGCGCTGCATTGCCTGGGGGCGGCTCACCGGTAAATCGCTTTCGAAGCTCTCGATGGCCGGCAACTACGTCAACGAGCAGGCCGATGCCGGCACGGTCGTCGCCGTGGATGCCTATGGCCCGGAAAAGTACCAGCGCCTTGCGCGCCTGAAGACGCGGCTCGATCCGCATAACCTGTTTCGCCTCAACCAGAACATCACGCCGCAGGCGTGAGTTTCTGTCCATGACGGCCATGAGCATACGGGCCGGGATCGATACCTAATCGGCCATGGACCGGTTCAGCCAGTCCGCGAGCCTGACGGGACCGACATGGGCGGGCTGGCGCGGCAGCAATGTGTCGTCGTTCAGTTCGACGCCGTAGTAGCGCGCGGTCTCGTCGGTGATCACCTCGCGCATGTCTTCGTTTGCGGCGACAAGGATGCGGGCGATTTCATCGAGCGCGAACCGCTCCGGCCCGGCTATTTCCACCGTATCGTTCACCGGAGGTTTCAAGGCCAGCCGGGTGAGGACGTCAGCGACGTCGTCGGCCGCGATGGGCCGCATGGAGGCGGAGGGAAGGCGGATATCGCTGCCATCAGCGGCCATGTCGATCACGCCGCTGATGAACTCGAAGAACTGCGTCGAATGGACGATCGTATAGGGCCGGCGCGCCGCCCTGATGAGGTTCTCCTGCACCATCTTTGCGCGGAAATAATCGCTCTCGACAAGGTGCGGGGTTCCGACGATCGACAGGGCGAGATAGTGCCCGACCCCTGCATCTGCAGAGGCGGCCAGCAGATTTCGGGTCGATGTCCGGAAGAATTCCAGCGCGGAATCGTCTCCGAAGGATGCCGCGTTCGTCACGTCGATGACAGTGTCCGCGCCGGCGAGCGAGGCCCTCAGGCCTTCCCTCGTCACGCTGTTCACGCCGAACGTCGGGGATGCGAGGACGACTTCGGCCCCTGCCTGCCTGAGGCTTTCCACGAGGCGCGTTCCGATGCGCCCGCTTGCTCCCATGACCGTTACCTTCATCGATCCGCTCCCTGTTTCCAAGTATCTGCAATCCACGCATCATGCTTTCCGGGCTTCCGACCGGTGCCGTCGCGATGTCATTTGACGGGCATCACCACCGGAGCGCCCTTTTTCTTGACCAGCACGACGATGAACTTCGCCGGTTTCGTCTTGCTGGCGTTACGGCTGACCAGGTGGATGTCGGAAGGACTTTCGTAGAACGTATCGCCCGGATGCAGGGTCACTTCCTTTTCCCCTTTGACCTGCATCACGATCGAGCCTTCCAGCACGTAGACGAAGGCGTCCGCCTCGTGCTTGTGAATGGGCGAGGAGCCTCCCGGCCCGTAATCGACCGAGATCATGAGACCCTCCTTGCCCGGATAGTCGGGAAGATCCTTGCTCATGAGCGATTTTACCTTCGCCGTGTCCTCGGCGGCGATAGCCAGAGTGCCGGAGAGGCAGATGCCGGCTGCCACCAGCAATGCGGATAGGGCAGAATTCATCGTCGTAACCCTCTTCGTTGCCGTGCGAAAATGCGTGTCGGGAGCCCCGGGCTAGCGGGGCTGCCCGGACAGGCGAAACCAGTCTGCAAAACCGATCTTGCCGAGCCTCGCGCCCGCGTCCGGCACGAGCGAGCGATCATCCAGCTCCGAGCCGAAATAGCGCGCGTGGACATCCGCCTCGACCGTGCGCGGATCGTTGATCGCCTTCAGGTAACGGCCGATGATCTCGTTCATGCCGAAGCGTTCCGGGCCTGCGATCTCGATCATCCCGTTGATCGGCTTGGCAAGGGCAACGTCCGCCACGATGTCGGCAACGTCGTCAGAGGCTATCGGCTGGAAGGCCGCGGGCGAGAGCCGGGCGACAGTGCCGACGGTCGCTTCATCGGCGATGCCCTTGAGGAACTCCATGAACTGGGTGGAATGAATGATCGTGTAGGGAATGGCGGATGCCTTGATGAGCCTTTCCTGGGCAAGCTTGGCCCTGAAATAGCCGTTCTGCGGCAACCGTTCCGATCCGACGATGGAGAGCGCGATATGGTGCTTTACGCCGGCGTCGCGTTCTGCGGCGAGCAGGTTGCGGCTCGATGTTTCGAAGAAGTCCAGCACCGCCTGATCTTCCCAGGACGGCGAGTTCGAGAGATCGACGACCACGTCTGCCCCGGCCAGCGCGCTTGCCAATCCTTCCCCGGTGATGGTGTTGACCCCGGTTTTCGGGGAAGCGGCCAGCACCTCGTGGCCCTTCTCGCGCAGACGCGCCGCGGTCTTCGATCCGATGAGGCCGGTGCCTCCGATAAGGACGATTTTCATAACAGGTTCTCCTCCCGCGGCCCTCTTGGGCCGGAGTTCCAGGTTAGGATCGCAAGACCGACACAGCCGCGAGAATTTCAATGTCTGGATAGGTGGAACACATCGACTGTCGTCGCCTCGGTCGGCTTCGGCCGAGGGGCAATCTCGCATCGCGGAGGTATATTGTTCCCATATGCGATCGGGGGCAACCATATTTGGCGGAACCCGCCGCTCGCTTGCGGTCCGGGCACGACAGCAGGTCGAAAGCCGTGGAAGGCCATCTCAACCATCGTATAAACTATGCTGTGTAGTGCTTTGCTTCTACTGTCTTTTCGGTGGTTCGAACAATTCGATCGCATTGCCGGCCGGGTCTTCGACGAGGACCTGCTTGCCGCCGATCCCGGCGACGATGTCGTTGCGAAAGCCGGCGCCTGATGCCTTCAGGCGCGCGACCTCGGTCTCGATGTTTTCGACCTCCAACTGGATGCGGTTCCATCCGCCGGGCTCGGGCCGTCGCCCGTCAGGCATTGGCTGGGAGGCGCCGCCGGGGCCCGTCGTGCCGTTCACCAGCAGGCGCAGGTCACCCCTGGTCAGCATGGCGAAGCTCGGAGCCGGGTGCATGGTAAGCGCGAAGCCGAGCGACTGCGTATAGAATGCAATCGCTGCATCGACGTCGTCGACGATATAACGAACGCTGACGGTAGCCATATCAAATCCTCCTTCGGATAGGCTTGGCGGTAGCGGACAAGGCAGGACATGGCATCGGATATAGCGTCCCGGACGGGACCTTGTAGCCGTGTGGCGCGATATCGGGAACCGGGACCGGTGGTCGAAGGTTTGGCCGGCAGAGCCCCAGGAGATTGCCGATGGACAGCAAAGCCGATCGCGATCCGCGACACCATACGCAGAAAATGCAGATGCGCCTTCAGGAAATGATGGACCATCTGCGGCAAGACATCGTCGATGTCGACGAGCCGCAGTTGAAGGCCATGTTCGAGACCGCAGCCGAAGTGCTGGGCGGGCTGAAGAAGGCGTTTGGCGACTACGAGAAGAAGAACGAGCCCGCCTGGAAATAGGGCGCCGGAGATATCAGCTTGCAATGACCGTCCCTGGCGCCAGGCCGAGCGACGGCCTTACTTCACCGAGATGCTCATGCCGCTGATATCGGCGTTGATCTGCAGGCCTACCTGCTTGCCCGTCAGTTCCAGTTGGGCGCCCTTGTCATTGGTCATGACGATCACCTGGGCTCCCTTGCCGAGCGCGCCGCCGCCGCCCGCCGCACCGTACACACCCGTCACATCCTGAGCGCGGCGTATGTGGCTCACGGTACCCTGGAAATAGGTCTTGGAAGCACCGAAGGCGAGGCCGCCCGAGATGCCGCCGATCGAAATTGGATATCGGTGACCATGGAAGGTCAGCGTGCCATCGCCTCCGGAGCC
Organism: Hyphomicrobiales bacterium; assembly: GCA_900466475.1. Lineage (GTDB taxonomy): Bacteria > Pseudomonadota > Alphaproteobacteria > Rhizobiales > Rhizobiaceae > Rhizobium. The sequence goes on from UBMI01000019.1 coordinate 127,747, forward strand.
GCCGACGAAGAAGGCGGCCTTGTAGACGGAGAAGCGGATCGTACCGCTATCGGCATGCGCGGTGCCGGCAAAGCCAACTCCCGCGGTGGCGATGACTGCAACGGCGACCGAACGAAATCTGGACGAAATCTTCATGATGACAGGCTCCTCAAAAAGCACCGCTTACCCAGTCAGCCGGGCACGTCAGCGTCGTCTCAACGTCATAGCTTGAACAGTCTCGCAGGTCATTAGTTCCAAGGCAGTTTCAGGGCGCGGGGAGATGACGCACCCGACCGTTTCTGTCGGTGAAGAGCTTTCGAAAGCCAAAGGTCGCGTGTTTCGCAATAGCGGCCGGGAATTGCTGGCATGGATGGAAAACGACAACGACCTGGACAGCCTGCGCCCGCTGCCGCGGTTTTCCGAGATCATGCTCGCGGCGAGGGCGCAGCTTCGGGATCAGGCTTCGCCGATTGCGCAGTGACCGAAGACCTCGCTCATCCTTTGGTTATCGCTTGCCGCATCGCCGACGGGCGCTGCAACGATTTCAGCAGGTCAGTTTTCAGGGCATCTCATCCAATAACGTTTGAAGGCCGCAGGCCCAGTGCCGTAGCTGGAAGCCTGGCTCCATGGGTTCTTCGGGGTTTCAATAAACGTGTCGTCGTCGATCGAAACAAGCGTCACCGGCGATACGAAGGACAATGTCGCCTGACGGTAGCGCGCAATGGCTGCCTGTTGGAGGCGTTTGGCCACCAGGTCGTCTTTCGCAGCGGGTGGAGCGCGAAAACGTTCGGGATCCTGTTTCACCTCGGTAAGCGGATCATGCAGGGCCACCCGCAACAATTCACCGTCACCGGCGAGCCGCAATTCGAATTCATCCTGTAGTGCCGGCACCGGGCGATCCTGCTCGGAAGAAGTGTCGGCGACATGCGCGGTCAGGATCGGCAGAGGCTGATGATCCGGCCGCATCTCGACGCGGCGGATATGACATAGCTCAGCGAGTGTTTTGTTTCTCACCTCGGGGCGGGCGGGTTCATCGACCAATGTCCAGCTGCCCTGCATCTTGCTGACAAAGGGTACGGACCCATCCGGGCCATATGAGAAAAACGCGGCACGTTGCGCCATCGTTTCCGCTATCGTGCTCACGGTCTGGATATTTCGTTCGGTCCTTGCCGTATCCTCGGGCTTACCCGGGCATCGGACGAGAACAGTCGGCGTGGTGGAGGTGGCTGGATTGATAAAGCCGACCACATCATCGTTTACCGGAAAGACCTCGCCTTGCTGAACGCTGTTCTTTATGACCAGGTTGCGCCGCGTGCCGGCCAATTCAGTGGCTTCGGGCTTGTCATAACCCAGCACATGCATCTCATCCTGAACATTGGAGATCCAGTAGATGGCTGCACCGACAGACAGGCGCAATTCAAATCGCCTGGCGATGCCCTCCGGGCCCCTCTGACCGTCAAAGATCGGATAGCGTGGATCGGTTTGCTTGAGATTGATGCTATTGAACTTGCACCACGTCTTCAGTTTGTTTGCCGGCAGGCCGTGATCCGGCGGCAATATCGCCCAGTCGCCAGGCAAGGTCTCGATGAGCGTTTTCGGGCTTAGATCCCCGCCGAAATCGAACATCTGCACCAGCGCCTCTGTCGCGGCCTGCACGCGTTCGCCGACGGTTCCGGCGTTATCAGTGACTGGCGCAGGAGCTGTGCCCTGCGCCGCAAGCGGCGATGATCCGACCGCGAAGAAGGCGAGTCCCGCCAATATGCCAAGCGTCGTGTAAGCCAGCTTTGAGCCCGGAGATTTGCAATCAGTATTTGGCTGCATGCTCTAATCCATCATTGCGATGGTGGCGGGTGTTAACAGCCTGGCATTAACAATTCCCCAGTCGGCCCGTTAAAGTTGCCAATAGTCGCAAAAACACATCCATCGGTCACGGGTTGAGCAAGGCCTTTCGAGGCGGCGGCATTGCTGCCGTTCAATCCACCGGCTGCGGAGCCGGGAATTTCCAGCTTCCGTCCAGTATGGTCTGATGCGGCCGGTAAAGGCGGACCGTGTAGTTCCAGCCGGCCTCGATCGGCAGGCAGTTTGCAAGCTTGCCGTCGCAGCTGCCGAACTGGATGTCGACGGAGCCGTCCGCGCCCTTGGCGGCGGTGATATTGTTGACCGAATAGGCGTTGAACGGGTTCTCGACGAAATAACCTGCCGCGTCGTAGCGGCTGATCGACCAGAAACCGTCCACCGGCACGTCACCGGGAACATGCAGCCTGTAGAGGGTCTTGCCATCGTTCCTCTCGGGCGTGACGCTCAGATAGGTCGCTTCGCTGTCCGGATTGCCGCCCCAGGCGGCGGCCGTTGCGATCAGGTGATGAACCGGATCGACCTCGCTCTTCCTGCCGAAGGCCTTGTTGAAACTTTCCATTGTCGTATTGAGCGCCAGCAGCGCATTGCGCACCGTATCCTGGCTCGTCTTGTCCCAGGCGGGCATGTCCAGCGTACCAGGCCCGCCTGGTTGATCGAGCTTGATTGCATCCTGCAGTCTGTGCACCTCGTCGGCATCGCCTGATTTGGTCGGGTCGATCAGGGTGCGTACGGCAATCAGGACGTAACGCGTGCCCACGCCATCTCTTGTGAATGTGTGGCTGCCGGCCCCGTGAAAGACGTCGGTGACATAGTGGTCTTCATTGACAACCATCAGCGACATGAAGCGCTTTCCCGCATCCGGCATTGATATCGTCACTGGTCCGGCATCGAGATCGAAGACACCGCTGGAATAGAGCGTGTCGCGATTGCCGCGAACGACCGTCTGGTGTTTCACATCGAAGGGTTCGCGGCGGTGGAAGAGCTTTCCGAGACCGGCTTCCCCTGACGATGCCGCCATGTACATGTCGCTCTCGGCGCGCACGAAATTATCCGGTGTGACCTTGATGGGATCGGCGCCGGATGCTGCGCCCGACATGAGGAGCAGAGCCACCGACGCGGCAGTGAGAGTTGTCTTCTTCGCAGCCATAACCTTGCTCTCCTCACATCGGTTCGACATCCGCCAGCGTCCAGGCCTTGTCGAACAGGCGCTGCGTTGGCCCGTAGAGGCGGAACATCAGCTCGAACTGGCGGCCGGGAATGGTCGGCACCCAGTTCGTTTCCATGCCTTCGGGCGCATTCGGCCCGAAATAGATGTCCACCGATCCGTCGGCATTCTTCTTGATCTCGGCGGCATTGGAGGCGCGGCTGGCGCGATCGGCACCCTTCAGAAGCGCGTGCGTCTCACGGTCGTAGACGGTGACGGACCAATATTGCTTTACCGGCACATCGGCCGGCACATGCAGCTTGTAGGCGTGGGCGCCGTCATAGCTCCTGCCGGTCTTGTCCTTGATGTTGATCAGGTAGAACTGGCCGACGCCAAGCCGCTTGATCGCGATATAGGCGTAGCTGTAGCCGATGCCGCGTGCATCCACGGCATATTTGTCCGGTTCGGCATAAGTGGTGGACTGGCCTTGAACGGCATCCGGCAGGGCCGGCATGGTCCAGTGCGTGCCTTCGAAAAAGGCCGGAAAGCCCGCATCATAACGCGCCTCGAGCCAGGCCCTGGCATCGGCAATGCCTTCCTCCTGGGCTTTTCTTGCCGCGGCATCGGGCGCGTAAGGCTTGCCCCTTTCGATGCCGATCGAGCGCAGCTGGTCGATCATCGCCCGGTCGCGCGGCAGCCAGGGCTCGCTCTGGACGACACGGTCAAGCAGCGCAAAGAAGCTCGGGTCGTATTTGATGGTGGAATCGAAGTCGGCGTCCTTTATGTCGCGGTAGACCGTCTGCGGAGGCGCCTTTGCCTCGGACAGGGGGTAGAACCTGACGCGCTTGCCATAGGCGATCGATTTCTCGACATCTGCCTCGCCATGGCTCCTGAGGTTGGAGCGCATCAGGAAATAGCCGGTACTGGTGTCGGCGGCGAGCCGCTGGAGGCCCCTGGGCAGCTTGCCTTCGAAGCCCGGCGGCGTGATCACGAACTTGACACCGGCGCCCTTGTCGATGCCGAGCAGGCCGGCATCTTCGAGCGAGGTCTGCCACAGGGTCACGAAATTGGCGTTGAGCGAGCCGTCGTCGCCGGCCGGCGGAATCTCCACCACGACAGGGCCGCTCTTGCCGAGATCGTAGAAGCCCATGAAATAGAGCGTATCGGGATTGGGCGTCAGCGTCTGATTGTGCCAGTCGAGCGGCCGGCCCCAGTAGATGATCTCGCCGGCCTTGCCGCCGGCCGCGATCATCTGGTCGTACATGAGCATGGTATTGACCGCCGGCATGCCCCAGATCACCGCTTCTGTCGCCCGGCTGCGCGCCAGGCGCTCTTCCACTTCCTGCGCCGCGGAATGGTCCTGTGCGGGAGCCGCACCCGCCGACAGCAGGCCGATCGTCAATGCAAACACCAGGCGCAACATGCGTCACCTCCAGCCCAGAGCTCCGGGGCTGAAGGGTGCCACGGCTGAAACTGCCGGCGGAAGTACGCAACCGTAAATGCCGGTGTAAATCGGGGCGTAAGCGTGGGCCACCCATGCTCGACAAGTGGACGGGCAGGGCCGGCCGCAACAGCTCGCCATTGCAGCCACGGGCGGCAAATGCGATGATCGCCCAGGCAATCGCATGCATCATTTCGGGGGGAGTGGCATGGCTGATTTCAACATTGGTTTCGTGATCTTTCCCGGCATCACCCAGCTCGATTTCACCGGGCCGTTCGAGGTGCTCAGCCGGCTTTCAACACCGCCGTCGCTGACGGCTCCATCGCGCTTTCCTGACGTCAAGACGCATGTCATCGCCAAGAACCTGGAGCCGGTGGCGAGCGACCGGGGTTTGAGCTTCCTTCCGGGGCAGAGTTTCGAGACCTGCCCGGCGCTCGACCTGATCTGCATTCCGGGCGGCGCCGGTGTCGTCGATGCACTCGACGATGCCGAGACGGTGGATTTCATCGGCCATCAGGGGCGGCAGGCGCAATATGCGACATCCGTGTGCGTCGGGGCCTTCCTGCTTGGCGCCGCCGGCCTGCTCCGGGGGCGGCGGGCGACGACGCATTGGGCCTATACCGATCTGCTGCCGCTCGTCGGTGCGACACATGAGAAGGCGCGCACCGTGCGTGATGGCAATATCATCACCTCGGGCGGGGTCACGGCCGGCATCGATTTCGCCTTCACCATCATCGCCGAACTTGCCGGCGGCGATGTCGCCCGGGCAATCCAGCTCGGTATCGAATATGATCCCGCACCACCCTTCGATGGCGGCCATCCCGACAAGGCGAGCGAGGCAGCGAAGGCGCTGATGCTGCAGCGCAATGGTGCCGCGCATGGCGGGATGCGGGCTGCGCTGGAGACGCTGGCTTTGCGGTGACCGGGGCAAGCCGCCCCTTCTTCGCAGCGAGAGAAGGGGCAAGGCAAGCTTCACGCCCCTCTGGCCAGCCCATGCTCCACCAGCTTGTCTATGACCTCGGCATAGGCCACGCCGCTTGCGGCCATCGCCTTGGAATACATGCTGATATCGGTGAAGCCCGGAATGGTGTTCACCTCGTTGACGACGAAGCGCATGTCTTCCATCAGGAAGAAATCGACGCGGGCCATGCCGTCGCAGCCGAGTGCGCGGAAGGCGCGGGCGGCCATGTCGCGGATCTTCGCTTCGACATCGGCGGGAAGCTCGGCCGGCACTTTCAGGGCAGCGCCATTCTCGTCGAGATATTTGGCGGTGTAGCTGTAGAAGCCGTGGCTTTCGGCGGGCGCGATCTCGCCGGGGCGGGAGACGAAGAGGCCGCCTTTCGTATCCTCCAGCACGCTGCATTCGATCTCGCGGCCGGCGATGAATTCCTCGGCGATCAGCTTGCGGTCATGGCTGAAGGCATCAGCAAGGGCAGGGGCGAATTCCTGGCTGCCGGAGACTTTTCGCACGCCGACCGAGGAGCCCTGGCGGGCCGGCTTGATGAAGACCGGCAGGCCGAGCGCGGCTTCGAGGGTTTCGAGGGAAGGCGGGCTGTCCTGATCGAGCGTCACGGAGCGGGCCACCGGCAGGCCTGCCGCCTTCAGGAGCTGCTTGGCGATATCCTTGTCGAGTGCCGTTGCCGAGCCGAGGATGCCGCAGCCGGCGAGCGGCACGCGCGCCACCTGGCAGAGGCCCTGGACCGCGCCATCCTCTCCATGCAGGCCGTGCAGCACCGGAAAGACGATGTCGATCTTGCCGGCCTCGGTCGCCTTTCCGTCGGGACCGATCGCCAGCAGGCGGCCCTGGCCGCCGGGCACGAGGCAGAGTTCGGTGCCGGAAGAGGGCCTGGCGAGTTCGCCATCGGCAAAGCGGCTTTGCAGCCAGCGTCCATCCTTGGTGACGAAGACGGGCAGGGCGTCGTATCTTTCCGGGTCGAGCGCACGCATGACATTGGTGGCCGACATGACGGAGACGTCGTGTTCGCTGGAACGGCCGCCGAAAAGCACGGCGATGCACAGCCTGGATGGGGAAGGGCTCATTGGAATTCTCCTGAAAGTAAGCAATTCCGGCAAGAGTGTGCAGCGGTTCTGCCTCCGGAATTGCGCGAAAACAAAACCTCTAGAAGCTGACCGCGATGCCTCTGTTGGCGAAGAAGCGGTCGAAGGTTGCGAGCGGAAGGGTGACATCGGCCTGGGTGGCGCGCTCGTGGCCGGAAGGGTTGTGGAAGCGCACGCTGTCTTCATCGGCCGCCGTTACCAGCACCAGGTGGCCGCCCTTGCCCGGCGGCTCGCGCTCCGGCCAGCGGATGGAGCTGCTGACCGAGGCGATGAAGAAGCGATGGGTCACGAGGATTTCGGGGATGGTTTGCGTCGGGAGCCCGGTGCGCACCTCGGCGACAAGCCCGAAGCGCTCGCGCACGAAGGTGACGAATGGCGCATAGATCAGCCCCTTGATCGAGGCATCGGCCTCGTTGACGACATAGCCGCCATAGCGGGTGCAGGCCCTCGCCAGCGAGAGGATCGGATGCGCCTCGCCGCGGGCAGCCAGGATCATCTTCAGGCAGGCCATGCCGCAGACATTCACCGCCCAGCGCGCATATTCCTCGATCGTTTCTGCGCCCGAGTTTTTCCAGTTGGCATCGCGGTGCAGCGCAACCGCGCCTTCGGCCAGCACCGGCAGTGTCATCTCGGGCGTTTCCCACTGGCTGAAATAGGGCACGTCGAGTTCTCGATGATACATGTCGTCTCCGTCAGGCACTGCAATGCGAATCCCGTTAGAAAGTGGCTCATACTAGATGCAATTCTGATATGTTTGACAGAGCCACTTTGTCGTGTTCCTGTGGGCCACTTGGATCGCATCAGGCGAGATGAACCACGGGAACAAGTGCATGGCCGCAGGAGAGCCGATGACTGCTGTGAGAAGACGCGAGGGGCCATCGGCAGCATTCAGGCCTGACATCGATCCCTCGTCATCGGCGCCCTTGCCGCGCCAGCTCTACCTTGCGTTACGGAATGCCGTTGCGGAAGGGCGGCTTTCGGGCGGGCAGCGGCTGCCATCGACGCGGCTTGCCGCCACGGAATGGGCGGTCTCGCGCGGCGTGATCGCGGAATCCTACGAGATCCTGATTGCCGAGGGTTTTGCGGTCGCCCGCCACGGCTCCGGCACCTATATCGCCTCGTCCATTCCCGAGGGGGCGGCGCGCATCGAACCGCCGGGCGCAGGCAGCAGCCAGCCGATCCGCCGCGGCGTGTCGGCCGCCGCCACGGCAATTCTGACGCGGGGGCCGAGCCTGGAGCCGCAGAAGGCGCTGCCCTTCGTCACCGGCCGCATCGCCCATGACGAGCGCACGGCACGGCTTTTGAACCGCATCGCGACACGGCATATGAACTATGCCTTCGAAGGCTATGGCGATATCCAGGGCGATTATTCGCTGCGGGCGGCGATCAGCGCCCATCTCGCCGTCTCGCGCGGGGTGCGCTGCAGCCCGGAGCAGATCTTCATCACGGCGGGTACGCAGCAGGCGCTCGACCTTGCCTTTCGCGTGCTGATGACGCCGGGTGACAGGGCCGTGGTCGAAGACCCCTGTTATCCGCCGGCTCGGCAATGCCTGGCTCTGAACGGCATCGAAGTCACCGGCCTGCCGGTCGACGGCGACGGGATCGATATTGCCCGGCTGCTCGACGGCACGGTCACGCCACCCGCCGCCTTCTACGTCACGCCTTCCAACCAGTATCCGGTCGGTTCGGTGCTGTCGCTCTCGCGCCGGCTCGGGCTGCTTTCCTATGCCGAGGAGAACGACTGCTGGATCATCGAGGACGATTACGACAGCGAATTCCGCTACCAGGGCCACCCGATCGCCTCGCTGCACGGGCTCGATAAGGCGAGCCGCGTTCTCTATACCGGCACGTTCAGCAAAGCGCTGCTGCCGAGCCTGCGCATCGGCTATCTCGTCGTCCCCGCCGACCTCGTGCCCGCCTTCCGCGCCGTGCGCCCCGCCGTCGACCGCTGCCCGCCAAGCTTCCAACAGCGGGTGATCGCCGATTTCCTGGAGGAGGGCTATTTCCCGGCGCATCTGCGGCGCCTGCGCGAACGGCTGCGCGCATCACGCGACATGCTGGCGGGGTTTTTGAGGGAACGAGCGGCGGAGCATGTGACGGTGCTGCTGCCGGATCAGGGGATCAATCTGACGGTGAGGAGCACGGGCGGCTGGGATGACGACACCGCCGTCTCTGCTGCGGCGCTGAAAAGGGGCGTGGTGGTGATGCCGCTGTCGCGCATGAATGTGGTTTCGACGGATCGGTCGCGGCTGCTGCTTGGGTTCTCGGGGCTTTCGGAACAAGAGGCGGATATGGGGACGCGGGTGCTTGCGGAGGTTTTCGAGGATGGGGCGCTTTTGGCGGGAGGGTGAGGGGCAGCAGAACCGGCCGTCTATTGGGGTGGTGGCCCCATCGCCTTATCAGGTCAGAATACGAGCAAGGGCG
>UBMI01000019.1:136663-216702 GCA_900466475.1 Hyphomicrobiales bacterium
GGGCGGATGAGGGGGCCGCGAGCGCACCGCCTTGTTCGTTTTGTGAGTTGGTGGAGGAGCGGCGCGGGCAGCCGCCAATACCCCGTCCAGGGAGGCGGCGCATCTTCGCTTGCAGCACTCCGATAAACGCTATCGGCTCTTTCCGCGTGGGGTCGTTCACATCAGAATTGCAACTGCCCATTGCGGCCATCGGCCTGCTCTTCTAGTTTGCGCGCCATGTTCCTCTTGCGTGCAAGAATCCCATGAGTTCCCCCCGTACAAAAATCAATCTGAAAGCTCTTGGTCTCCATTGGCGCAACGGCTGTCTTCTGGCGGCCGAGGTCTATGACAAGAAGGGGCGGGTTGCCGGCGTGCGTCCGCTCGGCGGCAGTGTTGAATTCGGCGAGGACTCGGAAGCGGCTTTGAGGCGCGAATTCAGGGAAGAGCTCGGCGTGGAGGTCGAGGTTTTCTCAGGGCCGCTTGTCATGGAAAACATATATGTCTTCGAAGGCGAGAGCGGCCACGAGATCATGTTCATCTTCAAGATCGGCTTCGTCTCGAATGACTATCAGGGTCAGGATGTGATCACCTTCCAGGAAAGCGATGGAACGTTCGGGGTGGCTCGATGGTATGACCCGAAAACGCTCGATCTCGACGGCTCGCCAGGCCTCTATCCAAAAGGCCTGAAAGCGCTACTGACGTCCACTCTGCTGGCCGAATGAGCAGACGCTTTTGCTGCATCTACCACTTCACGCGCAGGCCCGCGGTGCCGCTGAAAGCGTAACTGTCGCCGAAATCCTTCAGCGAGGATTTTGCGGCGACTTCGCCATAGAGCGAGTAGCGCTCGTCGTTCCAGGTGTAGGAGCCGCCAAGCGTCAGGCCGGCCCAGACAGGGTCGTTCCTGCTTTCAAAGCCGGTGCCGGAGACATCGACGGCGGTGCCATCCAGGAACTCGCCGTAGAGATTGGCGATGCCATAGACCTTCGCCAGTGCCGTCTGGCCATCGGTGCGCTGCATTGTCTCCTCGTGATCGAGCGCCACGCCGAGCCGACCGATCAGGCTGTCGCCGTCATCAAGCGATACCCGTGCGCCGAAGCGATCATTGAACGTGTCGAAGTCGACGGAGGAATAGATGAGTTGGGCCTGCGGCGTGACCGACCACGGCCCGGAGGCCGCAAAGCGCCGTCCGGTCTCAAGGCTCAGCGCGTAGCCGAAACCATTGTTGCCGCTTTCCATGGCGCCGTCGAGGAGGTCGGATTTCAGGTCGGTGTCATACCAGGTGGCCTGGCTCTGGGCGTCGACATAAAAGCCGTTATCGCCATACCAGGTCAGCGTCGCGCCAAGCCCGAAGCCTGTCGTGTCGATATCGCCATTACCGTAGAAGGAGTCGATATCGCCTGATATCGTACCGTAGTGGACGGTGAGGCCGCCGATCAACCGGCCGCTCTGATCCTGATAGAGTTCGCCATCCAGGCCACCCTCCAGCTTGAACAGATCGTAGTCGTAGCTGTCGACGGCGGTGCTGCTGTCGGGCTCGATGCTCGCATGCATGCCCTCGGCGCGCAGCCAGACATTGTCGGGCCCTTTGGCCGATGTCGCCTTGTTGCCTTCCGTTCGGTAGCGGTCGCCGAGGCGCTGCTGCAGCGTGGAAAGCCCATTCAGGGCGAGCAGCAGCTGCGGATAGGCCTCGTAAAGCGGAACGCCGGGCTGGTACTGGGGGCCGATTGCCACTCCCGAGGGATCAATGAGTGCCGAGCGAAGATACCAGTCGCCGTCAGCAGGGGTCGCGATACCGTTCTGATAGAGCCGATAGGCGTATGCACCGCCGACAACGGCCTGATCGCCCTGAAAAACATAGTCGCCGAGCAGCGAGAAGCTGCCGGCCGAGGTGCCGCCGACATCGACGATCTTGATGCCTTCGACGGTCTGCGCCCCACCGCCGCCGAGATTAGTGACGCGCACATTGGTGGTGCCCGCCGTATTGCCCGTCACCACGAGCCGGTCGGTCGGCGAGGCATCGCCGCCGAGCACGCTCTCGATCGCAAGCGTGCCGCCATTGCCGGTGTAGTTGCCCGCGATGGTCAAGGTGCCGATGGAATTACCCGGGGCAACCGTGCCGGAACTGGCGACGTCGCCAATGATGGTGCCGCTGCCTCCGAGCGTGCCGGCATTGGTGATGTCGCCGATAACGGAGGTCGGGGTTGTGTGATCGCCAATCAGCAGCGTGCCATCTGAGATGGTCCAGTCTGTTGTCGCCGAGCCGTTGCCGGTCAGAAGCCATGTGCCGGTGCCGGTCTTCTCGAACCTGTCGAAGTTCTGGTATTGGGCTGCTGCGCCGATCTTCGATACGTCGAAGCTGTCGGTGCCCGCGCCGCCGAGGCGGAAGGTATCGACACCCGCGCCGCCAACGACGTTGCCGATAATGTTGGAGCCGGCGTGAAGCTCCAGCGTCGTGGCGCCTGCGACAACGGAGATCGCGTTGCTGCCGCCGGCGCCGGTTTGAATGGTTCCGCTATTGATAAGCAGGGCACTCGGCGTCTGGACGATGATCCCGGCAGCATTGTTCCCGCCAACGATCGTGCCGTTATTTTCGAAGAAGGTCGCGCCGACCCCCAGACGGACGCCTACGCCCCCACCGGCGCCGCCGTTGCCGCCGCGGATCGTCCCGTTGTTGGTCAGGGAGGCCGGGCTGGCGGCCGTGGCCAACTGGCCCAGATTGACACCGGTGCCCCCGCTGCCGGAGACGCTGTTTCCGCCCTGGATTAAGCCGTTGTTGGTGACCGCGAGCGCTCGGAGGGCGTTAATTCCCTCACCGCCAGACCCTGCGCCGCTACTGGAGCCGCCTTTTACCGTTCCGTTGTTTATGAAGATGCCGGGGCCGGCGTAGGCGACGCCTGAACTGGTGGTCGGGCTTCCGTCGGCGCCGCCGGTGATCGAACCGTTGTTGACCAATGTCGAGGTAAGAGTGCCGCTGTTGTACCAAAACCCGCGTTGAGCAATGTTGCCGACGATAGTGCCGGACAAGGTCAGAGTATTGCCGTTGGACGTTATCATCTGCAGGCCGGTCATAGTGAAGCCGTTGGTATTGATGCTGATCGGCTTCGTGGCATTGGGCAGTGCGGCAATGGTTCCTGCGATATTGCCCGTCAGCGTGATCGTCGCGCTGCCATCGGGGTCGCCATTGGCGGCTGTAACCGCGTTGGCGAATTCGGTGGCATTGCTGGCGGTGTAATTACCCGCAACCGCCGACATCGGGGAGAACAGACAGGAGGCGAGTGCCAGCGTCGCAAGACTTGCGCCCGAAAAAAGTTCTGCTTTCCTGGAAACCTTCGTGTCGACAACGCTGCCACGCATGTCTGACCCCTTTAAATTGATGGAAATAAAACGCCGCATGGAATCAGGCGGCAACAAGGATTAGTTGCTTTTCTACGTTTCCGTACCGTACCTGCTGAATGCGGAAAATAGTAATTTCTGGCGGGTTGGAAATGAGAGTAGGCTGATCGCAACTTACGGACAATTCACAAAGCTAATATAAATCAATATGTTAAATTCTTATCCATTGCCGCCGGCAATCGGGCGGATGGCGTGAGGCGGGGACGAAAGCACCGCGTTCAGTGAGGCTGAAAGCATCTACCTAAGCGAGAATAAAACAATCGGGCATGGCGTTTGCCGTCGATAGTCATGCCCCTGTATATCTAGGGTGCAGTTGGTGACCCCTTGCGGGCGTGGTGTCGCGATGCAGCTGGTGTGACCGGCGATCCTGCTGAACGCATCGCTGTGACCGGCAAAGGAAAGGTCCCTCCGCCGGCTTTCTGTCGGCCGGGCGCATTCCGCTGCGCGCTGCCCATCTCCCATCCGGATGGTGCTTTCAGGTTCCGTCATCGCGCTCTCTTCCATCGCGCTGTTGCGGTGACCCCGATCCGGCGATCTGCGGCAGCAGTTTACACGGTCAGGACACTGCCGATCCTCAAGGGCGATCTTGGCCGGCAATGTCCTTTCCGCTCATGAAGTCCGGATAGACGCTTTCGCTCTGGTCATCGGCCGGAAACATCGTTTCGATGCGTATTTCCTCGGCGGTCACCGTCTGCGGCGTACCGACCGTTGATATCATCGAGAAGAGGTTGAGCGTATGGCGTCCGGCCCGGAACCTGAGCGGGATCATGGGCAGGGCATCCGGGGCAGGTCCGGAGTGCGGGTCCTGCGGGACATCGGGATAGGCCATCAGTTCGGCGATAAGCGTCTGCGTGCGTTCGTCGGAGACATGACCGATCGCTTCCCTTCTGACCCGCGACAGAAGACTGCCGGCTGTTTCCTCCCAGCGCATCAGGAAGGGCCGCATGCCCTCGGGATCGAACATCAGGTGCAGGAGATTGCGCGGCCGGGGGTGCCGCGAAAGATCGATGAACCGGTTGAAGAAGGCAGGGGCCGACACGTTCGTCTCGATCACGTTCCAATAGCGATCCATGGCGATTGCCGGAAATGGCTCGTGCTGCCGCAACATTCGCCTGACCGCGCGATGGATGCCCTGCATCGAGGCGGCGTCGAGCGGGTCGTCGCGGTAAACCGGCGCGTATCCGGCGGCAAGGAAGATGGCATTGCGCTCGCGTAAGGGGATCTGCAGAGCGTCGGCAAGGTCGATGATCATCTGCCGGCTCGGCGTCGCTCGTCCGGTTTCGACGAAGCTCACATGCTTTTGCGAGATGCCGGTATCGAGAGCGAGTTCCAGCTGCGGTTTGCCGCGGATTTCCCGCCACTGGCGCAGCAGCATGCCTGCTGACGTGGGGTAGGAGGGCCGTGAGGCGTTGGAAGCTGTGGTCATGGCGTGCGATCGGTCCTTACGGAAGGCCGGCCGCCGGGGCGGCCGAGCGCATTCTATATCAGGGCTTTACCCAGGCGTAGGCATCAAAGGGCGGCTCCAGGGCAGGGCGGGTGACACTGCCGGCATAGTTGGTGATGGCAGAAGCGGCGATGACGGCGATCACCTCGAGCAGTCTGCTCTCGTCGAAGCCGGCCTGAAGAAACGCGCCCACGTCCGCCTCGGTCAATCGTCCGCGGGTCTCGATCAAGGTGCGGGCGAGGTTTGAAAGCGCTGCCGACTTCGGTTCGGCCGGCAATCCGCCGTTTCTGATGGCGTCGACATCGCTGGCCGCAATGCCGTTCTCGATTGCCAGGAACGAATGAAAGCCGACAGCCCATTCGCAGGCATTGATCACGGCGTTGGTCAGCAGCAGCACCTGGATCTGCGGCTCGGTGAAGCTGCCGCCATGCACATTCTGGAAAAGCGCTGCCAGGCAGTTGATGAGAACGGGCGATGTCGACAGGGCGCCCGCGATATTTGGGATGAAGCCGAATGCATCCTCTAGGCCGCGCAGGGCGGCTTGCGATGCGGCAGGCGCCGTTTCGAGGCTATGGATCGGAAAACGAGTCATTGCATGACCTTTCAGATATCAGGTTGGGGCTTACGGCTCCCATGGCCGCGCCTGACCGAACATCTGAAAAACCCGGTATTGCAGCAATTAACAGGGAGGTAATAGCCGCCGGCAAGATGCGTTCAAACCTTGCCGGTCATGACGCCGAGGCCGGCCGGCGGGATAGCGCGCCTTGACGAATACCCTATATTTGAGGTACGTACGTCATATAAGGGCGAGCGATCGTCCGACAAGAGGATGCTGTGGGAGGCAGATGCGATGACGGAGTTCAGTGTCGATCCAAAGTTTGTCGTGGGGGACGAGGAGGCGCTTCGGAAGCTGTTTCAGCCGACGCATGCGCTGGCGGCGCAGAAATGCATGGGTGCGCTCGACAAGCATGCCCAGGAGTTCATCCGGCGATCGCCGTTCATCTGTATCGGTACCCAGAACCGGGATGGCAAGGCCGATGTCAGCCCGCGCGGCGACCCGGTCGGCTTCGTGAAGATCCTCGATCCGCACACGCTGGCGATCCCGGACCGGCCGGGCAACAATAGGCTGGATACGCTGGCCAATATTCTCACCAATCCGAGCGTCGGTCTGCTCTTCATCATCCCCGGATTTGACGACACGCTTCGCGTTAACGGCGAGGCGAGGCTGGTGACCGACCCTGACATCCTCGCGGATATGGGCGTCGGCGAACGCGTGCCGAAGCTTGCGATCCTGGTCAGGGTGGGCGAGGTGTTCCTGCATTGCGCCAAGGCATTCCGGCGCTCGCATCTGTGGGATCCGGAGCACTTCCAGGATCGCAACGAGATGCCCTCGCTCTCGAAGATCATCCTGGACCAGACGTCCGGCGCTCCGGCCGATGACGGCGAAATGCGCAAGATAGATGACGCGCTCGAAGAGGCCTACAGGACGTCGCTCTATTGACGGGGAAGCGTCCGGCGTAGCGAACGTGAAAGGAATGCCGGGGAGCGCCTAGCGATGAGCCGTCGCGAGCTTTGCGGCGAGCCCGACGAAGACGAGGCCGGCAACGCGATTGAGAATGACCTGGCTTCTGTCGGAGCGCTTCAGCCAGGCGCTGATCGAGCCTGCAAGCAGCGAGATGACGGCGAAAGAGGTAAAGGCGCAGAGGATGAAGATGCCGCCAAGCTGGAGCATCTGGAAAACGATGCTGCCATTGGCGCTGGAGGTGAACTGGGGCAGAAATGCCAGGAAGAAGATTGCGACTTTCGGGTTCGTGACATTCATGACGACGCCGCGCGCCATCATCTGCCACATGGGCTTGGCTTTCGCGGTCCCGGCTTCGAGTTCGTCCGGCACGGCCCGGAAGGCCTTGTAGGCGAGGTAGACAAGATAGCCGGCACCGATGAACTTCAGTGCATCGAAGGCCAGTTGCGAGGTCTGGAAAATTGCCGCGACACCGAGCGACACGGCGACGGTGTGAAAGATGAGGCCGACGCACAGGCCCGCAGTCACCGACAGTCCGACACCCCGGCCGTAGATCGCCGACTGCATCAGCACAAACAGATTATCGGGGCCGGGTACCCAGCACAGAACAGTGGCTGCGGCGGCAAACGTGATGACGGTCTCAAGCGAAAGCAATGTCGGGAACTCCTGCGGCTGACGCCCAATAGCACGCGAGCGTGGGCAAAACCATCGGCGCCGGTGTGGACACAGCGTTATCAAGAACAGGTCCGCGCCGGTGAGGGCTATCCGCCTGTCGATCTGCCGAAACGGCTCAGACCGCGCGAACCTCGGCAAGCCGCCTGACTGCGTACTCGTCCCGCCAGCAGACGGCGGCCTCCCATGCGGCTGATGCCTGCGCGGCAATGTCATGCGCGCCGTCGTCGAGACCGGCGGCATTGCCGGGCAGTACCAGGTCGAGGTCGGGCACGTCGACGTGAGACTCGTCCCAGTCGATCAAGGCGACCCGATCGGCGGTCATGCGGATGTTGCCAGGATTGTTCGGGTTGCCGTGGACGACGCAAGTCCGGCGCCCGACGAGGCGCGCCCATGCGGCCCGGCATCGGATGACGGCCTCGGGCGGCATTGCGGAGAGGTTGATCCTCGTTCCGGTTTCGGCATGCAGGAGGTCGGTCGACGACCGCCAGCCCGGGCGCTGCGGCCAGCCCTGCGTCGACCGGTGCAGCTCGCGGAGCGTGTCGGCGACGCGACGCCAGTCGGACTGCGTCTCCGGAGGTCCGCCCTCCATGTATTTCATCACCACCAGGCCATTGGCGAAGAGCCGGCCGTCGCTCGTCGGGATCGGCACCGGGACGGCCATGCCTTCCCGGTCGAGATGTTGGAGCAGCGCGGTTTCCCATGCGAGATCGGCGTCACTCCTGGAGCCGAGACGGCCGACAGCGATCTCACCGCGGATGCGGACCCTCCACACGTCGTTGGCAACTCCACCCGTAAGCGGTTCGATGCGAACGGCGTCTTCCCCCCATTTCCCGAGCACTTCCCATCCCATTGGCGCTGTTCCTGGCGGTCATGATTGAATGACCTGAGACATGGCGAAAGTTTACGACGTCACGATGTACTCGCGAGCGGCCTTCAATCGTGGCCCTTGAGCGGGATCAGCGAAAGCAGCGCAAGCATCGAGATTGCCGCACCGGCCAT
The DNA here is from genome assembly GCA_900466475.1 of Hyphomicrobiales bacterium. Lineage (GTDB taxonomy): Bacteria > Pseudomonadota > Alphaproteobacteria > Rhizobiales > Rhizobiaceae > Rhizobium. The sequence goes on from UBMI01000019.1 coordinate 144,676, forward strand.
CGCCAGCGGCCAGAGGCCGACGGAAATGTAGGGCGCGACGGCAGTCGTTCCGAGCGCCGCTATGCCGAGGATCGCGGCGATGACGATTGCGGCTGCGCGCGAATGATCGCCGCGGGCGGCCGATATTGCCCGATGAAAGCCGATCGGCCCGCGGATGCCGAAGCCGAAATTCAAGGCGGCCCAAAGCGGGACCAGAACGAAAAGGCTGGACGCGCCGGTCAGAGCATAGGCGAAGATGGCCAGAAAGGCGCAGGGCATGATCGCCGTCCCGATGCGGATCGTTCTCAGCGTTCCGAATTTCGCGCCGAGCCAGGCGGAGGAATTGGCGGCCAGGATGAACATGGTTATGCCGCAGACCTGCAGGACGACGAAATCCCCGATTCCCCTGTCGAGGGGGCCGGTCAGCACAGCCGGCAGGCCGAAGACGAAGACCAGGAGCGCGCCGAGGGACAGGGCCTGGCTGGCGGCATAGAGGAGGAATTCGCCATTCTTCAATATGGCGAGATAGCTGTGATGCTCTTCCATCTGCTGCGGGTGCGGGAAGGCGGCGCGCTGCCAGAAGACGGCTGCCGCTATCAGCGCCGCGGATGCCGCCAGAAGCACGAAGGAAATCTCCCAGCCTCCGAACTCCAGCAGCCAGGCGCCCGCAATCGGGGCCAGCGCCGGCGCGAGGGACTCGACCGAGCCGAGCCGCCCCATGGCGGCGGCCGCCTTGTCATGCGGATAGAGGCCGTGGATGAAACCGGGCGCAAAGACGGCGGGGCCGGAGCCGAAGGCCCCCTGGGCAAAGCGCAGGGCAATCAGCCATTCGATCGAGGGAGATTCCGCGGCCGCCAGCGACGCGATGCCGAAGAGTGCAAGCGACCAGATCAGCAGCTTGCGCGGATCGAAGCGTGCGCCGAGCTCGCCGAAGGCGATGAGCCCGACCAGCGTGCCGAAGGCATAGGCGGCCAGCACGAGCTGGGCAATCTCGATGCTTCCGCCGAGCTGCCCCGGCAGGCTCGGGACGGCCGGAAGCACCAGATCGGTGCCGGCGATACCGAGCACGGTTCCGCTGGCGATCAGGGCGAACAGGAATGAGGTCTTCGGGCGTGCGGTCATCCGCTCCCTGGTATCAGAGCCCGATCCGGCGACCAATCGTCTCCGATCGATGTGTGCCATTCAATCATTTGATCTTTTGAGCTGTTTCAGGCGGCGGCACAGGTGCGGACAGGATCGATGGAAGCCGGCGACGCGGCGTACTGATGGCCGCCGCGTCGCCGCATCGATCAATGCGTTGCGGGTTCGAGATAGCGGCGCAGATTGTCGCTGATCTGTTCGATCGCGGCTTGCGTCGAAGGCACGTTGCGGATCGCGTTCAACAGGACGAAGTCATGGATCGTGCCGTTGTAGCGGGCGGCAGCCACTGTCACGCCGGCTTCCTTCAGTTTGCGGGCATAGGCCTCGCCCTCGTCGCGCAGCGGATCGTTCTCGGCAGTGATGACGAGTGCCGGCGGCAGGCCCTTCAGCTGATCGATGCTGGCGCGCAGCGGCGATACATAAGGGTTGTCGCGGGTCTTGGCGTCGGGCGCGTAGAGATCCCAGCCGTATTTCATGAAGGCGCGCGCCAGGAAACGCTGTTCTCCATATTCGTGATAGGAGCCGGTATCGACGCTGGCATCGGTCGCCGGGATCATCAGAACCTGCAAGCTGATCTTCGGTCCGTTGCGGTCCTTGGCCATGATCGACAGGGCGGCGGCCATGTTACCGCCGACAGAATTGCCGGCGACCGCGATGCGGCTGCCATCGGCGCCGAATTCATCGGCATGGGCCGCGACCCATTTCAGCGCGGCATAGGATTGATCGAGCTGCGTGGGGAACCGTGCTTCCGGCAGGGACGTATATTCGACGAAGACGCCGACCTGGCCGGAGCCGACGACGAGATCGCGCAGCAGGCGCTGATGATTTTCATAATTGCCGACGATCCAGACGCCGCCGTGAATGAAGAGCAGCACGCCGGGTTTGCCGGTGATGTGCTCGGGCTTCATGATGTAGATCTTCACGCTCTGACCATCCTGGGTGATGGTCTGCTCGGTCGTGGTCACGCCCGACATGTCGACCGGCGTCATGTTCTGAAGCCCGGTCAGGATCTCCTGGGGCTTGGGCTGCGGCAGTTCCCAGAACGGGCTTGGATCCTTGTTGATCTCGGCAAGGAAGGCGCGGACCTGGGGGTCGATCCGCGGGTCGGTGGCAGCGTCCGGCGCCGCTTGAGCGGGCTGAATCATGAGATTTACTCCAAGGCTGAGGGTTGCGAGTAGGGGCAAGAGTTTCACGGTCTTTCTCTCCGGGAAGGTTGCACGCAGCCGCATTGGTAGCCCCCGGCCAGGAGCTTTCGCTTCTGTCAAATGACCAGTCCGGTGACAGGTCGGTGGTCAGCTTTCAGGCGTGATGGCGTCGGTCAGAATGGGACGCAGCGCCGAGCGCGACGTGACGCCGGTCTTCGCAAAGATGCGATGAAGGTGGTAGCCGACCGTGCGATGCGACAGATAGAGCCTGGCGCCGATTTCCTTGTTCGACAGGCCTTCGGCGGCAAGCTGGGCAATGTGCAGCTCCTGTGGGGTCAGCATTTCCCAGACATATTCGGTCCGCTTGCGGCTCGCTTCTCCCGAAGCGCGCAGTTCCTCGCGCGCACGCTCGCTCCAGGGCAGGGCGCTCAGCGCATCGAAGATGTCGCGGGCCTCGCGCAAAGGCGCTCTCGCATCGGCGGACCGGCGCTGGCGGCGCAGCCATATGCCATAGGCCAGCAGAAGACGTCCTCTCAGGAAAGGCCATTTGCCTGCGCCCGGCCCGAGACCCTGCAGATAGAACCGCTCGGCCTCCTCGGGTGTTGCGAGCAGCGCCCTGCCGTAGGACAGCATCGTTTCGACCCAGGGCACTGGCGACGGACCGGCGACACGCTGCATCTGCTCGATTACCTCCTCGGCCGTTTCGGCATGCCCGGAGAAGACCGCGGCCTCCACGAAATCGGCGAGACCGAAGAATTGCAGACCGGAATTGAAGGCCGGATCGGCAGGGATGAAAAGACGCCGCAGATGCTCATAGGCCTCCCAATGCCGGCCCGCGCCGATGGCGGCCGTGCCGCGCGCGATCTGCAGCATTGCCAGCAGGAAGCTCGCGCCGACAGAGACGACCAGGCGCTCGGCCTGGGCCGCAAACGCTTGCGACTGGTCCAGATTGCCCATCATGCCCGCAAGCCTCGCCTTGACGATCGTGGCCGCGGCAATCCAGAGCGTGCCTCCCGTTTCTTCGGCGAAGCGAACGGATTCTTCGGCCTCCCGCATCGCGCCCGTCCAGTCGCCGACTTCCATTTCTGCCCAGGCCTGAGCAAAGAGCACACGCGCGAGGTCGCTGAGCCGCCCCTGATCGCGCAAGGCGGCAGCCGAATAGGTCAGCAAACCGACGCCGAGGTCGAAGGCGCCGATGACATTGGCCGTACTGCCGAGAATGCGCGCCGCGACCGGATTGCCGCTGCTCGTGCCTGCAAGCTGCTTGAGCCTGCCCGATATCTCGCCGCCGAGGTGAAGCGGCTCGACGTAAGCGGATATGGCGATCAGGCGTGGATCGGTGTCGGGCAAGTCGAGCCTGTTTGCGGCCATCAGGATGCTTTTGCGAAGATCCGCCTGCGCATTGCTCCACCAGCAGCGCTGGGCAGCGCGCCAGAGCAGGTTGCTTGCCAGATCCGTGGCGCCGGCAGCATGGGCCTCGGCGGCGAGGCCAACCAGACTGGGGATTTTCGTGGGGTCGTTGACCATCGGAGGCTGGCCCATCTCGCGGCACCAGCCGATCCGTGCCGATGCGACAGGATCAGCCTCGCTGACATTGGCCTGGCGCAGCAGACGCTCCAGCAGGTCCGGCTGGCCGAGATCGGCGGCAAGCTCGGCGGCGCGCAGGAAACGGTCGCTCCTGGCTTTCGGCGTGCCGCTCAGCGCCGCCGCCCTTTCGAGAACCTCGATTGCCATGGCGACGGCACCTTTGCGCAAGGCGCGGCCGGCCATCGTATCATATTCGCCCGCCAGTTCTTCATCCGGTCCGATCGTCGCCGCCGCTCGATGCCATAAATGCCGGTCCAGCTCCTGATGAACGATCGCGGCAAGGGCGGCATGGATCCTGTGCCGCGTCGCCAGATCTGCCGCCTGGTGCATTGCAGAGCGCACCAGCGGATGCCGGAACCGCACCTCCGTTTCGTCAAGGTCGATCAGCCTGGCGGCAATGGCAGGCGTCAGGGCACTGACGTCCACTTCTGCGCCCAATACGGCTTTGCCGGCGCGCAGGATTTCGTGGAGCGATGTCCCGTCGTTTTCCGCCGCCACGAACAGCAGCATCCGGGTTGCGGCGGGAAGATCTGCCAGACGGGACGAGAAGGCGCGTTCCAGGCGTTCCGTCAGCGGAAGCCATGTCGTATCCCTGATATCAGCCGCTCGCCTGTCGCGCGGCAGTTCCAGGAGGGCGAGGGGATTGCCCGCGGCCTCCTGGAGGAAGCGGCTGCGCAGATCGGCCGAAAGATCAGGCGCATGGGCGTCCAGCAGGTGTTCGGCGTCGGCTTCGCCGAGCCCCGAAAGCCGAAGCCGCAGGTGGGAGGGATCGTCGAACAGGCGGTCGAAGCCGTCGCGCATGGCCACGAACAGAACGATAGGATCCGAACTCAGCCTGCGGGAGATGAAGGCCAGCACCTCATAGGTCGCCTCGTCCAGCCACTGGGCGTCATCGGCAATGAGCAGGATGGGGCTTCGCGCCGCACTTTCCGTCAGAAGGGACAGTGCCGCGAGCGCCACAAGGAAGATGTCGGGTGGGCCTGTGTCATCATGCATGCCGAAAGCGGAGAACAGGGCAGATCGCTGACGGGGGACCAGGTTGACGGCCTCCTTCATCAGCGGGCGGAGCGCCTGCTCGAGCGCTGCGAAGGGCAGATGAACCTCGGCCAGAACGCCGGTCATGCTCAGGACCGTCAGATCGCGCTCGCGGGCCTGATGCCTGGCCTGCTCGAGGAGGGCGGATTTTCCGATCCCGGGCTCGCCGCTGATCACCAGCGTCGACCCGCCCTGGTCGATCCGCGCAATCATCCTGTCGATCAGGGCTATGTCGCGATCCCGGCCCTGCAGGAATTCGGGGCCGGCGACGCGTGCAGACCGGGCGGGCGCGCCCTTGCCTTGTCTGCGCCGCGGCGCCGCGATCTTTTCCGACTGCTTGGCCATCAATCTAACGCTGCCTGCTCTGATCCGCGCGCAGGAATGCAAGCGAATCGAATCCCGGACCATGGTTCAGCAACTGCCGAAGCGTCGCCTTGTCATGGAGCGTGCCATTCGCGGGCATGTCCGTAAAGCAGCTTCGATACGGGCAAGGGAACCCGGATTGCACGAGGAGGAAAGAGCGCTGCCGCCGCGATCAAATAGTGCCGACGCGCAGTGACGTTCGCAAATTTGTCATATCCGCTGGTTAGAAGCGGCGGCCTGCGCGCAGCCTGTCGAGGGACTCAGCTGCTGCGCCTTCCTTTTCCTGGAACGAGAGCCATGCAGCAAAACAATCCGGCAGTGATCATCGAGGGTGCAACCGTGGTTTTCGGCGACCGTCTGGAGAGCGCCTCCGTGCGTATCGAAGACGGGCGGATCACCGGTATCGACGGCGCGCGCGACGGCGCTGATGTCATCGACGGACGCGGTCATCTGCTCGGCCCCGCCTTCGTTGACATTCACGGCGATGCCTTCGAGCGGCAGGTCATGCCGCGGCCCGGCACCATGCTGCCGGTGGCGGCCGCGCTGCTCGAGACCGATCGCCAGCTTGCCGCCAACGGTATCGCCACGGCCTATCACGCGCTGACGCTCAGCTGGGAGCCCGGGCTGCGCTCGGTCGAAACCGGTTACGCGATCGTGCGTGCGCTCGACACGCTCACGCCGCGGCTGACGGTGGACAATCGCGTGCAGCTGCGCTGGGAAACCTTCTGCTTCGAGGCGATCGATCTCATTCGCGAGGCGCTTGCCGGTCCGCGCCTGCCGTCGATCGCCTTCAACGACCATACGTCGATGGTGATGCTGCATCCGTCGATCCCGCTGCAGGAGCGGCCATTCGACCTCGATCCGGCCTTCCCGACCGTGGATCCCGAAACGCCCAGCTTCACCGAGAAGATGGCCGAACGCGCCAAGCGGGCAAAAATTCCGGTGGCCGACATGGTGGCGCTCGTGCGCAGCATGTGGGAACGCCGTCCTGAGGTGCCCGGTGCGATCGAGGAAGTCGCGGCCCTCGGCAAGGCTGCGGGCGCACCGATGCTGTCGCATGACGACAGCCAGATCGAAACGCGCGATTTCTTCCGCCTGCGCGGCGCGCGGATCTGCGAATTCCCGATGAACCGCAGGGTGGCGCGGGCGGCCCGCGATGCCGGCGACTTCATCGTCTTCGGCGCGCCGAATGCGACGCGCGGCGGCAGCCATCTCGCCTCGATCGGCGCGGCCGACATGATCCGCGAGGGGCTCTGCGACATTCTCGCCTCGGATTATTACTATCCGGCGATGCTGCTCGGCCTCGCAAGGCTGAAGGCCGACGGCGTGGCACCGCTCCATGCGCTCTGGCCGCTCGTGTCAGGCAACCCGGCACAGGCCTCCGGCCTTGCCGATCGTGGTCTCATCGAAATCGGCAAGCGGGCGGATCTCGTGCTGGTCGACTGGCCCGAGGGCGGAGCACCGGCAGTTCGCCGCACCTGGGTCGGCGGCCGCGAAGCCTATCGCGCGGCGCCCGCCGGTGAATTCGCAATGGCCTGAGACCGGCGGAATATCGCCCGGAACTGTCCGATCCATATCTGCGCGCTACATCGCAGATATGGAAACGCTCTATGTCCTGCTCATATTCGCCGTAGCCGTTGCCGCCATCTATCTGGCCGGCAAGTGGAACACATCCGACGCCGACCACTATATGGGCTTCGACAACCTGCGTTCGCGCGGCAAGCCCAAGGCCTCTGATGGCGACAGGGATGCGGAGAAGGAATGAAGCCCTCATGGGGATGCGACAGGCGGGCCCGATCGGGAAGGCGCGCTGTTTTAGCGGAACATTCTCGCCTTTAAACCCGCGATGACTTCGTCCGACACCTGGCGCAATTCCTCTCGCGAAGCACCATCATAGGCCTGGACGGACAGGCCCTGCAGGACAGCGACAAGATAACGGGCCAGCGAGAGAGCGTGGTCCCGGTCCAGCCAGTGCCCGAGCGTTGCTGCGATCATGTCGCGCATCGTGTCGCGGCGTTCCGCCAGCTCGCGCGCGAGTTCCGCATGGTCGGGGCCGCACTGGATCATGCCGCTCGAGATCATGCAGCCCCGCTCTCCGGCCGGGTCGATGACGGCGTCGATTGCCTTGTGGAGCAGGGTTTCGACCGTCTCCTGAAGGGTCTTGGTGGGTTTGATATCCCAGACCGGCCCGCGCAAACCGAAATAGCGTTCGAGCGCCTCGCGGTAGAGGCCGGCTTTGCTGCCGAAGGCCGAATAGAGGCTCGGGGGCGCGACGCCGATTGCCGCCGTCAGGTCGTTCAGCGAGACGCCCTCGTATCCATGCCGCCAGAAGAGCCGCATGGCGATGTCGATCGCCTCGTCCCGGTCGAAGGTTCGCGGGCCGCCGCGGCGTGTTTTCACAACCTTATCCATAGTGATCACTAAAGACTGCTTGACAGCAAAAGGCAAGCGATTAGTTTGTAGTGATCGCTAAACATAAGGATTTTGGCATGTTGAGAATAATGCGCGGTTTCTTGGTGGTGGTCCTGCTGGCGGGACTGTCTTCCGTGGCGGTGGCCGCGGAGAAGAATTACACGGTGAAGGCGCCTGATGGCGTCGAGATCGCGGTTCAGGAAGCGGGCGATCCCGCCGGGCCGGCGATCGTTTTCGTCCACGGCCTGCTCGGCAGCCATCTCAACTGGGATATGCAGGTCGGCAGTCCGGAGCTGCAGAAGTTTCGGCTGATCAGCTACGACATGCGCGGCCACGGCCTGTCGGGCAAGCCTGACGATGCCGAGGCCTATCGCGACGGGCGCCGCTGGGCCGACGATCTCTCGGCGGTCCTGAAGGAGACCGGGGTTAGCAAGCCTGTCCTCGTCGGCTGGTCGCTCGGCGGTGTCGTCATCTCGAACTATCTTGCCGCCTATGGCGACGGCGCCATTGCCGGCGTCGTCTATGTCGACGGCGTGATCGAACTCAATGCTGCGCTTATCACCGCGCATCCCGATGTCTATGCCGGCATGGCCTCGGATGAGCTCAAGGTGCATCTCGATGCGGTCAAAACCTTCCTGGCCCTGTGTTTTGCAACGCAGCCGGATACGGCAACCTTCGAGCGCCTGCTCTCCAATGCCGCGATGGCCTCATGGATCATGACGCGGACAGTGCCGTCGATGACCGTTTCGGCTGCCGAGGGTCTGGGCAAAGCGCACGTTCCGGTTCTCCTGCTCTATGGCGGCAAGGACGATCTGGTGAATGTCGAGCCGAGCATCGCGCGCGCCCGCGCGCTCAATCCGGCCGTTCGGGAAAAGATCTATGCGGAGTCTGGCCACGCGCCATTCCTGGAGGAGGCACCGCGCTTCAACCGCGACCTGGCGGAGTTCCGGGACTCGGTTTCCGGCAAGTGAAGCACGGGAAGGGGGCGGGCAGTGTGCTCGCTCCCTTTCTGCTTCTGTCGCGACATCTTCTCTCGGCGCAAGCACGCCTCAATTTATGGCCCCACGCCCGAGTGCCGCCGATTGCTCCAACGTGATGGCATGGCCGAGCGGATCGGCGTGGCGATGAGAAAGCCGCCACTCTCCGTCCTCACGCCGATAGACGAGCGTCACCCGCAACGCCCAGTCCTGTGCGGGCAGGCCACCGACTTCGACGTGGGCGCGCTCGATGACGGCGAGCACGATCATGTCGGCGCTGGCATAGGTTTGGACGACTTCCTGTTTCAGCGTGCCGTTCCTGAAGAACTGCCGCATGCCATCCCAGGTCTTTTCGGTGAAGCCGGCCTCGTGGGACGGCGTGCCGCCGAAGGGCGACATCAGCGTGAAATCCTGCGTGCGCGGCACAAGCGTCCGGTAGGTGTCGACATCGCCACGCATCAGCGCGGCATTGGCCTCTTCCGATATCCGGGCGAGATCGGCTGCCGGCATATCGGCCTTGATGTCGCGGACATTGCCGGCAAGGGAGGCAAGACCGGCGGTGCCGGCAACGAGAAGGGATCGTCTTGAAGGTGACATGAGATTTCCTTTGCTAGCCTGGTCCTTTGCTAGTCTGGTCCTTTGCCGGCCTGGGGTTCAGAAGCGCGGCTGCGGAGCCTGCATGTCCAAACAATGCCGGTTTTCGAATGCTGAAGCCAATGATATGATTTCAGCAATATGCTGAATGAAACTGATCTCTCGCGCGCCGATCTCAATCTCCTCGTGCTTTTCGAAGCCGTCATCGAGGAGGGCCATGTCGGCCGCGCCGCCGACCGGCTGAACATCTCACCGTCAGCGGTCAGCCACGGGCTTCAGCGCCTGCGGCGGATGCTCAACGATCCGCTGTTCGTGAGGACGCCGAGAGGCGTGGTGGCGACGGCGCGCGCGATGGAGCTTGCAGCACCTGTTGCCGAGATTCTCGCCAGGGTGCGAAGCGTGATAGCGACGGCCGAGCCCTTCGATCCGGCGAGGTCGAGCCGCCGGTTCACGCTGGGGGCGCCGGATGGTGTTTCCGCGGTCTTCCTGTCCGCGCTGCTCTCGGGATTGGAAAGGACGGCGCCTGAGATCGATATCAGCATACGCCAGCTGCTGCCGGAGCAGGGCGAAAGCGCGCCTGCGCGGGCCTGGCGCAATGCGTTTGGCGAGCTGGAAGCGCGCGCCATGGACATTGCGATCGTGCCTTCCGATGACATTCCGGCGCGCTTCCATAGCCTGACGCTCTATGAGGAGGACTTCGTCATTGCCATGCGCGCCGGTCATCCTTTCGCTGAGGAACCGACGCTCGAGCGCTATGTCGGGATGCGCCACCTCGTCGTTTCACTTGGTGGCGATCCGCACGGTTTCGTCGACACGGCCCTCGAACAGATGGGCTTGAGCAGGCGGATGGCGCTGACGGTGCCAAACTTCATGTTCGCGCTCGCCATCGCCGGCGAGAGCGACATGCTCGTTGCCGTCCCCCGGCGCTTTGCGGCACTCTACGCCCCGCGCTTCGGCCTCACGACGGTGGATGCGCCTTTGCCGCTGCCGCGTTTCCGGCTGAGCGCCGTCGCCCCGCGCGCCGCGATGATGGATGCGGGCCTCAGCTGGCTGTTCGGGATGCTGCAGTCGGCATGCGAGGGTTCTGCGGGATCGGCCTGACCGGGAACGAACGAATGCTCTCGGCCCTGGCGAACAGAATGCTCATCGACTGCTAGCTCCAGATTGTCCCGCCAGTTCGTAGCGGGCGCGGCTCAGGCTGACCAGGCTGGCAATTGCCGCGCAGGCAGCCGACACGACGACCGCAGATTCGAGCGCGGCAGAGAGCGGCAATGTCGCGAAGATGAGCGACATGGAGATCCCGCCCAGGGTCTGGCCGAGAAGCCGTGCAGTGCCCTGCATGGCGCCTGCCGCGCCGCTTCGGGCTTTCGGAGCCGAGAGCAGCAGGATGCGGTTGTTCGGCGTCTGGAACAGGCCGAAACCCAGGCCGGCGATGACAGTGCCGACCAGAAACGCGATGCCTCTCGGATCGGGCGGGCAGAGAACTGCCACAAGGAGGCCGACAGCCAGCAGCGCGCCGCCTGTCGCGCAAAGCCATGCGGTCTTGACGCGGTTTGCCAGACGTCCCGACAATGGCGCGATGATCGCCGTCGCAACCGGCCAGGGCATCATGTAGAGACCGGCCAGAACCGGGGTCATGTGCAGCCTGTGCTGGAGATAGAAGGGTAGCGCGATGTAGCTCAGCATCTGGCCGCAGAAGCAGGATATCGAGGCGATGACTGCGACGCGGAATGCGGGTGCCGCCAGGAGATCCGTCGGAATGATCGGGGCATCGCTTTTGCGTTCCAGGCGCAGCAGGACGACTAGGCAAGCTACCGAGGCGGCAATGAGGACCGTGCCGCTTGCCGGCGCGGTTGCTATCCGGTCGGTGCCGCAGAAGAAGAGGATGAACATCGACGTGTTGGCCAGCAAGGCCTTGATGTTCAGCTTTCGCTTCGTGCCCTGCATCTTCTCCAGCAGACCGCCGCTGAGCAGCACGATGATGCCGATCGGTATATTGACCGCAAAGAGCCAGGGCCAGGTCGTGACGGAAAGGATGGCGCCGGCAATGCCTGGACCGGCAGCGGAAGAAATCGCGATGACCATGGCATTGACGCCGATGATCGGACCCAGCATGTGCTGCGGCAGGGCCGAGCGCAGGTTCATCATGGCAAGCGCCATGATCGCGCCCGCGCCGAGGCCCTGCGCGAAACGGGCAAGGATCAGCAGGGAAAGGTCGCCCGCGAAGGCGCAGGCAGCCGAAGCCGCTGTGAACAGCGCGACGCCGATCAGGAAGACCCGCCGCGCGCCATAGACTTCCCCGAGCGCGCCACAGGGAAGAAGGGCGACCAGCACGGCCAGCTGATAGGCTGAGACGACCCATACGGTGCTGCCCGCTTCCACGTGCAGCGAAAGCGCGATCGAGGGCAGGGCGACGTTGGCAATGGCTCCATCAAGAACGACGAGAACAGCCGAGAGAAGGATGAGTGCGATGGCCATGTACTGTCGAGGCGATGCCGGGCCATCCTGAGAAATCGGTGCGGTGGAGGCGAGGGACATTGAGAAACTCCCAATCGTTGTCGGATGGCCGACCAGTTAGGCCTTGACGGCTGCAAGCGCCAGACGCAACGAAATCAAACGACTGTTGCATCAAACGCCATGCCTGAGTAAATTGAACCATGTCCGATCTCGACCTCAATCTTCTGGTGGCACTGGATGCGCTGTTGCGCGAGAGAAGCGTATCGGCCGCCGCGCGCCGGCTTGGCCTCAGTACATCAGCCATGAGCCGGACGCTGTCACGGTTGAGGGCTGCGCTCGGCGATCCGATCCTTGTGCCGGCCGGTCGCGGCATGGTCGCAACGCCCCATGCTCTGGCGATTGCCGAAGACGTGCATTCGTTGAGAGAAGCCGTGAAAGCGGTGCTCAGTCCGCCGTCAACAGTGGAAATCCGCGAGGTGCGCCGCGATTTCACCATCCGTGCCAATGAGGCGTTCGTGCTTATTTTTGCCGCGGGCCTGAGCGCTGCTGTGGCGAACACGGCACCAGGGATAAGGCTTCGGTTTGCGCCGCGAGCGGACAAGGACGTTCAATCCCTGAGAGACGCGGCCGTGGATCTCGATATCGGCGTCCTGCCGACGGAGAGCGGGGAACTGCGTTGCCAGACCCTTTTTCACGACCGGTATGTGGGTCTTGCCAGGACAGGACACCCGATTTTCGATGCAGATCCGATCACGGTCGAGAGCTATTCCGCCTGGGGCCACGTACTCTTTTCACCGCACGCGGATTTTGCCGGCCCGGTCGACAGGGCGCTCGCCGAACTCGGCGTCTACCGCGACGTCAGACTGATCGTGCCGAGCTTTCCAACAGTAATCGCGGTTGCTGCGGCATCCGATTTGATCGGCGCGATTCCGAATTCCTATCGCAAATCCGCCGCAACAAGCCAGATCAGGACTTTCGACCTGCCGGTCGCGGTGCCGGGTTTCGACATCGTCCAGGCGTGGCACCCGCGGATGGATGCAGATCCCGTTCATCGTTGGCTGAGAGCGCTGATCTTCGAGACGTTCAAGTCAATGAACTGAGCGCGCATTCGATAGTGAAAAGGACGGGTATCGGGGCAAGGCAGACGCTGTTCGTCGCCGTGCGCCGGCCGCTTTTGCGCGTGCCGCTTTGATGGCCGATTGACAGACATCACTCCTTGTTCCAGCGCCGTCGACGTATTCATCCTGATATAACGCCGTTGTATACGGCCGAATATCATGCTAGCGGTCGGCTCCATCCTTGAGGACCCATGCCCATGATCGCCCGTCTCGCTTTCGTTGCGAAAATCGCCATTGCTATCAGTGGTTTATTGTTGTCTGCCCCTGCCTGGGCCGACCGTCTGGTTACCGATCAGATCGGCCGACAGGTGCACATTCCGGATGTCGTCAGCCGTGTCGTCATCCTACAGCACCAGACGCTCAATATCGCCGTGCAGATGGATGCGATGGACAAGGTGGTCGGTGTACTCGACGAGTGGAAGAAGCAGCTCGGCGCCAATTATGTGCGTCTCGCACCACAGCTTCCGAACCTTGCAATGCCGGGTGGCCTCACCAAGGTCAATATCGAGGAATTGCTGAAGCTGAAGCCGGATGTGGTGTTCGTCACCAACTACGCGCCGGCCGACATGGTCAAGCAGATCGAAGATGCCGGGCTCGCCGTCGTCGCCATCTCGCTGCTCGACGTGCCGCCGGCGGAAGCCGTCAAGCTCAATCCGAGCGTCAAGGACGAGCCGGCTGCCATCGACGCTGGTTTCGCGACCGGCGTGCGGCTGATCGCCGACGTGCTTGACCGCAAGGAAAAGGGCGAAGAGATGATCGCGGCCACCAAGAAGACCCGCAAGCTCGTTGCCGACCGGCTCGCCGACATCCCGGAAGACAAGCGCGTCGCCACCTACATGGCCAATCCGGACCTCTCCACCTATGGCCGCGGCAAATATACCGGCCTGATGATGGAGCGCGCCGGCGCCCGCAACGTTGCGAACTCGATCGCCGGTTTCAAGCAGGTGTCGATGGAAGACGTCCTGACATGGAACCCGGCCGTCATCTTCGTCCAGGAGCGTTATCCGGCTGTCGTCGACGAGATCAGGAAGGCCGATTCCTGGCATACGATCGATGCCGTCAAGAACGGCAAGGTCTACCTGATGCCGGAATATGCCAAGGCCTGGGGCTATCCGATGCCGGAAGCGATGGCGCTCGGTGAACTCTGGATGGCGAAGGAGCTTTATCCCGAGCGGTTCAAGGATATCGACATGCAGAAGGAAGCGGATGCCTATTACAAGGAGTTCTACCGCACCGACTATCGCCCTGCGCAATGAATGACGACGTCTTCCCGCGACGCCCGCCATCGGTGATCATCGCCATACTGGCGGTCACTCTGGCGCTCGTCGCGGTCGCTTCCCTTGGCATAGGCCGTTACGACATTCCGTTCGCACGGGTAATCGAGATCCTCTGGGCGCCGATTTCGCCACCGGACGTGCCGGTAACGCCGACCGAGGCGAACGTCGTCTTCACGGTGCGCATGCCGCGCATCCTGCTGGCGCTTCTGGCCGGCGCGGGTCTCGCACTCTCCGGCGCCACGATGCAGGGCGTGTTCCGCAATCCGCTCGTGGGGCCGCAGGTGATGGGCGTCTCCTCGGGCGCTGCCTTCGGTGGTGTGCTCGCCATCCTCTTTAGCTTTCCGCGTTACGGGCTGCTTGGCTCGGCCTTCGTCTTCGGGCTTTCGGCTCTGGTTCTGGTCTACGCGCTGAACGGCATCGTCGCGCGCCGCAACATCCTGGCGCTGGTACTGGCCGGTGTCGTCGTCACCGGCTTCTTCGGTGCGCTCGTCAGCCTTGTCCAGTATCTGGCCGATACGGAGGACAAGCTGCCGGCCATGGTCTTCTGGCTGCTCGGCAGTTTCGCCACCGCCAATTGGGAAAAGTTCCTGCTGATCGCCGCACCGGTACTGATCTGCAGCTTTCTGCTGCTCGGCCTGCGCTGGCGCATCAATCTGCTCTCCATCGGCGACGAGGATGCCCGCGCCCTCGGCGTCAATGTCGAGCCGCTCCGTTGGCTGATCCTGATCCTCGTCTCCTGCATCGTATCGGCGCAGGTGGCCGTCAGCGGCGCTATCGGCTGGGTCGGGCTGGTCGTGCCGCATATGGCGCGCATGCTAGTCGGCCCCGATCACCGGGTGATGATGCCGGCCTCGTTAATCATCGGCGCGCTCTACCTGCTGATAATCGATACCGTCGCCCGCACTGCCACAGCCACGGAAATCCCGCTCGGTATCCTGACCGCGCTGATCGGCACGCCGGTCTTCGCGCTGGTGTTGAAGCAGACCCAGAGAGGCGCACGTGGATTCTGATCCGGTCATGCTGCGCATCGAGGCCGTCAGCCAGTCCTATGACGGCGAGCACTGGCAGTTCCGCGATCTCGACTTCGACCTGAGGGCAGGTGAGATCACCGCTATCCTGGGGCCGAACGGACGCGGAAAATCGACATTGCTGCGGGTTTTGGCAGGACTTCTGAAGCCAACCTCCGGCAGGATGGAACTCAATCGCGGCACTGGCTTCGTACCGCAGGAATTCATCGGCTCCTTTCCCTATTCGGTGCTGGATGTGGTGCTGATGGGCCGCGCCCGGCATATCGCGGTTTTCCAGACGCCGCGAAAGCGCGATGTGGAAAAGGCGATGGCGGCACTCAGCGCCACCGGCATGGCCGATTACGCATCGCGCAATATCGAGGCTTTGTCTGGTGGCGAGCGTCAACTCGTGCTGATTGCCCGCGCGCTTGCGGGTGAGAATGCGGTTCTGTTGCTCGACGAGCCGGCATCCGCGCTCGACCTGAAAAATCAGGATGTCGTGCTCTCCCTGCTCAGCGAATTGGCCGACCGTGAAAAGCTCGCCATTGCCTTTACTACCCATCAGCCCAACCACGCGGTCGCCGTGGCTGACAAGGTGCTGCTCATGCTGCCACAGACGAAAACCGTCTTCGGCGCAACCGAAGAGGTGATGACGGAAGCCTATCTGGAAGCGCTTTACGGCATTCCGATCCTGTCCGCGCGCCTCGGCAGCGGTGAGCGCGAAGAAACCGCTTTCGTGCCGCTCTTCCGGCGAAGAGACCGAAAAGGAGAACGTCGATGACCCAATCCGTGAAGGTGCTCTCCGCTGGCAGCATGCGGCATGCATTTCCTGCCATCATTGGCGCTTTCGGGCAGATGACGGGTATCGGGATTTCACTGTCACTCGGGCCTGCCGGCCTGTTGCGCGAGCGGATCGAGGCAGGCGAAGCATTCCATCTTTTTGCTTCGGCCAATATGGCGCATCCGCGACGTCTCGCTTCCCTCGGCATTACGGAAGAGCCCATCTGCTTCGCGCGCAATCGGCTTTGCGTGATCGCACGCGCCGATCTCGGCCTCGCGACGGAGAATTTTCTCGACATCCTCTCAGATCCCCAGGTGAAGATCGGCACATCGACGCCAGGCGACGATCCTTCCGGGGACTATGCTTTCGAGGTTTTCGACCTTGTGGAGGCGAAGCATCCAGGCATGGGCGTCGCGCTGAAAGCGCGTGCGCGGCAACTGGTCGGCGGCCGCAATTCGCCGCCGACACCGCCCGGCAAGGGCGGCGGTTATCTGATCACTGACGGCGAAGCCGACCTTTTCCTGGGCTATTATTCCAACGCCCGGCTGCTGGAGGCCGACCCAGCTTTCCGCGCCGTGGAAATCCCGGCGGAATTCTCTCCCAAGGTCGAATATGGTTTGGGGCTGTGCAAGGGCGCTCCGGATGATGCGAGAGAACTGCGGGATTTTCTCCTGTCGGATCAAGGGCAGGAGATATTGAAAGGAGCAGGCTTTTCGCGGGTCGGTTAGATTCTGCGGATGCAATCCTCATGTGCCTGACCGTTCGGTGGATCGCAGCCATACGCGATAACCGAAACGCCACCATTGAACTCTCTCGCAAAAACTTGGCCGATCCCCGGCATTTGTTGGCAGCTTCGCGAAATCCGGCCCCCATCCGGAATGCTAGTCTCGCCTCACTTGCTTCCATTTCGAAAGGCCGTTGCCCGTGCTTCTGGATCGTTCCCGCCTGCCTGTCGTCTTCATCCGCACTGAGGCTAATGCCGAAACTCCCATCAATGATCAGATCGAGGCTCTCCTGGAGGAGCGGCGGCCTTTCGTGCTCGTCACGGATCACGCACCCGACGATCATGACGAGGACACGCAGGAGGAGCGCAAGGAGAGGGCGCTGTTTTTCAAGAAGATCAAGGACCGGATGAGGGCCTATTGCCGCGGCATGATCGTCATCGACGGCGGCAGGCCGATGTCGCCCGCCATCAAGATCGCGGCAGTCACGGCCGGAAAGGCCTTCGGCTTCGCGATCGTCTTTGCCGCAGATGAAGAGGAGGCGGAGCGCAAGGGGCGCAGCTTGCTCGGCAGCAGGGACGATGCCTGGTTACTCTGAATCCGGCTTCTGTGATAAGTCACGCGCCGTCGGCCAAGCTCGCAATGGGGATCGGCAATGGATATTCCGGATAGATTTGACCCCGCGCGGATCGACGATGTGTCGTGGCCGGCCTTCAGCTTCATCACCGAGACGACATTCGTCGGCGAGTCCGAGCCGCATCGCCACCAGAAGGCGCAGTTGCTCTACGTCATCAGCGGCGTGCTGACGATGAGGGCGGCCGGCGGTGTCTGGACGGTGCCGCCGAATTGCGCGCTGTGGATTCCGGGCGGCACCGCCCATAGCGGGCGCGTCTGCGGCCATGTCAGGATCGGCAATCTCTATGTCGACGCGAAACTAACCGACGGACTGCAGGACGAATGCGGCATTCTCTTCGTTCAGCCTTTTCTGCGCGAGCTGATCTTTCGGCTGGAGCCGCGCCCCGATAGTCCGGATATCGCGCCCGAACGGCTTAACCGGCTGGTGGGCGTGCTTCTCGATGAACTGCGCGCCGCGCCGCTCGAGCCGATCCACCTGCCGATGCCCGCCGACCGCAGGCTGCAGCGGCTGACGGAGGCGATGGTCGCCGAGCCCGGCCTGCGCTTCACCATAGACGAATGGGGCGCGCGGGTCGGCGCCAGCAACCGCACGCTCAGCCGCCTGTTCCAGCGGGAGACGGGCATGTCCTTCATGCGCTGGCGCCAGCAGCTGCATATCGGCGTGGCGCTTCAGCGGCTGGCGGCCGGGCAGCTCGTGACCGTGATCGCCGGCGATCTCGGCTATGAAAGCGTCAGCGCCTTCATCGCCATGTTCCGCCGCATGCTCGGAACGACGCCGACGCGCTATTTCAGCGACCAGATGCCGGCGAGCCAGCACAGGCTGGAAATCACGGCGGACTGGCGCACGGAGCCGGGTGAGCGTGACGGCAGGGATGTTGCCAAGGGGTCGGCATCCAATCTGGTACCGTTCAGGCGGGAGCCGAACTGATATTTCCTAGCGAAGCCTAGAACAGCAGATCCACATTGTCATGAGACCGGGTGAGGGGCCGGCCCTCCAGGAAACGGCATGGACCGGGGCCGGCTGCCGTTGCCTGCAGCACCGAGACATCGCCTGAAGGGCTGATGTGAAGCGCCGACAGGATATTCGTTGCAAAGGCGCCGGTATCGATGGCAATCCGGTTCGGGAAGACCTCGACGCGTTCGCTCGCGGTGATCGTGTGCCCGTGAACGACGATCTTGCCGAACGAGGCGCTGGCATTCAGGAACTCGCCGCGTATCCACATCAGCGCCTGCGCCTCCTGTTCGGCCAGGGCAATGCCGGGCTTCAGGCCGGCATGGACGAGGATGTGGTGGTCGAGCTCGACATAGCGCTCGGCATCGCGCAGGCATTGCAGGCGTTCGTCTCCGAACCGGCTCCGGATCTCCTCTGCAGTGATGCTTGCCTCAAGGGGCAGGCCGAAGGAGAGCATGGTCTCGCTGCCTCCGAGGTCTCGCCAGTGGCTGACAAGATCTGCCCGCGCGACCGGGTCCGTCTCGTCGAGGATCAGAAGCGGGATGGCGTCATGGTTGCCGCATATCAGTTTCGAGCCCGGCCTGTCGCGCAGCGTCCGGATGACGAGATCCAGCGCCCTGAGGCTCTCCGGCCCGCGATCCATGATGTCGCCGAGGAAGACGATCCGGTAATCGATCCCTTCGTCACGCGCCTTGCCGGCAATGCCTGAGAGCATCTCCTCCAGCAGGTCGGCGCGACCGTGGATATCGCCGATGGCGAATGTGTGCAGAGAAGCGTTCCCGGTCATCGATGCCTGGCTCCGTTATGGCATTTGGTATGGCATTGTTCTTGAGCCGCGCCAAGCTGGAGACCGGGGGAACAGGGCGGGGCGGCCGAAATAGATTTGCGCGATGTTTGCGGGCGATTGCGGTTTGGAAAAGACCCCGCCCCAAACCCCTCTCCACAAGGGAGAGGGGCTTAACGTGCTGCTCCCTTTTTCCTCCACATCTACCGTCTCGGGGGAGAAACGCCGTGCTCAGGGTCAGGCCCTCCCGCTTGTGGGGAGGGGTTGGGGAGGGTTTTTCTTTCGGGCTGCAGACCGGACAGAAAGTTCCGCGGGCTCGCCGAGGCCGAACGCCAGCCACAGGTTTAGAAATGCGCCGAACCGACGCCGCTCACGAGGGTTTTCCGGCCCTCTTGACCAGCCGCCACCGGCCTTGCCCGATCGCCTGGCGATTGGCGATCTTTTCGGGCGCAGTGCCGGTCAGCACGGCTTTTATGTCGTCGCGCATCTGCGGGAAGACCCGGTAATATTGATGGTTTTGCGGCTCCGATGCAGAAAGCACGGCGCTGACGTCGACGGCCGATACCTTGTCGCTGATCGTACCCATATTGTCGGGGCCGTCGGCGCCGAGGCGCGGGCCGTTGAATTTCGTGCCGCTGCTGAGCGTGCTCAGGATCCAGTCCTTCTCGGAATAGTAGACGGTGATCGACCGGCAGATCCGGGGCAGGAACTTGAACTTGGCGGGATCGTCGAAGGCATCGGCATCCTCGTCGGCGGCGGCCAGGATCACCTTGTCGAAATAACGGCGGAGCGGCGATGACGGTGCGCCGTCGAGCGAGGTCATGGCGTTGACGGCCGAAAGCGTCGGGGAGGCGGGCTCGGGCAGTTTCATCAGCGCCTGCAGCGCGTTGCGCATCACATAATTGCCCATGCTGTGGCAGATCAGGTGGATGGCCTGGTCGCAGCGCTCCTCCTCGCTGAGCTTGTCGACGAAATCGCTGAGGCGGCGCAGGGTTCTGGCGATCGCGATGCCGGATGCCGCCGCCGTCTTGCGGTCATGGGCGTAATCGCCGAAGGGCGTGGGTATGGGCAGGAGCGAGGCGAGCGACGGCCAGGAGAAGACGAACATGTTGACGTCGAGCCCGTAGAAGGCGCTGAGCCACCCGGCGCGCTCGATGGAATCGACGAAACTGTTGCTGAAACCATGGATGAAGGCGATCGTCGGCTTGTTGTCGGCCTTCATCGAGGCGCGGATGGCATCGAAAATCGTGTCGCTGCCAAGCGTCGGCGCCTCGCCCTCGGCAAAGAGAAGCTGCTGGCTGGCCACGGCGAGCGAGCCCGGCACCATCACATTCGTCTTCCTCGACAGATTGACGTCGACCTTGGCGCTGCCGTAGCGCACATCGATGCCGCTGGTCGGCCCGAGCTCCGTGCCGAAACCGATGATGCGCTGATGCTGCGGATCGGTGGGATCGAGGAGCGGCTGGCGATTGGTTGCGAAGTAAACCGTCTTGATCATGATCTTCTTCGCCTCTCGACGACGCGACCGTGCGGCTGTCGTTGCATGATGAACGCGATAGAAAGCGGACAGTAAATCCCGCCACGGCTGGCGTATTAATTACGCCGATCCGTGTGGATTTGCAGTATTCAATTTTTCTTTGAATATTTCCTCAAGAATTAGCTAATGCATTCTAGTGAGGATTGCAACAGGAATCAGGTTATCCCGGAGGGCGTCCGGGAATTCACGTGGTTCCGGCTGATCCATGCGAAGAACCGCTGACGATCCACCGACTGGCAGGATAGACGTCGATGAGGATTAGCGCTGCGTTACCGCTTCGGCGGGACACACGCTGCAACTCCTCTCGAGCTTTTCCAAAGCGCCAGCACCGGCCCAGCTTTCAAAGCCATATGCCTTGACGCGTTGTCTGATGAGGCAGCAGTCGGCGCGACCGGCCAAGGCCGGCTCAAGCGGATAATCGGTCCAAAACCTTTCTGCAGGCTTCCAGTAGCCCAGAACATCGAGCAGCGACACTCCGAAATAATATTCGTCTGCGTAGGAGTCCCCGTAACCTGGATCGTGCCGATAGGTGCCGTCCGGGTTCAGAGTGTTTTCGAATGACCAAAGCAACATCTGGCGGATTTCATCGCGGGCCGTCCTGCGCTCCTCCTCGCTCATGTGGGGCCAGCCGAACTTGAAGATTGAGGCGACATCATAGAGGTTGTGGTTGGTAAACTTCCCACCGCTGCGCCACCCGAAGGGATAGGGATCGTCCTTGATGGCAAGCGTCGTCCTGATGATCTGCGGCCAATGATCCACTTCGCCCTTGCTGTATCGCACGACATGAAATGTTATGCTGAGATCGGTGGTCTTGCGTATCTTGCCATCGATGACGTACCAGGCCCCCCAATAGCCAGTTGCGGTATCCTGTGAGCCGTGGATAAAAAACCATGCAGCCTCGCGTGCTTCATCCCAGTCTATGCTTTCGTCGAGCGCTACGTAGCCGGAAAGTATATCCTGGAGATCACGCTTGTAAGCTGCCGTCGAGTAACTCGTCATCAAGCTGCTTAGCTCGCCGCGGTTGTCGATGCCGGTGTTTTCGATGTCCGAAATCAGCAGGCTCTGCAGATAGTTGATGAGTTCACGGCCGGTGCGCAGCCTCGGGCGCAAACGATAGTGAGGGGGTTCCCCCTGGCTTGTGAGAAGGCCGATCGCCGTTGCCGTCGCGCCTACTCGCATGAACCATTGATCGTAGCAGAGTCCCCAGAAGCCATCGACCGGCGATTGCTCGCTGGCAAAGTTCTGGTCTTTATCCTGTAAGCTCCGCTCGATGCGCTCCAGCTTGTCCTCCAGCGCATTCCAGTTTGCCGTGTAGCCGAGCAGCCACTTTGCCTCGAGATACAGTTGCTCCGAGCATTGCAGAGTGTTGCCCGCAGCTTGTTCGGCAGCGATCCCGGCCGCGAGTGCTTCGAGGCGCTCCGCATAGTGCTGACGCCGTTCTCGATAATTGGGGTCAAACGCCTCGAACTCGCGAACAATGATGTCTCGCATGCCGTCCTGGTCCGCGAGCGCGACTGAGGGGAAGCCGCAGAAAATTGCAACCCCCGAAAGCGCCAGCAGCATCTGCCGAAACCCTGCAGCAATGCGGCGACTCCACCGCGCATGTGCCATTGTCTCCTCCACATTCGCCAGGTGGTCCCGTTGCGCTGCGACGACGGCTAGCCGCTTGGCTTTCGCGGAACTCCCACGCGTAGCTGTGCCAGATTTGCGTTCGATGACGTTAAGCGGAGATTATACTTCCAGCCCATGAAAAGAGGAAGATTTTACGACGGCGGGCGCAAAGCTCCCCGAGGATATGGAGAAGTGAGTTGACGGCGAATGCAGCCGATATTCGCGATCACCCTCACACCAGCGACCGCCTCGCCACCTCGATCACCGTCCGCGTCAGGCCCGCAAGCCGGTCCGCGGCGAGCCGGCTGATCTGCCAGTAGAGGACGACATCGAGAGGCGTGTCCGCAATCAACTCGACGAGGCGGCCGGCCTTGATGTGGGCCTGCGTCAACTGGGTCGGGTTCATGCCCCAGCCCATGCCGAGCAGGGCAGCATCGAGAAAGCCCTGTGTGGCCGGCAGCCAGTGGGTCGGCACGTTGGCGTCGGTCTTGAGCGTGCGGCGGATCCATTGCGCCTGCAGGCGGTCCTTCTGGTTGAAGGTGAAGGAAGGGGCGCGGGCTAGTGCTTCCGGGGTGACGCCGTCGGGGAAATAGCGGCGCACGAATTCGGGGCTGGCGGCGGCGTGGTAGCGCAGCGCGCCGAGCGAGTAGCGGCGGCAGCCGGCGACCGGCTTTTCCATGCTGGTCACGGCGGCGATGACGCGGCCGCGCTCCAGCCATTCGGCGGTGTGGTCCTGATCCTCGATGGAGATGTTGAGCAGGTAGTTCGAGCTTTTCGAGAATTCGGCCATCGCCTCCAGAAACCAGGCGCCGAGGCTGTCGGCGCTGGTGGCGATCTGCAGCGTGACGCGCTGTTCGGGATTGTCGCGGTCGCTCAGCGCCGGCAGGTGCTCCAGCAATTCGCTTTCGAGCATGCCGACATTTTCCATGTGCCGGCAGAGCCAGTCGCCCTTTTCCGTTGCCGTGCACGGCGTTGCGCGCACGACGAGGGCGGCACCGACGCGCTCTTCCAGCTGCTTGATGCGCTGGGAGACGGCAGAGGGCGTGACGTTCAGGATGGCGGCGGCCCTTTCGAAGCTGCCGGTCTGGACCACGGCAAGCAGGACACGAAGGGCAGGATAATCGATCATGGGTAAGCTGTGCTTAATTGACGTAAGGATGATTAATTAGCCTAATCCGGTCGATCGGTCTACGGAGCGTTGCAACAACGCGACGGAACCCTCTGATATCATGGACATCTCGACCTATTTCACCGGCATGGTGGCCGGCCTCAGCCTGATCGTGGCGATCGGCGCGCAGAACGCCTTCATCCTGCGCCAGGGCTTGCGCAACGAATATGTCTTTGCCGTCTGCCTTGCCTGCGCGCTTTCGGATGCGATCCTGATCGTCATCGGCGTCACCAGCCTGGCGCAGGCGGTGAAGCTCATGCCCTTTCTCGATCCGGTCATGCGTTATGGCGGGGCGGCGTTCCTCATCTGGTATGGGGCGAAAAGCCTCTATTCGGCGGTCTGGTCTTCGGGCGCGCTGCAGGTTGCAAACGGGGCAGGGGCAAGCTTCGGCAAGACCATGGCCATGTGCCTGGCGCTGACCTGGCTCAATCCGCATGTCTATCTCGATACGGTGATCCTGCTCGGCACGATCTCGACGCGTTTTGCCGGCCATCAGGCCGCCTTTGCCGCGGGGGCGGCGAGCAGCTCCTTCCTGTTCTTCTTTTCTCTGGGATATGGTGCGGCCTGGCTTCGTCCCATCTTTTCACGGCCGGTTTCCTGGCGCATTCTCGAAACCATCATCGCTTGCGTGATGTGGCTGATCGCGTTCAAGCTCCTGAACGGCATGTGACGGCCGCATACGCGCCAATCACGACCTTGGGAAACCAGAATGACCGTCGATCCGCATCACCTTGCCCTTGTCTTCACCGCCTATATCATCGCCGCAGCCAGCCCCGGTCCCAGCAATATGCGCATCATGGGTGTCGCCATGCATCAGGGGCGCCAGTCGGCGCTGATGATTGCCGCAGGCGTCGTCAGCGGCTCGCTCTTCTGGGGCTCGATGGCGGCAACAGGGGTTTCGGCCGTTCTGGCGCAATATGCGCAGGCGCTCGTTGTCCTGAAGATAGCCGGCGGGCTTTACCTCCTGTTCCTCGCCTACAAGGCCGGCAAATCCGCCATGACCTCGGATGCGAAGCAGGGCAGGCCGCTCGATGCCCTCAAGCCGGCCTCGGGTTTCAGCCTCTATCGCCGCGGCCTGCTGATGCACCTGACCAACCCGAAGGCGCTGCTCGGCTGGATCGCGACCATGACGCTTGGTCTCGGCCCGGGCGCGACGCCGGCGACCGTCGCCGTCATCCTTGCAGGCTGCGCCATTCTCAGCATCACGATCTTCTGCGGTTATGCGCTGGTCTTCTCCACCGCGCCGATGATCCGCATGTATCGCCATGCGCGGCGCTGGATCGAGGGCACGCTGGCGCTTGTCTTCGGCGCCGCCGGCATGAAGCTCCTGCTGTCACGCGCATAAGAAGGAAATTCCCGATGCCGCTTTTCCATGGCCTTTCCGCCTTTCCGATCACGCCGGCTGATGCCTCGGGCATTGTCGATACCGGCGCGCTCGCCACGTTGCTCGGCCGCATTGAGGCCGCGGGCGCAGATTCCATCGGGTTGCTCGGCAGCACCGGCGCCTATGCCTTCCTGTCGCGCCAGGAGCGGCGCCGGGCGGTGGAAGCGGCCATGTCTGCCGTCGGCGGCAAGATCCCTGTCATCGTCGGTGTCGGCGCGCTCCGGACGGATGAGGCGCAGGCGCTCGCCAGGGATGCGCGGGAGCTTGGGGCGGATGGCCTGCTGCTCGCGCCGGTCTCCTATACGCCGCTCACCGATGACGAGGTCTACGAGCATTTTGCTGCTGTCGCCGATGCCGGGCAGCTGCCGCTCTGCATCTACAACAATCCGGGCACGACGAAATTCACCTTCAGCGCCGAGCTGATCGCCCGGCTTGCCAGGCTTGGCACCGTCAAGGCGGTGAAGATGCCGCTGCCGGCCAATGGCGATATTGCAGGCGAGATCAAAAGTCTCCGTACGGTGACGCCGGATGGTTTCGCGCTCGGCTATAGCGGCGACTGGATTGCGGCGGATGCGCTGCTCGCAGGCGCCGATGGCTGGTACAGCGTCGTTGCGGGTCTGCTGCCCGCCGAGGCGCTGAAGCTGACGAGGGCCGCGCAGGCAGGTGACACCACGGAGGCGGGACGCATCAACGATGCCTTCGCGCCGCTCTGGGCGCTGTTCAAGGAATTCGGCAGTTTCCGTGTCATGTATACGATTGCCGATCTCATCGGCATCGGCCGGTTTTCGCCGCCGCGCCCGGTGCTCGGCCTTGCCGAGGCCGCACGTGGGCGGGTGCGCGAGGCGCTTGACAGCCTTGGTGCGGCAGTCGGCCGGTAGAGCATTTCCGCTGCCGGAATTGCTCCAGCCAGGGGGAGTGCTCTCCAAGGCGCGGAGTGATAGCCACGGGCCGGGCCGCGGCTATGCCCGCAGGATCTTCTCCATCGCCTTTCCCCTGGCGAGCTCATCGACCAGCTTGTCCAGGTAGCGGATCTCCCGCATGGTCGGCTCCTCGATCTCTTCGACGCGCACGCCGCAGACGACACCAGATATCAGCGACCGGGACGGGTTCATCGCCGGCGCCTGCGCAAAGAAATCCTCGAAGCTGGTTTTCTGCGCCAGCTGATCGTCCAGGCTCTTCGGGCTGTGCCCCGTCAGCCAGCAGATGATCTCATCGACCTCCGCTTTGGTGCGGCCCTTCTTCTCGGCCTT
Source organism: Hyphomicrobiales bacterium (assembly GCA_900466475.1). GTDB lineage: Bacteria > Pseudomonadota > Alphaproteobacteria > Rhizobiales > Rhizobiaceae > Rhizobium. The sequence continues at coordinate 170,592 of UBMI01000019.1, forward strand.
GGCGACATAGTGAGGGTAAACGCTTGCGACGCTGACCGAATAGATACGATGTTTCGTCATGCCTCCTCCCTGACGGCGGGCATCTCGCGACAGCGCCGACAGCTTTGCCGTTGCGCGATCTTCTCAGACGCCATGATAGACGAGGCGCGTGAACAATTCAGGGGTGACAAGGAACTGCCCCCATTTCGCATCGAATTCGGCTGTCGGCTTTGCGGCAAGGACCTCGTCGATCGGCTTTCCGGCGGTTTTCAGTTTGGAGACGTTCCCGCGGATCTCGACCAGCATCGTCCTGTACTCGGTGAGTTCCGATTTGTTGCTGACGGGATGGCCGTGACCGGGGATGACGATGGTATCGTTGGAGACATTGGCCAGGATGTCCTCGACCGCCTTGATCATTCCGTCGATCCCGCCACCGGTCGAATAGTCGATGAACGGATAGATGCCGTACCAGTAGAGGTCTCCTGCGTGGACGATGTTTGCTTCGCCGAAGGTAACGGAGATGTCGCCATCGGTGTGAGCATTCGGATGATGCTTCAGCATCAGGGTGGATTTGTCGAGCTTGAGGGACATCTCGTCGCCGACGGTTTCCGAAGGCACGGCGGCGAGCGGCGGTCGCGGGAATTCGTAGTCCCAGTCCTCGACCCTCACGACCGACATCAGGTGTTTGCAGGTGTTTTCATGCGCCAGAATGGCCGCGCCCTCGGCGTTCAGCCATGCGTTTCCATCCGTATGATCGAAATGCCAGTGCGTGTTGATGAGATGAGTGATCGGCTGTTTGCCAAGTCGGGCGAGGGCCTCGAGTACCCGCGGCCGGGACGCGGTGATGCCGCCATCGATGAGAACCTTTCCGTCCGCGCCGGTCAGGACGGCGATGTTTCCGCCCGATCCTTCGAGGATCGATACGCCAGCCCTTGCCTTATGGACCTTGATCGGCTCCTTGGCGGCGGAGTCGCGGATTATATCGACGATGCCCTGAGCCTTCGCGAATACCTGTTTCGGGCTGAGCCAGCCTCCGGATGCAGCGAATGTCGAGGCGGCCACGCAGCAGAGACAAAATCCGCGACGGGAAAGTCTGAAATCCTGGGTCACTTGGCAGGTCCTTTCCGGAATGGCGGCGGGGCTCCAGGGTCAGACTGAAGCAGCTTCCCCGCCTTGGTTGATGATTTCGGGATGCGTGGAGCCCATGCCGAAGAGCAGGCGATTGCGCAGTTTGCGCGTGCTGTTTTTCTTGATCAGTTTGATAGACGAAAAAGCGATGCCGGCGATGGGAACGATCTGGTCGTCATCGTCGCGTCCGGGAGCCGCAGACGGCCCATCAGATCGTTGTTCCCCTCGCATGACAGACCCCGGACGGAAGCTTTCAATGCAGTCGCGGGAATGTACAATATCAGAAAATTGCACGCAATCATCCGGCCGCCCTTCACGGATACCGTTCTTCGGGTTGGCGAAACCCATGGCCGCTTGCGGTGATCCAGGCCGATATCGATCACTCTCGAATTTCGGTCGAGCCAGGTTTTTATACGCCGGTCGCCACAAATCGCAGATGGAGATGACTCTTTTTGGCTCGTTGGAACGTCGTTGTTGCGACCGTCGTCGAACGGTCGGACCCGACCCGAATGAGGATGAGAGATGGATCTGGACGGAAAGCGAATTGTTGTTGTCGGCGGCAGCCGTGGTTTGGGGAGGGGGCTTGCCGAGGCATTCGTGGCGCGCGCGGCCGACGTCACCGTGGTTGCCCGGAACGTGACGGCCATGCAGGAGGCGGGCGAACAACCGGCCTTCACGGCCCTGTCGGCTGATGCAACCGATGTCGATGCGGCATGGCGCATCATGGAAGAAAGGCGACCCGATCTCGTCATCATGAATGCCGGTGCGGAACCGCCCATGGAGCGGATCGACCGGATCGGCTGGGAGGCATTCACCGCCAACTGGAACGTGGACGTCAAGGCCGCGCTGCACTGGGTACAGGCTGCCCTGACCCTGCCGATGGCGCCGGGCGGGCTTGTCGTGCTGGTTTCCAGCGGAGCCGCCGTGCAGGGCTCGCCGCTGTCTGGTGGTTATGCGGGCGCCAAGCGCGCGCAGTGGTTCATTGCGAAATATGCCGAGGGCCTGTCTGCGCAGCTTGGCCTGGGCTTGCGCTTCCGGGTGATCGTTCCCCGGCAGATGTTTGCCGGAACCGGTGTCGGCGATACCGGCATCGGAGCCTATGCCGCGGCGGCGGGTCGGACATTTGCCGAGCAGGCGGCCACCTGGCCGGACATGACGCCGCGGGCTTTTGGCGATATGGTCGCCGACCTGATCGGCAGGACTGATCTCGCCGAGGCGATGGTCTACGCGGTGCGCGGAGATACGGGAGTGACGGTCATCGAATGACGGAAGACGCTGCCCTCAAGGATGAAGAGAGGAAAACTCTGCTGGCAGCACTCGCGAGCGAAGCGGATGTGCTTCGCCCCGAGCTGCATCGCTATGCGGCGCGTCTGGTAGGGTCTGTCATCGACGGCGAGGATGTGATCCAGGAGGCGTTTGCCAGGGCATTTGCGACGGCGGGCTCGATCCCGCCGGACACGCCGCTGCGCCCCTGGCTGTTTCGCGTCGTCCATAACAAGGCCATCGATACCCTGCGCCAGCGCAGTACGCGCCGGGCGGAGCCCCTCGAGACGGCATTCGATCTCGCCGATGTCAGCGCCGTCGGCCCGGAGGATGCGCTGATCCGTCAGGACACCGTGCTGATAGCGCTTGGCCATTTTGCGGAATTGCCGGTGCCGCAACGCAGCGCGGTCATCCTCAAGGACGTGCTCGGAGAGTCGCTTGCGGATATCGCGGCGCTGCTCGAATTGAGTGTCGATGCCGTCAAGGCGCATCTGTCGCGCGGCCGGGCGAGCTTGCGCGCCGTCTCCGACATGCGGCGCGAGGTTGCGCCACCGTCCAGTCCGGAAGCCCTGAACTTTGCGGTGCTGTTCAACGCCCGGGATTGGGACGCCTTGCGCCGCCTGCTGGCCGACGATGTCCGGCTGCGTCAGGCGCGTCGGCCGGAAATCTCCGGTGCCGCCGATGTCGGCCGATTCTTCACCTATTATGCCGAATATCCGCCAGTCAGGATCGAGCCGGCCTGGCTGGAAGGCCGGGAAATATTGCTGGTATCGGCCGAAGCGTCCGATGGTCCTTCCTATTTCATGCTGCTCGAATGGCAGGGGCAGAAGATAAGCCTGATCCGCGACCATCGCTATGCGACCTATGTCATCGAGGGTGCCGATGTCATGCCGACAGCATAGTGATGACCCGGGGCGATCGAGCGCTTTGCGGCGGTCGATGCCATGCCCCTGTTTATGGTGATGTGACGAGCGTTTCCGGCTTCAGATCATATGACCGCTGAACCAGACCGGCCCGCGTGCCGAGACCATCAGCTGTCATCCGGGTCCATACCTGCTGCGATTGCTCGCGAACGCCGTCTGCAAGTTCCGGCGCAACGATGTTGCGGAAGAGCTGCGATTTGCCCGCGATCACGTCAGCAATGGCTTTGAACACCGTCGACGGCTCGAACTGTTCAAAGGGGAAGGCCAGCTTGTCGTAGTCGAACACGCGCTCTTCCGGGTCGTCGTTCCAGCTCTTCGGGGCCAGGAATCCGGCATCGTTGAAACCGGTGAGATAGGGGCCGGGGTTGATGACCGCCACCTCCACGCCGAATTCCTGGAGCTCCGTGGCCATTGTCTCTGCTATGGCCTCGAGAGCGTGCTTCGAGGCACCATAGGCGCCGACGAACGGGCCTGAAAGGATGCCGACGACGGACGACATGAAGATGATCCTGCCGCTGCGTCGCGCGACCATCTTGCGCGCTATTCCCTGGGTGAGCTGCACCGGGCCGAAGACATTGACCTCGAACTGTCGCTGCATGTTTTCAGGGGGGATGTCGATGATGGCGCCGCCCTCGATAATGCCGGCGCCGTTGACAAGTACGTCGATGTCCCACGATGCGGCGCGCCTGCGATCGCCTTCATTGTTGACGTCGAGTTTCTCGATGCGCAGGGCGAGGCCGTGGTTCCTTGCCTGGATCTCCAGCGCGCGGAGCTGCGGATAGTTCTCGACGCAGGCGATCACGTCGTGACCGCGCCGCGCGAGCTCGATGGCCGCACCGTTGTTAAGGCCGCTGCCGGCACCTGTGATCATGATGGTGGTCATGGCTGGTCTCCCGCAATGGATCAGTTGCCCGAAAGGACTTTGGCGGCCATTTGGGCCACGTCCTCGTCCTGCTCGCCGTTGCCGCCGCTGGCGCCAACCGCGCCCACGATCTCTCCATCGATGCTAACAGGCACGCCGCCGGGAAAGATGATGGCGCGGCCGTCGAGGCCATTGGCAATGCCGTAAAAGTCTCCGTGGGGCTGGGCAATCGTGGCGATGAAGCTCGTCGCGAGGCGGGTGGAGATGGCGGTGTAGGCCTTGTTATAGGCCAGCGCGACGCTCGAAAGCGAGGCGCCGTCCATGCGCGCCTGCGCGATGACGGTTCCACCGACATCGACAACGCAAATCGTGCTGGGCGAGCGGATCTCGGACGCGCGGGCGATGCCGGCCCTGATGATTTGGTCCGCCTCGGCGAGACCGAGGCTCTTGAGCGTGATCATGGTCTTCTCCTGTCGATATCGATTGGAATGGATGGTGAGTTGATGCCTATCCCGGCTGCTGGGCTGCTACGCGTCGCAACGCTTCTTCGTAGTCGCGCGGCCTGCTCGCTCCCGAAATGCGGTATTTCTGTTGAAGGATGAGTGTCGGCACGGAGCGGATGCCGCGGCTATGCCAATCCGCTTCAGCGCATCGGACCTTGTTGGCGTACGCGCCGGATGTGAGGATCTCGCGGGCCGCCGAAGGATCGAGCCCCACCACCTGCGCCGCATTGGCAAGGACATCGAGATTGGACACATCTGCACCATAGGTGAAGTGCGCTGCAAAAAGTACGAGCTCGAGGCCGATCTGGCGCTTCTCAAGTTCGGCCCAATGAACCAGCCGGTGTGCGTCGAACGTGTTGTAGAGACGCCGACTGTCGATCGAGGCCATATCGAAGCCGACCTCGGCCGCTCTCGCACGGATGGTTTGACGATTGCGCGCGGCCTCCGCTGCCGACAGGGCATATTTCCGCCCGACGTAGGCCGTGCTGTCTTCGCCGCCTTCCGGCATGGCGGGGTCGAGCTCGAAGGGCTGAAATGAGATCTTCACCTCTATCGAATCCTGCACGCGTTTCAGCGCTGCAAGGAGACTGTGCAGGCCGATCGCGCACCAGGGGCAGACAATATCGGAGATAAACTCCACCTCGACCGATCGCTTCAATGAGATCATGGACCCTCCAGGCATGACGCCTTTCCCTGGCCGTCGGCCACGCGGATGTCCCGTGACAGCAACTCTTTGGCCACTGACAGACAAGATCGGGGAGCGGGGGCGAATATTCCCAAGCCATCGAAGAAAGATCGCAACCAACTGAAAACAAGAGGGGATTTTTACAATCCTGCTGGACTGTCCATCGAAGCGAATGGCCGCAAGCTCTACTCGGCGTAAAGCTGGCTGCGGGATAGTGGCACGTAAAATCGAGGCAAGGGTCGCGATTTCTCTGGGGCTGCGCGGGCGATTGCCGACGACTGGGTGTAAGCTGACGCACCATTGAGCACAGGAGGTAGCGTCAATGCCGCGTTTTCTTGCCGTTTACACCATGAAGCCCGAAGACTTTGCGTCCTTCCGAAAGCTGACCAAAGCCGAGCAGGATGCAATCGATACCGTTGGCGTTGCACAGTGGGCGGCGTGGGAGGAAAAAAATGCTGCGTCCATCCTCGATCGAGGTGGCATGGTCGGCAAGACGACGCGCATAACCAGGGACGGCATCGCCAAAGCCTTCAATCCACTCTGCGGCTATCTCGTGATCGAGGCGGAAACGGCTGATGACGCCGCACGATTGTTCGAGGACCATCCGCACATCACCGTGTTTCCCGGTGACGGCGTGGATATCATGCCCTTCGTAACCTGAGCGCTTGCGGGCGAGCATCACCCATTTGCAGTCATCTCTCGAGCGGGCGAAGGCGGGCGACGTTTGCTTCCGTCTCGAAAACAGAGGAAATCACATGCAGATAGCCGCGCTACCGGAACCGCCATACTATATGGTCAGCTTCACCTCGCAGCGAACAAACGTCGACGATGGATATGGCGAGATCGGTTACGCAATGACCGAACTTGCGAGCCAGCAACCGGGGTATCTTGGCTTCGAAAGCGCGCGCGGGGCAGATGGCTTTGGAATACTGGTCTCTTTCTGGAAGGACGAAGACAGTATCCGCGCATGGAAAGCCCTCGTCGACCATGCCGAAGCACAACGAAGAGGCCGCGAAGAGTGGTACTCGAAATACGAAATTCGCGTCGCTCTCGTGCAGCGCGCCTACGGATTTGACGGCGAGGGCCGACAGATGGCGAGTGCCACATAAAGGAAGCGGTCCGGCTTTTCCTGGACCTCTTGATCCGGTCGCGGCCGTCTCTTCACCTACCTGTTTCCAGCAGACACCAAGCTTGACCGCGCTCGTGAAACCTTTCGATTGGTAATCCGTTTTCGCTCACATGGCCGAAACAAAACTGAAATCGAAATCGGTCGACGGCGCCGAAGCTGATGGCGTCGAGGAGACGCACCAGGGGAAGGCATCAACCGTCGATGTCGCGCCGCCGCCAGATGTTATCGAACCCGATCCGGGGCTCAGCCCGGAGGAGGCCGAGGAGGCGCGCAAGAAATATCTGCTGAAGCGGTTCTGGATCAGCGCGCGCGGCTATTGGAGCCGCAAGGGCGATGGTTTCGCCTGGCCATGTTCCATCGGGCTGCTGATCATGATCGGCGCCAATGTCGGCTTCCAGTATGGGATCAACAGGTGGAACCGCGGCATATTCGATGCCATCGAGCGGCACGATGCGGGTACCGTCTATTATCTGAGCGCGATCTTCCTGCCGCTGGTGGCCGGCAGTGTCATTCTCGTGACGTCACAGGTCTATGTGCGCATGATGATCCAGCGGCACTGGCGAAGGTGGCTTGCAACCTCGCTGATCGCACGCTGGCTGGCGAACGGGCGCTACTATCAGCTGAACCTGATCGGCGGCGATCACAAGAATCCGGAGGCGCGCATTTCCGAGGATCTGCGGATCGCCACGGAATCGCCCGTCGATTTCGTCGCCGGCGTTATCTCGGCCTTTCTCTCGGCCTCGACCTTCATCGTGGTTCTCTGGACGATCGGCGGTGCGCTGACGCTGCCGGTCGGCGGGATGTCGATCACCATTCCCGGCTTTCTCGTCGTCACGGCTGTGCTCTATGCCGGCATCACCTCGACGACGATTGCCGTCATCGGCCGGCGTTTCGTTCGGGTTTCCGAGGTCAAGAACCAGGTGGAAGCCGAGTTTCGCTATACGCTGACGCATGTGCGCGAAAACGGCGAAAGCATCGCGCTTCTCGGCGGCGAGGAGGAGGAGCGCAACGACCTCAACAAGACCTTCGACAATGTTCTCCATCAGTGGGCGCAGCTTGCGCACCAGTATATGCGCACAACCTTCGTGTCGCATGGATCGATGCTGATCGCGCCTGTCGTGCCTGTGCTGCTCTGCGCGCCGAAATTCCTTGAAGGCAGCATGTCGCTCGGCGAGGTGATGCAGGCGGCATCGGCCTTCGCGATCGTCCAGACCGCCTTCGGATGGCTTGTCGACAACTATCCGCGGCTTGCCGACTGGAACGCCTGCGCACGGCGCGTCGCCTCGCTGATGATGTCTCTCGATGGCCTGGAACGGGCCGAACAGAGTGATGCGCTCGGGCGCATCCAGCATGGCGAGACCGGGAGCGAGGCGATGCTGAGCCTCAATGATCTGGCTGTGTCGCTGGACGATGGAACCGCCGTGGTTACGGAAACCCGGGTCGAGATCGAGCCGGGCGAGCGGGTACTGGTTGCCGGCGAATCCGGCTCGGGCAAGAGTACGCTCGTGCGCGCCATTTCAGGTCTCTGGCCCTGGGGCCACGGCAGCGTCGATTTCCATGCCGACAGGCGGTTGTTCATGCTGCCGCAACGGCCCTACATCCCCTCCGGCACGCTGCGCCGGGCCGTCGCCTATCCCAATGCCGCCGACGCCTGGTCGCTGGACGAAATCAAGAGCGCGCTCGACAAGGTGGGGCTCGGTTACCTCAACGAGAAGCTCGGGGAAGAGGCGCCGTGGGACCAGATCCTGTCGGGCGGCGAAAAGCAGCGGCTCGCCTTCGCGCGCCTGCTGCTGCACAACCCCGATATCATCGTTCTCGACGAGGCGACCTCGGCGCTCGACGAGAAGAGCCAGGACAAGATGATGGAGATGGTGATCCGGGAACTTCCAAAAGTCACCATCCTCAGCGTGGCGCACCGGGCCGAGCTCGAAGTCTACCACAGCCGCAAGATCACGCTGGAACGGCGCGAAGGCGGCGCCAAACTTGTCAGCGATATCGATCTCATCCCGCGCAAGAGGAAGCGGAACATGCTGTCGCGCTTCCTGGACAGTCCGCGCTCCCTGGCGAAAGGCCGAACGCGCTCGGGCAAGACGGCGCTGACCGACAGCAGGAAGTAGAAGCCCGTCCGCGGCCCTCCGTCAGCCTTGCGCCAGTTTCACAACCTACTGGTACGGGCGCGCTCAACGCGCGGTTTTAATCAGGGAATATTGAAGGTCGATTTCATGACAGCTCCAGTTACCGGAAACCCATTGTCGCAAATGTTCAACAATGCTTTCACGAAGCTTGATCGGGACGGTGACAACAAGCTGAATGCAGATGAGTTCGCGGATTTCAATCAGGTCCTGATGCCCGGACTGAAGCTCGATGACAACGGCAAGCCGACGGTCGACATGCAGGCCCGCATGGATCACAATGGCGACGGATTTGTCGATCGCGACGAGATGAACACCACGGGCGTGCTGATGCCTGCGGACATGTGCGATCCGAGTCTCGGCTCCATTATCAACTACCTTCACCTGAAGGGTGACGACGCAGCGCTCCGGGCAATGACGATGCTGGAGAGCGACACGCAGGACGATTCCTGACTGCGATCGCCATCTGAAGAGTTTGCCACCGAAGAGGGCCGGCGCTAGCGCGGACGGGCGACGGCTGACAGGAAATCCTGCGTGTTCGACAGGATGGTGTCGCCCATGAAGCGAAGGGATTCTACGGATCGTCTGGCGGCGTCCGCGTCCCCAGATCCGCATGCGTCTTCGATCAGGATCGGGACGATACCAAGGTCGGCGGCATGGCGGCAGGTCGGCTCTATGCCGATCTCCATTGCAATTCCGCAGATCGCCAGTGCCGAAAGGCCGGCATCGCGCATGGCGATTGCGAGCGGCGTTCCCTCGAAAGCCGACATGCCCAGCTTGTCGAACACGAAATCCTGCTCCTGCGGATAGAGTTCCGGAATGATCCGAACCGCCTCGCTGTCCCTCAGAAACCAGGGTTTCACGGCCTCGGGATCATCGGTGCGCTGCCATGCCATTGCCATGCGCGTCGCAAACAGCCCCATCCACGGCCTCGGCAGGGAAAGGTGGCGGCAGAAGGCAATTCTCATCCCGGCACGTCTTGCGCCAGCGACGATCTCGGCGATGCGGCGGCCCGTTTCTTCCGCTCCCGGCACCTGCCGGGCAATGCCGATCTGCATATCGTAGACCAGCAACGCGGTTCGATCGGGAGAAAGCCAGTCTGCAAGTGTCGTGGGTATCGTCATCGGCGCATTCCCTGACAATGGTGACCGCCCTTAGTTAGGGCGTGGCTGGCCATTTGAACAGCGATGCGGCGCACGCGCAGTGCAATTGCGCAATGCTCCCGGCCATCTGGAGAAGTGAAGGACAGGGCAACTTCCGGCCCGCCTGCCTTTGATCGGTACAGGAGCGCAGGGCCTGCTTCTGCCCACCCCATATTGAATTCCAGCAATGTATTGAGTACAAATTATTATTAACTGCTAATAATAAAGAATTCACCGATTTACTCTATAAAAAGGGATAAGCGAAAGAGGGAGGGGCCTCTGTTTATTGTATCTGTACTGGATGAAGGCGAAGAGAGAAACTTTGTAGCCGTCGCTCTACACATCAGCGACAGCGAGATTCACATCGATGTCGGCGGCGTCGAGCATCACTTCAGACTGGCCGACCTGATCGACATTCTCTCGGTCGAACACCATCGCGCTCATGATATCGCAGGGCGCGGGCGCGCCCTTGCGCTGTGCCATTGATCACGGTCGGGCCCGATATCGATCCCATGCCACGCCATTGCCGCGCCCCGGAGGGGCGGGCATAAATCGCCTTTGTGGTCCGTTTTCGGACGCCGAGGCGCGTTGACTGACGTCCAAAACTTGTCATGACGAGCGGAACCTCGGCGGATGTACCAAGTTGTGCCTGATGACCCATGAAGCGCAATGGAGGTTTTTCATGCTTCTCAAGCTCATCACGGCATCCATCCTTTCCATCGGCCTCGCGACGTCAGCAATGGCGCAGACTTCAGGCGTCGGTGGCGGTACGGGCAGTGCGGGTAGCGGCACGGGCGGTGCTGGCGGTACGTCCGGCAGCGGCGTCATCAGCCCCGGCACATCCGGCGCCGGCATGGGGACGGGCGCGGGCACCGGTACAGGTACAGGTACAGGCACGGGCTCCGGCAATACGCTGGCGCCGGACGCAAACAGCACCACCAACAGCATCGTGCCTGACCCCGATACGACGAATCCGTCCGTGCGCGGCGCCTCCGGCACAGGCAACGGCATGAGCAGGGGAACACCGGACTGCAACGGCATGACCGGCACCGGCACCGCCTCGGGGCTTCCCGGATCGGACACGTCCGCGCAGATACGCCCGAACTGCTAGGGCACTTCCGGCAAGGCTGTCACCCATTGGTGACCTAGTCGATGATGTGATAACCGCCGTCGATATAGATCGTATCGCCGGTGATCAGCCTTGCTGCGTCATGCGCGAGAAAGGCGGTCGCCATGCCGACATCGCCGATCGAGACGAGGCTGCGCGTGGGGGCCGTTTCCTCGGCCTTGTTCAGGAGTTCGTCGAATTCGGGAATGCCCGATGCTGCGCGTGTCGCCAGCGGGCCGGGGGAGATGGCGTGGACGCGGATACCTTTCGGCCCGAGTTCGGCCGCGATGTAGCGCACGGCGCTTTCGAGTGCGGCCTTTGCGAGGCCCATGACATTGTAGTTCTTCACCACCATCTGGCTGCCGTAATAGGTCATGGTGAAGAGCGTGCCGCCGCGTTTCATCAGCGGTTCGGCAAGATGGGCCATGCGGATGAAGGACCAGCAGGATATGTCCATCGTCTTCAGGAAACCGTCGCGCGGCACATCGACGACGCGGCCCTGCAGCGTATCTTTCGGCGAGAAGGCGATGGAATGGACAACGAAGTCGAGCTCGCCCCAATATGCGGTGATGTTCTCGAACACGGCTTCCAGCTGCCCCGGCATCGACACATCGAGCGGCAGGAAAATCGGCGCTTCCAATGCGTCCGCCAGCGGCTCGACATGGGGTTTGGCCTTGTCGTTGAGATAGGTGACCGCGAGTTCGGCGCCAAGTGCGCGGAATGCCCTGGCGCAGCCCCAGGCGATCGACTGGTCGTTGGCAATGCCCACCACCAGGCCACGCTTGCCCTCGAGAAGTTTGGCCTTCACGTCCGGGATCATCATCTGCCCCTCTTGTTGGTTGAATGGTCTGCCGGTCAGGCGGCGACAAGTGCGAAAGTATGACGTGCGATCATCAGTTCCTCGTCCGTCGGCACGACGTAGAGCGCGATCCTGCTGTCGTCGCCGGATATGAGCAATTCACCGGCATCGTTGGCCCTTTCATGAAGCGTTGCCCCCAGCCAGCCGAGCTTGCGGACTATGCGTTCGCGCATGACAGGCGAGTTTTCACCGACGCCTGCGGTGAAGACGAAGGCATCGATACCGCCGAGGGCCGCGGCAAGCATGCCGGCATTGAGGCCGATGCGATGGACGAAATGATCGAGTGCGAGACCGGCTCCCGGCTCGTCGCTCGACAACAGGTCGCGGACATCGTTGCTGATGCCTGACAGGCCCTTGAGACCGGACTCCTTGTAGAGCAGATCCTGCAATTGCGCCGGGCTCATGCCGCGCTCCTGCAGCAGATAGAGAAGCACGCCGGGATCGATCTGCCCGCATCGTGTGCCCATGGGCAGGCCGTCGAGAGCGGTGAAGCCCAGTGTGCTCTCGATACTTTTGCCTTCGTGGATGGCACAGAGCGAGGCGCCGCTTCCAAGATGCGCAACGATGAGCCGGCCGCGGCCGATATCCGGTGCGATCTCGGCGAGCCTGCCGGCAACATATTCGTAGGACAGGCCGTGAAAGCCATAGCGCCGCACACCCTCGGCGAAGTAATGGGCGGGAATGGCGTAGTGATCGGTCACCGGATCATGGCCGCGGTGGAAGGCGGTATCGAAACAGGCGACCTGGGCGAGCTGCGGCTGGTTCTCCAGCAATACGCGAATGGGTGCCAGGTTGTTCGGCTGGTGCAGCGGCGCAAGCGGTGTGTAGCGTTCGAGGTCGCGCAGCAGGTTCGCGTCGATACGCACCGGGTGCCTGTGGTCGGGTCCGCCGTGGACGACCCGATGACCGACGGCGACCAGGCGCCCCTCGTGCCGTTCCCGCAGCCATTGTCCGACCAGCCGCATGGCCGCCGGCAGGTCGGGAACGGTCTCGCCGGGATAGTCGGCGTCGGCGAGCTTTTCGCCGGCGGCGTTCTTGATCGTCAGGCGCGGCGCGGTGCCGATGCCCTCCATCTTTCCCTTCACCTGCCGCGCAAGCGGGTCCGAGGCGGCGAAGACCTCGAATTTCAGACTGGAAGAACCGGCATTGACGACGAGAAGCGTGTCCATGGCATCAACCGCCCTGAATCGGCGCCGTACGCCGGCGCGCTTCGGCAAAGAGCACGCCGACGGCGCAGGAGGCGAGGCGCGCCCGTACGTTGTCGGCACGCGATGTCAGGATAATCGGCACCCGAGCGCCCAGCACGAGGCCCGCCGCATCCGCCCGCGCCAGGAAGGTGAGGTTCTTCGCCAGCATGTTGCCGGCTTCGAGATTGGGGACGACGAGGATCTGCGCCCGGCCGGCGACCTCGGACCGGATGCCCTTGATGCGTGCCGCTTCCGGGTCGATCGCATTGTCGAAGGCGAGCGGTCCGTCGAGGATGCCGCCTGTTATCTGTCCGCGCTCGGCCATCTTGCAGAGTGCGGCCGCATCGATGGTCGAGGGGATCTTCGACGTGACCGTCTCGACCGCCGAAAGGATCGCCACCCGGGGCGTGCCGAGGCCGATCGCCGTGAAAAGATCGACGGCGTTCTGGATGATATCGCGCTTGGCATCGAGATCGGGGGCGATGTTGATGGCAGCGTCGGTGATGAAGAGCGTCTCGGAATAGTTCGGCACGTCCATGACGAAGACATGGCTGATGCGCCGTGCCGTCCTCAGGCCCGTGGCCGAAGAGGTGACGGCCCGCATCAACTCGTCCGTATGCAGGCTGCCCTTCATCAGCAGGTCGGCGCGGCCTTCGCGGATGATCTCCACGGCTTTCGCAGCCGCCGCATCGCTATGCGGTGCATCGACAAGCTCGAAGGGCGAGATATCGATGGCATGGGCTTTTGCAACCGTTCTGATCTTCTCCGTCGGCCCGACGAGGACCGGACGCATGAGCCCGTCTTCGGCGGCTTCGACCGCTCCGCGCAGCGATGACTCGTCGCAGGGATGAGCAACGACAGTGGTCATCTGCGGCGCTTGCCTTGCCTTGACAATCAGTCGCTCATATTTTTCGTGCTGCCTGGCTTCGCCAGGGTTTTCCCAATCCGGCATGTGCCTCCGCTCCCTGCTGAAAGACCGTTTCGAGCCCTGATGCGCCCGGTTATTTCGCCCGCCTGACGGCCCTGAGTGGCGTCGGGCTGCCTGGTGTCGGGCTGCCTTGCAATGGGCTGTCTGGCGATGTCGCCCCGGCAAGGTGTGCTTCGGAAGGGCCGAAGAGGTCGACGATCTTCTGCCAGCGCTGCTCGGCCTCGCCGGAAAGCGGGCCGCGCGCGTTCAACACTTCACGAAGCGAGGCGAGGGCATGACGGCGGGCTTCTTCGTCCGCCGGCAGCAGTTGCGGTATCGCGTTGACGGCAGCCTGCTCATCGATGACAAGCATGAGGAACTGGTCGCGGATCAGCGCCTTGAATTCGGCAAGCGTCATCGCCGGCATGTTGTTCTCGGCGCGCCGCATCCGGCGGATGGCGGCAAAGCCGCGCTCGTCGGCTGCGCCATGCGCCATGGCGACATGGAGCAGGCTGCGCGCCAGACCTTCCTGCAGGCCGCCCTTGTCGATCCGCGCCCTCAGCTCCTCGATCCTTGTTTTCAGCACCTGGGCATGCAGCGCTGTCTTGCTTGCGCGACGGTGCGGCTTCTCGTTCCATGGATCGATGCCGACCGCCGCCTGCAGGAACGGCGAGCCGTAGACGGTGAGGAATGCCGCCTCGCTGAACGCCTCGATCCCTTCACGCCATGCGTCGAGCCCGGCGACGATCTGCTGTGAAACGATCTGCTCGATGGCGAGGAAGGGATTGTTTGCGGCGACGGGACGGCGCTCGTCCTCCACGTCGACCGCAAGGTCGGCGATGGGCGCCATCAGGGGATTGAGGTCGGAAAGCAGCTCGTATTGCAGCCGCAGCGGATGCAGCCTGCGCATCTCTTCGGCCGCTTGTTCCGGCACCATTGCGCGGATGAAAGGCTGGGCGAAGGTGCGGTAGAGCGACAGGTTGATTTCCGAGACCTTGGCCGCCGTCGCAAAACGCCTGTCATCGGCGGCATTGTTGCAGCCGAGCGCGCGTATATCGTCGAGCGTCCGCTCCTCGCAGCGCATGATCCAGTCGCCCTCGACAAGGTCGCCGCCGACGGTCGCATCCGTCCTGGCTTCGAAAATCGCCTCGTAGAGGCCGGGCGGCAATGCATCGATCAGGTCGATATTGCTGGAGAATTCCCCATGTTCCTTGCGGGCGACGCTGGCGGAGACGAAAATGCCGAGATGGCCGATCTTTTCGTGCACCGTGTAGACGATCGTCTGGCCGTGCGAGCGGATCTCGTTGACGCTGTCATAGAGATCCGCGATCCAGCCGAGCGCCTGGGCGGGCGGGGTGATATTGTCTCCCTTGGAGCAGAAGACGACGATCGGCGCGCGGATATTCCTGAGATCGATCGTCTCGCCTTTCGAGGTCTCGATGCGGCCGGCGGCGAGATTGTTGCCGACGAAGAGCTCGTCGACGATGAACTGGATTTCCTGCGCATTCAGGTTGACGTGATTGCCCCACCATTGCTCGAAGCCGAGATAGCGCGGCGCCTCGGTATCGATCTTGGAATAGAGATTATACTGCTTGGTCCAGAGCGTATTGGCGGGGTTCTGGTTTTCGAAATTCTGCACCAGCCAGGCGCCGTCGAACTTGCCGTGGCCGAGATCGCCGGTCAGCGCCGTCAGCCAGGTGCCGCCGAGCAGGCCGCCCGTATAGCGCATCGGATATTCGCCGCGTTTGCCGGCCCAGTAGGAAAGGGGGGCGCCGGCGATGATGATCGAGCCGAAAAGCTCGGGCCGCATGGCAGCGAGCATCATGACGGCCCAGCCGGCTTGGCAATTGCCGATCACGCAGGGCTTTGCGTCAGCGCCCGGATGCAGCGCAATGACCTTTTCCAGAAAGATCGCTTCGGCAAGCGCGATATCCTCGAGCGTCTGGCCAGCGACCGGGTCCGGCAGGAAGCCGATGAAATAGCAGGGGTGGCCGGCTGCGAGTGCAACACCGATCTCGCTGTCGGCCTTGAAGCCGCCAATGCCCGGCCCATGCCCGGCACGCGGATCGACCACGACGAAAGGCCGGCGTGTTTCGTCGATGTCCGTGCCCTCGGGCGGGACGATGCGAACCAGCGCGTAGTTGACCGGCCGCTCGAGGTCGCGCCCGTCCAGCAGCACCTCGGGCGTGAAGCTCAGCACATGGGGTGCTGCCGCTTCCGAATGGACACGATATTGATTGCCGCGCTTTCGCATCACATCCCAGAAGAGAACGCTGCGCTGGGTGGCGTCTCTGAGATAATCGAAGGCCATGCCGGCCGGGCCGAACTGGGTTGCAAAATCAAACTTCGAGAGATGGGAAGGGTACCACATGCCAAACATGTCAAACCTCCTGGCTCACCGCTCTCGGCGGGAGTTCAAAGACCTAATTGCTGGAAGTAATAGTCTCGATCCTCGTCCGCATTGCGCATGGGCGGCGCTGCCGGCCACGGAGTTTTGTTAGCACCTGCAGCATAGTTGGAGCGCCCCGCGGTGCAACGTATTTTACGGTAGGTTACGGGCCGTTTTCAGCTCGCCTTTCGACCCGTCATCCATGTCCGGCGGGCGGGCTTGCCGGCCGATCGTGTTGACCGATGTCAAAGACCATGGCGTGCCGGATCGCTACCGTGGGGATATCCATCACGGAGGGCAGCCATCATGGCCATCACGACAGTTCTTGGTATCCTCAGGAGCAGCAAATTCGAGCGCGACCTGAAAGGCGCGGCGGGTTTCTGCGCCACCTACGGGGCCCATCTGACCGCACTTGCCGTTTCCATCGGCGCGGCCCCGTCGCTCAGCCAGTACGATGCCATTTCCACCATCTGGCTGGATGAGAGGCAGCGCGAGATCGACGAACTCGCCACCACGACCGCGAAGATCAAGGAGACGCTGTCGGGCAGCGATCTCTCGTTCGAGGTGCAGGATCTCTACACGGAATTTGCATGGGCCGACGAGGATTTCGCCGAGCGTGCGCTTTATGCCGATATCGTGCTCCTGGGATCGGACGCGGCAGGAGATGCCGACCTCAGAAAGCGGATCTTCGATGGCGCGCTCTTCCAGACCCCGACGCCGATCCTGATCAACCGCGGGCAAAAGGCCATCGCCGCGTCGCCAAGGTCCGTGGTGCTCGCATGGGATTCCAGCAACGAGGCGGCGCGGGCGGCCCGCCAGTCGCTCGATCTTCTGGAAAGAGCCGAGATCGTTCATGTGACGATGGTCGACCCGGTCGCGCGCATGCGCACGAATGGCGAGGAGCCGGGCGCCGACATAGCGGGCTTCCTTGCCCGGCACGGCGTCAGGGTTCAGGTCGATCGGCTCTCGAGCGAAGGCAGAAGCGCCGATGCGATCATCACCCGGCATGCGGTGGACATGGGGGCGGACCTGATCGTCATGGGCGCCTACAATCATCCGAGATGGCAGCAGAGCCTGTTCGGCGGCGTGACCCGCAGGATGATCGAAGAATGCCGGCTGCCGCTCTTCCTTGCCCACTGAACCAGAGAACTTCGGCCCTCTCGCGCAAATGCCATCAGCAACAGGGAGGTGGATCCCTGTCCAGAATATTAGAAAATGTGTATGAAGGTCGAGCTGGTTCGGGGGACATGCGAATGCTGTCGATTTCGAGGGCATGCACTGCTGAGGATTTCACCATCAGTGGCGAATTGTGCAGGTCGTTTGGCGCCTGGGATGCCGAGGCATGCCGCGCCTATGACATCCCGCCGGAGGTGGTAGAGACCTTTTTCCATAGCGAGGACGACGAGGCGCTGGCAGCAAGGTACAGCCAGGCGGACGCTCCGCTTCTGCTGGCTCGATGGCATGGCGAACCGGCAGGGTGCATTGCCCTTGCACCGTTCGACGAAGGCGCGGCCGAGATCCACAAATTCTATGTAGACCCGGCCTTTCGAGGGCGCGGTATCGGCAAGGCACTCCTGCAGGCGATCATGGCCGAAGCCGGCAAGGGGCCGAGATCGATGCTGCTGCTTCATACGACGGTCTATATGAAGAGCGCGGTGTCGCTGTACGAAGCGTTCGGCTTCACGCCTTGCCCACCGTTCCGGGACATTCCTGATGTGATCAGGCACACCGAGGTCTTCATGAAGCGGCCGATCGAGCGCGACGATTTCATTCAGTAGCCTGCTTGCTGCGATTGCTGCCCCTTGGAAATCTCCCGCATCCAAGCGAAGATCATCCCGCTCTAGCTCTTGGGGGAGATGCTGATGGAAAACCACGAGGCTTTTTTACGTGAGGCGATTGCGCTTTCGAAATCCGCGATGGAAAACGGCGACGAACCGTTCGGGTCGGTGCTGGTGAGGGATGGCGAAGTCATCCTTCGCGCTGAAAACAGCGTCTTTACCGGCCACGACATGACGAACCATGCCGAGATGAACCTCGTCAAACTGGCGGCAAAGCACTACGACACTGCCTATCTTGCCGACTGCACGCTCTACACCAGCACGGAGCCCTGCGCGATGTGCTCCGGGGCGATCTACTGGTCGGGCATCGGGCGAATGGTATTTGCGTGCTCGGAGGTACGGCTTGGCGAGATTGCCGGCATCGGGTTGAACGTACCGAGCCGGGCGGTGCTGCAGACCGGGGCGCGCATTGTCACCGTCGAGGGACCGACGAACCTCGAAGAGGAGGCCGCCGCAGTCCATCAGGAATTCTGGCCGAAACATCTGGGCAAGGTTTAGGGCTCGCTATCTAGCGCAGTGCCCTGAGCGCGTTCAGGATGACGGCCACATCGATCACTTCCTGCAGCATGGCGCCGGTGACCGGCGGCAGGAAACCGGCGCCGGCGAAGAGCATGGCGACGAGCGAGAGGCCGATGCCGGCGAAAATGCTCTGGACGGCGATGGCGCGGGAGCGCCTGGCTATCTCGATTGCCGCGGCGATCCTGTTCAGATCATTGCGGATCAGGACGATATCGGCGGCCTCCGCCGCAGCCGCGAGATTGGTGGCGCCGACGGCGATGCCGACATCTGCGGCTGCGAGTGCCGGAGCATCGTTGACGCCGTCGCCGACCATCATGACCCTTCCGGCTGTGCGCTCCCTGGCGACGACCTCGACCTTCTGAACGGGCGTGAGCCGCGCTTCCACGGCATCCAGCGACAGCGAACCGGCAATGGCGGCGGCAACGCTGCGCTCATCGCCGCTCGCAAGCACGATCCGGCGGACACCCAGCTTGCGGAGCTTGCCGACAAGCTCGACCGCATCGCCGCGCAGCCGATCCTCGAAGCCGATTTCGCCGGCGAGCTGTCCGTCGAAGAAGACCTTTGCCTGCATCCGGCCTTTTTTCTCAGGAGGAAGGGAGGGCCTGCCATCCGCCGTGAAGTAATTATCGCCGCCGACGCTTACCCTGATCCCGTCGACAAGCCCGGAAATGCCGGCGCCTGCAAGCTCCGATACGTCCGTCGGACGTGACAGCGCCAGCTGCCGTCTCCGGGCTTCCCTGACGATTGCGCGGCCGACAACATGCGAGGATGCCTGATCGAGCGAGGCGGCAAGACGCAGGATCCTGTCCGGTCCTTCCGGCCCGTCGATCGAGACGACTTCCGGATCGCCCGCCGTCAGCGTGCCGGTCTTGTCGAAGACCGCGACGGAGGCGTCGGCCAGGATCTCCAGCGGGCCTGCGCCCTTGACCAGCACACCCGCCTTGGCAGCCTTCGAGGTTCCGGCCGCGAGCGCCACGGGAACGGCGAGGATCAGCGGGCAGGGGGTTGCGACGACCAGAACCGCGACGATGCGCGCCATGTCGCCGGACAGGATGGCGGCGCCGGTCGCGATCGCCAGCGTTAGGAGCAGAAAGGCGATCGCATAGCGATCGGCCAGTCGCGCGATCCGCGCCTTCGAACGCCGGGATGCCTCGACCAGCTTGACGATGCCGGAATAGGTGCTGTCTTCTGCGCGGCTTTCGACCCTGATCTCGACCGCGTCTCCGGCATTGGTGGCGCCGCTCTCGATCCGCGCACCTTTGGCAAGGTGCACCGGAAAGGCTTCTCCGGTCAGGACGGATTGATCGATCGATGCACTCTCCGACATCAGAGTACCGTCGGCAGGGATCACATCGCCCCTGCGGATCATCAGCATATCGCCGACCGCAATGTCGGGAATGGGGACTTCCTCCAGCCCGTCTTCCATGAAGCGAAGTGCGGTGCGCGGCACCTGTGCCAAGAGGGCCGACATGCCTTCGTCGGCACGCCGATGCGCATAGGCTTCCAGAAACTGGCCGCCGGCATACATGAGGGCGACGATCGCCCCGGCGAGATATTCGCCGAACCAGAGGGTCGAGCCCATGGCAAGGGCTGCGATCAGGTCAAGACCAAAATCGCCGTTTCGGAGCTTGGCACCAATGTCGATCAACAGGAAGGCAAGGGCAACACAGGTGCTTGCGGCAAGGGCCAGCCGGCTTGCCGAGCCGAAATCCAGCAGGAAGAGGACGAAAGCACCGGCCAGACCGGCCACTGCTGCCGCCGCCATGATTGTCGAGCGCAAGCCGATGTCGGGCATCCATGCGCGCGGTTCGCCGGAAATGCGAATTCGGGGCTGAACCATCGGCTCGTCCGGAACGCTCATGGTCGCACGCCTCCCATTTCCGCTGGGTGTTTCCTCTCGGGTGCGCAGGATCGATGCTTGAACTCGTTGCCTGGCGCCGTCATGCGTCCGGGAATGTGGCACGGTCAGCGGATTTTTCCTTGATCTCACGCAAGCTGCGCCTGACCGATGGGCACGACGACTATGCGCTATAAGCGGACGAGGGCTCAGCTAGGGAGATGTGGTCGATCTGGGGCCGCGAGAGGACTGACCGTTTTTAGATCAAGAAGGGACTATGGCTGCCGTTCGTTAGGCGTACGGGAGTAGTAAGTACCGACGCATTATCGCCAACTACGCCAGGTCAGGGAGTCTCGGATCGCCTTTTCCAGCGCATCGTCGATCAAACCACGCGCTTCAAGCAGCCTACGCAAACGGGAAGGCGTAGCAAAGGCATCCAGCCAACCCATGTTGAGTTTGACTAAGCTCGGATTACCCCCTGGAGCATCGATCATCTTCCGAGCGAAATGTTCATCGTCCAAAGTTATTGCCGGGAGGCGGTAAAAATCTCTCTTGCCCAATGTTTGCAGGATTTGTCGAAAACGAAGCGCCATCTTTGCGCACGACCGCCACGGTGCCGCTGCTCGCCCATCCTTCAAGGTAGTGTCGCCGTACATAGTGTTGTCGCCGCGTCACGTTCATAGATAAAGGTTGGCACTTTCATGGGGGTGGCACAATTCGTTTAAGCGGCCAAGCGCATGCCTTCGCATTAATTTCCGATGCGATATGCTGGCTTTGAGGCTCCGTATCTAGATTGCTGGCATGGCCAGAGGCGCCCCGAACGGCAGCTTTTGGGGAGCAGCGCCACAGAGCGAAGTGGCCGACATGAGGGCGCAAGTTGGCCGCGTGGCAGCTGCGCCACTTACGCCACAACTTTCGGTCGCCATCCACTTTCCGATAGGCCCTGAAGACGACCCCCAGTTGCTCTACGATTGGCATTGTCGCCGCGCGGCGCCATTTGGCCTAGTTGATAGCTTTCTTGCAATTGCTCCGCTCAGTCTCCAAAATCAAGTCGCATCAATCAAAAGGACCTCTTATGAGTGCTCGCCTATCGACTGCCATAAAAATCGGCGAAGCCGCAAAAGGGATCTTGCTAAAGACTCAAAGCTTCCCCGATCGAGAAGTTGAAAAGCTCGATGGTGTTTGCCAACTTGTGCATGTTGGCGTGGAGCCTATGCTTCTGGCACTGTCGATGGAGCTGGCACTCAAGGCGTGGTTCGTTTTTGACTTCGATGATCCGAAAACTGCCAAATCGCACGACCTAGCGAAGCTGTTTGATAAGCTTAAGCCCGAGAGTCAGGAGAAACTTGACGCGGAGTTCAAGAGATCAGTGGCGCCATATCATCCCAACTTCTTGCATACTGACTACAGTATTCGTCACGTCCTGTACCAGCACAAAGATGCGTTCATCGATTGGCGCTACCTTCATGAGCCTAAATCCACGATGTTCGACCGGAGTACTTTCCAGGCAACACTGGAAATGGTGCTCAAAGAATTTGACAAGAGATATCGCATTGAGCGGGTAGAGCCGCTTTGGCAATCCTAAGTAGCTGGACATCGAGGACGAGTGTCCGCCTTCTAGAACTTGCATAAGCGGCCTCATCGACTGAAAAGGCGATGCGAATCCGCCTTTTATGGTCGGACCGTCGAATGACTGTTTCGGGCCAGAAGCGGCCCAATGTCTCACCGGCTTGCCATCAAATCGTAAGCATTGCCAATCGCAAAACATCCAGGCCCGCTAATGTGCTACATTGCGTCATCACAGGCTTCTGTTGCGGGGGGGATCGAGAATGCAGCGCAAGCTGGCCACGATCATGGTCGGGGATTTCGTCGGCTCCACCTCTGCGATGGAAACAGACGAAGAGGGAGCGATTACCCGGATCGATACTGTCCTCGAAACGGTTCGCGCCGTCGTCCAGCGCCATGACGGCCGTGTGTTCGGCACGGCGGGGGATGCGTTGCTTGCGGAATTCGCCAGTCCCGTCAATGCGCTCCGGTCCGCCATCGAGGCGCGCGCCGAGATCGCTGCGCTTCCTGGAGCGAGCGGCGGCGACATGCGGTTTGGCCTCCATCTTGCCGATGTGGTGGTCGTCGGCTCGGACCTGCGTGGCGACGGCGTGAACATCGCCGCGCGCATCGAGGCGTCCGCGCCACCCGGCGCAATCGACGTTTCAGGGCTGCTTTACGACCAGGTGCGGCGTGTCTCGCCCTGCGGGTTCGAAGATATCGGCGAAAGACGGCTAAAGGGGATTCTGGAGCCGATCCGGATCTACCGGGTCACCGAACTGGTGGACCGCCACGTCTATCAGTTCGCTCCAACGCGCTCCGCCCCCAGCGCCGCCCAGTCTCCCCGGACCAACTCGATCGCGGTGACGCGCTTCGACGTGGCGTCTGGCGACGTTGCGGATCAATGGTTCCTGGCGGAGGGCATTACCGACGACCTGACGCTCGAACTCAGCCGCCTGAAAGGGTTATTCGTCAGTTCCCGCTCGGCGGCCGCCGCCCTGACGACGAAAGACCCGGTCGAGATCGGCCGTCTTCTCGGCGTCGGCTATGTCATCAGCGGCTCGATCCGGCAGGTGGGCGAGGACCTCAGGGTCAATATCGCGCTGACCGAGACGGGAGAGGGGCTCGTCATCTGGTCGGACCGGATCAAGCGCCCGTTTCGCGAATTGCTCGATGTGCTGGACGAGATCATCGCCCGTGTCGCGGCAACGGTCTCCGGACGTATCGAACAGTCGGAACTTGCGGCAGCACGGCTGAAGCGGCCGGAGAACATGACGGCCTATGAGTACTATCTACGCGGTCTCGACCATCACCGCCTGGTGGGCGTGGCGGATATTCACATCCACGAAGCTATGAGCTGGTTCGAGCGGGCAATGGTGGCCGACCCCGGTTTCGGCCGTCCCTTCGCAATGCATGTCTGCTCGTGGAGCAACCTGCCGAGCTTCGACATGGACAAGGCCGAGCAGCAGGTTGCACATGCGCTCGCCCTCGACCCGTCCGACCCGGAAGCCCATCGCATCATGGGCGCGATCAAGATGAAATCGGGCGACTTCGTTTCGGCCCGCTATCACCACATCCGCGCCCATGAACTCGCACCGAACGACGCCTATATTCTCGGCCGCAGCGCTGCCTTCTACGTCTATGCCGGGGAGGCCGAGCGCGCCCTCGAAATGCTCGATCGCGCCGAAACGCTCGATCCCTTCCTGCCGGTCTGGATCACCGAGGAGCGGGTGGCGGCGCTCTATGCGTTGAGCCGGTTCGAAGAGATGATCCGTGTCGCCGTGACGCTGCCGTTCCAGACCCGGCGCAAGTCGCTCTACCAGGTTGCCGCCAGCATGGCCTGCGGCAATGCCGACAGGGCCGAATCCCTGGTCCGGCAAGCGCTCTCGCTCGATCCGACCCTGTCGGCGGTCTATATCCGGATGCAGGAAACCTATGCGGACGAATCCGTCACCGAAACGCTGGTTGCGCGCAATTGCGATGCCGGCCTGCCGTTGACGCCGCGCAAGCCCGCAGCGCGGAAGAAATCACTCTCCCTGAGATGATGATCGCCCGGCTGCATCAGACTGCCGCGGCCCGTCTCCAAAGATCGGCGCAGGCCGCGAGTGCTTCTAGGCCTTGAGCCGGGCGAGCTGCGGGCCGACGATCGCGGCAAAGAGGCTGGGCTCGCCGAGGGCGCGGGCCGACAGCATGGCGCCGTGGACGGAGGCCATCAGGATCTGCGCTTCCTCCTCGGGCGATCTGGTGAGCCGGAAGAGCTTCTGCTCTGCGCCGGCCTTCAGCACCGATGTCAGCCAGGCGGCCAGGTTCTCGAAATGCCGGCGCACATGGGCTGCGACCGGCTCCGGCAGCATCTGCATTTCGGCCGCGAGCATGGCGCAGACGCAGAATGGTTCCGTGGCATCGAGAATGCATTTCTGCCAGTAGTTCAGATAGGCCTGCAACTGATCGACAGGACCGGGGACGTGCTCGCGCAGCGAGTTCAGGCCGGATTCGGCGCGCTGCGTATAGCGATCGACCAGGACCTGCACGAGCTCGGCCTTGGTGGGGAAATGGTGGTGGATGCTCGCCTTGCGGATACCGACCGCCTCGGAAATATCGGCATAGCTGAAGCCGTTATAGCCTCCCGCCACGACGAGGGACTGCGCTATATCGAGGATTTTTTCCGAAGTCGTCTGTTCCATGCAGCTTGCCTATCTGCCGGTAGGCAAGGCTGTCAAGCTGGCGCTGCGGGCTCGCTCACGCGCTTGTGTTCGTCATGGCAGCGGGCGGCGCGTTTGGCGATTGACTCCTTAAAGTTATCTACCTACTAGTAGGAAGACAAAACAAGGAGCCTGTCATGCAAAACCAATCTTCCGCGCAATCGAGCTGGTTGCGATCCTACTATTTCGTCCGCGCGCTGTTCTCGATCGGCTGGATCATCGCCGCCATTCTTGCGGCCAGTCTGTCGGGAAGCCAATCGGCGCTCGCGTCGGTGCTGCTCGTTATCTATCCGGCCTGGGATGCGGTGGCGAACCTCGTGGACGCCCGCTCGAATGGTGGACTGAAGGCGAATCCCGCACAGAGCTTCAACGTCGCCGTCAGCACGATCACCACGCTCGCCGTCATCATCGCCGTGCTTGATAGCACCTATGCCGTGCTCGCGGTCTTCGGCATCTGGGCGATCTTCTCGGGCCTGCTGCAGCTTTCGGCGGCCGTGCGGCGCTGGCGCATTTACGGCGCGCAGTGGGTGATGATCCTCAGCGGCGCGCAATCGACGCTCGCCGGCGGCTTCATGATCAGCCGGGCCTATGGGACCGCGGCGCCGAGCATTCTCGACATTGCGCCCTATGCCGGGTTTGGCGCCTTCTATTTCCTGCTGTCGGCGGTGTGGATGACCGTTGCGGCCTATCGGAAGGCGAGTGTGCAGGGGTGAGGTGCCAGCCCCAGCCGGAATGAGAGAATGCTTCGATGGCATGGGCGCGGAGAGCCGCCCATCGCCATCGTTTCCGTGGGATTCCAAAGCCGACGGTTGCGTGGGTGCCCAAAGCAGGCTCTTCATTCGAGGAGATGTCGATAGACGATTGTCGGTTCTCTCGCACCCCCGTTGGCAAACCGCCCCCTCAGCGGCTAATCTTGCGCCACCCCACCTTCGGCCGCCCCTTCCCAGGCCCGGCCGCACCATCACGAGGACATCATCATGAGCACCATCGAAGCCGTCGCCGAAGAGGCCAAGGGCTGGCGCCGGCATATCCATCAGAATCCGGAGCTGCTGTTCGACCTGCCCGAGACGGCGGCCTTCGTCGCCGGCAAGCTTGCGGAATTCGGCTGCGATGACGTCACGACCGGGCTTGCCAGGACCGGGGTCGTCGCCGTCATCGAGGGCACCAAGGGCCCCGGCAAGACGATTGCGTTGCGCTGCGACATGGATGCGTTGCCGATGTCGGAGCAGACCAATCTTCCCTATGCCTCTGTTAATGCCAACCGCATGCATGCCTGCGGTCATGACGGGCACACGGCCATGCTGCTTGCCACCGCAAAATGCCTTGCCGAAGTCAGGGATTTCTCCGGCAAGGTCGTGCTGATCTTCCAGCCGGCGGAAGAGGGCGGCGGTGGTGCGCGTGTCATGATCGAGGAAGGCCTGCTTGAGCGTTTCGGCATTGACGAGGTCTACGGCATGCATAACGAGCCGGGCCTGGAAATCGGTTCCTTTGCCACGCGCGCCGGACCGTTCATGGCGGGTGCGGATCGTTTCGTCATTACCATCAACGGCAAGGGCGGGCATGCGGCAGCACCGCAGATGACGCGCGATCCCGTTCTCGTCAGCGCCCATATGGTGACTGCGCTGCAATCGATCGCCTCGCGCTTTACCGATCCCTTCGATCCTGTCGTCGTTTCCGTCACCTTCTCGGAAGCGGGTAACGACAAGGCGCTGAACGTCATTCCCGCTTCCGTGCGCCTCGGCGGCACCATCCGCACCATGCAGGCGGATACGCGCAAGGCCGTCGAGCAGCGGTTCCGCGAGATCGTGCATGGCACGGCGAAGCTGTTCGAGACGGAAGCCGAGATCGACTGGCGGCCGGGCTATCCGGTCACGGTCAACGATGCCGGCAGGACGTCAGCTGTCGTTGCG
This sequence comes from Hyphomicrobiales bacterium, assembly GCA_900466475.1. Classification (GTDB taxonomy): domain Bacteria; phylum Pseudomonadota; class Alphaproteobacteria; order Rhizobiales; family Rhizobiaceae; genus Rhizobium. The sequence continues at coordinate 197,139 of UBMI01000019.1, forward strand.
GCGGCTGCGCGGGTAGCCGGCGAGGAGCGGGTGGAAGCGGCCTACGTGCAGTCGATGGGCGCGGAGGATTTCTCCTACATGCTGGAGAAACGGCCGGGCGCGATGATCCTGATCGGCAACGGGGATAGCGCGGGTCTGCACCACCCGGCCTATGATTTCAACGACAAGGCGATTGCGCATGGGGTGCGCTACTGGTTGTCGCTGGTCGGGCAGGAGCTTGGGGGGCGCTGAGGCTGACTGGGTGGAGAGGAGCGTGGTTTTCCTCTCCCTCATTTCTGCGTCCCTGGCGCCGGCGCCGGGGATATCAGAGAAGCCAGCCACCGCGCGTCCGTGCGGTGAATGACGCCCGACATATGCGACAAGCGAAATAATCTCTCCTGCCCAAGGACTTTGGCAGGCTGGATCCCTGTGACAAGCACAGGGATGAGGGAGAGAGGAGGCGGGTCTCGGTACCCCGGACGATGTTTGCGCTGTTAGAGGCGCGTGTCGCCGAAGACACTGCCGCGACCGGGCGCGGCGGAGAGCCTGTCCCTCACAACCACTTCGGCACGTCGACCCGTTGAAACGCCCTCAGATCGCCAATCAGCCCGGCCGCATCGGCATTCACTGAAATTGAATAGCGATGCGCCGGCGGCAGGAATTTCGTCTCCACCATGTGGTCTATGAACTTGAGAAAGGCATCGAAGAAGCCTGCAGAATTCAACAGGCCGACGGGTTTGTCGATCTCGGAGAGCTGGTTCATCGTCCAGACCTCCATCAATTCCTCGATCGTGCCGATGCCGCCGGGCAGCGCGATGAAGGCATCGGCAAGCTCGGCCATGCGCTGTTTGCGCAGGCGCAGGGTCGGCGTGATTTCATCCGTCGTGAGCTTCGGGTGCGAATGGCCGCGCTGATGCAGGCTTTCGGTGATAACGCCATGCGCCGTGCCGCCGGCCTCGAGCACTGCATCGGCGACGACGCCCATCAGGCCCTTGGTCGTTCCGCCATAGACGAGGCCGATGCCCTGGCTCGCCATGGCCCGGCCAAGCGCGCGGGCGCCATCGGCGAAATCGTCCGTTGCGCCGAAGTTCGATCCGCAGAATACCGCGATGGACTTGATGGAGCGTGTCATGATCGGTCGCCTTCCTGTGTTTTAGCTGACACGCAATAGCGGCCAGTCGCAACAAAGGAAAGCGGTCAGGAGGCTCGATCCGGCATCAGTGCCGATATGCACAACCTCGATCTGCAGCGTCAGTCCGACGCCGGCGTTAGGCCTACCGATCGGTCTCAGTTGCGGCCACCGGCAGCGAGACGGAGAAAAGGGCGCCGCCGCCATTGTGGTTGGCGGCGCTGATATCGCCGCCGTGGTCGAGGATGATGGACTGACAGATGGAGAGGCCGACGCCGACGCCGTCCTGTTTCGTGGTGTAGAAGCAGTCGAATATCCGCCCGAGATCGACGGCTGATATGCCGTCGCCGCTGTCGCGGACGGAGAATTGTATCCTCTGGCCCGACGCGCTTGTGGCGATCTCGATGCGGCGCGGCCGCTTGCCGCTGCTGACGACGGCCTCGATGGCATTGAGGAGCAGGTTGACGACAACCTGCTGCATCTGGATGCGGTCGCCGAGGAAGGCGGACAGGCCGGGAGTGCAGGCGACCGAAATGCGGATCGCGTGCATATCGGTTTCGTGGCGGACGAAGGACAGCGCATCCCCAATGATCTCATTGAGGTCGAGCGGCTTTCGTATCGTCGCCTGGCCGCTTGCCATGCCGCGGACGTGTTTGACGATTTCGCTCGCCCTATGGGCGCTCGCCGCCATGCGCGCGGCAATCTCCTTGAGCTTGGTGATGTTCGGCTCGTCGCGTGACAGATGCAGCCTTGCGGTTTCGCAGTCGGTGACGATCGCGGCAAGCGGCTGGTTGACCTCATGGGCAATCGAAGTCGCGAGCCTGCCGAGCATGGAGAGCCGCGCCGTATGCAGCGGGTCGGCCTCGCGCTCGCCGGGTTGTCTCCGATCGGTGATATCCGTGAGCACGATGAGCAGCGGTTCGGGACTTTCGGCCGAAGGGAAGGTGACCGAGAGTTTGACATCCAGCATGGCGCCCTTGAAGCTGCGCATCTTCATCACCTCCGAGAAGAGCTTCGTCCCCTCGAACCATGCGCGCATCAGCCTCCTGCCGGTCTGGGGCGATAGGGCAAACAGATAGCTTGCCGGCCCCTGCAGGTCGTCGCACGAGGATGCCTGCAAAAGGGAAACGGCCATCTCGTTGGCGTCGCTGACGAAAAGACCTGCCTGCGAAATGCCCGCCGTGAGAAAGTGCTCGGCATCGCCCCTGACCTTCGATCCGGAAAGCAGTGCCCAGAGGCTCGTGGGATCGAGCTGCAGGACCGGGACCGGAAGATGATGGATCAGGGCTGTAGCGTGCGTCTCGCTGCGCGCACGCCTTGCCGGCAGATCGCCGTTAGCGCCGCCTTGGATGACGACGATCGGCGGCTGCGCGACAGAGCGCTCGCCATGTCTGGCGTCATCCCATCGAGCAGCGATGTTCCGCGCTATCGGCGTGTCGGCCATTTGCCCTTCCTATACGCTCAGCCACTATGTTTCAGGCCGGATGTTCCGGCGGGTGCAATAGTTTGTCCGAGACAATGCCTCTTCGTTGCGGGCGCGCGCATTCTGCGGGCGCGCATCCACCTGCGGCCGCCATTGGCGGCACCATATCGGTCATGATAGTAGCCATCAGGCTGAATAGAGTCGAAGCCAAGGTAAAGCGGGGCAAAGGGTGGCACAATGCCCGCTTCCGGCAACAGGGTGTTGCGCTCAGTGGAACATAGATGATCGACCTGGATGATATCAGAAGCTTCGTGGCGGTGGTCGAAAGCGGCGGCTTCAATCGCGCCGCCCAGAGCCTCGGCGTGTCCAAGTCGATCGTCAGCCGGCGCATCGCGCGCATGGAGACTGATCTTGGGGCGCGGCTGATTAACCGCAGCACGCGCGGCATCAGCGCCACGGAGGCCGGGCTCGAATTCAAGGCGCGCTGCGGGCGCATTCTTGCCGAACTCGAGGAGGCGCGGGATGCGGTCGCCACCTATGCCGGCGGCGATGTTACCGGGCGTCTGAGGCTCGCCGCACCGCTTGCCTTCGGGCAGCGCTATCTCGGTCCCATCCTGACCGAGCTTGCCGGCCGCCATCCGCGCCTCGAGATCGATGTCTCCTTCTCCGAGCGCGCCGTCGACCTCATCAGCGAACATTATGATGCGGCGATCCGGCTCTTCGAGCTGCGCGATCCCTCGCTGATCGCGCGCCGCATCGCGCCGGTTAGGCCCTTCATCGTCGCCAGCCCCGATTATCTTGCCCGCAACGGCCGCCCCGAGAAGCCCGAAGACCTGCTTTCGCATGACTGCATCATCTATTCCGGGCGCCATATTCCGGAATGGAAGTTCCGTGCCGGCAAGCGCATCGTGTCGATCCGCCCGAATGGACGGCTTCTGACCGATAATGCCGAGGTGCACCTGGGCTGGACGATTGCCGGGCTCGGCGTGGCGGAGCTGCCGTCCTTCATCGTCTCCGACGAGATCCGCAAGGGCACGCTCGTGCCGCTGCTGGTCGAATACTATCTGGACGAGGGCGCGATCTACGTGGTGCGTCCGCCAGGGCCGCATGTGCCGGCCAAGGTGCGGGCGCTGATCGAAATCATGCTGGAGCGGCTCGGCGGGGAGGGCAGTGCCGCCTATCCCCCGGTTCTGCAGGCGGGAGAATAGGCGGCCCTGCCGTCCCGGGCGCTGCAGTTTCGGGAATTTCGTTACCGTTATAACACAAGGCGCCGACACAGGTTTTCGGCCAGTTTCATGCAAGCTCCGCTTTCCAGTTTGCGCGCATCGACACGCCAAACAGAAGGATGAGACACCGTGATCGTCGGTTCCGATAATTCAGTCCGCAGCGTTTTCAATGCCATGCCCAGGGTCGCAGTTTCCGTTTTCGGCGAGGAGAAATACGAGAAGACATCAGGCGAAGCGGCGAACGCGCTTCCTGCAAAATCGGACGACCAGTTGCTCGCCGACCTCTACGATCGTACCGCCCAGCAAACGCTCGACGACGCCGACATCGATGGTGACGGGATGATGAGCAAGGACGAATACATGGCCGCGCAAAAGCGGCTTGCCAATGCCGACAACAGGATCTTCGATATCGATGCCGCCGAAGACCGCTGGTCGACCTTCGATCCCACCGGCAAGGGGGCAATCGACAAGGATGAGATCATCGAGGGGCTGAAAATCCTTTTGCCGCTCAAGGTCGGCCATCTCGATGCCGACATGGTCGAGCGCATCCAGGCGCAGGCCCTGGAGGCTTCCAAGGAGGCGCTGCAGAATTTCCAGGATGCCATCGACGCGGAAAGCAGGAAGCCGGCAATGGCGGAAACGATCAAGACGACGATCGCCGCGCAGGCCTCGCTGCTTTCGCTCTATGATGAGTTCAAATAACCGGGCTGCCGGGTAAGGGTGACAAAAGGGCGAGCGGTCGCTGAACCGCTCCTCCCTTCGCAACAGAAAGGCCCTTCCTGCCGTGGTCGACGCCCGTCAGGCGAACAGGAAGTCGCCGGACTGGAGGACATAGGCTCCGTTCAGCATGGCAATGCCGACGGCGCCGTCTCCTCCGGTGCCGTCATCGTCCCAATAGAGCGTGCGGTCGGACGTGTTGAAGTAGAACTGTCCGTCCGTGCCGATCGCGGTCTTGCCGACATGGTAATCCAGGGTGGATGCCGTCATGCCCTGGAAGTCGCTGGACGTGAACGACAGGAAGTCGTCCGCGCCGAAATCGCCGATGAAAACGAAGTTCGATGGGCTCGGTGCGGCAAGGACGAAAGTATCGCCGCCGCCGCCGCCGGCCAGGCCGTCATTGCCGCCGCCGCTGACAATCGTGTTGGCCGCGGCATTGCCTGTTATCTGGTTGTTGCCGGCATCGCCGATCCCGGTCACGGCGCCCGCCTGGAGGATCAGGCTCTCGGCTCCCGTTCCGGCGAGCGAATAGGTCTCGGCGGTGGAATAGATGATATCGGTGAAATACGAGGGGCCGTCACCGGTGTCGTGGACGACGTCGCCGGCGCTGTCGACCTTGTACTTGTCGTTTCCAGCTCCGCCATCCATCGTGTCGTCGCCGGTGCCGCCAGCGAGTATGTCATCGCCGGAGCCGCCGTAGAGCGTGTCATTGCCGGCGCCGCCATCGAGATAGTCGTTGCCGTCGAGACCGGAAAGCGTGTCGTTTCCCGCTGCGCCGCCGAGACTATTGTTGCCGCTGTTGCCCGTCATGACGTTGTCGAGCGCGTTGCCGCTTCCATAGAGATTGCCTTCCGCGACGAAGGCGAGGTTCTCGACATTGGCCCCAAGCGAGTAACTCACCTGCGCAAGGATCGTGTCTGTACCTTGCCCCGCGAGCTCGATCACCCTGTCGGCAGCGGTGTCGACGACGTAGGTGTCGTCGCCGAGGCCACCCGTCATCCGGTCGTGGCCGTATCCTCCGTCCAGATGGTCGTTGCCGGCAAGGCCTGTCAGCGTGTCATTGCCGGAGCTTGCGTAGATGGCGTCGTCTGCGGGGGTGCCGACCAGGTTCTTGTCGGGATAGGTGCCGTAGATGCGACTGCCGGGAATCTCCACAGCATGGGCGTCGGTATCGAAGCGGACCTGGAAGATGCCGTCATTATATCCGTTGACGTCGTTGTAATCACTGTCGGACGCCCAGCTGACGACCCAACCGCCGTCATCGAGTGCTGCCACCTGGGGCATATCCTTGTAGGTATGGGTCAGCGTGTTGAGGAGCGTCTCGTCGCCGTTTTTCGTCCCGTCGGCATTAAACGCCTGCTGATAGACGTGATAGAAGGTCTCCGAACTGCCGATCACCGTCCAGGTCACCACCCAGCCGCCATCGGAAAGAGCCGTCACCTTCTGGTTCGAGGCATACATGCCGTCGGTATCGACCTGGGTCTCGACGCCTTGTGGCGTCCCGTTCGCATTGTAGGCCTGCTGCATCATGTGGGCGTCGCCCGAGAGCCAGATCACCACCCAGCCGCCGCCGTCCAATGCGGCGGAGGTATGGTAGCCCTGGTTGCCGTCGGTTGTGGTATTGACGCGTGTCTCGGTGCCGAACCGTGTTCCATCGGCATTGTAGGCCTGCTGATAGATCCCGCCGCTCGAACCGTCCTGGCCATTGGATCCCCAGATGACGACCCAGCCGCCGTCACGTGTCACCACCGTCGGGCTGCCCTGATAGGAATCGGTGTAGGTATTGACGGGCGTTTGCCCGCCGTGCGGCGTGCCGTCGGCATTGTAGATCTGCTGGAATATGCCGGTTTGCGAACCGTCCTGCAGGGTCCCGGTGACGACCCAGCCGCCGCCATCGAGCGGCGCCATCGAACTGGCGTTTGTAAGGGTCTCTCCACCGACCTTGGAGCCGTCGGCGGCGAAGGCCTGCTGATAGGTCCCGCCCTGGCCTACCGACAGCCAGCTGACGACCCAGCCTCCGTCAGAAAGCCCCATGACCGACCGTAGCCCCTGTCCGCCGCCTTCATAGGTGTTGACCTGGGTCTCGTTGCCGCGCGGCGTACCATCAGCGTTGAATGCCTGCTGATAGACCCCAGGCGTGGAGATGCCCTGGTCTCCCCAGGTAATTACCCAACCGCCATCGGTAAGGGCGGCGATGGCCGGCATCTCCTGATTGCCCTCGACGATGGTGTTGACTCGGGTTTCAGGACCGGAGGGGGAGCCTGTGGCGTCGAAGACCTGCTGGTAGACGCCGGTACCGCTGCCATCCTCCAGGGTGGAGGCCCATGTGATCACCCATCCGCCGCCCGGCAGCTGGGTGGTCACAGTACTGTACTGAGAATTGACCGTGAATGTGTTGACCTGAGATTCCGCAAACGGCATTTACCTTCCTCCTCAGACAGATAGTAACCGAATGAATGAATGGGGTGCTGCAGATCCGATCCGTATTGCTACCATACCGTTCTTTTTTGAAGATTACCCGACAGTCCGGATAATTTTCAAAAGAGAACGGCGGCAGCCGGGCGGCGAGCCCATCACCTCGCAACGGCACAGCGGTCTCTTCGGCGGTCTCTTCGGGAAGGCTGTCCGCGCCTAGGCGGAGGCGGGCTGAACGCTCCTCACCACGCCCGTGCGGTCGATGACGCAGGCGAACTTGCGGCCGGAGGCATCGAGGTCAACGCTGAAGCCGCCGGCTTCGACCGGGCGCGAGCCCGTCGGCAGGATTTTCGCCCTGTCGAGACCGGCCTGCTTGGCGGCGGCATCGGCGCAGAGGAGCTGCAGGTCGGCGGGGGCGGTCTCGACCGCCGTGCGCGACATCTGGTCGGGCGGCGGGGCCGATTGGCAGGCCGCCAATGCCGAGAGCGAGCAAAGGAGCAGGGCCGGAAGCGGCCGGCTCTTCAGGAAAATGCGCATGTTGATCCCCCGTTTGAAACACTCACGCTCTGATGCCATCCACCGTCAGACGCCCTTGTAGAGGGCTGCGCCCTGCATCAGGACGATGACCTTGGCGCCGACCTTGATCCGTGAGTGCAGGTCGATGATGTCGTCATTGTTCATGCGAATGCAGCCCGAGGACACGTCGAGGCCGATCGACCAGGATTCCGGCGTTCCGTGGATGCGGTAGATCGTGTCGGCGTCGCCGGCATAGAGATAGAGGGCGCGGGCGCCGAGCGGGTTGTCCGGGCCGCCGGGCTGGCCGGCCGCCCATTTGGCGGCGTTCGGATCGCGGGCCACCATTTCGGCGGGCGGGGTCCAGGTCGGCCATTCGGCTGTGCGCCCGACGCGCACGATGCCGGCCCAGCCGAAGCCTTCGCGCCCGACCCCGATGCCGTAGCGTATCGCCTGGCCGCCGGGCTGCACGAGATAGAGAAAATGCTGGTTGCCGTCGATGATGATCGTGCCCGGCTCCTCCGCCGTGCGGAAGGTCACGACCTGACGGCGGAAGGCATCCGGAACCTGCTTGTTGCGGGCGAAATATTTGCGGGCCGTGTTCTTGTCGTAATCGACCCATTGCCGCGTCTTGGGATCGTAGATCTGCGTGCCGGCAGCAAGGGCGACACAGGCGGCGAAACCAAGCGCGAGCGCGGCGAGGGCGGCTTTTTGCAATGTCCGGCTCATGGCTTTGCCCATCCCTGGATGCGGGCGGCATTGTCGGCCACCCATTTTTCCGCATAGGCGGCAGGCGGTGTGCGCTCCACCTGCAGCGCGTAGGTCATCATGGTCACTTCCTGCGGCGTCAGGTCGACCTTCTGCAGGAAGGCGGCGACATCGGCATGTTTCTGACCGAAGGTTGCCGACCAGGCGATGTGGAATTCCGATGGCGGCCAGGCGACATCGGCCTTCGAATGCTCGATCCAGAGAGGATCGCTGCCGGGCGCGATCTTCCATTCTGCGGGATCATAGGCCGGTTCCTGCAGCCGTATCACCTTGTGCAGCTCGAAGACGTTGTGCGGCGCGTAGCAGGCAAAGACCATCGGCCTGCCGGTGGCGACGGCGGCATCGACGGCGGCCATGCCGACATCCTCTTCCGCTTCCACCAGCGCCAGATTTTTAGCGTAGCCGTAGCTCAGGGCGCGTACCCGCTCGATGCTTGCCGAGGTCCAGGTTGGTGCACCAATCCAAAGCTCGCCGCGGCCATCACCGTCAGTGTCGAGCAGGGCGCCCTTTTCAGGGTCCGAGAGGTCCTTGACGCTCTTGATGCCGGCCTTTTCGGCGTCCTCGGTGGCGCAGAGGCCCTGCCAGGCGGCAACGGCGCGTTTTGCCAGAATTACCGCCTTCTTGTCATCGACATATTTTTCGATCGCCGCATCGAGGTTCGGCCGCCAGACCTCCGGGTGGATGTCGAGCTCGCCGCTCTCGAGACCGGCAAAGGCATTGAGCTCGCCCATCTCGCGCAGGTCGGCCTCGAGGCCGAATGTCTTGCCGATCGCAACCTTGAGAATATTGGCGGTCGCCTGGCCGGACGGCCAGTTGGGCACGGCGATGACGAGATCGGCGGCCTGGACGGCGTGCGCCGAGCCGGAAGCGATGAAGATCGATGCCGTCACGGCAAGCATGGCTCTCGCCCGAAAGCGCTGCCGTTGCGGATTTTCCCTCTGACGATGTCTCAAAGAAACCCTCCGTTTCCGCTCCCCAGCTGGCCCGAGTCCTAAGCACATTGTGCACATGCCGGGGAAGTACGTTACGGTAAACTCCGGCGTAAATTCAGGAGTTGAACCGCGAAGCGGGGAAGGTCTCGGGTCGCCGCTGCGCTCTGCAGAGACTTTCCTCAATCACTGCGGCCTCACACGAAAAACCGGACTTGCCCCGAATCCGCGAATAAGGTTTCGTGGCCGCGTTTCAGCAGGACCCCAGCACGCCCATGTTTGTTTTCGCCAAGATTTTCTGGATCGTTTCCCAGCCGGTGACGATCTTCTTCCTCCTGATGGCGCTCAGCGTGCTTCTGATGTTCTTTTCCTTCCGGCGCTCCGCCATCGCGGCCGGGCTCCTGTCGCTGGTCCTCATCTTCGTCAGCTTTTACACCACATCAGGTGCGCTGATCGTGCAGGAGCTGGAGGATCGTTTTCCGCGGCCGGCCGCACCTGCCGATGTCGCCTGCATTGTCCTGCTTGGCGGCGGGATCGCGACAAAGGTCGACGGCGTGCGCGGCGGCTACAACCTGGATGACGCAGCCGATCGCTATGTCGAAACGGTGCGGCTGGCCGGTGTCTATCCCAATGCCAAGGTCATCATGTCGGGCGGCGATGGCAGTCTTCTCGGCGGCTACGTCAAGGAAGCGGACGTCATCCGCAGGATGTTCGACGATTTCCATATCGATCCGGCTCGCGTCGAATATGACACGCAGTCGCGCGATACCTATGAGAACGCCATCAATACAAGGGTGATCCTGCAGCGGCTGAACCTCAACCACTGCCTGCTCGTGACATCGGGTTTCCACATGCCACGGGCAGTGGCAATCTTCCGCAATCTCGGCATGGATGTCACACCCTGGTCCGCAGATTACCGCACGACCGGTGAAGAGGGCCTGACGCTGTCGGTCGGCCATCCGATTGACAATGTCGACCTGTTGACGACGGGCATCCGGGAATGGATCGGCATCGTCGCCTATTATTTCGCCGGGCGCGTCTCGACGCTCTATCCGCAGTGAAGGTACGCGGTCTTCGACGGCAAGACTTCCGCCGGATAGAAACCTGGTACGATCGATCAGCGACGAGCTTCCTTGCAGCCGTCTGTGGCGCCGCCACTGTCACCGGCTGGTCATGACTCGGGGTATGGATTCACGGCAAGCAGCCGGACGAGAGCAGCGTTTCCTTCGCTCTCACTTGGCGGCGCCAAGTAGGTAGCCCCCGTCCCAGTGATAGATCTGCTTGTCGTCGACCGTGACCTTGACGACCGCCTGGAACCCGGCAAGCGTTCCGCTGCCGGCATGGAACGCACAGGTTCCCTGCATCGGGCTGGCAGTGTCGTAGGTGACGCAGTACCCGACCGCCGTGTCTCCGTTTCCGACGGCAATAACAGCCGTGCTGCTGCCGAAAAGGGGACTGCCGGTCACCGGCCCATAGTACAAGATCTTGGTGCCTGCCGGGATCGCCGCGAGGTTCGATTCCGTAATGGTGCAGAAGCTCGGGGTCTCGCCGGTGTACTGGCTGCATTCCTTGGAAATCTTTAGCGGTTGCATAGCCGGCGCAGCGGACGCCACGGACGTTAGTGCCAGGATGGCACTGGCTGACAGGATTAACAGTCTGCTCATTGGCCCACTCCCTATGGTCGAATTAACCTCCCGGATTCTACTCGCTATGTCTTCTCCCAGCAATTCGCCCCTTTGGATCTTCCGGGCGATGGGTTGCGGTCTGCCTCACCGCCGGCCTGCCATGAGTGCGGACCCTGGCGAATTCCGCACTTTTGCTCGCATCGGAACATGGCTATATGTTTGCGCGGGGCAGTATCGGGCGCCAGGGAGCTCTCTTGAGAATATTGATCATCAGCAGGAAGGCGGAGGAGGTTCGGCGGAGCTTCCAGATCCGGCAGATGGCCGCACTTGGCCTTTCCTACGAGTTTCTCGATGCATTCGAGGCGGCGGACCTGTCGGACGAGGATTGCCAGACGGCCGCCAGCAACTGGCCGAGCCCGACGCGGCGGCAGGACATCGCCTGCTTCCACTCCCACCGCAAGGCCTGGCAAACAGTGGTCGAGCATGGTGCGAAGACACTCATCCTCGAAGACGATGCGGTGCTGTCAGACGATATCGCGGCCGTTCTTGCCAATATCGAAGCGCGCAACGAGGCATGGAACACCGTCTACGACCTCGAATTCGCCCCGCGGCGTCATATCCTCAACCGCAAGCGCGCGTGGCAGGATGAGGCCGGCGGTTTTGGCGCCACCCGCGTCTATCAGAACCGGGTGGGGCTGGCAGGCTATGTCATCGGCCCCGAGGCGGCAAAACGCATGCTCTCCGAAACCACCAGCTATTCGCTGATCGACGCGCATTTCTGGCACTGCTCCTGGCTCGCCGCCTACCAGATCGAGCCGGCGCCGGTGATTCAACAGCGGTTTCTGGAAACCGAGGCCGAAAGCGCCGATTTCGTGCGCCCGGAAAAGGACCTGGTCTTCCTGCCGCTCAGCAAGATACGCAGGTTCGCGCGCCGGATGGAACTCGAAGGCATCAAGGCGAGAAACCTCATTGCCGGCCTGTTGTGGGGGAAGAAGCGGGATGTTCTCGTCGATCGCTCACGGTTCAACGAGGCCGTGGTGAAATCGGCCCAGCTGGGGCTGCTGCTGGTGCCGGTGGTCGGGTAGGCAGCGTCCTTCTCTTCTCTCATTCCTGTGCTTGTCAGAGGAGTGAGGAAGGAAGGTTGTGGGCTCACCACTCAATCCAGCCAATAATACCCTGATGTTACGCCGCTCACGATCTGACACGGGCAGCTTTTCAGGGAGGTTGTTGACAAGGTGCGGCCGCCGTATTCAGCTGCGCTTTTCTGATGTCGATGAGGTCAGTTCCGGCGTGTCGTTTGAGGTTTCCGTCAATATTGAAACTGCGCTGCAGAGCGAAGTCTCGGCACTTCTGTCACAGTCGGATTCTGTCGCCGCTGTCCTCTATCCGGGTGAATACCGGCGGCCGATCACCGCGGAGTCGCTGGCAAAGCCGGGCACGCATGTCCTTATTGCGCGTCTCGCCGAGAGGGCGGTCGGACTTTGCGTTCTGTTTGAGCGCGGTGACGGAACCACGGAACTCAAACGCATGATCGTGGATGCCGGCGCACGGGGGGCGGGTGTTGGCATGGCGTTGCTTCGGCGAGCGGAGGCTCAGGCCCTGACGCTCGGAGCTTGGGCCATGCTGCTCGAAGTCGGAACGCGCAATACCGAAGCACAGCAACTGTACCGCCGCGGCGGGTACGCGCCATGCGAGCCTTTTGCGCCCTATACGGCGACATCAATAAGTCTCTTCATGACGCGGGTGCTGACAGAGATCGCACCGGGACGATAGGACTGCCACGATCCTCAACCGTTGACACCCGCCCGCATATCCCGTATCTCCCGGCCCATGCCAGTCCTCTGGCCGTAAGCGTTTGACGTCAAGCAACGCACTTATCGATCCTCGCCGGTCGGAGTGCGTTTTTTTGTGCCCGTCGACGAGGGAACAGCCAGGAGGTTTTCATGGCTTTCCGTCTTACCGGTGATCGCGAGCAGGCCAGGCTTTACCTGCTGACCGCGATCCTCTTCATCTCCTATCTCTGCGTCGCGATCGCGCTTCCCGTGGTGCCGGTCTTCGTGACGAGTGCGCTCGGCCTGAGCAATGGCTGGGCGGGTCTCGGCGTCGGCATTGCCTTTCTCGCCACCATCCTTACCCGCAGTTATGCCGGCGGGCTGGCGGATAGCAGGGGCGCCAAGGTCGCCGTGCAGCGCGGGCTCGCCTTCTATGTCGCGGGTGCACTGATCTCGCTTGCCGCGGGGCTGTCGCTGCAGAACCCGGTTACGGCCTTCGCCATACTGGTTGCCGGGCGGCTGTTGATCGGGCTTGGCGAAAGCCTTGTCGCCGTCGGCGTCATTGCCTGGGGTATCGGGCTTGTCGGGCCGCAGCGCTCCGGCCGGGTGCTGGCGCTCATCGGCGCGGCGATCTATGGCGCGCTCGGGCTTGGCGGGCCGCTCGGCCTGCTGCTCCTCGACGACATCGGCTTTGCCGGGACGATGGCCGTCGGCGCTGCGCTGCCCCTGCTGGGGCTTGCGGCAATCCGCAGCGTGCCGGCCGTCGCCGCCCATCCGGACAGGGAGCGGCCGCCGCTTGCCGCCGTCATCGGCCGCATCTGGCTGCATGGGCTGATCGTCTGCCTGCAGGGCATGGGCTTTGCCGCGATCGGCTCCTTCTTCACGCTCTATTTCCGCGATCTCGGCTGGGATCATGCCGGCCTCGGGCTGACTGCCTTCGGCTGCGGCTTCGTGCTGGTGCGCCTCGTCTTCGGCCACCTGCCGGATCGTTACGGCGGGCTTGCGGTGGCCGTGGTTTCGCTTGCGGTCGAGGCGATGGGGCAGTTGCTGATCTGGACGGCGGCCGATCCCACTGTGGCGCTCATCGGCGCCTTCATGACCGGCCTCGGTTGCTCGATGATCTTTCCCGCCATGGGGCGAGAGGTCGTGCATCTCGTGGCCCCGCATCTGCGCGGCACGGCGCTCGGCGGCTTCTCGGCCTTTCAGGATCTCGCCTACGGACTGACCGGGCCGCTCGCCGGCGTGCTGGCGGACCGGGCTGGTTATGGCAGCGTGTTTCTGGTCGGCGGAATGACGGCAATCTGCGGATTTGTCGTCGCTGTGGTGTTGCGGAGAAGCAAGGCGGTCACTGCAGGGTGACGTGCGGCCTTTCCGTTGATGGAGGCGAGGATGTTTCCTCGCCTCCATTATCTCTCGCCTTTTACGGCTGGTCTTTCCCTGCCGCGCTTTCCGAAACCGTGAGGTTGCCGGCGATCCTTCGAGCGATGCCACCAAGAAAGAGCTCGATACCGGTCAGGAAGTCGGCGCGGTCGTCATGGTCGGGCACTTTCGGGGCGATGCTCTGCACGAAGGGGAAATCCTCGGGATCGAGGGCCGATAATCTCAGCGCGATCTCGCCGAGGAATGCGTCGCGCTCGAGATGCTGCATTCGCGCCATCTCGGCATTGGCCGCGTTCTGGCCCCCCACGCCGAGCACATAGTTCAGAAGTGCGGCCACAACCGTCCATTCATCGTCATGCGGCACGCTCATCGCCCGAACCTGCCGACCGAGATGTTCGAGGATGCGGATCGTCGGCATCGATCCTGGTGCCTGCGCCAAAGCCGAGCCGAGCCATGGACGCTCATCCAGCGCGTCGAACAGGTCGAGGGCGAGGGCGCGGATCTTATCTGCGGGAGATCCGCCGGCCGAACGCGCGGCGATCACGTTGATAACGATCGCGTCGGAGGCGGCAACGAGGAGGTCGCTCTTGTTTTCGACATGCCAGTAGATCGCGCCGGCGCCTGTCTTCAGTCTCTTTGCAAGGGCCTGGAAGGTCAGCCCCTTTTCCCCACCCTCGTCGAGAATGGCGATGGATGCATCGACGACGCGCTCCCTCGTGAGTGAATCCTGTCTTCGCTTTCCATCGGGTTTTCTCATACCTCATCTTGACATGGATGGAACGACATTCCAACTATGGAATGACATTCCATTTTAAATAATTCCGGAGAACTGACATGCATATTCCGATTGCCATTATCGGCGCCGGCCTCGGCGGCCTCGTCCTTGCGCGGGTCCTTCACATCAACGGCATCCGCGCTACGGTCTATGAAGGCGATGCCTCTCCCGAGGCGAGATTGCAGGGCGGTATGCTCGACATCCACGATTTCAACGGCCAGCTCGGCCTGAAGGATGCGGGCCTTTACGAACAGTTCCTTGACCTTATCCATCCCGGCGGACAGCAATCCCGCTTCTTCGACAAGGACGGGACGCTTCTCATGGACAATCCCGATGACGGGAAGGGCGGGCGCCCCGAAGTGCAGCGAGGCGAACTGAGGCGCATTCTCCTGGAGTCCCTGCCGGAGGATGCGGTGCACTGGGGCCACAAGCTCTCGTCGGCGCGATCCCTTGGCGATGGACGGCACGAACTCATATTCGCCGACGGGCAGCTTGCGACGACCGATCTGCTGATCGGCGCCGACGGCGCCTGGTCGAAAGTGCGGCCGCTCCTGACGGATGCGACGCCGACCTATAGCGGGCTGGTTTTCTTCGAGACATGGCTCAACGATGCCGATGTCCATCACCGCGACAGCGCGCAGGCTGTTGGTGGCGGCTCCATGTTCGCGCTCGCGCCCGGCAAGGGCATCATGGCGCATCGCGAGCCGAACGGGGTGCTGCACGCCTATATCGCCCTGCGAAGGCCGAAGGCGTGGGTCGAGAGCATCGATGTCTCCAACCGGGTAGCTGCCACAAGCCGCATTGCCGCGGAATTCGACGGCTGGGCTCCACCGCTGACGGCGCTGATCACCGGATGCGACGTGGGGCCGGTGCCACGTATCATCCACACGCTGCCGGAGACGCATCGATGGAGCCGGGTTCCCGGCGTGACTCTTCTCGGCGATGCCGCGCATCTGATGGTGCCGTCGGGAGAAGGCGCCAATCTCGCGATCTATGACGGCGCCGAACTCGGCAAGTCCATCGCGGCATCGTCTGGCGATATCGAGGCAGCACTGCTTGCATATGAAAGGGAGCTCTTTGCGCGCAGTACGACAGCGGCAGTGGAGGCTTCCAAGCTCACCATGCTTCTGTTCGGCGAAACGGCCCCTTACGGGCTGGTCGAGGCTTTCGAGCAGGAGCTTCTCGGGATCCCGAATTCCTGAGACCGACGTCGGGGCAGGTTGCCTGAGCGAAAGAGAAACGCCATCGCGGTGAAGGCCATCAATCTTGTCCTGCCGCTGCGATGACCCATCTCCCTGATGGCGACATCGGGGGACACTTCCATGCCAACACAGATCCTCTTCATCCAGGGCGCGGGCGAAACCACGCATGACCAGTGGGACAACAAGCTCGTCGACAGCCTGGCGCGTGAACTCGGCGATGCCTACGCCATCCGCTATCCCCGCATGCCCGATGAGGGCGATCCGCATTACAAGGCCTGGAAAGCGGCCATCATCGCCGAGTTCCGGACCCTTGAGGATGGCGCCATCCTGATCGGCCATTCCTTCGGCGGCACCGTGCTTCTGCATACGCTTGCCGAGGACTGGCCGGCATTCGAGCCGGGTGCGGTCATCCTCATCGCGCCGCCCTTCATGGGCGAGGGCGGGTGGGAGAGCGATGAGATTGCCGAGTGCGACGACTTTTCCGCAAGCCTGCCGGAGGGCCTGCCCGTGCTCATCTATCACGGCAGCGAGGACGATACCGTGCCCTTTGCCCATATCGAGCTTTACGCCAGGGCGATCCCGGATGCGGTCGTCTGCGCGCTGCCGGGGCGCGATCATCAGCTCGACAGCGATCTCGCCGACGTCGCCAAGGATATAGTCTCGCTGGACGCATAGGCGGCCGCCCCATTCCATCCGACAACCATTGCCATCGCATCCTCCTGCATCGCTGAAATCAAAGCCGATGCAGGAGCTGGCGCATGGTGTCTGAGCATTCCGGAACAAGAGATAAGGTGGCGGAGCAGGCCGGTCGCCGCCCTCATGCCATCGACATGATCCAGCCGCTGGCCGGCCTCTTTCTTGCTGCCGGCTTCGTGGTCCTGCTCGCCGGCCGCCATGAGCGGCAGCTCATCCGTGCGGAGCGCATCCAGCAGGAGGTCGTCGTTCGATGAATGCCTTCAGCCTGCGCTTCGATTTCGACGAACTCGTCATTCCCATTCTCGGCCGCAACGATAACGGCCTGCTGCTCTACGGCTCTGCCGAGCTTGCGGGCGATCATGAGGGCTTCAGCGTCGAGATGATCCATCTTGCCGAGGGCACGGTACTTCGCCCGGCCGGCAATGCCGAATCCGGCAGGCCCGCGCCCTTTGCCGACGAACTCTTCCGGCGCATCGCTGCCGTTATCGGCAATGACAGGACGGTGCTCGGCCGGCACGCGGCAATGGAATGGGCCGAGCTTGTGGAGCGCCACAGCGAGGCGGCCTGAGCGCCGCGTGCCGGTGCGAAACATCACCCTGTCTTTGTTTGCTATCGAGCGTCCCGAGCTTCCGAAAAAGCCTCGCTGATATGGATCGTGATCGAAGATAGGAATAATTTCCTTGATTGTTGTCCGCGTTGGCGGATACAACCTTATGACGGCAGCGATATCCAGAGAGGGAGTTTTGCATGCAGGCCTGCCCGCTCCAACGGAGCGACGATACGGAGCTCGTCTTGCTCCGCAGCGAGCTGCACGAAGCGGCAATGTTTGCGGAACTGCGGCTGAAAGCGATGCCCGACTATGCCGATACCGTGGAGGAAGCGGCTGCCATCGAGGCGATCCTGCAGCCGGGTGAGGTGATCGCCGACCAGATGCTGTCTCTGCAGGCGGCGACATCGGATGGGGTCGAGGCCCGGCTGCGTGCGACGCTCTGGAAACGTGGCGAATATATCGGGACCTATCTGGGTGAAGAATGAATGAGGCTACTCGACCTTCCTGCCCTTGGAGACCGTCCAGGAATCTGCGTGGTTCTCAACGAGGAAGCCAATACGCTTGCTGTCGCCTATGACCGCGTGACACTGCCATCCCTCGCGCTTGTCTTCGGCCTCCAGAAGGCGGACATCCGTGATCACGTCGGAGCAGAATTTGTCGCCTTCGATCCTCCAGTGTCCGTTCGCTCTCTTGCTGCCTTTCTGGTAGATCGCCGTGCCGTCCGGATTGAAGTACTGAACCTCATTCTCGTTGCTGATTGAATTTCCCTCCAGCGCCGCCTTGATCTCCACGCTCGTCATCGTTTGCGCTAGAGCCATTCCGGCCGGCAGGACGGCCACGGCGGCAGCGAGCATCGTTGATGCCTTGAACCAGGTCATCTTATCTCTCCTCTCCGTTCATCCTCTTCCCGGAATGATGCGCCTGATGCCACGCGATCACAACCAGCATCGATGCTGCTTGCGGCCAATCGCTTTTATCGGTCGGCCGGCCGAGGCTCGTCAGATTGCCCGCTTCACGATGCAGGATGCGCCTGTCGGGGAGGGCACGGGGCCGGTGTCGCCCACTGCAAACTGCGTCGCCACAGCACCGGAACTATGCCCATATCTTCGGTTCAATCTGTCGCCCATCTTTCAGTTGGACAGGGCGGGGTCTTCTGCCGCACCCACCCTAAATCGCCGGCAGCATCCCGCCATCCACCCTGAGATTCACCCCGGTAATATAGCCGGCGCGCGGGCTGACGAGGAAGGAGACCGCGTCGGCGATCTCCTCCAGCGTGCCCACGCGACCCATCGGCACTTCGGCGAAGAGCGGCAGCACGACCTGCTCGATCGTCTCCCATGCGGCATCCCCGGCAACGCCACGCTCGCCGGCGACCTCGCGGAAGCGGGCGTCCAGCCTGGCGCTGCGGATCGTGCCCGGCGAGATCGTATTGACCGTCACGCCTTCGGCCGCCACCGCCTTGGCCATCGAAGAGGTCATGGCGTTCATGGCGGCCTTGCAGGCGGAGTAATCCGGGCGGCCGGCGGGCGGCATCAGGCCGGCGAGGCTCGAAATATTGACGATGCGGCCCCAGCGGTTCTTCCGCATGTCAGGCAGCAGCCGTGTGGTGACGCGGACGGCTGCCAGGACATTGCGGTCATAGGCTTCGGCCCAGGAGGCGGGGCGGCTTGCCGCCCAATCCTCCGGCTGGCCGGAACCGCCGGCATTGTTGACGAGGATGTCGATGTGGCCGGCAAGCGCCCGTGCCTCGGCGATCAGTCCCTCCACCTCGCTATCGATGGTAAGGTCGCCCGTGACCGCATGGGCGCGGCCGCCTTCGGCAAGGATCTCGCGCGCCACGCGCTGTGTTTCGCCTCTGTCGCGGCCGTGGACGATCACGGTGGCCTTCTCGCGGGCAAGCCCTCGGGCGATCGCTTCGCCAATGCCCTTGCTGCTGCCGGTAACAAGCGCCGTCCTGCCGTCGAGTTTCAAATCCATGGCCGTGTTCCTATCTTGGAGTGGATGCAACACAGAAGAACAGGATGATGCTCGACACAATTACGCACTTAAAAGTGCCCATGGACCAGGAAGAGCGCTCCGCCTGCCTCGGGCCTGACGGCTCCGTTGCGCATGTGGCGCGGGTGATGAAGATGATCAGCGGACGCTGGAAGCTGCCGATCCTGTTCCGGCTCTTTGCCGAGCCCTCGATACGCACCTTGCAGCTGAAGCGGGACATGCCGGGTATTTCACAGAAGATGCTGACGCAGCACCTGCGGGAGATGGAAGAGGACAGGCTGATCGAGCGGCGGGATTTCGGCGAGCAGCCGCCACGCGTGGAATACCGGCTGTCTCAGGCGGGCAGGGCGCTGATGCCGGTCCTGATGGCGGCGCGGGAGTTTTCGCGGGATTATTCTGCTGCAGGGTAGCGGATCGCATTCAGATCACGCGGCTTCATGCGGGTGGTTGAAGACCCCTCCCCAACCCCT
>UBMI01000015.1:0-243191 GCA_900466475.1 Hyphomicrobiales bacterium
CGGTGCGAATGGCCATGACTATGCTCCTCTAGAACCTTTGGATTTTTGGCAAACAGGAAGGCGGGATTCAAAGCGCTTTGGGAAGGTGGCCAGCCAAAGCAGTCCCTCCTCCGCGTCAGAGGAAGACATAGACCTTTGTCGGTATTTTGACAAAGAGGATTTTTCCCGTCCCTGCGGCCGGGAAAAACCCCTTTTCACATCAATGGGAAACGGTCTTGGAGAATAGGTTGACGACGACCACGCCTGTTATGATCAGGCCGAGGCCGATAATGGCGGGCGTATCGAGCCGCTGCTTGAAAAACACGAACCCGACCGAGGAAATCAAGACGATTCCCAAAGCGCTCCAGATCGCATAGGCGATCCCGACGGGAATGTGCTTCAGCGTCAGCGACAGGCAGTAGAAGGCAGCCCCATAGCAGGCAACGACAAGCGCCGTCGGACCGAGGCGGGTGAACTGCTGGGAGAGCTGGAGGGCGGTCGTGCCGATAACTTCAAGCACGATGGCTGCAACGAGCAGCCCATAGACGGCAGCCGGGTTCATGACGGTATTCCTTCCTAAACAATTCCGGCGAGATAAAAACGATTTTCCGTGCGGAATTGCGTAAAAACACAAAGATGTAGCATCCCACCACTCCCAGGAAGCGGGGATACTACGTACATAAGTTCGCGCGAGATCCTAAAGTTAGTGCAATAACGAGAGCCATTTAGTTCGCGATTTTTGCAACGTAGAATTCGCAATCAACCATCAGCTTGCTTAGAAATTCACTGAATGTGTCAGCGTATTTCTGCTCGACGAAGCCTGGATAATGTATCTCTCCGGTCATTTGATCGATGACAAAAACAGAATCAGCGAACTCCAGAAAAAACGGCAATTCGCCTCCGGCGATGATGTCCGCAGAGATTCCGTCTATCGCCTCCCTCCGCATGATCGAAGTGATCTCTCTCAACGAAAGAAACTCATTGTATTGCGAAGCTGCTACTTTCGCTCTTGCGTCTTCCTTTAGGCAACCCGATCCAATCTCGAGAAGGAACTTTTCGTAGGTTGGAGGCAGAATCGGTCCGAACTCGTCTTTGAATTCTGCCAGTTCAGTTGAAGTAATGCGGCGAAAGAAATTACGCGACAGACGCCGATCTTCGTCGGCAGGATCATGCGAGAACTGCTTGTACCAGTCCCAGACAATCTGGTGAGGCTCTTGTTTCATGCGACACCTCAAACTCCATTCGACATACTTATAATCTCGGTGCAATCGCACGTTCACAGACTTACTTGTGGGTCAGCTCGATGAGGCGGGCAATCAGCTCTCGCCTCAGAGCATCAGTGATATCATGGCTTTCCAACGTATCTGCGAACCACAGACCATCGGCGGCGAAACGTACGATCAGCGTGTCGAGCGCGGAATCGGTGCCGATATATTCCTCGGCTCTCGCCGCCACCCACTGGCGCCATCGCAGGCGCAGCCGGGGCTCGGCAAGCAGCGCGATCGTCACCTGCGTCCAGCTCCTGGAATCGTCGGGACGATCCTTCAACCCGGATACCGCCTGCAGATAGGCGCGCGAGAAACGTCCCTGCGGCAGCGGATCGGCGCGCATCAGCTCGTCTATATCGGTGTCGAACCTCTCCAGCAGGCTTTCGAACAGGGTGTCCAGCAGCGCGTTCTTCGTCGGGAAGTGATGCAGCAATCCGCCCTTGCTGACGCCTGATGCAGCCGAGACCGCATCGAGCGTAACAGCGCTCATGCCCTGCTCACCGGCAAGACGTGCGGCGACCTCCAGCAACTGCTGGCGCACGAGCACGGGTTGTTTCTTGCGATGATGAGCGTTTGACATGGATTTACAAAGATACCGTCCGGACGGTTTTGTCAAGAAGAATCTGCTGGAGCTCCTGCCCTGCAAGGGATTATGCGCGAAATGACGCGGCGTTTTGATGACAGTTGCGATCCTTTTTGATCGGGTGCATCTAAGCGGTGGGCCGATAAGCCGGAAACGGCGTTCGGATGCTATAAAGCCCGGAGCGGCGCAGGGGGCGTGCAGCGCCGGGACGGGTATTTAAGGGATGGTTTTGTGCCGGAAGAGAAGACCACGACGAACGTCACCACACTATACGACGCGATCGGCGGTGATCCTGTTGTCCGCGCCTTGACGCATCGCTTCTACGAACTGATGGATACGCTGCCGGAGGCTAGGCACGTACGTGCCGTGCATCCGCCGAGCCTTAAAGGCAGCGAAGAGAAATTCTACGAATATATGACCGGCTATCTCGGCGGCCCGCCGCTCTATACCGACAAGCGCGGCCACCCCCGCCTGCGCAGTCGCCATTTCGTCGCCGAAATCGGCCCCGTCGAACGCGACGAATGGCTGCTCTGCTTCCGCCAGGCCATGGATGAAACGATCGCCAGCCAGGCATTGCGAGACCTCATCTGGGCGCCGGTCGAGCGCCTCGCCCATCACATGCAGAACAAGGAATAGCCATGAGCCTGAACGCGCGCCTGGAGCCGATGCTCTATCTCTTTGCCGGCCTGTTCGGCCTTGCGGGCGTGGCCCTTGCCGCCCTTGCCGCCCATGGCGGCGGCGATGCACATCTCGCCGCCTCGGCCTCCGCCATGTGCCTCGCCCACGCCCCCGCCCTGCTGGCGCTGGCAATTGGCGCCGCCAAGATTAGAACCGCCTGGCTCGCCGGTTTGCTGATGATTGTGGGAACGGTGCTGTTTGCGGGTGACCTCGTGACGCTGCGTTTCACCGGCTCCGGCATGTTCCCCTATGCGGCCCCGACAGGTGGCTGGGCGATGATGCTGGGATGGCTGGCCGTCTCAGCGAGCGCATTTTGGCGGGTGCGGGCGTAGAATTTCGGAAGGCCACAGAGCGGGCCTCCCCTCTTCCCCGTGGGAAGAAGGGGGTGCTAGCTGCTCGCCTGCGGTATTCGCCCGAAGCGCAAAAGATTGCCGTGCGGATCATGGATATAGAATTCCTCCATGTTCCAGGGCCGCACCGCCATATCCGACAGGCGCTCGATACCCTTCGCACTGTATTCCCTATGAAGCGCGCCAATACCGCCGCCACGCAGATAGACGGATGTCTTTTCCGGCAGGCTTCGATCGTCGGTCAGCCAGAAATGCAGTTCCATCTCACCGCGTCTGACGATCAGATAGTCACTCGCCTCGTAGACGATTTTGATGAAGCCGAGCTGGTCCCGATAGAAGGCAAGCGTCTCGGCGATATCCAGCGACGGCAGAACCGGCATCACCTCGATGCGATCGGGATCGCCGCTCATATGCCATCCACAACGTTGAAGCCTTCGAACACCGGCGGTCCCTTGTACAGGCCCTTGTTGTCGCCGGCATTGCGGTGGGCGGCGCGGAAATTCTCCGACTTCGTCCAGTTCACAAAATCCTCTTCGCTGCGCCAGAGCGTGTGCGAGGAAAACAGCGTATAGCCCTCCTCCGCATTGGCCTTGCCGCGCAGCAGGCGGAATTCGACGAAACCCGGAACCTGCGACAGGCTGGAATCACGATTGCGCCAGACACTCTCGAAATCGCCCTCTGCACCGGCAGCCACCTTGAAACGGTTCATCGCGATATACATCAAAAGCTCCTCACGCCTTTTTCTGGGTCGCACGTCCGGCATAGGACGGAAAGGCGACGATATTATTGCCGTCGGTCGCATCCGCGCCAATGGGCTTTACAGACGCTTCGCCGGGCATGCGTGCTTCCCAGGCGGGAAACAGCACGACATTGGGATAGCTGCGCTGGCGCGCGGCATTCTCAAGGAAAACTTCATAAAGCTCCGGCACAAGGCCGTCACCACCGTGAGCGGCGAGCTTGTGCAGGCCGATCATCGTAAACCCGTCAGGGTGCCCATCATTCATCGGGAACTGTCTCGTTCGTTCATCGTCTGCAGCGCACGTTCCAGGCTGGACTTGCTGCCGTTACGCAGCGGAATGAAGGCCTTGCTGAATTTCTTGCAGCCGGTCTTCACGCGCAGGCAGGCATCATGGCTGATACAGTCGATCGGGCAGAAGACGCAGTCGACGGAAGGAAGCAACGTGTCGATGCGCGAAACGGCTTCGCGAAGGCCGCCGTCGTGGTGGATCAGCTCTGCGCCGAAGCTGCTGGCGATCTGGCGAAGATGCGCCACCTGGCAATCGCGGCCGCCGACATAGAGGAAACTGCGGCCATCCAGCTTGGAGCGCCCCGAGGAGGACTGTTGCGCCTCCTGATCGGCCTGAACGCGGATCTCCCGGTTCGCCCCCTTCTTCGCCTTTCGAGCCATTTACCACCCGTTCGCTCGTTGATCGTCACACGATTCCTGCGTGTGCGAGCGGGACCTTATTAAACTTGATTTTTAGAGTAAAGTATAAAGTTGATTATTTTTATCATATTTAATTCCTACCAACCTGAATTTCCTGCTTGAAACTCACGGATTGCCCACCCGGCGGCGGGCTGAACGGCGATGCGCGCCGCACGGCATCGGTAGCGGCCTGATCGATCTCAGGAACGCCGGAACTCCTGTAGATGACGGCAGAGACAAGATTGCCGCCGCCGCCGATGGTCAATGTCACGCCGGCCGTCCCGTAGACGCCGCGAGGCTCGCGAAGCGCGCGGCGAATGCGGGCGCGAACCTTGCCGCCGTAATTGGCGCGCTCAGCGGTGCCGATCCCGTTATTGTTGCTGGCGGCTTGCGAATTGCGGTCCGACTGGGCCGACGGATCGCCGTCGGCAACGCCGCGCTGCGAATTCTGCTGCTGCTCGCCATTCCTGCCGGCAGCCTTCTGCGGCGGACGCTTCTTCTCAACCGGCTTCGGCTTTTCCTCTGCCGTCACCTTCGGCTTCGGGGTCGGCGTGACAACCTCCTCGGGCTGTTCCGGCTTCGGCTGGACTTCAGCCGTTTCGACAGGTTTCACCTCTTGCGGGGTCTGCGCAACCTCGGGCTGGGTCTCGGCAGGCTGCACCTCGGTCGGCTGGACCTGAGTGGGCTGCACCGCAGTCGGCTGTATCTCGGTCGGCTGTACTTCGGAGGGCTGTATCTCAGGCGAAACCGCATCGACCGGCACCTGCTGCTGTTCCGGAACGATCGTGGACATCGGCTGCGCGACGGACTCCTCCGCCGGCACTTCGGATACCAGGATTTCGGGCTCGACAGCCGCGGCATTTTCCGGCGAGACCCGCGTCACTTCCGGCGCCGGCGCCTGTTGAATGGCCTCCTGCATCTCGACGGGCGAAACCTCGCTCGTCGTCACAGGCGAGACCTCGGTCGGCTGCACGGTCTCCGGCTGCGCCTCCACTGTCTGCATCGGCTGGATCGTGTCGGGCTGGACAGGTTCTGGAATAATTTCCTGCTGCACGGTCGTTTCCGTCTCGCCAGCTGCCGCCTGGTCAACATCGGAATCGCCGTACATGACGACGCTCATCGCCTGGCCGGCTTCTTCGATCGCCTCTTCAGGCGCTTTCGGAAAGGCAACGATCAGCGCAGTCGCCAATGCCGCGTGAAAAATCAGCGAGCAGATGCAGGTCAGTGTCAGCCGCCGCCGCACCGGCGCCTTCTCGTCCTCCTGCTTCTCCACCGCCGCATCCATCGGAAATGGTGTCACCGGAGCAGCGGGAGCGGCTTCCGGATGATCGGGGAAGGAGGAGATCTGCGCGAAACGCGCATAGTGGATGACCTGTTCTCCGGCCGGCTGGCGCTGCGCGTTGCGCAGATCGGCCAGCTCGTGACCTGGATGCATGCCGGGATTGTTGTCATTCAGGCCCTCGTCAGCGCCCTCCTCCTCGATGAGCACGTGTCTCGATCTGGATTTCGCTGAAATTGCCATTTGACGCCTCGGACAACCTGAAACATGCGCACCGGATTTCCTCCCGGCCCGGTCTTGGCCTTCGACCTGGTCTTAGCCTTCGAAAGGAACTGAAATCTGCGAGCGGGTCACGAGCCCCTTCATGCATTCGCCGGCCGCCGGCCCGTCACAGACGGGCGTGTCGTTGATCAGCACGCGCGTGACCGTCTCGCACTTTACGTTCGGCATATCGAACTGGCGCACGCGCTTCTTGCCCTGCGGCAAGTCACGGAAATCGAGCACCGTGATGCGGTCGACGGCATTCTTGTCGTTGAAGAAGGCAAGCTCGAAGGAGACCTTGTTGATCGGCGTCGCCAGATTGTTCTCGGCAACGAAGGTCATCATGCAACCCTTCTGCGAGGGCGTCAGCGCGTTGAGCTCGACATCGAGCTTGGAAGCCGCTGCATCCTGCGCAAAGGCCTGCGCCGCGCCCGAAACCGAAAACAGCACACCAGCCGCAAAAGCGGCAAACCGACCCGTCATTATCGCCTCTCCAAAGACCAAATTGACCGCCATCAGGCGGCTTCAAAACAGCGCGGCCAAAAACTTGACTGCTTTTGTCTTCTATTATTGCGTCTTTAAAAAACTATGAGTATGAGAGTCAAGATAAATGTAGCCGGAACGGGGCCTTCACCCCCGCAATCACGGGAAAAGCCGACCGAAATGATGGTTGAAAAGCCAGATAATTTTAAGCTCGCACAGCTGCGCAACGAGCCAGCAGTGGCCGAGATCCGTGTTCTCGAAAGCGGCGATCTTTTTGCCGGCACCAACGAGATCATGATCAGGCACGACGGCGTGATCTATCGCCTGAAGATCACCCGTCAGGGCAAACTCATTCTCAACAAGTAAGCTCATAGCAGGGTAGAACATGACCGAGCAGACCAGACCGGCACCATCAGAAATCCGCGCGTTCCGCGCTGAAAATCCGAAGATGCGCGAGCGCGACATTGCCGCGCAGCTCAAGATTTCCGAGGCCGCCCTCGTCGCCGCCGAAGTCGGCATCAGTGCCGTGCGCATCGATGCCAGTGCCGCGAAACTCCTGGAGCGTGTTGCCGATCTCGGCGAGGTCATGGCCCTGTCGCGCAACGAAAGCGCCGTGCACGAAAAGATCGGCGTCTACGAAAACATCAAGATCGGCGAGCACAACGCCATCGTGCTCGGCGAAAATATCGATCTGCGCGTCTTCCCGAGCCGCTGGGTTCACGCCTTTGCCGTCACCAAGAAGGATGGCGACACAACACGCCTCAGCCTTCAGTATTTCGATAAGACAGGCAACGCCGTCCACAAGATCCACCTGCGCCCGGCATCCGATGTCGAAGCCTATCATCGCATCGTCGCCGAACTGAAGCTCAACGACGAGAGCCAGGAATTCGTCGAGGCCGAAACCTCCTTTGCCTCCGACGAAGACGGCAATGTCACCCAGGAAGAACTGCGCGACAACTGGAGCAAGATGACCGATACGCATGAATTCTTCGGCATGCTGAAGCGCCTGAAGATCGGCCGCCAGGCCGCGGTGCGCTCCGTCGGCGACGACTATGCCTGGAAGCTCGACAATACGGCGACGGCAGAGATGATGCATGCCTCCGTCAAGGCAGGCCTGCCGATCATGTGCTTCGTTGCCAATAACGGCATCGTGCAGATCCATTCCGGCCCGATCTTCAATGTCCAGCCGATGGGTCCGTGGATCAACGTGCTCGACGAAACCTTCCATCTGCATCTGCGCCAGGACCACATTGCCGAGACCTGGGCCGTACGCAAGCCGACCAAGGACGGCCACGTCACCTCGCTCGAAGCCTATGATGCCGACGGCAACATGATCATCCAGTTCTTCGGCAAGCGGAAGGAAGGTTCCGACGAGCGCAGCGAATGGCGAGAGATCATGGAAAACCTGCCGCGGGCCGCAAGCGTCGCCGCATAGGGATCAAAGCGATGAAAATCCGAAACAACCTTCGCCGGCTCCGTCTTTGGGAACTGGCTTTGACTGCGGCTGTCATGATCCTGCCGCTGGTTCCGATGGCACCGATCGGCGGTGCCTTTGTGCGCGCCACCCATGCAGAGGACAAGAAGCTCGATACGTCGCGGCTCGTTTCGGTCGGCGGTGACGTCACCGAGATAATCTACGCGCTCGGCGAGGAGAACAGGCTGATCGCCCGCGATACGACGAGCCTGTATCCGGAAGCGGCGCTGAAGCTGCCCGATGTCGGCTACATGCGCGCGCTCTCGCCGGAAGGCATTCTTGCCATGAACCCGACGGCGATCATCGCCGTCGAGGGCTCCGGCCCGCAGGAAGCGCTGAACGTTCTGAAGAATGCCAGCGTGCCCTTCGAGACCGTTCCGAATGCCTATACGCGCGACGGCATCATCGCCAAGATCGATCGTGTCGGCACGTTGCTAAACGTGCCGGACAAGGCGAAAGCCCTTGAGGAAAAGGTCGGCGCCGATCTCGATGCCGCCATCACCGATGCCGAAAAGCGCCCCGAGGGCGAGCGCAAGCGCGTGCTCTTCATCTTGAGCGCCCAGAACGGTCGCATCATGGCGTCAGGCACAGGCACGGCTGCCGATGGCGTCATCAAGCTTGCCGGCGCCGTCAATGCGATCAGTGAATTCCCGGGTTACAAGCCGCTGACCGACGAGGCGATCATCAGCGCCAGGCCTGATGTGATCCTGATGATGAACCGCGGTGATGGCGCCGGCACGAAAAACGACGACCTGCTTGCCCAACCCTCGATCGCGCTGACACCGGCCGGCGAGAAGAAGGCGATCATCCGCATGGATGGCCTGCATCTCCTCGGCTTCGGTCCGCGCACGGCAAGTGCAGTTCGCGAACTCAACGCGGCAATCTACGGGGGCTGATGATGGCCGTACCGGAAGCCATGATGGAAAACAGGCGATCCTCTTTGCCGGTCTTCAGCAGAAACCGGCAGGCGGGCGACAGAACCGAGCTTGCCCTGCTGGCGATCGCCTTCCTCGTCCTGGCTTCCGTTTTCGCCCTGCTCTTCTCCGTCACGACGGGAGCGTCCGACGCCTCCATTCTCGACGTCGTCAGAAACATGGCAGGCAACGAAACGGCGCTCAGCGCCCGTGACCGGATCATCATCTTCGACATTCGCCTGCCCCGCGCCATCCTCGGCTTCCTGATCGGCGGATCGCTCGCCGTCTCGGGCGCGGTCATGCAGGGCCTGTTTCGTAATCCGCTCGCCGATCCCGGCCTTGTCGGCGTCTCCTCGGGCGCTGGCTTCGGCGCGGTCGTGATGATCGTTCTCGGCGGCACGGTCGCCGCCCCCCTCTACCTCGCACTCGGCATCTACGCCCTGCCGCTCGCAGCCTTCGGCGGCGGCCTGATCACCACGCTGCTGCTTTACCGGGTCGCCACCAGCAACGGCCAGACCTCGGTCGCCACCATGCTGCTTGCCGGAATCGCGCTCGGCGCTCTGACCGGCGCGTTGACGGGCGTGCTCATCTATATGGCCAACGACCAGCAGCTGCGCGACTTGACCTTCTGGGGCATGGGCTCGCTTGCCGGTGCGACCTGGATCAAGATCGCGGCGGCCGGTCCGATCATCCTCCTCTCCTTCATCGCCCTACCCTTCATGGCCCGTGGCCTGAACGCCATCACGCTCGGCGAAGCGGCTGCCTTCCATATGGGCGTGCCGGTCCAGCGGCTGAAGAATATCGCCATCGTCACCGTTGCCGCCGCAACCGGCGCCTCCGTTGCCGTCAGCGGCGGCATCGGCTTCGTCGGCATCGTCGTTCCGCATATCCTGCGCATGGTGATCGGCCCGGACCATCGCTTCCTGCTGCCGGCCTCGGCACTGCTCGGCGGTTCGCTGCTGATTTTCGCCGATGTGCTCGCCCGCACCATCGTAGCACCCGCCGAAATGCCGATCGGCATCATCACGGCGGCCGTTGGCGGTCCCTTCTTCCTCTGGATCCTGTTGCGGCAGCGCTCGCGCCTTGCCCTGTGAGTGTGCACCGATGATCGAAGTTTCCGGCGTCAGCGTGCGCCTTTCCGGCAAGACCATCGTCCGCGATGTCGCCTTCACCGCAAAGGCCGGCGAACTGACCGCCATTGCCGGACCAAACGGCTCCGGCAAGACAACCACTATGAAGGCCGTTTCCGGCGAGCTTGCCTATGAGGGCTCCGTATCTCTGAACGGCGAAGAGGTGCGCACATTGAGGCCGTGGCAACTTGCCTCCATCCGCGGGGTCCTGCCGCAGGCAAGCGCCATCTCCTTTCCCTTTACCGTTCGCGAGATCGTCCGCATGGGCCTGACCTCCGGCCTCAACCTTCATGCCGATCAGGCCGATGAGACTGCCGCAAAGGCACTGGCCGCCGTCGATCTCACCGGCTTCGAAGGCCGCTTCTACCAAGAACTCTCCGGCGGCGAGCAGCAGCGTGTGCAGCTCGCCCGCGTGCTTTGCCAGATCTCCGAGCCGGTCGTCGATGGCAGACCCTGCTGGCTGCTGCTGGATGAGCCGGTCTCCAGCCTCGACATCAGCCACCAGCTGACCATCATGACGCTCGCGCGCAATTTCTGTGAGCGCGGCGGCGGGGTGATTGCGGTCATGCACGATCTCAATCTGACGGCTCTCTTCGCCGACAGGATCGTGCTGATGAAATCCGGCCGCCCGGCCGCTGAAGGCAGCGTCCGCGACGTACTGACAGACAAAATGTTGGAGACGGTGTTCGGTTGCCCGCTGCGCGTTAACACGGTGCCTGGCGACGGCACGCCTTTCGTCCTGGCCCATAGCGCGCTGGCCAACTCAGGAACCTTTCCAGCCTGAATGCGTTGTCCGCAATGATTTGGGTCAAAGCCGGGCGCTCTCTTCCGTGCCATTGATGGTGCTGACCCCGCGTGAAACCGGGCGGCGCTGATCGCGCCCAGCAATGGAGACAGTCATGGCCTACTCCTTCTTCCAGTCCAGCCGCAGCCGCCGCAACGGCGCTCTTCACAATCTCGAAACCAGCGTCGAAGACCAGATCGCAGCCCTGCGCGAAGAGCTCGCAGAGCTCACCCATGTTCTCGGCAAGACCTCCCGCCATCAGGGTGAGAAGCTGCGTTCTCAGGCATCCGCAAGCTATGAAGACATCCTCGGCCGCAGCGAGGATCTGCTGAACGAATTGCAGCAGCGCTACCTGCGCGGCGCCGGCGAAGTGCGAAACACCGTGCGTCGTCATCCGCTCGCAACTGTCGGTGCCGCTGCTGCCTTTGGCCTGCTCGTCGCCATGCTCGCGCGCCGCTAGGAGGCTCGATGCTCTTCCCGATCCTGAGCCTGCTCGTCGGCAATAGCGTTCACCGCACGGTGGAACGCACCAAGCGCAACGGCATCTTCATCGCCGTTGCGTTGCTTTTTCTGCTGACTGCCTACGCGCTTGCCGTCACCGCCGGAGCCATCTGGCTGGCAGGCATCTACGGCGCTATCGGCGCATCCCTCTTCCTTGCGGCCTGCGCTCTACTGATCGCGATCATCGTTTTCGTGATCATGACGATCATGAACCATCAGGAAGCCCGCCGCGCCCGGGAACGCCGCGCAGCACTTGAATCTCTGGCAACCGTTGGCCTCGGCTTCGTACGCACCCAGCCGCTCCTGACCGCGGGCATCGTGGCTGCTCTCGTGGCTGCCAATCTGGTGGGTTCGAAGCGGGACGACTAATCCGCATCCTCTTCATTCTTCGATTGCCGCAAAAGCGCAGCGCGCGCAATGATGCGCTGCGCTTTTTCTCTGTCGTTGATTGAGGCAATCGCGCCATCGGTCCAACAAAAAAGCCGGCGCCCCGCAGGGCAGCCGGCCATCCTTCCTCCCAGGAAAGGCGTCGATCAGAAGGCAAAAGCCTTCGAGGTAAGTGGCGCCGACGTAGCGTCGGGACCGAAGTCCGCCTCGCCTGATATCTGCAGGAGATCCTGCAACCGCTGGCGCGCGCGGTTCACGCGGCTCTTGATGGTGCCGACGGCACAGCCGCAGATTTCCGCCGCTTCCTCATAGGAGAAGCCCGATGCGCCGACGAGGATAATCGCTTCGCGCTGGTCCGGCGGCAGCTGGTCCAGCGCCTTCTTGAAGTCCTGCAGGTCGAGTGCGCCATATTGGGAAGGGTGCGTCGCCATGGATTCGGTAAACAGGCCATCGCTGTCCTGCACCTCGCGGCCGCTCTTGCGCATCTGGCTGTAAAGCTCGTTGCGCAGGATCGTGAAGAGCCAGGCCTTCATGTTGGTGCCCATCTCGAAATGATCCTGCTTGGCCCAGGCTTTCATGATGGTGTCCTGAACCAGGTCGTCGGCGCGGTCATGCCGGCCGATCAGTGATATGGCAAACGCACGAAGGCTTGGCAGGGCCGCCAGGAGTTCGCGCTTGAAGCTCGGTTGCGCTTTTTCCATGCGGGTATTCCTATTCGGCCATCTTTGCGGAAGCCATCATTTCGGCCTGATCAAGCTTTTCCAGCAGGTCGAGGAAACGGTCGGGAATGGTCTCCTCCTGCGCGGCAGCATAAAGCGACCGCAACCTGACGCCGATCTGGTTGTTCGGGTCCAATAGGTCGCTCGCCCGCAGCTCCAACTGGCGCTCGTCCGGTGCTTCTGTCTTTTGTGTCGTCATCAACTGATCACTTCTTGCCTGTTGTCTTGGGTTGAAAGGCAAAGTCGCTGTAAAAGGTAAATGGAACGGATAAGCGATCGATCAAGCAGGTTATTTCAAACCCTTGATGTCGTAGATCCATTCCGTTCACATGGGTCAAAACGTGACGCCCTTCATTTGTCGGCTAGGATAATGCGACGCCGCAAAAATAGTTCCTCACCTCAGGAACTTTTTTATGGAGACCGCGTTTTCTGGTCATTGCAGCCATTTACCTGCCTGTAGACGGGAGTTTTTAATGACACTATCCACTCGAATTGCGCCGCACCTTCCTTATCTGCGTCGCTATTCCCGCGCTCTCACCGGCACTCAGACTTCTGGCGATGCTTATGTCGCCGCCGTTCTGGAAGCGATCATCGCCGATCTCTCCATATTCCCGGATACCGCGAATGACCGCGTCGCACTCTACAAACTCTTCACGCAATTGTTTGGTTCCACTGCGGTCGAGATTCCCGAGCCCTCCTCACCCTATGCCTGGGAACAGCGCGCGACGCTGAACCTCTCGAAGGTTTCGCCGCTTGCCCGCCAGGCTTTCCTGCTCGCCTCCGTCGAGAATTTCCGCGTCTCCGAGATCGCAGACATTCTCGAAATCACCGAAGAGGAAACGATGCAGCTGCTCGACAAGGCCTCGCATGAAATCTCGCGTCAGGTCGCGACCGATATCATGATCATCGAGGATGAACCGCTCATCGCCATGGATATCGAGCAGATGGTCGAAAGCCTCGGCCACCGCGTTACCGGCATCGCCCGCACCCATACCGAGGCCGTCGCACTCTATAACAGGACCAAGCCGAGCATGGTGCTCGCCGATATCCAGCTTGCCGACGGCAGCTCCGGCATCGATGCCGTCAACGATATCCTGAAGACCTCGAGCGTGCCCGTGATCTTCATTACCGCCTTCCCCGAAAGATTGCTGACCGGGGAGCGACCGGAACCCACCTTCCTCGTGACCAAACCCTTCAATCCCGACATGGTCAAAGCGCTGATCAGCCAGGCTCTTTTCTTCAACGAAACGACCCGTGTGGCGGCCTGAAACATGAATCTTGGCCATACCGGAACTATTCCGGCAACGATGCGTTCCGGCTCTGCCGGAGCGTATTGGCGGCTTTAACGGTTTTTGCAGCGCTTGCTTTTAGAATGACCGGCAGGTTTGTCGGGAGAGCAACATCCCTCCGTTTGTTCGAAGGGACCGAGGAGAGGCGGCCGAGTGAATACGACTGGACCATTGTCCGGAACGCCTTTCACCACTGAAGGCAAGGCGGCAATAATGGAGCGCGCGCTCGCCAGCGCGGCTATCTCGATTCTCTATCAGGATGCCAGCCTTGCCATCATATACGCCGAAAATCTTCTCCCCTATTTCCAGACCCGTTTCGTCGCCGGCGGCGATGACGGCTCGCTGTTTGGCGAAGCACATGGAAAATCGCTTGCCGCGATAAAGCGGACGGTGCTTGAAACCGGCGCCTCCAGCAATGCCGAGGTCGATGTTGCAATCGACGGCGAAGTCAGGACGTTCGAACTCAACGTTCAGCGCACCGGCGGGCGCGGCAATTACGGTCTGCTCTCCGTCATCTCGGAGATTACCGAAAGCCGGCATCGCGAAAAGGTGCTGAAATCGCTGCTTCGCGAGCTTTCCCACCGCTCCAAGAACCTGCTTGCCATCATCCAGGGCATTGCCACGCAGACCGCCCGCAATACCATTTCTCTCGATTCTTTCCTGATGAAATTCCGCGGGCGTCTTCAATCGCTCTCGAACTCTCAGGATCTGATTACCGATTCCAGTTGGCGCGGCGCCTTTCTGTTCGAACTTGCCGAAAAACAGTTCGCCCCCTATTGGCCGGAAACATCGGGCTCCCTGCCGATATTCGGCATCAACGCGCATCTGACGCCGAATGCCGCGGTCCATCTCGGACTGGCCCTGCATGAATTGATCGTCAATTCCGCCTCCTATGGCGCAATCGCCAGCGGGGCGACCTCGATCACGCTGAACTGCCGGGAGGCTGAGATCGCCGGCCGCCAGGCAATCGAACTCGCCTGGGTGGAAGTGCTTCCAAACAGTGGCGACGTCCACGAATTCAGCGAAAACAGCTTCGGCCGTACAGTGCTGGAGCGCGTCGTGCCCTCTTCCGTCAATGGCAAGGCTGAATTGGCGCTTGTACCGGGCCGCATCGAATATCATCTGACGGTTCCGGAAACGGAATTCGAAATCCTGAAGCGCACCTGAGATTCCGTGATTTTACGCGGTTCCGGACTAGAACCGCACGTTTCTGCTGGAATTGCCTGAGCCAAACGGAGAAACAGCCGGTGCGAGGGCGGCGCACCGGCTGTCTCCACTCACCGGGAGGGGACCGTGAGTTCGTCCGAATGATGGGTTGGGGGCGCGCATGTTGGGTCGATGCGGTCATCATTCGGATATCGCATTAACTACGCTCGTTAACTTTGGTTCCCTCCGATTGGAAAAAAATTGGACTTTCGTCAATTTTTTCTCGGATGGCCGATTTGGGTTGCTGCTCATATCCATCCAATCGGAATTCAAAGCATGCCTAAAGAAATAGCACGTCAAACAAATTCAATTACTTAAACTGAACAGACGAAAGAAAATTGCCAAAATTTTACCGTTTGATAAATTTTTGAACCTGAGTTACGATTCCCTCACTAGTCGTTACCAATAAAGAGGGAACTTCAATGGAACGCCTGGAAACTGGGATTCGTGCCGGCCGGCTTTCGTCCGCCGAGTACGAGGCTAATTTTTCCGATCTTCATCCGCGCCTCGACAATCACGAAGCGCTGGTTGCCGCCGACCGCTGTTATTTCTGCTATGACGCGCCGTGCATGACGGCCTGTCCCACCTCCATCGACATTCCGCTCTTCATCCGCCAGATCTCGACCGGCAATCCGATCGGCTCTGCAAAGACCATCTTCGACCAGAATATCCTTGGCGGCATGTGCGCCCGAGTCTGTCCCACCGAAGAGCTCTGCGAGCAGGCCTGCGTGCGCAACACCGCCGAAGAGCGTCCCGTCGAGATCGGCCGCCTGCAGCGTTATGCAACGGATGCGGCGATGACGGCCGACAAGCAGTTCTACCGGCGCGCGGAACCGACCGGCAAGAAGATCGCCGTCGTCGGCGCCGGCCCTGCCGGTCTCGCCGCCGCCCATCGCCTTGCAATCAAGGGCAATGATGTCGTAATCTATGACGCCAAGCCGAAATCCGGCGGCCTCAACGAATATGGCATCGCCACCTACAAGACAGTCGACGACTTCGCCCAGAAGGAAGTCGATTACGTCCTGTCGATCGGCGGCATCGAGGTGAAACATGATCAGCAGCTCGGCCGCGACGTCTCGCTCGCCGACCTGCAGAGCCAGTACGATGCCGTCTTCCTCGGCCTCGGCCTTGCCGGCGTCAACGCATTGCGCGTCGATAACGAAACCCTGCCCGGCGTCGATGACGCTGTCGATTTCATCGCTGAGCTTCGTCAGGCCGGGAACAAGGGCGACATCGCCATCGGCCGCCGCGTCGTCGTCCTTGGCGGCGGCATGACGGCGATCGACGCCGCCGTGCAGGCAAAGCTGCTTGGCGCGGAAGAGGTGACCATCTGCTACCGCCGCGGCAAGGAACATATGAATGCCTCGGAATTCGAGCAGGATCTCGCCACCTCCAAGGGCGTCATCATTCGCCACTGGCTGGCGCCGAAATCCATCCTCTCGCAGGATGGCAAGGTGGCCGCGATCGAGGTCGAATATACCGCCCTCGTCGATGGTCGCTTGACCGGCACCGGCGAGACCGGCGTCATCACCGCAGACCATATCCTGAAAGCCATCGGCCAGACCTTCGAAGCCTCCAGCCTCGGCGCGCTGCGCATGGAATCCGGCCGTATCGCCGTTGACCCGGAAGGCCGCACATCGCTCGAAGGTGTCTGGGCCGGCGGCGACTGCGTGTTCGGTGGCGAAGACCTCACCGTATCTGCCGTCGCCCACGGCCGCGACGCGGCCGAATCCATTCACCGAACCCTCACTGCTGCAGCCGCTCCGGCTGTCGCTGTCGCCTGAAGGGGAGAATGAACAATGGCTGATCTCCGCAATAATTTCGTCGGCATCAAGTCTCCGAACCCCTTCTGGCTCGCCTCCGCACCGCCGACCGATAAGGCCTACAATGTCGAGCGCGCCTTCAAGGCCGGCTGGGGCGGCGTCGTCTGGAAGACGCTGGGCGAGGAAGGCCCGCCTGTCGTCAACGTCAACGGCCCGCGCTACGGCGCGATCTGGGGTGCCGACCGCCGCCTGCTCGGCCTGAACAATATCGAGCTCATCACCGACCGCGACCTGCAGACCAACCTGCGCGAAATGAAACAGGTCAAGATGAACTGGCCGGACCGGGCACTGATCGCCTCGATCATGGTGCCTTGCGAGGAGCAAGCCTGGAAATCGATCCTGCCGCTGGTCGAAGAAACCGGCGCCGACGGCATCGAATTGAATTTCGGCTGTCCGCACGGCATGTCCGAGCGCGGCATGGGCTCGGCTGTCGGCCAGGTGCCGGAATATATCGAAATGGTGGTGCGCTGGTGCAAGCAGTACACGCGCATGCCCGTCATCACCAAGCTGACGCCCAATATCACCGATATCCGCCGCCCTGCCCGCGCCGCCAAGGCCGGCGGCACGGATGCCGTCTCGCTGATCAATACGATCAACTCGATCGTCTCGGTCGATCTCGACAACTTCGCCCCCAACCCGACCGTCGGCGGCAAGGGCAGCCACGGCGGCTATTGCGGCCCGGCCGTCAAGCCGATCGCGCTCAACATGGTCGCCGAGATCGCCCGCGATCCGGAAACCTACGGCCTTCCGATCTCGGGCATCGGCGGCATCACCACGTGGCGCGACGCAGCCGAATTCCTGGTGCTCGGCGCCGGCAACGTGCAGGTCTGCACAGCTGCCATGACCTACGGCTTCAAGATCGTGCAGGAAATGATCACGGGCCTCTCGGACTGGATGGATGAAAAGGGCCACAAGACCCTCGACGACATTACCGGCCGCGCCGTCCAGAACGTCACCGACTGGCAGTATTTGAACCTCAACTATATCGCCAAGGCGAAGATCGACCAGGACGCCTGCATCCAGTGCGGCCGCTGCTACATCGCCTGCGAGGACACCTCACACCAGGCGATCACCAACTTCGTCGATGGCGTCCGCCATTTCGAGGTGATGGACGAGGAATGCGTCGGCTGCAATCTCTGCGTCAGCGTCTGCCCGGTCGAAAACTGCATCACCATGGAAGAGCTTCCGGCAGGCGCCCTCGACAAGCGCACCGGCAAGGTGGTCGATCCGAATTACGCCAACTGGACGACACACCCGAACAACCCGATGGCGCGCCAGGCCGCGGAATAACCATCCGCTCAATGTATAAAAGATCGACGCCCTCCTGGAGGGCGTCGATTGCTTTTAAGACCTAGGCATATTGCCTGCTGTCAAAGCTTGAAGGCCTTGACCTCATTGCCACGCTCGATCGTGCGGTTGGCAATGAAGCGCCCGGCTTTCGCCGCCTCCTGCTTTTCCGCTTCGATATCCTGCAGCATTGCCTGCAGACGCCGGATTGCCAGCGCCTTGTTGCGATGCTGCGAGCGCTCGTCCCGGGCCGTCACAACGAGACCGCTCGGGCGATGCAAGGCGCGAACAGCGCTGTCGGTCGTATTCTGGTGCTGCCCGCCGGGCCCGCCTGCCCGCAACGTCTCGAACTGCAGGTCGGCAGGATCGATCGTCACCGCAACACCTTCAGCCGGAAGATCGATGCGCCGCACGGCCACATACCAGTTTTGCCGCTTGTGGCCGGGGCGGACCCCACTCTTGAAGGTGAAGCGGATCGTACCGCAATAGCCTGTTGCAATCCGCTCCGCCGCTTCGCCCTCGATAGTGACGATCGCCGACTTCGCACCATGATGATCCGGCATAGGCCCGAGGTTGACATGGACGACGCACCCTTGCTGTTTCGCCTCGTCTTCAAGGATGCGCAGAAGCGCGGAGACGGCGATCCGGCACTCGACCGGACCGTTGCCCGATGTGATCAGGAGATCAATAGCGCTCACGGCTACGCCCTCCTTCCCGACGGTACTCCGGCTTGCGGCGACGCTGCTCGACCTCGGCTTCGTCAACCGCCTTCTTGAAGGTGACGAGCGGCCGGAAGCTGGCAGCGACGCTCACCAGCTTTTCGTTTTCGAGATCGGCAACAACCTGCCCCGCATCCTTGTAGGCGGACGCCGCCTCTTCGACGACGAGAGCCCGGTCATCGCAAATGGCGATGCCGCCCCAGACATTGCGCAGCAGCTGCTCACGCTCGGACCTGTTACGGCCCGCCCGCCCATGCATGCTGGCCCGGTCATATTTGCGACCGGCCCCATGCGATATGCCGCCGAGCGAACTGGATACATCCGCTGTCGGGCAAACCACATAGCTGAGGCTCGCACGTGATCCGGCGATAGGCGCGAGTTCCCCCGGTGTGACAGCCGCAGCCCCCTTGTAGTGCACGAAATCACGTCCGGAAGACCGAACGAGATTGTGCGGCACATCGGCGACGAGGCGCAGATCCGCACGCAATGCGGCGGCTGCCCGTGCTGCGATCAGTCGACGGTTCAGCGATGCCCAGACAACGCACTGATCATGACTTGCAAGCCACGTGACAGCATCTTGTGAACCCGGCAGGAGCCCGGCCGCAAGATCGGGATGAGCACTGATAGCCTCGGAAAAGACTGCAGCACCGAGGGAACGCGAGCCGGAATGGACAAGCAGGTAGAGAGCCTGACCATCCAGACCAGCGCCAGCACCGCCATTGCCAAGCGTATCGATGGCCTGCAGCTCGCAAAAATGGTTGCCGCCGCCAATCGTACCGAGTGCATCCGGCGCCAGGGAGGCAGGCAGGCGCGCCTCCTCCAGCAAGACAGCGGCATCGCCGATCTCCTCAGCCTCAAGCTGGCGAAGCCGTTCCGCCGCCTTGTCGATCTTCAGTTTGCGCAGCGGCAGATCGAGCTGGAAAAGCGACATGCCGCAGCCAATATCATTGCCGATAAGCAGCGGAAGCAGCCGGTCGGACGCCAATGCGACACCGGTTGCGCCATATTTGCCGGGATGCAAATCCGGAAAGGCAGCAATCTGCGAAACGCCCGGAAGACGGGACATTTCGGCAAGTTGATTTAGCGCCGCGCCTTCAATCCAGGTGCGGCCGGAAAAGAAATGATGGATGAGCGCAGGCGCATTGGCCTGCGTCGTCGGGGAGCTTCCGCCCCCGATGGAATTGCCCATGATAGTGAACTCTGGATATGAATGGTCTTTCATCGCGCAGACGGCGATGGTCAACCGGCATGCGTCAGCCCAGAGGCTGAGTTACGCCGAAACCCTCTCGGGGCGTGCTGAGATTTTTGTCATCGTGCGCTCCCTTTCCAGAAACAAATGATGCCGCCCCTTTAAGCGAAGCAAAAAACAAATGCAAGCCTGGGACGTATTAATTGCCGAACGACTTCCGATAAGTGCTCGGGCTGGTGCCAAGCCGCCGGCGGAAATGGTGGCGCATGGTTGCAAGTGTGCCGAAGCCGCTGGCAAGCGCGATATCGTCGAGCGACACCGCAAGCTCTCTCTCGAGAAGATCGCGGGCATGCCGCAACCGCTCCTTCAGCAGCCATTCGCCGACGCTGTCGCCCGTCGCCGCCTCGAAGCGGCGCTGGAAGGTGCGCATGCTCATCCCGGCCTTGTCGGCAAGCAGGCTGATGGGCTGGTCTTCGGACAACCGCTCGCGCATCCACTCGATCAGCGGCCCGAGGCGAATGCCCTCGCGCTCTTCCGGCACGGGAGCGGCGATGAACTGCGCCTGCCCGCCTTCGCGATGCGGCGGCACGACGAGCCGTCGCGCCACGCTGTTGGCGGCATCGGGGCCGAAATCGCCGCGCACCACGTGCAGGCAGAGATCGATGCCCGCCGCACTGCCCGCCGCCGTCAGGATGCTGCCCTCGTCCATGTACAGCACATCGGCATCGAGAGCGATGTCCGGGTAGCGCTCGGCAATCGAGGCGACATAGCGCCAGTGCGTCGTCGCGCGCCGTCCGGCCAGCAGGCCGGATGCCGCGAGCACGGCGACACCCGAGCAGAGCGACATGACACGTGCGCCCCGCTCGTGCGCTGCCCGCAAGGCTGATGTCAGCGGCTCCGGCACTGGCGCATCGATCGCCCGCCATCCCGGCGCTATGATGAGATCTGCCTCATCGAGCAGTTCCAGCCCATGATCTACAGCAACCGTCAGCCCGCCGGCAGCGCGCAGCGGACCCGGCTCGATGCCGGCGACGGAGAAGCGATACCAGCCCTCGCCCATCTCCGGCCGCGACAGGCCGAAAACCTCGTAGGCAATGCCGAATTCGAAGGTGCAGAGCCCGTCATAGGCGAGCGCCACCACATGTGGTCCCTGCGTTCGATGGAGATCCGATTTTGGCATGATCTTTACGCTGTCAGTCACGATGGCCAATTTCGCCCATCCGTAGCATCGGCAATGATCGGCTGCAACAGCAACCAGGAAAGGACAAGATCTATGCCAAGCCCCGTCTCCGATATCCCTGCCGCTTCTCCCGAAGCCGCCGCCGATCATTTCGCCGGCAAGCTCGCCTTCGAGACCGATTGCTCCGACGTGAACGCCGCCTTCGCCTCCGGCAAGGTCGATTTCGTGCTGCTCGATGTGCGCTCGCCCGCACTCTTTGCGCAGTCGCATGTGCCGGGCGCCCTCAATCTGCCGCATGGCAAGATGACCGCGCACCGCATGTCGGAATGGCCCTCCGATACGCTCTTCGTGGTCTATTGCGCCGGTCCGCATTGCAACGGCGCTGACAAGGCCGCCCTGCGCCTCTCCCGTCTCGGCCTCTCCGTCAAGCTGATGATCGGCGGGCTGACCGGCTGGGCCGATGAAGGGCTCGCCTTTGAAGGCGAGGCAAGCGCCGCCGCCTGATCCGGGATCCCCGCGGCGAAGGATAATTTCATCCGTCACCGGACATGCTTCTCGTGCCGGTGACGGATGACGCCATAGACAAACAGTCATGGCAGACAGATCCGGATAAATCGGATTGCCAAGCGCGCCGAAATC
This sequence comes from Hyphomicrobiales bacterium, assembly GCA_900466475.1. GTDB lineage: Bacteria > Pseudomonadota > Alphaproteobacteria > Rhizobiales > Rhizobiaceae > Rhizobium. The sequence continues at coordinate 21,549 of UBMI01000015.1, forward strand.
CATGTTTTTCTATAGGTTTCTCTGGAAATAAGCAGAGGCTGCCGTATATCGCTAGTTTCGCCGACCCTATCCGGCCGGCATACTATGCGACATTACTTGGAACACGGTCAGCATGTCACTTCGCAGTGCCCTTCGTGCACAAACAGCAGATTGCCATGCCGGGGTGGACGCCCTTTTCGGCAATTTCAGCCTCTCCGATATCAGGACCTATAAAACCTTCTTGCGCGCCCATGCCCGCGTGGTTCCGTCCGTCGAAGCCGCCCTGGAGCAGGCCGGTATCGAGCAACTGCTGCCGGATTGGCCGGAGCGACGGCGCGCGCATCTGCTTCTTGCCGACATGGCCGAACTCCAGGAGCCTCCGCCTCCGCTTCTTGTCAAGCCCGATCTACGCGGCGAGGCCGCACTCTGGGGCGCGGTCTATGTGCTGGAAGGATCGAAGCTTGGCGGCGCCATGCTGGCAAAGGCCGTGCCTGATGACCTGCCGAGCAGCTACCTCAGCCCGCACGGTCCGAAGGGTTCGATGCGCGCGTTTATGGAACGTCTTGATACCAGCGGCATTGACGATATGGCAGCCGCGGTTGCGGCTGCGCGTGGCGTTTTCGATCTCTTCCTGAAGGCTGCGCAACTCGAACTGGAAGCTGTCTGATGAGCAATGCGACCGGACCTGTCGATCTGACCAATTGCGACCGCGAGCCGATCCATCAGCTCGGTTCCGTCCAGCCCTTCGGTTTTCTGCTTGCGGTATCCTCCGACTGGATCGTCACTCGAGCCTCGGCAAATCTCGCCGAATTCCTGGGCATAACTCACAGCGAAGCTGCGGGCCGGCCCGTGTCGTCGATCATTGTGCCCGAAGCGCTCCATGCCCTCCGCAACAAGCTCGCCACCCTGCGCGGCCCCGACACCGTCGAACGCATATTCGGCATTGCCCTGACATCAAACCCTCAGCGTTTCGACGTCGCAGTGCATGTGAGTCACGGCCAGGTCATCATCGAAGGCGAACGCTGCAACGAAGGCCAATCCAGCGCCCCGTCGCTCTCCATCCGCAGCATGATGTCGCGTCTTGATCAAACGGAAACGCTGGAAGCCTTTTTTCGCGAAGGCGCACGGCAGGCCCGCGCCCTCACCGGTTTCGACCGCGTCATGGTCTACCGATTTGATGACAGCGGTTCCGGTGAGGTCGTGGCGGAGGCTGCCCGGCCGGGCATCGGCTCGTTCCTCGGCCTGCACTATCCTGCCTCGGATATTCCTGTGCAGGCGCGCGCGCTCTATCTGCGCAATCTGTTCCGCATCATTGCCGACATCAACGCGACACCGGTCCCGATCCTGCCCGAACTCGACGAACATGGCCGGCCCCTCGATCTCTCGATGTCCGTGCTGCGTTCGGTGTCGCCCATCCATATCGAATATCTCGCCAATATGGGCGTCGGCGCCTCACTCTCGATCTCCATCGTCGTCGATGGCAAGCTCTGGGGCCTGTTTGCCTGCCATCATTACAGTGAACGCCTGCCTTCGGCCGAAAGCCGCTCCACTGCCGAACTCTTCGGCCAGATGTTCGCATCCCGCCTCGAAAGCCGCGAGCGACGCCTGGCGCTTGACTACGAGACCAAGGCACGTCGCATCGCCGACCGGCTCCTGACGTCCGTTGCCGACAATGCAAGCCTGCTCGACGATCCGACCTGGCTGATCGATGCCCTGGCGGACGCTATTCCCGCTGATGGTATCGGCGTCTGGATCAATGGACGGCTGGCGATTGCCGGCCTCGGTCCGGACGAGAAGAGCTTTGCCGCTCTCATCCGCCACCTCAATCGCAATGCCGCCGGCCGGGTCTATGCGGTGGACCGGCTTGCGGAGACCTATCCCGATATCGAAATCGATGATGCCGTGGCGGGCATGCTCGCCATTCCGATCTCCCGCTCGCCGCGCGACTATGTCGTGCTGTTTCGTCAGGAGATCGTGCGCACCGTCCGCTGGGCCGGCGATCCGCACAAACCGGTGGAATATGGCCCGAACGGTCCGCGGCTTACCCCGCGCAAGAGTTTCGAGGCCTGGTCCGAGCTGGTACGCGGCCGCTCCCTGCCCTTCACCGAAGCCGAGCGCCGCGTGGCAGAAACGATCCGCGTGACCCTGATCGAGGTGGTTCTGCGCCTGACGGACGAAGCGAGCATGGCGCGCCAGCTCGCCAACGAGCGGCAGGAACTGCTGATCGCCGAGCTGAACCATCGTGTCCGCAATATTCTCGGCCTTATCGGCGGTCTGATCCGACAATCGCAATCATCGGCCATCAGCCTGCCGGATTACGTCCGGCAGCTCGAAGGCCGCGTCCAGTCGCTCTCCAGAGCCCACGACCAGATCACCCGCGACCACTGGGCGCCGGCTTCGCTGCGGCAGCTGCTGCTGGCCGAAGCCGCCGCCTATCTCGGCAAGAACGCCGAGCGTATCAGGATGACCGGCGAAGACGTGCTGCTGGAGCCGCAGGCCTTTTCAACGACGGCGCTTGTCTTCCACGAGCTGGTCACCAACAGCGCCAAATATGGAAGCCTGTCGGGATCCGGCTTTGTCGATCTCGGCTGGCTGAGGGATGAAGAAGGCAATCTCAATATAGGCTGGCGGGAAAGCAATGGCCCTCCGGTCACCGAGCCCAAGCGTCAGGGCTTCGGCTCGACTATCATTCGCCGCTCCATCCCCTACGATCTCGGCGGCAAGGCTGAGATCCGCTACATCAAGGAAGGGCTGGAAGCCGATTTCTCGATCCCGGCGAGGTATGTTGAAACAGTCAGCTCGGCAGACGAACACCCCGTTTCTGCGCCTGTCGAAACCGCGGCAGGCAAGGTCGTTGCTTCAGACAAGGAACCGCTCGCTGGTCTCAATGTGCTGCTGGTCGAGAATAACCTCATCATCGCCATGGATGGCGAAGACATTCTGCGCCGCTTGGGCGCGGAAGTCGCAACAGCGCCAAGCGTTGCCGATGCGATGGAATTCCTCGCCGGCCAGTCCTTCGATCTGGCACTTCTCGATGTCAATCTCGGTGACGAAACCAGTTTCGCGATTGCCGACCGGCTGGCCGCCAACAACGTGCCCTTCGTCTTCGCGACAGGTTACGGCGAGGGTATAGCGCAGGCCCACAGCCATTCGGATGCGCCGATCCTGCAGAAGCCCTACACGATCGAGGGAGTGACGGACATTCTTGTCCGCATTTCGCTTCCGGCCAAGCTCTGAAGAAATTCGAACAAACGCGTACCGTTAGACGGCCGATCGGCAGCTCAGTCCGGCCGCAACCCGCTTATGAAAAGCTGCTCCAGGAAACGCGCCGCATCCTCGAAGCGCCCGTCGCCGGAATGCGCTTCGCCGAGCACGGCGCGAACCTGCACATCGAAATCAGCATAGTGTTGCGTCGTCGACCAGATCGAGAAGATGAGGTGATAGGGGTCGCAACGGGCGATCTTGCCGCTTTTGGTCCAGGTGCGGATGACCGCCGCCTTTTCGTCGACCAGCTCTTTCAGCGGCCCTTTCAGCATATCGAGAACATGCGGCGCACCCTGCAGCATCTCGTTGGCGAAGAGCCGGCTTTCCCTGGGGAAATCGCGCGCCATTTCAAGCTTGCGACGGATATAGCTGCGGATCTCCGATTCCGGATTGCCTTCCGCATCGAAGGCCCTGAGCGGCTCCAGCCAGTTGAAGAGCACCCGGTCGATCAGCGCCCGGTGCATGGCCTCCTTGGTGCGGAAATAGTAGAGCAGGTTCGGCTTCGACATGCCGGCCACTTCGGCGATCTGGTCTATCGTCGAGCCACGAAAGCCGCTGACCGAAAACACATCGAGCGCCGCTTCCAGGATTTGCTCTTCCTTTTCTTCCTGGATCCGTGTCCGCCGAAGTGTCTTCGCCGCTCTCGGTATGGCCATCCGCTCTTTTCCCCTTGAAATTCAACTTCTTCGCTCAAGATTCGAAGAACGGCCCTCCTGCCGCTTTAAAAGGCAACTGCCCGTATTTTTTGCCGGTATTTTCTAGCTGTTTTTCGTGATTTTCGTCTTGAGCGCGGCGATGGAAGTTGTAATGTTTACCAATCGGTCAAATTATCTGCCAGATAAAAAACAAAGGCAACTGGCGATTTTCCGGCGCTGAACAGAACAGAAAGCAGCAGCTGGATTTGACCACGGGAACATGGCGGGCATGTACTTTGCATGACTGCCGCAAAACAGGTGAGGACTTTCAATCATGGTGGCAGCGCCAGGCGAAAACATGCGCGTCAACGGGGACCGTCTCTGGGACAGTCTCATGGACATGGCGAAAATTGGCCCGGGAATTGCCGGCGGCAACAACCGCCAGACGCTGACGGATTCGGACGCGGAGGGCCGTAGCCTCTTCCGCAAGTGGTGCGAAGACGCTGGCATGACGCTTGGTGTCGACAAGATGGGCACGATGTTTGCGACCCGCTCCGGCACCGATCCGAACGCTCTCCCCGTTTATGTCGGCTCGCATCTCGATACGCAGCCGACCGGCGGCAAATATGACGGTGTCCTCGGTGTGCTCGGCGCGCTTGAAATCGTCAGGACAATGAACGATCTCGGCATCAAGACGAAGCACCCCATCGTCGTTACCAACTGGACCAATGAGGAAGGTGCGCGCTTTGCGCCTGCCATGCTGGCCTCCGGCGTCTTTGCCGGCGCGCACAGCCTGGATTTCGCCTATAACCGCAAGGATCCCGAAGGAAATCTCTTCGGCGACGAACTGAAACGCATCGGCTGGGTCGGTGACGAGGAAGTCGGCGCCCGCAAGATGCACGCCTATTTCGAATATCACATCGAGCAGGGCCCGATCCTCGAAGCCGAAGACAAGCAGATCGGCGTCGTCACCCACTGTCAGGGCCTGTGGTGGCTGGAATTCACGCTGACCGGCAAGGAAGCCCATACCGGCTCGACCCCGATGAACATGCGCGTCAATGCCGGCCTTGCCATGTCGCGCATCCTGGAAATGGTGCAGGGTGTCGCAATGGGCGAACAGCCTGGCGCCGTCGGCGGTGTCGGCCAGGTCTTCTTCTCGCCGAATTCCCGCAACGTGCTGCCAGGCAAGGTGGTCTTCACCGTCGATATCCGCTCGCCCGACAAGGCCAAGCTCGACCGCATGCGGGCAAAGATCGAGGCCGAGGCGCCCAAGATCTGCAATGCGCTAGGCGTCGGCTGTTCCGTCGAGGCGATCGGCCATTTCGAGCCGGTCACCTTCGACGAAAAGCTCGTCACCTCGGTCCGCTCCGCCGCCGAACGCCTCGGCTACTCCCACATGAACATCATCTCCGGCGCTGGCCACGACGCCTGCTGGGCCGCCAAGGTCGCACCCGCCACCATGGTCATGTGCCCATGTGTGGGTGGTCTTTCGCATAACGAGGCTGAGGAGATTTCCAAGGAATGGGCAACGGCTGGCGCCGATGTGCTGTTCCATGCTGTGGTAGAGACGGCGGAGATCGTCGCGTGATGGCGTCAGACTTGCCAACGACTTATCTCGACTATGCCGATGCCTTTAAGTTCGGAATTCAACGAACTGCCGACGATCTCGCATGGGCCACCGCCAATGCGACGCCAATGACTGAAGGACCGTGGGGCGACGTCCCCAGTGTGGAGGTCTTCTACATTGGCATCGATGCAGCAGGCAAGCGGATCAGCCTTCCGCAAATATCGAGCTTTTGGCGATATAAACCTTCGGGGGTTCAACTGGCCAATTCAGATGACCACGACCCAAATGCACCCCTTCAAACCTATTATGTCTATGGACCTGGACCCCGTGTCGTTCGCATCGAACTCGGCCCTTCCATGCCCGGGATGCTGATCAAACGCCCCCAGGGCAGCCACCCCGTACAGTCGACTGGGCTGATCGACGGCAAGGATTTCTACTTTCGCGAAAGCGACGGTTTCTGGTCATTGTCAGTCGGCGGCGCTGATGTCGTTGGCCAACCCGACTGGTATTACGAGGAAGAGCATGACGCGCACGATGAACTGAGTGAAGATGCAGTTTACCGCCTCATCACCAAAGGCGCAGCGCTCCTGCGAAGTGGCACGCCCACGATGGCAGTCGAGCAGTAACAGCTAGGAAAAGGAGCAGCAGCCATGACTACAGTCATCAAGAACGGCACCATCGTCACGGCCGACCTCACCTACAAGGCGGATGTGAAGATTGACGGCGGCAAGATCGTCGAGATCGGCCCGAACCTTTCCGGCAACGAAGTGCTTGATGCCACAGGCTGTTTCATCATGCCCGGCGGCATCGACCCGCACACCCATCTCGAAATGCCCTTCATGGGCACCTATTCCTCCGACGATTTCGAGAGCGGCACGCGGGCGGCCCTTTCCGGCGGCACGACCATGGTCGTCGACTTCGCCCTTCCCTCGCCCGGCCAGTCGCTGCTCGAAGCGCTGACCATGTGGGACAACAAGTCCACCCGCGCCAATTGCGACTATTCCTTCCACATGGCGATCACCTGGTGGGGCGAGCAGGTCTTCAACGAGATGAAGACCATCGTTCAGGACAAGGGCATCAACACCTTCAAGCATTTCATGGCCTACAAGGGCGCGCTGATGGTGAATGACGACGAGATGTTCGCCTCCTTCCAGCGCTGCGCCGAGCTTGGCGCCCTGCCGCTCGTCCATGCCGAAAACGGCGATGTCGTCGCCTCGCTGTCGGCCAAGCTGCTCTCGGAAGGCAATAATGGCCCGGAGGCCCATGCCTATTCGCGCCCGGCCGAAGTCGAGGGCGAAGCCACCAACCGTGCTATCATGATCGCCGACATGGCCGGCTGCCCCGTCTATATCGTCCACACCTCCTGCGAACAGGCGCATGAAGCGATCCGCCGCGCCCGCCAGAAGGGCATTCGCGCCTATGGCGAGCCGCTGATCCAGCACCTGACGCTCGACGAGACCGAATATTTCGACAAGGACTGGGATCATGCCGCCCGCCGCGTCATGTCCCCGCCCTTCCGCAACAAGCAGCATCAGGATAGCCTCTGGGCGGGCCTCGCCTCCGGTTCGCTACAGGTGGTGGCGACCGATCACTGCGCCTTCACCACGGCGCAGAAGCGCTTCGGCGTCGGTGATTTCACCAAGATCCCGAACGGCACCGGCGGCCTCGAAGACCGCATGCCGATGCTTTGGACCTATGGCGTCAATACCGGCCGTCTGACGATGAATGAATTCGTCGCCGTCACCTCGACCAACATCGCCAAGATCCTCAACATTTACCCGAAGAAGGGCGCCATCCTCGTCGGCGCCGATGCCGATCTGGTTGTCTGGGATCCGAAGCGCTCCAAAACCATTTCGTCGAAGCGCCAGCAATCGGCGATCGATTACAACGTCTTCGAGGGCAAGGAAGTCACCGGCCTGCCGCGTTACACGCTGACGCGCGGCGTCGTGGCCATCGAGGAGGATACGGTTAAGACCCGCTCGGGCCACGGTGAATTCGTCAAGCGCGAGCCGGTTACCGCCGTCAGCAAGGCGCTGTCGACCTGGAAGGAGATCACGGCTCCGCGCAAGGTCGAGCGTACGGGCATCCCGGCAAGCGGGGTATGATATTGATGCGCGGCCATCTGCTTTTGACAATCGTCTGCCTGGCCGCTCTTTCCACTGCGGCAAATGCAGATACGCTGCCCATCAAGGGCAGTTACGGCAACAAGGATGGCTGCGCCTATGCCAAGACCGGCGAAAGCACCGGCTCCGACAACTTCTTCCTGCTGACATCGGAGGCCATCACCACGGCTGCGTCCTATTGCGAGGTCAAGAAGATCTTGAAGACCGAGGGCAAGAACTTCTCCGCAACCGTTGCCTGCCAGGCAGAAGGCGAAGAAAGCAGCTCCGACGATACCGCCAGGATCACGTCTGGCCCGAAAGGCTATACGATCGGGCTTGCCTCGGATGCCAATATCAAGTGGGGGCCGCTGCCGCTATGCAAATAGCCTCACGCAGGCACCAGCTGATCGAGCTCGGGCAGCAGGACGACACTCTCCTGCTCGTTCGGATCGGTGCGCGCAATGATCGCCGTGCACGGCGTACTGCTGAGGTTTGCCGGGAGATGCGGCACGCCGGCCGGAATATAAAAAAGCTCGCCGGCGCGCACGATCACATGGTTTTCAAGCTTGTCGCCGTACCAGGTATGGGCCTCGCCGGAGAGCATGTAGATCGCCGTTTCATGCGCCTCATGCAGATGCGCCTTGGCGCGCACGCCGGGCGGGATCGTCAGAAGATGCATGCAGATGCCCTTCGCGCCCACGGTTTCGGCCGCAATACCCTCGAAATAGCTGAGCCCCTGCTTGCCGTCATAGGTGTGGTTGGGGCGAACAATATGGCAGGTGGGCTTTGATTTTGCGTCCATCCTCATCCTCCAAGGACTGTGCTGCCGGAAAGGCCGGCGGCGATGATATCATGGAAAACCGCGCAGGCGCGGCGAAAACAAGACTGGTTTATTGATGCAAGCACCCTCCGTCGTATCCGCCAAGGATCTCTGTCTCACCTACCAGACGAATGACGGGCCGGTGCATGCGCTGAGCAATGTCAATCTCGATATCCGCAAGGGCGAATTCGTCTCCTTCATCGGTCCCTCCGGCTGCGGCAAGACGACCTTCCTGCGTGTCATCGCCGATCTCGAACGCACCACATCGGGCGAGATCGCCATCAACGGCATGACGCCGGAAGAGGCGCGCAAGGCGCGCGCCTATGGCTACGTCTTCCAGGCGCCGGCGCTATATCCCTGGCGCACGATCGAAAAGAACATCGCCCTGCCTCTGGAGATCATGGGCTATTCGAGGTCCGACCGGAAGAAGCGCATTGCCGATGCGCTCGATCTCGTTGAACTCTCAGGCTTCAACAAGAAATTCCCCTGGCAACTCTCGGGCGGGATGCAGCAGCGCGCCTCGATCGCCCGCGCGCTTGCCTTCGATGCAGATCTGTTGCTGATGGACGAACCCTTCGGGGCGCTGGACGAAATCGTCCGCGACCACCTGAATGCAGCCCTTCTGAAGCTGTGGGCGCGCACCAACAAGACAATCTGCTTCGTCACCCATTCCATTCCGGAGGCGGTCTATCTCTCCACCAAGATCGTGGTCATGTCGCCCCGCCCCGGCCGCGTGACGGACGTGATCGACTCGACCCTGCCAAGCGAGCGTCCACTCGATATCCGTGAAACCCCGGAATTCCTGGAAATCGCCCATCGTGTGCGCGAAGGGCTGAGGGCGGGGCATAGTTATGAGCAGTAAGGCTTTGCATCCGGTTGCCGGCGGAACAGGGTGGGGCAACCTCAACCTCCCCAAGTGGAGGGACGCCGCATGAAACCCGACACCTTCAAGGACAAGATCGTCCCCGTCCTCACAATCCTGCTGGTGCTGGTCGCGATCTGGTATGTCGCAGCCGTCATCCTGAACACGCCGTTTCAGCGCGACATGGATACGCGCAACAGCATCACCTCGACCACGATGGAATTTGTCGGCAAGACGCTCTCCCAGCCGAAACCCGTCCTGCCGGCGCCGCATCAGGTGGCGCAGAATGTGTTCGAAAACACCTTCCTCAGAAAGCTCTCGAGCAATCGCAGCCTCGTCTATCACGCAGGCGTCACCCTCTCGTCCACCGCACTCGGCTTTGCCTTCGGCACGCTGCTCGGTATCGTCATTGCCGTTGCCATCATCCACATCAAGGCGCTGGACCGCAGCCTGATGCCCTGGATCATTGCCTCGCAGACCGTGCCCATCCTGGCGGTTGCGCCCATGATCATCGTCGTTCTCGGCTCGATCAACATCACCGGCCTGATCCCCAAAGCGCTGATATCGACCTATCTCTCCTTCTTCCCGGTCGCCGTCGGCATGGTGAAGGGCTTGCGGTCGCCCGAGGTCATGCATCTGGATTTGATGCGCACCTATAATGCCACCGCCGCACAAACCTTCTGGAAGCTGCGCGTGCCCGCCTCCATTCCCTTCCTCTTCACGTCGATGAAGGTGGCGATCGCCGCAAGCCTGGTCGGTACCATCGTCGGCGAACTGCCGACCGGCGCTGTTGCCGGCATCGGCTCGAAATTGCTTGCCGGCTCCTATTATAGCCAGACCATCGACATATGGGCGGCACTGGTCGCAGGTTCGGTCCTCGCGGCGATCCTCGTCACGATCGTCGGCCTCGTTGCGAAGATCGTCGATCGCGCCATGGGCGGGAGACCGGCATGAAACAGATGACGCTTTCCTGGCAGGGCCTGGTCGCCCTCCTCTGCGCCATAGCGGCCATGTTCACGCTGCCTCTCTATGCGGCCGGAGCCTCTGAGCCTCCATCATCCATGACGACCACGCTGATCACCCTGTTCGTCGTCGCCGCGGCGCTGATTTCCTTCGCGCCCATATCCAGAGCGCTCACCGCCACGGTCCTCTTCATCGGCGCCCATGGCGCAGCCTGGCTGTTGCTCAACACGCTCTCGGGCAACGAGCGCTTTGCCACCCTCTCCTTCTTCCTGCTGCTTGCCGCAGGCTGGCTGCTTGCCTCGCGCTGCGTCACGGAACTGTCCGAACTCCAGCCGCCAACGCCTGTCGGCAAATGGTTGTTGCGCCTGCTGATTCCCGCCATTTTCGGCGCCTGGATCCTCATCATCTGGGAAGCGGCCACGCGCGGCCTCGGCATTCCCTTCGTCATCCTGCCGCCGCCAGGCGCGATCTGGGCGCGCATATCAGGCTCGCTGCCAACCCTTGGCGAAGATATCAGGCAGACGATCTTCAAAGCGGTCCTCATCGGATACGTCATCGGCTGCACGAGCGGCTTCGTGGTTGCCATCCTCGCTGACCGCTTCGCTTTCCTGCGTCGCGGCCTGCTGCCGATCGGCAATATGGTGTCCGCGCTGCCGATCATCGGCGTCGCACCCATCATGGTCATGTGGTTCGGCTTCGACTGGCAGTCAAAGGCCGCCGTCGTCATCATCATGACCTTCTTCCCCATGCTGGTGAACACGGTCGCCGGCCTCGCCGCCTCCGGCAACATGGAGCGCGACCTGATGCGCACCTACGCATCCAACTATTGGCAGACGCTGCTGAAGCTCCGGCTTCCCGCCGCAATGCCCTTCATTTTCAACGCACTGAAGATCAACTCGACGCTGGCGATGATTGGTGCCATCGTTGCGGAATTCTTCGGGACGCCGATCGTCGGCATGGGCTTTCGCATCTCCACCGAGATGGGCCGCATGAATGTCGACATGGTCTGGGCCGAGATCGCCGTCGCGGCGCTTGCAGGCTCGATCTTCTATGGTGTCGTCGCCCTTGCCGAGAGGGCGGTGACGTTCTGGCATCCGTCTATCCGTGGTGGTTAGGCGCGCCCCGGCCTCCCATAGCGGCCTGGGCATAACTTCAGAGGGAAAAAAGAAAATGAAAAAGTTGATGGTTGCAATGATGGCGAGCGCGATGTCGCTTGCCGCGGCCCATGCAATGGCCGCCGACAAGGTGACGCTGCAGCTGAAATGGGTCACCCAGTCGCAGTTCGCCGGTTATTACGTCGCCAAGGACAAGGGCTATTACGAAGAAGAAGGCCTCGACGTCGATATCAAGCCGGGCGGCCCCGACATCGCGCCGGAACAGGTGATTGCCGGCGGCGGCGCCGATGTGATCGTCGACTGGATGGGCGGCGCGCTGGTCGCCCGCGAAAAGGGCGTTCCGCTCGTCAATATCGCCCAGCCCTATCAGAAATCCGGCATGGAAATGATCTGCCGCAAGGATGGTCCGATCAAGACCGAAGCCGACTTCAAGGGCCACACGCTCGGCGTCTGGTTCTTCGGCAACGAATATCCCTTCTTCGCCTGGATGAACAAGCTGGGCCTCAAGACCGATGGCGGTGCTGACGGCGTGACCGTGCTGAAGCAGAGCTTCGACGTGCAGCCGCTGCTGCAGAAGCAGGCCGATTGCATCTCCGTCATGACCTATAACGAATACTGGCAGGCAATCGATGCCGGCCTCAAGCCGGAAGACCTTGTGGTCTTCAACTATACCGCCATGGGCAATGACCTTCTTGAGGACGGCCTTTATGCAATGGAAGACAAGCTGAAGGATCCGGCCTTCAAGGAAAAGATGGTCAAGTTCGTCCGCGCTTCCATGAAGGGCTGGAAATACGCGATGGAAAATCCTGACGATGCAGCCGGGATCGTCGTCGACGCCGGCGGCCAGGACGAAAACCACCAGAAGCGGATGATGGGCGAAGTCGCCAAGCTGATCGGGGATGGTACCGGCAAGCTCGACACCACGCTCTATGACCGCACGGCCAAGGCCCTGCTCGACCAGAAAATCGTCAACAAGGAGCCGTCGGGCGCCTGGACCCACGACATCACGGACGCTGCCGCCAAGTAGCAGCATATCGATGCCGAAATGCAACGCGCGCGGGAGAATCTCCCGCGCGTTTCTGTTTTTTGCACTCGATGGAAAAAATCGCCTTGCAACTGTCGCATTTGTCAGGCGTCAAACGTCAAACCTTGTGCGGGCCGATCAATCATCGTCATGTTCACATAACCCTTAGGTGATTGATGGGCATCGCAATGGTAATTAATGGTATCTCATGGGGAATTATTTTCTGCCGGGCTTGCACGTGGAGCAAATCAATACCACGTACTAGCCGGATTTGCCGGATTGGGACCATAAGTTCCGGCGAACGGGATGCGGGTAAATACCTCTGAGATTTGGAAGACGGCATTCGCCCGACCGCGAGCCTGTTTGAGAACGCGCGAGTTCGGCCGATCCCGTCAAGAGATTGGACGACGACGCATGGCACTCAAGCCGCACGCATTACTACGCGCCTCCACTTTTCCCATCGCCGCTTTTGCGGCCTCGGCTCTTCTTGCCGCTACTTTTGCGGCCCCGGCTGTATTTGCCGAGGAACCCCAGGCCACGCAGGCCCAGGCCTCCCAGAACCTGCCCGCAATCGTCGTCACCACAGCGGCGAACCGCACCCTCGTCGACCGTGTCATCGGTACCGGAACGGTCAAGCCCGTCGAGGAAGTCTATATCCAGCCGCAGGTGGAAGGCCTCTCCATTCGCAGTCTGAAGGCTGATGTCGGCGACAAGGTTCAGGCCGACAGCACACTGGCGACGCTGAACGATGACGCTCTGGTCCTGACCAAGAGCCAGATGATGGCGACGAAAGCCAAGGGCGAGGCAAGCCTCGCTCAGCTGCGCGCCCAGCTCATCGAGGCGCAGGCCAATGCCGAACAGGCAAGGCAGCAGCAGGCTCGCGCCCAGGAAATGGGCAAGAAGGGCACGGTTTCGACCGCCCAGGTCGAACAGGCCGATGCGACCGCCGCCGCCGCCAACGCGCGCGTCGCTTCCGCCGAGCAGGCGATCGAAGTCGCCGAAGCCGACCTCAAGGTCTTCGACAGCCAGATTGCCGATGCGGATCTGAAGCTCGCTCGAACCGACGTGAAGACGCCGGTCGCCGGCACGGTCTCGGCAAAGAACGCCAAGGTCGGCGCCATTGCCGCCGGCAACGGCGATCCGCTATTCACGCTTATCCGCGACGGCGATATCGAGCTTGTCGCCGAAGTCGCCGAGAGTGACATCGTCAGGATCATGGCCGGCCAGAAGGCGACGATCTCGCTTTCCGGCAGCCGCGAGAAGCTTTCCGGCGCAGTGCGCCTGGTGTCGCCGACCGTCGACCCGGTCACCCGCCTCGGCCTCGTCCATATCTCCATCGACGATGACAGCAAGGCGCGTTCCGGCATGTATGGCAGCGCCGAGATCATCGTCCGCGAGACTGAGGGCGTGTCCCTTCCGCTGACGGCAGTGCTCACCGGCAGTGAAGGCTCCTCCGCCCGCAGGGTCGAGAATGGCGTGGTGAAATTCGCCAAAGTCGAGACCGGCATCCAGGATGGAGCCTATGTCGAAATCACAAGTGGATTGAAGACCGGCGACGAAGTCGTGGCCAAGGCGGGCGCCTATGTCCGCGACGGCGACCACATCACTCCGGTGCGCGAACAGCCTTCGGCTTCCAACTAAAGAGACCATCCGATGAATTTTTCAGCCTGGTCCATTCGAAATCCGATCGCACCGCTTCTGGCCTTCTGCCTGTTGATATTCATCGGCATGCAGTCCTTCAACAAGCTGCCGATCACGCGCTTCCCGAACATCGACGTACCGCTCGTTTCGATCAGCGTGACGCAGAGCGGTGCTTCGCCGGCGGAACTCGAAATGCAGGTGACGAAGGAGATCGAAGACGCGATCGCCTCGATCACCGGTATTGACGAAATCCAGTCGACGGTGACCGACGGCAGCTCGCAGACCAACGTCATGTTCCGGATGGAAGTGCCGACGGAACAGGCTGTACAGGACGTCAAGGACGCGATCGACCGCATTCGCAGCGATCTGCCGGCAACGGCCGAGACACCGATTGTCACCAAGGTCGATGTCGAGGGCCAGGCAATCCAGACCTTCGCCGTTTCCTCGCCTGATATGTCGCTCGAAGAACTCTCCTGGTTCGTCGACGATACGATCAAGCGTGCGCTGCAGGGCCAGGCCGGCATCGGCCGCGTCGACCGTTATGGCGGCGCCGAACGCGAAGTGCGCATCGAACTCACGCCCGGCAAGCTCGATGCCCATGGCATCACCGCTGCAAGCGTGAACCAGCAACTGCGCGGCACCAACGTCGATCTCGGCTCCGGCCGCGGCCAGGTGGCAGGCAGCGAGCAGGCGATCCGCGTTCTCGGCGACGCCCGCAATGTCGCCGAGCTTGCAGACACGACGATTGCGCTGCCAAGTGGCCGTTTCGTCAAGCTATCCGATCTCGGCGTCATCAAGGACACCTACGAGGAGCCGAAATCCTTCTCGCGCTTCAACGATACGCCTGTCGTCACCTTCGGCGTCTTCCGCTCGAAGGGCGCCAGCGAAGTCAGCGTCGCCGAAACCGTGGCGCAGAGCCTCGACAAGGTCAGGAGCGAAAACCCGAATGTGAAGATCGAGATGATCGACGATTCGGTCTATTTCACGTACGGCAACTATGAAGCCGCCATTCATACGCTGCTCGAAGGCGCGCTGCTCGCCGTCATCGTCGTCCTTCTGTTCCTCAGGAACTGGCGCGCGACCCTGATTTCAGCCATCGCGCTGCCGCTCTCTGCGATCCCGACCTTCTGGGTCATGGACATGATGGGCTTCTCGCTGAACCTCGTCAGCTTCCTGGCTCTGACGCTCGCGACAGGTATTCTCGTCGACGACGCGATCGTCGAAATCGAAAACATTGCCCGCCATATCAAGATGGGTAAGACGCCCTATCGGGCGGCGATCGAAGCGGCGGACGAAATCGGCCTTGCCGTCATCGCCACCACCTTCACGATCATCGCCGTCTTCGTGCCCGTTTCCTTCATGCCGGGCATTCCGGGTCAATACTTCATCCAGTTCGGCCTGACGGTCGCTTTCTCCGTCTTCTTCTCGCTGATGGTCGCGCGCCTCATCACTCCGATGATGGCCGCCTATCTGATGCGTGCCGAAGACGGCATGGAAGACCATCATGACAATGACGGTCTGCTGATGCGTGGATACACGCGTCTCATACGCGGCACGACCGGCCACTGGTACACGCGTTATGCGACGTTGCTTGTGGCGATCGGCTTTCTGGTCGGTTCTGTCATGTTGCTCATGCAGGTGCCCGGCAGTTTCCTGCCGCCGGAAGATGCCTCGCGCATCGTTCTCTCGGTCGAGCTGCCGCCCAACGCGCGGCTTGACGACACGGAGAAGACGACGGATGCGATCTATGACCGGGTCAAGGACATCAACGGCGTCGATAGCGTCTTCGTCCTCGGCGGCGCATCGCCGAAGGGCGAACTCGAACTGCGCCGGGCGACCATCACGCTCGCACTCGACAAGCTCGACCAGTCGCTGGTCAAGAAGGTGGTCAATGACGTGCTCGGCCATCTCCCCGTTATCGGCCCGATGCTGCCGAAAGTGGAGGTCCACGGCCGCGAGCGTCCGCAATGGGATATCGAAAAGGAAGTCTTCGCCAAGCTGCGCGACATTCCCGACGTCCATATCCTGAAGCTCAACGACCGCGGCGAGCGCGACCTCTCGTTCAACTTCCTTTCCAAGAACGAAGAGGACCTGAATAACGCGGTCGGCATTCTGGAATCCAAGCTGCGCGCCGATTCGCTGCTGGCCAATGTCAGCGCCGATGGCGCCCTTCCCCGTCCGGAACTGCAGGTCCGTCCGCGCAAGGACGAGGCCGCCCGCCTCGGCATCACGCCGCAGCAGATCTCCGAGACGATCCGCGTCGCCACCATCGGCGACGTCGATGCGGCCCTTGCCAAGATCTCGCTCGACGATCGCCAGATTCCGATCCGGGTTCAGGCATCACTCGACATGCGCCGCGATCTCGCCGCCATCCGGGCATTGAAGATCCAGACGGCCAGTGGCGGCACCGTGCCGCTCGCGACCGTCGCCAATATCGACTATTCGGAAGGTGTGAGCTCGATCAAGCGCAACAACCGTTACCGCGTCGTCTCGATCGGCTCTGACCTGCCGCAGGGCGTGGCGCTCGACACGGCTTCGGCCCGCTTCCGCCAGATCGTCAACGACGCCAAGCTTCCCGCCACCGTGCACCTTGCTGAAAGCGGCGACACCAAGGTGCAGACGGAGATGCAGCAGAGCTTCGTCAACGCCATGCTGATGGGCCTCCTCCTGGTGCTGACGGTGCTGATCCTGCTCTTCAAGGATATCATCCAGCCGTTCACCATCCTGTTCTCGCTGCCACTCGCCATCGGCGGCGTGGCCGCAGGCCTGATCGTCACCAGCAACCCGCTGTCCATGCCGGTCATGATCGGCATCCTGATGCTGATGGGTATCGTCACCAAGAACGCCATCCTGCTCGTCGATTTCGCGATCGAGATGCGCCACCAGGGCATGGCTCGTGTCGAGGCCATGGTCGAAGCCGGCCGCAAACGCGCCCGCCCGATTATCATGACCTCGATCGCCATGTCGGCAGGCATGCTGCCTTCCGCGCTCGGCGTTGGCGAAGGCGGCTCGTTCCGCGCACCGATGGCGATCGCGGTGATCGGCGGCATCATCGTTTCGACGGTGCTCTCGCTTGTCGTCGTGCCCTCCTTCTTCCTGATCATGGACGATCTTTCCCGCCTCCTCGGCTGGATCTTCGGTCGCCTGGTCGGCAAGAAAGACAAGGAGGACCTGCCGATGTCGAGCGAAGACCTCACCCGCGCCGCGCGCGAGAGCCGCAGCGACATCGACTCGCTGGAGGAGCGCCTGACCGCGATCGAAAGACCGGAAAGCAAGCGCAAGACGGGCAACGACACCAACGTGCTGCGCCTGCCACCCTTCGCGGCTGAATAGGACAGAAATCATAACGCGAAAGGCCGGGCATCGACCCGGCCTTTTCTATTTCCGAATCAGTGCGCTCGCGGCGGCGCCGTGCTGTCTCTTACGACAAGCTCGAGATCGAGTGCCTCGTGGTTCTCAGGCAACGCATTTTCGAGGATCGCAGTCACCGAGCGGCGGGCGATTTCGGCAAAGGGCTGGGCGACGGTGGTCAGGCGCGGAAGCGAGGTTGCGGCCTCCGGCACACCGTCGAAGCCGATGATGGATACGTCTTTCGGCACTTTCAGCCCGCGCTCGGCGAGCCACTGCATGGCAAACAGCGCAACCTTGTCCGACATTGCCAGAATGGCCGTCGGCGGACTGGCGGAAGAGAACAGGGTCTCCATGGCCATGATAGTGCTTGGCCTGTCATGCAGCGTCCCCTGGATCGGAACGGCTTCGCGAGGAATGCCGTATTCGGCCAGCGCCTGCCAGTAGCCATGCATGCGGTCACGCGGGGTCGCCTCCATCTCGGGATCGACACGCTCAGGCGCCACCGGGCCGACAAGGCCATCGACATCGCCGATCGACAGGATCGCGATTTCACGGTGCCCGAGCTCCAGCAGATGCCGTGCAGCCGCCGCTCCACCCGCCACATTGTCGATGCCGATTGCCGGGATCGTCTCATCCTCGATGCCGAGCGCCAGCGCGATGAACGGCAGCTGGCGCTGACGGGTGAGTTCCACGAGCCTCTCTCCGCCTTCCACGCAAAGCAGAATGAAGCCGTCGACGAGCGCGCTGTTGATGTTCCAGGCAAGCCGCTCCTCGTTCATCGCCGATACGACGGCGATGCCAGTGCCGCTGGAATCACAGACTTCACCGATCGCGGTCATCAGTGAACGCGCCCAGGGATCATCGAAAAAATAGGTGAGCGGCTCAACGGCGGCGACACCGATCGCGTTCACCCGCCCTGCCCTCAGCAGCCTGCCCTTGACGTCAGGCCCGCTGTAACCGAGCTCCCGGGCGACCTTGAGCACCCGCTCGCGTACTTCCTCCCGCACCACGTCCGGACGGCTGAAAACATTCGATGCCGTGCCCTGCGATACGCCTGCTGCCTTGGCGACATCAGCCAGTCTCACATGCCCTTTGCCCAAAGCTGCTCCTTGCTGGCGCCAAAATCCGATCCACTCTAGCAAAAGATTGTATCGGTTCAAAATAAACTTGACAGCACGGCGGTCGAGGAACAGAATTGAATCGGTTCAAAAACTCCATCTGAGTTTTGAATCGATTCAACAACTAGGAGAATGAAGCGATGATTCCGGTCAGTTCGCTTTTCAAGGATCTCTATGAGGATCGCTGGGGCAACCCGCGCGACAACAAGCCCGCTGAAGAAACCGAGCACGGTAAACGCCTGTTTGTCTTCCTGCCATTCATGCGCCGGTTGATGAGCGGCCGCAAACACCCAAACGCCTGGTCATTCACCATTCCAACCGATCACAGACCTCGATAGAGGTGCGCAACGCCGGCGTTTGATCAAAATCAATTTCCTCGCGCCTTGCTTCCCCTATTCTGGCATCATCAGGGGAAAATTGGTGGCGTAGATCGCTGCCGGAGGTCGGAACATGAACAGGATGCTGATGCCAGGCAGCCGCGAGCGGGCGCTGCTCTCAAGGGCCGGAATTTTCGCGGAGCTGAATGGTGCTGAGGCCGAGGCCTTACGTGCCTGCTCCACGGTGATCTCTTCCGCTTCACACGACATTCTCTTCCAAGAAGGCGAACCCGGCGTTTATTTCTACAGCGTGCTGGAGGGCTACGTCCGGCTCTTTCGCCTCAACGGCGAAGGTCGGGAGGCAGATATCCGTATCTGCGAGCCAGGCGACAGCTTCGCCGAATGCCTGATCCAGGCCGGCGGCACCTATCGTTACGGAGCCCAGTCGATGGACAGCACGGTGCTTGCCCGCTTCCACATCGGCAAGGTACGCGCTCTTTTGGCGGAATACCCGCAGATCGGCACCGCGATCATGCACAGCCTGTCGCTGCATCTGCTGGCAACTATGGAGTGCCTGGCCAACGACCGCATGCAGACTGCACCGCAACGCGTCGCGCATTACATTCTCTCTCATTGCGTAGAGGAGAGCGCCGCAGCGGCTTCGCTACGGCTGCCATTCCCGAAGAACCTGCTCGCCCGAAAGTTGGGGCTCGCCCCCGAGGCGCTCTCGCGCGCCTTTTCGACGCTCAAATCAGCAGGCGTGACCGTGCGCGGCCGCGTCATCGCCATCAGTGACGTCAACACGCTCAGGCGTATCTAGGCGTCACAGGCCGCCCTGCACCCGCAGAAAGTCGACAATCGAACTGATGCCGTCACCGCGCTTCATGTCGGAAAAGACGAACGGACGCGTTGCGCGCATGCGCGTTGCATCCCGGTCCATCACTTCGAGGTCAGCCCCGACATAAGGCGCCAGATCCTTCTTGTTGATGACGAGAAGATCCGATCGGGTAATGCCCGGCCCGCCCTTGCGCGGAATTTCCTCACCCTGGCAGACGGAAATCACATAGATGGTGATATCGGCGAGATCAGGCGAGAAGGTCGCCGCCAGATTGTCGCCGCCGGATTCGATGAAGACGACATCGAGATCGGGAATACGCTCATTAAGATTGGCAATGGCCTGCAGGTTGATCGTCGCATCCTCGCGGATAGCCGTATGCGGGCAGCCGCCGGTCTCAACGCCGACGATCCGGTCTGATGGCAGCGCCTGCATGCGCACCAGCGCTTCGGCATCCTCGGTCGTGTAGATGTCGTTCGTCACGACGGCGACCGAATAATCGTCGCGCATCGCCTTGCAGAGCTTTTCCGTCAGCGCCGTCTTGCCCGAGCCCACCGGTCCGCCGATGCCGACCCGCAGGGGTCCGTTTCTTGATTTCATGTGTCTTACTCCAATCGAAGTCGGATGATAGCGAAGCGCCAATTTCCCGCCACCGTCAAATGACGCAGATGCACGGATGATCTCCCTGCTCAGGAGCGGAACAACCGGGTCTGCTGCGTCTCGTGGCGAAGCCCGGCAATGTCGGCCTGAACCGTTGCCGAACCCAGATCGTCGAGGCTGGAGCGGGCAGCGCGCGCGGCAATATCCATCACATGCGCTTCAAGCCCAGCGAGAATGGCAACGCCATCCTTCTGTCCTGCGACACCAAGCCGGATGCCGGCAGATACCGCCTGGGAAAGATAGGCATGAAGAAAGGCAGCGAGCGCCTGCTCAAGCGCTATCCCATGTGCGCCCGTCACCGCACCGACAGCCACCGGATAGGCGACCCTCTTCGGCAATCGGCTGAACACGTCGTCAGGCCAGGCCTGTGCAGCCGTCAGAAAGGCTTCGCCAAGCAGCATCGTCTCCTGATGCCGCTCGCGCGAACCGGCAAGCGCTGCAGCAAGCCCGGCGAGCTCAGTAAGACGATCGCCATCGCGGTAACCCCGATGGCTCCCGGCAAAAAGCACGGCGTCGTTCCAGACGGAGCCGTTGCCGGTCAGCGTCTGCAGCCAGCGCCGCAACATGTCGGCATCGCGCACCAGCCCATCCGCCACGGCCCGCTCCAGCCCGCCGGAATAGGCGAATGAACCAACGGGAAAAGCCGGCGAAAGCCACGCCGTCAGGCGCAACAAGGCCTGCAGCTCACGATCCTCGGCCATCAAGCGTCAATCGTGTTTATGATTGTGGTGGCCGTGGTCATGCCCATGCTCGTGGTCATGATGATCATGGTCGTGATGGTCATGGTGATCATGGCCGTGGTGCTCGTGATCGTGGTGATCGTGACCATGGTCATGGCCGTGATCGTGATGATCATGACCGTGCGAATGTCCGCCATGGGAATGATAGGCGCCACGGGCCGGCTGGAAGGGCTCGTCGATGTCGAGCACCATCGCGCCCAACCCCTGCAGCATGGTGCGGATGACATGATCGCGCAGGATCACGATGCGATCCTCCTCGATCTGCGCAGAGAGATGACGGTTGCCGAGATGCCAGGCAAGTTCGATCAGATGCGCGCGGTCGCGGCCGCGCACCTCGAACAGCTTTTCGTTTGCGGCAAGGATTTCGATCAGCTCACCATCCTCGCGCACCAGCATGTCACCATTGGCAAAAAGCACCGGCTCCTTGAGATCGAGCATCACCATCTCGCCGTTCTCCAGATGCAGGAGCTTGCGACGCAGGTGCCGCAGATCGTGCGGCAGCTTGACCTGTGCGGTCGGGTGGGAAGAAGGGGTGCCGGCGGGCAGATAAGATGTAACGCGCTGCATGAGATATCCGTTAAACTGGGACCTAGACCATGCAAAATAGCCCTTCGCGATGCAAGCACCAATGCACGTTTCGTAACTGGCAGCTCTAGATTCCCGACGCCTGCAGCAGGCCTGCCCCCTCAGGCGCAATACCCTGAACGCCGAGGCCATTTTCGACGAGCCCGTGCCAGGCGTGATTCAGCCCTTCCCTCTCATGGACGACACGATTGCGGCCGAGTGCCTTGGCGAGATAGAGCGCCTTGTCGGCGGAGGCATAGACCGCCTCTTTGTCGCGCCCCTCATGAAGATCGGCGATGCCGCCTGATATCGTGATGGTGACGTCGTGCCCATCCGCCGGAATGGGCTGCGCTGCAATCTGCGCCCTCACCCCTTCGATGCGCGCTACCCGCTCCTCCGGCGTCCCGCCCTGAACGACGACACCGAATTCCTCCCCGCCGAGCCGTGCCACGACCGAAGCGCCATCGAAAGCCGCAGAAAGCATGGCTGAGACGGCCGTAATGACGGCATCACCGCAGCCATGGCCGAAACGGTCGTTGATCGCCTTGAAGCGGTCGACATCGAAAATGGCGAGGCAAGCGTCTCCCTCCACCCTCTCCAGGGCATCGGTGAAAGCGCGCCGGTTCAGGAGCCCGGAAAGCGTGTCGGTGCGGCTGAGCTTTTCGAATTTGGCACGGGAGACAGTCAGGTCATGGATGGCAAAGCCTGCCACGAGCGACAGCACGCCGGACACCATTCCGCCGATCAGCCAGGAGAGGATGATGGCAAAGATCATGGCATGCCCGAGGGTAATCGGCAGCACACCCATGAAGTTGAGCGGCGGCAGCGTGATCACGATGATGAAGCCGGACAGTATTACTGCCAGAAAACTCATCTTCAGCGCAAAAGTATAAACGGTTTTGCGATGCTCGAAACTGCCTAGCTCAGCCTGAAGCGATATCCAGTTTTCCATGAGAATCGGCCTTCCTGCCCAGCGTCTTCAGGCCATTGATAGGGTCGCAGTTGCTGCGGAGGTCTTAATTCAATCGCTAAAATTCGAGTGATTTCGGGGGATTCAACCGTTCTGTTTTTTCTAGCAGGAAGTGCAACTTTTCGGCACAGGTCTGACCACTATGGGAAATACATCTAAAAACTTGATTTCAAAGGGATTTTATGGAGCACCATCGGTGCCTGTTTCAGAATGACCTATGGCTTAAAAACCACAGTCTATCCACTGATTTACACAACTAGTCGGGGAATGATGCTCGGATTTCACTTTAAGGGTAACAACGGGGGACAGTGCCTCGAAAACACAAGGGTTAAAACGAAAAATAATGCCGCGCCGTCAGCGGCGCCAGGTTGCAGGAGATCCTCTATACTTCAATTATAGAGGCTAAGCGAAAGCACCAGCGTCTGCGGCAACGGGTTCCAGAAACCCGTTCGCAAGCCGCCTGTCCGTAGCGCAGCGGCGGTCCATGTATTGCAACCAAATAGCGCATTGAAATAGCCCCTCGCCTCGAAGAACCTGTCGTAGTCGCCATATCCGCGGCCGCCGACCGGCACAACAGCCCCGTTTTCCCGGATGAAACTGCCATTGATGAAGCCGAGCAGCTTCTCGAACCGTTCGCCATCGACATCGAGAACCGTCACGGCTGGATGGGTTTCGGAAATACCTCCGGCAACATCGACATGCATCACCGAGTTGTCGATCGTCAGGGCGCGAAACACCGGCATCGGCTTCAGATCGGCCCAGGTCGGCGTCTCCAGATAGAATGAGCGCCCGCCCCACCCGAAGACCAGCCATTGTGCGGCAGGATCGCTCACCGGAATGCCGGCATCTTCGAGGAATAGAAAGGAAGCCCGGAGCCGATCATCGAGCGGGATCGCTATATCCGTGTGGATCGGCCCGGAAAGCAGCAGAATATGCTTTGAAGGCACTGCCGCCGAAGATGCTTCGGCTGCCACGAGCAGCGGTCTTGGGATGAAGGTGCCGCCGGCCATCAATAACAAAAGCACCGCGACTGCCCGTATCAGCCATCGCACTGCCAGCTTCGCACCGATCATGAAGGAAACTCAGAACAGGAAATAACGCTGCGCCATCGGCAGCACTGTCGCCGGTTCGCAGGTCAGCAACTCCCCATTCGCCCGTACTTCGTAGGTTTCCGGATCGACCTCGATATCGGGAGTGAGGTCGTTGTGGATCATCGACGCCTTGGAGATGCCGCCGCGTGTGTTCTTTACGGCAACCAGATTCTTGGCGACGCCGAGGCGACCCTTGAGCCCGGCATCGAGCGAAGCCTGGGAGACGAAGGTGACGGAAGAATTCGTCAGGCTCTTGCCGAAAGAAGCAAACATCGGACGGTAATGCACCGGCTGCGGCGTTGGGATCGAGGCATTCGGATCGCCCATGGGGGCTGCCGCAATGGAGCCGCCAAGCAGCACCATATCCGGCTTCACGCCGAAGAAGGCCGGATTCCAGAGGACGAGGTCGGCGCGCTTGCCGACTTCGATCGAGCCGATCTCATGCGACAGGCCGTGCGCAATCGCCGGGTTGATCGTGTATTTGGCGACGTAACGGCGGACACGGAAATTGTCGTTATCGCCCTTTTCTTCTTTCAGACGGCCGCGCTGGCGCTTCATCTTGTCTGCCGTTTGCCAGGTGCGGATCAGCACTTCGCCAACTCGGCCCATGGCCTGGCTGTCGGAGGAAATGATCGAGAAGGCGCCGATATCGTGCAGGATGTCTTCCGCCGCGATCGTCTCCTTGCGGATACGGCTTTCGGCAAAGGCGATATCCTCCGGGATCGATGGTGACAGGTGATGGCAGACCATCAGCATGTCCAGATGCTCGGCAATCGTATTGACCGTATAGGGCCGCGTCGGGTTGGTGGACGAAGGAATGACGTTCGGCTGGCCGCAAATCTTGATGATGTCGGGCGCATGACCGCCACCCGCACCCTCCGTATGGAAGGCATGGATGGTACGGCCCTTGATGGCTCCGATCGTATCTTCGACGAAGCCGCTTTCGTTCAGCGTATCCGTATGGATCATCACCTGCACGTCATATTCGTCGGCAACCGAAAGGCAGCAGTCGATGGCGCCGGGTGTCGTGCCCCAATCCTCATGCAGCTTCAGCGAGGTCGCGCCGGCCAGCACCATTTCCTGCAATGCGCCGGGCAACGAGGCATTGCCCTTGCCTGCAAAGGCAAGGTTCATCGGGAAGGCATCGGCCGCCTCGATCATGCGGGCGATATGCCAGGGGCCAGGCGTGCAGGTGGTCGCAAGCGTGCCGTGAGCCGGCCCAGTGCCGCCGCCGAGCATGCAGGTGAGCCCGCTCATCAGCGCTTCCTCGATCTGCTGCGGGGCGATGAAATGAATGTGGCTGTCCATGCCACCGGCCGTGAGGATCTTGCCCTCGCCGGCAATCGCTTCCGTACCTGGGCCGACGATGATGTTGACACCAGGCTGCATATCCGGATTGCCGGCCTTGCCGATCGCGGCAATGCGCCCATCCCTCAGCCCGATATCGGCCTTGTAGATGCCGGTATGGTCGACAATGACGGCATTGGTGATGACGGTGTCGACAGCCCCGCCTGCCCGCGTCACCTGGCTCTGGCCCATGCCATCACGGATAACCTTCCCGCCGCCGAACTTCACCTCTTCGCCATAGGTGGTGAAGTCGTTTTCGATCTCGATGAATAGCTCCGTATCGGCAAGGCGGACCTTGTCGCCGGTGGTCGGACCGAACATGCCGGCATAAGCCGCGCGGGAGATCTTGTATGGCATCTATCAGGCTCCTTGGGAGGAAGAGGCGAGCGGCTTTCCGGCAAGCCGCGTCAGGCGGCCGGCCACAACATAGGAATCGACGAGCTGCTTTTCTGCGGCAAAGGGATGCCACTCCCAGCCCACATGGCCGAAGCCGGCAAGCGTCACATCATCGTCGGGAAATCTGTCGAGCACGTCGCCGATCACGATCATGCCGCTGCTCGGCACGACATAAGGTGCCGGCGAAAAAGCAGAAAGCGCCTGATCGATGCTTTCATGAATCTTCATATCAACGACCCGATGCAGCTTGCCAGCTTGCACGCAGAAGTCGTTGAATTGGCTTGTGTAGTCATCGCAGAAATCATCGAGCTCGGGATGCGAGACGGCAAGCGGCGCGCGCATGGCTGCAAATTTTTCGGGATCGCGCACGCTCCAGATTTCCGCAGCCTCGAGTGTGGCCGGATGGATGCGCCAGCTTTCCGAAGCAAGCATCGCCTTGGCGGGCCGACCGGTATTGCACACCGCAATCGCATCGGTACGCGTGCCGCCGCTGCCATAGGAACGGCACTCGTTGAAGCGGATGACGAAGTCGGCGGCATCGATGACCTCTGCCCCGCCTTCTCCCACGTCGCCATTGCCCACGATCATGATTGCCCTGCCCACCTTACTGGCCCATCCCTTCGGCAAGCTCCTTGAGCTCCTTGGTCCTGGCATCCGTGAGGTCGGCCAGGCAGCCCGCCACCAGCATCGGCTCCATCGTGCCGCCGCGGGCCTGGAAACCGTAATTCTCGCATTGCGCGTCGCGATAGTTGATCCAGGCACGCTGTGCCTTGAGCAGCGCCTGCTCGGCACCCTTCATGTCGTCGTCGAGATCCTTGTCGATCGCCACCATGGCGGCGCGCGTCAGCTTGTACTGGGCGTTGAGGCCCTTGTCGGCCTCGTCATAGCGCGCCTGCGCGCAACTGGTCATATCGGACTGTGTCTGCGCATTGTCGCAATCCACGTCCTCGGCATGGGCGCCACCGGCGGCCAGCAGTATCAGCGCCGCACCGATGAACCCGATCTTCAAGCGCATGTATTTCCTCCTGTCATTTTCTTTTTGATCAAAGCCGGCCCATGACCAGCTGGCGGAAGCCATAGACTTCACGCTTGCCGGAGACCGGTATGAGCGTCACCGAACGGGTCTGGCCCGGCTCGAAGCGCACGGCCGTGCCGGCGGGAATGTCGAGCCGCATGCCATGGGCCTTGTCGCGATCGAAGGACAGACCGGCATTGGTCTCGGCAAAATGATAGTGGCTGCCGACCTGTACGGGACGATCGCCGGTATTGGAGACCTCAAGCGTCACGGTCGGTGCGCCTGCATTGAGCTCGATCTCGCCGCTTGCAGCAATGATTTCGCCAGGGATCATCTGTCTCTCCTTAAGCCGCCTTGGGCGCGCAGCCCTCGGCCTTCAGAACACGCTTCGTGGACGCCGGACTATTCAGGAGCTTCGCCGCAGGCCGGATCGGCCTGGCAACGAGGTTGCCGCCGCAATTCGGGCATACGCCCTTGAGGACATTGTCAACGCAATCCGCACAGAACGTGCATTCGAACGTGCAGATCATCGCCTCCGCACTGTCGGGCGGCAGATCCTTGTCGCAGCATTCGCAATTGGGTCGAAGCTCCAGCATGGCGTACTCCTCAGCGGATCGGCTCGTGAACGGTCACCAGCTTCGTGCCGTCGGGGAAAGTCGCCTCGACCTGCACGTCGTGGATCATCTCGGCAATGCCTTCCATCACCTGGTCGCGGCTGATCACATGGGCTCCGGCCTCCATCAGTTCGGCGACCGGGCGGCCATCACGTGCGCCTTCGACGACGAAGTCGCTAATGAGGGCGATGGCTTCCGGATGGTTCAGCTTGACGCCGCGCTCCAGCCGCTTGCGCGCCACCATGGCCGCCATGGAAATCAACAGCTTGTCTTTTTCTCTCGGAGTGAGGTTCATCGTCTACCCGCTTGTTGAACTTACAGATTCCAGACTTTCGGCACAGGCGCTCCGTTGCGCAAGGCGGAAATGACCGGGATCAGGATTTTTCTCAGCGCAAAACCATCGGCTGCCGCAAGGCGCACGACGATCTTGTCGCTCCAGGCACTCGCTCCGCCCATATGTCCGTCCAGCAGCGGCCGCACCTTGGCGAGATAGGGTTCGGACATCGGCCCTGCGTAAAGCACCGTCGCAAAGGCCACCTGCCCGCCGAGCACCGCCTGCTCTGCAGCAAGCAGCGCCACCGCATCGGAAAGGCGCAGTTCCTCGGCATGAACAAGCTGGCCCGAGCGGCGGATGCGCCAGCGGTCGCGAAACAGCCCCGTCTCCATCGTTTCGCCCATGGCGGTGCGGCCGAGCAGGATGGCTTCGACAGCAAGGAACTCGGCGCTGTCATCGAGATCGACATCCAGCCGGCGAAACAGCGAGGCACGATCGAAAAGAATGGTCTCCTGCGGCAGCCAGTCGACGCGGGCGCCCGGTCCGACCGCGATCTGTGTCGTCACCTCTGCCGTTCCGGCCGATGCCTTGTAGATCTTCTCGCAGGCTTGCGTCGTCACATCGATGCGCGTACCCGCTCCAGCCGATATACTCCAGTTCATCCGGTCGCCGCCGGTCAGCCCGCCGGCCGTATTGATGATGACGGCCTCCATCGAGGCATCGAACGTATCCGGCAGGCGGATCTTTGCCGCACCTTCCTGATAAAGCTCTTGAATCCGCGTACGCCCGCCCTGGACCTTGGCGGCGAGATGCCCGCGTCCTTCCGCTCTTTGCGGTCTCGTGATGCCCGCCGCCGCACCTGTCATGCCACCCCCGTGCAGAAGCCATCCTGTCTGGCAACTTGCGTTGAATGTCTCTGTTGATTGCAACAAAGCAAGTCCCGTGCCGCTTTCCGAAGGCCCATGCCCCCACGGGCCATAGGGATGACGCGCAAGGCATCTGCCGCAAAATGCGGCATCTGCCAGCGCGATCGCCAGAGAGGTCATACAGTGAGATGGCGGCGCGCTTCCGGCGTATCCAGCGTTTCGGCAAGGCCCTCATGCACGATCTCGCCGCGGTCCATGATGTAGACGTAGTCGGCAAGCTCGCGGCAGAAGTCGAGATACTGCTCGACGAGCAGGATCGCCATGCCGGTGGAATCGCGGAGATAACGGATCGCCCGGCCGATATCCTTGATGATCGATGGCTGGATGCCCTCGGTCGGCTCGTCGAGCACCAGGATCTTCGGCCGCGTGACCATGGCGCGTCCGATCGCCAACTGCTGCTGTTGCCCGCCCGAGAGATCACCGCCGCGACGCGACAACATCGACTTCAGCACCGGGAAGAGACTGAAGATATCGTCGGGGATGTTGCGGTCGCGGCGGCCAAGCGGAGCAAAGCCGGTTTCGAGGTTTTCCTTCACCGTCAGCAGCGGGAAGATTTCACGCCCCTGCGGCACATAGCCGATGCCCTGCTTGGCACGGGCAAAGGGCGGCAGGCCGTTCAGCTTCGCATCGTTGAAGGTAATGGTTCC
Organism: Hyphomicrobiales bacterium; assembly: GCA_900466475.1. Classification (GTDB taxonomy): domain Bacteria; phylum Pseudomonadota; class Alphaproteobacteria; order Rhizobiales; family Rhizobiaceae; genus Rhizobium. The sequence goes on from UBMI01000015.1 coordinate 50,386, forward strand.
CGCCGATATCGGATGCTGGCCGGTGACTGCGCGCAAGAGCGAACTCTTGCCCACGCCATTGCGCCCGAGCACACAGGTGATCTTGCCCATCTCGGCCTTGATCGAGATGCCGCGCAACGCCTGGGCCGCGCCATAATGAAGATTTGCGTTTTCGACTGTCAGCATCCGTTCACCCATTCCCCATCAGTTCATCAGCGTACGCCTCAGCACCTGCAAGGCGTTTTCCTGTTCTTTCGTTTTCTCGCCACCGACGGCGGCCACGTCCTCGGCAATGCCGATGAGTTGCTGACGCTCCTGCATGTCGAGCGCCTGCAGCCACAGGTCGCGGAAGCGGCGGATCGGGTCTTCGGGGCTGATGGCGTTCTTGGACGCCCATTCGCCGAAAACCAGCACCTCTTCCATGTCGCCCGGCCGGATGATGCCGTGCATTCGATCGCGCACGACATCCTTCGCCGCGTCGAAATACATCGGCTTCTCCTTGGCGAGGCAGAAGAAGAAGGCCACTGCCGCAATCGCCGGATCGGCAATCGAAGCGAGCGGTGCCACCGCTGCCTGCTTGCGGAACTTTCCGCGCTTGTAGGCGCCCCGCATGCGCTCGACGGAATCGATAATCTCGCTTCCTGCCTCACGCATCATTTTCAAACGCCAATACCAGACGGCCGCGCCGCCGATCGCCATGACCAGAATTCCGAGAAAAGCCATTATGAAACCCCACCGTAAAAACCGCTCGTTTTAGAGCGCCTTCTCCTGTCAGGTTCAAGCCTAGAAGTTGCATTTTTAGCGACCCAGATAGTTCTCGATCACCTTCGGATCGTTGCTGACGAAGTCGATCGATCCCTCGGCCAGCACCGAGCCTTCCGCAAGGCAGGTCACCTTCACACCGAGATCGCGAATGAAGCCCATATCGTGCTCCACGACGACGACAGACCGCGTCTTGGCGATATCCTTGAGCAGGATTGCCGTTTCCGCTGTCTCGGCATCGGTCATGCCTGCCACGGGCTCATCGACAAGTAACAGCTTCGGCTCCTGCGCGAGAAGCATGCCGATCTCGAGCCACTGCTTCTGACCATGCGAAAGGTTGGCCGCAAGCTCATCTCGGCGATGCGTCAGGCGCACCGTTTCCAGGATCTCATCGATACGATCCTTGTCTTCACCGGACAGGCGATAGAAGAGCGTCGAAAACACCGTGCGCCGGCGGTTGAGCGCCAGTTCCAGATTGTCCCAGACCGTATGGCTTTCGAAGACCGTCGGCTTCTGGAATTTGCGGCCGATGCCAAGCTGGGCGATATCGGCCTCGTCCTTCTTGGTGAGATCGATCGTGCCGTTGAAGAACACCTCACCCTCATCCGGCCGGGTCTTGCCGGTGATGATGTCCATCATCGTCGTCTTGCCGGCGCCGTTCGGGCCGATGATCGCCCGGAGTTCGCCGGGTTCGATGACGATGGAGAGCGAGTTGAGTGCCTTGAACCCGTCGAAGGAGACCGAGACACCGTTAAGATAGAGCACGCTGTTGGGTTTGACGTCGGGGATCATGGTCTACTCCGCAGCCTGGATTTTTGCTTCGACGCCCTCTTCGGCGGCGACAGGCGTCACGCCGTTCGAGGCCGGCTTCCGCTTGCCGAGATACTGGGCGATCGTGCCGACGATGCCCTTCGGCAGGAACAGCGTGACAAGCACGAAGAGGCCGCCGAGCGCAAAAAGCCAGTAATCGGGGAAGAGGCCGGTGAAGATCGTCTTGCCGCCGTTGACGAGGATGGCGCCGATGATCGGCCCGATCAGCGTCGCGCGCCCGCCGACGGCCGTCCAGATGACGACTTCGATGGAGTTGGCCGGCGCGAATTCGCCGGGATTGATGATGCCGACCTGCGGTACATAGAGAGCGCCGGCAATGCCCGCCATCATCGCCGAGACGACGAAGGTGAAGAGCTTGAAATGCTCGACGCGGTAACCGAGGAAGCGGGTGCGGCTTTCCGCATCACGCACGCCGACCAGCACCTTGCCGAATTTCGAGCGCACGATCGCCGAGGCAATCATCAGCGAGAGCGCAAGGAAGATCGCGGTCGCCGCAAAGAGCGTGGCACGCGTGCTATCCGCCTGCACATTGAAGCCGAGGATTTCCTTGAAATCGGTCATGCCGTTATTGCCGCCGAAGCCCATGTCGTTGCGGAAGAAGGCAAGCAGCAGCGCGTAGGTCATGGCCTGGGTGATGATCGAGAGGTAGACGCCGTTGACCCTGCTGCGGAAGGCAAACCAGCCGAAGACGAAGGCAAGCAGGCCGGGTACGAGCAGCACCATCAGCGCCGCAAACCAGAACTGGTCGAAGCCGTGCCAGAACCAGGGCAGCTCCTTCCAGTTCAGGAACACCATGAAGTCGGGGAGGACAGGATCGCCATAGACGCCGCGCGGGCCGATCTGCCGCATCAGATACATGCCCATCGCATAACCGCCGAGCGCGAAGAACGCGCCATGCCCGAGCGAGAGAATGCCGCAAAAGCCCCAGACAAGATCGAGCGCCAGCGCCAGCAGCGCATAGGTCAGGTACTTGCCGAACAGGGCCATGATGTAGGTCGGCACATGCAGCGGATTGTCCGCCGACGTCGCCAGGTTGAGCACCGGCACGAGAACTGCGACCACCAGCAGGATGGCGATGGCAATGGAAATCCGGCGATCGAGAGACCGGAGAAGGAAGGCCGTAATCATGCTTCCACCGCCCTTCCTTTGAGTGCGAAGAGCCCGCGCGGACGCTTCTGGATGAAGAGAATGATGAGGACGAGCACCAGGATCTTGCCGAGCACGGCGCCGGCGAAGGGCTCGAGGAATTTGTTGACGACACCGAGCGATAGCGCACCGACCAGCGTGCCCCAGAGATTGCCGACACCGCCGAAGACCACGACCATGAAACTGTCGATGATGTAGCTCTGGCCGAGGTTCGGCGAGACGTTGTCGATCTGCGAGAGCGCCACACCCGCCATACCGGCAATGCCGGAACCGAGCGCGAAGGTGAAGGCATCGACCCAGCCGGTGCGGATACCCATGGATGAGGCCATGCGCCGGTTCTGGGTGACGGCACGCATCTGCAGGCCGAAGGCGGAGCGCTTCAGGAGCATCAGCAGCGCCACGAAGACGGCCATAGAGAAGACGATGATCCAGAGACGGTTCCAGGTGATCGACAAGCCACCGAATTCGAAAGCACCCGACATCCAGCTCGGATTGCGTACTTCGCGGTTGGTCGGACCAAAGGCCGTACGCACCGCCTGCTGCAGGATCAGCGAGACGCCCCAGGTGGCGAGCAGCGTCTCCAGCGGTCGGCCATAGAGGTAGCGGATGACGACGCGCTCGATGATGAGACCGACGAAACCGGTGAAGATAAATGCGGCAGGCACGGCGAAGGCCAGCGAATAGTCGGCCATGCCGGGAAAACTCGCAGCGATATATTCCTGCACGACATAGGTCGTGTAGGCGCCGATCATCACCATCTCGCCATGCGCCATGTTGATGACGCCCATGACGCCGAAGGTGATGGCAAGGCCGATGGCCGCAAGCAGCAGCACCGAGCCGAGCGACAGCCCGTACCAGACATTCTGGACGATATTCCAGAGGGCCAGGCTGCGGTTGATGGTGCTGATATGCGCCTGGATAGCAGGCTTGAGATCATCGGGAGCCGTCGCCAGCGCGGTGGTCAGGATGGTCAGCGCATCACGGCCGCCGCGCGCGGCAACCGTATCGATCGCCTGTCGCTTTTCATCGGCGCTCATATCGCTCTTCAGCACCATGACGGCGCGGGCCGCTTCCATCGTGCTCTTGATCTCGGCATCCTTTTCGTCGGCCAAAGCGGAATTCAAGAGGTCGAGATTGGCCGGATCGGCATCCTTCAAAAGCCCCTGGGCAGCCGCGAGACGGGCGCCGCGATCGGGGCTCAGGAGCGTCATCTGGCTCGTCATCGTGCCGATGAGCGTGCGCAGCGAATTGTTGATCTTCACCTTCGACATCGTATCGGGATCGATGTCGGCAACGGCTTCGCCGGTGAGTGGATCGGAATAGGTCGGCTCATCATCCGTGCCGCCCTGAACGAGCACAGGACCGCCCTCGTCGGAATTCACATAGAGCAGGCCGTCGCTCAGCTCCTGCAATATCTGGCTGACATGTGCATCCTTGGAAGCGACGAGCGCCTTGATGGCCGCTTCACGCTCCGGAAAGCCGCCAACGCCAAGCGCATCGACAAGAGCGTGGACATCATCCTGGGCCTTCAGACCAGCCGTCAGTCCTGTCAGTGTCAGGCAAACAGTCAAAAGAAAGATCTTGATGGCGCGATACATCGGCTTTCCCGCCTAAATTATCATGGCAACCGCTGGGACGAAGCTTCCGCCCGGATCTGAAGTCCGGACGGAAGTCTTGTGGCTCATGTCGGACGGGCTAACTCAGGAACCCTTGCCGCCGCACTTGCCGGTGGCAACGTTGAAGTTGCCGCAGTTCATCGGCTTGCGCCAATCGGAGATCAGGTCCTTGGAGTCCGGCAGGAAGTCGGACCATTCGTCGCCGACGACCTCGGGGGTCTGCTGGACGATTTCAAACTGGCCGTTCGCCTGGATTTCACCGATCAGCACCGGCTTAGTGATGTGGTGGTTCGGCATGACAGTCGCGGTACCGCCGGAGAGGTTCGGAACGGAGACACCGATGATATGGTCGAGAACTGCATCCGTATCGGTCGTGCCGGCAGCTTCGACGGCCTTAACCCAGGCGTTGAAGCCGATATAGGCAGCTTCCATCGGGTCGTTGGTCACGCGCTTGTCGTTCTTCGTATAGGCGTGCCATTCCTTGATGAACTTCTTGTTGATCGGCGTATCGACCGATTCGAAGTAGTTCCAGGCAGCGAGATGGCCGACGAGCGGCTTGGTGTCGAGACCGGCAAGCTCTTCTTCGCCGACCGAGAAGGCGACGACAGGGATGTCGGTAGCCTTGACGCCCTGGTTGCCGAGTTCCTTGTAGAAGGGAACGTTGGCGTCGCCGTTGATGGTGGAGACGACGGCGGTCTTCTTGCCGGCAGCGCCGAATTCCTTGATCTTGGAAACTTCCGTCTGCCAATCGGAGAAGCCGAACGGCGTGTAGTTGATCAGGATGTCTTCCTTCGGAATGCCCTTGGATTCGAGATAGGCTTCCAGGATCTTGTTGGTCGTGCGCGGATAGACATAGTCGGTGCCTTCAAGCACGAAGCGCTTCACGCCTTCGGTGTTCATCAGGTAGTCGACGGCCGGGATCGCCTGCTGGTTCGGAGCGGCACCCGTGTAGAAGATGTTACGCGAGGATTCTTCACCCTCGTACTGGACCGGGTAGAAGAGCAGCGAGTTCAGCTCTTCGAAAACCGGCAGCACCGACTTGCGCGAAGAGGAGGTCCAGCAACCGAAAACGGCCGCAACCTTGTCCTTCTCGATCAGCTCGCGTGCCTTTTCGGCAAAGAGCGGCCAGTCGGAAGCCGGATCAACAACGACGGCCTCGAGCTTCTTGCCGAGAAGGCCGCCCTTCTTGTTCTGCTCGTCGATGAGCATCAGCATGGCGTCTTTCAGCGTCGTTTCGGAAATCGCCATCGTGCCGGAAAGCGAGTGAAGAACGCCGACCTTGATCGTGTCGTCTGCAGCAACTGCGCCATGGAAGGCAGCCGATGCGGCCATGACCGCGCCGAGCGCTGCGCCCGTAATTGTGGATCTGAGATTCATCTGGTTGAACTCCCCTCTTCTTGTTCCGCAACAGGCCGGAAACGGAGATTAACTGTTGCTTAAAGAACTATCGGGTGCTGCACCGCAAAACCGTATACGTCGATTGACGTAGTCGACGGGGCGAAATGTGCAGCTTTGCGCTGCATCGCACTCTTAAGCCCCGGAATGATCCGTGTTACGAAAGCGTCACAAGGGGAACGAAAGCCTGAAGGAGCCGTATGGCAGCGCGCCAACGCATCATTCCTGTGCGCCGCGAATATAATCGCTGGGTCGCCAACCAGACGCTTGAAGACTACGCGCTGCGCTTCACGGCCAAGAGCGCCCGGCGTTTCTCCTCCCAGCGCATCTCGCAGACGGCGATCGGCGCCATCTCCTTCCTGGCGCTGGAGGCGATCGGCGGCGCCATCACGCTCTCTTACGGTACCACCAATGCCTTCTTCGCCATTATCGTCGCCTCCATCGCGATGCTGGCGATCGGCCTGCCGATCAGCCGCTACGCCATCCGCCACGGCGTCGACATCGACCTTTTGACCCGCGGCGCCGGCTTCGGCTATATCGGCTCGACCATCACCTCGCTGATCTATGCCAGCTTCACCTTCATGCTCTTTGCCATAGAGGCCTCGATCATGTCCGGCGCGCTGGAGCTGACGCTCGGCATACCCCTATGGATCGGCTACATCATCAGCGCCGTCATGGTGATCCCGCTCGTCACTCATGGCGTGCGCCTCATCAGCAAGTTCCAGCTGATGACCCAGCCCTTTTGGATCATCCTCAACATCCTGCCCTTCATCTTCATCGCCCTGATGGACTGGCAGCAATTCGATGTCTGGCGCGCTTTTGCCGGCATTCGCCACGCCTCCGGCCCGCCCGGCACAACAGCGGATTTCAACCTTGTCGAATTCGGCGCGGCATCGGCCGTCATCCTGGCGCTGATGTCACAGATCGGCGAACAGGCGGACTTCCTGCGCTTCCTGCCGCCCGACCCGCAGCGCAAATGGCGCCATCGCCTCGCCATCTTCCTCGCCGGTCCCGGCTGGGTCATCATCGGCGCTCCGAAACTGCTTGCCGGTTCCTTCCTCGTGGTACTGACCTTCACCTCTGGTGTGCCGGTGGACCGTGCCGCCGACCCGGCGCAGATGTACCTCACCGCCTTCGGCTACATGATCCCCTGGCACAATGCCGCCCTGCTGCTGATGGCCGCCTTCGTCGTGGTCTCACAGCTGAAGATCAATGTGATGAATGCCTATGCCGGGTCGCTTGCCTGGTCGAACTTCTTCTCGCGCCTGACCCACAGCCATCCCGGCCGCGTCATCTGGCTGGTCTTCAACGTGGCGATCGCCCTGCTCCTGATGGAACTCGGCATCTACCGGCTGCTCGAGGAAACGCTCGGCATCTTCTCGATCATCGCCATGGCCTGGCTTTGCACCATCTCCGCCGACCTCTTCATCAACAAGCCGCTCGGTCTCGCCCCTCCCGGCATCGAATTCAAGCGCGCCCATCTCTACGATATCAACCCGGTCGGCCTCGGCGCCATGACACTGTCGGCAGGCGTCGCGCTGATTGCCCATTTCGGTGTTTTCGGGTCGGTCGCCGCCTCGCTTGCCCCCTACATCACGCTGGTGATCGCGCTCATCGCCTCACCTGCCATCGCCTTTATAACGAAGGGCAAATTCTATCTCGCCCGCAAGCCGCGCCATGCCTGGAAGAACCTGACAACCATCACCTGCTCTGTCTGCGAACATCCGTTCGAGCCCGAGGACATGGCCTGGTGCCCCGCCTATGCCGCGCCGATCTGCTCGCTCTGCTGCTCGCTCGACAGCCGTTGCCACGACATGTGCAAGCCGAACGCCCGCTTCAACGCGCAGGTCGGCGCCGTCGCAAAGACCCTGCTGCCGGAAACCATCGTCCAGAAACTGACGACCCGGCTCGGCCGCTACGGCATCGCTGTGGCATTGGCGCTGACGGCCGTCGGGGCAATCCTTGCGATGATTGCCCATCAGGTGAGTTCCGCCTCGCCGGAGACAGCCGAAGTCGTCAACCGTACGATCCTGATCGTCTTCTTCGTCTTCTCGGTCATCGCAGGCATCGCCTGCTGGTTCTATGTGCTTGCCCATGACAGCCGCGTTGTTGCCGAGGAGGAATCCTCGCGCCAGAACACGCTGCTCCTCAAGGAAATCGCCGCCCACAAGAAGACCGACGCGGCCCTGCAGACCGCCAAGGAGACGGCGGAAGCCGCCAACCGCGCCAAAAGCCGCTACGTTGTGGGCCTCAGCCACGAGCTTCGCACCCCGTTGAATGCCGTTCTCGGCTACGCGCAGATCCTCGAGCGCGACGAGACGATCCCGCCGCCGCGCCAGTCTTCTATCAAGGTCATCCGCCGCAGCGCCGAACATCTCTCCGGCCTGATCGATGGCCTTCTGGATATTTCCAAGATCGAGGCCGGCCGCCTGCAGGTCTATTCGAACGAGATCAACATCCAGGACTTCCTCGATCAGATCATTGATATGTTCCGCCCGCAGGCGCAGGCAAAGGGCCTCACCTTCATCCACGACCGCTCTCAGGCACTGCCGCAATTCGTGCGTACCGACGAGAAGCGGCTTCGCCAGATCCTCGTCAACCTGCTCTCGAACGCCATCAAGTTCACCGATGAAGGCAGCGTCGCCTTCGATGTCGGCTATCGCAGCCAGGTCGCCACATTCACTGTCTCCGACACAGGTCGCGGCATTGCCGAGAAGGATCTGACGCGCATCTACGAGCCCTTCCAGCGCGGCGAGGCGGAGAGTGCGCGCCCGATGCCCGGCCTCGGGCTTGGCCTCACCATCACGAGACTTCTGACCAACACGCTCGGCGGTGAAATCTCCGTGGCGAGCGAAAAAGACAAGGGATCGACCTTCCGTGTCCGCCTCATGCTGTCGGCGGTCATGCGCCCCGCTGCCCCGCCGCAGGAGAAGAAGATCGTCAGTTATGACGGCCCGCGTCGCACCATCGTCGTCGTCGATGACAACGAGGACCATCGCGAGATGATGCGCGAAATTCTTGTCCCGCTCGATTTCATCGTGCTGACGGCAGCGAGCGGTCCCGACTGCCTGACCCTTGTCGAGGGCATCGAGCCGGATCTCTTCCTCGTCGACATTTCCATGCCCGGCATGAACGGCTGGCAGCTCGTTTCCCGGCTGCGAGAAACGGGGCGCACTGCACCGATTGTGATGCTCTCAGCCAATATCGGCGATGCCGCCGCTCACAGCGACAGCGACGACAGCCATAATGATTCGATCGGCAAGCCGGTCGATCTCAAACAACTGCGCGACAAGCTTGCCCTGCATCTCGGCCTGAAATGGCTTTATGCCGACGATCAGACACCGGCGCCGGCAGCGGCCAGCTTGCCGCTCAGGAGCCCCGGTGCTGCACATGTGCAGGAACTGCTGCGCCTTGGCGAAATCGGCTACATCAGGGGCATAGAAGCCAAGCTCGCAGACCTTGCCAAGGTAGAGGCAAATCAGCCATTCACCGAGGAACTCCGTTCCTATGTCGGCGCCTTCGATCTCGCCGGCTTCCTGGATTTCCTGCACAAGTTCGAAGAAAAGGGTGAATCCGTTGGCTGAGCTTCCGCGCGATATCGTTCTGCTGGTCGACGATTCGCCAGAAGCGCTTGGTTTCCTGACGGATGCGCTGGAACAGTCTGGCTTTTCCGTCCTGATCGCCACATCGGGCCCGGCGGCTCTCAGTATCGTCGAGCGCATCACGCCCGATCTCATCCTGCTCGATGCTGTCATGCCGGCGATGGATGGTTTCGAGACCTGCCGCAGGCTAAAGGCCAATGCCGCCGTCGCCCAGGTGCCCGTCATCTTCATGACCGGGCTCACCGAAACCGAGCATGTAGTCCATGCGCTGGAATCCGGTGGCGTCGATTACCTGTCGAAGCCCATCAACATCGACGAGCTGCGTGCCCGCATCCGCGTTCACCTGCGCAATGCCCGCTCGGCGCAAAGCGCTCGCGTCGCCCTCGATGCCGCTGGCCGCCATTTGCTGGCTGTGAAAGGCAACGGCGCGATCCATTGGTCGACGCCGCAGGCAACCCGCCTCGTCAACGCCGCGATGGGGAGCGACGACGGCATGGAAGTCGTCTCCCGCACGATCGGCAACTGGATGAAGGAACGCGCCGCGGCCGCGCGCGATGCCCTCATTTCCATCGCCCATGCCGGCCAGGCTGCCCTGCAGCTCGCCTTCCTCGGCGCCATCGGCCCGGACGAATATCTCTTCCGCTTGACCGCCGCCAGTCAACGCAACGACGACGAAGTACTGCGCCAGCATTTTGCGCTGACACAGCGCGAATCCGAGGTGCTGATGTGGATCGCCAAGGGCAAGGCCAACCGCGATATCGGCGAGATCCTCGGACTTTCTGCGCGAACGGTGAACAAGCACCTCGAACAGATCTATGTGAAGCTCGGGGTCGAAAACAGGGCATCCGCCGCCGTCAAGGCGGCGCATGCCCTGCATGAGATGTGAGGGATAGCAAGCAGCGCCCTCAGATGACGCGGTCCGGCGCCTCGCGGCCTTCGAAAAACGCCGTCACATTCTCCACGACCTTCATCCCCATCGCCGTGCGCGTCTCTTCCGTCGCGCTGCCGAGATGCGGCAGCAGAACGACATTCTCCATCCGTCGCAGCGCTTCCGGCACTTGCGGCTCCGCCTCGTAGACATCGAGCCCGGCGCCGCGGATCGTGCCGTTCGCAAGCGCCGCTGTCAGCGCCGTCTCATCGACGACATCGCCTCGCGCCGTATTGATGAGGAAAGCGCCCCGCTTCATTGCTGCAAACCGCTCTGCATTCATCAGATGCCGGTTCTCCGCTCCTCCAGGGCAATGGAGCGAAACGAAATCGGAAGCCGCGAGCACCTCTTCCACCGAACCAAGCTGACGCGCGCCGTAACGTGCCGCCTCCCCCGGGTCGACCTGGGAACGGTTATAGAACACGATGTCCATGCCGAAGCCAAAATGGCAGCGCTGCGCGAAAGCCTTGCCGATTCGCCCGAAGCCGATAATACCCACAGTCTTGCCGGTCACCTTCGTGCCGATCATATGCGTCGGGCACCAGCCCTTCCATTCGGCGGCACGCACCTGCCGCTCGCCCTCGCCGCCGCGACGGGCCACGGAAAGCAGAAGCAGCATGGCGATATCGGCGGTGCAATCGGTCAGTACCCCAGGCGTATTCGTCACCGCAATGCCTTTGGCCTTTGCGGCGGAGATATCGATGTGATTGAATCCCACCCCGAAATTGCCGAGGATCTTCGTACGGATATCGCCGGCAAACACCGCTGCCGGCAGCTTGTCGGAAACGGTCGGCAGCACCGCGTCGTGGTCCGCCAGCGCCTGGCGAAGCTCGCTTTCACCGAGCGGCACATCATCTCTGTTGAGCGAGACATCGAAACGCTCTGCGAGCACGGCCTCTACCGAGGCGGGCCAGCGCCGGGTGACGAGAATGCGGGGTTTTGGCATGAATCTGGGTCCTCCATCCTTTACCTTTGGCTTAGGCCAAGAAGGCCAGGAATGGAATGGCCTTCAAACCCGCAAAGACTGCGATCTCGAACTGCGCAGGCCAAACGAAAGAAGCCCGGTCGATGACCGGGCTTCCATGAAAGGCATATCTGCCAGAGACTGAAATTAGTCGGCCTTCTGGAAGTAGCTGTACTTGCCGTCGTCGCCCTTCTTCCATTCGTACATGACGTAGCCCGGAAGCTTCGGGTCGCCCTTTTCGTCGAAGGAGATCTCGCCGAGAACGGTCGGGAACGGACCCTTTTCCTTCATGGCCGCGGCAACGGCTTCAGCGTCCGTAGAACCGGCCGCCTTGGCAGCAGCAGCGATCGTCTGCAGCGCAGCGTAGGAATAGAGCGTGTAAGCTTCCGGGTTGAAGCCGGCGGCCTTGAACTTCGCGACGAGGTCCTTGTTGGCCGGGTTAACAGTCGGATCCGGGCCGAAGGTGTTCAGCGTACCGGCAACGGCGTCACCAGCGATGGAGGCGAGTTCGTTCGAGACGATACCGTCACCCGAAACGAGCGCTGCCTTCAGGCCCTGGTCGGCCGACTGGCGGATGATGAGACCGGCTTCGGTGTGCAGACCGCCCCAGTAGATGATCGAGACGCCGGCTTCCTTCATCTTTGCGATGAGAGCCGAGAAGTCCTTGTCGCCGACGTTGACGCCTTCGTACATGGCTTCGGTGACGCCAGCGGCATTCAGAGCCTTCTTGGTTTCGTCAGCGAGACCCTGGCCGTAAGGTGTCTTGTCGTGAATGACGGCGATCTTGGCGTCCTTGAAGTGGTCGGCCAGATACTTGCCGGCAATGGCGCCCTGCTGGTCGTCACGGCCGCAGGTGCGGAAGGTGTTCCACAGGCCACGCTCGGTGAAAACCGGGTTCGTAGCAGCCGGGGTGATTTCGAGGATGCCGTTTTCGGCGTAGACTTCGGAAGCCGGGATGGAAACGCCCGAGTTGAAGTGGCCGATAACGAACTTCACGCCGTCAGCAACGAACTTGTTCGCGACGGAGATGCCCTGCTTCGGGTCGGAAACGTCGTCGCCGAGCTCGATCTTGATCTGCTCGCCGTTGATGCCGCCAGCAGCGTTGATATCGGCGGCTGCCTGCTCGGCACCCTTCTGAAGCTGTGCGCCGAACGCAGCGTTTGGACCCGTCAGCGGGCCGCCAACGCCGATCACGATGTCAGCTCGTGCGACGCCGCCGAACGCGACGATCGCCGTCAGTGCCACCGCTGACAAGAGAGACTTCTTCATATTGTTACTCCCAATTTTTGGGCGGGTTCTTCCAAGGCCCGACGCAAACCCCACCTTTGACTGCGCCGGGAAAGCTGTTCCGCTCTGAAGGCAATTCATGCCTAGTTTCAACGGGCTGTCAATGTTTCTCCTTCCACGAAAACGCGGAAGTTTTTTCGTACAGCCAGTAATAGTTGTTGACCATTTGATTGGTACGGCGATAGCGGAACCCGGCTGTCGAGAAGACCAACAGAGTTACGAAATCGATGATGTAGAAGAGGGCGCTGAGCATCGGGCCGTCAAACAGCGCATGATGCAGGAACTGCATCGCCCAGGCGAGCAGGAAGGTGTAGACGACAACCAAGGAGTAGTTGTTCCAGCCGTCCGCAACCGCCCTGCCTGCGCGCCACGCCGTCCAGAAACCGATGAGCACAACGAGCGCTCGGATGACGAGCTTCACGCCGTTGTCGCTTTCGAAGAAAAGTCCCTGCATAATCAAACTCTCCCTTCTGCCGCGATCAATGCCGCCCGCCTTCGAGATAGGCAGCACGCACCTCGGGATTCGCAAGCAGTTCCTTGCCGCTGCCGCTCATCGTTACCTTGCCGTTGACCAGCACATAGGCCCGGTGCGACAGCTTGAGCGCTGCGAATGCGTTCTGCTCCACGAGGAAGACGGTCAGCCCCTCCTTCTCGTTCAGCATCTTGATGGCTTCGAAGATGCCCTTCACGATCAGCGGAGCGAGGCCGAGCGACGGTTCGTCGAGCAGCAGCAGCTTCGGACGCGCCATTAGCGCGCGGCCGATCGAAAGCATCTGCTGTTCGCCACCCGAAAGCGTGCCGCCACGCTGCGACTGACGCTCCTTAAGACGCGGGAACATAACGAAAATCTTTTCTACATCCTCATGGAAGTATTTGAGATTATCGAGACCGGCGCCCATCTGGAGATTTTCCAGCACGGTCATTCGCGGAAAGATGCGTCGTCCTTCGGGCGACTGCGCGATACGCAAACGCGCGATCTCATGCGTCGGCAGCTTGGTGATATCCTGGCCGTCGAAGACGATCGAGCCGGTACGGGCCTGCGGGCTCCCGCAAATCGTCATCATCAGCGTCGACTTGCCGGCGCCGTTGGCGCCGATCAGGCTGACGATTTCACCCTTCTTCACCTCGACATCGATGCCGGCGAGCGCGCGAATATTACCGTAATAGGTCTCGACGCCCTGAACCTTGAGAAGCTGTTCACCGGCCGCCATCAGATTGCGCCCCCTTCTACGGTCGCAATGACCTCTTCGACTTCTTCATCCTCGACACCAAGATAGGCTGCAATAACCCTCGGGTCGTTCTTCACGTGGTCGGGGCTTCCGTCGGAAATCTTCTGGCCGTATTCCAGAACGATGACGTGGTCGGAAATTTCCATGACGACCGACATGTCGTGCTCGATGAGCAGGATCGAGGTGCCGGTTTCGGTGCGAATGCCTTTCAGCAAAGCATTGAGCGCTGCCGATTCACGGGGATTGAGACCGGCAGCCGGCTCGTCGAGGCACAGCAGCTCCGGACCGGTGCACATGGCGCGAGCGATTTCCAGACGACGCTGGGCGCCGTAAGGCAGGTCGCCGGCCGGATCGTCGGCGCGGTCGATAAGGTCGGCCTTCTCCAGCCAGTGACGCGCAAGCTCGATGGCAGCAGCCGCTTCGCGCTTGTAGGGACCGATACCGAGCAGACCAAGCACCGTGAAGCCCGAAGCCTTCATCAGTTTGTTATGCTGGGCGACCAGCAGGTTTTCCAGAACGGTGAGGCCCGAGAACAGGCGGATATTCTGGAACGTACGGGCAACCTTGGCTTCCTTGGTGATACGGAAGTCCGGCAGGCGCTCGAGAAGGTACTGCTTGCCGCTGTTCTGCGTCAGCGTAATCATGCCCATCGTCGGCTTGTAGAAACCAGTGATGCAGTTGAAAACGGTCGTCTTGCCCGCACCGTTCGGGCCGATCAGCGCGGTGATTTCACCGCGCTTGGCCTCGAAGGAGAAGTCGTTGATGGCCATCAGGCCGCCGAACTTCATCGACAGGTGCTCGACCTTGAGCAAAGTGTCATTCGACATCGTGTTCTCGACAGGGCTCATCAACCATGGCCCTCCTTGGTAAAGCTTCCGGAGACCGCTTTGCGCTCCTTGAGGAAGGCGGTCGGCTCACGCGAGCCGACGAAACCGCGCGGCTTGAACAGCATGACGATGACCATCGCAAGGCCGAAGAGCAGCATACGGTAGAGTTCCGGCGTGAAATCCGGTCCGAAGACCATCTTGAGGAAGTCCATTTCGCGCAGCACTTCCGTACCGCCGACCATGACGACAGCGGCGATAGCGATGCCCGTCAGCGAGCCCATGCCGCCAAGGACGACGATGGCGAGAATGACGGCCGATTCCAGGAACACGAATGATTCCGGCGAGACGAAGCCCTGGCGGGCAGCGAAGAAGGAACCGGCGAAGCCGCCGAACATCGCGCCGGTGGCGAAGGCGGTCAGCTTCGTCGTCACCGTGTTGATACCGAGCGAACGGCAGGCGATTTCATCTTCGCGAAGCGCTTCCCACGCACGGCCGATCGGCATACGGCGCAGCCGGATCGTCACATAGGCGGTCAGCATGCAGAGAGCCAGGATGACGTAGAACAGGAAGATCTTGTAATAGGCCGAAGACGACGGCAGGCCGAAGACCTTGGCGAAATTGTTCGCCTTGCCGACATCGAAGCTCCAGATGCCGAAGACCGAAGCCTTGGCGATGCCGGAGATACCGAAGGTGCCCTTGGTGACTTCCGTCCAGTTGATGATGACGAGACGAATGATTTCACCGAAGGCGAGCGTGACGATCGCCAGATAGTCGCCGCGCAGGCGCAGCACGGGGAAGCCGAGAATGACGCCCCAGAGAGCGGCAAAAATACCGGCGAGCGGCAGCAGCACCCAGAAGGAAAAGCCGAAATGGGCCGACAGCAGCGCATAGGAATAGGCGCCGACTGCGTAGAACGCGACATAGCCAAGGTCGAGCAGACCGGCGAGACCAACGACGATATTCAGACCCCAGGCGAGCATCACATAGATCAAGATCTGGATGCCGAAATTGTCCACCCACTTCAGCGCGCCCTGCGGACCTAGGAAATAGGCTGTCAGCAGCGGATAAACCACCAGGAAAAGCAGGGCGAACTTCAGGAAATGCGTCCGGAAGAAGCCTTTTTCCGTCGAGATCTCCAGATCGCCATGACGCGCCTTCAAAAGCTTGCGCTGATCAAGATGCGGCCTGACGAAAACAACCACGATGAAACGGCCGATGGCGGCGACCAGCACGAAAATGGCCAGCAGTCCCCAACGCTGAACGATAATCAGCTCGTTGTTGATATTCTGCTGCGTGCCGAGACCGACATAGAGAACGAATAGGCCAAGTGCGATGAGGCCGGAGAAGAAGGCTTCCCTAAGCCCCTTCTGGACAAGCCCGGCGTCGGACTTGCCAGCGGAAGTGTCGATGTTTGCCATGACTTATACCTTCTCGACTTCCGGCCGGCCGAGAATGCCCGTCGGCTTGAAGATCAGCACGAATGCAAGAATGGCGAAGGTAGCGACATCCTTGTACGCGATGGTGAAATAGGCCGACCACAGGGATTCGATGAGGCCGATCATCAGCCCGCCGAGAACAGCACCCGGCAGTGAGCCGATGCCGCCGAGAACGGCTGCAGTGAAGGCCTTGACGCCCGGGATGAAGCCATCGTTGAACGATGCGACACCATAGTACATCAGATACATCGTGCCGGCGACGGCCGCGAGTGCCGCACCCATGATGAAGGTGATGGAGATGGTCTGGTCAACATTGACGCCCAGAAGGGCGGCCATCTTGCGGTCCTGTTCGGTCGCACGCTGAGCACGTCCGAGTGCCGTCTTGTTGACAAGATACCAGAAGGCAGCAAGCAGGACGACGGTCACGACAATGATGATGATCTGCTTCAGCGAGATCGAGAGACCACCAACATTATAAACCGTGCCGACGAGCGGCGGGATCGGCTTGTTGCGCGGACCCTGCGTCACCTGGATGAAGTTGGACAGCGTGATCGACATGCCGATCGCGGTAATCAGCGGCGCCAGGCGGAATGAACCGCGCAGCGGGCGGTAGGCGACGCGCTCGATCGTCCAGTTCCACAAACTCGTCATCAGCATCGCGACCACAAGCATCGCCAATAGCAGCACGGCTACCGGAAGACCTGCAAAGATGGATGTGAGAACGAGAAAGACGATAAGAGCAGCGAAACCACCAAGCATGAAAATATCGCCATGGGCGAAGTTGATCATGCCGATAATGCCGTAAACCATCGTATAGCCAATAGCCACAAGGCCATAGATGGATCCGAGAGTCAGCCCATTGAAGAGCTGCTGGACGAAATACTCCATATGTCATTTCCCCTGGATGCGAACCAAATTTAAGTTGCATCTCTTATTGGTTTTATCGCTCATGCTTTCACATGAGCCTCTAGCTCGCATTGCATAGCGGTTTCGTTGGAAATGTGAAGACAAAAAGGATTTACTGCGCCAGAATCTTGGGCAAACAGCGGTAAATGGCGCAATTCAAACCAAAATCCACACAAAAGCGGCATCGTTTGGCAATTTTTTAGCCAGATCCGGCTTTGTCAATTAATCTTTGTGCACTGAACCAAGCCAGAAACGCTCGCGTCGCGCGTAAACTGTTCCACAAGTAAGGAAGTTGACGAAATTTCAAACTCGAAGATGCTGTTAATTGCAAATGCCATTTCACCGACCATTGCCGCTGACGGCTTCATGCAAATCCTGCGGGCCTGTGTTAATGTTACGGGATTCCGGCAAGGGGTGCGGCAACACCTCCGATAGACTATATATAGCGCAGTAGTCTCAGGACAGATTTACGGGCGAACGGCAGGAATATGCTGAAGACATTCGAACGGGCGGCACTCGAAGCCGGCAAGGCCATCATAGAGGTCTTCTGCGACGGCTGCCCGGTGGAAATGAAGGCCGACGAAAGTCCGGTGACGATCGCCGACCAGGAGGCCGAGCGCATCATACTGGCGCATCTGCAACGCGATTTCCCCGAGATCCCTGTCATCGCCGAAGAATCAGTGGCTGCCGGCAAGGTGCCCGACATCGCCGGAAAGTCCTTCTTTCTCGTCGACCCGCTCGATGGCACCCGCGAATTCCTGGATAAGCGCCAGGAGTTTACCGTCAATATCGCCTATGTGGAAAATGGCATTCCGGTCGCCGGTATCGTCTACGCCCCGGCGCTGGGCATCGCTTTTTCCGGCGAACGCGGGAGCGCGGAAAAACTGGTAATCGACGAAAACTTTGCAGTAACGGAGCGAAATCTTATCAAGGTGCGCAAGCAGCCTGCAGAGAGCATGGCTCTTGCAAGCTTTCGCCACGATAGTCCCGAGACTGGCCTTTTCCTGGCCAGGCATGCCATCTCCAAATGCACCAACATCGGCTCGTCCCTGAAATTCTGTCTGCTGGCTGAAGGCAAGGCCGATGTCTACCCGCGGTTCACCCGCACCATGGAGTGGGATACAGCGGCTGGCGATGCGGTGCTGCGCGCAGCCGGCGGATCGACTGTCACTATGGACGGCCAACCGCTCCTCTACGGCAAAACCGGTGCGGCTGCCGATTTCGACTTCGCAAATCCCCATTTCGTCTCTTGGGGCGGTACGAAACCTGCACTCGCACAGGCACAGTGACCATAGAAAGTCGATGTCTTCCAAGTTTTTTGCGGAAATATCGTTGCCGTCATCGGCGATCAGTTCTTCGATGTCTCCGGCCGAAAAATCCCTGGGTACCTTCCGAAATCGGTCGTTCCCTTGATTCGAGGGGTGCGCCCTTCGGTTTTCTGATGGCATGTTTTCTTGCCACGTTCTCGCCACAATTGACGCCGCCGCCGTGATGTGACTTCGGTAACATCTTGGCACACACAGACGCAATTATGGAATGAACATCCTAATTACAGAATAGCGTCGCCGATAACTTTTCCCGCTCTTATCCCCTCACGCTGGACGGCAAATTCGATCCCGGCCGGACCATGATCTCTCAGGCGCCGTGGGCAATGGAGCGTTTTGGTACGGTGTAGCCCTCAACCATTACAACCGTCGTCTGCCGTCCCGAATCCGGTCAAACACCTAAGATTCCTAATAAAAATCCCGGTTGAAAAATAAAACTCCTGATTTTGCATAAACTTAACGCAACTGCGAAGTTTGCTGCGATGCGAAATTTCTCTGGACTCGGTTAAACAAATGTCGCAAATTTAGGATGTAGTAGGGTTAAACGTCGCCTAACATTCTGGCGCCTTAATGTGGCGCTAACCAAGCCATCTAATCACACCGCCGAAAGCTTCAAAATACAAAGGGTAGATCCTTGAGCGTCATGGACCTTAACAAGAGTATTTCTGAAGAGAGCTTTCGCGTTACGCCTGTTCGACAGGGCAACGCGAGGTTCCCAGTTACCGCACTCGACAGTATCGTTCCGCCACCTGCCTCCGTGCAGTTCTTGATGAAGCGCGCCTTCGATATTTTTGCCTCGATCAGCGCGCTCGTCGTGCTTGCTCCACTGCTTCTCGCCGTCGCAGCCCTGATCAAGATGGACAGCCCCGGTCCAGTCCTCTTCAAGCAGACGCGCTGGGGCAAGAACTGCCGGGCCATCAAGGTCTACAAGTTCCGTTCCATGCGCACGGACATGCAGGATGTCAGCGGCGTTGCACAGACGGTCAAGAATGACCCCCGTGTCACCCGCGTCGGCGCCTTCCTGCGTCGCTCTAACATTGATGAGCTCCCGCAGCTTCTCAACGTGCTGAAGGGTGACATGTCCGTTGTTGGACCGCGCTGCCATGCAATCGGCATGCGTGCCGGCGGCATGCTCTATGAAGAGCTGGTTCCGGAATATCATCACCGCCATGCCATGCGTCCGGGCATTACCGGCCTGGCGCAGATGCGCGGCCTGCGCGGCCCGACGGACCGCCCGGCCAAGGCGCGCGCCCGCATCGCCAGCGATCTCCACTATGTCGAGAACTTCTCGGTATTGATGGACATCCGCATCATCTTCGGAACGCTGATTTCCGAACTGAATGGCGGTAAAGGCTTCTGATTGGAAAAGAAGGGTATCGGCTGTTACAGCAGCCGATACCGAAATGCCCGGGCAACGGCCTGCATCCGGTTGACCGAATCCAGCTTGCGCATCGCGCTCTTCAGATATCCCACCACCGTATGAGACGAGAGATCGAGAATGATTGCGATCTCATCGCTGCTCTTGCCGGCAGCCGACCAGCGCAGACATTCGATCTCCCGCCGGGTCAGGCTTTCCGATGGCTGATCTTCCGGCTTCTCGTCGCTCGGCAGCGTGTCCAGAAGCTCCATGCAGCCATAAAGCAGCGCCATTGTTTCTTCGCGAGAGGGCATAGCCTGCGCGCCTGAAAAAGCAAAAATGTATTGTTTCAGGTCAGCGTCGTGCAGTGCGAAGGCAAAGGTATGCTTCAGCCCGTGCATCTGAAACATCGTGTTCAGACGGCGATTTTCCTGATTCGCTGCATTGCCACCAAAAGGGCCTTCCTCACAGAAGACAGGCATGATGGTTTGTTTCATGACAGCGACCAGCTTGCTGCAATAGAAGAGGTCCGCCTCCTCGTAAAAGTTGACGAGGCTCTGAGGCCAGTTGCTGATCAGCTTGTTTTCGAGAAAGGCCGTCCTGTCCCCACGCGGGAATACGGAAAACAGGTAGAATTCGAACCCCGCAGCCTTCGCCAGCTCGTCTAGGCGGTTTGCGCCGTCGACGGCGGAAACGCCCGCAGAACGGGCTCCAAAAGGCGAAAATGCAGCATCATCGGCGCAGTCGCGGACTGCGCGTTCACGTCTCTTCATTCTCTTGTTCCTTCACGGGCCTGGCTTCGGCTCGGTCTCGCAGCCGGCCGCGGGTTGGACGCGCCGGACGATCACGAAAGACGGCGATTGCCCCGCATCCGAAGGATACGAAGCATTCAAACGGCAATCTTCAATGATACTGCGAGAAGAACGGAGACGAAGTCTTTGCGCTCATACTTATGTTGCAGCGCTTATAAATTGTCCGGAAAATAATATGTAACATTTATTCCGCATGGCTCCCATGCAGCCGGGTCAAACTGACGCAACGGCAGGAGCCGGCAAATCAGCCTCGGACGCGCGTCTAAAGTTGTTATCAAAGTCTTACGATGCGTTTAGGCAATTTTTAAATGTGGCAAGTTAGAGTGGCACCCGTGGTCTTGCGTTGTGTAGAGAGTCCAATGACCGAAATGATACGTCCCCGAGTAAAATATGTCATCGGCCCCGATGGCAGCCCCCTGACGATTGCGGATCTTCCGCCGCCAAATACGCGGCGCTGGGTCATCCGCCGGAAGGCAGAGGTTGTCGCGGCTGTGCGCGGTGGCCTGTTGAGCTTGGAAGAAGCCTGCGAGCGTTACACGCTCACTGTCGAAGAATTCCTTTCCTGGCAGTCCTCCATCAACAGCCATGGCCTTGCCGGCCTGCGCACCACGCGCATCCAGCAGTACCGCCACTGACCCCACTCCCTTCGATTTGATTATTTCGGGCCGGACGCATTTCCCTTGAGGGAATGAAGAAGGCCCGAAATCATTGCCGAGGCCGCGTAACACCAGAGGCCGGGCTGCGTAAACGCATTCGCAAGTCCTGTCGTCTTCGCCGCCGCAATCACGATCGCAACGAGCAGCACATCCATCATGGACCACTTGGACAGATGCGGCACGACGTTGCGATAAAACAGGCTGCCGGTGCTGCCGGCAGCCGTCAATTCAGCCGCAATCCCGATCATTTTCAAAACCGGCAATACGATCGAGACGAGCCCTACCAGCGCCGCAAGCGCAACGTCGCCGCCATTCCAGAGCGAAGCCACGATTTGCAGAAGTGATGGTGTCTCGTCGAAGAACCAGAGCTTCTCGAAACGGATGAGCGGAAGCACGAGACCGAGCGCCAGAAGAAACGGCGCCGTCACCAATAGAACCGGCCGAATCACCAAAAGCCTGTTCAATTCCCGCCTCCCCTTTTGAACACAGTGTCTCCCACCGCCACGGCTTGGCATGCCGATGCCGTCGTGTCACGTTCCCGACCACACAATTTGTCAGGAGACACGAACATGGATATCAGGATTGAGGAAAACACCTCCGGCGGCCGCTACGTTGCGGTGCTGGAAGGCCATGAAGGGGAAATGACCTATTCCCGGACATCGCCGAAACTCATCATCATCGATCATACCGGCGTGCCGGACGCTTTGCGTGGCAAAGGCGTCGGCCAGGCACTCGCCCTCCACGCGGTCGAGGCAGCCCGCCAGGGCGGCTGGAAGATCATCCCGCTCTGCCCCTTCTTCAAATCACAGGCGCAGCGCCATCCGGAATGGAACGACGTGGTAAACTGAAGAGGCCACCTCACACGACAGAAACACCAAAAGCCATGCATGACGGACACTTAGCCCGTCATGCATGGCTTCTGTGGTTATCCCCCAGGGCGCCGGGACCGGCGCCTGCAATATTCGTCAGGCCCGGGCGCGAACTGCGCCGTCGCGCTCTTCGAGCGCCGTTGCCCTGGCATATTCCGCCTGCATTTCCTCAAGCGCCAGTTCCAGCGCCTCCTCCTGAACCTTCAGTTCCTTGATCGAGACCTGAAGATTGTCGGCGCGCTGACGTGCGGCCTTGGCGAAGGTCGGATATGCAAAGTGATTCGGATCGGAAATACCGGACTTCTTTTCCTCGACGACGATCTGGCTTTCCAGATCCTTCGTCATCCGTTCAAACTCGGACATCATCATCTGCAACTGCTGCAGCTGACGACGCTTTTCGTTAACCTGAAACTCTTTCAGGCGAACGAGGCTCTCTCGCGACTTCATACGCATTACTCCCGTGATGCGAGACCCCGGCTCAACTTCAAACCGCCCTTGCGCGCCGCTTTGACACGGTTTGCCGAAAAATTTCCTGCGATATTAACAAAAACCTACCGCTGGTAACCTTTCGTTTACGGGCATCGTTAATGATAGGTGAGATGATTTAAGGCTCGGTAAACACCAGGACAGGAAAACCGAACCTTTTCATTAGCGAGTCGGATGAATCACTTAACTCGATTTCTTAATGTCAAAGTTGAGAATTGAGTTTCGAGATTCCCATTGGAAAACAGAGAAATGGAAAAATTATTTAATAAATTCGATACTCCTTGCCAGAGTGAATTAGAATTTGTTAACCATTTCGTGGCAGCTTCCAAATCACGTAGCTTATTCGGTATCGCGTAGGGGGCCATGCCACCTTTCGGCGGCGGTAAAGGGGATAATTATGCGGGTACTTCTCATCGAGGATGATAGCGCTACGGCGCAGAGCATCGAACTGATGCTCAAATCTGAGAGTTTTAATGTTTATACGACAGATCTCGGCGAAGAAGGCGTGGATCTGGGTAAGTTGTATGATTACGATATCATCCTTCTCGATCTGAACCTTCCCGACATGTCCGGATACGAAGTGCTGCGCACTCTCCGTCTGTCGAAGGTCAAGACTCCGATCCTGATCCTCTCGGGCATGGCCGGTATCGAAGACAAGGTTCGCGGTCTCGGCTTCGGTGCCGACGACTACATGACCAAGCCCTTCCACAAGGATGAGCTCGTCGCTCGCATCCATGCGATCGTCCGCCGCTCCAAGGGCCATGCACAGTCGGTTATCATGACCGGCGAACTGATCGTCAACCTCGATGCAAAAACCGTCGAAGTCGGCGGCCAGCGCGTTCACCTGACGGGCAAGGAATACCAGATGCTGGAGCTTCTCTCGCTCCGCAAGGGTACCACGCTCACCAAGGAAATGTTCCTGAACCACCTTTATGGCGGTATGGACGAGCCCGAACTGAAGATCATCGACGTCTTCATCTGCAAGCTGCGCAAGAAGCTTGCAAATGCCGCCGGCGGCGCCAACTACATCGAAACCGTCTGGGGTCGCGGCTATGTGCTGCGCGAGCCCGATGGTGCCGAATACGCCGAAACCGCCTGATCCGCCAAATCCGCTTATCCCTAAAAATCCCGCCCTTGTGGCGGGATTTTTGTTTTGGTGCTCTATCCCGAAATGAAAAAGCCGCCCGGAGGGACGGCTTGCGTTAACGAATTGCGCGACGTGCTCAGGCGGCGATTGCGCGATTTCCGAACACGGCGGTGAGGATCTTGCGGTCGAACGGCTTCAGCAGGAAATCGGTGGCCCCTGCCCGCTTGCCGGCCATCAGCTTCTTCAGGTCGGCCTCGATGACGCAATAGTAGATCTTCACTTCTTTGCCGCCGTCCAGGGCGCGGATGGCGGCGATGAGCTCGAGCGCCCCTTCCATACCTGAATCAACGATCAGATATTCGGGAAGCTCGGCCTGGCAGCGTTGCAGCGCCTCTTCGGCGTTCGACGCTTCGCTGACCAGGAAATCGAGTTCGGAAAGGATTCGCTTGCCGACCTTGCGAACGATGTCCGAACTGTCGGTGATCATGAATCTCTGCATGGCGGCTCCTTATCCCTCGCGCTGTCTCCATCGAGGGCCTTCCTGACCTTCGAGGATAGGTTGATCAGGCTAAGGAATCGTTACCGCCGTTGCTTCGATCAGCAATCGGTAAACTACGCTGCAGCGATCTTGGCAGTGAAGATGATCTCTTCGGCGCTGACTTCGTGACCCAGAACCATGCCGCATTCTTCAGCCAATAGCACGGTATAGTAGGGCTGGATCGAATGCGCATCGATCGCTTCTTCGACAGTGCCGGTAGCGATTTCGATGAACTTCGGCGGCATGCGCATCAGCTTGCCCTTGGCGACGAGCTTGAAGCTTGCATCGAATTCGGGATTTTCCAGAGTGATATCCAGATTGCCGCCGCGCGGTATGGAAGAATATGCGACGAGGAAAAGGTTCAGAAGGAGTTTGACCCTGTTCTTGGCGACGATCGCGCGCGGACCACTCCAGGTCACCTCGGTCTTCTTTTCGGCCACAGCGAAATCCTTGGCCGCACGTTCGGCCTCACCGGTATCGATCGAGGCGCCGACGGAACCGGAAGCACCAAAGGCAAGGCGTGCGAATTTGAGACGGACCGAGGCATTCAGTGCGCTGGTGCGGATGAGATCCATTGCATCCGAATCTGCTCCGCCTTCGTCCAGAAGCTCCAGGCCGTTGTTGATGGCGCCGACTGGTGAGATCACGTCATGGCACACGCGGCTGCACAGAAGTGCTGCCAGGTCCGGACCGGACAGAGTGAGATTGGGGTTCTTGGACATCATCGTCTCCTGAGGGCGGCAGTGTCATTCCACCCGGTAGTGTGCCTGATCAAAATTGCGCGAAGTTTGCGACCGTACTCACCGCCATAATGACACCATATTTGGTAAACCGATTGTTAAGACGATCGGCGCAAAATGCATCAAATGCTAATACTCCTGACAATGACGAATGGATGACATCATGCGCCTCCAATTTCTCGGAAGATTTATCGGCTTCTGCAAGTTGCTGACCGCAATCGTGATCTCGTCGATGATGATTACAGGGCAGGCCGCAGCCCAGCAGAGCAACGGCCAGTATACGGTGCAGGAAATCGTCGATGCCGGTCATTCCTTCTTCGGCGAGACCAGCGGCGGCCTTGCCAAGGTCGTTGAAAGCGCCTTCCAGAAATATGGCCTGCCGAACGGCTATATTCTCGGCCAGGAAGGCGGCGGCGCCTTCATCGCCGGCCTGACCTACGGCGAAGGCCAGCTCAACACCAAGAATGCAGGCGAACACCCGCTCTACTGGCAGGGTCCGTCCCTCGGTCTTGACTATGGCGGCCAGGGCTCGCGCGTCATGATGCTGGTCTACGACCTGCCGTCCATCGATTCCATCTATGCCCGCTTCGGCGGCGTCAGCGGCTCGGCCTATGTCATCGCCGGCTTCGGCATGACGCTTCTCAAGAACAACAATGTTCTGGTCGTACCGATCCGCACCGGTGTCGGCGCCCGTCTCGGCATCAATGTCGGCTACCTGAAGGTCACCCCGAACCCGACGTGGAACCCCTTCTGAAAAGCTCAGATCAGCGCTAATATTCCTGGGAATATGGTCGTGCCGGCGCCCGCAGCCTTGCCGATGTGCCCCCTGCGTGCTTAATCAACGGACTGTATCAACCTTCGAAGCGATGGCCGCGCCGTGATCGAATATGCTCTTTTGTTCGGATTGGGTTTCCTGACCGCGGCCTTCCTCGTCTTTCTGGTCTCGCCAGCTGTCCATCGCCGCATCGTCTGGTACACCGAGAACCGCCTCAAGGCGACGATGCCGTTGAGCCCGCAGGAAGTACGGGCGCAGAAGGACATGGTGCGCGCGCTCTACGCCGCTGAAAATGCCCGCACTGCGCAGGATCTGCAGCGCGAACGCGAGAAGTCGCTCTCCCTGCAGCTGCGCCATGACGCGCTCGCCGTCGATGCCGGCAGGCTGGCCTCCGAAGTCAACGAGGCACGCGCGCAGATCGGCGAAATGCAGGTGGAGGCCGCCGAGCAGCGCTCCCATCTTCGCAAGGACGAAAACTATATCAGCCAGCTGAAGACGAGCCTGCATATTGCCGAACAGGCAGGCTCCAACAAGGATAGCGAGCTGGAGACGCTGCGTGCGCGGCTTTCCAAGCTTGCGGAACAGGCCGACAGTCTGAAGATCGACCTTGCCGCCCGCGAGACTGAAGCCGAGAACCTGAAGTTTCGCGCCAATGCCATGCGCGACGAACGCGACACGATGCGCAAGGACGTGACCGTTCTGCAGAAGCGCGCCAAGGATGCCGAGCAGAAGCTCAGCCAGCAGCAGCACATGGTCATTCGCCTCGAGGACAAGGCCGCCCGAGAAACCGCCTCCGCCGCGGACAAGGAAGCCCTGCTCGGCCGCCGGCAGCAGGAAATCGCCAAGTTGAAGGACCAGCTGAAGGCGGCCAATGCCGAGCTGCGCAAGGTCACCAAGCTGCTGCGCGATGCCGGTCTTGCCAACGCTGTTGCCGATCTTCCCGCCGAAGCGAGCAGCGAAGCCGAAACCTCGGAACTCGATCTCACATCTATCACGGCGCAGATGAGCGACAATGTCCGCAGGCGCAGCGCGGCACTGGCCGATCACCTGCAGAAGGCAAGAAACAATACCAGTCGTGATGGTGCGCTTCGCGAGGAAATCACCTCGATCGCCGCCAGCATGGTGGCGCTTACGGCGCTCAACGAAGGTCCGTCCTCTCCGATCCTCTCCCTCCTGCCTGACAGCGGAGAGAAGAAGGGAGCGAACGACCGCGTGAATCTCGCTGACCGTGCAGCTGCGATCATCGCCGATCCGCAGCGCTGACCCCGTCAGATTCGGGCCATAGCCGAAGATATGGCAAAGAGACCAATGCCGGTTGCTGTCGCCACGTTGAGACTGTCCAGCCCTTCAGATTGCGGAATGCGCGCAGTGCGAAAACGGGAAAGCACGGCCTCCGGCAGCCCCTCACCCTCGGTGCCGACGACGAGCGCCATGCGATCGGACGCGGGTATCTGCCGGATATCCGTCTCGCCGCGTGGCGATAGCGTCCAGATTGCAAAGCCGCGCCCGGCGAGGCTTGAGAGAAGATCAAGCGCATTACCGCCGCGATGATAGGGCGTGCTGAGGACCGAGCCGACCGAAACGCGCAACGCCTTGCGGTAGAGCGGATCGCAGCAGGTCTCATCAAACAGGATCGCATCCGCTTTGAAGGCAGCGGCGTTGCGAAACATCGAGCCGGCATTGTCGTGGTTGGAAATGCCGCAGCCGACGAGGACAAGCGCCCGTTCAGGCAGCGCGTCGAGAAGGACACTTTCCGTTGCCTGCTCCCGCAGGCCAAGGGCGAGTACGCCGCGATGCATGTTGAAGCCGACGATACCATCAAGAACGTCGGCATCCGCCACGTAGACCGGCACATCATCGGGAAAGCGGTCGAGAATCTCGGATACACCGTCGAGCCGATTGCGCAGCAGCAGGATCTTTTCGGCCGAAAATCCCCTGCCCTCCGCATGCGCTTCGGCAAGCATGCGCAGCACGACCGTGCCTTCGGCGATGAAGCGGTTCTGCCGGCCAGTCAGGTCGCGTTCGCGAATATCGCGAAATTCCGCAATCCGCGGATCCTCGGGACTTTCGATCGTGTGCGGTATCGCGGCCATACCGGCCTCAGTTGCCCGACAGCGTGATGTCGGCCACGATGCGGCTCGCCTTGATGTCGAAGACCAGCGCCTTGCGCTTGCCGTTGACATCAGTGCCGTAAAACAGGATCTGCCCGCCCGAAAGCGACGTCTGCTCGATCTTGAAGCCAAGCGGCAGCGAAGCCGTTACCGACACCGGCGCGTCCGAAGGCACGCCCGAAGAGTTCGTCGATGCTGTGGCCTGGGATGGCTCCGTGCGCGTCACCTTGTAGACAACGGCACCGAAGACCGCCATAAGGCTCACGAACATGATGGCGCCCGAGACGATCTGCAGGCGAACCATCTTGCGCCGGACATTTTCCATAGCCGGGTCAAGGGGCTTTTCTTCCTGCTCATCGTCAGCTGGCTCGAATTTCGTCATCTATGGCGTCCCGTTCTAAAAATACGTCGGAGAAGAAGCGTCTTGAGCGACCCCTTTAAACAAGCAGATGACAATAGAAAAGTCCTGACCGCTGACGAGACCGCCGAAGGCCGCCTGGACGCCTGGCTGACAGCACAGGTCGGCGAGGAGTTTTCCCGCAGCCGCATCAAGGCGCTGATCAAGGATGGCCAGGTTCTTTTGAAGGGCGCACCAGTTACCGATCCGCAACGAAAGGTGCGGGCCGGCGACAGCTACGAGATCACCTTGCCGGAGCCCGAAGATCCGGCGCCAAAGGGCGAGAATATCCCGCTCGATATCCTCTATGAGGATGAAGACGTGATCGTCATTTCCAAGCCGGCCGGCCTCGTCGTCCATCCCGGCCCGGGCAACTGGACAGGCACGCTCGTCAACGCGCTGATCCACCATTGCGGCGACACCCTCTCAGGCATCGGCGGCGTGCGGCGCCCCGGCATCGTTCACCGCCTCGACAAGGATACGACCGGCGTCATGGTCGTCGCCAAGAACGATATGGCACATCGCCATCTTTCGCTGCAGTTTGCCGATCACGGCCGCACCATGCCGCTGGAACGCGCCTATCAGGCGATCGTCTGGGGGCGTCCGCGCTCGCTCTCGGGAACGATCGACGCGCCGCTCGGCCGTGCCACCGGCGATCGCACCCGCCGCGCCGTCAAGCGCCCCGAAAACGAGAGCGCCGACGAGGCGATCACCCATTACGAAGTGCTCGAGCGCTTCCATGAAAGCCCGGATGCGAGCGCGCTTGCCTCCCTCGTCGAATGCCACCTGGAAACCGGCCGAACGCACCAGATCCGCGTCCACATGGCACACATCGGCCATCCGCTGCTGGGCGACGCCGTCTACGGCGCCGGCTTCAGGACCAAGGCCAATCTTCTGCCCGACGAGGCCCGCAGGATCGTCAAGGCGTTCGACCGCCAGGCGCTGCATGCCTACATGCTGCAATTCGAGCATCCGCGCACCGGCAAGGTGATGCATTTCGAAGTACCCCTGCCGGATGACATGGTGGAGCTCGCAGACGCCCTACGCGGATGAGAGATGATCGCCGTTACTTTTTGGAGCCGGCGCCCAGAACCCGATGCGTGGCATTATCGAGAGCGTGGCTGGTGTCGCGCCCGTCCTGTGCAAGTCCCCTTGCAGTGTTGCCGCAGGATGTAAGAGCAGCGGAAAGCGAAAGCAGCAGTATGGCGGCAAAGGCTGGTCTGATCATCTGGTTCCCCTCATGAAAGCGCCCGGCGCAAGAGTGCCGACGCCACCGGAAAAATGCGGCAGCAGCCAATAAAATCAATGCCTCCGGCTCACTCTGGCCGAGCCCGGATAACGCCCTCGTGAACGCCGGGGCGACCTTGAATCCCTGTTTCGCCATACTTATCTGTACATAGACTTATTGCGGGCTTGGAGAGAGCCGCATGTCCCGGTTTGCCTTTAGCGCGAGGGCGCGTTCCATCGGGAACCGGAATCCATATAAGGAGGGTGCATCATGGCCCGAAATAACTTGCCGTCCATTACCGCCGGCGAAGCCGGTCTCAATCGTTACCTCGACGAAATCCGTAAATTCCCGATGCTGGAGCCGCAGGAAGAGTACATGCTCGCCAAGCGTTACTCCGAACACGGCGATCGCGATGCAGCACACAGGCTCGTCACCAGCCACCTTCGCCTTGTTGCGAAGATCGCCATGGGCTATCGCGGCTACGGCCTGCCGATCGGTGAAGTCGTGTCCGAAGGTAACGTCGGCCTCATGCAGGCCGTCAAGAAGTTCGATCCGGAACGTGGTTTCCGTCTTGCCACCTATGCAATGTGGTGGATCAAGGCCTCGATCCAGGAATATATCCTGCGCTCATGGTCTCTGGTGAAGATGGGTACGACAGCGAACCAGAAGCGTCTGTTCTTCAACCTGCGCCGCCTGAAGGGCCGTATCCAGGCCATCGATGACGGCGACCTGAAGCCGGAGCACGTAACCGAGATCGCGACAAAGCTGAACGTCTCCGAGGAAGAGGTCGTTTCGATGAACCGCCGCCTTTCTGGCGACGCATCGCTGAACGCTCCCATCAAGGCCTCCGAAGGTGATAGCGGCCAGTGGCAGGATTGGCTCGTGGACGACCACGACAGCCAGGAGGACGTGCTGATCGAGCAGGATGAGCTCGATACCCGTCGCCGCATGCTGTCGAAGGCCATGAGCGTGCTGAACGACCGCGAACGCCGTATCTTCGAGGCCCGCCGCCTCGCCGAAGATCCGGTGACGCTGGAAGACCTTTCGGCCGAGTTCGACATCAGCCGCGAGCGCGTCCGCCAGATCGAAGTCCGTGCCTTTGAAAAGGTGCAGGATGCGGTCCGCAAGGAAGCGCTGGAGCGTGCCAAGGCAGTGCGTGTGGTCGAAGCCACCGCATAAGCTGGTTCGTCATTCGAAATCAGAAAGGCGGGTCCTTGCGGCCCGCCTTTTATTTTGCGTGATTTCCGAAGTTCGGGGCGACTGGCCTTACTGGCTTGTCGAGAGGTCTCCGAGCGCCGTCCATTCCTTGATTGCCGTGTTGAAGGCATCTCCGCCTGTGGCGCCCTTCTGCATGGTCAAAAGCGCACGGCGGCCGTTGCGATAGGTGATCGGAATGTCGATCCAGTCGCGTGTGGCAAGCAGGTCCAGGTTGGCCTTGCGCGCATCCGGATAATCATTCAGCGCGATCATGTGGAAATCGTCGGTGATCTTGGCCGGCACTGCGATCAACGGATCACCCCGATCCTGCTCCGTACGCTTCATCGAGATGCGCTGAACGCTGTCGATACTGCCGCCTTCGAAATTCGGCGGAACGGAGAAGACGATCTCAACGAGATGGCTTGCGGGCAGAGACGGGTCGGAATTGCGCTTGAAGGTCACCAGCGCCGAAAGATTGCGCTCCGGCACGGTGACGTTGCCCTGCACTGTCGCTTCCTGGCGGCCATCCTGTCCTGCTTCATGCTGCACGGTCCAGACAACCGAACCCTGGATCGCCGTCGGCGAGCTTTCACCGATCCGCTCCTCATAGAGGAACATCTTTTCCGTAGCGCCGATCGGCGTGTTCTGCGCAGCAGGTGCAGCCGCAGGGCCATTCGGCGTCAGGTTTTCCGCCGGCGCAGCATCGGACTGGACGCTCGGCGAGCTGGTATCGGCTGCGGCGACGTTCTGCTCGGCAACCGACTTGCCTTCCGCCGTCGGCGTTCCCGGTACGGCTGCCGGACCGTTGTCGACTTCGGTACCATCTGCGAGCAGCCGCTGGGTGAACTTGCTATTGGCAGCCGAACCGTCCAGCGAGGCAACCTCCTGGTTGGGTCGCGCCGGCGGTGTTGTAGCACTGTGATCTGGCGACTGGGTCGTGGCCGGCGCGCTGTTTTGCTGCGCCGGAGGTGTCGTCGCCGGCGTTGCCGTATCATCACGCGCCGCCTGTGACGGTGCGGAGCTGACGAGACCATCGACCATTTCCATCACCGCCTGGCGGTTCATCCAGCCGGCATAGGCGCCGCCGCCAAGGATGCCCAGCGTCACAAGGATGGCCAGGATCGTGCCGATGCCGAAGCGGCGGCGCTTGGGCTCCATGCGGAAGCTCTTGCCCTGCAGCTTGGAAGCGACGATCTGGTCCAGATCCATCGGCGGATTGCTGTCATCGTCATCGGCGGCAGCATTGCGGCGGTCGTAACCACGCAGCGCACGCGCCTCGCGCCAGTCTTCGCTCGGCGTCGCGGCCGGTGCGGGAGCTGCAGAAGCGGAACCATTGCCGGCATGCACTTCCGCAAAGATATCGACGTCGTCGAAATGCGCGGAAGCCGGTGTCTTCTTGTCCGTGCCTGCCTCGATCGGCGGCAAGTCGTCGAAAGCGGCAGCTTCCCAGGAGAAGTTTTCCTTGGCTGCCGGCATGACGGCCGGCGAACCGCCATTTCCGAGCGTCGAGATTTCATCAAAAGCGCGTGCCGAAGCATCGGCGGGAACGGCAGGCGTGGTCTCGGCATAGGAATGGAGCTCTTCGCGCGCCCATTCGGTCTCGGCCTCCTGCGGCAAAGGCGCGGGCGTGTCGGCAGCCGGCTCGGACCACATGCGATCGAAATGTGCTGCTGCATCCACCGCAACAGGTTCTTCGCGCGCGTGCTCGATGAAGTCGCTGGTTTGCGCCTGCGATTGCGGCTCGAAATCGGCCATCGGCTCAACGAGCCGATTGGACGCACGATCTAGGCCACGCGGAGCCGGCTGTTGATCGTCCTCGCGCTGCAGCTCCTCTTCCACCTCATGGGTGGTTTCGGCCACCGGCTCGGCAGCAACCTCTTCAGGCCGGCCTTCCGCTGGATAATATTCCTCCGCCGGCTCATGCCGGCTCTCGGGCTCGGCATGAACCTCTGCCTGCTCCGGGGCACGCCATTCTTCTGCAGGCGCTTCTTCCTCATGAGGCGGATGCCATTCAGCATGCTCGGGCACCACCTCGTCGGCGGGAGCGGCCGCCTGAACGACCTCTTCCGGCTCGGCAGGCTGCTCACTAACCGTATCTTCTACGCCCTGCTGCTCATCGCTCTCGTAGACAGGTGTCTCGGCAACGGGAGCCGCCTCTGCGACAGGCTCATGCTCTGGCGCAGGCTCTTCGTGGATTTCGGGTTCCGGAGCGGCTGCAATCGGTTCGTCGATCGGCCCCGCTTCTGAATGTTCGCCCTCGACTTCGCGGATTGCGGCCTCGAGCTTTTCAAGCTGGCGTTGCAGCATGGCTTCCGGCGGACGCGGCTTCATGTTCTCGAGCTGCCGCTGCACCGCGCCGCGCGCACGCTCGTAGACCTTCACCCGCATCTCGGGGGTATTTTCAGACAGGCCGTCGACCGCCCGCCGAATAACTGCAATAAAATCCGCCATCAGTACTTTCTCAAGAAGTCCGGCATACTCCCGAACGGTCGCCTTAAGTGACCCGCGACATTAATCCTCAAACGGATCGGTCACAAGTATGGTGTCGTCGCGCTCGGGGCTGGTGGAAAGAAGCGCGACCGGCGCACCGATCAGCTCTTCGACCTGGCGAACATACTTGATCGCCTGCGCCGGCAGATCCGCCCAGCTGCGAGCGCCGACCGTCGATTCCTTCCAGCCTTCCAGCGTTACGTAGATCGGCTCGACACGAGCCTGAGCCGCCTGGCTTGCCGGAAGATGGTCGATCTGCTCGCCGTCGAGCATGTAGCCGACGCATATCTTCAGTTCATCAAGGCCATCGAGCACGTCGAGCTTGGTGAGTGCGATGCCGCTGATGCCGTTGGTGGCGACCGACTGGCGCACGAGTGCAGCGTCGAACCAGCCGCAACGGCGCTTGCGGCCCGTCACCGTGCCGAATTCATGGCCCTTCTCACCGAGGAACTGACCGATCTCGTCCGTCAGTTCGGTCGGGAACGGGCCTTCGCCGACGCGCGTCGTATAGGCCTTGGTGATGCCGAGAATATAGCCGAGGGAACCCGGACCCATGCCCGAACCGGCAGCGGCCTGACCGGCCACCGTGTTCGACGATGTCACGAAGGGATAGGTGCCGTGATCGATATCGAGCAGGCTGCCCTGCGCCCCTTCGAAGAGGATACGAGCGCCCTTGCGGCGCTCTTTGTCGAGGAACAGCCAGACCGTATCCCGGAAAGGCAGCACGCGGTCGGCGATCGAGGTCAGTTCGTCCATGATCGTCTGATGGCTGACCTCGGCAACGCCGAGACCGCGGCGAAGTGCGTTGTGGTGCGTCAGGATGCGGTCGACTTTGCCAGGCAAGGCTTCGAGGTCCGCAAGATCCATGACGCGGATGGCGCGGCGACCGACCTTGTCTTCATAGGCCGGGCCGATGCCGCGGCGGGTCGTGCCGATCTTGGTGCCGCTGTTGGAGGCGGCATCTTCGCGATAGGCATCGAGCTCGCGGTGCAGGGAAAGGATGAGGGTGGCATTGTCGGCGATGCGCAGGTTCTCGGGCGTGACCTTTACCCCCTGCGCTTCCAGCCGGCCGATCTCGGCGATCAGGGCATGCGGATCGACGACGACACCATTGCCGATGACGGCCATCTTGCCGGGGCGCACGACGCCGGAGGGCAGCAGCGAGAGCTTGTAGCTCGTGCCGTCGATCACGAGCGTATGTCCGGCATTATGTCCGCCCTGATAGCGCACAACGATGTCAGCACGTTCCGAAAGCCAATCGACAATCTTGCCCTTGCCTTCGTCACCCCACTGCGAACCGACCACGACTACGTTCGTCATCAAACTCTTCCTGTTACCGGCGGAGAACCGCACACCTGCTCAAACCCGCGCATCTATAAAGCTTTGTTTTTGGGAAAGCGACCCTGTTATCACCGCAGATTCGGCTTTTTACGTGACAAATCAGCCGCCGGCAGGCTAAGCCCGCTCACAAAAGCCCGCCAGCGACGACAAAGACGGAAAGAGCACCCTTGCAAGCAACAGCCTATATCTGCCTCGTCATTGCAACTCTCTGCTGGGGCGGCAATGCGGTCGCGGGCAAGCTGGCGCTCGGCCACGTCAGCCCGATGATGCTGACCTTCCTGCGCTGGTTCCTTGCTGTCATGCTGATCGCCGCCATTTCATTGCCGCAGTTGCGGAAGGACTGGCCGGTGGTGCGCAAGAACCTGCCTCTCCTCTTCTTCTACGGCGTGATCGGCTACACGACCTTCAATGCCATGCTCTATTCGGCCGTGCAGTACACGACGGCAATCAATGTCGCGATCGAGCAGGCCGGCATTCCCATGCTGATCTTCCTGCTGAATTTCGTCTTTTTCCGCACCGGCGTTTCGCTGGCACAGGTTGTTGGCTTCGGCATGACGCTTATCGGCGTGGCGCTGACGGCAGCATATGGCAATCTCGAATCTCTGCTGCAGCTTAGTCTGAACCGCGGCGATGGCTTGATGCTGATCGCCGTCGCCGCCTATGCCGTCTATACGATTTTCCTGAGATGGAAGCCTGTCGTTGACTGGCGCACACTGATGGCGGTCCCGGCTCTCGGCGCAGCGCTGACCGCATTGCCTCTCCTTTTGTGGGAGACTTCGCGCGGCACCGTCCAGTGGCCTGACGGTGAGGGCTGGGCGATCGCCGTCTACACGGCAATCTTCGCCTCGCTGCTCGCGCAGATACTTTATATCAGGGGTGTCGAGGAAATAGGCGCCAATCGCGCCGGCCTGTTCATCAATCTGGTCCCGGTTTTCGGCACGCTGCTCTCTGTCGCCCTGCTCGGCGAAACGCTGCAGCTTTTCCACATGATTGCGCTGGTACTGACACTCGGCGGCATCGCCATCGCCGAAAAGGGCCGCCCGAAAACGGCCGCGCCCACCGTACCGGCTTCGCCGGTCGACTAACCGAGCTCCAGCGTCGTCACACCATAGACGTTCTTCAGCTGGATTCCCGGCGCAGGGCCGCGATACATGCGCGCGGTTTCCATGACGGGTTCGAGCCCTACGCTTTCGGCAAGCGCAATCGCCTCGGAATTGACGGCGGGGATGTCGATATAGATCGACGCACCATGTGCCTGGGGAATGAGGCCTGCCAGAAGGGCGGCGGCGCTATCCGTATCATTGGCAAAAAGCGGACCGATCTTGTAGCCCTCGTAACAGCGGCGGATCGTGCCGTAACCGCGGATCTTGCCGCTCTTGCGCACGACGACCGAGGCGCGTCCCTTTCGCGCCGTGCACCAGG
This sequence comes from Hyphomicrobiales bacterium, assembly GCA_900466475.1. Taxonomy (GTDB): domain Bacteria; phylum Pseudomonadota; class Alphaproteobacteria; order Rhizobiales; family Rhizobiaceae; genus Rhizobium. The sequence continues at coordinate 86,125 of UBMI01000015.1, forward strand.
CGGCAAGGAAAGCCCCACGGGGCTGCGGGAAAATGCCGCTGTCGTAGCGTAGCAGGCCTTCGAGCCGTGCATCCGGTACCGGCTGCGCGACGAGCGACGAATCCGGCACCGATGTCGGGACGCCGCCATAACGAATCGTGTTGTAGGCGACCTCGAAACCGGCTTTGCGATAAGCTGCCTGCTGGGCCGCAACGCCATCGAGGCCAATCGTACGGTCTTCGGCCGAAGCGATGCCGGCGTTCCAGATCGCCTTGCCGAAGCCCCGGCCGCGGAAATCGGGATGCACGATGTAGAGACCGAGGAAGGCGAAATTGTCGCCATATTTGACGACCGAGATGGAGCCGACCGGCACCTCACCGATGGCGCCCACGAAAAATCCGGAGGGATCAGCCTCGTGGAATGCGATCGCATCGTCGAGGCCGGGATTCCAGCCCTCCTGACGTGCCCATTCCAGCGCAAGCTCCAGTTCGCCGGGCCGCATGGAACGAACGGCAAATTCCGAATTCATGCAACCTTCCCAGATTGAAACCCGCAAGTCCATTCAGTCATGCGCCAAGCAACCGTCAAGTCGATTGTCCCTGCGCTCAGACCGGTCATGATGAACTCACGTTCACGGCTTGAACGATGCGTGTCGTCGTTTTGAAATGCAATGCAAAAGAACTTCGATCTCGCCTTACCATGAAACAATGTAATTGCAATCTCAAGAAAATTACTACACCCGCAGGATCCTTCCGGCGGCTGCAGACCAAATGACGCCAGGATCCGGTTTTCAGGCCTTAGCGCAGAAACGGACCCAGCGCTTCGGCAGTGCCGATGGTCTGGGCAGCGTGGCTGAGAACGCTGTCGAAAACGAAGCCGACGACGATGGTCAGCTGCTGCGAATAGGCCTTGAGCTGATAGCCCTCGCCTTCGACCTGTGCCGGAGCGCTCAGGGCAAAAGGCATGTTCGGGCGGACGAAACCGGCGCTCGTCGTCAACGGCTCCTCCGGCAGGTGGCCGATGGCAGAAGTGTACATCAGATCACGGCCGAAACCGCCCGGGCCAAAGGCGAAAGCCGGCTGGCCCGCAGCCGATATCGTGATTGCGAGCGTTGCGGCAAGAAGAAGTCTGCTCATCTCAAATCCCCGTTTTCAGCCGGCCGGCAATTTCTGCCTGGCCGCAGCGCCGGTCGCATCTGTCCATGCCCGGCCGCTTTCATGAGGGTCACTCTACATGCCAGTATTTGCAGGCTTTTTAAGCAGATCCGTACAATTTTATTGAAACGCGACTTTTTAGACTGTGCCTGTTCGGGCAGGAAACAATCTTTACCATACGCCTTGACGGTATCTTCGCATCCTTACTTTTAAGGTGCCTCAAAACGAAACAGGGGCAAAAACGATGCACGAAGTTCCAGTCAAATCCAGGATTATCCAGAACGTCTATTTCAGCCAGGAAGACGGGCGTCTGCGCATCTGCTTCCGCAACGGCGAAGAGCGTCTCTTCGAAGGCGTGCCGGCCGCCGATGTGAGCACCATGGTGAAGGCGCCTTCGCCGGGCCAGTATTATATTGACCGGATCAGAACGCGGTATCGCCGTATCGCAGCCTGATAGGCTTCGATCGCTCCACCGGAGCGGCCTTAAATCGATTGTGTCACGCTACGGTCGAGATCGATTGCCACATCAGCGCGAGCCTTATAAATGATGACTTCCATTGTCCGAGGTCTCGCGAACTGACGATGCCATCGTCCGATCAGAACATGAAACTGGCGCCGCAGCCGAAAAAGGGCCGCGCCGTCATGTGGCTGCTGATTGTTCTATCCCTTTCCATTGTTGGCGCAACGGTGCTGCTGTCGAACGACATGCGGCACCTGAAATCGCTGGCCCACTATTTCGGCATAGAGCTTTTCCCACCCGCGCCACCTCCGCCTCCTCCGCCACCCAAGGGCTTCCGCCGTACCGAACCGGTCAGCATCAAGATCGCACCGCGCATGTTCGATCTGCCACAGCCGGCACTTGCGAGTGTTTTCCTGCGCACCTGGCGGATTTCCGGCCCGGCCATGTGCGAAGCGCTGCGCTCGGCCGGTATCGAAACCAGCGAATGGAAGGAAACAGCTTTCAATTCCGATACGTTCGAATGCTCCCACGAACAGATTTTCAAGAAAGATAAGGATCACATCGTCAGCTCGCTTTTTCTTGTCGTTCGGGGCAACGGCAACGGTGCGATATCGAGCATGCGCGTGAAACTGGTCGGCCCGGCGACCAACAGCGACGGGCAGCTCGATGCGGGAACGATGCGCATCTTCGAAACCATGCTGACGCAGCCGGCCTGGCTCGATTTTCATGATACGCTGGCGGCAATCCGCAATCTCAAGGATGTCAAGGAGGAAGGCTTCGGCGCGCTCATCAACTTCACCCAGGAATTTTCGCGGCCAGGCGCCTTCAACTTCACGCTCCTGCTTCAGGAGACCTCCCCCCAACAGCGCCGCACGAAGGATTACTTCTCCCCCAAGACCTGGCTGCCCGCGCCCGATCCCTCATGGCAGGTGCCGGAACTCATTTTCTGGCGACGCGCGTAATCACCTTACGCTGGCAACGAGGTGCGGCCGGGGCGTGTCATTGAGCAGACCGGCGAGATCCTGGCCGTCCCGTCGGCAACTCACCATGAACAGTTTCGACGCCAGCGCCTTGCGGCTGCATTCGATGAAGCTGCGGCGCAAGGCAGTCCGCAGCAGGCCTGCCGCGTTCTGGCCGCAGGCAAGGCGTCGACCCTGCAGATCTGCACAAAGCGCCCGCGGAGCGACCCGCGTGACGCCGGCAATGACGAAAGTATCGCCCTTCAAGGAGAAGGTTGCATTGTCGATGACCTTCAGGGACGGACCGGCAGAAAACTTGAATGGATAGCGATCGGGCTCGCGTCCATAGGGCTGATGGCTCGGGTCGATATGAACCGGCACGGAAGTCCAGATCGCTCCACTTTCCGCATCCATCCGCGGCGTCGCATCGACAGGAGAAGCAACCAGATGGGAGGAGAAAGCCATTGCGCCGACAACGGCCGCGAGCACACCGCAGACACGGCCGAAAAGAATGAGCAGCTCTGCAATCACCCGCAACGGAATCACCATGGTTGAAGCTGGATGGAACGTTTTTGAACGCGCGTTGGCGGATGATTGTTCCGTTGTGGGGCGTGCTTCATTTTCATAGCGATCGCGCCCTAATTTGGCGCGTCAAACTTCAGACGCATTTAACTCAAAATAGGTGCGGCTCAGCTCTTTCGATCCTTGACTTGAATCGACCAGAGATTAGCTTTGACGCTGTCTTGAACCGCTCGTCGGATCCAGCAGCCACCTCTCTCGCGCGAAATACATCGGGGAGTACCGCATGGAAACTAGACTGCAGTCCAAACTCATTGAGGCAATCGATTACAAGCGCGAGACTCGACACCTCACGCTCTACCTGACCAACGGCCAACGCCGCCATTACGAAGATGTCCCCGAAGGCATCGTCGTCGGACTGACAGCAGCAGCTTCTCCTGGCGACTTCTACATGAGCCAGATCCGGGGCCGCTTCCGCACCACCTGAAAAATACGGCACGCACCCAAGGCGTGCCGTGTCGGCGTCCCCGGAAGCAAACTGAAGAGCCCGCCAACCGGACCGTTCGAACCGAAATCGGCTTATCTTGCATTCATCGACTGAGTTTCAGAGCCCGATTTCAGCGGGCCACGCTTCGCGATTTGCCGTCGTGGCCGGTTGACGCAAGAAGGCGCCCCGTATCGGCGGCGCTGGAAGGGTAGCCGAGCGCAAAACCCTGCAAACTGTCGCAGCCGAGCCATGACAGCGTTACGGCATGGGCCTCGGTCTCCACGCCTTCGGCAATCACTTCCACATCGAGAGCCTTGGCGATCTCGACGATCGATCCGATCACCCGCCTCTGCTCAGCCGATTCCACCACATCGGTCACGAGCTGGCGGTCGATCTTCAGCCGCTTCGGCTTCAGCCGCACGAGACCGATGAGCGATGCGTGGCCGGAGCCGAAGTCATCGATCTCGATATCGATGCCCATCTCCTTGATGAGGTCGATATTGGCGAGGAATTTTTCATCGCAATCGTCGAGGAAGATCGTCTCCACCAGTTCGAAGACAATGGCGCCGGGCGGAATGGCCAGCCGGCGCAGCTTCTCCAGCAGGGCAGGATCGGCCAGACGTCCGGGTGAGATGTTCACCGCGATGCGCGGCACATGGTAGCCCATGGCCTGCCAGGCGGCGCGATCTTCAAGCACGCGCTGCAGGACCGCGGCATCGATGTCGGCCGAAAGCCCGTATTCATCCGCAATGCGCAGGAAGACGCCCGGCGCAAGAACGCCCTTTTCCGGATGGTCCCAGCGCGCCAGCGCTTCCAGCCCGGTGATCTCGCGGGTGCGCGCATCGAGCTGAACCTGATAGTAAGGAATGATCTCTCCCTTTTCCAGGGCTTGGGCAAGCCCCTCAGCAAGGCGTCGCTTGCCGCGCAGGTCGTCCTGAAGCTGCCGGCTGAAGAATTCGATGCGATTGCGGCCCAGTTTTTTTGCCTGGTAGAGCGCCAGATCGGACTCGGCGAGCAGGTTGCGCGCCCGCCTGTCGCTGCTCCACGACACGCCGATCGATGCACCGGACTGCAGCATTTCCTTCCCGAAGCGAATTTTCTTCCGCAACCGCCGCTGCACATCCTCGACTATCGTCGTGAGCTCCTCCAGCCCGGCGAAATTCATCAGGACAATAACGAACTCGTCTCCGCCGACGCGCGCAGCCATGCCGTTGGCGGGAATGGCGGCAGCAATTCTCAGCGATGCCGATCGCAACACTGCGTCACCCGCCGTGTGGCCGTGGCTGTCATTGATCTGTTTGAACTGGTCGAGATCAAGATGCAGGACGGCAAGCGTGGATATGCTCTTGTCACCGGGCAATTCGGCAAGTCGCTTGTCCAGCAGCCGTCGGTTCGGCATGCCCGTCAGGTAGTCATGATCGGCGACGTGCTCGATGCGGGCATTGCTTTCCTCGAGCGCCAGCGCTCGCGCTTCGGCCACCATCTTCTGCTTGCCGAGTTCGGCATTGAGCAGAACGTCGGCCGTTACGTCCCATTCGGCACCGATGAAGGATGGCATGCCTTCCTCATCGACGTAGAAATGTGCACGCGACCTGATGTGCCTGATCTCGCCACTCGGCAGAATGATACGAAACTGAGAATTGTAGGCGCCGCGAGTAGCAATCGCTTTTTCGAAATCCCGCTCGGCCCGTTCCCTGTCGTCAGGATGTATGGCGTTCGCCCAGATAAGGGTCGGCGCTTCTCGATCTGTCTGACCGGTGCCGTAGAGACGATGCATCTGTGCATCCCAGAGAATAGCATCCTCGTTGATGCTGTGTTCCCACACACCAATTTGCGAAGCATCAAGCGCCAGCTCCAGTCGCCGAAGAAGATCCTGGAACTCTCGCTCTGATCGCGTTGGTTTATTCTCGGGCAATTGGTTTCAGCCTTCGAAGCCTGCAAAAACTTATAATATAGTCCCAAGCCCCCATTAATGAAGCCTTTTCGTAAGTACCGAACTAGTTACTAGGTGAACTGTTCGTTACGACTGCCTTCTTTTCGACCAATATTGTTTTGCCCGGAACTCTCGTTCAATCAGTGATTGTGCCGAGGTGGATTCTTGGCAATCTGCCGGAAGTCAGCCGCGCCTTCGATGACCGCACCATCAGAAAGTTGCGTCACCGTATTGCGGTAAATGCGCTGCCATGGCGTGGCATCGGCCGGCACCGGCGGAATTCCATCGCCCTTGCGCCGCTCGATTTCAGCCTCGTCGACCAGCATATCGCAACGCCCCTGATTGAAATCGATGCGAATGATGTCGCCGGTCCTCAGCCATGCAAGCCCGCCACCCGCCGCACTCTCCGGTGAGGCATTGAGGATCGAAGGGCTGTCCGAAGTGCCGGACTGGCGCCCGTCGCCGATCGTCGGCAGGCTCTTGATGCCGCGTTTGAGGATATGATCCGGCGGCTGCATGTTGACCACCTCGGCAGAACCCGGCCAGCCGAGTGGACCGGCGCCGCGGATGGCGAGGATCGTGTTCTCGTCGATGCCGAGTTCCGGATCGTTGATGCGCTTGTGATAGTCCTCAGAACCGTCGAAGACGACCGCCTTGCCTTCGAACACGCCTTCGCGGCCGGGCTCCTGCAGGTAACGCTTGCGGAAATCCTCTGACACGACGCTCATCTTCATGATGGCGAAATCGAAGAGATTGCCCTTGAGTACGAGGAAGCCCGCACGCTCCTTCAGAGGCTCGTCATAGGACCTGATGACGTCGCGATCGCGCGATTCACGGCCCTTCAGGTTGTCCGCCATGGTCTTGCCGGTGACCGTGCGACAGTCACCGTCGAGCTTGCCGGCCTGCAGCAATTCCCACATGACGGCAGGCGTGCCGCCGGCACGATGGAATTTCTCGCCGAGATAGGCGCCCGCAGGCTGCACATTCGCCAATAGCGGAATGTCGAATCCATGCACCTGCCAATCCTCGGGATACAGCTCCACACCTGCATGCTTTGCCATGGCGGCAAGATGCGGCTGGGCGTTCGTCGAGCCGCCGATCGCCGAATTGGTCTTGATGGCGTTTAGGAAGGCTTCGCGTGTCAGGATATCCGACGGCTTCAGGTCTTCGAACACGATCTCGACGGCGCGGCGGCCGGTGCGATATGCCATCTGGCCGCGCTCGCGATAGGCAGCCGGAATATTGCCGCAGCCTGTCAGCGACAGGCCAAGCGCCTCGGCCAGCGCATTCATGGTCGAGGCCGTGCCCATCGTGTTGCAATGCCCGACGGAGGGGGCCGAATCGAGCGCCGTCTGCAGGAATTCCTCTTCGTCGATCTCGCCTGCTGCGAGCTTGCGGCGCGACTGCCAGATGGCCATGCCCGAGCCTGCGAGTTTTCCTTCGTGCCAGCCGTCGAGCATCGGTCCGCCCGAGAGAACGATCGCCGGAATATCGACCGTTGAAGCCGCCATGATCGCAGAAGGCGTGGTCTTGTCACAGCCTGTCGTCAGCACGACGCCGTCGAGCGGATAGCCGTAAAGAATTTCGACAAGGCCGAGATAGGCGAGATTGCGATCAAGTGCTGCCGTCGGCCGCTTGCAGTTCTCGAAGATCGGGTGTGTCGGAAACTCGATCGGAATGCCGCCTGCATCGCGGATGCCATCGCGCACGCGCTTTGCCAGCTCGATATGGACGCGATTGCACGGTGTCAGATCGCTGCCGCTCTGGGCAATGCCGATGATCGGCTTGCCGGACCGCAGCTCTTCCGGCGTCACCCCGTAATTCATGAAGCGCTCCAGATAGAGCGCCGTCATGTCGATATGATCGGGATTATCGAACCAGTCCTGTGAACGCAGGCGGCGCTTTTCGGTCTTTCTGTCTGTCATTTCTTTCCTCCCTGTGAGGCATTCCTGTCTTCGAGATGGAGCAGCAAGGCGCTGTGATCCATCTCGCCGTTGCCTTTGGCAACAAATTCGGTGAACTCGGCGTGAACCGCTTCCGTCAACGGCAATGTCAGAGACAACGCCTTTGCCGTCGCCATGACGGCATCGAGGTCCTTCAACTGGTTGGCCGAAGAGCCTCCTGGTGCAAACTGCCGGTCAATCATGCGTTTGCCGTGGATGTCCAGAATGCGGCTGTCTGCAAAGCCTCCGCGGACGGCGTCCCGGAAGGCGGCCGGCGAACCTCCGCCCGCCTCGATCAGCATCATCGCCTCCGCAACGGCACCGATGGTCACGGCCACGATCTGCTGATTGGCGAGCTTGGCAAGCTGCCCGGCGCCAGCTGGCCCGACATGGGTGACGCGTCCCATCGGCGCGAAGATATCGGTGAGTTCGGCGATGACGGACGCATCCCCTCCCGCCATGATGGCAAGTGTTCCGGCCGAAGCGCCGACCACACCGCCGGAGACCGGGGCGTCGATATGGCCGATCCCGCGTTCGGCCAGCTTCTCGGCATGCTCGCGCGCAAATGACGGGGCGATGGAACTCATGTCGATGATAACGGCGCCCGGTCGCATAACATCGACAGCGCCCATGTCGAACAACACCTGTCCGACGGCCTGGGCGTTGGTCAGCATGCAGATGACGATGTCAACTGTAGCAGCAGCTTGCGAGGGGGTGGACGCGATCACGGCGCCGTCGCCGGAGAGCGCCTCGGCCTTGGTACGATCACGGTTCCAGACGGTGACGGAAAACCCGGCGCCAAGCAGGCGCCGTACCATCGGCGCGCCCATAAGCCCCGTACCGAGGAAAGCGATCTTCCGCTTTCCACTGTCTTCCGATGCGTGTGTCACCCAGCCTTCCCGAACTGTTGCCTGCCCTTGATACCCCCCTCACCTCAGCATGCAACCGTTTTGATGAACGTAACGCATTTTTGTCGCATCCCTCAAAACGAAACGGGCGAGGACCAAGGTCCCCGCCCGATTTACCCGACAAAGGAGAGATTATTCCGCAGCGACCCGGATGTGGTCTTCCTCATCCTGCGGATGATTGTCGTTGTGCTGGACGAGAGGACGGTTGCCCGTCATCCGGCGCAGGAGCACGTAGAATACCGGCGTCATGAAGATGCCGAAGAAGGTCACGCCGATCATGCCCGAGAAGACCGCGACACCCATGGCCGCGCGCATCTCGGCACCGGCGCCCGTCGAGGTGACGAGCGGCACGACACCCATGATGAAGGCCATGGAGGTCATCAGGATCGGGCGCAGACGCAAGCGGCTGGCCTCGATTGCCGCTTCACGCGGCGTCCTGCCTTCAAACTCCAGTTCGCGGGCAAATTCCACGATCAGGATCGCGTTCTTGGCCGATAGTCCGACAAGGACGACGAGGCCGATCTGCGTAAAGATGTTGTTGTCTCCACCGGTGAGCCAGACGCCGGTCAAGGCGGCGAGAACACCCATCGGCACGATCATGATGATCGCAAGCGGTAGCGTCAGGCTTTCATACTGGGCAGCCAGCACCAGGAAGACGAGCAGCAGCGCCAACGGGAAGACGACGACGCTGGAATTACCGGCAAGGATCTGCTGGTAGGTCAGGTCCGTCCACTCGAAGTCGATACCCGCAGGCAGGGTCTCGTGCAGGATCTTCTCGATCGCCGCCTGGGCCTGGCCGGAGGAGAAGCCCGGAGCCGGACCGCCGTTGATATCGGCAGCGAGGAAGCCGTTGTAACGGTTCGCACGCTCAGGACCGGTACTTGCATCCACCTTCAGCAAGGCTGCAAGCGGGATCATCTGGCCCGATGCCGAGCGAACCTTCAACTGGCCGATATCTTCCGGCTGGGCGCGGAACTTGGCATCGGCCTGCACACGGACGCTGTAGGTGCGGCCGAAAGCGTTGAAGTCGTTCACATAGAGCGAGCCGAGATAGATCTGCAGCGTCTGGAAGACATCGGTGACGGAGACTCCGAGCTGTTCGGCCTTGGCGCGGTCGAGGTCAGCATAGAGCTGCGGCACGTTGATCTGGAAGCTGGAGAACAGGCCGGCAAGTTCAGGCGTCTGATAGGCCTTGGCAAGAACTGCCTTGGTTGCTTCGTCAAGCGCCTGGTTGCCCAGACCCGCACGATCCTCGATCTGCAGCTTGAAACCGCCCGTCGTGCCGAGGCCGTTGACCGGCGGCGGCGGGAACATGGCGATGAAGGCATCCTGGATGGCGCCGAACTTCTGGTTCAGAGCCATGGCGATCGCCCCGCCCGAGAGGTCAGGCGTCTTGCGCTCATCGAAATCCTTCAGCGTCACGAATACGATGCCGGCATTCGAAGAGTTGGTGAAACCGTTGATCGACAGTCCCGGGAAGGCGATGGCGTTGGCGACGCCCGGCTGTTTCAAGGCGATGTCCGTCATGCGCTTGATGACGTCTTCCGTACGGTCGAGACTTGCGGCATCCGGCAACTGGGCAAAGCCGATCAGATACTGCTTGTCCTGCGACGGTACGAAGCCGCCGGGAACCGTATTGAAGATGCTGTAGGTAGCACCGACCAGCGCAAGATAGATCACCATGACGATGCTCTTGCGCGACACAAGACCGCCGACACCCTTGCCATAGGCATTCGAACCGGCGCCGAAGGCGCGGTTGAAGCCACGGAAGAACCAGCCGAAGATCGCGTCCATGAAACGCGTCAGCCAGTCCTTCGGCGCATGGTGACCCTTCAGGAGAAGAGCAGCCAGAGCCGGAGACAGCGTCAGCGAATTGAAGGCAGAAATAACGGTCGAGATCGCAATCGTCAGCGCGAACTGGCGGTAGAACTGACCCGACAGACCAGAGATAAAGGCGAGCGGCACGAAGACCGCGACGAGCACCAGCGCGATCGCAATGATCGGACCGGATACTTCCTTCATGGCCTTGTAGGTCGCCTGACGCGGACTGAGCCCGGCCTCGATGTTGCGCTCGACGTTTTCGACGACGACGATCGCGTCGTCGACGACGATACCGATCGCCAGCACCAGGCCGAAGAGGCTGAGCGCGTTGATCGAGAAGCCGAACATGTACATGACCGCGAATGTACCGATGATCGATACCGGAACGGCAATCAGCGGAATGATGGAGGCACGCCATGTCTGCAGGAAGAGGATGACGACGAGAACGACGAGCGCGATGGCTTCGAGCAGCGTGTCGATAACTTTCTCGATCGAGGCGCGCACGAACTTCGTCGTATCGTAGACGATCTCGTATTTCACGCCTGTCGGCATCGCGAGCTGCAGCTCGTCCATGGTCGCGCGAACATTATCGGCGATCTCGATCGCATTCGAACCCGGCGCCTGGAGAACGGCAACAGCCACAGCAGGCTTGCCGTCGAGCAGCGAGCGCAGCGTATAGTCGGCAGCACCAAGTTCGATGCGGGCAACATCGCGCAGACGGGTGATCTCGCCATTGGCGCCTGTCTTGACGATGATATTGCCGAATTCCTCAGGCGTGCGCAGGCGACCCTGTGCATTCACGTTGAGCTGCAGGTCGACGCCCTTCTGGCTCGGCGAAGCGCCGATGATGCCGGCAGCGGCCTGGACGTTCTGCGAGCTGATCGCATTGCTGATGTCGCTTGCGGCAAGATTGTGCTCGGCAGCCTTCTGCGGATCGATCCACACGCGCATCGAATAGTCGCCGGCGCCGAAAACCTGCACCTGGCCGACACCGGCGATGCGGGCCAGACGGTCCTTGACGTTCAGTGTCGCGTAATTGCGCAGATAGGTGATGTCATGGCTGTCCCCATCGGAGACGAGGTTGACGACCATGATGAAGTCAGGCGAGCTCTTGACCGTGGTGATGCCGAGCGCACGAACTTCCGCAGGCAGGCGCGGTTCGGCCTGCGACACGCGGTTCTGCACGAGCTGCTGTGCCTTGTCCGCATCGGTGCCGAGCTTGAAGGTGACCGTGACGTTCAAGGCGCCGTCAGACGTCGCCTGGCTCGACATGTAGAGCATGCCCTCGACGCCATTGATCTGTTCTTCGAGCGGTGTGGCCACCGTTTCGGCAATAACGGACGGGTTTGCGCCGGGATAGGTGGCATGCACGACGATCGACGGCGGCACGACCTCGGGATATTCGGAGATCGGCAGCGCCCGAAGGCCAATAAGGCCGGCGACGACGATGAGGACCGAAAGAACACCGGCAAAGACCGGACGGTCGATAAAGAATCTGGATATGTTCATTTTGACGCCCTCTCCGGGGTGAACATGGATGCAAAGTCCCTCGCCGGTGGCTTGAAGGCACACCGGCAGGTCATGTTTTCTAGGGAAACGGCCGCCTCCCCGAGGGAAGGAGGCTCAGATCTTACTGAGCGGTCGCGACCTTCTCTTCCATCTGGGGCGCTACGACGGCGCCCGGACGGATGCGCTGCAGTCCGTTGACGACAATCTTGTCGCCGACATTCAAACCGCCTTCGATCACGCGCTGACCATCGAACAGCGAGCCGAGCTGAATCTGCCGGTAGTTGACCTTGTTCTGGTCGTCGACGACGAAGACGAACTTCTTGTCCTGGTCGGTGCCGATGGCACGATCACTGATGACGATCTTGTTTTCGGCCTTCGGCTGGCCCATGCGCACCCGCACAAACTGGCCGGGGATCAGCTTGCCGCCCGGATTGTCGAAGACAGCCCGCACTGCAATCGTGCCGCTGGCCGCGTCCACCTCATTATCGACGAGTTGCAGCTTGCCCTTGATCGGCGTTCCTTCATCGGCAAGCGTACCGATTTCGACCGGGATCTGCTCGACAGCCGGCAGCGCCGCGTCGGTTGCCGGAAGCTCCGAAAGCGCCTTGGTGACCATCTCTTCGCTTGCATTGAAGCTCGCATAGATCGGTTCGACCGAGACGAGCGTCGTCAGCTCGGGCGAGGCTGAACCGGCCGCAACAATGTTGCCGACCGTCACCTCGATCTTGCCGATACGGCCGGAAACCGGCGCCTTGACCTGCGTGTAATCGAGATCCAGCTGCGCGGATTGAAGGGCTGCCTGTGCCGAACGCAGGCTCGCCTGGGCTTCAGCCAGCGTGCTCTGGCGCTGGTCGAGATCGCTCTGCGAGATCGTCCGGTTGTCCGAAAGACGGCGGCCGCGGTCGAGTTCCGTCTGCGCCAGGCTTACCTTGGCTTCCGCCGAAGCGACCTGGCCCTGCGCCTGGGAGACGGCCGCCTGATAGGGAGCCGGGTCGATGGCAAACAGTAGATCGCCCTGCTTGACCAAGGCACCTTCACGGAAATGCACGGACTGGATGGCGCCTCCGACACGGGGGCGAATCTGCACGCGGTCGATAGCCTCGAGACGACCGGAGAAATTCTCCCAGTTCGTCACGTCGCGGCTGGCGACGACAGCAACCGTCACCGGCACAGCGGGAGGCTGCGCAGGTTCAGAGGCGGCCGTGGCGGTTGCGCTCATCGGCAGTTCGAAAAAGATGGCAGCGGCCGAAATGGACGCAGCAACACCCAGACCGGCGCCCACCAGGGCCCAGCGTTTACTTCTGGACGTCATTGGTACTCTCCTTGCGGCCGAACGGCCGTAAAAATCAGTTCGTTTTCAATGCAATTGTGGCTGAACGCTCACGTCCTGAAGAAAATCTCCAAAGTGGCGGCTGACGTTGCCCTGCCACGTGGAAGTCCCCTCAGATTTTCCGCCGTAAATGGATGGCCAACCTGTCCCGGCGGGGAGAACATGCTGGCGCACGGCAACGCCTGCCTTCTTCAGGCGAGCGGCGTAACCGATAGTCTCGTCGTGCAGCGGATCATCCTCCGCCGTAAAAATCAGAGCTGGCGCAACACCTGATATCCGTGAGCACAGGCAGGGCGCAGCATAGGGATGGCAGCCGCCGCCGCTCAGGTAATGGCTCCAGCCTTCCGTCCAGCGCTGGCGCATGCCGATCTTGTCCGCCTTGCGAATGGAGGATGTTCCCATGAAGGGATCGAGAAGAGGAGAAAGCAGGATCTGGCCGTCGAGCGCATCCGGCATCTGGTCACGCGCCTTCAGCGCAACACCGGCAGCGACGTTACCACCCGCCTCTTCGCCGGCAACGAAAAGCAGCGACTTGCGGTCGCCGAGACCGGCTTTCTTGAGTGCGAGATAGGAAAAGATCGAGAAGGAAACTTCGAGCGCCTTCGGAAAAACATTGCCTGAAAGCGTGCTGTAATCGGCCGAAACGACGATCGCGCCGGCTTGTGCGAGGCTGCTTGCAATCGGGCGATCGGCATTCGGGTCCTTGTCGAGAAACGCCCCGCCGTGCAGATAAAGCACGATTGGCGGCCCCTTGCCGAAGTCGGCACCCATGTAGACGCGCGCAGAAACGGGGCCAGCGGCCACCTTTTCCAACACCATGTCTTTGATCTCGGGCACCATCGTCACTATCTCTTGCTGCCTACCACACCTCGACAGACAACGCCTGTCTCTTGCATTTTGCACCAAAAAGATATTGTTATTCAAATCGGGGAATAAGAAGCGATATCGCGATAACACTATTCCGAATCCTGAACAATGTTGCAACGCAAACTGCGGAATTGAACCGATGGATCAGCTCTCGGCAATGCGCGTCTTCATCCGCGTGGTGGAGACGGGCAATTTCACCCGCGCCGCCGACATGCTCGCCATGCCCAAGGCGACGGTGACCAATCTCATTCAGGGGCTGGAGGCGCACCTGCGTACCAAGCTCCTCAACCGCACCACCCGCCGCGTCATGGTGACGACGGACGGCGCGCTTTATTACGAACGCGCTGCGCAGATCATTTCCGAGCTCGAGGAGCTGGACGGCAGTCTCTCGAACTCACAGAGCCTGCCGACGGGCAGGCTGCGCGTCGAGATGGCCGGCGCCTTTGCCGATTCCATCCTGGTGCCCGCGCTCTGTGATTTCTACGAGCGTTATCCCGATATCCGCATCGACCTCGGCGTCGGCGACCGCACCGTCGACTATCTCGCCGAAAACGTTGACTGCGCGTTGCGCGCCGGCACGCCGGCCGATCAGTCGCTGATCGCCAGGCGCGTCTCGGAAATCGAAATGATCACCTGCGCCGCACCGCTCTATGTGGAGAAATTCGGCCTGCCGCAGCGGCCGGAAGAGCTTGAAACGGAACACTATTCGGTCAATTACTTCCGCGCTCAGAACAATCGCACGGTGCCTTTCGAATTCCGCAAGGGCAATGAGACCATCGAGGTAAATCCGCGCTATATCGTCTCCGTCAACGACAGCCGCACCTACATGACCGCAGCACTCGCCGGCCTCGGTCTCGCCCAGATCCCGATCTTCATGGCCCGTGAGCCGCTGGCAAAGGGAGAACTGGTGCAGACCCTGACGGAATGGACGCGCGAGTCGCTGCCGCTCTACGTCGTCTATCCCCCGAACCGGCATCTCAGCAACAAGGTCCGTGTCTTCGTCGATTGGCTGGTGAAGCTGCTGGCGGACGCCAAGCTCAACGCTCGCTGACAAACGCCGCCACAAAAGAAAACGGCCCGTGATGGGAGGGATAACCGTCACGAGCCTTAATCTGATGTCTGAAACTGAAGGCCTGTCGCACCGCAGGAAAGGCGCGGCAGGCCCTGGAGTGGAGGTCGGGAGGCCGGCGACGATTTGCCGTCTTCCTCCGTCCAATCTGATATAGGTGCGCTTAGCCGGATAGTAAGAGGCAGCACGAAAGAGGCCGTTCACAACTTTGCGACAGGCGGTTATCTGTTGACAACGGGCTTCAGCAGATCCTCGATGCCGATGCGGCGGAAGAGTTCGGCACGCACGCGGTCGGCAACGCCGTTGACAATTTCCGCACCGTCTTCCGACGGATCGATATGGGTGCGGAACGGGCGCTTGCCAAAGGGCATATTCACCACATCGACGATCGCGGTCGCAACGGAAGCAGCATCCGCGTCGGCAGGTTCAAGCGAGGCAAGGCCCTTCAGCGCCTGGTCCGGCACCCCTTTATAGGGACCGTCATTATATTCTGCAGCTCGAGCCGTATCGGCGGGCGAACCGGAATGGGCGAAGTGGTTCGTGCCCTTGGTGAAGGCACCGGGAACGATGATTGCCGTTTCGATGCCCCAGCGGGTCAGTTCACTGGCATAGGAGACGGCAAGCGAGTCCATGGCGGCTTTGGCGGCGAAATAGGGAGCAAGGTATGGAGGTGTGCCGCCACGAGTGGACGAGGAGGAAACCCAGACGACGAGACCCCTGCCCCGGTTGCGCAGGTGCGGCAGCACAGCGCGGTTCACACGCTGGGTCGACAGTACGTTGATGTCAAAAAGCTCGGCATATTGCTCAGGCGTGAAGGCCTCGGCCGGACCGAAGGACATATGGCCCGCATTGTGGATGATCGTATCGATGTGCCCCTCAGCGGAAATCACCTTGGCAATGCCTGCTTCGACGGAAGCATCGGACGCGACATCCAGTTCGACAGCCTTGAGATCGACACTGTTCTCTTTCGAGAAGGCTTCGACGGCCTCGACCTGCGGCCGGTTACGGCCTTCTGTTTCGCGCATCGAGGCATAGACGGTGTGGCCGGCCTTGGCGAGCGCGCGGGCGGTAAGAGCGCCGAAGCCGCTGGAAGCACCGGTGATGACGATGACTTGCTTGCTCATGATACTGTTCCTTCTATTCGAGTGGGTTGGCTGTTCGAATGGGGTTGATTGAAACAATGCGAGGGAAGAGCGTGGCGGCGCTCTTGCCGCCACGAAATCTGCGTCAGACCATGCCGCCATTGGCACGCAGCACCTGACCGTTGATCCAGGCGCCGTCAGGGCCGGCGAGGAAGGCAACCACACTGGCGATATCCTCAGGCGTGCCGAGGCGTTCGAGCGGGTTTGCCTTTGCAAGGCGATCGATCAGCTCATCGGACTTGCCATTGAGGAAGAGATCGGTGCCCGTTGGGCCAGGAGCGACCGTGTTGACGGTGATCTGGCGGCCGCGCATCTCCTTGGAGAGGATGGCGCCCATGGTCTCGACGGCAGCCTTCGTTGCGGCATAGACGCTATAGGTTTCCGGCTTCAGGCCGACGACCGAACTCGAGAAGTTGATGACCCGGCCACCGTCACGCAGGCGCTTGGCAGCCTCGCGCAGCGTATTGAACGTGCCCTTGAGGTTGACGCTGATCTGGCGGTCGAAACTGGCATCATCGACATCGGCAAGGCGCGACAGAAGCATGATGCCGGCATTGTTGACGAGGACGTCGACACCGCCGAAGGCTGTCTCTGCCGCGTCGAACATGCGGCGTACAGCCTCGGCATCGGCGACATCGCCCTGTGCTGTCAGCGCCTTGCCGCCGGCCTTCTCGATCTTCTGGGCCAGTTCTTCGGCAAGGGCAGCGTTGCCGGCATAGTTGATGACGACGGTAAAGCCGTCCTTGGCGAGACGTTCAGCAATCGAAGCACCGATGCCGCGAGAAGCGCCGGTAACGAGAGCGACCTTGTTTTGATTGGCAGACATTTTCTTCTCCTTTGCTTCGGCGCCGCAGCGCCCTTTCGATGAGAAGAAGATGCCCCTTTATGTCTTGCGGATAATCAGCCATTATTCGGCATCACTATCCGGGAAATGCGAACAAATTCGATGGACAGATTCGATGCCATGCGGGTCTTTTCCCGCGTCGTGGAGCGCCGCAGCTTCACGCTTGCTGCAGAAGATACCGGCCTCCCGCGCTCGACCGTGACGGACGCGGTCAAGCAACTTGAGGCGCGCCTCGGCGTGCGCCTGCTTCAGCGCACCACCCGTCATGTCAGCCCGACGCTCGATGGCGAAGCCTACTACCAGCGTTGTCTGTCGATCCTTGCCGATATCGAGGAGGCTGAAGGCGCCTTTGCCGGCGCCAAGCCGAAAGGCCTGCTGCGGGTCGACGTGCACGGCACGCTGGCCCGCCATTTCGTATTGCCGAGCCTGCCGTCGTTTCTGGAGACCTATCCCGATATCGAATTCTACATGAGCGAAGGCGACCGGCTAGTGGACCTGGTGCGCGAAGGCATCGACTGCGTATTGCGCGTTGGCGTACCGCAGGATAGCGACATGGTCGCCCGGCGCGTCGCCATGCTGGACGAGATCACACTGGCCTCTCCCTCTTATATCGCCGCTTTCGGCAAGCCTGACCACCCGGAGAGGCTGGATACACACCGCATGGTCGGCTTCCGCGCGACGGGCAGCGCCGGCCCGCTGCCGCTGGAATTCATCGTCGATGGCAGCGTGCGCAACATCACCATTCCCGCGACCGTCACCGTCAATGCCGCCGAAAGCTATATTTCCGCTGCCCGCATGGGCCTCGGCATGATCCAGATCCCGCGCTACCACGCCGAACAGGATCTGGCCGCCGGCACGCTCGTTCAGGTGCTCGCCAATTTTCCGCTGACGCAGACGCCTGTCTCGTTGCTCTACCCGCGAAACCGCCAGCTTTCGCCGCGCGTGCGTGTTTTCATCGACTGGCTGGTGAAGGTCTTTGCTCGACAAACCACCGAAAACGCGGTTCACTCATATTAGCATCTTCGGAGAAAGAGATATGGCACTCAGCGATATCATCGTCTACCAGGCTGACGAAGGCTTCATCGTCGAATTCGGCGGCGAAGGGGAAGACAGGATTGCGGTGACACTGCGCGAAGCGCCCGATCTTACCCACGACAATGCCATCGCCAAAGCCAGGGCACTGATGACCTTGGCTTTAGAGCCCGTTCACGGAGATAGCGCCCGCAGCAAGGATCCAGCCCTGCTAGAGGAAGAGCTGAACGAAGGCCTGGAGGATTCCTTCCCGGCAAGCGACCCGGTTTCCGTCACCGTTTCCTCCATTCCCATGCGCGATCCGAATACCGGCCACTAGATCTGCATCGGCATCTATTGCCGATGCCGTGAGGGCCAGGACGTTCCGACTGGCGGATCATCGAAGGGGATGGTATCGCCAGTCTCCATGAGCATCGAGACGATCAATGGCGCGATCGGCGCCGGCCCGCTTGCCGGGGAGAGCCTGCGCCAGTTCTTCGAACGCGATGCGATCGAGGTCGCCCGCGATCTGCTCGGCTGCCAGCTCATGGTCAATGACGCGGGCGGACGGATCACCGAAACCGAAGCCTATTACCCGGACGACGAGGCGTCCCACAGTTTCCGGGGACCGACCAAGCGCAACGGCGCCATGTATGGCCGGCCGGGCAATGTCTATATCTACCGCATCTATGGCATGTATTGGTGCCTGAACTTCGTCTGCACGCCGGGCTCGGCAGCGCTGATCCGTGCCTTGGAGCCGGAAACCGGACTGGCGACCATGGCGGAAAGGCGCGGCACAGATGTGCTCACACAGTTCTGCAGCGGTCCGGGAAAACTCTGCCAGGCGCTCGGCATCGATATCGCCATCAACGACCGGATGCTCGACCAGCCGCCCTATGCGATCTCGCCATCCGCGCCTGTTCCGATCGTCTCGGGCAAGCGGATCGGCATTACGAAAAATGCCGAAGCACCATGGCGCTTCGGCATTCAGGGATCGCGATACCTGAGCAAACCGTTCCGCTGACGCGGAGGCTGCAACGTCATTCCATGACGGCACTATGGTCCATGGCCGGCGGCGCCTTCGGCTTCCTCAAAAGCAGCACCAGCGGCATGACGGCCAGCGACATCAGCATCAAGAGCTTGAAGTCATCAATATAGGCGATGATGGTCGACTGTAGCGTGATGAGGTCGTTGAGGGCGGCACGGCCGACTGCCGTCAGCGGACTGAGGCTCTGGGCAGCCGTCGCATTGAATGCATGGTTGAACGGCGTCACGTAGGCTGCAATCGACTCGTGATTGCTCTGCGTATTCTCGACGATCAGCGCCGAGACGATCGAGATTCCGACCGAGGAGCCGATGTTACGCGACAGGTTGTAGAGGCCGGTCCCGTCGCCCCGCATCTGCGCCGGCAGCGTGGCAAAGGCGATCGTCGTCAGCGGCACGAACAGGAAGCCGAGGCCGGCGCCCTGGATGAAGCCGACCGAAACGATCGTCCATTGCGAAACGTCAGGCGTCCAGCCGGTCATGTCGTACATTGCCCAGGCGGTCAGACCGAGGCCGAGCAAAAGCAGCCAGCGCGTATCCACCTTGCCGATCAGCCGGCCGACGATGAACATGCAGAGCATGGTCCCGAGCCCGCGCGGCCCCATAACGATGCCCGCCGTGATGACCGGATACCCCATCAGCGTCTGCAGATAGGGCGTCATCAGCGCCAGCGAGGCGAGATAGGTGATGCCGATCACGAAGATGAAGATCATGCTGACGGTGAAATTCTGGTCGAGGAACAGCCGCGGATTGACGAAGGATTTCTCCGCCGTCAGCGTATGCACCAGAAGCAGATAGAAGGCCGCGGCGCAGACGATCGCTTCGACGACGATTTCGCCCGAAGAGAACCAGTCAAGCTGCTCGCCGCGATCAAGGAAGAGCTGCAGCGCGGCGATGAACAGGCTCATCATCCCGAAGCCGAACCAGTCGAGCTTGGCGAGCGCATCCCTCT
Organism: Hyphomicrobiales bacterium; assembly: GCA_900466475.1. Taxonomy (GTDB): domain Bacteria; phylum Pseudomonadota; class Alphaproteobacteria; order Rhizobiales; family Rhizobiaceae; genus Rhizobium. The sequence continues at coordinate 106,056 of UBMI01000015.1, forward strand.
TCGTCTCCGAAACAAAGATGACGATGCCGGCAAAGGCAAGTGCGCCGATCGGGATGTTGATGTAGAAGACCCAGCGCCAGCTGATATTGTCGGTCAGCCAGCCGCCGATGACAGGCCCCAGAACCGGCCCGACCATGACCGAGACGCCGAATAGGGCCATGGCCGAGCCGCGCTCCTCGACGGAATAGATGTCGAGGAGGATGCCCTGGGAAAGGGGAACGAGCGAGGCGCCGAACAGGCCCTGCAGCAGCCGGAAGGCAACGATCTGCGGCAGCGACTGCGCCAGACCGCACAGGATGGAGGCGACGACGAAACCGACGATCGCCGTCAAAAGCACGCGCTTGCGGCCGAACTTGGCGGCAAGGAAGCCCGATGGCGGCGTCATGATGGCGGCCGCGACGATGTAGGAGGTCAAGACCCAGTTGATCTGGTCGGCGGAAGCCGAAACGCTGCCCTGGATATAGGGCAGCGCCACGTTGGCGATCGTCGTATCCAGCGCCTGCATGATGACGGCCAGAATGACGCAGGCCGTGATCGCGCCGCGATTGGCAACGGGGGTTGCCGGTGATGCAGGAGCATTGCTCATGGCCGTTACTCGTGGCTCTTGGCCTGGCCCAGAAGGTTGCTGATGAAATCGGGAAGGCCGCGTGCATGACCGGTATCGACATCGACGACCGTGCTCATGCCGACGCGAAGCGGCGGCTTGCCTTCGGTCTCGTCGATGCTGACGCGCATCGGAATGCGCTGCACGACCTTCACCCAGTTGCCGGTAGTGTTCTGCGCCGGCAGCAGCGAGAAGGAGGAGCCGGAAGCCGGGCTGATGCTCTCGACCTTGCCCTTCCAAACGACGCCCGGATAGGTATCGACATAGATGTCGGCCGTCTGGCCCGGCTTGACATAGGTGAGTTCGGTTTCCTTCGGGCTGGCGGAGATCCACAGATGGGTGGTCGAAACCAGTGAGAAGGCCTGCTGCGAGGCCTGCAGGTAGGAACCGACCTGCAATGCGTTCACATTGGTCACGATACCGTCGAACGGTGCCTTGACGATGCTGTGGTCGAGTTCGCGCTGGTCGTTGTCGACCTGCGATTTGGCCTGCAGGTAAAGCGGGTTCTCCTCGACCGGTTGATCGGCATTGCCGCCGAGCTGGGCGAGTGTCGTTGCGGCTTCCGCCTTGGCGACGGAAACCTTCTGCTGCGCGACCTCAAGATTGTGCTTGGCTTCGTCATAGGCCGACTGCGTGGCGCTGCCGTTGTTGACGAGGTTCTGCTGCCGGTCGAACTGGTCCTGATAATAGGGCAGATCGGCTTCGGCCTGGGTGATTTCGGTCAGCGACTGCCGGTAGCTGGCCTGCATATTCATGATCTGGTTGCGCTGTGCGCCGAGCTGCGCCTTGGCGCCGTCGAGCGCGATCTTGAAGGAATCCGACTGCAGGTTGAAGAGCACCTGCCCTGCCTTGACCTGCTCGTTCTCATGCACGTTGATCTTGTCGACGATGCCCGAAACGTCGGTGGTGATGCCCACCATGTCCGCCTGGATGTAGGCATTGTCGGTCGACATGATCTGACCGCCATTGACGTAATAGTAGCCGCCGACGGCGAGCGCCACGGGCAGCAGGGCAAAGAGAACGGGACGGGTGAAGCTGCGCCGGCGGCGGACCTTATTGCCGCCAGGCGCAGCCACCGCGACAGCCGCAGGCGCTGAATTGGATGAAGGCGCCTCAGCTACCGTTTCCGGTTGTTGGGTATTTTCTTCGACAGGTTTTTTGGCATTGGCGTCGGACACGACGCGCAAGGAGGATTGATCAGCCATGATTCGTCTCATTCTCGGCGACCGGAGACCGGCACGCCTGCACCAGGTTCGTCTTCATTACGGATAGGATATGGAAAAGCTGCTCGCGCTGTTCGGGCGCGATGCTTTCCAGTGCTTCGCCGCGGGTCACGTCGCCGATCTCACGCATTTCGGCGAGAATCGGATGGGCTGCCTCGCGCATGTAAAGCAGCCAGATGCGTCGGTCGGTCGGGTGCTGGCGGCGCTCGATCAGGCCGCGCTCGGCGAGCTTGTCCAGGATGCGGACCAGGGTGATCGGCTCGATTTCGAGGATTTCGGCAAGCCCGCTCTGATGGATGCCCTCATTGTTGGCGAGATAGGCCAGCGTCTGCCACTGAGACCGCGTCAGCCCAAGGTCCTTTGCGCGCTGCTCGAACCGCTTGCGCAGCAGGCGGGCGACGTCGTGCAGAAGAAAACCGAGTGTTGGATTGTTGGTCATTTACCTTCGCCGGCTAGTAATAAGCATCCTTATGATAATGGTAGATATATTGAGCATGTGCAATGCACAAGCATGCAGCCTCAAGATTCCGCAGCTGCGGCCAAAATGCCGCAGCCCACCGTTCGGCGAGCCTTCCGATCTGGTTTTGAGAGACCCGAGCTGGCGTCGAAACGCCTCGCGCAAATGTGATAACGCGACACATCCGCAGAAATGCAGGGGTTTGCGGAACGCCAAATCAATGCGAACAATTGGCGTTTGCAATTTTTGGATTCTCCCGTTTATAGTCTGTCTTCATAGGGTTACGGAGATCAGGATTTTCTCCTTCCGGTTGATTTCGAGGTGCTGGCTTGCACCTGTCATCTTCCCGGCAGCCACGCATGAGTAGAATTCGGACTTAGGACGAAGGCTCATGCTTTCGTCCCGGCAGACATGAACAGCAATTTTCAGGCATAGGTTCAGGCGGCTGCATTCGGCCGCCCGCAAGGGGGACCGGAATGGCTTATTCGTTTCGACAGACACTGGCGCTCGGCTGCTTTGCGGCCCTCCTGCCGCTTATCGCTGAAGCGCAGCAAGCGGCTGCCCCCCCGCCCGTCACCGTTGCCAAGCCCGTGGTGCGCGATGTGGTCGACAATGACGAGTTCATCGGCCGTTTTGAACCGGTCGACGAGGTCTCGGTCCGCTCGCGCGTCGGCGGCTACCTGCAGGAAGTCGACTTCACCGACGGCGCTCTGGTGAAAAAGGGCGACCGGCTCTTCGTCATCGATCAGAGGCCGTTCGTCACCGCACTCAATCAGGCCAATGCCGCACTTGAAGCGTCGAAATCGGCTCTGGTCTTTGCCGACGCACAATATAAGCGCGCCCAGTCGCTGGCTTCGAGCGGCAGCCAATCGGCCCAGACACTGGACGATCGCCGCCGCGAATTCGATTCGGCGCAGGCCAATGTCCGCGGCGCGCAGGCTGCAGCCGATCGCGCTGCGCTCGACATGGAATATACCGAGATCGCCGCCCCCCTCAGCGGCCGCATCGACCGGCGCCTGATCTCTGCCGGCAATCTCGTGCAGACCGACCAGACAGTGCTCACGACGATTGTTTCTCTCGACCCGATCGATTTCTATTTCGATGTCGATGAGCGCCGCCTGCTCAACTTCGCAGATACGGCACGCAAGCTCGGCAAGGATCTCCAGCAGGGCGGCGGCGGACTGGATGTCACCGTGACGATCTCGGATCCCAATGCAAAACCGTTCCAGGGGAAACTCGATTTCGCCGAGAACCGGATCGACAACGAGAGCGGCACCATTCGTCTGCGTGCCCGCTTCCCCAATCCCGATCTCGTTCTTCAGCCCGGCCTCTTCGGCCGCATTCAGGTTGAAGCCTCCAACACCTACCAGGCCATTCTCGTCCCTGACGAGGCAATCGGCTCTGACCAGAACGAGCGCGTCGTCTACGTCGTCGGCGCCGATGGCACCGTGTCGACCAAGTCCGTGAGGCCCGGTCCGCGGCTCTACGGTTACCGTGTCATTCGTGAAGGCCTCGACGGCACCGAGACGATCATCGTCAACGGCCTGATACGCGCCCGACCGGGTGCGAAGGTAACACCTCAGATGACCGAATTGCCCAAGCAGCGGACGGATGCTCCGCCGGAAACAGCCGGCGCGGAGAGCGGCCAATGAGATTTGCCCATTTCTTCGTAGACCGGCCGATCTTTGCGGCCGTCATCTCCATTGTTCTCCTTGTTGTCGGCAGCATTGCCTACACGCAATTGCCGGTCTCCCAATATCCGGAGATTGCACCGCCCACCATCGTCGTGCGCACCTCCTATCCGGGCGCCGACCCGCAGACGATTGCCGATACGGTTTCGACCCCGCTTGAACAGCAGATCAACGGCGTCGAAGACATGCTCTACATGTCTTCCTATTCCAGTGCCGATGGCGCCATGTCGCTGACGATCACCTTCAAGCTCGGCACCGATCTCGACAAGGTCCAGGTTCTTGTGCAGAACCGCGTTTCCATCGCCCTGCCCCGACTTCCCGAGGAAGTTCAGCGTCTTGGCGTGACCACCGACAAGAGCTCGCCTGACCTGATGATGGTCGTGCACCTCCTGTCGCCGTCGCATCGTTATGACCAGCTCTACGTCTCGAATTACGCCCGCAACCGCATACGCGACGTTCTTGTACGCCTTGATGGCGTCGGTGACGTGCAGCTCTTCGGCGAGCGCCAGTATTCGATGCGAATCTGGCTGGATCCGGAAAAGCTCTCCGCCTACGGAATGACATCCGATGACGTCGTCGCCGCATTGAGAGACCAGAACGTCCAGGTATCAGGCGGCAAGATCGGCGCTCCGCCGGTGACCGGCAAGAATGCGTTCGAATATACGGTGCGAACAGACGGACGTTTCTCGGATGTACGCCAGTTCCGGTACGTCATCGTGAAATCGACGGCCAGCGGCCGGCTCGTGTCGCTGCAGGATGTCGCCCGCATTGAACTCGGCGCACAGGATTACGTCACTAACAGTTATCTCAATAATGACCCGGCCGTCGCCCTCGGCATTTTCGCCCGGCCGGGAACCAATGCGCTGGATACGGCCCATCAGATCCAGGGCATCATGAAGGATCTGTCGCAGAACTTCCCGCAGGGTCTGGAGTATCGCATCGTCTACGATACGACCGAATTCATCTCGGATTCGATCAATGAAGTCTACAGGACCATCGCCGAGGCTGCGATCCTCGTGGCGATCGTCGTTCTCGTCTTCCTGCAATCCTGGCGAACCGCCCTCATTCCGATCATCGCCATTCCCGTGTCGCTGATCGGCACCTTCGCCGTCCTGCTCGCCTTCGGCTTCTCTCTCAATATGCTGACGCTGTTCGGCCTCGTCCTGGCAATCGGTATCGTCGTCGACGACGCGATCGTGGTAGTGGAAAATGTCGAGCGAAACTTGGCGCGCGGCATGACCCCGAAACAGGCGGCGCACGTCACGATGGACGAAGTCGGGACCGCCGTGGTCGCCATCTCGCTGGTGCTAATCGCCGTGTTCGTGCCAACGGCCTTCATTCCGGGCATTTCCGGACAGTTCTACAAACAGTTCGCGGTGACGATTTCAGTCACGACGGCGATTTCCGCATTGAATTCGCTGACGCTTTCGCCCGCACTGGCAGGCATATTGCTGAAAACCCACGATCACGAAGCCAAGCGCAAGAACATCTTCTCCCAGTTGGGAAGCGGGCTTGCGAATGGCTTCAATCGCGGATTCGATCGAATGAGCTCTGGCTATTCCTGGATCGTCCGGCACCTCGTCAGCAGTTGGGTAGGATTGACAGCTTCGCTTGTTGTCTTCGCCGGCCTGCTCGGAGCGACATGGTATATGGGACAGAAGGTTCCCTCGGGCTTCATCCCGACAATGGACCAGGGTTACGCAATCGTCGTCATCCAGCTTCCGGACGGCGCCTCGCTGGCGCGTACCGACGCCGTCGTCAAGCAGGTGGGCGATATCGCCCGCACGGTGCCCGGTGTCGGCAATGCCGTGCAATTTGCCGGCTTCAGCGGGGCGACCTTCACGAACGCTTCGAATTCCGGCGTCGTCTTCGTCCCCTTCAAATCCTTTGCTGAACGTGAAGAGGGCGGCGAAACCGCCAACAAAATCATCGGCGAACTGTACGGCAAGCTGCAGAGCATCCAGGAAGCCTTCATCATTGCCATCCCGCCCCCATCCGTGCGCGGCGTCGGCAATTCCGGCGGCTTCAAGATGCAGATCTCGGATCTTGAAAACGCGGACATGACGCGCGTCCTTGGTCTGGCCCGCCAGATGATGGGTGCGGCTGCAACCACACCCGGCCTGACTGGCGTCTTCACGACATTCTCGGATGCAAGCCCGCAATATTTCCTGGCGATCGACCGCGACAAGGCACGGTTCCTGAATGTGCCGATCCCTAACATCTTCAACGCGCTCTCCATCAACCTCGGTACTGCCTATGTGAACGATTTCAACGCGTTCGGACGCGTCTACCAGGTTCGCGCCCAGGCCGACCGGCAATACCGCATGGACAGGGACGATATTCTCGCCCTGAAAGTTCGCTCGGCAACAGGCGCGCTGGTTCCGCTCGGCACCCTGATGGATATCCAGGATTCCAGCGGTCCGGCACTCGTCCAGCGCTACAACATGTATGTCTCGGTGCCGCTGCAGGGCAATCCGACACCCGGTACATCGACGGGCGACGCCATCAAGAAGATGGAGGGTCTGGCTGCGCAGATCCTGCCGCCGGGGACGACCTTCGAATGGACCGAGCTAGCCTATCAGGAAACCCACACCGGCAATACCGCGATCTACATCTTCGCCCTGTCTGTCATTTTCGTCTTCCTTGCGCTTGCCGCGCAATATGAAAGCTGGGTCCTGCCTTTGGCGATCATCCTTATTGTTCCGCTGGCAGTGCTCGCCGCGTTGATCGGCGTCTGGCTGAGGGGAATGGACAACAACGTCCTCACCCAGATCGGTCTGATCGTCCTGATCGGCCTTGCGGCCAAGAACGCCATTCTGATCGTCGAGTTTGCAAGACAGGCAGAAGAAGAGGGGAAAAGCGTCGTCGATGCCGCAATCGAGGCAAGCCATCTTCGCCTGCGCCCGATCCTGATGACGGCCTTCGCCTTCATCTTTGGCGTCCTGCCGCTTGCCATCGCCACCGGCCCCGGTGCTGAAATGCGCCAGTCGCTCGGCACGGCCGTGTTCTCGGGCATGTTGGGTGTGACGATTTTCGGCCTGTTCCTGACGCCGGTTTTCTACGTCGTGCTGCGCCGCTGGCGCAAAAAGCCGGCAGAAGCGCCGGCTCACGTCGATGCGGAGGAGAATGCCGCCTGAGCTAGTTTCAGGTGGAAAACAGGTAAACCTGTCCCTGCCAGAAACGGGCGACGGAGAGCCTGCCGCTTCGAAAGGCACGGGTATCGAGATTGAGCCGCATTGGCTGCACGTCCGGCTGGTCGCTGGGCGTGTGACCATGCACGATGAGTTTCGGCAATGGCAGCGAGCTTTCCAGGAAACGCTGGCGGATGAAGGCCATGTCGTCATCGGCCTGTTCTTCGAGCGATACCCGCGGGTCGATGCCCGCATGAACGAAGGCGACATTGGGCGTATCGAGCATGATCGGCAGAGTGCGGATGAAATCGATATGCGTATGCGGCAGCGACTGGCGAATGAAGGCGTCAAGTTGCGCGCCGGAGCGGAAGACGAGCGGCAGGTGATCGGGATCGAGACCGTAGGAGCGCAGAAGCTCAGCCGCCCCCATGGTCATCCAGTCGTCGTAGGACGCCCAGCCGTCGATATAGTCGAGCATGACGATCTCGTGGTTGCCGGCAAGGCAAATGCGCTCGAATCCTTCCGGCGCCGGGTCCATGAGATGGCTGATGACATGTGCCGATTGCGGACCGCGATCGATATAATCGCCGAGCATGACGATGAGCTTCTTGCCCGGCAGATGTTCTGCATCACGTACGATCGCCTCTTCCGCTTTCTGCAGCAGGTCGAGACGACCATGCACGTCGCCGATGGCATAGGTCGGGATCTCTGCTATATCCATGCTCACGCGCGGGCGCGGCTGACGACCAGCCTTCGAACCCTCGCGGCTTCGTGCAAGAGAATCACTCATCATCATTCCTGATCAGTTCGCCGTCCCTTAACCATAACTAGAGCATACGGCAAGGCGATCAAGCTGGTAAGAAAATTCAACCAGCAGCGCTTTTGTGAAAAAACCGGCCTTACGCAAGCCGATGCAATCACGCACTTTTTTAGCTTTGGGAAAGAGTGGCAGATGGGCACCGTATCGCAACTGCATGACAATGTGCGCCCTCCCGCGCACCGTATCGAGACCGAGGAAGAAGCTGTTTCCGCGGCACGCCAGCTTGCGGTCGTCTTCCGCCAGCGGGCCAACGAGCGCGATATCAACCGCCTCATGCCGAACGCCGAACTCGACGCGCTCTCGCAATCCGGCCTCACTGCAATCACCGTTCCGCCCGAATATACAGGGCTCGATATTTCCAACGCGTTGCTCGCCGAGATCGTCGCCATCATCGCCGAGAGCGATGCCTCGATCGGTAGTGTGCTGGCATCTCACTTCCGCGTGCTGGAAGGGCTGCGCAACCAGCCCTCCGAAGAACTGAAGACCGCCCTCTTCTACCGCGCGCTCGACGGCGACCGTTTTGCAGCAACCCGTTTTGCCGATCAGGCAGGCCTCGTTGCCGAGGGCTCCGGCTTTCGCCTGACAGGCAGATCGGAGCAGGCAGCCGCCATCCTTTTCTCCGACTGGATCGCCGCAGCAGCGATGGATCCCGCAGGCCGCCGGGTGACGCTGCATCTGCAGCGCGACAGCGATGAGTTGCAAACCGTGGACGATTGGGATGCGTTCGGACTGCGCACCAACGGCACAGCAACGATGATTGCCGGCAAGCTGCATGTGAATGCCGATACCGTCAGCCTGGCCCCATCCGGCAGTCACACGACGGAAAGTTCCTTGGGCCTTCTCCTGCAAGCAGCCGTCAGCCTCGGCATCGCCCGTGCGGCTTTTGCCGACCTGCTCGTCATGGCGAAGGACCCCTCTGCCCTCTTCGGCAAAATCGGCGAGCGCGCTGTTCGTATCGAAACAGCGACCGGCGCGTTGGAACGGGCCGGCCGCAAACTGGATATGGCGCAGGTAAGTCCCGCCGAGCCCGCCATGGCGGACGCCTATTTCTCTGCCTCCTCCGCCTGCCTCGGCGCGACCGAGGCGGCGTTGGACACCGCGAATGCCCTTTTCGAACTGGCCCGTGGTGCGACCGGCAGTATAGCGCTCAACCTCGACTGCCACTGGCGTAACGCTCGCATCCACGACATGACGATTCAGCGCGAGCCGCTGCTCAACACGGCGGGCGCATATGTTCTGAAAATGAGAGAGAGCTGACGCAATTCCGGCAAACCGTGCCGCGCTTTTGCATCCGGAATTGCGTGAAGATGAGAGGAGTGCGGATCAGCTTGCGGCGGAAACCGGAAGCTTTTCCTCGACCGTTTCGACACCACCGCCAAGGACGAACTGTTCGAGCGTCATATTGTCGAGAATGGCAGCGATCGCGTCCCGCACTTCGGTCATCGAACGCCGCACCTGACAGGTCTCGGGATCAGAACAGTCGTCGCAGGCCTCATAAGCTGTTCGGCTTGCGCAGCGGATCGGCGCAAGTGGCCCGTCCAGCGTGCGGATGACATGACCGATGCGGATCTCAGAGGCTGGCCGCGAAAGCGAATAACCACCACCCGGTCCCTTCTTCGATCGAAGGATACCGACATTGCGCAATTCCAGGAGGATCGTATCAAGGAATTTCTTCGGGATGTTGTTGCGCGAAGCGATATCATTGATGAAGGCGGTCTCGCCCGGCGCCAGCCGCGCCAGATCAACGAGCGCCTTCAATCCGTATTTTCCCTTTTTCGTCAACATCTCGATCGCCCTGCACTTTGCGGCATTATGCTTGCGTAATAACAGGGAAATAGAGTCAAAACCATGAAGAGACAACAAAATAACCCGTTTTTATAGGTTATTTCGACTATCTATGTTGCCGTAAAACCGCGCCTTCAAGTCTCTTGGCACCTGCCAAGATTGATGAGCCGGCCCCGCCCTGGACACGTCTAAGCGGGACCGGAAACACGAACTATACCGTCTTCAGCATACCGCCATCGACGAAATAGGTAGAGCCGATGCTGTAGCTCGACCGGTCGGAGCAGAGGAAGACGAAGAAATTTGCAAGCTCCTCCGGCGTGCCGAACCGCTTGGACGAGGCATGTTCATCCGCCACGCTCTGCAAATATCCCTCCCAGTCGCCGCCCGTCTCAGCCGTCAGCTGCTTGGCGGTCTTGATCCAGTCGGGCGTCAGAATAAGGCCGGCATTGACGCAGTTGACGCGAATCTTATCCTTCACGAGTTCCGTCGAGAGCGTCTTGGAAAACATCATCAACGCCGCCTTGGTGACGTTGTAGATCGGCTCGTACCAGAGCGGCTGCACGGCGCAGATGGAGGCGTTGTGAAGGATCACGCCGCCGCCGCGCCTCTTCATTTGTGGGGCGATCCCACGGGCGAGACGCACGGCTGCCATTACATGCAGATCAAAATAGGCCTGCCATTTTTCATCGGGCGCTTCCATAACCGTCTCGTTGGAGCCGGTGCCGGCATTGTTGATCAGAATGTCCGCGCCGCCGCGCTCGGCAGCTGCAGCAATGATTGCCTCCGTACCTTCTACGGTCGCAACATCGCTTTCGACCGCAATGGCGCTGACGCCGTATTTTTCGGCGATGCGCACCGCCTCTGTATCCAGCCGCTCGCGTCCACGCGCAGACAAGATGAGGTTGGCGCCTTCTGCTGCCAGCCCTTCGGCGATCGCAAGCCCGATGCCGACCGAGCCGCCGGTGATGACAGCGGTCTTACCCTTCAATCCGAGATCCATGAAATCCTCCCAATCCGGCCGGCGGTCCGGCCAATTCGCCAACTCTTCCGGCATTGGCTCTGCCCGTCAAGCCGTGGCGAAAAATCATCTGCACCGGGAGCCGATCCCTCTTGTCGCAGGCCGGGATCTGTCGCATGCCTGCAGCGATAGTGGAGGAGTTTTCATGCGACTTTATTCAGCTTGCATCGAATGGCTGTTTGCCGAGGAAGGCGACGTTTTCGCGGACCGGATCCGCCGTGCCCATGCCGCGGGCCTAAAGGCCATCGAGTTCTGGCGGTGGACCGATAAGGACCTCGGCGCGATCGAAGCCGCGGTGAAGGAAACCGGTCTCAAGGTAACGAGCCTCGTGGCCGAGCCGATGATCGCTCTGACCAATGCCTCAAATCGCGAGATTTGGCTGAAGGGTCTTGCCGATTCTGTCGCCGTTGCAAAGCGCCTCGGCGCGCCGGTGCTGATCGCACAGGCGGGCGACGACCTCGCGGGTTTCACGCGGGACGAACAACGCAAGGCGCTGACGGAAACTCTGCGGGCCGGTGCCGATATTCTTGACGGCAGCGGCGTGCGCCTCGGAGTCGAGCCGCTCAACATCCGCATCGACCATATCGGTTATTTCCTCGATTCCACCCGCGAGGGCCTGGACATCGTCGATGATGTCGCCCGTCCGGAAATCGGCATCGTCTATGATATCTATCATTCCGCCGTCATGGACGAACGCACGGAAGATGTTCTGGTTGGCCGCATGGACCGCGTGTTTCACGTCCATGTGGCCGATCACCCGGGCCGCAACGAACCTGGTACCGGCACGATCGATCTCGCTCACCGCCTCAACTGGATCTTCGCCAATGGCTATACCGGCGCTATCGGCCTGGAATACAAGCCGATAGCACCGGGTGCCGATGCGGTGAAGGCGGCTATTGCGACGTTGGGCTGACACTCAGCTTCTGCCGCCACCCGGCAGCACGGCCTCATCACTTAACGAGCGCGTTGTTCCGAGCGAGTTCCGATTGCGGCTTTGCTGGATCGGTCGCTACCGCGACCTTGCACGGACCGGCTGAACGGCGCTCGACGATCCGCGAAGCGATCATGACCCGGCGGGCCGGCATGCCGGGCAGGCGCGGATTTTCGATCCGCTCGAGAAGCAGCCGGAGACCGACAGCTCCACCCTCCTGTCCTTCCATTTTCACCGTCGTCAATGGCGGGGAAATCTGCGTGGCCGGCGAGAAATCGCCAAAGCCGACGACCGAGACGTCATCGGGAATGCGGTAGCCCTGGCCCAGCAGCTCGGAAACCACCGTCAGCGCCAGTCCGTCATGGGCACAGAAGAAGGCTGTCGGGTGAATGCCCTTTGCCTTGAGGTCGCGGAAAGCTTCACCGAAGCCGACCTGCTCGTCGAACCGCAACACATGCAGCGAAACTTCCTCGCAGCGTTCGGCAATCTCGCGCGCCCCATAGAAGCGCTCGCGCCGACCCCGGAAGCCCGGCGTGCCGTTGACATAACAGATCGACCGGTGGCCAAGCCCGATCAGATATTGAAGCACCGCCTGGCCCGCCTCATGGTCCGTACCGGTGATCTGGTCAGCCTGCTCCAACGGATCAACCCAACCGAAACGCACGATCGGCACCCCGATTGCGGTTGCTGCGGCGATTGCCTCCCGGTCATGCGGACCGACAAGCAGCAGCCCGGCGCAGGAACGCGCCAATTCCTCAAGCTGATCGGGGCTATGTGTCCAACGGACGCGGAGCGCCATGCCCAGCCTGTGTGCCTCACGCTGCACGCCATTCTGGATCTGCATGTAGAGTTCGCTGTTGACGGCATCGAGGTCGTGGAAAACAACAGCGATATCGTTCGTCTGGGATTGGCCCGCAGGACGCGTGTAACCCAGCCGCTCTGCCGTCGCGCGGATCAGCGTGCGTGTTTCCTCGCTGACGCCGCTCTTGCCGGCAAGCGAACGCGAAACCGCATATTTCGAGAGACCGACCTCCCGCGCGATCGTCTGTAAGGTAACCCGCCCCCTGCTTCCCACTCTCCACCTCGATAGTCACCTGGCGCTCGGAGCGCTTCGCTACACGTTCTCTGCCAAAATTGCAAATTCTTGCACTAACAAAACATAACGCTTTACCTAACAATATTCAAATGTATTCTTTCCGTTATCCAAGCCCGAGAGCAAAAATAACGATAAGGGCTGAGGATTTTTGGAGGAGAACCCTATGATCAAGCTGAAACGTCGTGCGTTTCTGGCCGGGACTTCGGCCGTTCTGATCCTGCCGGCCTTGCCGGTTTTCGCCGCCGACTTCAGGGAAGCGGATATTCTGAAGGAGAAAGTTTCAAGCGGCGCGCTGCCGGCTCTGAAGGACCGGCTGCCGGAAAATCCGCTCGTTATCAAGCCGGTCGAAAGCGTCGGCAAATACGGCGGCGACTGGAATATGGCGCTCGTCGGCGGCGGTTCGCTGTCTATGTTGTTCCGCTATCAGGCCTATGAGCCGCTGCTGCGCTATACCCCTGACTGGTCCGGCGTGACGCTGAACGTCGCTGAAGCCTTCGATGGCAATGCGGATTCCACCGAATACACCATCCGTCTGCGCAAGGGTATGAAGTGGTCGGACGGCCAGCCCTATACCACCGCCGACGTGAAGTTCTGGTACGATACGATCCTGACCGACAAACGCGTCGCCGTGAACGGCCAAGGCCATTGGAAAACGGCAGGCAAGCCGGCGAAGCTCGAAATCGTCGACGAACAGACGTTTAAAGTTATCTTCGCAAAACCTAACGGTATGTTCCCGTTGCAGGTTGCCTGGGCGAACAGCGACCATACGACCCGTTGCCCCAAACATTACCTCGAGCAGTTCCATATCGATTATAATCCGAAGGCCGATGAGCTTGCCAAGGAACGCGGTTTCGAAAGCTGGATCGCCGCCTTCCAGTCCGCCTCCGGCTTCCAGGACGACAACGCCTTCTTCCTGAATTCCTCGAAGAAGCCCTGCCTGCATGCCTGGATGTTCACGACCGCGCCGGGCGAAAATACCGAACGCGCTGTTGCCGAACGCAACCCCTTCTATTGGAAGGTGGATACGGAGGGTAACCAGCTCCCCTATATGGATCGCATCGTCTACCAGATGGTCGCCGATCCGCAGGTGCTGCTGCTGAAGGCCATGCAGGGTGAAGTCGACCTGATGGACCAGTATATCGCGACACCGAACAACAAGTCGGTGCTCTACGATGCGCGCGAGCAGGGCAAGTATGATTTCTACACGCTGACTTCGACCGAAGCCAATGTGATGAACTTCATTTTCAACCTGAACCACAATGACGAGACCAAGCGAAAGCTCTTCCGCAACAAGGACTTTCGCGCGGCCCTCTCGATGGCACTCGATCGCCAGTCGCTGATCGACGCCGTGCTCGTTGGCCAGGGCGCTCCTGCCCAGCCGTCCATCAAGCAGGGCGATCCGCTCTACAACGAGCAGCTTGCCACTCAGTTCACGAGCTACGATGTCGACAAGGCGAATGCCATGCTCGACACGTTGATCCCGAAGCGCGACGACCAGAACTTCCGTCTCGATGAAAAGGGCCGCCGCCTGACGGTGATCTTCGAGATCGACCAGGCGCGCGCCGTCTTCCTCGATCTCTTCCAGCTGGTCATTCCGATGTTCCAGGCCGTCGGCATCGATGCGCAGATGCGCACCATGGACCGCTCGCTCTGGGAAACCCGCGTCCGTCAGGGCCGCGATTTCGATGCCACGGCTCACCAGTTCGGCGCCAATGGCGGCGTCGCTGCCATGCTCGATCCGCGCTACTACGTACCGACGGATTCGAACGCCATGTATGCTCCAGCCTGGCAGCTCTGGTATCTCGACCGCAACAACGCCAATGCTGAAGAGCCACCGGAGGAAACGAAGAAGCAGCTTGAGCTCTACGACAAGCTGAAGGCAACCTCCGATCCTGCCGGCCAGCAGGAGATCATGAAACAGATCCTGCAGGGTGCTGCGGAGAACTTCTATGTCTTCGGCATTTCCCAGCCACCGGATGGCTACGGCGTCGTCAAGAACAACATGAAGAACATCACGAAGACCATGCCGAACTCCTTCGGCTGGCCGACCCCTGCTCCCACCATGCCAGAGCAGTTCTACAAGGTCTGATGGCCTGCGACAGCAATGATGTTTTCCAGGCGCCGGCCTCACCGGCTGGCGCCTTGGTCCCTCTTTTGCCAATGATTGGATGAAGACGATGCTCGACGCCAGAAGACAGAATACAGACACGCTGCGCACACCAGACTGGTTCAAGACCGCAACGCGCTGGACCCAGCTCACTTTCGTCGAAGACGATCCAGAGAAATACGATCCGGCCTTCTGGGTCGATGTCTTCAAGCGCACGAAATCCAACGCGGTCTGCCTCAGCGCCGGCGGCTACATCGCCTATTATCCGAGCGAAGTGCCCTATCACTACGTGAGCAAATATCTGGGTGATAAGGACATCTTCGGCGCGCTCGTCGATGCCGCCCGCAAGCTCGACATGCATGTCATGGCCCGCGTCGATCCGCACGCCATTCACGACGATGCCGCCAAGGCGCATCCCGAATGGGTGATGATCAATGCCGACGGCACACCGCGACGCCACTGGGCCTATCCGGATGTCTGGGTCACGAACGCCTATGGCGATTACAACACCGTCTTCATGCCTGAAGTGGTCAAGGAGATCGTCCGCAAATACGATATCGACGCCGTCTTCGCCAATCGCTGGCAGGGTCACGGCGTCGATTACAGCGAAGACAGCGCGCGCCGCTTCAAGGATATGTTCGGCCACGCGCTGCCGAAGAAGCCGGATGCCGACGACCCGGCCTGGCAGGCCTGGGTACAGTGGCGCCGTCGGGTTCTGACGGACATGATCGCCCAGTGGGACGATGCAGTCAAAGCGATCCGCCCTCATGCGAGCTTCATCCCGAACATGGGCGGCGCTTCGCTGATGGAATTCGACCTTTCGGTCATCGCCAAACACTGCCCCTTCCTCGTCGTCGACCATCAGGGCCGCAAGGGTCTGGAACTCGGCTGGTCGGCCGGCCGCAACGGCAAGCGCATCCGCGCCACTTTCCCGGATCGTCCGGTCGTGCTCATCACTTCGATCGGACCGGAAGAGGAATATCGCTGGAAGGATGCCGTCACCTCTGGCGAGGAAATGCAGCTCTGGATCAATGACGGCACGGCCCACGGCCTCTATGCCTGGTTCACCAAATTCAACGGCGTCGTGCCCGACAAGCGCTGGGTCGAACCGGTCGCCGATGCTTTCGCGCTGCAGGCTGCCGTCGAGCCGGTCCTTGAAAGCATGCATCCGACGGCCGAAATCGCCGTCATCGACCCCTCGACGACGCTCCGCCACTGGGCGCCGGAAGAGCGCCACAACGCTGAGAAGCATGATCTTGGCTTCTACCATGCGCTCGTCGAAGCCCGCCTGCCCTTCGAGCTTCTCTCGGATCAGGTTCTGACCAAGGAAAACCTCGACCGCTTCAAGCTGATCATCCTCGCCAACGCCTCCTGCCTTTCAGATGTGCAGAACGCGGCGATCCGCGCCTATGTCGAGCGCGGCGGTAGCGTCATCGCGTCCTACGAGACCTCGCTGCGCGACGAATTCGGCAAGAAACGCAGCGAATTCGGCCTCTCAGACGTGCTCGGCGCCAAGTTCGTCTCCGGCCCCCGCGGCATCGTCAAGAACACCTACGTGGCGCTCTCGGGCGATCATCCGGTCAATCAAGGCTATGACGGTGCCGAGCGCATCATGGGTGGCACGCGCCTGATCCATGCCGATCCCATCGGCAACGCGACGACACCCTTCCTCTATGTGCCCGACTTCCCGGATCTGCCGATGGAGGAAGTCTATCCGCGCAAGGCCCCGGAAGGCGCCGGTGTCATCGCCCGCGAAACCGGCAAGGGCGGTCGCACCGTCTATATCCCCTGGAATATCGGCGAGATCTTCTGGGAAGTCTTTGCTGTCGACCACGGAAAGCTGATTGCTAATGCAGTCCACTGGGCACTCGGCAAGACGCCGCGCGTCACCGTCGAAGGCCCCGGCGTCCTCGACATGGCGTTGCGCGAAAATGCTGAAGGCGTCGCGCTCAGCCTCTTCAACCTCACAAACCCGATGATGATGAAGGGGCCGATACGCGAAAATTACCCTCTGGCGGCGCAGACGGTTTCGGTGGAAATTCCTCCGGGCAAATCGGTAGCCAAAGCATGGCTTGTTGTTACCGACCGCGCCGCAAACTTCAGCGTCAAGGACGGCCGTGCACAGGTGGAGGTGCCCGGCATCGAACGGCTGGAGGTGCTGCACCTCACCTGGAAATGAGGTGCTGAAGCAGGGAGGAGCGCTTTCGGCCTGAAGGGGCCGAAAGCGGATGGAGATCCGAAGGAAGCGCCTGACCGGGCGCTCTCAACGGGAGGAGAAACATTCCGATGCTTGGCTATATTTTCAAGCGCGTGCTCTACATGATCCCGACGCTGATCGGCATGTCGCTGATCTCGTTCCTGATCATTCAGCTGCCGCCGGGTGACTACCTGACCTCGATGATCGCCACGATGAGCGACAGCGGCCAGGCTGTCGATCCTGCGCAGATCGAGCGGCTGAAAGAAATCTACGGCTTCGACGACCCCTTCTATATCCAGTATCTCAAATGGATGTGGGGCATCGTTAGCCGCGGTGATTTTGGCTGGTCGTTCGAGTGGAACCAGCCCGTCTCCGGCCTCATCTGGGCGCGCATGGGCTCGACGTTGGTCATCTCACTGCTGAGCCTCCTCTTCGTCTGGATCGTCGCCCTGCCAATCGGCATCTACTCGGCTGTCCGCCGCCATTCGATCAGCGATCACGTCTTCACCTTCTTCGGCTTCATCGGTCTCGCCGTACCAAACTTCATCCTGGCGCTGACACTGATGTATGTCGCCTACCGCTATCTCGGGCAGAGCGTCGGCGGCCTCAACTCCCCCGAATATGCCGAGGCGCCCTGGAGCCTCGCCAAAGTCGGCGATTTCCTCGCCCATCTCTGGATCCCGATCATCATCATCGGCGCCTCGGGCACGGCCGCTCTGATCCGTATTCTGCGCGCCAATCTGACCGACGAGCTGCACAAGCCCTACGTCATCACCGCCCGCGCCAAGGGCCTGCCTGAATACAAGGTGATCATGAAATACCCGGTGCGCATTGCGCTCAACCCCTTCGTCTCGGCAATCGGTTGGGTGCTGCCGCATCTCGTCTCCGGCGTCACCATCACCGCCATCGTCCTGAACCTTCCGACCGCAGGTCCCCTGCTCTTCCGCGCGCTGGTCTCGCAGGACATGTATCTCGCCGGCAGCTTCATCCTGCTGCTCTCGGCGCTCACCCTCGTCGGCATGCTCCTGTCGGACCTGCTGCTTGCGCTGCTCGATCCGCGCATCCGGTTCAATTGAGGAGGCGCCGATGACGCACGAAACATTCGGAACCCATACCGGCCCCCTGCATGTCGTCGCCGACGGCCCCTCGATCAGCCCGCTGAAACAGGGCAAGACCGTCTCGATCGCCGCTGTCGGTCCCTGGCGACTGATTGCCGGTAAACTGATCCGCCAGAAAGTGGCGATGGTCGCCGGCGTAATCATCCTGCTGCTTTATCTGATCGGCCTGTTTGCCGAATTCCTGGCGCCCTCTTTGCCCGCGACCTCGAAGCCACAATATACCTACGCACCGCCCCAGAGCCTGAGCTTCTTCGTGACCAAGCCGGATGGCAGCTCGGAATTCAATTTCCATGTGAAGGGCTACAAGGTGGAGATCGACAAGGTGGCCTTGAGGCGCACCTTTGTCGTCGACGATACCAAGGTCGTGCCGGTCGGCTTCTTCGTCAAAGGCCCGGCCTATCAGCTCTGGGGCTTGATCCCGATGACCACGCATTTCTTCGGCCCGATCAACCCCAATGACCCAATGTACCTGCTCGGCGCCGATCGCCTCGGCCGCGACGTTCTCACGCGGTTGATCTACGGCACCCGCATTTCCATGTCGATCGGCCTCGTCGGCGTCGCCATGTCGCTGGTGCTCGGTGTCGTGCTTGGCTCTATCTCCGGCTTCTACGGCGGCTGGGTGGATACGCTGATCCAGCGAGTCATCGAAGTCGTCAGCGCCATGCCAACCATCCCGCTCTGGCTCGGGCTTGCAGCAGCAATTCCGCTCACGTGGTCGCCCGTCAACGTTTATTTCGTCATCACCATCATCGTCTCGCTGCTTGGCTGGACCAGTCTTGCCCGAGAAGTGCGCGGCCGTTTCCTGGCGCTGCGCAGCGAGGATTTCGTCACCGCCGCAAAGCTGGACGGATCGAGCGAGGCACGGCTGATCTTCCGCCATATCCTGCCCTCGCTGACGAGCCATATCCTTGCCGTCGTCACTCTCGCGGTGCCGACGATGATCGTTGCCGAAACCTCACTCTCCTTCCTCGGCATCGGCCTCAAGCCGCCGGTCGTAAGCTGGGGCGTGCTGCTGCAGGACGCCCAGAATATCCGCACGGTCGCAACCGCGCCCTGGCTGCTGATCTGGCCGTCACTGGCGGTCGTCATTGCGGTCCTGTCCTTCAACTTCTTCGGCGACGGCCTGCGCGATGCAGCCGATCCCTATGACAATTGAGGAGGAAGCCATGACCGATCTTCCCGATGACGTCGTTCTTTCGGTTGAAAACCTGTCGATCGATTTCCGGCTCCGTACGCATATCCTGCATGCCGTCGAAGATGTCAGCTTCCAGCTCAAGCGCGGCCAGACGCTCTGCCTCGTCGGCGAAAGCGGCTCCGGCAAGAGTGTGACCGCCCGCTCGCTGCTGCAGATCGTCGACAAGCCAGGCACGATCGTCGGCGGCCGTATCCTGTTGCGCAACGGCAGCGAGATCACCGATATCGCCACGCTTCAGCCCGGCAGCCGCGCCATGCGCGAGATCCGCGGTCGGCGCATCGGCCTGATCTTCCAGGAGCCGATGAGCTCGCTCTCGCCGGTCCACACAATCGGCTCGCAGATCATCGAAGCGATCCGCCTGCACAGCAATCTCGACAAGAAGGCAGCCCGCGCCCGCATGGTCGAGCTGCTGCGCCAGGTTGAGATCCCCAATCCGGACAAGATGGCCGACCGCTACACGTTCGAATTTTCCGGCGGCATGCGCCAGCGCGCCATGATCGCCATGGCGCTTGCCGGCAATCCCGATATCCTGATCGCCGACGAGCCGACCACTGCCCTCGACGTGACGACACAGGCCGAAATCCTCGACCTCATCAAGCGCCTGCAGGTCGATCGCGGCATGGCGATGCTGCTTATCACCCATGACATGGGCGTGGTGGCTGAGGTGGCGGATGATGTCGCCGTCATGCGCTTCGGCCACATCGTCGAGCGTGGCCCGGTCGATGCGATCTATCATGCAGCCACCCATCCCTATACACGCCAGCTGCTGGCCTCGACGGTGAAGCTGACACATCATGTCGAAGGCAGATTGCCGGCCATCGCCATCTCTTCACAAGCACCGCAGCCGATCCTCTCGGTGCGCAATCTCAGCAAGACCTTCGGCTGGCATGGGAACGCCAACACGCTGCGTGCCGTCGATGACGCCAATTTCGACCTCTACCCCGGTGAAAATCTCGGCATCGTCGGCGAAAGCGGTTCCGGCAAGACGACGCTCGGCCGCCTGATCCTGCGCACCGTCGAACCGACAACCGGCACGGTTCTCTACCGTGGCAAAGATGGCGGCGAGACCGATGTCACCAAGCTCGGCAAGAAGGAACTGCGCAACTTCCATCGCGAAGTCCGTCTCGTTTTCCAAGATCCCTTCGCCTCACTGAATCCGCGCATGACCGTCAAGGAGGTGATCGCCGATCCCTTGATCGTCAACGGCCTAGCCAAGGGCAAGGCGCTGGAAGATCGCGTCGCCGAACTGATGCGCCTCGTCGGCCTCGATCCGATGGGCATGGAGCGTTACCCGCATGCCTTCTCGGGCGGCCAGCGCCAGCGCATCGGCATTGCTCGCGCCCTTGCCCTCGATCCCCGCATCATCATCGCCGATGAGGCGACCTCGGCGCTCGACGTCTCGATCCGCAGCCAGATCCTCGATCTGCTGCTCGATATCCGCCAGCGGCTGAACCTGAGCTTCATCTTCATCTCCCACGATATTTCCGTGGTACGCTATTTCTGCGACCGCGTCGCCGTCATGCATCGCGGCAAGATCGTCGAACTCGGCGAGGCCGAGCAAATCTGCACCGCACCGCAGGAAGCCTACACGAAGAGCCTCATTTCAGCCGTTCCCAATCCCGACCCACGCGACAAGCGCATGCTGCACCGGCATCGTTTCGTCGCTCCCGCCAATGCCTGAGGATATTCCAGTGCCGAAATTTTCCGCCAATCTTTCCTTCCTCTATCAGGATCTTGCCTTCCTCGATCGTTTCGCCGCCGCCGCAAAGGACGGCTTCGGCGCGCTCGAATATCTCGGCCCCTATGCCGAACCGAAGGAAAAGGTCGCCGATGTGCTCCAGGCAAACGGCCTGAGGCAGGCGCTCTTCAACGTGCCCTCGGGAGATTGGGCCGGCGGCGAGCGCGGCATTGCCTGCCTGCCGGATCGTATCGAGGAATTCCGTAATGGCATCTCGCTGGCGCTTGATTATGCCAAGGCGCTCGATTGCCCGCAGGTCAACGTCATCTCCGGCCTCGTGCCAAAGGGCGCAGATCTCGAAACGTTCGAAAAAGTGCTGGTCGAGAACCTGAAATATGCCGCCAAGCGCGCGGCCGACGCCGGCGTGAAGCTGCTGATCGAGCCGATCAATCTGCGCGATATTCCCGGCTTCTTCCTGTCGAACACAGATCATGCCGAGCGCATCCTCGAAAAGGTCGGCTCCGACAATCTCTACATCCAGTATGATTTCTACCACATGCAGATCATGCAGGGCGACCTGATGCCGACCTTCATCCGGCTGAAGGACAGGATTGCCCATGTGCAGATCGCTGACAATCCCGGCCGCAACGAACCCGGCACGGGCGAGATCAACTACAGCTTCATCCTCTCCGAACTCGACCGCCTCGGCTACGACGGCTGGGTCGGCTGCGAATACAAACCGAAGACCGGCACCAGCGAGGGCCTTGGTTGGATGAAACCCTATCGGAAGTGAGCGCGTAACATGAATATCGGTTTTATCGGACTGGGCGTCATGGGCCGCCCGATGGCGGAACACCTGATCGATGCCGGCCATACGCTGCATCTGAGCCGCGTGAAGGAAGCCTCGCAGCACCTCGTCACCAAGGGCGGCAAGGCTGCCCATAGCGCAAAGGCTGTTGCTGAAGCCTCCGACATCATCATCCTGATGCTGCCGGATACACCTGACGTCGAAGCCGTACTTTTCGGCGAAAACGGTGTTGCCTCCGGCTTGTCTGCCGGCAAGCTCGTCATCGACATGAGCTCGATCTCGCCTGTCGCCACCAAGAGCTTTGCCAAACGCATCGAAGCGTTTGACTGCGATTATCTCGATGCACCCGTCTCCGGCGGCGAGGTCGGCGCCAAGGCCGCCTCGCTGACGATCATGATCGGCGGCAAGGAGCAGGCTTTCGAGCGTGCACGGCCACTCTTCGAAAAGATGGGCAAGAACATCACGCTGGTCGGCGGTGTCGGTGATGGCCAGACCGCCAAGGTCGCCAACCAGATCATCGTCGGCCTCACCATCGAAGCCGTCTCCGAGGCGCTGCTCTTTGCCAAACGCGCCGGCGCCGACCCGGGTAAGGTGCGCGCAGCCCTGATGGGTGGCTTCGCCGCCTCGCGCATTCTCGAAGTGCATGGCGAACGCATGGTCAAGGAAACCTTCGACCCCGGTTTCCGTATCCGCCTGCATCGCAAGGACATGACGCTTGCCGTCGATGCCGCCCGCGCGCTCGATCTCTCGTTGCCGAACACGGCGGCCACCCAGCAGCTCATGAATGCCGCTGTTGCCAATGGTGACGGCGAACGCGACCATTCCGCCCTTATCCGCACGCTCGAGCTCCTCGCCGGAGGGCCGCGCTAGATCAGGACCACCTAGAACACCCGGACGACATCTTCGATTGCCTCCTGCCGGAGCCTTTTCTCCGGACGGCGAAGCCATGTCCGGACATCGATAGAGAAGGACAGGACAATGCTTAGAAACGATATCCAATTCCCTTTCGGCGCCGTCTATTTTCGCAAGTCCAATCCGCCCCGCGACGATTGGGAACGCGACTACACGACGGCAGGCGAAGATGGCCTGAACATCTTCCGCCACTGGTTCATGTGGAGTGCGATCGAAGTCGCTCCCGGTGTCTACGACTGGGAGGAGTATGACCGCCAGCTCGATCTCGCCGCCAAGAACGGGATCAAGACGGTCATTGCCGAACTCATTCACGCCGTACCGGATTGGGCGGTGCGCAAATATGCTGATGCGCTGCAGGTCAATGCCGACGGCACCAAGCTCGGTTCTTACATGGGCGTCTCGGCAGCGACTGGCGGCTTCTCCAACAATGGCGGCGGCGCCGGCGCGTTGACGCTGAATTGCCCGGAAGTGAAGGAAGCAGCCGGCAAGTTCCTGACGGCACTTGCCACGCGTTACAAGGACCATCCGGCGATCTATGGCTACGACGTCTGGAACGAGGTCAACTATTCCGCCGATGTCGATTACAGTAGCTATGCCAAGGCCGCCTTCCGCAAATGGCTGGAGAAGAAATATGGCAGCCTGAAAGTGCTGGCCAAGGCATGGCATCGCTACAGCTATCCAGAATGGGACGATGTCGAGCCACCGGTTCACATGGCTCCCTACCCGGAATGTATCGACTGGCTGCAGTTCAAGCGCGACAACTTCTATGGCCAGATGCAGTGGCGCATTGATACGATCCGCGCCGTCGATCAGAAGAATGTCATTGCCGCGCACGGCATATCAGGCGCGATCCCGAACATGGCCGCCAATGGCTGCGACGACTGGCTCGCCGCCTCCAAGGTGGAAATCTACGGCTTCACCTGGATTCAGGCTCGCAAGGGCACCGAACCATGGAAGACCTGGTACGGCGTCGATATCAACCGCGCCGCCGCCCGTGGCAAGCCCTTCTGGCATGCCGAGCGCCAGGGCGGTCCGCTCTGGCTGCAGCCGCAGGTGATCGGCCGCGACAAGGAAGACGGCCGTGTCGCCGAGCCCGAGGACATCAGAATCTGGAGCATGACCTCCTTTGCCGGCGGCGCTCGCGGCGTCTTGAACCTGCGCTGGCGCCCGCTGCTCGACGGCCCGCTCTTCGGTGCCTTCGGTGCCTATGGTATGGACGGCAGCCGCACGCCGCGCTCCGACATGCAGAGCGCCATGGCGAAATGGGCGAATGACCCGGCTCAGAAGACGCTCTGGGACGCAAAGCCCGTTCGTGGCGAGGTCGGTATCCTCGTCGTCCCGGAAACGCAGGAATGGGATTACCTTCTGAACTACGACCGCAAGGAAAAGCCCTATCCCGAAGCCATGTGGGGCGCCTATCGCGCCTTCCTCGGACAGGGCCTGCAGCCGGATTGGGTCCATATCGACGATATCGACGCCTACGATTTCCTCTATTTCCCCTACCCGATCATGTTCACCGTCGAACAGGCGACACGTCTCAAGTCCTGGGTCGAAAAGGGCGGCACGCTGATATCAGAAGCCTGCCCCGGCTATTTCGGTGACCGCGGCCATGTCGGCCAGGTGCAGCCGAATATGGGGCTCGACGAAGTCTTCGGTGCGCGCGAGGAAGAAGTGGAATTCATGCCCGATATCGGCGATCGCATCCACTTCAAGTTCGATGATATGGCCGTTGATGGCGGTGGTCTCCTGCAGTCCTACCGCCTGACCGACGGCATCGGGCGCGGCGCTTTCGATGGCGGCCGTCTTGCCGTCGTCGAAAACCGCTTCGGCAAGGGCTGCACCCTGCTGATCGGCACCAATCCCTCCGTCGCCTTCTACCGCACCAACGGCAAGGC
Organism: Hyphomicrobiales bacterium; assembly: GCA_900466475.1. Classification (GTDB taxonomy): domain Bacteria; phylum Pseudomonadota; class Alphaproteobacteria; order Rhizobiales; family Rhizobiaceae; genus Rhizobium. The sequence continues at coordinate 130,722 of UBMI01000015.1, forward strand.
CAATGCCGCCTTCTTCGCTGAACTAGTGAAATGGAGCGGCAGGACGCGTCATGCTCGCCTGTCCAACGACGCGCTCTTCGCCCGCATCCACAAGGGCGAAAATGGAAGCTTCCTCTGGCTGGTCAATCCGACGCGCAAGGCCCAGACGACGACGGTCGCGCTCGCAGCCGGAAAATTGTCGGGCGGCAAGCCGGCTTGGCCTGTCAACCATGCCTATGATGCCGAGCGTATCGAAGTGCCGGCCCGTGATGTCCTGATCCTGCCGATCAGCTAGGCAATTCCAGCAAAACTGTGCAGCGGTTTTGCGCCTGGAATGCGCCAAAGCGATAGAGCATCCGGTATTTCGAAGAAAAACCGGATGCTCTACTAGCGGACGGCAAGCTGCTCGACCCAGCCACCTTGCGAAAGCGCGGCTCGGTCGAGTTCGCTCTCGATACGACCGGCCTGCATCAGCACGGCCCGGTCGCACATATGCGCGACGACGCCGGGATCGTGGCTGACGAGCACGAAGGTCATGCCATGCGAAGCCTTCAGGTCGTTCAGCAGGTTCAGGATCTCGGCCTGCACCGAGACATCGAGCGCCGAGGTCGGCTCATCGAGCAGCAGCAGCTTCGGCTTCAGGAGCAGCGCACGGGCGATTGCTACACGCTGCCGCTGCCCGCCGGAAAGCTGGTGCGGATAACGTCCGGCAGCAGTAGCCGGCAGGCCGACCTGATCGAGCGCGATACGCACCTCATCCTCGACATTGCGCACACCCCGCAACGCTAGCGGCTCCCCGAGAATGCGTGAGACGCGATGGCGCGGATGCAGCGAGGAATAGGGATCCTGAAACACCATCTGGATGTTGGATCGCAACGCGCCGGTAATCTTCTGACCCGGCTGCAGCGCCTCGTCGAAAACCGTAATGGAGCCCTGCCAACGGGTGTTCAGCCCGGCAACGGCACGCAGCGCCGTCGTCTTGCCGCAGCCAGACGGCCCGATCAGCCCGAATGTCTCGCCCGGCGCGACGTCGAAACTGATGCCTCGCACAGCAGTAAAACCCTTGCCGCCAGCGTGAAAGGTGACGGAAAGATCGGAAACGGAAAGCGCGTTCATGCCTCGCCTCCGTAGACCGGCAGCCGTGTCCCGTAGGTCGCAGCCGAAGGCCGCGCCGCCCAGAGCGCCCGCGTATAATCCGATCTGGCATTGGCAAGATCGGCAGACGCCATCTGCTCCTCGATCTTCCCGTGCCGCATGACCATGACCCGATCGGCATAACGCGATACCTGCTGCAGGTCGTGGCTGATCAGCAGCAGCCCCATGCCGAGCTCTTCCGTCAACGACCGCAGCAAGGTCAGGATCTGGTCCTGCAGACCGCGATCGAGTGCCGAAGTCGGCTCGTCGGCGATCAAGAGTTTCGGCCGGTTGATCAGCATGGCGGCGATCATCACCCGCTGCCCCATGCCGCCCGAGAGAGCAGCCGGATAGCTCGTATAGACGCGCTGCGGATCGGGAAGACCGACCTTGTCCAGCATGTCGAGCGCTCGCTCGCGCCGTTCGGCAGCAGAAAGCTTCGTGTGCAGAAGCAACGCTTCTTCCACCTGTCGGCCAACCTTATGGGCCGGATTCAACGAATATTTCGGATCCTGCAGGATCAGCCCGAGACCGCTGCCGCGCAGCCTGTTCCAGCTGGATGGGGCCAATGTCGTCAGCTCGTGCCCATCGAAGGCGAGACGCTTTGCCCTGACCTCCGCCCGGCGCGGCAATAACCCCATGATCGCCCTGCCAGTCATCGATTTGCCGGAGCCGGACTCACCGACCAGTGCCACGACCTCGCGACCCACCGAGAACGAAATGCCATCGACGACGCGCACCGGCCCCTCCTCCGATGGAAAGGCGATCGACAGATCCTCGACGGAAAGCAGCGGCTCAGTCATGGCGCGGATCCAGAATATCGCGCAGACCATCGGCCAGCAGGTTGAACGCGAAGGAGGTGATCAGGATGGCAAAGCCAGGCACGGCCGCCACCCACCATTGATCGAAGATCACCTGCGTGCCCTCCGAGACCATCGAGCCCCATTCCGCTGTTGGCGGACGCACACCTAGACCGAGGAAACCAAGGCCGGCGGCAGCAAGAATGATACCCGAGAGATCGAGTGCCAGACGAATGATCGCCGAAGGCAGCACCAGCGGCAGGATATGCCCCCAGAGCAGCCGCACGCCGCGGATACCAACCATTTCGGCCGCCGCCAGATAATCGCTGCGTCTGAGCGCCGCCGTTTCGACGCGGGCCTGGCGCGCATAGGCGGGCCAGCTCGTCAGCGCCAGCGCCAGCGCACCGTTGATCAGCCCCGGCCCCATGATGGCAACGAAAGCGAAGGCGAGCAGCAGTCGTGGAAAGGACATGACGATATCGGTGATCCGCATCAGCACGCGCTCGGTGATGCCACCGAAGAAACCGGAGAGGATACCAACGAGAATGCCGAGTGGCGCCATCAGCAGCACCACGACCAGCACCAGCAGCAATGTCGGCCGCGCACCGTAAATGATGCGTGACAGAATATCCCGACCGAAACCGTCTGTACCGAGCCAGTGCGCGGCATCAGGCGGCATCAGGCGATTGGCTGTCTCCTGCAGGTTCGGATCGTAGGGCGCAATCAGCGGCGCCAGCAACGCTAGCGCCAGAATGAAGAGCACCACCGCGCCGCCAGTCGCTGCGGAAGGCGAACGCAGCATGCGCCGCAGGAAAGATGGACCGCCTGATGGCGCCTGGACGATCGCGCTCATCGCTTCCTCCCCGATTCCAGCCGCGCTACGCCGAGATCGGTCAGCGCGTTGAGAAGCACGAAGGAGGCGCCGACCACAAGCGTCGCCCCGAGGATCGCCGGCATGTCGCCGGCAAACATCGCCGTCGTCAGGTAACGGCCGATGCCTGGCCAGGCAAAGACGGTCTCTGTCAGCACCGCACCCTCCAGCAGGCTGGCGTAGGAAAGGGCGATGACGGTCAACAACGTGCCGGAGACATTCGGCAGGATATGGACGAAGACAATGCGGCGGAGACTTGCGCCCTTGGCCCGCGCGGTCGTCACATATTCCTGGCCAAGCTCGGTGAGAATCGCAGCGCGCGTCAGCCGCGAAATTGCAGCAAGAGCGTGGAAGGCAAGCACGATCGCCGGCAGCGCCAAATGCGCCAGCGCATCGCGAAAGGCCCCCGCCTTGCCCGATATCCACGTATCAACAAGGGCAAAGCCGGTGACCGATTTGACCGTATATTGGAAGACGACATCGGCCCTGCCCGGCCCCGGCGCCCAGGGCAGCCGTGCGTAAAACAGGAGCAGCATCAGCAGGCCGAGCCAGAAGATCGGCACGGAGTATCCGAAAAGCGAGACGAAACGAGCAAGCCCGTCCACCCACGTCCCCTGCCGCATGGCGGCGGTTATGCCGAGCGCCAGTCCTACGCCGGCACCAAGGATGATCGCAGCCGTAGCAAGCTCTATCGTCGCCGGAAAAGTCCGGGCAATGTCCTTCGCCACCGGCTGGCCGGTCGAGATCGACTGCCCGAAATTGCCGGATAGTGCCGTCTCGACATAGCGGAAAAATTGCACCGGCAGCGGCTGATCCAGCCCAAGCTCCAGCCGCGCCTGCTCATAGGTGGACTGGCTGGCATGGTCGCCGACAAGCTGCAGCGCCGGATCGATCGGCGACAACCGCGTCATCGCAAAGGTCACCAGCGCCAGCCCGAAAAGCGTCAGCGCAAAGGACCACAGCCACTTCGAAAGCGGCCAGACGAACGACAACTCCCGCCAGCTGTTGCGCTGACGGGAGTTGGTCATGTCGGCATTATCAGTCGTTGCCGTTTGCGGCACTTATTTCGCTACCTTGTCGTAATAGACCTGGTCTGCGTTGAGACCCTGGGCATAGTTCTTCACCTTGTCGCTTAGCACGACCTGATCATTGCCTTGAAGCATGAAAACGAAGGGCGAGCTTGCCTGGATCTTCTTCTGCAGATCCTGATAGAGCGCGGCGCGCTTGGCGGCATCCTGCTCCTTGACGGCTGCAAGCGTCTCGTCGGTCAGTTCCGGGATCACCCAGCCGGCCTGCTTGGCAACGGTATTGGCCGAGTTGTCCTTGTTGATTGCAAAGGCGCTGGCGTTGGAGTGGGCGTCGAAATAATCCGGGATCCAGTAGCGCAGCGTCATCTCGAACTTGCCGGCGCGGCCGCGAGCATAGATGTCGCTCGCAACACCCGGCTGGATATCGAGCGTAATACCGGCCTGGGCGAAGGTGGACTGCAGCGACTGGGCGATCGACAGGAACGGCTGGTCGTTGAAGACGATGAATTCGACCTTGAACGGCGTCTTGATGCCGCCATCGGCAAGGATCTTCTTGGCCTTCTCGACATCGAGCTTGAAGGGCGTGTCGCTCAGCGCGCCGGGGAAGCCGTTCGGCAGAAAGGCCTGGTGAACGCTGCTCTGACCGCGCAACAGGTTCTTGGTAATGCCGTCATAATCGACGAGATAACGCGCCGCTTCCCAGAAAGCCGGGTTGCCTAGCGTCGGGTTCGCCTTGCTGTTCAGCAGGATATAGTCCTGGCGGGCCGAGGGGACGGAGAGCACCTTGATGCCGCTCTTGTCCTTCAGCGCCTCGATCTGGTCGGCAGACAGGCCGCGGGCAATATCGGCATCGCCCTGCTCGACGAGCAGGCGGCGAGCACCTACGTCAGGCACGTTGCGGATGATGACGCTTTCGAGCGTCGGCTTGTCGGAGGAATTGGCATTGGCCTGCAGCACCAGCGCCTCATGCGGCGTGTAGGTGGCGATCGTATAAGCCCCGCTGCCGGCCGAGTTGGTCTTCAGCCAGCCGTTGCCGAAGTCATTGTCCTTGGCCTGCGGCGAAACCGTCTGCTCGTCGACGATAGAGGCGATCGGCGCCGTCAGGATCGAGAGCGCGAAGCCGGAGCCGACATCCGCCGTCCACGTGAGCTTGACATGCTTGTCGTCAACCTTGGTGATCGCGGCATCGACATTGTCGGCCTTCCAGCCGAGTTCGTTGAGGATGAAGGCCGGCGACTTGTTGAGCTTCACGGCGCGCGTCAGCGAGAAGATCACGTCTTCGGGGCGAACCGGATTGCCGGAGGCGAACTTGGCGTCGGCGAGCGCAAAGGTCAGGCTCTTGCCATCGCTACCAGCTTCCCAGGAAGCGGCAAGTCCTGCCTCGATCTTCGTGCCGTCATCGCGGTTGGACTGCACGAGACGCTGATAGATGTTGTTGAAGGACTGGACGGTCGTGAGCTCGAAACCTTCAGCCGGGTCGAAACTGACGGCATCGTCAATCGACTGGGCGACGACGAGCACATCAGGCGGCGTCTCGGCGTGAACAACCGGCGCGCTGAAAGCGAGCGCCAGGCTGAAGACGGTGCCGAGCAGCTTGGCGCGGCTGGAAATGATGGACATGGAAAACTCCCCTTGGGTGATGAAAAAATCAGTTAGCGCTTTCGGCAAAGGCCTCAAGCTCGGGATCGAAATCGACCTCGACAACGTTGATGTAGACGGCAGTGGCGATCATGATGCCGGCAAAGGCGACGAGATCGACGAGAACCTTGGTGTCGTAGCGTACCTTCAGCTCGGCCCAGATATCGGCGGGAACGGCCTTGGAATCGGCAACAATCGCCGTGCCAAAACGTTTAAGCAGCAACTCGCTCTCGCTGAGTTCCAGAGCATCCGGGTTGAATCCGTTCTTGATCAGCGCACGACGAAAGAAGGTGACGGCGATATCCGACTTCAGCGCCTTGGAAATCGAATGCGAGAAGATCCAGATCTCGCGATCGCTGATGGCGGGGTCTAGCTCAGCCCGGAGCGTGAACCATTCGGCATAGATGCGGTGCGCTTCCGGCGAATGCAGCAGTGTCCGCTTCATATTGGTCATGTTGCCGCGAACCCGCACCTCCTCGTCATGCGCTACGCGAATCTTCTCGGAAGCGGTGTCGTAATCGATGTGAGGAAGCTGGCTCATGCGGATTGCTCTTTCTTTGTGCGATAAAGGCTAACGGGATGGCGAGATATTGTGCAGTCCATATTCATCCAGCTTTCTCGCCTTTTGACGAAAATTATTCCGCGGAACGTTACCGGCAAAAACGAACTTTTCGCCACAGATATATCAGCATTTCGTATCGGGCGTTCTTGACATCAGCGCGCACAAACGACACGATGAAACCGGTTTCAATCGTACATAGGGAGTGATCGTGCGGTTCGACCTTTCGATCCTCTTGCCCCATCTGGGCTTTCTCGCGCAAGGCGCGCTACTGACGGCCGAAGCCTGTGCTCTGGCGCTGATCGGCAGCGTCATCATGGGCGCTTTCGTCGCCATTGCGCGCACGTCTTCCTCCGCTCTTCTGCGCAGGATCTCCTTCGTCTACGTCGATATCTTCCGCAACGTGCCCTTCATCGTGCAGCTGTTCTTCTTCTATTACGGCCTGCCCGAGATCGGCATCTATATCGATGCCTTCACCACGGGTGTCGTGGCACTGTCGATTGCCGGCGGCGCCTATGCGTCCGACGTGATCCGCGCCGGCATCCTGGCAATCGATCCCGGCATTATCGAAGCCGCTGAAGTCAGCGGCCTTTCGCGCCGGGTAACCTTCACCAAGATCGTGCTGCCGATCGCGCTCAGAACCTCCGTTCGCCCGCTCGGCTCCGTGCTGATCAACATGATCTTGACATCGTCGATCCTCTCGACGATCACGCTGAACGAGCTGACCGGCTCGGCGCAGATCGTCGTCTCGCAGACTTACAGGCCCTTCGAGGTGTATGTCGTGCTGCTCGTCGTCTATGCCTTGCTGACCTATCTCGTCTCGCTCGGAATCGCCCTCCTCCACCGCCGCCTGAACCGCGACATGATGGAGGCTGTAGCCTGATGCGTTTTTCCGATTTCACCCCCTTCGATATCTGGCTGCTCCTACAGGGCCTCGGCGTCAGCCTCGGTCTGTTTCTCTCGACGTCCCTCATCGGTCTCCTGATCGGCACATCATGGGCGGTCTGCCGCTTCTACCGCGTGCCGGTGCTGACCCCGGTCATCACTTTCATTGCAGAACTCCTGAAGAACTCGCCCGTTCTGGTGCAACTCTTCCTCGTCTTCTTCGGCCTGCCTGGTCTCCTGCATATCCGCATCACGCCGACGACGGCAGCGATGATCACGCTGTCTGCGAATTCGGCCGCCTTCGTCTATGTCATCGCGGTCTCGGCCATCGAATCCATCGGCCGCGACCAGATCGAGGCTGCTCGCGTCTTCGGCCTCACCCGCTGGCAGGTGCTGCGCCATGTCGTGGCTCCCCAGGCCATGGCCTTCGCCATCGGCCCGCTGACCGCCCTTCTCGTCAACCAGCTGCAGGTCACCTCGCTGATCTCGGTCATTGGCGTCGTCGATCTCACCAAGATCGGCAACATCCTGAACCTGCGCACGCTGAAACCCTTCATCGTCTGGACGGTGGTCGGGCTGCTCTATTACCTCTGCGCCAAGTTGCTCGCATGGCTCGGCGCCCGCTTCGAAAACCGCCTCAGGGCGCATGCCGCCTGGAGAGGGCTTTAATATGCTCAAAGTAGAAAACGTCAAAAAGGCCTTTGGTCCTACAACCGTTCTCGATGGCGTCAACCTCACCATCAATCCCGGCGAGGTCGTGTCCATTCTCGGCTCCTCCGGCTCCGGCAAATCGACGCTGATCCGTTGCATCAACGGCCTGGAGAAGCTGAACGGCGGCAGCATCACCGTCGATGATTTCGACGTCGGCAAGCCGAAGGAATTGGCCGAAGCCCGCAAGCGCTCGGCCACCGTTTTCCAGCTCTTCAATCTCTATCCGCACATGACTGTGCTCGGAAACGTGACGCTGGCTCCAGTCGAAGTGCTGAAAAAGCCGCGTGCCGAAGCCGAAGCCACCGCCCGTGCGCTGCTGCAATCCGTCGGACTCGGAGACCGCGCCGATGCCTATCCGGCCCAGCTTTCCGGTGGGCAGCGCCAGCGCGTCGGCATTTGCCGGGCGCTTGCCATGCAGCCGCGTTACCTGCTGCTTGATGAAGTCACCAGCGCGCTCGACCCGGAAATGACGGCCGAAGTGCTGGCTATCCTCGCCAAGCTCGCAGCCGAAGGCACAACCATGCTCTTCGTCACCCACGAGATCGAATTCGCACGGCAGATTTCCAACCGCATCGTCTTCCTCGATAAGGGCAAGCTGCTCGTCGATCTGCCGACTGCGGATTTCTTCGCCGCCGAGGGCGGCATGACCAACCCGCGTATCGCCCAGTTCCTGTCAAAAATGCGTAAGGATTAGAGGTATTCATGCTGCTCTTGGCCAACAAAGAAGCCTGGCCCGGTTTCCCGACGACGGTGCAGATGCTGCGCGAAGGCGCCATCAGCCTCGACGCCATGGTCGCCGGCATCAGCAAGGTGGAAAGCGAAGTCCAGGTCCGTAGCGTCGGTTACGGCGGCTGGCCGAACATGCTCGGCAATATGGAACTCGACGCCGCCGTCATGGATGGCAACACCCGTGATGTCGGCACTGTCGGCGCCGTGCCGAATACGCTGCCGGTCGCCCGCCTCGCCCACGAAGTCATGAAGCGCCTGCCGCACGTGATGTTGACCGGCGATGGCGCTCGCCGCTTTGCCAGTGAAATCGGTTTCTCCGAAGATGACGTGCTCTTCGAAGACAGCAAGCGCGTCTGGTGGGAGCGCCTGGAAAAGGAACTGTCACCGGAGGAACTGGCGAAATTTCCCGATATCCCGCTGGCGCCGCTCAGCCGCACCATCACCGACCCGGAGCGTGTACGCGACACGACCGTCTTCCTGTCCGCCGACTCCACACGCGGCATCCACGCCGCGACCTCCACGTCCGGCTGGGCCTGGAAATATCCCGGCCGCCTTGGCGACAGTCCGATCCCCGGCGCCGGCTTCTATGCCGACAGCCGTTATGGCGCGGCTGCCTGCACCCATACCGGTGAGATGACCATGCGCTGCTCGACTGCGCGCACCGTCGTCCTGGCGCTCAAATTCGGCTATTCGCTTTCCGACGCCGTCAAGCTGGCGGTCGAGGAGCTCAATGAACTGTCCTCCGGTTTCCTGGCCGGCGTGGTCATCCATGCTGTCGATGCCAAGGGCAACCATGAGGTCGTGAATTTCAGATGCGAGGGCGAAATCCGCTACTGGCTCTGGGAGGACTCGATGCCCGAACCGGAACTTCGGGCCGCGAAACAGGCATAAACAAGAAGAGGGAAATGGAACCATGAAACGCATTCTCACAGCCATTGCCGCGCTGGCCGTCGTTGCCGGCTCTGCGCTTCCGTCCTTTGCCGGCATGCTCGACGACATCCGCTCACGCGGCGTCGTGCGCATCGGCGTATCGCTTGGCGGCGAGCCGATCGGTTTCCGCGACGCGCAGAACAACCCCGTCGGTTACGACGTCGATGTCGCCAACCGTCTGGCCGAAAAGCTCGGCGTACCAGTCGAATTCACCGACGTCTCGGGCGATGCGCGCATCTCCATGCTGGTTTCCGGCCAGATCGACGTGGCGATCGCCAATACCTCTGCCACGCTCGAGCGCGCCAAGGTCGTCGACTTCTCGATCCCCTATAACCGCGCCGGCCTGCGCGTCATCGTCCAGAAGGACGCCGGCATCAAGGAACTGAAGGATCTCTCGGGCAAGAAGGTCGTCGTCGGCCGTGGTACGACGGGCGAGACATTCCTCAAGTCCGCCGTTCCGGATGCGCAGCTTGTCTATGTCGACCAGTTCGCTCCCGATGGCGTGTTGCAGCTCCAGCAGAAGCGCGTCGATGCTGCGATCGAAGATTCCTCGCTGCTCGACTATCTCGCCACCAAGAACCCGACGCTGGTTACGCTCGCCGGCCTCTATTCCAACGACCCGATCGGCATGGCTGTCGCCAAGGGCGATCCGGAATTCGTCCGCTGGCTCGACATGTTCGTTTCCGACTACATCCAGTCGGGCGCTTATGAAGCCAATTACAAGAAGTGGTGGGGCGCAGAAGCCAACCCGCCGGCTCTGAACCCGCAGTGGTAGGATGATCCTCACAGGCCGCCTTCGGGCGGCCTGTTTGCTATCAGGAGGTCATTTCTATCAGGCGGTCAGGCGCGGAAAATAGGTCGTCGGCACGATGACCGGTGGCTGGCCGGGGTGAAAATCGCCAGGATTTGCGATGAAATCCACGATGTGCTCGACATAGACACTCTTGTCGTAACCGATCGAGGAAATCGGATAGGCGTCGAAATCGGTGAGCGAGAGATTGTCGAAACCATAGAGCCGGAAACGTGTCGGCCGGTTGCCGGGAAAATCGGCGCGGCAGACATCGAGAATGCCCATGGCCATCGCATCTGACGTGCAGAAGATCGCATCCGGACAATCAGCGCCAGCCAGTTCCTTTGCCGCCGCATGCCCGCTCTCATAGGAATAGTCGCCTTGCACCGTGCGCACCAGTTCTATGCCGCTCTCCGCGAAGGCCCGCTTATAGAAGCCTATGCGCGCCTGTTCCATCGGCGAGGACGAACGGCCGGTGACGAGACCCGCCCGCTTCACGCCCTTCTTCGCTGCATCGGCGACGGCTTCGGCAATGCCGCTGCCCTCGTCGGGCATGACGACGGGCGAGAGATCGTCATGCAGACCGTTCAGCATGACAACGAGATCGGAGCGGAACATGCGCCTGACAGTCGGAGCGTCTGCAAAATCCGAAAAGACCAGTGCCGCATCGACATGATAGGCAACGCCGTTGCGCAGGAACTCCTCGACGCGGGCGACCGAGCCGATGCGGATCATGATGACCTGCTTGCCGATCGACTGGATCTGGTCGAGCAGCCGGTCGAAGAGATCGAGGTCCGAAAGATCATGGATGTGGTTGACGACGACCGCGATGAGGTTGACCGTCTTGGTCGTCAGGCTCTGCGCCAGGAGGTTCGGTTTGTAACCGAGCCGGGCGGCCGCCTCGACCACTCTCTCACGCTTGTCCGCCGAAACCGGTCGCGGCTCGTTGGAGAGCGCCCGGCTGGCGACCGCTCGCGACACCCCGGCCAGCTTTGCAACATCGGCAATCGTCGGAGCGGCATCGCGGCCATTGTTCTGTGTCATATTCGAGCACTTTCCAACCTGTCATGGCGTGATAGCGCACAGTCGTGCATCTTCGCTATCGGAAACTTGCAATCATCCACTTTCATGGCACTGAAACCGGTGCCACAGCCCTTTTTCGTCTCGATGCCAGCCTGAATGGAGGAACCGCATGGCAATCAACCTCGCACCCGTCACCCTGCCAGATTTCGGACCTGTAACCGCCGATCAGCCACAGATCCCGGCCGGGACCTATGCCGCCCGTGCCGATACCGCGCTGAAAGCCGCCGGCACCGACTGGCTCGTCGTCTACGCAGACCGCGAGCACTTCGGCAACATCATGTTCCTCTCCGGTTTCGAACCACGCTTCGAGGAAGCGCTTCTGCTGCTCGGCCCCAAGGGCAAGCGTGTCGTCATCACCGGCAATGAATCCGAAAGCTATACGGTTCTCGCCGGGCTGCCCGGCGTCGAAGTACTGCGGGCGCAAAGCTTCAGTCTGATGGGCCAGGACCGCAGCCAGAACCCGCGCCTTGTCGATCGCCTGAAAGACGCCGGTATTGGCAAGGGCCAGAGCATCGGGCTCGTCGGCTGGAAATACCTTTCGGTGGAAGAGGACGAAGACCACGCAAACTGCTTTTTCGTTCCCGACTTCATCGTCTCAGTGCTGCGCCGTCTCGCCGGCAGCGTCACCGACGCGACCACCGTCCTGATGCATCCGGAAAACGGCCTGCGCTCTGTCGTCGATGTCGATCAGCTCGCCGCTTTTGAATGGGCCTCGGCTCGCTGCTCGCGCGCGCTCTGGCGCGTCGTCTCGGGCGTTCGTGAAGGCGACAGCGAGTTCGAAGCGCTCGGACGGCTTGGTTATGAAGGCGATCCACTCAACGTCCACACCATGTTCGCCTCCGTCAGCAAGGGCGAAAACATCGTCGGCCTGCGCAGCCCGACGGCGCGGCGCATGAAGAAGGGCGATGGCGTCACAACTGCGCTCGGCTACTGGGGCGCCCTCTCCTCGCGCGCCGGCTTGCTGACCGATCATGACGAGGCCTTCCTCAAGCCCGCCAAGGCCTATTTCGAGGCGCTGATCACCTGGTACGAAACCGCCGATATCGGCACGACCGGCGGCGAACTCTTCACTGCCGTCACCGAAAAGCTGAAATCCGCCGGCCTGAACTCCGCTCTCAATCCTGGCCACCTCGGCAGCCACGAGGAGTGGCTGCATTCGCCGGTTCGCCCCGGCTCCACCGAGCGCCTGCGCTCCGGCATGCCCTTCCAGGTCGATGTCATCCCCGTGCCCATGCCGGCCGGCTGGGCGCTGAACTCGGAAGATGCGATTGCCTTTGCCAATGCGGATCTGCGTGACGCCATCCGCAGCCGCTATCCGGAAATGCATGCCCGCATCGCCGCGCGCCGCGCCTTCATGGCCGACAAGCTCGGCGTTGCCCTGAAAGAAAACATCCTGCCGCTTTCGGATACGCCGCTTTATCTGCCGCCCTTCTGGCTGAAAGCCAATCACGTGCTGATCCGCGAATGATGGATAAAGGACCGGCAGCCCTTGGCCGCCGGTCCTGCCTTGCCTAGATTGCTCTGAAAGCAGGAGGAGCGGCATGAGCGACGATCACGAGCACAAGCATATCGACTGGCGCGAACATGGCGTGAAGGTCATTCCCGGCAATGCGCTCGATCCGAATACGGCGCAAACGCCGGGCATGAACCGCGCAACCGCCATCAACAATGCACGCGCCGGCGCCGAGAAGATCTGGGCCGGCACGGTGACGATCCATGCCAATGCCAAGACCGGCGCCCATCATCACGGCGATCTCGAAAGCATCATCTATGTGGTGAAGGGCAAGGCCCGCATGCGCTGGGGCGAGAACCTCGAATTCACCGCGGAAGCCGGCCCCGGCGATTTCATCTATGTGCCGCCCTTCGTGCCGCATCAGGAAATCAATGCCAGCCGCGACGAGACGCTGGAATGCGTGCTCGTGCGCTCAGGCCAGGAACCCGTCGTGGTTAATCTCGATATCGAGCCGGTCGAAAAGCCGGAGAATGTGCCGTGGATCGATCCGATCCACAGACACTGAGACCAGTTTTCAGGCAGCGGCGAGGATCATCGCCGCGCCCCTCTCCGCCACCATCATCGTCGGCGCATTGATATTGCCCGCCGTGATATTCGGGAAGACCGAAGCATCGACGATCCTGAGCCCATTGATGCCGTGCACCTTGAGCGATGCATCGACCACGGACGACGAGGCGTCCGGCCCCATCGCTGCCGATCCGCAGAGGTGATAGATCGAGCCGGAATTGCCGCGGAAATAGGTGAGCAATTCCTCGTCCGTGCGCGCCTCTACCGAAGGCGGCATCTCCATTTCGGTAATCGCCCGCAGCGCCGGCGCTTCCATGATCCGCCGCACGAGCCGGCTTCCCTGGATCACCTCTTCCTCGTCATGGACGGTTCCGAGATAATTCGGCCGGATCTGCGGCGCATCTGCCAATTCAGGCGAGACGATACTGACACTGCCGCGGCTCGTCGGCCGGCACGAGTTGAAGGCCAGCAGAAAGCCCGAATAGGGCTCAGGCTTCAATCCCGCCTTCGGATCGGTCGGAATGCGATAGGAGAGCGGATTGAAATAGAGCTGGATATTCGGCCGCTCTTCCTCCGGGCTGCCGCGCAGGAAGGCGCCAGCCTGATTGACGCTGAGCGCCAACGGTCCCCGTCGCGTCAGAATGTAACGCAAGGCCTGCCGCGCCTGTCCGAAGATCGTGCCGAGTTCGTCATTCAGCGTCGGCACGGTGGAACGATAGTAGAAGCTGGCGCAGAGATGATCCTGCAGGTTCTTGCCGACCGCCGGCAGATGCCGGACGAGCGGAATGCCAAGGGATTGCAGATGCGCGCCGTCACCGATGCCGGAAAGCTGCAGCAGCTTCGGCGTATCGACCGCACCTGCCGAGAGGATAACCTCCTGCCGTGCCGAATAGCTGGTAATGCCACCCGGCCCGATCACCTCGACGCCGGTGGCACGCGCCTCCGCATCGACGATCACCCGGCGCACCCGGCTGTTGCGCAGGATCGCGAGATTCGGCCGCCCGAGCGCCGGCCGCAGATAGGCGAGCGACGAAGACGAGCGCACACCGTTCTTCGTATTTATGTCGTAGATGCCGGCGCCTTCGATGTTTTCGCCGTTGAAATCCGCATTCAGCGGCAGCTGCAACTCGGCACAAGCTTCCAGGAAACGATCGGCGATCGCATGCGACTGGCCGCGCATCGGCGTCACATGGATCGGCCCGCCACTGCCATGATATTTGCTCTCGCCGCCCGCATGGGTCTCCAGCTTGCGGAAGAAAGGCAGCACGTCCTCATAGCCCCAGCCGAGATTGCCCGCGGCCTTCCAATCGTCGAAATCATCCGCGGCACCGCGCACGAAGATCATCGCATTGATCGAGCCCGAACCGCCCTGCACCTTGCCGCGCGGCGCATAAATGCGCCGGCCGTTCAGCGCCGCTTCCGGTTCGCTCCAGTACATCCAGTTGACCTTCGGATCGTAATAGGAGCGGGCATAGCCGACGGGAATGCGAAACCACGGCGAACTATCGTTGCCGCCGGCTTCGATCAGCAGCACATTGTGCCTGCCGCTCTCGCTGAGGCGCGCGGCCAGAATGCAGCCGGCCGAGCCGGCGCCGACGATGATGTAATCGTATGTCGTCATCTTCGTTCTCAGCCGCGGGCCGGGGCAAAAGCCTTCACGTCGGCGGGCTTGTCATCCATTTGCAGATGCAGTCGCTGCCCTTCGTAAGGCGAGTGTTTGGCGACGACATCGAGATTGAGTTCCACGCCCAGCCCCGGTTCGTCTGACGGGATCAAGTAGCCGTCCTCGAAGCGCAGCGGCGTCTTCAAGATCTCGGCGTAGAAGCCCGAGAAATCGACGATCGCCTCATGGATCAGGAAATTCGGCGAGGACGCGGCAAGCTGGATGCTCGCCGCAGCACCAACAGGGCCGTTGTAGAGATGCGGCGCGATCTGCGCGTAATGCGCTTCCGCCATGCCGGCGATCTTCTTGGATTCGAGAATGCCGCCGGCGCGCGCTACGTTCATCTGCAGGATCGAGGCAGCACCGGTTTCCAGCACCCGCTGGAACTCGTATTTGGTCGTCAGCCGCTCGCCCGTCGAAATCGGGATCGAGGTCTTGCGGGCGACCTCGGCCATCGCCTCTTCCTGACCCGGAGGCACCGGCTCCTCGAACCAGAGCGGATCATATTTCTCCAGCCGCTGCGCCAGCCGGATCGCCGAAGACGGCACCATCTGGCCGTGCGTGCCAAAGAGCAGATCGGCACTGCTGCCGACAGCCTTACGGATCTTGGCGCAGAATTCCTCGCAACGGTCCATGACGCCGAGCGAGACCTGATGGCCGGAATAGGCCGTGTAGGGACCAGCCGGGTCGAACTTGACGGCGGTAAAGCCCATATCGACCATCTTCACCGCGCATTCGGCGGCGAGGTCCGGATCGTTATAGTCGTATTCGCCGGCCGCGTTCTTCGGGTAGAGATAGGTATAGGCACGCAGCTTCTCATGCACGCGCCCGCCGATTAGCTTGTGCACCGGCTTGCCGGCAGCCTTGCCGATAATGTCCCAGCAGGCGATCTCCAGACCGGAGACGATACCCATCATCGTCGTATCAGGCCGCTGCGTGAAGCCGCTCGAATAGGCAAGCCGCCAGAAGCGCTCGATATCATGCGGATCATGGCCGAGCAGGTAACGCTGGAAGACGTCCTCGATCAGCGGCACGAGCGCCTGCGGATGGAAGGCAGTCGAGTAGATTTCCCCGACGCCCTCGATACCGTCTGCCGTCGTCAGCCGCACGAAGATCCAGTACATGCCGCCAATATGCGGCGGCGGGACGGCGACGACGTGGGTGGAAAGCGATGCGATCTGCATGGCCATGTTCCTCAGTGCTTGAGTATGACGAGGCGTGTCTGGGTGAATTCGAGCATGCCGTGTTTGCCATCGTCGCCGCCGAGGCCTGAGCGCTTCCAGCCGGCGTGATAGCCCTGATAGGGGTCGGCCGGGAAACGGTTGACGTAGAATTCGCCGGCCTCGATCGCATCGGAAAAGCGCATGATCGTACGATGATTGTTGGTGAAGAGCACCGAGCTCAGACCGAACTGATGGTCATTGGCGAGCGCCAACGCCTCCTCGGTCGTATCATAGGCAACAACAGGCAGAACCGGCCCGAAGATTTCCTCGGCAATGATCTCCATGTCCTGGCGGCAATTGGAGAGCAGCGTCGGGGGATAGAAGAAACCCGCGCCTTCAGGCAAGATGCCGCCGGCCTCGATCCGCGCTCCCTGCTCCACCGCCTTCAATACGGCCTTGTGCACATTCGTCTGCGCGGACTTGGTGGCAAGCGGACCGACACGGGACGCATCAACCGAGCGATCGCCGAAAGCGCGCGCGGCAAAGCCTGCCGTCAGCTTGGCAAGCAGCGCGTCATGAATGGAACGATGCACATAGACGCGTTCCGGCGCTGTGCAGAGCTGGCCGCAATGATTGGTCTTGGCAGCAACGAGCTGTGCGGCGACCGCATCGAGATCAGCATCCGGCTCGATGATGACGGGCGTCTTGCCACCGAGCTCCAGCGACGGCTTGGCGATATTCGCCTTGCAATATTCGAGCACGACGCGGCCCGCCTGCAAGCTACCGGTCAAAGTGATCATCCCGACCTTCGGATGCGTGCAGAGCGTTGCAGCAACATCATGCGACATGGTGAGAACATTGACGAGCCCGGTCGGCAAGCCTGCCTCGGCGACGGCTTCGGCGATCTCGAACGCCGACGTCGGCGTCGAATTGCTCGGGCGCACGACGACGGCATTGCCGGCGATCAGCGCCGGCGCGATCTTGCGCACCAGCGTATAGATCGGGAAATTGAAGGGGATCAGGCAGACGACGACGCCGATCGCTTCGCGTTTCAGGAGCAACGTCTCATTGGCATTGTCGCTCGGGATGATTTCGCCCTCGATACGCCGCGCCCATTCGGAGTGATAGCGCATCAACTCGGCGCCGTAGATGGCCTCACCCGTCGCATCAGCAAGGCTCTTGCCGGACTCCTGCGCCAGCGCGGCACCGATCTTTTCCGCCCGCTTCTCGATAACCGCGGCGAGCTTGCGCAGCGCGTCGCCCCGCGCGATGGCGGGCAGCGCCCGCCATTCTTTTTGTGCCTTTGCGGCAGCTTCGACGGCCTCGATAGCCTCTTCGGCAGTCGCCGACGGCACCTTGGCGAATTGGGCTTCAGTTGCCGGATTGAGCACCGGCACCAGCGTGCCAGAAGACCGGAATTCTCCGGCGATGAAATTGCGATATTCCGTCATGACGGCATCCTCAGGACAATAGCTGACCACGCGCATGCCGGCCTCTGCCGGCCATGCGTTGAAACGAAACAGGGTGCCGACGCCCGGAAGGCGGCAGCTAGAACGTACTGCGGCCCGGCGCCGCCTCGAGAAGTGTTCTCGTATAGGGGTGCGTCGGCGCCTGCAGCACCTGGGCCGCACTGCCGCGCTCGACGATTTCACCCTTCTGCATCACCACGATCTCGTCGCTGATCTGGGCAGCGACGCGCAGGTCGTGGGTGATGAAGACGATTGCGAGCTGCAGCTTCTCCTGCAGTTCGCGAAGCAATTTCAGAACCTGCGCCTGTACCGACACGTCGAGCGCCGAAACGCTTTCGTCGGCGATCAGCACATCCGGCCGCATGGCAAGCGCCCGGGCAATGCCGATACGTTGCCGCTGACCGCCGGAAAATGCAGATGGCTTGCGCCAATAGGCGCTCTTCTGCAGGCCAACGAGATCGAGCAACTCCTCCGCGCGCCGTCGTGCCTCGCCCGCCTCGACACCGGCAAGCATGGCCGAACGGGCGATCATCGGCCCGACGCGCCGGCGCGGATTGAGCGAGCCGAACGGATCCTGGAAAATCATCTGGATCGACCGTCGGCGAGCCCGTAGCGGTGCCGGCGAAAGGCCGAGGAGATCCGCCCCCGCCACTTCTACCCGGCCGCTTTTCGGTTCGATCAGACGGATCATGGCCTTGGCAAGCGTGGACTTTCCGCAACCGGATTCACCGACGATGGAGAGAACCCGGCCCGGCGGCAATGTGAGCTCCACGTGCTTCAGAACCTGAACGCTGCCGTAGGAATGCTGCAGATCACGAACTGCAAGCACCGGCTCCGCGGTTGTCGGCGCGGCAGGACGATCATGTGGCGTCAGGCTCGGAACCGCTGCGATAAGCTCCTTGGTGTAGGGATGGTTCGGGGCCGTCAGCACTTGCTTCGCCTCACCGATCTCGACGATCTCGCCATGGCGCATCACCGCCACGCGATCGGCAATATCGGCCACCACACCGAAATCATGGGTGATGAAGACGATGCCGTGGTCATGCAGGTCACGCAGTTCGCGCACCAGCTTCAGCACCTGCGCCTGCGTCGTCACGTCGAGCGCCGTCGTCGGCTCGTCGGCAATCAGCACGCGCGGGTTCATGGCAAGCGCCATGGCGATGACGACGCGCTGGCACTGGCCGCCGGAAAGTTCGTGCGGATAGGCCTGCAGGATACGGTCAGGGTTCGGCAGATGCATGGATTCGACCAGCGCCCGGGCACGTCTCCTGCGCTCGGCGGCATCGAAATCCGAATGCAGTTCGAAGACCTCTTCGATCTGCGCCGAGACCGTCATCGCCGGATTGAGCGAAGCAATCGGCTCCTGGAAGATCATGGCGATATCGCTGCCTCGGATAGCGCGGAACGCCCTTTCGGAGAGACCGACGAGATCGGTATCACCGAGCATGACCTTACCGCCGGCAACCTTCAGCCCTTCCGCGACTGCGCCCATCAGAGCGCTCGACAGGACCGACTTGCCCGAACCGGACTCTCCGACGATACAGAGGATTTCCCGCGGCTTCAGATCGAAGCTCGCAGCTTTCACGGCGTAGGGCCGGTCGGCGCCCTTCGGCAGGGCGACGCTCAGATTTTCGACCCGAAGGATCGGCTGGTTTTCATTGCTGCTCATGCGCGCCTCCCCTGCGCTTCCGAGACTTCCCGCAATCCGTCCGCCAGCAGGCTCAAGCCCAGCATCAGCGACGAGATCGCAAGGCATGGAAAAATCACGAGATGCGGGAAAGCGATCGCCATAGCGCGGCCTTCATTCACCATCGTGCCCCAGTCCGGCGTCGGTGGCGGCAGGCCGAGGCCGAGGAAGCCCAGCGTGCCGATGGTGATCGCCGTGTAGCCAAGACGCAGGCAGAAATCGACTGCGAGCGGGCCGCTGGCATTGGGCAGAATATCGAAGAGCATGATGCGCCAGGTGCTTTCGCCCTGCGTCACCGCCGCAGCCACGTAATCGCGGCTTGCGACATCGATGGTGATGCCGCGCACGATGCGGAAGATCGCCGGTGCACTGCCGAAGGTAACGGCGAGCACGATGTTGAAGGGCGAAGAACCGACCACGACGATGATGACGATATAGAGAACCAGCACCGGGAAAGAGAGCACCACATTGGCGATGTAGGACAAAACCGCATCGCCCCAGCCGCGCCAGTACCCGGCGACAAGCCCGAGTGCTACACCGACCACGTAGGCCGTCAGCGTCGCAAGTGTCGAGAAGATCACCACCGTGCGCGCGCCATAGATCAGACGTGAGAGAATATCGCGGCCGAGCTTGTCTGTACCGAGCCAGAAGATGTTACCGGATTTATCGGCCATACCAGGCTTTGCGAGTGGCAGCAGCGTGCGGATCGGATCGTAGGGCGCAAGCAACGGTGCGAAGATCGCCACCAGCAGCCAGCCGATCGTCAGGAAACCGCCGATCACGACGACCGGGTTGGAAAGATAGGGTTTTACAGCTTTCCGCATGGCGCCCTCACTTCCGTCCCTTGGCCGCATCAAGCAGCGAGACCCGTGGATTGAGCCAGCCATAAGCGAGGTCCGAGAGGATCTGTGTGGCAACGACGACCACGACGCTCACCATCGCGCAGGCCTCGACGAGGCGGATGTCGCTGTTGAGCGCGGCGTCATAGAGCAGCGTGCCAAAGCCCTTGTAGGCATAGAAGACCTCCACGACGATGACGCCGGACAAGAGCCAGGGAAACTGCAGCATGATCACTGTAACAGGCGTGATCAGCGCATTGCGCAGTGCATGACGCCAGACAATGCGCGCGGTGCTCGCACCCTTCAGCCGCGCCGTACGAACATAATGCGTGCCCATGACTTCGATCATCGAGGCGCGAGTGACACGCGCCAGATAGCCGGTGGAATAGAAGCCGAGCACCAGAACCGGCAGGATGATCTGCTGTAGTGAAAAACCGGTCAGCATGGTGCTGGCGCCGGGCAGCCAGTGCAGCCAGAACACGAAGACGGCCGAGAAGAAGACGGCGGATGCGAAATCCGGGATCGAGGTCGTGGCGATCGAGATGAAGGAAATGATGCGGTCGAGAACCGAACCCGGACGCATGCCGGCGATGATGCCCGCGAACAGGCCGACCGGAACGATGATGAGCAGCGCTCCGCCGGCAAGAATGCCCGAAGCCGCAAGGCGGTCGGGGATCAGTTGGGAAACCGGCGCACGATAATAGGTGGACATGCCCCAGTCGCCGGTCACGAAGGACCAGAGCCAGCGGCCGTAACGGATGATGAAGGGATCGTCGTAACCATTGGCCGTCAGCCACTGCGCGCGCTGAGCCGGTGTCGAGAACTGGCCGAGGACCTTGACGGCGACGTCGCCGACATTGACCTCCAGCGCCAGGTAAACGAGCAGCGATACGGTGAACATCACCGCGAGAGCGCTTGCCAGTTTACGGAGAATGAAAAGTAAAACGGTCACGAACCACCTCTTTGCCGGGTCGGGGCCGCCTTCCGGGCGGCCCCTGCCGAAGATCAAGCCTTGGCGAGCCAGACGCCATCCATGCGGAAGTAATCCGCCGGATGAAGCACATAACCGCGGACGGTGGTGGCAGCAGCACTGAAGCGGTTCGGCCAGTAGGGCTGAACGATGACGCCGGAATCCTGCAGGATCTGCTGGACATCCTTCATGGCTTCGGGGCGCTTGGCCGGATCAACGACGGCGAGAGCCTTGTCGAGCGCAGCGTCGAATTCCTTGCTGGCGAAATGGCTCTCGTTCCAGGCGCCGCCCGAGCGGTAGGCCAGATCGAGCGTCATTGCACCGAGCGGACGGTGCGCCCAGTAGGTGAGACCGAAGGGAACCTTGTCCCAGATCGGCCAGTATTGCGAGGCCGGCAGGACGTTGAGCTTCAGACGGATGCCGGCCTCTGCCAGGTTCTGCTGCAGCACCTGCGCGGTATCCTGTTCCCAGGTACCCTGCGTGTTACCAAGCGTCAGCTCGATATCCAGGCCGTCCTTGTGGCCGGCTTCTGCAAGCAGGGCCTTGGCCTTCTCGACATCGCGGGCGACCGCCGGCAGCGCGAAGTAATCAGGCTGAACCGGCGAGACGTGGAAATTGGCGCCGACTTCGCCTTCGCCGCGATAGGCGACGTCGAGCATCTGCTTGTTGTCGGCGGCAAGCTGCACGGCCTTGCGGACGCGAACATCGTCGAACGGCTTCTGGTCGGACTGCATACGCATGACGAGCGTATGCGCTGCCTTGCCGGTCAGGATCTGTATGTTCGGCAGCGATTTCATGAGATCGTATTCGGCGATCGTCGCGCGGTAGATGATATCGATCTGGCCGCTCGAAAGGGCTGCGAGATGCGTGGTGATATCGGTGCCGAGGTCGATGTACTGGATGCCGTCAAGATGAGCCGGCGTGCCCCAGTAATCGGCACGCTTGGAAAAGACAGCCTGACGGCCGACTTCGTAAGCGTCCAGCTTGAAGGGGCCGGTACCAACTGGATTGGCCGGCCAGTTGGCGCCGCCCTTGACGAAGTCGCGATGCAGCATCGGGCAGGTGTAGGAATAGAGCTGTTCGGGCAGCGAGGAGACCGCGCGCGACAGTGTGATGCGGACCGCATGATCGCCGGTCTTTTCGACCTTCTCGACGGCCGAGAAGGCGGTCTTGTTGGAAGACTGCGAATCAGGCGCGATCCAGCGCTGAATGTTGAAGATTACGTCCTCAGGCGTGAAGGCATCGCCGTTCGACCATTTGGCGCGCTCGTCGAGCTCGAAATCCCAGGTCTTGAGATCGGCAGACGGCGTCCAGCTCTTGGCCAGATAGGGATGCGTGACATTATCGGCATCGACGAAAGTGAGGAATTCCAGGCTGTTGCGATAGAGGTTCGAGGCCTCGATCCAGCTCGTCATCATCGGATCGGTCAGCTCCTGGATCTGGCAGCCGAAACGCAGCGTGCCGCCATCCGTCGGCGTTTCCTCGGCGAGTGCCGGCTTGCTGTCACCAAGGAAGGCGCTGGCGGAGGCCGCCGTCACACCGAGCCAGGCGACGGCACGCAGGAAGCCGCGGCGGTCGATCTTGCCGGCGCGAACCTGTTCACACAGTTCCGGCACCGAGGGATGCAGCGGCTTGCCGCTGTTGGTTTTCAATTCAGTCATGATCTGCCTCCTCCTTGATTGGCAGTATGGTCGCTATCAGACACCCTCTGTGCCAGACACGATGCGCAGGGCGGGCTTTTCACCGTCGTTCACCATACGATTGCTGAAGCGGCTGATGATCCAGGATCGAAATCCTGCAATCAGAGGATCCACCAGCCCTTCCGCATCGGTCTTCAGGTAATAGCCGAAGCCTTCGTAATAGTGTGCGGTAACCGGCGCAACCAAGCGGCCGCTTTCTATTTCCTCCCGAAACAGCGCCGGATCGGCGAGCACCAGTCCCTGCCCCGACAATGCGTATTGGACCCCGAGACTGGCGCTGTCGAATGTCACGCCCCGCGCCACGGCAACCCCGGCAAGACCGTTCTGCACGAGGAAGCGCTGCCAGGTAAGGTAGGGCTCCATGTCAACGATCTTGACGTGGATGATCTCGTTTGCGGCGATGAAACTTGCCAGATCCGAAATCCCTCCCCGCACCAGATCGGGATGGCACAGGATCGTCGGCCGCTCCTCCCAGAGCAGGTCGGTGATCCATTCATCGACGGCCGGACGTGCATAGACGACCGCCACATCGAATTCGCTGTCCGGCACCCCGTAAGGTGTTGAAACCTCCAGAAGCACCTCAGGAAAGCTGCGTCGGAAATCCGTCAGCAGCGGCACGGTGAGCTTCATCGCAAAGCTCGGCGGCAGGTTGATGCGCAGCCTGCGCTGGCGCTGCTCATCCGGCGCACAGACCTCCTTCAGTGCCTGTTCGATACGGTCGAAGCCCTTGCCGATCCCGGCGGCAAGCGAGCGCCCGGCGTCGGTCAGCGTCGTCGCCTTGTGCCCGCGTTCGAAAAGCTTGCGCCCGATGCTCTCTTCCAGACCGATGACATGCCGCGAAAGCGCGCTCTGCGAAATGTTGAGCGCAGCGGCTGCCGCCGTGAAGCTGCCATGATGCGCCACGGCCTCGAAGGCCCTGAGCGCATTCAACGGCAACCGGCGGCGATCGACCGCCGGATCCTTCTTCATCTGTGGAGAGCGATCCTCCGTCATTATCCCGCAAGCCCGCCGAACAAGACGTATTTGCTTTCCAGATATTCATCGAGCCCTTCGGCAGCACCTTCGCGACCGAGGCCGGATTGTTTGACGCCACCGAATGGCGCGACTTCCGTCGAGATCACGCCTTCGTTGATGCCAACCATGCCCGCTTCCAGCGCTTCGGCAACACGCCAGGCGCGGCCGAGATTCTGCGTGAAGAAATAGGCCGAAAGACCGGTCTCGGTATCGTTGGCAAGCGCGATTGCCTCTTCTTCGCCCTTGAAGCGGAAGAGGCCGGCGACGGGACCGAAGGTCTCTTCGGTCGCAAGCGCCATCTCGGTCGTCATGCCGGTCAACACCGTCGGTGCATAGAACAGGCCGCCGCGCTCGTGCCGCTTGCCGCCGGTCAGCACCTTGGCGCCCTTTTCGACGGCATCACTCACATGCCGCTCGACCTTCGTCAGCGCCGGCGCATTGATGAGCGGCCCCTGCAAAGCGCCATCCTCGACGCCGGGCGCCACCTTCATCGCCGCAACCGCCTTGGCAAGCGCCTCGGCATAGCGGTCGTAGATGCCGTCCTCGACGAGGATGCGGTTGGCGCAGACGCAGGTCTGTCCGGTATTGCGGAATTTCGAGGCGATCGTGCCGCGCACGGCCTGATCGATATCGGCATCGTCGAACACGATCAGCGGCGCGTTGCCACCAAGTTCGAGGCTGATGCGCTTCACCGTATCGGCACTCTGTCTCATGAGCAGCTTGCCGGTTGCAGTCGATCCCGTGAACGAGAACTTGCGCACGACCGGGCTCTTCATCCAGACGCCGACGACATCGACCGGCGACTTCGTCGTTACCACGCTGACGACGCCGGCGGGAACGCCGGCCTTTTCGCCGAGACGTGCAAGCGCCAGCGCCGAAAGCGGCGTATCCTCGGCCGGCTTGATGATGATGGTGCAGCCGGCAGCGAGCGCCGGACCGACCTTGCGGGTGATCATCGCCAACGGGAAATTCCACGGCGTGACCGCCGCCACGACACCAACCGGCTCCTTCATCACGACAATGCGCGCATCTGCCTTGTGCGAGGGCACGACGCCGCCATGCGAGCGGCGGCCTTCCTCGGCAAACCAGGTGAGGAACCCGGCAGCATAGGCGACTTCGCCGCGCGCTTCAGCCAGCGGCTTGCCCTGCTCGGCCGTCAGGAGCCGCGCGAGGTCTTCCTGATTGGCGAGCATCAGCTCCGCCCAGCGGCGCAGCACGGCGGAGCGCTCCGAGGCTAGCGTCTTGCGCCAGGTCTTGAAAGCCCTGGCGGCAGCATCGACCGCCTGCTGGGCTTCCGCAGCGCCGCAATCCGGCACCGTCGCAAGCTCGCTGCCGTCGGCAGGATTGAGCACGACGAAGCGCTTGCTATCAACAGCACCTCCCCAGCCTCCGCCGATCAGCGCATTGTCTTCGATGAGTTTCATGTCAGGCGACCTTAGGCGTAAAGAACGGATTGCCGACCGTTGCTACGCCTTCGGCAAGCTCGGCACGCGACGGCCAACCTTTCATCAGTGCGCGCTTGGCGGCAAGATGCGTC
This sequence comes from Hyphomicrobiales bacterium, assembly GCA_900466475.1. Lineage (GTDB taxonomy): Bacteria > Pseudomonadota > Alphaproteobacteria > Rhizobiales > Rhizobiaceae > Rhizobium. Next base: position 155,921 of record UBMI01000015.1, read on the forward strand.
GCAGCCTTGTTGTTATGATATACCTCTTCTGCGTCGTTTGCCGATGGATTGACCCATACGGCTGCAATCGCGACCCAGTCGTCCTCGGCTTCTGCCGGCAGCGAGCCGTCGAGCAGTGCCGCAGTAATACCGGCGGCGACACCAGCCTGGGCCGGCCCCCACGTCATCAATTCATGCGAAGAGCCTGACTCCATCACTGCCTTGGCGATGAAGAGCGTCACCGGCTTTGCCGGCAGGTTCGGCTTCAAGACCGCCTGGAACGGCAGATGGCCGGGACCGGGGCTTGCTGCCGCACCAGCGAGCGCGCCGGAAATCGGACCGTTCTTCGGGCCGAGATAGAGATTGATATGAGCAGCATTCGGGCCTGAACCCTCGAAGCCTTCACCGATGTAAAGCATTGAAATCTCCAATAGCGATGCGAGTCGAACCCATTATGCCTACGCCCATCACACCTTTGAAAGCGCACGCGGACGACGGACCGGGTTATAGTCGTTGATCATGTCGCGCGGGCGGTAGGGCTCCTCAAGGAAGGCGCGTTCTTCGGCCGTCAGCTCGATCGCCGCAGCCTCGATGGCGGCAGTGACGTGCTCCGGGCTTTCCGTGCCGACGATCGGAACCGTGCTGTTGCCGGAGCCAATGACCCAGGCCTGGGCGATCTGGCTCGCCGTCTTGCCGCGCTTGGCGGCAATCTCGTTGACGCGCTTGGCGATCTCCTGGTCGATCTCGTCGCCGAACCAGTCGAGATAGAGGTCATGGGCGATGCGCGGGGCCGAACCGCCGCCGGCGAGATAACCGCGGGCGAGCGGCGAGAAGGTCGTGACCGCAATGCCCTCGTCCTGGCAGTAAGGCATCATTTCACGCTCTTCTTCGCGATAGAGCAGCGAATATTGGCACTGCATGTTGACGAACCGTGTCCAGCCGTTCTTGTCGGCGATATGGTTCATCTTGGCGAACTGCCAGGAATACATGGTGGAAGCGCCGATATAGCGTGCCTTGCCCGATTTCACGATGTCATGCAGCGCGCTCATCGTCTCTTCGATCGGCGTTTCCGGATCGAAGGCGTGGATGACATAGAGGTCGACATAGTCGGTACCCATCTGCTTCAGCGACTTGTCGATCGACGCCATCAGATGCTTGCGCGACAGGCCCTTGTCATTCGGATCGTCGCTCATCGGGTAGAAGGCCTTGGTGGCGAGCACCAGCTTTTCGCGATCCGTCAGCGACAGCAGCGTGCGGGCAACGACCTGTTCGTTGACACCGGTCGAATACCAGTCCGCCATGTCGAAGAAATTGATGCCGACATCGAGCGCCTTCTTCAGGATCGGTACGGACTTCTCCTCGTCGAGCACCCAACCCTTCCACTTGGATGTCCCGATACCCATGGTACCAAGGCAAAGCGACGAAACCTTCAGGCCGGTCTGGCCAAAGCGCACATATTCCACAGCAATGTCCTAAAAGTGTTTCTCCCTTCTAAGACTATGCAGTGGCGACACTATTGTGACAAATAGGTTTATTCGATGCGGCTATCTCAAAATGAGATACGGTGCCATCAACCGGCCGCAGGAGCTTGTGCCGCAGGCTTTCCCCTGGCGGATCTGATGTCCAGCAGCACCGCAAGAAGCCCGTAAACTGCAGCAAGTATCCACAGCGTAAGGAAAGGCCCCCGGACTGCCTGAAGCGGAGCGCCAAGCTGCGACACCTCGACGATGCCATTGATGGCGCTGGTGCTCGGCAGAAGAACGGTCAGCGTTCGCAGCGGCTCGGGTATGGCTTCGCTCGGCCATGAAAAACCGGCAAGGAACATGAAAGGCAGCCCTAGCGTGGCACATACGAGCTGAACCGCGAGCGGCCTGCGGAACAAGGTCGCAATCACCATGCCGAGCGCGGCGACTGCCAGGACGAAGGGCAGGCAGAAAGCAAAGATCGTCAGCAACCCGCCCAGGCGGGGAATGCCGTATAGGTAAGGCAGCACGATCAGATAGAAGGGCAGCACGATCGCCTCGATGACGAGATAGGCAAGCAACCTGCCGCCGACACGGGCAAGCGGGCCAGCCGCCGAAGCAGCCGGGTTGCGCGCCGCGGCATCATTGCCGATCGTCCCAAGCAGGCCAACGCCGATCAGCAGTGTCTGCTGCAGGATCAGAACAAAGGCCGCGGGCAGGATATAGGTGGCATAGCCGCCCTGCGGATTGAAGAGCGCGACCGCCGTCAACGGCATGGGATCGGGGGCAGCTGCCGCCAGCACCGGGTCGATATTGGCCGCAATCAGCCGCGCCGTCTCGATTTCGGCACCCATGGTTCTCGCAACGGCAACGACCGCGCCGGCAACGCGCTGATAGATCAGGAAATAGCTGGCATCTCCATAAAGTGCCACTGGCGACTGTCGTCCATGCAAGAGATCACGTTCGAAATATTGCGGGATGACCAGAATGCCGTAGAGCTGGCGTCCTTGCACCGCTCGCTCCGCACTGACCTGATCCGGCAGCGTCGCAGCCACCGCGACATCGCTCGACGCATCGATACGGCGCACCAGTTCACGGCTGCTCGTCGTATCGTCGAGATCGACGACGGCGATCGGCACGTCGCGTAGCGCCTCATTGGCATAGGGCTGCGGATAGTAGAGGGCATAGATCAGCGGCCCGAAGACCAGTACCGCGAGCGCCGGGCGCAGGGTCAGGATGCGGATCAGCTCGATACGGAAGATCGCCAGCAAGGCCCTCATGGCGTGACCTCCCTCAATCTCCGCGCCGCCCGTCGCTGCCGGCGGATGCGGAACACTTCAAGCCGCAGCGCCGTCACGATTGCCAGCGTCAGGACGAATATGCCGAGCACCATCAGCGGCTTCAGCGACAAGTCGACGGGCGTGCCACGGATCGTCTGATCGATCCTCGCCATCAGATACCAGGTGCCGGGAATGAGTTCGCCCCACCAGTAGGAAAAGCCGTTCATTGCCAGACGTGGAAAGCCGATGCCCATATAGCCGAAGGACGGTGCGAAGATCAGAGTGCCGACGCTGATGGCGCTTGCAACCGGCCGCAGGAAGAGCGCCAGCAACACGCCGATGAACTGGTTTGCGAGGATGAAGAGCAGCCCGGCCACGACGAGGATCCAGCGCTCGCCCCGGAGCGGCATGTCGAGCAGGCCGAAGAGAATGGCGTCGGACAGGCCGAGAACAACGAGGAAGATCAGCGTGTAGGGCAGTATCTTGCCGGCCATCGCCGGCCAGAGACCGCCGCCGAGCCGCCGCAAAATGACGAGACGGTGCATTGTTTCAGCATCCATGCCGACCGTGTAGGCCATGGTGGTAACGATCACCACCTGCAGCAGGGCGGGCATCAACGCTGCCAGCAGGAAATGCGCGTAGTTGAGCGTCGGATTGAAGAGCGGATTGACCTGCACGGGGATCGGAGAGAGATCGGCTTGCGCAATATCGACCGGCTGGCCCTGTGCCGTGCGCAGCGCCAGGCGGATCCCCGCGGCCACGGTCGGCACGGCGGCACTGACGCCCCTGAGCGTAAGATTACCGGTTGTCAGCGTCTGCGTATTGTAAAAGAACACCACCTCCGGACGCCGGCCTGCAAAAACATCACGCTCCAGATTGAGTGGCAGCATCAGCAGTCCGTGAACCTTGCCGGACAGGATCAGCGCACGGCCTTCCGTGAGATCGCTGACATTGACGGCGACAGCGGTATCAGGCGTCGCGTCAACGGCCCGGATGATCGTTCTGGAAAGATCGCTGCCGTCAAGGTCGAGCACGGCGATCGGCAGCCGTGTCGCCAGCCCCGCGCTGAAAACGATGGCAAGCACGCCCATCAGCAGCAACGGGAGCAGCGTCGTCAGGAAAAGCAGAAACGGCCGGCGATAGAACCAGTAGAACTCCCGCCGGAACACCAGGAGGAAGCCGGGGCGAAGCCCGCCGGGCGGCTTCATCTCAACGCCCCGCCGGCGGCCAGGAAGCGATGACGCTCATGCCCGGCCGCAGCCCTTCGAGGGGATTGGCCGGAACGGCGCGCACCTCGAAGGTGCGCAGGTCGAAATCCCCGGTCGCGCGTGTCGCACGCCATGTCGCATATTGCCCCTGCGCGTTGATCATCGTTACCTTGACCGGAATCGAGCCACCGCCGAGCGCCGGAACGGTGACATCGAAGCCATCCCCCACCTTGAGGCCCTTCAGCAGGTCCTCGCGAAGATTGAATGTGAACCAGGGGTTCTGCAGGTCGATGATCGAAAACAGGGGCGAACCGGCACTGAAATTTTCGCCAAGCTCGGCGACGCGCGTCGTCACCTGGCCTGATATCGGCGCATGGATAACCAGTTCCGAGACATCGACCTGCCGCTGATTGAGGGACGCGCGCGCTTGCTCCACCTGAGCGGCGGCAAGCGCTTTCTCTTCCTTGCTGGAACCGGCTATCGCAAGCCGTGCATTGGCGGCTGCAGATTCCTGCTTGCGGATCGCGGCTTCCAGATTGCGGGCAGCCTGCTCAACCTGCGCCTGCGTGGAGGCGCCCGTCGTGATCAACCGGGCCTGACGAGCAGACTCTTCCTGATAAAGCGTGACATCGGCACTTGCCGCTGCAAGCTCGGCATTGGCCGCATCGATGGTTTCGGGGCGCGTGCTGTTGACGCGGGTGAGATCAGCCTCTGAAACGCCGACTGCCGCTTCGGCCAAATGCAGCGTCGCCGTCAATTGCGGGCTTTCCAGCTCGGCGATAACGGTGCCCTTCTCGACATTGTCGCCGACATCTGCATTGAGCTTGAGAATGCGGCCGGCAACCCGCGGGCTGATATCGACGCGGTTAGCGGATACCTCGCCCTGTACCACCAGCGGCGGCGGCCGCGTCGCAAACCACAAGAGAACACCAAGAACGACAAGGGCTATAATCCCCACGACTGCCCGAACCATTCCTGCTGCCTTCATCGGTACCCTCGTTCAGATGGAGTATTCCGGCTGACTGTGTCTCAGGATTATTCCGCTGGCAATATGACAAGCACGCAGCGGCGCCTCCGCACGCCATAAAGTCTTGATCATGTCCGGGGAACTTCATCGGTTCCACTTGCCACCTATTGCGATTGTGGAAGTCGTCCGGAAAGGTTTCAAAACCGTTCGCCCGAGCAAACCGACCTGCCGCTTTGTATGACCGGACCAAAACCTAAGTATAGTTATGTCTCAGGGCTCTTAGATCTAACTTCTACTCGTAGCTCGGAACCGACCTGACCATTCACGGTTCCAAGCTAACCCGGTGGCACCGCCCCTTGCCACCTCCAGGGCAGGCGTCCCCCTCCGCCGAAGCCCCGCGGATACTCCCATCCGCCATAGACCGTCCCGCCGCCCGGGACGGTCTTTCTTTTTTGACACGCGCAGACAATTTGGCCCATGCTTCCAACACTTTGGTATAGTTTTGCGCCGATAAACACGTCATTAAGGTAACCGCGCACTAGACTGTATGGATAGTAGACCGAAACCAACGGCGAGCGGGTATGGTATCATCAATTACATTGAAATTGATCAACCGGCGGGGAACAGTCTCGCATGAGATCGCGCTCGGCCTGATCGCACTGGCGCTGGCTGTCGCCGTGTTCTATGTCGATGCCTTCACCGAGATCGAAAGCGCCATCGCCGTTCTCTATGTTATCGTGCTGCTGCTAGCGGCCGAAATTCTGACGAGGATCGGCACCACCCTCCTTGCAATTGTCTCCATCATCCTTACGCTTTTCGCCTATTTCTATTCGCATGGCTTTGAGGAGAATGTCCCCGCCCAACTACGGTTGGCTGTTTCCCTCGCCGCCATTACAATCACCTGTGCCCTAATCCTCAGAAACGAAACCGCGCGCGTCGGCCTCATCGAAGCCAACTTGCATCTTCGTGACAGCGAAACCCGCTATCGCTACATCTTCGAGCACAGCCGTATTGCACTCTGGGAGCGCGATTATTCTGCAGTGCGATCCTTCCTGATGTCTTTGAAGGCGGAAGGTGTGAGCGATCTCAAAGACTATTATCGAACAAATCCAGGCGTCATCGTTGCCTGCACAGGCCTTATTCGCACCATCGCCGCAAACGACGCGGCAATGGAGCTGCTGGGCCATATGACCGACGGCCTGCACTCGCGCACGATGCGCCGCTACATCGCGCCCGATGACGATACCTTTTTGGACCTGATGGATGCGATCTTCTGTGGCGAACGTCATTTCGAGGGCAAGGGCAATCTGATCACGGAGAATGGCGAAAGCAGGCTTGTCATCATGAGCATGAGTTTTCCGGAAGATCCCTCCGCCTTCAATCGCGTGGTGGTGGGCATGGTGGATATCACCCAGCGGGAAATGATGCAGAAGGCCCTTCGCGAGGCTCAGGATGAGCTTGCCCGCGCTTCACGCGCCGCGACCGTCGGCACACTGTCCGCCTCGCTCGCTCACGAGCTCAATCAGCCGCTTGGCGCCATCGTCGTCAACGCCCAGACGCTGCTCAGATGGCTGAACCGCGAGCCGCCGGATCTCGCCGCCGTGCGCCGTTCGGCCGAGCGCATCATTCGCGACAGTCAGCGCGCGAGCGAAATCATCCACAATACCCGCTCCATGCTGACGCAGGGCGATCGCACGCCCGAACAGGTCGATCTCGAGACGCTGATCGAGGAAACACGCGCCCTGATGGAGCACGACTTCCAGCGCGACATGGTCGAGTTCGATGTGAGCCCAGCCGAAACGCCGCTCACGGTGAAGGCGATCCGCATCGAACTGCAGCAGGTCCTCATCAACCTCGTCACCAATGCAGTCCAGGCCATGCGAGAAACGGCAATCGACCGGCGCAAGATTCTGGTCTCGCTCGGCAGGAAGGATGATATATTCGTCAGCCTCTCCGTCAGGGATTTCGGCCCCGGCATCAGCGAGGAGGCCATGGCGAAGCTCTTCACACCCTTCTTCACGACCAAGCCTTCTGGAATGGGCATGGGGCTCTCCATCTGCCGCAGTACGCTGGAAGCAAGAGGCGGCCAGTTGATTGCCGGCAATCATCCTGAGGGGGGCGCCATCTTCGAAATGATCATACCGATTGAGGACGACCATGACCAACACTAGCGCGGCATCGAAGGCAACCTCTCAATCGGCATCGCCGATTGTCTATGTCGTCGATGATGACGAATCCATTCGCGAGTCGCTTGTCGACCTCTTCCGGTCGATCCAGATGGATGCCGTCTCCTTCGCGACGACGACCGCCTTCCTCGATACCGCCGACCTGCGCCGGCCGGGCTGCATTCTCCTCGACATACGCCTCCCAGGTCTCAGCGGACTGGATTTCCAGCTTCATCTGGAGCGGATCGGCAGCAGGATGCCGATCGTCTTCATGACCGGATTCGGTGATATTCCGATGAGCGTGCGCGCCATGAAGGCCGGTGCTGTCGACTTCCTCACCAAGCCCTTCCGAGACCAGGATATTCTCGATGCGGTCGGCATCGCGATCGAGAAGGATATGGGCCGCCGGCGGGAAATGGCGGCAAGCGATGCGGTCGCCTCACTTGTCGATACGCTGACACCCCGCGAGCGGGAAGTCATGGCCGCCGTCGTCAAGGGTCTGATGAACAAGCAGATCGCCTACGACCTCGGCATCAGCGAGATTACAGTGAAGCTCCATCGCGGCAACGTCATGCGCAAGATGCAGGTTCGATCGGTGGCCGATCTGGTGCGCAAGGCCGAAATGCTGGAAGGCAGATAGCGGAACCTAGACCCTTGTATGGTACCGCGACACGGCCTCGATCTCTTAATATAGCCTAACGTAATGTAAGAATAAGCAAGGCTAGCAATCTCGTGTCACATACATCCACAATCGCTGTCGTCGATGACGACCAGGCTATCCGGGAGGCGCTTGACGATCTGATCCAGTCCTGCGGCTACCAGAGCAAGCTTTTCTGCTCGGCGGAAGAGTTTCTGGCCTTTAATGACAGGGCGGCCATCGACTGCATGCTGGTCGACGTCAAGATGCCCGGACTGAGCGGGATCGAACTGCAGGCAATCCTCAACGGCGAACCTGAAAAGCCGCCGATGATCTTCATGACATCCTACCGCGACGAAAGAACCCGCACAGCCGCCATGGAAGGCGGTGCGCTGGCCTTTCTGGGCAAGCCGGTCGAATTCGATTCTCTCATCAACTATCTTGAAATGGCTTTGAAGCCGTAAGGCTCAGCAGGGGAGTATTGTTTCCGCCAAAAGGTCAAATCAAATTATACACCTATGTATAATTCAGGATGGAAGCAATAAAGACTATAGTTAACCTCGTTGGATCCGGTAAGGCGGACAGAAGAAACGAGGTGAACGCCATGATAAAGCTCAAGCGCCCAATATTTATCAGCGTCGGAAAGAATATCCTCATGGATGTGATCTTTTCGAACATCGTGACCGGTGTGAATTACAAGTTCCACTGTGCGCTTCTGCGCCTGGAACCGGAAAACCCGATCTACGAATACCAGCCAGTCCGCATTGCCGCGTACCGTCGCCCGGAAGAAATCAACCGGACGCCTTTCTGATCCCCCTCCTCCTGGCGCTGACCGGCTCCCTCCCGGCCGGTCAGTGCATTTGCCGGCAGACGATCCATGATCCTCAAGAATAGGGCAAAGTTCTCCTTACCAGGGGACGCAGCCAGCGCCACAGTCCAGGCCGATCCCACGAGAAGTTTCTCCGCTGCCCTCCAGCATGTCATGCAGGCACATGGCTTCCGCTTCTTTCTGGCTGCCAGCTTTCCGCAGGCTGACAAGCTCGGCTTTCGTGCCAACATCATCGCCGGCAACTGGCCGCACGAGCTGATCGACCGCTACGACGCTTCCGATCTCTTTTGGCGCAGCCAGCTGATCGAGGACCTGAAGAAGACCATCATGCCGATCTATTCCGGCACGGGCATGTTCGCCCAGCCCGGCAACGCAAGCAACTCGGAAAAACTCGCCCGCAATTTCGAGGATCTCGGCCTTCACAACACGATCAGCTTTACACTGCATGACGCCATTCTCAGGCACTACGTCATCATGTTCTCTGGTCTGCGCAGCCCGCCCGACGAGCAGGAATGCGCGCGCATGGTCTTTGCCGTATTGAAGTCGCTGGACAGCTTCAGCCTGGCGACCGAGCCGCCGCTCGCCGATTACGAGCGCCTGACGGTTCGCGAGATCGAATGCCTGCGCTGGTCAGCCTCCGGCAAGAGCAGCGAGGAGATCGCCATCATCCTGCATATTTCCGCCCATACGGTGAACGGTTACTTGAAGACGGCGATGCGCAAGCTCGATGCCGTCAACCGCATGCAGGCCGTCGTGAGAGCCTATCGTTTCCGCCTCATCTGAAGGCCTCCGGGCTCTAAGACGCTCCCTGGATTGAGGCCGCCTCAAGCAACGCCGCGCGGCCGCCGACGAGATATCTGCCGCCGCATATCAGCGGAGATCGGCATCAGGGAAAGGGGCCAGATTCCGCCAAACCGGGTGTGAACCGCCTCAACCTGCGCATGCAAGGCAATTACCTGCCTTATAGTTTTCGTTGTCGACAGAGCATGCTAAGCTCCTGGTGGGAGGGACATTTCCTAGGAGTTCTCTTGTCCGCCGAATACACGTCAGCCGATATAGTCCACGCCGCGGGCGATCCGCGGTATACAGACTCGCGTCAGCGCGCCGAAGCGGTTGCCGCGCGTCTGGTCACTGAACAGCATGACAGGCCATCACTCGTTTCCACTATCGCACGCGAAGTAGCAGCCGAGATCATCGAGGACATTCGCAAACCGGGCGATGACCTCAACTCCGTCGAGCTTGCACGGCGCTACAAGACAAGCCGGACGCCGATCCGCGAAGCATTGATGCTTCTGGAAAAGGAAGGGCTCGTCGAAATCCCGCCGCGCCGTCGCCCGCGCGTTGCCAGCCTTTCGATCAAGGAAATTCGCGATATCTACCGCGTCCGCGCCAATCTCCTGGAACTGATCGCAGGCGATATTGCGCGGCACGTGTCGCTGGACGATATCCGCACCCTCCAGCCAATCATGCGGCTCATGGAAACCGCGAGCAAGGCCGGCGACGTGCACGCCTATTTCTGGGCAAATATCGACTTTCACGAACGCAACACCGAACTCGCAGGTAATCGCACGGTCAAGAAGATCGTCGATTCCCTGCTTTTGAGAACACTTCGCTTGCGCCGTATCAGTCTATCCCAGCCCGGCCGCCTGCAGAAATCCTACGAGGATCACGAACGACTGTGCCGTGCCTATGAGGATCGCGATCCGACACTCGCAGCTGCGCTCATCCGATCCAACCATGTCACCGGTCTTTCGGTGCTGGAGAACATCTTTTCACAGTAAGGGACATCAGGGAAAACGGCATGACAGGCATTACCGACCTCTCAGTCCTTCTCGCGACGATGGAGCCGGAATTAGTGGCAGGAGAATTCGTCTATTGCGCCGTGCCGGCCTCGCGGCTGGAAGACTATCTCCATCTTCGCCCGCTTGCCCTGTTTCATGAAAAGGAAGGCCTGACACTCATCCTGCCGCAGGATAGGGCGACCGAGGCCGGCCTGCAGGCAAGCGCGCCCCTCCGGCAGATCACGCTGAAAGTGCATTCCTCACTTGAAGCCGTAGGCCTGACAGCCGCCTTCTCCCAGGCCTTGAAGGAGGTCGGCATCAGCGCCAACGTGGTCGCGGGCTATTACCACGACCACATTTTCGTGCCGGCCGGCGACGCCGATCGGGCCGTCGAAGCGCTGAGGCGGCTTTCGGCGGCGAGCCGGAGCTAAGCAATTCCAGCAAAATCGGTTTAGCTGGAACTGCTTGCAAACAGAAAATCAGGTCGGCGGTGCGTCGAGTGCGTGCAGAATGCCGCGCAACTCTGCAAGGCCGCGAAGACGGCCGATTGCCGGGTAGCCGGGTGTGACATTCTTCTGCAAGTCGTCAAGCATGCGGTGGCCGTGATCCGAGCGGAAGACGATCGACTGGTCGGCGCTGCGGCGGCGGTCCTCAGCCACCAGTTCCTTCAGCACGGAAACCATGTTCACGTCGCCTTCAAGATGCGCGCTTTCATGGAAGCTGCGACCATCGCCCTCGCGGGTCGTGGCCCGAAGATGCGCGAAATAGATACGCGAGGCGAAACGGCGAGCAATCGCCGGCAGGTCGTTGCCGGCGCGCACGCCGAGGCTGCCGGTGCAATAGCACATGCCGTTGGCGGCCGCCGGGACGGCATCGAAAAGCGCCGCATAGTCCTCTGCCGTCGAAGCAATGCGCGGCAGACCAAAGAGCGAGCGCGGCGGGTCGTCGGGATGCAGCGTCAGCTTGACGCCGCGCGCTTCCGCAACCGGCACCACGGCCTCGAGGAATTCGATGAGATGCTGGCGAAGCTTCTTCGCGTCGATGCCCTGATAAGCAACAAGCTTCTCACGGAAAGCCGGAATGGTCAGCGGTTCGGTTGTCGAACCGGGCAGGGCCGAGGTGATGATGCGGGTGACTTCGGCAATCTCCGCTTCCGTCATGCTTTCATAGACAGCCTTGGCTCGTGTCTTGTCTTCTTCAGAATATTCTTCGGCAGCACCGGGACGCTCCAGCACGAAAAGCTCGAAGGCGGCAAAACGCTCATGATCGAAGCGCATGGCGGTGGCGCCGGTCGGCGTCACGTAATCGAGGTCGGTGCGCGTCCAGTCAACGACCGGCATGAAATTGTAGCAGACGATCGGGATGCCGCAGGCGGCCACTGCCTCGAGGCTGGCAATCCAGGCCTCGATCTCCGCCTTTGCCTGACCACCCTTGCGCTTGACGGCATCGGGGATCGGAATGCTTTCGACGACGCTCCAGGTCAGCTGTGAACGTCCGGCCGGCGTGGTTTCGATCAGCGCCTGGCGCTCGCGTACTTCTGTCTCTGTCCAGGCACGGCCGATCGGCACCTGATGCAGCGACGAAACGATGTTCGTCGCACCCGTCTGGCGCACCTCGTCCAGCGTGACCGGCGCCTCCGGCCCGAACCATCTCCAACCTTGCCGCATCTCGTCTTTCTCTCCTTTGGTATCTGCGTTTTGTCGTTCCGCCGTCAGCAGAAATAGTCGGGGAACTGCGAGCGCAGCTCCGCGACGTCAGGTATAACGGCGCTTAAGTGATGAATCATGGCTTCTCGCGCCGCCCCGATATCATGGGCAGCAATGGCGTCGCGGATCACCATATGCTCGCGCACGACATTGTCCATGCGCCCGAGCACCGGCAGCGTCAGCCGTCGTGCCCGGTCGATCTGCACCTTCACCGTCTTCAGAATGGTCCAGATGCCGGGATAGCCGGCAATCTGTGCGATCGCCTCGTGGAAGGCCTCGTCTTCTTCGTGAAAGCTCGAAGCGTTGCCGAGTGCGGCATGCGTCTTCTGGCGGGCGATGATCGCATCCAGCCGCGCAATATCGGCCCCCGTCGCAATGCCAGCGGCTATCTCGACCGTCGTCCCCTCAAGCGCCTTGCGCACGACGACCGCTTCCGGAATGGCCGAGACCGGCACTCGCGAAACCACCGTGCCCGATTGCGGATAGATATCGACGAGTCCACCCTCGGACAGTCTCAGCAGCGCCTCGCGCACCGGCGTTCGGCTCACACCGAAATCCTCTGCGATCCGCTTTTCCTGCAGCACGGTACCGGGCGGGATCCTGAGAGAGACGATATCGGCATGCAACCGCTCGTGGATTGCGACGGCCGTCGTCACGCGGCGGATCTTTCCGCCCGCGTCGTGGGGCGCCGGGAAGGCAAGGATTTCAGGGTCGGAAGCTTGCCGCATGCATGGTCTCGGGACGTTGACACTTTCGTGCATACTAGTATATCAATTGAACCCTGTTGCCAAGATATGCCGCGGAGGAGAACGGCGACATGGCATTGCACCCGGAGGAAAAGCTTCGAGCTGCGAGCATTTGATGCTGCCGGAAAGCCGGCGCATCGAAGCATTGGACGTGCATTGCGATGCAAACGGGCGGGCTCGGGGCAAAGGCCGGCACCGCCGCAAAGGAGGAGGATAGAATGAAGATTACACGCAGAACCTTCGTCGGCGGAGCTGCCGGCGTCGCCGCGGCCGGAATGTTGCCGCTTCGCGCTTTCGCACAGGCCAAGGCGCCGGCAAAGCCGGTCACCATCACCATCGTCGACGTCGCGGGCAACCTGGCCCTGACGCAGGGCATGTTCGAGAACTACGCCAAGGCCAAGCCTGAATTCGTCGCCAGCTTTTCCTTCACCAAGGCCCCCGCTCCGGAACTGCCGGCCAAGATCCAGGCCCAGCAGGCTGCCGGCAAGGTCGATATTGACCTCGTGCTGACAGGCACGGACGCGCTTTCGGCCGGTGTCGACCAGGGTCTCTGGGTCGACCTCTCCGCCAAGAAATCCGCCCTTCCCAATCTTGAAAGCATCCTGCTGCCGCAGGCTTTCAAGATGCAGGCACTCGCCAAGGACCAGGGCGTCGTCATCACCTACTACCCGTCCGGCCCGCTGATCGAATATATGCCGGACAAGGTGGCGACCCCGCCGAAGACGGCGCAGGAGCTGCTCGACTGGACGAAGCAGAACAAGAACAAGTTCCTCTATGCGCGCCCCGCCAATTCCGGCCCAGGCCGCACGCTGCTGATGGGCCTGCCTTATCTTCTCGGCGACAGCAATCCGCGCGATCCGGTCAACGGCTGGGCCAAGACCTGGGAATATCTCGCCGCTCTCGGCGAAAACATCGAATATTACCCGACCGGCACCGCAGTGGTCTTCAAAGAACTCGGCGAAGGCACGCGTGACATCGTCGCCACCACCACCGGCTGGGACATCAACCCACGCGCGCTCGGCATCGTTCCCGAGGAAGCCAAGGTCGGCAAGCTCGAAGGCTTCCATTGGGTCACCGACGCTCACTATGCGGCGATCCCGAAAGGCGTTTCCGACGAGAAGGTTGGCGTTCTGCTCGACGTCCTGAACTTCATCTATCAGCCGCAACAGCAAGCAATCGCCTATGATGCCGGCTACTTCTATCCAGGCCCGGCGGTAAAGGATGTCACGCTGGAGATGGCGCCTGCAGAAAGCCAGGAAACCATCAAGGAATTCGGTCGGCCGGAATATGCCGACTGGATCGCCGGCAGCCCGCTGGAAGTGCCGCTCGAGCCCAAGCAGCTCGTCCAGGCTTTCCGCATCTGGGACGAGAAGATCGGCGCCAAGAAGGGCTGATTTTTGGTGATTGAAATGAGCCGGCGCCGGGTATCTCGGCGCCGGATTTCTAACGGCCGTGGTTGCCGATAAATGGAGATTGCATTGACTTTGCCGGTTCAAAACGCAGCAACAGCGTCATCGCGGAAGAATGCGCGCCTTGAGCTCGATGGCATCAGGCGATCTTTCGGCGCCTATAACGCCCTTGATGGCATCGACCTCACGATCGAACCCGGCGAATTCATCGCACTTCTCGGCCCCTCCGGCTGCGGAAAATCCACCGCGCTGAACTGCATTGCCGGCCTGCTTGGCCTGTCCGGCGGCGAAATCCGCCTCGGCGGCAATCGCATCGACCAACTGGAGCCGGAAAAGCGCGGCTTCGGCATGGTCTTTCAAAGTTACGCCCTCTTCCCGCACATGAGCGTTCGCAAGAATGTCGGTTTCGGCCTTGCCATGCGGGGCATCAGCGGCGCGGAAGCCGACAAGCGCATCATCGATGCGCTGGCGCTCGTGCGCCTGGAAAGTCAGGCGGACAAGCTGCCCGGCCAGCTCTCCGGCGGCCAGCAACAGCGCGTGGCGATTGCCCGCGCAATCGTCATCCGCCCGCCGATCGTATTGATGGACGAGCCGCTCTCCAACCTCGACGCCAAGCTGCGCCTGGAAATGCGCGCCGAAATCCGCGGTATCCACGACCAGATCGGCTCGACGACCATCTATGTCACGCATGACCAGGACGAAGCCCTGTCGCTTGCCGACCGCATCGTTGTCATGAGCCAGGGTCATATCCAGCAGATCGGCACGCCTCAGGATCTCTACCAGCGCCCGGTCAATCTCAACGTCGCCGATTTCATGGGCTTCCGCACCCGCATTCCCGGGCGCGTCGTCTCCATATCCGGCAGCGAGGCCGAAATCGAGGCCGCGGGTGCGCGGCTGACCGGCACGATGCGCGACACATTGAAGGTCGGCGATGCCGCAGTGCTCTCCGTGCGTCCTGAAGATCTCGTTGCGACCACCGACGACAGCGGCATTCCCGTCATTGTCGCGAACACCGAATATCGCGGGCGCGCCTTCTTCGGTATGGCTCGTTCGGCGGACGGATCGGAGCTATATTTCCGCTCCGATGATGCGTTGCCGCGCGGCTCTGCCACCACTCTGCAGCCCGTCGCGGGCCGTTCGCTGGTCTTCAAAGGGGCGCCAGCATGAATGGCGGTCCCTCACTGAAAACGCGGCTTGCCGCTCAGGGCCTTGACGGCACGACATTGCTGGTGCTGCCAGGCCTGATCTTCATGATCGCCCTCTTCATCTACCCCTTCGTCTACGGCGTTGCGGATTCACTGATGCCGAAGGATGGCGGCGTTTGGTACGAAAATTACGCGAAATTCTTCTCGGACCAGTTCCAGTACGGCACGATCGCCAATACGATGTGGCTTGCCTTGCCGGTCACGATCGTCAACCTGGCCTTCGCAGTCCCGGTTGCGTTTCGCGTCCGACTGATGCGGCGACAGCGGCTACTGACGACGATCCTCGTACTGCCGATTACGCTCGGTACTGTCTTCGTCGCCGATGGTCTGCTGACTTTTCTCGGCCCGCGCGGCTGGTTCAACGAGACGCTCATCCTGTTCGGCATCCTGGATTCACCGGTCAAGCTCACCAACAATTACTGGGGTGTTTTCGCCTCGCTGCTGATTACCGGCTTCCCCTTCGCCTTCCTGCTGACGTTGTCCTATATCACCGGCATCGACCCGGCGATCGAGCAGGCTGCCGCCACGCTCGGCGCCAATGCGCGGCAGCGCTTTACGCGCGTGTTCCTGCCGCTCCTGGTGCCCGGTCTCGCCGTGACTTTCTGCCTTTCCTTCGTGCAGGCTTTTGCCGTCTTCCCGTCCGCCGTCCTGCTCGGCGCGCCGGCTGGTCCGACGCGCGTCATCTCAATTGCAGCCTATCAAGCCGCCTTCGAGCAATATGATCATTCCTACGGCACGGCGATCGCCATTATCATGGGTGGCGTCGAGCTCATTGTTGTCGTCGCCGTCCTCGGTGCGCGTTCCTTCTTCTACCGCGGCCCGGCCGGCGGCACGAAAGGCTAAGCCATGATCCGTGACCAGGGCCTTACCTCGAAGATCTGGCGCATCGCCGTCTGGGCGCTCGCGACCCTCTTTGTCCTCAACCTGCTTGCGGTCATCGCGGCCGTGATCGTCAACTCTTTCGCCACACGCTGGCTCGGCACATGGCTGCCGCGCGGCTGGACGGATCGTTGGTATTTCAGCGCCTGGAGCGAATTCCAGCTATCCAGCGTCGTCATCGTTACCTTCGAGATGGCCTTTGTCGTCGTCATCATCTCGGGCATTCTGGGCGTATTGACAGCCTATGCTCTGGCGCGGCGCGATTTCCCGGGCAAGCGCGCCATCATTCTGCTCTTCCTGCTGCCGCTGCTGATCCCACCGCTGACCTACGGCATTCCGCTGGCAACAGTGCTCTACCAGCTCGGGCTCGGCGGCACCTTCTGGGGCGTCGTGCTGATCAACCTCGTGCCGTCTTTCCCCTTCGTCGTGCTCGTCATGATCCCGTTCATCGAGCAGATCGATCCACGCATCGAGGCCGCCGCCCGTGTCTTCGGTGCCGGCACCACCAGCCTCTTTATCCGCATTCTGCTGCCGCTACTGCTGCCAGGCATGCTGGCAGCACTTCTGCTCGTTCTGGTGCGCACGCTCGCGATGTTCGAGCTGACCTTCCTCATCGCCGGGCCGCAGACCCAGACGCTTGTCGTCTCTCTTTATTACGCGGTCTTCGCATCCGGCGTACGAGCCAGCCAATCAATCGATGCGATGGCGGTGATCTATATGGTGACGACGCTCTTCTGGCTCATCATCGCGCTGCAATTCGTCAATCCGACCCAGATCGTCGCCCGCGCCAAGCAGCAATCGGCGCATTGAGTCATGTCGCGCAACGCGTGAATCGGTTTTGCGCGACATGCTGAAAAGGCGCTGCGGCCGGAAACCGGCCGCAGCCATTTCAATCAGTAGACTTCGGGAACATACATTTCCGGCGGAACCGGGGTGCGGTGGTAGTCATCGTGACGCACGCGATCCGGCAGCACGATCCCTTCCTTCGGAACGTCCTCATACGGGATCTGGCCGAGCAGATGGGCGATGCAATTGAGGCGCGCGCGTTTCTTGTCGACGGCCTGAACGACCCACCACGGCGCTTCCTCAATATGGGTGCGGGCGAGCATTTCTTCCTTGGCCTTGGTATATTCCTCCCAATGGACGCGGCTCTGTAGGTCCATCGGCGAGAGCTTCCACTGCTTCAGCGGATCGTGGATGCGCATGTTGAAGCGGAACTCCTGCTCCTCATCGGTGATCGAGAACCAGTACTTGATGAGGATGATGCCGGAGCGGACCAGCATGCGCTCGAATTCCGGCACGGAGCGGAAGAACTCTTCCAGCTCGTCCTTCGTGCAGAAGCCCATGACCCGCTCGACGCCGGCACGGTTGTACCAGCTGCGGTCAAAGAGCACCATCTCGCCCGCCGACGGCAGATGCGGCGTGTAGCGCTGGAAATACCACTGGTTCCGCTCGCGTTCGGTCGGCGCCGGCAGCGCCACGACGCGGCAGACGCGCGGATTGAGGCGTTGGGTCACGCGCTTGATTGCACCGCCCTTGCCGGCGGAATCGCGGCCCTCGAAAAGCACGACCACCTTCAACTTCTTGTACTGGACCCAGTCCTGAAGACGGACCAGCTCATGCTGCAGGCGGAAGAGCTCGCGGAAATAGAGTTTGCGCTCGAGCGTCTGTTCCGCTTCGCCGGACATGCCCTCTGCGACCAGCTCGTCGAGCCGGTCCTCCTCCATCTGCATTTCCAGCTCCTCGTCGAAGCTGTCGGCGATTTCGTTCTTGATACGGTCGAGCTGAGTGTTTTCGATCATGGCACGCTCCCTGTTCAATTCGCTCGATAAAGCACGTTCTCGCCATAGCTATATGACAGAGTTGCGACGATCGAAAATTTGCTTTGACAAAACACAAAACTGGCAAGCGCAAGAGACCGTCCGCCGAGCCTTTCGTGATCAGCCTGCCAGGTAGCGGCAGCTTGTACCATGTCAAGTTTTATGTATACATTGATACCGCTGAGCAATTTTCGCGACAATGGCGTTTTCCTCTGGAGGAGAGAAGAAAAACGTTCAGGTCGCGGCATATCTCCGGGAGAGAGATATGATGCGCAACAATGGGAGGAGTATACATGATTTCGTTTTCAAGAAGACTATTGATAGCAGGCGCGGCGCTCGCCACGCTTGCTGGGGTGCCTGCATTTGCGCAGGAAACGGTGAAGATCGGCGTGATCCTGCCGATGACAGGTCCTTTTGCCTCAACCGGCCGTCAGGTCGAGGCCGGCGCGCGCGCATACATGGCAATCAATGGCGACACGGTTGCAGGCAAGAAGATCGAGCTCGTGCTGCGTGACGACGCGGGCACGGCCGACCAGACCCGCCGCATCGCCCAGGAACTCGTCGTCAATGATGGCGTCAAGATGCTCGTCGGCTTCGGCCTGACGCCGCTTGCCATGGGTGTCGCCCCAGTTCTGAACCAGGCAAAGGTTCCGGCGATCATCACCTCGGCCACGACCTCGGCCATCATGAAGCAGTCGCCCTATTTCGTGCGCACCTCGATGGGCGGTCCGCAATCCGCCGTTCCGGTTGCCACCTGGGCAGTCCAGAACAACCTCAAGCGTGTCGTCACGCTGGTGACCGACTATGGTCCGGGTATCGACATCGAGAAGGGCTTTACCGACCAGTTCAAGAAAGAAGGTGGCACGGTTGTCGAAGCACTCCGCGTTCCCCTGCAGAACCCCGATTTTGCACCCTTCCTTCAGCGTGTACGCGACGCCAAGCCCGATGCCCTCTTCGTCTTCGTGCCTTCAGGTGTCGGCGCAATCTTCATGAAGCAGTTCGTCGATCGCGGTCTTGCCGACGCCGGCATCAAGCTGATCGCCACCGGCGACGTCACCGATGACGATCTCCTGAATGGCATGGGACCGGCCGCCAAGGGCGTCATCACCGGTCATTTTTATTCGACCGATCACGACAGCCCGGAAAACAAGGCTTTCGTCGCCGAAGTGCGCAAAGCCAACAAGAACATGCGCCCGAACTTCATGTCGGTCGGCGGTTATGATGCCATGCATGTCGCCTATGGCGCCCTCGAAAAGACCGGCGGTGACACCGATGGCACCAAGCTCGTCGATGCCATGAAGGGCATGGAATTCGTCAGCCCGCGCGGCCCTGTTACCATCGATCCTGATACACGCGACATCGTGCAGGATATCTACATGCGCGAGGTCAAGGAGAAGAACGGCGAACTCTACAATGTCGAGTTCGCGACCTATCCGAAGATCCACGATCCGAATACGGCTGCCAAGTAAGCCCGGGGAACAGGCGGCGGAAGCAATTCCGCCGCCTGGATGCAGTGAGGTCTCATGCTGACAATCCTGTTCGACGGCATCGCCTATGGCATGCTTCTCTTTGTTCTCGCCTGCGGATTGTCGGTCACGCTAGGCCTGATGAATTTCGTCAATCTGGCGCACGGCGCCTTTGCCATGGCTGGTGGTTACGTCACCGTCATCATGATGAACCGCTATGGCATTTCCTTCTATTGGTGCCTGCCTGCCGCCTTCATCGTCACCGCACTCGTTGGCGTCGTGCTGGAACGGTTGCTGTACCGGCGCCTCTATTCGGCTTCACATCTTGATCAGGTGCTGTTTTCGATCGGCCTCGTCTTCATGGCGATATCGGCCATCGATTATTTCATGGGCGGCCAGCAGCAACTGATCAACCTGCCACCCGACCTCAGCGGCCGCTTCGGCTTTCTGGGCATCGATATCGGCCGTTACCGGCTCTTCATCATCGTCATCTGCGCGGTTCTGACCGTCGCGCTGCAATTGGCGCTCACCCGCACCCGCTTCGGCAGCCAGCTTCGCGCCGCTGTCGATGACGGACGTGTCGCACGCGGCATGGGCATCAATGTCTCCGTCATCTTCGCGCTGACCTTCGCGCTGGGCTCCGGCCTTGCCGGCCTCGGCGGTGCGCTCGGCACCGAACTGCTGGGTCTCGACCCGAACTTTCCGCTGAAATACCTGATCTATTTCATGATCGTTGTCACCGTCGGCGGCACCTCGTCGATAACGGGCCCCTTCATTGCCGCGTTGCTGCTCGGCATTGCCGATGTCGCCGGTAAATATTACGTGCCGCAGCTCGGCGCCTTCATCATCTACGCCGTGATGATCCTCGTGCTGATCGTCCGGCCCCATGGCCTCTTCTCCCGGGAGGGCGGCCGATGAGCGGCGAACACGGCAACGCCTCCAGCAAGGCCATGGGACTCCTGAAGCGCGCCGGCCGCTGGCAGATCTGGGAATTCGCTCTCTGGCTGGTCGCCATCGCCGCGATCTTCACGCTGCCGTCGCAGATGCTGATCCTGACGGAGATCGCCATTCTTGCGCTCTTCGCCGTCTCTCTGGATCTCATCCTCGGTTATGCCGGCATCGTCTCGCTCGGTCATACCGCCTTCTTCGGCCTCGGCGCTTATGCTGCCGGTCTGTTTGCGATCTATATCTCAGGTGAGCCCGTCATCGGCCTGGTGGCCGCCGCCGTCGTCAGCGGCCTCTTCGGTTTGCTGACGAGCTTCCTCGTGCTGCGCGGCTCCGACCTTACCCGCCTCATGACAACTTTCGGCGTCGCCATGCTACTCGCCGAACTCGTCAATCAGGCCGCCTGGCTCACCGGCGGCGCCGACGGCCTGAGCGGCGTGATGCTGAACCCGATCCTGGGCTATTTCGAATTCGATCTCTGGGGCCGCACCGGATACATCTACTGCCTGATTGTGCTTGTCGTTCTGACCTACATTGCACGGCGTATCGTCAACTCGCCCTTTGGCCTGTCTCTCAAGGCGATCAAGCGCAACCAGCGCCGAGCCTCCATGCTCGGCATCTCGCCCACCCGCCGCATCGTCGCGGTCTATACGATCTCGGCTGCCTATGCCGGCATCGCGGGCGCGCTGCTGACGCAGACGACCAGCTTCGTCTCGCCCGACGTGCTCGCTTTCCACCGTTCTGCAGAGGTGCTGCTGGTGCTTGTCATCGGCGGCGTCGGATATCTCTATGGCGGCGTCTTCGGAGCCGTCATCTTCTCCATCCTGCGCAACTGGCTGTCGGTCATCACGCCGCAATATTGGATGTTCTGGATCGGTCTCGTCCTGATCATCATCGTTCTGGTTGGCCGCGAGCGTCTGACCCGCTGGCAGACCTTATTGCCCGGTGCCGCGCGCAACCGGCAACAGGCAAACATGCAGCATACCATTGCGGAGGAGAGCAAATGACGATTGCCCTCGAAACACGCCATCTCGTCAAACGCTTCGGCGGCTTCGTCGCCACCAACGATGTCTCGCTGCAGATCCGCCAGGGCGCACGCCACGCCCTGATAGGCCCGAACGGCGCTGGCAAGACCACGATTATCAACCTGCTGACTGGCGTTCTGACGCCGAACAGCGGCGAGATCCTGCTTGCCGGCGAGGATATCACCGGCGTTTCCTCCTATCGCCGCGTCGGCAAGGGCCTGTCCCGCACCTTCCAGATCAACCAGCTCTTCGGTGATTTCACGCCACTCGATTCCGTCATGCTGGCGATCAGCGAGCGCAAGGGCCATGGTCGCTTCGCCTGGCGGCCGCTTTCGGCAGACCGCGAAGTTGCCGACGAAGCAGCCGCCTTGCTGGAGCGCTTCCGCCTTGTCGATGTCATGGGCATGCCGACGACGCTCCTGCCCTACGGCAAGCAGCGCCTGCTGGAGATCGCCCTTGCGATCGGGATGCAGCCGAAAGTGCTGCTGCTCGACGAGCCGGCAGCCGGCGTTCCCGAAGAAGAGCGCCATGAGGTTCTCGGCATCGTCCGCGAACTGCCGGCCAATGTTACGGTCGTGCTGATCGAACACGACATGGATCTCGTCTTCTCCTTCGCGGACCGTATCTCGGTGCTCGCTGCCGGTGCTCTCTTTGCCGAGGGTACCGTCGCCGAAATCTCCAAAGACCCGCAGGTCAAAGCCATCTATCTCGGGGAGGATGCCTGATGGCCGAACTGCTTCGAGTCGAACGCCTCATCGCCGGTTATGGTGAAGCCCATGTGCTTGCCAAGGTCGATTTCACACTGCAGGAAGGCCGCTCGCTGGCCTTGCTCGGCCGCAACGGCGCCGGCAAGACGACCCTGCTCAACACCATTATCGGCGTCACCACCCATCATGCCGGCTCAATCCACCTGCAGCAGCGCGATATCACCCGGCTGCGCGCGGAAAAGCGTGCGCCGCTCGGCATCGGCTGGGTACCGCAGGAGCGCAATATCTTCCGTTCGCTGACGGTGGAAGAAAATCTGACGGCGAGCGCGCGGCCCGGCGCCTGGAATGTCACCCGCATCTACCAGATGTTCCCGCGGCTGCAGGAACGTCGCCGCAACCTCGGCAACCAACTGTCAGGAGGCGAGCAGCAGATGCTCGCCATCGCCCGCGCCCTGATGCTGAATCCGAAGGTGCTGCTGCTCGATGAACCGCTGGAGGGCCTCGCGCCGATCATCGTCGATGAACTGCTGGCAGCGCTTCGCCGCATCGTCACCGGCGAAGGCATGTCGGCAATCATCGTCGAGCAGAAGGCGCGCAAAGTATTGCCGCTGACGGATGAGGTCATCGTGCTCGAACGTGGCGCGGTGACCTACCGCGACACATCCGAAGCACTTCTCGCCTCACCGGAAATCCTCGAAGCGCATCTAAGCGTCTAGCTTTATGCTTCGCGCGGCGGCACGCGGGTAATGCGCGCGCCGAGCGCGTTGAGCCGCTCCTCGATCCGCTCATAGCCGCGCTCGATCTGCTGGGCATTGTTAATGACGCTCGTTCCCTCGGCGCACATCGCAGCAATCAGCATCGCCATGCCGGCGCGAATATCGGGGCTTTCCACCTGTGCGGCGCGCAGCTTGGACGGGCCGGCGACGATCGCGCGGTGCGGATCGCAAAGCACGATGCGGGCACCCATGGTAATCAGCTTGTCGACGAAGAACATCCGGCTTTCGAACATCTTTTCGAACATCAGCACCACGCCATCGCACTGCGAGGCGGTGACGATGGCAATCGACATGGTATCGGCCGGGAAAGCCGGCCAGGGCTGATCCTCGATCTTCGGAATATGCCCGCCGAAATCCGGCTGGATCTTCATCTCCTGACCCGCTGGCACGACAAGATCGTCGCCCTCGATGCGGCAGCGGATACCGAGACGCTCGAAGGTCATCAGCGTCGACCGCAGATGCTCAACACCCGCCCGTCGGATGACGATCTCGGAACCGGTGACGGCAGCAAGGCCGATGAGCGAGCCAATCTCGTTATGGTCAGGGCCGATGCGGTGTGAGGCGCCGCCGAGAGGCTGGCCGCCATGAATGATCATCGTATTGGTGCCGATACCTTCGATCTTGGCACCCATTGCGATGAGGAAATGGGCGAGATCCTGGACATGCGGCTCGGAGGCGCAATTGCGCAGGATCGTCTTGCCTTCGGCGGCCACAGCCGCGCAGAGCGCATTTTCCGTGGCAGTGACCGACGGTTCGTCAAGGAAGACATCCGCACCTCGCAGGTGCCTGGCGCGAAAACTATAGGAACCGTTGACGCTGATCTCGGCACCGAGCTGTTCAAGTGCCAGGAAATGCGTGTCGACGCGGCGGCGGCCGATGACATCGCCACCCGGCGGCGGCAACGTGATCTCGCCGCAACGAGCCAGCATCGGGCCGGCAAGCAGGATGGACGCGCGAATGCGGGCGCACAACGCCGGATCGAGATCGGCCGGCTTGAGATTGCTCGCCTCGATCTCGAGTTCGTTGCGGCCGAGCCAGCGCGCCTTGGCGCCGACGGACTGGATCAGCTCGACCAGCGCTTCGACGTCGCGGATACGCGGCACGTTGGTCAGATACACGAGCTTGTCGGTCAGCAGCGAAGCGGCAATGATCGGCAAGGCGGCATTCTTGTTGCCGCTCGGCTGGATCTCGCCGGCAAGGCGATGGCCGCCCTCGACGATGTACTGAATTCGCTCATGCGGCTGGGCCTGTGCCACTGCTGTCATCCTTGTTCGATTCGATTTTCAGGAGGCATATCTGCGTTGTCTTTGTGACATCGGAGTGATCGCCGATCGGGAAGAGTGGCTGTTCTAACAGCTGCCATGTGTGGTCGGCTAGAGGCAATGCGCGAGGACGAATCCATGAAAAACGGCGCCCTCCCGAGCGCCGTCGCTAACACCGTGGATGGTGGTGTCGGAGTTCAGCTCTTCTTGCTACGCCAGCTGTCGGCGTAATTCTCGCGAGCTTCACGGGAATAGGGAGTGGGCGAAACACGCACGCGGATTTCCGCCTGCTTGTGCGGTTCGACCGAGGTCTTGCCTGATCCACCGTCGGGTTCGCCCCACACGAGGGTCAGCACATCGCCAACCTCAACATCGGCATCGACAATGCCGAGCGAGAGCATGCAGCGCTCATTGTAGCTATAGCCATTGAACATCGACATGCCGACCATCTTGCCGTCGCGCATGATCTTGTCGGCGCTGGTCGAGGCATAATTCGGCTGCGGGAAATCGATCCACTTGAAATGATCCTCACCCGGACGGAAGGCCGAGGCGATGACGTTGACGACATCTTCGGCATTCCACTCGAAGGTCACCTTCTTGCGGCTCGTCTGGCCCTTCATTTTTTCGAGTGCCGACTTGCCGATGAAATCGTCCTTCTTCCAGCCGATGTAGAAGTCGTAGCCGAGTTCGAACGGATTGACGTAATAGTCCTCGATATTGCTGGTAACGAAGCTGCCGCCGATGGCGCCTGTCGCCTCGTAGCTATCGGCGCCGAGCCAGTCGCGATAGGCAGCCAGCATGCCATCACCCGTATAGATGCCGGGCAGTGGCGACGGGATCCAGCCGGATTCCAGCGTATTGGTGGAATATGCGCGGCTGCCGCAGCGTACGAGATCGACGCCCGCCGCCTTTGCCGATTCCAGGATAACCGAGTGGATATAGGCCTTGTCCTCGTAGGGACCCCAGATTTCCAGGCCCGGCGCACCGGACATGCCGTGGCGCAGCGCATTCACGGTCTTCGAGCCGACCTTGATCTTGTCGACATGAAAGAACTTGATGTCGGGGATCGGTCCGCCGTTCATCTTCTCGAAGATCTTTGGGGCATCCGGTCCCTGGATCTGATAGCGATAATGCGTACGCAACACCCGTTCGCCTTCCGGGCGCGAGGGCGAGCGCGGATCATATTTGAGCCGCACGTTCCACTTGCCGTAAGCAGCGCAGAACATCAGCCAGTTGGAGGTCGGCGAGCGGCCGACGAGGATGAACTTATCATCGCGTTCGCGGAAGATGATCTGGTCGCCGATGACATGACCGGCCGGCGTGACCGGTACGAAATGCTTGGCGCGGTTCGTATCGAAATTCGAGAAGGAGTTGACGCCGTGATAGGCGAGGAACTTCTCCGCGTCAGGGCCTTCGACCGTCAACTCGTCCATATGGTGCGACTGATCGAAGAGGACGGCGGAGTTGCGCCATGCGGCCTGCTCCGAACGCCAGTTGGAGAACTCGGCCGCAACGACCGGGTATACATACATGCCGACCTTGGAATTGCGCAGCAACTCCACCGTATTGCCAGCCGACTTCAAAACTTCGGATAGGTTCGATCTCGCCACCTGATGTCCTCCCATTGGCATGCGATAGTGTATACATGAAATGCCCAATGCGATCAGATTGCAAGCCTATTTTGTCCCGACAACGCCCAGGCCAATGCTCCGAAAATGAAAAAAGGCGGCCACAGGCCGCCCTTCAGAGCCGGGAATTATCTGAAATTACCGATGAATCAGCGCGAGTCCCCTGATCTGTTCGATCAGTGTTGGGTCTTCCGCCAGAATGTATTCAAGATTGCGCCGCGCCGTACGGGCATGCTCCCTGGCGATCGCTTCCGCGCGGCTGCCTTCGCGCGCTTCGATCGCGCTGACGAGCGCCCTGTGCTGGTCCTGCGCGGAGCGCAGCGAACGACGGAAGGCGGTGATATCAGCTTTGTCCGGCAGGAACGCCGAGGGCGAGGCAAAAGGCAGCGAGCTTGCCCGCTCCACCTCACGCCTGATGATCTCGCTGCCGGCAAGTGCTGCAAGCTGATGGTGGAATTTTTCGTTCAGGTCGGAATAGGCATCGAAATCGACATCGTCGAGCTGCTCGCCGAAACAGGCGTCGAGCTTCAGCACCGTCTGCCTGATATCTCCGAGCGCATCGGGTGCGGCGCCGCGTTCCGCAGCGAGCCTTGCCGCCATCCCTTCCATGACACCACGCACTTCAATGGAATCGACCACATCGGCAAAACCGAAGCGGCGGACGACAAAGCCACCATTTGGCAGGCGATCGAGCAGCCCCTCCTCCGTCAGCCGGGACATGGCCTCCCGCACGGGAGTGCGTGAAATATCGAGCGCCTCCGCCAGCGGCACTTCGAAGAGGCGCGTGCCGCCCTGCAACTCGCCGCTCAAAATCTTTTCCCGCAACTCGATAACGGCGCGACGGCCATGTGTTGCGGCTTCACTCTGCTTCATCGGCGCCTCCAATCCCGGCTAAATGTATATAGCAGCCGGAACGCATACAAAACCCCACCCTGAGCCGGCATCCTAACACATAATTGTATGCATCATACCAAAGTCTCTTCGCCAAATTGGCGTTTATGAAAGTCGATCCACTCCCATCTCTTGACACAATGTATACATTTATGATGTCTGATTTGCGGGAGGAAAATCGATGGCAACGCTCGCGCTCATTCCGGGGCTCGTGTCCGACAGCATTGTCTGGGCGCCGCTTGCCGATGCCGTCGGGCACCGCATACCCGTGCACACGGCTGATGTTTCGCGTGCTTCCTCGATATCGGGAATGGCAGAAAACG
This sequence comes from Hyphomicrobiales bacterium, assembly GCA_900466475.1. Taxonomy (GTDB): domain Bacteria; phylum Pseudomonadota; class Alphaproteobacteria; order Rhizobiales; family Rhizobiaceae; genus Rhizobium. The sequence continues at coordinate 183,018 of UBMI01000015.1, forward strand.
TTCTCGCCGCCACTGAAGGCGATTTGATTGCGGTCGGCCATTCCATGGGCGGACGCGTCGCCATGGAAATGGCTCGTATGGCACCGGATCGCATTCGCGGACTGGTCCTTGCCAATACCGGCCACCATCCGAAACGCGATGGCGAGGAAATCAAACGCCAGCAAATGATCGATCTTGGTCATCGCAGCATGGATCAACTGGCCGACCAATGGCTGCCGCCCATGCTCCACCCTGGCCGACTGTCAGATGCCGGCTTGATCGGCCATCTGCGCACCATGGTGCTACGGGCCGGCGCTGATGTCCATGAGCGACAGATTCGAGCACTTATCAATCGGCCGAACGCCAGCACCTATATGGCCGAACTCGGCTGTCCCATCCTGCTCATTGCTGCGCGTCAGGATGGCTGGAGTCCGATTACCCAGCATCAGGAAATCGCCGAAGCAGCACCCGATGCAGAACTCGTCATCATCGAAGATGCTGGCCATTTCGGCCCCGTGGAGCGCCCGGCCGAGGTGACGTCCGCGATCATAGATTGGCTGACGCGCAGATTTGGAGGAATTCATGCCTGAGAATAGCGGGACCATTCCCGATACGCCGCTTTTCGACCGCGCCGGCTCGATCCGCGGCTACCGGCTCAACAAGATGGCGATGGCGCTGGGCCAGGCGGAAAACCGCGACGCGTTCAAGGTGGATGAGGATGCCTATCTCACCCGCTTCGGCCTGAACAACGACGAAAAGGCCGCCGTCAAAAGCCGAGACTGGCACGAGATGGTCCGCCTTGGCGGCAACCTGTTCTTCATCCTGAAGATCGCCGCTGTCGACCCGACGCCGATCACTCAGATCGGCGCCGCCCAGGCCGGCATGTCGCATGAGGATTTTCTCTACGAAAGGCTAGGAAAGAAAAGACATGGCTAGGATCATAGGTGGCCTTGGGACGAGCCACGTCCCATCGATCGCCGCCGCGCTGGACAAGGGTCTGCGCGACACGCCGGACTGGAAGCCCTTCTTCGATGGTTACGAAGCCGGCAAGCAATGGATGCGTGAGGCAAAACCCGATATCGCGGTCGTGATCTTCAACGACCACGGCAACAGCTTCTTCCTCGACCGCGTGCCGACTTTCGCAGTGGGCGTAGCGGAAACCTATCAGCCAGTCGACGAAGGCTGGGGGCCACGCCCCATTCCCGCCTTCGACGGTGCTGCCGATTTCTCCTGGCATTTTGTCGACAGGCTGGTCGAGCGCCATTTCGATCCGCTGGTCTGCCGCGAGATCGAGGTCGATCACGGCTTGCAGGTGCCTATGGAACTGTTCTTCGGCCGGCCGGAGCGCTGGCCGGTCAAGGTTCTGCCGATCTGGGTGAACACCATCCAGTATCCGATCCCCACACCGCAGCGCTGCTGGGAGATGGGCAAGGTGCTGCGCGAGGCAATCGAAAGCTGGCCCGGCGATGAGCGTGTTGTCATTCTCGGCACCGGCGGCCTGTCGCATCAGCTGCAGGGCGCGCGTGCCGGCTTCATAAACCAGGCGGCCGACCGCGCCTGGCTTGACGGTATCGCCGCCAACCCGGAACCTTACCGCGCCATGAGCCGCGAGGATTACGTCGAGCAATTCGGTTCCGAAGGCGCCGAACTCATCATGTGGCTGGTCATGCGCGCCGCCATGAACGAGCAGGTCAATCTCATCCACAAGCACTATCACGCGCCGGCCTCCATGACCGGTGCCGGCATGGTCGTGCTGGAAAACGCCGCCTGATGCCGGTCTTTTTCCTCATGCGCTGCCTGCATCATCAAGGGCAGGATACTGCCCGCGATCTGCAGCGCGCGGCCCATCGCGCCTGGGTCCAATCCGGCGGCGAAGGCCTCGCGACAGTGCTGATCGGCTCTGCCTTGCACGATGACGGTGGAGTCTCTATCGGCAATTTCGGGATACTGGAGACGGCAGGTCTTGCCGAAGCAAAAGCCTTTGCTGAAGGCGACCCTTTCAACAAGGCAGGCATTGTGGCAAAGATCGAACTTACGCCATTGCCGGCGACATTCCAGGCCGGGCGCATCAGCGATCCGATGACACCAAGGACATAGAATTCGAGTTCCGCACCAGCGGAGGGGGTGCCCCGGAGAGGGGCAGATGAGGGGGCTGGCAAAGCAAGGTAGGGAACGATCGAAACGAGAGTGACGGTCGCTTGTGCGCTAAGGCCCCCTCATCCGCGCTATGCGGTCCCGAACCGATTGCTCACCCCTTCTGGGGCTTCCGCCGCAATTCCAGCACACGTCCGACAGTTTCTTCCAGCCCGCCAGTCTGCCCGAGACCGCACGCTCCCATGCGTTCCTGCACCTCGGCAATCTCCATCGCCAACCCGCCACGAAGCCCAAGCGCATCGAGCGTCGCGGCGCTTTCGCGCATCTCTGCCGCCCGCCGCCGCCCATGTCGCGTCGTGCGCTCCATCTGATATTCGGCAAATTGCGGCCAGTTGAGGCCAGGGAAAGAACCGGAAAGGGATGAAAGGATTTCTTCGTAGCAACCTGACGCCTTCGCCGCGAGCAAGGCCTCGACTGTGATCGCCTCCAATCCCTTGACGAATAGCGAGCGCACCATCTTGATTGCTGTCGCAGCACCAGCTGCCGGCCCCGCAATCTCGGCAGAAAACCCAAGTGCCAAAAGCTCCGGCAGCAACCTCTCAGCAGGAGCACCGGCAAGTAAAACGGGCGTCTGGTGTTTGCGCGGATGGACCGGCGCCATGACAGCCATGTCGAGATAGTCGCAGCCTGCGGCTTCCACAGCGGCTGCCGTCTCCCGCTTTCGGCCTGGTGAAACGGAATTGATATCAATCATCACCTGCCCCTGCCGCAGATGTGGCAGGAGCGGTTCGACGGCAAGCAGGCTCTGGTCGGCGGTCACAGCGCTGAACACCCAATCCGCTTCCGAAAGTCCCGCGATGCCCTCGGAAATCTCGGCGCCACGGGCGCGCAACGCCTCGCGTATAGCTTCGCCCCCTGACGCGAGCAGGATATCATAAGCGATGAAACTCAGACCCGGCCGGCTCAACCCCTCATGAAGCGCTCTTGCTGCTTCGCCATAGCCCAGAAACCCGATCCTCATCTCAGTCTCCTATTTTGCGAAGGACCACGCCGCGACGAGACGCTGCCGCAATCACGCAAAGACAAATCCGTCGAAAAGCTTGCGGGCGGTGCGCAACACTGCAGCATTGGTCACGGCGCCGCTCCTGACCGTCGCGATCACGCTCATTTCTCCGGTCGGATGCTCGACCGAGATCAGTTTCTCGTCGCCATCAGGCACGACCGCCAGTTGCGCCGCCGGCCCTTCCGGCAGAAGGCAGGCTGTCGCAAGGCTGACGGCACCGAGCACGCCGATCGCATCATGGCAGCGATGCGGAATGAAGGTGCGCGTCGAGATCGCGCCCCCGGCCCTTGCGGGCGACACCATCGTCATCTTCGGCACCGATTTCTTCGCGACATCACCGAGATTCATCATCGGCCCCGCCCGTAGCCGGATCGCCTCCAGCTTCGATTTGAGGTCTCCATCGGCTTCGAGCACGCCAGGCGTTTCTGTCCCGTCAATACCGAGATCACTGGCCAGCATGACGACGCAGGGCATGCCGTTGTCGATCAACGTGCATTCGATGCCCTCGATAACGTCAACGACACGGCCGGTGGGCAGCAGGGCTCCGCAGCTCGAACCCGCCGTATCCGCAAAGGTGATCGGCACCGCCGCGGCCGTGCCTGGCACGCCATCGATGCGCGCATCCCCCGCATAGGTCACCCGCCGATCCGGCGTGGCAATCTTCGCGGTGGCGATCTGTCCGGTGTTTTCCATGAAGATACGCACTTCGGTCTGCCCGTCTTCGGCCTCGATCAGACCGCGCTCGATGGCAAAGGGTCCGACACCGGCAAGGATGTTGCCGCAGTTCTGCGCATCGGTGACGATGGGCTCATCAACAAAGACCTGCAGGAAGAGATAGTCGATATCGACGCCGGGCCGCTCGGATCGCTTGACGACCGCGATCTTTGAGGTCAGCGGATCGGCTCCGCCCATGCCGTCGATCTGCCGCGGATCGGGCGAGCCCATGACCCGCAGCAGAAATCCGTCACGATCCTCAGGCAGATCTTCCGCCAGGAAATAGCCGCCCTTGGAGGTTCCACCGCGCATCCACATGCAGCGCACGCCTTCCCCAGCGCTGGGCCTAGACATATTTCAGCCCCTTCTCCGCCAGCCGTTCGCGCATCCTGTAGATATCGAGCCCGAGCTCGCCTGCGGCCAGCCGCCGGCGCTTCTCCTCTTCCGCCGCGAGCCGCTGTTCCGCCTTGTCGGCAATGTCGGCCGCCTCCTCCCGCCGCACCACGCAGACGCCGTCATCGTCGGCGACGATCACATCGCCCGGATTGACGAGCGCTCCGGCACAGACGACGGGTACATTGACCGAGCCCAGCGTCTCCTTGACGGTGCCCTGCGCAAAGATCGCCTTCGACCAGACCGGAAAATTCATTGCCGTGAGATCCGCGACGTCACGCACCCCGGCGTCGATGATGAGCCCGCGGCAGCCTCGCGCCATGGCCGAGGTCGCCAGGAGATCGCCGAAATAGCCGTCCTCGCAGGGGCTGGTCGGCGCAAGTAGCAGGAGATCGCCTGCTCTGATCTGCTCGACCGCCACATGCAGCATCCAGTTGTCGCCGGGAGGAGCGGAAATGGTCACCGCGCTCGCGGCAATCCTCGCGCCCGGATAGATCGGTCGCATGTAGCTTGCGAGCAGGCCCTTGCGGCCCTGCGCCTCGTGAACCGTCGCCACGCCGCAGGCAGCGAGGCGATCGATGACGGATTGTTCCGCCCGCTGAATGTTCTGAACGACGACACCCATCAGAGCTCGTCCACCGTTCGCGGAAAGACAGACTGGAAGCCTTCCGCGTGCGTCGCCTTGCGACCGCCCGACTGGCCGCCGGAATTGCGCATGAAATGGTTGCCGCGGTTTTCGGCGACATTCTTGTAATAGTGCCAGAGGTGCTCCTGCCCCTCCATGCACTGGATCGCCGCCCATTTCTTCTCCCAGACCGGCGAAATATCGAGGAAGACGTCGGGTTTCCATTCCATCTGCTCGGTCTGATGTGGCTCGAAGAGATAGAATTGCGGGGCGCCGAGGACCTTCTCGCCGGGATTATGGCCCCAGGCCTGAGCGATCATGCGCGCCTCGAGCGCCACCTGCGTCGCGTACATATGGTCGGTATTGTAGGGATCCCACTTGGAATGGCTGAGCATGAATTCCGGCTGCACGGCACGGATAACATCGACCAGCCGGAACTTTGCCTCCTGATCGACGACCAGCGGATAGTCGCCGAGATCGAAGAACTGGATGTCGTGCACGCCGAGCGCCTTGGCGGCATTCTCGGCCTCGACACGCCGAGCCGCCTTCACCTTCTCAAGGGTCATCCCGGCATGCTTCCAGAGCTTGGCGCTCTCGCCGCGTTCGCCATAGGACAGGCAGAGAACGGTGACCTCGTAGCCCTTCTCCTGATGCAGCGCGATCGCACCACCGCATCGCCAGACGAAATCCGCCGAATGCGCGCTGATGACCAAGGCCGTCTTCGCCATGAACTAGTCCTTCCTCGCCACGGGGGGCGTGCCATGCGTGTGAAATGTCTCGATCGTCTTCAGGCCCCAGGCCTGGCCCTTCTTGCGCTCAGTCTCCGTCCAGGTGACGGTCGGCCAATCGGGCCTCAGGATCAGCCGCGCCCCGGCATTGGCGAGTTCGACGCGATTGCCCGCCGGCTCCCAGACATAGAGGAAGAAGGTGCCCTGGATTGCATGCTTGTGCGGGCCGGTTTCAATGTGGACGCCGTTTTCGAGGAAGATATCTGCCGCGCGCAGAATGTCCTCGCGCTGATCGACGGCGTAGGTAACGTGGTGAAACCGCCCCCTCGCCCCGGTATGGTCCTCGGAATAGGCGATATCATAGGTCTTGTTGTTGACAGTGAACCAGCAGCCGCCAAGCCGTCCATTGTCGAGCTGGATCTGCTCCGTCACCCGGCTGCCGAGCGCCCTGGTCATGAAATCACGGATCGCCCTGACATCGCTTGCAAGCAGGTTCAGATGGTCGAGTCGGCGTGGGCTGGCGCCACGCCCATGATAGCGCTGGGCAATATTCTTCAGCGCCGGACGCTCCCCTTCAGGGGCCTCGTAGACATGCGTGTCGTAGTAGAGCTCGAAAACATGACCGTCCGGATCGGTGAAGCGATAGGCGCGGCCATGTCCGGCATCGCCCTCCACCCAGCCGATGCCGCAGCCCATCTCCTCGACCACTTTCACTCGCCGCTCCAGGGCTTCCGGAGACGAGGCGCGATAGCCGACATGACCGACACCCGTTGTGTGATGGCGCACGAGCTTCAGCGTATGGAATTCGTAATCGTCGAAAGCGCGCAGATAGGCGACGCCGTCTTCGATCAGGCTCGGCGTCAACCCGTAGACCCGCGTGAAGAAATCGAGGCTTTCGTCGAAACGGTCGCTGTAGAGCTCAACATGCCCGAGATGGGCGACATCGTAGCAAGGCTCGGTCATGGGCCAAAACCCCAAGCGACGGCTTCGCCGGCTTTCAAAAATCTCATGACAACCCTCCTCGCAGGCGGATGCCTCCACGCTCACCTGTCGTTGAAGACACTAGGAAGGTTGGCAGCGGCGGGCAATTTCGTTCTGCTGACGGGTCATAAGCTGAGGTTACAGATCGATACGGAGCTAATCTGACAGGCGCGATTCCATTCCAGAGAATGCATACTTTCTGACTGAGGTCGTGACGAATTTATCGTGTTTTCATATCAAATCGACTCACAGTGATTGAAATGGAATTCATTATGTATACATTTTGAAAGGCATGGAGGACGCCGAAAGGGAGCGATGGAATGGCTTTGTTGAATTTTACCGGCAAATCCAGGGAGCGTACTCCGGAGCCGGAATTCGCAGACATGATCGAGGGTTGGTCGATCGAGGTCATGCCACGCACGGCCGCTAAGGTTGACGATTTTCGCGAACTCCTGCCGGCCGGGACTCGCATCTATATCGCTCACCTCGACGGCACCCCGATCGAGGATATGGTGGCGACAGCAAGACGGCTGAACCGACAGGGCTTTCCGGTCATGCCGCATCTGCCGGCGCGCAGCATTCCTGATGTCAGCACATTGGCGGACTGGCTGGAACGATATCGCGGCGAAGCCGATGTTCGCCAGGCTCTGCTGCTCGGTGGCGGCAGGGCCACGCCTGTCGGCGATTTTCACAGCTCCATGCAATTGGTCGAGACCGGGCTTTTCGACCATCACGGCTTCACTCATCTGCATTTTGCCGGCCATCCGGAAGGCAGCCGCGATGTCGATCCGAACGGATCGACTGCGATGGCCGATCGGGCACTGCGCTGGAAACAGGATCTCGCTTCCCGAACCGACGCCAGGCTTGCTATCACCACTCAATTCACCTTCGATCCTCAGCCTGTCATCGACTGGGCCGAACGCATCCAGGCAGCGGGCGTCACCATGCCCATCCATGTCGGCATTGCCGGTCCTGCCAGGCTGCAGACGCTGATCAAATACGCCATCTCCTGCGGCATCGGCCCCTCCATGAAGGTGCTGCAGAAGCGCGCCATGGACATGAGCAAGCTGCTGCTCCCCTATGAACCGACCGATCTTGTCGCCGCCTTTGCCGATTACAAGGCAAGAAGGCCTGAAAGCCTTATCAGTCAACTGCACATCTTCCCACTCGGCGGCATCCAGGTGGCGGCTGAATGGATGAACAAACACCGTTCCGTCGAAACACCTATCGCGCTACCCTGACGCGGCCCGGCTGCGGGCGTTCAGGAAGCGTCATGTCGAAGCCGATCCATCCGAACCTCCGCCACATCAGGCTCTTCACTGCTTGCGCAGAGACCAGCTCGCTGACATCGGCCGCGAGCGCCCTTGGCATCACCCAGCCGGCGGCGTCTCAGGCCCTGCGGCGGTTGGAAGAGCTTCTGGACGCGACCCTGATCGAACGCGATACCATGGCACTGACAGCGGAAGGAAAGATCGTCCTGCCGCGGTTCCTCCGTCTCTGCGACCTTATCCGCCAGGCATGCATATCGACTGCGAAAGCGGCAATCGACATCACCGAGGCGCGTCTGACATGGCCGCACCTGCACGCCATCACTTCCTTTGCCGAGCACGGCAGCTTCAGCGCCGCAGCTCGCACGATGGAACAATCGGAGCCGGCCGTGCAGCGCGCGGCGCGCGAGGCCGAAGCCGTTATCGGCATTGCCCTCTTCGAAAATTTCGGTCGCAACGTCCGCTTGACGGTTGCAGGACTTTCCGCCGCTCGCTGGTTCAGCCTGGCGCTAGCTGAATTCGAAAGCCTGCGCGACGAACTCCAGGAGGCCCACAATCACTATGCCGGCCGTATTTCGATCGGTACCCTGCCGCTGACCCGAACCTTCCTGGTGCCTGACCTAATCGCGCATCTTGCCAACCGCCATCCGCTCGCACGCTTCGAAATCGTGGAGGGCAGCTACGAGGTGCTGATAGACGATCTCGAGCGAGGTCGCGTCGATATCCTTGTCGGTGCGCTGCGCAAAAACCTCGTCTCGAAAACCCTGCACCAGGAACCGCTCTTCGATTTCGAACTCAGCATCGTCGGGCGCGCCGACCATCCGCTGACGCGGCATCGCGGGATCACCCCTGACGATCTCGCTGACTACCCCTGGGTCGTCGCCCGCCGCGATACGCCTTCGCGCGAAACCTTCAACGCAATGGCAGCAACCTTCCCTAAGGACAAACCCGCCCGCCAGAGCGTCGAGACCGGCTCGCTCAATGCCATCAGGGGCGTGCTCCTGAAATCCGATCACCTCGCCCTGCTCTCACGCCACCAGATCCGTTATGAGCTGGAGGCAGGCTTCCTCGCTACGATGGATCATCCGCTGCCCGGTTCCCGCCGTCCCGTCGGCGTGACGTTACGCCGCCATTGGCTGCCGACTGCTCTACAGGCGGAATTTCTGTCTCTGCTCAGAAAGCATTCGGCAGAACTCTAGCCCAGACATCTTTCACGATTGCGCGAGCGGCCCCCATATTCTCGGAATATGCGGTAATGGTTCTCTGGCCGGGACAGCCAGTAACGATGTTTCATGGAGTTCTTCGAATGCTTTTACGCTGCGCCATTCTCGATGATTACCAGCGCGTCGCCCTGTCCATGGCCAACTGGAGCAGCATCGAGGCGAAGGTCGAGATCGACTGTTTCAACGACTGTGTCGCAGACACAGACGCCCTCGTTGCCCGGCTCGCGGACTACGAGATCATCGTCGCCATGCGGGAGCGCACCGTCTTTGATGCCGAACGCCTTGGCCGCCTGCCGAAGCTCAAACTGCTGATCACGACCGGCATGGCCAACGCCTCGATCGACATGGCCGCTGCCGCCCGTCTCGGCATCACCGTTGCCGGTACAGGCGGCTTCGTCGGTTCAGCCGCGGAACTCACTTGGGCGCTGCTGATGGCGATGGTTCGCCATATCCCCTCGGAAGTCGCCAATTTCCGCGCAGCAAAGGACCAATGGCAACTGTCGGTCGGGCGCGACCTCAGGGGCCTGACTCTCGGCGTCGCCGGTCTTGGCAAGCTCGGCCGGCAGGTAGCTGCTTACGGCCGCGCTTTCGGCATGAACGTTATCGGCTGGTCGCGCTCCAACACGCCGGAGAAGAGTGCCGAACTCGGCATCGGCTATGCCGCTACCCTCGACGAATTGCTGCGCGCCGCCGATATCGCCTCGTTGCATCTGACCCTGAATGCGGAAACGACAGGCATCATCGGCAAGCGCGAGCTCAGCCTGATGAAGCCGGGCACCATCCTCCTCAACACATCCCGAGGGCCGCTTGTCGACGAGCAATCACTGATAGCAGCACTTGAAAGCGGCCATCTCGGCGGCGCCGGCCTTGATGTTTTCGACGCGGAGCCGCTGCCCACAAATCACGTCTTTCGGCGGCTCGCCAATGTCGTCGCAACCCCGCATCTCGGCTATGTGACGGAAGAAACCTATCGCATTTTCTATGGGGACGCGGTGGAGGATATCGCAGGCTGGATCGACGGAAAGCCATTGCGTGTCCTCAATGCACAGCATTGAGGGGGCTCCCCGCTTTGCAGCGGGGAGTTTTCGTCAAACGGGCGCGCGGGGATCATGCCGCGCAAGCCGGCGCAGCAGATAGTCGACCTCGGACCGCGCGGTGGTGCTGAGCGCACTCCCGGGCTTGCGCTGCGCATCGGAGGTGATGACACCTCGACGCATCAGGACATGCTTGCGAACGGCAAGGCCGACGCCGAGCTGCTGCTCGTAGCGGATCAGCGGCAAGTGAGCGTCGAATAGATCATGCGCCTCCTCACGTTTGCCGGCGGCAAACAGATTGACGAGTTCCACCAGCATGTCGGGGAAGCCATAGCCGGTCATGGCACCATCCGCACCGCGTTCCGGTTCGAAATCGAGGAACATGCCGCCATTGCCGCAGAGGATCGAGAAGGGGCGGAGATCGCCGGCCTTCTGCATGGCACGCAGTTTCGAGATTTTTTCCAGGCCCGGCCAGTCCTCGTGTTTGAGCATGAGGCAGGACGGATGGTCGGATATGATCTTGGCAACGACGCCCGAGGACATGACGACCGTCAGCGTCAGCGGATAGTCTTGCAGCACCCACGGAACGTCCGTGCCGACGGCCTCGACGGCTTGCGCGAAATACTGGATGATCTGCTCGTCAGTGCGGAGCGCCGGGGTCGGCGCGATCATGACACCCGCAGCACCCATGTCCATCGCATCGCGGGCGAGCGAACGCATCGCCGCAAAACCGGGTGCGGAAACACCGACAATAACCGGCACCCTTGAACGGCCGACAACCTGACGGATGATTGCCCGCGATTCGGCGGGCTCCAGTTTCGGCGCTTCACCCATGATCCCGAGAATGGTCATGCCTGTAACGCCGCTGTCCTGATAAAAATCGGTCAGCCGGTCGATCGACGGCGTATCGAGACTCCCATCCGGCAGGAATGGCGTGGTTGCGATAGCATAGACGCCCTTGGCGTCAGTCCCGAAGCTCATTGTGCATCCTTCCACGCCTTATAGCGTGCCTTCGTTTCAGCATTCATGGGATAGAGACCGGGCAGCGGTACGCCCCGGTCGATTTCGGTCATGATCCAGCCTTCCATACGCTCCTGCTCCGGCGCTTCGGCAAGCACCGCATCCAGCAGAGCTGCCGGGATAAGCACGGCGCCGTCCTTGTCTGTAACGACGATATCGCCGGGGAAAACCGCAACACCGCCGCAAGCGATCGGCTGCTGCCAGCCGACGAAGGTCAGCCCGGCGACGGAAGGCGGTGCCGCCATGCCGTCGCACCAGACCGGCAATCCGCTCGCAAGTACGCCTTCGAGATCGCGCACGACGCCATCGGTCACCAGGGCCGCGACCTTGCGCTTCATCATCCGGGCGCAAAGGATATCGCCGAAAATGCCGGCATCCTGCACGCCCATGGCATCGACCACGGCAATGCATCCCTCGGGCATGTCTTCGATTGCCGCTCTTGTAGAAATCGGTGAAGCCCAGCTTTCAGGCGTCGCCAGATCCTCACGCGCCGGTACGAAACGCAGCGTGAAGGCCGGACCGACGACCCGCTCCTGACCGGGCCGTAGCGGCTTGGTGCCGCGCATCCAGACGTTTCTGAGCCCCTTTTTCAGAAGCACGGTTGTCAGCGTCGCCGTGGAGATGCCCTTCAGAGTTTCTATGGCAGCCGGATCGAGAGACATTGTCAGCACCTCATATGCTCTGGATGAGGCCGCCGTCGATGCGGATGACGGAGCCGGTAATGTAGGATGCGCGCGGGCTTGCCAGAAAAGCAACCGTGTCGCCATATTCCTCTGGCCGCCCATAGCGTCCGACAGGGATAGCGGCCGTGCTTTCCGCCGTCACCTCTTCGACCGGCCGGTTCTCACGCTTGGCCTTCTGTTCATCGAGGAAAGTGATACGGCCGGTCGCAATACGCCCTGGCAGCACGATATTGGCGGTGACGCCGTCACGTCCAATTTCGCGTGCAAGCGTCTTCGACCATCCGACCAACGCCAGGCGCAAGCTGTTGGAAATACCGAGATTGGGAATCGGCGCCACGACGCCTGACGAGGTGGAGGTAATGACGCGGCCCCAGCCGCGCTCTTTCATGCCGGGCAGCACGGCATCCGTCACGGCAATCACCGAGCGCACCATCATGTCGAAATATTTCGACCAGGTTTCCGCCGATTGACCGGAAGCCGGTGTCGGTGGCGGTCCACCCGTATTGTTGACGAGAATATCGACGCTTCCAAACGTATCGGCTATCGCGGCCAACCTCGCCTCGATGACGGAGAGATCGGCAATATCCCAGCCGATCGCCAGCGCCTTTCCTCCGGCAGAAACAATGCCTTCCGCCGTCTTCGTTGCAGCACCTTCGTCAATATCGGCGACGGCAACGCGAACACCCTCTGAAGCCAACGAGCGGGCGATCGCCCCACCCAGTCCGCCACCCGCGCCGAACACCAATGCGGTCTTTCCGTTCAATTGCATATCCAAGGCAAATACTCCCGTTTGGCCCGCATTATGGCGATCGGGAAAAGAAGAAAAATCTCGCTTTTTCTGGTTTCAGAAGATAGAAAATCTATCCTTATGGAGACGCGATTTCTCGATACATTTCTACTGGTTGCCGAGCTTGGGTCACTGGCCGAGGCCTCCCGCCGCCTTGGCATTACGCCTGCCGCAGTGGCCCAACGCATGCAGGCACTGGAAGACGATGTCGGCGCGCCGCTGCTGACCCGCGTCGGCCGCCGTGTCCGCCCGACCGATACCGGCCACGCCATTATCGAAAAGAGCCGCAGGATCCTTGCCGAGGTCCGAGATCTGCGCAGCCTCGCCAATGCCGACCTGCCCTCCGGCGAGCTTCGCCTCGGCGCCATCACCACCGCGCTGACCGGACTGCTGCCATCAGCCCTGCACGACGTCTTCGCCAGCATGCCGCTTGTCGAGGTTTTCCTGCTGCCAGGCCCGTCGACCGATCTCTACCAGCGGCTGATAGATCGGGATATCGACGCGGCAATCATTGTAAAACCACCTTTTTCGATACCGAAAACATTGGAATGGGAGCTACTGCGGGCCGAACGTCTGGTTCTCGTGGCCCCCGCCGATTGCCAGGGCAAGAACCCGCACGAACTCCTGAAGACCCGCCCCTTCATCCGCTACGACCGGAACAACTGGGGCGGCCGCCTTGCCGACGAATATCTTCAAAGACAGGGTTTGAAGCCGGCTGAACGTCTGGAACTCGATTCCCTCGAAGCAATCTCAGTCATGGTCGCCAACGGGCTCGGCGTCTCGCTGGTGCCGGACTGGGCAAGGCCCTGGCCGGAAGGCCTCAACCTCGCCGTCCTCGAACTGCCCGTGCCCTTTCCACCGCGAGAGGTCGGAATGCTCTGGCCGCGCAGTTCCCCGTCGCGTCGGCTGACGGGCATCGTACTCGACGCGCTCAAGCGCTCGCAGACCGCCATCGGGCCCTAATCGTTTTTGGCCGAAATCAGGTTCTTGCGCTGATAGACATGGATATAGTCGACCATCAGATAGGATGGGTTTGGCGTTTCATCGATCGGCCAGCCCGATCCGAGCGCAAGATTGACCAGCGGGTAGAACGGCATATGGAATTCCGGCGGCGTATCGAAGCTCCACAACGGTTGACGATCCAGATAGAAGGTCGATTTCTGCGGACCGATATCGACGCCAAACGTATGGTAGTCGCTGCTGAGCGAGCCTTCAGGCACATTTGTCAGATGACCGTCCGTCGTGTGCTGGTTGCTTGGGCGCCAGACATGATAACCCATGCTGAACTCGCCGGGCGCGCGACCATAATATTCGATCACGTCGATTTCAGAGGTAAATTTGGACCGGTCGAGGCCGATCAGCCAGAAAGCCGGCCAGACGCCCTTGCCGGGCGGTAGCTTCATGCGTGCTTCAAAATAACCGAACGTCTGCGAAAAGCCCTCACCCTTGGGATTGGTCGACGCAAGTAGGCCGGAGCGCCACTTGCCATCCGCACCCTTCCGGGCCTCGATCCGCAGGATGCCGTCATTGACCGTAAAAGGGAAACCGTCCATCGGGTCGGTAAACTGTGCATCGCCGAAATCACCATTCCATGGGGTGTGGGCAATCCAGCGCGATCCCTTTTCGCCCCAGGCCGAAACGTCAAGCGTGTTGAAGTCTTCGGCGAAGGTTAGCTGGAAATCGTCGAGATTGAGCGGTTCTTCCGCTTCGCTGGGCCGGGGGCCTGGCGGACCGAAAAGGCCGATGATGATCAGAAGTGCAAATCTTCCGGCAAATTTCGAGTGACGCATTGTTCTCCCTCCCGGAGATTTCGAGCCCGTTGCGGGGTTTTGCGAGCCAATCATGAAACGACGACTCCGTTTCGCCAGGGTACGATCTTTCTGACGATAATAGCTTCGAGCCCGTCTGGCTTTCCGACGGCCTGCCACAGGAGCAGCGAGAAAACCCAGAAGAGCGCCAGTGCGCCAATGCTGCAGAAACCGACGACGACGACGAGTTCCAAGCCGAGCGGTATGGCTACGAGAACTGGCTGGACCAAAAGCAGGAAGCCGACCATCGGTACGCAGGCGACAAGCGGACGGACGAACGCGTAAAGCTGCGCGCCGATCGAGACGCCGATCAGCCGCTGCATGATGACAAGGCAGACAAGATAAGCGACGACGGCGGCGATGACGCGTGCCGCCAGGGCGCCTTCAAGCCCGAACATCACAACACCGACCACCGTAACCGGCGCTCTCACTGCGAATTCGGCAAACATCCGCAGCGCCACATAGCGAGTCTTGTCGAGAACCATGACGAGCGACGGCATGATAGTGGTCGGCAGGCCAATCAGGCTGACGATGCAAAGCCACTGCAGGATCGGCGCTGCAACGATCCATTTCTCGCCAACGACGATTCGCACAATCGGCTCGGCCAGAAGAATGATCACGAGCAGGACGGGCGCCGCCACGACCATGATCGCATTTGTGGCCTTCAAATAGGCGGTGATCTGCTGACCCCGGTCGCTGACATTGGAAAAGGCAGCCATCAGCGGACGCATCAGCGGGCCGACGAACGTCTGATAGGGGATGCCCGCGAGGTTGTCGGCGACGCTGAAGGCGCCATAGGTGGAAAGGCTCGTAAATCGCGGCAGCATCAGCCTGTCCATCTGCCAGTTGAGCGAGTTGAGAACCTGAGAAACCGTATTCCAGCCAACCATATCCTGGAAATGCTTCCATTCCGAAAGGCTGAGCCTCGGTCGCATCGGCGCAAAGAAATAGGAGACGATGGTAGACGTCGTCGGCCCGGCAACGGCGCCAATCGCCAGCCCCCAGTAACTGTCGGTCGCAAGCACGACACCGACGCTGAAGATCAGCGTCGCCCCCTTGGCAAGGAGGTCGAGGGCGAATTCGCGCCGGAAGTCGAAGCGCTGCATGAAAAGCACCATGCGCGGGCTGATCACGCTGCGCATCGCCGGCGCTATCGAAATCGCGGCGACCAGCGGAAAAAGCCGCGGATCATTGTAGAAGAGAGCCATCGGCCAGGCGACGACGATCATCAACAGGCTGATCGCCGTTCCTCTCATGAGGCTCAACGTAAAGGCTGTTGCAAACATCCGCTCGGATGGCGAGGGAATGCGTACCAGCGCCTGGGTGAGCGGAAGATCGAGAATCGCCTCGACGATGACGAGCACCGACGTAGCGATGGCGACGATCCCGAAATCCGCCGGGCTCAGAAGTCTCGCAAGCACGAGCAGGCTCACGAAGTCGAGCAGTCGTGCCAGGAATTTTCCGCTTATTGTCCATATGCTTGCTGTCGCCGTTCTATGCGATACGCTTGACACGATTTATTCCTTGGCCATCTACAACGAACCTCTTCTGGGAGCGCCGCAGTACCGCCGCTCCGGGGTTTTGCCGGCCCTTTGGCCGGTTGTGCGTGTCAGCTTACTTTCTTCCTGACGGGACTTGCGGCCTGATAGCCATGCCTGACGAGTTGCTCGTCGATAAGCGAGCCGAGGCGGTCGCGGAAAACCGCTGCGGAGAATTTTAGGGCGTGGTTATGGATCGCCGCCGGATCGAGCGCATCCTCGACCGCTTCGAACGCTGCTATCGTTTCCATCAGCGCTTCCACGCTTTGCTCGGCAAAGCGGAAACCGACATGCGGCGCGCAGACGGTCTCGCGTGCGCCGCCGGCGTCAAAGGCCAGAACCGGCCGGCCGGACGCCATTGCCTCCACCGGCAGAATGCCGAAGTCTTCGATGCCGGGGAAAAGCAGTGCACGGCAGCGCGACAGATGATCACGCAGAGCCGAGAATGGCTGATGGCCGAGAAACTGCACCGTCGGTCCAGCGATCGATCTCAGATAGGCTTCCTGCTCGCCCTCCCCGATCACGATCAGGTTGCGGCCCATTTCGGTGCAGGCCTTTACGGCAATATCCGGCCGCTTGTAGGCAGTGAGCTGGCCCGCATAGAGATAGAACTCGCCCTTGCCCTGCCCGATGACGAAATCGTCGGTCGCAACCGGCGGATAGATGACGACGGCATCGCGGTCGTAGAAGCGGCGGATACGGCCCGCGACATAGCTGGAATTCGCAACAAACGTATCGACGCGCGCGGCGGTCGTCACATCCCAGGCACGCAGCACCGGAGCCGTGAGCGACATCATTGCCTTGCCAATCCAGGAAACGCCGCGCCGGTACAGGTGAAACTGATCCCAGATATAGCGCATCGGCGAATGGCAGTAGCAGATGTGAAGCGCATCCGCCCGCGTGATGATACCCTTGGCGGGACCGGATTCGCTTGAAATGACAAGATCATAGTCCTGAAGGTCGAAGTGCTCGAGCGCAAACGGCATGAGCGGCAGCATCTTCGTGTAATGACGCGTCGAACGCGGAATCTTCTGCAGGAAGGACGTATGGATGTTGCGGCTGTTCAGGAAATCACTGGTGCGTTCGGGATTGTACACCAGCGTGAATATGTCGGCCTGCGGGAACATGCGGCACAGTTCTTCGACCACCTTCTCTCCGCCGCGCATCGATACCAGCCAATAGTGGACGATCGCGACGCGAAGCGGTTTCGCATCGGCCCTGCCGCCGGCTTCGGCGGCCCGGCTTCTTGCCACGACGGGCGCATCGCCACGGAATGCCATTGTTTCGGGGAGAGAGCTTGCTGCTTTGACAGTCACCTGAACGCTCCTTGTACAATTGCCTCGCCCTTCGGCTCGGGCACTACATGTGTCGGAATCAGACTGCGGTATTGTGCGAGAAGAGCATCGCGCCATTCTTCGTGCGTTGTTGCCAGATTGGGCGACAGCCGGAAGGCGCGCTCGCTCATAAGGCGAACATCCTCCTTCGGCATGTGCCGGAAGGCCGCAAGCGTCGCGGCAAAGGCTTCCTCGTCCATCGTGTTGCAGGAGATCGCCATTCCGGCCCTCTCCATCTCCTCGGCAAGGAAGGCGCCCTTGGTCATGATGACGGGAAGGCCGCTGCGTGCCGCCTCGATTGCCACGAGGCCGAAAGGCTCCGGATAGCGGGACGGCATCACGAGCGCGCTTGCGCTGCGGATGATCCGACCGATCTCGGCATGCGACTGCCAGCCCATGGCCCGGACATGATCGCCGGCCGCCACGACATCAGGCATCAGTGGCCCATCGCCGATCACACAAAGCCTTGCTCCGGCTCTGCGCGCAGCGGCAAGCGCGTCTTCGATACCCTTTTCCTCATCCAGCCGGCCAATGAAGACGAACTCGTCATTGTCCTCCGCTGCAACACGCTCTGTCGTCAGCGGCGCGATCGGATTGCGGATGGTGATGAGCCGTTCCGGCTGGTAACCGGAGCCCTCAAGGAACTCGGCCATCTTTTCATGGAGCAGGATGATTCTGCCGAAGGCGGGACGGCTTCTCAGGGCACGGAAGAGATTGGCACCGCGGGCCGTCCGCCACAGTTTCTGCGCATAGCTGCGCTTGTCGCAGGATGTGGCAATACAACTCGCTCCAAGCGGACGCCGCTGGCAGATCTCTTGCGCCTGATAATCAAAAAACGCCCCGTTCGGGCAACCGGTGAAAAAGTCATGTGCGTGAACGACGCATCGGCCGGCAACGGGCGCAAGCGCGTCGAAGACGGCCGGCGATAGGATCTGATGCCAGCCGTGGACATGATAGGCCGTCCTCGGCGTATCATTGGCACGCACCCAGGCGGAAATCATGCTGGCTGCGGCAGGATTGTGAATGCCGGTCGCGAAGGCCTTCACTCGATTGGCGCTCAAGAGGTCGCGACTATTGAGCTTGACGATAGAAACGTCGAGAGACGCAAGCTCTTCACTGGCGCCGTCATCACCGCAGATGTAGGTGACAGCAAGGCCCAGTCCGCGGAACAGCTTCGCTGAGAGTACCGCAAGTGCAGTCGCCCCACCCCTCGCCGTCGAATAGTCGTCGATGACGACCACGCGGTCGAGCGCCGGGCGGGCTGCGATGCCGTCTCTCCATATTTTCGCGTAGCGTCCGGAAGCCGGCCACCGCAAGGTCGAAACGGCAGGCCCATTCTCATCAGGACGCAGTTGGCCGATGTCGTTCATAGAAGCTCTCCGACGACAGACACAATGGATGCTTTTGACGGCTAGGCCCCTAGGCCGTCCATGAGGGGTGAAGTGGTCGCGATCCGGCTGCGGACGGCAGCTGGATCGTGACGAAGTGCATCATTTGGCCAACGCTGCACCGTCGGCATAGGCTTCCAGCGCCTTGCGGTTGAGGATACGGATCCTGCCCTGGGCTCCGTCGATCACCTTGCATTCACGCAGGCGCCGCAAGCACTGGTTGACTTTTTCACGAGAAGCCGGAAGCGTCGCCGCCAGATCGTTCTGCGAAATTATCAGCACGTCCCGGTTGGCTGGCGTGTCCTTTCCGTAGACCGAAGATAACCGCAGCAACATCGCCGCCAGCCGCGACTGCAGGCTGGATCCGGCGTTCGAAATGATGCGGCGCTCAAGCTCGGAAACACGCGCAAGCGTTCTCGAGAAAACCTTCTCCTGAAACTGCGGATCGGTGGCGTACCTTTCGCGCAGCAACCGACCTTCGAAGAAGTATAGCTCGCAATCCGAACTGGCTCTATACTCCAAATTCAGCATTTGCTTGCGTAATACTTCGAGTTCGCCGATCAGACCTCCCCTCGGAATGATCTCGACGATGAACTCCCTGCCATCCGGCAGCATCGTACTGGCACTGACCAGCCCGCGCTGCACGCGAGCGAACATGTCCACAAAGACTCCAGCGCCAGCAATAAGTTCGCCGCGACGGAAGTTGCGTACAGTCGCGCGGCAGAACGGGAAGTCGTCGTCACTTGAGATGCGATTGTTCAGAGATGTATCCGGAACAACGCTAATAGCCGCTTTGCCCATAGCGACTCTATAGTCTCTCGTTTGTGTAGCTCCGTCCATGCGCATAACTCCCCAACAAAACAGATTGGTCGTAGCTGATGCTGCACTGCATCATTTATATTGTCCTAACTTGAGAGTCAAATAACAATCGAAGATGACAAGAGCATCTCAAATAATAGTGACAATACCACCAGTTATGTAGATTATATTTTTTCTAGTATCCGTCGAATTCAGGGGGAGTACTACGCCAACCTGCCCATTTTTGGGGCTATTGGGATTAAAATTGCCCAAAAATAGCTACAACGCCCGGCTTCATCTATTCAAGCCGTGCGCGCAAGACGTCATATAAGTTAAATTTTCGAATAAATTAGGGTGTAGAAATCCCCTGCCGCCGAATTCGTAGAGAACTCTGTAGCATTACAGTATTAGCATAAATAATTTGCTAATCATTATGACCGCGGTCACAGACAAGCACATTGCGCTGCACCAAACTTCACGAGGTTCTAAACTTTTGGAGTCGGTCGATGACTTGGGAAGCACAGAGTATTGAAGTTCGTGAATCCTGGCCGAACGTTGACCAGTCCGGGCCGAATAACAATCCTCGCAGAGTATCGCGGCCTCATGTGGTCGGCAAAGCATCCAAGCGGGCAGTTGATATCGTATTGGCAGCCGCTGCTCTGGTTTTGCTGTCGCCTCTGATGCTCATCGCGGCACTCATCGTAAAGTTGAGTGACCAGGGGCCAGTCTTCTATTCGCATACGCGTATCGGATATGGGGGCGCCGCCTTTGGCTGTCTCAAGTTCCGCACCATGAAGACCGACGCCGCCGAAAGGCTCGCCGAGCTGCTGCGCGCCAACCCGTCAGCGCGGGCCGAGTGGGAAACGACACGGAAGCTGAAGAACGATCCGCGCATCACCGCTGTCGGCGAAATCCTGAGGAAGTCCAGCATTGATGAGCTTCCGCAGCTCATCAATATCTTGCGGGGCGAAATGAGCATCGTGGGCCCCCGGCCGGTGACGGCAGAAGAACTCGCCCGCTACGGCGAGCATGTCACGAGCTATATGGCCGCTAGGCCAGGCCTGACGGGACAATGGCAGACCAGCGGCCGCAACGATGTGAGCTATGAACACCGTGTCGCGCTTGATGTCCAATATGTCCGTCATTGGTCGCTCGCGCGCGATTTCATCATCATCGCAAAGACCGTTCCCGCCCTGTTCTCGCAGCGCGGCTGCTACTGATCCAGCCGGGACGCCGTGTGGCCCGACAGGGCCACGCGCACCAGCTGGATATCAATGAAGAAGATACTCTTGCCCTTTGGATCAGGACACTATGAACTCAAATCACGTCTTCAGTAGCGTCGCCCCGATATCCTTGCCGGCCACCGCCAGCGGTAGTTCGTCGTTGACACTGCGGGACATGTCCTTTTTCGTCAGGATGCGTTGGCCGTGGATTGTATTTACCACCATGGTCTTCCTTGCCCTTGCTGCCGCCTATCTCTTCATCGCCAAACCGACCTATGTGGCCAGTACCCAGCTGATGGTCTTCCCGCAGGTGAACGGTTCGGACGCCCAAAGAGCCTTCGCCGAAGACGCCTTCATCGATGCACAGCTTGAAATAGCCAAGTCGAGCGATGTCCTTGGCGGGGCCGCCAGCTCGCTGAACCTTGCCAACGATCCGGCCTTCTCCAATCAGACCCTTTCCCTGCAGGATAAGGTCAAGGACTGGCTGACCGGCAATCTCGACGCCGCTCAGCCCCGGACTGCACAGGGAGATGCGACCTCGGACAATGCCCAGCCTGCCAGTGCAAACCAGGAAGAGGCGGGAATCGACCGGGCGATCGCGCGTCTGCGCAACATAGTTGCGATGCGCCGCATCGGTCAGTCGACAATCCTCGAAATATCCGCATCCGCATCCAGCCCGCAAAAAGCGGTCGAGATCGCCGATGCGGTTGCCCAGCAATATATCCGCAAGAATGTGCAGATGAAGGCCGCTGCCGCCCAGCAATACAGTGAATGGCTAGAGCAGTTCGTCAACGAGCAGCAGCGTGGGCTCGCCGATGCCGCGAGCGCGCTGGCAACCTTCAAGGCCAATCCGCGCGACCAGTTCAAGCTCGCTGAATTGCAGAGCGCGACCGACGCCCGGCGCACCCTCTTCGAGAACACCCTGACGCAGTATACCGAGGCCAAGCAGCGGATCTCCTATCCGGTTTCCGACGCGACCATCGTTTCGCGGGCGACCTCGCCACTCTCCAAGGCGCAGCCGAACAATTCGCTGATCCTTGCCTTCGCCCTGGTGGTTGGCGCCGGTTCCGGCCTCGGCCTCGCCATGATCCGCCATGTCAGCGACCGGCGCATCATGCGCACCCAGCAGCTCTCGCATGCGACGGGCCTCTCTTTCGTTACACCTCTCGGACGCGCGAAGAGGACGAGCCGCGCGGCGGCGCTGTCTACGTCCAACGACAGCGGCACCGTCGCCTATCCGATGATCCCAGGAATGGCCGAGCTTGGGGCGACTGTCACCGGCTTCCGCCGCAGACGGCGCGTGGTAATCGGTATCGTGGCCGTCAACCCGGGCGGCGGCGCATCCACCATCGCCTGCGAGCTCGCCGTGCTCTCGGCAATATCCGGTTCGCGCACCCTGCTGATCGATGCCGCGGCGACAAAGTCTTCCCTGAGCAAGTCCATTGCGCCGAACAGTTCGGCTGGCCTGATCGACGTGCTCGACAATGTCGAGGCGATCCGCACCGCCACCCTGTCGCTGACGCCGACATTGAAATTCCTGCCTCTCGGCAAGGTCCGTGCCGTGACGCCCGCCGTCCGTCTGAGCTCGCGTCGCACCCAGCTCAACTTCAACGATCTGAAAAAGGAATTCGACGCCATTTTTGTCGATATCTCCGCCTTCACCTCGTCGCCGGACGCAAACGCGCTCGCTCCGGAGTTGGACGGTGTTCTCGTTGTAACCTCTTACGGCCGCACGTCGATTGACGAGACGGTTCGCGTCATCGACAGCATGCGCAATGTCGGTGCCGAAATCCTCGGTGCGATCGTCAACAACACACCATCGAGTGTTCAGATATGATGGCTCCGACCCCACAAGCAGCAAAGCTGAAGGTCGCCGTCGGCATTGCCTCGGCCGGCCGGCCTGCGACGCTGCTGGAGACGGTAACCTATATCGAGGGTCTTCAGCCTCACCCGGAGCGCATCATCGTCTGCGTCCCCAACCTGGATGACGCTGCCGGACTTGCCAATCGAAAGGGCGTGGAATTGATGGCCGGCCCCCGTGGCCTGACCTGCCAGCGCAACCGGATTATCGAAGCCGCCGGTGCGGACATGGATGTGCTGATCTTCCTCGACGACGACTTCATTCCGGCACCTGGCTACATTCCACGCATGGCGGCGGTCTTCGCCGACAACCCGGATGTGGTCATCGCGACCGGCGACGTCCTGGCTGACGGGATTCTCGGCAAGGGGCTGACCCAGTCCGAAGCCATGCATGTCATCAAGACCGCAAGCGAAAGAGACGAGCAGGTGACGGAAGTCTATAACGCCTACGGATGCAACATGGCGGTTCGGCTCGCGCCAATTCTCGGTCACGGGCTCGCTTTCGATGAAGAATTGCCGCTCTATGGCTGGCTGGAGGATGTCGATTTCAGCCGGTCGATAGCGCGCTACGGACGGTCGGTGCGTATTTCAGGCGCTTGCGGCGTACATCTCGGCGTCAAGTCCGGACGCCAGCCCGGCAAGAGGCTCGGCTATTCGCAAGTCGCAAATCCCGTGCACCTGCTGCGCAAGGGCACGATGTCCATGACCCGTGCTCTGGCGCAGATCGGCCGCAATATCCTGGCCAACGCCCGCGGCACCCTGCTCAATGATCGCGCAGTTGACCGTCGTGGCCGACTGAACGGCAATTTCCTGGCTTTGTCCGACCTTCTGATGGGGCGCGCATCACCCATGCGCATCCTTGAACTCAGCCAGTCCTCAAATCGCGAGATGTCTTCGCCATCCATCGCGGCAAAACGGAGGTAACAGACGCCATGAGGCTCATGTCTTTCCCTGATCGTCTTACGCTCGCTGGCCTTGCCGCCGTCTTCACCTGCCTGCTGGGATGGACTGCCGCCCATGCCGACAACTACACGCTCGTTCCCGAGGACAAAATAAAGCTTCGAGTCGTGGAATGGCGTTCCACCGACTCCAAATATGCGAGCTGGGAAGCTCTCGACGGAACCTACAACGTCGATGATGCCGGCAATCTGTCGATCCCGATTGCCGGTCAGATCAGGGCATCCGGCCAGACGACGGAGCAATTGTCGGAGACCATTTCTGACGCGTTGGCTGAAAAGGCCGACCTTCCCGGAAGGCCTTTCATCGCTGTCGAGATCGACCAGCATGCGCCGATCTTCGTCAACGGCAGCATCGAGCGGCCGGGACGCTATCCCTTCGAGGCCAACATGACTGTCATGAAAGCCGTCAGCATTGCTGGCGGCTATATGCGGGCGCGTGACGAGAGCAGCTACTATGACAGGGACCGCATTCAGGCAGCCGGCGACTATCGCACAGCCGTCCTGAACCGCCGCGATCTCCTGATGCGCGCTGCGCGCCTGCGGGCCGAGATTGCCGGTCAGCCCGATTTCGACATTCCCTCGGAGATCGGCGGTGTGCCCGACATAGGCAAGCTCAAGGCAGAGGAACTAAACCTGATGCGCCTGAGAGCTGTCGAGACCAACAGCAAGGTCGAGGCGGCTGATGATCTGAGCCGTCTCTACACCCAGGAAATCCAGTCTCTCGAAGCCAAGGTTGTCTCCCAGAAGCGGCAGATCGATCTCGCACAGCAGGAGCTAAACAACGTCAACAGCCTCGTCAGCAAGGGCTTGACCAGCAATACCCGCCAATTTTCCGTCGATCGGAGCTTGGCCGAAACTCAGAGCGAACTGCTGGATCTGGAGATCGCACTCACCAAATCCCGTCAGGGCCTGAACGAGAGCCAGCGAGAAAAGGCTGATGTCATCAACAAGCGCAATGCCGAAAACCAGCAGGAGCTGAACACGATCAGCCTCGCCATCAACAAGGCAGGGATCGACATGCAGGTGGCGCAATTGCTCGGCGACCAGGCCGGATACAGTGCGGAACTCGCCCGCATGGGCGCGGAATCGACCTTGCTCGGAACGACGAAGAAGAACTTCAAGATCGTCCGTCGCAACGAGGATGGTAGTTACAGCAATATCGTCGCAGACGAGAACACGGCCCTGTTGCCGCACGACATCATCGAGATCGGCGTCGAGGCAGCCGCGGATGCCTCCTCTGCGGCGTCGCAGCCTCAGCAGCCGGCCGGCGCCCTCGTTCCCAATGTAGCCCGAAGCGATGCGCCCCGTCCGGAATGGGTACCGCAGACGGGATCGAACTAGGAGACCACGGTAGGAATATGCCTGTTAGCGTCGGAATTGAGTTCATGTCCGCATCTATGGAAAGTCTTCGACCCGGCTCGGAGGTTTCTGCATGACAATTGAACCGATCGGCTTCCTCGTCTTCCTGCTTGGCCTGGCGCTCGTCTATTATGGATTCCGCTTTGCGATCACGGCGCTCTGCATCTCCACGCTGCTCGGCGCGGCCGCAGCCTTCCAGCTTCCCGCCCTCGGCGGCAGCAGCATTCAGCCGAGCCATCTCCTGCTGCTGTTCGTGACGATCGGTGTGCTGCTGCGTCCGCGCCAGAAACAGGCGGCGCTGACAAGTCTCGCCTATCCCGGCCCCGGCTTCTGGTTTGCTGCCTATGTCCTGTTTTCTGCGGTATCGGCCTTCTTCCTGCCGCGTATTTTCGCCGGCGCGACATTGGTGTATTCATCCGCACGCAGCAGTTCCGGCTTGATGTCGATCATGGCATCGCCGCTGGCGCCGGGTTCCTCCAATCTCACGCAGTCCGTCTACCTGCTCGGCGATCTCATATGCTTCGCCATTGTCTGTGGTTTTGCCCGGCTTGGACATGGACGCTTCATTGCCCGCCAGCTCATCGTTACGGCGCTCATCTGCCTGGGTTTCGCCCTCGTCGATATTGCGACCTTCACGATCGGCCAGCCCGACCTGCTCGATTTCATTCGAAACGCCAACTACACGATGCATACGGCCGAGGTGATCGGCGGCTTCAAGCGCATCGTCGGCTCCTTCCCGGAGGCTAGCGCCTACGGTGCAGCCGCCTTGGTCTTCTTCTCTTTCACACTCATCCTGTGGCTTGAGCGCTTTCCGAGCCGTTTCACCGGCTTTGCGACGATATCGGTCGGCCTCACCGTCATCCTCTGCACCTCGACGACCGCCTATGCCGCCGGTCTCTTCATGATCGTCGTTGCAGTGCTGTTCAGCCTGAGGCGCCTTCTGAGCGGCCAGGCGACTCGTCCCTATGCAACCTTCCTTTTGATCATGCTGCTTATGGTGCCCTGTCTGATCATGGCCGTGGCGCTGATCCCGAGTGCCTGGAACGCCATTGGCGACCTGGCGAATGCAACAGTTGCCAACAAGCTCGAATCCCAATCCGGCGAAGAACGAACCGCCTGGAACACGCTGGCGCTGATTTCCTTCATCGAAACGGCGACCTTCGGAGCCGGGCTCGGTACGGTGCGGGCATCGAGCTTCGCCGCAGCCCTTCTGTCGAATGTGGGCCTTACCGGCACCGCTCTCTTCCTGCTCTTCCTCTATAGCCTGCTGAAGGCTGCGGCTCGCAGCAAACTGGTGAACCGTGAAAACCGGGCGATCGGTATGGCGGCGGTTTTCGCCTCCGTCGCACAGATCGCCTCGGCAACGATCTCCGGAAGCAGCACCGATCTCGGCCTGCTTTTCAGCATCACGGCTGGACTTGCAAGCGGTTGCCTGACCGCGCCCTACCCGCTGACAAACCGTATGGCCCGCCTGCAGAGGACACCGGCATCTCTGATGAGTACGCCGGTATTTTCGTCGCGATGATGCGCGGGGTGGAAAAAATGTCGGCTATGTCAGCCTTGCCGCTCGCTCGGCACAGGCGCCTGATCGGTGATGGCGCGTTCCTTGGACGACTTGCGGTTGCGGCGCCAGAAGCCGGTCGCAAAGACCCCCGTCACATAGCAGACCTGCATGAGCAGGAGGATACCGAGACCATAAAGCGCGGCTTCAAGCAGCGACGTGTTTTGATGGGCTACGATGCCGAAACCAAGAGCTACAATAATCGCGAAAATCGCGAAGGCCCAGGCGCGAATGGCTGCTCCGGCTGCGAGCGAAATCAGTATCACAATGATTGTGCCGTTCAGCATTGCGATGCCTTATTCCTTTCTATCGTCCCACCGAGCCCTGCGCCGGTTTTCACATTACAGGACCAGATCCACAACACCCAGCTTTTGGTAGTGGAGCGATAGCAATGGTTAATTTTCCCACAATCCGTCGTGATCAAACCGCCGAAGATGCACGATTGGCTCCCGATCGGATGAAAAATTTCCCGCTTGCGACAAGTGGGAGACAGCACCTCAACAACGGTAAATTTTTGACGGATTTAAATAAAGGCACTTCGAGACGAAGAACTGCGAGAAGGATTGTACCATGAGTAATCAGTGCGTGGCCTACGTTACGGATGTCGAATATTCTTTCCCCACTATTCTTTCGGCACTGCAGGCACGGAAGTTTGCAAATCCCGAGACGGATGTCTGTGTTCTCATGTCGGAACACCTCGACAATTTCGAAGAGCTGAAAAGCCTGCTGGCGCTCAGCGGCGTCACGTTGATGGACGCGACGGAAGCGCTGCGCGAATCTCTCGGCAAGCTCGACGGTTCGCATTTCATGGGCCGCATCAGCGTCAGCACCATGGCCAAGCTCGTGCTCGCACAGATCCTGCCTGACAACTATACTCAGATCATATATCTGGACGGCGACACGCAGATCGTCAGCAGCCTTGCCGATCTCGAAAATGCGTTCGCTCCTCCCGGAAAATTCTTCGCAGCCCGCGATTACACGTCGATTCATGGCCTGCTGCAAAACGGCAAGGACAGCAATTATTTCAATGCCGGCGTTTTGAAATTCCACCGCGACGGCTGGATCGGACCGGAAGCACTGCAGCTCTTTGCCACGAACCCGGAGGCTTGCGATGGCAAGCATGATCAGGGCGCGCTGAACTATGTCTGCGGCTCCTCGCTCATCCTGGTGTCGAACCGCTGGAACTTCCCCAAGCAATTTCTGCATCTGGTGGACATGTCCTCGCTCGCCATCGTCCACTACATGGCGCATCCCAAACCCTGGCACGGCACCTTCTTCCCGTGGAGCGACACCGAAAGCCAGGTCTACATCGACCTGCGCAAAACACACCCGGCCTACAACGCGCTCTACCGGGGCATCAGCTTCGATCGCAAGATGGTCTACAAATATCGTTCGATGCGCGAGCGCGTGAGACATGCCCTGCAGAATGAGATGCCCAATCCACGCGTGCAGACGCTGCTCGCCGGCGACTATGTCGTCTGACGAAAAATTGGCCCGATCCCTGCAGGCAGAGCTGGTCATCAGAGCCGGCGCGAGTGTTCAGGAGCAGAAATGAGTGCTTTGACGACCAGCATCTCACACTACGCCAAGGCCCGTCTGCGCCGTTCGCTGAAGGCCGGCCAGATCGGCTATGCCGGCCTTCGCGACAGCCTGAAGCAGGCACGCCACGTGCTGATCTGCGTGATCCGCGACGAAGGACACCGGATGGAGTTCTTCCTGCAATATTATCGCGATCTCGGTGTCGAGCATTTCATCTGCATCGACAACGGCTCAAGCGACGACACGGTCGAGCTCCTGTCCGGCATGGAGGATGTTTCGCTGCTGTCGGCCAACGGTTCCTACAAGGCTGCGCGCTTTGGCAATGACTGGATCAACGCTGTCATGAACCGTCACTGCCAGGAGAAATGGGTTCTCTATGTCGATGCGGACGAGTTTCTCGTCTATCCGCATTGCGATACGCGTTCGATCAGCCAGTTGACCGCCTACATGGAATCCGTTGGCGCCCGCTCGCTGCGCTCGGTCATGATTGACATGTACAGCCGCAATCCCGTCAGCGAAAACGTCTGCGAGCCCGGCCGCAATCCGCTCGAAGTCTGCAGCCTCTTCGATCGCTCAGGCTATGAATCGCATTTCGACAGGAACAGTCGCACCATCTGGATCAAGGGCGGGGTACGAGGTCGCGTCTATTTTCGCGGCCGTATCTGGGATGGCCCCGCGCTCAACAAGATCCCGCTGATCTACGTATCCGGCGAGCGCCTCTATCTCAAATCCTCGCACCAGGTCTGGCCGCTCGCACTGAACCTTGGTGAAATGCGCGGCGCCGTTGGTATCACCAGCGCCCTCCTGCACTTCAAGTTTCTGTCGAGCTTCCTCAACAAGGTCGCCGATCCCGCCAACCGCTCGGAGCATACTGCCGAATACACGATGTATTCCTCCCCCGAAGACGCCCGCAATTTCGTCTATACTGGTACTGGCACCTTCAGCCACTGGAAGGATCTCACCGACAGCGGTCTTATACAGGGCGAAGGCTGGCAATTCTGGCGCAGCGCCTCCGATAGCGAGGTGCAGCAGCAGACCTTGCTCTCACAGGAAAAAGCAGCCACCCCGGCGCAGGGAGGCGCAGTCATCGTGGGTGAAGCGCAGGCCTCCCGTTGAATTCGCGCCCCTTCACCTCGTCGCTGTCGAGGCTGCTATAAAGACTCGTATTAACACCCGCATTTACGGTAACTTACTTCCATCCGCGATTTGCCGCGGCCTAGAGTGCCGGACTGTTGAACCAGGAAGTGATCATGCTGCGACGCATTCTCCTCGCCGCACTTTCCGTGCTGGCAGGCTGCGGCCATCCGACCGGGGTGATGACCCCTGTCGTCCTCACGGCCAATACTCCGAAAACCTCACAGGTCGAAATGCTGGTGGCGACCACCCGTCAGCCTTCCGCAAATCCCGCGACGCTTTTCAATGGAGAGCGCAGTCCGAAACCCTACCTGACGGATATTGCAATTTCCATTCCGCCGAAGCGTGCGGCCGGCACCGTACAGTGGCCCGAAAAGCTGCCGCCGAACCCGGCGACAGATTTCGCGGTCACGCGGGTCGAGCAGCTCGAGACGCGGGCTGAAGGACGCGCCTGGTTCCAACAGCATCTGGTCGACGGCCACGCACTCGTTTTCATACACGGCTTCAACAATACCTATGAGGATTCCGTCTTCCGTCTCGCCCAGATCGTTCACGACAGCGGCATGAAGGCAACGCCGGTCCTTTTCACCTGGCCTTCACGTGCGAAGCTGACGGCCTATGAATACGACAAGGAAAGCACGAACTATTCACGCACGGCACTCGAACAGGCGCTGCGAATCCTCGCCCAGGATCCAAGCGTCAAGGATATCACCATTCTTGCGCATTCGATGGGAACCTGGCTTGCGATGGAATCCCTGCGCCAGATGGGCATCCGTGACGGGCATGTGAACACCAAGATCCGCGATGTCATTCTTGCCTCCCCCGATATCGACATACAGGTCTTCGCCAAGCAGTTCGTGGAAATGGGCACACCCCGTCCGAAATTCACGATCTTCGTTTCGCAGGATGATCGGGCTCTGGCAGTCTCGAGCTTCATCACCGGAAAAGTCTCCCGGCTCGGTGCCATCGACCCGTCCAAGGAGCCCTATCGCAGCCGGCTGGAAGAAGCCGGCATTACCGCGATCGATCTGACCAAGGTCGACACCGGCGACAAGCTCAATCACGGCAAGTTTGCCGAAAGCCCCGAAATCGTGCAGCTCATCGGCCAGCGGTTGATGACGGGCCAGACCCTGACGGATTCCAACATCACGCTCGGCGAAGGCGTTGCCGCCGTCGTAGGCGGAACGGTGCAGACTGTGGGCAAGGTCGCCGGCACGGCGGTAGCCGCGCCGCTGACGATCGTCGGACAGCCTCTGCCAACCGCCGCAAAACCAGTAGAAGTCGAAGATACTCTTCGCGCCGATCCGCAATCGCAGCCGCTGACGCAGTAACGAACGCGATTTACGTGGGCGGTTACGTCCAGCAACATCGACATTTACGGTAACGTACTTCCGCAGATGGCCTCAAAGTAGAAGTCTCTCCCGGTCGAATGGCGACGATCCAGTTCCGGCGGGCTCCGGCCTGCCCGACACCAGGGAGAGCGTAATGTTGAACGACCTTGCGGCGGGGAGAACGTGATGGCCACGACACTCTCCGGCAGACTTCTTTCGGCGACGGCAGCAGTGGCAATGAGCCTTGCCGCAGCACCTTTCATTTCATCGGCCTATGCCCAGGAAGCGTCCCCCGCCGCCCCGGCCGCGCCAGCCCCTGCACCGACACCCGACAAGCCGAACATTCTCGTCATCTTCGGTGACGATATCGGCCAGACCAATATCAGCGCCTATTCCTTCGGCGTGATGGGCTACAGGACCCCGAATATCGACCGTCTGGCCAAGGAAGGCCTGATGTTCACCGATTATTATGCCGAAAACAGCTGCACGGCCGGGCGCTCAACCTTCATCACCGGCCAGGTCTGCCTGCGCACCGGCCTCTGCAAGGTCGGCATCCCCGGCGCCACTGTCGGCCTGCAGCCGCGCGACATCACCATCGCCCAGGCGCTGAAGCCGCTTGGTTATGCCACCGGCCAGTTCGGCAAGAACCATCTCGGCGACCGCGACGAATTCCTGCCGACCAATCATGGCTTCGACGAATTCTACGGCAACCTCTATCACCTCAACGCCGAGGAAGAGCCCGAACGTCCCTATTATCCGAAGGACGACGCCGAATTCGTGCGCACCAATTCGCCGCGCGGCGTGCTGAAGGCGTCCGCCGACGGCAAGATCGAGGATACCGGTGCGCTCACCACCAAGCGCATGGAAACGATCGACGACGAGACGACCGCAGCCGCGATCGACTTCATGGACAGACAGGTCAAGGCCGGCAAGCCCTTCTTCACCTGGATGAACACGACCCGCATGCATGTCTTCACCCATGTACGGGAATCGATGAAGGGGCAAAGCGGAATGCCGGGCAACGACTATGCCGACGGCATGGTCGAGCATGACGGCGATGTCGGCAAGCTGTTGAAAGCGCTCGACGACCTGAATGTCGCGGACAACACGATCGTCGTCTACACAACCGATAACGGCCCCAACCAGTTCTCGTGGCCCGACGCGGCAACGACCGCCTTCCGCAGTGAGAAGGATACGAACTGGGAAGGCGCGTTCCGTGTTCCCGCGATCATCCGCTGGCCCGGCAAGATCAAGGCCGGCGAAGTGTCCAACGATATGATGTCCGGGCTCGACTGGTTCCCGACCCTGCTCGCCGCCGCCGGTGACGGCGATATCAAGGACAGGCTTGCGAAAGGCACCTCGATCAGCGGCAATCAGTTCAAGGTTCACCTCGACGGCTACAACCAGCTCCCCTACCTGACGGGACAACAGCCGAAGTCGGCGCGTGACGAGTTCTTCTACTTCAACGACGACGGCGAACTCGTCGCCTATCGCTACGACAACTGGAAGATCGTCTTCTGCGAACAGCGCCAACCGGGAGGCTTCGTGGTATGGGCGAACCCCTTCACCTGCCTGCGGGTGCCGAAAGTATTCAACCTGCGGATGGATCCCTACGAGCGCGCGGATGTCGTGTCGGATCAATATTATGACTGGGTGATGAAGAATGCCTATATCGTCCAATATGGCGTCTACAAGGTCGCACCCTTCCTCCAGACCTTCCGCGAATACCCACCGAGCCAACGGCCCGCAAGCTTCAGCGTCGACCAGATGATCGCGGCCCTGATGAGTTCGCTCGACCAGAATCCGGGAGGAAGCCGGTAGCTCTTTCTCCCGACCAAGACCGGCGCGGCGATTTCGCCGCGCCCCAACGCAATTGGCGAGGCTCCCATGACGGCACGCGACGACATCCTCGATCTCGGCAAGCGCATCGGCCAGTCGATCATCGGCCAGGAGGCGATGGTCGAGCGCCTGCTGCTCGGGCTGCTCGCCAATGGCCACCTGCTCGTCGAAGGTCTTCCTGGATTGGCCAAGACGAGGGCAATCAAGAGCCTCGCAAAAAACCTCGATTCAGAGCTTTCGCGCGTCCAATTCACGCCGGACCTACTGCCTGCCGATATTACCGGATCGGAGATCTATTTCTCGGAAGGTGGCAAGGGCGAGTTCAAGTTTCAGCAGGGACCGATCTTCGCCAATCTCATTCTTGCCGACGAGATCAACCGTGCGCCCGCCAAGGTGCAGTCCGCCCTTCTGGAGGCGATGGAGGAACGGCAGGTCACCGTCGGCGGCAAGAGTTATCCGCTGCCTGATCTCTTCATGGTCATGGCGACGCAAAACCCGATCGAGCAGGAGGGCACCTATCCCCTGCCCGAGGCGCAACTCGACCGCTTCCTCATGCATGTCGAGGTCACCTATCCCGATGAGCAATCGGAAGCCGCGATCATGCGTCTCAACCGGGACGAGGAGAACATCGCCCACAGCAAAGGCTCTGATCCGGCCACCGAGCGCCTGGACCCACAGGCCGTCTTCGATGCGCGCACGCAAATCGGTGCGGTGACGGTCTCCGAACCGGTCGAGAAATATATCGTCGCTCTCGTCTTCGCCACGCGTTACCCGGATCGCTACGACAAGGATCTGGCGAGCCTCCTGCAGGTTGGCGTCAGCCCGCGTGGCGCCATCAGTCTCGACAAGGTCTCCCGCGCATATGCGTGGCTGAAGGGTCGCGACTATGTAACCCCCGACGATGTGAAGGCGATCGTCAACGATGTCTTTCGCCATCGCCTCATCCTGTCTTACGAGGCCCATGCCGCCAATACGAGCGCCGATCAGGTCATCGATCGCATCACCGAACTGGTTGCGGTCTCATGAGCACGGGCGCCCTCAGAAGCGACGGCGTCTATGTCACGACGGAACAGCTCGTCGCTCTCGAGGGTCGTGCCCGCAATCTGACTTTCGTCCAGAAAGCAAAAAGCCATCAGCAGCTCGCCGGCCGGATGCAGTCAGCCCTACGCGGCCGCGGCCTGATCTTCGAGGAATTGCGGGATTATCTGCCGGGCGACGATATCCGCTCCATCGACTGGCGCGTGACGGCGCGCACCGGCACGCCGGTCGTCCGCATCTACGGCGAGGAGAAGGAGCGGCCGGCAATCCTCGTCGTCGACCAGCGGATCAATATGTTTTTCGGCAGCCGCCGCGCCATGAAATCCGTCACTGCCGCCGAAGCAGCCATGCTCTGTGCCTGGCGCATCCTGGGATCAGGCGATCGGGTGGGCGGTTTTATCTTTGGGGATGGCGACATCGAGGAAGTAAAGCCGCATCGTAGCCGCAATGCCGTCATCGCTCTTGCCGACAAGATCGCCACCAGGAATGCCGCGCTGAAAGCCGCCTTTGCCGGCACGCCCTCGCCGGGTTCACTCGATGACGTGCTGCGCCGCGTCACAGGCATCGCCCATCACGATCATCTCGTCGTCATCATCAGCGATTTCAGCGGACACGGCGAAGCGACCCGCGACCTGCTTTTGGCGCTCTCCGCCCGCAACGACGTGATCTGTCTTTTGATCTACGACCCATTCCTTCTGGAGCTTCCCAAATCCGCCGATATCGTCATCAGCGGCGGCGGATTGCAGGCCGAACTGTCACTGAGCCAAGCCGGCGTGCGGAAATCCATCGACACTTTCGCTCGCAATCGCGGTCGCGAACTGATGGCCTGGCAGCGTGAACTCGGCCTCCCCATGCTGCCTGTCTCGACGGCGGAGGAGACTGCCCCGCAGCTGCGCCGCCTGCTCGAACAATCCGCCTGGCGGCAGCGGAGGCGCTGATGGAGCAGACAGTCCAACTCGATCCAATGACCCAGACGGCGCTCCGCTCTTTGCATGACATCGCAGTTCCGCCGCCGGTCTCCTGGTTGCCCCAAACCTGGGGTTGGGCGGCATTGGGTGCATTGCTCGTCATCGCGCTGCTATCGGCCATCCTTGTCTGGCTCAGGCGATATCGCCGCAATGCCTACCGGCGCGAGGCGCTCCGGATGCTTGCCGCTATCGAAACAGACATCCGCAATCCGGCACGCCGCGACAAGGGCATCCACGAACTCACGGAACTGCTCAAGCGGACGGCGCTCGCAGCATGGCCGAGGAGCGATGTCGCGTCGGTGACCGGTCGGGCATGGATTGAGCGTCTGAACCAAAGCGGAGGGGCCGGCGCTCTGGCGCGCCTGCTTGATGATCTCGAATATCACGACAGCGCGGCCATTGCCGCTCTTCCTCCTGATAGCACCGATGAACTCGTCCTCAAGTCAAGGCGATGGATCAGGGGGCACCATGTATCAGCTTGAGTATCCGTGGCTGCTTCTGCTGCTTCCGCTCCCCTTGCTGATCTGGTGGCTGCTGCCGCCGCATCGGGAAACATCGGCATCGATCCGCCTGCCATTCTTCGATCAGGTGACGCGTGCCGCCGGGGTTCAGCCGACCGAAGGTTCGGTCGTGCCGAAACGGACCTGGCTGCAGACGATAGCCGAGGGGCTTGCCTGGTGTCTTGTTGTGCTGGCGCTTGCCCGGCCGCAATTCGTCGAACCACCCCTGGAAAAGACGGAGCCGCAGCGCGATATCCTGCTTGCGCTCGATCTCTCGCAATCGATGGAGACGCGTGATTTTCCGGTGCCCGATGGCAGCCTTGGAGCACGCGTCGATGCGGTACGGTCCGTGGTCTCCGATTTCGTCGCGAAACGGCCCCACGACCGCCTGGGCCTGATCGCCTTCGGCGATGCGCCCTACCCGCTTGCGCCTTTCACCATGGATCATGAACTCGTCCGGCTGATGATCAACGGATTGCTGCCCGGGATCGCTGGCCCACGCACATCGCTTGGGGATTCGATCGGCCTTGCGCTCAGAATGTTCGAAAAGACCACGGCACGCGAAAAAGTCCTGATCCTGCTGACCGATGGCAATGATACGGCAAGCAAGATGCCGCCGCTGAAGGCGGCAGAGATCGCCGGAAGAAATGACATTACTATTCATGCAATCGGCATCGGTGATCCCGCCGCGACAGGCGAGGACAAGCTGGATACGGCCACGTTGCAGAAGATCGCCACCGATACCGGCGGACGCTATTTCTTCGGCGGCGACCAGAACCAGCTCGCGGCAATATACGACGTTCTGGATCAGATTACGCCTGACGAACAGAAGGTGGTGTCCTGGCGGCCGCGTATCGAGCTTTTCCATTGGCCGTTGGGCGCTGCGATCGCCATTCTCGCTCTCTATCATCTCTTCGCAGGCTCTCTGGGCCTGATCCGCCGGAGGGCAGCGGCGTGATCACCGATCTTCATTTTCTGCGCCCGTGGTGGCTGCTCGTCTTGCTCGTTCCGCCCCTCATCCTCTGGCTTGCAGCCCGGTCGGACGATATTCGCGACCGCTGGAAGGGCATGATCGCGCCGCACCTGCTCGACAAACTGATTGTCGAGGCAAACCGCCATAGCCGCATCAATCCCTCATGGCTTCTGGCCGGCTTGATGGCTTTGGGCACGATCGCCGCGGCAGGTCCGACATGGCGGCGCGAAGCACCGCCCTTTGTCGAGGATACCGCGCCCCTCGTCATTGCCGTTGATCTTTCCTCGACCATGGATGCGATCGACATCAGCCCCAGTCGCATCGAACGCGCCAAGCTGAAGATCCACGATATTCTCGCTGCGCGGCCAGGAGCAAAGACCGCGATCGTCGCTTATGCCGGCACCGCCCATCTCGTCGTTCCGCTGACGGAGGATGCCTCCCTGATCGAGAGCTATTCGGATGCGCTGGCGACACGCATCATGCCGAAGCCCGGCAAGAGCACGCCCGACGCACTTTCGCTATCGAACAGCCTGTTCAAGTCGGAGAATACGACCGGCACGATCGTCTTCCTGACTGACGGCATCGAACCGGCCGGGGTCGATGCGCTCAAGGCGGCAAATGCCAACGGCATCATCATTCTAGGTATCGGCACCGCCGAGGGCGGACCGGTCAGGACGGCCGACGGAAACTTCCTGACCAACGCCGGTGGCGGGCGTCTATTGCCCAAGCTCGATATGGGGGCCCTGAAACAGCTGCAATCGGCAACGGGGGCTGACGTCGCCACCATCAGTGACGACGATACCGATGTGCGCTGGATCATCCAGCGCGTCAGCAAGAACTTTTCCGATGCGCAGGCGTCCGAGGGCAATCGCTGGCGCGATGCCGGCTGGTGGCTGGTCGCCCCGATTGCCTTGCTGCTTGCTTTTTCCTTCAGGCGTGGCTGGGTGGTCAGGGTCGGCGCCGTGCTTCTCACTTTCCGGCTGCTGATGCCATCTCCGGCGGAAGCGGCTGGTTTCGTCGATCTATGGCTGACGCCGGACCAGCAGGGCCGACTGGCTTTTGAACAGGGGGATTTTGAGGGGGCAGCCGACCATTTCCGAAACCCGATGTGGAAGGGCGCGGCACTTTACAGGGCTGGCCGCTTTCAGGATGCACTCGATGCCTTTGCCGCCGTCGATACTGCCGAGAGCTGGTACAATCAGGCAAACACGCTTCTGCACCTCGGCAAATTCGAGGAGGCCGTCACGGCCTATCAGAAGGCGATTGAAAAACGGAAGGACTGGCCGGAGGCTCAAGCCGATCTCATTATCGCAGAGCGATTGCTGAAAGAGCAGCAGGACAAGGAGCAGGAACAACAGCAACAGGACCCGAATCTGAAGCCTGACAGCGTTCAGTTCGACGACAAGGGAAAGCAGGGCAAGGAAGGCCAGGTGAGCATCGCCGAACAGACGTCGGAAATGTGGATGAAGAACATCCAGGCGAGCCCGGCGGACCTCATGGCGCGCAAGTTCGCCCTTGAAGCACAGGGACAAAAGCCATGATGCGCCTTACCCTGTCGCTTTGGTTGCTCCTGTCGGGAAATGCGCTCGCCGCCGAACCTTTTGCTCGTGCCGCGATCGAAGGCAGCGGCGAGATCGTGCCGGGACAGCAGGTACGCCTGACGGTGGATGTCTTCGTGCCCAATTTCTTCACCTCACCGCCGCAGTTTCCTCTGTTCGACGTTCCCAATGCCATGGTCACCCTGCCGGAGGAGCGCAGCGTGAACCTGACACAGACCATCGACGGTGTGCAATATTCCGGCATCCGCCGCAGCTATGCGATCGTACCGGAAGCATCCGGCCCCTACAGCCTGCCGGAAATTCCGATTGAACTCGGATATGGCGTGGACGGAAAGCCGACGAAGGCGACGGTGACCATGCCCGGCATTTCCTTCACCGTTGGCGGCAACGCCCTGCCAAGCCAGCCGGGTTTTGTCGCACACGGCCTGACGATCGAGCAATCCTTCGATCGCGATCCAACCAAGCTGAAGGCCGGCGATGCGTTTTCGCGCACCATCACCATCACGGCCCTGGACACGCAGGCGATGATGATGCCGCCGGTGGAACTCGGCAGCGCAGCCGGCCTGCAGCAATATCTGAAGCCGCCGAAGATCGAAGACGGCATAGAAATGAACCGGGAAACAGCCAGCCGGCACACCGAAACGATCGTCTACACAGCCCCCGCCGCTGGCACATTCGACATACCAGCGGTTTCCTACCCCTGGTTCGATGTGGACAGCAAAGCCGAGAAAACCGCGACACTTCCCGACATCAAGGTCACGGTCGGCGCCGCAGCGGCCAAAGAGGCGATCGCACCGCAGCTTGAACAGCAAGAAGACCGTCGATCGCGGCAGATCAGCATCTGGCTCATCGCCGCGATCGCCGTTGTCCTGGCAGCTGTCGCCTTCCTTCTCCGGCAGCTCATTCCCCGCTTCGCAGCATGGCGCACGAAACACCGGGATCTCAGGAAAAATTCCCGCTCATACCGACTTCACCGGATGAAGCAGACCATCAGGAGCGGCAACGAAACCGCGGTCTATGCGGCCCTGCAGGCCTGGGCTTTGCAATGCGGATACCGGACCATCGCCGACTGGCTCGCAAGGGAAAGTTCCCCCGTCCTCAGGCAGCAGATTGAGCTTTTGGAACGCAAGCTTTTTGGAGCACAGGTCGGACCTGACATCGACAGGGCGGCGATCATCAGGGCCGTCGCCTGGAGAGACGCAACGATCAGAGATAGAAAACCGCCAGCGCTGCCGCCGCTCAATCCGATCGCCGTCAACGGAAGAGACCTCGCCAGATAATGCGCCGCGGTCCCTGCTTAAGAATGCAGGAAGGGGCGTAGCCAGCCGGAGCAGGCTGGTGCCGTAAATTTACGCCGCCGTTACACCATCCACGGGCGTGTTTACCGTAACGTACTTCCTTCCCTTCCCCATACGCGCGAAGCTTCCGGCGCATATTCCGGAGGCGGTGATGGCATTGGCATTCGACGATCAGCAGAGGCCCGGTGCGGCGCCCGAAGGCATGGTCTGGATTCCAGGCCGGACCTTCATGATGGGCTCCAATGACCACTATCCCGAAGAGGCTCCCGCCCATCCTGTAAAGGTCGATGGC
The DNA here is from genome assembly GCA_900466475.1 of Hyphomicrobiales bacterium. Taxonomy (GTDB): domain Bacteria; phylum Pseudomonadota; class Alphaproteobacteria; order Rhizobiales; family Rhizobiaceae; genus Rhizobium. The sequence continues at coordinate 221,909 of UBMI01000015.1, forward strand.
TTCTGGATCGACGAAATCCCCGTCACGAACCGCAGGTTCACTGAATTCGTCAGGGCGACCGGTTACGTGACGTCAGCCGAGAAGGCACCTGAGGCAAAGGACTATCCCGGCGCCAGGCCAGAGATGCTGCGCGCCGGATCGCTTGTCTTCTTTCAGCCGAAAAAGGTTGAGGGCCCCGATATCACTCAATGGTGGACCTTCAAATTCGGCGCGAACTGGCGCCGGCCGCTCGGCGGCCTGAGCGATCTGCGCGGCAAGCTCGACCATCCTGTCGTGCACATCGCCTGGTGCGACGCAAAGGCCTATGCCGATTGGGCCGGCCTCGACCTGCCGACCGAAGCGGAATGGGAACTCGCAGCCCGCGGCGGGCTCGACGATGTGGAATTTGCGTGGGGCGACGAACTGATGCCCGACGGCATTCCCATGGCCAACACCTGGCAGGGAACCTTCCCCGTGATGTCGGCGAAACCGAAAGGCCATGAACGGACCTCCCCCGTTCGCAGCTTCCCGCCGAATGGTTACGGGCTTTACGACATGATCGGCAATGTCTGGGAATGGACCACGGACTACTGGTCCGACGGCCATCCCGAGCCCGCCGCAAAAGCCTGCTGCATTCCTGCCAATCCGCGCGGCGGCGGCGTGGAAGCCAGTTACGACCCGCGCCAACCGAGCATCCGCATTCCGCGACGGGTTTTGAAGGGCGGCTCGCATCTCTGCGCACCGAACTATTGCCGCCGCTATCGCCCCGCCGCGCGCCATGCCGAGCCGGAGGATACCTCGACCAGCCATCTCGGTTTCCGCTGCATCAAGAGAATTTCAGCTTCACCGGAGGATGTCCATGAGACGATCCGTTCGAGCCTTTGATGCCTGCCTTGCTTGCCTTGCTTGCCTTGCCATCGCAGTCATTCTTCTGATCACGGCCACCTGCAGCCCAGTGTCCGCGCAAGACGTATTGCCCTCCTGGAACGACACATCCGCCAAAACACGCATCACGGATTTCGTCAGGGCAACCACGACGGAAGGCGGAGAGGCTTATGTGGCGCCGGAGAACCGCATCGCCGTCTTCGACAATGATGGCACGCTCTGGTCCGAGCAGCCCTATTATATCCAGCTTGGTTTCGTACTCGATCGCGTCAAGGCGCTGGCACCCCAGCATCCGGAATGGAAGACCAAGGAGCCCTTCAAGAGCGTTCTCGATGGCGATCTGAAAGGCATAGCCAAAGCTGGTGAAAGGGGCATGGTGGAACTCATGATGGCAACGCATGCCGGCATGACATCAGACGAGTTCACCAAGATCGCCACGGACTGGTTCGCCACGTCAAAACATCCCCAGACCGGCAAGCCTTTTACCGAGATGACCTACCTGCCGATGCGCGAACTGCTGGACTATCTGCGTGCCAACGGCTTTCGCACCTATATCGTCTCCGGCGGCGGCATCGAGTTCATGCGTCCCGTCACGCAACAGCTTTACGGCATCCCGCCCGAACAGGTCGTCGGCAGCACGATCGCGACCGAATACGAACTCGTCGGCGATGTACCGGTTCTCAAACGCCTGCCGAAGATCGACTTCGTCGACGACGGCCCGGGCAAGCCCGTCGGCATAAACAAGTTCATCGGCCTCAAGCCGATATTCGCGGCCGGCAACTCGGATGGAGATTACGAAATGCTGCGCTGGACGACGTCAGGTGAAGGCTCGAGCTTTGGCCTGCTGGTCCACCACACCGACGCAGCCCGCGAATATGCCTATGACCGTGAATCAGCCTTTGGAAAACTGGACAAGGCGCTCGACGAGGCGGAGGGCCGCAATTGGCTGGTGGTCGACATGAAGAAAGACTGGAAGAAGATTTTCGCCTTCGAACAGTGAAAAAGCACTCGCGACAGCGCCGCGAGTGCCTTCATCCGATCTCAGAAATGGAAGACGACGCCAAGGATCGGGCCGTGCTCGACGATGTCGCTGGTCAGGGTGTCGTCACTGTAGTTCACACCAAGAGCGCGATAGCCGGCCATTGCGGAAATGGAGTCATTCCATTTGTAGCCGATACCCGCCATCACATCCCAGTCCAGATCGGCGCCACCGGCACCGATCAAACCCCACCCTGTCAGATAGACTGAAGGCGTAATCGAATAGACGCCGCGCAATCCTGCCATGGCATCGACCCAGGTGGCCTCATCGGTGCCCGACACGCCATCCAGCGGCCCGCCGGAAAAGGAAATCGTCGTTTCAGTGTACCAGATCTTCACGCCGCCGATGACATCGAGGCGACCACGGGGATCGTCAATCACCGCGTAGCCTGCACCGATCATCGCCGTGAACGTTTCCTCTTTCAGGTCGACCTCATCGGCCAATATGCCGCGCGGTGTGGCGGAATCCGTGGTCACGCGGACATAGGCGATATCGGTAACGACGCTGAAACGATCGTAGCGCGCTTCGCCGGCGGCCATAAAAGCAAAATCGAGATCCGACAGAATGTCGCTGAAACTTTCGTTGGTATGAACTTCCGGAAGGCCGAAGACGGCGGTATCGCCGGTAATGCCGGCTACCCAGAAATAGGGCGATACCGAAAAAGTCCATTTATCCGGCTCGGCAGGCTGCGGCTGGGGTGCCAGAACAGGAGCAATATCCGCAGCCTGCACGACTACGGGTGCAGCCAGAATGGCCGCGGAAAGCAATAGTACGGTGGTTCGCATCCAATATCCCTCTGCTGACCCACGAAATGAACTTTGCCCCTGTGCCGATAGGATACATCTCCAGCTTCCGGCGTAAGTACGTTACGGTAAACCGCACCGTAAACGCCGCCGTAAACAGGCCTATCGTCTTTGGAATCTTGTGTCGCCCTTGCCATGGAAGCCGACAGGAGAGGCGCTTGCAGTTTTCCCATAGCACCGGTGGACTGGCTTTCAGATGAGCTTTGCAGACAGCGGACGCGAGCATCTGGTCCCATCTATCGGCTCACGGCTCCGGTAACGTCATTGAGCGCAAACACTGCTCCAGCCTTGGCGAGCCCTTCCTCAATCTCTGCCGAAAGCAGCGGCTGGAAGCGTCTCGCCTCCAGCTTCCGCCGCAGGGTTCGTTCGAAATCGGGATCGCTGCCCCTAACATCGGCAAGCCGTTCTTTCGCCTGATCCGAACCGAGCTGGCCGAGTGCTGCGGCGCGCAAAGCGCGCACGACAAAATCAGTGCAGTTCACTTGTTCGGCAAGCAGTGAAGCCTCCGACCAATCCTCTCGGCGATAGGCATCCAGCGCAAGAACGAGCATCGCATCGCGCGGCACGATATCGACAGCCCGTGCCGCATCCTGCGCCATGGAGACGCCGGCATCGAAGTAGCCGACAGAAAACAGCACGGAGGCAAACTTCGCCACCGCATCGGGATTGCTCGGATTGAGCGAAATCGCCCGGTTTCCTGCCTGCAATGCGGCATCGATGCGCCCATCGGCGAATTGCGCCATCATCAGCGCCACGTGGGCGCGATCCGACATGGGAGCGATTGAAACCGCACGGTTTGCCAGACCAAGAGCGCGCGCGCGCACCATGGCATCTCCGGCAGCGCCCTCCGGCGCGATGAGAACGCGAGCAAGAAGCGCATTTGCATCGGAATTGCTCGGATCGGCCGCAAGCGTCCGTTCCAGGCAGGAGCGCACCGCCGCCATATCGCTCGAGCTGCCGTCATCGAGTTGGTATTCAGCGCGCAGAACACAAGCGTTTCCGATCGACTCCGCGCTGCTGGCATGCGTTTCGATATTGTTGATCGCCCCCCGTGTCGCTGCAAAGCGGCGAGCAAGAACATCGACAATCTCCTGGCGGGCAGCGGCAGGGCTCTTGCCGTCGATGGCGATCGTTTCGAGCCCCGATTTCAGGAGGTCACCGGAGCGACGGTCAACGATCTGCCACCAGACGCTCCTGATATCGCCGTCGCCATAATATTTCATGTCGATTTCATAGGTCATTCCGACCACTTTTTGGGTACGCACATCCGCATAACCGGACTTCGCAACCGTCAGCGTCTGGAATTGCGTCAGCGCCGTCAACAGCATGTCGCGCGTCTGGCTGGCTTCGCCCTGCAACCTGGTGTCGACGGCATCCATGGAAAGAGTGACCGACGGACGAACCGTGAGAGGCGGCTTCGATGCGTAGACGACAACGCCTGCGGCAATCGCCGCGCAGAGCAGCAGCGCTACACCCGCATGCATCGCCAATGGTCGCCCTGATGGTGGAGCGGTAACAATGTTCTCGGCAACTTGGGAAACCGGAACATCATCCGGCATCTCAGGCAAATCGCCTTCCAGCGCCAGCTCATCCTCTTCATGTTCGTAAGACAGGTGTGACCGGGGGAAAAGCGTCACATACGTCCCCTTGGGGATATGGATTGTCACATCCCGCTCGGCACCGAAGGCTTCGTAATAGTTCTCGACCGACGAGCGCAGTCGGCTGACCTCAATGCGCACGATTGGATCGTTCGAAGCATCGAAATTGCTCGCTCGCCCGAGAACATCCAGAGCGATGGAATAGGCCTTCACGCCCTCCTCGCAGCCGGCAAAACGCCTTTCCGCAAGATAGCTGAGGATGGCCCGTTGCCGTTCCGTAGCATGGAATCTAGGGTCGGACAGAATCCGTTCGAGTTCCGCCCTGGCCTCTGACAACGATACTTCGGATGCCCTTGCGTAGTGTACTTCAGCACCCATGACCGCCCCGTACGCGCTGATTAGGCTAAAGTAGAACAGAGATGTTTATCGCCGAGACGGCGACCGGTTGCAACCGAAAATGCTAACAAAACCAGCAGGCGATCGATTTTAACGGGAGTTTACACCTCAATCCGGCACATTTGGGCGGTGTTCCAGCACGTATTGGATGATGTCGGATTCGATTTCGGCACAGATGGTCTCGTACTCTACCACCATCGGACAGTGTTCCTCTCCTTGCTGCCGCATGAGGCGTTCCAAGGTGAGGCTCGCTTCCTCATAAGCCTCGAAGAGATCGTTGAGCGAGCGGGATTTCGATGCGAGAAGCTGCAACCGACCCCGCATCGCAGGTAATTTCAGCATAAGCCGCCACAGCCCGCGCTGTGCGGTTTCCGTAGCGTTCCGCTTGATGCCTCCTTCCTTGTCCATTGGAGATCCGTGCCTCCTGCTCACCCAGCCCGACTATGAAGTGACAGGTGCAAGATGGAAGTACGTTACCGTAAATCCGCCGCCATTTACGCCTTTTCCCCGCCTTTACGCCAGAGTTTACAGTAAAGTACTCCCATAAACGCGTCGGCTGTGCGCATTCTTCCAGTATGGAAGGAGCCGTGCATGAACAGATCGGTAACGAGCTTTTCTGCGGCCGGCGGCTCCGCCGGGAGACATGGCAAATGATCAGGCTGGCGGTATTTTTTCTGGCTTTCCTCATCGGGACTTCGGTAGCGGCGCAGACCACGCCACCGCCACCCCAGCAGAAGATCGACCAGTTGATAGGTTTGCTGCAGGATCCCGAAATCCAGGCCTGGCTGGAAAATCGCAAGAAGGAACAGGACGCGACAGCCGCAGCCGCTCAGCCATCGGGTTTTGCGACTTGGGAGGCACAGGCCCGCGCGCGCATCGACGGCATCCTTGCTGCAGTTCCGCGCATCCCCTCTGAAATGTATCAGGGCGCTGCCCGTGCGCGCCACGACGCCATCTCGCACGGCTATGCACCGATCTTCCTGATCTTTGCCGGCTTGGTCGCCATCGGCGGGGCAGCCGAATGGCTCTACAGGCGCGTCCGGCCTGCATCGATCGGCCCGATCGCCCGGCTTGTCCCGGTGGCGGTTTTCACCGTGGTCGTGGCAATCATATTCTTCGCCGTTGAATGGCCGCCGCTCGCCCGGCTCGTGCTGCTTGCCTACCTGGTTGCCTTCATCGTCTATCGCGTCGGTGCAGTGCTGATCGGTCTCGTGGAAAGCGACCGCCCCGCGCTCGCCATCCGTGCGAAGATCTTTCTCGGCATCGCCTTGTTCGCCGCGGCAACTGCAACACTTGGAGGACCGCTTGGTATCGATCCCGCTGTCACCGAGGCGATCGCCTACTGTTTCTCCATCCTTTTGCTGGTACTCGCGATTGAAACTGTCTGGTCGGCATTAAGCCAGCCCCTCGTCATAAAGGCCGGCTTGACCGTTTTCCTGGGCCTCCTGTGGGGGCTCTGGTGCCTCGCGCTGCAGGGCCTTTTCTGGATCGGCGTCTACGCCCTTGTTCTGCCGGATCTGTTGCGGGCCACAGGCCGGGCCGCGGCAACGCTGACGACGGCCCCGCCGGAAAGCCCTAAGAGCATATTGCTTGTGCGCGGCAGCCGCGCAATTGTCACCGCGCTCGCCGTGGGCTGGCTGGCGCTCGTCTGGCGCTTCAACCCCAGTTCCATCGCACAGCAGAACCCGACGGTATCAGCCATTCTCTCCGGATTGCTGAAAGGTGTCATCGTGCTCCTGATCGCCGATCTTCTCTGGCAGCTTGCCAAAGGCTGGATTGACCGCACCATCAAGACCTCGGGAGATTCCACCGGTCTCGCACCTGCCGACGCCGCCAAACGCGCGCGGTTCCGCACGCTGCTGCCGATCTTCCGAAATGCGCTCGCCGTCATGGTCGTCGTCATGGCCGCCCTTATCGTACTCTCCCAGCTCGGCGTGGAGATCGGGCCGCTCATAGCCGGCGCCGGCATTTTCGGCGTTGCCATCGGCTTCGGATCGCAGACCCTCGTCAAGGATATCATCAGCGGCGTCTTCTATATGTTCGATGATGCCTTCCGCGTCGGCGAATATATTCAGGCGAAAAACTACAAGGGAACAGTGGAAGGCTTCAGCCTGCGCTCGGTACGGCTGCGCCATCACCGAGGCCCCGTCTTCACGGTGCCCTTCGGGGAGCTTGGTGCCGTGGAAAACATGAGCCGCGACTGGGTGATCGACAAATTCCGTATCTCAGTCGCCTATAACACCGACATCAACAAGGCCCGGAAAATTACCAAGGCGATCGGCGCCGAGCTGAAAGAAGATGCCGAGGTGGGGCCGCTCTTCATCGAGCCGCTCAAGATGAAGGGCGTCGAGGAATTCGGCGATTATGGCATCGTCCTCAGCTTCGCGATGACGACGGTGCCTGGCATGCAGACTTATATCCGGCGCAAGGCCTATGCGATGATCCGTGAGGCCTTCCAGAACAACGGCATCGAATTCGCCCAGCCGATGGTGCAGGTCGGCGGCGAGGACAAGAATGGCGCTGCCGCCGCCGCAACCACCTTACGAACCGCCCAGCAGCAGGCGAAAGCCGCGGGCGCAGAGGGCTGAGGCTCCGTGGCAGAATACTCGTCCGATGGACGGCTGCTGTTCCCGTCGCCGGCCCGACCTAGTCGGCTTCAACGAGATACCGCGTCAGCTTGGCGCTCGACATTTCGCGTGCAAGGCTTGCGGCCTGACCAGCCCACATATTGCTGAAATCCGACCTGCCTTCCTTCTCGGTCACTGCCCTCAGCGGCGCAAGCGCGCCGCCGGCGGTCGGAAATGCTGGTGCAGTCTCGGACAGCGGTCCGATCTCTCGCATGATGCGATTGACGATGCCGCGTGCGGGACGACCGGTAAAGATATTGGTCAGGGCAGTATTGTCATCTCGCGCCGATTTCAGCGCATCGCGGTGAAAGGCCGTGACCTTTGCTTCCGGCGTCAAGAGATAGGCAGTCCCCACCTGAACGGCAGACGCACCAAGTGCAAAAGCGGCACGAACACCCCGGCGATCGCTGATGCCACCTGCTGCGATGACAGGCACGGAAACAGCATCGACGATCTGCGGCACGAGCGCCATCGTGCCCACTTGGGTTATCATGTCGTCGTCAAGAAAATTGCCGCGGTGTCCGCCGGCTTCCAACCCCATGGCGATGACCGCATCGACACCTCGCTCCACCAGCCAGCGCGCCTCCGTGACTGTCGTCGCCGAAGCGATGATCTTCGCACCCGCGCGCCGTACGCGCTCGAGCAGGTCCGCCCCCGGCAGGCCGAAATGGAAGCTGACGACCTCGGGCCGATAGCTTTCGACAAGCGCGCAATAGTCGTTGTCGAACGGCGCCCGCCCTGCCGCCGGGACCGGCGCAGCAGGATCGAGCCCAAGCTCGACATAATAGGGAGCAAGCATACTGCGCCATTTCATCTGGGCAACGGGATCTGTTGCCGGATTGGCATGTGCGAAGAAATTCACGTTGATCGGCTTTGATGTCGCCGAGCGTATCTGGTCGAGCGCCGCTTTCGTCTGTTCGATCGTCAGTAGCGCAGCAGGGAGGGATCCGAGACCGCCCGCCTCACTGGCCGCAATCACCATTTCGGGTGTGGTGGCCCCCGCCATCGGTGCCTGAATGATGGGAAGCTCGATTCCGAAGAGGTCGATGATACGATTGTCCTGCCAGTTGCCCATGACACGATGCTCCATGCATTGCGCTTGATAATAAAGCGAGCGGCGGCCTTGCGGGCCGCCACGACACTATTTCTGCTTAGCTGCTTTTTCCGCAAGCTGCTTGCGATATTCAGGTACGGGCAGCCCACCCACACCCCAGCTTTCCATCTCCACCTCATCGATGACGACGAAGGTGCTGTCATGCGGCTTGCCCATGATGTCGAAGAGCAGATCGCTGACACCCTTGATCAAGGCAGCCTTCTGCTCCGGCGTCGTGCTGTTTGCACCCGGAGCCGTGCCTTCGCGCGTCACTTTGATATTCACATAGGGCATTGTCGTTCTCCTTGAAGGACGGGGCTATGAGCGCCCCGTCCGTTGGCTACTCCCTCGGTTTACCAGCGACCAGCGTGCTGGCCGCCATCGACATTCAGCGTTTCGCCGGTGACGAAGCCGGCACGCTCCAGATAGAGCACGGCATCGACAACTTCGCTCACCTCACCCAGGCGGCCCACAGGATGCAGGGCGCTGAGGAAAGCATGCGTTTCCGGCGCATGCATCGGCGTCCTGATGATGCCGGGCGCCACTGCATTCACGCGAATGCCGTTCTTGGCATATTCGATGGCAAGCCCGCGCGTGACAGCGTCAAGCCCCCCCTTGGTCAGCGTCGCAAGGCCCGTCGGAACATCGGCAATCGGCTGATCCACAAGGGCTGTCGTGATCTGAACGATGTGACCATGGCCTCGCTTCAGCATCTCGGCAATGGCAAATTGCGTGACATGGAAGAAGCCGGCAACGTTGACGTTGATGACATTGTTGAAATCTTCGACGGTATAATCGGTAAACGGCTTACCGATGAAGATGCCGGCATTGTTGATCAGCGTATCGACGCGACCAAAACGCTCGACGGCCGTCTTCACGACCTGTTCGGCGACACCACGCTCGCCGATGCTGCCGGGTACTGCGATGACACCTGCATCCGACGACGGCTGGATATTGCGGGAGTTGGCAACGACGACATAGCCTTCCTTGCGATAGGCTTCGACGATGCCTGCGCCGATACCCTGCGAGGCACCGGTAACGATTGCGACTTTCTGTTCATTGCTCATGGTATGTCTCCTTGGAAGATGACGCTTTGCGCCATGTTTGAGAGGTGATCAGGCCGTCAGGTCGACGGCGAGCGGCTTGCCTTTTTCGAAGAGCTGAAGGCGATCCTTGAGTTTGAAAACCGAGAAAGTGTGCGCGAGCTGATCCTGAGTTTCGCGGAAGTGCACCCAGCCTTCGTTATGCGCGGATAAGAGGAGAGCGTTCGGGAAGGCGTGCGCTGCCTCCAGAGCATCCTCGCTGCCCATCGTCACGTGGAAGCGGCCACGGGGCTCGGCAGCCCCCGTAAACAGCAGCACGACTTTGGGAGAAAAGAGCCGCGCGACCTCGGCCGTGCCCTCGTACCAGACCGTATCACCGGTCACGTAGAGGAGGTCGCCCGGCTTTTCGCGGCCGAGTGCGAAGCCCACGACATCGCCGGAAATTGGCTCGATACCGACGGGGCCGTGTCGAGCGGGCGTTGCCGTAACCAGCAGCTTCTCACCACCGTCGCCTTCCAGCGTGACTGTTTCGAAGGGATCGAGCCCGAGCGCATTGCCACCGAGCCGCTCTGCTCCAGCCTTCGTCGTGAAGGTGGTGCCAACGCCAGGAAGCATTGCCCGGCCGGCATTGTCGAGATTGTCGAAATGCTGATCGTGGCTCAAAAGAACAGCGTCGAGCCTGCCGATCTCTTCGATTGACAAGGCCGGGCCAGACGTCTTTTCGAAGCGGACAGGCGCTTCCTTGTAGAGGCCCGGCGGGTCGAAGGTTGGATCGGTGAGAAGCCGAAGGTTACCGTATTCCAATAGGACGGTCGGCCCGCCGATCAGCGTAAATGTGAGACTGGAGGAGGTCATGTCGGCAACCTTTCTGTTTCGAGGTCGCCTCTATTTAGTCCCATTCCCTTCTGCGAAAAATTCGCTATTCTTTGCCAATGGCTGATAAAAAACGCACAGAGCCGGACTGGCAGGACATCAGGGTTTTTCTCGCACTCGGGCGGCACGGCAGCCTGTCAGCCGCCGCCCGCACCTTGCGCGTCAACCACGCAACGATTGCCCGACGGCTGCATTCTCTGGAGGAAACGCTCGGCGAAAAACTGGTCGAGCGCCGCCCGGACGGCTATGTGCTCACACCCGCGGGAACCCGCGCATTGACGGCAGCAAGCGATATGGAAGCCTCTGTCCAGACGCTTGGACGGGGCTGGAAGGATGACACGCCGAAAGGCCTGGTGCGCATCAACGCATCGCCCGCACTCTCACAGGGCTTCCTGATTCCCCGTCTGGCGGAAATCACCAAACAATATCCAGGCCTCGACATCGACCTTGCAACTGACCTGCGCACGATAAGCCTTGAACGCCACGAGGCCGACATCGCCATACGCCTGACAAAACCGCAAGACGGCGATCTCATTGCCAAGCAGCTCGCGACGATCGGATACGGATTTTACGGAACGCAGGAAGTTTGCCGGCAGGCCGAAAACGGCGCGGAACCTGTCTTCGTCGGATTTGACGAGGTGAACGGCTATGTGCCAGAGGCGATCTGGTTGACCCGCCAGTTCCCGCATGCGCGCGTGTCTTTCCGCGCCAACAATCAGGTTTCGCAGGCGATGGCTGCCAGGTCAGGCGCAGGTCTGGCACTCCTGCCGCATTACATCGGTCGCAGCGAAAAAAACCTCTACGCCTGCTCGCTTGAGCTCGTCCCGCCGCCGCGGGAGGCCTGGCTTCTCACCCGACGCCAGCAGCGCAAGGATCTGCCGATCCGGACGGTTGCCGAATACATCACCAAGATATTCGCGACGGAACGAGCTTTATTCGAGGAATGAGGCCCCGAGTCCACCTCCGGAAGCCGCCTTCCTCAGAAGGACAGGTCGAGCACGCGTCCTTCGAACAGACGGTCGCGTGAACCCTCCAGGTGAGCGCGCATCAGGTCACGGGCATTCTCTGCCCTGCCCTCGGCGATCGCTTTGTAGATTTCGTTGTGCTCCTGATACACCTGCTCAAGGCCTGGCCGCGGGCCGAGCAACGAAAGTCCGTGCAGATGCATCCCAACGGCGATATGCGCTTTCAGCGCATCCATGGAGGCAGTGTAATAGTGATTGTTGGCTGCCTCGGTGACAGCGCGGTGAAAGACGAAATCCGCATCCACCCGGTGCAGCTGATGGCTCGTCGCTTCACGCAGATCGGCAAGGGCTGCGGCGATCTTCTGGATCGCGGCATCGTCGCGGCGCTTGGCGGCAAAATAGGCGGCAGCCGGTTCGATCGTCAGGCGGAATTCGTAGCAGCGTTGGATATCGGCAATCGTCTTGACCGGTGAATAGGCAAGCTGCGCGGTTGGCGAACCATGTGCACTGACGAAAGTGCCGGCCCCCTGCCTTGCATAGACGATTCCTTGCTCCCGCAGACGCGCCAGTGCATCGCGCACGATAGGGCGTGAAACGCCAAGCAGCGAGGCCAGCTCATGTTCACCTGGAAGGCGTGAATCCGGCGGATAGTTGCCGGCGCGGATCCGCTCCATCAGCTGATCGAAGACACGGTCGACCAGCTTCACGGCCCTGCCCGGCCGGGCTGCGGGCGCCGCTTCCGGATTCACCGATCCGCCATTCGCTTCATCCACTCTCATTCTCCCTGCTGGCATTCGCTCAAGCCGCCTGATTCCGAACGATCAGTCTTAGCAAACTATCGGAATTGCCGAAGCCCCCCGACTTGACCGCGCAACGAAATTGCCGCCCGTCGGCGCCGGTCACATCGAACCACGGAATGCCGGCCTCGATTTCACCCTTCGGCAACAGAACCGAAACGCCCAGTTCGCGGAAAACGGCAAGCGCGGTATCGCCGCCGCCCACCATGATCATGTCCGGATTTGTATCATCTATGACCGATTTCACGCCCTGCGCAAAGCGAGCGGCAACGAGCGCGGCCTCGGTCTTCATTTCGCCCGTGCAGCGCATCAGCGCCGGCAGCGCCAGACCCTCGCCGCTTTCGACCACGCCCATCGGCGCATCGACAACGACGCGCAGTGCGCCCGATGCTTCGAGACGATCCATCTGCGCAGCTGTGATCGGATCGCGGGAGCCGAAGGCGAAGAGCGTCTTTCGCGCCGCGAGAAATTCCGGCGTCAGCCGTGCAGGTCCGCCGAGCCGGCGCGCGAGCGCCGAACCCAGACCACGGGCCCCAACGGCAAGGGTGGAACGCCAGTCGTTCTCTGCGACCACAATGTCGAGATCCGCATCGTCTTCGGCATCGGCAACCATGGCGTCACGGCCAGATCCGGCAAAGAGCGCGGCTATCGGCAATGGATGGTCCACACCGCGCCCGACCACGCAGCCACGGTAGGTGATCCGCTCCTGATCGGGAATGGCGGGGGCCATGAGGATTGTCTCGAGACCAAGCACATCGGCGAGCGCGATACTTTCGACCGCTACATTGCCCTTCAGCCGCGAATCGATCTTCTTCATGAAGACGGTCGATCCGGCAGCGCGCAGGGTCTCGGCAACGGCTCGTACGCGCGCGGCCGCTTCAGTTTCCGGCAATCCGCGCGAAGCGGTATTGACGACAACGACTTCGGCGCCGGTTTCAAGTGCCTTGCCGACAGCTTCTATATCGATAGCCACGGCAACCGACAGCCCAGCCTCCACGAAGGGCGTCCCGGTATCGAGCGAGCCGGTCAGGTCGTCGGCAATGATGGCGACTTTCAGCGTCATGAAGTCTGCCCCGGATTGACGGCATGGCAGGCGACGAGATGGCCAGGCTTTGCTTCCTTCCATTCCGGAATGACCTTGCTGCAAACCTCCATCGCGATCGGGCAGCGCGTGTGGAAACGGCAGCCGGTCGGCGGGTTCAGCGGGCTCGGCACATCGCCCTGCAGGATCTGGCGCTTGCGGCTGCGCTCCAGTTCAGGATCGGTTTCCGGCACGGCCGAAAGCAGCGCCTTCGTATAGGGATGCAGCGGATTGTCGAAGAGTTCTTCGCGCGTTGCGAGCTCGGCCAGCCGACCGAGATACATGACGCCGACGCGCGTGCTGATGTGGCGCACGACGGCCAGGTCATGGGCAATGAAGAGATAGGTCAGGCCATACTTTTCCTGCAGGTCGAGCAGCAGGTTGATGATCTGCGCCTGGATCGACACGTCGAGCGCCGAGATCGCCTCGTCGCAGACGATGAATTTCGGCTGGCAGGCAAGCGCACGCGCAATGACGACACGCTGGCGCTGGCCGCCCGAGAGCTCGTGCGGGTAACGCTGGGCAAAACGCGTCGGCAGGCCGACATCGGTCAGCAGGGCTGCGACCTTGTCCTTCAGCTCCGCCTTGGTGGCAAGCTTGTGGAACAGGATCGGCTCGCCGATCGCCTCGCCGACCGTCATGCGCGGATTGAGCGTCGAATAGGGATCCTGGAACACGATCTGCAGGTCGCGGCGGAAGGGCCGCATCTGCTTTTCATCGAGCGTGGCGATATCCTGGCCCTTGTAGACCACCTTGCCGCTCGTCGCCTTGCAGAGATTGAGGATGGTGAAGCCAGTCGTCGACTTGCCGCAGCCGGATTCGCCGACGAGGCTCAGCGTCTCGCCTTCCATGATCTCCAAGTTAACATTGTCGAGCGCATAGACGGTCGCCGAGCGTTCTCCGAAAGCACCGAGCTTGACGTGGAAATGCTTGACGAGGTTTTCGACCTTCAAGAGCGGTTGGGCACCCATCATGCAGCCTCCTGCATTCTCTGGACGACGAAACAGGCGGCGCGATGCGCTTTATTGCCGGCAATTGGCTCAAGACGCGGCACGCGTTCATGACAGACGGCTTCGGCCAGCGGGCAGCGCGGCGCAAAGGGGCAACCCTTCGGACGACGGCCAGGCTCCGGCGGCGTGCCGCCGATCGACGACAGGCGGCTTGCCGGCGCATCCGAAAGCTTGGGGATCGAGGACAGGAGACCACGCGTATAGGGATGGCTGGGACGAGCATAGAGCTCGTCCACCGGCGCATCTTCCACGACCGTGCCGGCATAGAGCACGGCGACGCGATCGACGAGGCCGGCGATCAGCGCGAGGTCATGGGTGATCCAGACGACGGACATGCCGAGCTTGGCGCGCAGATCCTTCACCAGATCGACGATCTGGGCCTGGATCGTCACGTCGAGTGCGGTGGTCGGCTCGTCGGCGATCAGAAGCTTCGGATTGCAGGCAAGACCGATCGCGATCATCACACGCTGGCGCATGCCGCCCGAAAGCTCGTGCGGATAGGCCATCAGTCGTTCTTCCGGGCCGGGAATGCCGACCAGGCGTAGAAGCTCGACGGCGCGAGCCTGTGCCTCTTTCTTCGACATCTTGCGATGATAGATCAGCGGCTCGCAGATCTGGTCGCCGATGCGCATGACCGGATTGAGCGAAGTCATCGGATCCTGGAAGACGAAGCCGACATCGCCGCCGCGCACCTTGCGCAACTCGCTGTTCGACATCTTCTGCAGGTCGCGCCCGTCGAACGTCGCCGTTCCCTTCGTCACCTTGATCTTGTTGGGCAGGAGCCGCATCAGGCTCAGCATCGTCAGGCTCTTGCCGCAGCCGGATTCACCGACGACGCCGAGCGTTTCGCCCTTGTTGACGTAGAGGTCGATGCCGTCAACCACGACGGCCGGGCCACGGCGCGTATCGATCTCGATGGTGAGATCCTTCACGTCCAGCAGGCGTTCGTTGCTTGTTGCATTCATCATTTGCTGCCCCGCGGATTGAGTGCGTCGTTGAGGCCGTCGCCGAGGAAGCTGAAGGCCACCGAGGCAAGACCGAGCACGGCCGCCGGAGCGGCGAGGAGATGCGGATAATGCTGCCAGACGCGCAGGCCGTCCGAAATCATGTTGCCCCAGCTGGGGGTCGGCGGATTGACGCCAACACCGAGGAAGCTGAAGGCGCTTTCCAGCACCATGGCCGTGCCGAGGCCCGCGCTGACGGAAACGATGAGCGGACCGAGCGCATTCGGCACGATATAACGCAGGATGACGATCCAGTTGGAAAGGCCAAGCGCCTGTGCCGCCATGACGTAGGGACGATTGCGGATCGACAGAACCTGGGCGCGCACGAGGCGCGCATAAGGCGGCCAGGAAATGAGTGCCATCGAGCCGAAGACCAGGATGAAATCCACCCAGACCGTCTGGCGATAGAAAGGATTGAGGGTCGCAAGATACTGCGTCTCCATCCACCGGGTGATCGGCGTCTTCAGCGATGCATTGATGACGACGACGAGAAGCAGGTTCGGCACCGACATCGTCACATCTGTCAGCCACATGATGACCCGGTCGAAGGGATTGCCGAAGAAGCCAGCGATGGCGCCAAGCAGAAGCCCGATCACGACAGCGATAAAGGTGACGATGACGGCAACGAGGAAGGCCGTGCGCGTGCCGAAGACGATACGGCTGAAGACGTCGCGGCCGAGATCGTCGGTGCCGAAGAAATGCGCCAGTGACGGCGGCGCGTTGCGCGAAGCGAGATCCTGGCTGAGATAGTCATAGGGCGTCAGAGACGGACCGAAGATCGCCGCGAAGGCAAGGATTACGATCACGATCAGGCCGAAGATCGCAAGCTTGTTGCGCTTCAGGCGATGCCAGGCATCACGCCACAGATTGACGGGCGGTTCCTCGGCCGTGTCGATCGTTGAAAGAGGAATGGCGGACATGGTCAGCGGCTCCTTCTGGAATCATTGGCGCGCGGATCGAGCAGCGGGTAGAGCACATCGACCAGCAGGTTCGACGCCATGACGAGGAAGGATCCGATCAGGGTAATCGCGAGAATGACGGGATAATCGGAGTTGGTGAGCGCCTGCACGGTCAACCGGCCGAGACCCGGCAGGCCGAAGACGAGCTCTACGAAGATGGCCCCATTGACGATCGTGATCATGATGAGACCGAGCTGTGTCACGACAGGTGTCAGCACCGGACGCAGGATATGCTTCAGCGCGACGACGATTTCCGGCACGCCCTTCGCGCGAGCCGTGCGAACGAAATCTTCGGACAGCACTTCAATGACGGCGGCGCGCGTCTGGCGCACGATGAGCGCGACCGGCTGGAAGGACAAAACGATGAGCGGCAGGAAGATGCGCACATCGAAGATGCCACCCCAGCCATAGGGCACCTTGATCATCGGTAGAAGCACGATAAGCGCCACCATCAATAGCGGACCGGCAACATAGGCCGGGATCGCCCAGAGGAACAGCGCCGTACCGAGGATTGTGTAGTCGACACGGTTGTTCTGGTTCAGAGCGGCGATCATCCCGAGCGGGATCGCAACCACCGCCGTCAGGATGATGGAACAGAGAGCGAGCTGGAAAGAGACGGGCGCGGCGGCAGAGACCATGGCCCAGACCGAACGACCCGAGCTCAGCGAATTGCCGAACTGGCCGTGCAGGAGGTTCCAGATGTAAAGACCGAACTGCTCGATGAAGGGTTTGTTGAGACCTGCACTTTCGCGGATCGCCTCGATGCGCTGCGGGTTATAGGCGACGTCGCCAGGTGCGCGAAGGAAGATCAGCTTGATCGGATCGCCGGCACCATAGAAGGCCATCGCGTAGACGGCCATCATCACGACCAGGACGGACGGAATCCAGATGGCAAATCGCGTGAGCACGTAGCGTAGCAAGGCCACCTCCCATTCTTGCCCGGCGCATTCCCGCGGGAGGCCGCAGCCGCCGGTTCTTCTTGAAACGTGGCGCGAAGACCTTTCGGCCTTCGCGCCGCTGCTTTGGCCACATCATGCGGCCCTGCTATCGGCTTCAGCCGATGGAAACGTCCCAGGGAGCCACGACCTGCCAGTCGAGGTTCTTTTCCATCGCCTTGACTTCCTTGGTTGCCCAGCGCGACATCGCCTGAGAATACCATGGAAGGAAGGCCCAGTCGTCGCGGAACACCTTCTGGGCTTCCTGTGCCAGCTTCACGCGATCCGGGTCGTCGGCAGCCTTGGTCGCCGCTTCTGCAAGCAGGCTATCCACCTTGGCGTTCTTGTATCCGCCGAGCTTGTTCTGGGCATTCGAAGACGAGGACGCGATGGAGCCTGCAAGATAGGAGACGGCATCGGGAACACGTGTGCCGACGTCATCACGGAAGATCTGCACCGCGTTCTGGTCCGGACCGGCATAGGAGTCCTGCTGCGGCTTCATATCGACTGCGGTGATGCCGAGGTTCTGGCGCCACTGCTCGGCGATGAACTGGGCGGCCGCCTGGATCGCCGGGCCGGAAATGCCGACGAACAACAGCTTGGGAAGACGCTCCGGACCACCATAGCTCGATTCAGCCAGCAGCTTCTTGGCCGCTGCCGGATCATACGGATAGGGTTCGAAGCCGGAATTGTCCGCTCCCGGAACCGAGTTCAGGATCTGGTCGGCCTTCTTGTGTGGACCATCCGGATAGGACGCCTTGAACAGACCATCGCGATCGACCGCCATGATCAGCGCCTGGCGAACCTTGGGGTCATCCATTGGCGCGCGCGACGTGTTGAACCAGAAATGCTGGCTGGTCGGGATCAGCGGGCCTGCGGAAAATTCCGGGCCGAGATCCTGGATGATCGTCGATGTGACGAGCTCGGTATGAGCATTATATTCGCCTGATTTGATCAGCGACGTCGCGGTGACATTGTCTTCGATCGAGCTGATCTCGATGCGGGCGAGCTTCGGCTTCGGGCCGAAGAACTTCTCGTTCGGCTCGAAGGTGAGTGTGCCGGCATCGATATCGATTGCCGTCAGTTTGAATGGGCCGGAATAGACGGCCTTGCTGTCTGGCTTGTACCAATCGGCTACTTCCTCGCCATCGCTACCGCGCGACTGTTCAGACTTGGTGATCGGAACGATATGGTTGGCGAGACGCATGAAGAAGATCGGATCGGCTTCCGTCAGCGTGCAGACAACGGTCGATTCGTCAGGCGTTGCAACGCCGGTCAGCTCATTGCCGGAGCCGTCAGACATTTCCTTATAACCGGCGACCTTGCTCAGAACCTGATCGACGCGCTGGTTCTTCGTATTGGGCATGGCGGAAACCTGCCACGAGCCCTTGACATCGGCCGAGGTAATCTTGCTGCCGTCGGAGAAGACGGCCTTCGGGTCGATCTTGAAAGTCCATACCTTCTTGTCCGGCGAGTCCCAGCTCGTGAAGACGTAAGGCTGGATCTTGCCTTCCGTGTCGAAATACATCGGCGAAGCCCACCAGAAGGAGTTCCAGCGGAAGGTTCTGCCGCCGCCGCGCAGCGGCGACCAATCCTGGTCGAAGGCCGGATTGATGGCCTTCAAGACCTGGCCGTCCTGCGCCATGACGATGCGGGCGCTCGCGCCAAAGAGCGAGAAGCCGACGCCGGCCGCAAGCCCGAGCTTCAGCGCGTTACGACGGGAAATCTGCGAAAAGTTTTGGTCGTTACCAATTGTCATTTGCTCCTCCGTGGCAAATAGCGCGCCTTTCGAAAGACCTCCCCGAAGCTGCGCGATATGGCCCTGACATTTGCGCGATAATGTAAATCTGTCAATGGAAAATAACGAATGAAAGATTAAATGCGATAAAGCCAATTATTTGTCTAGAAAAATCAATATCATAAAGATTGGCGTTCGAAGTTTTCAGATTTGTACGATTGACAACTCCGTCACATTGGGATGAATACGACAGCGTAAGAACGTGCCTGGAGGGCCCGATCTGACGAGGAGGACAACTTTGAGCAATCACAAGATTACAGGCGTTTATAGCGCCGCTACCACCCCTCTCAACGCCGATGGCAGCCCGGATCTCGGCCTGTTCACCGAACATTGCCAGCGACTGATCGAAGAAGGTTGCCACGGCGTGGCGCTGCTCGGAACGACGGGCGAAGCCAACTCCTTCTCTTCCGCTGAGCGCCGTGTGATCCTTGAAGCCGCACTGAAGGCTGGCATTCCCTCGGACAAGCTCCTGCCGGGCACTGGCGTTGTCGCCATTCCCGAGACAGTCGAGTTGACGAAACATGCGCTCTCGCTCGGCGTTACCAAGGCGGTCATGCTGCCCCCCTTCTATTACAAGGGCGTCTCCGACGAAGGGCTGTTCACTGCCTATGCGCAGATTCTGGAGAAGATCGGCGATACCAGGCTGCAGGTGATCCTCTATCATATCCCGCAGGTCTCAGGCGTTCCGCTCTCCATTCCGCTGATTAGCCGCCTTGTCGAAGCCTTCCCGGAGACGGTCGTCGGCATTAAGGAATCTGCTGGTGATTTCAATAACATGCAGGAAATCATCGCAACCTGCCCTGGCTTCTCGGTACTCTGTGGTGCCGACCCGCTGCTGTTACCACTCCTGAAGGCTGGCGGCGCTGGCTGCATCACCGCCACGTCGAACCTCGTCGCAAACTCGCTGCGCACGGTTTACGACCACGTTCACGACGAAACGAAGGGTGCTGAGGTTGAGGCCGCACAGGCGCGCATCAATGCCTTCCGCACCCTATCGAACTCCTATGTGCAGATCCCGACGATCAAGGCCATGGTCGGTCTGAAGACCGGCAATGCAGATTGGAGACGCACGCGCCCGCCGCTGGTGCCGCTCAATGATGCCGAATACGCGGCACTCGCTGAAGGCTATGCCAAGCTGCCGTAAAGGAGGAATGCCATGCAAACGACAGGTTTGAAGCCCGAGGACGTGCCGGCTTTGATGGACGGTGTCCTCAGGACAAATACCGCCCAGACTGGCCGTTTTGATGCCTATCTGTCCTCTCCCTGCATTCAGAACCATGCCGCCAATCTCGCCTTTCTGGCCGATGGCACGCTGACCTGCGTCTGGTTCGGCGGCACGATGGAGGGCATGGGTGACATCTCGATTTACATGTCGTGGCTCGCTCCCGGCGCGGATCGCTGGTCCGAACCTGAGAAAATGTCTGATGATCCGGCGAGATCCGAACAGAATCCCTTGATTTTCAACGCACCGGATGACCGTGTCTGGCTGCTCTATACTTCGCAAACGTCTGGCGACCAGGACGGGGCAGTTGTCAAATGCCGGATCTCCTCAGACGGCGGCAAGAGTTTTGCCGCACCGACCATCCTCTGCGACCTGCCCGGCACCTTCGTGCGCCAGCAAATTATCGTGAATGGCAATGGCGACTGGCTGCTCCCCGTCTTCCGCTGCATCAGCTTACCCGGCCAGAGATGGAGCGGCGACGCCGACACAGCAGGCGTTCTGATCTCCCGCGATCGCGGAAAAAGTTGGCAGATGAAGGAGATAGAAAACAGTCTGGGTGCCGTGCACATGAATATCGTGCCGGTCGGTGCCGACAGGATGATCGCTTTCTTCCGCGACCGGTATTCGGAAAACATTCGCGCTTCGCTGTCATCAGACCAAGGCGAGACCTGGAGCGCGCCCGAGCCGACCAATCTGCCCAACAATAATTCCTCGATCCAGGCCACAAGGCTGACAGACCGGAGAATCGCGATGGTTTACAACCACAGCAACGCCGCCTCCTCCGACGCCAGACGTCAGTCCCTCTATGACGAGATTGAAAGCGACAAGGCGCCTGTCGCAGAAATGTCGAATATCCCGGCCAGAAAGGCCATCTGGGGAGTTCCGCGCGCGCCGCTCAGCCTTGCGGTTTCTGCCGATGCAGGCGGTCATTTCGAACGTAAACTCGATCTCGATACCGGCGACGGCTACTGCCTGAGCAACAATTCGAAGGATAGGCTCAATCGCGAGTTCTCCTACCCCTCCATCACGCAGGGGCCGGATGGCGCACTTCACGTGGCCTACACCTATTATCGACGCGCCATAAAATATGTCCGCCTTCCATTAGAATCAATTACTTAGAAGTCATCACAAATAGCCGACTGCGAGTATTGGCGGGCCGAATGTTTGAAGCAATTC
>UBMI01000015.1:243223-251194 GCA_900466475.1 Hyphomicrobiales bacterium
GCCCCGCCAATACTCGCAGTCATTTTACAAATGAACCACACGCGATTGACAAGCTGAGCCAGCGAGACGAAGCGCCGTCTCGGAATACATATATTTATATATATCAACATGTTGCGCTAAATTCGCGGCTCAAGAAACCCTTTGCGATCGCCGAAACCAATCAACATGCGATAAAAATCCGCATTCATTCTTGCCAAAAATCATCGGACAGGATAACAACTTTACATGATAGACGGTCAAGTCCGTCGCGCATCGGGAGGACCGTTTATGGTCAGTTTGGATTCACCTGTTACCGTTGTTCGGCCACACCTGATCGAGTTCGGCGTCGGAACCTCGGGGAAATTGGGCGCCTGGGCGGCCAGCAAGGGTTACCTCCGAACGCTGATTATCTCGGACGCCTTCAATGCCGCACGCATCGATATGTTGCAGTTGAACGGCGAAGTTTCGGTCTTCTCGGATGTTACGCCCGAGCCGGATATTGCCAATCTCGACAAGGTGCTTGCTGCGGCCGAAGCGGCGCAGGCTGAGCTCATCGTCGGCTTCGGCGGGGGCAGCGCCATGGACCTGGCCAAGCTCGCTGCCGTACTTGCCGGCTCTCGGCAGACGCTTCGCGAGGTTGTCGGCCCCAACAAGGTGCAGGGTCCGCGAAAGGTAGCGCTCGCGCAGGTTCCGACGACATCGGGCACCGGCAGCGAGGCCGGCATCCGCGCTCTGGTAACAGATCCCGAGACCAAGGCCAAACTCGCGGTCGAGAGCCTTCACATGCTCGCCGACATTGCCGTCATCGATCCGTCGCTGACCTTCTCCGTTCCGGCCCGCACCACGGCGGCAACCGGTGTCGATGCCATGGCCCATTGCGTCGAGGCCTTCACCAATCGCAAGGCGCATCCGATGATCGACATGTATGCGATCGAAGGAACGCGGCTTGTCGGCAAATATCTTGCGCGCGCCGTCCGCGACGGCTCGGATGCCGAAGCTCGTGCCGGCCTTTCGCTGGCCTCGCTCTATGGCGGCTTCTGCCTCGGCCCGGTCAACACGGCGGGCGGCCATGCGCTTGCCTATCCGCTCGGCACCCGCTGGCACGTCGCTCACGGCGCCGCCAATGCGCTGATCTTCCCGCATGTACTCGCCTTCAACACACCGGCCGTACCGGAGAAGACAAAGGCGGTAATGGAAGCCCTCGGCTATGACACGTCCGATACCGTCCAATCGGTCTTCGATGCAGCCTATGCCTTTTGCGCCGACCTCGGCATCGAAATGACCTTGTCGGGCCTCGGCGTGCCGAAGAACGATCTCGACGCCATGGCTGACGACGCGTTCGCCATCCGCAGGCTGCTCGACAACAATCCGCGCGACTTGACGCGTACTGACATACGCTCGATCTATGAAGCGGCCTATTGAGGCGGGGCTTTCAAGAGGAATTTGATTGATGGACAGAAATGCAAAAGTCGCGGTGACCCTTGGTGACCCCGCCGGCGTTGGCCCCGAAGTGATCGTCAAGGCGCTGATCGCCCTGCCGGCAGCCGAACGGCGCGATTTCGTCATCGTCGGCAACACAGAAGCGCTGGAGCGAGCTGCGCGCGCGGCCGATGTCAGCCTGAGCTTCGGCCCCTCAGCCTCCGACGATGGAAATACCATCGCCGTCGATGAGGTGCCGCTTGATGCCCCCCTCCCCGAGATCGGCAAGGTCAGCCCTGTTGCGGGCGATGCGTCGGTTCGCTACATCGCCCGCGCCGTCGATCTGGCAATGTCGAAAGAAGCCGACGTCATCGTTACGGCGCCAATCAACAAGGAAGCGATGAACCTCGCCGGCCATCATTTCGATGGCCATACCGGCCTGCTGGCACACCTGACCGGTTCCAAGAGCTCCTTCATGCTGCTCGCCTCCGAGCGGCTGAATACCATTCACGTCTCCACCCATGTCTCGCTGAAGGGTGCGATCGAGCGGGCGAAGACCGAACGCGTGCTGGCAACGATCGAAGCCGGCCACAATCACTTCATGCGCCTCGGCAAGAAGGCTCGCATCGCCGTTGCCGGTCTCAACCCGCATTGCGGCGAAAACGGCCTCTTCGGAACCGAAGACACGGAATTCCTGGCACCTGCCGTCGAACTCGCACAGGCGAAGGGTATCGACGTGGTCGGACCCATCTCCGCCGACACGGTCTTTGCTCGGGCTTATAACGGTGCCTTCGATCTGGTGATCGCGCAATATCACGACCAGGGTCACATCCCGATCAAGCTGGTCGCTTTTGATACCGCCGTGAACGTCTCCCTCGGCCTGCCGATCGACCGCGTCTCCGTGGACCACGGCACCGCCTTCGACATCGCCGGAACCGGCCGCGCCAACCACGTCAACATGTTGTCGGCCATCGCTTATGCACGGCTGATGGCGAGGTCTCCACGCCGGGCGGCAGTGCCTGCCTCCTGAGTAAGGGGGGCCTAATTCGAGGACCGGTCGCACGAGCCGCCAGTAGCCGGCTTTTCCGCCGGCATACGTGATAGAGGCCGTCCGGCCCATCTTCGGCGCGATTGGATACCAACGTCTATCGCGACCATCGTGCTATAATGTGGTCTGTATTCGCCAGCAGCTTGCGGACGGCGCTGCGCGCCATGTTCGGTCGTTGCAATCGGACGCTTTTCTCAATGTTTTCATGAAGCTTGATAACGTATTGCAAGTCGTCTTCCTCTCGCGTGACATGGGCGAAAAGGTGGTTCAGCGCCGATTCGATCAATACGCCGAGCGGCACCAGCAGATCATTTCCCGAGGCATGCAAGATCGCGATGTGAAATCGCGCATCGGCTTCTGTTCGCTGCTGGAGTGACGTCGCCTGGTCCATGTCTCGCAGGGCTTGACTGATCGCCTCCATCTGGGCCTCGCTTCGGCGCGCAGCAGCAAGCGCTGTCGCTTCCGGCTCGATCATGTGCCTGAGTTCTTGCACCGCCCGCAAAAATGATTCACGATCGGGAGAGGCCACATACCAGCCCAAAACATCCCGATCCAGCAGGTTCCACCGCTCCTTGGGTTCGACCCAACTGCCGATTTTCGGGCGCGAGGAAAGCAGGCCCTTTGCCATCAGCATCTTGATCGCCTCGCGCACCGCCGACCGGCTGACGTCAAAGACTTGTGACCATTTTGCCTCGTTTGGCAGGATCGTGCCGGGCGGATAATCACCACGCACTATCCTGAGGCCGATCTCGCCTGCCAAAGACAGATGAACACTCGCTCCGGTCATGCGGGCGGCATTTGGGCGCCTTGTGGTAGCTGAGCTGTCAGCCGTCGCCACCTCGACCGGGGTCGTCGGCCTTCCCGATTTCTTGTCAGGCATTTATTTCTACTGCCTCAGCATTCTTTCGACCGTCCGCATGGACCATCAAAACAACTGTAATAACGAGGAAGTCGCCTGCGATTGGATCCGGCGCAGCGCGCGGAATTCAGGGCGCGTCAAGCCCTGCAGATCTTTCGATCCGTCACATGAAGGCAATCGGCGCACCCTGACCTGGTGCGCCGAGCCATGAGCCTACTTTTGAATGCAGGTATCAACCGTGTCCTTCGTGCACTCATCGAGGCCGGTGAAGACCGGATCGTCGACTGCCTTGCCCGCAATCAGATCCATCATCACTGTCGGTGCCTTGTAGCCCATCTCGAACGGCCGTTGACCGACGAGTGCAGTCACCAGGCCTTCCTTCGCAATGGCAATCTCATCGCCGATCGTGTCGGCCGCACCGATGACGAATTCATTGCTGCCAATCTTCTCAGCCATCGGCTTGAACAGGTCGCGATAGGGTTGCGGTGCGCCGAACAAGGGCCAGCCACCCATGATGCCGAATGCATCGAGGTCGGGATTGGCCGCGAGGATATCGGTCATTGCCTGCACGCCCTTGGCACCGTCGTCATTGGTAAAGACCGGGCAGCCGGCGACTTCCGTCCAGCCACCTTCGCCTTTCAATTCCGTAAGGCCCTTCTGGCCGGTGAGCGTGTCACGCATACCCTGCGCGCGACGCAGAATATTGTCTGCTCCCGGATTGCCTTCGATTGTGCAGATCTTGCCACCCTTCGGCTTGGCCTTCTTGATGTACTCACCGATACGTGCGCCCATCAGATAGTTGTCAGTGCCGAGATAGGTCTTGCGCAAGGCTGCGTCCTCGGCTGCAAGATCGGCATCAAGCGTCATCACCGGAACGCTCGGATTGGCGGTCTTCAGTGTCTGGGCGATGAGCTTTGCGTTTGACGGCGAAATCGCGATTGCGGCAGTGTCTGCCTTACCCAACATATCCTGTACGATCTGCGCTTCGCCGGCTTCATCGGATGTTGATGCCGGACCGGTGTAGAAGCACTCATATTCCGCGGAAGGGTTCTCCTTGTTCCACTTCTGGCAACCCTGATTGATTGCTTCGAAGAACGGATTGTCGAGACCCTTCACGACGATGACGAGTTGCTTCTTCGCCAAGGCCTGCCCTGCGGTCAATGCTAAAACTGCGGCTGTAAGTAGTAATGCCTTCCTCATGGTTTCCTCCCTTGAAACAGACGGGCACGGCATGCCCGCCATACGAAATCAACCCGGATACCACACGATACGAGGCTCCTCCTTCGAACGCTCGTATTGCCACGCCGAGTTGATAAGCATTTCGAGATCGTAGTCTGGCCGCCAATTGAGCAGGTATTTCGCCTTGCTGTTGTCCATCCAGTTGGAATGGAAGCGGCTTGGTATCTCGACCGAGTCGAGATTTCGCGTGCGGGACAGGTAAGCGGCGACTTCAGCATAGTCGACGGGTCGGTCCATGCTGATATTGAAGAGTTGCCTCTCCGCCCTGGGGTTGTCGATCGCTGCCAAAATTGCCGATACGAGGTCGTCGACATGCACGAAATTGCGTTTCAGCGGACGACCGTCAGCATCGAGCAGCAACGGGACCGTGCCCACGGCCGCATAGCGTCGCGCCGCTTCTTCCGGAACGAGCGTCTTCCAGTCCGGGCCGCCAAAGACGTCATCCCCAAAGGACAACGAATACTTGAAATCGTCCTTCTCCATGATCCACGGCGCCCGGAGGCAACACCCGTTAAGGCCATACTGAATGCCGAACTGCTCCAGCATGACCTCCTCCAGAACCTTGGAAAGCGCATAGCTTCCGGGATAGGCGCAATGGGGCGCGCTCTCGGTGATTGGACCGGAATGGCGATAGTGGAAATGCCCAATGCCCGCGTCGCCGCCGATCAGGATGAACTGACGTGCCGTGACGCTTCCGCGGAACTCTTCGAGAAGCCAGAACAGACCCTTGACCGTAACGTCCATGACGTCTTCAGGGGTTTCCTTACACGTGGCGAGATGCACGACATGGGTAACATCGTTCAACGCTGCTGCCACGATATCGCGATCGGCGATCGAGCCGCGGATGACTTCGACGCGATCGGTCGCCTCGCACAAGCGGTTATGACAAAGCGCGCGAACACGGGCTTTGGAAAATCTCGGATCGTCAAGCAGCCCAGCAATGAAGCGCTGCCCGACCTTGCCCGTCGCACCGGTAACAAGGATCAGCATGCTCTCTCTCCCAGTGATAGCTAATATTCACGCGCCACTTCCGTCAATTGATATTTGTCTGACAAAACAGATTTTTGTTACAATAGGCTCAGCATCTCGGACAATGAGTTGACGCTGTCGCAGGGTTTTGCGTAAATGCTCATATTCGCTTTTCCTGGGAGGATATTGGAGAAGCGAATTCGCCCGAGCCTCGCATCAAAAACAGGCTGGGCTTGGAGCGAACGGATAGCGACAGTTTTGGGAGGCCAGAAGGCTGGTGGCGGTTCTCGAGCTCACCAATATTTCCAAACATTTCGGTGCCATCCAGGCCGTCAACGACGTTTCGTTTTCGCTCGAAGCGGGACAAGTCGTCGGCCTCATGGGCGACAACGGCGCGGGCAAGTCCACGCTGGTCAAGATGATCGCCGGCAACTTTCGACCGAGCCACGGAACCATGAGTCTCGATGGAACCGAGATCGTGCTGCATAAGCCGAAGGAGGCGCGGCTGCATGGCATCGAAATCGTTCATCAGGATCTGGCGCTCTGCAACAACCTTACGGCGGCGGCCAACGTGTTCCTCGGACGAGAATTGCGACGCGGCATATGGCCCATTCGCATTCTCGACTACAAAGCCATGTACAAGCGCGCCGGCGAGATCTTCCGCGAGCTCAAATCGGAGACGCGGCCACGCGATCTCGTTAAGCAGATGTCAGGTGGCCAGCGGCAAGCCGTCGCGATTGGCCGGACGATGCTGTCGGAAGCGAAAATCGTGCTGATGGACGAGCCGACGGCCGCCATTTCCGTGCGCCAGGTCGCCGAGGTTCTCAATCTGATCCGCGAATTGCGCGACCGGGGCATTGTCGTCGTGCTGATCAGCCACCGCATGCCTGACGTCTTTTCGGTCGCAGACCGTGTGATCGTAATGCGGCGCGGTAGAAAAGTAGCCGACAAGCCAATTGCGGCAAGTTCGCCTGAGGAAGTGACGGGGCTTATCACCGGCGCCATCGAACAGGTGTGACCGATGCTATCCGCCGCAGCGAGAAAGAAGAAGGTCGACGATGGCGATTACACTTGACCAGACGATCGGGCAGAAGCAACGGAGCTGGCTTGCGTCGATCTTGGGCGGCCAGACATTCTGGGTCCTGATCGCCGTCATTCTCGCCTGCATCTTCCTGTCGGTGGCGACAGATTCCTTTGCAACGTCCAAGAACATCTACAACATCACCCGCAACGTCACGTTCGTCGCAATTATCGCGCTGGGCATGACGCTGGTCATTATCACTGGCGGCATCGATTTGTCCGTTGGCTCCGTACTCTGCCTGTGCAGCATGGTGCTGGCGGTCGTCATGCATGCGGGATACAGCATTGAGATCGGCATCGCTGCGTCGATCGGGACTGCTCTTGTGGTTGGAGCGTTCAACGGCCTATTGATTGCCTATCTCGGCTTCCCACCCTTCGTCGTCACGCTAGGAATGCTGTCGATTGCGCGCAGCCTGGCGATGGTTGCGTCCAACAACACCGTCGTTTTCCAGTTTGGACCCGATCACGACAAGCTGCTGGCGCTGGGCGGCGGCGCCTGGCTTTTCGGCATCGCAAATCCGGTGCTCTACATGATCGTACTGGCGCTCCTTACCGGCTTTGTGCTGCGCTGGACCAAGTTCGGCCGCTATGTGTTTGCCATCGGCGGTAATGAGCATGCCGCGACGCTGACGGGTGTTCCCGTACAGATGATCAAGGTCGTTGTATATATGATCTCCGCCCTCTCGGCGGGGGTCGCCGGCATCATTCAAACCGGCTGGCTCGGAGCAGTCACCACAAATATCGGCGCGGGCATGGAACTCCAGGTCATTGCCGCCGCGGTCATCGGCGGCGCCAATCTGGCTGGTGGCGTCGGCACTGCCTTCGGGGCGTTGATCGGCGCTGCTCTCATCGAGGTTATCCGCAACAGCCTCGGCTTGCTCGGCATCAACGCGTTCTGGCAAGGCAGCTTTATCGGCGGGGCAATTGTGCTCGCCGTTCTCTTCGACCGAATTCGCAACCTGCGACGCGATGAATAGGCGAACGCGGTTCCTCAAGCTGTTGCAAAGCGGGTCCCGTTAAGTGTTTCCAGGCTCGCACCTGCGTCACCACTAGCCATATTCGGTCATTTGCTAGCCGCACCGACAATCAGCATTCGGGCAAGGCAAGCCCCGCTGCAGACACACAAAAGCCCTCTGAGATGGAGGGCTTTTGTTTTGATCTTTTAGGAGACTGTTTGTTTTGGTTACGGTGTTTGCGGCATCCGCTTCACTTGGCCTTGAGTTTATGGTCCGCGGGACGACGAGTCGCCCTCGCCAGCGGCGCAGTTGTTTTCGGCACCGGCGATAGTCACGGCGCGATGCCTTGCGCAAGACGAGAGAGGGGAAGGTTGGTCGAGTGCTCTGGCTTTGCAATTTTCTGTTTCGCCGCGTCGGCTTTG
>UBMI01000017.1 GCA_900466475.1 Hyphomicrobiales bacterium
TTCTGCCTGCAGCAGCTCAGAAGCGCTCGCAACGCCGACATCGTCGTCGCCATCAACAATGTCAAACCCAAACGTCACGCAAAATATAACTTCCGTGACTCCGAATTATACGCAAGATCCTTGATGACCTATCAGAATTTCGAGACGTCACCCATCGCAGCATGGTTCACGTTGCGTTGGCTGCACCCGTATCTGGGGATGCAAAAATGAGAGACGAACGTTTCGATATCCGCATTGCAGGCAACGGCGGAACCGCCCGCTCAAACCGCGAAACACCACCTGTCGATGGCATTCGGCAGCTTCTCAGAAACAGCGTTAGTACTCGAGTTGGAGAACGATCATGGATACCGGAATGAGACACAACGGGAAAGTCGCACTGATTACCGGCGTAACCGGCCAGGATGGTGCTTACCTCGCCGAATTGCTCCTGGATAAGGGCTATATTGTTCACGGCATCAAGCGGCGTTCGTCGTCATTCAATACCAATCGTATCGAACATCTGTACGAAGATCCTCATGTCGATAATCCGCGCTTCATCCTGCACTACGGGGATATGACCGACGCAACAAATCTCATCCGGATCGTCCAGGAAACGCAGCCCCACGAGATCTACAATCTCGCCGCACAAAGCCACGTCCAGGTGTCTTTCGAGACTCCGGAATATACCGCCAACGCGGACGGAACCGGCACCCTAAGGCTGCTTGAGGCCATTCGCCTCCTGGGCCTGACCAAGAAGACGCGCTTCTATCAGGCATCCACTTCGGAGCTCTACGGCAAGGTTCAGGCGGTCCCGCAGAACGAAACGACGCCGTTCTACCCTCGATCCCCCTATGCGGCCGCCAAGCTTTATGCCTACTGGATCGTCGTCAACTATCGCGAAGCCTATGGCATGCATGCCTCGAACGGCATCCTGTTCAACCATGAAAGCCCGATCCGTGGTGAAACCTTCGTAACGCGCAAGATTACTCGCGCGGCCGCGGCCATCCATCTCGGCCTGCAGGAGCGGCTTTATCTTGGCAATCTCGATGCCAAGCGCGACTGGGGACATGCGCGGGAATATGTCCGCGGCATGTGGCTGATGGTGCAGCAGGACGAGCCGGAAGATTATGTCCTAGCAACCGGCGAAACGCACACCGTTCGCTCTTTTGTCGAGAAGGCTTTTGCCAGGGTGGGCATGCCGATCGATTGGCGTGGGGAAGGTGTCGAGGAAAAGGGATACGACAAGATATCCGGCCGCTGCGTGGTGGAGGTCGATCCGGCCTATTTCCGGCCCACCGAAGTCGACCTTCTGCTTGGTGATCCGACGAAGGCGCATACGAAGCTTGGCTGGAAACACGAGGTGAGTCTTGACCAGCTGGTTTCGGAAATGGTCCGCGAGGATTTGAAAGTCATGGCCCGCAATGTTCCGACGATCGGCGCGAACAAGGGGCTGGTCCATGCCTGAGATCATCTACAGCCTCGCTGGGAAAAGAGTCTATGTCGCGGGTCACCGCGGGATGGTGGGCTCCGCGCTCGTGCGGCGTCTTGCGTCCGAGGGCTGCGAGATCCTCACGGTTGCGCACGCCGCAGTCGATCTCAGGCGGCAGGATCAGGTGGAGGCATGGATGGCAAACAATCGCCCCGATGCCGTCTTCCTGGCGGCTGCAAAGGTCGGCGGCATCCTCGCCAATGATACCTATCCGGCCGACTTCCTCTACGACAACCTGATCCTCGAGGCGAACGTCATCCACGCCGCTTACAAGGCTCGCGTCGAAAAACTGATGTTTCTGGGTTCGTCCTGCATCTACCCGAAGTTCGCCGAACAGCCGATCGTCGAAGACGCACTTCTCAGCGGATCGCTCGAACCGACGAATGAATGGTATGCGATCGCCAAAATTGCCGGACTGAAGCTTTGCGCTGCCTACCGGAAGCAGCATGGCAAGGACTTCATTTCGGCCATGCCCACCAATCTCTATGGACCGGGCGATAATTTCGACCTCCATTCAAGCCATGTCATGCCAGCCCTGATCCGCAAGGCGCATGAGGCCAAGATCAACGGCGAGAAGGAAATCCGCATCTGGGGCACAGGAACGCCGTTGCGTGAATTCTTGCATGTCGATGATTGCGCCGATGCCTGCATCCATCTCATGAAGGCCTATTCCGCCGAAAGTCACGTGAATGTCGGCTCAGGCGAAGACATCAGCATCCTCGAATTGGCAAGGCTCGTTGCCGAGGTCGTCGGGTTCGAAGGCGAGATCACGCGCGATCTCAGCAAACCGGATGGCACGCCGCGCAAGCTGATGAGCGCCGACAAGCTGCGCGCGCTCGGCTGGTCACCGAGGATAGGCCTGAAGGCGGGCATAGCCGACGCCTATCGCTCCTTCCTGGAGGGGCACTATCTCGAACGCCATAACGAGGCTGCAGAGTGACAGTAGTCGGGCTATTGTCGCGATAGTTGCGTTATCACGGGCCGCCGGACTTTCGTTCCACCTTGTCCGCCGAAGGGGGAACCTCGGACCGCAGCGCTTCTGTTGCCTTGTCGCGGTTGACCGGACGACCGAACAGATATCCTTGCACATAGGGGCATCCGAGGCGCCGCAGGCGTTCTGCCTGATCTTCCGTCTCCACACCCTCGGCCACGATGCGGGTACCGAGACCGACTGACATGTCGAGAAGGGCCTTGACGATGACAGCGCCCGGTCCATCGGACATCCGGTCGATGAAGGTCTTGTCAATCTTGATGATGTCGACCGGGAAATCCAGCAGGTGCGTGAGCGAGGCGTAGCCGGTGCCGAAATCATCGAGCGCCACGAGCAGCCCTTCCCTGCGAAGCTCCTCGATCGCTTTTGCGACCTTCCCGTCCTTTTCGTCCATATAGACCGTTTCGGTCACTTCGAGCACGACATGCTTGAGCGGTGTGCGGTGGTGGGCAAAAACGCTTTTGATCCGTTCGCCGAGATTGCCCTGGTTGAAATCCGCCATCGATACATTGACGCTGACATATTGAAACGAGAGCCCGAGATCGAGCCAGTATCGGATATCGCGCGCGACCTGCTCCAGCATCCGGTCGGTCAGGAGATGCCCAATCGATGGATCCTGGAGTGCCTCGGCAAACGCGCCGGGCGAGAGGATCTGGCCACCATCCATACGAATGCGGCATAGAGCCTCGAGACCGACGATTTCCTGCGTTGGAAGGCTGACGATCGGCTGGTAATGCGCCTCTATCCGATCTTCGGCCAAGGCGCTGGTCACGGTCTGCAGCGCCCGAAACCGGTTTGCAATCGCCCCGGCAAGATCATCGCTGTAAAGCACGAAACCGCCTCTGGCGGTCTGCTTGGCATGGTGGAGTGCGAGATTTGCATGCTGCAGAAAGGTTGGCACGTCGGGCGGCCGGGACGGTTCGAAGATCGCGCCCCCGCAGGTAACCGAGACCGGCAGAAGATGTTCGTTGCGCTGTGGAGCCCGATTCTCCATGGCGCGCAGAATTTCGGTCGAAACCGCGGATAACTCCTCGGCGGAACGATCTTCGATCAGGACCGCAAATTCATCGGCGTCCACCCTGAAGATAGCCGCTGGCGCTGCGATCCGTGCAACCGTTTGTCCCTCCAGGATCAACCTGTCGCCGGTCGCATGGCCGAAAGCGTCATTGACCCGGCCGAGATGATCGATATCGACGAGCAGAACCGAAAGTGGGGCAGTGGCACCCTCGATGGCATCCTCGAGCGTCTTGAGAAAGTTGGCGCGATTGCCAAAGCCCGTGAGGCTGTCGAAAAAGGCAAGCCTTTGATTATCCGCCTTCACCTCTTCACGCTCGAGTACAAGCGAGCAAAGGTCGAGGCACTCAGCAACGATCATGCGTTCTTCGGGCGTGGGGCCGCGATTATCCTTGTAATAAAATCCGAATGCTCCGAGCACGCGTCCGTCGCTGCGCAGGATCGGGCTCGACCAACACGCCTTGACGCCATGTTCTTTCGCAAGAATGTCGGCAAGCGGCCGATAGGGTATCCAAAGCGGGTCTGCAAAGATATCGGCGACGGCGATCGGCCTGCGGAAATGGGCAGCCGTGCCGCACGAGCCGACATCGGGCCCGATCGGAATTCCGTCGAGCGCATCCGAATAGGTTTTGGAGATCGTTGGCCCAGCCAGCGGATGCAGGAGCCCTTCGCGGTCAACGGTCACGATTGAGCAAATGACCCCGGCTGCAAGCCGCTCAGCATGCTCGCAAATACGATCGCAGGCGTCTTCGAGAGAAGACCCCCGTGCCAGCATATCCAAGATTTCCTGCTGAAGCTGTCCTCGCATGCCGGTCCCGTTATACTGCGTTTCGCTCGAATGGCCTCGCAACCTGTTCGACCGGTTACGATCAAAACTAGCAGGTACTATGTTACGGGTTCGGAAATTTATCGACTACAATTCGAAGCCCCAAGCATATCGTATGTTCTCGTCTCACGGGCACTCGCAACTGCACACTGCAACAACGGCGACCTGAGAAGACCGGGATAGGTCAGGCATATTTAGCTTTGAAGAATATGCTGCCGCACCAATTCCTTCAAATGCTCGGCATCACCGGCTTCGATCGCTTTGATCATCAGATGGTGCTCCCGGCCCGACTGCTCCACGCGGGCGCGCGTGCGCCATTGTGAGACCGGCGCCGATGAGGTTCGCTGACGGATTTCCGCGATGAGGTCGACCAGTTCCTGATTACCGCCAAGAACCAGCAATTGCCGATGGAAGGCGAGATTCGCCTCGTAAAGTTCCAGCATCGTGCCATCCAGCACCATGAAGTCAAAATGCTCGGCAAGTCTGCGGAGATTGGCGATATCTGCCGGCAATGCATTCTGAATGATCGTGCCGGCGATGGCGGTTTCCAGGATAATGCGGATTTCACTGACTTCCCGTGCGCGCCGGCCATCCGGTTCATAGACATGATAACCGCGGTTTGGCACATGTTCGACGAGCCGCTTTTGAGCAAGGCGATCAAGAGCACGTCGCACTTCAGGCCGCGTGCAATTGTAGCGTCGCTCGAGATCGATCTGCTTCAGCCAAGTACCGGGCAGGAGCACCCCGGCCAGAATATCCTGAAGCACGAGGTCCGTCACGTCGCGTCCAGCGGACGCGGCCTGCCCCGAATTCATTATGATATCTGCCATTCGAATTTCCCCTGCTCTTCTCCATCGATATCACGGGCTGAGGTATGTCCGTAAGGCAGCCCCAACGCATTGCCGTGATGAAAATTTATTCGTGCATGTGGATTGCGCATAAATTCTTTGTAACCTAAATTGGCGCCAATTTTGGATACTATGCAAAATAATGTTGTTGTGGAAGCCATGAAAAACTCGGACACGGTGTGGGACATTGTCGAAGCCAAGCGCGAAGCATTCTTTGCGCTCAGCGACCGGATCTGGGATATGCCGGAGACAAATTACGAGGAATACCGATCCGCTGAAGAGCACGCGCGGCAGCTGCAAGCCGAAGGGTTCCGTGTCGAACGCGATATCGCGGGACTTCCGACAGCGGTGATGGGCGAAGCCGGTGAAGGTGGCCCGGTCATCGCAATCCTCGGAGAATTCGATGCGTTGCCCGGTCTCAGCCAGGAAGCAGGCGTTGCCGAGAAGCGCGAGGTGACGGCAAACGGCAATGGCCATGGATGCGGCCACAACTTGCTCGGCGCCGGTTCGATGCTGGCAGCGGCAGCGGTGAAGGATTTCCTTGCCGCAAACGGCCTCAAGGGCCGCGTGCGCTATTATGGCTGCCCGGCAGAAGAAGGCGGCTCCTCCAAGGGCTTCATGGTGCGCGCAGGCGTCTTCGATGACGTCGACATTGCCATTTGCTGGCACCCGGCGGCCTTTGCCGGCGTCAACAACCCCGTTTCGCTTGCCTGCAACGAGATCAATTTCCACTTCACCGGCCGCTCGTCGCACGCTTCAGCAACACCGCATCTCGGCCGCAGCGCGCTCGATGCAGTGGAGTTGATGAACGTCGGCGTCAACTACATGAGAGAGCACATGCCCTCGACGGCGCGCATCCACTATGCCGTCACCGATACAGGTGGTTCGGCGCCAAATGTGGTGCAGGCCCGCGCGACGGTGCGTTACCTCATCCGCGCCCGAAACCTCCCCGAACTCCTGTCGCTCGTCGCCCGCGTCAAGAAGGTGGCAGAGGGCGCGGCCCTCATGACCGAGACGTCGGTCCGCAGCGAGGTGATCAGCGGTGACGCCAATCTCGTCGGCAATGTTCCGCTCGAGGACCTGATGTTTGCCAATCTCGAACGCCTCGGCCCGCCCGTTTTCGATGACAACGACCGCGCCACCGCCCGGACATTCCAGGCGACCATGAGCGCCGAGGACATAGCCTCTTCCTACGCGCGCTTCGGCCTGAAACCGAAGAAGGACCAGCCGCTTTGCGAGGAAATCTTCCCGCTCTATGCCGGCGACAGCACGATCGTCGGTTCAACCGATGTCGGCAGCGTCAGTTGGGTCGTGCCAACAGTGCAGATGCGCGGCGCGACTTATGCCATCGGCACGCCTGGTCATTCCTGGCAGTTGGTCGCTCAGGGCAAGCTTCCCGCAGCCCATAAAGGCACGGAGCATGCGGCAAAGGTCATGGCGAGCACCGCCATCGACCTGATCCGCAATCCTGCTCTCATCGAGGCGGCCAAGGCGGACCTGAAGGGCCGCCTCGATGGGACACAGTTCGTCAATCCGATCCCCAACGACGTTCAACCGCCGCTGCCGGAGAAAAAGGCATCATGAACCAGCCCGGCATCCTCGAGCTCATCAGCTTCGGCCCCGACGGCTGGGGCAAGGCGCTCATGGCCGGCGCGTGGATGACGATCCTGGTCGCGCTTTCGGGATATGCCATCGGCTCGGTGATCGGCACGTTCGGTGCCTGGGCGAAGATATCGGGCGGACGTGGCCTGAAGATCGCCGCCGACACCTACACGACGGTCCTTCGCGGCATACCTGATCTTCTGGTCATCTACCTCTTCTATTTCGGAGGCAGTGCCGCAGTGACCGCACTCGGCCGGCTTTTCGGCGCCGAAGGTTTCCTCGGCTTTCCGGGGTTCCTTGCGGGTTCACTCGCCGTCGGCGTCACCTCGGGCGCGCAATTTACGGAAGTTTTCCGGGGCGCCTTCAAGGCCGTGCATCCAGGTGAGATCGAAGCTGCAATCGCCTGCGGCATGGGCCGTGCATTGCGGTTTCGCCGTATCGTCGCACCGCTGACGCTACGTCACGCGCTGCCGGGCCTCGGCAATGTCTGGCAAGTCGTTCTGAAGGAATCCGCACTCGTCTCCATTACCGGCGTCGCCGAACTGCTTCGCCAGACGCAAGTGGCGGCAGGATCGACTGGTCTTCCTTTCGATTTTTATGTCGTCGCAGGCGCGATCTATCTCATCATTTCAACCGGTTCCAGCCTTTTCTTGAGACAGGCTGAGAAGCACTTCTCTCGCGGTGTGAGGAGAGGCTGATGGATTGGCAATTTCTCGGCG
Source organism: Hyphomicrobiales bacterium (assembly GCA_900466475.1). Taxonomy (GTDB): domain Bacteria; phylum Pseudomonadota; class Alphaproteobacteria; order Rhizobiales; family Rhizobiaceae; genus Rhizobium. Next base: position 7,469 of record UBMI01000017.1, read on the forward strand.
AAACCTTCGTCAATCTGGCTTCTGCTATCCCGCTCACCCTTCAGCTTGCCGCGACGTCGATCGCACTCGGCGCCGCGCTGGCGCTGGCAATCGCACTGTGCCGGCTTTCCGGGATAACGGTGCTGGAATGGTTCGCACGCATCTATGTCTTCATTTTCCGCGGTACACCGCTGCTCGTGCAGATCTTCCTGATCTACTACGGGCTCGGCCAGTTTCCCGAGGTCAGGCATAGCATCCTGTGGCCGTTCCTGCGCGAGCCCTATTGGTGCGCGGTGCTTGCGCTGACCATGAATACCGCTGCCTATGGCAGCGAGATCATTCGCGGCGGACTTCTGTCTGTACCGTTCGGCCAGGTCGAGGCGGCGCGCGCCTGCGGCATGCCTCGCTTCATGCAGTTCCGTCGCATCATCATGCCGCTCGCCATCCGCCAGGCGCTGCCGGCTTACTCCAATGAGATGATCTCCATGGTGAAGGCGACATCGCTCGCCTCGATCATTACCCTGATGGAAGTGACCGGCGTCGCCGCCAGGATCATTTCCGAGACCTATCGGGCAATCGAGGTCTTCATCGTCGCAGGCGCCATCTATCTGGCAATCAACTTCCTGCTGACGCGTCTCGTCTACCTTGTCGAATATTGGCTGAGCCCGCATCTGCGTCAGCCTGTTCCCCACTTTCCGGCGACAGCCACATCCGTACTCGAAGGAGACGCCCGATGACCGCGGCGAATGCCCCTCTTTCCACCATCGCGCTCAGCGTGAGGGATATGCACAAGAGTTTCGGTCCGGTGGAAGTCCTGAAAGGTATCTCGCTCGACGCTCATGAAGGCGATGTCGTTTCGATTCTTGGTTCCTCCGGCTCGGGCAAATCCACCTTCCTGCGCTGCATCAACCTTCTGGAGACACCCGATTCCGGCGAAGTGACGGTAGCGGGAGAAACGATCCGCATGATCGCCGACGGCAAAGGCGGCAGCCGCCCGGCCGAGCGCAAGCAGGTCGATCGAATTCGTTCGCAGCTCGGCATGGTCTTCCAGAGCTTCAACCTCTGGTCCCATAAGACGGTGCTCGAGAACGTCATCGAAGCCCCGGTTCATGTGCACGGCCGGTCGAGGACGGAGTGCATCGAGGAAGCCGAGGCCTTGCTTGCCAAGGTCGGCATTGCAGAAAAACGCAATTTCTATCCGTCTCATCTTTCCGGTGGTCAGCAGCAACGCGCGGCCATCGCACGTGCGCTCGCCATGCGGCCGAAGGTAATGCTCTTCGATGAACCGACCTCCGCACTCGATCCCGAACTCGTCGGCGAAGTGCTGCGCGTCATGCGCGCACTCGCCGAAGAAGGGCGCACGATGCTGGTCGTCACTCATGAAATGGGTTTCGCCCGCGATGTCTCCAGCCGGGTCGTTTTCCTGCATCAGGGCGTCATCGAAGAGGACGGCAAACCGCAGGATGTGTTCGTCAATTCCCGGTCGGACCGTTTCCGCCAATTCATCAACAAGTAGTTTCTCAGCCCAAACAAAGAAAAGGGGAGCAAAAACATGAGGTTCTTTTCACGGGTTATGATGGCGACATCAGCCGCTGCCGTTATCGCGACGGCCGGTGTTGCGCATGCCGAAGACAAGAAGTGGACGACGGTGACGATCGCCACCGAAGGCGCATTCAAGCCTTATAACTTCACCAAGCCGGATGGCTCGCTCGATGGCTATGAGATCGAACTGACCAAATATCTCTGCGATCACATGAAGGTGGAGTGCAAGATCGTGGTCCAGAACTTCGATGGCATGATCCCGGCACTGAACGCCGGCAAATTCGATGCCATCATCTCCGGCATGTCTGCGACGGCAAAGCGCGAAGAGGTGATCGCCTTCAGTGATTCCTACGGCTCCACCGGCCAGGCCTTCGCGACCTCGAAGACGGGCGATCTCGCAAACCTGTCGGAAAAGGGCCAGGTCTTTTCGCTTGCCAGTGACGAAGCGGGTGCTGCTGCGGAGATCGACAAGATCAAGCCGGCACTCCAGGGCAAGACGATCGGTGTGCAGACGGCCTCCACGGCGGCCGCCTTCGTCGACAAATATCTGAAGGGTGTCGTCGATGTCAGAGAATACAAGACGACGGAAGAGCATGATCTCGATCTCAAGGCCGGTCGTGTCGATATCGTCATGGCGTCCATGGCCTATCTGACCACGGCTTCCGAGAAGCCGGGCAACGAGGACATGACGACGACAGGTCCACGCTTCCAGGGCGGGTTCCTCGGCCGTGGCAGTTCCGTTGGCCTGCGTAAGAGCGACACGGAACTGAAGGCCATGTTCAACGACGCGATTGCCGCTGCAAAGGCGGATGGCACGATCAAGACGCTGTCGGAAAAGTGGTTCGGTTTCGACGTGACCCCGAAGTGAGATGACTTCAAAATGATACCCGGCGGGTGACGCTCGCCGAGTATCGCGGGCGACCAGTGTGCAATGAGATTTCAGAGACCGACGTCGCACAGAATGGTGCTCGCACGGGCCAGCCCGACGGGCCAACAGGCCCACATATTCTGTGCTCGCAAAGTGTCGCCGAGATCGCTATTCGTGTGATTGCGGGGCGTCGCCATCGGCGCGCCCGGCATAGAAGGCAACATAACACGATCGCAATGCGAAGGAGGGCAGCGATGGCCAATCTTCCCGACATGACGAAGCACCGCGGCTTTCCATCCGGAATGCCGGGCAGCGGCATTCAGTTCACCATCCGCCGCGCCAATCCCAAGGGCGTGACGCCGATCAAGGCACTGCCTCGTCGCGCACGCCCTGGCACGGCGGAACACCGGGTCGATGCAGCCTTCCTGCATGCGCTTTGGCATTATTTCGGGGCTGAGCCCTTCGAGCGCGGCAATCTGGACGCCGCGCGGCTCAACCTGCTATTCGGGCGGGAAGTGGTGGCCATGGACAAGGATTTCGATCCGAAGTCCTATGAGGCGATGCTCGTCATCAACGAGAAGGTGGCGCGTCAGAGTTTCCCGGAATCGTTCGAGGACGTTATGGAAGTCTGACGGGAGCGTTCATCGCGCATTTCCGCCGCCGGACTAATTTCCCGTCTCGATGTTGACTTCATATTCGGCAAGCAAACGCTGCACCGTTTCGTTTTCGGCGTAAAGGCGTTTCAGTCTGGCGAGCTCGGCATCGGTCCCGGTACAAAGCCGCTTCAGCTCCTCGTCAATCTGTGCGCGCCGCTCGGCATAGGGCGAATCCTCGCCCCGAAAGTGATCGCATCCGTCACGACGTTCCATAAAGGCGCGCACATCTTCAGGGAGTTTGAACGTATCGGATTGCCGATCGGCCGCCAGGGTCGGCCAGCAACATGCGCCTGAAAGGCTCAGAAGCAACAGGCCTGCGGTAATCTTAGGCCCGACGATCGTCATGCCAGCGCCTGTTCTACAGCGATCCGCGCCATCGCGAGTGCAGCCTCTCGGGTCTTAGCGGCAGCAACGAAAAGGCCTTTGTGGCAGAACGTTGCTCCTTCGACGCCGCAAACCAATTCCAGATCGTGGCCGGTCAACCCCGCCCAGGAGGCCGGCAAATCCGCGCGCAGTTCGAAGCCCTCGTCGGAACGCCGAATGCCGGTCAGGCACCAGTCGTTTTCCCGGGGGTGGACGACAAAGAGCAGCTGATCGGCCTTGGCCTTTACGATCGCGGCGCGGAAGGGCATGCCCGTCGGCAGTTCGAGAACCCTGCCCTCGCCTGTCTCGTCGATTGCTTTGAGAACAAGGCCTTCGGCACGAAGCTTGGCATCCTGCGCAGCGATCCCGGCTTCGACGAAACTGCGGGCGATCGAAAGAGCCGCGTGGAACGCCCTGTCATCGGCATCTGGATCCTTCGCATCGAAAACCGGCTTCAGGGTTTCGAGAAGCGCCGGCAGCGTCAAGCCTGCCAGCTCGCCTGCAACCGAAAGATCAAGCGCGCCATTGTCGGTCAGATCGACCGGCAGCACGAATTTGGCGTCGAAGGACGCATGCACCGCTGCTACATGCGCCTCGGGCACCCCAAGCGCCGCAAGATAATCCGACCCGTAATGTTTCCAGACGAGGCCGAAGGAGCTGTAGGGCCGTCCGTCCTCTCGCACCGGCGCGCCACGCTGATGATGGTCGAAAATGCCCGCGGCAGGGTCATATTGCCCGCCGACGTCGTAGATGATGCGATCGGTGGCCGGTGTGGTCCATTCAACATTTCGGCTGCGAATGATCCGGGCCTCAGGAAACAGCCGGGTCAGTATGACGCTTGAAAGCAGCTCGTCGGCGTGGAAGCCGCCGGAATGGGTAACCAGGTATGAAAGGGTCATTGTCAGATGCGTCTCTCGGAACGGGACTTTGTTGCCCGTTCTGATAGCCTGCGTCGGTCGCCAGCTCAACAGCAGGCGGGGAAGCGACATAATTCTTTCGATCCGGATAGCTTGGAGACATCCCCGACGTGATGCAGCCACAATGCTGCAGCAATACCCCAAACATCCGAGGATATTGTATCCTCGATGATGCAGGCTCCGTTGCCCGATTGCCGACGCGCTTGCGACCTTCCCATCAGCGATTTGTAGCAGCCGCAGTGGAGTTTGCTTCTGCGCGTGGATCTCACACTGACCAGATCAGAACGACCGCATCTGCCGACGGAAACACCGTCTCGCCGATCGCTAACGCACCCTGCCGCAGTCTCCTAGGACAAGGCATCAGTTGCAAGCTGCGACAGCGGACCATCGCCGAGCAAAGCGCCCAAGCAATCATTTTCAGACAACAGGAGCGAGCCCTCGCGGTTCGGATCTATCATGAATAATCACCATTTCGCCCACCGTAATAGAAGTGCTACACCATCGAGGCAGCGCCTGCTGGATCGATACAAGCAGTACCTTCAGTTTGCCGAGCTGAAGTCTTTGGCCGGCGACCGGATCGGCGCAGAAAATGACTACCAGCATGCCGAACACTTCTTCCGCAGCGCTGCCCAACAGAAAGACGCCGACCGACTATGAACGCAACGATGACGGCTGGCCAAGACGCCGGTGCCGAAAAAGCCTGGCTCAAGATTCTCTCGAATTACCGAAAACCCAATACAGGCCGAAGCCTGTACGAACTGGCCGTGACGCTGATTCCCTTTATCCTTCTTTGGGCGGCAGCATCGGTTGCGATCCACTTCGGCTATTGGCTCGGCTTAATCCTCGTCGTCCCTGCCGCCGGCTTCCTGTTGCGGCTCTTCATGCTGCAACATGATTGCGGGCACGGCTCGTTCTTCGGACGGCGTCAGTGGGATGACTGGACGGGGCGCGTGATCGGCATCCTCACACTCACACCCTACGATTATTGGCGCCGTGCACACGCAGAACACCATGCCTCAGCCGGCAATCTGGATGAGAGGGGTGTCGGTGATATCACCACGCTGACGGTCGAAGAATATCGCGCCCTGACCGGTCGAGGAAAACTTGCCTATCGCCTATACAGGCATCCGCTGGTCATGTTCGGCATTGGCCCGGCCTATCTTTTTATTTTCAAGCAGCGACTGCCGATCGGCATGATGCGTTCCGGCGCCCTACCCTGGATTTCGACGATGGCGACGAATGCCGGCGTCGCTGCACTGGTCGCTCTTCTGATCTGGGCGGTCGGCATCGTTCCCTTTCTGATGATCCATCTGCCAATCGTTCTGCTTGCGGGATCGGCGGGTGTCTGGCTGTTCTATGTTCAGCACCAATTCGAAGATACCCACTGGTCGAAGCCTCCGGAATGGACGTTCCCCTATTCCGCCATGCATGGCGCCTCGCATTATGACCTGCCGCGTCCGCTGCGATGGATCACCGCCAATATCGGCATGCACCATGTTCACCACCTATCGAGCCGAGTGCCGTTTTACCGGTTGCCGGAAGTGCTGCGTGACTATCCGGAGCTGGCGAAGCTTGGGCGCATCAACATTCGTGACAGCCTCAGCTGCGTGAAACTCATCCTCTGGGACGAGACGGCACGACGGCTGATTTCGCTGCGTGACGCAGAGGCGCGCCCCTAACGACAGCCCGGGGCGTGCAGCCACCAGTCAGCTCAGATTCTTCAGGTAAAGCGAGAGCAGCTGCGTCTGCGAGGAGATGCCAAGCTTGCGATAGACATTGCGGCGGTGGACCTTCACCGTTCCCGTCGAGATGTTTAGTTTCAGGCCGATCGATTCCGACGAATGGCCCTGCAGCACCAGTTCAACGATCGCCGTTTCGCGGCTCGTGAGGTTGAGATCGTGCCAGACGGTGTCGGCGCGCGGGAGGATTTCGCTTTTGCGGCGGCTTTTGCCCCTTGCTGCGAGCTGGGCATCGAAGCGCGGCGCGAGCCCGGACCAATAATGTTTCACCATGCTGGCCACGAGCGGCTCAGCCCTTCTCAGCGTTGTGAACTCGGCCGGTGGAAAAGCACCGGTCTGTTCCCGCCGCATCAGCGAAAGCACGACGGTAATATCGCCATCGATAGGCACGAAGAAGCCGATTTCCTCGGCAAGTCCGGTCTGGACGTAATAGGTGCGGTAATATTCGCTGGAGAAGAACCTGTCCGGGGCGAGTTCGCGCATCCTGAAGACACCTTCACGCCGTTCGCGAGCGGTATGATAGAAGGGGTCTAGCAGATAAGGACCTGCCTGATAGAGTGTGACGAAGACGATGTGCTCGTCGCGATCGAAGGTGCTGTAGAGATCGATCGGCCGTTCTTTTGCCCGATAGGCGAAGACGACGACATAGTCGAAGCGCACGAGTGCTGTCATCATCTGCCGGAAAGTATCGCCAAAGGCGGCATCGGTCATGGCTGGCTTGCCGACCGTCGCATTGAAAGCCGTAAACAGCGTCTCCAGGTCGATACTCACTAGCCCTTCCTCCCCGCTGTTCCGCAAAATTCACGGAAGGCGGATATACACCTTCCACGAAACAATGTGCGCCTAAATACCTCTCTCGGGGTATATACCGTGGAGGAAGCTCAGGCTTACTCTTTCCTTAACGACGGTGGCAATAAGGCAGCGATAGACTGCCATTCCAAACCAACCGCAGGGAACAGACGTGGCATCCGCTTCGACGAACGATATCGAATTCCGTTCGGTCACAAAGAACTATGGCGCCGTGACCGCTGTGACGGACATTAATCTTACTGTGCCGAAGGGTGCCTTTCTGGCATTGCTCGGGCCGTCCGGCTGCGGCAAGACGACCTGCCTGCGCATGATCGGCGGCTTCGAACAGCCGAGCGAAGGCACCGTGTTGATCGACGGGCGCGAGATGAACGGAGTTCCGGCCTATCGCCGCCCAGTCAACATGGTCTTCCAGCACTACGCGCTGTTCCCCCACTTCAACGTCGAGCAGAACGTCGCCTATGGCCTCAAGCAGATGCGCCCGAAAATCGCGGCGAAGGAGATCGACCGGCGCGTCGCCGAGGCGCTCGAAATGGTCCGGCTCGGCGGCTTTGCCAAGCGGCGCATCCATGAAATGTCGGGTGGGCAACAGCAGCGTGTGGCGCTTGCCCGAGCCATCGTCAACCGCCCTTCCGTATTGCTGCTCGACGAACCTTTAGCGGCACTCGACAAGAAGCTGCGCTCGGCCATGCAGATCGAGCTGCAGACCCTGCAGCGTGAACTCGGCATCACCTTCGTCCTCGTCACCCACGACCAGGAAGAGGCGCTTTCGATGGCCGATGTCGTCTGTGTCATGAGTGCCGGCCGTATCCGTCAACTCGGCAGCCCGCAGGAAGTCTATGACCGCCCGGCAGATCTTTTCGTCGCCGATTTCGTCGGCAAGACGAACCGTATCGCCGCGGCAATGGAAGCCGATGGTACGACGCTCAGGCTGGCGGATGGCTCAGCGATCGTCTCCGGCAAGCAGCTCGCGTCGGGCGAAGTCATCGCTGCTTTGCGCCCCGAGGCAATCCATCTGACGCGCAAGGCCGCGCCATCAGGCACGTCGTTCAAGGGAACCGTGACGCATCGCATCTTCCTCGGCTCGTCTGCCGAATATGCCGTCAGCGTACCGGGGCTCGGCGATTTCCTGATTACGGCGGACCGGCGCAGCATGAACGAGAGCGATCTCGTGGAGCCGGGCGAGGAGGTTTTCCTCGGTTTCGACCCCGCCGCCATCCATGTCTTTCCAGCATCGAATGCATAAACCAAAACAAGGGAACAGCATCATGAGCAAGGATTATAAGGACAATCTGCCCATCTCCGCCGAAGGCTTCATGGACGAGTTCATGCGCCTGAAGCGCGGTTCCGTCAGCCGCCGCCACTTCCTCGGCATTACCGGCCTCGGTCTTGCGACCGCCGTGCTGTCGCGCTTCCCGGGCGCGCTGTCGACGCCGGCCTTTGCCGCCGAAGATCTGGGCACGCAGATGTCGATCGCCACATGGCCGAACTATCACGACCCGGCAACGTTCGAAAACTTCAAGGCGGCAACCGGTGTTGCCGTCGAAGTCAACGTCTTCGGTTCGAACGAGGAAATGCTCGCCAAGCTGCAGGCCGGCGCTTCCGGCTGGTCGCTCTTCGTCCCGACCAACTATACGATTTCGACCCATCACAAACTCGGCCTGATCGACGAACTCGATCTCTCGAAGATCCCGAATTTCAGCCAGGCAACCGAAAGCCCGCGCTTCACCAAGGAAGGCCAGATCGACGGCAAGACCTATGCCGTGCCGAAGAACTGGGGCACGACCGGTTTCTCCGTCAATACGTCCAAGATCAAGACCAAGCTTTCCAGCTGGAAGGACTTCTTCGAGATCGCCCAGACCGAAGCCGATGGCCGCGCCATGGTCCATGACTATCAGCTGACGACGATCGGCAGCGCGCTTGTCTCGCTTGGCTACGACTTCAATTCGATCAAGGCGGACGAACTTGCGAAGGCAGAAGAGCTGCTGATCAAGGTGAAGCCGCATCTCTTCGCCATCAATTCCGACTATCAGCCATCCATGCGCTCGACCGATGCATGGCTTACCATGTGCTGGACCAATGACGGGGCGCAGCTCAACCGCGACATGCCGGAACTTGCTTATGTCCTCGGCACCGACGGCGGTGAAATCTGGACCGATTATTATGCGATCCCGAAGGATGCGCCCAACAAGGCCGCGGGTTACGCATTGCTCAACTACCTGATGGACCCGCAGAATGCGGTGAAAGAGCACATCGCCAACGGCGCACCGACGACCGACAGCCGCGTCATCGCGCTGCTGCCCAAGGAGGTTACGTCGAACAAGATCGTCTATCCGGACGAAGCAGCCCTGACACCGCTGGAATTCGGCGCCGCCGTGACACTCACCGATCCGGGCCGCGCCGAACTGATGGCGCGCTTCAAGTCGGCGTAAGTCCATCCTGCATCCCGGCTTCCCCAGCCCGCAGCGGGGAAGTCGGTTCAGCTTCGCGATCCGGTGGATGAAGACCAAACCATGCCCCTGCCCCACGCCACCAAACGGCGCCTGATCACCGCGGCCCTCGTCGGCCCGGCCAGTGTCTGGCTGTTCGTCTTCCTGGTGCTGCCCTTCATTGCCATCATCGTCTTCGCCTTCGGCGAACGGGCGCCGGAAGGCGGCTATCAGGCGGCTTTCACCTTCGAGCAGTTCGCCAATCTCGGCGCGCGCTCGGCAGCCTTCGTCAATACGCTGATCCTGGCGCCGATCGGGGCGGCTGCCTGCCTCATCGTTGCCTACCCGGTCGCCTATTATCTGGCGGTCAAGGCGAGCCCGCAGCGCCGGCTGCTGCTCGTCTCGCTTGTCGTCGTGCCCTTCTGGACCAGCCTGCTGGTGCGAACCTATGCCTGGATGTACCTGCTCGGCGCGCGTGGCATTCCGCACTTGCTCGAATTCGTCGGCATTGAAAATGTCAGGCTGATCAATACGCCCGGCGCCGTGCTGCTCGGCATCGTCTACGGCTACCTGCCGCTGATGATCATGCCGATCTATGTCAGCCTGGAAAAACTGGATCGCCGGTTGCTCGAAGCCTCGGCCGATCTCGGTGCTAAGCCGATCTCGACCTTCTTCGGCATCACCCTGCCGCTATCGCTTCCGGGCGTGATGACCGGCGTTGCGCTGGTCACGATCCTGCTTCTCGGTGAATATCTGATCCCGCAGCTTCTCGGCGGCGGCAAGGTCTTCTTCATCGGCAATGCGCTTGTCGATCTCTTCCTGCAGTCGCGCAACTGGCCTTTCGGATCGGCGATTGCCGTAACCCTGGTTGCCGTCGTTGTCATCGTGCTGCTTGTCGCCATGCGGATTGCGTGGCGCGTTGCCGGTACCCGGCAGGTGGATCTCATCTGATGCGCGCGCTCGTCACTTCCGTCTACCTCTTCCTCTACACGCCGATTGCGCTCGTCGTCCTCTTCTCCTTTAATGCGGGCCGCAACGCCAGCGAGTTCACCGGCTTCTCGACGCAATGGTATGGCCGGGCGCTGTCGAATACGTTCCTGATGGAAGCGTTGCGCAACAGCCTGATCATCGCGGTCACCAGTGCCGCGCTGGCAGCGATCTTCGGCACCATGGCTGCGATCGGCATGGAGCGGCTCGGCGCCCGTACGCGCGCCATCTTCGACGGGCTCTTTGCGGCGGCGATCGTCGTGCCCGGTGTCGTCATCGGCATCGCGACGCTTGTTGCCCTCGTCGAGGTCTTCGGCTTCATCAACCCCATCATCGCCGCCCTCTGGCCGGGCGATCAGCCGCCGAAGCTCGCGCTTGGTTACGGCTCGATCATTGCCGCGCACGGTCTCTTCACCATGGCGCTGGTGACAATGATCGTGAAAGCACGTATCGCCAGCCTCGGACGTGATATCGTCGAGGCCTCCAGCGATCTCTACGCGACGCCATTCACAACATTCCGGCAGATCGTGCTGCCCCAGATCATGCCCTCAATCCTCGCAGGCTTCCTGCTCGCCTTCACCTTTTCCTTTGACGATTTCATCATCGCCTTCTTCGTGGCCGGCTCGAATACGACGCTGCCGATCTATGTCTTCGCCTCCATTCGCCGCGGCGTGACGCCTGAAATCAATGCGATCGCGACGATGGTGCTCGTCGCGTCGCTCGTCCTTATTTTCATCGCGCGTTTCCTGATGCGCGAAAAGACAACGACAAACTGACCGGGGAAATGCCATGATATTGAGAGATCGCGTTGCAATCGTTACGGGCGCAGGCTCGGGCATCGGTCGAGCTGGCGCGCAGATCATGGCGCGCGAAGGCGCCCATGTCGTCGTTGCCGATATCAACTTCGCGAATGCCGAAGAGACGGTCGAGCTGATTACCGAAGCCGGCGGCAGCGCCGAAAGCCTGGTGGTCGATGTGACCGACGACAGGGCGCTTGAAGCCGGCATAACCGCTACTGCTGCACGTCACGGTCGGATCGACGTTCTGCACAATCACGCGGGCGCGCAGGTCGCCGGAGACCTGGAGAAAGTCGCCGTCGAAGGCTTCGACAAGTCCTGGAGCCTGAATGTGCGGGCGCATTTCATGGCGGCGCGTTTCGTCATGCCGATCATGAAGAAGGCCGGCAAGGGCGTGATCCTGAACACGTCCTCATCATCAGGTGTGCTCTATGACCGCGAAATGATCGCCTACACGACGACCAAACATGCGGTCATCGCCATGACCCGCCAGATGGCGGGCGACTATGCAAAATTCGGCATTCGCGTGAATGCGCTTTGTCCCGGATGGGTCGACACGCCGTTCAACGAACCGTTCATCGCCCAGATGGGCGGGCGGGGCGCCATTGAATCCTATATTGCCGATAAGGTGCCGCTCGGCCGCTGGGCGGACGTTTCGGAGATCGCCGAACCGATCCTGTTCCTGGTTTCGGATCGCTCGTCCTATATGACCGGGCAAATCCTCGTCGTCGATGGCGGCGAGACCGTCGTTTAGGCTGAGGGAAACGTCAGTTGCACCTTGCAGGCCAGCGAACGATCGCCGGCAATTTCAAAGGCCGCTACGGCCTCATCAAGCGGCAGGTTGTGGCTGATGATTGGCCGCACATCGATCTTCCGCCTCGAGATCAGGTCGACGGCAACAGCGAATTCCTCGTGGAAGCGCTGCGTCCCATGGATGTGCAACTCCTTGGCGACAATGGCGTTGAGAGGTATCGGCACATCGCCGGAGACGCCGACCTGGATGATGGTGCCACGCGGCCGGATGGAGGCAATCGCGCTATGGATTGCGGGAGCAGCCGCGGAGCATTCAAAGACGAGGTCGAAATAACCCTTTCCGGCCTGGAATTCGGCAAGTAACGCTGCATCCCTGGCCACATTGATCGTGCGGCCGGCACCCATTGCCTTCGCTCGCGCAAGCGCCGCATCGGCGAGGTCGGTGACAACGATCTCGCTTGCCTCGAAATGGCTGGCGACGGCGACCATCAGCGAGCCGATCGGTCCGGCGCCGGTCACCAGAACTTTCTTGCCGGCAATGCCAGGCGCACGCGATGCCGCGTGCAGACAGACGGACAGAGGTTCACTGCAAGCCGCTTCTGCAGGCGTAGTCGCAACTCCGACTTCAACGCATTGCCTTTCCGGCACCACCAGCCATTCCCGGAACATGCCCTGCTCATGCGGCAGGCGCATCGCACTGCCCATAAAGCGCATCTCCAGGCAGTGTATCGGCATGCCGATGCCGCAATATTCGCAAGCGCCGCAGGGCTGGCTCGGATTGACCGCAACCAGCGTGCCTGTTTTCAGCGTGACGCCTTCACCTGCCAGCTCAACCGTTCCTGATGCTTCGTGCCCGGGTATCATCGGCTCGCGGACCCGGACCGGACCGAAACCGCCATCCTGATAATAGTGCAGGTCGGAGCCGCAGATGCCTGCGGCTGCCATTTTCAAAAGCACCTCGCCCGGACCGGGGACGGCAACCGGAGCGGTCTCGATCCGCAGATCACCCTTTGCATAAAGCCGTGCCAGACGTGTCTGCATCATCCTCTCCTACTTCAGAAGCCCAAGCTGCTGCGGCAGCCAGAGCGATATGGAGGGAACGAAGGTGATCAGGATCAAGGCGATGAAAAGCGGCGCAAGCCAGGGCAGGATCGCCATCGTCGTACGCTCCACGGATAGTTTCGCCACCCGAGACAGCACGAACAGTACCATGCCGAGCGGCGGATGGAGCAAGCCAATCATCAGATTCAAGGTCATGATGAGACCGAACTGCACCGGATCGATCCCAAACTTCGCAACGATCGGTAGAAGGATGGGCACGAGAATGGTGATCGCGGCGATCGTATCCAGGAAACATCCGACGAAGAGCATCAGCAAGTTCACGAGGATCAGGAACACCCACTTATTGTCGGTGATTGACAGGATTGCATCGGACAGAAGCTGGGCTGCCTGGCTCACCGTCAGCAGCCATGCGAAGACCGAAGCGGCAGTGACGATGAAGAGAACGGAGGCCGTCGTCTCGATCGTGTCGAAGCTCGCCTTGGCAAGTGTCGAGAACGTCATCGTGCGATAGCGCACGAGGCCAAGGAACAGCGACCAGAGAACAGCCGCGACAGCTGCTTCCGTTGGCGTGAACCACCCCATCGTCATGCCGCCAATCAGGATGACAGGGGTCATGAGCGCCATGACCGCTGAAAAACGGAAATACCAGTCGAGCGCCAGAAGCACGACAAGCGCAATGCCCGCTGCAGCATTCATCGATACCCCTGACCGCATCATCACGTAGATCGCGAGCGGTACCAGCAGGACGACGACGATCTCCAAACCTGCGGAAACAAGCTGTTTTACGTCGAAGGGCGCGTCGGAACCCCAGCGCTTGGTATACGCGAAGGCCGCAACGGTTATCATCATCAGCAGCGTCATGACAATGCCGGGCAGAATGCCGGCCATGAAAAGAGCGCCGATCGAGACGTTCGCCATCATTCCATAGATCACGAAAGGCAAGGACGGCGGAAAGATCGGGCCAAGCGTGGCCGATGCCGCCGTTACCCCGACTGCGGCCTCGACCGGATAGCCATGATCCTTCATGGCCTTGATCTCGATCGTGCCAATACCGGCCGCATCGGCAAGCGCGGTGCCCGACATGCCGGAAAAGATGACCGATCCGATGATGTTGACCTGCGCGAGACCGCCCTTCATCCAGCCGACAAGCGCAACGGCGAAGGAATAGATGCGGCCGGTGACACCAGCCGAGTTCATCAGGTTGCCGGCAAGGATGAAGAAGGGAACGGCGAGAAGCGGAAAACTTTCTACACCCGCGATCATTCGCTGGGCGACGATGATGTCAGGCGCGACACCGTAAAGGACAATATAGAGAACGGACGCGACGGCCATCGAGATAGCGACGGGCACGCCGATCAGCATCAGGAGCAGAAACGAGCCAAGCAAGAGCAGCATCGGGTCATCCTTCGACGGCGTGGAATTCTTCCGGGCGTTCCAGAACGGAATAGCCGCGGCGCATATTGGCGATGAAGACGCTCACCGCCCGGATCAGCATCAGCACGAAGGCTGCAAGCACGCTGTAGAAAACGATGTTGCGCGGCAAATCGACAGTCACCATCTGCTCGTCAGCGACGATCTGGACGTAGCGCCACATCAGATAGCAGCCATAGGCGAAGAAACCGATGCGGACGATATCGACGAACGTTGCGAGTACCCGTGCGAGGCCTGCCGGCATGTAGTGGTAGAAGACATCCACCTGGATGTGGCGCGAGGTGCGCACGCACATGACGGCGCCCAAGAAAACGACGCCGATCAGGCAGTTGACGGCAATTTCCTCGGTCCAGGCATAGCTGTTGTTCAGCACGTAGCGGGTGAAGAACTGCAGGAAAACGCAGCCGGCCATCAGCCAGAAGACGATCAACGTGATCCAGTCTTCGATGGCGTAATCCGAGATGTTGGCAGTGGGCGCATGCCCTTCGAACTCGTGGCCGATCTCCTCGGCGGTAATTTGCGTGTGGACTTCTTGAGACATGATCGGCCTTATTCCGGTTTGGAGAAGAAGGACGCGCAGCGCTGCCGCGCGCCCTCGGGCTCTTACTGGATCGCGCGGATCGCCTCCCAATCGGCTTTATCGTAGCCGAAGTCCTCAAACTTGACCTTTTCCGCAACCGTCTTCTCGAAGTCGGCCTTGTCGACCTCGGTGACGCTCAGACCCTTTTCCTTGAAGGTAGTGATCAGGCCGTCTTCCTTGCCTTCGATGGTCTTGGTCGTGCGCTCGGCAGCTTCCTGCATGACGTCGCCGAAGATCTTCTTGTCCTCATCGGAAAGGCTCGACCACAGCGTCTTCGAGATCACCGTATTCAGGTGATCGACGATGTGACCGGTGAGGACGATGTTCTTCTGGACTTCGTAGAACTTCTTGGCCTCGATCGTCGTCAGCGGATTTTCCTGGGCTTCGACCGTGCCGTTCTGGAGTGCCAGATAGACTTCCGCAAAGGCGATTGGCGTGGTGTTCGCGCCGCAGGCCCGCGGCATGGCGAGATAGGCGGGAACGTCAGGCACACGGATCTTCAGGCCCTGCATATCGGCGCATTTGGCAATCGGTTTGTTGGATGTCGTGTGGCGCGTGCCGTAATAACTGACGGCGGCGATATGGTTGCCGGTCTTGTCCTCGTACCCCTTGGCGAGCCGCTTGAAGACGTCACTCTTGGTATAGGCAATCAGGTGTTCCGGGTTGCGGAAAATATAAGGGAAATAGGTCACGCCGATCGGCTTGTAGTCACGGGCGGCAAAGCTTGACCCGGAAATGATGATATCGACCGTGCCGAGCTTGAGGCCCTGGTTGATATCGGCTTCCTTGCCGAGCTGCGAAGCCGGATAGACCTCGATCTTGTAACGGCCATTGGTGCGCTTGTTGATCTCTTCCGCGGCCCAGACGGAATCCGTATGGAACGGTTCCGAGGTCTCATAGACATGCGCCCATTTCAGCACAGTCTGCGCATGTGCGATTGCCGTCGTCGCCATGATTGCGGCGGCGGTGCAGAGTATAGTCGTCAGTTTCAGCTTCATCGGTCTCTCCTCCTGAGATCTCGTCAAATGCCTGCGTTTCCCTTGTTTGGCCCGGCCCCATGGCCGCGCCCCTCCTCGCCCGAAAACTCCTCCCCGAAGCTCTCGGAAAACCTCTTCTGCGAATTCGTGAGATGCGTGCGCATGGCGACCTTCGCTGCTGCAGCGTCGCGGGCGGCGATCGCGTCGCGGATAGCCCGATGCTCTTCCAGCGCGGTGCGCCATGACACCGGCCCTTCGAAATGGCTGGCAAGCTTCTCGAAATATGGCGTCATGCGCATGTCGAACAATTCGCCGGTGACGCGGAGCAAGGTTGCGTTGCCGACGATTGCCGCAATGCCGGTATGAAAGGCGCGGTCGGCGACAAGCACGGCGCGCGCATCCTCCACCGCGCCGCTCATCACTCTCAGCGCTTCGTCGAGAACGGCAATGTCTTGTGGACCAGCGTTCCTTGCCGCTTCCTCTGAGATCGCGCACTCGATGATCGCGCGAGCCTGCAGCAATTCAAAGGGACCCTCGACCGATTCACGGTCGCAGCCAGACGCTTTGGCCACATGTTTCCGGGTGACATAGATGCCGGAGCCCATGCGGATATTGATGTAACCCTCGACTTCCAGCACGATGAGCGCCTCGCGAAGCGTGGGGCGCGAAACGGAAAGTTGCTCAGCAAGGTCGCGCTCAGCCGGCAGCCTCTGGCCGACTGCGAGTTCGCCCCGGATGATCATCAGACGAATCTGGTCTGCCACCTGCCTGTAGAGGCGGCGTGATTCAACTGCCGAAAACATTGTGGCCTCCCCGGCGCGCTTCTCCTCAAGCGCACAACTGGTCAACTGGCCTGACCAATTGACCGCAAGCTATCATCGAGGAAGTTGTGCGTCAATCCGACGCATGCACTCACACCGGGCTGACCAATTGATAGGTGGAGGCAAGTGTTCTGAAGGCCTCGACCGTAGCCGGATCCAGCGCAACGCCATGTTTTTCCCGCTCGGCAGCGACTGCCCATTCCCGATCGCCGGGCGCCAGTACCGTGAAGCCTTCGCGCGCAGGCGATGCCCTCAAGGTGTCGACATAGCGTTTCATGGCGGCATCGAAGATATCGATATCAAGGAAAGCGGCCGGGTTCAGTGCGATGACGAAAGCACCGAGACCGCGTGGCTTCGAAAAATCCGGTCCGGGCATCGGCGCGATATCGAAGCTCAGCTTCATGCCAGTGAGCACGGCGCTCAGGATCTCGGGAATGCCGGCGAGCCCTGCGCCTTTGAAGCCGAATTCGCCGCCGAGCGGCGCCAGCATGTCGGCGACATCGGGATCGGTCGTGTCATAACCCCGTTTATCGGAGGCAACCCCTTCGGGCAGTTGGCGGCTGAGACTGCGATAGAGCTGTACGCGGTTATAGGGCACGGCACTGGTCGCCATGTCGAAGAGCCACGGGTCACTGTTCCTGACCGGCACGGCGCAGGCGATCGGATTGGTGCCGTGGAAGCGCATGGCGCCATCATGCAGGCGCACGAAGCTGTCGGAATTGCAGAAAGCAAAACCGATAAAACCGCGATCGGCAGCATCGACCGCATAAGCACCCGCCGGACCAAAATGCGAAGAATTGCGGATGGCGACGGCGCCGATTCCGAATTCCCCGGCAAGACGCGTGGCATGCTCCATAGCCGTATAGGTGGCAAGCGCTCCATGGCCATTATCTGCATCGAGCGACGCCACGGCGCCAAAGGCGTTTGCCAACACGATCTGCGGGCGTGGATTGAGACGTCCTTCGGTCAATCCCCTCACGTAATGAGGAAGCAGGCGCACACCATGGCTGTCGATGCCATAGCGCGTACCATGCAGCATTCCCCGCGTGGCTGCATCCGCCGTCTCCTGGTCCGTGCCGGCGGCGAGGAAGACCTTTCGGCAGAAATCATCGATCACGGCCAGAGGTGCCGGGGAACCAGCGAGGTTTTTGCTGTTACTCGTCATAGACGTCAATCCGTTCGACGTGGATCGTCTGCAGACTCTAGCGCGCCGGCGAGAAGATTCGATAGCCGGATCGCGCCTGAGACTGCACTTGGTCCTAACATCGGTCGCCCCTCGCCAAACGTTACGGCTTGCCGAGCGACAGTCGGAACTGTCGCGGTGTCGTGCCGGTGCGCTGCTTGAAGATGTCGTAAAACCGGCTGCTGGAGCCGAAGCCGCAGTCGAGGGCGATCTCCAGGATCGAATCCTCCGTCTCGGCCAGTCGCTGCATCGCTCGCGCGAGGCGATAGCGTGTCAGGTATTCCATTACCGAGATGCCAAGCACATCGCGAAACGCCCGGTTGGCTGTAGTTGGATGCACGTTGGCGCGCCTTCCAAGATCCACCAGGTTGAGCGGTTCGGAAAAATGCCGATTGATCAGATCGGTCAACACCTCTGAGTGGCGGATGGCGGGGCTTACCGGGGTCGCAGCGGCTACAACGGACAAGCCTCGATTATCGGCGTGATCAAGAATGAGCCTGCGCACCCTAAGCTTGGCCTCATCGGCGATCAGCTGACGCCGGACGGGATCGCCCCTGCCCCATTCCTCGACCCAGGCAGAGACGGTGGTCGGCGTCGTCTCGCGGCGGCGGGGCTCGACGACGAAGGCACCCTGCATGATTGCCTGTCTCGCCCTCTTGTCGATGGAGAGCGCGAGAAAATCGGCGAGCGGGAGGTAGGCGCAGATGAGCGGGGCTTCCGGCGTCACCAGGATTGTCTGATGGGGAATGGCCGCCCAGAAGAGGACAAGACGCCCGGCCTCCACCCTCTCCTGCCGGCCATTGAAGAGATAAGTCATGGCGCCATCGAGAAGCAGGTTGATCTCGACATGGTCGTGCCAATGCGCTGCACTCATGGCATCGGCCGTGTGGCGCTCGATCAGGAAACTCCGCGGCGATCCCGCCCACTCGCCGCTCCTGCTGAAATGATCGTCCGTCATGTCCTTCCTGCGCTTCGATCCGGGAATACTCCCTCCAATAACAGGAAGAAATTCTGATTTGGAAGAGGCACCAGTATGACGGTTTTAATTTGCGGGAGACCGAAATGCCGAAGATTTGCCTCGTGGGTGCGGGCAGCACCGTTTTTGCGCAGAACATTCTGGGGGATGTGCTCTCCACACCCTCGGGCAGTGATTATGTGATCAGCCTCTTTGATATCGACCCGGAGCGGCTGAAGACGTCGGAGATCGTGGCGCGACGCATCTGCGAGGCGCTCGACCTGACGAAAGTCAAAGTCGAGGCAACCCTCGATCGTCGAGAGGCACTGCGCGGATCGGATTTCGTCATCCTGATGATGCAGGTCGGCGGCTACAAGCCTGCGACTGTCACGGATTTCGACGTACCGAAGCGATACGGGCTTCGGCAGACCATTGCCGATACGCTCGGCATCGGCGGGATCTTCCGCGGACTTCGCACCATTCCTGTGCTGGAGGTGATCTGCCGCGACATGGAAGAGGTCTGCCCCGACGCGCTGCTGATGCAATATGTGAACCCGATGGCGATCAATTGCTGGGCGATCAAGGAGCTGGCACCCAGTATCCGTACGGTCGGCCTTTGCCATAGCGTGCAACATACCGCCGCTCATCTCGCCGCCTGCCTTCGCGAAGACATTGCAGACATCAACTACATCTCGGCTGGCATCAACCACGTCGCCTTCTTCCTGAAATACGAGAAGCTGCATGCCGATGGCCGGCGCGAAGATCTCTATCCCCGCCTGAACGCTCTCGCCGGCGATGGACGCGTGCCGGACGACGACCGGGTACGCTTCGATGTGCTGAAGCGGCTCGGCCATTTCGTGACCGAATCCAGCGAGCATTTCTCCGAATATACGTCGTGGTACATCAAGGATCGCCGTCCCGAGCTCATCGACAAGCTCAACATCCCGCTCGACGAATATATAAGCCGCTGTGAGCGGCAGATTTCCGAATGGCATGCGCTGCGCCGCGATCTCGAAGGCGACAAGCCGATCGAGGTCTGCCGCAGCAATGAATATGCCGCAGGCATCATCAACGCTGCCGTCACAGGTAATCCCGCACTGATCTACGGCAACGTTCCCAACAATGGCCTGATCGAGAACCTGCCGGCCGAATGTATCGTGGAAGTGCCCTGCCATGTGGACCGGAACGGTATCCAGCCGACCCGCATCGGCAGAATTCCCTCGCAGCTTGCCGCGGTCATGAAGCTCAGTGTCTCGGTTCAGGAACTGACCGTGGAAGCGGCGCTGACAGGCAAGCGCGATCGCATCTATCAGGCCGCGCTGCTTGATCCGCATACATCGGCAGAACTGTCGCCGGATGAAATCTGGGGCCTGGTTGACGACCTGATCGAAGCACACGGCGATCTGCTGCCGAAATACCACTGAGGCCGTCAGAGCCGCGACCACCAGAATGCTAGTCGTCAAGAAGCACGCCATCCCTCGGGAGGGCGTGCTTTTGTTTGTCTTTTAAATCCCCGCCGCGGTCCGCAAAAAGATCACAAACGATCAGAATCTTGATTGACATTGATCGTATTGAGTGGGAACGTTGACGCAAATAAAGGATAAACAGCAGGGGGCGATCCGTGAATCAGACTGGCGGCGTGAAAACTGACCGGCTCGATGCCATCCGCAGCCATCTCTATGCGAACGGCTTTTCGACCATTCAGGATCTGGCCGATGCGGTCGGCGCTTCGCTCGCGACAGTCCGGCGCGACCTGCAGGTTCTTGAGCAGGACGGCGCGATCGATAGGGTGCACGGCGGAGCCCGCATCGCCGAAGGGTCCTCGGTCGAACTGGCCTTCCAGGAGCGTGAAAAGCGCCATCTTTCGGCGAAGCGCGCGATCGCGAACGCGGCCTATGAAAAGCTTCTGCCGCGCACGGCGATCTTCCTCGATGCCGGAACGACGGTTCTTCAGCTTGCCCGGCTGATCCGTATCAATCCGATGCCGCTGCGCATCTTCACCAATGGCCTGATCGTCGCTCAGGAATTTCTGAACATTCCGCATCTCGAAGTCGTGCTTCTCGGCGGCCATCTGCGCAGTGAAAATGCCTCTCTCGTCGGCCCGCAGGCCGAGGCAATGCTGGAAACGATCTGGTTCGATCAGCTCTTTCTGGGTGCAAGCGCCATTAGCCCGGATGGGGCGATCTATAGTGTCGACAGCGCGGAGGCCAGTCTGAACCGGCGCATGCTCGCCCGCTCTGCCAATGGTTATGTTCTCGCCGATTCCTCGAAATTCGGGACGATGGCGACTTACAAGGTCGCGCCGCTGAATGCGGCAAAACTCATCACCGACAAGGGCCTGGCGCCCCAATGGCGCGCCGAACTCGCCAATTTCGGTGTCGATGCAACCTATGCCGAGCTCGGAGCAAAAGAATGAGCGACGAGCTGATCCTTGGCATCGACGGCGGCGGCAGCAAGGTGCTCGTTACTCTGGCCGACAAAGACGGCAGGATTCTGCGCACCGCGCTTGGTGGCGGCGTCAATCCCATGGATAATCCGGACTGGCGACAGGAACTGGAGCGGCGTATCGAACCGTTCCGCAATGAGCCGGGATTGGCCGCTGTCGGCGCTGCCTTGCCTGCGTACGGTGAAGTTGCGCACCTCTCCTCTCTCCAGAAGCGATGTATCGACGAAGCCTTCCCGGATATTCGCAGAACGGTCCTCAACGATGTCGACGCCGCCCATCTCGGCGCCTTTGCCGGGCGCCCGGGTATACTTGTCCTATCGGGGACCGGTTCCATGTCCTGGGCACGCAACGGCGCCGGAGCCTCCGCACGCGTCGGCGGTTGGGGCGATGTGATCGGCGACGAAGGCAGCAGCTATTGGATCGGCCGCGAAGCACTGCACCTTATCAGCCAGAGCCTTGATGGACGCGCCAAGCCTACCGCGCTGGCAAAGGCTGTTTACGAGCACCTCGAGCTCGACATGTCAGATCCGGTCAACGCTCTCGGTGGCTGGATCAGCGGGCTCGCAAGGCCGCGCGCGGGGATTGCGGCGCTCTCCGTCCTTGTCGACCGGGCAGCGAGCAAAGGCGACGAAGCAGCAATCGATCTGATCGACAGATCGGCCCAAGAGCTTGCCAAGCACCATTGGGCAATATCGGGCCATTGTGAAACCGGCACCGACTGGACTTATGCGGGCGGGACCTTTTCCAGCCGCCTGCTGCTCGAGGCCGTCGAACGACGGATCGGCCGGCGGGCGGTCTCGCCCGTGCTTCCCCCCATTGGCGGCGCGCTTCTGGCCGCTGCCCAACTTCTCGACTGGCAGCTTGACGAGCGCTGGTTCGGGCAAATCGCGATTGCGGCAGAAGCCGTGATCGCGCGATCAAGACAATGACTGTCAAAGATAAAGAAGGATGGGAACATGCGTAAATTCATATTGCCTTTGCTTGCCTCAGCCGCACTTGCGATTGCCCTGCCTGCTTTGGCGGACGACGCCAAGCCGCTTGCCGGCCAATCGATCACGGTGCTCATGCCATCGCCGCAGGGCCCCACGGTTGCGGCCGATTTCGAAGCCGAGACCGGCATTCACGTCGATCTCCAGACACTCTCCTGGGATGACATTCGTCCCAAACTGGTAACGGCGCTGGTAGCGGGTACAGCGCCGGCCGATGTTACCGAATTCGACTGGTCGTGGACGGGACAGTTCAGTGCCGCCGGCTGGTACATGCCGCTCAACGACGTGATCGACAAGGATACGGTCACTGACATCGGCGTCGCCAAGATCTTCACCGTCGACGGCCAGTTGCTCGGCGTGCCTTACACGAACGACTTCCGCGTCATGCTCGTCAACAAGAAGCATTTCACCGACGCCGGCGTTACCGAAATGCCGAAAACACTCGACGCGTTGGTCGCTGCGGCCAAGAAGATCAAGGAAAAGGGCATCTCCACCTATCCGGTCGGCCTGCCGCTCTCGGCGACGGAGGGTGCCTCCACCAGCTGGTACCTGCTGACCAAGGCCTTTGGCGGCGAACTCTTCGACAAGGACTTCAAGCCGCTTTTCCTCACCCCCGATTCAGCCGGCTATAAGGCGCTCGCCTTCGAACTGAGCCTGCTGAAGGACGGTCTGGTCGATCCGGCCTCGACGGGCCTCAAAGACAGCCAGATCAACGAGAGCATGTTCGCCCAGGGGCTGACGAGCATCATGATCTCGGGCGAACCCGGTCGCCTGGGTCAGATGAACGACCCGAAGCAGTCCAAGGTCGCGGGGCAGGTGGAAGCCATCCTGGTGCCGACCGAAAGCGGCCAGACCCGTAGCTTCGGCCTTCCGGAAGCACTCGCCATTCCGAACGTCTCGCAGAACAAGGAAGCGGCAGTCGCCTTCGTCAAATGGTTCACCAGCAGGGAGTTCCAGAAGAAGAATGCGGCAAACGGTTTCCTGCCTACGCGCACTTCCGCCCTCTCCGAGCTCAACACGGAAGGCAAGCTGACGAGCGGCGACGCGCTCGTTGCGCAATCGAAGACCGTCGAGCCGCTGTTCCAGCAGGGAACGCCGCCGTGGTATCCGCAGTTCTCAAGCGCGGTGAACACGGCGATCAACAGCGCGGCGAAGGATCAGATGACGGTTGACCAGGCCATGCAGGCCATCGCCGACGCCGCCAAGCAGGCCATGGCGCAATGACGACAGCTACTGTCGAAGGTATCGCAGCCAAGCGGAGTGTCGGCTTCAACGCCGACACGATGCTCGGCCTGCTGCTGGTACTGCCGATCCTTGTGACGATGGCAGCTCTGGTCTTCTATCCGATGGGCCGGACGGTCTGGGACTCGCTGCATCGGGTCAATCCGATGCAGGCGGGAACCCCTTTCGTCGGGCTGGAAAACTACACGCGCATGCTGTCGGACGGGCAGCTTGGAACGACGTGGACGAATACGCTCATCTACGTGATCCTTGCCGTCGTTGCGGAAACCGTCTTCGGCGTGCTTGCCGCAGCCCTCATCAACCAGGTGAAGGTCGGGCGTCAGTGGGTACTGGCGGCCGTCATCCTGCCCTGGGCACTCCCCGGCGTCGTCAATTCCGTTATCTGGTTGTGGATCTATCAGCCGGGTGCCGGCCTGTTGAATGGCATTCTCGTCGCACTCGGCCTGCCCTTCGAAAACCATGTCTGGTTCAATGACCGGACGAGCGCGATCATCGCAGTGACCGTCGTGCATGTCTGGCGCATGATGCCGCTGACGATCGTCATTGTACTGGCCGCCATGCAGAGCATTCCGGCGCATCTCTACGAGGCTGCCCGTATCGACGGCGCGACCCGCGTGCAGATGTTCAGCCTGGTCACGCTTCCGCTCGTGCGCAGCGCCCTCGCCGTTGCCATGACGAATGCGACCGTCAACGCTTTCAACCTCTTCGACGAGGCCTGGGTGCTTGCCGGATCGAGCCTCGAAACACGGCCGATCCTCGTGCAGATCTATCTCGAGACGTTCCAGAACCTTCGCTTCTCCTACGGTATGGCACTGTCTGTCGTCATCACGCTGGTGTCGCTGCTGGTGTCGCTGGTCTACGTCCTCCGCGTCTATCGCAACACACGGTTCGACTGATGAAACCAACCATTCTCTATCGCCTGATGATATGGACGGGTCTTGCTTTGCTGCTGATCTGGTCGCTCGGCCCGATCTATTGGACGCTCGCAAGTTCCGTGACGCCGACGGAGGATTTCTCCACGCGGCCGATCCATTTCTTCCCGCAGCATTTCACGCTCGACCACTATTCGCGCCTGCTCGGCATCAACATTTCCCGGATCGGCGGGGTGGAGGTGTGGAAGCAATTCCGTGCAGCGCTGCTCAACAGCGTAATCACATCTGCTGCCGCCACGGCTCTCTGCGTCGCAATCTCTGCACTCGGTGCCTATGCCTTCACCAGGATGCGCTTTCCGGGGCGTCACATTCTATTCGGCGCTGTCGTTGCGACGCTCGCCATCCCTGCCTATGCAGTGCTGATCCCACTCTATCAGATCATGATCAAGATGCATCTGGTCGACACCTATACCGGCGTGTCGCTGATCTACGTCTCGGCCTATCTGCCGCTCTCCCTCTGGCTGCTGCGCAGCGTCTTCGAGCAGCTTCCGATCGCACTCGAAGAGGCTGCACAGCTCGATGGCGCAGGCCGCCTCTTCATCTTCTTCAACATCGTGCTGCCGCTCGCCGGACCCGGCCTGACGGCGGCCGCTATCCTCACTTTCCTGGGGGCCTGGGGTCAATACCTCGTTCCTCTCATCTTCTCGCCGCAGTCGACGAAACCCCTGACGGTTCTCATTCCCGAATTCGTCACCAAGAATTTCATCGACTACGGGCTGATCACGGCAAGCGGATCGATCGCCATCGTCATCCCTGCCCTGGTCGTCATCTTCCTCAACCGGTACCTCGTCAGCGGCCTGCTGGCTGGTTCGGTCAAATAATCGGAGACATCATGAACACGACCGAAAAGGTAATCTTCGAGCAGTTCCCCTATTGGGAAAAAGCCATCGGCTCGAATGCGGCAAGCGGCAGGACGGACGATCTCCTCGTCTTCGTCGGTTGCGGCACCTCCTTCAATCTCGCTTTGTCTCTGGCCGCCTATGCCAACAGCCTCAAGCGCAGGGCGATTGCAGTGCCTGGTGCAGAGTGGCTGAACCGCCCCTCCTATTTCTGGCCGGAATGGCAGAAGACGCATGTGGTTGCGCTCTCGCGCTCCGGCGAAACGACGGAAACGGTCGCTGCGGCGAAGGTTAGCCGTGCTGCCGGCGCGTTCGTCACTGCCGTCACGGTCGAGCCCGAAAGCGCGCTTGCCAAGAATTGTGACCAGCTGATCTGCTCGCCAACCCATCCGGACGAAGGCATCGTCATGACAGTGTCGGCGAGCCTCATGGTCTTGCTCAGCCTGCAGATGATCGGTCAGACCGTGCCGGCTTCGATCGTCGCATCGGCACGGCAGCTTGCAAACACGCTCGACACCTCCCTGCCCGATATCATCAAGGACCGTTCACACTTCGTGTTTCTCGGCGGCGGACCGCTTTTCGGCATCGCGCTTGAAGGTGCATTGAAGTTGATGGAGATGAGCCAGCTCATGACGCAGGCCTTCCATCCGCTCGAATACCGCCATGGGCCGATCAGCCTCGTCGATGAGAAGACGGCGGTTATCGTGCTCTACAGTTCGGACCAGAGGGACGCCGAGGCCAAGCTGGTTGGCGAGCTGCGCGAAAAAGGCGCCGTCGTTATCGGCTTCGGCGGCCCCGGCGACCTCGAGCTTCCTGTTGATGTCGACCTGTCGCTCGCCGGCCTCGCTGTTCTCCCGGCGCTGCAGATACTCGGCGAACGTGCCGCTCAGGCACGCTACATCGATACGGTCTCACCACGCCATCTCACCAAAGTTGTCACACTCGCATGAGCGCCGCGGTCGATCGAAATCGCCAGATTGCCCTGGCAAAACTCTTCGGGGACAGGGGGGTGCCCCTGCCCCGCGGCATCACATCCGTTTGCTCCGCCCATCCCCTGGTCATCGAAGCAACATTGCGACGTGCCGCCCGGCAGAGCGACGTCGTCCTGATCGAGGCGACCTGTAATCAGGTCAATCAGGAGGGCGGCTATACCGGTATGACGCCGGCGGATTTCCGCGCCTTCATCGAACGAATTGCGGCAAGCGTCGGCTTTCCCGCCGCGCGCATCATTCTCGGCGGCGACCATCTGGGCCCGAACCCGTGGCGGAAACTCAGCGCTGACGATGCCATGGCACGCGCCGAAGCCATGGTAGCAGCATATGTGGAAGCAGGCTTCGAAAAGCTGCATCTCGACACATCAATGGGCTGCGCCGGCGAACCTGTGGCCCTTGCCGATGAATTGACCGCAGCAAGAGCCGCACGGTTGGCGCGGGCCGCCGAAGACGCCGCCCGCCGCAGCGGCCGTCGCCCGCCGGTCTATATCATTGGCACAGAAGTGCCGCCGCCGGGTGGCGCCACGCATGCCCTGGACGAGATCGAGGTCACGCGCCGGGAAGCCGCCGTGAAGACGCTCGGCGTTCATCGCGAGGCTTTTACCCAGGCTGGGGTCGGTTCCGCACTGGAGCGGGTCATCGCCATCGTCGTTCAGCCGGGTGTGGAATTCGGCAATGCCAATGTCGCGCTCTACAAGCCCGAGCGGGCACAGGAGCTGATCTCCGCGCTCGACGAGATGAACGGTCTGCTCTTCGAAGCCCACTCCACTGACTACCAGCCGGCAGACCTGCTGGCTTCTCTGGTCAACGGTGGGTTTTCGATCCTTAAAGTCGGGCCGGGCCTGACCTTTGCATTGCGCGAGGCGCTCTACGGCCTCGATGCGATCGCCAACACGCTCTCAGGCGGCAAGGAAGCCCGCGGGCTGGTAACGACGATGGAAGAGATCATGCTCGCCGAGCCTGGACATTGGGCCGGTCACTATGGCGGCACGGCTGATGAGCAGCACCTGCAACGACATTTCAGCTATAGCGACCGCATCCGTTATTATTGGCCGGACGCGCGCGCTGGTGAAGCGGTCGACAAACTGCTCGCGCAGCTGCCCGACGAGATCCCGGAAACGCTGATCAGCCAGCATCTTGCCCGTCTCTATCCCGATGTGGTCGAGAAGCGTTTGGCGCCAAAGGCTCGCGATCTTTGCCTTGCCGCTATCGATGCGGCCCTCGCACCCTACACCACCGCGACAACGCCTCGGTAGCAGGCATGTCACAGGTCGCTCTCAGCGGGCGATTGCAGATCCGAAATCAGATTTTCAGCCGGAGACAATTATGGCGTCCGTAAACGTGGCGAATGTCCGCAAGAACTATGGTCACTTCGAGGTGTTGCACGGGGTCGACATCGATATCCGCGATGGAGAATTCGTCATCCTCGTCGGGCCCTCCGGCTGCGGCAAGTCGACCTTGCTGCGCATGATCGCAGGGCTTGAGGAGATTTCTGGCGGTAATGTTTCGATCGGCAGCAAGGTCGTCAACAATGTCGCTCCGAAGGAGCGCGACATTGCCATGGTCTTTCAGTCCTACGCGCTTTATCCGCATATGACGGTCGAAGCGAATATGGGATTTTCGCTGCGACTGGGGAAAGCACCGAAAGAGCAGATCAAGGCGCGCGTCCGTGATGCGGCGCAGATCCTCGGCCTCGAACATCTCCTCGACCGCTATCCCAGAAATCTCTCCGGCGGCCAGCGTCAGCGTGTCGCGATGGGCCGAGCGATCGTGCGCCAGCCGCAGGTCTTTCTTTTCGACGAGCCTCTCTCCAATCTCGATGCCAAGCTCCGTGTGCAGATGCGCTCGGAGATCAAGCAGCTGCACCAGCGGCTGAAGACGACGACCATCTATGTAACGCATGATCAGATCGAAGCCATGACCATGGCAGACCGGATCGTCGTGATGCGCGATGGCTATGTCGAGCAGATCGGTTCACCGCTTGACCTCTACGACCGCCCGGCCAATCTCTTCGTCGCCGGCTTCATCGGTTCTCCGGGCATGAATGTTATCAAGGGCAAGATCAGCTCGTCCGGGCCGCTTGAATTCATCGCCGACGGAGGAGCGCACCTGCCGCTGCCAGAGGCTGCGGCAGTCGCGCGAGGTGCGGAGGTTGTCTATGGCATCCGTCCCGAGCATCTGATCGTCAGCCAGGACGGCGTGAGCGCCGAGGTGGCTGTCATCGAACCGACGGGGGCCGAGACCCAGATCAACGCCAAGCTCGGATCGGATCCGCTGGTCGCAACCGTACGTGACCGTCTTTCGCTGAAGGCGGGCGAGACCGTCAGGATGATGCCGGATCTCAACAAACTTCATCTCTTCGATGCCAAAACTGAAAAGCGCCTGTCGATCGGCTAGCGGCTGGTTGGGCTATCGAGCCCACGAAGGCCTGGCGCTGAAAGTGGTGCGGCGACGGTCGCCGCACCGTATCTTGCTCTGGTGGTTCGAGCTTCAGAACTCTTCCCAGTTGTCGCCCTTTGTATCGAGGGCGGCATTTCCCGAGAATGCAGAAGCGATCTTGCGGCCGAGGGCACGAACCGGTGACGGGGCCGGAGCATCGTTTCGTGCGGCGGCGCGGGGAGCAGCGGAACGCAGTGCATAACCCGCTTCGCTCAGCTTGAACTGGGCAAGAAGCTCGTTGAGCGACGCAACTTCCTTCGCAAGATTATGGCTTGCGGCAGTCGACTCTTCGACCATGGCCGCGTTCTTCTGCGTATCCTGGTCCATCTGGTTGACCGCCAAGTTGATCTGGTCGAGACCGGAGGACTGTTCCTGCGATGCTTCGACGATCGCCGCGATATGACGATTGATTTCCTGCACCTCGGCGACGATCGCTTCCAGCGCCTTGCCGGTTTCGCCGACGAGGCCGACGCCGGAATTGACCTGTTCGCTTGACGTGTTGATCAACGCCTTGATTTCCTTGGCGGCGTTTGCTGAACGCTGGGCCAGTTCGCGAACTTCCTGGGCGACGACGGCAAAGCCCTTGCCGGCTTCGCCGGCGCGGGCCGCTTCGACGCCGGCGTTCAGAGCCAGAAGGTTGGTCTGGAAGGCAATGTCGTCGATGACGCCGATGATGTTGGAGATTTCGCCCGAGGACTTTTCAATCTGCTGCATGGCCGAAACAGCCTTGCGGACGACTTCGCCGGATTTTTCCGCGCCGGTCTTGGCACGCGAGACGAGCTCTCCGACTTCCTTCGCTCGCTTGCTCGAATCCTTCACGGTCGTGGTGATTTCTTCGAGAGCTGCAGCCGTTTCCTCCAGCGCCGCTGCCTGCTGTTCTGTGCGCTTGGCAAGATCGTCAGCGGCCGATTTGATCTCGTTTGCTCCCGAGTCGATGCCGCGGGCATTCTGCGATACCCGGTTCAACGCCGATTGCAGCTTGTCAGCGGAATTGTTGAAGTCGCTGCGGACGCCATCGAGCCTCGTTACGAAGGGCTGGTCGATACGGTAGGACACATCGCCGTCGGCGAGTTTCGAAAGACCCGCGGCGAGGTTGTCGACGGCAAACTGCACATCGGCAGCGTCTTTCGCCTTTTCCTTCTCGCGTTCGATCTGCTCTCTCTCGCTCATGCCACGATTGGCTTCTGCCTCCTGTTCGAGGCGAACCCGCTCGATCGCATTCTGCTTGAAGACCTGAACGGCGCGCGCCATGGCGCCGATTTCATCCGGTCTGCCCTGACCCTGAACCTCGACATTCAGATCGCCGCCAGCCAGACGCGCCATGGTGTTGGTTGTCTTCTTGATGACCGCAGCGATCGATCGTGCAAAAACGAGGAAGCCGACAAGTGAAATCAGCGAGACGATCACCGTGCCGATCGCCGCCGTCCAGAGCGCCTGCTGCGACGCTTCTACGATCTCCGTCACATCGGAGCCGATTTCGAAGACGCCAATCTTGCGACCGGAGAAGTCTTCAAAGGGAATAGCAGCGACTTCATAATCCTTGCCGCCGAGAACGGCGTGAACACGGATGCGGTCACCGTTAAAGGCTGCCTGCAGCTGCTCCTGGGTGAGAATTGTCTTGTCACCAAAGGTGGATGCCTGCGGTACGAACTTATCATCCTGAAGAATATGCACTGCGACGGCTGCATCAACCGACCGCGCCAGCGGCGCAAAATAGTCGTTCGTCAGCGAGGTGCCGACATCGACGACGCCCACGGTCTTGCCGTCCTTGATAACAGGTGCTGATGCAAACATGCTGACGGCGGTCCGGCCGGGTTCGATGCCGGCGTTCAGCTTGCCCTGCGTCAAAGCCGCGACGATCATCTTGCGACGTCCTTTAAGGTCGTCGCCGAAAGTATCCGGCGTATGGATACGTGCGACCGCCAAGCCATCGGAATTGCTGAACGTGATGAGCTGAAGGCCCTGCGCTTTGATCGCCGGCAGGCTGGCGGTATATTTTGCAAGAATGGATGCCCGATCATTCCTGGCAATCAGATCAGCGGTTTCAGGCTCACCGGCGAGGGCGATGGCAAGCCCGGCGGCGGCTCGCTTCTGGGCGTCCATGTCCGCCTGAATCACATGAAGATCGGACGAAAGCTCCTTCTGAAGCGATTGATCGCTCATCGTATTCTGACGATACCAGGCAAGACCACCGATAGCCGCGCTTGCAAACAAAACGGCCGCAAACCCATAGGCCGTGATGCGGATCCATATCGGCCGCTTGATCTTTTCCCCGTCCATAACGTCCCCTCAAATATCGATGAGCCTAATTCTTGTGGGGAAAACTTGTTTTTTACTTAATTTTGAATGGTCAACATTATGCAGCGAAACCTAGGGGCCGCATCGCTGCGGCGTGGCGCAAGATGTGCAAAATTCGCGCCAAAGTTGCTGATCGCCATCCGGTGTAATCGGCCTCAAAACGACCGCCGATAAGGTGGCGGCATCCTGCGCCGGCGCCGAGAAGATTCGCAACATGTCCCGACAAGAAGCGGATAACAAATACATACCATCCGGCTTATCTATTTATGAATCAAAGAGTTTTTCATCGTCACCCAATAGGGTGATGTTCAAGTATCTTTCACTTCTCTAAAAGATCAGTCTGGACTAATATTCGGCTTTGGCCGCTCATATGACTTTACGAATGGAAAGACAGTCAAATGGAGCATACGGATATTGTCGATAAGATCTATCGCGCCTCCGTAGACGTAGAGTTGTGGTCGAGCACGTTATGCGCGGTTGTCGATTACGTTGGAGCAACAGCCGGCAATATTGTCTATCAGGCTCCTGACGGAAAAAGCAGTTTTCTGATCCCAGGCCGGATGCGCGAAGATCTGAACGATCTCTATCTGCAGTATTACGCCGGCAATCCCTATGCAAAGGCCTTCGAGAAAGTCCATCCGGATCAGGTGGCGATCGGTAATGAGCTTATCGACGATGCCGCCGTCCGGCGCACTGCTTATTATGCCGACATCTGCGCCCCGCAGGATATCTACAATCAGCTCTTCGTCCCACATGCCAGCCTGCATGAACGCGGCGGCATCGGTGGGGTCGCGCTTTTTCTCTCCAAGGCCCAGGACACCGAAAGTGGCCTGGCAGCCCGGAAGCTTCTGCAGTTGACGCCTCATCTCTCCCGCTCGATAGAACTTTCCCTTAACGTCGGAAGCATCAGGCGAGAGGCCAATCTCCTGCAGCCGCTGCTCGAAGCCCTGCCAGACGCAGCCGTGCTGCTCGATAGCCAAGGCGAAATCGTCGCGCTGAATTCCGCCGCTGAAGACATTCTGAGACACGGCGACGGACTTTCGATCAACAAAACTGAGCGCACGACGCTGCCAAGCATTTCAAGCAGTTCCAAGGCTCTGACCCGCGCGATACGTCAGGCCCTCGAAGTCGCAGGCGGAACGGCTGCGCAATTGCAGGGCACGGTCCAGATTCTCCGGCCATCGGGTTTGCCGCCCTACTTCGCCCAGGTCACTCCCTTACCGCCAAGTTCCTTCGTGGCCTGGGATTCGACGGACTCCGGCGCCCGCGTGCTTCTTCAGATCGTCGATATGGAAAGCCGGGCCACCGGGCAGGCAGAACAGCTTCGGAGCATTTTCAGCCTGACCGCCGCGGAGGCGAAGGTGGCCGTACTCGTCGGTTGTGGCTATTCGGTTCCAGAGACCGCCAGGATACTTGCCCTGTCTCCCAACACCGTCAAAACGCATACAGCAAGGCTTCTGTCCAAGACGGGTGTTCGATCTCAGGCGGCATTTGCGCGGTTGATGGCTTCCGTCCCTACGCGGCCCGATCGGCTCTAGACGTCCGAAACTATGGAAAGGTGATGCCGGGACATCCCCTCCCCACTCAGAAATCAGCTTCGCGATCAGGGGTCAGGCGTCGTCAGCTCTGTCTCCTTCGTGTCGACGACGAATACTGCCAGGATTTTTGCAGGCTTCGTCTTGCTGGCATTCGCGCTGACAAGGTGATGATCGCCAGGGACTTCGATCCAGTTCTCGCCAGTCTTGAAGACCTTTTCCGCGCCGTCGTTCACCTTGCTCTTGATTTCACCCTCGACGACCGTGGCGTAGATGAACGCGCTCTTTGCATGGGTATGCGCGGGGTTATAGCCGCCCGGCCCATATTCAACGAGAACGCCGCGCATGCTTTTGCCCGGGACGTTTGGCAATTCGTGATCGAACACGACGGTGATCTTGGCGTTATGGGCTTTCTGGGCCGCAAAAGCCGGGACTGCAGCAAAGGTCAGCGCCAGCGCGGCAATGGTCATGGATTTGAACATCGTATCTTTCTCCTCTGGGGCTCGCTAAGACCCGGGCAAGCTAAGTCCGCGGGCGACGAAAGGTCAGATATACGATGGTTTAACCGGCGGCCTGAAAAGAAGCCAAGTCTATGCCCGGAACTAGTTAAGGTTGCTGTTGCGATTGCCGCCGACAAGATATATCTCCGAAATGCCACTCGAAATTGTCTTTTTTCGCCGCCGTTGCGATTGAGGTCAAACTTCTGAACCGATCACATCCCGGAGCGATCGAATGCATATCCAGCCGCAACACCGGATCTATGTCTGCTTCTTTCTCTTCGCCATCTCGATGGGTGCGCTACTCTCGCGCCTGCCCGACCTTCAGGACGCACTGGCCGTCAATAAGTCCGAGCTCGGGCTGACGCTGATCGGCGCCGCAATCGGCGCGCTGATCTCCTTGACCTTCGCTTCGCCGCTGATTGCCCGCTTCGGTGCGCGCAAGACGGCGTTTCTGACAGTACTCGGCACGTCCGCTCTGCTGGCAACCATCCCCTGGGCCAACGCCGCCTGGCTGGTTTTCTTTATCCTTTTCTGTGAGGGCTTGCTGGCCGGCGCGCTGGAAATCAATCTCAATGTCGAGATCGATCGCATCGAGGCGCAACTCGGCCGCGGCGTGATGAACAGGGCGCATGGCTTCTGGAGCCTCGGATTCTTCCTGACCGCACTTGCCGGCTCCGCCGTACGTCAAGCGGGCGTGCCGATGCATCTGCATCTTGCGCTGACATTCACTTTCGTTCTGATCGTCGGCATTGTCGTGATCTCAGGCATTGAGAATGCGCCGGCCCGTGCCGGGGCCGAGCACGTGGATGGCCCAAGCATAGCGCTGCCGACATGGGGGCTCATGCCACTTTGCGTGATCGGCATTGCCGCATTTCTGGTGGAAGGCGCCGGCATCGACTGGTCAGCGATCTATATGCGCGACGTTTTCGCAGTTGAACCCTTTCTCGGCGGTCTTGGGCTGACGCTATTTACCTTCTTCATGGCGATCGCCCGACTGTTTGTTGATCCGCTCGTCGACCGGTTTGGTGCGCGTGCGGTTGCAACGTTCTTGCTCATTTTCTCGACCATAGGACTTTGTGCCGTCTGGCTGGCGCCGCACCCCTATGTCGCGCTGCTCGGTTTTGCATTGATGGGCGGTGGCTGCAGTGCGGTCTATCCTCTTGCCGTTTCCGCGGCAGCACAACGGACTGATCGCCCCGCCCATCTGAACGTTGCAGCCCTCGGGCAGATGTCCTTCGTCGTGTTCTTTCTGGCGCCACCCTTGCTCGGCTTCGTCGCCGAGCATGCGGGCATCAGGATCGCCTATCTCGTCTGCCTGCCGGTCATCATTGTCGCCCTGTGTTTGACGAAGGCGCTGAAGTCCCGCGAAGTTGAAAGCGGGACAAGGATCGAAGCCACGGCCGATCAGGCCGCACGCGGCTGAGGCTCGATCTGCTCACCGCACCTTGGCCGCCCACAATCGTGCAGCCACTTCAAGGTTGATCGGCTTGCCCGGCGGAACGGCGAAAGACGAGCGTACATGGCAGTCTCTCGACGCCTGGCTCGATCGCCTCGCCTTTCGACAAGGCAAGGATCGCTAGCCCTGCCCGGTGACCAAGCTCCTTGAGTTCCATGTCGATGGTCGTCAGCGGCGGACGTGTCTGCCGTGAGACGACCTCCCAATTGTCGAAACCGACCACCGCGACGTCGCCCGGGATGGAAATGTTTCTGTCGCGCAGCGCATCGATGACGCCACGGGCGATCTCGTCGCTGCCGCAGAAGATCGCATCCGGTTTCGCCCCGGATCGCGAGAAGACGGTTTCGATCGCCGCATGTCCCCACTCCTCCGACCAGTCGCCGAACATGACCTCGGCCGCCGACCCGACGAGCTCCCGATAGGCCTCTGCGCGGATGCAGGCAGCGCGATAGTTCTGCTCGCCGGTGATGTGCAGAATGCGCGACCGGCCGAGAGCCTGAAGATGTTCGACTGCGAGGCGCGCGCCTTGAGCATCATCGGGATGAAAGCTGACGCTGTCCGATGGCCCCTGCGCGAAGACATAGACCACCGGAATGCCCAGCTGTGTCAGTTCCGGAGGTGGCTCCATGTCGAT
Source organism: Hyphomicrobiales bacterium (assembly GCA_900466475.1). Lineage (GTDB taxonomy): Bacteria > Pseudomonadota > Alphaproteobacteria > Rhizobiales > Rhizobiaceae > Rhizobium. Next base: position 42,617 of record UBMI01000017.1, read on the forward strand.
GCGTGTCGCGGTGAAGATGATGCCGTCGACCTGTCTGTCGCGCAGCGCTTCGAGATGCAGTCTCGCCAGTCGCGGATCATTGTTGGTGGCACAGAGGAAAAGCGAGACGCCGTGATCGACCAGCACTTCCGAGACGCCGCTCGCCATCGGCAAGGTTAGACGCCCATAGGTGTCGTTGGTCAGCATTCCAATCGCGTGGCTGCGCTTGGTCAGCAACCCACGCGCGAGCGCATTCGGACGAAATCCGATTTCCTCGGCGATCCGCCTTACCTTTTCGCGGGTTTCGGCATTGGTTCGCCCGGTGCCGTTCAGCGCGTTCGAGGCCGTTGAAATACTTACCCCCGCAGCCTTCGCTACGTCACGGATCGTATGCCGGCCGCCACCCGATTCTTTCAAATTCGCACCCATCCAACTGCTTTGTTAAAACCTTTTAGCANNTGCTAAAAGGTTTTAACAAAAACATGGCCTTTTGATGCATACAGCCTGTCGACATGAAAAATTTTCTCATTTAACGTCGTCTTTGTCTCGAGGCAGAGGAGCCTCGCATAAGAGAAGGGGAACCCGCATGATACATTTGAAAACCACCATTGCCGCTGTTGCACTGCTGGCGAGCTCTTCTCTCGCCAGCGCCGAAGAAATCACGCTATGGGTGCGGACATCTTCGGGTGCCGTGCTTCAGGGACTCGCCGAAAAATACAATGCCTCGCATTCCGACAAGGTTAATGTGACCCAGATCACCGCCGAGCAGATGGTGCCGAAGCTGGGCGCCGCGATCGCCGGCGGCGCAGCACCTGACGGCGCGGTCCTCGACCTGATCTATCTGCCGACCTTCGCCGCCAATGACAGCCTTGAGGACATCAGCGATTTCGTCAAGGGATTGCCCTATTCGGCGGCGCTTAGCCCATCGCATATCCGCCTTGCCACCTATGACGGCAAGGTCTACGGCGTGCCGGCCCTACCCGATGCCTCGATCATCGCCTACAATACAGACCTCTTCAAGAAAGCCGGCCTCGACCCGGACAAGGCGCCTGCCTCCCTTGAGGAGATCGCTGCCGACGCGAAGAAGATCCATGCGCTCGACAAGGAAACCTATGGCTTCTATTTCGTCGCCAATTCCGGCAGCTGGTTGATCTACGATTTCCTGCCGCACCTCTGGGCCGCCAATGCCGATGTGCTCTCCGATGACGGCCGTACCGCCACCGTCGATACGCCGGCCATGCGTGACACGATTGCCGCCTATCGTGACATGTGGAAGGAAGGCGCGATCCATCCGACTTCACGTTCCGGCAACGGCAACAACGCCGTCGAAGCGTTTGCTTCCGGAAAGGTCGGCATCCTCATGACCGGTTCCTACATCGTCAACCTGCTCACCAGCAAATATCCGGACGTGAAGTTCGCGGTCGCCCCGATCCCCGGCCCGAAGGGCGGCGCATCGAGCTTTGCCGGCGGTGATACAGTGGCCCTCATCAAGGGCATCAGCGAGGGGAAGAAGAAGGTCGCGCTCGACTTCGTGAAATTCTACATGGAGCCCGAACAGCAGGTTTATATCACGCAGGAATCCGGCATGCCGTCGCGCACGGACCTTGCCAAGGAAGCCTACGCCAAGTTCGACCCGCGCAACCTGATCGCCTATGACATCCTCGCCAAAGCGCGCACGCCCTATACCTTCTCCTCGGATGAGTTGTTCGTCAGCCGCACCGGCCCGTTTCTCAACCTGATCCAAGGCACGATCTTCGGCGACGACGTCGATGGTTCGATCAAGAAGGCGCAGGACGACTTCACCAAGATCCTCGACCGCACAAACCCGTAACAACATCTGATGCGGGGCGGCCGTCCGCCCCGCACATTCCGGATTGCCGACGCGCGGTTTTGAAATCTTCGAGGAATGACAGTGGTCGACACGCCGACAACACACACAAAACAGCCGGCCTCCGGGGAGCCGGAGCCGAAGGGCTGGCTGGGACTGGCCTTCATCCTGCCCGGCTTCCTCTTCATCCTGGTGCTGTTTCTCGTTCCGCTCGCCATGACCATATGGATGAGCTTCTACAACTGGCCGCTACTCGGCCGGAAGAAATTCATCGGTCTTGCCAATTACGGCGAACTTCTCGGCGACATGCAGCTCTGGCATTCGCTCGGCTTTACCATGCTCTATACGGTGTTGGTGACGGCAGCGATTTTCGCCGTTGCCTTTCCGCTGGCGCTGCTCGTCGACCGCCCGCTGCGCTCCGCCGGCTTCTTCCGCACGATCTTCTTCATGCCCGTCGTGATCGGTTTCGGCGCGGCCTCGACGCTCTGGATGTGGCTGCTCAATCCAGACAGCGGCGTTTTCGCACAGGTGCTGCGCGGCATCGGTCTCATCAGCTCGGCACCTCGTCCGCTCGAGAGCTTCTGGCCGGCGATGGCCGTCATCATCCTGATGGTCGTCTGGAAGACTGCGGGCTTCACCATGGTCATCTTGCTGACCGGCCTGCAGGGCATTTCCAACGATGTCATAGAAGCCGCGAAGATCGACGGCGCCAGCGTCTTCAGCCGCTTCCGCCGTATCACCATGCCCCTGATGCGCAACTCGCTGGTGCTTGCGCTGGTTCTCAACGTCACTTCGTCCATGCTCGCCTTCGATCAGTTCTTCATCATCACCCAGGGCGGGCCTGAAAACAGCACGATCTCGGCGGTATTTTCGATCTATCTGGCGTCATTCTCGTCTTATCGGCTTGGCTACGGTTCGGCGCTCTCCTTTGCGCTGCTGATCGTGCTGGTCGCCATCAGCGCCATTCAATTCGTGCTGCTGCGCGAGCGGCCGGAGGAAGGCTAATGACTCAAGCGAAGACAAACACCAATTCGCGCGGCGGCCAGACGGGATATCTCCTCTTCCTGCTCGTATCGATCCTGTTTGCGATCTTCTTCATCATGCCGATCGTCTGGTCGCTTGCCAATTCCTTCAAGCCGGCCGCCGAAGCGCTTGCCAATCCGGCCGCGCTCTTTTCGAAGACCTTCTCGCTGGAGAATTACCGCCGGCTCGAGAATGTCGGGGCCGGCTGGTATGTCTATGCTGCCAATTCCGTGATGATCGCGATCGGTACGGTTCTTCTGACCGTGATCGTCTCCGTGCCGGCCGGTTACGGCTTCTCCAAGTTCAGGTTCCCAGGCCAATCGATCCTCTTCGTGCTGATCATGGCAACGATGATGATCCCGTTCCAGTCGATCCTGACGCCGCTGTTCCTGATCCTGAAACTGCTTGGATTGCAGAACAGCCTGGTCGGCCTGGTGCTGATCTACGTGACCTTCCAGTTGCCCTTCTCCGTCTTCATGATGCGCAATGCCTTTGACGCCGTGCCGAAGGCGCTGATCGAGGCGGCGCGTATCGATGGGGCCTCGCAGGCAACGATCCTGCGCCGTATCATGCTGCCGATTGCGTTGCCGGGCGTCGCGACAGTGGCGATGTTTGCCTTCCTCAACTCGTGGAACGAGTTCCTGGCTGCCCTCATCTTCCTGTCGGACCAGAACAAGTTCACGCTGCCGATCATGCTCGTGAATGTCTCCTCCGGCCTTTACGGCATCATCGACTGGGGCGCCCTACAGGCGGGCATCGCGGTCACCATGATCCCCTGCATCATCCTCTTCCTTCTTCTGCAACGCTATTATGTGCGCGGCCTGACGGCCGGCGCCGTGAAATGAAAAGCGGCCCGTCCGCTCAAGGAGTTCCCATGCCTATCGCCCAGAAATCCCCTTCCCGATCGCCGATCGACCGTTACGTACCCGCCGACCACACCCGCGTTGCTTTCAATGGTGGCTTCTGGAAGAGCTGGACGGAAACCGTCCGTAGCGTGACCATCCCGACCCAGCATATGCGGCTCGACGAGGAAGGCTTCCTCGAAGTGCTCGATTTCGACAAGCCGGCCGGTCCGCTGGCGCGGCCGATCCAGCCGAGCGGATTGTCGATGCAGCATTTCTTCGATTCCGATTTCGGCAAGTGGATTGAGGCCGCAAGCTACACGCTGAAAAACAACCCGAATCCAGACATCGAGGCCAAGATCGACGCGATCGTCGAAAAGCTCGAACACGGCCAAATGGCCGACGGCTACCTCAACAGCTGGTTCATCCGGCGCGAGCCGGAAAAGCGCTGGACCAATCTGCGCGACCTGCATGAAATGTATTCGATGGGCCATCTGCTGGAAGGCGCCGTCGCCTATTATGAGGCGACCGGCAAGCGCCGATTCCTGGATGTGATGATCCGCGCCGTCGATCACATCATCGACACGTTCGGCCGCGAACCGGACAAGCTGCGCGGCTATGATGCGCATGAGGAAATCGAGCTGGCGCTGGTCAAGCTTTACCGCGTCACCAGGGATCCCCGCCATCTTGATCTCGCGACCTATTTCGTCGACGAACGCGGCCAGATGCCCTCCTATTATGACGAGGAGGCGCGCAAGCGTGGCGAAGATCCGGCCAGCTACGTCTTCCAGACCTATGCCTACAGCCAGGCGCATATGCCGGTGCGCGAACAGACGCAGGTGGTCGGGCATGCAGTGCGCGCCATGTATCTGTTCTCGGCGATGGCCGATCTCGCGTTCGAGAATGACGACGAGAGCCTGAAGAGCGCCTGCGCCCGATTGTTCGACAATCTGGTCGGCCGCCAGCTCTATGTCACCGGCGGCCTCGGCCCCTCCGCTTCGAACGAGGGCTTCACCAGGGAATACGACCTGCCGAATGAAACGGCCTATGCCGAGACCTGTGCTGCCGTGGCACTCGGTTTCTTCAGCCACCGCATGGCGCAGATCGAGCTCGACAGCAAGTTCACCGACAAGCTCGAAACCGTGCTCTACAACGGCGCCCTGTCAGGCATATCCCGCGACGGTGAGCATTATTTCTACGAAAACGTGCTCGAAAGCCACGGCCAGAACCGTCGCTGGAAGTGGCACTACTGCCCGTGCTGCCCGACCAATATCGCCCGATTCATCACCTCGCTCGGCCAGTATTTCTACTCGACCAAGGCCGACGAGGTGGCAATCCATCTGTATGGCGAAAATGCCGCCGAACTCTCGGTCGGCAATGTTTTCCTGCGGCTGACACAGAAAACACAGTATCCGTGGAACGGCGATGTCAAAGTCTCGCTCGGCCTCGATCAGCCGAAGCGCTTCACGCTGCGTCTGCGCATTCCCGGCTGGTGCCGCGATGCAAAGGCCTTCGTCAATGGCGAAGGCACCAAGCTCGACGTTGTCAAGGGATATGCCGCAATCGACCGGGAATGGAAGGATGGCGATGAAGTTCGGCTCGCCTTCGACATGCCGGTAGACCGCCTCTATGCACATCCGGCGGCAACCGAAGACAACGGCCGCTTTGCGCTGCGACGCGGACCTGTCATTTTCTGTGTCGAGGAGGCCGATCTGGGTACGGAGCCACAGCGCCTGAGGTTGCCGTCACAGGGCGAGATCGCCGCAAGCTTCGACGAAACGCTTCTCGGTGGCGCCACGGTTCTCGAGGGCGATGCGCTGGAAGCCGATGCATCCGACTGGCAGGAGACGCTCTATCGTATCCAGCCGCCGGCGCTGAAGCCAAGGCGTTTCAGGGCAATCCCCTACCATCTCTGGGCCAACCGAGAGCCGGGCGCCATGGCCGTCTGGCTCCACGAAAAGTAGGAGATCACCATGGCTCGCCTTGAACTGCGCAACGTGGTCAAATCCTACGGCATTTACGAAGCCGTGCGCGGCATTAATCTCGATATCGAGGACAATGAATTCGTCGTCTTCGTCGGCCCATCCGGCTGCGGCAAGTCGACGACCCTGCGCATGATCGCCGGCCTGGAGCACATTACCGGCGGCGATATCGTCATCGGCGATCAGGTCGTCAACCGGCTTGGCCCAGGAAAGCGCGACATTGCCATGGTGTTCCAGAATTACGCGCTCTATCCGCACATGAGTGTCAGGGAAAACATCTCTTTCTGCCTCGAGCAACAAAAGCTCCCAAAGGCGGAGATCGACGAGCGCATCAACCGTGCTGCCGAAACGCTGCATATTACCGAGCTTCTGTCACGTCGTCCCGGCCAGCTTTCGGGTGGTCAGCGCCAGCGTGTCGCCATGGGCCGCGCCATCGTGCGCAATCCAAAAGTCTTCCTGTTCGACGAGCCGCTCTCCAATCTCGACGCCAAGCTGCGCGTGCAAATGCGCACCGAAATCAAGCGCTTGCACCAATTGCTGCCGACCACCACGGTCTATGTCACGCACGATCAGGTAGAGGCCATGACCATGGCCGATCGCGTTGTCGTCATGAATGGCGGCATCATCGAGCAGGCTGGACCGCCGCAGGAACTCTATCATCACCCGGTTAGCCAGTTCGTGGCCGGCTTCATCGGATCACCGTCGATGAACTTCCTCACGGCGATGCTTCAAACCGAGGGAGATGGGCTGGTCGTCATCCTGGACGACGGCAGCCGGCTTGCTGTTCCCGCGACACGGTTTCAAGAGTATCAGGCGCATGCCGGCAAGCCGGTCATCTTCGGAATCCGGCCGGAATCGATATCAAGCCTTACACAGAAGCCCGGCTTTGAAACCATCGAGGCGAATGTGGATCTGGTGGAGCCACTTGGGCCGGAAACGATGATCTATTTCGACATCGGCTCGGTCAGCATGTGCGCCAATGTCGATCCGGAGAGCGATCCGCGCCCGCGCACGAAAATGCCGCTCTCCTTCAACATGAACCGCATGCATCTCTTCGACCCGGTCGGCGGCAGGTCGCTTTCGGCCTGACCGTCGGGAGTGATGACGGATACCCTCGGCCTAGCCGAGGGGACCCCCATGCTCGCGCACCATTTGCCGCAGGCGTGTGAACACGGCCGGTGACTGGCGCACGCCGTCGTGCTCGAATTCGTTGGTCACCCACGCCCGGACATTGCCGACATCACCCGCGGTCGCAAGCGACAGCTCGGCATCGACATACATATCGTCAAAATAGACTGCTGCGGCCACCGGAATTTCGTTCGAAGCCAGCCGGGCCGGATCGTAGAGCGGTTCGAAGCTATCGTAGCGCGCCAGCGCTTCCACAGCGTCGCGGAACGGCCGCAGCGAGCGGACTTCCTCGAACATCCATGGATACATCATCTCACCGGTCAGATAGAGCGGCCGGCTCTCTTCGCCGAACTCGGCAAATTCCGACCGGATGCGCTCCGCCGCCCAGGCGGTCGCGTCCCTGCCCTGCCCGTAAATGCTCTCCTGCAGCACCGCAAACATTGGGTTGCCGTCATAGGAGGTCAAAGACATGACGGAGGCGAGGAAAGCATCGGAGAACCGCGTTTCCTCCGGATCGGAGAAGGCTTCATCCACCAGCCAGTGCACGTTTTCATAGCCGGGCGCCATGCCGAAATCGATGCCGATGGTTTGCAGCCTGCGCACCGTGAGACGATCCCCGTCAGGCAGACGCACATCATCGGCGGCAATGCAGGCGGCGATCCTGGCGATGCGATCGCGATCGGCTGGATAGCGCTGGTAATATTCCCGGTTCTTGCCGGCGACACGCGGATAGGTGCGGCGGTAGACGTCATCAGCCGTCGCGGACAAGCCGGCCAGCCCGCCCGTGACATAGCAGGCAGCCAGCCCCTCCGGCGCCTGCGACAGATAGGTGAGCGTCAGGAAGCCGCCATAGCTCTGGCCAAGCGTCTCCCAGCGCACGCCGCCGAACACGGTCTTCCGCAGATGCTCGCAATCGGCAATGATGCTGTCGGCTCGGAAATGGCTGAGATAATCGGCTCCGGGCTTCCCGTTCGCAAAGCCAGCCATGGTGGCGCTCTCGATGCGCGTGCTTTTGCCGGTGCCGCGCTGATCGAGTAGCACGACACGATAGTTCTTGAGCGCCTCGCCGAGCCAGGACGGCCCGCCACCCACCGGGCGCGGCGACTTCCCGCCCGGACCGCCCTGCAGGAACAGCAGGATGGGCAGCTTTTCCTGCTTGCGCGCGGGATCGCAAACCTCTCGCGCGAAGACTTTGATCGAGGCGCCATCCGGCTTTTTCCAATCGAGCGGCACATCGACGAAGTGGTCGCGGACAAGGACGCCGGGGATCGTATATTCGCTAACGAGCATGATTAAATCCTGTGGAATGTTTGTCGACACACTGCCTACAATTGCCCTATGCTGGAATCAACCATTCAGCTTTCACAAAGATAACGGATATATAGCGTGTCTCTCCCGGTCTGGTCCCATCCCGTCGCAGCCATCACTGACGAAGAGCGGCAAAGCCGCCTGTCGCGCTTGCGCGAGCGGATGCAGGCGGAAGGCATCACCGCCACGTTGCTCGGCCCAACCGAGAGCCTACGCTACTTCACCGGCCTCGTCTGGCACCTGAGCGAGCGGCTGCTCGGCGCGGTCGTGACGGAAGACAAGCTCACTTATATCGTACCCGGTTTCGAGCGCAGCCGCGTCGAGTCGCTGCCGCGTCTGCCGGGTGAGATTGCCGTCTGGGAAGAAGATGAGAGCCCCGCCGCATTGGTATCACGGCTCGTTAACCCGTCTGGAAAGCTCGCGCTCGACGATGCGCTGCCGCTCGCCTTCTATCACGCTTTTACCGGCGAGATGGGAGCGGGCCGACTTGTCGATGCCGGGCCTGTCATCCGCGCGCTGCGAACCATCAAGTCGCCGGCTGAAATCGCTCTTATCCGATATGCGATGGGTATCACGCTTGATATTCATCGCAAGGTCCGTGATACGATCGCGCCCGGCATAGCCGCCTCGGATGTTGCGCGCTTCATCGACCAGCAGCATCGGGCTGCCGGCGCCGATGGCGGTTCGACCTTCTGCATCGTCTCCTTTGGTGAGGCAACCGCACTGCCGCATGGGGCGGATGGCGAACAGATCCTGCAGGCGGGTGACGTCATTCTCGTCGATACGGGTTGCCGGATCGATGGCTATCATTCCGATCTGACACGTACCTATATGCTCGACGAAGGCAATCGCGAATTCGAACGCGCATGGGCAATCGAGCGGGAGGGCCAGCAAGCCGTTTTCGATGCGGCAAAACTCGGCACGCCCTGCGAAAACCTCGACGCCGCCGCCCGCGACGTGTTTGCGCGGCACGGGCTCGGCCCCGACTATCGCCTGCCCGGCCTGCCACATCGCGCCGGCCATGGCCTCGGCCTCGAAATCCACGAGGCACCCTATATCGTCCGCGGGAACAAAACTCCGCTGGCGCCGGGCATGTGCTTCTCCAATGAACCGATGGTCGTCTTCCCCGGCACATTCGGCGTTCGTCTCGAAGACCATATCTATATGACCGTAGACGGCCCGCGCTGGTTCACGACGCCGGCGGCAAATCCCTACGCAGCCTAGTTTTCGTTTCGCGTCTGAGCGAAGTCATCCGGCACTGCGGCGGCCGAGAATTCAATTCGTCAGCCTGTTTGCCAGGCTTCCGGATCGGGGCCGCGCGACCGTTTCACTTCGGCAGCGATCAATCAGCGCAGAAATCGTCAGTGCGTACACAAAAGCGTCACCGACAACGGCTATCTTAAGTCATCCGAATGAATTTTGGATTCATCCGAATGACAAGCGAAGAACATTCGATCGAAGCAAGATCCCGGTCCGGTCAGTGGCAGATCCTCGAGAAACAGATCAGTCGGGATATCGCTTCGGGCGCACTCGCGCCTGGTAGCCGCCTGCCGACGGAAACCGAGATCATGGATCAGTTCAAGGTCGGTCGCCACAGCGTGAGGCGGGCGATTGCCGAACTGGCATCTGCCGGCAAGGTGCGGGTCGAGCAAGGACGCGGCACTTTCGTCGAAGAGCACTCCGTCATCACCTACAATATCGCCCGACGAACACGCTTCCGCAAAAACCTGCTGGAACAGGGGCGCATCCCTTCAGGTCAACCGGTCTCCGAAGCTGAGATCGCAGCGCCACCTGGCGTCGCCGCGGCGTTGAAGCTTCCCGAGGGCGCAAAGGTCTACATGATCGCCCGTCGCGGCTTTGCCGACGACGTGCCGATCAGTCTCAGCCATTCCTACCATCCGGTGGAGCGTTTCCCGAATATGCATCTGCGCCGCCGCGCGGGTGAATCGGTCACGACCATCTACGCTGCCTTTGGAATTCCTGACTATGTCCGGCAGAGTACCGTGATCCTCACCCGCCGGGCGATCGTTGATGAAGCGCAGCTTCTCGCCCAATCGCCGCAGCAGCCGGTGCTCGTCGTCCAGAAGACCGACGTCGACATGGAAGGCCGGCCGATCGCCTATTCCGAGACGGTCTGGGCCGGAGAACGCGTTCAATTCAGCATTGACAACGAGCCGGAGGATCGCGTCGCGACCACGGCGAAAGGACAGGACGATGAATGACACCACGGAAGCCGGCGCGCCCCCTGCCAGCTTCAGCCATGCAAGCATGCTCGACATACTTGCCAGGGCCGATGCCGAGGGAATCAAAGCCGTAGCAGAGGATTTGCTCGATGAACTCGGGCCAGTGGAGGTTCTCGTGAACCGCACCGGCCTTGCGATGCTGCCCTATACAGACACAGTGCAAAACACGGCCTTCCATCTCGGTGAGGTGCTCATGGCCGAAGCCCATATCCGCCTGCCGGACCGGGATGTGGAAGGCTATGGCGCGATCATCGGACGCGATCTCGAACATGCCATGGCAATGGCCGTCATCGATGCGAGCTTCGCAAGTGATATCGGCAAGGCCGGCATCGTGAATTTCCTGACGAGCGAACAGAGGCGTCAGACGCAGGACCACGATATCAGACTGCGCAAGGTCGAGGCGACGCGCGTGCGGATGGAGACCTTCTGATGAACCAGACCTTGCTCCTTCCGACCGTTGAAGACATGCGCACCAATGCAACATTCGATGCGTTGATGTGGGCGCTCGCTCGCCCCGGCCGTGTCCAACCTCTGCCTTTTCCCGGCTTGCTCGCGCTGGCAGAAAGCCTGCTCGACCGTGAATGCGGCTTCTTCTGCTCCGATGAAAGGCTGAAGGCCGACATTGCCAGGACAGGCGCGAATGCCGTTGCCCTACCGGAGGCAGAATATGTCTTCGCATCAATCGGCGCACGTGCAGAAGTTTCCGCCCTATCGGCGATGCTGAGCGGCAATCTGCTCTATCCCGATGCCTCGGCAACGATTTTTGCGGAAGCTGAGATCGGCTCGGGAACGAAGCTTCGCCTCGCCGGCCCGGGCGTCAATGGTGCGATCGATATCGCCATCGGCGGCGTGCATCCGGACTTCTGGGCGCTGCGCGCCGAGGCCATCCGTTATCCACTTGGCTGGGACATTTACTTCGCAGACGGCGCAAGCCTGATCGGCATTCCCCGCTCCACGAAGATCGAGGTACTCTGATGGCCTATGTTGCAACACGTGGCGGCGAACACGCCATTGAACAATCAGAGCGTCTCTACCGCGAGGAGCTTGGACGGATCGACAAGGCCCGCGTCGACGCGATCGGCGAAAGCCTGCCCTATCTGGTCGACCGTGTCATGGGCGAGGCATCGCTCTACGCGCCTGAACTTGCAGCACTTGCGCTCGCCCAGTCCGGCGGCGACCTCTACGAGGCCGTGCTCTTGCTGCGTGCCTATCGCACGACGCAACCGCGCCTGACGATCGCCGAGCCGGTTCGTCAGCAGGATCTCTTCACCGTCAGGCGTATTTCGGCGGCTTTCAAGGATATTCCCGGCGGCCAGATCCTCGGACCGACGCTCGACTACTCGCACCGGCTGCTGAATGTCGACGTCTTGAATGGCGCGACTTTCATTCCCGAACCTGTGGAATCTGCAGACAAGCCGGCACCCGCCACGCAGCCTTCGCTGACTGATTGGCAGAAGGCACAGGGCTTGATCGCCGAAACGCCGACCGAGGATGTGCCGCTTGACGAGATCCCCGATGTGACGCGCGAACCGCTGCTCTTTCCGGCAAGCCGGGCCCATAAGCTGCAGAGTCTGGCGCGTGCCGATACCGGCGGCACATTGGCGCTCGGCTATTCGACCATGCGCGGTTACGGCAGCGTGCATCCGACCGTTAACGAGCTCAGGCTCGGCGAGGCCGAGGTCCGTATTCGCCATCCGCGCGGCACGCTCTTCAGTGCCGGACGCGTGCGCGTCAGCCAGAGCGAGGTCATCTCCAAGAGCAAGGGGCTGGAGCTCGGTTTTTCCGCCACCTTCGGCTGGAACGAGGTGAAGGTCATTGCCGCCGCCTCGCTCGATCTCGCCTCCAATCAGCCCAATCCGCATCCGGCCTCGAACGAGGAATTCATCCTCTACCATACGGAACCGGTCGAAAGCTCGGGCTTCTGCATTCACTTCAAGCTGCCGCATTACGTGACCTTCCAGTCGAGCCTCGACGCCATCCGGCGCGTGAAGGCGGATAAGGCAGCCAATGCAACAGGCGCGCCCGAGGGCGCGGCAAAGCAGGCCGAACTCGAAGAGGCAACGCTGTGAAACTCGATCAACTGACCAAACCCTGGGAGGCCTTCAGCTATGGCTTCCTGGATGAATCCGCCAAGCGCGAGATGCGCCGCCGCATCCTCAAGGCCATCGCCATTCCCGGCTATCAGGTTCCCTATGCCAGCCGCGAAGTCCCGATCGCCCGTGGCTGGGGAACCGGCGGCCTGCAGGTGACTCTGACGCTTCTGAAGCCCACCTCCGTCGTCAAGGTCATCGACCAGGGAGCCGACGATTCCGTCAATGCCAGCAGCATCCGCAAATTCCTGCGCCGTGTCAGCTCAGCCCGGGAGACCCTGGATACGCTGGAAGCCGATATCATCCAGTCGCGCCACCGCATTCCCGAAGAGAAGCTGCGCGAGGATCAGATCCTCGTGCTGCAGGTTCCCAATCCCGAGCCGCTGCGGCCCGTCCAGCCGGACATGTCGGAAGCGCGCATCATGCATGGCGACGCCGACTATGGCCAGCTTTGGCTTACGCTTTACGAGCAACTGGTCCGGTCCGGCCGCATCATGCAGGGATCGAGCTATCCGAGCATGGTCAATGGCCGGCATGTGATGACGCCGTCGCCGATCCCGCGCTGGGATGTGCCGAAGATGAACCAGGCGGCAAACCTCACCATCCTTTCGGCCGGCCGCGAAAAGCGCATCCATGCCGTGCCGCCCTATACCCGCGTCGAACCGCTTGTCTTCGACGACGTGCCTTACCGGGTCGAGGACCATGCTGACAAGATTTGTCACCATAGCGGCGTAACAGGCTACTTCATGAACGAACTGCCGCAGGAGGATGGTTCCTCCACCTTCGAGGTCTCCGACAGCCAGTACGGCGTCAAGCATATCCGCAAGCGGGATGGTGAAGCCATCGCCGTCGGCGAAACCTATTACAAGCAGGGCAGGATCGAGCAATGAGCGCCGTAAATCTCTCCGCCCCCAATCCGTCCGCCCCCAACCCGTCCACCTCAGGGCGCCAGCCGCCGCGGCTGATGCTGTCCTCTCCCATCCTGACGATGAACGGCATCCGCAAGAGCTTCGGTGACGTGCAGGCGCTGCGCGGCGTCGCTGTTACCGTCTATCCCGGCGAAGTGCTCGGCATCGTCGGCGAATCCGGTTCCGGCAAATCGACGCTGCTCAGGATGATGAACCTCGAAGACAGGCCTGACGAGGGCGAATACCGGCTGGCGTTGCCCGGTCGCGAGGATCTGAACCTCTTCACGCTCGACCGTTTCGAGCGGCGCATGCTGCGGGCGCGCCATATCGGCATCGTCTATCAGAACCCGCATCTTGGCCTTCGGATGAACCATACGAGCAGCGGCAATGTCGCCGAGCGGCTGCTCATTGCCGGTGAGCGGAATTTTGCGACGCTTCGCGCCCGCGCCAAGGGGGCCCTCGACGCCTCGGAGTTTCCGGTCGCGCGCATGGATGCCCGTCCGGCCGAGCTTTCCGGCGGCATGCAGCAGCGTGTGCAGTTGGCCAAGGCAATCGCACTCGAGCCCGCCCTGCTCCTGCTTGATGAGCCGACGACCGGGCTCGATGTCAGCGTCCAGGCTCTAGTGCTCGACACGCTGAAGCGGCTGCAGCGCGAACGCCGCATCACTATCGTCATCGTTTCGCATGATCTCGGTGTTATCCGCACCATGGCAGACCGGGTCATGGTGATGCGCAACGGCGAAGCCGTCGAAGAGGGTCTCGCCGACCAGATCTTCCAGGACCCGCAGCATGAATATACTCAGCAGCTCGTGCATGCGAAGCTTTGACGGGAGAGGCATCAGATGAACATGCACACACATCCATCCGCTTCCGGGCAAATGATCCTCTCCGTCCAGGGTCTCGCCAAGCATTTCGAAATGCATCACCTAAAGCGGACGCTTCACGCCTTCGACAAGGTCGATTTCGAACTGCGCGAGGGTGAATTCATCCTGTTGACGGGCGAAAACGGCGCCGGCAAATCGACTTTGCTGCGCACGCTTTACCGCTCCTACGTACCGCGCGCGGGCCATGCCTATTATCACACGCGCGAAGGCGTCATCGACCTGACCGTCGCAGCCGACGTAGATATAGCCCTGTTGCGCAAGCGCGAGATCGGCTTCGTGACGCAATTCCTGCAGGCCCGCCCGCGCGTGGCGGCCGAAGAACTGGTCGCCGAACCGCTGCGCCTCGCCGGCCGGCCGTACGACGAGGCGATCGAAGAGGCCCGCCGGTGGCTCTCCGCCTTCGGCGTGAAGCGAGGGCTCTGGGCCGCCTATCCGTCAACCTTCTCCGGCGGCGAGCAGCAGAAGGTCAACCTGGCTCGCGCGCTCATCCTCCCGCAACGACTTCTCTTTCTCGACGAGCCAACCGCCTCGCTCGACAAGAATGCGCGTCGCGCACTCGTTGCCCGCCTCGCCGAGCTGAAAGCCGCTGGCGTCGCAATGATCGGCGTCTTTCACCACCCCGACGATGTCGCGGATCTCATCGACCGCGAAATCAGCCTTCAAACACGACAGATCCAGGATGGAGCAGAAGATGTGGCTGAGTGATTTCGAAATCGTGTTGCGCGATAGGGTCATACCGCGCGGCGCAGTCAGGATCGAAGACGGTATCATCGCAGAGATCAGCGAAGAGCCCGTGGCCGCAGCCGATATTTCCGGCGATGGCAGGCTTCTGCTTCCCGGCTTCATCGATATGCATGGCGACATGATCGAGCGCGAAATCGAGCCGCGCCCGAATGTGCGCTTTCCGCTGGAACTCGGCATTTTCGAACTCGACAAGAAGCTCGCCGGCAATGGTATCACCACGGCCTATGCTGCGCTTTCCTTCCACGCCAACAGCAGCTACGGCCACATCCGCTCGGAAGAACATTCGCGCTCGATCATCCAGACCTTGGTCGAACTTAGGAAGAACGATCTCCTGATCGATCATAGGGTTCATGCGCGCTTCGAAATCACCTTCACCCATGCCCGTGCCGTCATTGAAGATCTGCTGCGCGCCGGTGCCCTCGATCTCGTCTCGCTGATGGATCACACGCCGGGCCAAGGCCAATACCGCGATGTCGAACGTCATATCGAAACGATTGCGCGCAACAACAAGATCACCCTCGAACAGGCTGCCCAGCGTGTCCAGCAACGCATGGAGAACCGCGCCCAGAACGGCGATGCGGTCGACAATCTGCAGGGGATCGCCGCCACGGCGCGCGACCATGACGTCATCATCGCCTCCCACGATGACGACAGTATCGAAAAGGTGGCTATCGTCGAGGGACTGGGCGCGCGCATCAGCGAGTTTCCGGTGACGATGGCAGCCGCGCAGGAAGCGCGCAAGTTCGGGCTGGCAACCGCAATGGGCGCGCCGAATGCTCTTCGCGGCCTTTCCTACTCCGGCAATCTCTCGGCCCGCGAAGCCTATGAACGCGGCATTCTTGATATTCTTGCCAGCGATTATCACCCCTCGGCCATGCTGCCGGCGGTAATCGCACTGGCAGAGGCCGGAGCCGGCGGACTGCCCGCTTCCGTTGCCCTCGTCAGCGCCAATCCGGCCCGTGCACTCGGCCTTGAGGATCGCGGCGCGATCGAGACCGGGCTGCGTGCCGATCTGGTGATCGCCGAACGCGGCCGCCTGCCGCGTGTGCGCGCCACCTTCTCCAAAGGCAGGCAGGTCTATTCCGACGGAATTGTTTTGCGATTCCAACAGGCTGCCTGATAAGGCCGCCGCCTCCGACAGCGGACAGCTTCATTTCTCACAAAATACATCCGGAAATTCCGGATGTATTGCTTGATAAAATCCGCATAAATACTCGTAATTATTGGATAATTACTTAATAAAACCGTCACACTGAAATGCTATATTTAGTTTCATAGGTTGAAATTAAATATAATTCAGTTTCGTCTTTGACGTTTCTGGCAAGCGGAGGCCATCCGGTGCTTGAACTTCATTCCCTCAAGAAGAAATTCGGTCAAACACAGGCGGTCGACGATGTAAATCTGTCGATCGATGCCGGACAGATGGTCGGCATCATCGGGCGCAGCGGCGCCGGGAAATCGACATTGCTCCGGCTGATCAATCGTCTGCTCGACCCGACATCCGGTACGATCATGTTCGAGGGCAAGGATATCACCAAGCTGCGCGGCCGCGAGTTGCGTCTGTGGCGCGCTTCCTGCGCGATGGTGTTCCAGCAGTTCAATCTGGTCGAGCGCATGGATGTGCTGACCAACGTGCTGATTGGCCGCGTTGCCCAACACGGCTTCCTCTCATCGATGCTGCGCCGCTTCACGGATGAAGAAAAGGAAATGGCGATCAGCGCGCTCGACCGGCTCGATCTTGTGCCGCAGGCGCTGCAGAGAGCCGGCACCTTGTCCGGCGGACAACAGCAGCGTGTCGCCATCGCGAAGGCGTTGGTCCAGAAGCCGAAGATCATGCTTGCCGACGAGCCGATCGCGTCGCTCGATCCGGCCAATGCGACACGTGTGATGGAGGCGCTGCGCAAGATCAACCGAGAGGACGGCATTACCGTTCTCGTCAATCTTCATACGCTCGATACGGCCCGGAACTATTGCGAACGCATCATCGCCATGCGGGCCGGACGGGTGCGCTTCGACGGCGCACCAGCGGACCTGACCCAGGAACGGGTCCGCGAAATCTACGGCACCGACGATTTCGATGCGGAGATCGACGAGGCAGTGACGTCCACCTCATTCAACGCAGGTCGAACCGCGAAGGAAAAGGTCTACCAGGCGGTGTGAGTTTCGCCCGTGGCCCCAAGGCCGCGGCTTTTTGCAACAGGAGAGTTGGAATGAAAAACGTCCTCATGCTTGCGGCCGTAACGGCTGCGCTCGCCCTTTCCAGCCAGGCCCATGCTGAAGGTTGGAAAGACAAGTACAAGACGATCCGCCTCGGCGTTCTCTCGGGCGAGAACGAAAAGGACCGCATCGCACGCCGCGTGGGCTTCCAGCAGTATCTGGAAAAGGAACTCGGCGTGAAGGTCGAAATCTTCACCGCCGGCAATTATGACGGTGTCATCCAGGCGCTCGCTTCCGACCAGATCGAATTTGCCTTCCTCGGCTCCTCGGCCTATGCCGCCGCCTATACCGAAACGAACGGCGGCGTTGAACCGCTGCTCGCCGGTCAGGAACAGGACGGCTCGACGGGCTACTATTCGGTCATCACCGTTCGCTGCGATTCCGGATATAAATCCGTCGAGGACCTCAAGGACAAGGTTCTCGCCTTCGCCGATCCGGATTCGACCTCAGGCTATGCCGTTCCCTATTACAACCTCGTCAAGCAGGGCTATGATCCGAAGACCTTCTTCTCGGCAATCCCCTTCTCCGGCGCCCACGAAACCGGCGTCATGGCCGTCGCCAATAAGCAGTTCGATGCGGCCGCGACCTATGTCAACAACGACATCAGCGGCATCCCGCAGCGTATGGAATCGAAGGGTATGATCCCGAAGGGCGAGATCTGCCGCATCTGGCAGTCGCCGGAGATTACCAACGGTCCCTTCACCACCCGCACCAACCTGCCGGCCGACATGATCGCTGACGTCAAGGCTGTGGTGAAGGCCACGCCGGAAAAGGCGCCTGAGGCTTTCAAGGAAATGAGCGGCGGCGATAACTCCACCTCGAAGGGTTACGTCGATGTCGACCACCAGCGCTACCAGTGGATCGTCGACATGCGCGACTGGCTGAAGAAGCAGCGTCGCAACGGCTGATATCCGCCATACACGCCAAGCAACGGGAGCGCCGCGCCCTCCGGCGCTTCCACGACCGGGATCAGACATGACGATCGCATTCGCTTCCATCACCATCCGCCGGTTCGAGGCCGACTACCGTCGCATCCGCAGCCGCGCCAAAACCGTCCAGCTTGTTTCGGCGACGCTTTTTGCCGCCGCCGTCTTGCCGACGGCCTGGACGGGCGGCTTTTTCGACATGACCGAGGTCAACCTCCCCTCGGGCGAGCGCATCACCACCTGGAAACTGTGGGCCTCCCTGCCCCGTCTCGGCGAATATCTCTACAAGACGCTGCCGCACCTGCGCATCGAGACGTTCGGCGCCGATCTTGCGGAATGGTTCTGGCGCTGGCCGGTCTGGCTGGAACTGCTTGGGGAAACGATCCTGATCGCCTATGTGGCGACGTTTTTCGGAGTCGTCGGAGCCTTTATCCTGAGTTTCCCGGCGGCCCGCAACCTCAGCCCCAATGGCGTTCTGCTGATCGCTTCACGTCGTTATCTGGAGGTCATCCGCACCGTTCCCGATATCGTCTGGGCACTGATCTACGTCTTCTGCTTCGGCGTCGGGCCGCTCGCAGGCGTACTGGCAATCGCCACGCATGCAACGGGTTCGCTCGGCAAGCTCTATTCCGAAGTGAACGAGAATATCGACATGCGGCCGTTAGAGAGCGTCAAGGCTTCCGGCGGCACCTGGTTCCAGCAGATGCGTTATGGCGTTGTGCCGCAGGTGATCCCGAATATCATCAGTTACACGCTGCTGCGTTTCGAGATCAATGTGCGCTCCTCCTCGATCATCGGCTATGTCGGTGCCGGCGGTCTCGGCCAGGAAATCCGCACCGCCATGTCGCTTCAGGAATATACCGATCTCTCGGCGCTATTCGTCATCATCCTTCTCACCGTCGTCGTCATCGATTTCCTGAGCGAGAAGCTGCGTCACCGCATCATCGGTATCAAAAGCCGGAGCATCTGACATGATCGACATTTCTTCTTCCGGAGTGCGACAGCGGGTGCCAGATGCATTCACGGTGCCGCCGCGCGTGCGGCTTATGCGTTATGCAGGTGCTGCCGCCTTGGTCCTGCCCTTGCTTGCAGGCCTCTATCTCTTCGACTTTTCGCCAGCCCGCATCCTGAATGGCCTGACGCGGCTCGGCACGATCTTCTCGTTCATGTTCCCGCCTTACGTCTGGACGACCTGGCAGGAATGGAGCGACGTTCTGGTTGGCCTCGGCCAGACGATTTCGATGGCGTTCCTCGGAACGCTGCTCGGCGCGCTCGCCGCTTTTCCGCTCGCCTTTCTCGGCGCGAAGAACATCATGCCGCTCGGCTGGGTGCGGCTATCGACCCGCCGCGGCTTCGATGCATTGCGAGCCGTCGAACAGATCGTGCTCGCGCTGATTTTCATCCGCGCCTTCGGCCTCGGCCCGCTTCCCGGTGTCTTCGCGATTGCCGTTTCGGAAATCGGCACTTTCGCCAAGCTCTTTTCAGAAGCGATCGAAAATACCTCGCGCAAACCTGTCGACGGTGTTCTGGCATCGGGCGGCGGGCCGCTGCAGACCATCCGCCTTGCCATCATGCCTCAGGCGATGCCGGTCATCCTGTCGATCATGCTCTATAATTTCGAATCCAACACCCGCTCCGGCACCATTCTCGGCATTGTCGGCGCCGGGGGAATCGGCTTCCTGCTGGCGGACCGCATTGCCGCCTATCGCTGGCCGGAGGCCTGGACGATCATCTTCCTGATCGTCGCCGTCGTATATGCTATCGATCTCTCCTCCGCATGGCTGCGCGGCAAGATCATCGGCAAGAACGACAGCGCCCGGTAAGGCCGGAATATCGCGACGAGGGAGTTGGAATGGCAAGGATAATGGTGGTCGGCAATGCCAATGTCGACCGGATCTGGCGGCTCGACCGGCCGCTCGTGCCGGGCGGGAGGCTCTCTTGCCAGTCGATCGAGGAGCGTTACGGCGGCGGCGGCTTCCATACCGGCCTGGCCCTGCTCGATCTCGGCCACGAGGTGGTTCTGGTCACCAGCCTTAGCGATGACGATAGAGGACGCAGCTATCTGAAGGATCTCGGAAAGCGCGGTTTCAACACCGATTTCATCGATGTTGAAACCGGGGAGACAGCACCCGTCGATATCCTCGTCGATCCCAACGGCGAGCGTACCATCATCGCGCCGGCGGGCCGGCGGCGACCGGGCATAGATAATTTGCCGCCGATCGATGCGTCGCTTGTCTATCTCAATGCACGGGTAATGAGCCCGGCTGCCCTCAGGCAATTGGAAGATTTCGACGTGGTGGTTTCGCAATATCCGCTCTCGGCCGAACGCCGGCCCGCGAATGTTTTGATCGCCTCGCGCTCGGACGTGAAGGGAACAGCGCAAACGGCCTGGCAGGCAGCCTCGGAAATCGCTGCGCCGCGACTTGAAACTCTCGTGCTGACGAGTGGCATGCAACCTATCGAGATCGTCAGTCAACGAGGTTCGATCATCATCGAGGTGCCGCCAGCGCCTCCTGCACGCGACACGACAGGAGCGGGCGATTATTTCGCCGGTGGCTACATTGATGCCATGGTCAGAGGCCTTGATGCCGGCGCGGCAGCGCTGGCCGCCTGCGGGATCGCTGCCTCTTACCTTGCCGCTTCCTGAAGTCGCGGCTCTTGAAAGACGTGCACATCAATCTCACCTGATATCTCCATTGTTCACCTGTCGAACGACAGCCCTTTGCCATCAGCAGTCGCTGCCGGTCCTCAACATCGACGCCTCACGCGTCGGAGGAGATTTCATGGGATTCATTGATCGTGACATTCAGCCGTCGTCAGACGCCGGGCTGCTGGATGCCTATTCCGAAACGGTGTCGAATACCGTCGACATGGTCGGTCCGGCGGTCAGCCGTATCGAGCGCATTGGCGGACGAGCGGGGCATGGTTCGGGCTTTGCCATTTCGCCCGACGGTCTCATCGTTACCAACAATCACGTCGTCGGCGATGCGAAAGCCGTCACCATAAAGACACCTGACGGTACGGTCGTCGAGGGCCGGGTGCTTGGCCGGGATGAAGATACCGACCTTGCTCTGATCCGGGCCAACGACTGGTCCGGCGCCTGGGCGCAGCTTGCCGACTCGAAGAAGCTGAAGCGCGGGCATATCGCTGTCGCCATCGGCAATCCGCTTGGCTTCGAATGGACCGTCACTGCCGGCGTCGTTTCTGCCCTCGGACGCTCGATGCGCGCCGCGAGCGGTCGCCTGATGGAAGATATCATCCAGACGGATGCGGCGCTTAACCCCGGCAATTCCGGCGGTCCGCTGGTCTCTTCGTCTGGTGAGGTCATCGGCGTCAATACCGCAGTGATACAAGGCGCACAGAGCATCGCTTTTGCAGTCGCCTCGAACACCGCCAAGCATGTCGTGTCCGAAATCCTGCGTTTCGGCGAGGTCCGCCGCGGATATATCGGTATCGCAGCCGATACGGTCGATCTGCATCGGCGCATTGCACTTGAAGCCGGCCTTCCGCAACGGACAACGGTCCGCCTGCGCCGCGTCGAAGATGGTGGCCCTGCCGCGAGAGCTGGCCTTCGTGAAGGCGACTATCTGCTTGCAATCGCCGGCCATCCGGTATCGGGAATAGATGACGTCGTCCGGCTGCTGGATGGGTCGACGATCGACGCCGATGTCGATGTGCTGATTTTCTCCATCGCGGGGCGGATCGAACAACGCACCGTTCGGCCGGCTAAAAGAGCACACTAGGCAAATGTTTAGCCGATATAGCTAAAGAAGAGAACGAAGCTGGAGATCGTGCTTCGTTCTCTAATCTCGGCAGGCTATGGCAACCCTCAAGCGACGAGGCTTTCGGCCTCGATTTCGGCGATAAACTGGGCAACGGTCTCGCCGATGATTTCGGGGTGGTCCTCCTGCAGATAGTGCAGGCCCGACTGGAGCTTCACCAGCCGGCAATTGTGCAGACGTCTCGCAAAATCCTCTGCAACCGCCGGCGGAATGAGCGCACCCGGATCTCCGGCGAAGAGGAGCTTCGGATAGGTCGATGCCGCCAAAGCCTCATGTGCTTTTTCCATGGTTGCATAGACATCCGCCGGCTCGCCGGCAATCGGCAGTTCATTCGGAAATCGCCAGGTTGGCCGACGCGAGGCCGGTGTGGGGAACGGCGCTCGATAGACGGCCATCTCCTCCTCGCTGAGTTGGCGGCAGGTTGCGCCGGGAAGCACGCCTTCAACGAAGATATTTTCCCTCAGGATGAGTTCTTCGCCCTCTCCCGGCGTCCGAAACCTGCGAAATATCTCACGCTCGGCACTGTTCTGCAGGAATTCGTCCCAGGTCGGTATCGGCCGGATGAACTCCATGAAGGCCAGACCACGAACGAAGTCGGGCCGGCGGGCGGCGAGATGGAGCGCCAGTCCGCTTCCCCAATCCTGGGCGACGAGATAGGCCGACTTGATGCCCATCGTCGCGATGAAAGCATCGAGGTAACGCGCATGATCCTCGAAGCGATAGGCAATGTCCGGCTTACCCGATTGTCCGAAGCCGATCAGGTCGGGGGCAATGCAATGAGCGGCCTCGGCGACAAGCGGAATGATATTGCGCCAGATATAGGACGACGTGGGATTGCCATGCAGAAGCAGGACGACAGGGCCGTCCGTCCTGCCGGCCTCGCGATATGCCATTTCGGAATCGAGCACCGGCACGCGCGGCAGACTGATATCATGTCTCATGGGTGTGATCCTTGAACACGGTGGCAAAAACGATCTTCTTGAACCGCTCCAGGGGCTGGGCATCCCGCGATACTTTCATGCGCAGGATCGCACCTTCCCATGAAGCAAGGAGGAATTCGGCCAGATCTTCCGAACCGATCGCATCATCGATCTCTCCGGAGGCCTGTCCTTCGGCAATGCAAGCCGTAAATGGCGCGCTCCATTCGCCAAAAATTTCCGCGAGCCGCGTGCGCAGCATCTCGCTCTGCGGCGCCGCCTCCAGGCTGAGATCGCCGATGAGGCAGCCGCGGCTGAAACCATCGGCAGCCAGACGGCCGGTGATGATATCGAGGTATTTCTCGATGCGCTGGCGTGGCCTCAGCCTCACATCCCCCAGCGCCGTCTCGATGGCACACTGAAGATCCCGAAAATAGAGATCGAGCACCTCCTTCGTGAATTCCTCTTTGGAACGGAAGTGGTTGGTAAACGAGCCCTGCGGCACGCCCGCCTCGGCAACGATGTCGCGAACGCCTGCGCCAATGTAGCCCTTGCGGAACATGACCTTGCGGCCCGCTTCAAGAATTGTGTTTCGGTGTGAGTGCTTTGCCATGGCTGCTATAATACGTACGACCGTATTAAAATCAAGATTGAAATTGCCGGCGCGACGCGACGGCGTCGAACCGCAAGCATGCATAAAAATAAAGGCACCCGCCTACCGGCCGGTGCCTTGATCATTGCCTTCCGCGATATCGAACTTAGACCGGCCTACAGGGAACCAGACATTCCCGAGGTCGCAGCAAGTAGTCCGTATAGTGCAGACGGCTCATCAGAGAACACGTCATAAATACAGGGTGCTGCGAAAACCGCTGCTCCCAGAATGACGATGATGATCCTTTTCATCGAAGCCTCCATCGGCGCAGCCGGACTGCGCCTTCTGTTATCAGTAACCCTAGACGAGGTTCAGCTCGACATTGATGTTGCCGCGCGTCGCCTTCGAATAAGGGCAGGTCTGATGAGCCTCTTCGACCAGCGCTCGGGCGACCTCGGGCTCCAGACCCGGCAGGCTGATGTTGAGACGAGCCTGCAGGAAATAGGCGTCGCCCGTCATGCCGAGATCGACTTCCGCATCGACGGCGGCATCGGCCGGAAGCCTCAGCTTCCGCTTACCGGCAGCAAGGCCCATCGCGCCGATGAAGCAGGCGGACCAGCCGGCAGCAAAGAGCTGTTCGGGATTGGTGCCGGCATGGGCGCTGCCCGGAGGCGAAAGCTTCACGTCGAGCTGCGCGTCACTGCTGCGGGCGGAGCCGTCACGGCCGCCTGTCGTGTGGGTCTTGCCGGTATAAAGAACCTTTTCAATCGTCGTCATGAGAGCACTCCTCGATTTCGTGTCGCGAGCTGCGACATCTGGTGACGGAGTGGTTTTGACGGCTTGACGTATCCAGTATGTTTCCGAAATCGGCCGAACTGTATCAAAGCGTAGCGCAGGTCAATCTGGACATTCTCGCATACAAAACAGCGAAAAATTCAGTTGGCGCGGATGGTGACCTCGGCTGCCAATCCGCCGCCCTCGCGGTTGTACAACCGCACTGAACCGCCGATCGCGGCGGCCAGCTGCTGGGCGATGGCAAGACCGAGTCCCGTGCCGCCTGTCTCGCGATTGCGCGATTGCTCCAGCCGGAAGAAGGGCTGCATTGCAGCCTCGAGCATAGCCTCCGGAATGCCGGGGCCGCGGTCCATCACAGTGATAACGATCGCCTCTTCACCGTTTCGCTCGACGCCGATTTCGGCGGCCCCAGCAAATTTCAGGGCGTTGTCGATAAAATTCGTCAGAATACGACGCAACGCATGTGGCTTGGTCGATGCGACGCCCTGCACCAAACCGACCACACTGACGTCTTTGTCCATGTCCTGATAGTCGTAGGCGATGCTATCCATGAAGGACGAGAGATCGATGCGCGAAAACTTTTCACCACTGCCGTGGGCGCTGCGGGCATAGGCGATTCCGTCCTGCACCAGGCGTTCGATCTCGCCGAGATCGCGGACCAGCTTGTCCTTCTCGGGGGACTCATCTGCCATGTCGGCGCGCAGCCGCATGCGGGTGATCGGCGTTTGCAGGTCGTGGGAGATTGCGGCCAGTATCTGCACACGCTCCTCGAGATAGTGCGCAATTCGCTCCCGCATGGCGTTGAAGGCGCGAGCCGCATGGGCAACCTCGCTCGGCCCGCGCTCACTGAGCGGCGGCCCCTTCTTGTTCGGGTCAAGTTCATCTGCCGCCGCGGCAAGAGCGCCAAGCGGGCGGATCGCCTGGCGCACGGCAAACCATGTGCAGAGCACAAGCAGCGCCATCTGGATGGCAAGCACGTAGGGAAGCCATGCCGCAATGGGCATGGGCGGGCGCGGCGTGATGTCGATCGTCAGGGGACTTCCATCACTCAGCGTCAGATGCGCCTGCAGGCGGCTGATGTCGCCTGGGATGGATTCCATGCGGATCGGATAAGTACCCCCGATCGCCTCTTCGATCCTGCCGCCGATTTCCTTGCCCTTGCTGGAGTTATCGGGCACGCCCGGCAGACCCGGCCCAAGTTCGAAACGATAATTGCCGCGACTCAGGCGGTCGAGCAGGTCGCCGCGCTGATCCGCCGGCAGGCGGTCGAGTACCGCAATCGAGGTCGCAACGTCACTCTCCAGCGTACCAAGCATGACGGCCTTGGCCGACATGGAACGCTCGACGAAGAGCACCGTGAATGACAGGCCGTAGGCAATCGCCAGGCCGAAGAGCAGGATAAGGAAAAGCCGGGCCCTCAGCGTGCTCGGCCAAAACCCGAAGCGAAGCCCCCCGCTCGCACTCATGACCTCGCCTCTTCAATCTCCACCGGAACGGAAAAGACGTAACCCTCGCTACGCACCGTCTTGATATAGGTCGGCTCGCGTGCGTCATCGCCCAATCGCTGACGCACGCGGCTGACCAGAAGGTCGATCGAGCGGTCGAAGAGTTCCGCATCGCGGCCCTGGGTCAGGTTCAAGAGCTGATCGCGGTTGAGCACCCGCTGGGGATGATCGATGAAGACGCGCAGCAGCCGATATTCGGCACCGCTGAGCGCAATCTCCGTTCCCTGCCTGTCGAGAAGATGCCGGCCGACAGTATCGAGACGCCAGTCGCCGAAACGAAGCCATTGCCCCGCCTCCGAGATCTGCAGGTTCGGAGGCAGAGCGCGCGTGCGTCGCAGCACAGCCTTTATGCGCGCCAGCAATTCGCGCGCTGCGAAGGGTTTCGGCAGATAATCGTCGGCACCCATCTCCAGCCCGATAATGCGATCCATCTCGTCGCTCCTGGCCGTCAGCATCAGGATCGGCGTCGCCTTATGCTTACCCGCACGCAGCTCGCGGCAGAGCACGAGCCCGTCGTCACCCGGCATCATGACGTCGAGCACGATGAGATCGACCGTATTGCCTTCGAGAAAACTGCGCATCTGTCGGCCATCGGCCGCGACTGACGCCCGAAGACCGTTCTTCTTCAGATAGCTCGAAACCAGCTCACGGATTTCACGATCGTCATCGACGATCAGGATATGGTCGATATGCTCCATGTCAGGACTTTCGGATCCTCTATCTGTTGGCGCCAGCAGAATTTTTATCTTAACGCAGACTCACTGCTTCCTGTCTTGACTCTGAATTGGCTGCCGCGAAACAGGGAATTCCGTCCGCGGCAGCAAAGGCTGACTTTAGAAGCGATCGACATCCAGGATGGCCTGGGCAAAGGCCTGCGGTGCTTCTTGCGGCAGGTTGTGGCCGATGCCGCCGGTGATGGTGCGATGCTCATATCTGCCGGTGAACTTCTTGGCATAGGCAGAAGGGTCCGGATGCGGCGCGCCATTGGCGTCGCCCTCCATGGTGATGGTCGGCACTGTGATGACCGGGAAGGCGGCAAGTTTCTTTTCCAGCGCGTCATACTTCTTTTCGCCATTGGCAAGGCCAAGCCGCCAGCGGTAGTTGTGGATGGTGATCGCGACATGATCCGGGTTTTCGAATGCCTTGGCGGTGCGGTCGAAAGTTGCGTCATCAAATTTCCACTGCGGCGAAGCGAGCTTCCAAATCAGCTTCGCGAAATCATGCCGGTTGGCCTCGTAGCCCTCGCGGCCGCGTTCCGTAGCGAAATAGAACTGGTACCACCAGGACAACTCGGCCTGCGGCGGAAGCGGCTTCTTGTTGGCTTCCTGGCTGCCGATCAGATATCCGCTGACAGAGACCAAACCCTTGCAGCGTTCCGGCCAGACGGCGGCCAGGATGTCCGCAGTGCGGCCGCCCCAGTCATAGCCGCCGATCACGGCACGCTCGATCTTCAAAGCATCCATGAAGGCGATAATATCGATGGCGATGGCAGCCTGCTGACCGTTGCGCGGTGTCTTCGCGGAGAGGAATTCGGTTGTGCCATAGCCGCGCAGATAGGGGATCAGTACCCGGTAGCCGGCATCGGCGAGCGCAGGCGCTACATCGACGTAGCTGTAGATGTCGTAGGGCCAGCCATGGAGCAGCAGCACAACCGGACCATTTGCGGGACCGGCTTCAGCGTAGCCGACATTCAATACGCCAGCCTTGATCTGCTTCAGCGGTGCAAAGGACGTATTCGAACCTGGCGTGACGGCGGGCGCGGTCACCTGTGACTGGGCGCCGGCGGCGCTGGTCAGACCGAACTCGACGGCAGCCATGGTCATGGCCGCAACACCGAAAAAACGACGACGCTGAATATTGATTTCGCTGGACATTGGCTTTCTCCGTTTCAAGTTGATGGCAAGGAGAAAACAGCTCGCATGTATCCCCGATGTTTCGGTATCCGCTTCAATTGCATGCGGATGTAGCATCCGGGCTTCCGGATACGTTCTGATACAATGGCTGCCTTCCTAATCGAAAATCCGTTTGATGAGGAAATCACGAAGCACGACGGCATTGTTGTGCTCATCATCGCGGGCGGCATAAAGCAGGGTGACCGTGCCTTTTTCTGCGAAACCGAGCACCTGATCTACCTCTTCCTCCTTTTGCCGAAGCTCGACGATGTAGCGCTTGCAGAACTCCTCCCAGCGATCGGGCTCATGATTGAACCAGTGGCGCAGCTCGGTGCTGGGTGCGACCTCCTTCAGCCAGGCATCGAGAGCAGCGCGGTCTTTGCTGAGGCCGCGCGGCCAGATGCGATCGACAAGCAGGCGGGCGCCATCCGCGACAGCTTTGGCCGCATAAACCCGCTTCAGCTTTATATTCTCCGGACTGATCGTCATGTGATCCTACCTGCTCCGCCACGCTCTCCCAAAAGAAGGTTCCATCGGCGAGACATGATGCGGGAAGATAGCGTAGCCCTCATCTGTGCGCTTCCTACACTTCGGTACACATTGCCATAAAACCAGACACATCCGAGATACATCGCCTCGACCAGATAGCCACGTTGCTGATCGGGCCGCATCGCCGTCCAGAGTCCGATCACCCGGTTTCAAAGGAAACGACGATGACACTTCTTATCATTGCTTATCTTGGAGGGGCGCTGACCATATTCAGCCCCTGCATTCTCCCCATTCTGCCCTTCGTCTTTGCCCGTGCCGGACAGCCATTCGTGCGCAGCACGCTGCCCATGCTGATCGGCATGGCCGCAACATTCGCGTTGGTAGCGACGCTTGCGGCAGTTGGCGGCAGCTGGGCGATCAACGCCAATGAATATGGCCGCCTTGCCGCGCTGACCCTGCTTGCCATCTTTGGCATCAGTCTTCTTTCGCCCCGTATCGCAAGCTTCATCACCCAGCCTGTCGTCGATTTCGGCAACCGCCTGCTGAACGCTTCCGGCAAGACCGGTGCTGCGCCGACTGTGGCGAGCGCGCTCGTTCTCGGCGTCGCGACCGGTCTGCTCTGGGCGCCCTGCGCCGGGCCAATCCTCGGTCTCGTACTGACCGGCGCCGCGCTCCAGGGCGCGAACCTGCAGACGACGTTCCTGCTGCTTGCCTATGCCGCTGGCGCCGCCACTTCGCTGGCTATTGCACTCTCAGTCGGCGGCAAGATCTTTGCCGGCATGAAGAAGTCGCTTGGCGTCAGCGAGCGCATTCGTCAGGGCCTCGGCGCTGCCGTACTCGCAGGCGTCGCTGTCATTGCACTCGGTCTCGACACTGGCCTGCTTTCGCAGCTTTCCTATGCCAGCACCGCATCCTTCGAGCAGGCCGTTCTCGACAGGGTGAATGTGAAGCCAACCGATGGAGGATCGTCCGAAGTCGCGAGCAACGACAAGGCGATCGGTCTTGCCGATGCGAAACCTTTCCATAGCGATCTGCCGGTCGAAGGTCGGGCGCCATCGCTGGACGGTGCCGTCGAATGGCTGAACTCGCCGCCGTTGACTATGGAACAACTCCGCGGCAAGGTCGTACTCGTCGATTTCTGGACCTATTCCTGCATCAACTGCATCCGCACTATCCCCTATGTCCGCGCCTGGGCTGAAAAATACAAAGAACAGGGCCTTGTTGTTATCGGCGTGCATGCCCCGGAATTTGCCTTCGAAAAGAAGATCGACAATGTCAAAAAGGCCATTGGCGACTTCAATATCGGCTATCCGGTCGCAATCGACAACGACTACAAGATCTGGCGCGCCTTCGATAACAGCTACTGGCCGGCTCATTACCTGATCGATGCCAAGGGCCAGATCCGCGAACATCACTTCGGCGAAGGCAACTACCGGCAGACCGAGCAGGCGATCCAGGATCTGTTGCGCGAAGCCGGCAGCGAGACGGCAACAAGCGCACCGGTCGTGCCGGATGCGAAAGGTGCCGAGATGAGCCCGGACCTGAAGGACATCGGCTCCGGCGAGACCTATATCGGCTATCAGCAGGCCACCGGCTTTGCCTCCAATGAGAGCATGCGCGCCGATGCCAGCAGGGACTATTCGGTCAAGCAGCCTGGTCTCAACCAGTGGGGTCTTTCGGGCAAATGGACTGTCGGCGCTGAAGAGGCGACCCTCGATCAGTCAGGCGGCGGCATCGCCTACCGCTTCAGCGCCCGCGACCTGCATCTCGTTCTTGGCCCAGCGACTGACGGCAAACCGATCCGCTTTCAGGTGACGGTCGACGGCAAGGCGCCAGGTGCCGACCATGGCAGCGATATCGATGCCGATGGAAACGGCACGGTGACCTCAACCAAACTCTACCAGCTCGTGCGCCAGTCCGGTGCCGTGGAAGCACGCAACTTCGAGATCCATTTCCTCGATCCCGGCGTCCAGGCCTACGCCTTTACCTTCGGCTGAACTTCCTACTCCCGTTTAACTTGAACAACAGGAATAAACACCATGAAACACAAGTATTTTTTCACTCTCGCCCTCGCTCTCGCCACCAGCGTCATCGCTTTCACCGCCCAGGCAGCAGAGGTGAAGAACATCGTCATCGTCCACGGCGCTCTTGCCGATGGTTCCGGCTGGCGCCAGGCGACTGATATTCTCGAAAAACGCGGGTTCAACGTCACCATCGTCCAGGAGCCAATCACCTCGCTTGCCGATGACGTCGCCGCCACCAACCGTGTACTGGACCTGCAGGACGGCCCAACCCTGCTCGTCGGCCATAGCTATGGCGGCATGGTCATCACCGAAGCCGGCAACAGCCCCAATGTGGCGGGCCTGGTCTATGTCGCGGCCTTCCAGCCGGACAAGGGGCAAAGCCTCATCAGCCTTGCGAGTTCCAAGCCGGCTGGCGGCATGAATATTCGTGAGACGAAGGACGGAAGATATCTCTATCTCGACCCGGCCGCCTTCGCGAACGACTTCGCCGCCGACCTGCCGAAGGACGAGGCGGCATTCCTCGCGAAGTCACAGGTCTTCGCCTCCAAGGAGGCTTTCTCGGCGAAAGTTGGCGATCCTGCCTGGAAGACCAAGAAAAGCTGGACGATCGTCGCCACCGAAGACCGTTCGATCAATCCCGACCTCGAACGCGACATGGCAAAACGCGCAAACAGCACGGTGACGGAGATCAAGGCAAGCCATGCTGTCTTCGCATCTCAGCCGGAAAAGGTTGCCGATGTGATCGCAAAGGCGGCAGCGGCAACTGGCAATTAATCAGACTAAAGTGCCAACGGGAGCCGGCGGATCATTCCGCCGGCTCATTTTCAGTGAATGTCTCCTTCATCGCCCTGATAATGACGACGGCCGATGCCGCGCCGGGATCGATGTGGCCAAGGGATCGTTCGCCGAGGCGGGCCGCCCGCCCGCGGGTCGCAACCATCGAACGGGTCGAGCGTGCGCCGGCATCACCGGCTTCCAGAATGTCGTTCCACATGTCCGAGACGGTCGCCTGCCGGTCGCGGGCGGCAGCTGCCGCTTCGGTTGCCGGGATCCAGGCATCCAACATGGTCTTATCGCCGCGCTGGCCCTTGCCGCGATCCCGGATACCTGATGTCATGGCCTCGACAATTGCGGCCTGAGAGTCGATCGAAAGCGTCTCGTCCCGCTTCAGGGCCTGCGCGGCCTTGCGGAAGGCGGTAGCATAGAGCGGGCCGGTCGATGCGCCAACCGCATCGAGAAAGGCGGATGCGGCAAGCGAAAAGACCTCTGATGGCAATATTTTATCGAGATCTTGCTTTGCCAGTTCGCCATTCACGGCCTGGAAGCCGAGCGACATGGTAATGCCGTGGTCGGCGTCGCCGATCGCGCCATCCAGATCGGAGAGATGATCCTTCTCAGCCGAGATCGCCACCGATATCCGGTGAAACATCCTGCTGAGGCGGCGGGCCGCGTTTGCCGACATGCGTATCCTCCCAATTCAAGCAGCCCAGTTCCCTGGGATGCTTTTACATTTCAGTTTACGACCCTCAGAAACGCGGTATCGCAGGGGTGGTGCAGCAGATCCGTCAATTCCTGGTCGAGATGCAGAATGGATATGGATGCGCCGACCATGTCGAGCGATGTGCAATAATGCCCCACCCAGTTCGCTTCGATCTTGATCCCCTTTGCGCTCAGGCGCTGTTCCACCCGTCGATAGAGAATATAGAGCTCCATCAACGGCGTGCCGCCGAACGAGTTGACGAGAACGGCAACGCGGTCCCCCGCCACCGGTTTCATTTCCGAGAATATGCGATCCATGACGACATCGACCACGGCATCGGCGCTCATCATCTTTTCACGCATCACGCCCGGTTCGCCGTGGATACCCATGCCGATTTCCATATCGTCGGGACCGATCTCGAAATTGTGGCGACGCGTCTGTGGCAGCGAACAGGGCTCCAACGCAACACCCATCGTGAATGTACGGTCATTGGCTTTTCGCGTTGCTGCCTCGCAAGCATTCAGCGACAGACCACGATCGCAGGCCGCACCGGCGATCTTGAAGATGAAGAAATTGCCGGCGACTCCGCGGCGGCCATCCCGATCCTCTACTGGCGAGGAGGAAATATCGTCGGTGGTAACCACGGTACGGACCTCGATATTGTCCTCCGCGGCCATTTCGGCAGCCATCTCAAAATTCATGACGTCGCCGGCATAGTTGCCGTAGACGAATAGTACGCCCTCCCCGCCCGATGCAGCCCTGGCGCATTGCAGGATCGGCCCCGGAGGCGGGGAGGAAAAGATATTGCCGACCGCGACAGCATCGGCGAGCCCCTTGCCCACATACCCGAGGAAGGCCGGCTCGTGGCCGGTGCCGCCGCCGACGACCAGTCCAACCTTGCCCGCCCGGGGGCCTGTACGGGCAACGAGCGCGCGGTTGGAGCCGTCAACCGGGCGGAGGTAGCCCGCATGCGCCTTGACGACGCCCTCGAGCATTTCCTCGACGACGTCGTCAGGGTTGTTCAGGAACTTCTTGATCTGGGTGCGGGCGCTGTTCAACGGCGCTGAAATCTCGCTTTCCACACGCGGACGCTGGAGGCTCTTCTGAGCGATTTCAGTAACCCCGTCGGCATTGAGGATGCCGCGGCCCGTAGCCGCATCGGTAATGAGGACATTGACATAGCCGCCGCGAAGCGCCGCGAGAATGGCCGGCACCTTGTCGAAGCCGCCGGCAACAGCAATGCGCATGTTGATCCTCTTCAGCATATCAAGCGAGATGCCGACCGTCCGGTCGTCTAGCGGACCGGCGACGGGCCGCCCATGGCCATCGATGAAGCGCCCTGCCACGACACCGGTCGCATCCTTCGCCAGATAGTCCTGCAGCGATACGGACTCGAAAAAACCACTGGTGTGGATGGTGGAATTCGGCCGCATTGAAGCGATGCCGAAAATTACCCTGTTCGCCCGTGAAAGCGACTCAAACTGACGATCAAGCAGCGGTTCGCGCATCAGCAGATCACGCACTTCGGCGCTGGACACAATGGCAGGCGCAGCAATGTTGATGAGCCGGCCGTCGACCGCATCGGCAAAGGCCGCAGCACAGAGTTCCGGCGTATAGGCGAAAGTTGCGCTCGTGCCACCGGTGGCCTGCACGATGGTCATATCCTGCAGGCCGGAGATGGCGGCCTGCTCGCCAACTGCCATGATGGTGCGTCCCCAGACAACCGCCAGGGTGTCGCCCGACTTCAGGAGCTTCTGCAGTGCCTGCGCGCCTGCTGCACCAAGCCGCTCGATCAGCGGCCGCGCATTGTCGTCGCTCGGCACGACAAGGCAGTCATGCAGGCCGAAATGCCGCTTCAGTTCCTGAGCGATGGTGAGCGAACTGAGGCGTGAGGGTTCGATGGAAATATTGACGATGCCGCGAGCGCGCGCATCGGCGAGGTAGCTGTTCACCGTAGCGCGCGAAATGCCCATGGTCTCGGCGATGTCGCCCTGAGTCATGCCGTCTTCATAATAGAGCCAGCATGCCCATACATAGGGATCGTCGCCGTAGCGCAGCGGGATGGGTTCGGCCGAAACGTCTGCCGCGTTGTTCTTTCGTGCCGATGATGTCTTAGCCGTCATCCTGCCTGGTTTCTCCTCGTCTGCAATCGACGGCGAAGATGAGCGTAAAAGCTGCAGTTTTCAACGTGCCTTCGCCTGATTGTTCCCGGCCGCCGAAGCGGCCGGGAAGGTGATGCAAGGGAGGATCGCGGGCTCTCACCAAAGCCCGATCTGTCAGGCCGACTGCAGCCTCGGTTCCACGCCTTCAGCCAGCGACGTCAGGATCAATGCACAGGATGTCGCGCCTGCATCGAGCACACCGAGCGAACGTTCGCCGAGCCGACTAGCGCGACCGACCTTTGCGACGAGATCGCGTGTGCTGTCGCGTCCGGCCTCGGCAGCTACGACGAGCGCGTGAAGCGCCTCGGCAAAGGACTTTCCGCTGCCAATTGCCGTATCGAATGCAGTGATCGCCGGCACGAGTGTGTCGAGCAGTGTCTTGTCGCCGACCTTGGCCGAACCGATCGCCTGAATGCCGTCGAGACCATTGTGGAGCATGGAGCTGAAGGCGGCGGCATCGATCGCATCGGACTTTTCGATGGTTTCAGCAAACTGCGTGAACATCACGCCGTAAAGCGGCCCCATGGAGCCGCCGATCTCCGTCATCAGAACCGTGCCGAGCGTGTCGAGCGCTTCAGCCAGCGACATGTCGGTTCCCTTGATGCGCTCGGCGGCCATGCCGAAACCCTTGGCCATGTTGACGCCGTGATCGCCGTCTCCGATCTTGCCGTCAATTTCGCTCAGATAGGCGCGATTTTCGATGATCCGGTCGGCAAGCGACAGAACGATTTCACCCGATCTGGCATTCTGAAATTGCTGCATTGACCCGCCTCCCCTCAGAGCATCGCAGGGCACTGGACATCGACATCCAGCAGTCGCTTCAGTTCGTCGTCCAATGCCATCACGGTCAGTGTCGCGCCGACCATTTCCAGCGATGTGAAATAGTTGCCGATATAGACCTTGTGGATCTTCAGTCCGCGTCCGGTGATCTCGGATTCAATAGTATCGTGGAGAATATAGAGCTCGTTAAGCGGCGTGGCGCCGAGGCCGGACACGATAACGGCGACTTCGGCTCCAGCGGCAAGCTGGTGATCGTCGAGAACGATCTTCGCCATCTCCTCCGCGACGTCCCTGGCCGATTTCAGCGGCTCGACACGCACGCCGGGTTCGCCATGGTGGCCGATGCCGACCTCCATCGTGCCAGGCTCGATGGTGAAATTCGGATGCCCGACGGAAGGCAGGGTACAGGGGCCGAGGCCGACACCGATCGAACGGCAATTGTCGATCGCCTTCTGCGCGGTCGCCCTGACTTCCTCGAGGCTTGCGCCCTCGGCAGCTCTCGCGGCGCCGCACTTCCACATGAAGATCTCGCCGGCAACGCCACGACGCTTCTCGCGTTCCTCGGGGCTTGCGGAACAGACGTCATCATTGGCGACGACCGTGGCGATCTCGATGCCTTCCTTCGCCGCCAGCTTGATCGCCATCTTCACATTCATGTTGTCGCCGGCATAGTTGCCATAGAGGCAGACGACGCCCTTGCCGCCATTGGCTTCGCGGGCCGCATCGAGGAAGCTCTTTGCGGTTGGCGAGGAGAAAAGTTCGCCGACTGCCACGGCATCCAGCATGTTGCGGCCGGTATAGCCGATGAAGGCCGGTTCATGACCCGAACCGCCGCCGGTGATGACGCCCACCTTGCCCGTGACCGGTGCGTGACGGGCGGCGATGACACGGGGATTTTGTGCTGATTGCCTTACGATGTCGGCATGAGCCTTGACGAAACCTTTGACGGTATCTTCGACGACCTCATCCGGATTGTTGATAAATCGCTGCATTATAACTCCTATCTACCGCGCGTCAGATAATGGTGAAACCGCCGTCGACCAGAAGGTCCGCGCCGTTGATCATATCGGCACCATTGGAAGCCAGGAACACCGCCGCGGCCGCAATCTCCTCCGGAAAAGCAAAGCGACCGGAGGGAATGCGCTGTTTTAGCGCCTCGCCGCGCGGGCCATCCCATGCCTTCTTGCCGAGATCGGTCAGGACAACGGTCGGAGAGATGGTGTTGACGGTAATGCCGTGTTTGCCCCATTCGGCGGCAAGCGTCTTGGAAAGACCGATGACGCCGAATTTCGAAGCACAGTAGGCGACGTGCTGATCGATCGCGACGGTGCCTGCCTGCGACGCCATGTTGATGATCTTGCCACCCTTGCCCGCCTTGATCATGGCGCGGCCGGCAGCCTGGGAGACCAGGAACGTGCCCTTGAGATTGATGGCGATCGTCTTGTCCCAGGCGTCGAGACCCAGGTCCTCGGCCGGCGCAAGCATGACGACGCCAGCGCTGTTGACGGCGATATCGATGCGGCCGAAGGCAGCTTCGACACCGGCAATCACATTCTCGACAGACTGCGGATTTGACACGTCACAGACAAAGGATCTGGAACCGTTGCCGAGTTCTTCAGCCTTGCTCCGTGCCACCGATTCATTGATGTCGATGACGGCAACGACAGCGCCCTTGGCAGCCATGGCGGATGCAATGGCGCTGCCGATACCGGACGCGCCGCCCGTAACCAGAGCGACCTTGCCGCTCAGGGAAAAGTTCAGGTCAACCTCTTTGGAATCAGTCATGGCTCTCTCTCGAACTCAGGGTTTGGGGCGGGATATGATCCCGCCCCCAGCGAGGATCACTTGCGGGTAGACAGCAGCTGATCGACGTTTTCAGCCGTCACCGGGGTCCACGGAACATTGTAGGTCTTATCCTTACCGCCGTTCCAAGGCATGTCCTTGTAGGTGGTCCAGATATCGGACTCCGGCTTGTAGTCGCCCTTCTTGGCATTAAAGATCGCCAGATCCAGGGCGCCCTGAGCCTGAGCGCGCGCATCTTGCAGGATCGACGTCATTTCGCCCGCCTTGACCGCACGCAGGGCATCGGTGACGCCGTCGATGCCGGCGATCGCGAAGCTCTTGACGTCGAGACCGGCAGCCTTGACCGCTTCGATGGCGCCAAGCGCCATTTCATCGTTCTGGCCGATGATACCGTTGATCTGGTTCGGATGAGCCGTCAGCCAGTTTTCCATCAGCGTCTGGGCCTCCGCGCGCGACCAGTTTGCCGTCTGGTCTTCGAGAACCTTCACATCCGGGCACTCGGCAAGCGCCTTCTTGTTGCCTTCCAGACGCTGGATCTGGGCGGACTGACCGACCGGGCCTTCGATGATAACGACATTACCCTTGCAGCCGATCTTGTCCAGAACGCTCTTGGCTTCGAGATAGCCGGACACAGTATCGTCGGAACCGACATAGGATGTCAGCTGATCGGAGTTGACGCGGGTATTGGAACCGATGACCGGAATGCCGGCATCGACGGCCGACTGGACGGCGGCCGCACCTGCATCGACGTCGATCGGGGCGAAGATGATCGCGTTGTACTTCTGCGTGATCATCGTCTTGAACTGGTCCTGCTGGACCAGCGCATCATAACGGCCGTCGAAAACCGTCAGTTCGACTTCGCCGCTCTTGACGGCCGGGTGGTCCTGGAGCGCTGCCGTCCAGATCTGCATGAATTCTGCGTTGAGGCCGTAAGGGGCTGC
The DNA here is from genome assembly GCA_900466475.1 of Hyphomicrobiales bacterium. Classification (GTDB taxonomy): domain Bacteria; phylum Pseudomonadota; class Alphaproteobacteria; order Rhizobiales; family Rhizobiaceae; genus Rhizobium. The sequence goes on from UBMI01000017.1 coordinate 79,881, forward strand.
GCCGATCTTGATCTTTTCCTGGGCTGCGGCAGACGTTGCCAGCAGCGCCGTTGCCGAAGCAAGCGCAATCAGAAGCTTTCTCATTTCCATTCTCCTCCACTTTGGGTTTAGGCTGCCGGCATGGCTTGCCTGTCGGACGGGGCGGCGAGCTGCCTGCCCCCGAATTTCTGCTGGTGAGCTCAAGCTCCGAAATTTCGTTTCTGGTCGAGCATGACGGCGCCGACGATCAGGGCACCCTTCAGGACCTGCTGGTAGTAGGACTGGATACCCATCAGATCGAGGCCATTGTTCATGACACCGATGATGAGGGCGCCAATCAGTGTTCCCGTCACACGACCGACGCCGCCGGAAAGGCTTGTCCCGCCGATGACGACTGCCGCGATCGCGTCCAGCTCATAGGCGACACCTGCCTGCGGCAGACCCGAACCGGTGCGGGCACTGAGCAGAATACCCGCAAGCCCTGCCAGACCGCCCGAGATGACATAGACGGTGAAACGGATACGATCGGTATTGATGCCCGAAGTCTTGGCTGCATGCGGATTGCCGCCGACGGCATAGATGTAGCGGCCGAAGCGCGTGCGGTTGAGGATCCACCATGAGACCGCGAAGACGACGGCAAGCACGATGACCGGCGCGGGAACGCCGAACACGTCACCGGTGCCGATCCAGCGGAAGGCAGGTGTCAGCGCGGGAACCGGACGGCCGCCGCCGTAGATCAGCGTCATGCCGCGGGCAGCCGAAAGCATGCCGAGTGTCGCCACGAAGGCCGGCACCGAGAAACGTGAGACGATCACACCCGAGATCGAACCGCAGATGATGCCGACGAACACGCCGACAAGCAGGCCGACGCCGACCGGATAAGGCGAGCCGATGACGCCCGCCGTAGCAGACGTCGTTGCAAAACTTGCACTGACGATGCCGGCGAGCGCGACGACCGAGCCGACCGACAGGTCGATACCGCGCGTCAGGATGACGAAGGTCATGCCGATCGCCAGCACGCCGTTGATCGACGTCTGCAGCAGCACGTTGGAGATATTGCCGCCGGTCAGGAAGAATTCGTTCGAGAACGACAGGATAATGACCAGGATCAGGAACGCGAGGAAGATCCCGTATTCCTGCACGATCAGGCGCCGCTGTTCCGTCTTGAACCAGCCACCCGTACTCTTGTTCTCACTCACTGACACTGCCTGCTCCTCTGATGCCGGACGAACGCCCTGACTCTGATCAGGTTGATAAGTGGACGAGTGATTGGGCATTCGTCTCCTCCCGGCTGTATATTCCGGCGCTCTTGCCGCCGCGCATCACCATGATGCGGTCCGACATGCCGAGAACTTCGTCGATTTCCGATGAGATCATCACCACAGTGCCGCCGCCTTCCGCGAAGTCGCAGATGATGCGATAGATTTCACGCTTGGCCCCGACATCGACGCCGCGCGTTGGCTCATCCAGCAGCAGGACCTTGGGGTTGCGCAGGAACCACTTGCCGAGGACGACCTTCTGCTGATTGCCGCCGGAAAGGCCAGATACCGGCATGGTGTCGCGTGCTGCCTTGATTTGAAACTGCTCGCGCATCCGCCGGCTGGCGTCCAGTTCCTTCGCATGGTCCATGGCAAAGGCCGGGCTCAGTGCCGGCAGGCTCGCCATGCAGATATTGGCGCGAACTGAGTCCGACAGATTGAGGCCAGTCTGCTTGCGGTCTTCGGTGACCAGCGCCAATCCATGAGCCATCGCATCCGAGGGCTTCGAGACGAGGATCGGCGCGCCATCAACCGAGATGCGTCCGGCGGACGGCTTGTCGAGACCGAAGAGACAATTGAAGATTTCGGTACGCCCGGAGCCCATGAGCCCGTAGATGCCGAAGATCTCGCCCTTGTGTGCGGCAAATGAAATATCCTCGATCTTGTTCGGGCAGGAAAGCGCGTTGACCTCCAGACCGACATCCGACGTCGGCCTATTGGTCTTGACATATTCCTCGGCGAGTTCCCGTCCGACAATCATGCGGATCAGGCTCGGCCGGTCGATCTCCGACAAGGCGCCGGCACCGATGAAGGAGCCGTCGCGGAAAACCGTATAGGAATCGGCAATCTGAAAGATTTCCGACAGGCGGTGCGAGACGTAGACGATGCCACGCCCCTGGGCCTGCAGGTGGCGGATCGCCGCAAAGAGCTGCTGGGCTTCACGCTCGCCGATGGCCGAGGTCGGCTCATCCATGAAGATGACTTCGGCGTCATGGCTCAGTGCCTTAGCGATCTCTACCAGCTGCATCTGCGCGACCGATAGGTTCATCATGTATTGGGTGGCCCGGATGTCGAACTCCAGCTCGTCAAGCAGCTTCTGCGCCGCCCGGTTCATGCTGCGGAAATCAATGCCGCCGAAACGGGTAGACGGTTCACGGCCGAGATAGATGTTCTCGGCAACCGTCATGTGTGGAACCGGGCTCAGCTCCTGCTCGATAATGGCGATACCGGATGCGAGAGCATCCGCCGGACTAGAGAAATCCACTTCCTGGCCACGGCGGCGGATCGAGCCGGCATCGCGCTTGTAAATGCCCATCAGGATTTTCAGGAAAGTCGATTTGCCGGCGCCATTACCGCCGCAGAGCGCGTGAACCGAGCCGGCGCGAAGTTGGAAGCGGCCGTCGCGCAGGGCCGCGACACCGCCAAAGGACTTCCTGAGCCCCTCCACTTCCAACAAAAATTCCACGTCTGTCTCCTCCATGCGTGCGTCTGGCGACTACGCTCCAGCGCGCCCATCGGACACCTGGAAACCTCCGCCAAATGTCGATGCTGACAATATTCAGGTTATGATCGACAAATGTCAAGTGACGCGTGATCATATAAATGTCAGGTCGTCGGGAGACCAGGAACCACGCAGAAAAAGCCAGCATTTGCAGGCTTGAGAGCGTTGTCACGACGAGAAAGAGGACCTTGGGAAGCTGGAAAGAATTTACGCGAATATATTGCCACCGGGGCACCAGAGCCAGCAAACTGCTGTTGCGTGCCATGGCCTTGCATCGGCTGGAGAGGCCGCACAACGGTGGCATATCTAGGTGACTCAGGCTTCTATGAAGCTATCCGGCCGAGCGTGGCCAAGTCACAATGCTTAGGCCATCGCCATCGATGCACCGGAAGTTGGCCCCTACCAGGAATTGTCGATAGCAGCATCGTCTCCAGCTTCGGCTCGAGTGACCCATCCGCCGAAACATCGAGGCAAGTGACTGCCCGGATGGACTGAAATACTGAATTTCGTCACAAGACCTTCTGCCGCCCATAAAGCAGCAGCATGCCGATGATGACGGCGCCATAGATCAGCTGACGGCCAGCCTCCTCGATCTGCATGACCGAGAGAATCGACTGCAGCAGAGTGATCAGGATGACGCCGGCCACAGTTCCGAGATAGGAGCCCTTGCCGCCAAGCACGTGCGTACCGCCAAGCACCACGGCAGCAATCGACGGCAGAAGATAGGCGTCACCCATGGACTGGGATGCTTTCGAAGCATAACCGGCGAGAAGCACGCCGCCGAGTGCGCTGAGACCGCCCGACATAATGAAGGCAAGAAGGGTGATCCTGCGCGTATTGATGCCGGACATGTAGGCGGCACGTTCGCGGTTGCCGATCGCATAGAGGGACCGGCCGAAGGTTGTGCGTGTCAACAGGAAGACGGCGAGCAAGCCGACGGCGAGCCAGACGAGAACGCCGTTCGGGAGCCCGGGAATGGCATAGCCGGTTGCCAGGAAGCGCATGGCGGCAGAGGCCGAATCCTGCGGCGAGAAACCGCCGGTGTAGACGACCATCAACCCTTGCGCGACAGCGTTGGTCGCAAGCGTGATGATCATCGAGGGAATGCGCAGATAGGCGACCGCGATGCCGTTGACGAGGCCGATCGTAGCACCGCATAGAATACCGAAGGGGATTGCGAGAACCGCGCCGGTCGTTCCGTAAGCAGTGGCAGCGCAAGCCATCATCGCTCCTGTCGTCACCACCCAGGGCACCGACAGGTCGATCTGGCCAAGCAGGATGACCGCCATCATGCCGGTTGCGATGACGCCGAGGAAAGAGGCCACTTTCAACTGCTGCAGCAGGTAGTCCAGCGACAGGAAATTAGAGGAGTAGAGCGAGCCGCCAAGGAGCAGCAGGATGATGCAGCCGAAGGCGATTGCCACAGCCGGATCGACGCCGCGCAGTCGGGCGGGCACAGGAATTTGCCGCATTGTGGAAGCATCCTCGCTCATTGGAACCACTCCAGACGATTGCGAACACGCGACAGGCCGATGCAGCCGATACTGACCGCCAACATCAGCACCACGCCTTGAAAGAGCGGCTGCCAGAGCGGATCGAGATCGAAGACGAACAACAGGTCGCCGATAGTGCGGAAGGCCAGCGCACCGAAGACGGCACCGACGGCGCTTCCCTTTCCCCCCGCAAGCGAGACACCACCGAGCACCACTGCTGCGATCGAATAGAGCGTATAGGCGTTACCGCTCGCTAAGGCCGCCTCGCCCGTATACGAGAAAAAGGTCAGATAGAGCCCGCCAATTGCCGAAAGCAGGCCTGCCAGCGCGTAAGCCGCGAGCTTTGCCCTCTTTACCGGCATCGCCGACATGTAGGCGGCGTTTTCCGCCGATCCGACCGCATAGGCGGTGCGGCCGAGCACCGAACGGCTGAAGGGCACCCAGATCATCAGTACGATGAGTGCAAGCACGACGAGGCTTGCCGGCACGACGCCAAAGAGCTTCGAGGTGAAGACATCGGCAAGATCTTCATTGACCGAGCCGCCCGGTGTGGGCCGCAACAGCAATGCCAGCCCGTAAAAGACCGCACTGGTCGCAATGGTGGTGACGATCGGCTGCAACCGACCGAAAATGATGACCAGCCCATTGAGCAGGCCGCAGGCGAGACCCGTCAGGAGCACAGCTGCGACACCCAACCCGGTCTGCAGCGGCGTACCGACCACGAGCCATGAGGCAAGGCAGTTGCACAGGATGAGGATCATACCGACAGAAAGATCAATGCCAGCCGTGATGACCACGAAACATTGCGCCATGGCCACGAAAGCGAGCAACGTTGCCTTGTTGGCGGCGGTCTGCACCACGTTCGGCGTGAAGCCGGCGGGATGGTTGGAAACATAGATGATGAACATCAGGATGAAGAGCAGCGCTGCGAAAAGCGTGCCCTTCTGCTGAACGTACCGATAGCGCCATTCGCCCGTCGACTGCCTGCTCATTGGGCCATCCTTTTCTGCGCCTCGCCGGCATCGATGTTGAGCGCGGCACTGACCAGTTCGCGTTCGGTGATCTCGTCTCCTTCGAGGACGCGGATGATGCTGCCATCATACATGACGAGCACGCGGTCGCAGCAGCCGACCAGTTCGTCATAGTCAGTCGAATAGAAGATGATGGCCGCACCCGCATCGGCAAGCTTGCGCAGCAGGGCATAGATTTCCTGCTTGGTGCCAACATCGATGCCACGGGTCGGATCGTTGAGAAGGATGATGCGCGGCCTGTTCATCAGCCATTTGGCGATCACCACCTTCTGCTGGTTGCCACCAGACAAGGATGCGACCGGCATGTCGATCGTCGTTGCCTTGATTGACAGGAGCTTCAGGAGTTCGTCGATCTCGCGAAGCTCGGCAGCGCGGTCGATCACGCCGTTGCGCGAAACGCGGTCAAGCGCCGCGATCGACAGGTTCTCACGAACGGTCATCGGCAGCATGAGCCCTTCCGTCTTGCGATCTTCCGGGATCAGCGCCATGGAGATATCACCTGATTTCGCCGCGCCGGGGCTCTTCAACCTTATCGGTTTGCCATCGACCGCCACCTCGCCCCTGAGGTCGCGCAGCACGCCGAACAGCGCCAGCAGCAATTCACGCTGCCCCTGCCCGTCCAGTCCGCCGAAACCAATGATCTCACCGGGACGCACATCGAAGTTGATCCCGGAGAGCCGATCCCCCCAGGAGAGGTTGCGGCAGGACAGAACCGGCGCGTCTGCGTTCGGGTGCAGCGGCTTGGGCGGAAAGACGTTGGTATATTCGCGGCCGATCATCAGCTCCACCACCTGCTGGTCGGACTTGGTGCCGGCGGGATAGGATTCGATGCTGCGGCCGTTTCGAAAGACTGTGCAGTCATCGGCGAGTTCTGCAATCTCATGCATGCGATGCGAGATATAGATCAGCGCCATGCCCTCGGCCCGAAGCTGCTTCAACACGCCGAAGACCTTCTCGACATCGGATTGGGTCAGGGCCGAAGTCGCCTCGTCGAGGATCATCAGCCGCGGCTTGCGGGCGAGCGCCTTGGCGATCTCAACCATCTGGCGGCGCGAAAGCGGCAGATCCTTCACCAGAGAGGCGGGATGAATATCGGCAGCGCCGGCGCGGGCAAGTGCTTCTTCGGCAATCTGGCGCTGCTTGTTGCGGTCGATCATGCCGAAACGAAGCGGCGGATTGCTGATCACGATGTTGTCGGCCACCGAGAGATCCGGAATGAGCGACAGTTCCTGGAAAACACAGACGATACCGGCAGCATTGGCGGCAGCCGGCGAGGCAAAGGAGATTTCGTTTCCGTCGAGCAGCATGCGCCCTTCGTCAGGCGCCACCACACCGGCCATGATCTTGATGAGGGTCGATTTGCCGGCACCGTTTTCGCCAAGCGCGGCGTGGATCGCGCCGGGGCGCACGGCGATATTGGCTTCCTTCAGCGCAATCGCGCCGCCATAGCGTTTCGATATGCCTTCCAGGCGCAGAAGCGGTTCGGAAAGGATCATGCATCCAGCCTCCATTCGGTCGCGTCGAGATCGAGACTGCGGGCGCGAACGCCCGCAGTCAGGTCCGGATGGTGGCGCTTACTGGTTTTCCTTGGTCTGCCCCATGATTTCCTGTGCGGAGAAGTTGATGCCGCAGGTCGGGAAGGAATTGCCGACGAAAAAGTTGTCGGATTCCTTGGGGTAGAAGTCCTCGCCTTCCTTGAAATCGGGATCGGAAACGAGTGCCGTCGGCAGCTTGACGGCCTGAGGAACGACCTGACCTTCGAGAGCGGCGATGGCAGTCTTGATGGCAACCGCAACCTGCGCCGGGCCGGTACCTGCTGATGAGCACTTCAGACCATCCCCCGCATGGGCGGCGCAGAATTTGCGGAAGCCGTTCTCCGTCTCACCGCCGAAGGGCACGAACGGATGCTTCGCGTCGATCATCGCCTGCACCACGCCGGTGTCACCGCCCTGTGCGGTGATGCCATCAAACGGACCATTGGTGGCAATCGCATCGGCCGCTGCCTTCTGCGCTACACCATCATCCCACTTGCCAACGACTTCGGTGACGGTGAATTTCTTGCCGGAAGCATCCAGAGCTTCATGAATCCCATTATGGCGATCGGTATCGACGGAAGTGCCGGCTACGCCGCGTACTTCCAGGATCTTGCCGCCCTGCGGCAGGTGTTTTGCCAGCCAGTTGGCCCAGATGACGCCAAGGCCCTTCTGGTCGACGTTGACGTTGATTGCGTCCTTGGTGTCAAGGATGTTGTCGAAGGCGACGAGAACGACGCCGGCCTCCTTGGCGCGCTTGATGACCGGACCGAAGGCTGTCGGGTTCTGGGCGTTGACGACGACGGCATCGTAGCCGGCATCGATGAAGTTGTTGATCGCGGAAATCTGGGCCGGAACGTCCTCGCCGGTCGATACGACCTTGAATTCTTTCAGCTTGGCGGCGACATCCGGTTGGGCAGCGTATGCCTTTGCCGTCTGCACCATCTGGATGCGCCAGGTATTGGCGATATAGCCATTCGCAAGGGCGATGCGGTAAGGACCATCCTTCTTCGGATATTGCAGGAACTGGGTTTCGGCCGACCACGGAACCATGCAGTTCGGATCGGCGGCGGGGCCGGACACGACCTTTGGTTCCGCCATGGCCGTGCTGCAGAGCAGAGCAAACGCCGACGCGGAAAACGCGGCGATACGGGCCATCTTCGCTTTCTTCACCTTAAGCATTGAATGTCTCCTCCTCAGGCGGACCCAGGCCGCCCTCCACAAAATCTTATTTGCATGCTGATCCCGGAAGGTTCCATCCCATCCTTTTCCGGTACATTTCGAGCCTAACATAGTTGACAGCGCTGTCAAATCGCATTTGCTAGCGCTGTCAACTGGGATTGTCCGGATAAATATTTCGCAATTGCGAGATAAATTGTGGATCGGCATGACTTTTCTGTATGAATCGAGATTACAATGCGAAGAGTAACTTTGGATGACGTGGCAACTCTGGCCGGTGTCAGCCCGATCACAGTCTCACGCGTGCTTCGCAAACCCGACGCAGTGTCGGAGGCCCTACGGCAGCGCGTCACTGCCGCTGTCCAGGAGCTTGGCTATGTGCCGAATATTGCGGCCAGCCGGCTCGCCTCGTCGCGAACGCACGCAATCGGCGTCATCGTGCCGACCCTCTATAATGTCATCTTTGCCGAATATCTCTTCGCTCTGCACGACGTGCTTGTCGCGGCGGGCTTCCAGGTCATCGTCGTCAACAGCCGCTATTCCGAGCAGGAAGAGGAAAATGCCATCAAGGTGTTGCTCGGCCAAAGGGTCGAAGCGATCATCATCGCCGGTACCCATCACACGCCACTAGCCCGCCAACTTCTCACGCGGGCGCATCTGCCCGTCGTTGAGACATTCGAGCTCTCGCCCGATCCGATCGACCTCAATATCGGCATGCTGCAGGATCGTGCCGGGCAAGCAGCGACGCAGCATCTCATCGACCAAGGCTTTGATCGTGTCGCCTTCCTCGCCGGCAATCTCGACCACCGCGCCCAATCCCGCTTTGATGGCTACCGTCAGGCGATGCAGGAGTCAGGACTGCAGAAGCTCGAAATCATCACGCAATGGCAGCGGCACAGCTCGGTTGCGCTCGGGTCCGATCTCCTGGCTCTCATGCATGAACGTGGCGACCGGCCGGAGGCGATCTTCTGCATCGACGACAACCTGGCGCTCGGCGCCATGCAGGAGTGCCGCAAGCGCGGCATCCGCGTGCCTGACGACATCGCCATCATCGGTTTCCACGATCTCGAATTTTCCGCCTGTGCATCACCATCCCTGTCATCGATCATGACGAGGCGGTTCGAGACGGGCAAGCTGGCCGCCGAAAAGGTGCTGTCGGCCCTCAATTCGACGAGCCGCCAGCCACCAAACCAGATCGACCTTGGCTTCGAGGTCATCGCCCGCGAAAGCACGGGCGGGACAATTGCGGTCTCACGCTAAGCCGCAGCCTGAGCCTCACTCTTGGTGATCGCGACGGGAACACCCTTGTAGCTCGGCGTGCCCGATTTGCGGTCATAGTGATCAAGCGCGATCACCGCATTCATTTCCGGGTAATAGCCTGCCACCGAACCGACGGGGATATTATATTCGACAGCCGTGAAACCGATGACGGTTTTCCCGCCACCGTGGCCGGTGGCCGAGCGGATATCGATCCTGTCTCCGTCACGCAGGCCCCGTTCAGCGAGATCCTGACCGCTCATGAATATCACGTCGCGGCGGCCGAAAATGCCGCGGTAGCGATCGTCGAGGCCATAGACGGTCGTGTTGTACTGGTCGTGGCTGCGCAGCGTCGTCAGCACCAGGGTCGCGGGGTTCTTCAGGCGGGGATCTTCGTCGAGACCGGGAGCGATGAGGAAGTTCGCCTTGCCGCTCGCAGTCTTCCAGACCCGATAGGAAGCCGGAACATCCAGCCGAAAACCACCGGGGGCCCGGACCCGGCTGTTGAATTCATGAAAATCCGGGAAGACCACCTCGATCTTGTCTCGGATGCGATCGTAATTGGCAATCAGACCCTTCCAGTCGATGCCGTATTTTGCACCGAGCGTGGCCATTGCAATGCCTGCGATGATGGCGGGCTCGGATTTCAACAATTCGCCCGGCGGCTTCAGGAAACCGCGCGAAGCATGCACCATGGACATGGAATCCTCGACCGTCACCGCTTGCGGCCCTGATGCCTGGGTGTCGAGATCGGTCCGCCCGAGGCAGGGAAGAATGATGGAGGTCTTTGCCGTCAGGAGATGCGAGCGATTGAGCTTGGTGGCAATATGGACGGCAAGATCGAGCTTGCGCATGGCCTGGAAGGTGACATCAGGATCGGACATGGCGACGGCCAGATTGCCGCCGAGGCAGATCAGCGCCTTGGATCGGCCGGCTGCAATCGCCTCGATAGATTCGATCGCATTGTGGCCTTTCTCTGCAGAAGGGCGGAAACCAAAGGCACGCTCCATGCCGTCGATCAGCGCCTTGTTCGGGATCTCGGTGATGCCGACGGTCCGGTCCCCCTGCACATTGGAATGGCCGCGCAGCGGGCAGAGGCCAGCGCCGGTGCGGCCGATATTGCCGCGCAGCATCAGGAAATTGGCAAGCTGCTGGACATTTGCCGTTCCGTTCGCGTGCTGCGTGATGCCCATGCCGTAGCAAAGGATGACATTGCGGGCATTGAGGTAGACATCAACGGCACTGTTCAGCGCCTCCATGGTCAGACCGGACACGCTGAGGATGTCTGCCCAGCTGGCCTTGTCGAGATCCTCCCTCAGGGCATCAATGCCAGCGGTGTGCTCGGCGATGAAATCTCGGTCGAGGACGCCCTTGCCGCCGCCGGAGAGATCGGCCACATCGCGTTCGAAGATCAGCTTCATCAGACCCTTGAGGGCGGCAAGGTCGCCACCGGTGCGGAGCTGGTGATAGGCTGATGCAATGGGCGTCGAGGATAAGGTCACCATCTCCACCGGATTTTGCGGCGCGGCGAAACGCTCGAGCGCCCGCTCCTTCAACGGGTTGAAGACGATAATCGGAACACCGCGACGGGATGCCTCGTGCAGGGTCGTCATCATGCGGGGGTGGTTGGTTCCGGGGTTATGGCCGAAGCTGAAAATGGCGTCGGCATGATCGAAATCCTCAAGCGTCACCGTACCCTTGCCGACACCGAGCGACAGCGGCAGGCCAACGCTCGTCGCCTCATGACACATGTTCGAACAATCGGGGAAATTGTTGGTGCCATAGGCCCGCACGAAGAGCTGATAGAGGAAGGCTGCCTCGTTGGAAGCGCGTCCCGACGTGTAGAATTCAGCTTCGTCGGGGCTCGCGAGCTTGTTGAGTTCCAAGCCTATCAGGCTGAATGCATCATCCCAATCGATCGTCTCGTATTTATCCGTGGCGTTATTGTATTTCAGCGGATGCGTCAGCCGGCCCTGGTCCTCAAGCTTGTGGTCGATCCATTCCCAAAGCCCGGAGACCGTGTGTTCGGCAAAGAATTCAGGTGTGACGCGCCGGGCGGTGGACTCCCAGGTGATCGCCTTTGCGCCGTTCTCGCAGAACTCGAAGGAAGAGGTGTGCTTTGGATCGGGCCAGGCGCAGCCGGGACAATCGAAACCTTCAGGCTGGTTTGCCTTGAGCAGTGTGGTACTGCCCTGTGCAACGATCTGCTGATGCTTCAGCGTTTTCGCCACCGCTTTCAGCGCATCCCACCCGCCTGCTGGATGACTGTACGCCTCAACACCTTCTGGCCGCTTGTCGCTCATCTTCGCTCTCCGTCTCCAAGATAGCCCGACGATAACAGCGAGCGCGCGGGCGGTGCATTATACTGAGGCATAGGTAGCGCAGTTGTCGACAAGTGAACGGATGCGGAAATCTTTTTCGAAAACCTAAATGAGACCAGACGTTGCTCATATATAAAGCAGGCCGCCCATTATTTAATCAAATTTATAAAATGCCTAATAAATTGCCTTTCTAGCTTGTCGGCCTTGCTGCATTGCGTCATAAATGTCGCATGAGCCGGCTCGATCTGACCATCCTTGTGATCGATGAAAATACCATTCGCGCCTCCATCATCGAGGAGGGGCTGCGAGAGGCCGGCCATGCGCGCGTGACGGTCATCCACGAAGTCCAAGGCGTGGCGCGTATTATCGATACGCTGAGGCCCGACGTCATCATCATCGATATCGAGAACCCCAATCGCGACATGATGGAGCATCTGTTCCAGTTGACCCGTACGGTCGGCAGGCCGATTGCCATGTTCGTCGACCGCTCCGACACGGCCTCCATCGAGGCAGCAGTGGATGCCGGCGTGTCGGCATACATCGTCGACGGGTTGAAGAAGGAACGCGTCAAACCCATTCTCGATATGGCGGTCAGCCGCTTCAATGCATTCGACCGGCTGCAACGCGAACTTGCCGATGCCAAGTCGGCCCTCGAGGAGCGCAAGATCGTCGAACGCGCCAAAGGCATATTGATGAAGATGCGTGGCCTGTCGGAGGAGGAAGCGTTTGCGCTGCTTCGTCAGACGGCAATGAACGAGAAAAAGAAGATGTCCGACATCGCCCAGAGCGTCGTGACCGCAGCAGGGCTTTTAATGTGATGACCTCTCTGGTCGCGACTGTCCGGAGGAGGCCGGAGTGAACATGATGACGAAAAGCCTCAATCCCGATGCCGGTCTGCCAGCGCCCGCCCATGCCAACGGCGAAGGCTCCAGAACCCTGAGAGCCGGCTTCATTCCGCTCGTCGACGCTTCCGTGCTTATCGCGGCAGCGGAATTTGGCTTTGCCAAGCGGGAAGGCTTGACGCTCGATCTCGTCAAGGACGTCTCCTGGGCAAACATTCGCGACCGCCTCGCTTTCCGGCAGTTCGATATCGCCCACATGCTCTCGCCGATGCCCGTTGCCTCCATGCTCGGCCTTGGCTCCAATCCATCGCCGACGATTACACCCTTCTCTCTCGGGCGCGGCGGTAATGCAATCACGCTCTCAACCCGCCTGTTCGACAGGATGCGGGACGCCGAGAACCTATCGGAAAGCGCCAGCGCGCTGGAAAACGCCAAGGCATTGGCAAAGGTGCTAGCTGAGATGAAGGCAAGCGGCGAGCCGCTGCCGACTTTCGGCGTTACCTATCCCTTTTCCTCGCATAATTACGAATTCCGCTACTGGCTTGCCGCCGGCGGCATCGATCCGGACAAGGACGTCAAACTCGTCGTCGTGCCGCCTCCACTGACCTCTGACGCGCTGGCCGCCGGCGCGATCGATGGCTTCTGTGTAGGCGCACCCTGGAACATGGTGGCGTCAGAGCGCGGCGTTGGTCGTATCGTCGCCGCCAAACAGGATATCTGGCCATCCGCACCGGAAAAGGTGATTGGCATGCGCCCGGAATGGGCAGACAGCCATCCGGAAATGGTGTCCCGACTGATCGTCGCTCTCGATGCAGCGGCACGCTGGTGCGACCAGCCGGAAAACCACGATGCGCTTGCCGAGGCCCTGGCGGATGCCCGCTATATCGCAGCACCGGTTCGCATTATCCGCCATGTGCTGGCAGGCGAGTTCAGCCTCGATGCAAAAGGGAACCGGCGCATCATCGACAATTACTTCATGTTCCATTCGGGTTTCGCCAATTATCCTCGCACGAGCCATGCGCTCTGGATCTACAGTCAGATGATCCGCTGGGGTCAGGCCGAACTCGGACTCAATCCAGCACGCGCAGCCGCTTCCGCCTATCGCCCGGACCTTTATCGTGCAGCCCTTGGCGAGGGCAGCGCACCTATCGATGCCGACGTGCGCATCGAAGGCGCCGACGAAACCGACCGCTTCATGGACGGTCACGTTTTCGACCCATCGAAACTGCCGGATTATGTTGCGGGCTTTGCGGTAAAGAGCGTCTTGCCCTTCGCTTCCAACAGCGAAGGAATTTAATCTCATGCCGGCCTGCACAAAACGCCATCAGAGATTTGCACCGACCTCACAATCGCGCACAAAAGATTTGCACAAACGACAGCGGCCCAAAAAACCAGCAGCCGATGGATTTCTAAAAAATCCTTTAGATTCAATTCACTGGGACAGCCTCCGCAAACTGGCACGCGGTTTGCTTCGATAGTTATGCACTGATCAAAGGCGATCAGAGCAGAATAAGCGCACGATAGGCGCTCATTGAGGATACAGGAGTACCCTTGTGCAATCTGTCATACGGATTGCTTGAGGCAGATGGGCCAGAAGGCCATGAATTCGGCGTCCAACGACGGGCGTCACCAGCAAAGCCGCTGATCAGGATATTTCGCGCGCCTCGTGCATGCGCGTCCTGACCAGCGGCTTTTTGTTTTTAACCCCCAGCGATGGATCGGCACGACCTTGTCGGGCCACGGAGAAGCCATGACTGTCATCAAGAAAGCGCAGCCCATGTCCGCCGGCGAACCAGCCAAAGCACTGTGGATCTCCACGGTCGCCTTCACGCTCTGTTTTGCGGTCTGGACGATCTTTGCGATCATCGGCATTCGGATCAAGCAGGAACTCGGGCTGAACGAAGCCGAGTTCGGACTGCTCATCGGCACCCCTGTGCTGACCGGCTCACTCGTGCGCATCGTGCTTGGCATCTGGACAGGACGTTACGGCGGCCGTCTCGTTTATACGCTGACCATGCTTGCCGCTGCAGTCGCAACCTTTCTGCTCTCCTACGCCCACACCTATACGCAGATGCTGATCGCCGGCTTGGGTGTCGGGCTCGCCGGCGGCTCGTTTGCGGTCGGCGTCGCCTATGTCTCGCCCTTCTTTCCAGCGGAGAAGCAAGGTACCGCACTTGGCATCTTCGGTGCAGGCAATGTGGGCGCGGCCGTCACAAAATTCGCGGCACCCTTCGTGCTTTTGGCTTGGGGCTGGCAGGCAGTCGCTGAAATATGGGCGGCCGGTCTGGCGCTGATGGCAATCATTTTCTGGTTTACCACAACAGATGATCCGGCCTTTCGTCTTCGCCGCGAACGCGGCGTTGCCTCCAAAAGCCTCGCCCAGGAATTCGCGCCATTGCAGAACCTTCAGGTCTGGCGCTTCTCACTCTATTACTTCTTCGCCTTCGGCGGCTTCGTTGCCCTCTCGCTGTGGCTGCCGCGCTATCTTGTCGGTGTCTACGGCTTCAATCTGGAAGCTGCCGGCATGATCGCCGCTGCCTATTCGATCCCGGGCAGCATCTTCCGTGCCTTCGGCGGCGTGCTGTCGGACAAGAAGGGCGCGCGCAGCGTGATGTACACGATGTTTGCCGTATCAGCCGTGGCTACGCTCATCCTGTCGCTGCCTGCTTCCACCATCACGCCCGTCATCTTCATCGTGGTCATCTTCGTGCTCGGCTTCTTCATGAGCCTCGGCAAGGCTGCCGTCTACAAGCACATTCCGGCCTATTACCCAGAGAGCGTCGGCGCCGTTGGCGGCATCGTCGGGATGATGGGCGGCCTTGGTGGCTTCATCCTTCCGATCGCCTTTGGCCTCCTCAAGGACATGACCGGCCTCTGGTCGAGCTGTTTCCTGCTGCTCTTCGCGATCGTCGCGATCTCGCTCATCTGGATGCACCTGTCCGTCAAGCAACTATCGCGCCAGAGCCACTCCGCGCCCGTGGCTGCAACCTGATCCAAGGACCTGTAAATATGACAGAAAAACTCGTTATCATCGGCAATGGCATGGCGCCTGGGCGCATGCTGGAGCACCTCTTCGAACAGGCGCCAGGACGCTACGAGGTTACGATCTTCAACGCCGAGCCACGCGTCAATTACGATCGCATCATGCTGTCGCCAGTGCTTTCGGGAGAAAAGGACTACGAGCAGATCATCATTCACGGTGATGGCTGGTATATCAAGCACGGCATAACGCTCTACAAGGGTCACAAGATCGTCAACATCGATCGCGTCGCCAAGACCGTCACCTCCGACCACGGCGTCACCGAGAGCTACGACAAGCTCGTCATCGCGACAGGCTCGGTACCCTTCATCATTCCGGTTCCCGGAAAGGATCTTCGCGGCGTCATCACCTACCGCGACCTCGACGACGTGCAGGCTATGCTGCTTGCAGCCCAATCGCGCGAAAAGGCAATCGTCATCGGCGGTGGCCTGCTCGGGCTCGAAGCGGCCGCCGGCCTCGCCCAGCGCGGCATGGATGTCACTGTGCTGCACGTCATGCCGACGCTGATGGAACGCCAGCTCGATCCCGCCGCCGGCTACCTCTTACAGAAGGCCGTCGAGGACCGCGGCATCAAGGTCATCTGCAAGGCCAATACCAAGGCGATCATCGGCGACGGCAAGGTCGAAGGCGTCGAGCTCGACAACGGCACGATCATCCCTGCCACGCTTGTCGTCATGGCCGTCGGCATTAGACCGAACGTCAATCTCGCCAAGGACGCCGGGCTCGCCGTCAATCGCGGCATCGTCGTCGATGCCGGCATGCAGACCTCGGACGGCGATATCTACGCGCTCGGCGAATGCGCCGAGGTCGGCGGCATGGTCTATGGCCTCGTCGCGCCGCTCTACGAAATGGCCCGTGTCGCCGCTGCCCATTTGTCCGACGATAAGAAGCCGGCCTTTGCGCACTCCGACACGCCGACGAAGCTCAAGGTTACCGGTATCGAGCTCTACTCGATCGGCGATTTCGCCGACGGCGACGACCGGCAGGAAATCGTGCTGCGCGATGCGACTGCGGGAATCTACAAGCGCCTTGTGCTGAAAGACAACCGCATCATCGGTACGGTGCTTTATGGTGAGACGTCCGACGGCGCCTGGTTTAACGACCTGAAGAAAAAGGCGGTCGACATCTCCGAGATGCGCGACACATTGATCTTCGGCCAGGCCTATCAGGGAGGGTCCCCGCTGGACCCTATGGCGGCCGTTGCAGCCTTGCCGGATGATGCGGAAATCTGCGGCTGCAACGGCGTCTGCAAGGGCAAAATCACTTCAACGATCACGGCCAAGGGGTTGACATCGCTCGATGATGTGCGCGCCCATACGAAGGCCTCGGCCTCCTGCGGCTCCTGCACCGGCCTTGTCGAACAGCTCATGTCCTTGACGCTGGGGGATGCCTATAACCCAAAAGCCGTGCAGCCGATGTGCACCTGCACCGAGCTCGGCCATGATGACGTGCGCCGCCTCATCAAGGCAAAGAAGCTGAAGACCATTCCCGCCGTCATGCAGGAGCTGGAATGGAAGACATCGGGCGGCTGCGCCAAATGTCGCCCGGCGCTCAATTACTACCTCGTCTGCGACTGGCCGGATGAATATGCCGACGACTACCAGTCGCGTTTCATCAATGAACGCGTCCACGCCAACATCCAGAAGGATGGCACCTATTCCGTCGTGCCGCGCATGTGGGGCGGAGTGACCAGCTCCGGCGAACTGCGCGCCATCGCCGATGTCGTCGACAAGTTCGCAATCCCGATGGTCAAGGTCACCGGCGGCCAGCGCATCGATCTGCTCGGCGTCGAAAAGGAAGACCTTCCGGCAGTCTGGGCCGATCTTGGCAAGGCCGGCTTCATCTCGGGCCAGGCCTATGCCAAGGGCCTGCGCACGGTGAAGACCTGCGTCGGCTCCGACTGGTGCCGCTTCGGAACGCAGGATTCCACGGGTCTCGGCATCCGCATCGAGAAATTCATGTGGGGCTCCTGGACACCGGCAAAGCTGAAGATGGCAGTGTCAGGATGTCCGCGAAACTGCGCCGAGGCCACCTGCAAGGATATCGGCGTGATCTGCGTGGATTCCGGCTTCGAGATCCATTTCGCCGGAGCTGCGGGCCTCGACATCAAGGGCACGGAGGTGCTCGGCCTGGTGAGGACCGAGGACGAGGCGCTCGAACATATCGTGGCGCTGACGCAGATGTACCGCGAACAGGGCCGCTATCTCGAGCGCATCTATAAATGGGCCAAGCGCATCGGCCTTGATGAGATCCGCCGGCAGATCATGGAGGATCACGACAAGCGCAAGGCCTATTACGAACGCTTCGTCTTTTCCCAGAAATTCGCTCAGGTCGACCCCTGGTCGGAACGCGTCTCCGGCAAGGACAAGCATGAATTCCGGCCGATGGCGACCATCGGTTTCAGTCAGGCAGCCGAGTGAGGAGAACCATCATGAACTGGCACCCGATCGGCGACATTTCCGATATTCCGCTGCGCGGATCGCGCTGCGTGAAAACCCCGCAGATGACCATCGCCGTCTTCCGCACGGGCGAACACGAGGTCTATGCGATCGAAAATCGCTGCCCGCACAAGGGCGGCCCGCTCTCGGAGGGCATCGTGCACGGCAATGCCGTCACCTGCCCTCTGCACAACTGGGTGATCTCGCTGGAGACCGGTAAGGCGCTCGGTGCCGATGACGGTGCGGTGCGTACCATCCCGCTCAGGAACGAGGGCGGCATGCTCTATATCGCGCTCGAAAGCCTTGTCATGGCGGCGGAATGATGGGAGCAGAAGTCAAGACTACCTGTCCTTATTGCGGCGTCGGCTGCGGCGTGATCGCCAAAGTGGATGATACCGGCACCGTAACAGTGAAGGGCGACCCTGAGCATCCGGCCAATTTCGGCCGGCTCTGTTCCAAGGGTTCGGCGCTTGCCGAAACGATCGATCTCGATGGTCGCCTGTTCCATCCTGAAATCAAGGGCAGAGAGGCAGGCTGGGATGAGGCGCTCGATCTCGTCGCCAGCAGGTTTTCCGAGACCATTGCCGAACATGGCCCCGATTCCGTCGCCTTCTATGTCTCGGGTCAGCTTCTGACAGAAGACTATTACGTCGCCAACAAGCTGATGAAGGGCTTCATCGGCTCTGCCAATATCGACACCAATTCTCGCCTCTGCATGTCTTCCTCGGTCGCCGGTCATCGCCGCGCTTTCGGCTCGGATACGGTGCCCGGCCTCTATGAGGATCTGGAACTTGCCGATCTTGTCATACTCACGGGGTCCAACCTTGCCTGGTGCCATCCCGTCGTCTACCAGCGGCTGGCAGCCGCCAAGGCGACCCGACCGGGCCTGAAAATCGTCGTCATCGATCCTCGCCGGACGATGACCTGCGACATCGCCGATCTGCATCTGGCCATCCGTCCGGACGGTGACGTCGCACTCTTCATGGGACTGCTTGCCCATCTCGCGGCAAGCCCTGCTATCGACCAGAACTATATAGGTGCCCACACGGAAGGTTTTGGAGCGGCTTTCGCCGCTGCCGCCGCACTAACGGTGGACGACCTGCTTGAACGCACCGGCCTGCCGGCCATGCAGGTGAGGGAATTCTTCCGCCTGTTCGAGACGACCGAGAAAGTTGTCACCTGCTACAGCCAGGGCGTCAATCAGTCCGCTTCCGGCACCGACAAGGTCAACGCCATCATCAATTGCCATCTGGCGACGGGGCGCATCGGCCGACCCGGCATGGGGCCGTTTTCACTGACGGGGCAGCCGAATGCGATGGGCGGCCGTGAGGTCGGTGGCCTGGCCAATATGCTGGCTGCCCATATGGCTATCGAAAACACTGATGATCGTGACCGTGTGAAGCGCTTCTGGAATGCCCCTGCTATTGCCGCCGAGCCCGGCCTGAAGGCCGTCGATCTGTTTCGGGCCGTCGAGGAGGGTCGCGTCAAGGCGCTCTGGATCATGGCGACCAATCCGGTCGTATCCATGCCCGATGCCCGCCGCGTCGAGGCGGCGATTGCCGCCTGCCCCTTCGTGGTCGTATCCGACATGTTGCGCGAGACCGATACGACGCGGCACGCGCATGTGCTGCTACCCTCCCTCGGCTGGGGCGAGAAGGACGGAACGGTCACCAATTCGGAACGCCGCATATCGAGGCAACGCCCCTTCCTTGCTCTGCCGGGAGAGGCACGCGCCGACTGGTGGCAGATGGCAGAAGTCGGCCGCCGGATGGGCTTTGCCGCATTCGACTACAGGTCCCCGGCCGATATTTTCGCCGAGCACGCTGCACTCTCCGCCTTCGAGAACGACGGCAGCCGCGACTTCGATATCGGCGCCTATGCCAAGACGGAGCCGGCAGACTACAATGCGCTGAAGCCGTTCCAGTGGCCGCAGCCTTTCGGGGCACAGAAAAGAGAAACGCGGTTCTTCGCCAAGGGCGGTTTTTTCCATTCCGATCGCAAAGCGCGCTTTATTGCCGTCGAAGCGCCGGCAACCGATAGAACAGATTCGGCCTATCCCTTCACGTTGAATACCGGCCGCATCCGCGACCAGTGGCACACGATGACGCGGACGGGAAAGAGCGCGCGACTGTCATCCCATATCGCCGAGCCTTTCGCGGAAATCCATCCGCGCGATGCGATGGAACTCGGCGTGGCCGATGCCGCCCTCGTGCAGATCGAAAGCAGCCATGGCAAGGCGATTATCCGCGCCCTGGTGACCGACCGGCAGGCGCGCGGCAGCGTCTTCGTGCCGATGCACTGGACCGACCAGAATTCGGCTGAAGCGCGGATCGGTGCTGTCGTCAAACCCGCAACGGACCCCGTTTCGGGTCAGCCCGCCTCGAAGAATGTAGCGGTTGCCGTCAGCCGCTATCGCGCTGCCGCTTATGGCTTCGCCGTCAGCCTGGTAAAGCCTGATGTGGCGGACGCGGACTATTGGGCACTTGCCAAGGCCGATGGCGGATGGCGCCTGGAGCTTGCGTTCCATGAGGGTATTGAAGACTGGACGGCCTGGTGCCGAAAAAGCTTCGCCATTGCCGACCATATCGAGCCCTTGGGTTATGCCGACCAGCAGTCCGGCAACCGGCGGATCGCCTTCTTCGACGGAGAGAGGCTGCTTGCCGCGCTCTTCCTTGCAACAGAGCCGGTCGCCGTCGCACGCAACTGGGCGGTGGCGCAGCTGACTGCTGATCACAGCGATCTGCGTCGCCGCTTTGCCATCATCGCCGGCCGGCCTGGCGCCGACAGGCCTGATCCGGGGGCGACGGTCTGCTCCTGCTTCAGCGTCGGCGTCAACCAGATCGTCACCGCCGTTCGCTCCGGCTGCCGTAGCGTCGAAGCGATCGGCAACGAGCTCAAAGCCGGCACCAATTGCGGCTCCTGCCGTGCCGAAATCAGGGGGATCATCAATGCCTGTGTTGCAGACGCTGCCGAATGATGTTGCCGACCGGGCACCCGCCCGCATGGCGCCGCTCGCCAAACTGCCCGTCTTCTGGTCGCTTGCCGGGCAACGGGTGATCGTCGCCGGCGGCTCGGATGCCTGTGCCTGGAAGGCAGAATTGTTGGCTGCCTGCGGCGCCAGAGTCGAGATCTATTGCGAACATCTCGGCGAGGCATGCGCGACTCTCGTGGCGCGAGGTTCACCGCATCCGGAAGGCGCGCTCATCCACTGTCCTATGGCATGGCGCGAGGACGTTTTTGCTGGTGCGGCGCTTGCCATAGCGGATTGCGATGAGGAGACCGAGGCTCACGCTTTCTTCGATGCCGCACGGCGAGCCGGCGTTCCTGTCAACGTGATCGACAAGCCGGCTTTCTGCCAGTTCCAGTTCGGCTCCATCGTCAATCGCTCGCCCGTGGTGGTGTCGATCTCTACGGATGGCGCGGCCCCTATTCTCGCGCAGGCCATTCGCCGCCGCATCGAGACGCTGCTGCCGACATCCCTGAAATCGTGGGCGGGCCTTGCCCAGTCTCTCCGCGAGGAAATTGCTATTCGCCTGAAGCCCGGCGCAGCCCGCCGTGCCTTCTGGGAACGTTTTGTGGATCGTGCTTTCGGCGCTGAGCCGACAGAGACAAGCGTCCGCGATCTGCTGTCCGATATGCAAAGGCCGGCGCAGATGCGCCCCGTCGGGCGGGTGACGCTTGTCGGCGCCGGTCCGGGCGACGCGGAGTATCTGACGCTGAAGGCGGTGCGGGCATTGCAGGCCGCCGATGTCATCCTGTTCGACGATCTCGTCTCGGACGAGGTTCTGGAACTCGCGCGACGCGAAGCAAAGCGCCTGCTGGTCGGCAAACGCGGCGGGCGCGAAAGCTGCCGGCAGGAAGACATCAACGAGATGATGCTGACTTTCGCCAAGGCCGGCAAGAATGTTGCACGCTTGAAATCCGGCGATCCGATGATCTTCGGCCGCGCCGGCGAGGAGATCGCCTATCTGAAAAAGCACAATATTTCGGTCGAGGTCATCCCCGGCATCACGGCGGCGAGCGCCATGGCATCACGGCTCGGCATTTCCCTGACCCATCGCGATCATGCGCAGAGCGTGCAATTCGTCACCGGACATTCGCGCCATGGCAGCCTGCCCGAGACGATCGACTGGCAGGCTATCGCAGACACAAGAAAAACGACGATCTTCTACATGGGTGGACGAACAGCCGGAGCAATCCAGAACAGGTTGATCGAGGCCGGGCTCGATGCAAGAACGCCTGTCGTCATCGTCAGCTCTGTTGCCAATGCCGACGAGCGGCGCTGGGCCGGCAGCCTGGACGGTCTTTCTTCGGCTATGGCGGAAATCGGCCTCGACCGGCCAGTACTGATCGGCGTCGGGGAAGTTTTTGCAGCTTGCGATCTGATGGCTGAAGCGGATCTGCCGTTCGTTTCCCAGGCTTGAGGAAGCGCCGTAACGCTGAGCAAAAACCTTGCCTTGTCAACCTCACGCCGCGGTTACGCCATTTTCCAGCAGCGCCTTGAGATCACGAACGGGCGGTGCTCCAAACTGGCGGGCATATTCCCTCGTGAACTGTGTGATGCTCTCATAGCCGACGGAATATGCAGCCGAACTGGCCGGAACGCCTTCCGAGATCATCTGCCTTCGCGCCTCGATCAGGCGCAACTGCTTCTGGAATTGAAGTGGTGACAATGTGGTCACTGCGCGGAAATGCTGATGAAATGACGAAAGGCTCATGCCCGCCGTCTCTGCAAGCTCATTCACCCTTAGAGGACAAGCGAAGCCTTCGCGGATGATGGCAACGGCACGACCAATTCTCTCCGCGTGGCCATCTGTCTGACCGAGCGCCCGGATCGAGGCTCCGTGTTTGCCGGTCATCAGCCAGAAATGCATCTCCCTTAGATGCTGTCTCGCCAGGATCGGCATGACTGAGGGCCGATCAACGAGGCTCATGAGCCTGACGGCGGTCTCCGCGACCTCAGTTTCCGTCGGGTCTACGTTAACGGGTTTCGAGGTCGAAGCTGTCACCGGACCAATCTCCGAACCCAGCTCACGGATCATGGCGAGGTCAAGTTCGAGAACGAGAGAATAATAGGGAGCAATGCGGCTTGCCGTTGTGATCTGGCTCACCGTTGGGACATCAGCGGTGATTAGGAGGCTATCGCCTGCGCCGAAGTCGAACGTTTCCGGCCCGATGCTCACTCTCTTGCGACCCTGGAGTACCAGCGCGACCAGAGGCCTGTTGATCGCAAACTGGATTTCGCTTGGGTTCAGGGCGCGGATAGCCGTCAGACCGGCGATCGGAATTGCCGCCGCTCCGAAGCGATCGACGTTGATGTCTGCATGACGGCGGACGATCTCCAACAAACTCATCGGAACTCCTATAACAATGGAGAAAAAGGCAAGTCGAAATCGTCCGCCTGCCTTGAGTAAGGTTAGATTAGCAGGCCTTTGAGCCATGTCGCAAGCGCGTGAGGCGTTGTGGCCCTTCGCTTTCGGATAAATAGGCAATTCGTTTGGAGAAATAGGCAGCAGTTCCAATCGGGCTGGGGGCATTGTGCTGATCAGCAATCAGCACAAAAGGAGTTGACCTATGACGACAATCTCAATCGTAACCGGCGGCAGCCGTGGCCTTGGACGTAACACCGCCATCAGCATCGCCAGGCATGGTGGCGATGTTATCTTGACCTACCGAAATGGCGCGGAAGAAGCCAAGGCTGTCGTGGCCGAAATAGAAGCTCTCGGCCGCAAGGCAGTGGCGCTGGAGCTCGACGTCGGCACCATATCGGCATTCCCGGCCTTCGCGGAAGCCGTTCGATCCGTCCTGACGGTTACCTGGTCGCGTACCAATTTCGATCACCTCATCAACAATGCCGGTCATGGCGAGATGGCGGGCTTCGCAGAGACCACCGAAGCGCAGTTCGACAGTCTCTTCAATGTCCACGTCAAAGGCGTCTTCTTCCTGACCCAGACCCTGCTCCCGCTCATTATCGATGGCGGCCGTATCGTCAATTTCTCGTCCGGCCTCACCCGCGCTTCCTATCCGGGATTTTCCGCCTATTCCGCAGCCAAAGGAGCGGTCGAAATCCTCACGCTCTACCTGGCAAAAGAGCTCGGAAGTCGCGGCATTAGGGCGAATACGGTCGCTCCAGGTGCGATTGCGACAGATTTCCTGGGCGGCGCGGTCCGCGATACACCCGCCTATAACGAGGCATTCGCAAAGATGATCGCCCTCGGCCGTGTCGGGCTGCCCGACGATATTGGCCCGATGATCGCAAGCCTGATTGGCCCTGACAACGGCTGGGTCACGGCACAGCGCATTGAAGTGTCTGGTGGTCAGAATATCTAGTCTCAGAGCCGGTCCGGCGTTCCGCCGGACCGGCCTCGAATGTCTTCAATACATCTGCCCTCCCCGAGAAAATGTTGCTCCGCGACGGTGGGAAGGCGATGCGCCTCACTACTCGCGCCGTCGAGGGGTCAAGGCGGACTTGGCTAAGCCATCCTCCCTCTTAAGCCATCGTTTGCTTCACTCTGATTTGAGTTCATCATGGGCGCCATGATCTAACCAGTGACATTGGGTAATATTTCGCACAAACATTCTGCGTCATTGTCCGATTCCCTTTAGGCGACACGAGATCTCACATGCCCACGAGACTGAATCGCAAATTGCAGATGCCCCGCCGCGACGACCTCGGCCTTCTGACGATCGCCAACGGCACTGGCCTTTCAATCTCCGCCCTGCCGAACGGCACGCTGTTTTCCATCGACTATGGCGACAGCCTCGGATCGGTGCAGATCAACCAGATCCAGGGATCGCCGCTGTCCGGCGGCGTCGGACGGCTCTATCTGCGAATTGGTGGCAAAAAACCCGCCGCCGCCGAGATTGTCGGCCCCCGGGCGCAGGGCAAGTTCGGCTTTAGCGAATCGGGTTTCTCCTGGAGCGGAAATGTCGCCGATATCCGCTACCAGGTTAGCCTCGTGCTTGCCCCTTCAGAGACGACGTGGTTCTGGCATGTGACGCTGACGCATTCCGGCACGGAAAAACTGCCGGCCGATCTCGTCCTGGTTCAGGATATCGGCCTCGGCGACCGCGGTTTCCTGATGAACAGCGAGGCCTATGCGTCGCAAT
Organism: Hyphomicrobiales bacterium; assembly: GCA_900466475.1. Lineage (GTDB taxonomy): Bacteria > Pseudomonadota > Alphaproteobacteria > Rhizobiales > Rhizobiaceae > Rhizobium. The sequence goes on from UBMI01000017.1 coordinate 104,863, forward strand.
ATGTCGACCATCATATCGCCGACCATCCGGTCTTCGGGCCTGTGGTGATGAACCGCCAGAACCTGAAGCAGGGCGGCGGGCGCAATCCCTGGCTCGCGCAGGGCTGCCTGGAAGGTGTCTCCGCTTACGCCACCGATGCAATCCAGTTGGTAAAATCGGCTGCCGCGAACGATGATCGTCTCGTCGGTCCCTTCGGCACCGATCTGCCGAGCAAGCGCCGCCAGCATGAAATGGCCTGCCCGGCCCTTCAATCGAAGCCGCTCGCCGTTTCAGCCGAGGGCGTCACTGCAAGTTTCTTCGGCCTTTTCCTCAACGATCACCAGGCGGCGTCCGATAATGCCGATCTATCCCGTCTCAACCATCTGAGCACGATCGGAAGGAATCTATCAGGCGCGGCCGAACAGATGCCGCCGCGCAGTATCCTGCAGGATGCCGGGCTGCTGGCCGCCGAGGCACTGGACGAGAAAGCACTCGCCCGTCTCTATCCGGCGCGCGTGCTTGAAGAGCGCGTCGAGGGAAAGCTCCTCTCCTTCTTCGTGTCCGAGGGCGCTCTCAACCGGCACGTGGTTCTGCAAGAGAAGGAGTCACACGTGGCGCGCCGTCATGGCGCGATCGTGCGCAGCGGCCAGAACATGCTGCTCGACGATGTGACGCTGGCCTCGACCTGCTGGATGCAAGGCATTTTTGCTGCACAGCTGACGATCGGCAACACATCCTTCCACAAGCTATTTTCCGTCTCGCGCGAGCCCTACAACCTCACTCGGACGAGCGGTTTGCGCATTCTTGTCGATGCCGGTCATGGCTGGCAGCTCCTCGGCGTGCCCTCAGCCTTCGACATGGGCCTCAGTGACTGCCGCTGGATCTACCGCCTTGCCGACCGCACCATCATCGTGACGGCTGCGGCATCGGGTGAAAATCCCGCAATGCAATGGGCCGTCTCCGTCGAGGGCAAGCCGTGCCGGTTCCTCGTGTTCGGACATCTCGTTCTCGGCGAACGGGAATATGATGCGAGCGGCTATCTCGAATTCGACGGCGAAGCCAAGCGCATCCGCTTCCGCCCTGACCCGCATTGGCTCTGGGGCGAACGTTTTCCCGATGCCAGCTACTGGCTGGTAAGCTCCACGCCTGACGCCATCGAGGCGGTCGGTGGCGACGAGCTCCTCTATGAGGACGGCGTTGCCCGCAATGGCGCTTTCATTGCCCTGCGCTCCACCGAGACACAGTCGCTCTCCTTCGCCGTCGTCGGCTCGATGACCGATATGGCGGAGGCCGAGCGACTGGCGGATCGCTACGCAAGCGGCGTCACTCAGGAGATGATGCTGGCACCAGCCTCGCGCTTCTGGCAGCACGCCATTCGCGGCCTGACGTTCGACAAGCCGAAAGGCGATGCCGTGGCCCATGCGACGATCCTGCCCTGGCTTGCGCATGATGCGATCGTGCATCTGAGCGTGCCGCACGGATTGGAACAATATACCGGTGCTGCCTGGGGCACACGCGATGCCTGTCAGGGACCGGTGGAATTCCTGCTCGCCTATGAGCACGATCGCGAAGCCAAGGAAGTGGTGAAGACCGTCTTCAGCGAACAGTACCTCGAAAAGGGCGACTGGCCGCAATGGTTCATGCTGGAGCCCTATTCCAACATCCGCTCCGGCGACAGCCACGGCGATATCGTCGTCTGGCCGTTGAAGGCGCTCTGCGACTATATCGAAGCGACCGGCGACCTTGCCATTCTCGATGAAACCGTGGCCTGGCGCGATGACAAGACCATGGGCAGGGCACCCGCCGATACGATCAGCGTCCATGTCGACAAGCTTCTCGCGACGGTGCGTGAGCGCTTCATTCCCGGCACCCATCTGATCCGCTATGGCGAAGGCGACTGGAACGATTCCCTGCAGCCGGCCGATCCGCATCTGCGCGACTGGATGGTGAGCAGCTGGACCGTTTCCCTGCTCTATGAACAGATCGCGCGTTATTCCGCCATCCTGCGCCGTATCGGCAAAGGCGCCGACGCCACCGAACTGCGCAAGATCGCCACCGCCATGCGGCGCGATTTCAACAAGCACCTGATCCGCAATGGCGTTGTCGCCGGTTACGGCATCTTCGACCCCGCCCACAACGGCGTCGAGCTGCTGCTGCATCCCGATGACAAGCGTACCGGGCTGCACTATTCGCTGATCTCGATGACGCAGGCCATGCTCGGCAAGCTCTTCACGCCGGAGCAGCGGCGGGCGCATATGAAGCTGATCGAAAAACACCTGCTCTTCCCGGATGGCGTGCGCCTGATGGAGAAGCCGGCGACCTATGCCGGCGGCCCGGAAACGCTGTTCCGGCGCGCAGAATCCTCATCCTTCTTCGGCCGCGAGATCGGCCTCATGTATGTGCATGCGCATCTGCGTTACTGCGAGACGCTCGCCATCGCCGAGGATGCGAAGGCGCTCTGGAAGACGATCGGCCTCGTCAACCCGATCTTCGTCACCGACGCTCTGCCGCACGCGTCGCTGCGCCAGCGCAACACCTATTTCAGCAGCAGCGATGCCGCTTTCCTCGACCGTTATCAGGCGATGACCGACTGGGATCGGGTCAAGAAAGGCGAGATCGATATCGATGGTGGCTGGCGCATCTATTCCAGCGGTCCCGGCCTCTACGCCCGCAGCTTCATCGAGAACATCCTCGGCTTCAAGCGTCGCTTCGGACGGCGCAAGCGCGAACCGCTATTGCCGTCGTCCGCGTCGATCACGATCAAGACGGATCATGCGCCCTGGCGGCGGCTGAAGCGCTAGAACTCGGTGACGACTTCCCGCACGCGCGGCGGGATTGGATTGGGCGCGGCGAAATGGCATGCGGCCATCTGGCCGCTCGCAACCTCTTTCAGGGCGGGCCGCTCGACCTTGCAAATGTCCTTGGCAATCGGGCAGCGCGTATGGAAGCTGCAGCCGGACGGAATGCGCGATGGGCTCGGCACATCGCCTTCAAGCACGATACGGCGGCTTTTGCGATCCGGGTCGGGCTCTGGCGCGGCCGACAATAGTGCCTGCGTATAAGGGTGCTGCGGGGCCGAATAGACCTTCCGCTTGTCGCCGATCTCTACGATCCTGCCGAGATACATCACCGCTACGCGGTCGGCGATATGACGCACGACGGCAAGGTCGTGGGCGATAAAGAGGAAGGAGAAACCCTTCGTCTCCTGCAAATCCTGCATCAGGTTGATGATCTGCGCCTGCACGGAAACATCGAGCGCCGAGACCGGCTCGTCGGCGACGATAAAACCGGGATTGAGGGAGATCGCCCGGGCAATACCGATGCGTTGACGCTGACCGCCGGAAAACTGCCGGGGATAGCGGTCCATAGCGCTCGTTGGCAGACCGACCTGGGTAAGGAGATCGGCGACCCTTTCGCGCCGTTCACGCTTCGAGCGGACGAGACCAAAGGCGTCCAGTGGTTCTCCGATGATTTCCGCGATGGAGCGGCGCGGGCTGAGTGAGCCATAGGGGTCCTGAAAGATCATCTGCACATTGCGGCGCATGCTGCGCATCTTCTCGTGCGACAACGCCGTCAGTTCCGTGCCCTCGAAGAAGACGCGACCATCCGTCGGCTCGATCAGCCTCAGCAGCAACCGTCCGAGCGTAGACTTGCCGCAGCCGGATTCACCGACCAGCGCCAGCGTTTCGCCACGCAAGATCTCGAAACTCAAATCATCGACAGCGCGCACGCCACTGCTCTCCTGCTTGAAGGACAGCATGCCACCGTCGGAAAAGACCTTGCTCAACCCCTCGGCACGCAGGATCGCATTCATCACATATGCTCCTCGATCGATGGGAGGGATGCCTTGTTTTCGGCGGTGACCCAGCAGGCGGCCTTATGTTTCGGGCCGAAGGCAAACATCGGCGGCATTTCGCTGCGGCACTTATCGATATGCAAAGGACAGCGGGCGTAGAAGGGACAGCCCTCCTTCACCGAGCCCGCGGTCGGAACCGAGCCGGGGATCTGGTAGAGACGCTTCTGATCGTCGTCGAGGCGCGGAATGGACTGAAGCAGGCCGCGCGTATAGGGATGGCTCGGGTTCCTGAAGATCGAGCGGACATCGGCGTCCTCGACCACTCGGCCGGCATACATGACGATGACGCGATCACAGACTTCGGCGATGACGCCGAGATCGTGCGAAATCAAGAGCACGGCGGTGTTCAGCGTCTTGCGCACTTTCGCCATCAGGTCGAGCACCTGGGCCTGGATGGTAACGTCGAGTGCCGTTGTCGGCTCGTCTGCGATCAAGAGTTTCGGATTGCAGGCAACGGCCATGGCGATCATCACGCGTTGGCGCATGCCGCCGGAGAACTGGTGCGGATAGGCATCGAGGCGGCCTTCCGGATTGGGGATGCCGACGAGTTTCAGAAGTTCGATGATGCGGGCGCGGCGCTGCTCGCGGCTCATCCTCTCATGCAGCTTGATTGCTTCGCCGATCTGGTCGCCGATCGTCATGACCGGGTTCAGAGAACTCATCGGCTCCTGAAAGATCATCGCGATATCGCGACCGCGGATCTCCGGCATCGCGCTTGCCGGCAGTTTCAGCAGATCGTTGCCCTCGAAACTAATCTTGCCAGCGGAAATCCGACAGAGCTCCGGCACAAGCCGCATGATCGACAGCGACGTGATCGACTTGCCGGAACCAGACTCGCCAACGATTCCGACCGCTCCGCCGGCCTCGATCTCGAAGCTCACATCGTCGACGACGACAACAGGGTTCGTCGCCGTTCCGAATTCCACCCGCAGATGCTCGACGCTCAGCAAGGATTGCTTCATTGCGCCGTCTCCGGATCGAGTACGTCGCGCACGGCGTCACCGATCAGGTTGAAGGAGAGGACGACGAGGGTGATCGCAATGCCGGCACCGATGATCGGCCAAGGCGAACCGAAGAGATTGTTGAGACCGTCGCGAATGATATTGCCCCAACTCGGATTCGGCGGCTGAGTGCCGATGCCGAGGAAGCTGAGCGAGGCTTCGAGGCGGATGGCTGACGCGACCCAGAGCGTCATCAGCACGACGATCGGGGCTGCGATATTCGGGATGATGTGCCGGAAAATGATGACAGGCGTGCGCACGCCGACCGCGATTGCCGCTTCCACGTAAGGTTCTTGCTTGACGGCCAGTGTCGAGGCACGGGCGACGCGGGCAAAGCCGGGAATGAAGGCGACGGTGATGACTGCGATGATATTCCAGAAGCCACCGCCGAGAACAGCGGCGATGATGATGGCGAGCAGCAATTCCGGGAAAGCGAGCAGCAGATCGATCAGGCGCGAAATGATGCGATCGGTGATGCCGCCGAAATAACCGGCCGTGACGCCGAGCAGCGTGCCGAAGATCGCTGCCAGAACCGGCGAGATGAAGCCGAAGATCAGCGAATTGCGCGAGCCATAGATCATGCGCGACAGCACATCGCGTCCGAACTGATCGGTTCCGAGCCAATGGGCTGCTGACGGTTTCTGGTTGATCGCCAGGATGCTCTGGGCGAGCGGGTCGTAAGGCGCGAGCCAAGGCGCAAAGGCGGCGACGAAGATGAAGATCAATACCACCAGCAACGCAAAGCTGGTCGATATCCGCCCATAGAGAATGTGGCGGAACGCATCTGCCAGCCGGTGGTCGTCCGTGATGATCTGGGGAGCCTGTTCTGATGTGGCCATCATTTCACCCGGATTCTTGGATCGACAACGATGTAGATGAGGTCCATCGCCAGGTTGATCAGCACGACGAACATCGCGAAGACGACGACGCCCCCCTGGATGACACCGTAGTCGCGCTCGGCTATGGCGCTGATCAAAAGCTTGCCGATGCCGGGACGATTGAAGACCAGTTCTATCGCCACCGAGCCGGAGAGGGTTGCAAGCATGCTGAGGCCAAGCCCGGTCGTCAGCGGCAGAAGCGCGTTGCGCAATCCATGGCGATAAATGACGCGCGTTTCGCGCGCGCCCTTGGCACGAGCAGTTCGCACATAATCGCGGCCCATCACTTCCAGCAGCGATGTACGGGTCAGGCGGCCAATAAAGGCAGCCTTCACAAGGGCCAGCGTCAGCGCCGGCAGGAACACGTGGTGCATGCGGTCGATGAAGCCTGTGCCGCCCCCATTGATCGGGAACCAGCCGAGATTGAGCGCGAAGGTGATGAGAAGCAGCGCGCCGAGATAAAAATCGGGAATGGCGTAGCCAAACAGCGAAAAACCGCGCATGGCCGAATCCGGCAATCCGTTGCGGTGCGTGGCCGCCCAAACGCCGAAGGGTACGCCAACGACAACCCCCATGATCATCGCGACGATCGTCAGCTCGATCGTATAGGGAAGATTATAGGCGATCAGGCCGAGCACCGGCTGGTCGGTCATGACCGAACGGCCGAAATCCAGGCTGAGCGTTCCGATGACAAAGTTGATATATTGCTGCCACAGGGGAGCATTCAGCCCCATGCGCTCTCGAAAGAGCTGGAGTTGTTCGGCCGTGGCATTGTCGCCAAGCGCCGCAATCGCCGGATCGCCGGGCAGGATGCGCATGGCGATGAAGACGAGTGTCAAAACCAGCAGGATGGTCGGAATGGCATCCGCCAGCCTGAACAAGAGATACCGGGTCACAGATCCGTCTCCTCCCTGTTACCGCCGGAGCGGTCTCCTCCTTTGGCGCCGCCGGCGTTCCCGTCAACGGACGTCCATGATGGTATGCAAGCTTCAGTTCTGCAGCGCCGTGTAATAGGGCTCGTTGGAAAGATTGTCCTCAAGACCCGGTGACAGCACGCTTCGCCCGCCCCTCCTCGAGCTGACGAAAAACTGCAGGTGAAACTTGGAGTCGGTGTAATCGCCGGGAATGGTGGCGTCGAAGCCATTGCCATTCCGTGTCATCTTCGCCGAACTCCAACGCTCGGCCTGATTGACGTGACGATAGTGCAGCACCGGCTCCTCGTCCATGGTTTCATCGACACGCACCGTCAGGGCTTCGCCCGCCTTGAACGTCGCGGGCGCTATGATGCCTGCCGCGCTGGCTATCACAGGTCGGCGAGCCTTGAGTGCTTTCACGGCTGCGAGCACCTGTTCGCCCGCCTGCACCGATTCAAACTTGCCGCCGCCGCGCAGTGACTCCAGGTCGAGAACCTCGGCCGCCATCTCCGGCAGGCGCGACTGCCAGGAACCACGCAGCCAGGATTGTGTTCCGTAAGTCAGGTCGTCGTGGTAGACATCGCGCGAAATATCAGCGGCCGCCTGCCAGGCCATGACCGAGCGCTTGGCGTGATCGATTGCCGGCTCGATCAGTGTCGTCACCTTGGTGGCAATGAACAGCTCGGCCCAACAAGCCGCGCGGAACCGCTCGGCAAAGAAACGGGCGATGCCGGCTGCGATCTGCACATCGATCATGATGCGCTGGACAGTGGCGGAGCCGAAGCTTTTGGTCGCCTTCACACCCGTTAGCGCCGTCTCACAGCCTTCCGCCATCTCGTCCAGCCAGTCGGCCACATCAAGCGGCGTGTAGCGATGCGAGGGCTTTCCCGCGAGAAGCAGTTCCGCATATTCGCGCGCATTGGCAAACAGCGCTGAATCGAAGGTCGGCGCATTTCCGAAACGGACCGGCCCTTCCATGTCGAAAGCGTAGGCGCGACGGCCCGAGCCCTCGACAAGCGGGAGGTTGGTATAGACCTCCGGCCAGTAGTGATTGTTGGAGGCCGAAGGGCCATGCGCCAGGGTGATCAGCGGCAGCACGCGGCTTGCCCAGGAGAGCCCCTTCTCGCAATCTGCGGCGGCATCGCCGCATTCATGTTCGAGATAACGCATCCAGCTTTCGCGCGGCGCTTCAGGATAGTAGAGCAGTCGCCCCCAGATACGGTATTGATACTCATATTTCTGCCAGTCGTAGCGCGTCGGCAGACCGTGCTTCTGGTAATTGAAGCGGCCACCGGGAATACCGGTGCCCATACGGCCCTTGAAACTCTGCGGCTCGCACCATTCAACGCCATCGGAGCCTGCGAACATGGAGCTGCGGCCATAACCGGCAGCAAATTCCGGATCGCCCCAGAGGAGCACGCGCTGCGTTCCCGCCCAGATGCGATAGATGACCTTGTAGTCCTTGTCCTTCGTCAGAAGGTCACCATAGCTGTAACGCAGGAATTTTCGGGACCCTTCGCTGAGCTGCTCGCGGTCGCTGCGCGCCACTTCCGGCGGGTATTCCTTGTTGCGGATAGCTGACTGGTGATAGGGCGGCCCCATATGCTCGGCGAGATATTTTGGCGAAGCGGCAAAGGGCATTCCGGACTCCCGGGCGATCTGCAGCATGGTGTGATCGAGACCCTTGCCATGCATGTCGATCTCGACTGGACGACCGGCTGCGGCAACACCAGCAAACGCCTCCTTCCAGAAGCCGTATTCGCCTTCGGCGATGCCGCCCTCGACATGGACGCGGAATGTCAGACCAGTAATCTCAGGCACCTGCCGCAGCAATTCGGTGATCGCGTCGCGGCAATAAGGGGCGAGATTATCATCCGTCACGCCTGTAACCGTGTAGTTGGCTCGCGGGACATCGTCGAAATCATAGCGCTGCGTCCAGAGCGCCAGCTGGAATTCCAATCCGCGCTTGGCCGCCTCACGACCAATGAATTTCAGCATCTCAAGATTGGATTCGCGCTCCTCATCGGAGAGCTCGGTGACCTCGACGCCGTAACCCGGCAGCTTCAATAGAAACGGATAGGGGAAATAGAAGTAGACGTCTGTAATCCACGGATTGTGGTAGGGATAGTTGTAGCCCATGCCAAGCGTCAGGGCGAAACGGTTGAAGCGGTTCGATGCCAGCATGGTCAGATAGTCGCGCCATTGCTGCTTGTCGTAGAACCAGGCCTTGTCTTCCTCCTCGCTGCAGAAAAGCCGGGCGATACTGCGGATGAGGGCTGACGGCTGTTCGGTGAGCGGAAACTTGCCGGCGAACAGGTCTTCATCACCGCTATAGCGCACCCGGTCGGCGAGTTCGGTCAAAGCATAGACCATGCCCCTGTCGTCATGCGCCCAGACGGCAATCACGTTGCCGTCCCGGGTGAGAGCAAAAGCCTCCTCACTACGCGCCATCGCTGCCGGCGCCTGCGGCGATCCCACCTCGCCCACGATGATCGAGATGTCCTGCCCCGATGCGTTGTCCGAGAATTTCGCGCCCCGCCGCTTCAGGCGGCTGCGCAGTTCGTCGATTGCCCATGTGACGCCGTCCGAAAGCGGCTTGGATGGCAGGCTGATGGATATGGTGTTGGCTTGCGCCATGTCTGACCTCACAGGAGAAGGACCAATATCTGCGCGCAGGGCGCAACACCCCGGTTCAACAGCGGGGAGAGATGACGATGTCGGAGCGTGTTCGCGACTGGAGCACCGGGCTGAAACTTATGAAGCGGTTTTCAGGGTAATCCGATGCTTCAACAAAGCTTAGAGCGGCGGAGGCATTTCTCTTCTTCCACCCGCCGCCCTCAAAGGTTCAGGTCTTGATCTTGGCCTTGGTCAGCGGCCAGTTCACATAGCCGGAAACCACGTCGTAGCCGAGATCGACTTTTTCCGAGCGAACGATCATAAAGCCGTTGTTGGAAACGGGCAGGATGACCGCGTCCGTGAGGGCTTTGATCTCGATTTCCTTGACGATTTCCAGACGCTTGTTGAGGTCCGGTTCGGCAAGCGCCTTGCCCAGGAGGTCGTCGATCCCTGGAATGGCAACGCCGTAATGGCTCATATTTGCCCCGCCATTGCCATCCGAGCGAACTTCGGCGCCTTTCGACAGGTAGGTGACGATCACCTGTGTCGGCACCGGCGGCAATGCAGATGACTGCTGTGACAGTGTGTTGGTGCCGATGTTCTGATCGGCATGGAAGGCGGTATGGTCCTTGATGTTGAGTTCCATGTTGATGCCGACCTTGCGCAACTGCGCCTGGATCATCAGCATGATCGCCGAAAAGTCCTCGCGCTGCGACGTATCGTTCTTGAAGCTGAAACCATCAGGGAATCCGGCTTCTGCAAGCAGGGATTTGGCCTTTTCGGGATCATACTTGTAGGCAACGTCCGCCGGAATGTTCTCCGCGGAGAAGCCACCGGGATAGGAGGGCGGATTGAGCCCATAGGTACGCTTGCTGATCGGCGCGATTGCTGTGGTGATTTCGTCGCGGTCGATCGCGTAGAAGAGCGCCTGGCGCACACGCACATCGTCGAACGGCTTCTTCGTCAGATTGACCTGCATGGTGAAGAAGCTGCCGGGGCTGGCGACGTCGAAGATCAGGTTCGGATCGCGCTGCGACATGGAGGCCGCCCAGCCGGGGGCGCGAACGCCCTCGATCAGATGCACGTCGCCTGACAGCAGCGCCAGCGTACGCGCAGTCGTATCGGCGATATAGAGGCATTGCAGCTTGGGGGTCGCCGGCTGGACGTCCCAGTGCTCCGCATTGGCGACCAGCATGACGCCCTGCGACGGATCCGGATAGACTGTCTCCAGCACGTAAGGACCGGTTCCGATCGGATCACGGCCGATCGGTTCTTCGCCCTTTTCCTCAACTGCCTTCTTGCTCATGACCGAGGCGTCGTAGTCGCTGAGAGCACCGAGCAGGAAGAGCGGATCCGGCTGCGCCAACTTGAAGGTGACCGTGTAAGGATCGTCAGCCACGACCTCGCTGATATTGGTGAATTTCGGACGTACCCCGCCCACGCGAACGGCATCGCGAATGCGATCGAACGTGAACTTGACGTCCTCGGACGTCATCTCACCATAACCCTTGTGAAATTTGACACCTTGGCGGAGTTTCAGCGTCCAGGACTTTGAATCCGGTGTCGAGCTCCAGCTCGTCGCAAGGCGCGGTACGAGTTCGTCTATCGTTGCCGGAAACTTCCACAGCGGCAGGTCAACAAGCTTGTCGTAAATGTGAATAATCGCCCAGTTATCGACACCCTGGATCGACTTTGCAGGATCGATCGTCTTGAGGCCGCGGGCAGCAAAAGCAATTTTCAATGTATCGGTGGCTTGCGCAAAAGCGGCCGGCCCCAGGCTTGCCGCAATACCGGCGCCGACAACAGCAGCCGCAGAGTTTTCCATGAATCGACGTCGAGTAATCGCCATGCTCAGATCCTCCCTTATCGAGGCGCTGCATCCCGTCTGACGCTTGATTTCCTGTGTTTTTATTGTGGAGCGTCTTCTGGGTCGACGAGCAACGCAATGGGACGGTAGCGCTACCAGACATAAGCGTCAAGTTTGTTCGGCCGCAGATTTATGGGCGTTTCGGAAAAGCTCTTATTCAAATAGCGACATATGCCGAAGGCGAAACGCGGTACTCCAGGCGTCAGCGGCCAGTCAGCCCACGCCGCAGTTCACCGCTGCGGTCGGTGCTGACGCGTCTCTGGATTTTGAAGCCCAGGTCGATAATCCGGTCTCCACCGTCGTCTCCGTTCAAGCGGCGACGGAGCGCCATGACGGCGTTATAGCCGGATTCCCAGCGTGGGCTGCGCACGCTGGTGATCGAAGGATAGGCTGCGGCCATGATGTCGAAATCGTTGAAGCCGGCGATACCGAAATCCTCGGGCACGCGGATACCGCGCTCCATACACTCGAACAGCGCGCCAAGCGCCATGACGTCATTGTTGCAGAAGACGGCGTCCATATCTGGATTAGCGTCCAGAAGATTGGCCATCAGCTTGCGGCCTGTCGAAGGGGTTGCAAAACGCGGCGTTTCCCAGCCTACCCCTTCGGGAATATGGTCGCTTCTGTCGATCGGCGAAATATAGCTCGGGTTATAGATGCCGGCTTCCGTCAGCGTGTCCTTCAGACCGGAATAACGGCCGAAGGAACGGCCATTCAGCCAGCCGCTTAGAAAACCGATATGCCGATAGCCCGCCTCGATCAGGTGACGGGTGATCGCCCGCCCCGCCTCATAATGTGAAAAGCCGATGATCGTATCGATCGGCTTGTCCGTCAGGTCCATGATCTGGATAACCGGACACCTGGCATTTTCCAGCATCTCGCGCGACCGGTCGTTCTGTTCGGTACCAGAGACGATCATGCCCGCCGGCTTCTGCCGCAACATCTGTGCGATCAGCCGCTCTTCCTCTTCCGGCTGGTAGCGGGTGTTGCCCATCTGGATCTGCAGTTCCGTACCTTCCACGCCGTCGTACACACCGCGTAAAACGTCGGAGAAGATGTTCTGGGTGAGCGAGGGGACCAGCACGCCGATGACATCGGCCCTGACGGACGCAAGCGCCCGGGCGCTGAGATTGGGAACATAGTTCAGTTCCTTCACCGCCTTGTCGATATTGGCGCGAAGGGCGGCGGAAACCTGGCTCGGATCGCGCAGCGCCCGCGACACCGTGATCGCGCCAACTCCGGCCAGGCGCGCAACATCCGCAATCGTGGGGCGACCATCGGTCCGTCGGCTTCGCAATCTTCTTCCCTCGCGGCATTTCGGAACAGCGCTGCACGTCTTACCTGGGAGGCTTCTCAGGCATTACCCAAAACGAATATGTCAATTCCAAAAAGCAGCGCCGAAGTCAACGCAGACGCAAGACCGGCCGGCGAGGCAGCGCATTGAGAACTGTAGGGCGCGATACCCCTGTGACGGTTGCGATCGTGGAAACGAAATGGGGTCTACTTATCTCGGTCTATTTGCCGCGACTAGAAGCCCCATCAGGCCAATTGCCGTCGCAAACCTTGAGAAAACAGGTCGCCACGGCACCTATCACGACTGCAGGGTTTCGGCGATCCGGCTCCCTGCATCTCGTAGAGGTCTAGAGATCGTGATGCACGTCAGATGAGGGCTTCGGAAAGGTCAACCGCCGAGCACAAATCGAGAAAATGCAAGGGCGCTCCGCGCATCCTCGTCCATTTTTGCTTCGTCCGCGCCATCGCTCAGATCGCGCCAAACCCTGATGTCTGACCCGATCGTTCCGCCGGTCTTTACGAACGGCTCCATGACAACGACGCCCGCGTAATTAATATCGCGGAGTGCAAGACCGATCTCGTGCCAAGGCATTCTGCCTTTACCGGGGACGCGGCGATTGCTTTCGCCGGTATGGAAATGTCCGAGCAGCGGGCCAGCGGTACGGATCGCTTCTCCGAAACTGTCTTCCTCGATGTTCATATGGAAAGTATCGAGCATCACTTTGACATTCGGCTTCCCGACGTCCTTGACGAATGCCACGCCCTCCGCAGCAGTGTTGAGAACGTGGTTCTCAAAGCGGTTGAGCACTTCGATGCAAAGATTGATACCGAGGTTTCCGGCGAAGTCCGCAATGCCATGAATGCCCTCGACCCCGCGCGCCCGATCGCCCTCCTTGTCGACTGGCTTGGAGTAGTCCACTGGCCAATAGGAATGAAGCGCGCCACCAATTGTCTTGATATCAAGCTTTGCGACATTTGTGAGCGTCTGCTCGAAGAATGCCTTTCCCGCCTGGCGCACCGCAATATCCGGTGACGACAGATTCTTGGCCTTCGACGGGCCAATCCCGGCCGTCAGGATGATGTTGTTATCCTTGGCAGTCCGTCTGATTTCCGCAAGTTCGGCATCACTGTAGTCATTGATGTGATGTGCGGCGACCTCGATGACGTCGAAGCCAAGTTTCGCGACCTTTTCGACATAGGGGCCGAACTTGGCGCTCCACTCATGTTCCCAGTAAGAATAATAAATCCCGTGTTTCATAGGAGTCTCCAAGTTTCAGTTGTAGATCCCGCCGATCGTCCTTGGCGGGGTTGACAGTGGACTGTCGCGGCGACCTCCGCTCGGCCTGGACGGATCAGTTGTTCTCGATGTGGAGATCGGGCTCGGCGCTTCCGGCCACGATTGCAAGGCCGTTAGGAAGATCGTTCTCTTCGACCTTCCGGCGAATTTCCGCAGCGTCCAGGCCGTAGTTGCGCCAGCGGTTTTGAAGTCTCTGCCGCAGGTGAGCCTCGTCCACGTCAACAAACACCGTGAAGTCGAAAATCTCTTTCAACTTGTCCCAGGGAGCCTGTCGCGCAAGCAGGTAGTTACCCTCGCAGACGATGATCTTTGTAGACTGAGGAATGAGACTGCCGCCGGCGCGAGCAATCTCGATCGAGCGGTCGAATACCGGAACGGCAACAACGTCATCCTCGTTGGCCTTCAGGCGCTTGAGCATGTGGCGCAAACCATGCGCATCGAATGTATCGATTGCTCCCTTGTAGGGGCGGCGGCCCATCTGCTCCAAGACGGCATCGTCGTAGTGATACCCGTCCATCGGGAACAGCGCAGCTTCCAGACGGTGGTCGTTACTGATCGCTTCGACGGCGCGCTCCGCGAGCGTCGATTTGCCTGAACCCGGCGCACCTGCAATCGCTATCAGAACTCTCCGACCGCCGTTTTCCGCAAAGCGCTGAACCGCGATCTTCGCTATCTTCTGCGCGTTTTCATCAATTTTGCTCAATGAGTTCCTCCCATTGCCTCGCCGCATTTTCGGCGGCTAAGACCATCTGGAAACGCCGACCATCTCGAAGTCATGCCAGTTGATACTGCGCGGCCTTGTTGCGTAGGAACGAGAGGCCGTTGCCCATGACTTCGTCCTCGTCACGCGCGACCGGGCGCCACGTCGATATGTCGCCGGCCATCTCCGGCGGCATGCTGACGAAGCTCTCCAAGGTCAGCGCCCCCTTGAAGCCGATCGCAGACAGAGCGGCGAAAATCGAATCCCAAGGGACGTTTCCTGCTCCAGGCGTTCCACGGTCGCTCTCGGACAAATGCATGTACTTGAGATGCTCACGCGCAACGATAATGCCGTTGGCTGCTCCCTTTTCCTCGATGTTCATGTGGAATGTGTCGAGGTGGACAAAGACGTTGTCCATCCCGATGCGTTCGACCAGGGCCACGGCCTGTTCTGCCGAGTTGATCAAATGGCTCTCGTATCGGTTCACCGCTTCCACACCGAATTGGATACCTTGGGCCTTGGCCTGCTTGGCTGCAGCACCGAGCGCATGGGCAACGTTGTCATATTCTGCCTGGGTCGGCGGAACGCCGGTGCGTTCGTTGGTGCCGCCGTAAGTGACGCCCGTAAGCGCCTCGGCTCCCATCAGGGCCGCCTTGTCGATCGCCACCTTCAGGTGCTCAATTGCGGCCTCGGGCCGGACGGATGCCCAGGCGGCCTGCGGTAGCACGAGCGAACATGCCGCACGCAGGCCATGCTTTTCCAGGAGCTCGCGTGTATGCCCGGCATCTACCGATGCGGCGTCTGCGAGCGGAATTTCAATGAATTCCATATTGTACCTAGCTGCGCCGGCGATGGCTCGCTCTGCGCCTGCGCGGTCCCACTTCATTGTCCACATGCTTGCGTGAATACCGAACCCTTGCACGGTCACCCCTTCTTTCTGCGCGATGCGATGTAGGTTGAAACGATGGTTCTTGCCGCCATGACGACGATCATCAGCACGCCCCAGAGTGCTGTCGCGAGATGCTGGTTTGCGCCCATGAGATTGAGGCCGGAAGACAGAAGCTGGAGCACGATAAGCGCGACGAACACCGGCAACACACGGCCAAACCCGCCGAACGGATTGATGCCGCCGAGAAACGCCGCAAGCACCGTGATCAACAGATAGGATTCACCGTGGCCGACGCGGACCGAGTTGAAACGGGCGAGCATGATAACGCCGGCGACCGCGCACATGAGGCCCGAAAGCGTGTAGACCAGAACCAGTATGCGGCGCGTATTCAGGCCGGAGTAGCGTGCCGCCTCGATATTTGAACCGACCATCAACAGCCCGAAGCCGAGTTTGAAGCGCGTCAGCAGGAGCTGCCACAGGCCAACGCAGGCGATGAAGATCAAAAGCGGGATCGGCAATCCCAGGATCGAACCATGCCCGATCGGAGCGATGAAGGAAGGGAATCCGGACACATCGCCGCCGCGGGTCAGAAATTCGCCGAGGCCACGCAGGAAGATCATCATGGATAGCGTGACGAGAATTGGATGCGCCCGTGTGTAGGCGATCGCAGCACCGGTCATCAGCCCGGCAGCGCCACCGGTGGCGAGTGCGGCAAGGACACCGAGCAGGAACGCGCCTGGAGACGCGTCGGCCCCGCCGTACATCTGCATCACCGAGGCTGCGGCCAATCCGGAAAGGTTTGCCGTGAAGGTGATGGAGAGGTTGATCCCGCCGGTCAGGAGGGGAAGCAGCATGGCGAGCGTGAGAAGCCCGAGTTCAGGAAGCTGGAAGGCAACCGAACCGAATGTTGCCGCGGAGATGAAATTGTTTGCGGCCAGGCCGAAGATGACGATCACCGCCACGAATGCGATAGCCGGTCCGGTCATATCGGCGCCAAAGGTGGCATTGAACTTTTGAGCCATGGCCTTCATTGGTGCGTGCCCTTCCTCTTGGTGCTATCCGTGGCGAGAAACGGGAAAAGCTTGTCGATCCGTGCGGACGAGAGCGTGATGGCGATGAGGATGATCGCGCCGACGATCATCTTGAATGCAAAGGGCGACACGCCCATGAGGTTGAGACCGTTTTGGGTGATCGAGACCATCAAGACGCCGAGGACGCAGCCGATGACCGAGCCCTTGCCGCCTCCGAGCCTCGCACCGCCGAGAACCGTAGCCGCCAGGACATCCAGTTCCCGGCCATAGAGGGCGTTCGGAACGACTTCCTCGGCATAGTGGGCCTGCATCAATCCGGCGATCCCGGCCATGAGACCCATCCAGCCAAACGAAATGTAGTGCATCGCCGCGATATTGATCCCGAAGCGGCGTGCCCCTTCCGGATTGTCACCAAATGCGTAGAGCTGCCGTCCGATGGTGGTGCGGGAAATCATGAACCAGGTCGCGAGGCAGCAAAGGATCATGACGACGACAGGCAGTGTCAGCTCGATCCAGGAGCCGTCAGCCATCTCGCGTTCGAAAAATACCACGCGCGTCGTCAGCCATTCCGGCAGGTCGTAGATCGACACGCCCTTGGTGAAGAACATCAGCAGCCCGAAGAAGATGTTGAAGGTCGAGATGGTTGCGACAATCGAGATGATATGCAGCCGGTAAACCAGGGCCGCGTTGATCAGACCCAGGCCGATGCCGATGGCGCCGGCGATGATGAAGCCTTCCGCCCAGTTGCCGCCGCTCAATGCGCCAAGAGCCAGCGCGGTAATGTATTGGACCACCGAGGCGGCCACAGCGAAGGAAATGTCGATCCCGCCCGAGATCAGGACGACGAGAAGGCCAACCGCAAAGATGATGTTGACGGCCGAGACGTTCAGCACATCGAACGCGTTCGAGATCGTAAAAAACCGATCGGTGGCGAAAGACAGCCCGACGCAAAGCACGACCATGACCGCCAGAAGCGTGAATTCGGTTGTGTGTCCAAGGATCAGCCTACGCATAGACGGCAGACTCCAGTTCGGTGAGCGATAAATGTCGCGGGTCATAGGTTGCGCGGATCCTGCCCTCGACCATGTGAATGATGCGGTCCGCATTGAAGTAGACTTCCGGCGGCTCGTCGGAGATCAGAATGATCGCAAGGCCCTGAGCAGCAAGCTTGCGCACGATCTCGAAGATGCCTGCGCGCGCACCGACGTCTACGCCCACGGTCGGGGCGTCGAGAATGAGGATTTTCGGACCGATCGCGAGCCATTTGGCAATCGCGACGCGCTGCTGGTTGCCGCCCGATAACGTCCGGATGGGGTCGTCAGGCGTACCGATCTTGACACCGAGCGCCGAAATCCAGTGGCTGACCACACTCGCCTTCTTCACGGGCGAGATCATCCCCCCGGACAGAAGCTTATCGAGCGATGCCATGACCAGGTTGTCGGCTATCGACTGCGGCTGGTTGAGGCCGAGGGACAGACGGTCTTCGGAGAGGTAGCCAACGCCGGCGCGAATTGCGTCGCGATTGGAGCCGAACTTGACGGTCTTGCCCTCGATGGCGATTTCCCCCGCCTGCGGACGGTGCATCCCGAAGAGTGTAAGCGCCAGTTCGGTGCGGCCGGCGCCGAGGAGGCCGGTAATACCGAGCGTCTCACCTCGGCGAAGGTCGAACGATATATCTTCGAACTCCGTTGCGCGCGTCAGCCCGCGGACGGAAAGCACGACCTGCGCGTCGTCGTGATCGGCGGCGACGACGGAACTGTCGAAGCTTCTGCCGGTCATCAGCTCGGTCACCCGTGATTGAGTCATGCCCTCGACAGGGAAGACGCCAACGAGCGCTCCGTCGCGAAGCACGGTCATGCGGTCCGAGATTTCGAGCACCTCCGCGAGACGGTGCGAGACGAAGACCACAGCCACTCCGGACGCCGACAGGTTGCGCACGATATCGATCAGGTAATCGGTCTCGGATTGCGTCAGCGAAGCGGTCGGCTCGTCCATGAAGACAAGACGCGCCTCGCCGACAAGAGCGCGTGCGATCGCAACGATCTGGCGTTGGGCGATCGGCAGCTCCTTCAATGGAAGATGGATATCGATGCTGACGCCGAGACGGCTGAGCGCTTTCCTGGCTGCTTCCTCGATGGCGCGTTTGTCGACGAGACCATATTTGCCGTTGACGGCATACTGAAACCCGATGTTCTCGGCGACGGTCATTTCCCCGAACAGTGCCAGGTCCTGCCAGATCACCTGGATGCCGAGCGATTGCGCCAACGTGGGTGTCATGGCCGAGATCGCCTTGCCGTCGAAGAAGAACTCGGCGCCCTCCTGTGGCTTGTAGACCCCCGTAATGACCTTGATGAGCGTGCTCTTGCCGCAGCCGTTCTCCCCCGCCAGGCAATGCACCTCCCCCGGGTTGACTTCAAACGATACGCCCTTCAGCGCGCGCACGCCGCCGAAGGTCACCTTGATGTTCTTGAGTGAAAGCAGCGGTTCGTCGCTCATGGAGTATCCTCCTGTTCAGCCGTTGGATGGCGGCTGGTTCAGGTTTTCCGATATTCGTAAACTGGGGGGTCGCGGGAATTGTCCGCGACCCCGGGCTTGGGTCCAGGGAGGATTAGAGGCCCATGCCGACAAGCTTGTCGATGCTGTCCTTGTTGATCGCCAGCAACTGGTCGACGACGATGGTGTTGCCCTCGGGGTTGATCTTTCCAAGGCCCTCGATGTCGTCGCCGGCCTTCGGCGTCTCACCCTTGGAGATGCGATCGGCAAGCGTCACGAAGACTTCACCGGCCTGCTTGGGGTTCCACATGAAGCCACCAGTCAGCGCACCGGACTTGATGAGCTTTGCCCCCTGCCCGGGAGAAAACGGACCGATCACGAACACCTTGCCGTCCTTGCGGCGCTCTTCGACAGCACGACCCGCACCGATCGGCCCCTGCGAACCGAAGGCGAGGAAACCCGTCAGATCAGCGTTGGCCGCCATCAGGTCGAGCGCGGTCGAGCGGCTCTTGTCGACGTCTTCAGCCACGCCGTAGCGGTCACCGACAAGCTTCATGTCCGGGTAGTTCGCCTTGATATAGGCGATTGCTGCATCGGCCCAGGCATTGTGCAGGGGCACGGTGAGCGAGCCGACAAATACGGCATACGATCCCTTGCCGCCCATCTTCTCAGCGAGCAGCTTGCCATGCGCCTCGCCGAAGCCCTTGGCGGAGGCCAGTTCGAAATCCCAATCGGCGCCGACCTGCTTGGGCGATTCATGGGTAATGACCTTGATACCGGCCTCCTGGGCCTTCTTGAGAACAGGTTCGAGAACCTTGGCATCATTCGGCACGACGCCGATGTAATCGACCTTCTGAGCAATCAGGTCTTCGATGGCGCGAACCTGCAGCGCAGGGTCGGCACTGGTCGGACCGACCATGAAGCCTTCAACGCCGAGCTTGGCACTCTGCTCCTTGATGCCCGCCTCCATGGCATTAAACCACGGGATGCCGCCGATCTTCACCACGACACCAATCTTCGGACCAGCAAAGGCCGTTGACGCGAGCAAGGACAGGCCGAGCGTGATCGCAAATAGCTTTTTCATTGGGTATTCCCTCCTCCACTGAGCCGGCAAGGAAGCACCGTTCGCGAAAGCCCCATGCTCTCGCGCTCAACGTTAGCCCCGCATTGCGGAACTCCTCCCTGTCGCTTTCCTCAAAGCCCCATCTCCATGCACAATCGGTCTTGCATTCATGCACCATCGATGGTGCAATTACCCTACCACGGAAAAGACTTTCGTCAAGAGGACTGCTGATCTAGAGAGAAAGAGCCACTGGAAGGTTTGCGGATGTCTGAAAAAGAACGAAAAAAAGCAACTATTTATGATTTGTCCGTCGTGTCAGGAGCGTCCCCGTCGACAGTGGCCTCGGTGCTAAACGGCACATGGCGCAAGCGGCGCATCTCCGAGGAGACCGCCGCCAAGATACTGTCACTGGCCAGAGAGCATGACTACAAGGCGAACCTGCAGGCTCGCGCGCTGCGCAGTTCCCGTTCGGGTCTGGTCGGGTTGCTTTTGCCCGTCTACGACAACAGGTTCTTCTCGTCCATGGCGCAGACCTTCGAGAGCGAAGCGCGAAAGCGGGGCCTTGTGCCTATGGTTGTCTCAGGCCGCCGCGACCCCCAGGAAGAGCGCCGTACGGTGGAGTCCCTCATCGCCTATGCGATCGACTCGCTGTTCATCGCCGGAGCAACAGATCCGGATGGCGTCCACGAGATCTGCATGCGTGCAGGGCTGCCTCACGTCAACATCGATCTGCCAGGCAAGTTCGCGTCATCCGTGATTGCGGATAACCGTCAAGGCGCTGAAGCGTTGACGTCGGCCATCATTCGCCATGCCGAAACATTGGGACCACTGCACGCCGGCGATGTCTACCTGTTCGGCGGCCGCAACGACCACGCCAGTCGGGAGCGTATCGCTGGCTTTCATGCCGTCAAGCAATCCGTATTTGGAGCGGTCACAAAAGGAGATATCGAGATCACAGGCTACTCGCCTGGCGCGACGGCGCTTGCGTTCGACCGTTTTTTCGACAAGCACGGGAGGCTGCCCAGATGCTTTTTCATCAACTCGTCCATCAATTTTGAAGGGCTATTGCGGTTCATGGGGCGCCACGACGGAGAGGCGTTCGGAGACATAGTCGTTGGATGCTTCGACTACGATCCGTTCGCTTCATTCCTGCCCTTTCCCGTTTACATGATCAGGCCGAATATCTCGAAAATGCTCGAGCGGGGTTTTGACCTTCTCGAAGAGCCGAAGCCTTTGACGATCATGATCGAGCCGGAGTTGGTTCCTCCCCGCACCGCCTTGGAAGGCCCGCTTGATGCGCTCAATGATCCTTCCCCGCCATTTGTATTTGCCGAATGAAGCACAGCAACGACAATGACGAGACCCTGCAGGATTTCCATTAGCGGGCCGAACAGGATACCGAGGAAAGGGCGATCCATCCGGCAAAGCCGGTCACCAGGAGAACATACCAGATGCCGCTTTCCAATGGGGCCGGTGTTCGTTCATGGCCGTGCTCCGTCAGCTATCGGCAAGAATGACGTCAGCCGCCTTCTCGGCGATCATGTAGACCGCCGTGGCGAGGAAGTATCCGGGAATTCGAGGGAAGACCGAAGCATCGACGACGCGCAGGCCTTCGATACCGTGCACCCGGAAACGGCTGTCGAGCACGCCGCCATCTTCTCGAGGACCGATGGCGCAGGTGCCGCAGGCATGGTGGCCCCAGGCATTTTCGGCGACGTAATTTCGAAGCGCCTCGTCGCTCTCGTTTTGCCGACCGGGCTCCTCTTCGCAAGCAATGAGATCATCCATGGCATCGTTGACCTTCCTGACGAAGCGAATGGCATGGACAACGGCGTCGAGGTCGAGGTCGTAATTGCCGGTCCCCTCGGAGAAGGAATGGAAGACGACGGCAGGCAGGACAGCGGGATCGGCGCTTCTCAGCCGGACCGTTCCGCCCTGATTTTCGGTATAGGCCTTGAGGATCGCCCAGGTCATGTAATCCGGCTTGCGGATGCGCGCGGAATAATCGGGATAGTAACCGCGGAAATCGGCCAGCAGCGAGAAACAATGCAGGTCGGGTTCCGTCAGCGTGTCGCGCGATTTGAGCGTCAGGGAAAACATGACGCCGTTGCTCGTATAATTGCCGATGCGGAACCTGCGCCATCGCCTGTAATGAGCGTCGCGCGTCGTATAGGTCACGCCCTTGAGCGCCGACCAGGGTTCGTTCATCCGGCTGACGACGCCGACCTCATAGCGGTCCTGCAGATTCCGCCCGACGCCTGGAAGCGCTTCGACGACACGGATCTTGTGCTTGCGCAGATGGACGGGATCGCCGATGCCGGAGAGCATCAGAAGCTGCGGCGAGGCGAAGGCACCGCCTGAGAGTATGATCTCGCGCCCGGCCCGGATGACCTGCTCACGTCCCTCACCGTCGACGCAGCGGACCGCCACCGCCCGCTTGCCGTCAAATTCAATGCGCGTGACCGTGGTATTCAAACGAAGCGCCAAGCGGTCCGGGTGCCGCTTCAGCACGTCGAGTAGCCGCTCACGCGGCCCGTGCCTGGTGTGGCGGCGCGTCGAAAGTGGCGTGACGCGCACGCCGCAGGCGCCGACATTCCAGTTGCGGCTGTCGTTCGGGTCGATCTCGGTCGTCTCCCAGTCGGAGCCCCTCTTGCCGAAAGCATCGGCGGCTGCGCCGACGCTGCGCAGCAGTGCCCGCCACAGCGGCCAGTCTCGCAGGACCCTGAGCGGCAGCGCCCGCTCCGTCGTCATCCACCCCCACCATCCGTGGCCGGTCGGATTGAGGCCCGTTGCGGCGGCGAGCCATCGCCACAGGAAGAAACGGTAGCGGCAGCGTTCGATGCGCTCGAAATAACCCTGCATGTGCGAGGCCTTCCAGCTCTCGTCGCCGGTGATCGCAAAGATGTGGTTCCAGTCGCAATGATTGGGCCGCACGATGATCATCGCATGATGAGCGGTGCAGCCGCCGAGCCCGCGCACACGCGGATAGAGCACGCCATCCCTTTTCTTGCAGTAACGCCAGTCACGCTCCTGCATCTCCTGGTTTTCGTAGTGGCGCACCCAATGGTTCTCAGCCATGCCGGGATGTTCCGAAGCAAAGGCGTGAAAGGCCGGCACGCGGGAGGCATCGGCAAGGGGCATGTCGGAACTGTCGCCCACCTTGGCGAGCGGATCGCCGCCAGCCTCGATAACGAGTACGGTCCGCCCCTCTTCGGCGAGCCGTGCGGCGACGACGGCGCCGCCCGCTCCGCTGCCGATGACGATATAATCGTAGGTCTGCCCGCCGGACATAGTCAGAACTGCTTCAGATAGGAGATCAGCGCGTTCTTGTCCGATTGCGGAAGATCGGCGCCGAATGTGTGCCCGCCATTGACGACATAGTCAGGACACTTGCTCAAGCCTACAAGGCGATCGACGAGCCTGGTGTCTCGCACCACCTTCTCGGCCTTGGCGAGCACGGCGGGATCGGCAAGCTCTTCCGGCGAGCATTGACCGCCGAGCTCGGAGAAGGCCCCGATCAGCGCCGGGCCGTTGGCGATCAGCCTCTTGTAGTTGGCGAACTTGTCCTCCTCGTCATTGTCGGGCAGCAGCTCGGTATTGGTCAGCGCGTTGACTGGGAAGCCGGCCGGGAACGGGCCGATAGTGATCGAGCCGTCCTTCTTGAAGGCCCAGCCGGCAACCCGGCTCAACAGGCCGGTGAAGGGCCTCACCTTATCGGGCACGAAGCCCGGCGGCACGATCAGGCAGGAGGGAGCGCTCGTCCGGTAGATATAGCCGGGCACCGGCGCCTCGGTCATCTTGTCCATGCGGCGCGTCTGCGGTGAGAGCATCTGGCGGATCGACCGATCGAAGACCGCAAGCCTGTTTTCGATGCAGGGCATATATGGATCGCGGGCGTCCGCCGCCGGACAAGAGGTGCCTCGCCCGGCGCCGTAACCGCCGGCATAGTCCTGATTGTAGTAGTCGGTCCCGTAATAGCTGTCTTCGTGGCCAACCGAATTATTGAGCAGGAAGGGCGCTGTTGACCAGAGGCTGACGAGTGAGGGTGGCCTCAGATAACCGCGCCCATTGCCTGCCGCCTGCAGCGGCGTCGCCGCCCCTGAAACCGGATGATTGACGGTCACCTCATGCGGTGGTGGCAGCGATTTGTAGGTAGAAGAGGTGAAGTTGTCCCAAATATCGCCCGAAAGCCCGTTGGTGGCGATCGCGCTGCAGGCATTGGTGCGCACGACATCCATCGGCACGCGCCGTTCCGTGGAAAGGTAATTGCCGTCGAGGAAGTCCTTTCCATCCGCATCCTTCTCGGTGACGAGCTTGACCATGCCTGCCTTGAAGGCATCTGACTGCGCCCAGGCCCAGTAGCGATCCCAGCATTCGCGATAATGCGGGCCGGACCCGCCGCCGGCGCATATGCCCTCATCGACGCCGAGATCCGGTGCGGGCACCGGCTGCTTGCTCGAATGGCAGGCCGCGCAGTTTTCGGCAAAGACGATCTTGCCGCGCTCGACCTCGACCGGATTGCGCGCTTCGAGCACCTTTTCCCCGACCGGCGTATCCTTCAAATGATCGGCGCGAGCGGCAACCAGGAAGAATATCGCCATGTCTGGTGTCATCGCCTCGGTCGCCTGCCAGTAGACCGAATTCTTCTGGGCATCGGCAATGCGGATCGGCGAGATCTTTTGCCCGCCGAGGAAGGGGCGGAAATGCAGCAGCCATTCTTCGCTGAAAAGGCCGATATTGAGATAGACGCGGTTGAGCGCACCGAGCGTGCCGACGGAATCGGCGCCGTCCTTCAGGACGCGCATCGAGGCAACGGTGCCGGTCGCCTTGTCGTAAAGCGAACCGAAGGCTGCGGTCTGCGGATAGTCCTGCGCCTGCTTGTTGTCCTTCTCGTCCCCCTTGATGATTTCCTTGCCTGTCTTCGCCCCGATGCGCAGCCGCTCCAGGACGTCGTAGACGGCGTTCATGGTGCGGGGATTGTTCATGTAATCGCTCGAGACCAGCGACGTATCGAGCGAACCCGGCGGGTTCGTGTGGAAGAGCTGGAAGAGGAAGTTGGCTTCGTTCTGGGCCGGCTCCCCGGGCTTTGCGCGCGGCTTGGTGTTCCAGAAGAAGATGCGGTCGACCCAGAAATACTGGGCGCCGGGATTGGAGGAGATTTCAGAAAATTCGGGGCTCTCGACATTCTTCGGCGGATTGATCGGGTTGGGACCGACATGGCAGAAGGCGCAGGACATCCCGACGCGATAAGGTCGCACGAGATCCTTGTCGTTGTAATAGGACGGATCGGTGTAGTAGCGCAGCGCATCCCAATGTTCGGCGGCCTTGCTGTCGAAATCGGGGTTAGGGAAGAGACGCAGGCCCATGACGCCTGTCGGCTCGCCATAGTAGGAGCCGACCGGGATTTTCTTCTCTTCGCCCTTCACCTTGACCGTGGTACCGCGCGAGCCGATCTGCACGCCGGGATAACGGGCATCGGCCTCGGCATTTCCGCCGAAACTGTCGGCGGCGCAGTCCTTGTCGCGCTGATCGAGCCACAGGCCCCAATGATCGGGATCGGCGCTCTTCGCGGCCGTGAAGCAGGGCTCATTGACGAGCCCGAGATAGCGGAAGCGATTGTCGCGGCCATATGCCATCGTCGGATGGGACGAAATGGTTTTCAGAAGATCGAAGGAGCCGATCGTGGCACGGGCGGCGAAATCCCAGAACTTGTCGTTACCGCCGGTCCAGACGATCCAGGCATTCTGCCCGCGGATCGCCGCCTTGCGGACGGCCTCCGGATCGAGGCCGGTGGCGGTTGCGACCTCCTTGATCTCGGCGGGATAATCGACGCCGGCTGCCGGCGGCAAGAGCAGGCCCTTGTCCATCGCCGCAAAGTAAGACTCGCTCGCCCCTGGAAATTCCTCGACCTTACGGTGGACTTTCTTCGCTTCATCCTCGACACGGCCGAACTGGCCGGAATCCGGCTCAATCAGCCACCAGACGATGAGCGCAACCCCGACGATGGCGACGACGGCAAGAGTGACGACCGCCACCACGATCCAGGCGAGAAACCGTACGATGCGCTGTCTGACGTTTGCCATCGATCCCTCCTGATGGTCAAAGTGTCTTGAGATAGGAAAGCAGCTGCTCCTTCGCCTCCTGAGGCAGATCCGTGCCCCAGAGGTGGCCGCCATTGCCGTTGCCCGGCTGGCTCGTATCGTAAAGCGTGCCGTACTGTTGCCCCGCTCTGTCACGCCCGCTCACGAAGCCGCCGTTCTCGGCATCCACCAGATCGTAGCCGCGGTAGAACTGTGTCGGCCGCTCGGCCGGCGGAAGCAGCAGGTCGCGCAATGTCGGGACGCTGCCATTATGCAGGTAGGGACCGCGTAGCCAGAGACCTCTGAGACCCGTCGCGACATAACCGTCAGTCTTCTGGAAGTTGGTAAAACCCCAGGCATAACCAGGCTCGTAAGCCGCGTAGCGGTCGCGGGCCGCGGGGGTCCACATGTCCAGGCGATGGCGGTCCGTGCCGAGTTCGACGATCGAGATCGGGGTCCGGTAGCGCGCACCCTTGGCATCGTGGCAGACGCCGCATCGCGCCAGATAGATTGCTCGACCGGCGTCTACCGCCGCCGCATCGACATGATAGAGATCGCCTTCTGGCTTGAGCGGAGAAAAGGGCGACGGCGGCGGTCCCTGCAGGCGAATGAAATCGGTAATGCGGCGAAGCCCCTCTTCCGTCCCCCCGTAGGATTTGTAGGTCATGCCGTCACCGATCGCACCGGAAACTACGGTCTCGTAGAGGTCGGTCTGCAAGCCGTCCCAATGGAGCGAGAAGCGGCGCGTGTTGGTGGCGGAGAGATCGGCAAGCGACCACAGCGGCATCATGTCGGAATTGCCGATCGTGTGATCGTCGGCCAGTTCAAGATTCTGGAACTTGACCGGATTGAAGGGATCGATCCGGCCAGGACCCCAGTCCGGCCGATCCTTCATCCAGGCGAAGCGCCGCCCCTGTTCCTGGAGGGCCGCGCGGGTTGCCGGCACCAGCACGAAGCGGTAGAGCGCCCGTTCCCAAACCGGCATGTCGTAGATCCTGCCGATCTCCGCCAACACCCGGTCGGCGGTGAACCGCGGATCGGCGCCGACGGCGATCAGGAAGCGGATATAGGCCTGCGGATTGACCCTCGTTCCCGGCCCCGCCTCGACCAGCCGCGCCGGCTCGTCGGCGCGAAGCCGGTAGCTGCCTTGGTGGCAGAAGGCGCAGTTCGGCGCGACACGCTCGATGACGCCGAGCGTCCTGACCGAAAGGCCGACTGGAACCTCGTCGCCGGCCCGCCAATAGAGGCCGAAGGCGCCGTAGCCATCGGCATTGGCGGGCAGATGCTCGGGAAAGAGCTGCGGCAGGACCCGCCAGATCCAGTAGGGAATGCCCTGCGCTTCTTCATTGCCAATCGAACCGTGATTGAAAGCCTCCGCGAGATCGTTCGTCCGCGGCTGGGCCATCGGCCGGAAGAGCAGGAAGAACAGCGCGAAGGCGCCGACGACGAGCAGGACCAGAACGCCGAAAAGCCATTTCCAGAAGACGCGCCTCATGCCGGTCTCCCTTCGGCGATATTCTGTTCGAGCCGCAGGATGCGCAGGAGACAGAAAAGCGTCGCGATGCCGACCGATCCATCGAGGAAGACGCCGGCGAGATAGCCGAGCGGCTGGTCGAAGACGAAGACGGCAAGAAAGAAGAAAACCGTGCCGAGCGTACGGGAGGGGAAGACCGCGAGCCAGGCGAACACGCGGTAGCGGTCGATATCGAGCGTCGCCGGAATGTAGAAGATCGACAGGATCCCGAGCAGCAGACCGGCAAATCGCGGCCAGATCAGCTGGTTGACGGTAATTCCGAAGAGGCCGAGGATCCATTCCGGACAGAAGATGAGCGGCAGGACGAAGGCGAAGTTCAGAAGGATGCCGATCCAGACGAGGACCGCATGCCGTGCCTTCCATTTGCTGAGCGAGCGCGACTGGGTCATAGCGTTTTCATATATTCGACGAGGGCGTCTTTTGCCGCGTCCGGCAGCTCGGTGCCGTAGCGATATCCTTCGTGTCCGGCATTGCCATTGCCGGGTCGCGTCGTGTCGTAGCGGAAGAGATCCCCTCCGGCCGACTGATCCGAGCGGTAGCCCACCCTGGCGAGATCGAATTCGTCGCTGCCACGAAACCAGACGGGCGGCCGCCTGGTGCTCGGCTCGAGCAGATCGCGTAGCGTCGGCACCGAGCCGTTGTGCAGATAGGGCGAGCGCGCCCAGATGCCGTCGAGCGGGTGGTTGGCATAGCCGTCCGTCTTGTGGAAGCGGCTGAAGCGCCAGGGATAGCCGGCGTAAAGCAGGTTCTGCTCAGCGGCAAAATTTGCCGTATAGGAGGTCCAGCGTCCGGCATCGGTGCCGATATCAGCGAGCGGAACCGTCTTGCCGAGGCGTGTGAAACGCCGCCTGTCGTAGCTGTAGTCGTTCGCATCCTTGAAGCCGTGGCAATCGGCACAGTAATGCAGGAACAGCGTCTTGCCCTCCGCCACTTTCGCTTGATCGATCTTGGCTGCGGAAGGGAATGGGGGCGAAGGCAGATCCCACATCCAGTCCTCGATGCGCGCGATCGATGCCCGGTCGACCGTCACAGGCGTCACGCCGGCGCCGAGTGCGGCGCTCAGGTTTCGTTCGGCGACGGAATCATTGTTGCCGTCCCAATGGAGGTTCATGCCCTCTCGGGGGCGCTGGCGCCAGATGGCGGGATAGTCGGAAGAGCCGTTCAGCGCCGCGCCTGATATATGGGCCTCGTCCATGGGGAAGTTGAACTGCAGCGCCTTGTAAGGATTGAACGTATCCACGCGGCCGGGCCCCCAATCCTCCTGACGCTTGACGAAATCGAGCTGGGTGCCGAGATCGAGGAAGGCGCTCTTGACCCTTGGAAAGACCACGTAACGATAGATCAGCCGCTCGAAGACATTGAGGTCGCCGCCGACCTTGGGGCTATCGATCGTCGCAATCAGCGTGTCGGCGGTAAAGCCGGGATCGCGGCCGACGTCGATGAAGAAACGGATGAATTCCTGCAGACGCAGATTGTTGGACGGCGCGCCGGCAATGAGGTGGCGAACTGGATCGCCGGGCAGACGATAGGTGCCGACATGGCAGACGGAACAGTTGAGCCAGACCCGCTCGACGCCTGAGACCACGCGGCGCGACACTCCGATCGGAAGATCGTCGCCCGGTTTTTCGTAGAGGAAACCGAAACGTCCCCAGCCTTCCGGCCCGAGCCTGTCGGCATACATGACCGGCAAGGCCTTGAAGACCCAATAGGGCGGCCCCGTCGCCGTCTCGCTGCCGATCGAGCCATGCATGAAATGCTCGCTCTGACTTTTGAACGCGACGACATACTGGTTGACGAAAACCAGATAGTAGACGAGCGCGAGCAACAGCAGCACGACGACCGCCAGCCACCAGCGGCGGTGGCGGGCGACGGCGATCTCGACGGGTGTCTTGCGGTCGTTGTCGCTGCTCATGGATCCCCTCCGAATGCGCGTGCGATGCGGGCCTCAATGGAAGGTCGGCGGCTCGAAAACCGACATGACCTGCTTGATCATCTCGCTGTAGCGATCCTCGAAGGTCGCGCCGTCGAACCGGCTGAGGTCATAACAGCCGAGCGGGTTTTCGAGATCGTTGAGCAGACACTTGTTGCAGTAGGTGCATTCCTTCTCCGGGCCGTTGGCCTCGGCGAGGATCTTCGGCAGATCGTTGTTGGCGACCAGCGGGCGGGCCATGGTGACGCCGTCGCAGGCTTTCGAACGGATGGCCTCGGCGATCCTGTCGGCATGCTGGAACCCGCCGGTACAGAGCACCTTGATCGCAGGGTCGATCTTGCCGATCGCTTCGGAAACGGCGCGCGCATAATCGAGATTGATGCCCTCGATGACCTTGCCGCGACGCCAGCGCCAGAGCGCCTGGAAGGCGCGTCCCAGCAGGGGATTGGAAAAGATCGCATAATTCATCGGCGCTCGCGTGCCTTGCGAGAGCATGCCGTCGTACCAGCGATGCAGGTCGTTCAGCGGCAGGTCGCCGGCCGGATTGCGCGGATGCGGAAAGGTCGAACCGCTGGAGACATGAAAGGAGTCGACGCCCTTGCCCCCGTCGAGCAGCATCGTGCAGATCTTGACGGTCTCGTCGAGCGTGTTGCCCTTTTTTATCCAGGGATAGAGCCAGTCATTGTGGTCAACGCCGTTGATCTTCATCTGCAAATGAAAGTCCTGGCCAACCTCGCGGCGGATAGCCCTGACGATCTCGAGCACGAAACGCGCCCTCCCCTCCCAGCCGCCGCCATATTCGTCCGTCCGGTCGTTGATGCCGGAGCTCAGGAACTGCGTCAGCAGATAGCCGTTGGCGCCGTGAAGCTCGACACCGTCGAGCCCTGCCTCGCGTGCGCGCCGCGCCCCTTGCGCGAACTGCTCAACGACCTCGGCGATCTCGGGTTTCGTCATCGCCTGGGCGAGCAGTCCATGGAAGTAGTCGCTCTTGTTGGTCGAGCTCAGGCCCCTGTTGAACAGGTTTTCGACGCCGCCCATATCCTGCTGGCGGCCGGAATGGCTGAGCTGCATGATAAACCGACAGTCATGGCTGTGGACGCGGCTGCCGACCTCCCGCCAGAACGGGATCTTGTCGTCGTCGTCGATCATCGCGTAACGCACGAGGATACGGCCGCGCACGGAGACCGGGGTAAAGGATGAAATGATGCAGCCGATCCCGCCGCGCGCGAACTTCTCCTCCCAGTTCAGCCGGGCATTGCCGCCGTGGCCGTTATAGTCGTCGAACTGGCCTGATATGTTGGATCGGAAGAGCCGGTTCTTGACCCTCAACGAGCGAAATTTCAGCTCGTTGAAGATGAGGGTCGCGTTGTCGGCGTGTGTGAACTGGCTATCTGGGTGCATGCAGGGCCTTCCGAATGACGAGCAACAGGAAAACAAAAAGCCGAAATGCAATGCGAGGTTTATAACCCCCAAGTGTTATGGACGGTAATGCAATCTAATGTAGTTTGCAAATGGATTTCGGTACCGCCCATCGCAGCAATCGGCGCCCCATAGGTATTAGAGGACGAAGCTGCAGGCACTTACATTCACAACGTTGGTCGTATCCGGCATGACCGTAAGCTACGCATTTCATGTCGAAGTATTTGCGTTCGCTTCAGAAGCGGCAGCACATTCTGCAAGAGAAACCGCAGCCGGTTCAGAGTTATTGAGCGCCTTTATCGCCAACCATTTCGCTCTGACGTCTGCATCGTCGTGCATTCACCCGGCCTCAATCTGAGGCGGATATCGCTTGACAAAATCCGACGACTGACTTTACTTAAACTTGCAATTTTTCTTCATGACATGGATTAGATGAACGCGTGCCGCCCGTGCACGCATGTCGATTCAGGTCGTCTGGCGGGGGGCTGGAATGCGGAAGTTGCTTGTGATTTTCTTCCTGTTCTTCGCGATGTGTGGAGGCGTTGGCGCTCAACAGACGTGCCAGGGCCAAGGCAGCGCGTCGTGGCGTGGTCTGAATATAAACCAGACAAGCTGCGACAACTGGAATGGCGGCTTCATCCCTCAAGCCGGCGAATACTACGCCGCTTTGACGTTCCGTTTCGAACTTAAGTCGAGACCGCCGGGATCGCGAAGCACCGCGTCGATCGGCGCGATGTTCAAGCGGATTTTCACGTCGGCTGACACCGATGAAATCACGATTTCGGTGGCACCGCGGTTGGGTAGCTACGTATCGACTGAGCGTCCAATCTATTCTTACATGGCCAACAACACCGAGCGCACGTTCGGCACCAATAGCGATTTTGAGTTCAGCACGCCGTATATACGCTACGACAACGACCCTCTGAGCTTCGTCCTGAAGGCCCGCGCGACGACCAAGGCGAACTTCGATGTGAAAGCCCTGCTGGATCGCGTTAAGCCACTCATAGACGTCGCCGGAGGAGGAGTTATTTCGGAGGCGGCAAAACCCGCGCTGGACGCAGCGACCGAAATCACCGACAGCATTCTCACCTCTTACTATAGCTTCGAAGAGTCATCGAACGCGACCTTCGGTTTCGCCGAGAGATCGCGTGACGGTGTGATCAAACGCGTTCTCGTCCTCACCACTCCGCAAGGCGATGATGAGGTGGGCACTCTGACCGCAACTGTAAAGTTCCGGAGATCGATGGTCGCCGGCAACGACATAGGTTGGAGCGAGCTAACCCGGGATCTGCCCGCACCGGACTATTCGAACGTCAATACGAATATGCTGTCGATCCAAATGCCGGCAATCGGGGATCAGAAGAATACCCTGTTCTCCAGCCTTGCCGCGGATGACGATAAACGCGCGATGCTTTCGAAAGTCGCATACGGAACAGGCCCGATCGTCGAAAACGACTGCCGGCAGCTTCGGCAGACAATTTTCAGCAATTTCGGCTTTAATGACATCGACACGCTCCGGACAATCTACGAATTGCTGGAAATGGGCGGAAGGCAGGACCTCTATACCCGCGGCTCCAGGACGTGCTTCCAGGGGCGCGATTGGAACAAGTTATCGGACTTCAAGATAATTCCCGACGATCTTGAGGTTCTTCCGGATAAAAGGCTGATCGATTATTTCGCGACGGGCTTACGTCTCGGCTTCAAGCCAAATTCGATCTACCTGGAACAGATTGCCGATAATCTCGAGCAGGTCGAGGACAATACCGGAGAAGCCGTGCTTTCCTGCACGGGCGTCAACAAGTCGAGAACGGAAGTCGCCGCCTGCCTGGACGGGTTCAGGCTCAATCGATACTCCGTCACCTCAGCAGAACAGAGCCCGATCACAATTGTGGCCACACGTCGGAGCCAGATACTGGACGCTTTGGCAAACGTCGCCACCGAACCTCCGATCGTGCCCGCGTCAGGTTCGGCCACAGGCTCGCAAAGCAACACGTCGACGACAACATCGATGACGGACGCAAAGGCAGCGGCGAAAATCCCCGATCACATTTACCGCTTTCTACTCTTCTACGACGGAAACAAGAGAATACGGCAGATCACACTGGAGAAAGCCAGGCGGGAGAACGTCGGATCTGACCTGGTCGAACAGCTATCCTTTCCCTGTTGGATTGCTGCTGCCGGCCAAAGTCAGTCCTGTGCCGATATTCCTGCCGACCAGCGTTAATCTCGTCGCGGAACGACTGATAATCGACGCGAAGAGCCCTGCGATCGGTCGATGCTGACGATCCCGACGGATCTGCTTTTCCTCTCATAATCACTCGTCTCAGCACCGGAGGTCCAGCATGCCAACGTCCAAGAAAGACCCAGCACGCACACTCGATGCGTTACCGGACACAATAGACTTTCGCGATACGATCTTCATCCCCACGCTGGTCCGTGTCCCGGCGAAATCGGACCTGCAGGCATATCGTAACTTCAAGATCCCGATCCTGGATCAAGGGAGCGAGGGAGCGTGTACGGGGTTCGGTCTCGCGACCGTGGCGAATTACCTACTGAGAGCAAGAGGCCAGAATCCAACCGCGGACGAAGTCAGCGCGTGGATGCTGTATGCGATGGCAAAGCGCTACGACGAATGGCCCGGCGAGAATTACAACGGCTCGAGCGCGCGCGGCGCGATGAAAGGCTGGTTCAAACATGGCCTCTGTGCTTACGCACTCTGGAAGGAGCGAGACCCTGACCCGACCCTCGAAGAAAAACGGTCGGCAGATGCCTTGGCCCGGCCGCTTGGAGCATATTTCCGGGTCAATCATAAAGACCTGGTGTCGATGCACGCCGCGATTTCCGAGACAGGGATACTATATGCCACCGCTCGCGTACACGACGGCTGGCAAGCGGTGAAGTCTGGCGACGAGAACATCGAGTACCGTCCCGGCGTGATCGGTGGGCACGCCTTCGCCATCGTCGGTTTCGATAGGCGCGGTTTCTGGATCCAGAACAGCTGGGGCGGCAAATGGGGCACGGGCGGGCTCGCGAATCTCTCCTATGCCGACTGGCTCGCAAACGGCTCGGATGTCTGGGTCGCCGCTCTCGGTGCGCCCGTCGATCTTACCTCCTCCCTGGCGACCGCCAATATGCGTGCCAACGCTCCGCGAAGCTACGAGAGCCAGATCTACGCCGATCTGAGGCCGTACATCATAACCTCAAAGAACGACGGAGTTCTGGACGACAAGGGCACCTATGGTCTGACGTCGGAGGGCTTGAAGACGCTCGTTACGGAGCGGATGCCCGCGGCGATGAAATCCTGGAAGCGGAAAAGGGTGCTCTTGTACGCCCACGGTGGCCTCGTTGGTCAGGACGGCGCAATTCAAACGGTGTCGAGCAATCTCGCGCCGTTGCTGCAGTCGCAAGTTTATCCTTTATCTTTCATTTGGCGCTCGGACGCGTGGACGACGATCGAGAACATCCTGCGCGATGCCGTCGGACGCCGCCGTGACGAGGACGTTCTCGACCGGGCCAAGGACTTCATGCTCGATCGGCTTGACGACACACTCGAAGTGCTCGCGAGGAATCTGGGCGGGAAAGCTCTTTGGGACGAGATGAAGGAGAACGCACTCCTGGCTACCAGCAACAAGAACGGCTCGGCAAGGCTCGTCGGTGATCACCTTATCGACCTGTATAAAGCTGGAAAAATCGATGAGATTCACCTGGTTGGTCACAGTGCTGGATCGATATTTCACGCCCCGTTGGTCGAGAAGTTCGCCGCGGCGAAAGTCCCGATCAAAAGCTTGAACCTCTGGGCTCCGGCCTGCACGATCGAACTTTTCAAAAAGGCGTATCTTCCAGCAATAAAAAGCAAGGCGATCGAAGAATTCGATCTCTATACGCTGGACGACGCAACGGAACAGGATGACGACTGCGCCCAGATCTATCATAAGTCGCTTCTCTATCTCGTCAGCAACGCATTCGAAAAGTCCCCGCACATCCCCGCCATACGGCCTGGAATTCCGTTGTTGGGCCTGGCGAAGGATGTGGACGCATCCCAGGCATCCATATTCGACGGAGACCGCCTCCGGTGGCTCCTTGCGCCAGGCGGCGCAAGCGACGCCAGACATCACGGCGATTTCGACAACGACAAGGCAACCTTGATGTCGACGTTACAGCGCATTCTCGGCACATCCGTATCTCGAGTGGCGGAGGATTCGCTCAGGAAGACCCGGTTCGCGTCGAACATTCAGAAGAAGGAGTTCAGAAGGCAACTGGAGCGCAAGCTCGCCAGCGATGCTGCCGTCACAAAGTACTGAAGATGTTGTGGACCCAAAGTCGGCAATCGCACTCGGCCTGTGGGGCTGATTTGCTGGCATCGCGTGGGCGATGTCAGCTCACCAAGCATAGCCTTCGGGTACACAGCGCGTATCAGCTCTTCTTCAGCTGGAATGGTAGCGGCCGAGTTCGTTCATGGCGTGCGTCACCATTTCCATCAGTTCCTCCGACGTGGCCCCGTCACGCGCCTGGACGGACATGCCCTGTACTATCGCGCCGAGAAAACGCGCCAATGATCTTGCATTCGTGTCGGGGCGAAGCTCCCCATCCGCTATTCCGCTCTCGATACGCGCTGTGAAGGCATCGAGCGTCTGCTGGCGAAGCGAGGACACATGATAGGCAATATCTTCGTTTTCCGAGGCACAGTTCAGCACGGCCGTGGAAATCATGCAGCCTTTCGGGTGATCGGGGGCCGTAAAGATCATTGCCGAATTTATCAGGAAACGTTCGAAGGCGGAAACCGTATCAATCTGCTCCCTCAACGGATTGCCCGGATAGGGCCGGGGCATACGGCGATATTGGTCAAGAGCCTCCCGGTAGAGGTCTGCCTTGGACTGAAACGCCGCATAGAGGCTTTGCGGCGTGATGCCCATGGATGCCGTGAGATCGGCGATCGACGAGCCGTCGTAACCATGCTCCCAGAAAACGTCGCGCGCCGCCGCAAGCACCGTCTCGCGATCGAAAGCGGGCGGGCGGCCACGCTTGCGTGCAGTGGATTCTTTATCGCTATCCTTATTTTTCACAACGATCACTCTAGAAATCAAAATCGATTCAGGTTATTCAGGAACGATCATTGTGATATAGGAGGTTTGGTCGCATGAGTCTTCCTCTCGAAACTGCTGTTGCAGACAATTCCCTGGCTAGAAGCCTTGATGCTGTCATCGATCACACGCTCTTCGAAAGTCGGCTCGTGGGTGCGGTCGTTCTCGTTGCTCGGCATGGGGAACTCGTCTACCACCGCGCTGCCGGCCTGGCCGACCGCGAGGCGAACCGCGCCATGACCGAGGATACGATCTTCCGCTTGGCATCGGTAACGAAGCCGATCGTTGCGATTGCGGCCATGCGCCTTGTCGAACAGGGGCTGATCGAACTGGACGATCCCGTGACGAGATGGCTGCCGGATTTCCGGCCGCGTCTCGCGGACGGCAACGAACCGGTGATCCTTATCCGCGATCTCCTGACGCATACGGCCGGCCTCACCTACGGGTTCGCGGAGGAGAATGGCCCCTATGTTCGCGCTGGCGTTTCCGATGGGCTGGCGGAGCCTGGCCTGTCGCTGGCCGAAAACCTCCGGCGTATCGCAAGCGCGCCCCTGCTCTTCACGCCGGGCACAAACTGGCAATATTCGCTGTCGATGGATGTCATCGGCGGTGTCATCGAAAAGCAAACCGGCACCAGGCTTGGCGAGGCGATCGAAAAGCTTGTGACCGGCCCGCTTGGACTAAGCGACACCGCGTTCCACATTACTGACAGCGAGAGACTGGCGGCGGCCTATAAGAACGCCTCACCCGAGCCCGAGCGCATGGGCACGGAGGCATCCGTCGCGGCATTGACCGGATCGGTGAAGTTCGCGCCGGACCGCATCTTCAATCCGGAGTCCTATCATTCCGGCGGTGCCGGCATGGCAGGGACGGCGCGTGAGGTGCTCGCGATACTGGAGACGATCCGTAGAGGCGGAGCACCGCTTCTTTCCAGGGAGACGGTGGCCCTCATGACCCGCGACCAGGCGCACGGCGTGCGCCAGCCGCTGGACCCTGGGATCGGCTTCGGTTTCGGATGGGCCGTGGTCACCGATCCTGTCGCCGCGCAGGTACCATGGTCAAAGGGCACCTATCGCTGGGGCGGGGTTTATGGTCACAGCTGGTTTGTGGATCCACAGAAGGAACTGACGGTCGTGGCGCTGACCAATACTGCACTGGAGGGTATGTGGGGGCAGTTCACCGTCGACCTGCGCAATACCATTTACGGCGCCCTCTGATCTCGTATCCGCTCTAGCGAACACGAGAAGCCCTTGCGCTGGTCTGGTTGACTGGCGCAATTCGAGAATTGCAGCAAAACAGCAATTCGGACACGGACCTGCCTCGGTGGCATTGCGCTGGGCGCCGGCGGCGCGCTGCCGGCGGACTGGCCGTTGGTTGCGAGGATATCGAGTGATGGCGAGTTCCCCTGAAAAAGGAACAAGCGGTCGCGGGGCAGCGGGTACAACTTCTCCATCGAACTGCTATGCCGAAGCTCCTGCCACTCCCACTAATATTACTATTTACTAATTGAGATTCTGGTATACCGTCGGAGGGCGATCGGCACCCATGCCAGACGTCGCCTTGCGACAGGCCCTTGGAGGGGGCGCGCGCATTCGGCCGACCGTAAGTCGCGAACGGGCCCTCGCAATTGCGGCCTTCGGGAGGAGTATTATGAAACAAATGAAACGCAAGAATGCTGCCTTGTTTTTCGCCGGGTTGATGCTGAGCGTGGTGCCTCTGGCTGCATCCCACGCTGCCGACAAGCCGACGCTCGCATTCGTCGTCAACGGAGCGTCCGACTTCTGGAAAGCCGCCGAGGCGGGGGTGAAAAAGGCGCAGAGCGAAATGCCTGATTACACCATGGAACTCAAATATCCTGAGCAGGCGGCCGTCGCCATTCAGCAGCGCCTGATGGAAGATCTCGTCAGTGCTGGCGTCAAGGGGATCATGGTCTCCGCCGTCGACCCCAAGACCCAGACGGACGGCCTCAACAAAATCGGCTCGCAGACGGCTCTCTTCACTACCGACAGCGACGCACCGAAGACCAATCGCGTCGCCTATATCGGCTCCTCGAACGTTGATGCCGGCAAGCAGGCCGCCGAAATCGCCAAGAAGGCGATGCCGGACGGCGGCAAATGCATGGGCTTCGTCGGCCTGCTGGGTGCCGATAATGCTCGCGAACGCATCGAAGGCATGAAGGAGGGGCTCAAGGGCACCAAGATCGAGCTGGTGGACGTTCGCGGGGACGACATCGACCAGACTCGTGCCAAGAAGAACGTCGAGGATGCGCTGGTCGCCAGCCCCGATCTGACTTGCATGGTAGGCTTCTATTCCTACAACACGCCGCGCATCTATGAGGCGCTTCGTGACGCAGGCAAGCTTGGCCAGATCACCGTCGTCGGCTTTGATGACGACCCGATTACACTTGGGGGCGTCAAGGAAGGCACGATCGCCGCTACCGTCGTCCAGCAGCCGTTCGAATGGGCCTATCAGGGCATGAAACTGATGGCCGCCTACCTCAAGGGCGACAAGTCCGGCGTTCCCGCCGACGGCCTGATCATTATC
Source organism: Hyphomicrobiales bacterium (assembly GCA_900466475.1). Lineage (GTDB taxonomy): Bacteria > Pseudomonadota > Alphaproteobacteria > Rhizobiales > Rhizobiaceae > Rhizobium. The sequence continues at coordinate 143,328 of UBMI01000017.1, forward strand.
CCCACGGTCATCATCGGCAAGGATGACGTGGACAAATATGCCGCCAACCTGAAGGCCATGGCCGGAAAATGAACCGGCTTCGCGGCGGCGGCGGCCCTCGCCGCTGCCGCTGAACACGTCGACATTACCAGTAGTCATGGGCAGGCGATGAATCATAGCAGCGACATCCCGTCACCGGGCGTGCCCTCAACGCCGTTCCTTTCGCTTTCCGGAGTTGGCAAGACCTATCCAGGCGTCGTTGCACTAGACGGTCTTTCACTGGACATCGCGCCAGGCGAGGTCATCGGCCTTGTCGGCGAAAACGGGGCCGGAAAATCGACGTTGATGAAGATCCTCGGCGGCGTGATTGCCCCCGACCGGGGAAGGATTCTGCTCGACGGGACAGAGCTTCGTCATCTCACTGTGGAATCGAGCATCTCGTCCGGCATCGCCTTCGTGCATCAGGAACTCAATCTCTTTGAGAATCTCGATGTCGCTGCCAATATCTTTCTTGGGCGCGAACCGCTGAAGGCGGGACCTTTCAAGCTCGTCGATCGTGATCGATTAAGGGACATGGTGAAGCCGCTTCTGAAGCGCGTGGGCGCGCATTTCTCCGCCGACACGCCAGTCGCATCGCTCTCGCTCGCCGAGCAGCAGATGGTGGAAATTGCCAAGGCGCTATCCATCAACGCAAGGCTGGTCATCTTCGACGAACCAACATCCAGCCTTCCGTTGGCGGAAACCGAACGGCTGCTCAATATCATCAAGTTGCTGAAGGCGGATGGCATCAGTGTGATTTTCATCTCGCATCGCCTCCACGAGGTTGAGCGCGTCGCCGACCGGGTTGTCGTCCTGCGCGATGGTGCCCTTGTCGGCACGCTCGCCAAAAAGGACATTGGTCACGATCAGATGGTCAAGCTGATGATCGGCCGGGCGCTTGCGGCCCGTACGGCAAAGCCGCAGCGCTCACCTGGATCAGTTGCGCTGAAAGCAAGCGGCGTGCGCACCGCGGCCTATCCCAGTCGCCCCGTCGATCTTGAAATGAGGTATGGAGAAATCCTCGGGCTTGCCGGCCTCGTCGGGTCAGGCCGCACCGAGCTCGCAAGGGTGCTCTTCGGCATAGACCGCAGTTACGGCGGAGCTATTGTGCAGGACCGAGAGGAAATCGTGCTTCGTTCCGCGCGGGATGCCGTTGCTCGCGGGATTTTCCTGGTACCGGAGGATCGCAAGCGTAACGGCATACTTCTTGATTTCCCGATCGCCCAGAACATAACCCTTGCCGACCTTCCCGCGCTCGCCAGCCGCTTCATGCTTTCCGCCGAGCGGGAGATTGCGGCGGCCGAAAAGCAGCGCATCCGCCTCGGCATCAAGGCGCCCTCCGTTTCGACACGAACCGGCACTTTGTCGGGCGGCAATCAGCAAAAGGTGGTGCTTGCCAAATGGCTGTCGATGAGCCCGAAGGTGATGATCTTCGACGAGCCGACACGCGGCATCGATATCGGCGCGAAGAACGAGATTTACGGACTTATGCGGGCGCTTGCCGATGCCGGAGTTGCGATCCTGATGATCTCCAGCGACATGGAAGAGGTGATCGGCGTTTCCGACCGCATTGCCGTCATGCATGAAGGCCAGATCGCCGGCATCCTCGATGAGGATGAGTTCAGTCAGGAAAGCGTGCTTTTGCTTGCTGTCGGTAAAGGCGTAAAATAGCAGCCGCGACAATATAATCAGGTATCGGGAATGGTTCTCGCATGGTCAAAAAAGATCTTGGACTGCTGCTTCTCATCGTCGTCGTCGGTATCGTCGTCGCCATCATCAATCCGCGCTTCCTGCTGCCGATCAACCTGGCGAATACCGCCAACCTGATCGGCCTGTTTGGCATCCTGTCGATCGGCCAGGCCTACGTCATCATTACAGGAGGCATCGAACTTTCCGTCGGCTCGCTCGTAGCCCTTCTCGGGGTGCTGTTTGTCGATTTCGTCGCTGTCCAGGACATGCCATGGATGCTGGCGCTACCACTCATTCTCGTGCTCGGCGCGGGTATAGGTGCCATCCACGGCTTGTTGATCACCCGGCTGAACCTGCAGCCCTTCGTCGTCACCCTCTGCGGTCTCCTTATCTATCGCGGTGCAGCGCGCTTCTATACGGCCGACGGAACGGCGGGCTTTGCGTTCGGTCAGAACTTCCCAGACCTCGAATTTCTGACGGCCGGACGGTTCTATGGCGTTCCCAACACCTTCATTGCGCTTGTCATCATTTCCGTGATCATGTGGGTGGTACTGCATCGCTCAATCTTTGGGCGCTATCTCTACGCGATCGGCAAGAACGAGGAAGCGGCCCGCTATTCCGGTATCCGTACCGGCCGGATGATAATGTCGGCCTATGTCATCTGCGGGCTGCTGACGGCGCTTTCGGCAATCTATTTCGCCATGTATACGCGCTCGATCTCGCCGGCGAGCCATGGCCAATTCTATGAACTCTACGCGATTGCCGCTGCCGTACTCGGCGGCTTTTCGCTCCGCGGCGGCGAGGGATCGATCGTCGGCGTCGTGCTCGGAACGGTCCTGCTCCAGGAATTGCAGAACCTCGTTAATCTGCTCGGCATCCCCTCTTCGCTAAATTTCGCCGTCATGGGTGGTGTTATCCTCATTGGCGTTCTCATCGACCAACAATGGCACGCAATCCGCGCACAGCGGCGCCTTGTGTCAGCAGCCAGGCAGACCGAGGCCCGTGTTCCGGACGAAGGCACAGTGCCGGTAGTTGCCAGTCAGGACTAGGCCTCCTTGCCGGCAAGAACCGGCTTGCAAGGGTTGAGCTGATCTATGACGGCGGCGATATCGTCCGCCCAAAGCTGCAACTCAGTGGAATACCCACGTCAAGGGGAGCACCGATCCGCCATGGCCGCGCGGGCCGAGGCAACGAGGCGGAAATTCTCTGCACGCGTGCTCTCATACTGGCTTCCAGCAAAGACGCTCTGTGGCCATCCGTGAATGAACAGTATCGACGGCGCGTCTTCTTCCCCACATACCCTGCGCCGCCACTTACACTGTGAACGTCCATCATTGTGCCCTCCCGTCAGCATCACACCAGCGAGAAATTCTCGTCGTGAACGGCCGACGTCCCCTTCCCTCCACTCAAATTTCTCGAGCCCGGAAAATCGCCTTCAGGCTGTTGTCAGGCTGATCGGCTATCGAACTCGCAGTGGAGTGATGTTCCTGATCACCCCTCTTGTCGAGATTATCCACGGAAGTTCGATTATAGTGAGCGTACAAGCCACCGACGTCCCCGCGATATCCAAAAGGTCTGCCTTGCTCTTCGTCGCTCTCGTTGCGGCGACAGACCGAATTCTGGGACGCGCTCGAAAGCGCTTGCGGGCAGGTTGCCGAAGATTTTTTGCCAGCCAGGCCCAGATCGTGCCCTCGCGCAGAGCGCTCCTGGAGAGACCCACCTTCATACTTCTCGTCTTTCTCCTGGCGTCGCTCGTGACCATGAACGAGGCCGATCTCGCTCTCGGTGTCTGGATGCAATCCGTCCCGAAACAATTGCACGGCATTATCAACTGGCTGAGCGACCTCGGGACAGGTCAGCTCCTCCTGACCGTCACGGGCATCATATTGCTTTTTCGCATCGTGATGCCTCTCGGCGGTTTGTGCCGCTCGACAGTCCGCAAAGTAAATGCCGCAACCGCGATTACCGCCTTCGTGTTCTTGTCTGTAGCAGGCGCAGGTATTGCAAGCGCCTTGGCCAAGAACATCGTGGGGCGGGCGCGGCCAGAACTGCTCGCGGTCGACGGACCATTCTATTTCAAACCGTTCGCTTTCAATTCGGAATTCGCCGCTTTCCCGTCCGGCCATTCCGCGACTGCGGGCGCGATGGCAATGTCGGTCGCATTGACGTTTCCGGCGCTCCGGCCCTTCGTCGTCGCAATTGGCGTTGCGATCTGCCTCTCCCGTCAGATGATCGGCGCACACTGGGCAAGCGATACGATCATGGGCTGGGCGGTCGGCGCCGCATTCACGCTTTGGCTCGCCCACCAGTTTGCCCGCAGACAACTCGTCTTCAGCTACGCGAACGATGGGCGGCTCCAGCCCCTGTCCTGGCGTCTCGACGCTATTCGGGCCTGACGATCATTCAGGCAAAAAGATACGAGCTTCGAACCCTTCCGAGCGGCCGCTCGCCGGCGATCGAAGTTCCAATACACCTCCCATATGTCGGACGATCGTATCGGCGATGGAGAGCCCCAGACCAGCGCCCCTGGCGGACGTCGCCCCTCTTCGAAACCGGACTTTCAACCCATCCAGATCGGCCGCAGATAATAACGCGCAGTCATTAGAGATGCTGACGCTGCCGTCGCGGTTTACCGACACGTCGATTATGCCGGTGGCGCGTCCGTGGAGGATGGCATTCTCTATGAGATTGCTGACCACAATGCCGAAAGCATCGACATCGACGGCTCGCATAAGGGGATCTGCCGATGGGCTGTAGGCGAGACGGTGCTCTATGGCAGGACTGCGGCGATAGTCGCGGACGATCAGGTCAAGCACCTGACGAAGATCGCTCGTCGCAGCCGTCTGCCCAAGACCGGCGTCAGCTCGGGCAAGCTGGAGAAGCTTTTCCGACGTGCGTCCGAGCTTTAAGAGCGCCGCCTCGATATTGCGGGCACGCGCTTTCATGACCTCATCCGGCAACTCGGCGAGAAGTCTTTGCGTCTGCGCAAGCGCGCCGGCCACGGGCGTGCGAAGCTCGTGAGCACTGTTGGTGGCGAACTCCCGTTCCGCGGCTATCGCCGCCCGAACGCGCTGCAAAAGCAGGTTCACCGACTGAGCGATGGGTTTCAGTTCCCGGGGTACGGTCTCGGTCTCGACAGGCGACAGGTTGCCACTGCCCTTTTTTGAGATCGCCTCACGCAGCTTGTTGATCGGATCGACGGCTCTTCTGGCAATCCACGTCATCAGGAGAAAACTGAGCGGTAGCAGGATGGCAAGCGGGATGAGCATCGTCACCGCACTCTCCCGCACCGCCTCACGCCGGTGGCCGAAGCGGTCCGCCGTCTGCAGGAAGACAGAGCCATCCGCGCTCATTGCCGTATAAAATCGATACTTGTCCGTGTCGTGAAACCCGACGGTCAGAGGGACATCGAATGGCTCGAGCGGTGCGTCTTTCGAATGAAAGACAACCGCTCCGTCCCTGCCGCGAACCTGGTAGACAAGATATTCCTTTTTGGACGGGGTCGATGGCGCGCGATGCGCTTGCTCTCCCTCCTGAACATTCGGCAGTTGTCCCTCTTCCACGATCGCCAGCAATCGTTCGGTCGTCTCCTCGAGCGCATTGTCGAAGATCTCGTCGAATTCCGACCGCATCACCGAGATCCCAAGCCCGATGGCACCAAGCCAGAACAGCACCAGCACGCCTGTGAGCGCGGCTATAAGAGGTCGGACGATGCTTCGATCTCTTCTCATTCGACCGCCAGCATGTAGCCGAGCCCTCGGGCGGTCCTGATCTTCTCCATTCCGATCTTCTTGCGCAATCTGCTGATATACACCTGCACTGTGTTGCTTTCGACCTCCTCACCGAAAGCATAAAGGGCGTCCTCGATCCGTTTCAGGGTAACGAGTTTTCCCGGACGCTCGACAAGCAGATCGAGCAACGCCCACTCGCGCGGAGTCAACTGAACGTCCTGTCCGCCAACGCTGATGGAGTGCGACGATCTCTCGATCACGATATCCGCAACCTCGATGGTATTTCGCCGACGTCCCTCGTAGCGACGACGAACGGCAAGGATTCGCGCTTCGAGTTCGTCGAGGTTGAACGGCTTGATCAGATAATCGTCCGCACCCGCGTTAAGTCCGGCGATGCGGTCTGATATTTGATCTTTGGCGGTGAGGACAATCACTGGAGCCTCCCCGCCCCGCGCCCGAAAATATTCCAGGAAGACCAGACCATTGCCGTCCGGAAGATGCAGATCAAGGAGAACGAGCCCGTATTCGAATGACCTGCTTGCGGCTTCTGCATCGACGACCGTGCGGACCCAGTCCGTCGCGTAACCGGCCGTATTCGTGTGATCGCGAACCGCCTCACCGATAATCTCGTCGTCTTCGACCAGGAGAATACGCACAATCCGTCCCTTACGACCTAGTGGCTGGTTGCACCGTTGTTAGCTTGGCCCAGCAGCCGTCCCGAGGATAAAGCCAACAGGACCATATCGTGCCGATGCACTATACGGCCAGATGCTTTTCCGATCTCGGATCGGCTATCGCGAAACTACCGACCCGATGATTGCTACTGATGGGATGGGCAGCAACCGGCGTCGGGTATCAGCGCTTATCGCTTGCGACGATCACCAGTGGTAGGAAATACCGACATTGACCGCGTTGGTGACGATATTCGTCTTCAGGCGGTCGCCGCTATCGATCGG
>UBMI01000018.1 GCA_900466475.1 Hyphomicrobiales bacterium
CGCAGCGCCCGCATTTGCTCACGGTGGAGGCGGAGGCCACGGAGGCGGAGGCCACGAGGGAGGGGGGCACATGGGAGGGGAGCACATGGGAGCAGAGCACATGGGGGGATTCGGTATGGGCCATTTCGACAGGGAAGGAAACCGCGGTGCGTTTTTCGCCCACGACCGCTTCAGGGATCGCGGGCCGTTCTTCCTGGGTAGCAACGACGACTATGATCGCTGCTATTGGCAATGGGACGCCGAGCACCCCGGGCGTCCGTTCAGGACCGAGGTATGCTACTAGTCGATGCGAAACGTAAGGTCCTTCTGACCCGCCGATGACTGGCACGAACGAAAACCAGCAGTCCACCGTGCTTGGCACTCCAGCTCAAACCATGCCGCAGCGTTCTTCCTGTAATGCTGCGGCAACGGCGATCGGCGGAGTCTAGGACAAGTGTGTCGTGCGCCTCGAAGCGTGCGGCATCCCTTACTGGTTCGCGGTGACACCAATGTGTCCGTCCATGGCTCTCCGAACTCAATCCATTTCTCTGGCGCGGTGCAACGACGGCCGTGCTTTTCAAGCGATATAAGGTCCAATCGATGTCAATGCGAAATAGCCTCAACCCCGGACATCATGTCGTCGATATCGACGGAATTCAGCAAAGCTTTCATGTCGCGGGCCAGGGGCCGGTCATGGTCGTTCACCCTGGCGGCCCAGGGATCCACTGGCAATATCTTCGCATGGGTTTTTTGGAGCACCATTTTACCATGCTCTACCTTGAGCCGATCGGCACCGGTGGCTCCGGCCGGTTGGCGGAGCACCCCCATGGCTATACCGTCGAACGCTTCGCCAAACAGCTTGGCAGGTTCCTCGAAACACTCGACCTTTCAAACGTCGTGCTTCTTGGTCATTCCCACGGAGGGTTCGTCATCCAGCAATATACGATCGAGCACCCGGATCGCGTATCAGCGATGATCCTGTATTCCTCGTCGGCCGTGACAGGGAGTGATTTCATGGTGGCGGCGGCAGAGGGTGTTCGGAGTTTTGCTGATCGCCACCAGGTGGAGGGGCGGGCGGTACTGAGAGCGTGGCAGTCGGTTCCGAAAATGTCGAGCGACGAAGACTATACCGAGGTCATGCGCGACCTGCTTCCCGCCTATTTTGCCGACGATGTCCACGAGAAGCTTGATCTCGGAGTATTCCGCTTGCGGATAAAGGCGACAATTCTCATCGGCAACAATGAGCCGTTTGACGTCCGCTCAAGACTTCAGGACCTCTCCGTACCGGCGCTTGTTCTGGTCGGAGCGCACGATTTCATATGCGGCCCGAAATGGGCAAGAACCCTGGATGACAGCTGCTCGAATTCGGAGCTGGTGCACTTCGCCCAAAGCGGTCATTTTGCGCACTTGGAACAGCCGGAAGAGTTCTTGAACGCCGTTCTCGCATTTTCGGAAGCTCACAGGCTGATCCCGTGATGAAGTTGTGCCTGATCTGCTCTGTCAGCTGGAGAAGATTCATTCAAAAGTAGCTCTCGGAAATTATAGACATCGGCATCCCGGTTGTTTTTCGGTTTGACGATGGATCTTGCTACAGTTCTTCTTCTTCACAAGTGCTCGTTCATAGTCGGCGCCATCTGCTGTTTCTACGTCAGGTGGCGCTCCAGAGAGCCAGGTCTCGATTTTCTGGCGATCGGCGACGGCCTCCTCGCCGTTGCATCCACGCTTGCCGGGGTCGGAGAGCAAGGCATACTGCCATACGAGATCTGGACTCTGGCAAGTTTTTCCATCGGTGTCACAGGTTATGCGTTGATGACGACGGGACTGATCCAGTTGAGCCGTCGCGGGCGAAAGCGTTCGGATTGCCTTCTGGTCGGGTTCGCCCTCATCTTGTCCGTCGTTGTTGGTTTTATGCATTGGTATGCGGATAACCAAACGCGCGCCGCAATATTCAATGCGAACACCGCAGCTTTCCTTGGCATCTCCTGTGTTGTCATCTTGCGGGATTTCTTCCTCGACCGGCTCCCGGCGAGATTGGGTCTGCTTGCGTCACTCGCCGCTGCCATGGGCTTTTCGACGCTGGTCACTGTCGGAATGATCTTTCCGCAGTATGGGCCGGTCGAACCCCGCTATGCGTTTTTCATGCTCATCATTTGCCATTTCTCCGTCGCGCTTTTCGTGGTTGTCCTGGTGCAGGAACGCGCAGAAACTCAGCTCAGACGTCTGGCAAATACCGACGCGCTGACGGGAATCCCAAACCGGCAGCACTTTCTGGCATCCCTTCCGAGCGAGCTCAGGGACGGTGACGCCTTCATCATGATAGACATCGACCACTTCAAGAGCATCAACGATCGCTACGGCCATGAGACGGGGGATGTGGTTCTCGTCGGCGTAGCGCAAGCCATCGCCAATACCGCTGGACGCAACGTCACGTTCGGCCGCCTTGGCGGCGAGGAATTCGCGCTGTTTCTGCGCGGTCAAACCGAAGATGCCGCCGCTGCAGAGGCGGATCAAATCCGCAGGGCGGTCAACGGCTTGGCATTTGCGGCCGGTGCGGAAACGATAGTGCCGACAGTGAGCGCAGGCGTCGCCATCTGGAGAGGCGATTGCGATGCACAGAAACTGCGGGATCGAGCAGACCAGGCGCTCTACCTCGCGAAGCGAGGCGGCCGTGACAGGGTCGAGATATATGCAGATCCGGCAAGCATCGAAGAATGCTCTTCAAGCGCGGCAACAGCCGCAGACCAGCATTCGACCGAACCCGGGCATCCCCGTCCAGGGGAGCTTGCCGCCTAACTGCAATTGTCAGTCAAGCCGGCTCAATCAGCCCCGCTCCCATATCCTCGTCTATCACTGGATATAAGCTCACGTTTCAAGCAAGCCGAATGGGGATCGGGCATTCGATGCATCGAGACGATTATGTCGTCAGCGATAACAATGTGCGCCTGACAACCCTGCGGTCGCGCGGCTATCCCGGAGACGCCAATGCTCGCCAAGCGCCGCGGCCTCTCCGGCTATTCGGTTGCGCGCACAGATGCGCGAAAGGATATTGTTGTCCTTGCTCCGATTGAGGGGGCGATGCTTCGGGACCGGTGTGAGCCAGAAGCCGATCCGGCAGCTGCAACGTCTTGAGGCGCGTATCGTCTTTGGGCAGAAGCTCCGGCGCCTAGTTTGAAAGAAGATGGCGCCGTCGGCTGGCAGTCTCAGAAAAGAACGAGCGACAGCAAGGACAAGATCAGTGCTGGAAACATGACGACAGTTCCGAGCTTGAGAAACTGCCACGCACTGACGTGCAGTCCTTCGCGGCGAAGGACGGTCAACCACAATATTGTTGCCAGCGATCCTGTCACGGAAAGGTTAGGACCGAGATCGACTGCGATTAGCACCGCTCCGGCAATCTTGTCTGAGACATGCGCCGCCTGGACCGCGCTTCCCGCAACCAGGCCTGCCGGGAGATTGTTGACGAGGTTGCAGACAACCGCAACAACCACGCCTGCAATGCCGGCCGCCTGTGTTTCCGACGCTGCCGCGAGTAGGGCCAATTGATCGGAGAGCATGGTTGTCAGACCGGTACGATCCAGCGCCTCCACGACGACGAACAGGCCTGCGACCAGAGGCAGGACGCTCCAGCTTACGCCCTTGAAGGTCTCGATCGGGCTTTGCCGGGTCAGTGCCAGCACCAGCACGGTGGTAATCGTGCCGGCGAGAAAAGTCAGCATACCCAAATCGATGTGCATAGCTGATGCCACGATAAGAATGACGGCCGTCAGGACAATTCCCCACCCGGCCAGCCGAGCGCTCGCGGAAAGGGTCGGCCGCGGCACGTTTTCAGCAACGCTGTCCTGGGCAAGCGCCTGGCGCTGAGTCCAGTAAAGGCAGCCGAATGTAACAACGATCGAAACGATCGATGGAAGCATGAATGTCGACAACCAGCGCGCCAGGGGCGGCATTTCGCCACCCGCAAAGATCACCAGATTGGCGGGATTGGAGATGGGAAGGACAAAGCTCGCGGCATTGGCAATGAAGGCGCAGATCAGCAGATAGGGCATCGGATCCCGGACGCGGGCCGCCCGGCAGGCCGCGCAGACGGCTGGGGTAAGGACGACGGCCGTCGCATCATTTGAGAGAAAGACCGTCACGACGACACCGACCAGATAGACAAGCACGAACAGGCGTCGGGAGGAGCCACGGGAGTGCGTTGTGGCGATCGCCGCAATCCAGTCGAACAGTCCTTCGCGGCGGGCGAGTTCCGACAGCAGCATCATGCCGATCAGAAAAAGATATACGTCGCTGCCTTTTAAGACGCCCGTGATGACGTCCTGTGGTCCGATCAGGCGAAAGGCAAAGAGCAGCAAGGCACCGAACATGGCCCATACCGCTTCCGGCCATCGAAACGGACGAACGACCACGCCCATGGCGGTCAGGCCGGCAATGCTCCAGGTAATGGCGTGTTCTGTCATTCAGTCGCTGTTTTCAGTTGACCGGCCGGCTTTTATCAGCCGAGACGGCAGGCGCAAAGAATTATCTCGGCGGTCCTTTGCGTGAGCCAATGGCAAACGTCGAGCAAGAAGGCCGACTGCAGTTGGAATTCGACGTTTGGACGTCACCCGACAGATGCAATCATTTGACTGAGGACCCGACCGATAGCCGTATCCGGGAAGCCGAGATCGCGAACGCTGCTCATGTGATTGGAGCCTTCGAGCCTTTCGCTGGTGACCGACAGTCCTTGCTCTCGCAGGCGCAATGAAAAGGCGTCCGCCTGCTGATGAAACGGCGGCGTTTCTTCAGCGCCGACCGCGATAATGGCGCGACAGCCCTGGTCAAAGGAGTGCAGCATCGGCGAAAGGTCGGCAACCTCTCTGTCGGTAATGGCGATTTCTGAGTGCAGAAAAGATGATTGCAGGGGCTTCAGGTCGTAAAGCCCCCCCAGCAGGAGGGCTGCCGACACGCCCGAGAAAGCCTCCTGTCGATGAAACAGGAAGCTCGCAAGGTGCGCGCCAGCGGAATGACCGCTGACCGTAAAGCGCGAGGCGTCGCCGCCATGGCTCGCGATGTTTTCGAGCACCCATTGCTTGGCCCGCCGAACCTGATCGACGAGCACCTCCATCCTGACATGCGGCATGAGGGCATAATCGACAATGACCGCGATTGCCCCTGAGCCCGTAATGGTGTCGGCGACATAGGAGTAGTCACGTTTGGAAAACATCCGCCAGTAGCCGCCGTGGATGAACATGTGCACCGGTCGTCGGTCGCTTATACCGTCGGGGTAGAAGACGTCCATGGTTTCACTCGCGCCTTCTCCGTAAGCGATCTCCCGCATACGCAGCCTTGCACGCGTCGAAGCACTCCTTGCCTTGATCTCCGACACGATGGCGTCGAATTCCGGCACATGTCCCCGTATGCGGAACGGATCGGTTTCCAAATATTCTTCCTCTCAGCCGTCAGAAACTCGCCGCGATATACTTGGCTTCCATAAATTCGGCGATGCCGTGATGCTGTCCGCCCTCACGGCCGAGACCGCTCTGCTTGACGCCGCCGAACGGTGCTGCCGGATCGGAAACCAGACCGCGGTTGAGCGCGATCATGCCTGATTCCAGAGCGGAGGAAACGCGCAATCCCCGTGCTATGTCGCGTGTGAAGACGTAAGCGGCAAGACCGTATTCGGTGTCGTTGGCGCGCCCTATCACCTCGTCCTCGGTCTCGAACCTGTAAAGAGGTGCAACCGGTCCGAAGATTTCCTCATGCGCCATCTCGACACCGTCGGGCATGTCGACGAGAACTGTCGGCGGGTAGAAATAACCCGGCCCGGCGGAGGGCTCGCCGCCGCAGGTGACGCGGGCGCCTTTTGCTTTCGCATCAACGACGAGGCGGTCGATCTTCTCCACGGCTTTTGTCGTGATCATCGGCCCGCATTCGGTAAGGGCATCGACGCCCGGACCGACGTTGAGCGCAGACATCCTTTTGGCCAGCCCCTCTGCGAAGGATTGGTAGATTCCCGACTGGACATAGAGACGGTTTGCTGCGGTGCAGGCTTCGCCCGCATTGCGCATCTTGGCAACCATCGCGCCGTCGAGTGCCGCATCCAGATCGGCGTCGTCGAAAACGATGAACGGAGCATTGCCGCCGAGTTCCATGGAACATGAGACGACATGCTTGGCCGCTTCGGCGAGAAGCAGGCGGCCAACGCCTGTCGAGCCCGTAAACGAAAGCTTTCTGACGCGCGGATCCGCGAGAATGGTAGCGCTGAACGGGGCTGGAGTGCTTGTCGTCAGAACGTTGACGACGCCTGGAGGTACGCCCGCCTCCTCATAGATCGACGCCAGCGCATAGGCCGTTAGCGGCGTCTCGCTTGCCGGCTTCAGGATGACGGTGCAGCCAGCGGCGAGGGCCGGAGCGATCTTTCGCGTCGCCATCGCAGCCGGGAAATTCCATGGCGTGATCAGCAGGCAGATGCCGATCGGCTGGTAATCGACAATGATGCGGTTGGCGCCCGACGGAGCGATGCCGAATTCTCCCGTAATGCGGACGGCTTCTTCCGCATTCCAGCGGAAGAACTCGGCGGCATACGCGACCTCGCCGCGCGCGTCGCGCAGCGCCTTGCCATTCTCCAGGGAGATCAAGGTGGCAAGCATTTCGGAACGCTCGATCAACAGTTCGAAACAGCGTCGCAAGATCTCCGAGCGCTTGCGCGGCGGCGTCGACCGCCAGCCGGGCGCAGCCCGGGATGCGGCTTCTATGCTTGCCTGTGCATCCTCGATGGTGGCGTCCGCAACAGCCGCAAGAAGCGCCCCGGTCGAGGGGTCGGTCACATCGATCTTGCGCCCGCTTTTCGATTGCCGCCAGTTCCCATCGATATAAAGGCCGCGGGCCGTGGCCTCAATGTCTGGCAGGTGGCGGTCGGCCTGTGGCATTTGCTGGGCAATAGTCATTTTGGTCCTCGAATGTTTAGAGGGCAGCGGCGGCAAGATCGCCGTCATAGGCTGCACGAACGAGACGCTTCATGGCGTCGATGTCGAAAGGCCTCGGGTTATTCTTGATCAATCTGTCGATGCTGAGCGCCTGTTCGGCGGTCCAGTCGAGCTTGTCGGCGGTAAGTCCGAGATCGGCCAGTGTCGGTGTGATGCCGATGGCTTGAAAGAGCCTGCGGATCTCCTCGATGGCTGCTTCGGCCATTTCCTGCTTCGTCCTGCTCGTGGAATCCAGACCGAGCGCTTGCCCGATCTCAGCCATTTCGGTCATCGAGGCGGAGCGGTTATAGTTCATGACGTAGGGCATCATCGTCGCGACGCCAAGCCCGTGGGCCGTGTGGGTCAACGCGCCTGCGGGATACTGGATGGCATGCGCCGCTGCGGTACCGGCCGTGCCGAATGCGCAGCCGGCAGCCAGCGCACCCATCATTACGTCGGCGCGAGCATCTTCGTTCAATCCGTCCTTGCAAGCCGTTTCCAGGCTGCGTCCCAGGAGCTTGATGGCGAGGAGTGCGAAATAGTCTGTAAGTTCACTCTTACCGATGAAGACATGGTTTTGTGGCAACAAGGGGTCGGCGCCGCGCCGGGCGGCCGTGAATGCCTCGATCGCATGAGTCAACGCGTCCGCGCCCGCGACAGCGGTCAGGCCCGGCGGGCAGGACATTGTCAGCTCCGGATCGCAGATAGCCGCTGCGGCAATGAGATAAGGGCTCGATATGCCGACTTTCAGCGTCCGATCCGGGTCGGAGATGACGGCAACCGGCGTCACCTCCGAGCCGGTACCCGCCGTGGTTGGCACGGCGATGATCGGCATGGTCGGGCCGGGAACCTTGAACTCGCCATAGTATTCCGAGAGGCTGCCGCCATGGCTCAAAAGCAGGGCGGCACATTTCGCCATGTCGAGGCAACTCCCCCCGCCTATCCCTATCACCATGTCGGACTCGAAGCTCCGCGCCTCCTCAACGCATAGCGCAACGGTGTCACGCGGGACATCCGGCAGGACCCGGTCATGGACCAGTGTCTCGATCGATGCCGCGTTCAATGCGGCCACAAGCTCGGCGAAAACGGAAGTCCCTGCGAAGCGCTCATCCGTGCAGATCAGCGCCTTTTGGCCAAGCCTCCTGGCGACGGATGGCAGCGCAAACCGTTGGCCCTTGCCGAACAGAATTTCTTTCGGGAGCCGGATAGCCGCAAAGAGGGTCATTGTACTGGCCCTTTCACCAGTTGGGGAGTGAAGAAAGACCTTGAGGAAGCGTCGCAAAATTGGCGCGCGATTTCCTTCGCGCTTATCCAAATGACCCTCATGAAACCTCCGATATAAAATCCTATAGGATATGGGATTGCATATAGCCGAGCATCGTGTTAGCGATTGTTCCTGTCAAGAGGCAAAAGAAATACAGGGCCGGAATACGATGATGCTCAATGCCACGCCTGATCCGAGTGGTTTCATACAGCGCAGCAACAGTCTCGCGGACAGCGTCTACGAGGTGATTTTTGCGCAGCTCATGTCTCTTAAGATTGCTCCGGGTGCGCGCATCACCGTCGATAATCTGGTCAAGGAATTCAATGTTTCCCAGACTCCCATCCGCGAAGCGCTCGGCCGCCTCGAGGGGGAGGGGCTTGTCGTCAAGACGCATCTTATCGGTTACAGCGCTGCCCCGCAGATTACCCATCGTCGCTTCGATGAGCTCTATCACTTGCGGTTGCTTCTCGAGCCCGACGGTGCTGCGAGGGCGGCAAGGGCAATGGACGATGAAAAGCTCGCTATCCTCAGGGAGGCGGCCGGCGTCATGGGGCGCCGGGAAGGGGCCGATGAACGGCTGCGCTATTCCACCTTCGCGCGGCAGGATGCCGTTTTCCATGACAGGATCATGGAATTTGCCGGCAACGAGCTCATTCGCCAAACTCTCAGCCACCAGCACACGCATTTTCACATCTTTCGACTGATGTTCCATTCCCGCGTCACCGAAGAGGCGTTGGACGAGCACGAGGCGCTTCTCTCCGCATTTGCTGCGGGTGACCCATCGGCTGCCGAGAAGGCAATGAGAACCCATCTCGAACATTCACGGGACCGGCTCGTGCCGGCCTTCGATTGAGAGGCGGGCAATGTCGAGCGTCATGACCATGGAGAGAAAGGGGAGGAGCGTGGTGTCCGAGAAAGACGGCCTCGTCTCTCATCCGGTCCTTCGTGCAGAGGGCATGTCGAAGCAGTACGGACCGGTCACCGTACTCTCGGAAGTCACGCTCGATATCTTGCCCGGCGAGATCCATGCCATCATCGGCGAGAATGGCGCCGGCAAGTCGACATTCATGCGGCTCCTTTCTGGTTACGCCGAGCCCACTGCAGGAACGCTGTCGATGGGCGGCCGCAAGGTCGGGTTCTCAAAGCCGGAGCAGGCGCAGGAAGCGGGTATTGTTCTGGTGCACCAGGAGATCCTGCTCGCGGACGCCCTGACTGTCGCCGAAAATCTTTTCCTCGGCCGCGAACTGATGCGTCATGGCCTGGTCGACGATCGGACGATGCGACGTTTGGCCATCGAAAAACTTCACGACCTTGGATGTCACGTATCGCCAAACGCTTTGGTGCGCGACATCTCGCTTGCGGATCGCCAGCTCGTGCAGATCGCGCGTGCACTCCTCGACGACTACAAGCTTGTCATTTTCGACGAACCGACTGCAGTCCTGACGGGCGAGGAGGTCGAGCGCCTGCTTGCCATCATCCTTCAGCTGAAGGAGCAGGGTGCTGCCGTACTCTACATCAGCCATCGCCTCGATGAAGTCCAGCGGCTTGCCGACAAGGTGACGGTGCTCCGAGACGGCAAGATGGTCGGCACATATCCCGGTCATAGCCTGACCCAGATGGACATGGCGCGGCTGATGGTTGGGCGCGACCTCGCCGCGCTTTATCCCGAGAAGACCGTAAAGCCAGCCCTGCAGGCGATGCTGGAAGTCCGGGATCTCGGCGTTCCCGGCTTCGCAAGCGACATCTCGTTTACCGCTCACAAAGGCGAGGTCCTCGGATTCGCCGGCATGATCGGTGCCGGCCGCACCGAAGTGTTCGAGGGCATCATGGGCCTGCGGCCTGCCACCGGAACCGTAAAACTGCAGGACAGGGCGATTGATATCAGGCGTCCCCGGGCAGCGATGGATGCCGGCATCGGCTACCTGACCGAGGATCGCAAAGGCAAGGGCCTGCTGCTGCAGGAGCGGCTTGCGCCGAACCTCACGCTGTCCGCCCTCGGCAGATTTCACCCCGGCCTTCTGATGCGGCGCCGTCGTGAGCAGAGCGCGCTCGTCGAAGCCGTCAACACCTACGACATTCGGCTGAAAAGTTACGCCGTCAAGGCGGGTCAGCTTTCCGGAGGCAACCAGCAGAAGCTTCTGCTCGCCAAGGTGCTTCTCACCGACCCTTCGGTCGTGGTTATCGACGAGCCGACGCGCGGGATCGACATCGCGAACAAGGCCCAGATCTACGCCTTCATCGAGCGCCTCGTCGCAGAAGGCAGGACCTGCATCGTCATCTCGTCCGAAATGCAGGAACTGATCGGAATCTGCGACCGGATTCTTGTGATGCGTGAGGGGCGCATCACGGGAGAGGTGACGGGCGACAGAATGACGGAACATGAGATTGCGCTTCTTGCCACCAGCGAGACGAAGGATGCGGCGAAGCAGGGAGGAAGACAATGAGTGTGATTACGGGTTCGACGCCGGTTCGGCCGGAGCGGGAATGGAACATCGGCTGGTCGGATGTCGGCCCGTTCCTTGCGCTTCTGGCCCTGCTGCTGATCGGTTTTTCGATCAACCAGGATTTCCTCTCGGCGACCAATCTCGGCAATGTGATCACGCGAAGCGCCTTCATCGCGATCATCGCCGTCGGAGCGACCTTCGTCATCTCATCCGGCGGACTGGATCTTTCAGTCGGTTCGATGGCCGCATTCATCACGGGCATAACCATCATGTTCATGAACAGGGTCGCTGCCGACTGGGGTGTCCTGGCAATACCCGCCGGCATGGCTATCGCGCTTGTCGTCGGGCTCATCTGCGGCCTGATGAACGGGCTGATCGTTACCGTCGGAAAGATAGAGCCCTTTATCGCGACACTCGGTACCATGGGGATCTTCCGCGCCCTCATCACCTATATGTCGGATGGCGGAACGATCCCGATCGATCGCAGTCTCCGCGATGCCTATCGGCCGGTCTATTTCGGCACCTTTGGCGGTATTCCCTTTCCGATCCTCATTTCGATTGCCGTTGCCGCTATCGCTTCCTTCATCCTCTACAAGATGAAGTACGGCCGGAAATGCGCTGCTGTTGGCGCGAATGAGGACGTGGCCCGCTACTCGGGAATTTCCATCATCAAGACGCGCACGATCGCCTACGCGATGCAGGGCGTATGTGTTGCGATCGCTGCGATCTGCTATGTGCCGCGCCTCGGAGCGGCGACACCGACCACCGGCGTGCTGTGGGAATTGCAGGTCATCACTGCGGTCGTCATCGGCGGAACTGCCCTGCGGGGTGGCAAGGGCCATGTCTGGGGCACGGTCGCCGGAGCGGTCATCCTCGAACTCATCGCCAACCTCATGGTGCTCTCGGATTTCGTATCCGAATATCTCGTCGCCGGCGTTCAGGGCGTCATCATCATCATCGCCATGCTCATTCAAAGGTTCTCGAAGTAACCGCGTCCGGACCGCGCGGATTGATGTTTGTGGTCCGATTCTGGGAGGAATGAATGTCTAGAAAATGGATTGCGGCCCTGGCCGTCAGTACGATGATGCTCGCCGGTCAGGCCCTTTCGGCAGACAAGAAGGTTGTCGCCGTGTCGATCCCGGCAGCCGACCATGGCTGGACGGCGGGCATCGTCTATCATGCACAGGCCGCCGCCAAAGAAGTCAATGCCGCCTTTCCGAATGTCGAGGTCGTGGTGAAGACCTCGCCTTCGGCAACGGCGCAGGTGAGCGCGCTTGAAGATCTGTCCGCAGGACGCAAGCTCGATGCACTGGTCATCCTGCCCTATACGTCGGAGGAACTGACGACACCGGTCAAGGCGGTCAAGGATGCCGGCACCTTCATCACCGTCGTGGACCGTGGCCTGAACGACCAGTCCATCCAGGACCTCTACCTTGCCGGCGATAACATCGCGGTTGGCCGCAATACGGCGAAATTCATGATCGACAAGCTGGGCGGCAAAGGCAACCTCGTCGTCTTGCGCGGCATTCCGACCGTCATCGACGATGAACGCATCCAGGGCTTTCAGGATGCCATCAAGGGAACCGATCTCAAGATTCTGGACATCCAGTACGCGAACTGGAACAGTGATGACGCCTTCAAGCTGATGCAGGACTATCTTGCCAAATACCCGCAGATCGATGCTGTCTGGGCAAATGATGACGACATGCTTCTCGGTGTGCTCGAGGCTGTCAAGGAATCGGGTCGCAAGGACATCAAGCTTGCCCTCGGCGGCAATGGCATGAAGGACATCGTCAAGAAGGTCATCGACGGCGATCCGATGACGCCGGTCGAGACACCCTATCCGCCGTCCATGATTAAGACCGCCATCTACATGACCGTTGCCAATATTGTCGGCCAGGCGCCGGTGCGAGGCACTGTCAAGCTGGATGCGCCGCTGATCACGCAGGAGAATGCCAAGGAATACTATTTCCCCGACTCTCCGTTCTGATGAGACCGAAACCGGGGGCGGCCGCAGCCGCCCCATTGCATGAAGAAGAGGAGCAAATCATGCCTGGTAAGAAGATACTGATGCTGACCGGTGAATTCACCGAGGAATATGAAATCTATGTCTATCAGCAGGCGATGGAGGCAGTCGGCCATACGGTCCACGTGATCTGCCCCGACAAGAAGGCGGGCGACCTGATCAAGACCTCGCTCCACGATTTCGAGGGCGATCAGACATATACAGAAAAGCTCGGGCACTTCTTCACGATCAACAAGACCTTCTCGGAGGCCGAGGCGCAGCTCGATCAATATCATGCAGTCTACTGCGCAGGCGGTCGCGGCCCCGAATATATCCGCACCGATAAACGCGTTCAGGCAATCGTGCGGCATTTTCACGAGAAGCAGAAGCCGATCTTTACGATTTGCCACGGCGTCCAGATTCTGATTGCCGTCGACGGCGTGGTTCGCGGCAAGAAGGTTGGTGCCCTCGGGGCTTGCGAACCGGAAGTCACGCTTGCAGGCGGTACCTATATCGATCTGTCGCCGACCGAAGCCTATGTCGATGGCACCATGGTTTCCGCGAAGGGATGGACGGCACTTGCTGCATTCATCCGCGAATGCCTGAAGGTGCTCGGCACGGAAATCCGTCACAGCGATGATATCGCCAAGGCAGCCTGAGCCTGCACTCACGGCACGGCTTGTTCTTTTGGTTTGATGATCAGGCAATCCTCGCAGAATGCGGGGGTTGCCTTTCCAGGGGCGGTCCTTTCCTGCCTGCAGATGGCATCACGGCGGTGCCTGAGAGCGCCCACCGCAATCTTCCGAACGTCGCTTCAATCTAAATTTTAAGTCCCAACCAGCGGATTTCGGCGGGCGGGTTGCGATGCTCATCGATGGTTTGAGTAATGCAAGCGAATGCACTCACGATCTGAGGCAGGGTTCCACAGGTGAAGCACTTCCGTCACCGCTCGCGCGCTAGGGCGCCTCAGCGAAATCGGCGCTCAGCACGGCTTCCTTCAATGCACGCGAGTAGGAGTGCTGGGGATTGTCTAGGACCTTGCGTGCCTCGCCCTGCTCGACGATCTCGCCCTTGCGCATGATGATAATCCGGTCGCTGATATAGTAGGCGGTGGCGAGATCATGCGTGATGTAGACGATCGAAAGTCCAAGCTCGCGTTTCAATTGATCGAAGAGATTGACGATTGCCATGCGCAGGGACGCGTCAACCATCGATACCGGCTCGTCGGCGATGAGCAGACGTGGCTGCGGGATCAGGGCACGGGCAATTGCGACGCGCTGTAGCTGTCCTCCGGACAGTTCATGCGGAAACCGGCCCTTCACTTCCGCAAGACTGAGCCCCACATGGCCGAGAGCCTCATCGGCCAATCGTTCGATCTGTTGGCGATCCGACTTGCCGGCGCCGGCCGAGAAGTTCCGCGCTGTTTCGAAGAGGTAGCGATCCACGCGCTTGAGCGGATTAAAGGCTTCGAAGGGGTTCTGCAGGACTGGCTGCACTTCCCTCATGAAGGCGCGACGCTCCGCCTTGCCGTGCAGGGCCACCGCTTTCCCACGAAAATGAAGTATGCCTTGCGTGGGTGCCGTCTGGCCGAGGATCATTGCTGCAATCGTCGATTTTCCCGAACCCGATTCTCCGACGATGGAGAGAATCGCCGGTTCGCTGCCGATCTCGAAGCTGACATCCTTGACCGCCACGATCTGCCGGCGGCCTAGCATGCCGCCCTGACGGTAGATTTTCGTGACATGAGAGAGAGTGAGAAGAGCGTTCAAGCCTGATCTCCCGTAACCGCAAAGCAAGCCACGCGCCGGTCCGGCTCAACCGTGATCATCGGCGGTACCTTTTGCGAACAGATCTCCATCCGCTTCGGGCAGCGCGGATGAAACCGACAGCCTTCAGGCGGCATGGCAAGGTTCGGCGGACGTCCCTCGAGCGAAGGCCGGGCCTTCGCGTCGCCGATACGCGGCAGGCTGCCGACCAGATGCTGCGTATAAGGATGCAACGGCAGGGCGAAGAGCTTGCGGGTCGGCGCTTCCTCGACGAGACGCCCGGCATAGACGATGCCGATACGGTCAGAAACCGTCGCATGCACACCCATGTCATGGGTGACGAACAAGAAGGAGGAGCCTATTTCATGCTGGATTTCGCGGATCATCGACAGCACGTCGCGCTGTACGATGACGTCGAGCGCCGTTGTCGGCTCGTCGGCAATGATGAACTCGGGCGTCAGGATCGTCGCGAGCGCGATCGTCATGCGTTGACGCATGCCCCCGGAGAGTTCATGCGGATAGGCCTGGAGCAGATGCGGATCGAGTTTCAATCTCTGGAGATGCGAGCCGACTTTCGCGAAGAACTCACTCTTGCCGACTTTCATGTGACGCAAGGCGAAATCGGTGAAGGAGTGATGGATGCGCCGAACCGGGTTCAGCACGTTCATTGAGCCCTGCATGATGTAGGACAGATGCAGCCAGCGAAGCGCCATCCGTTCGTCCGGCGTCATGGCGTATATGTCCTGCGTACCGCCGGCAAAATGGAAGACGACTTTGCCCGATACGACCTTGAGCGGTGGCCGGATCGCACCGGCAATCGTCTTGATCAGCGTCGTCTTGCCGCTGCTGGATTCGCCGGCGACCCCATAGATTTCACCGCGACCGATCGTAAGGGTAATGTCGTCGACTGCGCGCACTTCGCGATCGACGCCAAAAAGGAAGGCGCGGTAATAGGCTTTCAGGTTCTGGACTTCGACCAGGGCATCCATGGCTAACCTCCCATCCGGTTCAGCCGGCTGCGCGGATCGTTGTATTCGTTCATCGACATGGACAGGAGAAACAGCGCCAGGAAGAGAACGACGATGACGGCAACGGGTGCAGCCACCCACCACCAGGTGCCGGCGATGAGCGCCGAATGGGCGTTGGCCCAATAGATCATCATGCCCATGGTCGGGGTCTCGATGTCCGTGAAGCCAAGCACCGACAAGGTGATCTCCATCCCGATAGACCAGATCATGTTGTTCATCGTCGTGGCAAAGACGATCGGCAGGACATAGGGCAAATGCTCCTCGACGAGGATCTTGCGCATGCTCATGCCGGAATAGACGCTCTGAGTGGTAAAGGGCCGCGTTTTAAGGCTGATCGCAACAGAACGGATGAGCCTCGCATCATAGGACCAGCCGAGAGCTGCCATGATGACGATGAGAGCTGTCCAGGTCATGCTGTCCTTCAGCACAAAATAGAACAGGATCAGCAGCGGAAATTGCGGAATGACCATGACGCTGTCGTTGATCGCCATGAGGACCCGGTCAACCACGCCGCCGGCATAACCAGCGACCAGGCCAACGACGAGCGATATGATGCGAGATAGGAAGGCGACGCCGATACCGAAATAGAGTGTGTTGCGCAGCGCAGTCGTCAGCTGCCAGAAGACGTCCTGGCCGCGCGACGTGGTGCCCAGCCAATAGTCTCCGTCCGGCGGCATATCGGGCGGCAGGAGGTAGATGTCCGTGGCGCCATACGGCGAGAAATAGGACAGGATGACCAGGCCCACAATGATGGCAAAGAGTGCCAGGCCGCTCAGGAATTCCATGTTGTGGCGCGTCAGGTCGCGCAGGATCGTGAACATGGCCTACTCCACCTTGATGCGCGGATCGATGAGCGGGCTCAGGATGTCGATGATGAAGACGGCGGCCGCGACGCCGACGATCGACAAGGCGCTGAGGCC
Source organism: Hyphomicrobiales bacterium (assembly GCA_900466475.1). Taxonomy (GTDB): domain Bacteria; phylum Pseudomonadota; class Alphaproteobacteria; order Rhizobiales; family Rhizobiaceae; genus Rhizobium. Next base: position 16,351 of record UBMI01000018.1, read on the forward strand.
GAGCACGAGGCTGTAGTCGCCGGCATGGACGGCTGATATCAGCAGGTTTCCGATGCCGGGATAGCCGAAGACGATCTCGGTAATGACCGTGCCGTTGAAGATAGCGCCGAGCGACATCGCCAAGCCCGTAAACTGCGGCACCATGGCGTTGCGGGCGATATAGGAGCGCAGGATGCGCCGCTTCGGCACGCCGCCGAGCTCGGCAAAGACCACATAATCCTCCGTGATGATGTTGGAGACCAGAGCACGCATCCCGATCAACCAGCTGCCGGTGCCGACGAGGATCAGCGAGAATGCGGGCAGGATGGAATGCTCGAGAATGTCGATAACAAGGGAGAAGGACAGGTCGAGATTGGCGTTCATCTCATAGCCGCCATTGATCGGCAGGATCGGCCAGACATAACCGAAGACAATGAGCAGAACGAAGGCCAGAATGTAATAGGGGATCGGCAGCATCGCGATGAAGACGAGACTGATCCCTTTCAGGATCATGTTCTTCCGGTGGTAACCGGCAAGCGCACCGATCGCGTTGCCGAGCACGAAGGTAATCAGCGTCGAGACCGTCATCAGACCGATCGTCCAGGGCAGGGAACGCATGATGATGGTGGAGACCGGTGTGGGGAAGGCCGAGAGCGAGGGGCCGAGGTCACCTGTCGCGAGCCGAAGCCAGAAATGCAGGTATTGCTGCCAGATCGAGCCATTCAGTCCGTAAAGCTCCCGAAGCGACTGGCGCATCAGTTCGATCGCGTTTGGATCGGATTGCCCCATCTGCGTTATGGAGCCTATGCTCTCTTCGACCGGATCGATCGGGGTCAGGTGGGTGACGAAGAATGTTATGGTCACGCCAAGAAATACGACGAGCAGAAACTGACCGAACCGCTTCAGCACAAAGATCAGATAGGACGTCATAGGGTGGTGGTTCCTCTCTGGGTCCCTTCATCGAAAGGATCGACGGGCAGATTGCCCGCCGATAAGGGGGCCGGCGCGAAAGGGCCGCGCCGGCGGTGGGAGGATTATTTCGGTTGTGCCGGTTTCAATTTGACCATCATCAACCGGGAATTCGCCCAGTTCGGTACCGGATCGGTATAAGGGTCTGATATCGTCGGGTAACCGGTCCAATAGGTCGTGTCCATCGAGGTGAAGACGTTATAGGACATCAGCGGTATCGTCGGCATTTCGCGGGCGACCAGCTTGAGATAATCCTTGCCGAGCTCAAGGCCCTTCGGATCGTCGGCGCCGATGCCACGAATGCTTTCGATGATCTTGTCGAGTTCCGGATTGCTCCAGCGCTGCCAGTTGCGTGGCGGCTGGTTCTCACCCTTCTTTGCCACGAACTGTGAGTGCCAGCTGTCGAGGAAGAACGACAGATCGGGATCGCCGCCCCAGGTTTCCACGCTCCAGGCAATCGCTACCTGATAGTCGCCGGGCTGCAGCGCAACCTGCCAAAGTTTCGTGACCGGCACGGCTTTGGCGTCGATGCCGAAAGAGGCCCATTGCTGTGCGATGAGCGTTCCGGCCCGAGTGAAGACGGAGCGGGTGTCGCCCTCGACGGTCATCCGGATCTTGAACGGCTGGCCGTCCGGGGTCATCCATTTGCCGCCGGTCTTCTTGAAGCCTGCTTTTTCCAGCAGTTCGGCTGCTGCCTGCGGATCCGGTTTCCACCAGCCATAGCCGAACGCGCTATTGATGGCGGCCGGGTCCGTCGGGATCTGATCCTTGTATTTCGGCTGCTTACGCAGGATGTCGGCGATCTGCTGGCCAACTGTCGGATCGTAAGGCTTGATCTTGCGCTTGCCCGTATCGATCTCGAAGTCCTTCAGCCAATCCTGCAGGGGAGCCTGATAGTCCGTCATGGCAATGGCCGTTGGCGGTACACCGAGTGCCGATAGCGTGGCCGCACCGCGATAGCTCGCCATGTCCACGGCCTTGATATCGATCAGCAGCGCCAATGCCCAGCGGACATCCGGGTTCTGGAAGGTCGGATCCTGTGTATTGAAAATGACAGCCGGAAGCGTCGGGTCCGGATGAGCAAAGGGGAAGCCCGGGAACCAGCTATCGACGCTCTTCGACTTTTCCTTGAGCGTGAACATGCCTTCGGGCGTATTGTCGTGGATGATATCGAGATTATGCTCGAGCTGGGCGATGGTGCGTTTATCCGGCGGGCCCGGGTCGACATAGGTTACATATTTTGGAGCAGGCTCGCCGAACCGGCCAAGCGAAGTCCGCTGCCAGTCGTCGCGCTTCTCCCATGTGTACCATTTGCCCTGAGGGTCATAGGTCTTCAGCTTGTAGGCGCCCAGTGAGACGGGGTTGGCGAAGTCATAGCGAACCGGATCGGCGATCTTTTCGAAGACGTGCTTCGGCATGATCCAGGCACCGTTCCAGCGCACGGTGAAGATCGCATGAAAACGGGAGTTGGGCTTTTTCAGCTTGAAGACGACCGTATAGGGATCGGTCGCTTCGACGCTTGCCACCTGCACGGAAAAGGCAGCACTCCAGACCATGCCGGGATGGTCCATCTGCGTCTTGACCGTGTAGACCACGTCGTCAGCGGTGAACTCCACGCCGTCGCTCCAGTAGAGCCCCTTGCGCAGTTTCACCGTCATCTCGGTGAAGTCGGCATTGTATTGCGGTTTGTCGGCGGCAAGGGAATTGTCCCAGGTAGAGCCGCCGAGGCCTTTTTCCGGATCGATGTACCAGAGCGTGTCCATGGTCAACTGCTGCAGGCCGGTCGAAACGCCGCCGCCGCCGTTGACCCAAATATTGAACCAGCCCGGATTCTTGATGGTGCCTTCCGGGTTTTCGACGATGAGAGTGTCCTTGCGAGGCAAGGATTTATAGTCATCCGCCTTAGCCGCGGCCATCAGGCCGAGCGTCGCCAAGGCGACGCCGAATGCAAGCTTCTTCCAATGCTGCATTATCTCCTCCCTTTGAATGCGACGAGAGCGCGGCCGCAATGGACGCATGGGACGTCGCGGTTTTAGGGTTCGCAGCGGCATAGGGACTTGCACTTGTCAGGTCAGATGCTTCTGCGAACCATTTCTCCGGCTCGGCTGCCTCCTCGCAGCGAGCGGATATTCTCCAGGCCAGCACGAGAGTGATGGCCGGAAAGGCGTCAGACCGAAAGCCGGATGACGCTGTAGGACAGAGGCTTCAGGCTCGCGCGCAATCTGCCGTCCTCGACTTTCGCGTTCTCGACTTTGATCGGGGCAACCGTCTCCGGCTGCCGTGCCGTGTTGACCGCCTGCAGGTCAGGATGCGTCATCTCCAGCTGCTCGAGCACACGGGCATTGGCAAAGCCGTCCAGCCGGGCGTCGAGGTCAAGTGCGCTTTGCGGATGACGGTTGACGATAAAGAAGGTCAGCGTCTTGCCGTCGTCGGAAAGGACCGCGGATGTGTCCAGATAGGGCACATCGTCCGCTTCGTCGCAATCGTAGGTCGGCGCGTCAGTGATGATTTGCAGGGCTGATCCCCGGCCGTATTTCGACGCGAAGTAGAAGGGATAATAGATCGTCTGACGCCAGGCCGGACCACCATTCTCGGTCATGATCGGAGCGATGACATTGACGAGCTGGGCGATGCAGGCGATGCGGACGCGGTCCGAACGGCGGATGAAGGTGTTGAGAATCCCGCCGACCTGCAACACGTCCTCGAAATTATAGACGTCTTCGAGAAGGTGTGGGGCATCGGGCCATTCGTTTTTGGCGAGGATATCCTTGTCCTGCTGGTTGGAATGATACCAGACATTCCATTCGTCGAAGGAAATGCCGATCGTCTTCTTCGACCGCTTCTTCGCCTTGATGTAGTCGATCACACCGCCGATCGTGGTGATGTAACGGTCAAGCTTTGTCGTGCGGGCAAGGTAGTTGAGCGTATTTTTCTCGCGGTTTGCGAAATACATATGCAGGGAAATATAGTCGGCGCTGTCATAGCACTCGCTGAGGACCTCTGCTTCCCAATCCGGATAGGTCTTCATATCGGAATGCGAGGAGCCGCAGACCACGAGTTCCAGCGACTTGTCGAAATTCCGCATGGCCTTTGCCGTTTCGTCGGCGAGCCGGCCATATTCGTGCGCTGACTTGTGTCCTACCTGCCAGGGGCCGTCCATTTCGTTGCCGAGGCACCACAATTTGACGTTATGAGGTGCCTCCCAACCATGCTTGCGACGCAGGTCCGACCAAAAGGTGCCGCCGGGATGGTTGCAATATTCGAGGAAATTGCGGGCCGAATCCAGCCCGCGTGAGCCGAGGTTGACGGCGAGCATGGGCTCCGTCTTCGCCTTCTTGCACCAGTCGACGAATTCATTGACGCCGATTTGGTTGCTTTCACGGGTACGCCAGGCAAGATCCAGCCGGACAGGACGTTCGGAACGCGGACCAACGCCGTCTTGCCAATCATAGGCGGAAACGAAATTGCCGCCAGGGTAACGACAGTAGGGCGTATCGAGTTGCTGGACGAGATCGATAACGTCTTGCCGGAAGCCGTCCGCGTCTGCTGTCGGATGCCCTGGCTCGTATATGCCGCCGTAAACGGCTCTCCCGAGGTGCTCAAGGAACGAACTGTAAAGTCTGGGATCAATGCTCGCGACCCGAAAATCGCGATGAACAACAACATTCGCTTTCAACGAACCCTCCCGTAAATATCGATTTCTTCGTTCTTGTGCAGCTATCTTGATAGCTTGATGAGTGCGAGTCAATCGAACAGCGTGTGAGTTGTTGGCAGCCTGCCAGTGAAAAATAATAGTTATTTAACAATAATTTAGGGAACAATTTCCATTGTCCGGAGAAAAATTTCTCGCGACTTTAAAATCAGGATTTTCGATATTGTTCGTTAAATATAGAGGCGCATAACAATGTCGCGGCCATGATTCCCAAATCCACGACCAAATATGTTGACGCCACCGGTATGGCTGGCGTTCTCGGCAATGCCGATCCGCAGGCGGATCGAGGAATGCTGCGCGAGAGCAAGGTCTTCCACCGTGACGTTGGAGGTTGAGATGCCGTCGATGAATGTGCCGCGTGTGGAGATACGCCAGGTCTTCAACTTGCCGTACTGAGAGCCTTCCAGCTTCCACCAGGCAGGTGTGTGAGCACCGCGCTTGTCACCGTAGTCGCCCGGAGAAGTCCAGGTGCCGACCGGTATTCCATTGACCCAGATCGTGATGTCGGAGGGCCAATCGGGATTGGTCCCAGGTACTTCCGAAGACAGTTCCATCGAGAATTCAATGGCGCGCACGTCCTTGTTCAAAACCTTGGCATTGTTCGGGAATTTGTATTCGACATAACCCCTCCCGAACCACACAAGACCGGCCTGCATGCGCTGCGGATCAAGGAAGTAATCGGGAACATCGAGCAAGCCGATTACACTGTCACTGGAGCAAAGGCCGCATGGGGCGTGGATATCGCAGCTCGTGTAGAGCCCAACCGGCATCTCGACCTCGATGACGTCATCCGCCTTGTTGACGGACTTGTCCTCAAAGCTGATGAGGATTTCGTCATAAACTGCGGAGCAGATCTTCTGATTGCCCTTCCGGCCTTTGGCGAGGCGGGATTCGACCAATCCTACCTCTTCCAGAATTTGAATTCCGGTTGCGACGGTGGACTGCGGCAACGACAGAGCCCGGGCCATGTCGTTGACGTTCATGGGGCCTTTTGAACACAAAAGTTTAAGGAGTTGCAGGCGCCCAGGCGCCGAGAGCGCTTTGATTACGGTGTCATTGACTCCGGCATCGATCGTCAAAAACGAGCGTTCCATGGCTTCTCCATGCTGCGTCACACACCGATTTATATCGATAATGCTGATATAGCAAGCGGCGCGTGGATATAGATCGACTTCCCTGATTTAAATCTCAGGATTCGTTGAAATTGACAAGCGCGTCTCTCCGCAAAACCACGTCGGTTCGCAAACCGGAGTTACGAACCAGAGTTGCCTGGTACGATGCCCGTAATCTCGGGAACGAAGGCGGTGATCTTGCCGCTCGATGGAATGTCCGGCGCCATGGAGCCGCATGCCAGACGTGCTGCGACTTCACCGATCATACGCCGCGGCGATTTGGATGTAGCGATCCTCACGGGAAGCGCCGCCGCGAGTTCAAGGCCGTTGAAACCCGCCATCAGAATGTCGTCAGTCCGGGAAGCCTCGATGCCGGCAAATGCACCCCCCGCGGCCATGTCGTCATTGGAATAATAGATACAGTCGAGGTTCGGCTCGTCACGCAGCAACTGCTGTGTCAGATATTTGCCGAGACTGACGGAGGAAAGGGTGTCACCCAGCCTTTGCCCGATGAAGGCGAGACCTGTTTCATGCAGGGCGCGCTCGAAGCCGGCCTTGCGTTTTGCTGCACGCAGGTCCCGCTCCAGCGCACTGCCGATATAGCCGAAACGCTTTCGGCCGGAGGCAATCAGCGCTCTCGCCATTTCCTCGCCTGCCTTTCCGTGCGACAGGCCGACATTGAAATCGATCGGCGTACCATCGAGGTCCATGATCTGAATGACGGGAATATCCGCGCTTTTCAGTATTCTCACCGTATCTTCGGGCTGGTCGAGACCGGTGACGATAATGGCGCTCGGCCGCCAGGACAGCATGTCCCTGATAACGTCCCGTTCCTTGCGCGTATCATAGTCTGAGAGCCCGAAGACCGCCTGCATTCCGGACCCTTCGAGCCCGGTCGAAATGCCTGCGAGCACCTCGGGAAACACGATATTGGACATGCTCGGCACCACGACGGCGACGAGATTGGTTTTCTGTGACGACAATGAAAGGGCAAGCCGATTGCCGACGTAACCGAGTTGTTCCGTCGCCGTCAGCACTTTCTGGCGAGTTTGCGCGGAGACGTCAGGTGCACCACGCAGTGCTCGGGATGCAGTCATCTTGCTCACGCCGGCCGCAGCGGCAACCTCTTCCAGAGTGGACTTGCGTATCCCCAAGGGGTCCCCCATCAGTGCCGACACCAGCACACGCGCATAAATCATAAGCCGATTTCGCAAAAAGAGGAATTGCCGACGCTTGACATATGTTACGAAATTGAGGCTTGTTATCGATACCGGTATCGATAACACCGTACTCAACGCTGGTATTCCACGTTGGAGGAGGAGCTGTGCAGGACATACGGACAGCAGCGGTCATCGGCCTTGGATCGATGGGATGGGGCGCTGCCCTGTCGCTTCTGAGGGCGGGGTTTATCGTCCACGGATGTGATGTCCGATCGGATGTGTTGCAGCGCTTTTCGGAAGCGGGCGGCAAATCCTGCGAGACACCGTCCAAAGCGACAGCGGAAGCCGATGTGGTGTTCGTGTTCGTCGTCAACAGCAGTCAGGCCGAGGATGTGTTGTTCGGGCCGGGCGGTGCGCTGGAGACGGCTCGCGCCGGCACCGTCTTTCTGCTTTGCGCCACCATGGCGCCGAGCGCCACAGTCGCGATTGCCGACCGACTGGAAGCTGCCGGCATGCTTGTCGTCGATGCGCCGGTTTCGGGCGGCCACGCCAAGGCGCTTTCCGGCGAGATGGTCGTTATGGGCTCTGGCTCGCCGGAGGCTTTTGCGCGCGCACAGCCGGCGCTCGATGCGGTCTCCGGCAAGGTCTTCCGGCTCGGGGACAGGCCCGGCCCCGGTTCGCAGGTGAAGATGATCAACCAACTGCTGGCCGGGGTGCATATCGCCGTGACGGCCGAGGCGATGACGTTTGCAGCCAAGACCGGGATCGACCTTAAGACGCTTTACGAGGTCCTGCGGGTTTCGGCAGGCTCCTCCTGGATGTTCGAGAACCGGGGCGAACATATCGTCTCGGGAGACTATACACCGCGCTCGGCGGTGGACATCTTCGTCAAGGATCTCGGCATCGTCGCCTCTGAGGCAGACCGGGCAGGCGCCGCCACTCCGCTCGCTTCGACTGCGCTCTCGCTGTTCCAGCAGGCAGCCGAAGCCGGTCTCGGCAAGGAGGATGATGCCGCCGTCGCAAAGGTCCTTGCCGAAAAGAGCGGCATCGTCCTGCCGGGCATGACTGTTATTCGCTGACAGGCACTGGGCAAAGGAGACATGAGACTTATGTTCGATTGCTACCACCCGCAGATCATGCAAGGTAAGTTGACCTGCAGGTTGCAGTTTTGTTTGATTTTATCCGGTCGCTAACGTTCCTGCATATCGGTCCGGGCTTTGGAAAACTTGAAGGAATAGATGGCGTTGCGCTTGGTGTGACGCGCGGAATCCAACCGGGGAGAACGGGTTCCGATCTGACACGAGGTCGTCTCGAAGAACGAGAGCGGCGGCGCTGGGAGGTAAGCAGACATGCATGTGATGATTTTGGGTGCGGCAGGCATGGTCGGCCGCAAGCTGGTCGAAAGAATTGCCCGCGAACCTGACGCGCTCGGCACTACGATCAGTCGATTGACGCTGGTCGATGCATTTCAGCCGCCGGTACCCGAAGCCCTTCAGTCCCTGTCAAACGCCATGACGTTCGATCTTGCTCGGGCGGGTGTTGCCGACAAGCTGATCGAGGCCCGGCCGGATCTGATCTTTCATCTGGCGGCGATCGTTTCAGGCGAGGCGGAAGCGGATTTCGATAAGGGCTATGCCGTCAATCTCGATGGGACGCGCGCACTGTTCGACGCAATCCGCCAAGAGGGTCTGAAATCTCACTATATGCCGCGTGTCGTGTTTGCGTCCTCCATCGCCGTGTTCGGCACGCCTTTCCCTGATGTCATTCCGGACGAGTTCTTCTCCACGCCCCTGACAAGTTACGGAACCCAGAAAGCCATCGCCGAGTTGCTGCTTGCAGACTACTCGCGTCGCGGGATTTTCGATGGCGTCGGCATTCGCCTGCCGACGATCTGCGTGCGCCCTGGCGCACCGAACAAGGCCGCATCCGGTTTCTTCTCCAATATTCTGCGTGAGCCGCTCGCCGGCAAGCCGGCCGTGCTGCCGGTCGGCGATGGCGTCCGGCACTGGTTCGCAAGTCCGAGGGCGGCGGTTGGTTTCTTCATTCATGCTGCAAAAATCGATACGGCAAAGGTGGGGTCGCGGCGCAACCTGACCATGCCGGGTCTCTCGGCGCTGGTTTCGGAGGAGATCGAAGCTTTGCGCCGGGTTGCGGGCGACAAGGCAGTTGCGCTGATCAAGCGAGAGCGCGACCCGGTGATCGAACGTATCGTCGCCGGCTGGCCGACGCAGTTCGATGCGAAGCGGGCGTCCGAGCTCGGCTTTACGGCGGAGACGAGTTTCGACGAGATCCTGCGGGTGCATATCGAGGACGAACTCGGCGGGAGGATTGCATGAGCGGGAGTTCCGGCGAGCAGTCGAAGATTGCCCTTGTGACTGGCGGAGGCACGGGTGTTGGCCGCGCAATCGCAAGAGGACTGGGGACTGCGGGCTACAAAGTGGTTATTTCGGGGCGACGCGCCGAGATTCTCGGAAAAGCCGCCGCCGAACTCGCCAGCGAGACTGGTGCAGAAGTTACCGCAATCCGCGCCGATGTCGGCGATCCGGTTTCAGTCAGAGCATTGTTCGATGCGATCGAAAATCAGTATGGCCGCCTCGATCTCCTGGTCAACAATGCCGGTGTCTCGGCGCCGGGGATATCGTTGGAGGACGTATCTTTCGAAGACTGGAGCGCCGTCGTATCGGCCAATCTGACGGGCGCCTTTCTCTGCACGCAGCAGGCGTTCAGGCTGATGAAGGGTCAGATGCCGCGTGGCGGCCGCATCATCAACAACGGCTCGGTTTCGGCAACGACGCCACGTCCGAATTCCGCGCCCTATACGGCGACCAAGCATGCAATCACCGGACTGACGAAATCGACCGCTCTCGACGGTCGCGAATTCGATATTGCGTGCGGCCAGATCGATATCGGCAATGCGGCAAGCGACATGACGAAAAGAATGGCCACCGGCGTTCTTCAGGCCAATGGCACGACTGCCGTGGAGGAGACGATTGATCCCAAACATATCGCCGATGCGGTCGTCTATATGGCGGGCCTGCCGCTCAGCGCCAACGTGCTGACGATGACCGTGATGGCGACCAGGATGCCCTTCGTCGGGCGCGGGTGACCAGCGGTCCTGCGCCAGCGAAAAGCATGAGAATACGAATACATAGCATGTGATGCTCGATATCTGGGAGGAGGGAGTATGGCAGGTGTTCAATTCGCGGAAGTGCGCAAATCGTTCGGCGCATTTCCGGTCATCAAAGGCGTGAACATCGATATTGCCGATGGTGAATTCGTCATTCTCGTCGGCCCGTCAGGCTGCGGCAAGTCCACGCTGCTGCGCATGCTGGCGGGGCTGGAAAACATCTCCGCGGGCGAAATCCGGATCGGCGGGCGGGTGGTGAACACCTTGCCGCCGAAGGATCGCGACATCGCCATGGTCTTCCAGAACTACGCGCTCTATCCGCACATGACGGTGCAGCAGAACATGGGCTTTTCGCTGATGCTCAACAAGGCGCCGAAGGCCGAAGCCGAAAAGCGGGTGAAATATGCCGCCGGCATTCTCGGGCTCGATGCGCTGCTCGACCGTTATCCACGCCAGCTTTCCGGCGGCCAGCGCCAGCGTGTCGCCATGGGCCGCGCCATCGTGCGCGATCCGGAAGTCTTCCTTTTCGATGAGCCGCTCTCCAATCTGGATGCGAAGCTGCGCGTCGCCATGCGAGCCGAGATCAAGGAGCTGCACCAGCGGTTGAAGACCACTACCGTCTACGTCACCCACGACCAAATCGAAGCGATGACCATGGCCGACAAGATCGTCGTCATGCATGACGGGATCGTCGAGCAGGTAGGTTCGCCTTTGGAACTCTACGACAAGCCGGCCAATCTCTTCGTCGGCGGCTTCATAGGCTCGCCTGCAATGAACATGATCAAGGGCAGGCTCGATCCCGAGAATGCAGCGCGTTTTATCACTGCCGATGGCACGGCGCTTCCGGTCGCCAATGCGCCGGAAAGCGCTAAAGGACGTGATCTCGTCTACGGGCTTCGGCCTGAATATATCGTGCTCGATGCCGGCGGCCTGCCAGGTGAGATCGTCGTCATAGAGCCAACCGGTTACGAGACACATCTCACTTTGAAGCTTGGCGGCACAGATCTCAACTGTGTCTTTCGCGAACGCGTCAATGCACGGCCGGGCGAAAGCCTGCATGTGATGATCGACGCCTCGCATGTTCATCTCTTCGATGCAGAAGGCGGCCAGAGATTGACCAATTAAGCCTTCAGGCGGGGCGCGGCAGAGGAGGAGTCTTCCCGCCCATTCGCCAGATGGCTGGCATCCCATTTCAGGATGCGGGTACCGTCGTTCATCAAGCGGGAGATGAATGTCGGAGAATTCTCTCCCGCTTTTTCCAGGAGGAGGAATATAATGACGATCAAGAGACGTGAATTTCTTGCCGCTTCGGCAGCAGCGGCCGGCGTCGCCGGTCTCGGCATCAGGCCGTCTTTCGCACAGGCAGAGCCGACCTACACGCCGGAAAGCGGAGCGAGCCTGCGCCTGCTTCGCTGGACACCCTTCGTGAAAGGCGATGAGGAGGCCTGGCTTGCAAATACCAAGAAATTCACGGAGGCAACCGGTGTCGAGGTCCGTATCGACAAGGAGAGCTGGGAGGACATTCGCCCGAAGGCTGCTGTTGCGGCCAATGTCGGTTCCGGGCCTGACCTCATCATGTGCTGGTTCGATGATGCCCACCAATATCCGGACAAACTCGTCGACCTGACCGAACTCGCCAACTATCTCGGCAACAAATATGGCGGCTGGTACGATGGGGTCAAAGGTTATGCCTCACGCGGCGATACGTTCATTGCCATGCCGCTGACGGCGATCGGCAACGCCGTGGTCTATCGCGACAGCCATGTGAAGGCGGCCGGCTTCAGCGAATTCCCCAAGGACACTGCAGGCTTCCTGGAGCTTTGCAAGGCCATGAAGGCAAAGGGCACGCCTGCCGGCTTCCCGCATGGCAAGGCTGTTGGTGACGGCAACAACTATGCCCATTGGCTGCTCTGGAGCCACGGCGGCAAGATGGTCGACGAAGGCGGCAAGGTAACGATCAACAGCCCGGAAACGCTGGCGTCGATCAACTATGCCAAGGAGCTCTATGCGACCTTCATTCCGGGCACAGAAAGCTGGCAGGACGTCAACAACAACCGCGCCTTCCTTGCCGGCCAGGTTTCGCTGATCGCCAATGGTGTGTCGGTCTATTACACCGCCAAGAACGATCCCAAGCTTGCAGAAATCACCAAGGACATTCGCACGACGAACTTCCCGATCGGCCCGGTCGGCCAGAGCGTCGAGCTTTGCCAGACGAGTTCATTGCTTCTGTTCAAGCACAGCAAATATCCGGAAGCCGCGAAGGCCTACATCAAGTTCATGATGGAAGCCGATCAGATGAATGCCTGGATTCAGGGTTCCAGCGCCTATTGCTGCCAGCCGCTCAAGGAATTCGCCAAGAACCCGATCTGGACTGCCGATCCGATCCATGCGCCTTACGCACGCGCCTCGGAAAAGCTGCGCCCGAACGGCTATGCCGGCCCGCTCGGCTATGCCTCGGCTGCCACCATGGCTGACTATGTTCTGGTCGACATGTATGCCGCCGCGGTTACCGGCCAGATGTCGCCGGAAGATGCGATGAAAGAGGCCGAGCGCCGGGCGAACCGCTACTACCGCGTCTGATCCTTTTTCAAGACAAGCGGCATGCCGGAAACCGGCGTGCCGCAAGCCTGAAATCTACAGCAATCTGGAGATAAGCAATGTCGACGGTGAATTCCGGGGATACGCGCGCGCCGACGTCCGCGCTCCTGCAGAACAATAACGTGCTCGGATTCCTGTTCATGCTGCCGGCGGCGGTCTTCCTGGTCTGCTTCCTGACCTATCCGCTGGGGCTTGGCGTCTGGCTTGGCTTCACCGATACGCGCATTGGCCGCGACGGTATCTTCATCGGGCTGGAGAACTACCAGTACCTGATGGACGACAACGTCTTCTGGCTGTCGGTCTTCAACACCGTCCTCTATACCTTCATCGCATCGCTGCTGAAGTTTGCCCTTGGCCTCTGGCTGGCGCTGCTCCTGAACCAGCATCTGCCGTTCAAAAGTTTTTTCCGCGCGATCGTGCTTCTGCCCTGGGTCGTGCCTACCGTGCTGTCGGCCCTTGCCTTCTGGTGGATCTACGATTCCCAGTTTTCGATCATCTCTTGGTCGCTGATGCAGCTTGGCCTGATCGATGCGCCGATCAACTTCCTCGGTGATCCCACCAATGCGCGCATTTCCGTCATTATTGCCAATGTCTGGCGCGGCATTCCCTTCGTGGCTATTTCGCTGCTTGCCGGCCTGCAGACCATTCCAGCGTCTCTGCAGGAGGCTGCCTCACTTGACGGGGCGACCAGCTGGCAGCGTTTCCGCTACGTGACGCTGCCGATGCTGACGCCGATCATCGCGGTCGTGATGACATTCTCGGTGCTTTTCACTTTCACCGATTTCCAGCTCATCTACGTGCTGACCAAGGGTGGCCCGGTCAACGCCACGCATCTGATGGCGACATTGTCCTTCCAACGCGGCATTCCCGGCGGCCAGCTCGGCGAGGGTGCTGCGATCGCCGTCGCCATGATCCCGTTCCTGCTTGGAGCGATCATGTTCAGCTTCTTCGGTCTGCAACGCCGCAAATGGCAGCAGGGCGGCCAGGACTAGGGAGAAAAACAATGTCGACCAATTCCAATACCGCCAACGTCGTCCTGACCGATAATGCCGAGGGCATGAGCTATCTGAACCGCCTGCCGCGGCGGGTGGTGATGCTCTATCTGCCGATGGCGGTTTTCGTCTTCGTGCTGCTCTTCCCGTTCTACTGGATGGCGATCACCGCGGTGAAGCCAAACGAACAACTGACAGACTATAGCAATTACAGCCCGTTCTGGGTGGTCGGGCCGACGCTTGATCATATCAAATATCTGTTCTTCGAAACGTCCTATCCGGGCTGGATGTGGAACACGATCCTTGTCGCCGTCTGCTCGACCTTCCTGTCGCTTGTGGCGTCGGTCTTCGGCGCCTATGCGATCGAGCGCGTGCGCTTTACCGGCTCCCGTTCCATCGGCCTCGTCATCTTCCTTGCCTATCTCGTGCCGCCATCGATCCTGTTCATTCCGCTTGCCTTCATCGTTTTCAAGCTCGGCATCTATGACTCGCGGCTCGCGCTGATCTTCACCTATCCGACCTTCCTCATCCCCTTCTGCACATGGCTTCTGATGGGTTACTTCCGCTCGATCCCGTTCGAGCTGGAGGAAAGCGCACTGGTGGACGGCGCCAATCGCTGGCAGATCCTGACGAAGATCATCCTGCCATTGGCAGTGCCCGGCCTGATCTCGGCTGGCATTTTCGCCTTCACCCTGTCTTGGAACGAGTTCATCTATGCCCTGACCTTCATCCAGTCGTCGGAGAACAAGACGATCCCCGTTGGTGTGCTGACGGAGTTGGTGCGTGGCGATGTGTTCGAATGGGGATCGCTGATGGCGGGAGCTCTGTTCGGTTCGCTGCCCGTCGTTATCCTCTATTCGTTCTTCGTGGACTATTACGTCTCGTCGATGACCGGGGCGGTCAAGGAATGAGAGGGGCAGAAGCTGCCCCTTGCCGAGCTACCGATTATTCCTCTTCCGCCATTCAGCGAACTTTGCGCGCGGCGCTTCGCTGGTTGCCGGATAGAGCCCGATGATGGTCGCGCCGGCGAGCACTTCCTCGGTGACGAAATCCTCGTAGGCCGTCATCTCGACGGCCTCGTCGGCAATGTCCTCGGCAAGATGCAGGGGGATGACCACCACGCCCTCATTGTCGCCGACCACCACGTCGCCCGGGAAGACAGGAACATCGCCGCAGCCGATGGGCACATCGATCTCGATTGCCTGATGCAGGGTCAGGTTTGTTGGCGCTGACGGCCGGTGGTGATAGGCAGGGATATCGAGCCCGGCGATTTCAGGACTGTCACGGAAACCACCGTCGGTCACGACACCGGCAACGCCGCGCACCTGCAGGCGCGAGACGAGAATCGAGCCGGCGGAGGCCGCACGCGCGTCCCGCCGGCTATCCATGATCAGTACTGCGCCTGGCGGGCAGCGTTCCACGGCTGCGCGCTGGGGATGTTCCGGATTGCGGAAAACATCGAGCGTGTTCAGGTCTTCGCGCGCCGGAATATAGCGCAGCGTGAAAGCCTGGCCGACCATATTGGTCTTCTTCGGCGAGAGCGGGCGCACGTCCTGGATGAACTGGTTGCGCAGGCCGCGTTTGAAAAGAGCGGTACAAAGCGTTGCGGTCGAAACGCTTTTCAGCTTCTCACGCGTTTGCTCGCTCAAAGTGGTGGTCATATCTTGTCCTCCTGAAATCAATAGATATCCGGCTCGCCGGGGGCGGGGCCAAAACCGGTTTCCAGAAAATCGAAATCGCAGCCCGTATCGGCCTGGGCGATGTGGCGGGCAAACATCCAGCCATAACCGCGGCCGAATTTCTCTGGCGGCTTGACCCAGGCGGCACGGCGGCGCGCCAGTTCTTCATCGTCGACAAGCATGTCGATGCGGCGGGCTTCGAGATCGAGGCGAACGATATCGCCGGTTTTCAACAAAGCGAGCGGGCCGCCGACATGCGATTCCGGTGAAATATGCAATATGCATGCGCCGTAGCTCGTGCCGCTCATACGTGCATCCGAGAGCCGCAGCATGTCGCGATAACCCTTCTTCAGCAGCACCTTAGGCATTGGCAACATGCCCCATTCCGGCATGCCAGGGCCGCCCTGCGGACCGGCGCCACGCAACACCATGACGTGATCCGGGGTGATGTCGAGGTTCTCATCGTCGACAGCCTTCTTCATATCCGGATAGCTGTCGAAGACTAGGGCTGGGCCCTCATGCTTGTGGAAGCGCGGATCGCAGGCCGCGGGTTTGATGACGGCGCCGGTCGGTGCAAGATTGCCTTTCAGCACTGCGAGCGACCCTTCATGGTAGAGCGGATTGTCGAGCGAGCGGATGACATCGTCATTGTAGCATCTGGCACCCTCAAGCGTTTCGCCGAGTGTTACGCCGGTGACCGTCATCGTCGAGAGATCGAGCTTGGAGGAGAGCTTCGCCATCAGCGCCCTCAAACCGCCGGCATAATAAAAGTCCTCCATCAGATAGGTCTTGCCGGTCGGGCGGATATTGGCAAGCACAGGCGTCGTGCGGCCGGCGTGATCGAGATCGTCGAGCGTCAGCGGTATGCCGGCCCGGCGTGCCATCGCGACCATATGCACGATCGCGTTGGTGGAACAGCCCGTCGCCATGGCTACCGTCACAGCGTTGTTTACTGCCGTCCGGGTGACGATCTTCGTCGGCACAAGATCCTCCCACACCATCTCGACGATGCGACGGCCGACTGCCGACGACATGCGGATATGGTTGGAATCGGCGGCGGGAATGGAGCTTGCACCCGGCAGCGTCAGCCCAAGCGCTTCGGCGATCGCCGTCATCGTGCTTGCCGTGCCCATGGTCATGCAATGGCCATAGGAGCGGGCGATCCCGGCCTCCACTTCGACCCATTCGGTTTCGGAAATCGTGCCGGCCCGCCGCTCGTCCCAGAATTTCCATGCATCCGAACCGGAGCCCAGATATTCACCGCGATAGTTGCCACGCAGCATCGGGCCTGCTGGCAAATAGATCATCGGCAGCCCCATGCTGAGCGCACCCATGATAAGCCCGGGCGTCGTCTTGTCGCAGCCACCCATCAGCACCGTGCCATCGACCGGATGTGAGCGCAGCAGTTCTTCTGCCTCCATGGCGAGCATGTTGCGATAGAGCATGGTCGTCGGCTTGACGTAGCTTTCCGACAGCGACAGCGCCGGCAGTTCGAGCGGGAAGCCGCCCGCCTGGAAGATGCCACGCTTCACATCCTCGACGCGATGCTTGAAATGCGCATGGCATGGGTTGGCGTCTGACCAGGTATTAAGGATGGCGATGACGGGCTTGCCCGACCATTCCTCCGGCGCATATCCCATCTGCATGGTGCGGGAACGGTGCCCCGAACTTCTGAGGTCGTCGGGCGCGAACCATCTGGCGCTGCGCAGCGTGGAAGGGCTTCTCCTGACATTCATCGTGAAGTCCTGTCTCGGATTAAAGAAAATGCCGTCCCAATCCCGGCGCGACTTTGGGCGAATGAACTGAAGCACTAATGCATCAGTGCATCAAGCCAGAAAATATGTTTAAACGGTCGGCAGTGTTTCGAGGGTGGGACAGGCAGACGTGAAAGTTAATCGGACAGAATTTCCTCTCGACCGAACGCGTCAGGTCGCACCGCAAATTCTTGAAATCCTTCGCTCCCGTATTCTCTCCATGGATCTGACGCCGACGACGGTTCTGTCACGCGTGTCGCTGCAGAGCGAGTTTAATGTCAGTCAGACGCCTGTGCGGGATGCCTTGATGCGGCTGGAAGAGGAGGGACTGGTCGAGGTCTATCCGCAATATGCCACTGTCGTTGCCAAGATCGACATCGAGCATGCCAAGCGGGCGCATTTTCTCAGGCTGTCGATCGAGCTCGAAGCGGTTCACAGGCTGACGCTCGCAAGCCCGGCCGAGACGGCACAGGTATTGGAGCGGGTACTTCGTATGCAGGAGGCAGTGGCCTCGCCAATTCAGTTTGACCAGTTCGATTCACTCGACAGGGAGTTCCATCGCACGCTCTTCGAGCGCAACGGCATTCTGGGTCTCTGGACAACGGTGCGGCGTCAAAGCGTCCATCTCGACCGGCTGCGCCGCCTCAACCTGCCGATGCCCGGCAAGTTGGAGACAGTGCTTGCCGATCATCGTGCCATCGTTGAAGCTGTTCGTTCCGGCGAACCCGAAAAGGCGGCCGCGGCCATGCGCAAGCACCTGTCGGGCACGCTGTCGATCACGGATATCATCTGCGCTCAATATCCCGATTTTGTCCGGCGCTAAGGACAGGCTCAGGTACGAAGGCAGCGCAGGAGGTGGCCGGAGGCGTCGCTCTGATCGGGATCGGCCATGCGGCGGGTGGTGACGAAAATCGTGCGCGGCATTGTGTGGTTCATCACGAGCTTGGTCGGATGGGTTGTCGGCAGTTCGACGGGCGTGAGGGGCTCACCCGATGGCGCAAAGCGCAACAGTTGCGAGCCGCCGACGCCGGCAATCCAGTAGATCCCGTCCTCGTCGATGAACGCCCCATCGGGCCTTCCGGCAAAAGCATGCGTGGTCGCAAAGATCCGACGGTTGGACGGCGTGCCGGTGGCAAGGTCATAGTCGCAGACCCAGATGGTTTGAACAGAAGGATGGGAATCGGAAAAATACATTCTTCGCCGTATTGGATCGAAGGCTAGGCCGTTCGGCGTCCAGAAATCTTCGAAAACCCGTCGGTGGCTGAAATTGGGCTCGATGCAGAAGATCGCTCCGGCCGGCGCTGCCATCTCCCGCTGCATCGTGCCGGCCCAGAATCGTCCGGCGGGATCGAGCGTGCCATCGTTGAAGCGGACATCCGGGCGGCTTTCCGGTGTGCAAACCCGTTGGAACAAGCCGGCCGACGGGTCAAAGAGGAAAATGCCGGTCGCAAGCCCGGCAATCAGCGTTCCATCTGTCCGCAACGCAATGCAGCCGACTGCTTCGGGTGCATCCCATGCCGAGGTCTTGCCGGTTTCTTCATCGGTACGCAGCAGCTTGCGGCCGTCGGTATCGACCCACCAGATACAATTTTCAGTCTCCGACCAGACCGGGCTCTCGCCAAGATGCGCCCAGCGGTTGGAGAACACTTCGAATGTAATCGCCATTTCGCTCTCAGCTTGCCTCACTATATCAATACGACATGCATAGCTTAGCCGCAGCCTCTCGGGAATCGTGGGGTCGCGACCTGTGGGAATTGTGGTCTAGATGCGGAACACGAAATCGTGGGCAGTCGATCCCACTTTCCTACGAACCGCTACGCGGAAGCTCCTGCGACCACCCGGTCAGGACCTCGTGGACCGTAAATTCCTGCTTTTCCAAGGCTTTCGGGCGGCGTTATGCGGAAGGCCCCAGCACACTTCATTGTTTTCCGGCCGGTCGTTGAGAATGGTTTTTCGCAGCTTTGCAAACCACACGGTTTACTACCGGTTGCCAAAAAACCATAATTACCTCACCTAGATCGCACATCGACAACAGGCATTACGAATTGGATCAACGCTTGCGCATATCACACATCGTCCTTGGTGCATTTCTTGCAATCGCGCAGTCCGCCTATGCTGAAGTCGCATCACCGCCCGTTTTGGCGCCGCTAAAACAGCAGGCGCAAGCCGCTCAGTTGAGCGCACAGCTCCTCACGCGATACAGCTACAGGCCTGTTGCGCTCGATGATGCCTTGTCGGCCAAGATCATGGATCAGTTCATCAAATCGCTGGATCCGGACCACATGCTCTTCCTGCAAGCGGACATCGACAAATTCATGTCTAACCGCAGCGAGATCGACGATGCCGTCGAACGGAAGGATCTGAAGATCCCGTTTGCGATCTTCAACGCCTATGAACAGCGTATTGTCGATCGTATGACCTACGCGCGTAATTTGCTTAAACAGGGCTTCGATTTCGGCGTGCAGGAAAATTATTCCGTTGTGCGTGACAAAGCGCCGTGGCCGCAATCGGAGGCCGAAAGCAATGAGCTCTGGCGCAAGCGTGTCAAAAGCGACTGGCTGCTGTTGAAACTCGCCGGCAAGACCGATGCAGCCATTCGGGAGACGCTCGACAAACGCTATGCAAACGTTCTCGAGCGCGCCTATCAATATAAAAGCGAGGACGTATTCCAGTCGTTCATGGAGGCCTATGCAACGTCGGTCGATCCGCATACGGACTATTTCGGCGCGGCTGCTTCGGCAGATTTCAATATCTCGATGAAGCTTTCGCTCGTTGGTATCGGTGCGGTCCTGCAAGAGCGCGACGACTACACGACGATCCGTGAGCTCGTGCCCGGCGGCCCTGCCCAGTTGTCGGGCAAGCTCGTGGTCGGAGATCGCATTACGGGTGTTGGTCAAGGCAAGGATGGCGCGATAAAAGAAGTGGTGGGCACGCGCCTCGATGAAGTCGTGCAGTTGATACGCGGGAAAAAAGGCTCTGTCGTACGCTTGGACATCCTGCCCGCGGATGCCGGGCCAGATGGCACGCATCGTGTTGTCAGCCTCGTGCGCGATAAAATCAGCCTTGAAAAACAGGCTGCCAGGAAGACCGTCCTCTCCGTGAATGACGGCGGCACCACACGCAAAATCGGGGTGATCACCCTGCCGACATTCTATGAGGACTTTGAGGCGCGGCACAAAGGGGACAAGGACTATAAAAGTGCGAGCCGCGACGTCGCCAAGCTTCTCGACGAATTGAAGCAGGAAAAGGTCGACAGCGTTCTCATAGACGTGCGCAACAATGGCGGCGGTTCATTGGATGAGGCAGTCGATTTGACGGGTCTGTTCATCGGCAATGGCCCGGTCGTTCAGCAACGGAGTAGCGACGGCAAGGTCGCGGTCAGAAGTGCGGATTTTGCGGCACCTGTCTGGACAGGCCCGATGGGCGTCCTCATCAATCGTGGGTCGGCATCGGCTTCAGAGATTTTTGCCGCGGCAATCCAGGATTACGGTCGCGGCGTGATCATTGGCGAACCGAGTTTCGGCAAGGGCACCGTTCAGACCGTCGTTGATCTCGACCAGATCGTGCGTAACAGCAAACCCGAACTCGGCGAGCTGAAGGTGACGATTGCCCAGTTTTTCCGGATCAATGGCGGTACGACGCAGCTGCGCGGCGTTACTCCCGATATCAGCTTGCCCGGGCTTTCCGACCCGGCGAGCTTCGGCGAGACGAGTTATGACAACGCTTTGCCGTGGGCGCAGATCAAGCCCGCGAATTACGCACCCGCCGACACGGTCGCAAAGTTGCTGCCCACATTGCAAAGCCGCCATGATGCGCGGGTTGGAAGCGATCCGGCCTTCCAGGGACTCGTGAAAGATATTGCCGACCTCAAGGCGCTGCGCGACAAAGGCGTCGTTTCCCTCAATGAAGCCGAGCGTCGGAAGGAAGCAACTGCTCGAGAGGAGCGCCGAAAGTCTCGAGCGCAGTTGATCGGTGGCGAAGATACCGGCGCGGATGATGGGCTGGAGTCAAACGAACGCAGCCTGAGTGCCGATATTGCCATTGAAGATGCTCGCAAGAAAGCAAAGGACGTGCTTCTGGACGAGGCAGCCGCCATCCTTGCCGACGAGGCGGATTTGCAGCAAGGCGTGTCGAAGACAATCACCAAGCAGTAGACACAGGCGGAAAGTAGTCAGACCGGAGCGTCCCGTCGCGGCCTATCGGGCCGGCCGAAGCGATCCCAGCTTCGTCCGGCCAGCGAAAGGATTGATTACCGCCAGTCGCGGTCGCGATCCCAGCGGTCATAGCGTCTGTATTCGCGCCAGTCGCGATGCGGACGACCCCAACCGTAGGAGCGATCCCAACCGTAGTAGCGTGGCGGCGGCGGTGCCCATCGATTGGGCCGGCAAAAGCCGCGCGGGCTCAAATGATAACCGCGGCCACAGGCGTAGTCGACCGTTACGACGTTCGAGGCTGCCGGAGCCGTGACCCTGCCAGAGGGCATGGCATTTGCAGCTCCAGCTGTCATTCCGGCTGCGAGAAGGGCTATGGTGACGAGAAGTTTTCGCATCTTCGTTTCTCCGATTATTGGGCGATTTAACGCCTGTCCCGGTGAACCGAGGCTGAAAACGCCGTTCACCTGGGTGACAGCTTCAGCCGCTAGTCGCGTTCCCAGCGATCACGCCGGTCATCGCCGCGCCGATCGTTGTTGCCGGAGTTGGATGCCTGCAAATGCTCCAGCACCTGCAGAACAGCGTCGGCGCAGTCCTTTGTGGAGTCGCCGTCGGCGCATCTGAGATCGATCCTGGTCTGGCCGTTCTCGATGTGGAAGCGGGCACCGCGCTCCCTCGGCTGCGAACGCCAATCATCATCAGCACGCTCCTCGTTCTTGCTGGAAGAATTCGGTGGCGGCGGTGGATTTTGCCTGCTGGATTCTGGGGGTGGAGGCGGCGACGGTTCGGCTGGCGCCTGCGCAAGGGCGCAAGTGGAGATCAGTCCAAAGACGGCCGCCGTTGACAGTCCTATGATTTTGTTCATGACGTTACCTCGCTTCTGTGCGGAGGTAACGAAGGGTTGAGGCGATGGTTCCTGTCGGGCGATTGCGGCTGATACCTCGCCATGCCGGGGCCAGTATCGTTCAATCCGATCCTGCCGATCACGAGCAGACCGTCTGGTCCTGTCTTGCGGACGGGATTGAATCTCGCACAGGAGATCGCTTGCTTCCTGTATGTCCGGTCGATGTCTAGTGGAGGCCCTGCAGCCGATTCCGTCGTTCACTCAACAATTCATGTTGCACGAGGTCTCGCGCTTCGGCCGAAAGGCCGTTCGGCCCGGATAGTCCGAGCGCGACTAACCTCGCTTCGATCGCCTGTGGAACACTATCTGCTTCGTGCTGGCAGAGCCGCACAAGCCACTTCCATTCGTCGCTTGTCATGTCCCTTCGCGCGACCATCAACTGCCTCCAGCCCAAGGATAACCATGATTTCGAGAATATCACAATTCTCATCGAAAGGCAGTGAGGCACGCCGTTTTGCAATTCCTCGGTCATACGACAAAGTCTTCGGATCTCTAGCGTCAGGTCCCGGGCCAGTAGTCGCGGGAAGCGTGTGCTGGTTCCACGAATCGGGCGGTGGGAGAATGGGAGGATCGAGGAGGCTGCAACCTATCCTTGACTCTGATAGCCTGCTATCCGACAGTGTCGCCTGTTAAATCCATGGGGATTCAATGGGCCTCACGAAAGGCTTCACGATCGTCGGCAGAGCTGCGATAGCCGCCATCGTGTTAATGTTCCTTGCGCTCTCGCTTGTCTTGGGCTTTTGGCTGCATTCGAGCTACATGTCCGCCGTCAGGCGTGGAGAGGATCAGGTCACAGCCACAGCCAAGATAGTTGCTGCCAACGCGATCTGGATCAATTCTCTGGCGCGCCAGACCCTTTACCGCATGGACGACGCCTTCGGAGCGGCTGAGGCATTGCCGGACGACGCGCGTATTCGAAGGCTCAACGCCGCGACGGCTGCATTGCCGACCACGGCAACGGCTTACGTGGTCGCCGCGGATGGGACGCTGCTCTATTCCACTGATCGCGAAAGCAGCCCCACAGACATCGTCGATCAAACCTATTTCCGCCGCCTGGCCAATGGCGCAGAGGACCATACGTCGGCGATGACCGTCATGCGCAATACGGATCGCCACGTCTTCCTATCGGCTGCGCGCATCGAGAGGAACGATAAGTTCGAAGCCGTCGCGATCCTGGCGTTTGATGTCGGAATGCTGCGATCGATCTGGGACGCCGCCTCGCTCGGACCAGGCTCGACGGTGAGCTTCTTGAGACGTGACGGAAAGCTGATCGCCAGATATCCCGAACCGAAAGAAGTCGTCGATCTCGGTAACTATATCCTGTTCACCGACTATATGCGCAAGGCGACATCGGGCTCCTATGTGTCTGTCTCCCCTGTCGACCAAGTCGAAAGGCTGGTGGCATACCGCATCGTCGAGCGGACACCATTCGTCGCCATCGCATCGGTCGACACCGGCGCAATTCTCAAGCCGTTCTGGACCGATGTCTCGATTGCCGCGCTGATCGTTCTCCTGGCGCTTTGCGCCGCCGTGGTGGGCGGGTTGAAGATCCTGAACCTGGCGCATGCAGACGCGCGCCACACCGCCGAACTTGCCGAGGCGCTCCGAACCAATCAGGTGCTGATGCGGGAAATTCATCACCGGGTGAAAAATAATCTGCAGACCGTCATGGCGCTCATCCGGCTGCAGGGCCTGCGGCCTGAAACCGTCCAGAGGGTGAACGAGCGGATCGTTGCCATGTCGGCGGTGCACGAGCAAATGTATGGCTTCGATCAATTCAGCAGCGTCACTGCGCGGCAGTTCGTTCCCAACCTGGTGCGCACGCTGGTCGGGTTGCATGATCGCGACATCAAGCTGACCTTCGAGATCGACGATATCAGGATCGATGCGGACAAGGCGACGCCATTTGCATTGTTGCTGAACGAGCTTCTGACAAACAGCATGAAATACGCCTTCGTCGACCGGACCGACGGTCATATCCGTATCAGGCTGCTCAAGCATCCCGATGGCAAGGTCCTGCTTGAAGTGGCGGATGACGGCGTTGGCTATGAGCCGGTTGCGACAGAAACCGGCATGGGAAGCCGGTTGATCAAATCCTTCGTCAGACAGATGGATGGGACCTACGGCACCGAACGGGCACGCGGTACCGTCTTCACCGCCCTGTTGTCTATCGCTGCACGATGATGCTTAGATCGGCGTTGGCGTCGGCGACCTTGGCTCTCCGTGCAAAAAATCCTTGCAGCAATCTGTGGCTGTATTGGCGCTGGCGAGGAACTCCCTCCGGACCGGCAGCAATTGGCGAAACCGCCCGCGCCGCCGTCGCGTAGTGTCAACCACGACTGAGGCGTTTCGGATTTCCTAGGGCCAGCAAAGCCGCCTCCTCAGCTCCTAACCTGGCCGCTAGCGCGATCCTGCGGGTCGAAGCACGCCGATTTGAAAGTCGAGCGGAGACACGGCTCTGCTGTCGCCGCTTATTCAGGGGAAAGGTCAGTCTTATTCCAACTTGGCATTGCAAGTTTCCCGCCCTGGATTATTTGATAGGGTTCGAAGAACACACCCGGAGTGTCCGTTGAATAAAACCCGGCCAGCGCTCCTTCTCATCACGGCGTCGCTCATTCCGGTCATCATACTGGCGGCGCTGATGGGAAGGTTCTTCATCAAGGAGCAGCAGGCTGCTCTCGACGATGACATTCGCGGCCGGGCAGCGACGTTGGCCGCCACTCTTCAACGGGAACTCGCAAGCCAGATCCAGCTGCTTTCGATCGTCGCCGATTCCCCTCGGCTCGATCCCCCCATACCGCGCGCCGCTTTTGCCGAGACTGCGCGGCGTCTGCGCGATCGGGTGCCGGAATGGGAGCAGATCCGGATTTCCAACGAGAAGGGCGAAGTGGTTCTGTCATTTCCGCCGCTCGACCCCTCCGCCGATACGCATGTTGTGGACATGGAAAGCCATGACGCCCTGGTTCGCACGGGTGTCGCGGTAGTCGGCAATATCGCCATCGGGCCGAAAGGCCAGGCGGCCTTTGCCTTGCGCGCTCCGATCCAGAGGAGCGATCGTCTGAAAGCCGTCCTTTCGGTGGTGATCCGTCCGACGATCGTGACGAAACTGCTTTATGCCAATGGACTTCCAGGATCATGGTCGGCCTGGATCGTCGATGGGCAGGATCGTCTGGTTGCATCGACCGGCGATCCCGCGCTTGCCGGCAATCCGGCGAGCGAATTCGCAAGCTTTTCCGGCAATGACTTCGGGACGGCCACCGTCAAGAGCGGATTGGAGCTTCGTGTCGCCGAAGTCGCGCTTGCCGACACGCCTTGGCGGGTAAGGGTTGGCCTGCCGGTTTCCGATTATGAGAGGCTGGCGCGCAGGGCCACCATGCTGCTTGTGACGGCGAGCTGTTTCACACTTCTGTTGTCCGGCTCGGCCGTGTTTCTCTTCTACAGGGAGGCGCGCGCCCGGAACCGGGAGCGCGAGAGCATGGCCAACTGGCAGCGGATGGATGCGCTTGGCAAGCTGACAGGGCAGGCTGCTCACGATTTCAACAATCTCCTGATGGTCTTCCAGTCAGGGGTTGAGGGCATCAAGAGACGGCGAAACGACGAACAGCGCGTGACGCAGCTTCTGATGCACATGAGCGATGGCGTGGCACGAGGAAAGGCGATCACGCAAAGGCTGCTGTCGTTTTCAAGGCGCTCCAACCAAGGTGCCTCCCAGATCGAACTGGACGTCAGGCTTGCCGACCTGTCTCCGCTGTTGCGTCAAGCGATCAACGACACAATCGTGATGGAGATCAGGATACCGGAAGATACCTGGCCGGTTCACGTCGATCCTGCCGGGCTTGAAATCGCCCTGATCAACATCCTGACGAATGCGCGCGAAGCCATGACGGGAGGTGGAAAGGTGACGATTTCCGCCCGCAATGTGCTCAACGCAGCCACAGAGGATCCGGGGCTGCAGGGCCCATTCGTGGCGCTGACGATTTCTGACACCGGGACAGGCGTTGCCCCGGAAAATCTCGCGCGGGTATTTGAGCCATTCTTTTCCACCAAGAAAAATGGTGGCTCAGGCCTTGGTTTGACGCAGGTCCACAGTTTCGCCACCGGCAGCGGCGGTGCGGTCAAGGTCGCAAGCCTGGCCGGTCACGGCAGCGCCTTTACCTTGCTTTTACCACGATCGAGCGAGCCGCGTGCGGCACGTCCGGATCCAGCACCCCCCGCGAATCTTCCCCATGCGATCATGATCGTCGACGACACACCGACATCGCTTGAATCCGTGCGACTGGCGCTCGAGGGCATCGTGCCGTCGATCTTCCTGGCCGCAGGTGGACCTGAGGCAATCGAGATCCTGGGCCGCCATCCTGAAATCGAAGCGATCGTCAGTGACATCATGATGCCGGGCATGTCGGGTATCGAGCTTGCCGAGGAGATCCGCCGCAGAAACGCATCTCTACCTGTCGTGCTGATGACCGGCTACAGCGACAGGCTTGAGGCCGGTACGGAGGTCGGCTGTCCGGTTGTCCCGAAGCCCTTCAAGATCGAGGATCTGGCCGCCAGCCTCGAAAAGGCGAAAACCTCGGTAGTCCAATCAGCAAATGTCGTGCGCCTGGAAATTCCGACGAAGGGCTGACCAGCTTCGACGTCTTTGCGAGGTTCATTTTTCGCGCGATTGCGGCAAACGAGTTTCGGCAACGATCTGCTTTCCTCCATCAGCCGTTACCGCCGATCTTATCGTCGCTGCTCCTTTCGAGGGGAACCCTGGCCAATCTTTGCCGTTTTGCGCTTTGCAAAGATAAAAGGAAAATGTCGATGGTTGGAACAAGTGCCAAGCAAGGCACGGCGATCTTCGCGGAAGCGATATTCGTCCTCGGACCGGTCAATCCCTCGTCAGACATTCGCCTGGAGCACGCGGTGCTATGATTACGAGCGAACAGCTGCGCGCAGCGCGCGCGCTATTGCGATGGGAGCAGAAGGACCTTGCCGAGGCCGCACGGGTTTCATTGCCTCTGATCCAGGAGCTTGAAGCCGTGCCCGGGCAGTTGAAGACGCAAGGGCGGGCAATTGAAGCAATCATCAACGCCGTCCATTCGGCAGGTGTTTCGTTTTTCGACGGAGACTATTCAAGCCCGGGCGGACCTGGTGTCCGCTTCAGCCAGCCTTCCGGCTCCAGCCTGGATACCAATGAAGACGAAACGATCCAGTACCGGGAATTCTTCGAGAACGATGCGCCGCCTGGTGCGGGTGGTTGAGACGACAGGCGCCTTCTAACGAAGGTCCGGACACCCTGGCTGCCGGGACAGTAAGGGACGCCGTTTTCCCGCGTCCCGGCCTGTCTCATTTTGTCGGCGGTGAAGCCTTGCCAAGCTTGACGGAGGGTTCCCGGCCCCAGACACGCAGCTTGCCGAGTTCGGTGACGAACGTGGCAATGCCCTCTTCTCCAGGCAAGCTCAAGACGCCCTCGTCGATGCTTTCGGAAATTCCCGCCTTTTCTAGCAGCGGCAGCGCCGACGGATCATAGCCGATAAACTTGCAATGCTGGAAAGCATCGGCGACGAAGTCACGTGCTGCGGCCTCCTTGACGAGGTCTTCGATAGCAGCCGGTGAGGTCAAAAGTACTATCGCGTCGAAAAGCACCGACGGTGCGCCATCGATCATATGCTGCGCTTCGATCCAAGTGCTGTCCGAAGCCGTCACGCCACCAACCTTGGGAGCAATCAGTTCGAAGACCGCTTTCTGCTTGGTAAGAGCCGTTGTCACGCCCTTGAGCAGTTTGGCATCGACACCGTCGGTAATGAGGATGCCAAGTTTGCGCCCTTCGAAGCGTCCAGGACCGCGTTTCACGATGCTGAGCGCGGGTGAGGGCTCCAGGTCCTGACGCGTTGGAATAGCGGCCTGAGCCGGTTTCGGCAGCGACTGCAATCCCAGTTTTTCTGCGACGGTGGTCGCCAACGTTTCGTCGATGTTGATCAGATGAGATACCATTCGCTCGCGGATGACAGGGTTCTCGACCTTGCTGAGTTCAAAGGTGAGCGCCATGGCGATGTGCCGTTGCTCGGGCGGCGTCTGGCTGATGTAGAACTGGCGCGCCTGGCTGTAATGGTCGGCGAAGCTCTCCGGACGCAGCCTGGCCTTTGCGCCTTGTTCCTCGGACGCGAAATGTCGAAAGCCTTTCTGAGGCGATTCTCTCGGACCTTCGCCCCAGGAGTTTGGCTGGTAGTTGACCCGGCCGGCCGGATTGCGCATCGCCATGTGGCCGTCCTGCTGAAAGGTATGGAAGGGACACTTTGGCGCATTGATCGGCAGGTGCGTGAAGTTCGGGCCGCCGAGGCGCTTGAGCTGGGTATCCAGATAGGAGAAATTCCGGCCCTGCAAAAGCGGATCGTCGCTGAAGTCTATCCCCGGCGGAACGTTCTGCGTCATGAAGGCGACCTGTTCTGTTTCGGCGAAGAAATTGTCGGGCATGCGATCGAGGACCAGCCGACCGATCGGCTGAACAGGGAGGATTTCTTCCGGAATGATCTTTGTCGGATCAAGCACGTCGAAATCGAACGTGTCGGCGAACTTCTGATCGAAGAGCTGGACGGAGAGTTCCCATTCCGGAAAGTTGCCCGACTGGATTGCCTGCCAGAGATCGCGGCGATGGAAGTCTGGATCAGCGCCGTTGATCTTGACCGCCTCGTTCCAGGCGACGGACTGCAGCCCAAGCTTCGGCTTCCAGTGGAACTTGACGAAAGTCGACTGATCCCTAGCGTTGACGAAACGGAAAGTATGGACGCCGAAGCCCTCCATGAAGCGGAAGGATCGGGGAATCGCCCTGTCAGACATGACCCACATGATCATATGCATGCTTTCAGGCGTCAGGCTGATAAAGTCCCAGAAGTTGTCGTGGGCGGATTGCGCCTGCGGAAAACCCCGGTCTGGCTCCGGCTTTACGGAATGGACCACGTCGGGAAATTTTATGGCGTCCTGGATGAAGAAAACCGGGATGTTGTTGCCGACGAGATCCCAGTTTCCTTCCTTGGTGTACATCTTCACGGCAAAACCGCGAACATCCCGCGCAAGATCGAAGGACCCTTTGCTGCCCGCGACTGTTGAAAAGCGCACGAAGGCGGGTGTCCTTTCGCCTGGGCGCTGGAAAATGTCGGCCCGCGTGTAGTCCGCAAGGGATTTATAAGTCTCGAAAAAACCATGCGCACCATAGCCGCGGGCGTGGACCACGCGTTCGGGAATGCGCTCATGGTCAAAATGGAAGATCTTTTCTCGGAAGTGGAAGTCATCGATGAGCGCAGGTCCGGGTGCTCCGACATGCAGGCTGTTCTGATCGTCTGCTACAGGGCCACCTTGGGCTGTTGTCAGCACCGGATGCCCATCTTCGGCGAACTGATGAAGCTCGCCCCCTTCGCCGCGATGGAGTTTCTGGTCATGGATCGTCGCTGTGTTTTTCCCGGCGGTCGTCGAAGGTTTCTTGGCCATCATGTCGTTCCCTTGCGATATATGTGAATTGCCAACAAGAATGCTGCCTCGGGGCCGGTCCGCTCATGTCGAAGCGTTCGATCTGGCCCGCATCGCGGTGCTTTGGCGTCTTGGTGGTGCTACCGGACGCGGACGCATTCCGAATGTCTGCGCGGCGTCATTGTTCCCAATCGTACTGAGACGAAGGTCCCAGGTCGGCGCTCGCTCAGCCGTCTGTACATATTGAGGTGGACCTTCGAACGAGCACGAGCGTCGAAGAATGGTATTCACGCCCCCGCCGACAGTGCAGGCCGCAGTGCCCGAGCTCACAAGATCGGTTTGCCGCCCGTCACCGCAATCGTTGCCCCCGAAACATAGCTCGACAGCGGATCGGCAAGCATCACATAGGTGGTTGCAAGCTCGGCGGGCTGCCCAGGTCGCTGCATCGGCACCTGTTTGCCGAAATTCCTGACGGCTTCGTCCGGCATCGTCGAGGGAATGAGCGGCGTCCAGATTGGGCCTGGGGCGACCGCATTGGCACGGATGCCCTTTTCCGCAAGCATTTGGGCCAGACCCGCCGTGAAGTTCTGGATCGCCCCCTTGGTTGTCGCATAGGCAAGCAAGTGCGGGCTCGGACTGTCGGCATTGATCGACGCCGTATTGATGATCGCGCTGCCCGCTTTCATATGCGGGACCGCTGCCTTGGTCAGATAGAACATCGCATGAATATTGACCTTGAAGGTCAATTCCCACTCGTCATCGCTGATTTCGCCAATATCCTTGAAGCTTGCCTGATGGGCCGCATTGTTGACGAGGATGTCGATACCGCCAAGTTTGCGGCGCGCGGTTTCGATGATGTGGCGGCAATGTTCGGGATGCTGCAGGTCCCCGGAGACGAGAATCGCCTTTCGCCCTGCTTCTTCGACCCATTTCTGGGTTTCGCGTGCATCTTCGTCCTCGTCGAGATAGGCGATGAGAACATCTGCGCCCTCACGGGCATAGGCAATCGCAACGGCTCTTCCGATACCACTGTCGCCGCCGGTAATAATCGCTTTCCTGCCGGTCAGTCGGCCAGATCCTCGATAGGTCCGCTCGCCGTGGTCCGGTACCGGCGACATCGCGTCGGTCGTGCCCGGCATCGGTTGGCGCGGCGTATCAAAGGGTGGGGTCGGGTAATTGGCCATTTTCTGTTCCTTTTGACTTTCGCGGCGCAGATGCGGTCGGAGTTTCGATACATAACTCGTCGGTCGGCCAGCAGTTCCCGGTGAGTTTGCGGAGATAATCCGGATTGAGCGCCGTGTTTGCGCAGCTCGTTCCGGCCGGCCACCTCAAGACGGAAGGCATTGGTCTTGTTCTTGCCGGGAGCTAACCAACTGATTTAACGAACCCTTCGACCGGCGGTCGAAGCGGTATCCGAAGCGACGTGCCCCGTGGGCAATTGAGTCAGCCTTCCAAACCAGATCTTCCGCAGCTGATAACGGCTCTTGACAGGCAATCTCTTGTCATGGAGTGTAAGTAAAGCGTTTTACTAAAGCGGTTTACAAGCTGATGGCGCAAGCGAGAACTCCAGGGTTGAAGGATGTCGCGAAAGCGGCGGGCGTGTCGGTGACGACGGTCTCGCGCATGCTGAACGGCTCGCTGGATTTGCCTGCCCTCACCAAGCAGCGTATCGAAAACGCTATCGCTTCCCTCAAATACCAGCCGAACCCTCACGCGCGGCGGCTGAGCCGCGGCCGCTCCGACATGATCGGGTTGGTCGTGCCCGATATCGCCAACCCGTTCTTCGCGACCATGGTGGCGGCGGTCGAAGAGGAGGCAAACGATCGGGGGCTGGCCGTTTCGCTCTACGCGACTCTCAACCGGACCGGCCGTGAGGTCACCTATCTCCGGCTGCTTGAGCACAATCATGTCGACGGCCTGGTTTTCGTCACCAACCATCCCGACAACGGCGATCTCGCGGCTCTCATCAATCGAACAGGCAAGGTGATCGTCGTCGACGAAGACGTTCCGCTCGCCAGTGTCCCGAAGCTCTTCTGTGACAACTTTCAGGGCGGCCATCTGGCGGGGCGCCATCTGGCGGAGTTTGGCCATCGAAGCGTGCTCTATGTGGGCGGTCCCGATGCCATGATCAGCACGCAGCGCCGTTTCAACGGATTGCATAGGGGGCTGCAGGAGCATTTCGGTGGTGATGCCTCGATCAGGCGCTACAGCGGCGAATATACGGTCGCCTGCGGCCGGGACATGGCACGCCGCTTCCTTGAAGAAGGCAAGCCAGCGACCGCAATCTTCGCGAGCTCCGACGAAATCGCCATCGGCATGATCGAAGTCTTCAGGGAGAAGGGAATATCGATCCCTGAAGATCTTTCGATCATCGGCTTTGACGATGTCAGTCCGCTACACCTTTTTGCGCCGCCTTTAACGGCGATCCGTCAGCCGGTGCGCGCCATCGGCCGGCGTGCCCTGTCCCTTCTTCTTGAAACAAACTGGCAGGAGAGCAAATCGCTCGCCACCGAGGAACTCGTGCCAGTCGAAATCGTCGTGCGGAACTCCGTTGCGCCGCCGTCGACCCATAATAAGCAACGATAACGAAACCAGAGGATGAGAACATGAAACAGATCAGACGTCGGGCGTTCAGCGCCGCTCTTGCCTTCACCGCGCTTGCCAGCGCCACGCTTGGAGCTTCGCTTGCTCACGCTGCGGGCAAGACCTATGCGCTGGTGCAGATCAATCAGCAGGCCCTTTTCTTCAACCAGATCAATGAAGGCGCGCAGAAAGCGGCCGATGCCTCCGGTGACAAGCTTGTCATCTTCAACGCCAACAATGAAGCGGCCACACAGAACAGCGCCATCGAAAACTACATTCAGCAGAAAGTTGATGGCCTGATCGTCGTCGCAATTGACGTGAATGGCATCATGCCGGCGGTCAAACAGGCTTCGGACGCCGGTATTCCCGTTGTCGCCATTGATGCAATCCTTCCCGATGGACCGCAGAAATCGCAGATCGGCGTCGATAACGGCAAGGCCGGCGCCGATATGGGCGCCTACTTCCTCGACTACGTGAAGAAGAACATGGGCGGCAAGGCCAAGGTCGGTATCGTCGGCGCCTTGAACTCCTATATTCAGAACGTCCGCCAGAAGGGCTTCGAGGACGCCATCAAGGGCGATGGCATCGAGACCTCGGGCGTCGTCGACGGCCAGAACATCCAGGACAATGCACTTGCTGCTGCCGAGAACCTGATTACCGGCAATCCCGACATGACGGCGATCTACGCAACTGGCGAACCGGCCCTGCTCGGCGCCATCGCCGCCGTCCAGAGCCAGGGCAAGCAGGACAGTATCAAGGTCTTCGGATGGGATCTGACCGCGCAGGCGATTTCGGGTCTCGACGACGGCTACGTCGTTGCCGTCGTCCAGCAGGATCCTGCCGGCGAAGGCAAGGCGGCGGTCGAGGCTCTTGCCAAGCTGACCGCAGGCCAGAGCGTCGAAAAGAGCATCTCCGTTCCGATCACGATCGTGACGAAGGAAAATGTCGAGCCATACCGGGCCGTCTTCAAATGATGACGGACAATCGGCCTGTTTATGCCGGAGCCGGGGAGGCGCAAGCCTCCCCGCATTCCTCCGGCTCGTCCGCCCGGACACCTGCTGTCTCACTGCGCGGGATCCGCAAGACGTTCGGTTCGCATCAGGCGTTGCGTGGCGTCGACCTCGACCTCTTTCCGGGCGAGTGCCTTGGTCTTGTCGGTGACAATGCAGCCGGTAAGTCAACGCTTACCAAAATCATCTCCGGCACCTATCTGCCGGATGAAGGGACGATTTCGCTGAACGGCGAAGATGTCCATCTGTCCGGGCCTGCGGATGCTCGCAACCGCCATATCGAAATGGTCTTCCAGGATTTGAGCCTCTGCGACCATATCGATGTCGTCGGCAATCTGTTTCTTGGACGCGAACTCACCAGGGGTCCGTTTCTCGACCGTCAGAAGATGATGAGCGAGGCGCGCAAGATGCTGGATGCGTTGGAAATCCGCATCCCTCGTCTCTCCGCTAAGGTCGAGAAGCTGTCCGGGGGCCAGCGCCAGGCGATTGCGATCGCACGCGCGGCTTCCTTCCAGCCCAAGGTTCTGATCATGGACGAGCCGACATCGGCATTGGCGGTCGCGGAGGTCGAGGCTGTGCTTGCACTGATCAACCGCGTCAAGGCAAAGGGTGTATCCGTCGTCCTCATCACTCATCGCCTGCAGGATCTGTTCCGCGTCTGCGACAGGATTGCCGTCATGTATGAAGGCACCAAGGTTGCCGAGCGGGACATCGGCAAGACCAATCTCGAAGATCTCGTCAAGCTCATCGTCGGGGGAGAAAGACATTGACCGTCTACACAGAACGCGCCAAGGGCTCGCCGATGGCCGACTTTTTGG
This sequence comes from Hyphomicrobiales bacterium, assembly GCA_900466475.1. GTDB lineage: Bacteria > Pseudomonadota > Alphaproteobacteria > Rhizobiales > Rhizobiaceae > Rhizobium. The sequence continues at coordinate 50,345 of UBMI01000018.1, forward strand.
GTGAGAACGCCCAGGTTCTGTCGATCGCCTTCTTCTTTCTGGCATGCCTCGTCTTCTTTTCGCTGACGACGACGACCTTCATGACGACGGGCAACATCCTGAACATCGTACGCCAGGCAGCTCCCATCCTCGTCGTCGCCATCGCCATGACCCTCGTCATCGTCACCGGCGGGATCGATCTGTCGGTCGGTTCGATGCTGGCCCTGATCAACGCCGTTGCCGCCATTACACTGGCGACAGGCATACCTTGGCCCATCGTCTCGATCGGCATGCTCGCCTTCGGCGGCATTGTCGGCCTGCTTCAGGGCTGGTTCATCGCCTACCAGAACATTCCAGCCTTCATCGTCACCCTTGCCGGGCTTTCCATCCTGCGTGGCGTAGCCCTCTATCTTACACAGGGCTATTCCATTCCGATCAATAACGAGCCCGGCTTCTTCTACCTGGGGCGTGGCGAACTGGCGGGCTTTCCTGTCCCGGCGCTCATTGCGATCCTGGTTGCGATCGCAGGCTACGTCATCATGGCGGTCACCAAGTACGGACGGCAGATCGTGGCTGTCGGATCCAACATGGAAGCCGCGCGCCGCGTCGGCATGCCGGCGAAATGGATCGTCGCCTCGGTCTACCTCGTATCAGGCGCCGCCTCGGCACTCGCCGGTCTTTTGATCGCGGCTCGCCTCGGCTCCGGCTCGTCCAATGCCGCTGTTGGCTTCGAGCTGCAGGTTATCGCGGCGGTCGTGCTCGGCGGTACCTCGCTGATGGGCGGGCGCGGCACGATGATCGGCACTGTCCTTGGGACGATGACCATTGCCGTCATCGGCAACGGGCTAATCCTGATGCATATCTCGCCATTCTTCACCCAGATCGTCACCGGCGCGATCATCCTTGTCGCCATCTGGCTGAACACTCGCATCTTCACAACCAACTTCCGCTTGTCGGGCAGGAGGAAGAGCTGATGGCGGCAAATGAGCTTTCGCCGGGTCACGTGCGATCCGGCAATGTGATGACGGTCTCCGGGCCGGTTCCAGCGGCGGAGATCGGCATCACGCTGATGCACGAACACATCCTCAACGATTGCCGTTGCTGGTGGCATGCGCCGAAGACGCCTGAGCGGCAATATCTTGCCGAGGGATTTGTCTGCATGGAGATTCTCGGCGAACTGAGGCAGGACCCCTTCGTCAACAAGCACAATATCACGCTCGAGGACGAGAACCTTGCCGTCACCGAACTCGAGGACTTTGCCAGTCTCGGCGGACGTACGGTCGTTGAGCCCACGTGTCAGGGCATTGGTCGCGATCCTCTCGCCTTGCGGCGGATTTCTGGAGCGACAGGGCTGAACATCGTCATGGGTGCCGGCTTCTATCTAGGCTCCTCGCATCCGGCCAAGGTTGCCGGCATGTCCGTCTCCGAGATCGCCGACGAAATCGTTTTCGAGGCGACGGTCGGAGCTGATGGTACCGATGTGAAGATCGGCCTGATCGGCGAAATCGGTGTATCCTCTGATTTCACAGCCGCCGAGGAAAAATCGCTGCGGGGTGCGGCACAGGCTCAGGTGCGCACCGGCCTGCCGCTGATGGTCCATCTTCCCGGCTGGTTTCGGCTGGGCCACAAGGTCCTTGATATCGTCGGTTCCGAAGGCGCGGATCTAAGGCACACCGTGCTCTGCCACATGAACCCGTCACATGACGATCTCACCTATCAGTCGGAATTGGCCGCCCGCGGCGCGTTTCTCGAATATGACATGATCGGCATGGATTTCTTTTACGCCGATCAGCAGGTGCAATGCCCGAGTGACGAGGAGGCGGCGCGCGCGCTCGTCAAACTCGTCGAGATGGGATATGCGGATCGCCTCCTGCTCTCCCACGACGTCTTCCTGAAGATGATGCTCAAGCATTATGGGGGCAACGGCTACGCCTATATCCTGCGTCACTTTCTGCCTCGCCTGAAGCGTCACGGTCTCGATGATGCGATGCTCGACATCTTCATGCGCGCCAATCCAAGGTCGGTTTTTCAGGCCAGCGCCTGACCGCCACATAAAAAGAAATGGAAACATCATGACAAAGAAGGTTCTTCTCGTCGGCGAAAGCTGGGTCAGTTCCGCCACGCATTATAAGGGTTTCGACCAGTTCGGGAGCGTCACGTTTCACCTCGGCGCCGAGCCGCTCGTTGCGGCACTCAAGGATAGTGCATTCGAGCTCACCTATATGCCGGCCCATGAAGCAGTCGAAAAATTCCCCTTCGACATGGCAGGGCTCGACGCTTTTGACGCGATCATTCTCTCCGATATCGGCGCCAACTCCCTGCTGCTTCCCCCGGCGGTTTGGCTGCATTCCAAGACTGTTCCGAACCGGCTGAAACTGCTCAAGGCCTGGGTCGAAAAGGGTGGCGGGCTGCTGATGGTCGGCGGTTATTTCTCGTTCCAGGGCATAGACGGCAAGGCGCGCTGGCGTCGCACGCCGGTCGAGGATGTCCTGCCGGTCACGTGTCTGCCCTATGACGACCGGGTTGAAATTCCGGAGGGGACAACGCCTGTCCTCGTCAAGCCCGGTCACGAGACCGTCGCCGGTCTGTCAGGTGAATGGCCATTGCTGCTCGGCGTCAACGAAGTCGAGGTGCGCGAGCGCGCCGATGTCGAAGTCATTGCCCGGCTACCGGAAGCGGAAGGTGGCCATCCATTGCTGGTCACAGGCCGCTTCGGCAAAGGCCGAACTGCCGCCTGGACCTCGGATATCGGTCCGCACTGGCTCTCGCCGGCCTTCTGCGAATGGGAGGGCTACGGGCGTCTTTGGAAGAATATTCTCGGCTGGCTGACGGAGGCAGAATAGCCTCATTCGCCGGCGAGAATGCCGGCGAGTTCTAACCTGGTTGGGAAGGCCGAACGCGTCCCGCGGCGGCTGACGGTAATGGCGGCAGCCGCAGTTGCGTGATGGATCGCCTTCGCATCGAGCCTGGTCGATCGGAGCGCCGCAGAGGCAAGGGCGACCGCCATGAAAGTGTCGCCGGCGCCGGTCGTATCGACGACCTCGGCGGCACGGGCAGGAACGGTTGCCAGTACCTGATTTCCGCTGGCGAGGATTGCCCCGTCGCCGCCGAGGGTCAGCACGGTCTGCGTCACGCCGGCTTCGGCGAGGCGCTGGATCGCGGCCTCGCCGAACGATCCGGTCAGACTTTCGGCTTCGCCCCTGTTGAGGAAGGCGATGTCGATAAGCGGCCAGAGCTCGGCGAAATAGGGCCTGAGCGGCGAGGGATTGAAGGCGGTCGTCAGGCCGCGGCGTCGGGCTTCGGCGAGAATGCCGCGGGTCACGTTTTCACTGAGGTTGCCCTGGAGCACGACGAGGTCGCCCCTGGCTGCATCGTCGAGCGGGGCAAGCGCCTCGGACAGGGTCAAGGCTTCGGCCGAGTCCGTCGTCGTGACGATGGCGTTTTCGCCGTCGGGCGTCGTGAAGATGATGGAGAAATCGCTGGAGCGATGAGGACTGCCCAGCAATCGGGCGTCCAGCGCTTCACCAGCGAGCTGGTCGCGGATCGTCTGGGCGCGAAAATCGTCGCCGACGGCCGTGACAAGCGTCGTGGGAAGGCCTGTGCGGCCCATCACGACGGCCTGATTGGCACCCTTGCCACCGAGGTCGCGGGTTTCCTCCCGACCGAGGATCGAGGCGCCGGCTTCGGGCATGGACATTACGGAAATGGTTTCGTCGACGGCGACGTTACCGATGACATAGGCACGCATGGCTGGCTTTCAGAAGGGAAAGAAAAATGCAGCAGATATCGGATAAGGCCACAAGCGCCATACGGGAAATATTCGGCACTGACAAGGCGCTGATTGGCATGATCCATTGCCCGCCTTTCCCGGGTGCTCCACGCTACCGCAGCGCGGCAATGGATGTGATCTATGACGCCTGCATGCGCGATGCGGAAGCGCTTGTCAAAGGCGGCATACACGGATTGATCGTCGAAAATCATGGCGACATCCCCTTTTCCAAGCCGGAGGATATTGGCCACGAGACCGCAGCCTTCATGTCGGTTGTGACGGACCGCATCTCTCGTGCCGTCGGGGTACCGCTCGGCATCAATGTGCTTGCCAACGCGCCGATCCCCGCGTTCGCGATCGCGGCAGCCGGTGGGGCGCGCTTCATCCGTGTCAACCAATGGGCCAACGCCTATGTCGCCAACGAAGGCTTCATGGAAGGCCGCGCAGCCGAGGCCATGCGCTATCGCTCGGCTCTGCGTGCCGAACATATCAAGGTGTTCGCCGACAGCCATGTCAAGCATGGGGCGCACGCCATCACCGCCGACCGGACGATCGACGAACTGACGCGTGACCTGGCGTTCTTCGATGCCGATGCGGTGATCGCCACCGGTCAGCGAACGGGCAACAGCGCGACGATGGAGGAGATCGAGGAAATCGGTGCCGCGACCCATCTTCCATTGCTCGTCGGCTCGGGCGTGACCAAGGATAATATCGTCGAGATCCTCAAGCGCACCAACGGCGTCATCGTCGCCTCGTCGCTGAAGGAGGACGGCGTCTGGTGGAACCCTGTCGAGCCGGCTCGTGTCGCAGCCTTCGTCGAAGCCGCAAAACCCGGTCTGGAGTCGTGACGATCATGGTATCTCTCTCCGAACAGATGCTCGACGAGAACCGTGACGTCTTCGAGGCCATGGTGCACCACCGCTTCGTCGAAGACATCAAGGCTGACCGCCTTCCGAAGGAGGCCTTCGAACGATATCTCGTCTTCGAGGGCGCCTTTGTTGAAACGGCGATTGCGATCTTCTCCTACGCCACCGCAAAGGCCGGGACCATCGAGGAGAAACGTTGGCTGATCGGCGTCCTGGATGCACTTGCAAACCAGCAGATCGCCTATTTCGAAAAGACCTTCGCAGCCCGCGCCATCGATCCCGCCCGCTATGATACCGGCCGGGCCGATGTCGCTGCCTTCCGCGAGGGAATGCTGGCGATTGCCCGTGACGGCGGCTTTCTCGACACGATTGCCGCCATGTTTGCCGCCGAATGGATGTACTGGACCTGGTCGACCGAGGCAGACCGGACTGATATCAGCGATCCGCTTCTCAAGGCATGGGTCAAGCTTCATGCCGAACCGGACTTCGAAGCGCAGGCGCGCTGGTTGAAGGCAGTGCTGGACGAGGCTGGCGAGACGATGGATCCTGCCGAACGCAAGCGATTGAGCACCATTTTCGGCCGTGCTCAACGCCTTGAGATCGATTTCCACGAAGCAGCCTATTCCTGAGAGCCTGGACAATGACCGGCAATCCCGAGATCAATGGAGAACGCCTGCTGAAACGCCTGGACCGGTTTGCCGGGATCGGCGCCACCGCGGGCGGCGGTGTCAATCGTCAGGCCCTGACGGAGTTGGACCGAAAAGCCCGGTTGCTGCTGGCAGAGTTGGCAGAGGCGCGCGGTTTCGGTGTCTTCCAGGATCGCGCCGCCAATCTTTTCATCCGCCGGCCGGGCAGAGACGAGGGGGCGCCGCCGCTCCTGATTGGCAGCCACCTCGACAGCCAGCCGTCCGGAGGGCGCTTTGACGGTGCGCTCGGGACACTGTCGGCCTTCGAAGTCCTGGAAAGTCTTGAGGATGCGGGCACTGAAACTCAAAGGCCGATCGAAGTGGTTGCCTGGACGAACGAGGAGGGATGTCGCTTCGCGCCGGGCTGCATGGGATCCTCGGCATTCTCGGCAGGCGAGATTTCGCTTGCCTGGTCCGATCTGGTCGCAACCGACGGCGCACGGTTTGGCGACGAGCTGAAGGCAACCATTGCCAGCCTTCCGCAGGCCGCGATGCGCGATCTCGGCTTTCTTGCTTACGCATATCTCGAACTGCACATAGAGCAGGGGCCGTCTCTCGAGAAAGAGGACATCCCCATTGGTATCGTCACCGGCATCCAGGGGACGCGGTGGCTGGAAGTGACGGTGTCGGGCCAGACCGCCCATGCCGGGACCACTGCGCTCAACTATCGTCGGGATCCGCTTCGCGCGATGATCGCGGCCCTCAACGGGCTTTACGCCAGTATCATGCCTCAGGACGAGTGTGCCCGATTTACCGTCGGACGTATCGCCGTAGAACCCGGTGCCATCAATGCCATCCCGCAGACGGCGCGATGCACCATCGACATCCGTCATCCGGATTCATCGGAGATCGATCGTTTGAGCGCGACCATCGAGCAAGTCTTCAGCGACCGCGCGGGGGCGGAACATTGTCAGGTCGCGATCAGGCAAGCCTTCGATATGCCTCCGGCCAACTTTCCTCGAACGGTGCTGGAAGCATTGGACAGGGCCGCGATAAAAGGCGGGCTGGCAACCAGGAAAATGCTGTCAGGTGCCTTCCATGACGCATTGTTCGTCAACCGGGTCGCACCCGCGGCAATGATCTTCGTGCCTTGTCGCGATGGCCTCAGCCATAATGAAGCCGAATATACCGCACCGGATCATGTTGTCTCCGGGGCACGCATGCTGCTGCTGGCGACAATCGAAATTCTGGAAGCCGCGCTTTGAAGCCTATGGCTCGGAAATGATGATCGTAAGTGCTGTCGGGGCCGGCCCGTCGCGAAGATCGCTGCGCTCGTGAGTCGTGCCTCCGGATATTTGTAGTGCTCAGTGATGCCCGAAGATTATTCGCCCCGGGGAAACCGCTGGTTCTCCTCGAGCACATTCAGATCCATATGATTGCGCATGTAGCGCTCGGCGGCTTTCTGCAGAGGTTGATAGTCCCAGGGGTAGTACGCTCCTTCGCGCAATGCCGGATAGACGACCCAGCGCCGTGCCTGGCTTTCTCGAACTGCCGCGTCAAACGCTGCAAGGTTCCAGCGAAGCTTTGCCTGATCGAGAAGCGTGGCAAGCGTATTCGCATGGGCCGGATCGCCGGCCAGATTGATGAGCTCGCGGGGATCGGCCTGAAGGTCAAACAGCAGCGGCGGATCCTTCTCGCAGACCGTCAGCTTGAAGCGCCCGGAGCGAATGCCCACGAGCGGCGCGATCGATCCTTCGGCCGCATATTCCATCAAAACCGGACTGCGGCTTTTCGTGCCATTCACCAGCTGTGCCAGGTCCTCGCCATCCGTCCAATTGGCGATTGCCGAAATATCGAGGCCGGCGAGGCCGGCAAGCGTCGGCGTGACATCGAGAGTGGAGACCGGCTGATCGACCAGGGCGGGCTGCCAATCCGGTGCCGATATCATCAGCGGCACGCGTGAAGAACCGTCGAAGAAGCACATCTTGAACCATAGGCCGCGCTCCCCCAGCATGTCGCCATGGTCGGAGACAAACAGGATGACAGTGTCGTCCAGCATCCGTGTCCGCTCCAGCACGTCGAGGATCTCTCCGATCTTCTCGTCGACATAGGAGATATTCGCAAAGTAGCCTCGCCTTGCCCTGCGGATCTGTTCGGCAGTGATATCGAAGGCCTTGTAGTCGCAGGCCTCGAGCAGGCGCTTCGAATGCGCGTCTATCTCGTCAAAGGGCAGTGGTGGAACCGTCGGGTCAAGTGCCGGGCAGTCCTCGTAGAGATCCCAGAATTTGCGCCTGGCGACATAGGGATCGTGCGGATGGGTGAAGCTGACGGTCAGGCACCAGGGACGCTCGTCTTGACGGCGCGAGAGATCGTAGAGCTTTCGAGTGGCATTGTAGGCGACTTCGTCATCATACTCGAGCTGGTTGGTGATCTCAGCGACCCCCGCGCCCGTCACGGATCCGAGATTGTGATACCACCAGTCGATCCGCTCGCCAGGCTTGCGGTAATCGGGCGTCCAGCCGAAATCTGCCGGATAGATATCCGTCGTCAGGCGCTCCTCGAAGCCGTGCAACTGGTCGGGCCCGACGAAATGCATCTTGCCCGACAGGCTGGTGTGATAGCCGGCGGCCCGGAGATGGTGCGCATAGGTCGGAATGTCGGAGGCAAATTCGGCTGCATTGTCGTAGACGCGCGTTCGGCTCGGCAACTGGCCCGACATGAAGGAGGCGCGCGCCGGCGCGCAGAGGGGGCTTGCCGTGTAGCTGTTGGCAAAACGGACCGAACGGGCCGCCAGTGCCTTGAGATGCGGCGCATGCAGGAAATCGGCCGGCCCGTCCGGAAACAGCGTGCCGTTCAGTTGGTCGACCATGATGATGAGAATATTGGGACGGGCCATTGTATATCGACGCTGCTCACATTCAGGGGCTTTTCGGGGGAAGGGGTCTACGGATGCGTCAGCCACCAGTTCGCCTGACGGAACCGGCTGTCGCCGGCGGGTACCGGTCTCGATCGGCGAGCGCCGATCAGGTCCGTTATACTCTTCAGAAGCGGCACTGGTCGTCGCATGAGTGGTCCTCTCGGCGGCGTGGGTCGCAGTTGTCATTTCACGATAACCAACTTGATGATTGCACACTATCGCCTTGCCGACATCCGGTGTTCCGGGCGCTCGCGCCTGCCTGTTTTACAGGGGGCGAACTTGCCGGCGACACCAGGGGTCGCAGCAAGACAGGCGTCGTGGCCGAGCGCGTGCATGATGCAGTATCGGCTAGCTGGCTGCCGCCTGACAGCATCTTGCGAGCATGCGGAAGGATCTTCATGTCGATCGACCGACCGATGCCCACCGAAGAGAGCATTCTGGAATTCCTCGATGTCTGCGAAGGCTTTTATCCGCCTGACGCAGTCGAGGCATCGATCGATCAGCAACGCCAATGGTATGACGCACTCTGCGCGCGATTTGACCATGCCCTGCCGCAGGGGATGGTCTATGCGGATGGCATGGTGCTGCGGATACCAATCCGCCGGTATCGGCCGCGGACAATAACCACATCAACCGTTCTCCTCTATCTCCACGGCGGAGGTTTCGTTGTCGGCTCGCTCGAAAGCCATCACTCGATCTGCGCTGAAATCGCCGATTTTGCCGGCGCCGAACTTGTTTCCGTCGACTACCGGCTGGCGCCCGAGTACCGCTGGCCGGCGCAGAGCGAGGATTGCTTCCTCGTCCTGAAGCATCTGCTGTCGTCCACCGGTAGCAAGGTTGTCATCATCGGCGATAGTGCCGGCGCCAACCTGGCGGCAGGGCTCGCCATCAGGGCGCTGGAGGAGGCCCTGCCTGGTGTCGCCGGTCAGGTTCTCGTCTATCCGGCGCTGGGTGGCGACCTGGAGAAGGGCTCCTATGTTGAAATGGCAAATGCACCGGGCCTGACCACGGCCGATGTCGCCTATTATCGCAGCGTTCTGCAGGCACCGCTGCGCCATCCTGTCGCCGCGCCGCTTCACGCGCTATCGGTCGAAGGGCTTGCACCGGCCTTCATCACGGTGGCGCGGTTCGATCCGTTGCGAGACGACGGACGAGCCTACGCTGCCCGGCTTGCGGAGGCCGGCGTGGAAGTCTGGTTCCGGGAGGAACCGCAGATGGTGCATGCGTGGCTGCGCGCGCGCCACATGAGCGAGGGTGCGCGGGCAGGCTTCAAGGCGGTATGCGAGGCAGTGCGGCTGTTCGCATCGCGCTGACCGCTACATCAGATCGCGGGCGATTGCCGTCTCGCCAAAATCCTTCTCAAAGATTTTTATCCCGCCTTCATGGGCGATGACCGTGGCGGCGATGATCCAGTGCGTTGCCGTGCAGGCGATCGATGCGGCCGCAACCGTCGTGACGGACCAGCCGGGACGCTGCATGTCGCAGGTCCAGGTGGATCGCCCCGTCATCGAGAGTGGATCGCCCGGCGTAATCGACCATATTTCATCGCGTACCTGACGGGTGCTGAGTCCGGTGCCGGGATGCTCGAAAAGACCGGTATCCTCGTGAATGCGGTATTCGGTTCGATCGGCGGAAAGCTCCCTGATGACCTGCCTTCTGGTCTCAGCCGGCGCATGCTCGATATATTTCGGCAGCGGATCGGGATTATCCGGCTCCTTCACGGCGACGAGGCGGTGATCGGCAAGTATCGGCAGCGCAAGTTCGATCGAGGCCGTATCGATGACGAGGCCGGCATCCGTCGGCGGCGGCAGGATCATCGGCCAATAGGCCGTCGAAAGCGAAAGGCGAATGCGATGGCCGGTGCGGAAGCGATAGCCGCAGGCATCGAGCAGCAGGCGCACCGTCGTCCACTCTCCGCCCTTCATGGGTTTGGGATCGGCATTGCCATCACGATGAGCAAGATTGAGAACGCCGAAGGAGACGCGTGTGGCCGTGCCATCCTCATGCACGTCGACGAGCCGCGCGCAGAGATTTGCGGTCTCTGCCTCGCAGCGTAGCGCCAGAATAATAACAGGCTGGCCGAGATAATCGTGATCTTCGACAAGTGGCGGGGTCTCGAAGATGAGCGAACCGGCATCGTCCCCGCGCTGGTCGATCGCCATCTCGGCATCCGGTTTCAGCGTGAAATATTCGCCCGATGCCGTGCCAGTATCGAGCGGCGAGCGCAGATGAACCTCATGCGCCAATGCATGAGGCTCGGCCTTACCTTCGTCGATCCGGCCCGACGATCCGACATGGAAAAACTGCATTGCCGGTTCGCGCCATGCGTCCATGGCGACCCAAAAACCGGGATCGGCATCGCGGCGCGGGGCAGGGCGCACGGCGTCGAGAATATAGGCGCGAAGCTGGGGCGTATTTTCCGCACCATTCTCTTCGCCACGCAGCCAGCGGTTCCACCAGGCGATCGCTTCGCCATGGAAATCGGCGCGCGGCTTTGGAAAGGCGAAATGCGGATATTTGTGAACCCAGGGGCCAATCAGCGCCTTAGCCTCTGTGCCAAGCCCGGCGATCGCCTTCAGCGGCGTGTTGCGATAGCCGTCCGCCCAGCCGGCAATCACCATCGCAGGGATCTCGATGCGTGCAAAATCCTCGCAGATCGAACCATGTTCCCAGAAGGCGTCGCGTCGCTGGTGGGCAAGCCATTCCTCCATGAAGAACGGTTCGTTTTCCAGCCGCTCCAGCCACATATCCTTCCAGCGATCGCCGGTGATAGCGGGATCGGGCGGGCGAGACTGGTAGCCGAGCATCGTTGCGGCCCAGGAGAGCTGGGCGGAAAGGTGACAGCCGTTCTTATAGTGGATGTCGTCATTGTAGCGGTCGACGGTCGAGGCGATCGAGATAACGGCCCTCAATGCCGGCGGACGCAAGGCCGCGACCTGCAGGCTGTTGAAGCCGCCCCAGGAAATGCCCATCATGCCCACCGAGCCATTGCACCAGGGCTGGTCGGCGATCCAGGCGATCAGTTCGCAGGCATTGGCAAGCTCGAGTTCGGTATATTCGCCGTCGATCACCCCGTCGGATTCGCCCGAGCCGCGGATATCGACACGCACACCCGCAATGCCGGCTGCGGCAAAGACCGGATAGGTCGATTCGTCACGCAAGCTCGTTCCATCGCGCTTGCGGTAGGGCAGGAATTCGAAGACGGCCGGCACCGGATCGGCATCCGTACCATCAGGCATCCAGATCCGCGCGGCAAGTCGCGTTCCGTCGGCGAGCGTGATCCACTGGTTTTCGATCGTCGTGAAGGAGCGTTGGCTCATGGTTTTCCCTGGAAGCAATCATTGAGCCGGCCAAGAGCGGCCGGCCGATTTGACGTTCAGTTGCCGGCGCTTTCCATCCGCCGGGTGGTCAACACCTTTTCCAGCCAGCCGATCTCCATCTCCGGGACAGATTTCAGGAGCAGGTCGGTATAGTCGTCGAAGGGCGGAGAGAGCGCCTTCGATTTCGGGCCGAAGCGCACGAGCCTGCCGCGATGCATGACCGCGACGCTGTCGGCAATGGCCCTGACGATGGCGATGTCATGGGTGATGAAGATGTAGGAGAGCTTTTCCTCTTCCTGTAGACGCAGCAGCAGCTTCAGGATGCCTTCAGCCACCAGAGGATCGAGAGCCGAGGTCGGTTCGTCGCAGAGGATGAGTTCCGGTTTTGCGGCGAGCGCACGCGCAATCGCCACACGCTGCTTCTGGCCGCCCGAGAGTTCTGCCGGGTAGCGGTTCAGAAAGCCGTTGCCCATCTCGATCTGGTCGAGCAATTCCTTCACACGGTCGGTCTTTAAGGCTCCCCTGAGACCGTAATAGAAGGTCAGCGGCCGGCCGATGATGTCGCGCACGGTCTGACGCGGGTTCATCGCCGTGTCGGCCATCTGGTAGATGAGCTGGATGCGGCGGAGATCGTCGCGTGGCCTGCGTCGGACGTCGGGCGTCAATGGTTTGCCGGCAAAAGAGATCGTCCCGGCGCTGGGTGACAAGAGCCCAGTGACGACGCGGGCGAGCGTCGATTTTCCCGAGCCCGATTCACCGACGATCGCCAATGTCTGTCCCTTCGGCACATGCAGACTGACATCGTTCAGAACCTTGAAGCCGTTGGAATATTCTGCACTGACGTTTTCGATCTTCAGCAGCGCATCGGACTGGTCGACAGCCTCGTCCCTGAGCGTCTGCCGGACGTTGACGAGCGCGCGAGTATAATCCTCCCGTGGCTCTTCGATGATCTGCCGTACACTGCCGTATTCCACTGTCTTTCCATGGCGCAGCACCATGATGTCGTCGGAGATCTGGGCGACGACGGCGAGATCATGAGTGATGTAAAGTGCCGCCGTATGGGTTGCTTCGATCGCATGCTTGATTGCAGCCAGCACGTCGATCTGGGTGGTGACGTCAAGTGCAGTCGTCGGTTCGTCGAAGACGATCAGTTCGGGGTTTGAGCAGAGCGCCATGGCCGTCATGGCGCGCTGCAGCTGGCCGCCTGAGACCTGGTGCGGGAAACGCTCGCCGAAACCTTCGGGATGGGGAAGGCCAAGCACCTGAAACAGATAGTGCGCTCTGTTCTTCGCCTCCTGCTTGCTCATGAGCCCGTGCTTGACGGAAGCCTCGATCACCTGGTCGCCGAGCCGGTGGGCAGGATTGAAGGCAGCCGCGGCCGACTGGGCGACATAGCAGACACGGGCGCCGCGGATCTGTCTGATGCCCTTCTTGCCAAGGGCAAGGATATTGTCGCCGTCGAGCCGCACCTCTCCGCCGGTGATCTCGGCACCGCCTCGGCCATAGGCAAGTGCCGATAATCCGATCGTCGACTTGCCGGCCCCGGATTCACCGATCAGCCCGAGTACCCGGCCTTTCTGCAAATCAAAGGAAACGCCGTCGACGATGGTCACGCGTTTTGGTGCTTCACCCGGCGGATAGCTGGTGGCTTCGATCTTGAGATTGCGGACGGAAAGAAGATCAGGCATCGCCACGCCCTCCCTTGAGGCTCGATGTTCGTTTCAAAAGCCAGTCGACGACCAGATTGACGCAGACGGCAAGTATGGCGATCGCGCTACCGGGCACGAGGGCTGCCGAAATGCCGAAGATGATGCCGTCCTTGTTGTCCTTGACCATACCGCCCCAGTCAGCCGATGGCGGCTGGATGCCGAGGCCGAGGAAGGACAATGTCGAGAGGAACAGGATCGAGAAGGCAAACCGCAGGCCGAATTCGGCAAGCAGCGGAGTCAGGGTGTTCGGCAGGATCTCCCTGAAGATGATCCAGAGTTTTCCTTCGCCGCGAAGTTTGGCCGCCTCGACGAATTCCATGACAGCGACATCGAGTGCCACGGCGCGGCCGAGACGATAGACGCGGGTGGAATCGAGGATCGCCATGACGAGGATCAGCACGATGATGTTTTGTGGCAGGACGGCCAGAACCACGAGGGCGAAGATCAGTGTCGGGATCGACATCATCAGGTCGTTGAAGCGCGAGAAGACCATGTCGATCAGCCCGCGCGAGACGGCTGCCGTAAAGCTCAGGATGACGCCGAGCGAAAAGGAGATGACGGTTGCTGCAAGCGCCACGAAAAGCGTCGTACGCGCGCCGTAGATCAACCGCGAGAGGATGTCGCGGCCGAGATTGTCGAGGCCGAAGACATATTGCGCGTCCGGCATCTGCCAGACGCTGCCGACGACCTGGGTCTCGCCGTATGGCGCGATCAGGGGCGCAAAGAACGCGAAGATGAAGGCGATGGCGATGCCGATCATGCCGATCCAAGCGGTGATGGGGATATCTCTCAATCTCATCTTGGATGCCTCAGCCGCGGGTTGGCAATGATGGCGAGAATGTCGGCCAGCATGTTGAGGAAGATATAGACGGCGGCAAAGATCAGGCCGCAGGCCTGCACCACCGGCATGTCGCGCACAGTCACGGCATCGACCATGTACTGGCCCATGCCGGGATAGACGAAGACCACCTCGACGACGACCACTCCGACCACCAGATAGGCGAGGTTCAACGCTACGACATTGATGATCGGCGCAAGCGCGTTCGGTGCGGCATGCTTGACGATCGAGCGAAACGCCGAAAGGCCCTTCAGCTCTGCCGTTTCCATATAGGCCGACGACATGACCGAGAGGATTGCAGCACGCGTCATGCGCATCATGTGGGCCAGCACGACGAGTACGAGGGTCGCCGTCGGCAGGGCGATCGCCTTCAGGCGGTCGGCAAAGCCCATGCTCTCATAGACAGTTGCGGGAAAGGTGGCGACGCCGAACTTCACCGCGAAAAACATGATCAGCAGGTAGCCGATGAAGAACTCCGGCAACGAAATCGCAGCCAGCGAAATGATGTTGATGATCTTGTCGGGCAGGCGGCCCCGAAAATGCACCGAAACCATGCCGAGCCCGACGGCAAGCGGCACGGAGATCAGTGCGGCAAAGCCCGCCAGAAACAGTGAATTGCCGAGCCGCTTGCCGATCTGCTCGCTGACGGAGTTCTTGCTGGCCCAGGATGTGCCGAAATCGCCTTGCACGGCATTACCGAGCCACTCCACGTATCGCGTCGTCACCGGCCGGTCGAGGCCGAGATCCTTGCGGATGTTGGCAACCGCCTGCGGCGTTGCCGACTGGCCGAGATACGTCGTGGCGAAATCGCCGGGGAGAGCTTCCAGGCCGCCGAAAATCAGGATTGAGACGGCAAAGAGCAGAATGATGCTGAGCACGAAGCGCTCGAGAACAAGGGCAAGCAGCGGAAAACGCTGCCGGAACCTGAGACCGGGCAGGATATTGCCTGAGGTCGGACTGGACATGGTGATGGCCTCGCGCTGAAACGTCAGGAGGACCGCGGGTTTTGTCCCACGGTCCCGGCTTCGGTGGAGATCGGACAGAAGACCGGCGTCAGGCCTCCAGCCAGACGCGGGTTGCGACGTAGCCGTTCGACATGTCGTTGCCGATGTCGTGGACGTAGCCCTTCACCTGCTTGGTGGAGGCGTTCACGAAGTCGTTGAACATCGGCAGGATGACGCCGCCTTCGTCGCGGACCATCATCGCCATGGCGCGATAGAGCTCCTTGCGCTTGGCCTCGTCGAGTTCGGAACGGGCCTGAAGCAACAGCTTGTCGAAATCCGGACGCTTGAAGCGGGTGTCGTTCCAGTCCGCCGTCGACAGATAGGCGGTGGAGTACATTTGGTCCTGTGTCGGACGACCGCCCCAATAGG
The DNA here is from genome assembly GCA_900466475.1 of Hyphomicrobiales bacterium. Lineage (GTDB taxonomy): Bacteria > Pseudomonadota > Alphaproteobacteria > Rhizobiales > Rhizobiaceae > Rhizobium. The sequence goes on from UBMI01000018.1 coordinate 65,742, forward strand.
AAGTCGAGAAGGGCTGGACGTTCCAGACGTTGGTCCAGTAACCGTCGCCCGGCTCGCGCTTGACCTCGATCTCGATGCCGGCCTTCTTGCAGCTTTCCTGATAAAGGACGGCAGCATCGACACCGCCGGGGAAGGCGACTTCCGAGGTGCGCAGAAGGACCGAGCCGCTATGGCCTGATTTCTTGTAGTGGAAGGCCGCCTTGTCCGGATCATAGGTGCGCTGTTCGATGCCCTCGGGAAACAGCGCATATGTGCTGTTGATCGGGAAGTCGTTGCCGACCTTGCCGTAACCGCCGAGGATCTTCTCCACCATAGTCTCGCGGTCCATGGCGTATTTAAGCGCGAGGCGCAGGTCGTTATTGTCGAACGGCGCCTTGTCGCAATGCATGATGAAGACATAGTGACCGCGCCCGGCAGTCGAAAGGATCTCGACATTCGGAGCACGCTTCAGGAGGTTGACGGTCTTCGGATCGACACGGTTGATGTAATGCACCTGGCCGGACGAGAGCGCGGCGATGCGCGCTGTGGCGTCGTTCATGCCGATGATTTCGATGGAATCGACATAGCCGCGATCAGTGCGCCAGTCGTCTTTGTTCTTTTCAAAGGTGGCGCGCACGCCCGCCTCGAAGTTCGTCAACTTATAAGGCCCCGTGCCGATCGAGGCGAGCGGATCGTCCACACCGCCATTCGGCTGAATGACCAGATGATAGTCGGTCAACAGCAGCGGCATATCGGCATTGCCTTCCGAAAGCGTCAGGACGAGGTTGCCGCCGTCCGCCTTGATTTCCTTGATCGAGCCGAGAACGCCGAGTGCGCCGGATTCCGACGCCTTGTCGGTATGACGCTTGAGTGTGGCGACCACGTCATCGATCGTCAGTTCCTTGCCGTTGTGGAACTTGACGCCCTTGCGGATCTTGAAGGTCCAGGTTGCCGCATCCGTCGACGGTTCCCAGGATTCGGCGAGCGCCGGTACGGCGGCACCGGTGAGCGGATCGGATTCTACCAGCATGTCGCCCCAGCAGCGGCCGACGCAGAACATGAATTGCGAGAGAAATTTCGCCGGGTCCTTGGAGTCGGTTGCAGCCCCGCCCTCCAGGCCAAGCTTCAGATGACCGCCGCGTTTCGGTTCGGCGGCTTCGGCACTTTCGGTAAAGAGCTTGTCGGCAACGGCAAGTGTCAGGCCGGCTGCCATGGCGCGCCCCAGGAATTCGCGGCGGCTGAGGCCACCGGCGGTTACCCGGCTTGCGAGATATTTCGTGTAGTCGTTCATTCCCCTTCTCCTTCTTATGGTGCGTTGACTTCGATTTTCGGGCATGATTCCCGAACGGTTTCCTCTTCCGTCCGAGGTGCCCGCACGCTTGCGGGAAGATGATGCGGTTGCCGCCGCCTTGTTACCGTCCTTTCCAGTCAGGGCTTCGTTTTTCGGCGAAAGCCCGTGCGCCTTCCAATTGGTCCTCGCTCGAATAAAGCCGGTCTACTGTAGCAAACTGCCGTTTGGTGATTTTGTTCATGGCAGTCTGGAAGGTGGAGCCCTCCGATTCACGCACGATTTCCTTGATTGCCGCGTAGACGAGCGGCGGCCCGCTTTCGAGCAGGCGGGCGAGATCCCAGGCCCGCTCCATCAGCTTGTCTGCTGCCAGGATCTCGTTGACGAAACCCCAGCGATGCGCCTCCTGGACGTCAAGCCAGCGGCCGGTCAAAAGCATGTCCATGGCGATATGATAGGGGATGCGCTTCGGCAGCTTCACCGAGGCGGCATCGGCAACCGTGCCGGAGCGGATTTCCGGAAGAGCGAAAGTTGCATGTTCTGCTGCGAGGATCAGGTCGGCGGAGAGTGCGATCTCCAGCCCGCCTCCGCAACAGATGCCGTTGACGGCGCAGATGACAGGCTTGTTGAGATCGCGCAGCTCCTGCAGCCCGCCGAAACCGCCGACACCATAATCTCCGTCGACTGCATCGCCTGCCGCGGCGGCCTTCAGGTCCCATCCGGCACAGAAGAATTTCTCGCCTGCGCCGGAGATGATTGCCACGCGCAGCGATGGATCGTCGCGGAAATCACGGAATATCAGTCCCATGGTGCGGCTTGTGGCAAGGTCGATGGCGTTCGCCTTCGGCCGGACGATGATGACTTCCAGCACTGCGCCGACCTGTCGGGTGCGAATGGGGTTGCTCAACCTATGCTACCTCCTCCGCCGGATCAGGGCATCGACTGCGGCCACGCCGTGACCTTCGGGAAGAACCATCAACGGATTAATGTCCAGTTCCTCCAGCCGTGCCGCATTCATTACGACATAATCTGCCGCCCGCGCGACAGCCGTCACTGTCGCTTCGAGGTCTCCCTTCGGGCGCCCGCGATATCCCTCGATCAGTTTTGCGATCTTCAGGCGCGAAATTGCCTCGGAAATTTCTGATCTCGTCGTCGGCAACGGCAAAATAACGGAATCCTCCAGCAATTCGACGAAAATTCCGCCGGCGCCGAGCGTTAGCGATAATCCGAAGACCGGGTCGCGGGAAGCGCCGACGATCAGCTCGGCGACAGGCCGGTCGATCATCTTCTCGACCAGAAAACCGTCTGTCGCAGCCATCTTTGATGCGGCTTCCGATACGGCCTTGGCATCCTTCAGGTTGAGTGCGACGGCGCCTGCTTCGGTCTTGTGCGCGACGCCAAGGGCTTTCAGGACAACAGGAAAGCCGAGCCGCTCAGCACAATCCGCCGCCTGAAGCGGTGAGCCTGCAACCCTGCCTTTGGGGGTCCGTAGGCCGGCGAGATCGAGTTCGGTCTTCGCATCGGCCTCCGTCAGCGTTTCGATTGCGCCTTCGACGGACGCCACATCGAGAAGCGGCAGGGAAGGCGGTTTGCGCCAGGCATGGCCGATGCCGGCTGCGACTTCCGCGGCAATCAGGGTTTCATCAATACCGCAGAAGGGAACGACGCCTTCGGCGATCAGTCGGTCGGCGACAGCCTCCGGCATGTTTTCGGGCAGCGTCGCCAGGATCCCGGCAAGCGCGCCTGTCGCAGATGCCGCAGCGGTGACCGCGTCGGCCGTCGTCACCCAGTCCGCCGCCTCGCATCGATCGGCGCGGGGAAAATCGAGGACGACGAGATTGAGGTCGTAGCCACCTTCGAACATGGCGGTGAAAGCCTCTGTCTGACGCGCACGATCGCCCCACACGAACGTGTGGTAATCGAGCGGATTGGAGAGCGTCACCATGTCGCCGAGGATGCCTCTCAGGCGCGGCAGTTGCTTTGGTTCGAGATCTCGGAACGTGACAGCGCGTCCGATGGCAGCATCCGACATCAGCGAGGCCTCGCCACCCGAGCAGCTCATCGAAGAGATCGCGGCACCTTGCAGCGGGCCTGCGACATGCAGGAGTTTCAGCGCTTCGAGCAAAGCCGGCAGCGTTTCGACGCGGCCGAGGCCGAGGCGGGCAAGCACGGCATCGGCCACCGCATCGCCGCCGGCAAGGGATGCGGTATGGGAGAGCGTTGCCTGTCTCGCCTGATCAGACTTGCCGACTTTCAAAACAACAACGGGCTTTTTCGTCTGGCGGGCTGTGGCGGCAAGGCGTTCGAGCGCGGCTTTGTCTCCAAAGCCTTCGACATGGAGGCCAAGCGCCGTCACGCGCGAGTCGGAAAGCAGGCCACAGGCGATATCGGACAGCGATGTTTGCGCCTGATTGCCTGATGTCACGACATAGGCGATCGGCAGGCCGCGCGCCTGCATGGTCAAGTTGAGCGCTATATTCGACGATTGGGTCAGGATCGCCACGCCGCGTTCGACGCGTGTCATGCCGTGCTGATCGGGCCAGAGAAGCGCGCCGTCGAGGCCGTTTATGAAGCCATAGCAGTTTGGTCCCAGGATCGGCATGTCACCCGCGGCACCAACCAACGCCTGTTGCAGGTCGCTGCCATCGGCAAGCTCCGCCACCGCCTCGCTGAAGCCCGAGGCATAACAGACCGCACCGCCGGCACCCGCTGCCGACAGGCTGCGCACGATCTCGACGGTCGATATCCTGTTGACCCCGACGAAGGCCGCGTCGGGCGGCGACGGCAGGTCGGAAACGCTTCTGTAGCAGCGCCGCCCGAGGACCTCGTCGAGCGTCGGGTGCACGGGCCAGAGCTCGCCAGCAAATCCCATCTGATCGCACTGCTCGATCACCCGACGCGCTTCACGGCCGCCGAAGACGGCGATCGTTTGCGGTCTGAACAGGCGGTCGAGCGCGCTTGCTGTCATCGGCTATGCTCCGAGAGGCCGCAGGAGATCGCGGCTGATGATGTGGCGCTGGATTTCCGACGTGCCGTCCCAGATGCGTTCGACGCGCGCATCCCGCCAGAAGCGGGAAAGCGGCAGATCGTCCATCAGGCCCATGCCGCCGTAGATCTGGATCGCCTCATCGGTGACGCGGGCAAGCATTTCGGAGGCGTAAAGCTTGGCCGAAGCGATTTCGCGATCGGAAGTCAGGCCTGCATCCAGCCGCCATGCCGCCGAAAGCGTCAGCCAGTCGGCTGCGTCGATCTCGGTGATCATGTCGGCAAGCTTGAAGGAAACGCCCTGGTTGGCGCCGATTGGCCTGCCGAACTGCTTGCGCTCGGCGGCATAGGACAAGGCCATGTCGAAGACGCGCCGCGCCCGGCCGACGCAGGTGGCGGCGACAGTGAGCCGCGTGCCGTAGAGCCATTGGTTGGCAAGTTCGAAACCGCGATGCACCTCGCCCAGCACTTGGGAGGCCGGAATGCGACAATCGGCAAAGCTTAAGGTGCAATTGTGATAGCCGCGATGGGAGACGGAATCGTAACCCTTGAGGATTTCGAAGCCTGGCGTGCCGCGATCGACCAGAAACGCGGTGATCTTCTTCTTGAGACCTCTCGGCGTTTCCTCCTCGCCGGTCGCGGCAAAGACGATGATGAAATCGGCGACATCGGCATGCGAGATGAAATGCTTGGTGCCATTGAGAACGAAATCGCTGCCGTTGCTGCGAGCGGTGCATTTCATGCCGCGCATGTCGGAACCGGCATCGGGCTCGGTGATCGCCAGCGCGTCGATCTTTTCTCCGCGGACGGCAGGAAGCAAATACCGTTCACGCTGCTCGCCCTCGCAGGCCATCAGGATGCCGGAGGGACGGCCGAAAAAGACCGTCAGGGCCATGGAGCCCCGGCCGAGTTCCCGCTCGACCAGCGTGAAGGTGACATGATCGAGGCCGGCGCCGCCCGCCTCTTCGGGGAAATTGCAGGCGTAGAAGCCGAGGTCGATGCATTTGCGCCGGATCTCAGCTGCTAGATCCGGCGGAGTGAAACCCGTGCGCTCGACTTCGTTCTCATGCGGATAGATTTCGGTTTCGACGAAGCCGCGGACCGTCTTGACGATCATTTCCTGTTCTTCGCTGAGGCCGAAATCCATGTCGATCTCCCTATCGTTTCTGGCTGACATGGCGGCCAACCCCATCGGGGGGAGGCAGCTTTGCATGGGCCGCGGCGATCAGATTTGCCTTGTCGAGGACTGCGATTGGCGCCGGTGTCGCCTTGCCGGCTTCGGTATCGACATGCAGCAGCATCTGCTCGGCAGTGGCGAGCACCGCACCGCTCTCCGTGTCGCAGATCGTGTGGAAGAGGTGCAGCCGCTTCTCGTCGACTGCGAGGATCTGGCAGGTCGAATGGATCGCCTGCCCGAGCTTGGCCTCGCCAAGATGGCGGATATGGGTTTCGACCGTATAGTAGCTCTGCCCGGCCTCGACATAGGCAAGATCGACGCCGATCAGCCGGAGAAGCGCGTCGGACGTATCGCCGAAAACCTGCAGGTAGCGATGCTCCGTCATATGGCCGTTATAGTCGACCCAGGCGGGGCTCACCTTCGTCTCGACGAGCTTGAGGGGGCCAGAAGGATTAGCAGCAGTGGTTTTCCCGCCGCCTGCAGCCCACAGAGACCGTTCGAAATCCTTTAGCAACTGGCCGGCGCCCCAGCCCTTGCCATCGTTTCCGGCCTTCAGCGCCTGCAGGATGCCGACGAGATTTTCGTCGCGGATGCGCTCCAGTGCACGGATCGAAAGGCCGGCGGCCTGTTCGTCCGACTGTTTTCCGATCTTTTCGATAAGCGCATCGTCGAGATCGACGACGTCGGTCAGTTTCGTCCAGGGCCAGGCAAGGCAGGGTCCGAACTGCGCGAGGAAATGGCGCATTCCGGCCTCGCCGCCGGCAATGCGATAGGTCTGGAACAGACCCATCTGGGCCCAGCGCAACCCGAAGGAATAGCGGATGACGTCGTCGAGCGTTTCGACTGTGCAGATATCGTCATGGATGAGCCAGAGCGCCTCGCGCCAGAGCGCTTCGAGCAGCCGGTCGCCGACGAAGGCATCGATCTCCTTGGCGATATGAACGCCCTTCATGCCGATTGGAGCGAGCCGCTCCATCGCTGCCTCGATGGTCGCTTTCGAGGTTTTCTCGCCGCCGACGATTTCCACCAACGGCAGCAGGTAAACGGGGTTGTAGGGATGGGCGACGAAGAGGCGCTCGGGATGTTTCATGTCGCGCTGCAGGTCGCTTGGCAGCAGGCCTGATGTGGACGAGCCGATCAGCGCGTCCGGTCGTGCCGCAGCATCGATTTCCGTCAATACGCGGCGCTTGAGGTCGAGCCGTTCGGGTACGCTTTCCTGGATCCAGTCTGCACCGGAGACAGCCTCTTGCAGCGACGTTTCAAAGGTAAGCCGGCCGCGCGGCGGCAGCGGTGCGCCAGTCAGCATGGCATAGGCTTTTTCCGCATTGGAAAGGACCTCGCCGACGATGCGGCTTGCTTCCGGATGCGGGTCGAAGACGCTGACATCAATGCCGGCAAGTAGAAAACGTGCAATCCATCCGCCGCCGATGACGCCGCCGCCGATACAGGCCGCTTTGGTAATCCCTGTCATGTCGTCCTCAGCGTTTCGTCAGATTGAGTTTCTTGCGGACGTCCTCAGGACCAATGATCCGCGCACCCATGCCTTCGACCACCTGCACGGCCTTTTCGACGAGCTGCGCATTGGTGGCGAGCGCGCCCTTGCCGATATAGAGATTGTCCTCCAGTCCAACGCGGACATTGCCGCCCGCCAGAACCGCGGCAGCCGGATAGGCCATGGCGTTGCGACCGATCGAAAAGGCCGAGAAGGTCCAGCTATCGGGCACGTTGTTGACCATGGCCATGAAGGTGTTGAGATCGTCAGGGGCACCCCAGGGAATGCCCATGCAGAGCTGGATCAGCACCGGATCTTCGATCAGGCCTTCTTCCGCGAGCTGCTTTGCAAACCAGAGATGGCCGGTGTCGAAGGCCTCGATCTCGGGGCGCACGCCGAGATCGGTCATTTTCTTCGCCATTGCCCGCAGCATGGCGGGCGTGTTGGTCATGACATAATCGCCGAGATTGAAGTTCATCGTGCCGCAGTCGAGCGTGCAGATTTCCGGCAGGCATTCGGCGACATGGCTGACGCGCTCGGTTGCCCCCGCCATATCCGTTCCCGCAGTTTTCAGGGGAAGGGGACTTTCGACATCGCCGAAAATCAGGTCTCCGCCCATGCCGGCCGTCAGGTTCAGCACCACGTCGACGTCGGCCGAACGGATGCGGTCGGTGACCTCCCTGTAGAGGTCGTTGCGGCGGCTTGCGGCACCGGTATCCGGATCGCGGACATGACAGTGAACGACTGCCGCCCCAGCCTTGGCGGCGTCGATCGCGGAATCCGCGATCTGCTTGGGAGTAATGGGAACGTGGCTGGATTTCGAAACCGTATCGCCGGCACCGGTGACGGCGCAGGTGATGAAAACATCGCGGTTCATCGCAAGAGGCATGTTTGTTGTTCTCCCTCGTCTTGAGGGCATTACGCGCCAGGATGGGAGAGGATGCTTTGCATTTTCGGAATCGATCGATACATTATCGGAACACCAGGGAGGGGAGTTTGCTGGAGCGATCGACCGAACGGCTCGACATCGATCTTCTTGTCCTGCCGGACACCAATCTCATCCTCATTGCCTCCGTCATCGAACCGCTGCGCGGGGCAAACCGCATTTCCGGCAGCGAGCTCTACCGCTGGCGCATCTTCACGCCAGATGGGGAAGCTGTGCCGACAACCAGCCACATTGCCATACCGACGCAGGGAACGTTCCAGACCACGGCATCGGATACACCGCTCTTCGTGCTGGCGAGCTACAACTGGCGGCAAAGCGCGACAGCGGGCCTAAAAATGCAGCTATCGCAGGCGGCACGCCACCGGACCATAATGGCCGGCATCGAATCCGGCACCTGGCTGCTCGCGGAAGCCTGCCTGCTCGACGGCTTGTCGGCGACGGTGCATTGGGAGGACTACGAGGATTTCGCGCTCGCCTATCCGCAGGTGTCGGCGGTCAAGGACCGGTTCGTCATCAACGGCAAGCGGCTGACGACATCAGGCTCGCTGCCGACCGTGGACCTGATGCTGGAAATCATCCGGCGGCGCCAGAGCTATTCGCTGGCGCTCGAGGTCAGCCGGCTGTTCCGCTACGAGCAGCCATCCTTTCATGCCGACGACGCGCTGTCGGCAGGCTTGCGCGTGGATGATCCGCGGGTGGCCCACGCCGTGCGGCTTATGGAGGACAATATCGAACAGCCGATCGTGCTGGCGCGCCTTGCCCGCAGGGTCGGAATCAGCGCCCGACACCTGCAGGATCTCTTCCAGGCCTCGATCGGTGCGCCCCCCCATATCCACTATCTTGCCCTGAGATTGAACGCGGCGCGGCGCAAGGTGATAGAGACGACGGCGTCCTTCGCCGACATTGCCGCCGCAACCGGCTTCAATTCGGCCTCAGCTTTCGCGCGAAGCTATCGGGCAAGCTATTCCGAAAGCCCGTCGGAAACGCGGCGTCGGCTGCGGCGTCCGATCAGGCCATCGGAGGTCCGGCCATAGGCTGGAAGGCATCGCGCACCATCTCGGCAAGCTCGCGAACCGCTTCGCTGGACCGGAAGGTGTTACGGCGAAGCACGACCCTTGAGGAATCGACCGGCGGGAAGCCGTCCTCGGTCGTCAGCTCCCGGCAGCCGGGCGGGATGTTGCTGCGCGACAGCGTGGTGACGGCAAGACCGGCAGTCACGGCGTTCTTCAGTCCGGAGCTGGTATCGGCAATGAAGGCGACCCGGTAGTTGCGACCGAGTTGGTGCAGCGACTTCAATGCAAAATCGCGACACCAGCTCGAGTCTCTGTAGGTTGCGATCGGCAGCGGGTCGATGTCGTGCAGCCGGTGGACGATCGAGGTCACCCAGACGGTCGGATCGATGCAGAGCACCTCGCCACTCATCTGATCGCTCCAGTCGAAGACGACGGCGAGATCGAGCTCGTCGCGTTCCAGGGCGGCGATGTTGCGGACAGTATAGTCGCAGGAGATCGTGACCTCGACAGCCGGATGACGCACGGCGAAGGCCGCAAGTGCTGCGGGCAGCACGGTCTGGCTATATTCCTCGGGAATGCCGATGCGAACCGGTCCTCCGAGCGGTTTGCTGCGGATCGTCGCCGCCGCCTCGCTCAGGAGATCGATGACACGGCGGGCATAGGGAACAAGCTGGACGCCCTGACGTGTCAGCACCACCCCTCGGGCGCCGCGTTCGAACAGTGCTTCGCCGATCGTGTCTTCCAGCTTCTTGATCGCCGCGCTGATCGCAGACTGTGTTCTGCCGACGCGCTGTGCGGCCGCAGAGAAATTGGTGGTCTCGACGACGACGAGGAAGGTCCGGAGAAGATCACTCTCAATGGGCTCGCGCATGGACAGCCATAGAAAAAATCGATGACATCCATCTCTACTATTCGTTTGTCTGATGTCAATTGCGGGTGCAGAAAGGAGGTGCGTTCGACTTTTCCTCCTTCGAGACTAACTTGCGTGACCATTGACCATCCGGCCAGGCACCTCGGTGCCGGCGAGCGCGAGAAGGGCATCCTTCTCGTCATCGCGGCGACACTTGCCTGGAGTGCCAGCGGGGTCTACTCGCGGCTCCTGACGACAGACGTCTGGACGGCGATCGCCTGGCGTTCGCTGTTCGGCGGGCTGTTCCTGCTGATCCCCTGCCTGTTCCTCGAAGGCGGGATATCACGAAAGCAATGGCGTTCGGTCCTGCATCCGTCCGGCCTGGCGATGATTGTCTGCCAGACAGTCAGCCAGGGCTGCTTCATCGGCGCGCTATATATGACCAGCGTCGCGAATGTGACGATGATCTATTCGACCGCACCCTTTATCGCCGCCCTGTTTGGATGGATCATCCTGAAAGAGGGTGTCGGAAGGCGCACGCTGATTGCCGGGGGCATTTCTCTTCTGGGTGTTGTGGTCATCGTCGCCTCGTCGATCGGCGGTGGCACCGGGGTCGGCGACCTGCTGGCGCTTGGCATGACGGTTTCCTTCGCGCTTGTCATCATCATCCCGCGCATCAATCCCGAGGTGCCGAGCCTGCCGCCGACTGTTGTCAGCGCCTTCCTCACACTCGTCATCTTCGCTCCATTCGGCTCGGTCGGCTCGCTTGATCTTCACAACTGGATCGTGCTTGCTGCTTTCGGTGCGACCAATTTTTCGCTGGCGCTTGTGCTCTTCCTGGCCGGGGCCAGGCGAATGCCGCCGGCCGAAGCTGCGTTGATCGGGACGATGGAGATCGTGCTGACCCCGTTCTGGGTCTGGCTTCTGTTCTCCGAGCAACCGCCTGTCGCCACCTTCTTCGGCGGCGCCATCATCTTCGCAGCCGTTCTCTGGCATACCGCCGTCGACCTCAGCCGCAGCCGGCGGACGCATGCCGGCTAGAAAGCGACGCCGATCGGATCGTCATTTCAGGCGGCATGGGTCAGAATAGCGGTTCGATTGCCACTCCCACCAAGCAACGAGTGCGGACATGTCCTCCAAAGACCCCCTGCTGCAGCCGTTTCAGCTCAAGCACCTGACGCTTAAAAACCGCGTCATGTCGACCGCTCACGAGCCGGCTTATTCGGAAAACGGCATGCCGACGGATCGCTATCGGCTCTATCACAGGGAAAAGGCAAGAGGCGGCATTGCACTGACCATGACGGCGGGATCGGCGGTCGTCTCGCCTGACTCCCCGCCGTCCTTCGGCAATCTCCGCGCCTATCGCGACGAGATCGTGCCCTGGTTGAAGGGACTTGCCGACGACTGTCACGAGTTCGGTGCGGCAGTCATGATCCAACTCACGCATCTCGGCCGCCGTACAAGTTGGAACAAGGGCGACTGGCTGCCCGTGCTGGCGGCCTCGCCAATCCGCGAGCCGGCGCACCGCGCCTTCCCGAAAGAGGTGGAAGACTGGGACATCGAGCGTATCGTGGCCGATTATGCAAGCGCCGCGCAGCGCATGCAGGAAGCCGGCCTCGATGGTATCGAGATCGAAGCTTACGGCCATCTGCTCGATGGTTTCTGGTCGCCGGCAACCAACCGGCGTGAAGATGAATTCGGCGGATCGCTCGACAACCGCATGCGTTTTTCTGTCATGGTCACGCAGGCGGTGCGCGAAGCGGTCGGGCCGGATTTCATCGTCGGCATGCGCCTCGTCGCGGACGAAGACTGGGAGAAGGGACTATCGCGGGAGGAAGGCATAGAGATCGCATCACGGTTTGCCCGATCCGGCGACATCGATTTTCTCAATATCATTCGCGGCCATATCGACAGCGACGTTGCGCTCAACGAGGTCATCCCGATCCAGGGCATGGCATCTGCCCCGCATCTCGATTTTGCCGGCGACGTGAGGGCGATAACCAAATTTCCGGTCTTCCACGCCGCGCGCATCGGTGACGTAGCAACCGCCCGTCATGCGATCGCCGAGGGGAAGCTCGACATGGTCGGCATGACGCGCGCCCATATCGCCGACCCGCATATAGTGCGAAAGATCGAGAGCGGCCAGGAGGCACGCATCCGGCCCTGTGTCGGCGCTACCTACTGTCTCGACCGGATCTATGAAGGCGGGGAGGCACTCTGTATCCACAATGCCGCGACCGGTCGTGAAGGGGAAATCCCGCACGAGATCCCCAAGGCGGAGATCCGCCGCAAGGCCGTCGTGGTCGGTGCGGGGCCGGCCGGCCTCGAGGCCGCTCGCGTGCTTGCGGAGCGTGGTCATCAGGTGGATGTTCTGGAAGCGACCGGAAAGGCCGGCGGACAGGTCAATCTGCTCATCCGAAATCCCCGGCGCAGGGAGATGATAGGCATTATCGACTGGCGGCTGGCGGAACTCGAGCGGCTGGGTGCTCGCATGCACTATGATGTCTACGCCGAGGCAGGCGATGTCCTTGCTCTTGAACCCGACCTCGTTGTTATCGCGACCGGTGGCATTGCACAGCAGCCAGAACTCGATGCAGGCGATGAGCTTGTGACCTCTTCCTGGGAAATCCTCGCCGGCGGCGCCAGGATCGCCGACACGGTACTGCTCTTCGATGACAATGGCGGACATCCGGGAATGTCGGCGGCTGAGGTGATTGCGAGAAGCGGTGCCGAACTCGAGCTCGTCTCCCCCGAACGCTTCTTCGCGCCTGATATGGGCGGCATGAATCATGTGCCTTATGCCCGTGCCTTCGCCGAACGCAACGTGAGGGTTACCATCAACACGCGGCTCAAATCCGTTCGCCGCGACGGCAATGCCCTTGTCGCCATGCTCGGATCGGATTTCGCAGACGGTGCACAGTGGGAGCGGCGTGTCTCCCAGGTCGTTGTCGAACATGGCACGCTTGCCAATGACGGGCTCTATCTCGAACTGAAGCCGATTTCGCGAAATCTTGGTGCCGTGGATTATTCCGCCCTGATCAATCGTCGGCCACCGCTGCCGCAACGCAACAGCGAGGGGCATTTTGACCTCGTGCGGATCGGCGACGCGATTTCCAGCCGCAACATCCATGCGGCCGTCTATGATGCTCTAAGGTTATGTTCGTTGTTGTGAGTTCTTAACCGCGGGTCTGGCTTTTGTGAGTCTACCTGGCCTCAGGGCTTACGTTCAGGCTGCTGCGGCATGTTCGAGTATCTCGTAGAGATCTTCCGCAAAGCTGCGCAGCGCTGTGAGCTCGAAGCGCGTCGCCCGCGTGCGCGTCAGCTGGACAGAGACATGCCCGAAAAGCGTGGCGGCCGATTCGGCGATAGGGAACGCGGCGGCATCGAGATCGACTGCCGTTCCCTGGGTCAGAAGGTCTGCGGCGCAGGGACCGGACCGAGCGATGCGGATGTGGCCATGGCTCGGGTCGCTGACGAAGCCCGTGTCAGATGATCGGCAATGTGCGCGACGGTGGCAAGTCCCCGCCCGGCGCCATGGACGACCTTGCACTCGTGGGATCTTCCAATTGCCGGCTTAAGGAATTCTGCCTGGGCATCTGGCAGGTTTGTCCGGCGCCTGGGCTCAGGAAGAAAAGTACGCAGTCACGGCAGAAGCGTCAGTTGGAAACGGCTGACGCTTCTGCCGTGACGTGCCGCCCTGAGTTTCTCCCGAAAGAGCGACTTCCGGAACAAAAGCCGGTCGACGTTGGTTGGGTGATTCCGGACCAGGAAATCTCGGCGTCGATGCAGCAATTGCGCGCGTGATGCGACGACACCCACTGCCGCAGGTCCGCCGTTGCCGGACTACAGGGAACCAATAGATGTTCGAGCGGTTTGGCTCGGTAGTCTTCAAGGGGTCCAAGCTTCCGAGAGGTGTGCGTGCAACCAACGATCCATCGATATGTGACCGTCAACGGCATTGATATCTTTTATCGCGAGGCAGGGCCTGAAAAAGCACCCGTGGTACTGCTGCCGCACGGCTACCCGTGCTCGTCGTATGAATTCCGCAATCTCATGCCGAGACTGGCAGATAACTGGCGGCTACTCGCGCCCGACTTTCCCGGCGCCGGCTACAGTGCGACTCCTGATAATTTCGAGTACAGCTTCGACGGCTATGCCAACTTGCTGGACAGCTTCGCGACGACGCTTGGCGTGAAACGCTTTGCGCTCTATCTGCACGACTTCGGATCGCCCATCGGCGCGCGGTTGGCTATCAAGGCACCGGAGCGCATTGCCGCATTTATCATTCAAAATGGCGATATCCCCTACGAGGATGCGCTGGGATCGAAATATGCCGAAATCGAGGAGACCTGGCAGCTACCTCGAGCCGACATGAGGCTGAAAGTCGCGGAGGCGATCAACGAGGAGACATTCAGGCAGGAGTTCCTCAACCATGTGAGGCCTGAGCTCGCTCAACAAATTCCTCCCGACCTCTGGAAGCTGCATTGGTCGCTGATGACGCCGAAGCGCAGGGAGGTTGCGATTGATCTGATCTCGGGCCTGAAGGAGAACCGCGCCTGGTTTCCGCAACACCGAAACTACCTCGCCACGCACCGTCCGCCAACGCTGATCGTATGGGGACCTCAGGACGGGTACATGCCGGAGAAGTCGGCGCGTGCCTATCTCCGCGACCTTCCTGACGCCGAACTGCATCTTTTGGACGGCGGCCACTGGCTTCTGGAGACCAACCTAGATGAGGTGGTCTCACTCGTCCGTAACTTTCTTGGCCGGGTTCACCCGTCCGGCAAGGCAAAAGACGCGACGCAATCCGACACTTGAACGGAGGGGATGATTGTGAGGGGCATCAAACGGCCGATGTGATCACAACACGATGCTCTCAGGCATCAATTCCGACATCCAGATCAACCATCAGGCCAAAGTGGGCGTTGGCCCACCGGATCGTCGAATCCAAGCGTTCTGGATTGTATCACGGCCGTCACAGTGTCCTAGGCGCACAGATGCCGGTTCGGCTGGCTGTGGCACGCACGCAGCAAAAGCGGTTAATGCGGTGTGTTCTTACTTGCTGAGCATGAACTTCGTACAGACGCAAGACCGTGATCGGACCGAGATCGCGGGCGATAGCCGCTGCACAGTCTTCGTCTCCGGCGACGTCTGCGACTCGCGCGCAGGTCGTGCCGCACCCTGAATCGTCCTCTTCGGACCGAGCGATCAGGGCATGCATCATGTTGGCATGATCTGTCCCCTATCTGTCCGCAATCGGCATTTCGCAGTATGCTCCTCTCGATAAAATGTCTTCATGCCCATCCTTGGAGATAACCAAATGTCCGCAGATACCGTACTCCTAGTCATCGATGCCCAGGAATCCTTCCGTCATCGACCCTATTTTCGTGAAGATGAGGTCGGGGTTTATATCGCGTCCCAGCAAGCGCTGATCGATGGCGCGAAAAGGGCCGCTCTTCCGGTCGTCCAGATATTTCACGTCGAGGAGGCAGGCGTTTTCTCTGAAGGTTCGGGCTTCGTCCGCCCGCTGGCGCCGCTTCAGATTGAGGCGGATGCGGTGTTTCGCAAGCGCCGCCACAGCGCGCTTGTCGGCAGTGGCCTGGACGTCTGGCTGACTGAAAACCATATCCGGCGCGTCATTGTCTCCGGCATCCGCACCGAGCAGTGCTGTGAGACGACGGCAAGGCACGCCTCCGATCTCGGTTATGAGGTCGACTATGTCGGCGAGGCAACATTGACCTTTCCGATGACCGATAAGTCGGGTCGCGAATGGAGTGCCGCCGAGATCAGGGCGCGCACGGAATTGGTCCTTGCCGATCGTTTTGCCCGCATCGTTAGTGTAGAGCAGGTGCTCAACGGACTTTCAGCACGAGCGGTCGCGTAATGGTGGATGGCCCCCGGCGCATCATCCCGGTTTTCGTGGTCGTGCCGCCGCGGGCGCTCCTGCTCGATATCGCAGGTCCAATGGAAGTCTTGCGCAGAGCCAACCTTGAACAGAAATCGACAGAGTTCGTGCCGACCTACATCGGACCTGCCGCTGAGGTGCGAAGTTCGACCGGCCTCGACCTCGCCAAGATTTCTCCGCTTCCGGTACGTTTGCCCGACGACGCGCTTCTTATTGTTTCCGGTGCGGTGGATGAACCGCTTGCCGGGTCGGTCGAAAGTGGACCGGGAGATGCAGCCCTTGAGGCAGAGATCGTTGAATGGCTAAGTCGGACCGTTCGGCCTGGCATCCGCCTCGCGACGATCTGTTCCGGTGCCTTGCTTGCGGCGCGGGCGGGACTGCTCGAGGGCTATGAATGCACGACCCACCATTCCATGCTCCAGGAACTCGTCCGACTTACTCCGACCGCCCGCGTCCGCGAGAACCGGCTCTATGTCGAGGATGGTGAGCGGCTGACCAGTGCGGGCGTCACCGCGGGGATCGATCTCATGCTTGCGGTGGTCGCAAAAGAGGTCGGTCATGCTGTGTCGCTTGCCGTGGCACGCACTCTGGTCATCTATCTCCGCCGGGCTGGCGGTGATCCTCAGTTGTCGCCGTGGCTGGAAGGGCGAAATCATCTCCATCCGGCAATCCACAGAGCCCAGGATGCCGTCGGCGCCGACCCCTCGCAAAACTGGTCCGTTGAGACGCTCGCCAAGATCGCCGCGACGAGCCCGCGCAACCTGTCACGGCTTTTCAACGAGCACACCGGCATGAGTGTGACCGACTATGTCAACCGCATGCGAATTGCACTCGCAAGAGAACTCATCACCGGCTCGAGGCTCGATATGGAAAACGTCGCTGAACGCATCGGCTTTTCGTCAGCTCGCCAGTTTCGACGGGCCTGGAGACGACTTCATGATACGCCGCCGGGCCACGTTCGAGGGCCGACCAGAAGCTGACAGGCTTGATCAAACCTTAACGGGGGCTGTCGTCTGATGAACAAAAAAGAGGCCGCGAGCGTAGGGCCGGGCCTTTAGGTGTGAAGGTCAAAAAACCTCCAGAGGGGAACAGCTGACGTAGCGGGCCGGGAGGAATGGACCGCCGTGGATCGCCAACTGTCGCGATGATGACCGAAGGTCGTTGCTCATGCGAAGTATAAGGCACTCAAAACGAGGCGCTCTTTGACAAATTCTACCGCAGGCGCCCCTGGAGTCCTGCAATCAGCCGCCGAATATCGAAAGACATTTTCGGCGAGTGGCTGCCGCTGCGCATCGAGAATGACGGTTGCGCTCTTGGCGCGATGCCCGGGAACCGTCCGACGGGGGGCGGGCAGCCAGTCCGTAAAGTGGAATCCAATGCTGGCGATCCTTGGCCGACAGCTGTATGCAGCTTGCGGAAGACGAACGAAGGTCACCGATGAGAATAGAATTTCTGCTTTGGCTCGCTGGCGCGATGGCAACATTTCTGGGCGCGGCGACCGCTTCGCGCACCTATATCGCGACCAACAGCATTCTTGTGTTGATCCTGTCGCTCGCCCTTTATTGCGTGGGTAATCTCATCATGGTGCGGCTCATGAGAGAGGGCGGAATGGGGCTTGCAATATCGGTTTCCGCCGTTGCTCAGCTGTTGCTCATCAACGTGATTGCATATTTTGTTTTTGACGAGCGGCTTGCTCCGTCACAGATGCTAGGCGCGGGGCTAGGTCTGGTCGCAATGATGCTTTTGTTGTTCCCAATTGGGGAAAGATAGCAGTCCCGAAGCGGCTGGTTTCGAAAGATGCGAAGTCAGAACGCAGAGAAGGGTAGTATCTCTTTTGTGCCCCCAAGGGGATAGCGCGACTGCGAAAGCCTGCATCGAATGATGTATACCGGAATCCGCATCCCCTAGAACGGTCGCGCACGTCGCTGGCCGGTGTCCCGGTCGGCTACTGATATCCGATGTTCAGGGCGAGCCCGGACATATCGGTTGAAGACCTGGAAGGAAATTCCTCCAGGCCGTGAAGTCGCGCCTGATTGTCAGAATCCCTAAAAGCGCGATCCCATTTTTGCAACAGCATGCAGCCCGCGACGGGAGATAAGATCTCGTTTCGTCATCGCTCGCCTATAGCGCGATCTCTCCTGTCGCCGAGCGCATGATTTTTTTAAATTAATACCTATCGCATCGATTGAAAAGGAGTATCGTAACGCTAGTTTAAATTGTTAAGACGTTGGCGTCGATGCGTCTGGTCGTGATACGCATGCCGCCAGCTCTGCTCCGACTGAGGGACCGGAAATGCCTGAAAAACCCCTAAATCATTGCATTCTGAGAAATGAACCTCTCCGGAAACATCCTGAGAATAAGGACCGCGACCGAGAGCCCAGCCGTCGAATGACATGCCCAAAAGGGCTTCATCACCGCTGGTCGTGCCTCATCATTGTTCGATGAATTACCACACGGAGAGGTAGACGATGTGGAGGCGTGAAGTGGTTGTCGTAGCGACGCTTGTATCCCTGTTTACGGTTCAGGCTGCCCGCGCGGACGGTCCTGCCGGTGCAGCCCGTGGGCTGAAGACGGCGCCCGTGTTCAGCTATATTTCTGAAAAGCGCCGAACTGCAGCACCATTCGCGCATGTGATGTTTTGCGCTCGAAATCCGGATGAATGTACGGTTCGCGGCGATGTTTCCGAAGTTCCCTTGAGCCCCCTTGCGGAGAAGCAACTTGGCGATATCAACGCGTCGGTCAACCGCTCGATCCGTCCGACGGACGAACGGCAGGGCGATGTCTGGCAGGTGAACGTCAAGGCAGGCGATTGTGAGGATTTCGCGTTGACGAAACGCGACCACCTCATCGCCATGGGCTGGTCGTCGAAAGCACTGCGGATCGCCGTGACCAAGACGCCTGCCGGTAAAGGTCACGCGGTTCTGGTCGTCAAGACCGATCGCGGCGATCTGGTGCTCGACAACCGCACGAATGCGATCAAGGGCTGGAAGGATACGGATCTTCGCTGGCTGATGATCCAGTCAGGCGATGATCCGAAGATATGGTACGAACTCTAAGTATGCAGACATGTTGCGGGTTCGAACCCATATGCGGCGACCGAATGTCGATGGCAGGGAAGGCGGCGTTCTGAGCCCGCAGAATGTCCGCGCCGAAATCCGCCGCCTCGGTTGCGATCGGCACCTTTGAACACGCGTTGATGGAACCTTCGTCATCTAATCGATCTTATCGAAAAGAATCCATTGACCTGACGCCCTGCTTGCATCTTCTATCCGCCCCCACATGAGGAAGGCTGGCAGGAGGGCATATGCAAGTCCTATCGAGCATTAAGGCGATGCGCGTAGCACTGGCATCAGCAAAGGCAAACGGCGGAGACGTCGGTTTCGTGCCTACGATGGGCTATCTTCATGCAGGTCATATGGAACTTGTCGCGCGAGCCCGCGCTCAGAACCAGATTGTCGTTGCCTCGATCTTCGTCAATCCGCTCCAGTTCGGGCCGACGGAGGACCTCAGTCGGTATCCGCGCGATCTGGAACGTGACCAGGCGATGCTGGAAGAGGCCGGCGTCGATATTCTCTTTGCGCCCGGCGTCGAGGATATGTATCCGCACCCGATGAAAACCGTCGTTGATGTGCCCGAGCTTGGCTGCGAGCTGGAAGGTGCCGTTCGACCAGGGCATTTTGCCGGCGTGACTACTGTCGTCAGCAAGCTTTTTAACATCGTACAGCCAGACAACGCCTATTTCGGCGAGAAGGATTACCAGCAGGTTGCCATCATCAAACGGATGGCAGACGATCTGGCGCTGCCCGTGCGCATCGTTTCCGTGCCGACGGTGCGGGATGCCGATGGTCTCGCTCTCTCTTCTCGCAATGTCTACCTCAGCGAAGAGCAGCGACGCGCTGCAGTCATCGTCCCTCGCGCGCTGGACGAGGCGGAGCGCCTTGTCAACCAAGGCCTGACCGACCCGCAGCTTCTTGAAGCAAAGCTCGTCGACTTCATCGGGCGTGAACCGTTGGCAAAGCCTGAGGTCGTCGCTGTAAGGGATGCCTCGACGTTGAAGCACGTCGCGAAAATCGACGATCCGGTGGTTGTCGCACTGTTCGTGCGGATTGGCACGACCAAGCTTCTGGACAACCGGGTGATTGCGAAAAAAGGTTCGTCTGGAACGGGAGAGAAATCATGAGCGCTGTCGGTTCCGCAAAGCGCCTGACGCCATCACGGATCCGGGCGATGAAGGGCGGCACGCCGATCGTGTGTCTGACGGCCTACACGACGCCGATGGCGCGGCTCCTGGACGAACACTGTGATCTCCTGCTTGTTGGAGATTCGCTCGGCATGGTCCTCTATGGCATGGACAGCACCGTGGCGGTAACGCTCGACATGATGATCGCCCATGGCAAGGCGGTGATGCGTGGTGTCGAGAGAGCCTGCGTGGTCGTCGACATGCCCTTCGGCAGCTACCAGGAGTCGAAGGAGCTTGCCTACCGCAATGCCGTGCGCGTTCTGCAGGAAACCGGGTGTGACGCGGTCAAGCTCGAAGGCGGCCAGGAGATGGCCGAGACAATTTCCTTCCTCGCAGCGCGCGGCATTCCGGTGCTGGGCCATATCGGGCTCATGCCGCAGCAGGTTCATACCGCCGGCGGCTACCGATCTGTCGGTCATTCCGAGGAGGAGGTTGCCAAGATCCGGCGTGACGCCGACGCGATCGGCAATTCCGGGGCCTTTGCCGTCGTCATCGAGGGTACGGTGGAGACATTTGCGCGTGAGGTGACAACGGCAATTCCTGTTCCGACCATCGGGATTGGAGCTTCGGTTGCCTGCGACGGCCAGATCCTCGTCTCGGACGACATGCTTGGACTATTCAACGACTTCACGCCGCGCTTCGTCAAACGGTACGATGAACTTGGAAAAAGGGCAGCGGTGGCGATTGCCGCCTATGCAGACGAGGTGCGTTCCCGCGCATTCCCCACCGACAAACATACATTCAAACGTCGGTCTTGATTGTGAAGGCCCTATCGATCGGGAGCCGGTGATGAACCGCATCGCCCTTTTGATCACCAGTGCAGAATTGGCTCCATGAGAGGCCGAATTGCATAATCGGGAGCAAAAATCTTAAAACTGCGTACCGATCCGCGCAAAACTGGGCTGTAATCGTCGCCCTCCATACGATAAATGCTTTTTCAGCGACCGCCGCTGACAATTCACTTCCCAAGCCCCGATCGCCTCATAAACAGCCCGCACGAAAACCGACGACGGCCCGATATGATTCCGGCCGCTCAGGAGGAAGATCCATGGCATCCGTTGCCGAGAGCGCCCCCCGCTTTGAAAAGACCGCAATGTCCATTCTGGTGGCAGTCAGCTTCTGCCACATGCTCAACGACATCATGCAGTCGCTGCTTGCCTCGCTCTATCCGCTCTTCAAGGCGAACTACAACCTCGATTTCGTGCAGATCGGCCTTCTGACGATGACCTTCCAGGTCACGGCCTCGCTGCTCCAGCCGCTCGTCGGCATCGTCACCGACCGTTGGCCGATGCCCTATTCGCTGCCGATCGGCATGGCGAGCACATTCTGCGGTCTGATCCTGCTCGGCAATGCCGGCAGCTTTGAGTTGCTCCTGGTCGCCGCCAGCCTCATTGGCTTCGGCTCGGCCGTCTTCCATCCGGAATCCTCGCGCGTCGCGCGCCTTGCTTCCGGCGGCCGCCACGGCTTTGCCCAGTCCTTCTTTCAGGTCGGCGGCAATGCAGGCCAGGCGATCGGTCCGCTGCTGGCCGCCTTCATCGTGTTGCCGAACGGTCAGCACAGCGTGTCCTGGCTTTCCGGTATCGCCATGGTTGGCATTGTGGTCCTGAGCTGGGTCGGCAACTGGTACGTGAGCCACCGTCGTCAGAACGCCAGCAAGGCGGCCCCGAGCCGCACGCTGCCCCTGCCTCAGAGCAAGGTCGTCACGGCGCTGCTCATCCTCGTGCTGCTGACGGCGACGAAGAATGTCTACATGGCAAGCGTCTCGAGCTACTTCACCTTCTATGTCATCGATCGTTTCCAACTCGATGTGCAGCAGGCGCAGCTCATGCTCTTCCTGTTCCTGGGGTCCGTTGCGACCGGTACCTTCCTCGGCGGCCCGATCGGGGATCGTTTTGGTGCCCGTTTCGTCATCTGGTTCTCGATCCTCGGCGTGATCCCCTTCGCGCTGCTGCTCCCCTATGCGAACCTCTTCTGGACGGGCGTGCTCAGCGTTGTCATCGGCCTGATCTTCGCCTCTGCCTTTTCAGCCATCGTCGTCTTCGCGCAGGAACTGGTGCCAGGTCGCGTCGGGCTGATCGCCGGCGTTTTCTTCGGCTTCGCCTTCGGTGCGGGCGGTCTCGGTGCGGCTTTGCTCGGCGGTTTTGCCGACTCGCACGGTATCGCCTTCGTATATCGTATCTGCTCCTACCTGCCGCTCCTCGGTCTGTTCACCATCTTCCTGCCGCGCATCCCAAAACATCGAGCGGTTTAAGTTTCGCACTCGGAAAGAGGCACCGAAATGCTTTCGGTGCCTCTTTGGTATCCCGGCAGGCGCACGGCGCGGCGTCGCGTTGAAACGAACATTTTTTCCCCGGTCTTCAGCGAAGACGGATCGTCATTTCTTTAATCTACTATTTTGATCGATAATATCTGTCTTGTGATGGAGCCATCGACGGCGCGATAGCGGAAGGAAATGATATGTCTGCACCCAAACTGGTCGGTCTTGCCGGCAGCTTCAATCGTCCCTCGAAGACCTTTGCGCTGGTCGAGAATATCGCCGGCCTCGCCGCGGAAAAATATGGCTTCCGCAATACTATTTACGACCTGACGGATGTTGGCCCCTCGCTTGGTCAGGCGTTGCGCCGTGACGACCTCGACAATCGCGCCAAGGAAGTCATCGCCGATATCGTTTCTGCGGATGCTATCGTCATCGGCGCGCCGACCTATAAGGGCAGCTATCCGGGCCTTTTCAAGCACCTGGTCGATCTCATCGATCCGCATGAATTGCGCGCAAAGCCGATTGTCATCACGGCGACGGGCGGCGGCGATCGCCACGCGCTCATGGTCGAACATCAGCTTCGCCCGCTCTTCGGCTTCTTCATGGCCCATACCTTGCCGACGGCCGTCTACGCCTCAGATCGCGATTTCACTGACTATCGCGTCTCCTCCGAACAGCTTTCCAAGCGTATCGGGGAGGTCATCGGCGAGCTTTCCGCTTTCTTTCCGGCCAGAAGTTCCGCGCTGATCGCGGCGGAATGAATCTTATCCCAAGACTGACTTTCGCGGCGCCCATTGGGCGCCGTTTTCGTTTGACGGCTATTTTTACGCTGACATTAATCCATAAATTTGATAGAATTTTATCCTGCCGGCATCGACAAGGGGGCAAGAGTTTTTCTGGCATTAACAAGACATCGGACGTTCTTGCTTCGCTCGTAATGACCGCATTTGCAATTATCCGCCTGCTCGGGGCTCGGCCTCATTCAGTCAGACGGGATAAAAAATGACCAAGAACAAGAATATCGGCACCATTTCGATTTCGCGCCGCGCGGCGCTCACTGTTGCCGCCTCTGCGGCTGCGCTCATCGCCTTTGCTGCGCCGGCTCCTTCCTTTGCGGAAGACAAGTCGATCAAGGTCGGCATCATGAGCGGCGAGGACGAGGATGTCTGGCGTGTCGTGACCACCGAAGCCGCCAAGAAGGGCCTTAAGATCGAGACGATCACCTTCAACGATTATACCCAGCCGAACGAAGCGCTGGAGCGCGGCGAAATCGACGCGAACGCCTTCCAGCACCAGCCCTATCTCGACAATCAGATCAAGCAGAACGGCTACCACATCGTCCGTGTCGGCTATACCGGAGTGTGGCCGATCGGCCTCTACAGCAAGAAGCACAAGTCCGTCGCCGAGCTGCCGGAAGGCGCCGTGATCGGCGTGCCGAACGATCCGTCCAACGAAGGTCGTGCGCTGCGCGTTCTGCAGAGTGAAGGCCTGATCAAGCTGAAGGACGGCACGGGCATTCTTGCGACGATCGCCGACGTCGCTGAAAATCCGAAGAATATCGAGATCAAGGAACTGGATGCCGGCATTGTCGGCCGTTCGATCGATGACCTCGACGCCGGTGTCGTCAACACCGACTGGGCGTTGAAGAGCGGCCTTTCGCCGGCAGAGCGCGTCGCGCAGGAGCCGATCGCCGACAACCCCTACCGCAACTTCATTGCCGTGAAGGAAGAAAACAAGGATGCCGATTGGGTGAAGACCCTGGTATCTTCCTATCAGAACGATACCGTGAAGGCCGAGTTCGACAAGGTCTATAAGGGTACGGGCCTCAGCGCCTACTGATCAGCCGCCCTTCCTAGGGCGCCAATGACCGAGGCGGCCCGGGCCTTTGCCGGGGCCGCCTTCGGCTTTTGTGAAGGAATGAGCATGAATTCAATTGTCTCCGCTTCAGGGATCGAGACGCGCCCCGCTGACGCCGAAGAGGTCGTCCGGCTGACGGATGTCAGGCGTAAATTCGGTGCGACACCGGCGCTTGACGGCATCTCGTTGAGTGTGAAGAAGGGCGAGGTTCTCGGCATTATCGGACGCAGCGGCGCCGGAAAGTCGACGCTGATCCGCTGCCTGAACGGTCTTGAGCGCGCTGACAGCGGCGAGATCGTCATCGAGGGCCGTAACATTACAGGCCTTGCCGAGAAGGACCTGCAGCCGTTGCGCCGCCGCATCGGGATGATTTTTCAGCACTTCAATCTGCTTTCGGCCAAGACGGTCGAAGAGAACGTCGCGCTGCCATTGAAGATCGAAGGTATCGGCAAGGCAGAGCGACTGAAGCGGGCGCATGAGCTTCTGGATCTCGTCGGCCTTTCCGACAAGGCTAAGGCTTATCCGTCTTCCCTTTCAGGCGGCCAGAAGCAGCGTGTCGGTATCGCCCGCGCACTTGCCGCACGCCCGGCCCTGCTACTTTCCGACGAGGCGACCTCAGCACTCGATCCGGAAACGACGCGCTCGATCCTCGTTCTGCTGAAGGATATCAATCGTAAGCTTGGACTTACTATCCTGTTGATCACCCATGAGATGGAGGTGGTGCGTGGCATTGCCGATCGCGTCGCCGTCATCGATGCTGGCAGGATCGTGGAAGAGGGACAGGTCTGGTCGATCTTCGGCAATCCGCAGACGGCGATCACCAAGAGCCTGCTCGGCGGCATCCGCCCGCAACTACCCGAACATATTGCCGCTCGCCTGTCGCAGTCAGGTGGCACGGAAGCGATCGTCAGTGTCGATCTCTCCGGTCCGGAAGCCCAGGGCGCGCTCTTTGCCGACCTTTCGGCGGTATTGCCGCATTCCTTCCGCCTCGTGCATGGCGGCATCGATCACATCCAGAACCAGCCCGTGGCGCGGTTCTTCATTGCCGTTCCGGCGCGCGATCCTGCGCTTGCCGGAAAGGTCGAACAATTTCTGAAGGCCCGGTCCGCCCGGGTGGAGGTGCTTGGTTATGTCACCGATCATGATTAATCTGCTTTTGCGCTCCCTCTGGGAGACGGTGTTGATGACGGCGGCGTCCGGCGTGATCTCGCTCATTGCCGGGCTGCCGCTCGGACTGGCACTGGTGCTGACGAACCGAGGCGGCATTGCGGAAAATGCCTGGGTCAACCGCGTTCTCGGCGGTGTCATCAACGGCTTCCGCTCCGTGCCTTTCATCATCCTCCTGGTGGCGCTGATCCCACTGACCCGCCTGATCGTCGGCACGGCGATCGGCACTTGGGCGGCCATCGTTCCGCTCGCTATTGCGGCCACGCCCTACTATGCCCGTATTGCAGAGGTCTCGCTGCGCGAGGTCGATCGTGGGTTGATCGACGCCGTGCGTGCCATGGGTGGCAACCGCTGGACGATCATTCGCGAGGTTCTGGTACCGGAAGCCCTGCCAGGAATCGTTGCTGGTTTTACAGTTACGCTGGTAACGCTGATCGGCGCATCGGCGATGGCCGGAGCCATCGGTGCCGGCGGTCTCGGCGACCTCGCCATCCGCTATGGCTACCAGCGTTTCGAGACCAATGTGATGATCGCGGTCGTCGTCGTGCTCATCGTTCTCGTCTGCGGCATCCAGTGGCTGGGCGACCGGCTGGTCGCCCGCCTCGATCATCGCTAGAGCAATTCCAGCGTAAGTTTGCCGCGCGAACACGACGAGGTAGAGCATTTTCGTATTTCGAAGAAAGCGAAAAGACTCTACCGCCTGAACTGCGCAGCGGGATGGCTGGCCGATAGCCGGCCATTGCCGCCGAACAATTTCTGGCGCAGCGGTCCTTCCGCGTAATCGGCCTTGAACAGGCCGCGCTCCTGCAGCACGGGCACAACGAGATCGACGAAATCGTTGAGGCTTTCGGGTGTCACGGTGCGCGCCAGATTGAAGCCGTCGATGCCGCCTTCCTCGATCCAGCGCTGCAGCGTGTCGGCGACCTGCTCCGGTGAGCCGACGATCGGCTTCATGCGGCTGCCGAGCACCATCTGGTCGATGATCTGCCGCTTGGTGACAGGTTTTGCCGCCTGCTTGGTGATTGCCGCCAGCGCAGATTGATTGGCGTTGGTCGAGCCTTGGTCAATTACATCGTCGAGCTCGTATTTCGAAAAATCAACGCCGACAGAGGCGGAATAATGGGCGAGTGACGCCTCGACGCTTGCGTGCCGGCGATAGTCCTCAAGCTTCTCCTGTGCCTCGTTTTCGGTCCTGCCGACGACGACGGTGATCAGGCTCAGGATCTTGATCGCGTCTGCACCGCGGCCGTTCGCCAGCGTTTTGGCGCGAAGCGCATCGACAGTCGGACGCGCCGACTGCGGCGTCGGTCCGGCAATGAAGACGCATTCGGCATGCCGGGCGGCGAAATCCTGTCCGCGGGCCGATGCGCCGGCCTGGAAGAGCAGGGGCGTGCGCTGCGGCGACGGTTCGGCGAGATGAATGCCCTCCATCTTGTAATACTGGCCCTGGTGGCTGACTGCGCGCACCTTTGAGGCATCGGCGAAGATGCCGCGCTCGCGGTCACGTAGCACTGCATCATCGTCCCAACTGCCCTCCCAGAGCTTATAGAGGATTTCGAGATATTCCTCGGCGGCGTCGTAACGGGCATCATGCTCCGGCAGCTTGTCGAAACCCATGCTGCGGGCAGCACTGTCGAGATAGCCCGTCACGATGTTCCAGCCGATGCGGCCCTTGGTCAGGTGATCGAGCGTCGACATGCGCCGCGCCAGCAGGAAGTGCGGCTCATAGGTCGTATTGACGGTGACGCCGAAACCCAGATGCTTCGTGACATAAGCCATGGCCGAAATCGGCATCAGCGGATCGTTGACCGGGATCTGCGCACCCGTCTCGATGACCGGGGCTGGGCTGTTTTTGTAGACATCATAGACACCGACGATGTCGGCCAGAAAAATGCCGTCTAGCCTACCGCGTTCGGCCGTGCGCGCAAAATCGACCCAGTAGTCAAGATCGGTGTAATTGACCGAGCGA
The DNA here is from genome assembly GCA_900466475.1 of Hyphomicrobiales bacterium. Lineage (GTDB taxonomy): Bacteria > Pseudomonadota > Alphaproteobacteria > Rhizobiales > Rhizobiaceae > Rhizobium. The sequence goes on from UBMI01000018.1 coordinate 92,867, forward strand.
TCGCGTGGATGCGTCCACATGCCGTGGTTTATGTGCCCGACGCAGTTCATGTCGAAGGCGTAGATCTGCATTTTCTTCATCGAATATTGTCCTGAGATTTCGTCGGCCACGGGGCAGGAATTGTCGAGCGGATCGGGAAACCACCGCTTCTTCCCTTCAAATTAGAAGCAAATTGTCCCTCACCGCTGATTCCAGAAATTTTCTATCTCTATAAAATCTATGAATTTTACAATGATCTATCGACATTCCCGAGGCGGAATGATTTTTAACATTGCTGGAGAGGGATATGAAAATCAACCGACGCAACCTGCTGGGCACAGCCGCTGCCGCTGTCCTCACCTTGACCACCTATGCAGCCCACGCTGCCGACGTCACGCTCAATATCGGCTACCAGCCGATCGTCGAGCCGTCGCGCGTGCCGCAGGCCGATGGCACCTATGAAAAGGAGACCGGCGCCAAGATCAACTGGCAGAAATTCGATGGCGGCGCCGATGTCATCGCTGCCATTGCTTCCGGTTCTATCGATATCGGTTATGTCGGCTCGTCGCCGCTTGCCGCGGCCGCCAGCCGCGAACTGCCCATCGAGACGATCTATGTCGTCGGCCTCATCAGTGACGCTGAAGCGCTTGCGGTCAAGAACATCACCAAGCCAGAAGACTTGAAGGGCAAGAAGATTGCCACGCCCTTCGTTTCGACAGCGCATTACAGCCTGCTGACAGCGCTGAAGCACTGGAAGGTCGATCCGAAGTCGGTGCAGATCCTCAATCTGCGTCCGCCGGAAATCGCTGCTGCCTGGGAGCGCGGTGACATCGACGGCGCCTATGTCTGGGATCCCGTCCTGGCGCAGTTGAAAAAGAGCGGCAGCGTGCTTGCCACCTCCGCCGATGTCGCCAAGTGGGGCGGCCCGACCTTCGATGCCTGGATCGTCAGCAGGAAATTTGCCGAGGCCCATCCGGAAGTCGTCACCGGCTTCGTCAAGGTCACCGGCGCGGCTTACGCGTCCTATCTCGCCAATCCGGATAGCTGGAATGCCAAATCACCGGAAGCCGAAAAGATTGCCAAACTCACCGGCGCCAAGACCGATGAAGTGCCGGCTCTTCTCAAGGGCTATACTTTCCCGAGCCTGAAGGACCAGGCCAGCGCCGATCTCCTCGGTGGCGGTACGGTCAAGGCCGTTGCCGAAACCTCGGCCTTCCTTCTGGAGCAGGGCAAGATCCCCGGCGTTCTGAAGGACTACAGCCCCTATGTTTCCGACCGCTGGGTCAAGGAAGCCGCCAAGGCCGGTCTCTGATCCTCCCAAGGGTCCCGGCGCGGCTTCGCCGCGCCGATTTTCCTCGAACAGGTGATGCCCATGAGCATACTTTCACTACAGTCCCTGTCGCTCGATTATGCCGAGGCAGGCACTCGCCGGAAAAGACGTGTGCTCGATGGCGTTAACCTGCATATCGCCTCCGACGAGTTCGTGGTGGTCATCGGCCGTTCGGGTTCCGGCAAGACGAGCCTTCTCAATATTGCGGCCGGATTTACCGAGCCGAGCGAGGGACGCGTGCTGGTCGACGGCAAGGAGATCGACGGGCCTGACGTAGACCGGGCTGTCGTGTTTCAGGACGACGCGCTCTATCCATGGCTGACGGCCGCCGGTAACGTCGCCTTTCCGCTGAAGCTTCAGGGCATCCCGAAAGGCGAGAGGCAGCGCCGCGCGGAAGACCTGCTCGTGAAGGTCGGCCTCGATGGCGCAGGCAAGAAGAATATCTGGGAACTCTCCGGTGGCATGCGTCAGCGCGTTGGCATTGCCCGCGCGCTTGCCTCCGGGCCGCGCTTCCTGTTGCTCGATGAGCCGCTCGGCGCGCTCGATGCTTTGACGCGCAGCCGCATGCAAAAATTCCTGCTCGACGTCTGGGCCGAGAGCAAGACCGGCGCGTTGCTGATTACCCACAGCATCGACGAGGCTTTGCTGCTTGCCACGCGCGTCATCGTGCTTGCGCCCAACCCGGGTCGCATCGTTGCCGATATCAAGACGGAGTTCGGCAAGTCGGTGCTCGAAGGAAAAAGTATAAAGGATATCAAGGCGCTGACGGCATTCAAGCACTTGAATGACGAGCTGACCGCGCTCATCCACGCCGATGAAGAGGAGATTGCCGCATGAGCGTCGAGGCAGAAGCACTCACGACCGCAGTCTCGGATCACCCGGTGCAGGCGCGGCCGAAACGCCGCCGTACGCTACCGATCTCGCTCGCAACCATTACCGTTATCATCGCCGGCTGGAGTCTTGCTTCCGCCTATGGCGCCGTCTCACCGGTCTTCCTGCCGTCGCCGTTTGTCGTGGCGAAATCGCTTGCCAATGTCGCGGTCAACGGCTTCGTCGATTCCACGCTCGCCGAGCATACGTTGGCAAGTCTGCTGCGCATCTTCGCAGCGCTCGCCGTCTCGCTCCTCATCGGTGTGCCCGCTGGTCTTGTCATCGCCACCAGCCGCATCGGCAAGGGCATCCTCGATCCGATCGTCGAATTCCTGCGTCCTCTGCCACCGCTTGCGTATCTGCCGCTGATCATCATCTGGGTCGGCATCGGCGAGGCGTCGAAGGTTACGGTCATCTCGCTCGCCATGCTGCCCCCAATCATCCTGTCGACGGCATCAGGCGTCAAATCCGCTCCGGCTGATTTCGTCAACGCCGCCCGCTCGTTTGGCGCGAGCCGATTGCAGGTGCTGCTGCATGTCATTCTTCCAGGCGCCATTCCGTCGATTTTGACAGGCACACGCATCGCGCTCGGCGCCGGCTGGTCGACGCTGGTCGCTGCCGAGCTGGTGGCGGCAAGCCAGGGGCTTGGCTTCATGATCCAGTCTGCGGCGCAGTTCCTGGTGACCGATATCGTCATCGGTGGAATCATCGTGATCGCTGCCATCGCCTTCCTGCTGGAGATACTGGCGCGGCTGATCGAACGGGTCCTCGTGCCTTGGGCTGCTCATCGCTGAACGTCTATCATCGCCTTGCCGATCAAATTATCCTAAGGCTGTATCGCGCCGCGCGACCGCATGATGGTAGCGTGGGGCGCAGATAATGCCGGAGGATGATATGACGAAGAAGACGCTGTCGGACTGGGAGGCGCTGGCGGAGAAGGAGCTGCGCGCAGCACCGGAGACGCTGACCTGGCAAACACCCGAAGGCATAGACGTCAAACCGCTTTATACAGCAGCCGATCTCGACAGCACTGACGTGGACAGCCTGCCGGGATTTGCGCCCTTCACCCGCGGTCCACGCGCCACCATGTATGCCGGCCGGCCCTGGACGATCCGGCAATATGCCGGCTTCTCGACCGCCGAGGAATCCAACGCCTTCTATCGCCGCAATCTCGCCGCGGGTCAGAAGGGCCTCTCCGTGGCCTTCGACCTCGCTACCCATCGCGGCTATGACAGCGATCACCCACGGGTCGTCGGCGATGTCGGCAAGGCGGGGGTAGCCATCGACAGCGTCGAGGACATGAAGATCCTGTTTGACGGCATTCCGTTGCAGGACATGTCCGTCTCCATGACTATGAATGGCGCCGTCATCCCAATTCTGGCGAATTTCATTGTCGCCGGCGAGGAGCAGGGCGTCTCGAAGGCGGAGCTTTCAGGCACCATTCAGAACGACATCCTCAAGGAGTTCATGGTCCGCAACACCTACATCTACCCGCCGGAACCCTCGATGCGCATCGTTGCCGATATCATCGAATATACGGCAAAGGAGATGCCGAAATTCAATTCGATCTCGATCTCCGGCTATCACATGCAGGAGGCGGGCGCGACGCTGGTGCAGGAGCTTGCCTTCACGCTTGCCGACGGGCGCGAATATGTGCGTGCGGCTATCGCCAAGGGCCTTGATGTCGATGATTTCGCCGGGCGGCTCTCCTTCTTCTTCGCGATCGGCATGAATTTCTTCATGGAAGCGGCCAAGCTTCGCGCCGCCCGCCTCCTCTGGACCCGTATCATGGAGGAGTTCGAGCCGAAGAAAGCGTCTTCGCTGATGCTGCGAACTCATTGCCAGACATCGGGTGTGTCGCTGCAGGAGCAGGATCCCTACAACAACATCATCCGCACGGCTTTCGAGGCGATGTCGGCCGTGCTCGGCGGCACGCAGTCGCTGCACACCAATTCCTTCGACGAGGCGATCGCCCTGCCGACGGAATTTTCGGCCCGGATCGCCCGCAACACCCAACTCATTCTGCAGCACGAGACCGGCGTTACCAAGGTGGTCGACCCGCTTGCCGGCTCCTACTACGTCGAGAGCCTGACGAAGGAACTTGCCGACAAGGCCTGGACGCTGATCGAAGAGGTCGAGGCGCTCGGTGGCATGACGAAGGCCGTCAATGAAGGCTTGCCGAAGCGGCTGATCGAGGAGGCCGCCGCCCGTCGCCAGGCCGCGGTCGACAAGGGCGACGAGGTCATCGTCGGCGTCAACAAGTACCGGCTGGAGACCGAACAGCCGATCGACATTCTCGAGATCGACAACAGCGCGGTGCGCGCAGCGCAGATCCGCCGGATCGAGGAAACCAAGCGTCGCCGTGACGGCGCGAAGGTCAAGGAGGCGCTAGCCGCGCTTTCGGACATTGCCCGCAGCGGCAACGGCAATCTGCTCGCAGCCGCCGTCGAAGCGGCGCGTGCGCGAGCGACCGTCGGCGAGATTTCCGATGCGATGCGTGAGGTCTTCGGCGATCATTTCGCCACACCCAAGGTCATCCGCGGCGTCTATGGAACCGCCTATCGCGACGAACCGGAACTGGATGTTCTGAAAGCCCGCATGGCCGAGGTAACCGAGGCGATGGGCCGCAAGCCGAAGATCATGGTCGCCAAGCTCGGCCAGGACGGACATGACCGCGGCGCCAAGGTCATCGCCTCGGCTTTCGGCGATGTCGGTTTCGACGTGCTCGCCGGCCCGCTATTCCAGACGCCGGATGAGGCGGCCGGCATGGCGCTCGGCGAGAGGGTCAATGTGATCGGTGTTTCGTCGCTGGCAGCCGGTCACCGGACGCTGCTGCCGCAGTTGATCGACCGGCTTAAGGAACAGGGTGGCGGTGACATCATCGTCGTCTGCGGCGGCGTCATCCCGCGGCAGGACTATGAATTCCTGCACGAACACGGCGTCGCCGCCGTGTTCGGCCCGGGTACCAATGTGCTGGAGGCCGCGAATTCCGTTCTCGACCTCCTGCAGGGGATCAGGCGAAACCAGTAGCTCAGAGCAGCCCGCGCTTTGCGAGATTGCTCATCAGCGCCGAGATGCCGAAGGTCCACGGCGGGCATTCCGTCGACAGCCGGACGGTATTGACCAGTGCGCCGAGGCCGGCGGACGAGATTTCCACGACATCGCCGACCTTGTGGGTAAAGCCCTGGTTCTTGGCGTCGCGGTCCTGCGTTGGCGCAAAAAGCGTGCCGAGGAACAACATGAAGCCATCGGGATACTGATGGTGACTACCGACGGTCTGCTTGACGAGATCGGTCGGGTCGCGGCTGATCTGCGACATGGAACTCTTGCCGCGCAGCACGAAACCGTCCTGGCCGGTGACCTTGAGATCGAGTTCGGCCTTGCGGACGTCGTCAAGGCTGTAGCTCTGATCGAAGAGGCGGATGAAGGGGCCGATCGAGCAGGAGGCGTTGTTGTCCTTCGCCTTGCCGAGCAGCAGCGCCGAGCGGCCCTCGACATCGCGCAGGTTCACGTCATTGCCGAGCGTGGCGCCCTTGATCTCGCCACGGCTGTTGACGGCCAGCACGATTTCCGGCTCCGGATTGTTCCAGGTCGAGATCGGGTGGAGGCCGACATCCGAACCCCAGCCGACCGATGAAAGCACCGGCGACTTGGTGAAGACTTCCGCATCCGGGCCGATGCCGACTTCGAGATATTGCGACCAGATGCCTTCCTCGATCAGCGCCTTCTTGACCTCGGCGGCTTCCGGCGAGCCGGCCTTGATGTTGGTCAGGCTGCCGCCAATCAACGTGCTGACGCGCTCGCGAATGGACGCTGCGCGATCTGGATTGCCGGCGGCTTTCTCCTCGATGACGCGTTCGATCATCGACTGGGCGAAGGTCACGCCGCAGGCTTTGATTGCCTGCAGGTCGGCCGGTGCCAGCAGATAGGCTTTGCTCGTATCTGGTTTGCCAGTGCTGTTGGCGGCAATCGCCTCAAGGGTGCCAAGCGCCTTGCCGCTGGCGGTACGGACGAAGTCTGCCGCATCGGCTCGCTCCAGCAGAGCGCTCAGCGTCGGCGCTTCAGCGGAGGTGATATCGACGAGGCTGCCATCGCGCAGCGTTACGATGCTCGGCCCGGCAACATCGGGGTTCCAGGCACGGCCGACAAAGAGACCGCCCGAAGCGGCACCGTCGAGGGGGGATTGGGACATGGTGATCTTCCGTCACAGGGCGGAGCGGGGAGCGCTCCTGCAGAATGGGATAGCTGCCGTCCTCCTACCCGACGGCCTTCAAAATCGAGCATATTCATCGGCCAAGAGCAAGCCTCAAAGGGCTGGAGCGGTTCGTAGCGGTGCAGCACGATGGCGCGGTCAAGAGGCATTTCATCTTAACTTATAACTATTTAGATACAAAATAATCTTTCTATTTCATATATTTACAAAAGAGGCAAAAGAGTTTTGCCATCAATCCCGCCTTGACAGGCCTTTGCTTTCGCTGTCTGGTTTGCACCACGAAGGAGGGTCGGCGTAAGCCGGCCCGGATAATTCCCCGGGAGGATAATATTGCGATGCTAAGATTTGCCGTCGTCGGAATCGATCATGGGCACACTTTCGATCATGTGAAGGGATTGTTGGCCGCCGGCGCCGAATTCGTCGGCTATTGCCCGCAGACATCAGTGCCGGCGATCCGCGAAATGTTCGAGAAAACCTATCCGGACGCGCCGCAGATCGACCGTGAGAAGATCTTCGCTGATCCCTCCATCGACATCATCTGCATTGCCGCGATCCCGCGTGACCGCGCCGGCCTTGCCATCCGCGCGATGAAAGCCGGCAAGGATGTCATGACTGACAAGCCCGGCGTGACGACCTTCGCCCAGCTGGAAGAGGTCAAACGTACCGTTGCCGAGACCGGCAAGATCTTCTCCATCTGCTTTTCCGAACGCCATTGTGTGCGCTCTGCCGTCAAGGCCGGCAAGCTGGCGAAGGAAGGGGCGATCGGCAAGGTCATCCAGACGCTGGGCATGGGGCCGCACCGGCTGCAGCTGCCGACACGGCCGGACTGGTTCTTCGATCCGGAAGCCTTCGGCGGCATCATCGTCGATATCGCCTCGCATCAGGTCGACCAGTTCCTGTTCTATACAGGCTCGACGACGGGTGAGGTGGTCGCAAGCTCTGTTGGTAATTTCGGCATGCCGGAGAAACCGGCCTTCCAGGATTTCGGCGAAGTTCTGCTGCGTTCCGACAAGGCAAGCGGTTATATCCGGGTCGACTGGTTCACGCCGGAAGCCCTGCCCACCTGGGGCGACGGTCGACTGACCATCCTCGGCACCGAGGGTTATATCGAGCTGCGCAAGTATATCGATATCGCCGGCCGTCCCGGCAAGGATCATCTCTTCCTCGTCAATGGCAAGGAGATGACGCATATCGATTGCAGCGGCGAGAAGCTTGATTATTTCGACGCCTTTGTCGCCGACGTGCGTGACCGCAGCGAAACGGCGATGACGCATAACCACGTTTACGAGGTTTGCCGTCTGTCGCTTGAAGCGCAGTCGAAAGCCGCCCGTATCGGTAATCGCTGAGGAAGACACCATGACACGGAAACTGCGCGTCGGCGTCATCGGTGCAGGCATCGCTGAGCGGCACCTGACAGGTTTCGCCTGGAACAGCGATCTCTTCGAGATTCCCGTTCTCTGCTCTCTCGATGCCGATCGCGGCCAGCCGCTCTGCGAGGAGCACAAGATCCCCGAATATACGCAGGATACGAATTCGCTCTTCACGCGCGACGATCTCGATATCATCGATATCGCCACGCCGCCGAGCTCGCATTTCGAACTGTGCAAGAAGGCGATCGAGAGCGGCAAGCATGTGATCTGCGAAAAGCCGCTGTTCGGTTCGATTGCCGAAGTCGATGAGATGGCAAAGATCCTTGCGAGTTCGAACGGGCGCAAGCTGATGCCGATCTTCCAGTATCGCTATGGCAGCGGCCTGCAGAAGCTGAAATTGCTGATCGAGCGCGGCCTGGCCGGCAAGCCCTTCCTGACCACGATCGAAACGCATTGGTGGCGCGGCCCGGATTATTATGCGGTGCCTTGGCGTGGCAAGTGGGCGACGGAACTCGGCGGCGGCCTGCTCGGTCATGCCATCCATGCTCATGACATGCTGAATTATGTCCACGGCCCCTGTGCCGAGGTGTTTTCCTATGGTGCGACGCTCGTCAATCCGATCGAGGTCGAGGATACCGCGTCACTGTCGGTGAAGATGCAGAACGGCTCGCTTGCGACGCTTTCCATGACCCTCGGCTCTCGCAAGGAAATCTCCAGGCTGCGCTTCTGCTTCAGCGATCTCGTCGCAGAAAGCATTCTGGAACCCTATACGATGGGCCGCGATCCCTGGACCTTCATCGCCGGAAGCGAACAGCATCAGGCGCGCATCGATGCCGCCCTTGCCGGCTACGAAGCCAGGGAGGACGGGTATACGCGCCAATTCCAGCTTTTCCATCAGGCAATCATGGATGACCGCGATCCGCCGGTTACCCTGCAGGATGCCCGCAATTCGCTTGAGCTGGTAACGGCCGCCTATTATTCGCAGCGCACCGGCCGGCCGACGCCGATGCCGATTACGGCCGACCATCCCCTATACGGTTCCTGGCTGCCGGAAGAAGAACGGCGCCCAGCCGCCAGCGTCTGAGGAAAAGACGGTGCTGAAATCATTCGAGCATATCGGCATGACGGTCGGCAATATGGATCGCGCCATTGAATTCTATTGCGGACTGCTGGGGTTGAAGCTGCATCTGCGCAAGCAGATGCCTGACGGCATGCAGGTCGCCTTTCTCGATGCCGGCGGCGGCATGCTGGAGGTTTTCGGACCACCCGGCGGTGCTGCGAGGGCGGTCGATCTCCCGGAGGGAACGGCCGGCGTCAAGCACATCACCTTCCATTTCGAGAATGTCGAAGAAACCTTCGCGCGGCTGGAAGCGGCGGGCGTCGAAATCAAGGAACGTCCGCGCTTCGCCGTCCATTCCGAGATGCTGAACAAGATCGCCTTTGTTCGCGATCCCAACGGTATCATCGTCGAGCTTGCGGAGCGCTCACAGAGCCGGCTTGGCTGACAGCTGCCACGCGCCCGGTCGAAAGAAAAAGGGCGCGGTGTGAACCGCGCCCTTCGAATTTATCGGCGTTCGCCCGAAGTCTTCTTCTTGGCTTCGTCATCCGTGAGCTCGTACCACATGGCGTTGAGGACGGCGAAGGCGGCTGCCAGCGGCAGACCGAGTATCCATGCGAAATACCACATCGTTTCGTCTCCTCAATAGGCGTGGCTGTTCTTGTCTGTGACGCTCTTCTCGTCGACCTTGCCCCACAGAACCTTGTAGACCCAGGCGGTGTAGGCAATGATGATCGGCAGGAAGATGACCGTGACCACCAGCATGATGAAAAGCGTCTGGTGGCTCGACGATGCATCCCAGACCGTCAGGCTCGACTTCGGATCGAGCGAGGAGGGCAGGATGAATGGGAACATCGACAGCCCGACCGTCGAGATGATGCCCAGGATCGAGAGCTTGCTGAAGAGCAGAGTGACGACCTCTCGCCGGGCTTGCATCGCGATGAAGGCAGCCGCAGCACCGAGGAAGCCGAGGATCGGAGCAACGATCATCCAGGGATAGGTGCCGTAGTTGGCAAGCCAGGCCCCGCCTTCCTGCGACACCGTTTTCAGAAGCGGATTTGACGGGCCGACCGGGCTGATATCGCTGGTGATGCGATAGCCGCTGACGCCGGCCCAGAGCCACAGGCCGCCAAGCGCAAAGAGCACGATGACCACAAGCGCTGCGATGCTGCCGAAGCGGCGGGCGCGATCGGCGACCGGCCCCGTTGCCTTGAGCACCAGCCATGCGCTTCCGTGCATGATGAGCATGGCGACGGAGAGCAGGCCGCAGAGAAGGGCATAGGGGTTCAGAAGCGCGAAGAACGAGCCTTCATAGAAGATGCGCATGTCATCCGCGAAGCGGAAGGGCACGCCCTGTTGCACGTTGCCGACGGCAACGCCGAAGATCAGCGACGGTACGAAGCCGCCGATGAAGAGCGCCCAGTCCCAACCATTGCGCCAGTTGGCGCTGTCCCGCTTGGAACGATACTTGAATCCGACAGGGCGCAGGATGAGCGCAAAGAGGATCGCAAACATCGCCAGGTAAAAGCCCGAGAAGGAGACCGCGTAGAGCGGCGGCCAGGCGGCGAAGATGGCGCCGCCGGCGAGGATCAACCAGACCTGGTTGCCTTCCCAGGTGGCGCCGATCGTATTGATGGCGACACGGCGTTCCGCATCGGTCTTTGCGACGAAGGGCAGCAGTGTGCCGACGCCGAGGTCGAAGCCGTCGGTCGCGGCAAAGGCGATCAGGAGCACGCCGAGCAGGACCCACCAGATGAGGCGCAAGGTTTGATAGTCGATGAGTTCGTACAGGATCATGACAAGTCACTCCGCGGCTGGAACGAGGGTTTCGGAGATCAGCTTGGCTTCCGGCTCGTGGTCGGGTTCCGGCCCCTGGCGGATCGCCCTGAGCATCAGGCTCATCTCGATGATGATCAGCGTCGTATAGAGCACGGCAAAGCCGATGATGGTAAGCAGCACTGCCCAGGCGCCGTGATTGGAGACGGCGACTGCCGTCGGCAGTACGCCTTCGATTACCCAGGGCTGACGGCCGATTTCGGCGACCACCCAGCCGGCCTCGATCGCGATCCAGGGCAGTGGGATGGCAAAGACCGCGATGCGCAGCAGCAGCGGGTATTTGTCCAGATGCCGGCGGGCCGACAGCCAGAAGAAGGTTGCCGTCAGAACGATGAAGAACATGCCGAGGCCGACCATGATGCGGAACGACCAGAAGAGCGTCGGCACGTGCGGGATCGTGTCACGCGCGGCCTGGGCGATCTGCTCGTCGGTCGCCTGACGCGGATCATCGACATAGCGCTTCAGGAGCAAGCCATAGCCAAGGTCGTGGCCCAGATCCTCGAAGGAGCTCCGGACTTCCTGGGCGACCTGATCCTGGGCCGGTGCGGAACGGATCTGCATCAGCGCGTCATAGGCTTTGATGCCGTCGCGGATGCGGATCTCGGCCTGCTGTTCCAGCTTGTCGATACCGGGGATTTCCGTCGTCAGCGACCTCGTGCCGATCAGGCCCATGACCCAGGGGATATGGACGGCGAAATGGGTTTCGCGTGCTTCCTGATCCGGAAAGCCGAAGGCGGTGAAGGCCGCCGGAGCCGGCTCCGTCTTCCACATGGCTTCGATCGCGGCGAGCTTCATCTTCTGGTTTTCGGTGGCGAGATAGCCGCTTTCGTCACCGAGCACGACGACCGAAAGCGCCGAGGCGAGGCCGAAAGAGGCGGCGACCGTCATCGAGCGTTTGGCAAGCTCGATATGCCGACCCTTCAGCATGTACCAGGCCGAAACGCCGAGCACGAAGATCGAGGCGCAGACGTATCCCGCCGAAACCGTATGGACGAACTTCGCCTGGGCGACGGGATTGAAGACCACGTCGAAGAAACTTGTTATCTCCATGCGCATCGTCTGCGGATTGAGCGCGGAACCGACCGGGTTCTGCATCCAGCCGTTGGCGATCAGGATCCAGAGTGCGGAGAAATTTGAGCCGAGCGCCACCGCCCAGGTTGCGACCAGATGGCCGACCTTCGACAGCTTGTCCCAGCCGAAGAAGAAGAGGCCGACGAAGGTCGCTTCGAGGAAGAAGGCCATCAGGCCTTCGATCGCCAGCGGCGCGCCGAAAATATCGCCGACGTAATAGCTGTAATAGCTCCAGTTCATGCCGAACTGGAATTCCATGACGATACCGGTGGCGACGCCCAGCACGAAATTGATGCCGAACAGAGTGCCCCAGAATTTCGTCATCTGCCGCCAGATTTGGCGACCGGTCATGACGTAGGTCGTCTCCATGATGGCAAGCAGCACGGAAAGGCCGAGCGTCAGGGGTACGAACAGAAAGTGATAAAGCGCTGTCAGCGCAAATTGGAAGCGCGATAGCGCTACGATGTCTAGTTCCATTATCTTTCTCCCACGGTCCCACGCGGTATCAAGAGTTTCCGCGTGGCCGGCCGGCCACGCGGGGTAGGCCTGTTCGCTCAATCCGGCCGAAGCCGATCGAGCGCCTTTTCGAACGCCGCCTCTCCACGGCGCGAAACTTCTGTGATGCGGCCGCCGTCGACGACGACGATGCGGTCTGCGAGCGCCGCTTCGCGGCGAATATGCGTTGCGATGAGCAGGGACCGGCCTTCCGCCTCGACTGCGAGCCGATGCAGTACGTCGCGCGCCGTGCGCCCATCGAGACCTTCGGTCGGTTCGTCGAGAAGCCAGAGCGGCGTGTCACGCAGAAAGAGACGGGCGAGCGCCAGCCGACGCGACTGGCCGCCGGAAAGCCCCATGCCGCCTTCGCCCAGCAGTGTATCAAGGCCCGATGGCAGCGCATCGACATCGTCAATCAGGCCGGCAGCGGCAAGCGCATCGCGCAACCGGTCGTCATCGGCATCTGGCGCTGCGAGCACGAGGTTGCCGCGCAGCGTATCCTGGAAAAGTTCCGTCCGCTGGGTCAGCAGCGTGCCGTCGAGTGCAGCGGCCATGCCGGAGGCCGGTGGCAATTCGCCTGCAAGCAGCGATAACAGGGTCGATTTGCCGGCTCCGCTCGAGCCGATCACGGCGATATGTTCGCCGCGGCTTACTTCCAGCGTCACATTCCGTAAGGCCGGCTGGGCCGCGCCATCGTGGATAAGGGTCACGTTCTGCAGTGCGAAGGCGAGTTCATGGGCAGGCGCCTTGGGCGCGAAATCCGCCTCGACTGCTGAAAGGCGCGGTGCGATGCGTCCGGCGGCAAGCAGCGTCCGTCCGAATTCCAGGGCACCCCGGCGCAATACCGCGAAGGGTTCTGTGGCGGCAAAGGCAACGAGCACGCCCAGTGCTGCGACAGGAGCGCTGATCGCCCCTGCCTGCATCAACGCCGCTACGGAGAGCAGTGCCGCAACCAGCAGGGCGGTCGAAAAGAGCCCGAAGCCGAAGGCCACGCCGGTCTCTATCCGGTTCAATCGGTCGTCGGCGTTTGCCACATAGGCGTCTGCGGCTGATATCGCGTGCTCCTGGGCGGCGAGCCGATTTGCCATCAGAAGATCGGCCTGTCCGGCAACGAGATCGATCGTCCGTGACCGTAGTGTCTCGATGCCATAAGCGCGCCGCCGTGCAAATTTGCGGGCTGCCTGACCCGCAGCGAGCGGCAGACCAAGTCCAACCAGTATAAGGCAAAGGCCGAAGAGCAGCCCAAACTGCGGATGCATCAGCCCGAGCGTGACGCTGGCGACGAGTGCTGCACCGATCGCCACGGTCGCCGGCACGAGAACACGCAGGTAAAGCGAATCCAGCGCGTCGATATCTGCTGTCAGCCGGAAGAGCAGTCGAGCCGGTCGGTTGAGAAGCGTGCGCGCAGCACCCGCCGATGCCCAGCCTCGGAACAGCCGCTCGCGCAGGGCAGCCAAGACGGCAAGCGTGGCATTATGAGTTGTCAGCCGTTCGCCATAGCGGGCTGCTGTACGCAGAATGGCGAGGAAGCGAATGCTTGCCGATGGTGCAAACACGTCGAAGGTCGCGGCAACCGTGATCGAAAGCCCGGCAAGCGCGGTCGCCGTGATGAACCAACCCGACAGGCCGAGCAGAGCAATGCCGGCGATGACAGTCGCGGCCGACAGCACCGCGCCGAGCAGCAGTTCCCTACGGCGTGTCTCGAGGAAGAGATGCAGGACCGGTTTGATATCCTTGAGGAAAAAGGTCATTCGGCTGCCTCCCGAAGGGTTTCGCTGTCAAGGCGGACGGTGCGTTGCATGCGCGCGGCCAACAGCGGGTCATGCGTGGCCACGATCAGCGTGCGATCCTCGGCGAGGGCGAGTAGGCTGGCGGTGATCTCAGCGGCAGTCTCGGCATCGAGATGGGCGGTCGGCTCGTCGGCAAGGATGATGCGGATATCGGGATCGCAGGCCGCCCGTGCGATCGCCAGCCGCAGCGCCTCGCCACCGGAAAGGCCGACGCCGCCTTCGCCGAGCGGGCGATGGCCGTAGGCTTGCGCGACGCCGGCAAGCCTTGCCAGTTCGAGTGCATCGGCGACCTTGTCTCTTGTCATTCCGGGCCTGCCGAGCGCGATATTGCCCGATATCGTACCGGCAAAGATGTGCGGCTTCTGGCCGATCCAGGCCATCCCGCCGCGTCTTGCCGGCACGCCTCCGATCAGAACCTGACCTTCTCCGCAGGGTGCCAGGCCGGCGATCAGCGATAGTATGGTCGATTTGCCGCTGCCGCTCGCGCCGAGCAGCGCCAGATGTTCGCCAGCGGCGATATCGAGTTTGAAGCCGTCAAGCACCGGCTCCTGATCGGGCTGGTAGCGAAAGCCGACGTTTACCAGACGGATGTCGCAGGCCCCGGCGGCGGCGACATTCTCCCGTTCGGGAAGCGTCATGCCTCCGGCAGCTAATCCATTCAGTGCCTTCAGCGCGGCTTCGCCCGAGGCACGGTCATGCCAGACAGCGGAGAGTTCACGCAGTGGCTCGAAGAAGGCCGGTGCCAGCAGCAGGATGAACAGGCCCTCAGAGAGGCTGAGGCCGGCCGACCATGCGCCGAAGCGGATTTCGCCGAGCAGGCTGAAGCCGATATAGACGGCGGTCATCGCCACGCCGAGTGCCGAAAAGAGTTCGAGCACAGCCGAAGACAGAAAAGCGATCTTCAGCACTGCCATAGTGCGCGTGCGAAGCGATTCTGCTTCCGCGCGGAGCCGGTGCGCAGTGGCATCGACGGCGCCGAGAGAGCGGATCGTTGCAAGACCGCGCAGACGGTCGAGCAGAAATGCGTTGAGGCCACCCGTTGCGATAAGCTGCTTTTCGCTTGCAGCCTGCGCGCGCCAGCCAATCAGCGCCATGAAGATCGGAATGAGCGGCGCAGCGAACATCAGAACGAGTGCTGCAATCCAGGAGATGGGGAAAATGCAGGCGAGAATGATGAACGGCACAAGGCTCGCCTTCATCCGCGTCGGCTGGAACCGGGAGAGAAAGGGGACAATCAGCTCAGCCTGTTCGCCGAGGATGCTCGCTGCCGCGCCGGAAGCTGGACGGCCGATATCGACGGGCGAGAACCGTGCGAGCAGCCGGACGGCTCTCGCCCGCTTGTCGCTGAGTTCAGCGCGGGCCGCGCGAAAGGCGAGGCGGGTGCCGACTGCATCAAGACAGCTTTTGGCGATGCCGAGCAGCAGGACAGAAACAGCCGGCCATAGGACATCATTAAGACTGCCACCATCGGCAAGCCTGCCGACAGACCAGGCAAGCAGGCCCGCCTGCGGAATCCAGAGCGCGGCCGCTAAGGCCTGGAGCATTGCGGCGCTGCGCAAACGGCGTCTGTTTGCGGCGGGCTTGCGTGTCCCCGCCTCTCGCCGGTTTCTCGCGTCGAAGAAAGCACGGGGCATGGCGCTAGCTCTTGTTCGCAGGATTGGGACGGCGGCGGCCAAGCGAAACGACCCTGTCCTTGGCCTCCAGCAATTTGGTCACTTTCGCGCCTAACGAGAGTAACGTTGCAAGTCTCTCTGTTTCAAGTTGCTTTACGTCTTCGTACCAATGCGTCAGCTGCTCGATCAGCGTGTGCATCTCGCTCATGCGCTCCTGCGCATGGCGTTCGGCCTCGCTTGCGGGGCGCTGCATGAGAATCTCGCGCAGCACGGAAAGCGTCGGATCGACCTCACGCTTCTTACGCTCTTCGGCAAGCGTTCGGAGGATGACCCAGATGTCGTCGGGCGTCGTGAAGAAGTCGCGCCGGTCATCCGGCTTGTGGCGTAGCAGCACCAGGTTCCAGGCCTGCAACTCGCGAAGGCTCATGGAAACATTCGAGCGCGATATACCGAGGGCATCGACGATTTCCTCTGCGCAGAGCGGCGCTGGCGAGACGTAGAGCAGAGCATAGATCTGGCCGACTGTACGGTTGATTCCCCAGCGGGAACCCATTTCACCGAAGTGCAGGACGAAGGACTGAACGAGAGGCGGAAGGTTCATTGTCGTTTCCGTTGCGTCTGTGATTTCAGAAATTTCTGAAATCACTATACAGGCTTTCGCGTTTGTGCCGCAATTGGCGAGCTTGACCTGCGTCAATTTGGAAGCATTCTTCGGTGATCGGCTTCTTCATAGACCGGCGCTGAGCGCCCGGAATTGACTTGAATCAAATCCTGCAAACATAAAACGCCCGGCAGACTGGTGTCTGCCGGGCGCCAGATGCTGTTTGAATTTGAACTTGTCGGTGAGGCGTAAGCCTCAGATGAGGCCAGTCAGGAGGCCGACGCCGGCGATAGCTGCAAGGCCGCCTGTCGTACGCATGACAAAGACACCCCGCCGTTCGCCGAAGCGAGCGATAAGGAAACCAACGCCGAGCCCGACTGCATGCAGCAGGGCCGTTGCGAACATGAAGCCTGCGGCATAGGCGACACCACCCGCATTTTCAGGCATTTCGACCCCATGCGCATGGCCGTGGAAGACTGCAAACAGGCCGACAACAGCCATTGCGGCTGCCGTGGAGGCGCGCATGTTCAGAGCGACGACAGCACCGAGCACGATGACGGAAAGCGCGATGCCGGTTTCAACGAAAGGTACGTTGATACCGGCCATGCCGAGCGCGCCGCCGAAGGCCATGACAAGCACGAAGGTCGCTGGCACGGCCCAGACGGCGCGGCCGCCAAGCTGGAAGGCGAGCACGCCGACCATGACCATGGCCAGGATGTGATCGAGGCCGGACACCGGATGGCTGAAACCATGGACAAGGCCTGCCGTCTCGCCGACGCCGGTATGGGCATAGGCAGCTGCCGGAAGCGCTGCGGCAGCAAGCGCAAGGACGCCGCTCTTGAAGACTGATTTCATGATGGAATTCCCTCTGTTTTATAGATCCTGCGGCCGCCGATCGCTCAGTCCCGGTTGCAAGTCGCTTCCACAAGCTAATCCAGCGAAATTTCATCGTCAACGGAAAGCAAAAGAATAGGTAGGAATTTCAAGTGCTTATATCGTAGGCAATTGCCGTTTTGAAAGGCGTCTTCACAAGCGCCCGCCAACGGTACTATCAATCACGTTGCGGCGGTGAGAGCCGTCGCATCTTGAGGAGGATTCCATGACGAATACCGAAAAGCCGCTGGCAATCAGTGCGCCGGAACCGCGCACGCTCGACCTGATCTTCAGCGACAAGGCGCGTGTCGAACTCAATGCCAAATATGAGATTGTCGAGGCCGATGCCGAAAACATCGCCGGCCTCGGAGAGGATATTCTGGGCAAGGCGCGCTACATCATCGGCCAACCGCCGCTTTCGGCGGAAACACTCGGCCGCATGCCGCAGCTTCGCTCGATCCTCAACGTCGAGAGCAACCTCCTCAATAACATGCCCTATGAGATCCTCTTCCAGCGCGGCATCCACGTGGTGACGACCGGGCAGGTTTTTGCAGAGCCCGTGGCGGAGATCGGCCTCGGCTTTGCGTTGAGCCTTGCCCGTGGCATCGTCGACGCCGATGTGGCCTTCCGGGAGGGCAAGGAACTCTGGGGCGGTGAGGGCAATACAAGCGCGCGGCTGATGGCGGGTTCGGAGATTGGGATTATCGGTTTCGGCGATCTCGGCAAGGCGTTGCGCCGCGTCCTGTCAGGCTTTCGCGCCAGAATCAGGGTTTTCGATCCCTGGATGCCTCGCTCGATCCTGGAAGAAAATGGCGTAGAGCCAGCCAGCCTGAACGACGTGTTGACACAGAGCGATTTCGTCTTCGTGGTTGCCTCCGTCACCAGCGAAAACAGGGGCTTCCTCGGCGCGGATGCTTTCGCCAGCATGCGCAAGGGTGCGGCCTTCATCTTGCTCAGCCGTGCCGATGTCGTGGATTTCGAAGCGCTGATGGCGGCCGTCGCGTCAGGCCATATCGTGGCGGCAAGCGATGTCTATCCTCAGGAACCGCTGCCGCTCGACCATCCCGTCCGCAGCCTCAAAGGCTTCCTCCGCTCGGCCCATCGGGCAGGTGCGCTCGATATCGCCTTTAAGAAGATGGGCGACATGGTGCTCGAAGACATGGATCTGATGGATCGTGGCCTGCCGCCGATGCGCTGCAAGCGGGCGGAGCGCGAAACGGTGTCCCGAATGCGCTCCAAACCCGTGTCGGTCAATTAGGCTGCGCGCTGGCCGGTGCCCTGGATAGCGGCAAGCTTCCAATCGGCGCCGGGCTTGCGCACGAAGGTCCAGACCTCTGTGCTTTCGCTCGGGCGGCGATCGTCACCCGAGACGACACGGCCGCTCGCGCGCTCGACCATGGCGTCGATCGAGGAATAACGCATCGCGAGTGTTGCATATTCCTGACCGTTCTCACGCCAGGCTTCGGCAATATCGCCCTGCAGAAGCTTCACGTCGGAGACCTGGTTGCGCACGCCATTGGTGGCGTTCTCGCCAAGCTCTTCGGCAAGATAGGACATGGCTTCCGGTGTCGTCAGACGGCGCAGCGCGGCGTAGTCTTCTGCGCCATAAGCGGTCTGAACCTTTGTCAGCAATTCCTCGAATTGGTCGAGGTCCGCCTGGGCAAGGCCGATCTCATCGCTCGGGCGGGCATTGCGCTGCTGGCTGCCGGAACCCGAGCCGATCGCTGGAATATGGAAGGACGAACCGCCATTGGCCGGCGTCATGTTATGGGCCTGCGGTCCACCATAGCTCTTGCCGCCTGTTCCATACGAGGGTTGGCGGCGATTGGCGAAGAAACGCATGGCGAGCGTAATCGCTCCGAAGATCAGCGCGATCTGCAAGAGCATGCCAAGGAAACCGAAGCCGCCACCGAAACCATGGCCGAGCAGCATGCCGAGAAGGCCGCCGGCAATCAGGCCACCGATCATCGAACGACCGAAGCCGTTGAAGAGGCCGGGGCGCTGCTGAGCATAACCGGGCTGCTGGGTGCCGTAAGGCGCAGTCGTCTGCGGGCGCGGCGTCATCGAGCGTTCGATGGGCGCGGCCGGGGCCGGGGCAGTCTGTGTGATCGGAGGCGCGTTGAAGGTGCGCGTGCCACGGCTTCCGAATCCGCCAAAGCCGCCGGCGCGGCGCGCATCGGCGTCTCCGATCGAAGCAAAGACGGTGGCGCTCGCAAGTACAGCGATAGCCGCAATCCTGGCAAAACGCGAAACGGCACTGGGCATTCTTCATCTCCTATCATGCGCTGAATGGCATGCTCGGAGATAATATAGGTATTCTTTCTGTCCTGTGAAGTTGTGGGATGCTACTGACAGACGTCGACCCATTCTGCGCGGGTGATTTCCACCAGTCGTTCGGTCGGAATATGCACGGCGGAATTGGTCGAACCGGCGGCCGGAACGACCTCGCCGAACTGCTTCAGCGATACGTCGCAATAGATCGGCAGCGGTGCAGGCAGGCCAAAGGGGCAGACACCGCCGACCGGGTGGCTCGTCACTGCCAGCACCTCTTCGGCATCGAGCATGCGCCCCTTTCCACCGAACGTGTCCTTGAACTTCCTGTTGTCGAGACGCGCGGTACCGCTTGCCACGATCAGCATGGTGCGGTCGCCCACACGAAGGCAGATCGTCTTGGCGATCTGCGCAGGCTCGACGCCATGCGCTTCGGCAGCGAGAGTGACTGTCGACGAACTGCCGACCGTTTCGACGATGGCGATATCGGGGGCATTGGCGGCGAAGAAGGCGCGAACGGATTCAAGGCTCATAGGATAGGATACTTCTGGATCGACAATCGACAGGGAGGCCGCGAAGCGGCGGTGAATTCCGCACTTGCGGGCCAACTTAATATTTAAATTTTAGAGAATTCAATTGCTTAGTTGCCGCAATATCGTTTTCGGTCGTCCTTTTGAGTGGCGCGGATTGTTCCGAAATTCTAAGTCATGGATATTGCTGGAAAAATTGGCAGCTGCGCAATAGGGACTCCAGAGTGAGCAAGCCGAATTATCGCGATATCGCCCGCCAGGCGGGCGTGGGAACCGCGACCGTCGAGCGCGTGCTCAACGGGCGCGGTGGTGTGCGGCCCGAACTCGTCGAGAAGGTGATCATTGCCGCGCGCAGCCTGGACTACCCACGAACACTCCCCGATACGCATCGCGGCCTTTTGCGCATCGAAGTGCTGATGGTTCGCCCTGAGACCACATTCTATCAGCGGCTCTCCAAGGCATTCGAGAGGATCGCGGCGACGCTCGATCCTCTCGTCGTCGTACATCGCAGCTTCACCGAGGAAATGAAGCCCGAGGAGATCGCCAGGCGCATTTTGTCGACCGACCTGCCGCGCGCGGGCCTCATCCTCGCGGTGCCGAGCAACCCTGTCATCAAGGCGGCGGTGGACAAGGTTGTCGCCCAAGGGTTGCCTGTGGTTCATGTCGTGACCCGCGCTTCCGATCGCTCGGGCGAATTCGTCGCCATCGACAACTATGCTGCCGGACGCACTGCAGCACTCTTCATCGGTCGAATGGCCCGCCGGCAGGGCTCTGTCGTGGCGATCTGCCATCCGATCTATCAGGTCCATCGCGATCGTATCCGGGGATTTTCCGAATATTTTCTGGAGCATGCCGGTGCCAGCAGCTTCCAGTGGCTGGGCTTCGGTCTTGATGAAGAGCATATCAGCGCCGAGCTTCTCGCGTCAGCTCTGAAGACCTATCCGGACTTGGCCGGTCTTTATAATGCCGGCGGCGCCAATTCCGCTCTCATTGATGTGCTTCGACGCCAAGCCGCCAAGCGCGATATCTTTTTCGTCGGCCACGAACTGACGGACTACACCCGCAAGGCACTTCAGGATGGCATCATGGATGTGGTTCTCGATCAGGCGCCGGAAGCGCAAGCCAGGCGATCGCTTGATCTCATCCTGCGCCGCATTGGCCTGACCGATATCGAGCCGGATCAGGCACCCATCCGTTTCATCACCATCACTAAGGAAGCGCTTTGATCTGATTTGATCAAGAATGGCTTCGGCTCCGACGCGCTCCCCTGTTACTTTTGCGTCAGGGGGAGAGCCGGAGCGTCGCGAGGAGCGACACCGGACAGGGCGCAGAAGGCGCTCTCCTTCATCAGATCTGCGCGGACCGATATCGGATCCACCTGAAGGAGAGTGCAATGGACGATCTGAAATTCGGCACGCGCAACAAGCGCGGCGACTGGGCGCCGAACCAGCCGGTCGAGACCGCGCCGTTATTTGCGTTTCCGCCGCGGCTGATGGCCATCGTGAAATGGCTGCCGCATTATTTCTTTCCGTGGAATGCGATTTTCGCCGCTTCGGCCGTTGCCTATTGGGCCTGGGTCATTCCGCCCGTCGAAACAATGCGGACGCCGGGCATTGGCTGGATTGCTTGGCTATATGCCGTCAATGCGGTCTGCGTACTCCTGTTCTACGGCGCATTCGAGCTGCATCTCTATGTGCTGAAGCGGCAGGAAAGCCGCTTCAAGTACAATGGCAAATTTCCCTCCGAGCAGAAGAACAAGGCCTTCTGGTTCGAAAGCCAGAACCTCGACAATATATTGCGCACGTTTCTGTCGGGGGTAGCGATCTGGACGGCGATCGAAGCAGGCATGTTATGGGCCTATGCCAATGGTTATGCGCCGTGGCTGAGCTTTGCCGAACATCCCTGGACGCTGGCATTGGTCGCGCTGGCGGTGCCGATCATTCACGAGTTCCATTTCTTCTGCATCCACCGGCTCATTCACACGCCCTTCCTCTATAAGTGGGTGCATTCGGTTCATCATAACTCTGTCAATCCGTCGCCCTGGTCGTCGCTATCCATGCATCCGGTCGAACATCTGCTCTATCTCGGAACGGCCTTCTACCACCTGATCCTGCCGTCCAATCCGATCCTGATGCTCTACCAGCTGCACTATGCGGGCTTCGGCGCCATCCCCGGCCATGTCGGCTTCGACAAGGTCGAGGTCGGCGAGGACACGCTGGTCGATAGCCACGCCTATGCGCATTACCTGCATCACAAATATTTCGAGGTGAATTATGGCGATGCATTGATCCCGCTCGATAAGTGGTTCGGCACCTGGCACGACGGTTCGTCCGAAGGCGAAGCGCGCATGCAGGAGCGTTACCGCCGCCGCAAGGAAAGGCTCGCCGCCCGCAAGGCTGGCATGCAAGTGAAGGGAGCAGCCGAATGAGCTGGATCACTGCCTGTAAACTCGAAGACATCGAACAGGAAGGCGCTATGCGTTTCGATCACGGCAGCCGCACCTATGCGATCTATCGCGGTCCCGATGACAGCGTCTATTGCACTGCCGGACTCTGCACCCACGAGGCCATCCATCTCGCCGAAGGTCTGGTCATGGATTTCGAAGTGGAATGTCCCAAACATTCCGGCGCCTTCGACTATCGCACTGGCGAGGCGCTGCGGCTTCCGGCCTGCGAGAATTTGAAGACCTATCCCGCCGAGGTGATCGACGGGGAGGTGCGCGTGGCTCTCGCCTGAGCCTGCATCTTTTGCAGGCCTGAGTGGCCTCCGGAATGCGTGGGGTGGCCCGGCACCCATGGGAGGAAATCATGAAGTCATTTTGTGTGGCGACCATCCTGGTCGCCCTGACGGCAAGTGCTGCCTCGGCCGAGACCATCGGCGTGTCGATGCAGAGCTTCGACAACAACTTTCAGACGTTGCTGCGAGAAGGTCTGAGCGCAAGGGCATCTGAAGTGGGTGGCGTCACCCTGCAGATCGAGGACGCTCAGACCGATGTCTCCAAGCAGCTCAATCAGGTGAACAATTTCATCGCTGCAGGCGTCGATGCGATCATCGTGACACTTGCGGATACATCCGCAGCGCCTGGCATCAGCGCGGCGGCCGAGAAGGCTGGTATTCCTCTCGTCTATCTCAACCTTGAGCCGGGAAATCTCGCTCAGCTACCCCAAAAGCAGGCCTATGTCGGCTCCAAGGAAACCGACTCCGGGCGTCTCGGTGCGGAAGCCGCCTGTCAGATCCTGAAGAAGAATGGCAAGGCAAGCAGTGCCCAGGCCTATATCCTGATGGGAGATCTCGCACATCAGGCCTCGCGCGATCGCACATCGTCCGTCAAGGAAACGCTTGCGGCGAGCGACTGCAAAGACGTGAGCATCGCCGACGAGCAATCGGCAGCGTGGACGCGCACGAACGCCATGGATCTGACGACCAACTGGATCACCGCCGGCCGGCCGATCGACGCGGTCTTTGCCAATAACGACGAAATGGCAATCGGTGCGATCCAGGCACTCAAGGCCACCGGCGTCTCGATGGACAGCGTCGTGGTCGTCGGCATCGATGCGACGCAGGATGCCCTTGTTGCGATGGCCGCGGGCGATCTGGACGTGACGGTATTCCAGAACGCCAAGGGACAGTCGGCGAGCGCCATCGATGCAGCCGTTGCGCTCGCTCAAGGAAAGGGCATTGAAAAGGAGGTCTGGGTTCCTTTCGAACTGGTCACTCCCGAAAACATGGACCAATACCGGCAAAAGAACTGATCCTCCCCGGCCGGCGTCTATTCCTCACGAGCGCCGGCCTCCTTTCATGGAGAGCTTTATGAGCGGCATTGTCATCATCGGCGCAGGAGAATGCGGAACACGCGCGGCGTTCGCCCTGCGCGAGACCGGATATTCCGGATCAATAGCCCTGCTTGGTGCCGAGCCGCATCTGCCTTACGAACGGCCGCCCTTGTCGAAACCGATGGATGGCGCCGTCCAGATGAAGCTGATCTGCGCGGAAGATGCGCTAGCTTCAGCCCAGATCGAATATCTCCGGGGCGTGTCGGTCTCGGAATTGGATGCCGATGCTGCTGCAGTCACCTTGGACAACGGGCAGGTCCTGGCCTATGAAAAGCTGCTGCTCGCCACCGGCGCGCGCCCAAGAAGGCTTGGCTGTCCGGGTGCCGGGCGTGCGCTCGATTTTCGCACTCATGCCGATGCCGAAGCAATATTCTCCAAAGCGGGGATCACGCGTAGCGTTGCCATTATCGGCGGCGGCCTGATCGGCATGGAGCTCGCCTCCGTCCTTCGCGGAAAAGATATCGCGGTCAGCGTCATCGAAGCGGCACCCAAGCCGCTGGGACGCGCGGTCCCGCCGCGCTTTGCCGACAAGCTTCATGCCAGGCACAGCTCGGAAGGCGTCATTTTCCACCTCGGCCGGGGCGTTGTCGCCATCGCTGACGATGGCGTTCTGCTGAGTGATGGAAGCCTGGTGCGCGCCGATCTGGTCGTCAGTGCCATCGGTGTGACGCCGGAAGTCACGCTCGCTGAGAAAGCTGGGCTGGCGACCGGGAACGGTATTCTGACCGATCGCCATCTTCACACCAGCGCACCTGATATTTTTGCGGCGGGCGATTGTGCGGCGGTGAGCCAGCAAAGCGGAATTCATACCCGGTTCGAGAGCTGGCGGAGTGCAAGAGCGCAGGCAGAGACAGCTGCGCGCAACATGATCGGTGTCGCTGAGCCTTTTACCGCGATCCCCTGGTTCTGGTCCGATCAGTATGACCTCGGCCTGCAGGTGGTGGGGCTGCCGCAGCCGACGCACGAGCGCGTGATCCGTTCGCTCGGCGATAACGAGCTTGAATTCTATCTGGACGATGGGCGCCTTGTGGCCGCAGCCGGCCTCGGTATCGGCAATTCCCTGGCCAGGGATATCAAGCTCGCAGAGATGCTGATTGCAGCCGGTATCCATCCTGATCCGGCCGCACTTGCCGATCCCGACCTGAACCTAAAGGCCCTTCTGAAAAGGGAGAAGGCCGCGTGATGCAGAGACTGCTGATCTTTCAGTCACTCTGGGCGATGGAGCGCCGGCACACCGACGGATACGAGCGCAGTCTCAGCGAGAATATAGCGATGATCTGGGAGGCCGGCTTCGACGGCATAAGCGCCCACTATACCAACCGGGCCGATGTCGTCACGCTGAATGACGCGATCCGCGGCACCGGGCTGAAGATCGAAGCTGTCTGCTTCCCTCGCACCGTCGAGGATCTGCGCCTGCCGCTCGAACTGGCTTCGGAGTTTCCCGTCAACCATATCAACCTGCAGCCCGATATCCGCCTGCGGCGGGTCGAAGACTGCCTGCCGATCCTCGATGGCTGGATGCGGCTTTCCGAGGAAGCCCGCATTCCCGTCTTCATAGAGACCCACCGCGACCGGATGACGACGGACCTCTTCTTCACGCTGGATTTGCTGGACAGGCGGCCGGATCTGCCGCTGCTTGCCGATCTGTCACATTTCATGGTCGCCCGCGAGTTCGCCTTTCCTGTCGATGCCGAGAACCATGCCATGATCCACCGCATTCTCCGCAATGCTCACGCCTTTCATGGCCGGGTCGCATCGCGCGAGCAGGTGCAGATCGAAATCTCGTTCCCTCACCACCGGCCCTGGGTCGAGCTCTTCCTGCAATGGTGGGACCACGGCATGCGCGATTGGCGTGGTCGCGCCGCTTCAGACGCGGAACTCGTCTTTACCTGCGAGCTGGGTCCGAAGCCCTATGCGATTTCCGGCCGAGACGGCAACGACAGTACCGATCGGTGGGCGGAAGCGCTGCTGCTCCGCCAGATGCTTCTCGATCTCTGGGCCGCGATCTGATCGCCACAACGTCCGGGATACCGGCAGGAATGCTACCATCCCTGCCGGACAGCCCCCGGCATATGCGTCGCGGGGCCTTCTAGTCATCGGACAGGGCAAGGTCATGGCGCAACCATGCAGGCAGACTGCTGGCGCTGTTTGCCATGCGCTGACGCCCCCATCGGGCTATAATGGTTGCGAGCAGAATTTCCCTGAAGCCGAATCGCGAGCAAAGCTCGCGCATGGATGCCGCCAGGCTGTCGCCGGCGTGTTGATTGGTCATGATGATGATCTGCGGCCAGAAATCTGAACCGCCCTCTTTCAAGCTGAGTATGCATAGCGCCATGCCGAGCGGACGTTGCCGTAGCCGGACGCTGCGCGCGAAAAGACGCCATCTCTGGATGGTGAAGCTTGAAAGTTTCGGACGTGGCCGAGGTTTGGAGCTTCGAGGACCTATGCCAAAGAGGCGCGGGACGAAGAAATATCTGTCATTGCACGCCTCCATTGTTGATGAACTCCGACGCAATCATTAGCCGATCGGGGATGAGCAGGCAAGGGCACTCGTTCGGATGTGGGGCCACCTATCGCCAGCCTGGGACGGCGCTCCGCCGCCGTCTGATCGCGATTTCCACCGGCAACTGACTGGGTCTTTTCATCGCCAATTGACCGCGCCCAGAACATCGTCATAATAATTTTGCACACGTGCTCAATTTTGTCATTTGGTCGTTACGTTCGCCCCCTAGAGCGGGACATGCCACGTTTTCGTGGGGCGATTGGAACGGCCATCAACACCAGTGATGACCCGTCAAGAGGCCTCACACTGTTCTTCCAGGGAGATGAAGAAGATGACCATTTTGCCGACACTGAAATCCCTCACCATTGCGGCCGCAATCCTGGCCTCGACTTCCGCATTTGCACTTGCCAAGGACGTTCACATCAGCGTCTGGGCCGGCGGTACCGGTCCGAACGACGTTTACCGCCTCGATGCCATCGAGATCGCTGCTCAGCAGCTTCAGCGCGAAGCTGCGCTGAAGGGCGAAGATCTGAAGATCATCGTCGAAAAGACCCCTTATTCGGGTTGGGACGACTTCAAGCAGGCGCTGACGCTTGCTGCCGAAGCCAAGAAGGCTCCGAACATTGTCGTCAGTGGCCATGAAGACATCGCTCCCTGGTCGCAGGCCGGCCTCATCGTTCCGATCGAGGACTATGTCGATCTCGACTCCTGGCCGCTCAACGACATCTATGAAAACCTGATGCAGATCGCCTCCTACAATGGCTCGGTCTACGGCATCCCGCAGGATGCTGAATCCCGCCCGATGCTGTTCTGGAAGCCGCACATGAAGGCGATTGGCTACAGCGACGCTGACCTCGACGCGCTGCCGCAGAACGTCCAGGACGGCAAGTACACGATGAAGAACCTGCTCGAAGACGCCAAGAAGATGCAGGACAAGGGCCTCGTACAGCCCGGTTACGGCTTCTATCCGCGCACCAGCAACGGTCCTGACTACTGGCAGTTCTACACCTCCTTCGGCGGCGTCATGGAAGAGAACGGCAAACTCGTTTTCGACAAGGCTGCGATGAAGCGCACCTACCAGTTCTTTGCTGATGCCGTTGCTTCCGGCGTCACCAAGAAGAACCACATCGGCATGCCGGGCGACCAGTGGTGGAAGGAAGTCTCCAGCGGCAAGGCCGGCATCTGGGACGCCGGCACCTGGCACTATGCCCGCATGGTCAATCAGGAAGGCCTGAAAGACTTCTTCGGCAACATCGCCTTCACGCTGATTCCGGCTGGCGAAGGCGGCAAGGCCAACACGCTGACGCACCCTCTCGTTTACCTGCTGACATCGGGTCATAGCGACGAGGACACGCAGATCGCAGCCCAGCTGATCACGATCGCTTCGGAGCCGCGCACCAATGCCCTGCACGCTATCAAGTCGGCGCATCTCGGTGTCTCCAAGTCCGAATCGGCCGTTGATTTCTACGCCGCCAATCGCTGGGCCCGCGAGGCGACGGAGCGACTGCTGCCCCACGCCAACGCGATGCCGAACAATTCCGATTTCGGCACCTACTGGAACATCATGTGGAAGAACCTTGAAGCATCCTGGACCGGCGCCAAGACTGTCGACGCCGCCGTCAACGATGCCGAGAGCGAGCTGAAGAGCACGCTCGGCGACAAGATCGTCATCCGCTAAGATCGACGCACTCTGCCGGAAGGCGGTGGCTAAACACCGCCTTCCGGAGCGTCGTCCATGAGGGGACTTCCATGAAATCGTCCAGAACGCTTGGGCTGGTGATGATCACACCTGCAGCGATCATGATCCTTCTATTCTTCCTGCTGCCGGTCGTTCTGACGGCCGTCTTCTCGATGACGAACATGACGACGGCGACCGGCATTTCCGGCGGCGTCTATCAGGTCGCGCCGAATTCACTGATTACGCTCAAATCGGCCATGCCCGATATTGCCGATCAGCTCGGCGAGCCGCGCTACACGATCGACGAGGCAGGTCTCAAGGCCCTCGAAGGCCTCAATCTCTCCGCCGGCATCGTCTCGGAGCTGCGGGAAAAGCATATGAACGAGGTCTTTCCTTCGCGCCGCGAGATCGAGCGCATGATCAAGGACCTGAACGAGCGCCCCTCGACGCGCGAAGTCAAGCAGATCTCCGACCAGTTCAACCGCTCGGTCGTCAACGCACGTTTCGACAGCAAGGATCAGCTCTTTTCCGCCCTCGATACGCTCGGCTTCAAGCTGACGCCGGAGCAGAAGGAGGCTGTCGCCAAGGCCACCTATACAGGCTGGATCTGGACGTCAGACAATTTTTCACGCATGGCCTCTTCGCCGGATATGGCCCGCGTTCTTCTCAACACCGTTCTCTATGTCGCGCTGGTGCTGACGATCTTCAACGTTGGTTATGCACTGCTGCTTGCCATCTGGACGCATTATATGCCAGCGGCACCGGCTTCCTTCTTCCGCGGCGTATGGCTGTTGCCGCGTATCACGCCTGTCGTCATCTATGTCATGCTCTGGAAGTGGCTTGCTTGGGACACGGGCTTCATTTCCACGCTGATGGGCAATTTCGGCTACCCACCTAAGAATTACCTGCTCGACAACGCCTATAACGCCTGGATCTTCGTTGTCATGATCAACGGCTTCATCGGCGCCTCCATGGGCATGCTGGTTTTCTCCTCTGCGATGAAGGCTATTCCGAAGAGCCAGTTCTATGCGAGCGAGGTCGACGGCGCTTCGCGCTGGCAGCAGATCCGCTACATCATCCTGCCGCAGATGCGCTGGCCGATCCTCTTCGTCACCTGCTACCAGACGCTCTCGCTGCTTGCCTCCTTCAACGAAATCCTGCTTTCGACGAACGGCGGACCCGGCAGGGCGACTGAGATCTGGGCGCTCGCCGCCTATCATACGGCGCTCAGCAACTACGCCGGCAACCTGGAATACGGTCTCGGTGCTGCCATGGCCCTCGTGCTTGTGGTCATCGGCGTGACATTGTCGCTGATCTATCTGCGCATCTTCAACTACGGCACGCTTGTCTCCAAGCCGCTGATCGAGGACTAACCCATGGCCGAAAAAGCGCAACCTTCCGCGAATTTCAGCAGTTGGCCGGTCATTGCCGTGCTCGCCGTCGTCAGCCTGCCGCTGCTTTTGATGTACGCCTATTTCTTCATCGACACGGTAACGGTGAAAGAGGCCGGCTCGCTCATACCCTCCAGCTTCACCATCGAGCACTGGCGCTTCCTGTGGCAGACGACCGAAGGCAAACCGAACATCTGGATCGTGACGCTCAATACGCTGCTTTTCGCCAGTTCCACGACCAGCGTGGTCGTCATCGTCTCGTCGATGGCAGGCTATGTGCTCTCGCGGCTCAATGTACCTGCACGCGGCTTCTTCCTTGCCGGTGTCATGGTGCTGCACGCCTTCCCGTCGGTGACGCTCATCATCGCCATCTTCATCGTGCTGCAGATGATCGGCCTCTATAATTCCCTGATCGGCGTCATCTTAGTCAAGGCGGCGATCGACCTGCCGCTTGGCATCTGGCTGATGAAGGGCTTTTACGACACCGTTCCCTGGGAAATCGAGATGGCTGGTGTCGTCGACGGCGCATCGCGCTTCCGTGTCTGGCGCAGCCTCGTTCTGCCGCAGGTCGGCCCGGGTATTATGGCGCTCGGCCTCTTCTCGTTCCTGTCGGGCTGGGGCGAATTCATCCTGCCGCAGGTGCTGGCGCCCGGCAATCAGGTGCAGGTGCTCTCGGTCTATCTCGCCGGCTTCCTCGGTGACGATAACAATTATGATTTCAACATGTTCAAGGCGGTCGGCGTCTTCTACGTCATCCCGGTTCTGATCGCCTACGCACTCTTCCACAAATATCTCATGAACATCTACGGCGGCGGGAGCAAAGGCTGATGCGTATCCTCCTCGACAATTTTTCGAAGAGCTTCGGCTCCACCAAGGTCATCGAGAACATGACGCTCCAAGTCGGCAGCGGCGAAATGCTGGCGCTGCTCGGACCCTCGGGCTGCGGCAAGTCGACGACGCTTTTTGCCATCTGCGGCATCCATCGTCCGAGTGGCGGTCGTATTCTCTTCGGCGATCGCGACGTCACCAACCTGCCGAGTCAGATGCGCAATGTTGGCGTCGTCTTCCAGTCCTATGCGCTCTATCCGCATATGACGGTCGCCGAGAACATCGGCTTTCCCTTGAAGGTCAAGGGTGTCAACGGATCTGAGATCCGCAAGGAGGTCGAGCGCATTTCCGGCCTCGTGCAGATTGGCAATCTGATGGAGCGCCGGCCGGCACAGCTTTCCGGCGGCCAGCAGCAGCGTGTGGCGCTCGCCCGTGCGCTCATCCGCAAGCCGGATGTCCTGCTGCTCGACGAACCTCTTGCCAATCTCGACGCGAAGCTTCGCCTCGAAATGCGCTCGGAAATCCGCCGCATCCAGCGCGAGACCGGTATCACCGCCGTTCTCGTGACCCACGATCAGGTGGAAGCGATGAGCATGTGCGACCGAATCGCGATCATGAAGGAAGGCGAGATCGTGCAGATCGCCACACCCTCCGAAATGTATCACGACCCGCGCACCTCCTTTGTCGCCGGCTTCCTCGGCAATCCGCCGATCACCTTCCTGCGCGGCGTCATGAAGGACGGCGCTTTCGCCATGCTGGAGAGCGAAATCCGCGTTCCGGTATCGGTCAAGGCTGCGGAGGGCACCAAGCTGACGCTCGGCGTGCGCCCCGAACATTTCAGCCCGGCCGGCGATGTCGCCGTTCCCGGTAAGGTCACTTTCGCCGAAACGCAGGGTCGCGAGAACCTCTACGACGTCCGGCTTGCCGGCGGTTCGCTGCTACGTTCCATTCAGCCTGTTCGCAACGACATCACTGTCGGCGATGAGGTGAAATGGGCAATCGATAGCCGAGGCGTTTTCGTTTTCGACGAGGAAGGCCGGAGGCTCTGAGCGATGCGTGATTTCTCGTCTTTCTTCGAGCGCTATGGCTGGCCGTCAACCAAGGGAAGCCTGCCGTTCTGTATCGGCCATCGCGGTGCCAGCGGCCATGAGCGGGAAAATACACTGGAAGCCTTCCAGCGTGCCGCCGAACTCGGCGCGGAAATGTGGGAGCTCGATACCCAGCTCACCAAGGATGGCGTGGTCGTGGTCTCTCATGACGATCACCTCGAACGTGTCTTCGGCATCGACAGGCGCATTTCGGAGATGACGGCTGCCGAGCTTGCCACCCTCGAAGGTGTCAACGTTCCGACTTTCGAGGCGGTCGCGGCCCTCGGTCGGCGGACCAATACCGGCCTTTACATCGAGCTCAAGGCGCCGGGCACGGGACCTTTGTGCTGGAAGCATCTTAGGGAAAAGAACCAGCGCTTCGCCTGTCTCGGTTCCTTCGACGCCGCACAGGTGCGCGAACTCCGCGATGCCGGCTGCGACTATCCTCTCTCTGTCCTGATCCGCGTCGGCCATGATCCCCATGCGGCTGGCGACGAGGCAAGCGCAGATATTCTGCACCTCTGCTGGGAAAGGGCCGGCGAACGGCCGCAGGACCTGGTTACCGATGAGCTGACGCAGAGAGCCTTCGGCGAAGGCCGCGAGATCGTGCTCTGGCACGAGGAGCGGCCGGCCATCCTGGCGGACATCATGAAGCTTCCGGTGCTCGGCATCTGTACGGATCTGCCCGATCTGATGCGCCCGGCCGCCAGGGACGAGAAGCATGGCCGACAGGGATAACAAGGGACCGAGAAAGGTCACGTCCTTCGATGTGGCGCGTGTGGCAGGCGTCTCACGCGCTGCCGTTTCGCGCGCCTTCACGCCGGACGCAAGCGTTTCGCCGAAGACTCGCGAGAAGGTCTATCAGGCGGCCAAGGAACTCGGCTATCGGGTAAATTATCTTGCCCGCAGCCTTACCAACAAGCGCTCCGATCTCGTTGGTCTCGTTGCCGCAGGCCTCGACAATCCGTTCCGCACGATGCAGATCGAGCATCTGGCGCGTGTATTGATCGCCCGCAATTTCCGCCCGATCCTGTTGCCGACGTCGAAGGAAGCAGACACGTCAACGGTCATCGGCCAGCTTCTGCATTATGCAGTCTCAGGCGTTATCGTCACGTCGGACGCGCCGCCGACGGAGATTTGCGAACAGTGTGCTGCCGAAGGTGTGCCAATCGTCCTTATCAACAAGGGCGACGATATCCCGTTCGTCGACCGCATCATCTCGGATGACCGGATGGCTGGCCACCTTGCCGCGACGCACTTGATCGAAAGCGATGCCAGTGCGCCTGCGGTCATGGCCGCACCCGCTATCTCCTATACGGCGCGACGGCGCAGTGAAGCCTTCATGACCACCTGTCGGCAGGCCGGCCTCGAGCCGCGTATGATCGAATTGAAAATTAACGACTATCGGAGTGGCTATGACGCAGCCGCCGACCTTCTGTCGCTCGGTATCGACGGCCTGTTCTGCGCCAACGACTATATGGCCTGCGGCGTGATCGATAGCGTCATGAAGGGGCTTGGTCGTGAGGACCAGCCGCCGTTCCGCATCGTCGGCCACGATGACATTCCGCAGGCCGGCTGGTCGGCCTATGACCTTACGACCATCCGCCAGCCGTGCGATTTGCAGGCCGAACAGACCGTCGATCTGCTGATGAGCAGGATGGCCGAACCGGATATGACCGCCCGCGTCGAATTTACCCCCGTGACGCTGATCAAAAGAAGGACTGCTTGATGAAATCCGCATTCGATACCTCCGCTCTGACCGCGCGGGCGGAGGTCGCAATCGACGTGGCCCGCAAGGTTGGACGCGAGGCTGCGCGCTTCAGGCGTGAAGGAAACCCCGGCGCGTTGCATGTCGAAAACAAGGGCTTGCAGGATTTCGTCACCGTCGCAGACAGGCAGGCAGAACAGGCTATCCGCGAAGGGCTGCTGGCGCGCTTTCCCGATGATACATTCATGGGCGAGGAAACCGGCGGCAAATCCGGCTCTGCCGGCACCTGGGTCGTCGATCCCATCGACGGCACGACCAACTATATCCGTGGTTTCCGCCATTGGGGTGTTTCAATCGCCTTCGTTGTTGGTGGCAAGGTAGAGATCGGCGTGGTCTACGACGCGGCCAACGACCAGGTTTTCTCCGCGATCCGCGGCCGCGGCGCCCTCAAGGAAGGCCAGCCGATCCACGCCGCTCCGACGACCGATCCCGCCAATGCGATCGTTGTGCTCGGCCATTCGCGCAAGACGAGCTTCGATGACTATGCGGCGCTTTCCAAGCGGCTCTACGAACGTGGAATGGATTATCGCCGCATGGGTGCGGCGGCAGTCGATCTCGTACGCGTGGCGGAAGGTGTTTCCGACCTCTTCTACGAACGGCATCTGAATGCCTGGGACATGCTGGCCGGCGCGCTGATCGCCGCGGAGGCCGGTGCGAAGGTCGCGATTCCGCCTGTCGCCATGCTGCTGGAGGACGGCGGTCCTGTTATCGCCCATTCGCCTGGACTGGCAGAAGAGTTCGCCTTCCTCCTCGAGTTCGAAGGTCTGGCTCTCTAGCCCGCCATGCGCTTCAACCACGCCCGTTCGGTTGCCGGGGCTTCGTCCGTGGTGATCTGATCCGGCTTCAAGGTGACCAGGGCCGAGAACTTCGTCCATTCCGTATCGCTGAATCCGCCGTCGGGATCCTTCAGCGTGAAGGTCCATGCGTCGACCCGCTTGGCCTCGTCGTGGCAGAGCGCGATCATATCGAGGCCAGCCTCTGCCGCATCGAGCAGCATCGGCCAGTAAAGATAGATTGTTTCCGGCTCCGTTGGCCCACGCAGGTCGGCGAGCAATTCTTTTTCGACCGCTTTCCAGCCTTCGGCCTTGTAGATATTGCCGAGCTTGTCGGTGGGATCGATCCCGCGGCGCAGATGCGGCAGCTTCTCCTTGACGGCCAGCATCAGCTCCAGACTTCCGGCACTGACGATAACGGAGGCGGAAATCTGCTGCAGGTGCTCAGCAAGATGGGCGATGCCCTTTTCGCCGATCACCTCGTAATCGTCCTTCATGTCGAACTGCAGCAATGCGTCCGGATGGGCCGATTGCAACATGGCTGCCAGATCCTCGCTGGTGAGGATCGGACGATTGCCGTCCTTCATGCGCAGGTCGCGTAGATCGGTAAGGCTCTTTTGGGCAATGATGCCGTGCCCCGAAGTCTCGCCTTCCAGCTCCCTGTCATGCAGCACGACGAAACCGCCATCGGCGCGCACTCTCAGATCAAGCTCCATAGAGGCGCCGGCCTTGAAGCCGTCTGCCATCACTTCCGCCGAAAACAACGGGTCGGCCATGCGCCGGCGCAGCCGGTGCCATTTCAGCAGGGTCACATGGTTCTCGAACACTATCTGAAGCCCGCGTGCGTCTGCCATTCCATCATCCTCGGCCTGTTCGTTTCTGCCTCTTCGTGCATCGGAAAGGTCCGATTCTCAAGGGCCTGCGGCAGATTAAGCCCGATCTCCCGGCAGCTGCTTGTCTTGCACCGAACATGGTCTTTTTCGTGAGTCGGTCTTCCGATGGTCTCCGCATGCAGCGTAACAGCGCAAATTAGAATACTAATTTTGTAGACAATATTTTCTGCGCCGGCGATCCGTGCGAGAATCCAGGCTCGGTTCTCCAGGAGGTGACGTATGTTTGCGGCATTCAAAACTTTCCTAGCGAAGCTTCTCCGGGGGCGTGACCAAGTGGCGCCCGAAGCCCCTGGCCGCGCTGCGGGAGGGGATGCCGAAAGCCGTCTGCGTAGCCTGCGGGAGGAAGAACTGTTCTTCTGGCAGCCAACGCCGAACTCCTGGTACTGAGGAGCAATCAGCCGCAATAGCTCTTCGTGACAGCTTCCGAAGCCGCGCCGATATTCGCCGGGAACCCAGCCTGCCGAAGTGCAGCGCCATAAGCCAAGACGTTTGCAAGCACGGTCGGGAAGCTTGCCCGCGCGCCTGTGTGGTTGATACGCATGAGGTGAGACAAGCCCGTGCCGACACCGGGCGTCAGTTCGACGCCTAATCCTGCGGCAAAGGCGATCACAGACGCAGATCCAAGTCCTAACGGCAGCGAGACCGTCGTCACGAGGTTCGATCCCTGTCCGGCCGGCACCCAAAGGCTCGTGCCCAGCGCTGTCAGGCCGGCTCGGCTCGCCGAAGCGGCTTTCTCATGGCGGGCAATGATCTGCGCCAGCCCTTCGGCCTCGACCTGGTCGAGGCAGGCTTCCAGCGCAAAGAATTCCAACGGCGCCGGCGTTCCCGGCAGCACGCCACGGCCGGCATCCACCCAAGCCTTCAGGTCGGCCAGCGACAGGATGGAATCCCGCGGTGCGCCGTCATGGAGGACCAGTTCCCAGACATGCCGGCTGACCGACAGCGCGGAAACGCCTGCCGGCCCGCCCAGTGCTTTCTGTGGACCGATCACGGTGATATCGATACCCAACGCATCGACATCAAGCGCGTGACCGCCGACGGAGGCAACGGCATCGACTATCGTTACAATGCCTCGCGCCTTTGCGAGAGCGATGATCTCCGGCAATGGATTGAGAATACCGCTTGCCGATTCTGCGTGGACAAGCGCCAGTACGCTGACATTGGGGTTGATATCGAGCGCGACTGTGATCGCGTCGAGCTCGATCGGCAGGCCGGGCTGAGCGACGATATCGACGACGTGAGTGCCGCCCCGCCGCAGCCATTGTCCAAACCAGTTGCCATAAGGGCTGGTGACGATGTTGAGTACAGAGAGGCCAGGTCTGGCAAGGCTGGTCGCAACGGCTTCGAGCGCGACCACGGCCTCGGCCTGCACCAGCAGGACGTCGTTGTTCGTCTTCAGGATCCCGCCGATGCGGCGGGTGAGGGCGGCGTAGCGTTCAGCCGGATAGCCCGGCGCACCATAGAGCGGGTTCCAGGCGACTTCAGTCATGCGGAGCTCCATCAAACGGGTTCGGTTACAAGGCGTGGCACCGCCGCGACGAGCCGGCGCGCCGCTTCGGATCGCGGCGCATTGACGACATCTGCCGCCAGCCCTTCTTCGACGATCCGGCCGGAATCCATGACCGCGATGCGATGCGAGATCGCGCGCACCACCGCGAGGTCATGAGATATGAAGAGATAGGCAAGCCCATGCTCGCGCTGCAGTTCGACCAGCAATTCCAGAATGCGGCCACGAACCGTCACGTCGAGCGCGGAAACGGCTTCATCCAGCACCAACAGTGAAGGCCGCGTCGCGATAGCGCGGGCAATGGCGACGCGCTGTCGTTGGCCGCCCGACAGCGTGCGAACCGGGCGGGGAGCGAGGGTTGCGGGCAGGCCGACGCGTTCCAGCAGGGCAGTGATTTCCGCCGGCCGTTGCTTCCTGTCCGCAATGGCGTGGATCCGCAGCGGATCGTCGAGAACTGAGGCGACGGAGGCCAATGGGTTGAAGGCTGCGAGTGGATCCTGAAACACCATTTGCATGCGCGCACGCCTGCGTCGCAGCTCGGCACCGCGCAGCGCAAGCCAGTCCTGTCCCTCGAAGCTGATAGAGCCGGAATCAGGTTCCAGCAGGCGCAGAAGGACGCGCGACAGGGTCGATTTTCCACTGCCGGATGCTCCAACCAGCCCCAGGGTTTCGCCGGCTGCGATTGTCAGCGAAACAGTGTCGAGAGCCGCAACCTGCCGACCGGAACTGGAGTAGGCCTTGGAAAGTGCAGTTATGGTCAGAAGCCCGGTCACGACACTACCTCGGCAATCAGTGGCGGCGTGGAGAGATCGCGATGACTGGCGATCAGGGCAGCCGTATAGCTATCAGCTGGCGATGACAGCACCGACCGGACGGGGCCGGCTTCCACCAACGCTCCACCGTGGAAGACGGCGACGCGATCGACGAAGCCGGAGGCAAGCGCGATATCATGGGTGATGAAGAGAAGCGTCATGCCTTCCTCGCGCACCAGGTTGTCGAGAAGCCCGACGATCTCGGCCTGCACCACGACATCGAGCGCACTGGTCGCCTCATCGGCGATGAGCAGGGCGGGTTTGGCTGCAATCGCTGCCGCAATCGCCACGCGCTGCCGCTGGCCACCCGAGAGCTGGTGCGGGAACGCGCGCATGATGTTTGTCGGCTGCGGTAGGCTTACGCGCTCCAGCAGCTTCTCGGCGCGTGCATGGGCTTGCCGCCAGCCGAGGCCCAGGTGTCGTCGGGCACCCTCCGCAACCTGCTCGCCGATCGTCAGCACTGGATTGAGACTGGTGCCGGGGTCCTGAAAAACAAAACCGAAATCACGGCCGGGAAGCGGAGCATGGCCGAACGCCGGCCAGATCATGTTGCCTTCGATCCTTGCCTGTACCGGCAGAAGGCCGGCGAGCGCCCGGGCAAACGTACTTTTGCCGGACCCGCTTTCGCCAATGATTGCCAGCCTCTCGCCCTCGATGAGATCGAGGTCGATGGAACTCAGCGCTGCCTCCTGTTCATAACGGACGGAAAGCCCTTTCACGCAGCAGAAGAGAGCGGTCATCGCGGCCCTCCGCCACTGTCGAGCGCTTTGGTCAGGCCCTCGCTGAAAAGGTGAACACTAAGCACCGTGATCGCCAATGCCATGCCGGGCAGCACAGAAAGATAGGCGGCCGAGCGCAGCACGCTGCGGCCTTCGGCGATCATCGAGCCCCAGGTGGCAAGGTTGGGATTGCCGAGACCGAGGAAGGAAAGTGCCGCTTCCGTGAGGATTGCGCCGGCAACGATCGTGGCCGACAGCGCCAGCACCGGCGGCAGGGCATTCGGCAGGATTTCCTTGAAGGCGATCTCGGCCGGATGCATGCCGATCACGCGTGCAGCAGCCACATAATCCCGTTCGCGGATGGACAGGACCTGCGCCCGCGTCAGCCGCGCGGGATCGGCCCAGGCTCCGAGCGCAATGGCAAAGACGACGACAGGTGTTGATACCCCGATGACGCTGACGAAGGCGAGCGCCAGCAGGAAGCCCGGAACGATCTGGAAAGCATCGACAATACGCATGAGCGCCTCGTCGATGACACCGCCGGCAAAACCCGCGGCCATGCCCACAAGGAGCCCGAGCACCATGGCGGAAAAAGCTGCTGCAATGCCGACGGCCAAAGAAGTCCGCGCACCGTAGAGCAGGCCAGCCAGGACATCGCGCCCCAGTCTGTCGGTGCCGAGCGGTAAGCTCATATCGGCGAATGGTGTGAGCATCGCCCGCCCTGCAATCCGCAGCGGATCTCCTGGCGACAGGACCGGAGCCAGCAAACCGGCGGCGAGAAGGGCTGCCAGGATGGCAAGCCCGATTGTACCTTCAGAGGTTCGAATGAGACGGCGCAGCAGGGTCATGCCCGGCCCTCCGACGCGCCGATACGCGGATCGAGGGCGGCGTAGACCAGATCGACGACAAAATTGACACAAATGACCAGGACGGCGCTCGTGACGATGATGCCCATCAGCAGCGGCGCATCCCGGCCGTTGACCGCCTCCTGCGCCAGCCTGCCGAAGCCCGGAATGGCAAAGACACTTTCGATGACGACACTGCCGCCTAGCATGGCAGCGGACTGCAGTCCGAGCATGGTGACGAGCGGCAGCAGCGCATTGCGCGCGACATGACGAAGCACGATGCGGCTGCGCGACAGGCCCTTGGCCCGGGCGAAAAGCACGAAATCGAGCTTCCAGGCTTCCGCCATGCCAGAGCGCATGACGCGCAGAAACAATGCGAGATAGATGAAGGCGAGCGCGCCGACCGGCAGGACAAGATGCTCCGCTATATCCAGCACCTGCGAGAGTCCTGATTTGCCGGAGGCGATGGTCTCGATGCCGGCAATCGGCAGCCAGCGCAACTTGACCGAAAAGAGGATGCTGAGCACTAGCCCCAGCCAGAAGCTCGGTATGGCATAGATGATCAGCGAGCCGATCGAGAGGAGACGATCGCGCAGGCTGCCCGGCTTTG
Organism: Hyphomicrobiales bacterium; assembly: GCA_900466475.1. Lineage (GTDB taxonomy): Bacteria > Pseudomonadota > Alphaproteobacteria > Rhizobiales > Rhizobiaceae > Rhizobium. Next base: position 132,014 of record UBMI01000018.1, read on the forward strand.
CGCCGGCGACGATGCCGAGCGCCGAACCGAGGCCGAAGGAAAGCGCCGTAGCACTTCCCATCAAGAGCAGCGTGTTCGGTAGCCGCTCGGCGATCAGATCCCGTACTGGTCGGTTGAAAGCCACCGACCAGCCAAGATCGAGGCGAACGAGCGACGACAGATAGAGCCAGAGGCGGGAAAAGACCGATTGGTCCAGGCCGTAGCTTTCCCGCAGCGATTTGATGAGTGCGGCATCGCCGCCGCCGATCGAGCCGAGATAGGCATCGACGGCGTCACCGGAGGCGGATTCCAGCAGGAAGAATGTGAAGATCACGACGATCAGCAGCACCGGGATGCTGCTGATGATCCTGCGTCTCAGGAGGAGAAGTGCACGTTTCACGCCGGATGAGGCCTCTGCCGCAATTGCGCCTTCGACCCTATCACGACTGCAGCGCGGTATCGCCCCAGTTCGAAACTGCCCATCGCGGATTGTCCGAAACGTTCAGCACCGTATCGCGGGCAACCGTGATGAACCCCCATTCGGCGACATTGATCAAAGGCAGTTCGGCCACCACAAGCTGCTGGAACTTGTAATAGAGGTCGGTGCGCGCGGCGGTGTCCACGGTCACTGCTGCTTGCGCGATGATCTTGTCGAGCTCGGCGCTGACATAGCCGCCCTGGTTTGAGAAGGGCACGCCATCAGGCGTTCCGGACTGGACGAGAATGGTAGTCGAGATGGCCGGATCGCCACGGAAGACCGGCGGACCGACGGCGATATCGAAGTCGTGGTCGGTATAGACAGCCTTCTGATGTGCGGCGGCATCGGCATTGACGATGACCGCATCGATGCCGACGGCTGCGAGCGCCTGGCGCAGATAATCGCCGAACTGGCGCGTCTCGTTGAAATAGGGTGCCGGCCGCAGCTTGAGCTGGAATCGATTGCCGTCGGAGCCCTTGGTATAGCCGCCCTGGTCCAGCAGCTCGTTTGCCGCCTTCACGTCGAAATTATAGTTGGCGACATCGGCCGTGTAGAACTCTTTCGAATTCTTCGGAACAGGGCCGGTGGATTCCGTCGCATAGCCGAGGAAGATCGTATCGACGACGAATTTCTTGTCGATCGCGTGGGCAATCGCCTGACGCACCCGAAGATCGGAGAGCTCCTTGCGGCGATGATTGATCTCGACGACGAGCTGATAGGTGAGCGCCTCATAGCCCTTGGAGATCACCTTGATGCCGTCAACTTTGGAGATACGGTCGAGATCGGCAAGCGGCACGGCTGAGAAGGCGGCGAGATGGATTTCCTCGGCCTCCAGTGCGGCGCCGGCCGATTCACGATCAGGCAGCACGCGGTAGACAATTTCGTTGAGCTTCGGCTCGCCCTTCTGCCAGTAATTCTCGTTACGCGTCAGCCGGTAATATTCGCCGGGCTTGTATTCGGCAAACTTGAACGGGCCGGTGCCGACAAGCGTATTGTTGGCCGGGTTCTTGGCGATATCGGTACCTTCAAAAATATGCTTGGGAACCACGCTGGTGACGGCCGGAAGCGCATTGCGGATGAGCTGGAAGGGCGTCGGCTTCGAGAAACGGAAGATCGCCGTGTGATCGTCGGGCGTATCGACTGCTTGCAGATTGGCGAAGACCAGGCGGCCGAGGTTCTGGAGCGGTTTCCAGACGTTGAGCGCCGAGAAGGCGACGTCGGCCGAGGTGAATGGCTTGCCGTCATGCCAGGTGGCGTTGTCGCGCAGCTTGAAGGTGACGGAGAGCCCGTCGGCTGAGCCTTCCCAGGACGTGGCGAGACGCGGCGCAAGACCGTCCGAGCCTTCGTAGGAAGCCTCCGCGAGCGGCTCGATCACCTTGCTAGCGATGAAGAAGACCCCGTTCGAGGCGACGATTGCCGGGTTGAGGTTCTTCGGCTCGGAATCGGCTGCAACGATCAGGCGCCCGCCGGCCGGCACGTCCTGCGCCAGCGCAATACGCGACAACGCTGTCGTTCCGAGAAGCAACGCCGTGCCCTTCAGCAGGCCGCGCCGAGAGATATCTGCAATAGTCATTCCCGCTCCTGATATCCAAGAAATTCAATGATCTATATTCGAGTTGAAACGTTAATTGTGACAGGAATTAAATTCGAACAGGATGGCCAGGCGAGATATTTTTTGTCACCCAGCCATTATTTTTCAGCGGTTGCCAACAACGAGCCGCGGCGCGTCAATGCCGAGGTTGCGATAGGACGCTCCCGGATGCGGCGCAACCAGCCGCGGTCCCGCGCCACCAAGCTTTTCGCGTAGCGTACCCTGCCGGTATTCGGTCTTGTAGACGCCGCGCTTCTGCAGTTCAGGCACCAACAGGTCGACGGTGTCTTCGAAGCTCTCGGGGGTCACCGCATAGGCGAGGTTGAAACCATCGACGTCAGTATCCTCGACCCATTCCTGCATCAGATCGGCGACTGTCGACGGTGAACCGACGAAGACTGGGCCGAAGCCGCCGATGCCCACCCAATCGGCCATTTCGCGTACGGTCCATTCCTTATCCGGATCGATGGTCGTGAAGGTTTCGACAGCCGATTGGACGGCATTGGTATAGCGATGGCGCAGAACCTCGTCCGGACCGAACTGGCCGAAATCGATGCCGGTCCAGCCTGATATCAGCGTCAGCGCACCCTCGAAGGAGGCGTATTGGCGATATTCGTTGAACTTGCGCTGTGCCTCGGCATCGGTCTCGCCGAGGACGACGGTCTGCAGGTTGAAGGCGAGGATTTCGCGCGGATTGCGTCCGAGCCGCTCGGCCGCCTGCCGGACATTGGCGACGTAGCGCTTCAATACTGCCTTGGAGGGAGCTGCAACAAAGATGCATTCGGCATGCGCGCCGGCAAAATCCTTGCCGCGGCTGGAGGCGCCTGCCTGGTAGAGCACCGGCGTGCGCTGTGGCGAGGGCTCGCTCAGGTGAATGCCGGGAACGTTGAAATATTTGCCCGAATGATTGATCGGATGGACCTTTTCCGGATGGGTGAAAATGCCGGTTTCGCGGTCGCGCACGACGGCATCGTCCTCCCAGCTTCCCTCCCAGAGCTTGTAGCAGACCTCGAGATATTCGTCTGCGAGGTCATAGCGGTCGTCATGGTTGGTCTGCGCGGCCTGGCCGATATTGAGCGCACCGCTGTTCAGATAGGAGGTGACGATATTCCAGCCGACGCGACCTTTGGTTAGGTGGTCGAGAGTCGAGATACGCCGTGCAAACGTATAGGGATGTTCGAAGGAGAGCGAAGCCGTCAGGCCAAAGCCGAGATGTTCGGTTTCATAAGCCATGGTCGGGATGAGCTGCAGCGGATCGTTGACCGGCACCTGCGCCGAATGGCGGAGCGCGGCATCGACATTGCCGTTCAAGACGTCATAAACGCCGAGCACGTCGGCGATGAAGAGACCGTCGAACTTGCCGCGCTCCAGCGTCTTTGCCAGATGCACCCAATAATCGAGATCCTTGTAGGTCCAGGATTTGTCGCGCGGATGCCGCCATAGCCCCGGCGACTGGTGTCCGACGCAATTCATGTCGAAGGCGTTGAGCCTGATTTCACGGGTCATGTCATTCTTCCTGCGTTGTCGGCGAGGTGCGGTTCAGGCGCCGACGGTTTTTCTGTTGATGAAGCTGAGGGCGAGCACGGAAAAGATGAGCGTGCCGGTGCCGACTTGCTGCCAGTAGAAGTTCAGGCCGGTCAGCAGCAGGCCGTTGGCGACGATGCTGAGGAGCAGGACGCCGAGAACGGTGCCAAGCACATTGGGCCGGCCGAGCGGCGACAGCGTCGTGCCGATGAAGGTGGCGCCGATGGCGTTCAGCAGGAACGCATTGCCGGAGGAGGGGATGTAGACGGTTACCGTCGCCGTCAGGATGAGACCGGCAACGGCGGCAATCAGCCCAGCGAGAATGAAGGTGGCGGCAACAGGCGCGCCGAGACCGATGCCGGAATAGCGCACGACGCTCGGCTGGATGCCGATCGAGACTACTACGCGCCCGAAACGGGTCCGAGCGAAGACTGCGGCTGCGCCCGCGATGACGATGGCAGCGATCACCAATGGCACCGGAACGTTGGCAATCGTCCCATGGCCGAGAAAGCGAAAGGCTTCCGGCACTCCCGAGGGCGGAAGATAAACCGGGTTGCCGCCATTGGTCAGCAATTGCTGGACGCTGCGGCCGATAAAGAGGGTGCCGAGTGTCGCGAGAAACGGTGCGACGCCGATCACGGATACGAGGACAGCGTTGAACGCGCCGACCAGCGCGCCGGCTGCAAGCCCGGCGATGAGCGCGAGCGGCACCGGCTGGCCCGCCAGAACGAAGGAGACGAAGGCAAAGCTTGCAAAATCGACGGCCGTGCCGACCGAGAGATCGATGCCGCCTGCGGAGACCGCGAAGGTCATGGCGATCGAGACGATGGCGAGCAGCGTGAAATTGTTGACGAGAATGCTTTGCAGGTTGCCGGGAGTGAAGAAGGTGGGCGCCAGTACGGAGAAGACAGAGAAAACCACGATCAGCGCTATGATCAGCCCAAAGCGTGCGAGGCCGGCGAGCGATCGTCCGGCTGAAGTGGAGGCGGACATATCAGATCTCCCGCGTGCGCAGTAATGTCGTGGCCGACACGACGATCAGGATGAGAAGGCCCTGCACACCGCTGACGAGCGTGCTCGGCAGGTTCAGGAGCTGGAAGCCGTTGGTGAGGAAGCCGATGAACAGCGCCGATATCAGCGTTCCCGGAATGGTCGGCACCAGCCGTCGCGAAAAGACCGAGCCGAGCAGCGCAATGACGACGACAGGCAGCAGCGCCTCGCCCGAACCGGTCGTGCTGCCGCTGAGATAGGAGACCGAGAGAATGCCGGCAAAACCGCCGCAGAGCCCGCTGGCGATGAACGCGCCGGCAAGCAGCCGCTTTAGCGGCAAGCCGGCGGCGCGTGCCGCGTCCGGAAACTCGCCGACGGCATAAAGCCTGAGCCCGATCGGCGTATATTGCACGATCGCCGCGGCAATTGCCGTGAAGCCGAGCAGTACGTAGGCGAGAATGGGGATGCCGAAACTATCGGAGGCCGAAACAGCCGTCAGAAAATCGGTTGACGCAGGTACGACGGTGTTCTGCGTCAGCACGAGTTCGAGGCCGGCGACAACATTCATCACTGCGAGCGTAGCTAGCAGCGGGACGATTCCCGCGAGTACGATGGCGACAGCGTTTACCGCGCCGATCGCAACACCGGTCAGCAAAGCCGCCGCCGCCGCTGTTGCGTCACCATAGCCAAGCTGGATCAGGGTCGCATAGACTGCAGCGCTCAGGCCCATATTGGCCGCCAGCGACAGGTCGATGCCGCCGGTGACGACATTCGAGCCTCCGGCGATCAGCACGACTGTCAGGCCGATCGCCAATATACCGGAAATGGCGGACTGGCCGAGAACATTGCCGATATTGCCGACAGACAGAAAATAAGGCGCTGTCAAAGAGAACACGACAAGGATGGCCGCGAAGGCAAGCAGCGAGCCGAAGCGGAGCACCGCGACCGCCGCTGCGCCCCTGGCTTGCGACACGGGGTCCGTGGAAGCGGTGGGAAGAGGCCCGAAATGAACGTCAGCCGACATGGCGCAATCCTTCCGAAGCGCCGGTCGAGATCGACAGGACTTCATCCGTTGTGGTTTTCGAGGAATCGAGCTCGCGGATCAGCCGGCCGCGGAAAAATACCAGGATCCTGTCCGTAATCCCGACGAGTTCCGGCAGGTCGGAGGAGAGAACGATAACGCCGGCCCCACGTGCGGCCAGTTCGCCGATCAGCGTATAGATTTCGACCTTTGAGCCGATATCGACACCAACGGTCGGTTCATCCAGCAGGTAGATTTCCGACTGGCGGCTCAGCCATTTGGCGATCGCCACCTTCTGCTGATTGCCGCCCGAGAGTGTGCGGACCAAAGCATCGCGCCCGGCCGTTTTGATCTGCAGCCGCTTGATCAGGTCCTCCGTGTCGGAGCGCTCACGCTTGCGATTGAGGAAACCGAAACGGCTGTAACGGGCAAGGCTCGGGAGGGTGATATTTTCGGTCACACTGAGATCGAGGCCGACGCCGTGTCCGCGCCGGTCCTCGGGAACAAGCGCAAGCCGGCGGTCCACCGCTTTTGCGGGGCTGCCGGGCCGTACTGCTCGTCCCTCGATTTCAATCTGACCGCTTGCGGCCTGTTCCAGACCGAAAAGCGTGCGGATCAGGTCTTTGGCGCCGGAGCCGAGGAGGCCGGTGATGCCGAGCACCTCGCCGCGGCGCAGGCTGAAACTGACGTCGTCAAACCGGTTGGGTGCCGAAAGCCCCCGGATATTCAGGATCGCTTCGCCGAGATCGACCCGGCGCTTGGGGAACATTTCGGTGAGGTCACGCTCGATCATCAGACCGGCGATCGCCTTGGCCGAGGTCCCGCCAATCGGCAGCGAGGCCACATCCCGGCCGTTGCGCAGTACGGTGACGTGATCGCAGAGTTCTTCGATCTCGTTGAGATAATGCGAGATGTAGATAATCGTGACACCTTCGTCGCGCAGCCGGCGGATCAGGCGGAAGAGGATTTCAGCCTCGCGCCGTACCAATGCAGCGGTCGGCTCATCGAAGACGAGAACTTTCGGCTGATGGAGCAATGCCCGCGTGATCTGGACGATCTGCTTTTCGGCGGTCGAGAGCTCGCCGATAAGGGCGTTCTTCGGCAGAGTGATCCCAAAATAATTGGCAAGGATCTCGCCGGCGCGTTTCTGCATTGCCCGGCGATCAAGGAAGGGTGTTCCCGCACGCCGCGTCTCGCGGCCGAGAAACAGTGCCTCGCCGACCGTGAATGTCGGAACCAGCAGTCTGTCCTGATGGATGAAATGAATGCCGAGCTCTTCGTTCAGATACGGTGTCAGCCGATCATAGGCTTTGCCTTCGATTTCGATCATGCCTTCGTCCGCGACATGCAGCCCGGCAAGCAGCTTGATCAGCGTCGACTTGCCGGCTCCGTTCTGGCCGACGAGGCCGTGGACGGTGCCGCGACGTATGGCGAGTGATGCGCCGGCCAGTGCCTGGGCGCCGCCGAAGCGCTTGACGATATGATCGAAGCGAATGATGACATTATCGTCGGCTGTCGCTTGCGTCGGGACGGGTACAGTCATGATGCCGCTTTCCAGGGACATGCGGACCCTGCGGCATCAGCCGCAAGGCCCGCCTTGATATCAGCCGATACCGAGCTTCTTGATGATCTCGGAGACGTTTTCCTTGTTGGCCAGCAGCGCCGGTACGTAGGTCTCGCGCGGCAGCGTCTGGCCGGCGAGCAGCCTGGCAACGTTGCGGACTGCGACACGGCCGATCTCCGCCGGCTGCTGGGCAGCATCGGCGCCAGCCGGCGAATTCTTGTCGGCAACGAGCTGGAGAACCTCCGGGCTGCCGTCGACGCCATAGGTGCGGATTTCGTTGCGGCCGGCGGCGGCGATCGCCTGCGTTGCGCCGAGCTGCGGAATATCCCAGGCCGACCAGACGGCCTTGATCGAGCCCTTGTCCGGATATTTGTTGAGGATCGCAGTGATCTGCGTGAAGGCGTCTTGGACCGTATTGGGGATGACGTCGCGCAATTCCGGCTGCAGGATCTTCACCTTCGGGAAATACTTGACGACGTTGACGAGCTGGTCGTAGCGGATGGCGCAGGGCGTGACACCGTAGAAGCCGTTGAAGACGACGATATTGCCTTCTCCGCCGATATCGGAAACGAGCTGCAGGGCCAGGTCCTTGCCGATGCCCCAATTGTCCGACGTCGTGTTGTTGATTGAATTGGTCGAGCCGACATCGACGGTCAGTACCGGAATGCCGGCGTCACGGGCCTTCTTCAGCCAGGGATCGATCACGCTGAGCGTGCCGAGGATCTGTACCAGCGCATCCGGCTTCTGGGCGACGAGTGTCTGCAACTGGGCGATCAACTTGCCGTCGTTGCGGCCGGCATCGACTGCGATCGGTTCGCCGCCGAGCCGCTTCACCTCTTCGATCTGGGCATTATAGACCTGCAGATCGAAATAGTGGTCCGTGCCGGTAGCGCTGATGGCGATGCGCTTGCCTTTCAGGGAAAGCCCTTCGTCGTCGGCCCTTGCAGCCGGTGCGGTCAGCATGCTGGCGCCTGCAAAGGTGGCACTTGCGACGGCAGCAAGTTTCAAGATTTCACGGCGTCCGAAGCCGCCTCCAAGTCCTTCATTCATAACGATACCCTCTCAATTTGATAGGCTATAAATTATATAGATTTAAGGCGCATAAGAGGTACGTTATTCCAAAAGCATGCGGTCACAGGAAATTTTCTGAAGCTAAAGCTGGCTTCAGCGATCGCTGTTGCGACCGAGCCCATAGGTCAGGGCAAGGGCTCCGACGAGCACGGCGCCCTTGACGAAATCCTGCGTGTAGTAGGGAGCGTTCAGCATCGTCAGGCCGTTGAGCAGCACGCCGACGAAGACGGCACCGACGACGGTGCCAAGCACGTTGGGTCGGCGCAGGTTGAGGACGGCAAAGCCGATGAGGGCGGCAGCGACCGAGTCCATCAGCAGCGATCCGCCAGAGGAGACATCGCCGCGGCCCACACGGGCCGCGATCACGATACCGCCAAGGGATGCCAGGGTCCCAGAGATGACATAGGCGAGCGTCTTCAACCGCGTGGTGGACGCACCGGCAAGCCGTGTCGCCACCTCGTTGCCGCCGGTGGCAAAGAGCAGCCGGCCAATGCGAGTGCGCTCGGTCAACACGAACAGGACGATGGCAACGATGGCCATCAGCACCACGGAGACGGGCAGGGTGGCAAAGAGGCTGTAGCGGCCGATCAGCAGGAAAGCCGGATCATAGGCGCCCGTCGCCTTGGAACCGTCTGGCAGGACAAGGCCTGCCGAAATCGACCGCCCGGCCGTCGGAATAAGCTGCAGGCCCGAGAGCAGGAACATCATGGCAAGGGTGGCCAGCAGGTCGGGGACGCGAAGCCGCACGATGAGCAAGGCGTTGACGAGCCCAACCGTGGCGCCGAAGGCAAGCACCAGCGGCACTGTGGCGAAAACATCGAGATGCCAGACGATCATCGCATAGCTCGCGGCCATGACGCTGGAGGCGGCGACCGCACCGATCGAGAGGTCAAAACCGCCGACAGCAAGCGTCGCCGTCACGCCGGCACCGAGGATCGCAACGACAGACACGGCCTGGAGGATGCTCATCAGGTTGCCGATATTGACGAAGGCCGGTTGCGCGATCGTGAAGCCGATCATCATCAGTCCGAGCAGGATGAACACCGCGCCGGCGCGCAGAAAGCTGCCGAGCGCTGGGACGCGGTCACCCTGGCCGTGGTTCTGTGCGGTGGAGCCTGCCTTTGGCAAGGCCTCCTCATCGATGGTTGTCATGCGGAAAGTTCCTGTCGGGATGAAGAAGAGGCATCGTCGATAAGATCGCGCAGCAAGGTGTGGTGCTCGATTGTCAGGATGCGGTCGGCGACCTCGTAGGCCTCTTCGGGATCGGATGTCGCGATCAGCGTCGCGCGGTCGGTGCGCGCCCGGATTGCCTGGATGATGTCGTGGCGGGCGCCGACATCGACGCCCTGGAACGGCTCGTCGAGCAGCAGCAGCCGGCTTGGCTCCGCCTCCCAGCGGGCGATGACAGTCTTCTGCTGATTGCCGCCCGACAGTGACCAGATCGAAGCGAGCGGACCGGCGGCCTTGATGCCGAGCCGGGAAATGGCCTGTTCCGCCTCGCGCCGCTCGCGGCCGCCGAAAAGCAGGCCGCTCGGATACCATTTGGCAAGATGCGGAAGGCTGATGGTGGCTGCGAGCGAATTGCCGGGCCACGCCGCCGGCATCAGCGAGGAGCGATGGCGATCCTCGGCGGCCATAGCGACGCCTGCAGCAATCGCCTCTACCGGCGATTTCGGCCGATAAGGCTTGCCGTCGAGTTGCATCGCGCCGTCAGCCACGTCTCGAATGCCGAAGATCGACGACAACAGGCGGCTTTTGCCGGCCCCCAGCACGCCTGTGATGGCAACGACCTCGCCTTCATGCAGGGTCAGGTCGAAGGGCTTGCTTGACGGCAGAAGGCGAATGCCATGCATTTCGAAAATGGCTGAGCCCGTCGCCGGGCGGGCGTCTGGCCGCGCGGCTTCAAGCCTGCGACCGATCATCGTTTCGATGGCGCTGGAAAAGTCGATCGGCCGGTTGAAGCTGCCGACGATGCGGCCGCCACGCATGACGAGCGCCCGGTCGGCGATCGATTCGAGATCGGCGGTCCGATGGGAGATGTAGAGGATGGCAAGGCCTTGCGCCCGCAAGGTGAGCAGGATGTCGAACAGTCGCCTGCTCTCGTCCGTCGAAAGGCTTGCGGTCGGTTCGTCGAGGATCAGCACCTCGGCCTTGTCGGCAAGCGCGCGGGCGATCGCGACGAGCTGACGGTCGGCCGCAGTCAGATCGCCGAAATCCCGGTCGAGCGGCAACGAGAAGCCAGCGGCATCAAGCATGGCGCGCGCTTCGCGGCGCACGCTTGCGCGGGAAAGGAAGAAGGGCGTACTGCCCTCCGCAAAGCGATGCAGCAACAAAGCGTCGGCAACCGTCAGCCCTGCCGCTCCGACAAGATCAGTCGACTGGTGCACGGTGACGACGCCGGCCTTTGCAGCCTCGGATGGCGTTTTGGGTGAAAAGGTCCGGCCATTCAGACTGATCGTGCCGCCGTCAGCCGCAAGCACGCCCGAAACAATTTTCACTAGCGTCGATTTGCCCGCGCCATTGGCGCCCATCAGAGCGACGATTTCGCCCCGCTCGATAGAGAAATGGGCGCCGGAAAGCGCGCGGGTGGACCCGAAACTGCGCGTGATATTGTCAACGTGAAGGAGCGGCATCGGGCATATCCGGGTCTGCTTTCGAGCCGCAATATTGGCCCGACGAATGCCTGAACTGCGAGGCAAGCCTTTGCCGCGGTCACGCAGCGACGGGAACAAAGATTCTCCTGAACCGCAAAAAATCGGATCATTAAATCTACTAAAAACATAGAGTTTATATCTAATAATTTCATGCGTCGCAGGGAGCTGCCAACCTGTCAGACGACGCTCTCGATTGACTAGAGGATCGCGACGATGAAATCCCTCGCACGGCTGGCGCTCTCTGCAGCCGCAATTTCTTTCACTCTCTATCAGACCTCCTTTGCCGCCGGTCTCAACGGCGCACCGGCCCCCTTCGACAAGGGCGGCGTCAAGGTGGCGCTGATCAGCTACATCTCGGCGGGTGACTTCTTTCAGGCCTATCAGGCCGGTGCGGAAGCCCAGGCCAAGGCGCTCGATATCGATCTGCGTGTGTTTCCCGGTCGGCAGGATGCCGCCGAGCAGCGTGAGCAGATTCTGCAGGCGATCAATCTCGGCGTAGCCGGTATCGTCGTCGATCATGGCCTGCCGGAATCGCTCGGCGATGTCGTCCAGCAGGCGCTGGACAAGGGCATCAAGGTCGTTGCCTTCGACGTCAACCTCAACAATCCCAAGGTGCCGCAGGTGGAGCAGAGCGACCATGAACTCGCTCAGCTCGGGCTCGAACAGGTCGTCAAGGACAATGGCAAGAGCTTCAAGGCCGGTTATGTCTATGTCGCAGGCTTCGCGCCGCTCGACCGTCGTAACGAGGTCTGGGAGAAGTTCAAATCGGAGAATTCCGGCGTCGTCGAGAAGGCCCGTTTCGGCAATGTGAGCGATACGACGGCGACCTCGACGGCCGATCAGGCGAAGGCCGCGCTGACCGCCAACCCCGATATCAGTGTCGTCTTCGCCCCCTATGACGAGTTTGCTCGTGGCGTGAAGCTTGCAGCCAACGACCTTGGCATCGCGAGCAAGGTGAAGATCTATTCGGCAGATGTCTCCACTGCCGACATTCAGGAGATCATCGAAGAGGGCAGCCCCTGGGTTGCAACCGTCGCCACCAATCCGGCTGTCGTCGGTGCCGTCTCCGTTCGTGCCGCCGCTCTTCAGATCGCCGGGCAGGAAATCCCGCATCAGATCACAGTGAAGCCGACGCTCCTGACGCAGGAAAGCCTGCGTGCCGCCGGCGTCAAGACGATCGAGGATTTGGCGCAGAAAATCCCGGCCTTCAGCACAAGCGACGCGGCAACCGCGAGCTGGATCCCGGACAAGCTTTTCTAAGCTGCCTGCCTCGATCTTCCGGCGGGGGTTGTGCGGCCCCCGCCGGCCCCATTTCTAGAAACCGGAGTTTCATTCCATGAGCCAGTCCAATGTCGTCTTCGCGACCAACCGTAGCGCGACGCGAGCGGACCTCTTTGCCCGCGCTGAGGACATCTCGGCCGATCTTTCCAGGCGCGCCGCCGAACTCGACCGTGAAGGTCGTCCACCGCTTGCTGAAATCGTCAAGCTGAAGAATGCCGGTCTGCTGAATGCCCTACATGATCAAAAGATCGGTGGCGGTGGCCTTGATTGGGTGGATGGCTTGCGGCTCGTGCGCATCCTGGCGCGCGGCGAAAGCTCGATCGGCCAGCTTCTCGGCTATCACTTCGTCAATAGCCAGTATGTCTATTGGGCGCTTGACGAAACCCGCGCTCATGCACTAGGCACTGAAACCGTGGCGAAAAACCTCTATTGGGGTGCTGCTGTCAATCCGCGCGATCCAGGTCTTGTTCTAACCCATCGCGGTAACGGTTATGTGCTGAACGGACGTAAGTCCTTCTCTACCGCCGCTCATGTCTCCGACTACATCAATGCCAACGCCACGCTCGGCGACAAGATCGTCGGCTTCGCCGTGCCGACCAATCGGCCCGGCTATCAGGCCAATGACGACTGGGACAATTTCGGTCAGCGGCTCTCTGACAGCGGCAGCGTCGAGTTCCACGATTTCCCTGTTTATGAGGAGGATTTCGTTGGCGTCCCGGTTGCTCCCGATGCCGCCCCGCAGGTACTTTCCACCTTCAACACGCCGCTCATCCAGCTCGTCTTCGTCAACTTCTATCTCGGCAGCGCCGAAGGCGCGCTCCAGACTGCCATCGACTATGTGCGCACGACGACGCGTCCCTGGGTCACTTCGGGCGTCGAGCGGGCTGCGGACGATCCCTATATCCTGGAGCGGGTTGGTGCGTTCACCGCCGCGCTGAAAGCCTCCGCCGCCCTGGCCGATGCGGCAGCGGCGACTGTCCAGGCAGGACTTGCAAAGGGCCATGCTGTCACCGCCCGTGAGCGCGGCGAGGCGGCGGCGGAAGCCTATGCCGCCAAGGTGCACGCCACCCATGTCTCGCTCGATATCACGTCTCGCGTCTTCGAACTAACTGGCGCGCGCTCCACGGCGGAGAAATATCGCTTCGACCGTTTCTGGCGCAATGTGCGCACCCACACGCTGCACGATCCGGTCTTCTACAAGGCCAAGGAAGTCGGCGAATTCGTGCTGAACGACAAGATCCCCGAAGTCAGCCTCTATAGCTGAGACGGGGAGTGGTCGCGAAAAGAACCCCATTTCCGGTGAGAGAAATGGGGTTTTAGTTGAGGAGAGAGTTAGAGTGCGCCGTTCTTCGGTGGGATCACGCCGTTCAGGTGATAATTGCCGACGACGTGGTACTTCCAGCGCACGGGATCGTGCAGCGTGTGGGTGCGTGCATTGCGCCAGTGCCGGTCGAGATTGAGTTCGGCCTTGACGGCGGAGGTGCCCGCAAGCTCGAAGAGCGTATTGGTCGCTTCGATGGCGATCTCGGTCGTCAGTACCTTGGCTGCGGCGACAGCAAGCGTGGCTTCAACGACGGTTGCTTCCGTCGTCTCGATCTGGGCCGCATCGACTTTCTGACCGGCACGTTCGAGGAGTGCTGCAGCAGCTTCCAGCCGGATGGCGATCTGTCCGACCTTCGAGATCGTCAGCGGATCCTCTGCGGCGCGTTCGAGGCCGCTGTCCATCCAGGGGCGCGATTTGGTGCGCACGAATTCGAGCGTCTCCGCAAAAGCGGCCCGCGCGATGCCGAGATCGATGCCGGCATGGACGATCTGGCCGACGGAACCGATGGTCGTCGGCCGCTCGAAACCCTTGTGGTGACGAACGACGGAATCGGCGTGGACATAGACATTGTTGAGAATGGTCGTGCCGCTGCCCGTTGTGCGCTGGCCGAAACCGTCCCAGTCGTCGATGATCTCGACGCCCTCGGTTCCCCTCGGCACGAAAGCCATGACAAGCCGGTCTTCCTCATCGAGCGCGAACACGGTGACCCAGTCAGCGAACAACACGCCCGTCGAGTAGTATTTCTGGCCGTTGATGCGATAGCCGGGTCCGTCCCTGACAATGCGGGTATTGTAGTGGCCGACGGTTTTCGTGCCGCGCTCGGAAAGCGCATTGCCGAAACGGTCACCGGCAAGCGCCCTGCCGAAGAAATATCGCTTCTGCTCCTCGCTGCCATCCACCCGCAAAGCTTCCAGAATGTAGAAATGGTTCTGCGGGATCTGGCCGATCGAGCCATCTGCTTCCGCCAGGATCGCGGTCACTTCGGCCAGAACGGCATTCGAGACATCAAGCCCGCCATATTGCGCGGGAACCGCAATCGCCAGCAGGCCGGATTGTGCAAGCGCGTCGAGTTCGGCGAAAGGTAACTGGCGTTCAACATCGCGCCGGGCGGCGGTGGCGGCGAATTGGGTGGCAAGCGCGCGGGCCGTCTCAAGTGCCTCCTCGTCGCTGGCAATGCGGGCGGCCACGGGCCGGATCTGGTCTTGTTGCCTGAGCACGGTCGTCATCGATTTCTCCAGTTCTCACCGTCGTATGGGTGAAAGAAATCGACACGAGAGGTAAGATTATAAATTCTATAGATGTGCTAGAAAATGAAAAGTGCTTGCTTATCGGGAGCTCGGGTCGGCGGCTAGCCTATACCTCCGTCCATCTCACCGGGAATTGACCGTTTTGCCGATGAAATCGTCCTGGGAAAAACGCGAACTAATCTCGAATAACGGCGCGCGAACCCCTACGTAAACGCAGGCATACGTCATTTCGGATCCGCGTTCAGCAGAGGGCAGGCGGTCGCTTCACTCCGACCCACGAGGAAAAACATGACCCGTTCACGGCAGTTGCGCCTCGGCGCCTTCATGCGTCCCGTCAGTCTGCATACCGGTGCATGGCGCTATCCGGGTTCCTATCCAGACGCCAATTTCAATTTCGCTCATATCAAGTCCTTCGCGCAGAAGCTCGAAGCCGCGAAATTCGACGCCTTTTTCATGGCGGATCATCTGGCTGTGCTCAACATGCCGGTTGAGGCGCTGAAGCGCAGCCACACCGTCACCTCTTTCGAGCCCTTCACACTGCTATCGGCGCTCGCCGCCGTTACCGAAAGAATCGGGCTTGCGGCAACAGCATCCACCACTTTCGACGAGCCCTATCATGTCGCCCGCCGTTTTGCTTCGCTCGATCATCTGAGCAATGGTCGCGCCGCCTGGAATATCGTCACCACGTCCAATCCCGATGCGGCGCTCAATTTCGGTCTCGATGAGCATGTGGAACATGGCGAGCGCTACAAACGGGCGCGCGAATTCTACGATGTCGTCACCGGTCTCTGGGACAGCTTTGCCGACAACGCCTTTATCCGTGACCGCGAGAGCGGAATTTATTTTGATCCCGAAAAAATGCACGTGCTCAACCACAAGGGCGACGAACTGAGCGTGCGCGGACCACTGAACATTGCCCGCCCGGTTCAGGGCTGGCCCGTCATCGTGCAGGCCGGCCAGTCTGATCCTGGCCGCCAGCTCGCTGCCGAAACAGCGGAAGTGGTCTTCTGTTCGCCGCGCGACCTCGACGGCGGCAAGGCACTCTACGCTGACATCAAGGGCCGGATGCAGGCTATTGGCCGCAATCGCGATCACCTGAAATTGTTGCCCGCCGCCTTCGTCGTCATCGGCGACAGTATCGAAGAGGCGCGTGCCAAACGTCTCGCCCTCGACAGCCTCGTTCACTACGACAGTGCCATCGCATCACTGTCGATCGCACTCGGCCACGATGCCTCCGGCTTTGATCCGGATGCACCGCTGCCCAGTGATATTCCCGACACAAACGCCAGCAAGACGGGCCGCGCCCAGGTCATCAAGCTGGCCCAGGAGGAGAACCTGACCGTCCGCCAGCTCGCCCAGCGTTATGGCGGCTATTCCGGCCTTGCCTTCGTCGGTACGCCCGAGAGCATTGCAGACGAGATGGAGCGCTGGCTGGATGAAGAGGGATCCGACGGTTTCAACGTCGTCTTCCCTTATCTGCCGCAGGGGCTCGACGACGTCACAATGCGCCTGGTGCCTGAGTTGCAGCGCCGTGGCCTGTTCCGCAGAGAATACGAGGGCACGACGTTGCGCGAGCATCTCGGCCTGCCGCGGCCGGAGAACCGGTTCTTTAGCTGAGGTCGTCAGGGGCGGGCGACGATCAGGCGCAGCGACCCTTCGAAGAAGGGCTGCGTGCGCAGATATCCATAGCGCGCATCCCACTTGCCGTCCTGAAGATCGCGGCCGAGCTCGGCTGCAAAACGCTTGCCGACCGATGGATCGACAAAGCTCCAGGCCGAATTTGCGAGCCGGGAGCCGGGATCGAGCATACGCTCCGGCCGCCCGTAATAGGCCTCACCGAAACCATCGATGCAGGCAAGCGGGATTGGTACGGGCAATATCTCGACAGTACCGCCGAGATAGTCGGCAACAGTCTGCATGGCCGGATAACGGCTCGCCTCGACGGAGATCATCTCCGGCGCATAGTCGAACAGCCATGAGCGTTCCAGCTCATTGGGATCGCAGCTCAGGACCAGCACCGGACCGCGCGAAACGCGCCGCATTTCCGCAAGACCGGCCTTGAGGTCGGACCATTGATGCACGGTGAAGGTCGCCATGCTCGCATCGAAGGACTGATCGGCGAAAGGCAGTTTCTCCGCTGTCGCATCGATTGCGTCAGGCAGATGTGCCGGGCGCTGCGCACGCATGGAGGCAGACGGTTCGACCGGCGTCACCTTCCGGTCGATCGGCTCGTAGGAGCCAGCGCCCGCGCCGACATTCAGAACGGTCTCGGCATTGCCGAGTGCTGTACGAATGAACTCAGCGATATGCGGGTCGGGTTGGCGGTACCTTGAGTAGTTGGTGCCGATCACGCCGTAATTGGCGTCGCCCGCACTTCCGTCACTGTGTCTGCTGTTCACGATCACTCTCCATAAATTGCTTCGAAAGCAAAGCTTCGCCATTGCCGGCACGCGTTAGGGTCCAGCATCGTTTGTTCCTGAAAAGGCATTCGATAATTCGCGAGTCACAAGAAATACCATGGAGTGCAGACTGAAAATCGATATGATCGAACAGATATTGTTCGGAAAACGCACATGGCTCGCCGCATTCCATCGCTCAATGCGCTTCGCGCGTTCGAAGCCGCCGGTCGTCTCGGCCGCATGACGCTTGCTGCCGATGAGCTTAATGTCACCCATAGCGCCGTCAGCCGTCAGATCCAGCATCTCGAAAATGTGCTCGGCGTTCCCCTCTTCGAGGGTCCGAAGAACAGGCTGCGTCTGACTGAAGCCGGTAAGACGCTGCTGTCGGGGCTGAACGTTGCCTTCGACCAGATTGATAACTCCGTTCGCGCGGTCGCCGATACCGAGGATGGTGCGCTCGATGTGTCCTGCCCCGGCACCTTCACCATGCGCTGGCTCATCCCAAGGCTTTACCGGTTTCAGGCGGAATATCCCGATATCGACGTGCGCTTGACCGCTTCCTCCCGCCCCGTGGATTTTGCTCGCGACAGTTTCGATGTCGCGATCCGCGTCGGAACCGCACCCTGGCCCGCCGGCGCAGATGTCATCCCGCTCTTTCCGGAGCAGACCGGCCCCGTACTATCACCGTCGCTGGCCGAGACCGTCGGTAAGCGCTTCACTGGTGCTGCGCGGCTTCACACGCGTAGCCGGCTGCGTGCCTGGGGCGACTGGCTTGCGCGCTCCGGTGTTGTCTTGGAAGCAGATGGGCGCGTCGAATACGAGCATTTCTATTTCATGCTGGAGGCGGCTAATGCCGGCCTCGGTGTCTGCGTCGTGCCCTGGCCTTATGTGACGGACGATATCCGCCTCGGCCGGCTGGCAGCGCCGCACGGATTTCTCGAAAGCGGCCACGAATATGTGGCGCTGCGCCGGGCGAGGCGAAACCGTAAATCCACGCTCTTTTGCGAATGGCTGGAAAAGGAGGCGCGCGCATTCCCGCTCTCGCATCCGGCGCCAGCGACACAGAGCCAGACCGCCGCTATTTCCTGACGACGCCAACTCGTGCCAGCACCTCACCGGGGATGCCGTATCGCTGGACAATATCCTTGTTGTTCCGCAGCCCGCAAATCTCGCGTTGGACAAAGAGCGCCCAAACGGCGTCCGAGGCGTCGTTGACCAGCGTTTCGCGTTGCTCGGCGGTGTGGCGATCGGGATTCCAAGCCTTCAGGGCAGAGAGAGCCGATTCGACTTTGAGGCCGTTGCGCCCGAGTGAACTGGCGCGCTCCGACATGAGCTCGTATTCGAGTACATTCACCCCGCCTTCGGCCGAAAAGGACTGCCTGAAGGATTGCGGCGGGCGAACGCTCATCGGACTATCCTCGCTGGATTATTGCGTCGGCACGCCGGTGACCTGGACATAGATCCATGCCAATGCAAACACGACGATGACCGCAGCGATGATCATGAGCTTGCGGAGCAGGGGATTGGGAGCTTTCGGCGGGGGCTTCGGCTTGCGAAACTTGATAACGTTGTCGCTCATGGTCTTGCTGTCTGGTTCGTTCTTCCTACAGCAGTAACGCATATCGACGGGTTTGGCACCCGTGTCATGCCCAAATATGCGCTTTTCATGTGGGCCGCCGGCGAGAAGCCGGCAGCCCTGATATCAGGCGATCAACGAGCTGCCCAATTGGCGCCGCGACGGAAGATCGTCCTCATCTGCGGCACGTCGAATTCCTTGGCGACATGGCCGAGCGAGGAATAGAAGACGCGGCCCTTGCCGTATTTGCGCTTCCAGACGACCGGCATCGTCACGCCGTCGATCCAATAGGCATGTTCGCCGGTGAAGGTCGTCGTCGCCAGCACCTCGTTCGAGGGATCGACATGCATGTAATACTGCTCGGAATTATAGGGGAAATCAGTAATCCCCTCCATCAGCGGATCGTCCGGCCGGGTGATGTTGACGGTGTAGTTGATGATGTTGCCGGGATGGGCAACCCACTGGCCGCCGATGATGAACTGGTAGTCGGTCGACTCGCGGAAGCTGTCGCCGGCGCCGCCATGATAACCCGCGATGCCGACGCCGCTTTCGATCGCGGCAGCGAGGTTCTTCACCTCTTCCTTCTCGATCTTCGACATCGTGATAACGGGGACGATCAGGCTGAGATCATGGATCGACGGATCGGCGAAGGCCTCTGTGCTGTGCTCCACATAGACCTTGAAGCCGTCTTCCTCGAGAATGTCCTTGATGATTGCGGCGCATTGTTCCGGTTCGTGGCCGGCCCAGCCGCCCCAGACGATCAGTGCTTCACGCATCGTGTATTCCTCCTGAAAATTACTTGCCGAGCAGTCCGTCGACGAGGGATTGAGAAAGCGGAGCAGGGCGCTCCGTTGTCGTGGTAAGGGTTACGGTGCCGCCCGTGTCGGACGCCTTCTGGAAGGCTTCCATGACTTCCAGCACATGCAGCGCCAGATCACCGTTTGCGCGATGCGGCCGGTTCGACCGGATGGCATGGGCAAGATCGGCCACACCGAGAGAGCGATAGTTGCCGTCGGCATAGGGCAGGGTCACCGGCTGGTCCTCGAACTCGCCGCCCTTCTTCAGATATTCAACCGGGCCGGCGAAGCGGTTGGGGTCCGGCACGATCAGCGTGCCTTCGGTGCCGTAGACTTCAAGCGGCACGTGCTTGTGGCCGGCCACATCGAAGCTCATGCCGATCTGCACGACAGCACCGTTGGCGAAAGCCATGACGCCGGCGACATGCGTCGGAATATGAACCGGAATGCGCTCGCCGTTGCGCGGCTCACTGGTAATGATGCGCTCTTTGCGCGGGGTCACCGCAAAGCCGGCGACTTTGGCGACCGGCCCGAGCAGGTTGACGAGATCGGTGATGTAATAGGGACCCATGTCGAGCATCGGGCCGCCGCCAACTTCATAGTAGAAGGCCGGGTTGGGGTGCCAGCGCTCATGGCCGGGGCACATGAAGGTCGCGGTCCCGCCGACCGGGATGCCGATCACGCCCTCGTCGATCAGTGCGCGGGCAGTCTGATGGCCGCCGCCAAGGAACGTGTCGGGGGCCGCACCGATGCGCAGGCCCTTGGCCTTTGCGGCATCTGCCAATTTTTTCCCTTCCGCGAAATTAATCCCCAGCGGCTTTTCCGAATAGGTGTGCTTGCCAGCATCCAATGCCTGCAGCCCGACGGCGACATGGGCCTTCGGAATGGTCAGGTTGACGATGATCTCGACCTTGGGATCAGCGAGAAGCTCATCGACCGTGCGGGCTTGAAGGTTGAATTCCGAGGCCTTAGCCTCTGCAAGTTCGCGATTGAGGTCGGCCAGTCCGCGGATCTCGAGGATCGGAAATGCCGATGTCATCGCCTTCAGATAGGCGCCCGAAATATTGCCGCATCCAATGATGCCGATACCGACTTTTTCCATCATGTCCTCCATAAATACTGGTTTTTGCGCGTTAAAGCGCAGGCCCTGTTGTGCTCCAGGGCGATTCGTAGAGTTCGTAAAGGGCGACAGCGGCTGCACCCTGCGCCCAGAAATCGTCGGTCGAATCGTCGAAGACGAGTTCGCTGACACCTTTGAGAGACGGCGGGATAGCCAGAGAATAGGCATCCCGCAGGCTGTTGAGGAAGGGCTCACCCAGCGCAAGCGAGGAGCCGACGAGAATGACGCGTGGCGGTGCAAACAGCGTGACGATATTGGCGATTGTCAACCCCACCGCCTCGCCGGCGCGCACGGCGGCGGCAATGAGCCGGTCGTCGTCGGCCTGGATCAGCGCCTGCACATGCGTCATGCCGCGGCCGAGGCGTACCGCTTCGGCAAAGCGCCCATCGGCCTGCTGTTCGCCGAGAATGGCACTTTCGCCGGCCTGGCTGGAAAGTCTGACGACGCCTTGCTGGCCCATGCCGAGAACCAGGTCGCCCAGATTGTGGCTGAGACCGCCGGCACCGCGAAAAAGCTGATTGTCGTGCAGCACGCCGAGACCGAGCGTCTGCTCCAGCGAGATCAGCACCATGTCTTCGAGATCGCGGGCCTTGCCGAACCAGTGATGGCCAAGCGTTATGGCATGTGCGTCGCTCTCTATGATGGTCGGTGTCGACAGGCGGGCGGACATTTCCGCAGCAAAATCAATGTTGGTTTCACGGAATATGGGGCTCGAACGGATGTGGCCGGTACGGTGTTCGATGACGCCGGGAAGGGCCAGGCAGATGCTGTCTATATCATCGAGCGAGAGGCCGATATCGACGACGCAGCGTCGCACACCATCCTCGATGAGATCGGCAATCACGGCAATCGGCTGTCGATCAATGCGGATCGGCAGGGTGAGTTTCGAGAGCACGTCGCCGCGGAAATTGGTCACGACGAAGATCATGCGGCTGGCGGCGATCTTGGCACCGACAACGCGGGCAGCATCCGGATTGACCTCAAGCATGACGCGCGGCCTGCCACGCACCGCCTCGTTACGGATATCGCCCTCGTGAATCGGCAAAATGAGCCCGTCGTCGAGAAGCGAGGCGGTAATGGCCGAAACTGTCGTCGTGGACAATTCAGTGCGTTCGCTGATCTGGATGCGGGAGATCGGGCCGTGGCGCCGGATCGTATCCAGCACGTTCAAGCGGTTGATGGCACGCATCAATTCAGGATCGGCAGTCTTCATCGTCTCGTGCGCACCTAAACTGTCATAGGGCCCCGCGATTTTTTTCGAGAGGCAAATTAAATTCGCCTTGTTGTAGATCTGATTTTCGCAATCGCGCAATAGAAATTTCCGTAATTGCATCATTTTGCGCATCCTTTGCCGCTTTTTCAGGCAGGGTATTGACAGAGAGGCAAAGGCTGCGATTATTTATTCCGGATACAGAAATAAAGCGCCTCGGGAGGAGTGCCACGTGCTGACCACCAAAACTCATCGCATCAACATGCTGTCGGCGATCGCAATCGCTGTTGCCGCCTACTGTGCATCGACGGTAACGGCTGCCGCCGATACGACCATCCGCTGGCTCCACCTGGAGCAGGTTCCAGGCACCATCGAGGTGTGGAACAAGCTCGCCAAAGACTTCGAAGCGAGCCATCCTGGCGTCAAGATCGAACTGCAGTTCCTTGAAAATCAGGCCTTCAAGGCCAAGCTGCCGACGCTGCTGCAGTCAAACGAGGCGCCGAGCTTTTTTTACACCTGGGGCGGCGGCGTGCTGAAGGCGCAGGCCGAGACCGGAATGCTGCGGCCGATCGATGCCGCGCTTGACGCCGATGGAGGCGCATGGCGCAACGGCACAAGCGCCGCGACGATCGATGGCATGACTTTCGACGGCAAGGTCTGGGCTGCTCCCTACAAGACCGGCCTCGTCTCCTTCTTCTACAACAAGGAACTGTTCAAGAAGGCCAATGTCGACGCCACCCAAATCAAGACCTGGGGTGACTTCCTTAACGCTGTGAAGACGCTCAAGGCCGCAGGCATCGTGCCGATCGCCGGCGGCGGTGGCGACAAGTGGCCGATCCATTTCTACTGGGGTTATCTCGCCATGCGCGAAGCCGGCCACGACGGTTTCGAAAAGGCCAAGGCCGGCGAGGGCGATGGTTTTGCCGGTGAGGCCTTCGTGAAGGCCGGCGAGCATCTTGCCGAGCTCGGCAAGCTCGAACCCTTCCAGAACGGTTATCTCGGTGCCACCTGGAACGACGCGCTCGCTGCCTTCGGCGATGGCCGCGCGGCGATGCTGCTCGGCTTTGAAAACACCAACGACACCTCGCGCGCCAGCTCGACCAGCGGCAAGGGCCAGCCGGACGACAATATCGGCCGCTTCCCGTTCCCGGTCGTTGAAGGTGCTCCCGGTGTGGCAACCGACTACCTCGGCCGTCTGAACGGTTGGGTTGTCACCAAGAATGCGCCCCCGGAAACCGAAGAATTCCTGAAATTCCTCGGCAACCCGGAAAATCAGAAACTGCTGGCCCAGAAAACCGGCATCATTCCTGTCGCCAAGGGCTCGGCCGATGGCGTTCAGAATGTGCTTCTGAAGGACAGTGCGGTGGCTCTCGACCAGGAAACCTGGCACCAGAACTTCCTCGATCAGGATCTCGGCCCGAATGTCGGCGGTGTCGTCAACGACATGACGATGGATATCGTCTCCGGTTCGACGTCGCCGGCCGACGCCGCCCAGCAGATCCAGGACGCCTACTCGCTCGAAGCGAAGTAAAAATCCGCCGGCGCTCAAGCAGAGCGCCGGCTTCTTCTCACTCGCGGCGCAGTCGCGAATTCGCCCGAGGAGTCCTAGAGACCAATGAGTGATACTTTCATGTCAGCAAATGTGGCAGGGACGAGCGCCAAAGTTGCGCCACGCCGGCACAAGCGTTCGCTGGCTCACAGCAAATGGCCGGTACTGATCCTTTTCCTGCCGCCCGCATTGATGCTTTTCACCCTGCTCGTCATCGTGCCGATGGGCGAAGCCGCCTGGTATTCCTTCTACAACTGGAACGGCTACGGCAACCCGACGCAGTGGATCGGTTTCCGTAACTACCAGCTCATCTTTCGCAACGGTGCCTTCACCCAGGCGCTCGTTAATAATGGCCTGATCGTCCTCATCTCGCTCTGTGTGCAGATTCCGCTGGCGCTATGGCTTGCGACAATGGTTTCCAGCAAGATCAAGGGCGCGCTGTTCTTCCGGCTGATCTTCTTCCTGCCCTATGTTCTCGCCGACGTCGCCGCCGGCATGATCTGGCGCTTCGTCTATGATGGCGATTTCGGCCTCGTTGCGGGCATTTCGCACATGATCGGTGTCGAGCCGCCCTTCTGGCTGGCCGATCGCAACGTTGCCATGTATGCCATTCTCGGCGTTATCGTCTGGAAGTATTTCGGCTTTCACATGATGCTCTTCATTGCCGGCCTTCAGGCGATCGATAAAAGCGTGCTGGAAGCTGCCGATATCGATGGTGCGACCGGCTGGCAGAAATTCCGGCACGTAACCCTGCCGCTACTCGGCTCCACGGTTCGCCTCTCGGTCTTCTTCGGTGTCGTCGGCTCCCTGCAGCTCTTCGACATGATCATGCCGCTGACCGGCGGTGGTCCGTCGAACTCGACGCAGACCATGGTGACCTTCCTTTACAATTTCGGGGTGACCCGCATGCAGGTCGGTTTCGGCAGCGCCGTTGGTGTCGTGCTGTTCGTGATCTGCGTCACGCTCGCCTTCAGCTACAAGCGGATATTCATGCGCAATGACTGATATCTCGACCGTACCACCCATCGATGCCGCCTCGGCAAACAGCGCTGGCCGCAAGGTCCGTACCGGCACGCAGATCTACATGTATGTCTCGCTGCTGATCGTTGCCGGCCTCGTCGTCATCCCGCTGATCAGCACAGCGCTCGGCGGCTTCAAGACGCTGTCCGACCTTCGCGGCAATCCCTTCGGTCTGCCGACGGTATGGCAGTGGAGCAACTACATCGACATCATCGTCAGCCAGCGCTACTGGCTGCAGATGGGCAATTCGCTGCTGATCGCCCTGCTCACAGTCTTCCTGACGCTGACGCTGGGCGCCATGGCTGCCTTCTGCTTTGCCCATATCCGTTTCTTCGGCTCGACCTATCTGGTCAACTACTTCCTGATCGGGCTGATGTTCCCGGCGGCCACCGCGATCCTGCCGCTTTACATCCGCATCCGCGATCTCGGGCTTCTCAATACCTATTGGGGCGTGGTGCTGCCGCAGGTGGCCTTCGGGCTCGGCATGAGTATCATGCTCTTCCGCAATTATTTCCGGAACCTGCCGTCAGAGCTCTTCGATGCGGCTTTTGTCGATGGTTGCGGCTATATGCGCTTCTTCTGGCACATATCGCTGCCGCTCTCGCGCCCGATCATCGCCACCGTCGGCATCATCTCCTTCGTTGGCAGCTGGAACAGCTATATCGTGCCGCTGATCATGCTCAATTCCGAGAGCCTCTATCCCTGGCCGCTCGGCATCATGGTCTATAGAGGCGAGTTCGCCACCGATTGGCATCTCATCCTGGCGTTCATCACGCTGACCATCCTGCCGACCATCATCGTCTTTTTCCTCGCCCAGAAGCACATCATCGCCGGCCTGACAGCTGGTGCGGTGAAGTCCTGAGCCCGCATAGGAGACACGCACATGGCGTCCGTCGAACTGAAGAATATCCGCAAGGCCTATGGATCGCTCGATGTGATCCACAATATCTCGCTGTCGATCGAGGATGGACAGTTCGTCGCCCTGGTCGGCCCGTCCGGCTGCGGCAAGTCCACGTTGCTGCGCATGATCGCCGGCCTTGAGGAAATCACCAGCGGCGAGATCATGATCGATGACGCCGTCGTCAATGAGCTGACGCCGCGCGAGCGCAACATCGCCATGGTGTTCCAGTCCTATGCGCTCTATCCGCATATGACGGTCGCCGAAAACATGGGCTTCAATTTGAAACTATCAGGTCTTCCCAAGCCGCAGATTGAGCAGCGTGTGGCCGAGGCCGCCCGTATGCTCGATCTGACGAAACTGATGGATCGCAAGCCTGCACAGCTTTCCGGTGGCCAGCGCCAGCGAGTCGCCATGGGCCGCGCCATCGTGCGCAATCCGGCCGTTTTCCTGTTCGATGAGCCGCTCTCCAATCTCGATGCGAAGCTGCGCGTGCAGATGCGCTCGGAAATCAAGACGCTGCACCAGAAGGTCAAGACGACCTCGATCTACGTTACCCACGACCAGATCGAGGCGATGACGCTTGCCGACCGCATCGTCGTCCTGAACCAGGGCAAGATCGAGCAGGAGGGCACGCCCCTCGAACTCTACAAGAAGCCGGCCAATCTCTTCGTCGCCGCCTTTATCGGCTCTCCGGCGATGAACCTCATCGAAGGCGTCGTCGAAGGTGAGGGTGGCGGACCGGCCGCACGCCTTTCGGACGGGACTGCGATCCGGATCGCGCCTGACCGCAAGGTTCGCCCCGGCCAGGCAGTGACCGTCGGCCTTCGTCCTGAACATTTGACACCCGGCGGCAGGGACGGAAATGCGCTTGCCGGGCAGACCTTGCTGGTCGAGCCGACGGGCGCCCAGACGCATGTCGTCTTCGATCTCGCCGGTCAGCCGGTCACCGCTGTGGTGGATGCGGATTATGCTGCCCGCTACGGTGCGCGTTTCGAAGCCAATATTTCCAGCGAGCAGGTCCATATTTTCGACCGGGGTACGGGTCTGGCGCTCTAAGTTTAAGAGATAGCGAGCGGGCTTCGTTGGCCCGTCCAATCGATCTCAAATGAAATCCGCCGCCAATCGTCTGACTGGCGGCGGATTTTTCTTGTCTCGCTGTTTACTCGGCGGGCACTGCCACCGGGGCAAGCAGGTCGCTCTCATCGCGCAGATTGCCGGCCATCGCCGCGGCAAAACGGGTCTGGTCGAGTTCGTTTTCCCAGCGGGCAACGACGATGGTGGCAACCGCATTGCCGACGAGGTTGGTCAGCGCGCGGCATTCCGACATGAAGCGGTCGATGCCGAGGATGAGCGCCATGCCAGCGATCGGAACCGAGGGAACGACCGAGAGCGTGGCGGCAAGCGTGATGAAGCCAGCGCCGGTAATGCCGGCGGCACCCTTGGAGCTGAGCATCGCCACGAGCAGCAGCAGGATCTGGTCGCCGAAGCTCAGATGCGTATCCGTCGCCTGGGCGATGAAGAGTGCCGCCAGCGTCATATAGATATTGGTGCCGTCGAGATTGAAGGAATAGCCGGTCGGAATGACGAGACCGACAACTGAGCGCTTGCAGCCGGCGCGTTCCATCTTGTTCATCAGACCGGGCAAGGCGGCTTCAGACGACGAGGTGCCGAGCACCAACAGCAGTTCTTCCTTGATATAGCGCAGTAGCGCCAGGATGGAGAAGCCGTTATAGCGGGCGACCGCGCCGAGTACGACCAGCACGAAGAGCAGCGAGGTCAGATAGAAGGTACCGATCAGGAAGGCGAGGTTGGCGATCGCGCCGATGCCATATTTGCCGATCGTGAAGGCCATGGCGCCAAAGGCGCCGATCGGGGCGAACTTCATCAGGATCGCGACGAGGCGGAAGACCGGAGCTGTCAGAACCTGGAAGAAGTCGAGAACCGGCTTCCCGCGTTCGCCGACAGAGCCAAGCGCAATGCCGAAGACGACGGAGAAGAACAGCACCTGTAGGATGTCGCCTTTGGCGAAAGCGCCGACGATCGTGTCCGGGATGATGTTCATCAGGAAGCCGACGATTGTCGCGTCATGGGCCTGAGCGGCGTAGTTGTTGACGGCTTTCGTATCGAGCGTCGCCGGATCGATATGCATGCCGGCGCCTGGCTGCAGCACATTGGAAACGACAAGGCCGACGACGAGCGCCAGCGTCGAGAAGACGAGGAAGTAGCCAAGCGCCTTGCCGACCACGCGACCGAACTTCTTGAGATCGGCCATGCCGGCAATGCCGGTCGTGACGGTCAGGAAGATGACCGGCGCGATCACCATGCGCACAAGCTTGATGAACGCGTCTCCGAGCGGCTGCAGCGAAGCGCCGAGAGATGGGTAGAAGTGGCCGAGCAGAATGCCGGCCGCGATGGCGGCGAGAACCTGCACGTAGAGGTGCCGGTAAAAGGGAGTTTTGCCGCGATCTGCAGCGGCGTTCATTGCAATATCCATGGTGTCCTCCACTATGCCGGACGCCAATAGGGCGACGGCCAAGTCATGATGGTCAAACAGCCTCCCGACTGATGAGGACTTGTTTTGCAACGCGTGTGCCAGTTTCCTCGGATTTCCTAATTCATTGATATTGTTGACTGTGACTGGTTGATGCAGATGAGGCAGTGCGAGTTTTCGCACAAAGTGATTTGTCGGTCGTGCGAAAATATGCACAATGCGACCATGCTCCAGAGGACCGCAAACGAACGTTTCCTGACGCCTGAACAGCTTGGCCGGCGCTCCCGGTCGGTCTGGCTGGTCTTTGCGGCGCTCGCGGCCATTCTGATCGGCACGGCCCTCTACGGCGCAGGCGTCTATGGTCGACTGCAGGCAATTGCGGCACTGGAGGATCAGGGGCAGACGGACGCCAATCTCAAGGTGGCGTTGCTGCGTGCCGTGCTGGAGGGGCCGCGGGCTCTGCCGCTGCTCCTTGCGGATGACCAGCAGGTGCGAGACGCTCTGGCATCGGGGCAGGGAGAGGCCGTCATGGGGCTTGATCGCAAGCTTCAGAGCCTTGTCGCCGGCACCCGCGCTTCGGTTCTTTATGTAACCGGCAAGAATGGCATCGCGATCGCTTCCAGCAACTGGCAGGAGCCTCTGAGCTTTGTAGGCAACGACTATTCCTTCCGTGATTATTTTCGCCGTGCGATGGAAAATGGGACGGCAGAGCACTTCGCGCTAGGCAATGTCAGCAACCGGCCGGGGCTTTATATTTCCCGACGGGTCGGGGATGCTGCGGCTCCACTTGGCGTCGTCGTCGTCAAGATGGAGTTCGATCAGCTGGAATCGGACTGGCGCGATGCAGCCCGGCCGGCCTATGTCATCGATGAGCACGGTGTCGTGCTTATCACCAGCTTGTCGTCATGGCGTTTTATGACGGCCAAGCCTCTGCCGCAGGAAAGCCTTGCCGCGATCAGGACGAGCTTACAATTCGGCGAGGCGCCGCTGCTGCCTTTGCCGATCGACGAACAGCAGGAACTGAGGCCTGGAGCCGCAATCGTCCACGCCATCATGCCGGGCGCCGGGGAGGGCGAGTTCCTGCGATTGCGCACGGACGTGCCATCAACAACCTGGCAACTCGAATATCTGGTGCCGACCGAGGCGCCGATAGCCTCTTCCGTGCGCGAATGGCGACTGCTGACATTGGCAGCCCTCATTCCCGTGCTCGCGATCATGACGTTTCTGTTGCGCCGCCGCCAGATCGCCGTCATGCGTATTGCGACCGAGCGCGCCGCGCGCGAGGAGCTGGAGCGTCGGGTACTGGAGCGCACGCAGGATCTGAGCCGCGCCCGTGACCGCCTGCAGGAGGAGATAACCGACCATCGCGCCACCGAAGCGAGGCTGCAGGTGGTTCAACAGGAGCTGGTGCAGGCGAACCGTCTGGCGATCCTGGGGCAGGTTGCCGCCGGCGTGGCACATGAGATCAATCAGCCGGTCGCGACTATCCGTGCCTATGCCGACAATGCCCGCACCTTCCTCAAACGGCGGCAGCCGGATTCAGCCGACGACAATCTCGGTGCGATTGCCAGCCTGACAGAACGCATCGGTGCCATCACCGAGGAGTTGAAGGCTTTTGCCCGCAAGGGTCGCACCGCGGCGGAGCCGACAGAACTGCGCGCGGCCATCGAAGGCGCAGTCGTTCTGCTGCGGAGCCGTTTTGCTGGCCGATTGGATGCGCTCGATATCAAGCTGCCCTCTGCCGATCTGAAAGTAAACGGCAATCGCATCCGGTTGGAGCAGGTGCTGATCAATCTCTTTCAGAACGCGCTGGAGGCGCTGGAGGGCCGCGAGGGCGCAAAGGTGGAGGTCTTTTGCGAGGAGATGGGCAACCAGGTAGCGGTGAGCGTCATCGATAACGGCCCAGGCATATCTGCGGACATCCTCGGCTCGCTCTTTTCGCCTTTCAATACCTCTAAGGAAAAGGGCCTGGGTCTTGGCCTCGTCATCTCGAAGGATATCGTTGCCGATTATGGCGGCCGTATCGAGGTCGACAGCAACGAGAGCGGCACCCGCTTTACCGTCTATCTGCAGAAGGCACAGGCATGAGTGAAACTATCCCCGTCTTCCTTATCGATGACGACAAGGATCTCCTGAAGGCGACGAAACAGACGCTGGAGCTTGCCGGCTTTTCGGTTTCGACCTTTTCCGCCGCTACGGAAGCTCTGAAGGATCTGAGCGCGGAGTTCTCGGGTGTCGTCGTTTCCGATATCCGCATGCCGCATGTCGACGGATTGCAGCTCTTCGATCGAATCCGTCGCCTCGATGAAGACCTTCCCGTGATCCTGATCACAGGGCATGGCGATATCCCGATGGCCGTCAAGGCAATCCAGGATGGGGCCTATGACTTCATCACCAAGCCTTTTGCAGCCGACAGGCTGGTGCAAAGCGTGCACCGCGCCGCCGAAAAACGCCGGCTCGTGCTCGACAACCGGTCGCTGCGCGACGCGGCTGAACAGGCGCAGGGCGATCTGCCGCTGATTGGCCAGACGCCTGCCATGGAGCGCCTGCGACGAACGCTCCGGCAGATCGCCGACACCGATGTCGACGTCCTGGTGACTGGCGAAACCGGCAGCGGCAAGGAAGTGGTGGCAAGCCTGCTGCATCGCTGGAGCCGTCGTTCGAAGGGAAACTTCGTCGCGCTGAATTGCGGCGCCCTGCCTGAAACGGTGATCGAGAGCGAACTCTTCGGTCACGAAGCCGGGGCGTTCACGGGTGCCCAGAAGAAACGCATCGGCCGCATCGAACATTCGAGCGGTGGGACGTTGTTTCTCGATGAAATCGAAAGCATGCCGGCCCCCGCCCAGGTGCAGATGCTGCGCGTCCTGGAAATGCGCGAAGTCATGCCACTCGGCACCAACGAGGTGCGGCCGGTCGACCTGCGTGTCGTGGCTGCGGCCAAGGTTGATCTCGGCGATCCGCGCGAGCGCGGCGATTTCCGCGAGGATCTCTATTATCGGCTCAATGTCGTGACGATCAGCATCCCGCCGCTGCGCGACCGGCGCGACGACATCCCGCTCCTCTTCGCCCACTTCACCGAACGGGCCGCCACCCGCTTCAAGCGTCCGGTACCCGTCGCTTCGCCCGAACTGCACCGCCACCTGAAGAGCCATGACTGGCCGGGCAATGTGCGCGAACTCTCTCATTTCGCTGAACGCTTCGTCCTCGGTCTTGAAGCGGTGCCGGTGGAGCCGAGGCAAAACGGGGTTGAAAACAAAGATGCCCCCTTGCCTCTGCCGGCGAGGATGGACCGCTATGAGGCCGATATCATCCGCGAGACGCTGACCCGGAACGATGGCGACGTACGCCGGACAATCGAAACCCTCGGCATTCCACGCAAGACCTTTTACGACAAACTGCAGCGGCACGGCATCGAACGGGCTGCGTTCAGCTCGTCAAAGCCCGAAAGCTGACGCGTCGGTTGCCGCAGAACAGGTCGCTGCACAGATTGCTATGTAACAACGAGCCGCAACCATAAAGACTGGGTTGAGGCCAATTCTCAACCACTGCTGGCTTTCTTGCGGAGTTCTTGAAGACAGCTGTCTTTTTTGGAAGGCGAGAAATTCTCGCTCCAGCGAATCAGGTGGCCTTTTGAGCGGCACCGACACATATTCGTGTCATCGGCGTGAAGGTGCGCGGCGTCCTCTTTTAAACCGCGCGCGAATAATACTCCCGGCACGGTCGCAAAGCTATAGAGGCCGTCAGATTTCGAGGATCAAATTGGCAAGTTACGCGCACTTTTTTGTGTAGCGATGCCGGAATGTCGACCATGTCTTATTTCCGCCGAGGAGGACCTTGATCTTTCGAAACATTGGCGCACCATCTTACTTAGCGAAGGCGAAAATCGCTGAGGCAGACCTTTATAGGAGGGCCTATGCTGAACAACTCCCTATTTGATGCGTTCACCCGTAACTACGAGTCTCGGCGAGAGACGGATATGTCTATAGCAGACTATCTTGCCTTGTGTAAAAAAGATCCGATGGCCTACGCCAACGCGACCGAGCGGCTGCTTTCGGCAATTGGCGAACCCGAAATCATCGATACCGCCAAGGATTCGCGGCTCGGCCGGGTTTTCATGAACAGGACCATCCGAACCTATCCCGCCTTCGAAGGGTTTTTCGGCATGGAGGAGACGATCGAGCGGATCGTTTCCTTTTTCAGGCACGCGGCCCAAGGTCTGGAGGAGCGCAAGCAGATCCTTTACCTGCTCGGCCCGGTCGGCGGTGGTAAGTCTTCGCTTGCAGAGCGTCTGAAGCAACTGATGGAAGTCAACCCCATCTATGTTCTAAAAGCCGGTGACGAACTGAGCCCGGTCTTTGAAAGCCCCCTCAACCTTTTTGATCCCCTAGCCATGGGGCCGATGCTGCTTGAAGAATACGACATCCCGACTCGTCGCCTCAGCGGTTTGATGAGCCCGTGGTGCCTTAAGCGGCTCGACGAATTCGATGGTGATATCTCCCGCTTCCGGGTCGTCAGGATCCAGCCCTCAAGGCTTCGACAGATCGCGATTGCAAAGACCGAGCCGGGTGACGAAAACAATCAGGATGTCTCGTCGCTGGTCGGCAAGGTCGATATTCGCAAGCTCGAGCACTATTCGCAAAACGATCCTGATGCCTACAGCTATTCCGGCGGTCTCAACCGCGCCAATCAGGGCGTGCTGGAATTCGTGGAAATGTTCAAGGCGCCGATCAAGATGCTGCATCCGCTGCTGACGGCGACGCAGGAAGGCAACTACATGGGCACCGAAAACATCGGTGCGATTCCCTTCTCTGGCATCATCCTTGCCCATTCGAACGAAGCGGAGTGGCAAACCTTCAAGGCCAACAAGAACAACGAGGCCTTCATCGACCGCATCTGCGTCATCAAGGTTCCGTATTGCCTCAGGGTGATTGAGGAACAGAAGATCTACGAAAAACTGATCGAAGGATCGGAGCTAGCCGATGCGGCATGTGCACCGGCGACATTGGAGATGCTGGCTCGTTTCTCCGTGCTGTCACGGCTTCGCAAGCATGAGAATTCCAATCTTTTCTCGAAAATGCGCTCCTATGACGGCGAAAGCCTCAAGGAAACTGATCCGCGTGCCAGAAGCGTGCAGGAATATCGGGATGCTGCCGGTGTCGATGAGGGCATGGACGGAATATCGACACGTTTCGCGTTCAAGGTTCTTGCGTCGACCTTCAACCACGACACGACGGATATCGGTGCGGACCCTGTGCATCTGATGTATGTTCTGGAACAGGCTATCCGCCGCGAGCAGTATGGCGAGGAGACGGAAAAGCGCTACATGGAATTCATCAAGGCCGAATTGGCACCGCGTTACGCGGAGTTCATCGGCAACGAGATCCAGAAGGCCTATCTGGAATCCTATTCCGATTACGGTCAGAACCTGTTCGACCGCTATGTCGATTACGCGGACGCCTGGATCGAGGATACCGATTTCAAGGACCCGGATACTGGTCAGCTGCTCGATCGCGAACTTCTGAACCAGGAGCTGACGAAGATCGAAAAACCGGCGGGCATCGCCAACCCCAAGGATTTCCGCAACGAGATCGTCAAGTTCTCCTTGAGGTCGCGGGCTGCCAATGGCGGCAAGAATCCTTCCTGGACGAGCTATGAGAAGATCCGGGAAGTCATCGAGAAGCGTATGTTCTCGCAAGTCGAGGATTTGCTGCCGGTCATCTCTTTCGGATCGAAGAAGGATAGTGAGACCGAAAAGAAGCATAGCGAATTCGTCTCGCGCATGGTGGCGCGGGGCTACACGGAACGGCAGGTTCGCCGGCTGGTGGAATGGTACATGCGCGTCAAGCAGGCGAGTTAGGTAGGCCGTCGGAGCGAGTACCCAGGTAGGAGCAAACATGCACATCATAGACCGGCGGCTTAACCCGCGCGGTAAAAGTCTGGAAAATCGACAAAGGTTTCTACGGCGTGCCAAGGACGCCGTAGAACAAGCGGTTAAACGGTCTTTGCAAAACCGCTCCATCCGCGATGTGCTTGATGGCGGTGAAGTCACTCTTCCAATCGGCGGCATGACCGAACCGGGTCTTCACCGGGGCGGTGGGGGAGTCCAGGATCGCATCCTTCCCGGCAATCAGAAATTCGTAGAGGGCGACTTCATAAAGCGTCCACCGGCATCGGGAGGCGGACGTTCGTCCGAGGCGGGGGAGGGCGACGGCGAAGACGGTTTCCGCTTCGTACTGACCCGAGAGGAATTCCTCAACATCTTCCTCGAAGACCTGGAACTGCCCGACCTTGCCAAGCGCCGGCTGAGCGAAACCGAGGAGGTGACACCGCAAAGAGCCGGTTTTTCCGTTTCCGGCTCCCCCTCCAACATTGCCGTCGGGCGCACAACACGCCTTGCCATGATGCGCCGTCTGGCGCTTCATCGCCCGAAGGCGGAGGAAATAGAGGCGCTTCAGAAGCAGATCGACGAATGCGATGATGCGGAAGAACGCGTCGTACTTGAAGACAGGCTGAAGGCCTTGACGCTCAAGAGCAAGCGTATCCCCTACATCGACCCGCTCGACGTCCGCTACCGGCGTTTTGAGAATACGCCCAAGCCTGTCGTCAAAGCGGTGATGTTCTGCCTCATGGACGTTTCCGGTTCCATGAGCGAGCATATGAAGGATCTCGCCAAGCGCTTTTACCTGCTCCTCTACCTCTTCCTGTCGCAGCGTTACGAGAAGGTGGAGATCGTTTTCATCCGTCATACGGAAAAGGCAGAGGAAGTCGATGAGGAGACTTTCTTTTATAGCCCGGCGACAGGCGGCACGCTGGTTTCCAGTGCGCTGGCGGTGATGCGCTCGATCGTTGCTGCGCGCTTCGATCCGACGGAGTGGAATATCTATGCGGCGCAGGCCTCCGATGGCGACAACTCCTATTCCGACGGTGCTCTGACGGGGCAACTGCTGCAGCAGGAAATCCTGCCGGTCTGCCAGTACTTCGCCTATATCGAAGTCGGTGAGGAAGATGGAGATTCCTCGACGTCGAGGTCACCGCTCTGGGCGCTCTATCAGGAAATCCGCTCTGCTGCATTGCCTCTTGCCATGCGCAAGGTCTGCCGCAAGAACGAGATATTCCCTGTTTTCCACGACCTGTTTCAGAAAAAGGCTGCCACGGCAGGGGCCACGCCATGAAGACCAGCACGCGGCACAAGGAAAAGCTCCTTTTCGAAGGCGCTGACTGGGATTTTCCGACCCTACAGCGCATTCATGATGCCTGTGAGGATATCGCGCTTGGGGAACTGGGGCTCGATGTCTACCCGAACCAGATCGAGGTCATCACATCCGAGCAGATGCTCGATGCCTATTCCTCGACGGGCATGCCACTCTTCTATCGCCACTGGTCCTTCGGCAAGCATTTTGCCCATCATGAGGCCTTCTACCGCCGCGGCATGCGCGACCTTGCCTATGAGATCGTTATCAACAGTTCGCCCTGCATCTCCTATCTCATGGAAGAGAATACGGCGACCATGCAGACATTGGTCATAGCGCACGCCGCCTTCGGCCATAACCACTTCTTCAAGAACAATTATCTGTTCAAGCTCTGGACCGATGCCGAGGGCATTCTCGACTATCTCGATTTCGCCAAGAGCTACATCTCCCGTTGCGAAGAACGATACGGAGAAGCGGCCGTCGAACGCACGCTCGATGCCGCACATGCGCTGATGTCGCACGGGGTGCACCGCTACGCCGGCAAGACCCAGGTGGACCTCAGGCAGGAGGAAAAGCGGCTGCAGGAGCGCCGCGCTCACGAGGAAAAGATCTTCAACGATCTTTGGCGCACCGTGCCGACCGGTAACAAACGCAACAAGTCAGACCGCGATCTCGAGCGCCGGCGTGCCGCACTCGGCTTGCCGCAGGACAATATCCTCTATTTTCTCGAAAAATCCGCGCCTCGGCTCCATTCCTGGCAGCGCGAGATATTGCGTATCGTTCGCCACGTCGCCCAGTATTTCCACCCTCAGCGCCAGACCAAGGTGATGAACGAGGGTACGGCCACCTACGTCCACTACAATATCATGCAGCGCCTGCACGAGCGCGGTCAGATCAGCGATGGCAACTATTTCGAGTTTCTGAAATCGCACACCAATGTCGTGTTCCAGCCGTTGTATGATGATCGGCGGTTCTCGGGCTTCAATCCTTATGCGCTCGGTTTTGCGATGATGCAGGATATCGAGCGTATCGTGACGGAGCCGACCGGCGAAGACCGCGACTGGTTCCCGGATATTGCCGGGCGGGGCGACCCGATGGCGGTCCTGCGCGATATCTGGGCCAACTATCGCGACGAGAGCTTCGTCAGCCAGTTCCTCAGCCCAAGCCTCATGCGGCGGTGGCGCATGTTCCACCTCCACGACGATCCGGAGATTCAGGAAGGCATCCTGGTTTCCGCGATCCATGATGAGCGCGGTTATCGGCGTATTCGCCGGCAACTCTCCCGCGACTACGATATCGGTCATACCGACCCGGCGATCGAGATCGTCGACGTCGATCTTGCCGGCGACCGCAGATTGCTGTTGCAGCACCGAGCAACCAATGACGAGTTCCTGGAAGAGGAAGATTTGAAGCTCGTCTTGCAGCACCTTGCCGATCTCTGGAGCTATGACGTTCTGTTGGAAGAACTCGACAGCAAGGAGAGTATCGTCCGGAAGCACATCGCCCATCCTCGGACCTTTTCGAGACAAAGCGAATTCGCGTGAATGCGCGGGGGTAGACTTCTCAAGAGATCGGATTCTTTAAACGTGATTGGACAGGCAGCGTAGTTGGGATCAACGTTCTAGATGGGGGCGTGCAGTCTATTTTCCAAATAGGAGGCCGCCATGGAACAATACGCAGTCGATCAGCTGAAGGCTATAGCCAGGGTCAGCCGTACCACGCCACAATTGTCTCGGGCAGAGCGGTTGGGCCGGTGGGCGGAGCTCCTGGAAGACGATCCTGCGCGTTCGCTCGTTACCCTTCGGGAAACCGAATATCTCCCCCATGACCAGCGGATAATGATGCGGATCACCGGGTCTCCCATATCCGTAGCCTATGCCGATCCGGTTCTGCGTGCCGCCGGTCTAGAGGGCGATACCTATGGGGATGCTCAGAGCTTCTTTGATCTTAACGATCGCCAATTGCATGGGCTCGTCTGCTCCTGCCATTTTGGAGCACGGGTCGACGCTGGTATCGTCGCCCGCCATCTCAGAGCCGCCTCCATACCGGGCGTGAAGGGCATTCTGGCGCGCATGCGGCTGATGTTTACGCGATAGGGACTGCCTATCGGCAACCAACGATCAGAGACCTGGCGGCAGCCGACCGGGGTGGGGTGCGGCGCCTGGGTGGCGCGCTTCATCGCGGGCGGGCTACAAGCTGAGCGCACCACCGGGCGGACAAATCCGAACCTCTTTCCGGCAGCCTGAATAAAAAATGCACGACGTCGAGGCGCCACGCACGCGATGTAGACGCCGTTAATGGTTTGACGCAGTGAAACTCGAAAATCCGAGGGAGGGTTTGCGAGCATATCTCGCATGCAAAATCCGCATTGAGGGTGCGGTTGGTTCGGACGGTAAATCGGCCTATGTTCGGTGCCTCAAGTTCTCATCGCGTCGCTGACCGCGGCGTCAAAGCACAGGGCACCTTCCATGACCAAAGGCTCGGATCTCCTTATTGCGGCTCTTGAGAATGAAGGCGTGGAGCGTATCTTCGGCATTCCCGGCGAGGAAAACCTCGACGTCGTCGAATCCATCCGCAAATCCTCAATCCAGCTCGTGCTCACCCGACACGAGCAGGCAGCTGCGTTCATGGCAGCGACGTACGGGCGGCTGACGGGCAAGCCTGGTGTATGTCTGACGACGCTTGGGCCGGGAGCGCTGAATCTGTCGACAGGAGCGGCCTATGCTCTTCTCGGCGCGATGCCGATGGTGATGATCACCGGCCAGAAGGGTATTCTTTCATCGCGGCAGGCTCGCTTCCAGATCGTCGACGTCATCGCATCAATGAAGCCGCTGACCAAGCTCACGCGTCAGATCGTCTCGCCGCAGATGATCCCGACTCTGGTGAGGGAGGCATTCAGGATCGCGCAGGAGGAACGGCCTGGTCCAGTTCATCTCGAACTGCCTGAAGACATCGCGGCAGAAGAGTGCGAAGATGTCGCGCTGGTGGCGCCGCATCAGCTTGAACTGCCGACTGCAAGTGACGCTGCGCTTGATCGAGCCGCTGAGCTGATTGCATCGGCCAAGCGTCCACTGCTCATGTTTGGAGCAGCAGCCTCGCGCCCTCGCTCCACGTCGGACATTGCCCAGTTCGTTATCCGAACGCGCATCCCTTATTTCACGACCCAGATGGGGAAGGGTACGGTTCCAGGCGGAACCGAGCTCTATATGGGCACAGCGGCCCTCTCGGAGCGAGATTATGTCCACGAGGCCATCGAGCAGGCAGACCTGATCGTAACAATCGGTCATGACACGATCGAAAAACCGCCGTTCATCATGGGTAAGGGCGGACCGAAAGTCGTCCATGTCGGATATCAGCCCGCGACAGTCGAGCAGGTCTATTTTCCTCAAGCCGAGGTCATCGGGGACATGGGGCCTTCACTGAAGGCGCTCGCCGATCGCCTGGAAGGCAAGCTGCCGAACGCGCAGGCACTTCTTCACCTGAGGGAGCGAATTCTGGACCGCATTGCAGACCGGGCGACCGAAGGACGATTTACACCCCAGAGGCTTGTCCACGACATCCGGGAGGTCATGCCCCATGATGGCATTCTCGCTCTCGACAATGGCATGTACAAGATATGGTTCGCTCGCAACTATCGCACCAGGATGGCGAACACGCTGCTTCTCGACAACGCGCTCGCGACGATGGGAGCTGGCCTTCCGTCGGCAATGGTCGCTTCGATGCTCTACCCGGAACGACGGGTCATGGCGATCTGCGGCGATGGCGGCTTCATGATGAATTCGCAAGAGCTGGAGACTGCCGTGCGGCTCAAACTGAACCTTGTCGTTCTCGTCATCGAGGACGATGCCTACGGGATGATCCGTTGGAAGCAGGCCGTGGACGAATTTCCGGACTTCGGAATGACGTTTGGCAATCCCGACTTCGTCAAATATGCAGAATCCTATGGCGCCAACGGTACCAGGGTCGACGATATCGGTCAGTTCAAACAGGTTCTCGAGGATGCGTTTAGGGGTGGGGGCGTGCATCTGGTCAATGTCCCCGTCGACTATTCCGAGAATGAACGTGTGCTGGTGAAGGAGCTGCGCGAACGGCTCCCGACAATTCTGGAGGCATGAGATGTCGGCTACCCTGAAGGTTTATCAGGCGTTTGATCGAGCGATCATCGCCGAGGTGCCGGTCGATGACGCCGCCGCACTTGATCGCAAGCTGGATATTGCGGCGAAAGCCTTTGCCGATCGCGACGGGTGGATGCCTGCGCATCAGCGCATGGCTGTCCTGAGAAGGGCGTCGGAACTGCTGCGCGACAACAAGGACCGTTTCTCCATGATGATTGCGCGGGAAGGCGGCAAGCCGCTGACGGACGCCATCATCGAAGTCACGCGAGCGATCGACGGGCTGATCAATGCCGCCGATGAGATCCGCAACTTCGGCGGCAAGGAAATCCCGATGGGGTTGACTGCAGCGAGCCTGAACCGCTTGGCCTTCACGACGAAAGAGCCGATCGGTGTTGTCGCGGCGATCTCGGCGTTCAACCATCCCCTCAATCTCATCGTTCATCAAATTGCGCCGGCCATTGCCGTCGGATGCCCGGTCATCGTGAAGCCTGCGGCAACGACACCCATCTCGTGTATCGAAATAGTGAAGCTGCTTTGGGAAGCCGGTCTGGATGAACGCTGGTGCCAGAGCTTCGTCACCGATGACAATGTGCTTGCTGAATCCTTCGCGACCGATCCCCGCGTCGCGTTTTTAAGTTTCATCGGATCTGCGAAAGTCGGCTGGCATCTCAAGAGCAAGCTGCCGCCCGGCACGCGATGCGCGCTTGAACATGGCGGTGCCGCACCGGTAATCGTTGATCGAAGTGCGGATGCGGGCGCAGTCGTCAATCCCATCGTCAAAGGCGGCTACTATCATGCTGGCCAGGTCTGTGTCTCGGTCCAGCGGATATTCGTGCACGACGATATTCTGGAGCCGTTCACCGAGAAACTTGCTGCCGCGGTCGCAGCCCTTCGGGTTGGCAATCCAACCCTCAAGCAAACCGAGGTTGGGCCGTTGATCCTGCCCCGCGAAACGGAGCGAGTATCGAACTGGATCCGGGAAGCCGTCGATGCAGGAGCAAAACAGCTCGGAGGCGGCCGTCTGTCGGAAACGACGCTTTTGCCCTCGGTCCTGCTCAATCCGCCTGCGGACGCAAAAGTTTCGCAACTCGAAGTCTTCGGCCCACTGACCTGCGTCTACGGTTACCGGAATCTCGACAATGCGATTGAGAGTGCCAATTCGCTGCCATATGCGTTTCAGGCGAGCGTATTTTCCTCCGATATCGCCGTCGCGCTCCGTGCGGCGAAACGTCTGGATGCCGCGGCCGTTCTCGTCAACGACCATACTGCGTTCAGGACGGACTGGATGCCGTTTGCAGGGCGCCGTCAGTCCGGTTACGGCATCGGCGGTATCCCTTGGACAATGCAGGAGATGGCGGATGACAAGATGGTCGTATTCAATGGAGTAAGCTAGTAGGCGTCGGCACGCTCGCGGATGGAGCTCAACCGATGCGTGGCTGGATTTCGGCTTTCAGATCGCGGTAATAGGCAGTCAGCCGATCGAGACCAAAAGCTCTGCTGAGCCCGCTGGGGTTCGGTAGAACCCAGGTGTTAGCGCCGGCGAACACCTCGCTCTGTCTTCCCCAGTCGCAGTCCGCCCGCGCGCTGATCGCCGCAAAGGCAGCCTTGCCGAGAAAGGCCAGATTGGCCGGCGCGAACTTGGTTATCTTCGCTTCGAGCAGCGGTGCTGCCCTTTTATAATCGTCCAGCCTCAATTCGCTGGCGCTCTTCGTGGCCCGCGAGACAGCGGCAGTGATGCCGCATCCATACTGGAGCAACTCCCGCTCTTCATCGGCGCGCAGGAGGCGCGACGTAAAGCCGGAAAGGTGCAGCACCCTCCAGAAGCGGTTGTTGGGCGAGGAGAAATTGTGGCCGTCCCGGGCTGCTGTGAGCGCGGGGTTCAAGCCACAAAAGACAACCGACAGACCAGGGCCGAGTACGTCCGAAAGACCGAGCGCCGCCTGTTGCATATCCCCGCTTTGATCCATCTGCGCAGACACCAGCCGATTTCCCTTCAATTGATTGAGCATACCCGGCGCGTTTCATCCTGCCCATAGCTTCGTCCTGACCTCAAGTCATCAAGCCACCGCCGGGCTGCATCGTCGCGGGATGGATGATTGGCTGCGGAGATTGTCGCTTGCAATGTTTATAAAATTGTCTATTACTAAACATATTGCTAAACATGAGAGTTGAGGAGTTCATGTAGGCAGTCTCTGAAATTGGTGGACTTGCATGTCGGCGGGGAGCCGGCTTTGGTTCTGGGAGGAACGTATGCAAAAGAAATCGAAAGCCCTTCTCGGGCTGGCCTCGGCATTTGTCATGTCGTCGGCGCTGCCCAATCTCGCAAAGGCCGATCAACTGACACTTTGCTGGGCGGCTTGGGACCCGGCCAACGCGCTTGTTGAGCTCTCGAAAGATTTCACCGCCAAAACTGGCACCGAAATGAAGTTCGAGTTCGTGCCGTGGACGAGTTATGCCGACCGTTTTCTCAACGAACTGAACTCTCACGGAAAGCTCTGCGACCTGATCATTGGCGACAGCCAGTGGATCGGCGGCTCGGCGGAAAACGGCCACTACGTCAAGCTTAACGACTTCTTCGACAAGGAAGGCATCAAGATGGATGACTTCGTGCCGGCGACGGTGGTTGGCTATTCGGAATGGCCGAAGAATACGCCGAACTACTGGGCGCTGCCCGCCATGGGCGATGTCGTAGGCTGGACCTATCGCAAGGACTGGTTCGAGCGGCCTGAATTGCAGAAGGAATTCAAGGAAAAATACGGGCGGGATCTCGCAGCGCCCAAGACCTACGACGAACTGAAACAGATCGCCGAGTTCTTCCAGAAGCGCGAAATCGACGGGAAGACCGTGTACGGTGCTTCGATCTATACCGAGCGCGGCTCCGAAGGCATCACGATGGGCGTGACCAACGTGCTATATGACTGGGGTTTCCAATACGACAACCCTGACAAGCCATATGAGATGGAAGGTTTCGTCAATTCTCCCGATGCGGTGAAGGGGCTGGAATTCTATAAGGCGCTCTATGATTGCTGCACTCCGCCCGGCAGCTCCAATGTCTACATGGTCGAATCTGCCGATGCTTTCAAATCCGGCCAGGTCGCCATGCAGATGAATTTCGCCTTCACCTGGCCTGGCCTCTACAAGGACGAGAAGGTGGGTGGCGACAAGATCGGCTTCTTCCCCAATCCTGCTGAAAAGAAACATTTCGCTCAGCTCGGCGGACAGGGCATTTCGGTTGTTTCCTATTCCGACAAGAAGGACGCCGCCCTGCAATATATCAAATGGTTCGCCCAGCCCGAGGTGCAGGCGAAATGGTGGCAGCTCGGCGGATATTCCTGCCTGAAATCGGTGGTGAACGCTCCTGACTTTGCTTCCAGTCAGCCCTATGCCCAGGCATTCCTGGACTCGATGGCGATCGTGAAGGATTTCTGGGCCGAGCCGAGCTACGCAACCCTGCTTCAGGATATGCAGAAGCGCGTTCATAACTATGTGGTGGCCGGCAACGGCACCGCGCAAGAGGCGCTTGATGGCCTGGTGAAGGACTGGACCGAGGTCTTCAAGGACGACGGCAAGATCTAGTGTCCGGCTGGATGCGCAAATTTCTTGCCAGAATGGCGGCCCGGATCGCCAAGACTGCCGGGCCGCCACATGTCTCACATACGCAAGGACCAGGTGATACCTTGAACATTTCCTCTTCCTCCATGGTCGAGAAAGCTGCAGATGCGACTGCCAGGGCGACACCGACATCGGTTGTCCGCCGCGTCCGCGGACTGTCCGATCGAGCGATTGCCTGGGTGTTTATCGCGCCCACCATCATCCTGCTTCTCGCCATCAACATCTTTCCGCTAATCTGGGCGATCTACCTGTCGTTCACGAATTATCGCGCCAACCGCCCGAATGCCCCGGTCCAGAACGTTGGATTGGGCAATTACGAGCGGGTGCTGACCGATCCCGACATCTGGCAGGCGATGCAGACGACGGCGCATTTTGTCTTCTGGACGATCCTGCTGCAGACCGTCATCGGCTTTACGCTCGCCTATCTGATCGACCGCAAGTTTCGCGGCCACGCCTTCTGGACGACGCTGATCCTGATCCCGATGATGCTGTCTCCAGCTGTCGTCGGCAATTTCTGGCGCTTCCTCTACGAGCCGCAGATCGGTCTTTTCGCCTATGCCGTTTCCCTGGTCACCGGCATCCCCACAGCCGACATCCAGATGCTCGGCAGCGTATCACTGGCCCCTTGGGCGATCATCATCGTCGATACCTGGATGTGGACGCCGTATGTCATGCTGATTTGCCTGGCAGGTCTACGCTCCATCCCCGATTATATCTACGAGGCAGCCGAAGTGGACCGCGCCTCCGCCTGGCGGCAATTCTGGTCGATCACCGTGCCAATGGCACTGCCGTTCATCATGCTTGCGGTGCTGTTCCGCGGTATCGAGAATTTCAAGATGTTCGACATGGTGACACTGCTGACAGGTGGTGGCCCGGGTTCGACCACCGAGGTTGCCTCCATCACCTTGAAGCGGGCCGCCTTCGAAAGCTGGGCAACCGGACGGGCGTCGGCATTTGCCATCGTCCTCTTCGTTGCCGTGTTCGGTCTCGCCAACATCTATGTCAAGGCACTCAACAAGGTGAAGCAGCGATGAGCTCGGTTACCTCAGCCCATTCGGTCGTCGAGCCGAGCCCGGCCAGCAAGAGGATTGCCGGCGCTATCGTGATCCTCTACGCCCTGATCACGATGATCCCGCTCGTCTGGATCTTCC
Source organism: Hyphomicrobiales bacterium (assembly GCA_900466475.1). Lineage (GTDB taxonomy): Bacteria > Pseudomonadota > Alphaproteobacteria > Rhizobiales > Rhizobiaceae > Rhizobium. Next base: position 175,869 of record UBMI01000018.1, read on the forward strand.
TGACCAGCATCAAATCTCCGCCGGATTCCATCAGCTACCCTCCGAAGATCATCTTCCAGCCGACGTTGGAAGGCTATTGCAATCTGCTGACGACGAGAACGCGCCAGACGCCCGAATATATTGCATCCCTGCCTGCACCGACCGGCACCTGTGATGAGGTGACCCGCAAGCGAAACATGGTCATTGCGGGACCCTCGAATTTCCTGCCGCGCTTTGTCAATTCTCTGGTGATTGCTTTCGGCTCGACCTTCCTGGCCGTATCGTTGGGAACCCTTGCCGCCTATGGATTTTCGCGCTTCAAGGTGCCGCTCGCCGACGACCTTTTGTTCTTCATCCTGTCGACGCGCATGATGCCGCCAATCGCGGTCGCCATACCGATCTATCTGATGTACCGCGAGCTTGGCCTGTCCGACACGGCGCTGGGCATGATCCTGCTCTACACGGCGGTCAATGTCTCGCTCGCCGTCTGGCTGCTGAAAGGCTTCATTGACGAGATCCCGCGCGAATATGAAGAGGCTGCGATGATCGACGGATACACCCGGCTGCAGGCGTTCTGGAAGGTCGTCCTGCCGCAGGCAACCACAGGCATCGCCGCCACTGCGATCTTCTGCCTGATCTTTGCCTGGAACGAGTATGCCTTTGTCGCATTGCTGACTTCGGGTGAGGCCCAGACGGCACCGCCATTCATCCCGACTATCATCGGCGAAGGCGGCCAGGATTGGCCGGCCGTTGCTGCGGGAACGACGATCTTCCTGATCCCGATCCTCGTCTTTACCATTCTGCTGCGCAAGCAGCTCCTGCGCGGCATCACTTTCGGAGCGGTTCGCAAATGACCAATCTCATCGAGACCCCGCGCCCATCCTCCCGCCCGAAACGACCCTTCTTTTTACGCAGGGGACCCATGGAGAACATTGCAACCGCCCTGATTGCCATTGGTTTCCTCATGCTCTTCCAGCCGTTTTTTCTCATGCTCTATACCTATTCGCTGGTAACGCTGCTCGCAGGCACTGCCATGTTCATCATCGTCTCGAAGTTTCCGGAGTGAGCCATGGCGGACATCAGGATAGAACATCTCCGCAAGCAGTTCGGCAGCTTCGTGGCTGTGCAGGATTCGAGCTTCGTCATCCATGACGGCGAGTTCCTGGCTCTGCTCGGCCCCTCGGGCTGCGGCAAGACGACGACATTGCGTATGATCGCCGGCCTGGAATTGCCGACCAGCGGCAAGATCTATCTCGACGGGGAGGACGTCACCTTCAACCGCGCCAGCGCCCGCGATATTGCCTTCGTCTTTCAGCTTTTTGCGCTCTATCCCCACATGAACGTGCGCAAGAACATCGGCTTTCCGCTGCTGTCGCAAGGCATGCCTAAGGCTGAGATCCGTCAACGCGTGGAAGAGACCGCACGGCTGCTGCAGATCGATCATATTCTGAACCGATCCGTTTCCGGACTCGCGGGCGGCGACCGCCAGCGCGTGGCCCTCGGCCGCGCGATCGTACGCCGTCCGAAGTGTTTCCTGATGGATGAACCGCTTGGGACGCTGGACGCCGAATTCCGCGAGGTGATGGTCCACGAGCTGCGCGAACTGCATAACCGCATCCACGCGACGACGGTCTATGTGACGCATGATCAGCATGAGGCGATGGCCATGGCCGACAAGATTGCCGTGATGAACCATGGCGTCATCGAGCAATTCGGGACGCCGCAGGAAATCTACAGCAAGCCGGCCACCATGTATGTTGCCGATTTCATCGGCTCACCGCCGATGAATTTCATGCGCTTCACCTCAGGCCTTCGCAGCGGCGACCAGTCCGTCTCGCTGCATGGTGTCGATGTCAGCATACCGGAGGTGCGCCAGGATCTGACGGAGACTGAATTGGCGCTTGGCGTCAGGCCGGAACACATCCGCTTCAGTGATACTTCCCCCTTGCGCGGCGCCGTCTACGGCAGCGAATATCTCGGAACCAATCAGGTGGTGGCGATCGAGACCTCGAGCGGCGTCATCAAGGCACGCGTTCCGGCGAACCGCAACTTCCGCATCGGAGAGACAGTTGGCCTTGAGTTCAATCCGGCCAAGCTTGCGCTGTTCGATTGCCAATCGGGCCGCGCCATCGCCTCGGCGCTTTATTCGGAGGAGCGTCATGGCTGATATCGCTCTCAAGGGCCTCAATAAGCGCTTCGGCGACACGCAGGCTCTTTCTGATTTCAACCTTTCCATCCGCGATGGCGAGTTCGTCGTTCTGCTTGGGCCGACCGGCGCTGGCAAGACAACGACGCTGCGCCTCATTGCCGGCCTGGAGCGCCCAGACAGCGGTCGCATTGAAATAGGCGGTCGAAGCGTCGCAAGCGAAGCACCGGCCGAGAGGGATGTTGCCTTCGTCTTCCAGCAATATTCGCTCTATCCGCACATGACAGTCTACGACAACCTTGCGTTTCCGTTGCGGGCGCCGGTGCGCAGGCTGACAAACGAAGAGATCGACCGTCGCGTCCGCGAAATTGCGCGCATGGTCAGGATCGACCACAAGCTGGAAAACCGTTCGACGCGTCTGTCGGGCGGCGAAATGCAGCGCGTTGCAATTGGCAGGGCGCTGGTGCGCCGGCCCGCCATCTACCTGATGGACGAACCGCTGTCATCGCTTGATGCGAAGCTGCGTGCGGAACTGCGTCTGGAACTGAAGCGCATCCAGAAGGAACTCGGCTCGACACTGCTCTACGTAACCCACGACCAGGTCGAAGCCATGACGATGGCGGACAGGATCGGTATTGTCTCGGAGGGAAAGCTGCTGCAAATCGGAACGCCCCGTGAAATCTATGGCAATCCGGCCAGCCTTCACGTCGCCGCGCGTCTGGGGCAGCCCCACATCAACCTTCTGCCGACCGATCTTCTTCCGGGCGCCAATCCGCCGCCGGGAGCGAAGACGATCGGCGCGCGAACAGAGCATCTCGACATCCTTGTCGATCAGAATGCTGAAGCGAAGATCGATTGGATCGAACATCTGGGGGATCAGAACCACCTTCATATAAAGGTGCGAGATCACAAGCTGGTTACGCTTGCCGATCCATATCTGGCGATCCGGCCGGGTGATCGAATAAGCTTGACGCTGCGCGATCCGCTCTATTTCGATGCCAGCGGCCAACGCCTTGGATAAGCAACTGAAAGAAACGAACTCACTGGCATGAAAGACGGGTCCTCTCCATGAAACATTTCTTCAATCGCCGGGAAACTATCGTCATCGAAGCCCTGGATGGCCTGATCCAGACAAGCGGCGCCGGTCGACTTGCCCGTCTCGACGCGTTCCCGGAGATCAAGGTCATCCTGCGTGCCGACTGGGACAAGTCGAAGGTCGCCATTATCTCCGGCGGGGGCGCAGGGCATGAGCCTTCGCATGCGGGCTTCGTCGGCAAGGGCATGCTGACTGCGGCAGTATCTGGCGAGATCTTTGCCTCGCCGAGCGTCGATGCGGTGCTGACGGCGATCCGCGCCGTCACCGGGCCCAAGGGCGTTCTGCTGGTCGTCAAGAACTATACGGGCGATCGCCTCAATTTTGGTCTCGCTGCCGAAAAGGCGCGCGCCGAAGGTTTCGATGTCGAGATGGTCATCGTTGCCGACGATATCGCGATCCCCGGTATCATCCAGCCCCGCGGCGTCGCCGGTACGCTCTTCGTGCACAAGATCGCCGGCTATCACGCCGAAGCAGGCGCTGATCTCAAGACGGTGGCGAGCCTTGCGACCGCCGCAGCGGGCAGCATTGTTTCGCTCGGTATGTCGCTTTCAACCTGCAGCGTACCGGGCCAAACGCATGAGGATCGACTGGGTCCCAATGAAGGCGAACTCGGTCTCGGTATCCACGGCGAGCCGGGGGTCGAGCGCATTTCCCTGCAGCCGATTGCCGATCTGGTCGCGACCATGACCGAGCGACTGGCGGCAAAGCTCGATGCTGCGGACGGTCATGCGCTGCTGATCAACAACCTTGGCGCCGTGCCTCCGCTTGAAATGGGTGTCATCGCCAATTCTGTGCTGTCGTCACCGATCGCCAGCCGTGTTCGGTTGATCGTTGGACCGGCGCCGATGATGACCGCTCTCAATATGAACGGCTTTTCCCTGTCGCTCATTCGACTGGGCGCCGAGCGTGAAGCCGCTCTTAGGGCCGCCGTCGAACCCCATGCCTGGCCGCCCGCGACGGAGCGACACGAGATCGTTATCCTTGCCGCGCCGCAACGGGCGTCCACACAAAGCGAAGCGGTACCCGCCAGCGATGATATGAATAATCGTCGTCTGCTGACCGCACTTTGCGAGCATCTGATTTCGCTGGAAGACCAGCTTAACCACCTGGATGGCCGGGTTGGCGATGGCGATACCGGTTCCACCGTCGCGACCGGAGCCCGCAGCATTCTTACCCGCATCGACATGCTTCCGCTGAAAGATCCTGCCGCGACGATGGCCTCCATCGGTGAGATCCTGAGCACGAGCATGGGCGGCTCCAGCGGCGTCCTTCTCTCGATCTTCTTCACGGCCGCATCGAAGTCCATGGCCGAAAAGGCGGATATCGCCGCTGCCCTGCTTGCCGGACTTGATCGGATGACGTTCTATGGAGGCGCTGTTGTGGGTGACCGCACGATGGTCGACGCACTTTCTCCTGCGCTGGCGGCCCTTTCTTCAGGGGGTGTCGCAGCCGCGGCAAGGGCGGCAACGGCAGGTGCCGAGTCGACAAAAGCGATGCGACAGGCAAAGGCCGGTCGTGCCTCCTACGTTGGCGAAAGGGATCTCGAAGGCGTCCCCGATCCGGGTGCCGTGGCCGTGGCGGGTGTATTCGAGGTCGTCGCAACGCTCGTATGAGTTCTGGAGGCGGGAGGCTTAGGTGCTGGCAGAACCGGTTCTTCTCATGGGATTGATCGAAGCTTGCCATGCGACGATCGCTGCAAACAGCGAGCACTTGTGCGCTCTTGACCGCGCCATTGGTGATGGCGATCACGGAACGAACATGCGGCGGGGCTGCGAAGCGGTGAGTGCTGAGGACGCCTCAGTCTCAACCCTTCCCTTGCCTGATGCGCTCGAGAAAATTGGCCTTACGCTCGTGATGAGCATCGGCGGAGCGGCAGGCCCGCTTTACGGAACGCTGCTCATGGAAATGGGCCGTGAGCTCCGTGCCGCAGAGGAAGAGAAAGACTTTTCTTCAGCACTGAAACAGGCGATCAACGCTGTCGCGCGCCGTGGTCGCTCGCATCCCGGAGACAAGACGCTTCTTGATGTTCTCTATCCCGTCCAGGACGCGCTCGCTCATCGATTGCCTTGGACGGACATTGCACGCCAGGCCGAACGTTCTGCCGAGCTGACCGCAGCGATGAGGGCCATGCGCGGGCGTGCCTCCTATCTCGGAGACCGGTCGATCGGCCATGTCGATCCGGGCGCCTCAAGTTGTGCGCTGCTGACAACTGCGATCTGCCGCTACCTCGAGGAGTACCGACCGGTATGAGTGGGAAAGGGCCCAATGTCGGGATTGTGATTGTTTCCCACTCGCCGCTTGTTGCGCGTGGTACTGCCGATATGGTGAAGCAGATGGTGGGCGACAGCGTGCCGCTTGCCTGGTCGGGCGGCAACAGCCACGGCGAGCTTGGAACGGATGCCCGCGGTATTCTCAATGCCATCGAGGAGGCCTGGTCTGACGCAGGCGTCGCCGTCTTCGTGGATCTTGGGGGAGCCGAGACCAACAGTGAAATGGCGGTTGAGATGCTTGGCTTGCCGCGGTCGAAGCAGGTAACGATCTGCAATGCACCCGTCGTGGAGGGGGCTGTTATCGCAGCAGCCGAGGCTTCCGGCGGCGCATCGTTGACAAAGGTCGTAGCGACGGCAGAGGAGCTATCACCCTAATGAACGGTGGATTGCGCGTAGAAAGCCGCGAGGGTGAGCAGATGCACGCCAGCTGCCAGACGGAAGTCGAGGTCAAGCATGGTGTAGGGTTGCATGCCCGGCCGTCGGTCACATTCACCCGGCTTGCAAAATCGTTTCCCTGCTCGATCGAAGTCGCGATCAACGGGAGTGATGTCTGGCTGAATGGAAAGAGCATCATCAAGATCATGGGTGCCAGGATCCGCAAGGGATCGTTGCTCAGGATTCGCGCAGAGGGGATCCTCGCCGAGGAAGCGGTTCGCGCATTGAAGGGTCTCGTCGAGCGTAACTTCGATGAGGAAAAGAAGCATGGTCGCACCGCCTAAATTGAAAGCGATAGGCGCGTCGCCAGGCATTGCAACCGGACCGGTCTATGTCGCTCAGCCGATCCCCGCCGTCGCGTCGCCGGCATCAAGCCTTTCCGGCCACGCAGCGCTAGGCGATGCCATCGACAAAGCTGTCCGCGAATTACGCGGCCTTGCAGGCGGGACAGATCCCGAAAGTGGCGAGATCATCGAGTTTCAGATCGAAGTGCTGCAGGACCCGACGTTGATGGCGATGGTCGGTGCCCTGATCGATGCCGGCGAAAATATGGAATTTGCCTGGGTCGGGACACTCGATGACTATATCCGCGAGCTGGAATGCGCGGAGGAAGAGCGTTTGCAGGCGCGTGCGGTCGACATTCTCGACGTCAAAAATCGCGTCCTTTCGATCCTTGCCGGGGCGCCGATCGACGACTTTCCCGCGGGCTCCATCTATGTAGGAAAAGACATGGAGCCGAGTCGGTTCCTGGCACATGACTGGTCGGCAGGCGGGGGTATCGCTCTTTATGCGGGCAGTGCCGTCGGCCATGTCGCCCTGCTTGCCAGGTCTCGCTCGGTGCCAATGGTCATTGGTGCCGGTCAATTTGCGACGGAGAAGGGGCAGCATATCGGGATTGATGGCGAGTCAGGTATCATCACGCTTCAGATAACCGAGCGGAGGGAGCAGTTGGCTCCGCCCGATCATCGCCCGGTGGGCATGGTATCGATAGCCGACAACGGCACCTTGTGCACGGCCGACGGTTCTCCGGTCCTCTTGGCTATCAACGTCAACGCTCCCAACGAAGTCGATGCTGTCGATGCTGCGACAACCGCCGGCATCGGGTTGATGCGCTCCGAATTTGCCCTGACATCGCTTGGCGACGCCGCAAACGAAGAAAAGCAGTTCGAGATCTACCGCCGCCTGCTGGATTGGGCAGACGGCCGGTCAACGACAATTCGCATGCTGGACATAGGCGGCGACAAGCCGCTCGCCGGACTTGCCGAAGCACCATCGCTGCGCGGTATCCGTCTTCTGCTCGCCCGGCCGGAGATCGCACGTGTTCAAGCCCGCGCGCTGCTACGCGCGGCAGTTTTCGGCAATCTTCATATCATGCTGCCGATGGTGATGTTTCCATCCGACGTCGACGATATCAGGCAGATTTATCGTGAAGAGTCTGGCGAGCTTGCTCGGCGAGCCGTCCCGCATCGCATACCCCCAATCGGGATGATGGTAGAGGTTCCGGCGGCCGCGCTCATGCTGGATGAGTTCGAAAGCGCTGACTTCTTTTCGTTCGGGACAAACGACCTTGCACAATATCTCGTCGCATCGCCACGAGAGGATGCCGACTTCGCGCGTTATCAGGTCAAGGCGGTGCCGGTCGTACTGCGTCTGCTGACTCAGGCTATAAAACTCGTCGGGAGAAAACCGGTCAGCATCTGCGGCGACATGGCGGGGGATCCGTCCCTCACCGCGAACCTGCTTGCCGCAGGCATACGGCATTTTTCCGTGGCGCCTGCTCAGCTTCCCGCGATAAGATCGGCAATCGTCGGCCTGAGGGCAGATGGGACAAAGGCAGCCGGAGAATAGGATGGCGCGCGAAGACACGGAAGACGCCATTATCGCCTATAAGTCTATTCTGGCGCAAATCATTGACAACAGGCCTTCCGGAACACGCCAGCGCCTTGCGACGGAACTCGGCAAGCATCGCAGTTTCGTAACGCAGATAACAAGCCCGACGTATGCAACGCCGCTTCCTGCCCGCCACCTCGCCACGATCTTCCGGGTGTGCCATTTCAGTGCCGCTGAACAGGAGCGCTTTCTGGATGCCTATCAAGCGGCACATCCGGGCAAGCTGCCGGAACTTGGCGCCTCGGAAAAACTGCGGCACCTTTCGCTGATGGTGCCCGATTTCGGCGACGAGAGACGCAACCGGCTGCTTGAGGAGGCGATTGCGGATCTGGTGCAGAAGATCGCAGCAATTTCTGGGCTGCCGGATTAAGCAAGCCCTTGTGGCACATGCAAAAGGATTGGCATGATCATCGCCTTGGGAGGGGCTTGATGAAGAAATTCATGAACACGGCAGAGACTATGGTCGCCGAGAGTATCGAAGGCTTCGTGCGCGCCCATCAGGAGTTCGTTGTGTTCGGCGCCGGCCGCAAATGCATTCGCCGCCGTGAGCTGGTTCCTGGCAAGGTCGCCATCATTTCTGGCGGCGGGGCGGGCCATGAGCCGATGCATATCGGCTTCATCGGTCGCGGCATGCTCGATGCTGCCTGTGTCGGATATATTTTCACATCGCCCACACCGAGCCAGATCGTCAGTGCGATAGAGGAAGCAGACACCGGTGCTGGCTGCCTGCTCGTCGTCAAGAACTACGATGGCGACGTCATGAACTTCGAAATGGCGTCAGAAATGGCGTCAGACCGGCATAAAATTGAAATGGTCCTTGCCTGCGATGACATCGAAACGACGAGGGGCGGCGACGGTCGTGGGCGACGCGGGGTCGCCGGTACGCTTATCACGGAAAGGCTGCTTGGAGCGGCCGCCGAGCAGGGTCGGTCCCTTTCGGAACTGAAGGCCTTTGGCGACAGTCTCTCCTCACGCATCCGGTCGATGGGCGTTGCCCTGACCGGCGTCGCGGTGCCGGACACCCAGCGCACAACATTCGCGCTCGGGCCGAACGAGGTGGAAATGGGCGTTGGCATTCATGGCGAGCCTGGCCATTCAAGGGAGCGGTTCTCCAACGCTGACACGATTGTCAGGTATCTGAGCGAGACGATTCTCAGCGATATCAACCGAAGCACAAACAAAGCATTGCTTCTCGTGAATGGACTTGGCGGCACACCGCCTGCCGAACTCTATCTCGCCTATAATTCTGCGCTTCGCACCATGTCGGAGTACGGTCTGCAGGTCGAACGCTCGCTTGTTGGCACCTATGCGACCTCGCTCGACATGCAGGGCCTTTCCATCACGCTTGCCTTCCTCACGGATGAGGAGTTTTCGCTATGGGATTCGCCCGTTGCCACCGCTGCACTGCGCTGGAGGTGCTAAGCATCTGGTGAGCAACCGAGAAGGCGCCACCCACTTGCTCAGGTCGAGAAACTTCGTTCGGGCAGGCGTTTTACCGGGAACTGGACCCCTTCCTGTCGTCCGGGCTCTTCAATGCGTATTCAACGGTGTAGATTCGCACGCGAGGGCGGCTCCTATCACTCGCCTTGCCGAATTTGAGCTTCTCGGTGATGACAGGTACAACCTCATTGCCTCGACCTTTGCCGATAAGCGAGGCGGCGACATCGCCATCGATAACCGTGGGCGGCTCCTGCAGTTCGTCAAGGTAGGCTTGCGTGTCGCTCCAGCCTTCAGATCGCCACGTCTCGATGCGCTCGTCGAGATCGACGGCGCCTGCGTCCTCAAGAATGCCGAGCGCGAGTTCGTGCCGGTCAGGTGCCAGCCCGCGCACGGTCAGCACATGGCCGCCTCGTCGGATCCCCTCGCTGTAGATCGCATGGTCGGCTTCTGGGAACGGAAAATCTTCGAGCTTGTGTGACGGGCCATGTTTCTCGTCAGTGTTTTCCGTTGCATTTTCCGCCTCTGCGATCAGGCTGATGCTTGCCTCCGGAATACCGGCCGCCCTCAGACTCTCAACCGCCTGTGCGGCGACGCCTCGATCATCAAAGAGCGATGTCAAAGTCAGGGACCGGTATGGGCTTTTGTCGGCTTCGCTTTGCGTCATCGTTTTCCACTCCTTGACCTGACCTGCATCATGCAAAATCCCTGGATGCCCATAGAGTTCCGGATAGAGCCGGTTTCGTTCGATCGCGATCGATTATCCCCAGCGGTTCGGGCGTTCGTGGAACCTCTCTCATTGAACCCGCGTTACACTGTCCCATCCTTTGCGGTTTCTGCCGACGTCGAGGTTCATCGATGCCAAAAGCAAAATCTGAAAAGCAGACCCGGACGGCGCCGCTGGTTCACGGCGCCGCCGAACTGTCGTCGGTCATCGTCGACGGCCACAGCTCTAAACTGCGCGGCAAAAATGGGTTTCTGGGCGACGACGCCAACAAGAAAACCTTCCAGTTGAAGCTCGAAGAGCTCCGTAAACTGATGCGCATGGACGGGAAGGATCCACTGGGGCGGACACCGACGAAAGAGCTTTCCAAGAAGAAGATCGATGCTTTCCTGGGCGGTGACGATGTCGGGGCGGTCGCCATCATCATGGCTGCAATCGAGGGCTTCGCGCAGGATTTTGCTGCTGTGATCGAAAAATTTCTCAAAGACAGCGTTTGGTCGAAAACCGAACGGATCGTTGTCGGCGGTGGATTCCGGCAGGGGCGTGTCGGCGAATTGGCGATCGCCAGGACGCAGATCCTGCTCAACGCGTCTGGTCTCGGCGTCGAGCTTGTCCCAATCGTCCATCACGCGGACGAAGCCGGCCTGATCGGTGCAGTCTATCTTATGCCGGACTGGATGCTGAACGGCCACGAAGCGATCCTGGCTGTCGATATCGGTGGCACCAATGTGCGCGCCGGTATCGTCGAGTTCGGCAAGGGGAAAAGCCGGGATCTTGATGAAACCCATGTGCGGAAATCGATCCTTTGGCGCCATGCCGATGACGAGCCCAGTCGTACCGCCACCATTTCCAAGCTCGCCTCCATGATCGAGGAGCTCATAGGGGAGGCGACAGCGTCTCAGCTGAGGCTTGCCCCACTGATCGGTATAGGATGTCCCGGAGTGATTGAAGCCGATGGTTCGATCACGCGCGGTGGGCAAAATCTGCCCGGTGGAAACTGGGAAAGCGATCACTTCAATCTTCCGCTCGAACTTAAAAAGGCTATTCCGCAGATCGGCGGCGATGACACGTTCATCATGATGCACAATGACGCGGTCGTGCAGGGGCTTTCTCAGATGCCGCAGATGAAGGACGTTGCGAATTGGGCGGTCCTCACGATCGGCACCGGCCTCGGAAACGCCCATTTCACGAATCGGACGCGTGAGAAGAAGTAGTGCGAACGCTGGATGTTGCCTCGCGTTCAAACTCGTTGCTTTCGGCCATCCGGGTAGGTGAAATCCCTTCATTGTCTTGCATCGCGCCCTTGCCTTGAGGGAAGGCACGAGCCGACTGGCGACCGGTCACTTTTGCCGGCTATCTCGAAGTCCGGGATCAGGACGCCTTAGGCGGAAGGGCGCGCACTTGCGGCGGCGGCGACACCGGGTCAAAGCTCTTTGATTTGCGACCTTCTGCCGTTAAGAGTGCCTGATCCTTCGGCAAGAGAGCAAATCCTGTGGCAGCAAGCGAATTTCACCCAGCCGAACGGGAGATGACAGGTGGTGGGCTTGCCGGCCACATTCTAAAGGCGATCGAAACCGTCCTTGGCGTCGCCGCCGCGTCGGTGCTTGCCGTGTTGCTCTTCATGGTGCTGGTCACGGTTTGCATGCGCTATTTCTTTGCCGCCGGTTTCATCGGCGCTGAGGATCTCGGCATCTGGCTGCATGTGCTGCTGATTGCACTCGGGGCGCCGCTAAGCCTCAACAGCGCGCTTGCCATGCGTCTCGACGTCTTCGCCAAGATGATGCCGAAGCGTTTGCATCCGGCAACGCAGGTAGCCGCCGATGTCTTCACTGTGCTCTCCGGCCTTATCCTGAGCTTCGGCATCATCTTGGCGNNGCCTTATCCTGAGCTTCGGCGGCTCCGAGATCATGACTATGCTCGGAGGTATTTCCCCGACACTGGGCGTGCCGGAATGGATTCGCTTCGGCTTCCTCGGCGCCGGCGGCGCGCTGATCCTCGTCGTGCTTATGCTGCAGCGCATCGCCGAAGGAAAGGCGTGGCCGGTCATGCTCTCCTTTGCCGCCGGCGCGGCGCTCTATGCCGGTATCCCTTTTATCTCCATCGAGCTCGATTGGCCGCCCAGCATCTTCCTCGGGCTGATTGCTGCCATCGGCCTGGTACTCGCGGCACCCCTGCCACATGCCTTCCTGGCCGCGGCCTATGTGGTTATCGCCTTCGGCAGCAGCCTACCGGAGCCGGCGATCGTCTCGTCGACCGTCACGGGCATTTCGAAATTCCTGCTGCTTGCCATCCCCTTCTTCCTGCTCGCCGGCGGTCTGCTGACGGCATCGGGCGTTGCCAACCAGCTTGTACGTTTCGCCGCCGCCATGGTCGGCCATCGCCGCGCTGGTCTTGCCCAGACGACGCTGCTGACCAGTGTGCTCTTTTCGGGCGCTTCCGGCTCATCCGTTGCCAATGCCGCTTTTGGCGCATCGACCTTCCAGCCGGAACTCGTCCGTCACGGCTATCCACCGGCCAAAGCCGCGGCGATCATCGCGGCGACTTCGGTGCTGGACAATGTCATCCCACCATCGATCGCCTTCCTGATCCTGGCAACCGCCACGAATCTTTCGGTCGGTTCGCTGCTGGTTGGGGGCTTCTTTGCCGGTGGGCTGATGGCCATCTGTCTGGCCATTGCCATTCATCTGACGGTTCGCGATCAGACGCCCATCCCGCGAGCCACAGGGGCGCAACGCCGGCAGTCTGCCGTCCAGGCGATCCCGGCCTTCGGTCTTGGCGTCATCGTCGTGGTCGGCATCCGCATCGGCATCGTCACGACGACGGAAGCCGCAGCCCTTGCTGCCTTCTATACCTTCCTGCTCGGCATCGGCGCTCGGCTTGGTGTGTTTTCCCTTTATGCCGCCTTTCGCCAGGCGGCTGTCGAAGCGGCAGCTATTGGCCTGCTGATCGGCACTGCCGGTCCCTTTGCGTTCCTGCTGGCTGTTGACGATGTCTCGGGCCTGATCTCTCATCTGACGACGGCGCTCGGCGGCAGTGCGCTTGCCGTGATCTTGTTGTCGAACATCATCCTGCTGGTCGTTGGACTGGTTCTCGATATCGGCGCTGCGATCCTGCTCTTCGGCCCGATCCTTCTGCCGGCCGCGGTCGCCGCAGGCATCGATCCGATCCATTTCGGCGTCATCATCGTGGTGAACCTGATGATACACGGGCTGACACCGCCGCTGGGCATGCTGATCTTCGTCGTCAGCGGGGTGACCCGCATTCCGGCATCCGCCCTCTTCAAGGCGGTCGTTCCCTATCTGCTTGCTCTTCTCGTTTCGCTCGCAATCCTTTGCGTCTGGGCGATCATCTTCTAACGGACAGGATTTCATTCATGGACAATCTCAACCGCCGCAATTTTTTGAAGACCACCGCTCTTGCCGGCACCGCTCTTGCCGCACCGGCTTTCGTTCGCACCGCGGCGGCCCGCACGACGACGATCACCGTCGCTTCCCTGCTTGGAGACGACAAGCCGGAGACGAAGATCTGGATAAAGATCAACGAGCTGGTCGAGGCCAAGCTGCCCGGCCAGTTCAAGTTCAACATCGTCAAGAACGGTGCGCTCGGTGGTGAAAAGGAAGTGGCCGAAGGCGTTCGCCTCGGTTCCATTCATGCCAGTCTTTCCACGGTTTCCTCGCTCTCCGGCTGGGCACCGGAACTTCAGATCCTCGACCTTCCCTTTCTGTTTCACGATGCCGATCATGTCCGCCGCACCGTCAGTGGCAATGTCGGTGCCGATCTGAAGGGCAAGTTGCAGGCACAGAATTTCGTCGTCGGCGATTTCATCAATTACGGTGCCCGTCATCTCCTGACAAAGGAGCCGGTGACGCGTCCGGAACAACTGAAGGGCAAGCGCATCCGCGTCATCCAGAGCCCGTTGCATACCAGGCTCTGGAGCGCTTTCGGTACGACGCCGATCGGGATTCCGATCACCGAGACCTATAATGCACTGGCAACAGGCGTTGCAGATGCCATGGACCTCACGAAATCGGCTTACGCAGGCTTCAAGCTCTATGAGGTCGTGCCCTACATGACCGAGACCGGCCATATCTGGGCTTCAGGAATCATTTATTATTCCTCGACCTTCTGGGGTAGCCTGAATGACGAGCAGAGGGACGTCTTCCAGCAAGCTTCCACAGAAGGTGCCGCCTACTTCAATCAACTGATTATCGATGACGAGGCGGCCTCGATGGAAATCTCGCTGAAGAACGGTGGCAAGCTGCTGAAGCCGGAAGCTCCGGAAGAATGGCAGAAGGGCGCGCAGGGCGTCTGGGACGATTTTGCCCCGATCGTTGGCGGGCTCGACCGCATCAAGGCTATCCAGTCGGCCTGAGGAACTCCTGAGCGCAGGGCTGGTCTATCTGCCAGTCTTGCCGAATTTTCGGGGCGATGAAGTACGGGCCTTCGAATTCACGCTGCTTCGTCGTCCAATATTTTCACCGGCCGGTCCCACTGGATCAGCACGACACAACCGGTATCGCTCCAGACCGAATGTTCGGTACCGGGTGCATTGACGATGTAACTGCCACGGCCGTAGTCGCCCGCCTCGTCGGATTGCACGCCGTCGAGGACGAGAATGGTTTCAAGCCCTTCGTGCCGGTGGCGGGGAACGGAGGCGCCGGCCTCGTATTTCAGAAGCGCCACGCCCGGCTGATCGCCTTCAAAATGCCTGATCCAGTGGATGGTCACTTCATCGCGGAAGGGGCCGAATTTCAGCTCCTTCCAACCACCCGAGGTGAGCAGTTCGCGGGTGGTTTCAGGCATGGGCGATGCTCTCCAGGATATCGTCGACACGGGCCGTCCAGCCGACGATCGCGCCCTGGGCGCGGATCATGGCGATGGCGGCCGCCTTGAATTCGGGGAAGTAGCTTTCCGTTGCCTCCTCGGCGAGCAGGCATTCGTAACCGCGGTCGTTCGCCTCGCGCATGGTTGTTTGGACGCAAACTTCTGTCGTCACGCCTGCGAATACGAGCTGCTTGATACCCTTGTCTTGCAGAACCTCTCCAAGTTCGGTTGCATAAAAGGCGCCTTTGCCGGGTTTTTCTATCACCACTTCGCCCTTCACCGGCGCAAGTTCTGGCAGGATCGCCGTGCCGGGCTCGCCGGAAATCAGAATCCGGCCCATGGGGCCTTCATCGCCGATCCTGAGTGTCGGATTGCCACGGTCCCTTTTTGCCGGCGGCAGATCCGAAAGGTCGGGCCTGTGACATTCCATCGTATGGATGACCGGCAGACCGGCATTGCGGAAGCCCTGAATGAGACGTTTGACATCTGGCACGATCCTGGTGATGCGGCTGACATCGTTGCCGAGGCTGGCGCCGAAACCGCCTGGTTCGGCGAAATCGCGCTGCATGTCGATGACGACGAGGGCGAGCTGGTCGTGGTTCACCGGAAAGGCGAAAGGCTCTGCCTTGATCTCCGCCATCAGTGATGCCCCGCCATATGCGCGCCGATGACGCCGATATCGGCTGATCGCGCCGGGGTCTCGTAGACCAGCTTGCCTTCGGAAATCACCATGATGCGGTCGGACATCTCGAGCAACTCGTCGAGGTCTTCGGAAAACAGCAAAACGGCCGTACCGGAATTGCGCGCTTTCATGATGCGGGCGCGGATCTCCGCAACGGCCGAGAAATCGAGACCGAAGCAGGGGTTCGAGACGATCAGCAGGTCCACCTCGCCAGTCAGTTCGCGGGCGAGCACGGCGCGTTGCACATTGCCGCCCGAAAGCGCTGCGATCGGGGACGAAAAGGATGCCGTCTTGACCTTGAAATCGGAGATCAGGTCGGTTGCGCGCTCCTTCATCTTACCCTTGTTCAGCCAGATCGCATCCTTGCCGTCTGCCTTCAGATCGAAGGTGCGGAAGGCGAGGTTTTCACTGACCGTCATGCGTGGCGCGCAGGCATTCTGCAGAGGTTCTTCCGGGATGAAGCGAACATTGTTCTTGCGGGTTTCCGGACGTGTCGCGCCGTAAATCTCGCCCTTGACGCTGACGCGGCCAGTATCGGTCGGCCTTTGGCCGGCAAGGATCTCAGTCAGTTCCTTCTGGCCGTTGCCCGATATGCCGGCAATGCCGACGATCTCGCCCGAGCGGACGGTGAGATTGTCGATCTCTATGGTCTTGAGACCGGAGCGATCCGGTGCCTTGACCTGCTCGACTGTGAGGACCGGCTTGGCGCCTTCGGAAATCGGAACGCGGGTATCAAGCTCGGCGAGCTTGACGTCGCCGATCATCATCGCCGCCATGTCGGCCGTGGAAAGCTCACCCACCTTGCCGCTGCCGACGAGCTTGCCGCGCCGCAGGATGGAGACGGCATCGGCGAATTTCGTGACCTCGTGGAATTTGTGGGAGATCATCAATACGGTCAGCTCGCCACGCTGTGTCATACCGCGCACGAGACCAAGCATTTCGTCGGCTTCGGCAGGCGTCAGCACCGAGGTCGGCTCATCGAGCACCAGGAAGGAGCGGCCGAGATAGAGTTGCTTGACGATTTCAAGCTTCTGCTTCTCGCCGGCGGCAAGTTCGCTCACCGGACGATCGAGCGGAATCTTGAAGGGCATGCGCTCCATGAAGGCGGCGAGATCCTTGCGTTCCTTCGCCCAATTGATGATGGCAGGTACTTCGGCGCGGCTGATGACGAGGTTTTCAGCTCCGGTGAGCGAAGGAACGAGCGTGAAGTGTTGATAGACCATGCCGAGCCCATAGGTCGCAGCGTCCTTCGGTGACGCGATTGCCACTTCGCCACCATTGACGGAAAGCGCGCCCGATGTCGCGTGGTAGAAGCCCATGATGCATTTGACGAGCGTCGACTTGCCGGCGCCGTTTTCGCCAAGCAGCGCGTGGAAGCTGCCGGCGGGTATCTTGATCGACACATGGTCGAGGGCGGTGAAGCTACCGAAGCGCATCGTCATGTCGATCGTGTCGATCCCGACGGCCTTGCCGGCTTGCGGAAGAGGGGTGTCGCGGACTGTGCTCATGGCAGCTGGCTCACAAGGGTTTGAGAGTTGGAGACAGAGCCGAAGACACCGCCCTGCATCTTGACCATCTTGATCGCGGCAAGGTGGTTGCCGTGGTCGGTCGCGCCGCAGCAGTCTTCCAAGAGCAGGCATTCATAGCCGCGGTCGTTCGCCTCCCGCATCGTGGTGGAAACGCAGACGTCGGTGGTAATGCCGGTCAGGATGATATTTTCGATACGCTTCTGGTTAAGGATCAGTTCGAGATCGGTAGCGCAGAACGAACCTTTGCCGGGCTTGTCGATGATCGTTTCGCCTTCAATCGGGTAGAGTTCGGGAATGATGTCCCAGCCGGGCTCGCCACGTGTGAGGATGCGCCCGCAAGGCCCGGGATCGCCGATGCCAGCGCCGATACGCTGCGAACGCCAACGCTTGTTGGCCGGCAGGTCGGCAAGATCGGGCCGGTGGCCCTCGCGCGTGTGGATGATGTGATAGCCCTTGGCCCGCATGGCGGCCAAGACCTTCTTGATCGGCTCGATCGGGGCTTGCACCAGCGACAGGTCGTAACCCATGTGATCGACATAGCCGCCCTTGCCACAGAAATCCGTCTGCATATCGATGATGATGAGGGCGGTATTGTCTGGTCGCAGGGCGCCGTTATAGGGCCAGGCATAGGGGTCGGCGTCGATATAATGTCCTTTGGCTTCGACTAAGGCGTCCATCGTCCTCTCTCCTATTCACCCGCGAGTTTGAAAGTTTCGCCGTAGCGACGCGCCGGCTTGTCGAAGCCGCAGGACGTACCGTCCGTGACCTTCACCTGATCCTCCCAGGGGAGGCGGTATTTGCCGGCGATGAGGTCGTGCATGTAGGTGTAGGGCGCATCACCGGCACCGCCGGCAACCGCGACGTAGCCACGATGGCCGAACTGGTAGATGTTGTTTTCGACACCCCAGCCAAGGCGGGCTTCGCGCACGAGATCCGGACGCACCTCGGCGGTAATGATCTCGTTGACGCGGCCCGATGTACCGTGAGCGATGATCGAGCCGTCGAAATTGCAGATCATGCCTTCGCCCATGCTGTCGAACGTGCCGTCAGAGCCGCACATGCAGACGCTCGCAGTGATCATGAGATTGCAGAAGGCGTTCGACTGGTTGGTGAATTTCCAGCTCTCGCGGATCGGCGCCGTGTAGCCGGCCGTGCGGATCATGATTTCCGCACCCTTATAGGCGCATTCACGCGCCATTTCCGGAAACATGCCGTCATGGCAGATGATGAGCGCGAGCTTCGCGCCCTTGGGGCCGTCGATGACGGGGATGCCGAAATTGCCGGGCTCCCACGGCTCGACCGGCACCCAGGGATGCATCTTGCGGTAATAGAGCTTCAGTTCGCCCCTGTCGTCGATGATGATGCCGGAATTGTAGGGCATGCCCTCAGGGTTCAACTCCATGATCGAGAAGCAGCCCCAGATCGTATTCTCCCGGCAGGCCTTCTTGAAGGCTGCGACCTCTGGCCCATCGAGCGTGCACATGATCTCGGGATTGATATCCATCGACAGGCCGTGCAGGGCATACTCCGGAAAGACGACCAGATCCATGCCCGGCTGATTGCGCCGCGCCTTGGCAACAAGATCGACGATGACCTGCGTCTGGCGCGCAAGGTCTTCCCGTGTCACGGTGACAGGAAGCTGAAGCTGAATGAGGCCGATCCCGACGCCATGTTCCGACTTGTTCAATCCGCCGAGGCCATTCATGGCTTGCTCCTTTCATGCTATTTCGTCAGGGAAAGCGCGCCGGGCGCGCCGGCGAGCGAACGTGTGGGTGAGGAGGTCGCGATCATGATGACCAACGTCAGCACGTAGGGAGCCGCGTAGAAGAGGTAGTAGCCCTGCGTGACGCCGACCGATTGTAATGCCGGGCCGAGTGCGCCGGTACCGCCGAAGAGCAGAGCGGCGAGGAAGCAGCCAATCGGATTCCAACGGGCGAAGATGACGAGCGCCACGGCCATCAAGCCCTGGCCGGACGAAATGCCCTCGTTCCAGGAGCCGGGATAATAGAGTGACAGATAGGCGCCGCCGATGGCCGCCAGCGAACCGCCGACGGCGGTGGCGAGCAGTCGCACGCGATCGGGATTGATGCCCATGGCGCGGGCGGCATCGGTGCTGTCGCCGACGACGCGCAGGATCAAGCCGATCCGGGTATTCTTGAATGCCCACCAGAGGATGAAGGCGAGAGCAGCGCCAAGCAGGAAGAGCACGTTGATGTTCAGCGCGGCCTGGATCTGGGGCATGCTGGACCAGAAACCAAGCTGTATTGCCGGCAGGTGCGGCGCGGCCGGCTGGATGAAGGGCTTGCCGAGGAAGAAGGCGAGGCCGAGCCCGAACTGCATCATGGCGATACCGATGGCGATATCGTTGACCTTCGGCCATTTGCAGATCCAGCCATGGACGAGACCGAAGACGGCGCCCGTCGCCATTGCCGCGAGTACCCCGAGCCACGGTGAATTGCTCATGACCGCGACGGCATAAGCTGTCATCGCACCGAAGACCAGCGTGCCTTCAAGCCCGAGATTGATGCGGCCGGAGCGCTCGGTGATCGTCTCGCCGAGGCTGACGAAGATGAAGGGCGTGGAAACGCGGATGGCGCCTGCGAGGATCGCAAGGGGCACGCCCCATATGCCGATGCCTGTCTCTTCCATCAGAGGCTCCTTTTCCAGAGGTCGGGATTGAAGATCTTGAAGCGGCCGAAAAAGGTCTCGCAGAACAGGATGACGATGAAGAGCGTGCCCTGCAGCACCAGAACGGTGGCATCCGGCAGGCCCATGCGGCGCTGTATGAGGCCGCCCGAAGCATCGATGCCGCCGAGCAGGATCGCGACCGGAATAATCGCCAACGGATTGTGTCGCGCGAGGAAGGCGACGAGGATGCCGGTATAGCCGTAGCCGGCGGCGAGCGAGGCATTGGCGCTGCCTTGAACTGCGGCGACCTCGACCATGCCGGCGAGCCCCGCGAAACTGCCGGCGATCGCCGTGAATCCGACAATAAGCTTGCCAACCGGAAGACCCTGGATCTGCGCGGCGCGGACATTGCCGCCGGCGATGCGGGCGGCAAAACCGAAGCTCGTTACCTCGATCAGGATCCAGGAGAAAATGCAGGCGACGATGCCGATGACGAGACCCCAATGCACGTCCATCCCGGGAATGTTGCCGAGCATGTATTCTGGCGGCAGCGGCTTGGTCGACGGCTTGTTGAGGCTGGCGGGATCACGCAGCGGTCCTTCGACGAACTGGTTCATCAGGGCGATGGCGATATACGAGAGCAGCAGCGATGAAATCGTCTCATTGACACCGCGGTAGTGGCGGAGGAAACCGGCAAGGCCGATCCAGATGCCGCCGACCACCATGGCGGCAATGCCCATGAGAATAAGGGTCAGGAAGACAGGGGCAGTACCGGCAAGCGGCGTGGCCATGGCCGCGGCAGCAACGCCGCCCAGCACGACCGCTCCTTCCCCGCCGATGATGACGAGGCCGAGGCGAGCGGGCAGGGCGACGCAGAGTGCCGTCAGGAGAAGGGGTGCGGCACGGCTCAAGCTGTTTTGCACCGAAAACCAGCTGCCGAAGCCGCCGGTATACATAAGCTGGAAAAGCATCGCCGGCGATTTTCCGATCGCCAGGATGAACAGGGAGAAGAGCGCAAGACCGATCAGGATGGCCGCAAGACCGATGACGACTGGTTCGGCACGGCGCGCAATCCATTCGAGGACGGGGCGCAACGATGCCGGCTTTCCGGAAACGACTGAGATTGCGGGATCATTGGCCTGGACGGTCATGGCGCTTCTCCCTCTGCGGTCTACGCCGTCGATCCGACGACGCCCTCGACCAGATAATTCATGCTCTCGAGCTCGATTGCGTCTTCGGCATAGCTCTTGTCGGCGGTCACAACTGAACTGCCCTTGTTGTCCTTCAGCGGTCCCTTGAAGACCGAGAAACCGCCCTTCATCATTTCCGCATGGGTTGCTTCGAAGGACTTGCGGCCCGCCTCGGAAACGCCGGGGCCGAGCGCGCTCATCTTGACAAACCCGTCCTTCAGGCCGCCGCGAACGAAATTGCCGAGCTTTTCGCCGGCCTGCGCCTTCTTGACGAAATCGCTGTAGACATTGCCCCAGGCCCATTCGGCACCGGTGAGATATTTCTCGGGGGCAAGCGGGCTCTGATTGGCGTGGTAGCCGCAGATGAAGGCTCCGCGGCCGGCGGCCGTCTCGACGACGACTTTCGGGCTGTCGACATGGCAGGTGATGACATCGGCACCCTGATCGACCAAGGCGTTGGTGGCTTCTGCTTCCTTGACGGCGAGCGACCATTCGCCGGTAAAGATCACCTGGCAGGTGATAGCAGGATCGACCGTGCGGGCGCCGAGCAGGAAGGCGTTGATATTCTGCAGAACCTGCGGGATCGGCTTTGCCGCGACGAAGCCAAGCTTCTTGCTTTTCGTCGCGTGGCCGGCGGCGATGCCGTTCAGATACTGGCCCTGGAAGATATAGCCGAAATAGGAGCCGGTATTGGCCGGGTTCTTGCCTTCCTGCCAGAGGCCGCCGCAGTGGCGGAACTGGATATCGGGATATTTGGCGGCCATGGCCAGCATGTGGGGATCGAAGTAGCCGAAGGAGGTCGGGAAGATGAGCGTCGCACCGTCCAGATTGATCATCGATTCCATCGTCTTCTGAACGTCCACGGTCTCGGGCACGTTCTCTTCTTCGACGACGGTGATGCCAGGCAGCGCCTTGACGGCAGCCGCGCCCTCGGCGTGCGACTGGTTGTAGCCATAGTCATCCTTTGGGCCGACATAAATGAAGCCAACGGTCAGCGCGGTCTGTGCAAGGGCGCGCGAGGAGAGGATGCCGGGGGCTGCGCCGACCAGGGCGGTGGCAGCGGAAGCCTGAAGGAAATGGCGACGGTTCATGGAAAGGAGTTTGGTCATCAGAATGCTCCCCTTGCGGCGTTTCGCCGGTTCATTGGTTACGGAAAAGTGTATGCAATGACCGTGCCAGATTTCATTCTATTGAATTCATTGAAAATATTCGAACGCCTGCAAAGTGCTGTAAAAAGTGTATGCAATTTTTAGTCACCTAAGATCAAAAATTATGCAGAGTCTATAAAATCAGCTAATTTTGGCGTCAGATACTTCAGAATGAAAGTGAAGGGGACATGCAAAGGGCAATTTCCTTGTTTTAAACAAGAACTTGCTGTGCTATTTGACTTTGCTGTGCTAGCAATGCATGTGTATGCATCGCTCAATTGGCAGAATCATTCCTTGAAGCAGGTCAGGCGCAGAGAGATCATCCGGACAGGAACGACCGTCGAGCAGATGGTGCGGGCAATTGCTGATATGATCGTGACCGGGCAGATACTGCCGGGCGACAAGCTTGACGAGATTTCACTGGCGGCTCGTTTTGAAGTGTCGCGGACGCCTGTGCGCGAGGCGCTTCGCGAACTCGGAGCAATGGGGCTCGTCGATCGCGAACCGAACCGCAGCGCTGTCGTCACCAATGTAACCGAGACCTACCTGCATTCGATGTTCGAGGCGATGGCCGAGCTCGAAGGCGTTTGCGCACGTCTAGCCGCCGAGAGGATGACGGTTGACGAGCGGCGTATGCTGGAAATCGAACATCGTGCTTCCGCTCGGCTCGTGCATCAGGGTGCGGAAGAGGACTATGCTGTTCATAATACCGAATTCCACACCCGGCTTTATCGCGGCGCACACAACGAGCATATCTATGAGTTGGTAACCCAAAGCCGGGCCCGGCTCGCGCCTTTCCGGCGCGCGCAGTTCCGGCTGCCGGGTCGGCTCGCGAAGTCTTATGACGAGCACGACATCATCGTCACCGCGATCATGCGGGCAGATGGTGTCGCCGCTGCAAAGGCTGCCTATTCGCATGTGGAAATCGTCAGCGATGCCAGTGTGGTCTTCGCCTCGGCGAGAGAAAAATAGCTAGCGCAGCCGTCGGAAGCCGCAAGGTTTGGAGTTCAGGCGTGACCAAACGCGGACACGCAAAATTGCTGATTGCGAAATTGCCGACGAATTGACAACATCCAGATCGCTCCATAAGCCAGCTTGCGACCGGCAATTAAAGAGGGAGCGACAATGTCGATCTGGATCGGGCGAATTCTGTCAGCACTGGTTGTTATTCTGCTTCTTGCTGATGCGGGCATCAACCTTTTTGCACCTGATTTCATACGGACGGAAATGGAAGCCACCGGTTTCCCCGTCAATCTCGCCCCGGTGCTCGGCATGATTATCGCGATCTGTGCGATCCTTTATGCTGTTCCGAAAACAGCTTTCCTTGGTGCGATACTGGTGACCGGTTTTCTCGGCGGCGCCATTTGCACGCACTTCCGTCTGGGCGAGTTTTTTACGCCACCCCAGATCGTAAGCTTGCTTCTCGGGGCTGCCACCTGGGGCGGCCTTTATCTGCGGGACCAGAGACTGCGCCAGTTGATACCACTGAATGTAGTCTGAGCCCGCGGCGATCTCGCCGCGGAGTATGGAAGCGGCCGGTACTCTCATCGCCCTTCTACAAGGCTGGCGGAATTCTGACCGGCAACTAGACATTGTTGCGCCTACCGGCTGCAATTTTTTCTCAAAGTAAATCGGCGACTGAGACTTCAGGTCCTCAGCCGCCGACAAAGACCTCGTCCGATGGGCGTTCCCGTCAAGGAAAAGGCTCGCCCTCGGCTGAGGGCGAGCGAGAACCATCTACAGGAGTGGAATTCTGTATCGATGGGTGAGGCCGATCCGGCAGGGAACCGAACCGACCTCCTTCTTCTGAATTGGAGGTCACCAAAGCAGAAGCCTGTGATGAAAAACCCCAGGATGCGATCCCGGGGTCTTCAATGTTCAGATTAGAACGAACGCTGCAGGCGGAAGTAACCCGTCGTGAAGTCGTCGCTATCTTCCGGATCCAGGTACTGGACGGAAGCCTTGGCGTAGAAGTTGTCGACGATCTGGTAATCAACCGTCAGACCGACCTTCCAGGCGTCGCCGGTACCGTCGAAGTCATCCGGAACGGTGTCGAACGCGCTGTGACCGCCGATGTAGTTGCCGTAATACTGAACACCAGGAGTGATCTTCAGCTTGTCCGTTGCCTTGATGGCGTATTCGGCAGCAACTGCCCATTCAGCCGTCGAGTAGTAGGAGTTCGGGCCGCTGGAGTAGACAGCAGCGAGGCCGAGCGTGCCCGGGCCGAGTTCAGCCGTACCCATAGCGCGGATAGCACCGTCTTCGTTGTCGAAGTCCCAGCCGCCGGTGATCTGGTAGCTGAAGGCGCCAGCCGTGCCGCCGATGCCGAAGGCAACGCCGACATTGTTCGGGCCGTCGTTGGGGACGAGTTCGCCGAGGGCCGGATCGAAGTCACCCTGGTATACGCCGTCTTCCAGTTCGTCGACGCTGATGCCGGCGTAGAAGGAACCGGTTTCGTACTGATAACGGATGGAGTTATGCAGCGTTACGACAGAACCGATATCGTCGGTTTCGCCGGAGAGACCATCGTCCCACCAGGAGTAGAACAGACCAGCGCGGAAGCCCGCGACGTCGAGGTAAGCGGAGTCGAGGATCGTGTCCTGGTCCGTTGCGTTGTCGGCATTGGCCTGGAGAACGATAACGCCGGTGAGCGGACCGTACTCGGTGTCGCTCTTGGCCGTGAACTGAACCTGACCACGGGTTACAGCATCCCAGTCAGAGTCGTTGTCACCGCCGACGTTCGAGCCGACGTTGACCTGGAAACGGATGTAACCTTCGATCTTAAGGCAGGTTTCCGTGCCCGGGATGTAGAAGTAGCCGGTGCCGTAGGCGTCGCAGACGCGAACGTATTCAACCGGTTCCGGCTCGGCAGCGACGATTGCGTCTGCTGCGAATGCCGGTGCAGCGATGAGGGCAGCTGCGGAACCAAGCAACATCATACGAATGTTCATGGAAAGCCAATCTCCTAAGTTCGAGTGCGTTCCACGAAAGAACGTCCCCTCTGATAAAGCCCGATTAATTCGGTAAGGCCTAAAATAACCGAAAGGCAGGAGGGCTCAACAAGGAATGGTCTCATTTTACAGAGAATTCTAACTAAACCGCCATGTGTGTGACAGAAGTACAACACTCCTTGGGCGGGTATTAACAAGGCGTAAAACAGAATGGCGAAATATGGCTATATTAGTACGACTTAGCCGGATTGGCCGAGCGGAAATGGGGCACGGCCGTCTGTCGCTGAAGCCTGAATCAGTCAAATATCTCGCTGCCGCGGGCCTGTATTTGCCCATCTGGAAGGGCTGCCGAGAGAAAATGCGGCTGAAAAACAGGTTTTATGTGGCAGGCGGAACCGCCAATTCGACGATGCCGCAATTCGATTTCTTGCGACGATTCGCGGCGGCCGAGGCAAAGCTACAAGGCTCCAAAGGAGGCGTTCTGCTCCGCTTCCGGGAAACTCAGACCTGCGCTCGCCGCGCTTCAGGATCGGGGATCGGAACGGCAGCCATCAGGGCCTTCGTGTAATCCTCTGCCGGGTGTTCGAAGATTTGACGGCGGGTGCCGGTTTCGACAATCCTGCCACTACGCATGACGGCGACCTTATGGGACATGCGTTCGACAACCGCCATGTCGTGCGAGATGAAGAGATAGGAGAGCCCCATGCTTTCCTGCAGTTCCAGCATCAGGTCGAGCACGCGGGCGCGCACGGAGACGTCGAGTGCCGCAACGCTTTCGTCGGCAACGATCAGCTTCGGTTCAAGTGCAAGTGCGCGCGCAATGCAGATGCGCTGGCGCTGGCCGCCAGAGAATTCATGCGGATAGCGTGTGGCGGCGTCCGTCGTCAGACCGACGCGGCGCAGAAGTTCCGCAACCCTGTCCTGCCGCTCGGACTTACTGGCGATACCGTGTATGACTAGCGGTTCGGCGATCGCAGCGCCCACCGCCATGCGAGGGTCGAGCGAGGCATAGGGATCCTGAAAGATCATCTGCGCCGTGCGGCGTATGGGCTGCATCTCTCGATGGCTGAGCCCTGCGATGTTGCGGCCGTCGATGACCACATCGCCCGTGAATGGAATGAGGCCGAGCACGGCCTTGCCGGTCGTCGATTTTCCCGAACCGCTTTCGCCGACGAGGCCGAGGGTTTCGCCGGGCAAAATATCGAAGGAGACGTCGCTGACTGCCGCGGCAGGCGCCTTGCCCTTGAAGAGAAAGCTCGCAGCACCGCCATAGGTGACATTGAGACCACGCACATTCAGTACTGGTGTGCGATCGGGACGCAAGGTCTCGACGCTACGTGAGGTGATACGCGGCGGGCCGTCCGTGCCGGCAAACGCGCCCAGGCGTGGCACGGCGGAGAGTAACTGCTGCGTATAGGTTTGCCGCGGGGTACGGAAAATGCCGACGGCCGGGCCCTCCTCGACGATGCCACCATTCTGCATGATGATGACGCGGTCGGCCATTTCGGCGACGACGCCCATGTCATGGGTGATCAGGATGATCGAGGTGCCGAATTCTGATTTCAGCTCGCGCATCAGCTTCAGGATCTGCGCCTGTACGGTGACGTCGAGCGCGGTAGTGGGCTCGTCGGCGATCAGCACCCTGGGACGGCAGGAGAGCGCCATGGCGATCATCACGCGTTGCCGCATCCCGCCGGAAAGTTCATGCGGATATTGTTTCAGGCGTTTTGCCGGATCGGTGATCTGCACCGCATCGAGCATCTGTAATGCAGTCGCTTCGGCGTTCTCGCTGCCCTGATGCTCGCGGATCGCCTCCGTCAGCTGTGCGCCGATCAACATGACCGGGTTGAGTGACGTCATCGGCTCCTGGAAGACCATGGCAATATCGCCGCCGCGCACGCCGCGCATGGCCCTGTCGGAAAGTTTCAGCAGATCGCGTTCGCCGAGCATGATGCTGCCGGAGGCGACTTGAAGCGAGGCCTTCGGCAGCAAGCCCATGATCGACAGCGACGTCACCGATTTGCCCGAACCGGATTCTCCGGCAAGGCAAAGCGTTTCGCCGCTTGCCAAATCAAAGCTGATATTTTTTAGAACCGATTTGCGACCTTCCGGCGTTCGCGCATCGACATTGAGATTGCGAACGCTGAGGATAGGTGCCGAGGGTATGGCTTCAATCACGCGAATACGATCCTAGGGAAGTAGAAGGAGACGACCCAGTTCGGCATATCGACGATTTCGCTGATGCGCAGATCGCCACAGACGGAGCAGAGCAGATAGGCATCAACCGCGCTCATGCCGTGTTCTGCGGTCAAAAGATCGATCATGCGCATGACGCTTTCGCGAGCACCCGTCATCAGGTCGGGGCCGATGCCGGTGGTCACTTCATATCCAGCGCCGTCGAGATGGCGGGTAACCGGTTCGGTCGTCGTGAAGCGTGGCGTCTGCAGGCGCGCATCCTTGACGAGTTCGATCGTCGCCTCGACATTCATCTGACTTTCGATCGCCGTGCCGCAGACTTCGCCGTCACCCTGGGCGGCATGCGTGTCGCCGATGGAGAAGAGCGCGCCTTCGACCTCGATCGGCAGATAGAGGGTGACACCGGCCGTCAGGTCACGAATATCCATGTTGCCGCCGACGCGGCGCGGCGGCACGACGGAATGGGTGCCTGGCTCGGCCGGAGCGACGCCGATCGTGCCGGCAAAGGGCTTCAGCGGCACGCGGCCGCCAGGGCCGTAAAGGGCCGGCGTCATGCTGTTTGCATCATAGGACCATACGTGCAGCGCCGGTTCCTTGAACTGGTCGGCAAGCAGGCCGAAGCCCGGAATATTGGCCGTCCAGCCGATGCCCGAGGGAATGAACTTGCGGAGCGTCACCTTCAGCGCGTCGCCTGGCTTGGCGCCTTCCACGTAGATCGGGCCGGAAACCGGGTTGATCTTGCCGAAATCCAGATTATTCAGTGTTTCCAGCGTCGCGTCGCTGCCGAGCTGACCGCCGGAAGAATCCATGCATTCGAAATGGATGGTTTCGCCGGGCTTGGCGACAACGGCCGGTGCGAAATCCTTGTTCCAGCCGAAATTATGCTGGGCGCGGTGAATCGTGTGGGTGCAGGCAATGCACATAAGGTGTCTCCCTCGATTTTATGAAGCCTTCCCGGCCGAGCCGGGAAGGCATTGCTTCCTTAAGGCTTACTGCTTCACGTAGATCGCGTCGTAATTGATGACGCGGGTCGGGTCGATGTAGATGTTGTCCGCACCGCCCATGCGCAGCGACTTGGCGACGACACGGCGTTCGTTGATGACGGGAACCCACGGCGCATCAGCCATGATGTCGGTGAAGACCTTGCCCCAGGCAGCGATGCGCTCTGCAGACTTGGCCGGATCGGACATGGAGTCGGCCGCAACCGCACGCTTGTCGAGATCGGCGTTGCAGTACCAGGACCAGTTCCAGCCACCCTGAACCGCACCGGCGCAACCGAGGATCGGGCCGTAGAAGTTGGAAGGATCTGGGAAGTCGGCGATCCAGGCCATGCCACCCGACCAGATCATCGGCGCTTCGCCTTCCGTACCGCCGGCCGCGATGACATTGGCCTGCGCAAGCGCACGAACCTCAGCCTTCACGCCGATCGCTGCGAGATCCTGCTGGATCGCTTGGGCGATACGCGGTTGCGGATCGGTATTGGTGGAATAGAGCACCGTTTCGAATCCATCGGCAAAGCCTGCTTCGGCAAGCAGCGCCTTCGCCTTGGCGACATCATAGGCATAGCCGGTGAAGGACTTGTCGTAGCCCGGCATCAGTGGCGGCAGCGGCTGGTTGGCGGGCGTTGCGCGACCGTTTAGGATACGCACGATGCGGTCCTTGTTGATCGCCATGTTGATGGCCTGGCGCACCTTGACGTTGTCGAACGGCTTTACCTTGGTATTGAGCGTGATGTAGCCCGTGTGCAACTGCTCGCCGTCGACGATCATCCGTGCGCCATCGGCGGAGTTCTTGATTTCCAGGAACTTGGCCGGGGGGATGCCGTCGCCGGCAATATCGACCTCACCCTTCTGCAGGCGCAGCAGCGCGACAAGCGGCTCCTGGCCGACTTCGACCGTGAAGCTGTCGAGATACGGCATGTTCTTGACGAAATAATCCTTGTTACGTTCAAAGACGAGCTTCTGGCCGATTGTCCAATCCTTCAGCACGAAGGTGCCGGAGCCGACGGGCTTCTTGCCGAAATCGCCACCGGCCGCTTCGACGGCCTCCTTCGGTACGACCGAGGCGAAGTTGATGGCGAGAACGTGCAGGAAAGTGGCGTCCGGGCGCGAAAGATGAAAGACGACCGTGCCATCATCCGGCGTCTCGATGCCGGAAAGCGTTTCGGTTTTGCCGCCGGTTTCATCGTCAAAGCCCTGGATCGCACCGAAGAAGCCGGCACCAGGGCCTTGCGTCTTGGGATTGACGGCACGCTCGATCGAGTACTTTACGTCTGAAGCAACGATTTCGCGGCCGTTGGTGAACTTCACGCCCTTGCGCAGCTTGAACGTATAGGTCAGGCCATCGGGCGAAACGGCAAAGCTCTCGGCGAGCGACGGGACGAGGTTCGGCGTGCCGGGCTCGTAATCCATCAGTCGCGAATAGAGGCTTTTGATCATCGACCAGTTGACCCAGTCATAGCCGATCTGCGGGTCGAGTGTGGTGATGTCATCCTTGTAGGTAACGACGATATCGCCGCCCTGCTTGGGTGTTTCCTGCGCCTTGGCGGCGATAGGGGCAAGCGCCACCATCGTTGCCATGGTTGTGTGTCGAAGCCAGCGTTTGAACATTCGGGTTCCCCTTCTTTGGTTGCTGTCAACGTGTACGGATGCGTGGATCGATAAGCGGGGCCACGAGATCGGCGAGCAGATTGCCGATGACGATGGCAAGTGCTGATGTCAGCGTCACGCCCATGATGATCGGAATATCAACCTGCTGGATGGCCTGCCATGCGAGCTGGCCGATACCGGGCCAGCCGTAGACGGCTTCGACCACGACCACGCCGCCCATGAACTGCCCGATATCGATGCCGATCATGGCGATGATCGGCAGGATGGCGTTCGGCAGGGCGTGGCGGAAGATGATGCGGCGCGAGGACAGGCCCTTGGCGCGCGCGGTGCGCACGTAATCCTGATTGAGCACGTCGATCATCGCTGATCGCACCATGCGTGCATACCAGCCGGCGCCAAGGACGCCGAGGGTGGAGGCTGGCAGCACGACATGGGCGAACGTGCCGTAGCCGCTCATGGGTAGCCATCCGAGCGTTACGGCAAAAACATAGAGAAGCAGCAAGGCCACGACGAATTGCGGTGCCGAGACGCCCACGAAGGAGGCGGCCATGACAAGCCGGTCGATGAAACCGCCGCGACGGACCGCGGCGAGCGTCCCGAGCGTCAGGCCGAGGGCCACTTCCACGAGAATGCCGGCCAGCATGAGCACGAGCGTTGCCGGCAGGCGGGCGGCGATCAGCGTCCAGACCTCGGTCTTCTGTGCATAGGAGCGGCCGAGATTGCCGTGCAAGAGGTTGGAGAGATAGGTGCTGAACTGCACGAGCAGCGGCTGGTCAAGGCCGAGTTCATGGCGGATGTTGGCAACAGTTTGCGCCGTGGCGCTGCGGCCGGCGATCATGCGCGCGGGATCGGCCGGCAGCGCATAGAGCAGCACGAAGGTGATGGCGGCGACGCCAAGAAGAATGAGGGATGCCTGAACGAGCCGGCGAAGGATAAGGAAGATCATCAGCCTCTCCCGCGCTGGGTCGGATCGAGAATGTCGCGCAGCGCATCTCCGACGAGATTGAAGGAGAGTGCCGTCAGCAGGATGATCGCACCAGGGAAGAAGACGAGCCACGGGGCAGCCTGGAAATAGCTCTGGCTTTCGAAGATGATGTTGCCCCAGGACGGCTGCGGCGGCTGTACGCCGATGCCGAGGAAAGAAAGCGTTGCCTCCAGCAACACTGTCGTGGCGATGCCGAGCGTGCCCCAGACAATCGCCGTCGGCACCAGATGTGGCAGAATATGCAGGAAGAGCACGCGCATGTGCCCGGCGCCGAGCGAGCGCTCGGCCATGATGAAATCACGTTCCACCAGTCCGCGCGTCTCGGTATAGACGATGCGGGCAACCTGTACCCAGTTGACGAGCGCGATCACCATGGCGACGATCCAAAGGCTCGGCCGCAGCAGCGCGGCAAGCACGATCGCCAGCAGCAACGCCGGAAATGCCATCATCAGATCGGTGAAGCGCATCAGGATATTGCCGACGATGCCGCGCATGTAGCCGGCGAGGATGCCGATCAAGAGGCCGATCGCAACCGCGATGCCGTTGGCGACGAGCCCGATGACGAGCGAAGTGCGCGCACCGAAGAGCATGCGCGAGAAGAGGTCGCGCCCCAGCGTGTCGGTGCCGAGCAGATAGGGGCCGCCGGGCGGCAGTGGCGCGCCTTCCAGCGACAATCCGTCGAACATCTGCTCATCGGGATTGAAGGGCGCAATCCAGGGGGCCGCCACCGCAAGGCCGATGACGATAAGCACGACGACAAGGCCAAAAAGGGCGGTCGGCTGCCTTAAAATGGCTTTCAATACACGCATTCAACCCGCCTCCGGCAGGGGTTCTATGCCGCCGACGATGAAGGCGGCGATCTGTTCCATCGGCAGGCGGCGACGCATGGCGCAGTTACGCAGGATCGAATAGGCGCGCTCCTCATCGACGGCGTGCGCCTTCATCAGTTTTTCGACGGCGGCATGTACGAGCGGCCGCAGGCGTATCCGTTCCTCCAGATATTGAAGGCGCTCGGCGACACTCTTGCGCTCCTGATGAATGGAGACGGCCATGACAAGGGCCGGATAGACCGCGGAGGCTGCAATCGGCTTGGCGATAACGGCGCCGGCACCCTGGCTGAGCGCCCAGGCGATACGGCCCGGCGCTTCCGAGCCGAGCAACGCGACGACGGGGCATGTCGGAGTCCCACCGCTCCAGGGCAGGAGACCATCAAAACCCTGGTCGGCATCGACGATGACAAGGTCGGGTACGCCTGCGGCTGAAAGTGGCGCCCACTGCAGCGTGGCCGACAAGCCCAGCAGACGCAGCTGACGGATCAGCCTTTCGGTATTGCCGTCCTCGCGGTGCAGGACGACGGCATGCCAGCCGGTGAAATTGGGTGTTTGCTTCATGATACCACCCGCAATCTCGGCGAAGACGCCTTGCTGCGGCCGGTCAGATAGGGATCGGCGGCGAGCGGCGGGCGCGAGGCGATCACATCGAAGCCGTTCTGAGCGTTGATGCAACCGAGGTGGAAGGGCAGGGCCGCGTGGTTCGTCTCGCGGTCGATGTTGAGCGCGCCGAAAGGTGTCGCCCAGCTCTTGCCGTACAATTCCCGGCGCACCGCGGAAGGCTCGTCAACCCCGGCCGTTACAATCGCATCGACACAGAGCCGCACGGCTGTATAGGCACTGGCAAAGACGCTGGAGATACGGCGCTCGGCACCAAAGTGGGCCACGATCCGCTGCTTGAATTCGGCGTTTTCGGATGTCGCGACACTGTCGAAATAGGAGGCGGCACAGAGCTGGCCGGTCGCGGCGCCCGGTACGATATCATCGAGCTCGCATTCCATCAGGTCGCAGCTGACAACAGGGCAGTTCTCCGGCCGGAAGCCCGGGTCGCGATCGGCAAGCCGCCGGATCGCTTCGTGGAAGGCATAGCTCGACGGCCCGATCAGATTGTTGAGGATGAAGCTCGGACGGCGCTGCTCGATATCGGCGACAATGCGCTCGACTGCGGTTTCCTCAAGCGGCAGATAGCGCTCTCCGAGGACCTCGCCACCGGCATTGGTAGTGAGTTCACGGGCAAGCCGATTCATCTCCCAGCCCCAGACATAATTGGCGCCGACGAGATAGGGCCGGTTGCCGTAGCGTGGGATCAGGTGCTCGAAAAGCGGCAGGAGATGCTGGTTGGGGCAACCACCGACATAGATGACATTCTCATTCGCCTCGAAACCCTCGTAGGGGCACATGTACCAAAGCAGCCCGTCATGTTTTTCGATAAGCGGGATGACCTCCTTGCGGGCGGCCGAGGTAATGGTGCCGACGATATGACGGCAGCCGGCACGCAGCAGACGACGGGCACCTTCGAGATAGGCGGCAAGATCAGCTTGCGGATCAAAGAAGACCGGTTCGACCGGCCGACCGCTCGTCGCGGCGAATTCGGCAATCGCGAATTCTGCGCCATCGCGTGCGTCGCGCCCCATCGAGCCGTAGGGGCCGGTGGTGGAGTAAAGAATGCCAATTTTCAACGCATCATTCATCTGCAAGCCAAAAACCAAAAAACCCCATGAAAGCGTCCCATCCGCGACGGGGCCATCATGGGGCGAAACTGCCCAGCGACTATCGAAGTCATGTGAGAATGCGGAGCGTTTTGCCTAATCCGCAGGCTTGAATAAAATACAGGCAATTCAACTTTGTCAAGCGCGCGTCGGGCGAAATACGAGGGGCGACACCGTAAGATCACAACTGCAGGCCGAAGGCCTGACGATGAAGCTTTTGCGCCGTGCGAGACACCAGCGGGAGTGCTTGCAAAAACATCAACTCAGACGATAGTGTCGATGACGTTTTTTATTGGGGCGGCATTGAATGAAGGCGCAAATAAAGGTCAATGCCGAAGATATCAATAGGAAGCTCAACCGGCTCGGACCGGGTGATGAGCTTTACCTGAAAAAAGGCCGTTACTCCGATCCGATAACGATAACAGGTAAACGAGGTTCCGAGGAACGTCCTATATGCATCACCGGTCCGGGAGCAACCCTGGGCTCTGATATGGACTTCGACGCCTACCAGGAAACCGCGAACAAACTGGCTGCCGCTCACCAGAAGGGCGGTTCGTTTCCCGGTATCTATTTCATGGCCGACAATGCGGCTTTGACATTGCGCGATTGCCAATGGGTTATCATCGACGAACTGGTTTTCAGGAACTGCTGGCCGACAGCAATATACCTCGACAATTGCCAGCACATTTTCATACGCCGCGTCGATTTCAGGGGAGGATGCATTGCGATCGGTGCGGCCGGCCCCTACACGCGTCACCTGCTCATCGAAAAATGCAGCTGGGTGCAGGATACGAAAAGCCACGGCGAAGACGACGTTCTGTCGATCAGGGGCAATGGTCACGTTCGTGCCGACTTGTCCCCGACAGACTGCAGGCTTTGGAGCGATATCCTCTGGAAGCAGGTGCATGGATCTGGCGACGAGGATGGTCCGGTTGATCCGAACGGCGATGCACGTGCCTATGACGGCGATTTCTTCCGAGCCTGGACCATTGCCGGATATGTCATCATCCGCGACAACGTCATCACAGACGCATTCAACGGCGTTCATTTCTTCAATCAGGCATCGGAGTCCACCAAGGAGGCCTTCGCCCGGAATATACTCATCGAAGATAACTGGTTCGTGCGGATAAAGGACAATGCCGTCGAGCCCGAGAATTTCGCATGGAACTGGACGATCCGTCGAAACCAGTTCGTCGATTGCTACATGCCGTTTTCCTTCGAAATGCAGCGCTCCGGCTATTTTTATGTCTATGGCAATCTTGGCTGGAACATTCACATTCCCGGACCCGAAGGCGATAAGCATGCCAAGGGCGTACTCTTCAAGTTTCCCGAAAAGCATATTGCGGATGGACCGCATTACGTCTTCAACAATACCTGGCTCCTTCGGGCGCCGATTGCCAAGAAGAAGAGATTTGCGAAGCTGGAGCATCGCAACAACCTCATTGGCTATGCGATTGACGCCGATAAATTCAAATGGGACGCTTGTTCTCCATTCGGATCAGGCTGGAGCTCGGACTTCTGTCCCTTGAGCGAACAGGAAGATCTGCTCCGCTTTGAAGAAAATTGCTTTACCCGTTCCTGGAGGTCTCTTGGCATCGTCTTTGACGGCGACGTGATCTCGCACCGGGATTTTCCCGGCCCATTACGGGAGGCGCATTACGATATCGGCGAAAATGCCAGGTATGCGGACGTTCAATTCCATAATCGGACCATTGGTCTGCCATCCGGATTGAAGATGACCAAGGCTCCGCCGGCAGTAGCTTTCCCGATCGAGTTGCCGGATAAATCGCGCCGTTTGTTTGCGCCATCCAACTATTGTGTCGGCGCCTGGCAAGAAACCGGCCGGATCGATGTCTTTGATCCGCTATTCGCACTCATATGGCCGACACCAGCGCAATATTCTGAGGAATGCCAATCCTAGGAAGGCAAGAGCGTAGCGGCGGAAATATCTGCTTTCGAAGCAGGGCGAACAAGATCGACGTCGATATCGCCAGTCCGCAGCCTGCTGGTCTGATAATCAACGCGTGCCACCAAGAGCTAAGTTCACGCAGAGGCTCGACCTCTATACGAAGAGTTCGTCCTTGCTCGCCATGAAAGTCTGGCCAGCGGCAAGGGTGATGGTGAATCTGCCGTCCGCAAAACGGATGACGGTCTGAATATCCCGTGCTGCCGAAATCGCAATCTTCACCGGCCTGCCATTCTCCCAGTCGAGGTCGAGAAGCATGCCGCCCCGCACGCGCAAACCGCGCACTGAGCCGCGTGGCCAGGCTTTGGGCAAGGCCGGGAGCAGGTGAATTTCGCCGGGGCGAGACTGCACCAGCATTTCCAGGATGCCCGTGGCCCCACCGAAATTGCCGTCGATCTGGAAGGGCGGATGGGCGTCGAACAGATTGGTATAGGTCCGCTCGGGGCTGATCAGCATTTTGACCACATCGAGCGCATGATCGCCGTCACGAAGCCGTGCCCAGAGATTGATGCGCCAGCCAATGCCCCAGCCCGTCGCGTCGTCACCGCGGATTTCCAGCGAGCGGCGGGCCGCCGCTGCAAGAGCGGGCGTCCTGTCCATGTCGATCTGCCAACTCGGATAGAGGCCGTAGAGATGCGAGACATGGCGGTGATGGATCTCCGGTACCTGCATATCCCAGTCTTCAAGCCATTCCTGCAACTGACCGGCAGCACCAATCCGGTCGGGCGGTAGGCGCGGCAACACGCGGTCGATCGTGGAGACCAGTGCGTCTTCGCCGCCGATGGAGACTGCGAGCGGGCGCAGCAGATTGAGGAAATCCCGGATGATCTGGCTATCCATGGCCGGCCCGGCACATAGGGAGGCGCCATGCGGATGGACGTTCTCCGGGGAGAGCGAAGGATTGGTCACCAGATAATCGGTGCCCGGAAGAGGAACCAGCACATCGAAGATAAACTCGGCAGCGGCCTTGGCAACAGGGAAAAGCCGCCGGCGCAAGCCTTCGGCGTCATCAAGATAATCGCTGAGGTCGAGCAGTTGCGCCATGAGCCAGGCGCCACCAGTCGGCCAGAGTCCCCATTTGGCACCATCGATCGGTCCGGTCGCACGCCAGAGATCGGTATTGT
The DNA here is from genome assembly GCA_900466475.1 of Hyphomicrobiales bacterium. Classification (GTDB taxonomy): domain Bacteria; phylum Pseudomonadota; class Alphaproteobacteria; order Rhizobiales; family Rhizobiaceae; genus Rhizobium. The sequence goes on from UBMI01000018.1 coordinate 212,217, forward strand.
GGTGCATGACCCAGCCGCGGGCGCGGTAGTGCACCTCAGCCATCTCGCTGCCGGTTTCGGCAAGTTCCTCCACCATCTCGACAAGAGGCTCGATACATTCCGGCAGATTGGCAGGCGCCGGCAGCCAGTAGTTCATCTGCAGATTGATGTTGGCAGTATATTTGCTGCCCCAGGGCGGGTCGGTCTCGTCGTTCCAGATGCCCTGCAGGTTTGCCGGCTGGGTGCCAGGGCGCGATGAGGCGATCATCAGGTAGCGGCCGAACTGCACATAAAGGGCAGCCAGTGCGGGATCATTGCCTTCGGCAAAGCCACTAATACGACGATCTGTCGGCTGAGAAGCTGCCGGTGTCGTGCCGAGATCGACAGTGAAGCTCCGAAACAGCCTTTGATGTTCGGTGATATGGTCACGGCGCATGCTCTCGATGCTGCGGCGCGCGGCTTTCGAAAGGCGTCCGGCAACTATGCCATCCGCGTCGCCGGAGACGTCGTCATGACGGCGGAAACTCGTGGCTGCACCGAGCAGGATCAGCAGCTCGTCGGCGCCCTCGGCGGATAGTATGCCGCTCGAAGAGCTGACACTCCCTCCTATGTTGACCACCCTGATGCCGAAGGCGAAGCGCAGGGCGGCGGGGATACCCCATTCCGCGTTGCCGGCGCCGGAGAAAGTGAGTTCCGGGCCGTTTTGCTCGACGAATTGTCCCCGCTGCGGACTGTCGATTGATATCCGGCATCTGATGGCTCCGGGCCGATCTGCCGAAAGGCGTACGACAAGCACACCGTCGACTGGGGAAACAAAGGCCTCGCGAAAAAAAGTGATGCCTTCGGAAATGTACGAAGTCGTGGCGATCGCCGTATCGAGATCGAGCGTGCGACGATAGCTGCCGACGGTTTGCGAATGGAGAAAATCGATATGGAGATCGCCGACCGGCTGGTACGACATCTGCTTGATCGGCCGCGCCATCAGATGTTCGTCAGCCATCGCTTCCGCTTCGGCGTAACGGCCTGCGAAGATCAGCTCCCGTACATCCTCCAGGTGGCCATAGGCATCGGCATTGACCGGTCGGTAAGGCCCGCCGGCCCAGAAGGTGGCTTCGTTGATCTGCAGCCGTTCGGAAACAGGGTCGCCGAAGACCATCGCACCAAGCCGACCATTGCCGAGCGGCAGCGCATCCGTCCAGAGCCGAGCAGGGGCATCGTACCAGAGAAGGTTGTCCGTCATGATCATTCTGCCGGGATGCTGTTTGCCGGTCTGATATCGCGGATGCGCAGGCCGTCGACGCTGAAGAGCAGCGCCTTTCTCGCGGAAAAGCCGGCGCTGACCGTCTCGCCCGGGCGCAGCGTCCTTTCCGAGCGGTCCTCGATGATGACGGATTGGCCCGAGGTGAGAGTTCCGTAGATGAAGCGGGTTCCTCCGAGGTTTTCCACGACGTCGACTTTGACATCGATCGCGCCGCCTCCTTCGTCCTGTCCGGTGAAATGTTCCGGGCGGATGCCGACCTTGACCGGCATGTCCTTGCCCGGACCCACGATGGCTGCTCTGAAAGCAGTGCCGCAATCGAGCTTGATCACCCCGTCCGCGCCGAGCGTGCCATCGAGGAAATTCATCCGCGGCGAGCCGATGAAGCCGGCGACGAAGAAATTGTCGGGATCGGCATAAAGCGTATCCGGCGTGCCTGCCTGCTCGATCTTGCCGGCGCGCATGACGACGATCTTATCGGCAAGTGTCATCGCTTCGGTCTGGTCATGCGTGACATAGATCATTGTCGCGCCGATGCGCCGGTGCAGTTTGGCGATTTCTACGCGCATGGAGACTCGGAGCTCCGCATCGAGGTTCGACAAGGGTTCGTCGAACAGGAAGACGGCGGGGTTGCGAACGATCGCACGGCCGATCGCGACGCGCTGGCGCTGTCCGCCAGAGAGTTGAGCGGGCTTGCGTTTCAGGAGCGGCTCGATCTGCAAGGTCGAGGCGGCAGCGGCAACGCTCCGGTCGATATCGACCTTGCCCATCCCGGCCATGCGCAGCGAGAAGCCGATATTCTGCTCCACCGTCATATGCGGATAAAGCGCATAATTCTGGAAAACCATGGCGACGCCGCGTTCGATGGGATCGGCCTCGTTCATGCGCCGTCCGCCGATCGTCAGGTCGCCGGCGGTGATCTTCTCCAGGCCGGCGATCATGCGCAGAAGCGTCGACTTTCCGCAGCCGGAGGGACCGACGAAGACCGTGAACGAACCGTCATCGACGCTCAGATTGAGTCCCTCTATCGCCTGAAAGCTGCCATAGGATTTGTCGATATCGTGCAACTCTACACTGGCCAAAGCTTCCTCCCTTTAACCGCTTGGCGGGCAGAACGCGTCAGGTGATCCGTCGCGTCGAGCCTCGCAGGATGATGTCGCATTCGAGGACGACACTGCGCGTCGCCCCGCCTGACGGCTCCGTCAGCCGTTCCACGAGAATGTCGGTGATGGTTTCAGCAATGCTTGCTACCGGCTGGGCGACGGCCGTAATGCCGGCTTCGTAGAGCCGGAAGATTGCCACATCGTCGAAGCTGGCAAGCGAAACATCCTCGGGCACATGCCGGCCGTTCTCCTTCAGCCAGCTCAGCCCTCCGACTGCCATGCCATAATTGGCGGAAAAGATCGCGGTGGGCGGATTTTCAAGCGACATCAATCGCTTGGTCGCCTCATAACCGCCGTCCATGCGCCAGTTTCCACGCGCCGCGAGGGTAGGATCGATTGTGATACCCCGGTCGCGTAACGCCTGTTCATAGCCCGCCAGCCGTTCAATACCCGAAGAATTGCGCGGATCGCCTGTCAAAATGCCGATGCGGCTATGGCCGAGATCGATGAGGTGGCTGACGATGCGATAGCTCGCGCGATGGTTCTCGACCATGACCCGGTCTGCTGCCAGCCCGCGAACGTCGTTGTTATAGAAGATGATCGGAATGTCGTGATGGATGAGGTCGTCGACGCGGTCATAAACTTCCGCGGTGCCGTCCATGACCAGCGCATCGACACGCTGCGCGGCGAAGAAATCGAGTGCCTCGGCGACCACGCGCGGATCGCCGCCATGGCAGTAAGTCAGCAGTGCCCGTCCGGTTGGACGAACCGAATGGGCGAGATGCTCGAGCATGCGGGAATGGAATTCGTCGAAGGTCGGCACCAGGAAGCCGATCATATGGGTGAGGTCAGTGCGGATCGAGGCGGCAGCAGCATTGCGCCGATAGCCGAGATCCTGGATCGCCCGCTCGATCTGTTCGCGGTTGGAGCGGCGGATCGTCTGGCCGTTGAGATAGCGGGACACGGTGCCGACTGCGACGTTTGCCACCCTGGCAACGTCGATGATCGTGGCTCCGCGCCTCTTTCCGGCCGTCTGGTCCGTCTGTTGCATTTCGAGCGGGCTCCTGCATTCATCCATGGGAAATGACGCCTGGCCAGGCGCCTTTCCGTCGTATAGCCCAGCGCTCCGCCGCCCACCAGTATTGCGGGCGGCAAGAGCAAAGTCCGACGGCTCCCTTACTTCAACCTGCATTATGCGCCTTCGAAGACCACGGCGCTGTGGATGCGCAGGCGCGGTACCGTGATGTTGATGGCGCCATCGTCACCCGCATTCCAGGCAAGATCCTCTCCTGTCATCGCATCGAAAACGCGCTTCGGTTTTGCCGGCAGGCGCACCGTGGCATTGACCGGGCCGATCGCCGGAATGTCCTCGATCATTTCCATGACCCGGGTCGAACCGTCATCGCCACGCACGTCCTTGCCGCGGATCTGCGGCGGACCGTAGAGGAGATGCAGGATATGGCGGTCGTGCTCGATCTGATGCGTCAGCGTCGCCCGTCCGGACGAGGGCAGATCGGTGACCATGGCCGGATCGGGAACAAGCCGGTCGAGAAGGCCGCGAACCAGGTATTTGTAGAGCGGTTGGCCCATCGCCCGGTAGAGCCGGAAGATCGGATAGGCGATGTAGGCCGCGCCCTTGTGCTCGGTCACTGCCGCGCCCAGCATATCGGCATCCGGGTCATCGGGCGCGTGCTGGTGTGAGCAGAAATGCTTGTAGGAGCGGTTGAAGTAGGACGGATAGACGCCGGCCAGCACCGTTGCGCCTACCGAACGGACGGCTTCGGCATCATCATAGAAAACGAAGGCCGTTTCCGGCATGGAGGGGTCGAGATCCTTTCCGGCTTTCACATAGCTAGGCTTGAAAGCGATGGGCGCGGCTCCTCTTTCGATACCGAAGTCGACAGCAAATTGTCCGTTTTCATCAAGGCCTGAATGCCAGGAAGCGATGATCTTGCCGCCGCCGGCGAGATAGGACTTGAGCCGGGCGGCGAGCGCGGCATCGACAGGGATTTCGTCCGGCAGGATCAGCAGGCGGTACTGCTCGAAACGGCCGGACCTGTCGAGTACGTCGAAAGGCCGTTTCAGCTCCTGCAGTACCTGGGCGGCGCCGTCATCGCTTGGATGGTTGCGCGCGCCTTTGGGGTTCATGTGTTCGGCCGAAAGGATCGCGATTTCGGAAATCTGTTTTGCCCCCTCCAGGAAGGGTTCGAGTTTTTCGACACGATGATAGGCCGGCGCGATCGAAGCATAGGTATCGGGATTAATCGCTCCGTTCGGATGAAGCTGGTCGCCGACCAGGCATTTGGAGCCAAGCGCGATCATTTGCGCACACTCATATTCCAACGCGTCCGGGTGCTTGAAGCCGCCGAACTCTCCCCAGGATGTATGGAACTTGCCGGTATGAGCGAGGAAATCCATGCCGAGCGTGGCGGCATAACGGGCGCTCGACGGGAAATGGTCGTAGCCCCAGCCGCCGGTCGGGAGGCTTTCGAGCTCGAGATGGGAGTAGGTCGAAAAGCGCTCCGGTCCTTGCTTGTGGATGTGACCGCAATTATAGAAGACACGCAGGCCCGGGAATTCGGCAAACAGCGCTTCACTCGTCTCGCGGCGGAACTGCTCGTTGACGGCTTCGTCGTTCTTCAGGCGGTCGGCCGGGTTTTCAGGGTCGAGACCTTCGCACAGCATGCGTTCGACGCAGGCTGGGCAGACGCAGTCCGGCGTCAGGATGATATCGAAGAAGAGGCCCTGCGTCGGATAGTTCTGCGCGACCTCGCGTGCCTGTTCGAGGATATAGTGCCTGAGGCCCGCATGATTGAGGCAGAGCGTGTGCCAGGCAGGGCTGAGTTGTTTGCCGGCGGAAGGGTCGGCCGGCCGGTCGTGATGATAGCGGTTCGAGGCGCTCATCGCCCGCCATTCGGGATGTTCGCGTGCCGTCAGCTCATCCCATTGTACCGAGATATAGATCGGGCTTTCGATATCGGCTGCGGCAAGCGCCTTCACCATGTCGCCGAGAAGATCGGGGCGGGCAAGCTGCGGATGCGGCTTGCCGACCTTGGTCGGATAATAGGACCAGCCGTGATGGCACTTGGCGAAAATGGTGATGGAATCGACATGGGCTGCCTTCAGCGTCGAAACGAAGGCATCCGGATCGAAATCGGCGCCGATGCCCGGAATATGCTCCGACGTATGGAAGTCGAGATGGATCTGGCGGTAACGCAGCGGCTTGTTCGTTGTCTTGGGCATGGGTCCTATTCCTTTGCGCCGGTGCGGGTTTGCGAGCCGGCGGCGAACTGACGTTGGAAAACGAGGAAGACGAGCAGGGGGACGATGGTGGTGAGGATGGCCGCCACCGATCTCAGGTCCCAGTTGATCTCGTAGCTGCCGGAAATACGGGCAAGCAGCACGGGAAGGGGCACATCGCTGCGCAGGAAAAGCATGGGCAGCAGGAGCGCATTCCATGTCCAGAGGAACTGCAGGATACCGACGGCAAAGATCGGTGACAGACTGTTCGGCAGAACCACATGGCGGAAGGTCGCGAGCGGCCCGCAGCCGTCGATCTTGGCGGCCTCGACGAGTTCGCGCGGAAAATCCTCGAAGAAGTTTTTGACGAGGAAGATAGACCAGGCGAAGGACAGCCCGACATAGGGAATGAGCACAGAAAGAATGTTGTCGATCAGCCCCATGTCGCGCCAGAGCGTGAAGAGCGGAATGATGACGACCTGTTGCGGCAGCACGAATGCATTGATGATGATGATCAGGAGCACCCGGCGGAAGGGGAATGTCAGGAAGTGGAAGGCATAGGCGGCGGCCGGTGTGAGCAGCATGGTGAGTGCCGTCGCAATACCCGCCGTCTTCATCGTCACCCACATGGAGTCGGCGAGCGGGTATTTGTCCCAGACGCGGTGCCAGGCATCGAGCGTAAGATCGAAATGATCGAAGCGCCACCAGCCGAGCGATACGCCCTCCGGCGGACGCAACGAGGTGACGACGATGCCGATGATCGGGATCACCCAGATGAAGGCGACGATGCCGACGACGATGATAATCCAGCGAGGAGCTTTGCCGATCATTTCGCACCTGCCGTCCGCTGGATGATGGCGGGGATCGAGACGATCAGGACTGCAAGCAGCAGGATGACGGTAGCGGCCGCACCATAGCCCAGCTTGAACTGGGTCATGGATTCCCGATACATGAAATAGCCGACGGTTTCGGTCGAACGCACCGGCCCCCCACCGGTCAGGATATAGATGATGTCGAAGGCACGCAGAGCCGTCAGAAGGTTGATGAAGACAGCGACGCGCACGCCCGGCATCGACAGCGGCATCATGATGTGCCGCATGGTCGAGAGCGGCCTGGCACCGTCCATGTAGGCCGCTTCGAGCACAGATTTGGGGATCGCCTGGATGGCAGCGAAGATCAGCATCAGGGGCAGACCGACACCGCTCCAGGAGGCTGCAACGATCAGCGCCCAGAGGGCGGTGTTGGCGTCGCCGAGCCAGGCATGGGCAAAACCGGGAAAGCCCAGAAGCTGGATCAATGAATTGAGCAGGCCGCCGGCATCCGGCCTGTAGATGCCGATCCACATATAGCCTGATACTGCTTCCGAAATGCCGAAGGCGGCAAAGATCATCACGCGGAAGGGCAGGGTTTGCTGCGGCGCGAAGGCACACAGCATCGCCAGAACCCAGCCGATCGCCACCGAGATCACGGTCGTGCCGATGGTGAAGATCAAGGTCGTCAGCAGCGTGTTGCGGAAGGCCGCGTCGGCGAAGAGCCGCGCATAATTGCCGAAGCCGATAAAGGCAGGCTTTCTGAGCCCCTGGATATCCCAGAAGCTCAGCCGGATCGTCTCGACCAACGGATAGATCACGGCGATCGCAAACAACACGATAACCGGCGCAATCAGGATCAGTGCGGCGGGCGTGTCCCTAAGCAGACGCCGACGGCCTTTGATGCCAGCCGCCAGCGGAGAACCCTGCATCACGCCCGCCGCTTCCCGCACCGGGGAAGCGGAGGTGTCAGCCATCAGTAGGAACCTTGGGCCTTGGTTTCGATAGCCGCAAGAACTGCATCGATATTGGCGCTCGACGGATCCTGCAGGAACTTTTGCAACTGCACGCGATACTCGTCGACGAGATCGCCGGGCAGCAGGTCGCCGAGCACGAATTGCAGCTTCGAGCTTGCGACGGCCTGCGTCGCCACTTTCTGTGCTTCACCATAGAGCGACGCATCGACATTGCTGCTTGGCGAGGCATAACCGGCCTTGGCGAGAATGTTGGCGGCCTCGGCACTCGTCCAGAAATCGAGGAAGGCATCTGCCGCCTTCGGATTAGGGCCATTCGTCGTCACCAGCAGCTCCTTGGCGTCGACGCTCGATGTATCGTCATGGCCCATGCCGAGAGACGGGAACTGGAACAGACCGTAATCCTTGCCCTCGACCAGCTTGTAGTCGTTCTTGGCGCGATTGTTCATCCACATGCCGATCAGCAGATAGTTCTTGGCATTGGCCTGGAAGACCTGGTCGGCCTCACCGTCCCAGTCGTTGGCAAGCATGGTGTTCGGCGCCCCGCAGCAGCCGGACGTCAGCATCTCGGCGTATTTTGTCAGCGCGGTCTTCACAGCTGGATCGGTCCACGGGATTTCATGGGCGCCAAGCTTCGCCGCCGTCTCCACACCTGCGGTTCTGAGCAACAGGGTTTCAAACCATTCGGCATGCGCCCAGTATTTGCCGGGGATCGCGATCGGGGCGGCATAGCCCGCCTTTGTAAGCTTCGCGAAGGAGGCGACAAATTCGTCCCAGGTCTTCGGCGGTTCGGCAATACCGGCCTTGGCGAGATGCTCCTTCTTGTACCAGATGCCGGAGCGGTCACCGAAGGTGTAGGTCAGGCCGTAGGTCTTGTCGCCGATGGATCCGAGATCCTTCCACGACTGGCTGACGAGCTTGTCCCAACCGAAGGATTTCCACTGATCGTCGATCGGCCGGAGCATGCCGGCATCGGCAAGTTCCTTGCGAAAGGCCGGCCACGTGTTGAAGAGCACATCGACGACCTCGCCGCCCATCAGCGCGGTGCGGATGCCGCCGCGCATGTCACCCTGGCCAGTGATGGCGACTTCGCGGATCGTGACATTGGGATATTTCGCCAGAAAGGCCTTCTGGATCGAATGCATCATGTCGAGTTCTGAGCCGCCTAGCCAGTTCAGAACGATGAGTTCGCCGCTAACTGCATCCTGAGCTCTCGTTGCGCCTGCCATGGCCAGCAGGGCGGTGCTGCCCGCTCCTGCGAGCAACGTGCGGCGACGGATTTCGGGCATAAATCTATTGCTGTTGGTCATGTCACGTCCTCCCAAACGTTGACTGCTGCCATCCGGCATTCAATTTAGTTGAAACGTTATCATCTATTTTGCATCCAACAAGTGTTTTTATCGATAAACAAACGACAATTTAGTTAAGTCGTTGTCAAAAACGATAAAATTGATCTTGTATGATGATTTGGAGCCGGATTTCCCAGGCTGCGCGTACATTCCGCTTTCCGTCGTTGACGCTGGTGGATGGTAGCGTTACCATCTGAATAAACAGCGCCAAGAAAGCTTTATTGCAATGGAGGAGACCTATGGGAGAGCAGGTGGAGGAGAAAAATCTTCACGGGCGCGTACAATCGATCGACCGTGCCATGATGCTGCTCGAAGCGATGGGTATGGACGAGCATGGCAACCGTCTGGTCGATCTCGCCAGCCGCACGGGTTTGGCCCCGTCTACGGTCCATCGCATTCTGACAACACTGGAGCAATGGCAATTCATCCAGTACAATCCCAACGATCGCATGTGGCATATTGGCCGGCAGGCTTTTGCCATCGGTTCCGTGTTCACCCGTCAGAGCAATCTTGTTGCGACCGCGCTCCCCTATCTCAGGCGCTTGCGCGATCAGACGCGCGAAACCAGCAATCTCGGCTTCGTTCAGGACGGTGAGATGGTTTGCGTCGATCGGGTTGAGAGCCGCGATATCACCCGCAGCGTCAGCCGGGTCGGCAGCAGGGTGCCGATGACGGCCTCAGCCATGGGCAAGGCGATCCTGGCGACATATTCGCAGGAGGATCTGGAGGCGATCCTGTCACGCGAGGGAAGCCGACGCTTCACGGCCAATACGCTCACGCGACAATCGGCTCTTTGCGCCGATCTCGAAAGAATCCGGGCGGACGGTTATGCGGTCGATGACGAGGAGCTGGTTTCCGGCCTGCGCTGTGTGGCAGCTGCCGTCTATGACCATCGCGGCGAGGCGATCTGCGCCATATCGCTGTCGAGCCTCGCGTCGCGGATAACGCCGCAGCGGATTCCAGTGCTCGGGCGCCTGCTCGCTGAGACTTCGGCGCAGTTGACGGCGGCTCTCAACGGGGAGATGCCGCCTGTCAACGCCATTGCGAGCTGACGCGAAACACTCTGCTCGAAATGAAACCGCCGGCTGTTTCGAGCCGGCGGCTCTCTTTGTCGGTCAGGACCAGTCGACGACGATCACCTCGTGGTCGAGGATCGTGCCGACATCGATGGCGATTTCGCTGCCCTCGTCGGTGACCTTCACAGTCTTTCCCGCAACCCTGAGATTTGCGTCGGAGGCTGTCTTGCCGCGCGGTTTGCGCAGACGCAGGGTCACCGGACCAATCGGTACGAGCTCGTTCTGGCGACCCGGCACGCGGGAGACCAGAACGCGGTTGTTGAGGTGAACGATCTGCCGTCTATCCTGCTGATAGAGCACGGCCGTAACAAGACCATGCGTGCCTTCCAGCCTCAGCAGCGATCGGTCGGCAAGCATCCAGCGCGCGGCATTGGTAATCAGCCGCGCGTGCTCGAACTGGTCGTCACGTGCATAACAACGGTCGAGATCGGCGACGAACCAGACGAATTTTCCGTTGCCGTGTTCGCGGACGGTGATGGCAGGCACATCCGAATAAGGCTGCCGCATCCAGGAGGTTTCCGGCGGATAGATCGGAAAGTCCGGGATGAAAGTTGCCAGCACCTTGACGTCATCATCGACACTGACGATGGGCAGGTAGCCGCCGAAGGGAAGGGTGTCGGTTTCGTCAAGACCAGCAAGCACCGGATGCCGGCTTCCGTCAGCTTTCGGCGCGGTCTTGTCCGATGGTCCGTGGACACCGGCGCGCAGTTCAGGCAAGAGGCGCAGATAAGTGTGACGCGCGCTGGTCTCGATGTCGGGATTGGCGGCCTCGAAGTCACCATGCGCGCCGTTCTTGCGATGGACGCCGAAAAGCTTTGCAAGGGCAAAGTCCTTTCGGCGGTCGCCATGCTCGCTGTAGAGGCTCGCTTCTGACGAGGCGATCACAGAACCGCCTTGGGCGGCGAAAGCTTCAACGGCAGCAACCTGCTTGTCCGACATGGCGGCGAGGTTCGGAAGGACAAGTACGCCGAAGCGCCCCGCAGCCTTGCCTATATCGTCGGCATTGACGGGCAGATAGGTAATCCCAGCCCGATCGAGCGCCCGTGTCGTGCCCCGATAGGGGTTCATGGTGCGGTCGTTTGCCTTGTCGCGGCCGTGATAGTCGTGGTTGTGCTGCGACCAGACGACGCCGACATCGGCCTGCGGCTGGCGATTGATCAGAATATCCTGGTTCGCCTCGTGCCATTTGAAGATTGGCTCTGCCGTCCTGTATTGACGGCGATCCTCATGTGACGAGCCGATATGATGCCACCAGGGCTGGATGCCACCGGCAAAGCCGGAGGAGGACCACAGGCGCACTTCGGCGGGCGGCATGCTGGCGAGGCGGAAAGCCGGCGAGCCGAGCTGGTATTGCGGCGTACTCTCGGGGATGAGCTTGTCCCAACCACCAACTTCATGCAACCGCTTGCCGGTTTCGGTATTGTCCTCGAAACCGTCGACGAGGTTTCTGCGCTGATGGTCGAGCATGACGATCGGGCTGCGGGCAAGGATTTCCTTGAGATCGATGAAGCGATTGCCGTTGTTGAGGATATCGCCGCTGATCATGCCCATCCAGCAGCAGTCCTTGCCGCCGACTGCGGTGGTGACCTTGTTGTTGAATTCCCAGAGGTCAGTGCGTCGCTTGTAGTTCCACTGGATCCAGCGGCGATAGTTTTCGTCAGCCCAGTCATGGCGGCGGGGCAGGTCCACGGCCGACCATGCGAAGAACTGCTCGGTGCAATGCCGGCAATAGCAGATGTTCTTGCGCGGTATGCCGGCCCAGCTGTTGTCGGCGAAACCGTCTGGCATTGTGCGTTCGATGATCTCGCGCATGATGTCAGGCAGATATTCGCTGTAGTAGGGCGAGTTGATGCAGGTGACGTATTTGTCAGCCTGACGGTAGGGCTTGCCGTCGATATCGAGGCAGATCCAGTCCGGATGGGCACGATAGAAGTCTTCCGCGACGCGGTTTGAATCCATGCGCGCGATCACCTTCAGACCCTCCTCGCGTGCGGCCTTGACGATCTCGCCGTAGAGGTCGCGCTCTCCGAGCGTTACCGCCTTGTGATGCAGGGGAAATTTCGTCGGGTAATAGCTGACAATGCCGCCGGCATTGATGATAACGCCTTGAACGCGCGTCTTGCGCCAGTGCTCCCGCCACCAGGTGTCGTCGTAGCGCTCGGGGTCGATTTCAACCAGATTGGTCTGTCCCCATCGCAGCGCCGTGCGGTACCAAGGTTCCGATCCCATGACTATTTCCACCCTTGTTTCAGTTGTTTGCCCCGCAAAACTAACTGAAAGCATTGTTTAGTCGCCGACTATTCCCGGAAATTCCACGATGTGGAAAATCCCGGCAAAGCGCTCGATGGTCATCCGGAATGTTGGCGCTTTATCCTAATAGCGGAAGTACGATCTACCGTGTCGGCAAAGGCTAGAGCGGTAATGCCAAGGGTAGGGACGGGCTGTGCCCTATGTGCTTGCTAGATTCCGTCGAGCGTGAGCGATCAGGCTTTCGTTTGCCACCAGACGAGTGCAAACGATGCAAAGGCAAAGGTGGTTGCGAGAAGGGTCTGATGGTCCATGACACTGTCCTTGTTGAAGCCGCACCATAATGCGGAGGCGGCGAAGAGGTTCCGCATGATCCGCGCGCCGCGACCACGCAGTAGGCACCTACATCTCTTGCGAAATTCGTGTGACGGCAGCGATGCCGGAGCTGATTGAAGACAATGGATCCGCTCAAGCTATGGCGATCTGAACTTCGCTGACGACCGGCTGGCGCCCAAAAGCTTGCGTTAAATTCAAGGCAGATGCCGATCATCGCGATTTCGTGATCGCGGCCCTGGCAATAAGAGCATGCGTCGCCGTTGTCGACGCGCGTTGGCGCACCATCTGGCTCATCCGGATAGCATCAACACCGGAGGGACGACGATGACAGACAGGGAAGACCGTATCAGGCAGCGCGCCTATGAAATCTGGGAACAGGAAGGCCGTCCGCAGGGCGAGGATATGAGACACTGGCTTCAGGCGTTTCAGGAGATCAGCGCGAGCGTAGACGCAAACAGCCAGCCGGCCAGGAAACCACGCGCAAAGAAGGCCACGGCCACCGACAAGACGGCAAAGCCAAAGGTCGCAAGCAAATCCAAAGGCGGCGCCCAGAGCGTTCCGACGACAACACCGCCGCCGAAAGCTGCCAAGCCCGCCGGTGGTGTCACCAAACACTGATGGGGTTTTGGGTCGTGTTGCCATGGAGCCGATATAAACGAAAAGGGCGCCTTGATCGGCGCCCTGCAATCGTCTGTCGCTTTTTCATGGCCGCCGTGCCCCCTCGGAGCGGCCCGACGTTTCGGAACACGCCCCGCCCACCTGGTGCGCCGGTCAACCGCGCTGTTGGACGTGCAGCATGCGCTCGCGCGTTGCGAACCATTCCTCGGCGTAATCGTCGTTCCTGTACTCGTCGAAATAGGGGCCGCCATCTGTGAAATGCACGATCTTCGCGTCATCGCGCTTGTCATATTCGTTGACGAGATAGTTCCAGGTGACGGGCAGTTCGCCGATCAGATCGTCGCCGTCGAGCCACTTGAACTGGTGCAACTGCAGCCCGGTTGCGGTGTTGACATAATCAGGTGTCAGCGCCTTGCATTTCGCGTTGTTGAAGAGGATGAGGCTCGACCAGTTCTTCTTTTCGTATTTCGTCTGCACCTGGCCGAGAAACTTCGTTTCGACCTTCGGCTGGTAATCGTGCTTCACGCACATGACGGAATAGCGCTCATCGCGCAGCGCCCAGAGCTCGGCAATATCAGTGCGCGCAAGCATGTCGCAATCCATGAACAGGCTCCATCCCTCATACTGGCTGAGATAGGGCGTCAGGAAGCGCGAGAAGGAGAACTCGGTCGACTGCAGTGCGTTGCGCTCACGCGTGAATATGTTTGCGACATTGTGCAGGTAGATCGGCGTGATCCTCACGGGTACGCTCGATTTTTCCAGTATGCTTTGCGACAGCACGTGATGGGCAACGACTTCCTTTGAATCGAAACCAACATAGATGTTGACGATATCGGTCATATCAATTTCTCCTTGGCACAAATCAGTGATTGCATTCAGGAAGCTTGCTTCTTCTGGCGGTCAAGCGCGCGCTGCTTGCGGGTCTTTGGCCGCGCCTTGCGGAACGCCTGATCGAGAGCCCGCTGCCATTTGGTGAGTGACATCAGGCCGTCGATGAGGGTCAGCGCATGATCAAGCCGCGTGGAGAATGCATCGTTGACCGCGCCCTGGATCTCCTCGAATTTCGCATCAGGAAAATGCCGGGTCAGAAGATCGAAGCGGGACGGCCTGGCGTGTTCAGCGCTGGTGATGAGGCCCCTTTGCGCCAGAAGCCTGAAATAGATCCGTTCGAATGTCCAGTCATGAACGTCGAAGACTTTCCAGCGCGCACTCCTTTTCCCGGAAAATCCCGCGAGCACGATCTTCGGCGTCAGCTGAAGCTCCCGCATCCACGCAACCAGCGCAAAGCCGCTCGTCGGGATTTTATCCGGCGGATAGTGGCCCGACATCAGCGTCTCGAGATCACCGTACATGACCGTCGCACCGTTGAATGCGGCAACGGGACTGAAGCGCTCTTCGGGTGCGGTGCGGATATTCAGAATGCCGAGGAACTTTTCCGAGGTGAAGAATTTCAGGACATCATCCACCTCCCGCCGATGGACGATATTGGCGCCCATCATGCCGCTGCGCGCCACAAGAATGGCATGTCCGGGGAAACTGCTGTCGAGGACCTTGTAGACCTTGTTGAAGAAGACGAACAAGGTATCGCCGGGAAACTCCGTCCTCATCGACTGCGGATCGAGCGCCTCGCTATTGGCGACCAGAACGATGTGCGAATAGCGATTGAAGAATGCGCGCCAGGCATCGGCGCTCTGCGTTTGAAAAACGTGGCTTCCTGAATTTTCGGGTCCGGGATTCCTGTCGACCATTGGGACGCCCTCACTCGCGCCAAAGTATGTCTTCAGTTGTTGGGAGCGGTTCATCGCGCCGGCACGCTTGCCGAACGCAAGAAGATAATCGGCCGCCTTTCGGGATGGACTGCGACGGCTGACAAATCCCGACCACGGTGTTTTCGAAAGCATGTTCGAATAGATCTCAGCATAGGCCGACTGCCCCGTCTGCACCGAAGGGTGCCACGGCTTGCGACGTCCGGTGAAATGCAGCAGCGCAGGATTGCGGATATAGGGCATGGTCCCGGTCTGGGTATTCCATCGGTTGTCGAGCCGCTGCCACGTCCCATGAAAGGCAATATTGAGAATATCCTGGTCGTTGGAGGCGAAGGATCGTCCCGATCTCAGCAGCGAACGCGCCGTCTCGAAAAAGTCGCCGGCCCGGATGGCGGCGCAATCCATGAGAAAGACCCCGGCATTGAAGTATCCCGCTCCCCGGTCGAGGCCGAGCTCGCGCTCCCGCTGTCCGATCTTGTCGGGGAAGGCAACGACGTAGTCATCAACGGCACCGATCGCCTTGCCGTTGAGATCGACATCGAAGAGTGGATCGATATTGCCGACGGCCAATATATCCGCATCGAGGTAAAGAACCCGCTCCAGGTTCTCGTCCATCAGCTTGTCGAGATAGAGGCGCGCAAGCGTCGACTTGTGCCAGCGGCCTGCCGTCTCGGGCGTATCGGTGGGAAAAGTGAAGTCGACGACGTCGATATTGATTCCGTTGGCCATGTTGAAGGTCGCAACGCCAGCCTTCTGGTCCTCGGGCAAATCGATGCCGACGATCACCAGTTTGATATCGTTCTTTTGACTGTTGCGTACGACTGACAAGAGTGTGCAGCATGCGGCCGGAAGCATCCGCGCATCCGTGAACACGTATATGGCCTTGCTATGTATGCCAACCGACATCCCGCCCCCTGGGAAATGCAATATTGAGCGACGACAGAATCCTGAATGAGCTCGTTACTAAATGAAGATTCAGGAAAATCCTACCGCACTCAACCGCGCAGACGGTGAAACATCGTGGACAAGCGAGTTTTGTCAATGCCATCAGGGGTTTTTACTTTTTCGGCAGTCGCCGCAGTGTCAACGACGAACCGACGCGGCGAGGAACGCCCGCCCGTGGCGTTCAGCAAACCTCGCCGGCCGGATCTCGGCTGCCAGATCGAAGCGGCGCCGGCTTTTGTGGAGACGCCGGGGGACACCCCGGATAGTTCTCGGCCCGCCAGGGGTAATCCGTTGGCTAAGTTGTTCTGAGGCGGTTTGTTTTGCGCCACTCTTCGTATTCTCCGCGGGCATCGTCATGCAGCGGATAGTAACGCTGCAACGACCCGCCCTCCATGAGCTTCAGCCGAGAGAACTCCTCCCAGTCGTGATGCTTTTGCGACTCTTCGATTACTTGCGAGGCCATAGCAACTGGAAGAACCACCACCCCATCATCGTCGGCGACGATGATGTCGCCTGGGATGACCGTGACACCGCCGCAGGCAATCGGAACGTTGACGGCATTCGGATAGATGCTGGTCTGCACGTGGTAGTTGGGCGTCCACCCGCGCAGCCAGAGGGCGAGATCAAGCTTTTCGACATTGGGCCGATCGCGCATGCAGCCGTCGATGACAATGCCGGCGCCGCCTCTGCCTTTGAAATAGGTCGACATCATATCGCCGAAGACGCCAGAGCTCATGTCACCGCGCGCGTCGACCACGACCACATCGCCCTCCTGCGCGTGATAGAGCACGTGCCGGTGCAACTGCGTCTCGGGATCGGCATATTCTCCCTCGTTGAAAAGGTCCGGCCGCTGCGGCAGGAACTGAAGAGTGAGGGCCGGGCCGACGATCGACTTCCCGCGGCTCTGCGATACGGGACCAACCATGTGCGGATTGCGGAAGCCCATGTGGCCGAGCGTACCGGCAATGGTCGCGGCGCCGATCTCCTTCAGCGCGTCGATCAGCTCTTTGGGCGGTCGCGTAATATCGGGCGTATGGGTCATTTTAGGCTCCGGTGGATGAAACTACCAATTGGTGACAGAACCGTCGCGGCGCTTGAGGTGAGGTGCTTCCCAGAAACGGAAGCTCTCCGCCTTGATTGCCTCTTCGTTGACCTCGACGCCGAGTCCCGGCAGGTCGCTCACCGGATAATCGGGGCCGTCGAGCCGCGGTTGCACGGGGAAGAAGTCGGAATTGTCGAAGCCGAGCTTTGCTTCGGGCGCTCTGGTTTCAAGCCAGGCGAAATTCGGCACCGCGGCGGCGAGATGGATGGTCGCTGCCGTGCAGACTGGGCCGAGGGGATTGTGCGGCATCAGGTCCACATAGTGCGCCTCGCTCCAGCCGGCGACCTTCATCGCTTCGGTGAGCCCGCCAACGTTGCAGACATCGAGCCGATTGAACTGATGGATGCCACGCTCGATATAAGGCAGGAACTGCCACTTGCTGGCAAACTCCTCTCCGATGGCGAAGGGGATATCGGTCATCCTGCGCAGGGATTCGTAGGCTTCGGGTGTTTCGTCTCGTATCGGCTCCTCGAGGAAGTCCAGGACGCCACGGTCGAGCTTGTTGCAGAAGCTCGCCGCCTCTGCCACCGACAGCCGATGATGATAGTCGATGCCAAGGACAACGTCGTCGCTTAGCGCCTCGCGCGCCTTGTTCAGCATCCGTGCGGTAGGCCCGATCGACTCCCGTGGCTCAAAGATGTCCTTGCTGCTTTGCCCGATGGGGAAGAAGCGGATCGCCTGCCACCCCTGTTCATGGAGTTCGCGGGCTCGTTCGATTGCAACATCGCCCTCGGCCTCGTCGCCGGTGGAGGCAAAGGTCGGAATGCGGTCGCGCTGCTTGCCGCCCAAGAGTTCGTAGGCTGGCACGCCCAGCGCCTTGCCCTTGATGTCGTGAAGGGCAATGTCGATGGCGGAAATCGCTGCCTGCAGAACGCGGCCGCCTTCGAAATATTGGCTGCGATAGGCTTCCTGCCAGATCCGTCCGATCTGCATCGGGTCGCGGCCGATAAGGAACTCGCGATAATGCTCGATCGCGCCGGTCACGGCCTTCTCGCGACCGCTCAAGCCACTCTCGCCCCAGCCGAAGATGCCGTTGTCGGTCTCCACCTTGACCAGCATCTGGTTGCGCGTTCCTACCCATACCGGATAGGGCTTGATCGCCGTGATCTTAAGTTTAGCAGTCATAAACGCCCTCGTTTCACGCGTATCCGCGTGTTCTCAGTTGGCCTTGAGAGCCATTTCCGTTTCGCCGTCGAACAGATGCATCCGCTCCTGATCGAACTCGAGCCAGATCTGTTCGTCGGGCGCGACGGCAATGGTCGGCGGGACGCTGACATTGACGATGGCGCCGGAGAGAAACGCTTGTACGAAAGTCACGTCTCCGGTCGGCTCCACTGTGTAGGCCTTGGCAGGGACGGTCCCAGGCATCGCACTCTTGTGCAGCTTGATCGTCGAGTGGCGTGCGCCGAGCACGACTTTCCTGCTGGTTGCCCTTGCGACCTTCTGGGCGTTTTTTTGCGAAAGCTCGAGGCGCCAGCC
The DNA here is from genome assembly GCA_900466475.1 of Hyphomicrobiales bacterium. Lineage (GTDB taxonomy): Bacteria > Pseudomonadota > Alphaproteobacteria > Rhizobiales > Rhizobiaceae > Rhizobium. The sequence goes on from UBMI01000018.1 coordinate 230,498, forward strand.
TTCTGCGCTGGTCAACACGGTCTCGCCGCCTGCCGTTGACGCCTCCAATGGGACAAGGCTCATCGCCGGGCTGCCGACGAAGCTGGCGACGAACATGTTCACCGGATGGGCAAAAACCTGCGCCGGAGTGTCGTATTGCTGTAGGTAGCCGCCGTTCATCACCGCCATCCTGTCGGCCATGGTCACGGCTTCGAGCTGGTCGTGCGTCACATAGATGATCGTCGCCTTCAGGTCCTGGTGAAAACGCTTGATCTCCGAACGCATCTGCACGCGCAGCTTTGCGTCGAGGTTGGAAAGTGGTTCATCCATCAGGAATACCGCCGGATCGCGAACAAGGGCGCGGCCCAGCGCCACACGCTGCTGTTGCCCGCCCGAAAGTTCGCGTGGCTTGCGCTCCAGCAGCTGCGTCATGTCGAGCACGCGGGCTGCTTCCCTGACCTTCTTGTCGATCTCGTCCCTTGGCAATTTGCGCATCTGCAGCGGGAACGCCAGATTTTTGTAGACCGATTTCTGCGGATAGAGCGCGTAGTTCTGGAACACCATTGCGATGTCTCGATCCTTGGGATCGAGGTCGTTGACCACCTGGTCTCCGATGACGATGTCACCGGATGTGACCGGAATGAGCCCCGCCACAAGATTGAGCGTGGTTGTCTTGCCGCAGCCTGAAGGGCCGACGAGCGCAACGAATTCGCCGTCATTGACCGTCAGCGAAACATCGTTGACAGCTTTGAAGGCGCCATAGGTCTTGACCAGATCTTTGAGGACCACGTGGGCCACCGGCAACTCCTTAGTGCTTGACTGCGCCTTCTGTGAGGGCGCGTACGAAGTAGCGTTGAAGAACGAGGAACAGGACCACGACGGGCACGCTCATCATGAAGCTTGCCGCCATGAGGCCCGGAAAGTCCGTCGTGTTTTCCGAGAAGAAGCGCTGGATGCCGACTGGCAGCGTCAATTGCTCGTTCTTGGATAGGAAGGTGTAGGCGTAGATGTACTCGTTCCACGCACCGATGAAGGAATAGATCGCCGTGGCGATGATGCCCGGCGCCGAGAGCGGCATCACGATCAGGAGAAAGGCCTGGAATCGCGTTGCTCCATCGATGCGTGCGGCCTGCTCGAGCTGCACCGGGATGTTGTCGTAGAAACCCTTGAGGAGCCAGATTGCCAGCGGCAGGCCGAATGTGAGGTAGGTGAGGACGAGCGACCCATGGGTGTTAATCAGCCCGATCGCGCGCATCAGGATGAAGAGCGGCACGAGAAAGATCACTGCCGGGAACATGTTGCGCAGCAGGACGGCGAAGAACAGAAAGTTTCGGCCAGGAAAGGTGAAGCGCGAAAACGCGTAGGCCGCAGGAACTGCCACGATCACCGAAAGGATGGTCGTGGCGGTGGAGACGAGAAGGCTGTTCCAGAAGAAGCGCAGGAAGTCCTGGCCGACGCTGTTTTGTGGATCGAGCAGCTTCTGGTAGCTGGCAAGCGTGGGTTGGTCCGGCCACAATTGCGGCGGAAACTGCATAGCCGCGAAGCCGGACTTGATCGAGGTGCTCAGCATCCAGATCATGGGCAATGCGGTGTAAAGCAGCATGAACACGAGAAAGATGCGTCCGCCCCACCGCCATCCATCGATGCGGGTGCGGCGGCGCGCCTGGCCTCGATGAGCAGTCCCGGCAATCGCGCTCATTCGCTTCCATCCTTCCGTTCGTTACCGCTCAGCGCACGGACGTAGAAGTAGCCGAGCGACATCAGGATCAGGAACAGCAGCACCGAATAGGCAGATGCCACGCCCCAACGCTGGCGGCCGAAGGCGAGCTCATAAATGTGGGTGATCCAGATATGCGATGCATTCGACGGCCCACCGCCGGTCATGATCCAGGGGATGATGAAAGAATTGAAGTTGGCCACGGCCAGGAGAAGGATCGTCACGGTCGAGACGTTTCTCAAGTGCGGGAATGTGACGTGCCAGAACCGCTGCCATGCATTGGCGCCGTCGACTTTTGCGGCGCGCAGCAACTGGTCGGGAACCGTCTGCAGACCGGCCATCATCATGATCATGGCAAACGGAAACTCTCGCCAGATATTGACGATGATCAGCGAGGGCAGCACCGTGCTGACGCTGTCGATGAAATTCGGCGGCCGATCGGTCAATCCGAGGCCGACCAGCACCGCGCCGATGATCCCGAAGTCGGAATGGTAGATCCACTTCCAGATATAGGACGCAGCGACCGCGCTGATGACCCAGGGAATGATCAGGATGGCGCGCAGGATGCCCCGGCCAAGAAAGTCGCGATGAAGCGCGAGCGCGCAGGCAAACCCAAGGACGAATGAGATGAACGTGGATCCGAGCGTCCAGATAAGCGTGTTCGAGGTGACCGTCCAGAACACCGGACTTGTGAGGATAGCGGTGTAATTGTCGAGGCCGACGAAAATCTTGTCCCGGAGCTGCAGGCCAGGCGGTGTGTTAAAGAACGACAACTCGATCGTGTAGTAGATCGGATAGGCAATGACGATGAGCATCACGGCGATCGCGGGAAGCACGTACGCATAATCGGCGCGGTGTTCCCAAATCTTTCGCAGCAAGCCCGACCTGTCGGATTGCAGTCTTCGGCGAGTCTCGGCCTTCGAAGTCAAGATCGTCACTGTGCGCTGCCCTTATTCTTCGGAACAGACCGGCCGCGATCAAGGCGCAGCCGGTCAGATCGTCAGGCTTGGACTAAAGTCCGCCGTCCATCAGGCCCTTGACCTTCTTGGCCGCGTCGTCCGCTGCCTGGTCGACCGTCATGGCCCCGGTGAGGGCATTCTGCAGCATGTCGGGGACGATGATGTTCATGATCTCGGGCGACTGCGGCAGCGCCGGGAAGGGGATGCCGTATGGCAGCATCGAGGTCGTGACATCAAGGAACTTGATACTGTCGAGGCGTTCCTTCATCCACTTGGTCTTGAAGCCGTTCAGGTTTCCGGGGTTCGAGCCGGCATAGGCCATCTTCAGTGACCATTCGGGGCTCGTCCACATGCAGATGATAGCCTTTGCTGCCGGCTCATCTACTTTGCCGCCCTCGACATATTCGGGCTTCAGGATGTGAATATTGGAGCCACCGAACACGACGGCACGCTTGCCATCAGGGCCTGTCGGAATCAGGCCGTAGCGCATGTTGTCGATGACGGTCTGCGCTTTTTCCTTGTCGCTGCCCGTCGTCTTCTTCTGCAGGTCGAGCATGACGTTATAGTCGGACGGGTGCGAGATCATCATGCCGAGCTGGCCAGCCAGGAAGAGGGGCTGGTTATCGGCCTGCTGATTGGTCAGCGCCGAAACCGGAACCGACTTGTCGCGAACATACATATCGTACGAGGCTTGCAGTGCAGCCTTGCTCTGCGAACTATTGAGCTCGACCTCCTTATAGGCCGGGCTCGCGGTGGCCTCGTCAAAGACGCCGCCGCCATAGGCCCACAACTGCGGCATGAAACGATACGGCGTATTGCCCGCATTCTTGCGTGCCACGAGGCCGTAACCCGAAATGCCGAGCTTGTCGTGGATCTGCTTGGAATATTTGACAACATCGTCCCAGGTTGCAGGAGCCTTGTCCGGATCGAGACCTGCACGCTTGAAGACATCGGCGTTCCAGATGAACGCCATCGTCTCGTTGTTGGTTGGAATGCCGTAGGTCACGCCATCCCAGGTCACGGCCTTCATCGCTCCGGGCCAGAAATCGTCAGTCGAATAGCCGACATCCTCAGGTTTGAGCGGCTGCAAATAACCCTTCGCTGCGAATTCGGTTCCGCCGAGGATCTGCAGGCGCACCGCCATGGGCGCTGCATTGCCAAGGAGCGCCGTCCGGAACTTGTCCAGAAGGTCATTATAGGTAAGGGCCTGTTCCTCAAGCTCAATGTTTGGGTAGGTTTTGCGGAAGGTCTCGAAGAAGTCCTTGTAATACTGGCGCAGGAGGTCGGGGTCGCCCTCGAACACGCCCTGATACCAGAAAGTCAGTCGCCCCTTGTAGTCGAGCGGAGTGACCTTGGAGCAATCGCCGGCCGTGTCAAAATCCTGTGTGCCGGCGATGGAGCGCACGTATTCCGGCGACCACTTGCTCAGGTCGACCGGCGCACCCAGCGCAGACACGGATGTCAACGATATCATCAAAGCAGTCGAGACAGTGCCGTGCAGGACAGCACGGCCGAGTGAAATCCTCGTCATAGGTAACCTCCCAGGTTTTCTCCCATGCCGCTCTGCGTCAAGGCGAGCGGTCTTTGCTCCCCGGCCGCGAGATTTTCCCTAATGTATCCCTTCGGCCTGATCATACGTTTTCAGATCGGCGATTGCCTGTCAATGAGAGAAATCGTACATTGTTTTGGGAAGTATTGCGTGATATTTGAGAAATCTGTGTATTTATTGGGGACAAACTTGGCCGAAACGAGCGATTTTAAAGCGCAGCCACCCGAAGGCATCGACGCTATCGGGGCCTCCAGCGAAGGCGCTTCGCTTTATCAACTGATCAGGGATGACATCATCGAAGGGCGGCTCGCTGCCAACGAGCGGCTTGTTGTCACCGATCTCGCTCGGCGACACGGCACCTCGACCAACCCTGTGCGCGAGGCTTTGCAACTCTTGCGCGGGGAGGGCTTCGTCACCTTCGTTCCCAACCGCGGAGCGCGCGTGAGGCCCATAGATCAGGATTTCGTTCGGGACATCTACGAGATTGGGGTCTTGATCGAGCCGGCATTGACAAAATGGTTCGTGAACATGGCCACTGTAGAGGACATTGCTGAACTCGAACGCATCCAGGGCCTGATCGAAGAGAACAATTTCGCCGACCCTTTCAGGCACAGCGAGCTGGACACCGCCTTTCACACCGTCATGTATCAGAAGCACTACAACCGCCATGCCGCCGAGCTCTGGTGGAAGCATCGCGAAGTGCTGCGAGCCGTAAGTCGGCGTTTCGACTTCACGCTCGCCCGGCGTGCCGCGATCCTCAGCGAGCATCGCGAGCTTATCGCACATGTAAAAGCGGGACATGCCAACGAGGCCGCCGACCTGATTGCACGCCACGTCGAGGGCTCCGGCCGGCACATCCTCGAACACATGCGTGCGCGTAATGCCGCCCGAGCAGGATAGAATCCATAACCCTTGATATCGTTATCCCGACCACTTCAGTTAAAGGCAGTTGAGATGAAAATCACCAGCGTTCGGCCGTGGCTTATCAAATCCGATGCTTCTTATTGGGGAGAGTTCCTGTTCATCGAAGTGACGACAGATGAGGGAGTGAGCGGCTGGGGCGAGATCACCACCACGACAAGGCTCGCCAATCGCGCCCTCTGCACGATCCTGCGGCAGATCGGTGCCGCTATTGCCGGCGAAGACCCGTCCCGGATCGAGTATCTGTGGCACAAGATATTCCGCAGCTTCACCTACATGGGCAGTCGCGGCGCCGCGGTCGAATGTATAAGCGCCATCGACATCGCCCTCTGGGATATCCGCGGCAAAGTTCTTGGCAAGCCGATTTATGAGCTCCTGGGCGGACCGGTACGCGATGAAATTTCGCTCTACACCCATCCCGACCAGCGTAAGTTTACAAGCAAGGAGGCTGTGGTCCGGGAAATTCGAGACATCGTCGAGTCCGGCCACACCGCGCTCAAGTTCGATCCTTTTCCCCACCAGGGCCGCACCGCCGGCGGACAGGCTCGCGAGCAGCGGGATGGCTATCTGGATGGCAGCATGACCCGCAAGGACGAGCGCGAAGCTGCCGAGCTTACCGCCCTGATCCGCGAAACGGCAGGTCCCGACATCGACATCCTCATCGATGCGCATGGCCGCTTTGACGTTCCGACCGCCATCCGCCTTTGCCGGAGTCTCGAGGAAGCCGGTCAGATCGACTGGTTCGAAGAGCCCTGTCCACCGGAGAGCCTCAACGCCCTCAAGCAGGTCCGTGAGAAGGTCAGCGCCGCTATCTCATGGGGCGAGCGCGGCCACACGAAGTGGGATTTCGTGCCGGTGCTCGAAAACAAGCTTGCCGACTACATCATGCCTGACGTCACCTGGACCGGCGGCATTACCGAACTCAAGAAGATTTCCGCCCTATGCGAAGCCTACTACATCCCGGTCTCGCCGCATGATGCCGCAGGTCCGATCAACGTGGTTGCGGGAGCGCAAGTGATGATGACCGTTCCCAACTTCTACAAGCTCGAAACGTCGGAGTGGAACCTGGGCAAGTATGATCACCTTATCGATAGGCCGCTCGACGTTTCGAACGGCAGTCTCAAGCTGACATTAAAGCCTGGTCTCGGCGTCGAAATGAACCGCGACTACCTGCAAAGCCACGAGATCGAGCTGGATTAGCCAGTCGCTCTACGCCGTCCCACCGTACGCGCGGTGACGTACCCTGCCGACCAAACGAGGATAGACCATGCTAGAGGCAGATGGAGCCGACGAGGCGCTCAATCGGGTAAACACGCATTCCAAGCCGTCAGAACTTCGCATCACCGACATGCGGGTTGCCGAAATTGTCGGCGCGCCGTTCACCTCAGCGCTGCTCAAGATCTACACCAACCAGGGCATCGTCGGGCTTGGCGAGGTGCGCGACGGTGCCAGCGCCACCTACGCTCTGATGCTGAAGAGCCGGTTGCTTGGCGAGAACCCCTGCGACATCGACCGCCTGTTTCGCCGCATCAAGCAGTTCGGCGGGCACGGCCGGCAAGGCGGCGGCGTTTCGGCGGTCGAGATCGCGTTGTGGGATCTTGCCGGCAAGGCCTACGGCGTCCCGATCTACCAGATGCTCGGCGGCCGGTTTCGGGAGAAAGTGCGCGTTTACTGCGATACCGACGCCACCGTGCCGAGCGGTACCGAGACCGGTAAGCGCCTCAAAGAGCGTATGGAGCTCGGGTTCACCTTCCTCAAGATGGATCTGGGATTGATGCAGATCGCGGACGTGCCCGGCGCGGTCGTGTTTCCTGCCGGCTCACTGGAAGGATACCGCAACCAACCCAGTCGCGGGCCGCTGAAGACCATTGAAGAACGGCGTCTTCGCAACGCTGCGTACGATCTGCATAACGTCCAGCACCCGTTTACCGGCCTGCACTTTTCCGACAAGGGCCTCGACCTGCTCGAGCAGTACATCGCCGAGGTTCGTGAGGTCATCGGCATGGATGTGCCGCTTGCGATCGACCATATCGGCCATATCTCGATGCAGAACGGCATTCGCCTTGCCAGGCGAATTGAAAAATACGTCCCGGCCTGGCTCGAGGATGTGATCCCATGGCAGTATAGCGAGCAATACCGACAGCTGCAGGACGCGACAACGGTGCCGATCTGCACTGGCGAGGACATATACCTCAAGGAAGGCTTCGAGCCTCTGCTCAACAGCGGCGGCGTCTCGGTTATTCACCCGGACCTGCTCACCAGCGGGGGTATCCTCGAGACCAAGAAGATCGGCGATATGGCGCAGGATCACGGTGTCGCCATGGCCATTCACATGGCAGAAAGTCCAATCGCCGCCATGGCCGCCGCACATGTCGCCACCGCGACCGAAAATTTCATGGCGCTCGAATACCACTCCGCCGATGTCGATTGGTGGGACGATATCGTCACGGGACTTCCCAAGCCGCTGGTGAAGGACGGCTTCATCACTGTTACGGACAAGCCTGGCCTGGGGATCGACGATGTCGTTGATGAGGTGATCTCGCAGCATTTGCAGCCGGGTGTCACCGGCATTTGGCAACCTACGGATCGCTGGGACGATGAGTATTCCTGGGATCGCACCTGGAGCTGAAGCGAAAAGGACCGAAGATGAAGATCACCGATCTCCGTTGCGCCGTCATCGGCAAACACCCGATCGTCCGCATCGTAACCGACGAGGGCCTCTATGGCCTGGGCGAAGTCGAATTTACCAAGTCCTACCTCAAGCCCTTCGTCCTGCATTTCCGCGAGGCGCTGATCGGCGAAGATCCGACTGACGTCGAGAGAGTGATGCTGAAGATCCGCCAACGTGGCTCTTTCAAGCCGTATGGCGCGGCAGTCAGCGCTATCGAGCATGCACTGTGGGACATAGCCGGCAAGGCTGCGGGCGTGCCGGTCTACAAGCTGCTCGGCGGCAAGGTGCGCGACAAGGTGCGTGTCTACAACGGCTCGATCCGCCAGAAACGCACGGGCGACCGGCCCGAGGATTACGCTGCTGACGTGAAATGGATGATGGAGCAGCCGCAGAATTTCTTCATGGTGAAGCAAGGAATCTCGTTCCACTCCAACATGAAGGACACGATCGAGGGTTTCCATTATGGCGTGACGCAGAAGAAGGCCGGCTACCACGGTGCCATGGATCAGGGCGTGATCAGCGAGCGCGGTTTCAATCACATGCTCGACTGCGTGATCGCGATGAAGGAAGTGCTTGGCGATAAGGTCAGCCTGGCGCTCGACTGCGGTCCGGGCTGGATGCTGCCCGATGCGATCAAGTTCGCTCGCGCAGTAGAGAAGTACAATCTCATGTGGCTGGAGGACATGCTGACTGGTGACTATGTGCCATGGGTCAATCCGCAGGCCTATCGTGAGCTGACGACCTCTACCTCGACACCAATCCACACCGGTGAGCAGATCTACCTGCGGCACAATTTCAAGGAGTTGATCGAGACGCAGGCGGTACGCGTCATTGGCCCCGATCCTGCCGATATTGGCGGTATTGCCGAGCTCAAATGGGTCGCCGAGCATGCTTACATGCATTCAATCCTGATGGCACCGCACGGCACGGCGAACGGACTACTAGGCCTCGGCGCGTTGATCAACGTCTGCGCGACATTGCCCGCAAATTACGTCGCATTTGAATATCCAAGCGCCTCCGACCCCTGGTGGGAGGATTTGGTCATCGGCTTGCCGGCTCAGATTGTGAAGGACAGCATGGTGGACCTGCTGGAAGCGCCCGGGCTGGGCCTCGATATCGACGCCGAAGGAGCCAGGAAATATCTCAGCGAAGAGGATGCGGGCTTTTTCGACTGAACCTCCCTCCACATGCCGTGCTATTGTCAGGCGCCAGGTGCTGGCGCCTGTCGAAATAAGTGGTGTCGAACTGTAAACGGGGATGAGGGCTTCGATTTTCAGGGCCACTTGTCACTATTGGGTACAACCGCGGCGACCTCTTGCGGCTCCGCTGACCCCGCCGCCGAAGATGCGATTGATCTTACCGATACGTTGAATGTCTCGTAAGCCCTGAATCTTAGGTAATTTCCTACACGTCAAGTCGGCGCATACCAATGCCGGGGCAATCCTGGGATCGGCATGGAAAGCTATTGCCTGGAAACAGCTGCGTCCTTGGTTTTGAGGGGCACGGTGCGATCCTGCCGCTGCGCTTTCAGCTTATTGTCAGGAATCATCGCTAAAGCTTTTTTCGACGCGTAGTGGGCTGGGGAAGGCGCGCCAATCTCCATTCATCAACTCGGAACGGAAGTGACCGAACAGTCTCGCCGTTGATGCGGTATCGGGCTCATGGAAATGCAGTTCGATCGCCGGGTGGGCTCGTCTGCAAATTTCTGGTTCGGCCAGCGTTTAGAAGGCTCAGCGCAGTTGAGGGATCAAAGCAGAAGGTATTCTATGAGACTTGAATTCAAACGCTCGGCCTTGCTTCTGGCAGGTATCGCCTTTTGCGCTCTCGCATCGATGGCCG
>UBMI01000021.1 GCA_900466475.1 Hyphomicrobiales bacterium
AAAGCTCCCCTCACTTCCATGCGGATCCCGCAAAGCCGGCCAACAAAACAAACAAATAGCTCGCCACCCGGCGGGCTTATTTATTGCCGATTGCTCCACCGAAAAGCGCCCCTCATCGAAGCACCCTGACCAGCCATAGAATAAAGACCTTCTGCTCGCGGAAAAATATCCAGACCAATCGGAATAAAACAACAGTGCTGTTGTCTACGTTCATGAAACCGCTCTGCATGAAAAAGGAGCCCGCATGAATGTCTTTCCCCGAAAAGGATTCCTTCCGCTGGCAGCGCCGATCTTCGTGATCCTGTCCGCTTCTGCCTTTGCCGACGACCCTGCATCGCATCAACATGCCACCTCCGCGGTTACGGAAGAGGCCCCGTTTCTGTCGGAAAATGACGCCGCCATGGCGAAGATGATGAACGGCATGGCGGTGAGACCGACGGGCGACGTCAACAGGGATTTTGTGGAGATGATGATCCCTCATCATCAAGGGGCGGTCGATATGGCGCAGACCTATCTGCGCTACGGCAGCAATGAGCAGCTCAAGCGCATTGCCCAGGAAATCATCGTCGATCAGCAGCAGGAAATTGCTGCGATGCGACTGGCTCTCGGTGATCCTCTTCCGCCGTCCGATCCCGCACCAACTCAGGTTTCTCCGCAAACTCCCGTCCCCTCCGGCGCCGGCATGTCGATGATGCCGGCTATGGATCCGAATATGAAAATGGGCAACTGAAAGGACCCTGTCATGAAGTCTAGCCTTCTCGCCCTCAGCCTTCTCGCCGGCACGATGCTGGTGCCCTCAATAAGCTTTGCCGGCCAGGCACCGGGCGCGGTCTCCGATCCGGATATCCCGGTCAGCAGCAGGGATCGCGTTTATGCTGCAGAACAGTTCTCCAATACGGTTTCAGTCACTGATCCATCCACAAACAACCTGCTCGGCGTCATCCGTCTCGGCGATCCGCAGCCCGGCAATCTGAGCCCGCTCTATCGGGGGCAGGTCCTGGTCCATGGAATGGGTTTTTCGCCGGATCACAAAACGCTGGCCGTCGTTTCGATCGGCTCGAATTCGGTGACTTTCATCGACACGGCCACGAATACGGTAAAGCACACCACCTATGTGGGCCGCTCGCCGCATGAGGCATTCTTTACACCCGACGGCAACGAAGTTTGGGTCACCGTTCGCGGAGAGGATTACATCTCCGTCATCGATGCGCATACTTATGAGGAGAAGATGCAGGTCAAGGTGCCGGCTGGTCCGGGCATGCAGATCTTCTCGCCGGACGGCAAGTACGGTTATATCTGCTCCTCGTTCAACCCTGAGACCGTAGTCGTTTCCGTCGCCGATCACCAGATTGTCGGCCACATCAAGCAGGAAAGCCCTTTCTGCCCCAATATTGCGGCAACGCCTGATGGCAAGCAGGTCTGGTTCACCCTGAAGGATACCGGCAAGACGCAGGTCTTTAACGCCGAAGCACCCTTTGATCTTATCAAGACGATCGATACCGGGCCGATCACCAATCACGTCAACATCGTTCACAATGCCAATGGCGACTTTGCCTATGTCTCCGTCGGCGGACTCAATCAGGTGAAGGTCTATCGCACGGATAACTTCCAACAGGTCGCGACAATTCCTGTCGGCAATCTTCCGCACGGCGTTTGGCCATCAGGCGATGGTACGCGCGTCTATGTGGGTCTCGAAAATGCCGATGCGCTTGCAGCAATCGACACACTGACAAACAAGGTCATCGCGACGATACCGATCGGCCAGGCGCCGCAGGCTGTCAACTATGTCCCCGATGCAGTCCCTGAGGGCGATGGCATGCAGAATCTCCAGCCGCTTGGCATCGCCGGCCAGGTGGCGCATCTTGCCCTGCACGCACCGAAGGCAAGCCAGGGCGACGTTGCACCAACGAGTGTTTCTCTTTTCGACCAAGGTCTGTCACAGGTGCTGCAGGCATCCGTGACCGGCCTGGAGCCCAAGAAACCTTATATCCTCGCACTCTCCACGCGGGCTGACGGTACTGGCGATCTTCAACCCTTGGCGTCATTCATGACAAACCCGGCCGGTTCGGCGATCGTCAATGCCGTTGGCCCCATCCGGCAGATCGTCCAGAGCAGCGAGAAGGCTGAGCGCCGCTATCTCGTCATCACCGCCTCGGGGGATAAGGGGCCAGCCGAAGTCGTCCAGGTCGAAGCGAAGTAAATCCCTCTCGCCTGCCGCCTGTGATAGGGTGGCGGGCGAAAGCTCCTGAAGGTAAGCCTCTCATGAGTGATATTCTGCAGCTTGTCGAACCGATCATACCGGCGCTCCGCCGCTACGCCCGCGGATTGCTGAAAGATGCAACGGCAGCCGACGATCTCGTTCAGGATTGCCTGGAGCGGGTCATTGCTCATTGGCATCATCGCCGAAACGACGATCCGCGCACCTGGGTATTCGCCATCCTTCATAATCTTGCCGTCAACCGGTTGAAGCAGAACGCACGCCGTGGCGAACATCTGCCCATTGAGAAGGTGGATGAAAGTGCGTTTGCCCGACAGCCGACACAGGAAGACAGCCTGATGAGCCGCGATATCCTTCAGGCGCTGGAGCTGCTTCCCGAAGAGCAGCGCAGCGTGTTGCTGCTGGTATCGGTCGAGGATCTGTCCTATTCGCAGACAGCCGAGGTCCTGGCCATCCCGATCGGCACCGTCATGTCGCGCCTGTCGCGCGCCCGTGAGCGGCTAAGGCAGATGTTGGAGAACCCCGGGCAGGCAACACAGGGGGCAGCTGCCCATCTTCGGAGAATAAAATGAGCGTAAAACCGATCACCGAGGATGATCTCCACGGATTTGTGGACGGTGCGCTGGATGAGGCTCGTGAAGCCGAGGTTTGCGCCTATCTTGAAACCCATCCTGATATCGCCGCGCGAATCGATAGTTACGGCAGGCAGCGGCTCGATTTGCGGACTGCGCTCAGCGCCATCGCCGAAGAACCGATCCCGAGCCGGCTAAACCTCAGCCATCTGCTGGAATCGCGCAAGCCGGGCCGGCTGCCCTTATGGCGTATGGCGGCTGCCGCTGTCGTTCTTCTCGTCGCTGGCGGTTCAGGGGGCTGGATGCTGCATGGAATGTATCGGCATCCAGGCGAAGGCATAGTGGCGCTCGCTGATGAAGCAGCCGACAGCTTCGCCACTTACGCGCCCGACAGGATAAGGCCGGTCGAGCTTCGTGCCGACAATATGGCCGAACTCGTCGACTGGGCGACGGAGCGCATGGGCCGCAAGCCGGTAGTGCCGGATCTCTCCGGATCGGGCTATCGCCTGATGGGTGGCAGGATGATCTCAACGTCGCATGGTGCCGGATTGATGCTGATGTATGACGATGATCGGGGAACGCGTCTCGTCGTGCTGACGCGGCCCATGCTCGCCGATCAGAACAAGCCCATGGCGCCGCATGCTGACGGAAATGTTGAAGGCTGGAGCTGGGCATCCGGCGGCATGGGCTACAGCCTTGTCGGCACCCTGCCGGCCGATATCTTGCATCCGCTCGCTGATGATATCAGGCACCAGACCGAAACAGGTGCCTGAACTCTGCAGGCCCGAAGCATTGCGCAGCAGCGCAGCGGCTTTGAGCGACATGCTTGCCAAGGATTTTAGTGCATGCGGGGGCGGCGTTTTTCGCCGCCGCGTTTTCGCGGCAGTCCCATCATACCTTGTGGGACCTGCTCGTCGGCTGCCAGTGCCGCATTATGCTGGCGTAGGCGCTCGAGCGCAACGGAAGCAAGCTGGGTATAGGGAATGGCGGCCGGATCGTCGGTATGGATATCCTGGATCGCCGCGAGGACTGTCTCGGCTTGCGTGAGATGGCGAGCTGCGATGAGCGCGATACCCTCCTTATAGCGGGCCTGTACCATATGGGGCGCCTGCTCGCCGACGCGACGGAAGGTCACGACCGCGTCCTCATAGAGCTTCAGCGCCAGTTGCGTATCTCCAAGGCGAAGCGAGATCGGCAGTGGCTCGGCGGTGCGCTCCAGCAGCGACTGGTAGGCGGCAAGGGCTTCGGTCAGCTTCCCCCGGTCGAAGAGCAGGTTGGCAATGCCGAATTCGGCGCCCACATGGCCTGGCGAGGATTGCAGAACCTGGGAGAAGATAATCTCGGCCCTTCCCTTTTCGCCCTTTTGATACATTTCGAGCGCCTGCTGGTAGGCATAGTTGACGCTGCGCGGATGCAGGACGCCGCCGAGATTGTGTCCGTTGCGGGTCCTGAAGAGCGTATAACTGATCCGCCGCTCGTCAGCGCCGAAGGCATATTTGTAAGCTTCGTTCCCGCGCAGGAAATCATAGAAACGGAAGCCGTCCTCGATGGCCCGGCGGATGCAATAGCCATGCAGCACCAGACCGGGAGATGGCGTCCTCCAGTTCTCGTCACGGCCGGTGATATAGAAGAGGATCGTCTTTTTCGGGCGGTCGATGATGTTGGCGAGGACGCCGAGCGGCTGTTCACCGAACCAGAAGACCGGGACGTCGAGCGTGCCGCTCCTGAAGCAGTCCATCAGCATTTCGCGGGTGGAATTGATGAGCCGCTCCGTTCGCTCCGCTCCTTTGCGCTCCGTCCACCGTGTGCGCCAGAAATCGAAGAGAATGCCAAGGTCCCGATCGATGGTGTCGGGCGTCGCCATGGTGATCCGGTAGCCCTCGTCGCCATCGAGCTTGCGCAGGAAGCGACGCAGCTTCTGGCGCGTCTGACTGCTCATCTTCTGCTCCAGATAATCGTCCCAGCTCTCCGGCAAAAAGACGACCGGGCAGATCGTATTGTCGATATTGTCTTTGCTGGTCGGGGCATTATCACGAAACATGACGAGCGGCCCCTGCAGCGCCGTGATCATCTTCTCCCGGCGTTCCGCCGGCCCGCTGAAATGTTCCAGCCGAAGATGCGTCCAGTTCTGCTGTTTGAGGTAGGCCGCAAAGCCGTCAATGGCTTTTTGCTCGTAGCCGGGCATGACGAGGAGGCCGGTATAGTCGGCCGAATAATTTCCGCCCATGACGATTTCGTCATAGAAAAGCCCGCTCTGCTCATCGAGTTTTGTCAGCAACCTGAGCGGCAAAAAGGCGACGTAGGGAGCATCTCGCTGCCGCTCGCGCAGCGCCAGGACAAACCAACGGCCACGGTGCGCAAGAAAGTCTTTGAGCCATGTCCAGGAGAGGAAATGTTGGGCGTCCGGATCGTCCCGATAAACCTGATCCCAGTTATCGCGTACGGCATCGAAGCCGGCTACCGTATCAATGATATCGATGCGCATGCCCCCTCCCAATACTCCATACGTAATTCGGGAGAATCCAGTCTAGTGAGAAACATCGATCTTCAAATAAACCGTCCGGGTGATTCCTTGGGACGAAATCGGATTAGCCCGAAGCGATTGTTTTCAGACAGCAATATCAGAGCGCCACGATCCGCGGGCTTGCGTGGATGAAGGCCCAAAGCGCCTTGCTGATATTGACGATCTCAGCAATCGATTTCTCAAGAAGCTCGATTTCCCGGTCATTCATCTGCTCGATCTTTCCGTAGCGGATTTCCTTGTCGTCCTCCACCAGGCGCATGAGTTGCGTGCTGGAAATTTCACCCTTCTCATCGAAGGAATAGATGCAGTGATTGTATTTGTTGCGCATCTTCGATTCCTTCTTCAGGCGCGACATGGCCGAAAGAACGGCCTTGCGGTCCGCAGCCGGAGTCGAAGGAAGCTTTGCGAGACGCTCGACGAGATCGATGCGCGCGCGCGTCGTGTTGAGTGTCAGAAAAACAACCACTGCAGCTTCCTTCTCCACGTTGAGAAGATGGGCGATAATATAGATCAGCAGGCTTTCTGTATTCGTCCAAACATAGTTTAGCCGGCCAACCCTTAATAACACATCGGACATGGCCGTCATGCTGAACTCCCTCGGCTCAACGTTGATGATACATGGATTATATCAGATCATTTCGTTGAGTGCTTCGGCCATTTCTGTGGTTAACGCTCCTTGAACGCGCGCGACATGCTATCGGCAACTGGCTTGCTCAGATATTCGAAGAAGGTACGCTCCGAGGTCTGGATCAGCACTTCGGCCGGCATGCCGGGAACCGGGTGGAAATTGTGAATGCGGGCGATTTCAGAGTCCGGAATTTGCACACGCACGATATACACGTCCTTTACGGACAAGCCGGAATTTTCCTCGACCGAATCTGCCGAAACATAGAAGACCTTTCCTTCCAGGACCGGCGTCGTGCGTCTGTTGAGGGCAGTGAGGCGGATCGCTGCCGTCTGGCCCTCGTGAAGCTGATCGATGGAGGTACGCAATACCTGCGCCTCCAGGATCAGCGGCACATGGGCCGGCAGAATTTCCATGATCGGTTTGCCGGTGGTGATAACACCGCCGGCAGTGTGGTAATAGGAGCGTACGACCGTACCTGTCACAGGCGAGCGGATGACCGTACGCTCCAGGACGCCGGTTGCTTCCCGGGCCTGTTCGCGAACGCTGTCGAGATCGGATTCGGCCGTCTCCAGCGCATCGAGTGCCGCCTGCTTGTTGGAATTGACCGCAATGACTGCCTCCTGGCGGAATTTGGCGATTTCTGCCTCGCTCTCGTTCAGCTCACCATTCAGGCGCGAAATATCGCCCATCGCATCGGCGATGGCGCGCTCGATGGCCAGTAGATCGGTCTTGCGCATATAGCCGACCTTGACGAGTCGCGCCTTGGAGTCCCGCTCGTCCGACAGCAATGACAGCTGCCGCTCGAAGGATTCGCGCTGTCCCTTGTAGCCATCGAAGCGATATTCCAGCGACTTGATGTTCTTCTCGATGAGGTTCAGCTGTTCTTCGAGTTTGACCCGCTTGCTGTGAAAGACCACGTTCTGGCTCTGGATAATCGCATTGACGTCCGGATCGCTGGCCTCTGCCATGACGATCTCGGGAGCCTTGAATTCATTTGTTCCCTGTGCTTCCGCCCTCAACCGCGCCACAACCGCCTCCAGGCGCAGACGCCTCAAGTTCAACATGCGTTCGTTGGTCAGGGCGGCTGTCTGGTCGAGCGTCAGCAGTACGTCGCCTTCCTTGACGGTTGCGCCTTCGCCAACCATCATTTCCTTGATGATGCCGCCTTCAAGGTGTTGAACAACCTTGTTGTTGCCGGTCGCAACGAAACTGCCCTGGGCAATGATCGCAGAGGCAAGCGGCGCGGTTGCGGCCCAATATCCGAAACCGCCAAACGAAGCGAAAAGCACCGTTAGGCCAACGAAGCTGTGCAGACGGATCGACCGCGGCACGTCGCCGTACCACTCGAGCTGCGCTGGGCCGGCCGTTTCCTGTTTCTTCTTTCCCATGGCCGTCACCCTTCGATACGCGGGGGCTGCTGGCCGTTGCGGCCATTGCCCTTTGAGATTGCCTGCAGCACTTCGGTACGTTCGCCGAACATGGCGACCGTGCCGTCCTTGAGGACCATGATCTTGTCCACGCATTGCAGAAGCGCCGGGCGCTGCGTGATCGTGACCGTCGTGATCCCCTGTTTCTTGGCGTGGATCAGCGCCTTTGCCAGCGCGGCTTCGCCCTGCGTGTCAAGGTTGGAATTGGGTTCGTCGAGCACGACGAATTTGGGGTCGCCGAAGAAGGCGCGGGCCAGTGCGATGCGTTGCTTCTGGCCGCCCGAAAGCGGCGCGCCGTCGGCGGCGACGACCGTTTCGTAGCCCTGCGGGAAACCGGCGATCAGCTCGTGCACGTCGGCCAGGACAGCTGCCTCGTAGATCTGCCGGTCTTCGACGTCGTCACGCATCCGGCAGATATTTGCCTTGATGGTTCCTGGAAACAGCTGCACATCCTGCGGCAGGTAGCCGATGCTTTCGCCGAACTGCCGCTGGTCCCAGTTGCGTAAATCCATGAGGTCGAGGCGGACATTGCCCGAGGTCGGCAGGATTGAGCCCACCAGCATCTTTCCGAGTGTCGTCTTGCCGGAACCGGAATTGCCGATGATTGCCAGCGATTCACCCTTCTTCAGCGAGAAGGAGATGCCGTTCAGGATCACCTTCTTCTGAGGTGGAGGGACGAAGAGGACTCGCTCAACGTCCAGCCGCCCTTCCGGATTGGGAAGTCGCAGGCGCGGGAAGTTGAGCGGCGAGGTGAGCAGCAGGTTCTTGATGCGGCCATAGGCGGCGGCGGAGCGGTTGAACTGATGCCAGCCTTCGATTGCCCCTTCGATCGGCGCCAGCGCGCGGCCGGAAATGATCGAAGCTGCGATGACCATGCCGCCAGTCAGTTCGCCCGATAGCGACAGATGGGCACCCCAGCCCAAAAGACCGACCTGCGTGATCATGCGGCAAGCCTTGGAAACGCCGGTGAAGACGATGTTGCGGTCCTGCGCCTGCACATGGGATTTCAGCGAGCCGGCCGTTTCCCGGCCCCACATCTTCACTGCCTCCGGAATCATGGCGAGCGCATTGATGATCTGCGAATTGCGCGACATGGAATCGAGATGAAAGTTCGCGCGGCTGAGATAGCTGTTGGATTCGGCGAACTGCTTGGCGGTAAGCTTCTGGTTCAGGAAGGCGATCAGGAACAGGACCGCGCAGCAGACCATGATGATGATGCCGAGATGCGGATGCACCAGGTAGACAACGATCACGAAGAGCGGCATCAACGGCGCATCCAGGAAGGCGATCAGCGTGCCGGACGTCAGGAAGCTTCGCAGCAGCTGAAGATCCTGCAGGATCTGGTAATCCTTGCCGCTTCCATGCAGCGAGGCGCGAGCCGCCGCGCTGAGGATCGGGGCGCCCAGCTGGACTTCCAGTTCCACAGCGGTCCGCATCAGGATGAAGCGGCGGACAGAATCCAGGAAAGCCTGTATGAGGACCGCGCCCACCACCACGATCGAAAGCATCACCAACGTGTCGATCGAACGGCTGGTCAGGACGCGGTCCGAAATCTGGAAGAGGTAGAGTGGGATCGCCAGCAGGAGCACGTTGATCGCGACCGTGAAGACCATCACGATGGCGAGGTTGCGCCTGATGACCGCGATACCTCGCGCAAGGCTCAAGGCGAAATTCACCGGCTCGCTGCGCTTGTGGAAGCCACTGTTTCCGCCGCCGCCACCGCCGCCGCCGCCACCGAGATCCGGTTCCTTGCCGCCACCGCCACCGTCCCCAGTCCGCGGGCGGCGCTCATTTTCCTTCAGCGGACCGGTGTTGCCGTCGATCGTCTTGGCAAAGGGAATATCCGGCTTGGCCTTCATCTCGTCGGCGTCGCCAGGCGCCCGCCGTGCCTCGATATCGGGCATCGTTCGCAGTTCTTCGCCGGACTGCGGTTCTACGGTATCGACGGCGGGAACATCATGACCGGAAAGCTGCCTTTCAGATCGTACGATAGGCATCGCTTGCACTTCGTTCACTTTCTCTTCGGCGACAGTGCCGGCTTCATCTGGATGGGAGGGCGCCGTGTGTGTCAGTTGGCGAAGATGATCCACCGCATCATCGATTGCCGAAACGCAGGCCTGCGTCATGAAATCCTGAGGATCCGCCGCTGTGGGGGACGGCTTGTCGCCACGCAGATCGAGCGCGCTGCCATTGGCAAAAATCTGTTTTGAGATCTGGTTCATCGTGGTCTCTCCCAATACCAGGTCACGCGACCACGACTTGCATTACATCTGAGGGGTGGGCGGACGACCATGAAAGGTCATGGCCGCCGTTGATGATGCCATCGCCACTGTCCGTGCCATGGGGACCATCGTCATCGAGAAAGGCAATGACTTCATTGGCAAGCTTTGCGCCTGCCGCCTCGGGCGCAGTGGCATCGTGTTCTATGATCCCGCCTTGGATGAGAATGGCATCGGAATAGAGCTGGCCGGCAACGTAAGTAGTATTGCCGAAGCTGTCATAGTCGACGATTTGAGCGATATTGGCGACGGTATTGCTGCCCGTATCGATCGTGATCACGGCGTCCTGGTTATTCTTAAGGAGCTCGGCTGCTGCCTGGGTCACGTCGTCGGAATCTCCGAGCACGGCGACCTGTTTGATGATGGTCATGTCGAAGAGATTGCCGGTAATGTAGAGAACATTCAGGCCGACATAGCCCTGGAAATTGAGATCGGTGGACAAGCCCTCAGGCATTGACGGATCGCGCTCCAGAATTCCCTTCTCTGCCTGATGCATATAGTCGGGCATGGTCTCGAACCGGTCGTTGGCCCCGACATTGTGGATCGCTGCAAAGTTCCAGATGAGATTGTTGCCGGACTGAACGGCGGCATTGCCGTCCGCGCCGTCCTCGGCGCGAACCCAATCGTTGTCGTAGAGAAGTGAAATCTGCGTGATGCTATTGATGTCGTAGACACTGCCGCCGACGATCACCAGATCGTATTGCAGGCCCATCTGGAAGGACGACGAGAAATTCAGTGTCGTATTGCCGCCGGTCAGAACGGTCGTTTGCGAGCCGCTCGTCGTGACGGTCATCGTGTCGTTATCGCTGACGAAATGATACTGCTCGATCCAGTTTACGAAGGATACGTCGCCGTTGACGATGCTGACCCGCCAGGCCATCGGAAAGATGGGGTCGCCATGTGCATCGACGGTCGTCTCCGGTTGGGGCGATTGATACGTGCTGCGTTCAAAGCTGGCTATATTGTAGGCCGTGACACCGGCGTCATCGGCAGCATCGGCCGAGGAGTGGAACATCGAGGCGATATCGTCATCGTTGCTGTAGGCGTAAACCTGCGTGATGGCATCGATCTGGTGATAGTCGCCCATGATGGCCGTCACGGAAGAGATTACCGCGGTATTGATGACGGAGGCTATATTGGCGACGAGGTTTGCGCCGGCAGTGACCTCCAGGCTGCTTGAAGCCGGGTCATGCTGCTCGACCGAGGTCTGGGTTTCGTCGGGATCTTCCGGCAGTTTGGCAAGGCCACGGTCCGGCAGCAGATCGTCCAGCGCCGGTATTTCTGAAACAAGCTTGCCGTTCATGTGGGTTCCGGTGATCTCGGATCCCGCCAGGACGAAATCATGCGCCTGGTCGTTTGGATTGTCTGCCGGCGGTTCGTTCGTTCCGAGCGATGTCTGGCCGGAATCCTTCACCACCTGAATGTAGGATTCCATATCGTTGGCGATATGTTTGACACCTTCGAAAGTGTCGGTCCGTTGCAGACTGGCAAAGGGAGTGAATATTTCGGTTTGGTCGTTGAACTCTGCCAGCCGTTCGGTGACGAAGCTGGTGTCCCGGGGGGCGTGGTAGCCATCCGTCATATCGAGATAGTCGTCGTCAAAGAGAACGTTGACCTGCGTAACGTATCCGATCACCGATCCGGGGCCATTGAAAACCTGCAGCTGTTCGTCGTCCTCGACATTGATATCCTGCGGACTGCCGAACCGAGGCAACGACGACACATCGCGGTGCGCAATCTCGGAGAGCTTTTCGATGCTTTCCTCGAAGGGGCGGCCGAAGCGGCGGGCCCCGCCATAGACGATCTCATAACTGACGCTTCTGTAGTCGACGTCGGGATCGTAGTCTTTGAGCATGAGTTGGGAAGCGAAGGCGGGGGTGTTGGCGACGAGGTCGTCGAGCGTGGGCTCATTTTCAACAGGACCCGTGCCCGCGGTCAGCTCTGCACGCAGTCTCATTTCTTCGGTCGTCGTTTCGAATATGCCGATGAAATGGGCGATAATTTCTGAGAATTTCTCGATTTGCATTGCCTTGGCCCTCCCTTTCGAAGAAACGACCGGCCATGCGATCCCCTTCTGCTGGAGCCGCGCTGTTCGTCAATTCGCACGCAAGCATTCAAACTGCACCGGCGGAAGCCGGTGCAGTCTTTTCTTGGTCTTGGAGGTCAGTGTCCGCTGGAATCTTCGCCGACATCGGAAACATGCGAGTTACCGCCGATGACGCTGGAGTCCACAGCGTTGCTGAGCATGTTCGCGCCCTGAACGAGCTCCAGATGGAAGCCCGAATTGGCAAGAATTGCCGAAGCATCTGCCGTGGAAGTACCTGCGACGTCGTCACCCGCCTTGAGGTCCCAGCCCTTGCTGTCCATATCCATGCCGTCAGCACCGTTCGCTGTGCCGGCATTCGCACTCAGGTGGTTCTGAGCGCCGCCATTCTCCATCGTGATGTTCCAGGCCTTATCCTGGTCCGCGAGATGGTTGGCTTGGACAGTGCTGAAGACGGAATCGGCGCCTTCGCCGGAAAGCGAGCCGTTGAGGATATTGTCGATATTGAGGGTGAAGGAGAAGTCATCCCCGATGTCGAAGGTGAGGTCGTGGCCGGCTACGCCGAGGTTCCCGAAGTCCTTGACATCGTCAATCACGGCGAAGTCCGTGTCCGTTTTGTTGAAGCTGTCGCTGGTATTGTGGCTGTCGGTGGTCGTCTTGGTATCGGTAATCGTCTTGATGTCGGTGTCGATATCCGTGTCCGTCTTGGTGGTCGTGTCGTTGTCGGTGATCGTCTTGATGTCGACGTCGTCGTCACTGTACGACTTGGCGTCATAGCTCCAGTCGTAGTCCGATTTTGTGGTCGTCGTCGTGTCGTTATCGTTGATATTGGTCGTCTTGATGTTCGTGTCGTCGTCCGACTTGTAGCTCCAGTCGTAGTCGTTGTCGCGGTTGTCGCCGTTGTCGGTCTTCACGTCGAGATCGACGTTTGCCTTGACGTCAACGTCCGTGCTGTTGTCGGTGTTGTTGCGATTGTCACCATTGGCGATGCCGCCGACGTAACCCGTTGAATTATCATCGATTTCTGTTGAATTTATAGCGCTGGAAAGGCCATCGGCCAAGGCGCCCACCTTGACGGTGTCGTCATCAGAGCCCGGCCCGGGCTTGGGGTCATAAGGCATTTCGGTTTCCTCCAGAAAAAAACTGGAGCAGCTTTCGAAGTCCCTCTCATCTCAAATGGGATCTTTGCTCGCGCTTGCTCCAATACGTTAATGTCGGCAGATGGACACGGTACCTTTTCATCTGCAGCCTCATCGTGATTTGTTGACCAAATTCTGTATTGGGATCGTGCTTACTCAGTACAAAGACGCACTAATCCAGTCCCGGACTCGATGTGAGCGCGAGCAAGGCATTCGAACTTCTTTTTGAGTTCCCTCGAAAGAAGACCAAGTATCAAAAACACATGCTGATACTCGATTTTCACGTCGCCACTTTCAGCGACAGTCACAGATTGATGGAAAAAGCAGGCCCCCGATAGATACCAATTCGGGCTAAGACATCGGAGGCCCAGCTCGATAATCCGCTTAAGTCAGGGCCGGATCGCAGGCATCGAAGAAAGCTCTGTAAGATTTGGGGACCGCGTCCTCTACCTCGGAATCCGGGGGAGTCGACGGATTATGATATCGTGAAGTTAAGCTCGGAAGGTTCTCCGTCTTATTTTGAAATATCGTCTGCCCATTACCGCTTTGCTTTTGTATGTCTCGAACTAATACATGCTGCTTTATACCGTGATCTAGTCGAAATACCGCCCGCTAGTATGTTTCTTGTCTGAAATGCAACCATAAAGTGGCAAAAAATAAATATAACTTCGTGACAACTAACCCATTTGGGCCATTTCTTTCCTTTGAAATCCATATTACCATAATTAAGAAATGCCTAAAAGATAAGGCGGCCGCATGCCTAGGGGCAATGTTCGTCGGCATGTAATACCCGCCACCGCGCCAATGGGAGTAGATGCTCCGAGTTTTAGTATAGTGTAGCGCTAGGGGAGGCGTATATGTTCATGGTTGGGTCGGAAGTAGGAGATTCGGATCAGGCAAGAAGACTGAGCCCGAATGGAGAAACAGTCCTGGTAATCGCCAAGGCAGACTTGTTCTCCGAGTGCATGGTTGAAGCACTGGCAAAGAAATTCCCGAATTTCGATGTCGTAAGCGTATCGAGCGCGCAGTCCATATCCGAAAAGGATATTCACGATATGCGGCTTGTTCTGTTTTATCATGTCGCCGGCGCCGAGTTGCACGATGCGCTGCAGATCGTTCGTGAAAACCGTCCGGACGCATCCATCGGTCTTGTCGTCGAAGCCATCGATATGATGGAGCCCTATATCAGTCGGCTGGTCGAGGCCCGCGTCGTCGACGGCGTCCTGCCGCTCAATCTGCGCCTGGACGTCTTCATGGCGGCAATCGATCTGCTGATGAAGGGCGGCGAACATTTTCCATCCGCGCTTCTGGGCCGACTTTCAAACCGTGCTACGGCGCAGCTCGAGCCCTCGTTGTATCAGACGAAGTCTGTCGACGCAGCACGCGCCAATGCGCTGAAGCTTCGTCGCAGCAGCATGGCGGCTTTGACCACTCGCGAGGTCCAGATTCTCGACCTCATCTGCAAGGGGACGCAGAACAAGATCATCGCCGACAAGCTTCACCTGTCCGAAAATACGGTGAAGGTCCACGTCCGCAATATCTATAAGAAGATGAATGTGAGAAATCGCACGGAAGCGGCCTCGCGGTTCTTCAACGATACCTCGGACAACGGCGATCTCTCCGGCAGATGGCCACACTAGGCCATCAATCCGTCCGGGACGAGCGGGCAAAACAGCGTGATTTCTGGCCGAAACCGCTCGGCGAACAGATGTAAGGTGCGGAACCCGGATAGACCGTAGCGTTTATCTCAGCCGAAGCGGTCTTCGCTTCGGCAGCATAGGCGAAGTCCTTCGCGGCATGCGGCACCTTTGCCGCCACAACATTCGCCTTGGTGCTTCCCACGATTGCCGTATCGACGACCGCGCACGAGATCGGTCCAATGGCCGAGAGAACAACTGTCGCGGCCAAAGCCAGAGAGCTGAAACTGCATGGCGCTCGGCCATGCATGCGATCATGAACCGTCATTGAATAAAACCTCGATCATCAGGGCAGTCGCGACGCGCCCTCGCACACCAATAGCTAGCCATCTCGGTACATCGGCTTCATTGGGTGAAGCTGGAGTGGCCGGATGGAGAGCATGGCACCATACTCATTGAGGGGGATTAATCAAGCGAATTCCGGAGTTTAATACTGTAGCTATTTAGAATTGCTCCCATGTTTTGAAGTTGACCTTCCCTGATATCCTCCTATCATTTGAGTCATGAATACAATTATCCGAAGAATGGCAGAGGAGGTTGTTTCAAGTGTACTACTTCCCGTTGAATTTAGTGTGACGGAGAAGAGGGATACCAAAGTATAGAAGGGTCTAAGAAGACCACGTGACATGGGAAGGGTTTTGTAATGCGTAGTATTCCCACCGAAGGACGTTCAGGATTCGCATCGCCACCACCGGGGTCAAAAACCGTCCTGGTTAACGGAGGCGCCGGTTTCCTGGGCTCGCATCTTTGCGAGCGCCTTCTCGAGCGGGGCCATCAGGTCATCTGTCTCGACAATTTCTACACCGGCCGCCGCGTCAATATCGAACATCTGCTGCAGAACGACCGTTTTCGGCTTCTGGAACATGATGTGCGCCAGCCCTTTGGTGTCGAGGCATCCCTCATCTTCAACTTTGCCTCGCCGGCTTCACCTCCAGATTATCAGCGCGATCCCGTCGGCACCCTGCTCACCAACGTGCTTGGAGCCGTCAATACGCTCGATGCAGCGCGTCGCAGCGGCGCCACGGTCGTGCAGTCCTCGACTTCGGAGGTCTACGGAGATCCGCACCAGAATCCGCAGCACGAAACCTACTTCGGCAACGTCAATCCGATTGGTCCGCGCGGCTGCTACGACGAGGGCAAGCGCTCAGCCGAAACCCTGTTCTTCGATTATCACCGCAAGTATGGCGTCGATACCAAGGTTGGCCGGATCTTCAATACCTACGGTCCGCGCATGCGCCTTGATGATGGACGCGTCGTATCCAACTTCATCGTCCAGGCACTCTCCAACACCGATATAACGATCTACGGTGACGGCCGGCAGACCCGTTCCTTCTGCTATGTCGACGATCTCGTCGGCGGCTTCCTGCGTTTCGCCGAAACCGGCGCACATTGCACCGGTCCGATCAATCTCGGTAATCCGACGGAGATCACGGTGCGGGATCTGGCAGAAATCGTCCTTGATCTGACCAATTCGCGCTCGCGCATCATTTACCTGCCTGCCGTCGCAGACGATCCGCAACAGCGCCGTCCGGATATTTCCAGAGCCAGGGAGGAGCTGAACTGGTGGCCGACGACCGAGCTGAAGACCGGTCTGAAGCGTACGATATCCTATTTCGACGCGCTGCTTGCCCGCAAGGAAGTGGTGGAGGCCGTATGAAATGCCCCGCTACATCCTGGTTACGGGTGGCGCCGGCTTCATCGGCAGCCACATCTGCAAGGCGCTTGCGCGTGCCGGCATGGTTCCGGTCACCTATGACAATCTTTCCACCGGACATATCGACAGCGTCCGGTGGGGGCCGCTGATCCAGGCGGATATCGTCGATGGCGCAAGGTTGCGGCACGTCATGGCCGAGTACTCGCCGGATTGTGTCATCCATTGCGGCGCCAATGCCTATGTCGGTGAATCCGTCGAAAGGCCGAGCATCTATTATCGCAACAATGTCATCGGCAGCCTGTCGTTGCTGGATGCCTGTCTCGATTGCGGGATCGACAAGATCGTCTTTTCCAGCAGCTGCGCGACCTACGGCATTCCGGAAATGCTGCCGATCTGCGAGAAAACGCCGCAACAGCCTGTCAATCCTTATGGCAGGACCAAGCTGATCTTCGAAATGGCACTGGAGGATTATGCGGCCGCCTATGGCACCCGCTTCGCCGCCCTCCGCTACTTCAATGCAGCCGGCGCCGACCCGGAAGGCCAGCTTGCCGAGCGGCACTATCCCGAAACCCATCTGATCCCGCGCGCCCTTCTCGCCGCAAGCGGCCGGATCGAGAGCCTCGATATTTTCGGCATCGACTATTCGACGAATGATGGCACCTGCGTCAGGGATTACATCCATGTCAGCGATCTTGCCCAGGCGCATCTTGCGGCCGTTCGTCACCTTCTGGTTGGCGGCAATTCCCTGAGCCTCAATCTGGGCTCCGGCCGCGGCACGTCCGTCGGCGAGATCCTGAATGCCGTCAAACGAAAGACCGGCCACAGGGTGCCGATCCGTTGTCAGCCGCGCCGCGCTGGCGATCCGCCGGTGCTTTTCGCCGATACGAAGAGGGCTCGGCTGGAGCTCGACTTCATGCCGACACTTTCGGATATCGATACGATCATCCGCACGGCTGGCCCGACTTTCGGACTGGAGGTGATCGCATGAGCACCACAGCCGAAATCGACCGCGCACGTCTGTCGTCGGCGAGCGGATCCGGGATGTTCGAGCCCGTCTTTACCGGATGGAATCGAGCCGCCTATGGTCTTGGCATCGTCTGCTGGCTGGCAGCCCTTGGCTACTTCTGGCTTTGGTGGGCCACGCCAATTCACGTCGTCTCATGGCCGGCATACCTGCTCGTCACGCTCATTCTCGCCTGGGTCACCCTGATCCCGGCCTATTTCATCCTCATCTTCCTGGATGCAAGGCAGGTCAGATCGGCTGCGGCCCTGCCGGAGGGTCGCGTTGCCATGGTGGTCACCAAGGCGCCATCAGAACCTTTTGCCGTCGTGCGCAGGACGCTTCTTGCAATGCTCGATCAGAAGGGTGTCGAGTTCGATATCTGGCTTGCCGACGAAGATCCGTCCGAAGAGGCGAAGAGATGGTGCGGGCAGCACGGTATCATGATCTCCACGCGCAAGGGCGTCAGCGAATATCACCGTCCCGTCTGGCCGCGCCGCACGCGCTGCAAGGAAGGCAATCTCGCCTATTTCTATGATCACTTCGGCTATGAGCGCTATGATTTCGTCGCCCAGTTCGATGCCGATCACGTGCCCACACCGACCTATCTTCGCGAGGTCCTGCGACCCTTCTCCGATCCCGAAGTCGGCTACGTCTCGGCACCAAGCATCTGCGATGCCAATGCGGCCGAAAGCTGGGCCGCCCGGGGCAGGCTCTATGCGGAAGCCAGCCTGCATGGTTCGTTGCAGGCGGGCTATAATAATGGCTGGGCGCCGCTCTGCATCGGTTCGCACTATGCCGTCCGCACGGCGGCCCTGAGGGAGATCGGCGGCCTCGGTCCCGAGCTCGCGGAAGACCATTCGACCACGCTGATGATGAATGCCGGCGGCTGGCGCGGGATCCATGCGGTCAATGCCATAGCACACGGCGACGGGCCGGCGACCTTTTCCGATCTGGTTGTTCAGGAATTCCAGTGGTCGCGCAGCCTGGTTACCATCCTGCTTCGGCATTCTCGCCGACATGTCGCCCGCCTGCCGCTCAAGCTGAAGTTCCAGTTCCTGTTTTCGCAGATCTGGTATCCGCTGTTTTCGGCGTTCATGGCGTCGATGTTCCTGCTGCCCGTCGCAGCCCTGCTCACGGGCCATGTCTTCGCCAATGTCAGCTATCCGGCATTCCTGTTGCATTCTCTGCCGCTTTCGCTCGTGTTGACGGTGTTCGCCATCTTCTGGCGTGCATCAGGCACATTCCGGCCATACGATGCGAGGCTTTTCGGGTGGGAAGGGGTGGTCTTCATCCTGTTGCGCTGGCCCTGGTCGCTTGCCGGCAGCCTCGCGGCCGTGCGCGATCATATAACCGGCTCCTTTGTGGATTTCCGCATCACCCCGAAGGGTGATCAGGGGCTGCGCAAACTGCCGGCGCGGATTATCGCACCTTACATCGCGCTGGCAGGCATTTGTGCTGCTGCCATGGCATTTGCCGACGATGGCGACGGTGCGCGTGGCTTCCAGATCTTCGCGGCGATCAACCTGTTGATCTATGTATCGCTCGTAATCCTGGTTGTCGCCCGTCACGCCCTCGAGAACGGTCAATCCCTTTTGCCGCAAGCGTATGGTCTGCGGTTTTCCGCCGCCGGCTGTCTCGTCGCCTGCCTGGTCGGCGGCGCGCAGCTCGGCAATCACGGGCTGACCGCCATGGAAGCGCTTTCGCACGGCCAGCCCTTCGTCACCTTTACCCGGTCGCAATTTACCGTGGCGGGTGCGGGGCTCGGCGGCGGCAAGACCAGGATCGTGAAATTCAGTCTCAAATGGCACGGTTTTGCCGAAGCCGGCCGTGCACGAAAGGACGTTGGGGAGAGCAGAAATGCGTGAGGAGGATAAAATGAGCATGGCAAAACGATTGACGGGAGGAGCGCTGGCTCTGTGCCTCGGCCTTATCCTCCCGATCGGCGCATTCGCAGCAGAAAAGAATAGGGCACCGGCACCGACGCCACTCACCGCCGCCGAACTCTACATGATCTACGCCGACAAGACCTGGACCTGGAATACGGGCGGCGGCCGCTTCATCGGCGAGGGCAGGCGTTTCGTCGCCTGGGTCGACAATGGCGGCAAGCAGTCTTTCGCCGAGGGCCGCTGGGTCGTCGATGATCTCGGTCAGATGTGCATGCGCGCGACCTGGACCAATAATGAGGGGGCGGCACGTGCCAGTACCTGCTTCGGCCACCGCAAGATCGGCAACACGATCTACCAGCGGCGTCAACCGAGCGGGGACTGGTACGTGTTCCGGCACGCTGCCACGAAAGCCGATGATGAGTTCCGGAAGCTGGTTCCGGCAGACACGGTGAGCCTGAAAGCGCAGGAGCTGAAGCAGGTTCTGGCGACCGACAAATAGCCGAAGGGAGGACAAGACCATGAAAACCCTGGCGAAGAAAATCTCGACGGTAACGATCGCCATGCTTCTGCTCGGCGTTGCCGACGTGTCGCACCAAAGCGTGGCGCAGGGCGCCGTCACCGTCATGAATGCGGGTGCCCAGACCATCACAGACAAGACGATCAGAGACAAGCGGCCCGCCATTCATGCCGATGGCATCAAGTTCGGCGCCTATGATCCGCATGGCGATTTCGGCGCGCAACAGAGCGTGACAACGGAACACCTTTTCCTTCCATGGGAAGATGTCGATCTTGAAACTCTGCGTGTGGCGGATGCCTATGCGCTGGCGAGGGGTCGCAACCTGTTGATCACGATCGAGCCCTGGTCATGGGACGTGGACTGGCGGCCGACGTCAGACGAACTTCGCTGGAAGCTGTTTCACGGCGACTACGATGTGAACATGCGGGCGATCGCCAGGATGATCGCTCAGCTGAAAAGCCCGGTCATCGTCCGCTGGGGGCAGGAAATGGAGGACAATTCCGGCCGCTTTTCGTGGTCTGGCTGGAATCCTTCCGATTATATAGCCGCCTACAGGCGCATGATGGATATCGTGCGGCGGGAGGCGCCTGGTACGAAGCTCATGTGGTCGCCGAAGGGTCTGCCTGGCCTCAATGCCTATTATCCCGGCGACACTTATGTCGACTTCGTCGGCCTGTCAGTCTTTGGTCTCGAACCGTACGACCGTATCGCTCACAACGGCCCCCGGACCTTCACCGAGGCACTGAGGCCGGGTTACGACCTCGTCGCCCGGTATCACAAGCCGATCTGGGTGGCCGAATTGGGCTATGAGGGCAGTGACGGATACATAAAGCCGTGGATGGAGACGGCGACGCTCAAGCAGAGCGACTTTCCCGAGTTGCAGGAAGTCGTCTACTTCAATGACCGCGATGTCCATGCCTGGCCGTTCGATCTCGGCCGGCCCGACTGGCGGGTCATTGAAGACGCAAGCAACTAAGCTGGGGTTGCTGGAAAAGAAAGGCCCGCCGATGGCGGGCCTGAATTCGTTCCTCCGGGATATGATTACCCCTTGATTGTCGCCTTACCGGTTTCGACAAGCTGCTGGGCGGCATCTGCCACCGAGACGCGCTCGAAGGCGAGCTCATCGCAGGTCGGGCGAAGAACGCGCTGATCAAATTCGGTGGAACCCATCGGCGCCGGCCGCGGATACTCGCCGACCTGGTCCTTGAGCAAGTTGATATATTTGACCGTCTCCTGTTCCGTCGGGTTGAGCTGCGGCAGGATGGCTTCCCGCACTGCCGGCGACATCGGCACACCGCGCTCCACGCCGAGGATTTTGCCGGCTTCGACATCATTGACGAAGAAGCTGATGAATTTTGCGGCCGCCTCGCCCTGCTTGGTGGTAGCGCCCACGCTCCAGATCAGTCCCGGGCGGTAATAATGGCCTGACGGGCCGCCTTTCTTCTCGCGCGGCAGCATGGCAATGCCGAGCTTGCTCTTGATGACCAGCTGGTATCCGACCATCTGGTTGGAATAGGCCATGCTGATGGCCGATTTGCCAAGGGTGAGGCAGTTCGTGTCGATATTGTTCTGGTCGAGCGTCTGCACATCCGCAGCAACGGTGCCGCCGGCCTTGCGCAGCTTCTCCCAGTAATCGAACCATTCCTTGGCATCATCCACTGTGAAGCCGAGGGTCGGGCTTTCCTTGGCATAGAGGCTCTTGCCGCGCTGCCGCAGCCAGGCGTCGAAGACATAGGTATAACGTGCCCCGTAGGGGCCGCTTTTGCCCGAGGATTTCCCGAGCTCTACGGCGAGCTTGGCATACTCATCCCAGGTGAGATCAGGTGTCGGAAGCGGAATGCCGGCCTTTTCGAATTCCACGCTGTCATAGAACATCGCGAAGGAGTTGAGGCCGAGGCCGACGCCGTAAAGCTTGCCGTCAACCGTCGTCAGTTTCAGCATGTCGGCGCCAAAATCATCGACCTTCAGCGTCGAAGGCACGAATTCGTCGAGCGGCAGGCAGGCGCCGCGCTTGGAATAATCCGAGATGGTTCCCGGCTCGAGCTGGAAGACGTCAGCGATTGCGCGACCGGCCATCTGCGTTGCGAGCTTCGTCCAATAGCCGTCGCCGGCAAGTGATTCACCGACGATGGTAACGCCCGGCGTCTTCGACTGGTAGAGCTTGGCGACATCGAGTGTGCGCTTCGCACGGTCGTTGGAGCCCCACCACATTGCACGAAGCGAGGCGTCCTCAGCGAGTGCGGGAATCGAGCTGCCTGCGCCGAAGGCGAGACCGGCCGCGGCACCTGCGGTTCCCATCAAGAATGAACGGCGATTGACCTGCATGATTTCCTCCTTTGTCTGATGCCCGATGCCATCCTCCAATGGTCTTTTCGAGCGTTCGGCAGGTAGAGTACGCAAAAAATTTCTCTTTGCAAGAAATTATAGTTCTCTTGCAAATTTGCATAATTTGCATAATCTTTGCTGTATGAATGAGGTCAAAATGAACGAGACCAGGATCAGAAAGCCGCGCCAGGCCGATATTGCCAGTCTGGCCGGCGTTTCCGTTTCCACGGTCTCGCGGGTGCTCGCCAACGAGCCTGGTATCAGCGAAACCGTACGACGGCACATTATGAAAGTTGCCGCCGAGCACGGCTATCCGGTGAAGACTGTTTCGGAAAGCGTTCCGGGCGGGCTTGCGCTGATTGCCAGCGACGGAGTCACCGGCGGCCTCAGCGTCTTCTACGAATCGATCGTCGAGGGCCTTCGTGCCGGTGCCGCGGATGCCGGCATGCCGTTTGAAGTACGGCTGGTGCGCGAGGATCGAACGACACCTGATGTGGTCGGCGAATATCTGCAGACGGCGCAAGCCGAAGGACTTTTCCTCGTCGGCATCGATCCAGGCGATACGCTACGGACCTGGCTGGAAGAGACGGGAACACCGACCGTTCTCGTCAATGGCACCGATCCCCGCCTGCGCCTTGACGGCGTCTCTCCCTCAAATTTCTTCGGCGCCTATGAGGCGACGAGCCGGCTCACGAAAGCCGGCCATCGCCGTATCCTGCATCTCACCGGTTCGCACCGTCATACGATCCGTGAACGTGTGCGCGGCTTCGAGGCGGCGATTGCCGCAGTTCCTGATGCCGAGGGCCGGCTCGTTCCGCTCACTTTCGAGGGTAGTGCCAGCCGCGAGGCGCATGAGCGCACGGTCGAAATGCTCGCGGAAGATTCCGGCTATACGGCCGCCTTCTGCATGAATGATTTCATTGCCGTCGGCGTGCTCGAAGCCGTTACCGAAGCAGGCCTTCGCGTTCCCGAGGATTTCGCGATCGTCGGCTTCGACGATCTGCCCTGTGCCGTCATGACCAATCCCAGGCTTTCCACCATGCGCGTCGACCGCGCGGCCCTTGGCCGCGAGGCCGTTTCTCTGATGATCTCCCGCTACCGCGACAGGACCGCCCCAGCCCGCCACATCTGCCAGGCTGTCGTTCCCGTTGCCGGAGGCACTGTTCCCGATACCGACAAGCTGTGAGTGATGCCGATGACCTATGATCCCGCCAGCGCCAATCCGCTTGCAGGCAATCCGCTGAAGACCCGCGACGACATGATCCGCGCCGTCAACGACCTCTTCAATCCGCTGCTTCCTTTCTTCTCCGACGGCAATGCCCGTGTTCGCCTCGATGGCGCCGGCGCCCATTTCGACCGGGCCGCCGCCGATCTTGAGGGTTTCGCTCGTCCACTCTGGGGCCTTGCACCGCTCGGCGCCGGCAACAACGCTTTCGATCACTGGCACCGATTTGCAGAAGGTCTTGCGAATGGCTGCGATCCGGCGCATCCCGAATATTGGGGTACGGTCAACGCCCGCGACCAGCGCATGGTGGAATTGGCAGCCCTCGGCTTTGCCTTGGCGCTGGTGCCGGAAAAGATCTGGGAGCCGCTCGACAAACGTGCCCGCGATAACATCATCGCCTATTTCAAGCATGTCCGGCAGTTCGACTATGCTGACAATAACTGGAAGTTCTTTCGCATCTTCGTCGATATCGCCCTCGAACGCCTCGGCGCCGATTTCGACCGCAGCCTGACCAGCCAATATCTCGAAGAGCTCGAAGGTTTCTACATTGGCGATGGCTGGTACCGGGACGGCAATATCCGTCGCATCGACCACTACATTCCCTTCGCCATGCATTTTTATGGCCTGATCTATTCGAAGCTGGTCGATGACGACTATGCCAAGCGTTATCGCGAGCGCGCCGTGCTCTTCGCCAGGGATTTCCGTCACTGGTTTGCGCCCGATGGCGCGACAATCCCCTTCGGCCGCAGTCTCACCTATCGTTTCGCCTGTGCCGGTTTCTGGTCGGCGCTCGCCTTCGCCGGTCTGGAGGCATTGCCCTGGGGCGAGGTCAAGCATCTCTGCCTCGAGCATCTGCGCTGGTGGCGGGATAAGCCGATCGCCAGTCACGACGGCGTTCTTTCCATCGGCTTCGGCTACCCGAACCTCTTGATGTCTGAAAGCTATAATTCAGCCGGCTCACCCTATTGGGCCTTCAAGGCCTTCCTGCCGCTCGCCATTGCCGAGGATCATCCTTTCTGGACCGCGGAGGAAAGGGCACCCGAGCAAGCCCCGGAAGTCGTTCCGCAGCGTCATCCGGGCATGGTTATCATGCGTGCCGGAAATGATGTCGTGGCGCTCTCGTCTGGTCAGGAAAATCTGCAGATGCGCTTCGGCACGGAGAAATACGCAAAATTCGCCTATTCCGCCCGCTACGGCTTCAGCGTCGAGGCCGACGAGCGCGCTTTTGCGCTTGGCGCCTTCGATTCCGCGCTCGCCTTCAGCGATGACGGCCTGCATTACCGCGTTCGGGAGACGAATGAAGAGGCAAAGATCGCCGGCAACATCCTTTACTCCAGATGGTCGGCCTTCAGCGACGTCAAGGTCGAAACCTGGCTCCTGCCGGCAGCTCCCTGGCATATTCGCGTTCACCGCATCACGACACCACGCCCGTTACAGACCGCGGAAGGCGGTTTCGCGATTGCCAAACGCGATCTCGATGCCGATACGCTGTTCGCAGAGCAGGGATCGGCTCATGCAATAGGCGAGGCAGATTTGACCGGTATCGTCGACCTCGGTTCGTCGATCAGGCGAAACGGCCTTACCCAGAAGGCGCTGCCGAATACCAACATGATCGTGTCCAAGACACTCGTTCCCCAACTCCGGGGCGAGATTCCGGCTGGCGAAACGGTCCTGGTTACGGCTGTACTGGCGTTGAACGATCCGGCTGCCGTATCGGGGGCATGGACCACGCCTCCGAAAGCACCCGATATCGACGCGCTGCAGAAGCTGGTCGGCGAGAAGGGCGTGACCGTCAGCGCCATAGAAGCGCCAGGGCATATGCCATGAACCGTGCTGCCATCGTCCTCGCCATGCAGCCATCGCGCACGGAGCATGTGCTGCCCGAGGCGGTCCTTCGCCGGCTGGATGGCATCGGGCGACTGCTCGATGCCGAACCGCTCCAGCACTTCGATGACGAGCGTGCGAGGCGTCTGCTTTCCGAGGCGGAAATCCTGATCACCGGCTGGGGCGCGCCCTATGTCGGTCGGGAGGTTCTGGCGCTTGCGCCGAAGTTGAAGCTCGTGGTCCACGCAGCGGGAACCGTGAAGGGTATCGTCGATGCCTGCATTTTTGACGCCGGCATTGCCGTCAGCCATGCGGCCGAGGCCAACGCCGTCCCGGTCGCCGAATTTACGCTCGCCGCCATCATTTTTGCCGGCAAGCATGTCTTCCGCTTTCGCGACCTTTACGTTGCGGACCGTCATCGGCACCGAACCCACCCGATGCAGCATGAAGCCCTCGGCAATTATCGCCGCGCGGTTGGCATCATCGGCGCTTCGCGCATCGGCCGACGCGTCATCGAACTCCTGAAGCCTTTCGATTATCAGGTGCTGTTATTCGATCCGACCATCGACGCGGAGCAGGCGCGCGCTCTGGGTACAGAAAAAGTCGAGCTGGACGACCTGATGCGCCGGTCGGACATCGTCTCCGTTCACGCGCCGTCTCTGCCCTCCACCCTGCACATGATCGATGCGTCGAAGCTGGCATTGATGAAGGACGGTGCAACCCTGATCAACACGGCCCGTGGTGCACTGATCGATGAGGATGCTCTGCTGGCCGTTCTGAAGACTGGCCGCATCGACGCAGTCAT
The DNA here is from genome assembly GCA_900466475.1 of Hyphomicrobiales bacterium. Taxonomy (GTDB): domain Bacteria; phylum Pseudomonadota; class Alphaproteobacteria; order Rhizobiales; family Rhizobiaceae; genus Rhizobium. The sequence goes on from UBMI01000021.1 coordinate 25,768, forward strand.
CGATGTGACCGATCCCGAGATACCGGGACCGGAATCGGCGTTTTACGATCTGTCCAATGTCTTCCTGACACCGCATATAGCCGGCGCAGTCGGCCTTGAGCGCAGCCGCCTCGGCGAAATGGCGGCAGACGAGGCCGAACGCTTCATCAAAGGCGAGCCCATGCTTTACGGGCTCACCCTCGAAGGTCTGGAAAATACAGCCTGAGGCCTTAGAACGCCTTCATCGAATTCGGCGAACCGTCGTTGGCAAGCTCCGGCATCAGATCGGAAATATTGACGACCCGGCCTGCGCGCGAACTCGTCAGTGCCGCGATGCCGCAAAGCACGGACATGGCTCCGGCACGGGTGCCGGCCCGCTGCGCCAGCCTGTCCTGCATGTCTGGCTTGAAGATCATGTTGCGCATCCGGTCGTCGCCACCGTAATGGCCGCCGGAGGAATGCGGTACCTTGATGCGCTCGACCGCTTCCTTTCCATGCGGGAAGTTGCGGATCAGCAGGATCGTGTCTTCCCGCGGCTCCTCCCAGGGCTGCGCCTCATACTGGCGAATCTCGATGCGTCCCTTTGTGCCGTTAAAGGCCAGATGATGACCTTCGATCGGTTGGAATGTGTTCAACGAATAGGAGACGTGAACGTTGTTCCGGTAGCGGATGGAAACGACCATCGTATCGGGAATGTCGATATCCTCGCGAAAGACACAGCCGTCGCGGAAATAGCCGTCGATCTTCGAGGGATCCTCGTAAAGCGTGTCGAGGAAGGGATCCTTTTCGAGATCGAGATAGTAATCGCATTCATGGCTGTGCGGACAGAGCTTGCAGCGCGGGCCGCGGAAAGGTCCCTTGCGGCCATAATTCTGCAGGTCGGCAAAGGAGGTTACGGCATCGGGGTCACTGTCCAGGTACCAGTTCAGAAGGTCGAAATGGTGCGTCGCCTTGTGAACGAAGAGGCTGCCGGAATTTTCCGTATAGGCATGCCAGCGGCGGAAATAGTCGGCGCCGTGCTTGGTGTTGAGGTACCAGTGAAAATCGACTGAGGTAACACGGCCGATCTCGCCGGAATTCAGGAGTTCCTTGATCTTTGCAGCCGTCGGGGCATAGCGATAGTTGAAGGAAACGTCGACCCGGCGGCCGGTGCGCTTTTCGGCATCCAGAATCCGGCGAATCTTTTCGACCGAAGTCGTCATCGGCTTTTCGGTGATGACGTCGATACCGGATTCCAGCGCCCGCACGATGATATCGTCATGTGTATGATCCGGCGTGCAGACGATCGCCAGATCCGGCTTCTGCTCTGCCAGCATCGCATCGATGTTTTCATAAAGCGGCGCGTTGCTGCCGATCATGGTGCGGGCGCGCTCGCCGCGCAGCGAATTCTTCTCGACAATCGCAGTCAGGTCGACATGCTCGCGCCAGCCGGAAAGCAGATCCTTGCCCCACATCGTGGTGCCGCGGTTACCGGTGCCGATCAGGGCAAAACGGCGTTTCTCCATCGAATGATTCCTCCTTCATACGTGATGAAACGGATTGGATTTTAAAACTAGATCTGGCAGCAGCTCCTGAAGCGCTCGACGCAGGTGGCGATCACCTCGTCGGCAGGGCGCTTCCACCAGTTTTCAGCGGAGAAGATTTCGACCTCCTGCGCGCCGAAGAAGCCGGCGGCCTCCACCATCCGTCTTATGCCTTTGAGATCGATAACGCCATCGCCCATCATGCCGCGGTCGAGCAGCATGTCCTTGGTCGGCACCAGCCAATCACAGATATGGTGCGCAAAGATGCGCTTCATCCGTCCGGCACGGGCAATCTGGTTGGCAAGATCGGGATCCCACCAGACGTGATAGACATCGACGGCGACGCCGACATCCTGGCCGAGTTGCTCGCACATATCGAGTGCCTGGCCAAGCGTGTTCACGCAGGCGCGGTCGGCAGCGTACATCGGATGCAGCGGCTCGATTGCGAGTTTCACGCCCGCAGCCTGAGCATGCGGCAACACGGCGGCAATGCCGTCGAACACCATCTGGCGCGCCGCGACGATATCCTTCGAACTGCCTGGCAGGCCACCGACGACGAGCACAAGGCAATCGGCAGAAAACGCTGCCGCCTCGTCGATGGCGCGTTTATTGTCGTCCAGGTTCTTCTGCCAGTCGGCCTCGTTTGCCGCCGGAAAGAAGCCGCCGCGGCAGAGCCCCGTCAATTTGATCCCGTTCGATTTGACAATCCGCACAGCCTCGTCGAGCCCGGCTTTGGCAACCTGATCGCGCCAGGGCGCGATCGAGGTGATGCCGTGTTTCAGGCAGATATCGACGGCTTCGGCGAAGCCGCATTGCTCGCGGATCGTCGCAAGGTTGATCGAAAGTCCTTCGATCTGCATGTCATTCCCCTCCCATTGCCGCGCCGGCGCTCAATGAACGCCGTGAACGGCAAGCACCTGTTTCATGCGATCAGTTGCAAGGTCCGGATCGGCCAGGACCCGGGCCTTGTCGGCAAGGCGGAAAAGCTCCGCCAGATGCGTGAGCGAACGTGTGCTCTGCTGGCCGCCGATCATCGTGAAATGGTCCTGCAGTCCGTTGAGATAGGCGAGAAAGACGACGCCGGTCTTGTAGAAGCGGGTCGGCGCCTTGAAGATGTGGCGCGACAGCGGAACGGTCGGCTCGAGCAGGTCGAAGAATTCGTGGTTACTCTTGCGGCCAAGCGCGTCGAGTGCGGCCGAAGCCGCAGGTGCGATGGCGTCGAAAATGCCGAGCAGCGCGTCCGAATGGCCATGCTCATCGCCGGCGATCAGTTCGGCGTAGTTGAAGTCATCGCCAGTATACATGCGCACGCCGTTCGGCAGCTGCCGGCGCATCGTCACTTCCTTCTCCTTGGAAAGAAGCGATATTTTGATGCCATCGACTTTGGTGGCATTGGCTTCAATCGCCTGCAGGCAGGTTTCCATCGCCTTCAGGTGGTCGCCATTGCCCCAATAGCCGGCCAGCGCCGGGTCGAACATTTCGCCGAGCCAATGGATGACGACGGGTTCCTTCACCTGGCGAAGAATGCGGTCATAGACCTTGATATAATCGTCCGGCCCCTTGGCTGCCGCGGCTAGGGCACGGCTTGCCATGAGGATGATGCGACCACCGGCGGCTTCCACCGTCTCGATCTGTTCCTCGTAAGCCCGGATGATCGTGTCGATCGTCACGTCGGGGCCGGGCGTCAGATGGTCGGTACCGGCGCCGCAGGCAATTAGCGCGTCCTTGCGGGAGGCGGCTTCACCAAGTGCGCGGCGGATAAGCTCGCGGGCCTCCGGCCAGCCAAGCCCCATGCCGCGCTGCGCCGTATCCATAGCTTCGGCAACGCCGAGACCGAGATCCCAGAGGCGATGGCGGAAGGCGAGGGTGCGTTCCCAGTCGATCGCTGGCGTCAACCAGGGATCGTTGTCGGCCAGCGGATCGGCGACGACATGGGCGGCGGCAAAGGCGATGCGCGGGAAGCTCTTGGCGTCCCGCTTCTTGAGTTCGATCGGCGTGCCGGTCAGCGTATAAGGAGCGATCTTGCCGTCGAGAGGAAGATTGATCGTTGTCACGGCTCAGAACTCCAGGGCGGGGACATCGAGCCAGCGGCGCTCGGCCCAGGATTTCAGGCCGAGTTCTGCAAGCTGCACGCCCTTGGCACCGGCTTCCAGGCCATAGGGCCAGGGAGCGTCTTCGACCACGTGACGGATGAACATTTCCCACTGCGCCTTGAAGCCATTGTCGAAGACCTGCGTATCCGGCACTTCGTCCCAGGTCTTGTAGAAGTCGATCGTCTGCGGCTGGTCGGGGTTCCAGACCGGCTTCGGCGTATTGACGCGATGCTGGCTCCAGCATTTCGTCAGCCCGGCAACGGCCGAGCCATGCGTGCCGTCCACCTGGAAGGTTACGAGGTCGTCGCGACGAACACGCACGGCCCAGGATGAATTGACCTGCGCGATCGCGCCGCCTTCCAGCTCGAAGGTCGCATAGGCTGCATCATCGGTGTCGCAGTTGTAGGGCTTGCCCTGTTCATCGATACGGGTGGGAATATGGGTTGCACCCAGGCAGGAAACGGCCTTCACCTCACCGAAGAGATTATCGAGCACATAGCGCCAGTGGCACAGCATATCGAGGATGATGCCGCCGCCATCGGCCTTGCGGTAGTTCCAGGACGGGCGCTGGGCGGGCACGCCCCAGTCGCCTTCGAAGACCCAGTAGCCGAATTCGCCGCGCACCGAGAGGATCTTGCCGAAGAAGCCGGAATCGCGCAGCAGCGCCAGCTTGCGCAGGCCGGGGAGGAAGAGCTTGTCCTGCACCACGCCGTGCTTGAGGCCGGAGGTACGCGCCTTGCGGGCCAGGTCGATCGCAACCTGCAGGTCGTCGGAGATAGGTTTTTCGCAATAGACGTGCTTGCCGGCATCGAGCGCCTTGGACAGCAGCTCTGCGCGCATCAGCGTGGTTCCGGCATCGAAAAAGATGGCGTCATCGGGATTGGCGAGCGCAGCATCGAGATCGGTCGACCAGCGCTTGATGTTATGCTTGCGGGCAAGCTCCTCCATCTTCGCGCCGTTGCGGCCGACGATGATCGGATCGATTTCCAGTTTCTCGCCTGATCTCAGCGTGATGCCGCCCTGATCGCGAAAGGCGAGGATCGAGCGAACGAGGTGCTGGTTGTAACCCATACGGCCGGTAACGCCGTGCAAAATGATCCCCAAACGTGCCACTTTTTCCTCCCTGGAAGCTTTTATGCGTCGGGAGCGGGCAGTCAGGCCCGGCCCTCCCGAGCTGGTAACTAAACAGTTACTTGATGGCAGAAGAGGAATATTGCTGTCAATAGCCAATTCGGTTTTTTGAAAATCAGCGCTTTATCGAAGCGAGCGTGACGTGAACGATGTGGCGTTCCCAGGTCTCGAGACTAGCTGGCGTGATGAGATCGCGGCCGAAGATCGTCGAAAGTGTGTACTGGTTGGATAGGTAGAAATAGCCAAGTGAGGCGATTGTCAGATAGACATGCAGCGGATCGGCGGTTTCGATGAAGACGCCAGCCTTTTTGCCCTCTTCCAGCACCTGCGAAAGCTCGCCGATCAGGTGCGAGTGCAGTTCCTTCAGCCGTACGGACTGGCGCAGCCAGCGGGCGCGGTGCAGGTTTTCCGTGCCGAGCAGGCTGAGGAACTCCGGATGTTGCAAGAAATAGCGCCAGGTGAAGAGGGCAAGTTCCCCAATGCCTTCCTCAGGGCTGCGCGTGCCGATGTTCAGGGCGCGCTCGGCGGTGCGGATGCTGACATAGGCTTCTTCGAGGACGCGAAGATAGAGCTGCTCCTTGTCGCCGAAATAATGGTAGAGCATACGCTTGTTGGTGCCGGCGCGCTCGGCAATGGAATCGACTCGCGCGCCGCCCATGCCGTTTTCGGCAAATTCCCGTGTGGCGGCTTCAAGAATGGCCGCACGCGTGCGCTCCGGATCGCGTTGGGCGGTTCGTTCAGTGGACGGACGCTTGATCTTCTTTTTTGCGCTCTCCCCTGTGTCGTTCATACGATTTCCCCTATCTTCCCCATGTTGCGCTCATAAGGCTTAAGCGGGAGAATGTAAAAACCCGAATTGGTCGGCGCAATCGGGTCACCAACACCGCTTGACAGCCCGAAGACTTTGAACATAACTTGTAACCAATTAGTTATTTGTTGCAAGATGGCTAATTCGGAAGCGTGTGGAGGCGCTTCCTGTTGGGAGGAGGAAACCAATATGTCTTTTCGTGTAAGCAGACGTAATTTCATGGCGGGCGGAGCAACGCTCCTTTCGCTTTCGGCGCTCGGAAACAGCGCTTTTGCCCAGGAAAACCGCTTGCGTCTCATCTGGTGGGGCTCTCAGCCGCGCGCTGACCGCACCAACAAGGTCTCAGACCTTTTCAAGGCGAAAAACAGCGGTGTTGCCATCACCGGCGAATTCCTAGGATGGGCCGATTACTGGCCGCGCCTCGCCACGCAGGTGGCCGGCCGCAACGCCCCTGACGTCATCCAGATGGATTATCGCTACATCGTCGAATATGCCCGGCGCGGCGCTCTTGCTCCGCTGGAATCCTATATGCCCTCGAAGCTGCAGCTCGATGATTTCGATCCGGCGCAGATCGAAGGCGGCAAGGTCGACGGCCATTTCTATGGTGTCAGCCTCGGCGCGAACTCGGCAGCGACCGTCATCAACACGGTTGCCTTCAAGGAGGCCGGCATCGACGTGCCGACCAACAAGACGACTTGGGAAGAATTCGGCAAGATCGGTGCTGAAATCACCAAGGCCGGCAAGCGCAAGGGCTATTTCGGTTTTGCCGATGGCAGTGGCGGCGAGCCGCTCTTCGAAAACTACCTGCGCCAGCGCGGCAAGGCGCTCTACACGGCGGATTCGAAGATTGCCTTCGGTGCCGAGGATGCGTCCGAATGGTTCGACATGTGGGCCAAGTTCCGTGAGGCCGGCGCCTGCGTAACGCCCGACATTCAGGCGCTCTACAAGGATACGATCGACACCAGTCCGCTGACCGTCGGCAAGGCTGCCTGCGACTACGCCCACTCCAACCAGTTCGTTGGCTATCAGGCGATGGTCAAGGACAAGCTGATGCTCAGCAACTATATGAGGATCAAGCCGGATTCGAAGGGCGGACACTACCGTAAGCCTTCGATGTTCTTCTCGGTTTCCGCCCAGTCCAAGGCGATCGATCAGGCTGTCGACTACGTCAACTTCTTCGTCAAGAACCCCGATGCTGCCAAGATCCTCGATGTCGAGCGCGGTATTCCGGAATCGAAGGCGATGCGTGACGTCGTTGCCGGCACGCTCGATGAAACCGGCAAGGTCCCGCTCGAATATGTCAGCGGTCTCGGCGATCTCGCAGGCCCGCTTCCGCCCCCGCCGCCGACCGGCGCCGGCGAAGGTCAGGTCGTGCTCCGCACTATCTCGGAGCAGGTCGCTTTCGGCCAACTTACCCCGGCTGATGCCGGTAAGCAGCTCGTGGATGAAATCACGCGAATTCTCGCGCGGGGTTGATCTTATATGACCAATGCGATGCGCACGTCCGCAGGGACGGTAACCGTGGAAAGATATCAGGGAGTACGGGCTGACGGACGCCTCCGGCGGCTGTGGAATGCCAATGCTCCCGGCTATCTCTTTCTGCTTCCTTGGCTGATAGGCTTTTTCGGCCTGACACTCGGCCCGGCCCTGATTTCGCTCTACCTCTCCTTCACCGACTTCGACATGTTGAGGGCGCCGGGTTGGGTGGGAGCCGCAAATTACGTGCGCATCGCGACGGCCGATCCGAAATTTGCATCGGCCATGTCCGTCACATTGACCTATGTCGTCTTGTCGGTGCCCTTCAAGCTGACCTTTGCGCTTCTTGTTGCGCTTGCCCTGAACCGGGGCTTGCGCGGCCTGCCGATCTACCGCGCGATCTTCTACCTTCCGTCCCTTCTTGGCGGCAGCGTGGCGATCGCCGTACTGTGGCGCCAGCTTTTCGCCAGCGACGGTCTCGTCAACGCCGCACTTTCGCATTTCGGTATCGTCGGCCCGAGCTGGATTTCGCATCCGAGCTATTCGATCTACACGCTGGTCGCACTCTCCGTCTGGCAGTTCGGCTCGCCTATGATCATTTTCCTGGCCGGCCTGCGCCAGATCCCGCAGGATATGTATGAGGCTGCAAGCCTCGACGGTGCATCGAAATTCCGCCAGTTCTACAAGATCACCCTGCCGCTGCTGACGCCCGTGATCTTTTTCAATGCCGTCGTCCAGACGATCGACGCCTTCAAGGCCTTCACGCCGGCCTTCATCATATCCGGCGGCACGGGTGGCCCGATCAATTCGACGCTGTTCTATACGCTCTATCTCTATCAGGAAGCTTTCGGCAATTTCCGCATGGGCTATGCCTCGGCGCTCGCCTGGATCCTCGTGGTGATCATCGCGATCTTTACGGCCTTCTCCTTCCTGACCTCGCGCTATTGGGTACACTACGATGACTGAGATGACCGCTTCCGTCACCGCGGCCAGGCCGCCATCGGACATTACCAAACGCAGCCTGCCGGCAACGCTCGTCATCCACGCGCTGCTGATCGCCGCCTCGCTTTTGATGCTCTATCCGCTGCTGTGGATGGTGTCGGCATCGGTCAGACCGGAAAACGAGATCTTCTCGTCGACCTCGCTCATTCCGTCCTCGGTCGATTTTTCGTCTTATGTGCGCGGCTGGACCGGCCTCGACATCAGCTTCGGCCGCTTCTTCTGGAATTCGCTCGTCATCTCGCTGCTAGTTGTCGCTGGCAACGTCATTGCCTGTTCGCTGACGGCATTCGCCTTCGCGCGGCTGCGTTTTGCCGGCCGGAATTTCTGGTTCGCGATCATGCTCGGCACGCTGATGATCCCCTATCACGTGACGCTGATCCCGCAATATGTGCTCTTCCTCGATCTCGGCTGGGTCAACACCATCCTGCCGCTGGTCGTGCCAAAATTCCTGGCAAGCGACGCCTTCTTCATCTTTCTGATGGTGCAGTTCTTCCGCGGCATCCCGCGCGAACTCGATGAAGCCGCGATGATGGATGGCTGCAGCGCCTGGCGCATCTACTGGAAGATCATGTTGCCGCTGTCGCTGCCGGTTCTGGCCACAGCCGCCATCTTCTCCTTCATCTGGACCTGGGACGATTTCTTCGGTCCGCTGATCTACCTCAACGACATGAACACCTACACGATCCAGCTCGGCCTGCGCACTTTCGTGGACTCCACCAGCGCATCGGACTGGGGCGGATTGTTCGCCATGTCGACGCTCACGCTCGTGCCCGTGTTCTTCTTCTTCCTGTTCTTCCAGCGTCTGCTGATCGAGGGCATCGCCACGACCGGCATGAAGCGTTGATGGATCGGGCGGAAAAGCCAGACAGGATTAAGTGACATGAGCATCAAGACAGTCGCGATCATCGGCTGCGGTATCGGCCGCTCCCATATCGTCGAGGGGTATCTGCCGCATCCGGACAAGTTCAAGGTCGTAGCAATCTGCGACCTGAACGAAGATCGCCTGAAGACGATCGGCGACGAATTCGGCATCGAACGGCGCACGACCTCCTTCGACGAGCTGCTTGCCGATGACAGCATCGACATCATCGATATCTGCACGCCACCAGGCATCCACAAGGAACAGGTCATCGCTGCCTTGGCCGCTGGCAAGAACGTGGTCTGCGAAAAGCCGCTGACGGGCTCGCTCGCCGGTGCGGACGAGATCATTGCGGTCGAGAAGACTGCCAAGGGCACGCTGATGCCGATCTTCCAATATCGCTATGGCGATGGTGTCGAGAAGGCAAAGCGCATCATCGATGCCGGTCTCGCCGGCAAGTTCTATATGGGTTCGGTCGAAACCTTCTGGCGTCGCAAGCCGGAATATTATGCCGTGCCCTGGCGTGGCAAATGGGCAACGGAACTCGGCGGTGTGCTGGTCACCCACGCGCTCCATCTGCACGACATGCTGTTCTACCTTGCCGGCCCCGCCACCCGCGTATTCGGCCGCGTGGCGACCCGAGTCAACGAGATCGAGGTCGAAGACTGCGCCTCCGTCAGCCTGCAGATGCAGAACGGCGCCTTCGTTTCGTTGTCCTGCACGCTCGGCTCGCAGAACGAGATCAGCCGGCTCAGGCTTCACTTCGAAAACATCACATTCGAGAGCAATCACGAGGCCTATGCGCCCGGCCAGGATCCTTGGCAGATTATTGCTGCCGATGACGAAGTTCAGGCGAAGATAGATGCCGTCATCGCTGACTGGCAGCCCGTACCGCTGCGCTTCAATACGCAGATGCTGCGCTTCCACGATTATCTGATGGGCAAGGGACCGCTTCCGGTGACGAGCGCGGATGCAAGGCGGGCGCTGGAGTTGGTCACGGCCATCTACCAATCTTCCGATAGCGGCGCCGATGTTGCCCTGCCGATCGGTCCTGACAGCCCGAAATACGCCGACTGGCGTGCAAGAACCAAATAAGAGGGGATTTCGGAACATGGCAACGAGTGTCGTTCTTCAGAAGGTCGAGAAGCGCTATGGGCAGCTCGACGTCATCCACGGCATCGACCTGACGATCGATCCCGGTGAGTTCGCGGTCTTCGTCGGCCCGTCTGGCTGCGGCAAGTCCACGCTGCTGCGCATGATCGCCGGCCTCGAGGAAATCTCCGGTGGTGCGCTGCTGCTCGACAATGAGCGCATGAACGAAGTGACGCCCGCCAAGCGTGGCATCGCCATGGTCTTCCAGTCCTATGCGCTCTATCCGCATATGTCGGTCTACAAGAACCTTGCGTTCGGTCTCGAAACCGCAGGCTACAAGCGGGCGGAAATCGAACCGAAAGTACGCCGCGCCGCGCAGATCCTGCAGATCGAGAAGCTGCTGGAGCGCAAGCCGAAGGCACTCTCGGGTGGCCAGCGCCAGCGTGTTGCAATCGGCCGTGCCATCGTTCGTGAGCCGCGCATCTTCCTCTTCGACGAGCCGCTGTCCAACCTCGATGCTGAACTGCGTGTCCAGATGCGCGTGGAGATTTCCCGCCTGCACCGCAGCCTCGGCAACACGATGATCTATGTCACCCACGACCAGGTGGAAGCCATGACGATGGCCGACAAGATCGTCGTTCTGAATTCCGGTCGGATCGAGCAGGTTGGCGCCCCTCTCGACCTCTACAACAATCCCGCCAATCGTTTCGTCGCCGGCTTTATCGGCAGCCCGAAGATGAACTTCCTCAATGCCAGGATCGAAAGTGTCACCGACACTGGCTCGACGCTTAACGTCTGCGGCAGCTCAATCCAGCTCGGCCGTCGGCTTGCCGGCCAGCCGGGCCAGGACGTCACCTTCGGCATCCGTCCAGAACATCTTGCTGTCACGGAAGGCGGCACCGTGCTCTCGACCGTCAATGTCGATCTCGTCGAAAATCTCGGTGGCGCCACCATGCTCTACGCAACGACGCCGGACAACCAGGCGCTGACCATAGCGCTTGATGGTCAGCAGAAGGTCGAGCGCGGCACCAATGTGAGAGCATCCTTCGATCCCGCCCGCTGTCACGTTTTCGACCCCAGCGGCAAGACGATCTGAAAAAGCCGCCGCTTGACAGCCGATCCCTCTCAAGCCCATCATTTCCTTGAGGGTGACGAGGGGGATAGGCGTGACGCCTGAAGAGAGGATCCATGCGCTTGGCATTTGGCAAGGTCCGATCGACATAGTCCCGATCACTGGCGGCCTCACCAACCGGAACTATCTGGTGAGAGATGGCGCGCAGCGTCGCGTTGTCCGCCTGGGCGACGATATCCCGGTCCACCACATCAACAGGCAGAACGAGCTTGCGGCAAGCCGTGCAGGCCATGCGGCCGGCATTTCGCCTGCCGTTATCCACCATGCGCCAGGCGTGCTGGTTCTCGATTTCATCGATGCCAAACCACTGTCTCCTGATGATGTCAGGAAGCCCGAAACGCTTGCCCGTCTCATTCCACTGATCCGCGCCTGCCACCGCGACATGGCCCGCCATTTTCGCGGTCAGGCGCTGATCTTTTGGGTTTTCCATGTGATCCGCGATTACATCGCAAACTTGAAGGCTGCCGGCAGTCCTTATGCGCCGCTGCTGGACGAGCTGCTTGCCAAAGCCGAGCGTCTCGAAGAAGCCGCGGGCCCCTTCGAGATTGCCTTCGGTCACAACGACCTGCTCGCCGCCAATTTTCTCGACGATGGCAGACGGCTCTGGCTGATCGACTGGGATTACGCCGGCTTCAATACGCCGCTATTCGATCTCGGCGGTCTTGCGTCCAACAGCGAGTTTTCTGCAGAGGCGGAGCGCATGATGCTGGAAACCTATTTCGATCGGACGCTGACGGATGATTTGAGCCGCCGCTACCAGGCCATGAAGTGCGCCTCGCTGCTGCGCGAGACCCTCTGGAGCATGATCTCCGAGATCCATTCGACCATCGATTTCGACTACGCCACCTATACCGTCGAAAATCTTGCACGTTTCGAGCGCGCCGATCGGGCATTTGAACAGGATCATTGAATGACGAAGGAATTACCGAAGACGGCAAAAGCCGTGGTTATCGGCGGCGGCATCATCGGCTGCTCGACCGCCTATCATCTGGCCAAACTCGGCTGGACCGACACGGTGCTGCTGGAGCGCAAGAAATTGACCTCCGGCACGACATTCCACGCCGCTGGCCTCGTCGGGCAATTGCGCACCAGCGCCAATATCACCCAGCTTCTGGGATATTCCGTCGACCTCTACAAGAAGCTCGAAGCCGAGACCGGCCTCGGCACCGGCTGGAAGATGAATGGCGGCCTGCGGCTTGCCTGTAACGAGGAGCGCTGGATCGAGGTCAAGCGTCAGGCGACGACGGCCCAGTCCTTCGGCCTCGAAATGCATCTTCTGAATCCGCAGGAGGCCTTTGATCTCTGGCCGCTGATGACGACAGACGATCTCGTCGGCGCCGCCTATCTGCCGACGGATGGCCAGGCCAATCCCTCCGACATTACCCAGGCGCTGGCAAAAGGTGCCCGTATGGCCGGCGTTTCTATCTTCGAGGACACAGAAGTACTCGATCTCGAAATCGACAAGGGCAGGATCCGCGCCGTCATCACTGCTCAAGGCCGTATCGAATGCGAGCGGGTCGTGGTCTGCGCCGGCCAATGGACCCGCAGTTTCGCCGCCCGCTTCGGCGTCAACGTGCCGCTTGTTTCCGTCGAACATCAGTACATCATTACCGAATCCTTCGGTGTGCCTTCCAATCTCCCGACACTGCGCGACCCCGATCGCCTCACCTATTACAAGGAAGAGGTCGGCGGCATGGTCATGGGCGGCTATGAGCCGAATCCTATCGGCTGGGCCATGGACGGCATACCCGAAGGTTTCCACTACACGCTGCTCGACAGCAATTTCGATCACTTCGAACAGATCATGGAGCAGGCGCTCGGTCGCGTGCCCGCTCTTGAAAACGCGGGCATCAAGCAGCTTCTGAACGGCCCGGAGAGTTTTACGCCCGACGGCAACTTCATCCTCGGCGAAGCACCGGAACTGAAGAATTTTTTCGTCGGTGCCGGCTTCAATGCCTTCGGCATCGCGTCTGCCGGTGGCGCCGGCATGGCGCTTGCCGAATGGGTGACGAAAGGCGAGCCGCCCTACGACCTCTGGCCGGTCGATATCCGCCGCTTCGGCCGCCCGCATTTCGACACGGACTGGGTTCGCACGAGAACGCTGGAGGCCTATGGCAAACACTACACGCTGGCCTTTCCCTTTGAGGAATATGCAAGTGGCCGTCCCTGCCGCAAGTCGCCGCTTTATGAACGGCTGAAGGCGCAGGGCGCCTGCTTCGGCGAAAAACTCGGCTGGGAGCGGCCGAACTGGTTTGCCGATCTCTTCGCCAATGAGGAGCCGAAGGATATCTATACCTATGGCCGCCAGAACTGGTTCGAGGCCGTTGGCCGCGAGCACAAGGCGGTGCGCGAAGCAGCCGTCATCTTCGACCAGACCTCCTTTGCCAAATTCGTGCTGAAGGGCAGGGATGCCGAGACGGCACTGTCATGGATTGCTGCCAACGATGTCTCAAAGCCTGTGGGATCACTGATCTACACGCAAATGCTGAACGACAAGGGCGGCATCGAATGCGACGTGACCTGCGCGCGCATTGCCGAAAACGAATATTACATTGTCACCGGCACCGGCTTCGCCACGCACGATTTCGACTGGATCTCGCGCAGCATTCCCGATGGCCTCCACGCCGAACTCGTCGATGTCACTTCCGCCTATACTGTGCTCTCGTTGATGGGCCCGAATTCCCGCACCATCCTGGAAAGGGTCACGACAAGTGACATCTCCAATGCTGGCTTCCCCTTCGGTCGGGTCAAGACCATCGGCATTGCCGGCTGCCCTGTGCGGGCGTTGCGCATTACCTATGTCGGCGAACTCGGCTACGAACTGCATGTGCCGATCGAATACGCGACGACCGTTTATGATGCGCTGATGGCCGCAGACGGGCAGTTCGGCCTCGTCAACGCCGGCTATCGCGCGATCGAGAGCTGCCGTCTGGAAAAGGGCTATCGCGCCTGGGGTTCTGATATCGGTCCTGATCACACACCCATCGAAGCCGGGCTCGGCTGGGCGGTAAAGACACGCAGGACCACGCCTTTCAAGGGGCGGGCGGCGATCGAGCGGCAGCTCGAAAGCGGTGTGAAGAAGATACTCGCCTGCTTTGTGCCCGATGATCCCGATATCGTGCTACTCGGCCGTGAAACCATCTACCGTGACGGACAGCGCGTCGGCTGGCTTTCCAGTGGCGGCTTCGGTTATACCATCGGTAAGCCAATCGGTTACGGCTATGTGCGTCATAGCGATGGCGTAACGGAGGATTTTGTCCTCTCCGGCGTCTATGAGCTGGATGTCGCGCGCGAACGCGTGCCCTGCAAGGTTTCGCTAAAGCCGCTCTATGACCCCGAAATGAAGCGGATCAAGGCCTAAAGCATGTCGCGCCAAAGTGCGCAGCGGTTTTGCGATGACGAAGTGCGTAAAAGCAAAGACCTAAAGCTCGGCAAGCGAAACCTCGGGATGACGACGCGCTTTGGACGACTGCGGCGAGAACCGGCTTCCCTTGACGCGTTCTCATCCCATGGCTGCCACGGGATGAGAAACGCGCGAAGCGCTTCAATAAAGGGGCAGCTTGTTGTCCTGGATAAGAATCTCCAGCTTGTTCGCCACGTCTTCCGTCCAGGCGATGTTCCCGGTGAGCGCCTTCGGAAATAGGCCTGGTAGCTTGAACAGTGCAGCCGAGACCGCCGCGCCGTTGCGCGGCACATCGGCGATCAAGGCCGCAATCTCCCCGGCGCGAGGGTCACGCAACTCATAACGCTCGCCATTCCGATCGAGACCCGTCGCATAGCGCATCCAGGCCGCGACGGCGATCGCATAGGTCTCCGCTTTGCTACCCTTGGCAAGCGCTTCCGTTGCCGGTTCCAGCAGGCGCTGCGGCAGTTTCTGTGTGCCGTCCATGGCGATCTGATAGGTACGGTGGGCGATCGCCTTGTTTGCAAAGCGAGCTATCAATTCGTTCGCATAGGCATCGAGATCGATGCCGGGAACCGGATCCAGGGTCGCCGCCGCCGCACTCATGTGCCGGCGTGCCAGTGCTGCCAATCCTGCATCATCCATGACGTCGCGGACAAATTCATAGCCAGCTATATAGCCGAGATAAGCGAGGAGCGAATGCGCGCCGTTCAGCATACGCAGCTTCATCTTCTCATAGGCCGAGACTTCCTCGACCATCAGCGCGCCATGAACCTTTTCCCACGCCGGACGGCCGTTGACGAAGTGGTCCTCGATCACCCACTGGGTAAAGGGTTCCGTCTCGATTGCCGCCAGGTCTGTGCGGCCCGTCAGCCGCTTGGCATCGGCATAGGTCAGATCGGTGCTTGCCGGCGTAATGCGGTCGACCATCGTCGAAGGGAAAGGCACATTCGCCTCGATCCATCGATGCAGATCCGCATCGATGCGGGCGGTATATTCCAGCACCAGACGCTTCAGCACCGCGCCATTGCTCGGCAGGTTGTCGCAGCTGAGCGGCGTAAAGGGAGCGATACCCTTCTCCCGGCGCCGCCTCAGACCCTCGACAAGATAGCCGATGACGCCGCGCGGCGCATGCCGGTTGGCGAGGTCGGCGACAATATCGGGATGCTTGAGGTCCAGCCCTCCGGTTGCCGGATCGAAACCATAGGCCTTTTCCGTCACCGTCATGCTGACGATGCGGATTTCAGGATCTTCGAGCCGTGTCAGCAGGCCCGCCGGATCGCGGGGCGCCACATGTGCCCCCAGGATCGAGCCGATAACATGAGCCGTCGTGCCCGATGTATCACGGATCAGCACGGTATAGAGCCCGTTCTGGGCGGAGAGGTTATCCGCGACATCGGGGGTGCGCAGGCTCGCCACCTCGATGCCCCAGTCGCCGCCGGCGGCTGCCAGCGCGCCGTCCGTGAAAGGCGCGAAATGCGCACGGAAGAAGGCACCGGGACCGAGATGCAGGATGCCGGCCTTTAGCGCATTCCTGTCATAGGCAGGAAGCTTCGCCGTCGGCGCAAGGCCGGTCACGTTCTGTAATCTGTCGCTCACAGTTTGTAGGCCTTCTTCGCATTATCATAGGAGAGTTCGCGCGCCACAGTCTCGGCTTCCTTTTTGGAAATCCGATGCTCGACCGCAAGCTGCGCCAGGAAGCGGCAAATCTCGCGGCGCCAGACATCGTGACGGGCGGGGATCGACAGGAGCGCGCGCGTATCGTCGTTGAAGCCGGCAAGATTGGCGAAACCGGCCGTCTCGACGACCTGGTCGAGATAACGACGAATGCCGAGCGGGCTGTCGTGGAACCACCAGGGCGGCCCGATCATCAGGCAGGCCCAGTGGCCGGCCATCGGCGCAAGCTCGCGGGCATAGGTCGTCTCGTCGAGCGTGAAGAGCAGGATGCGCAGGCCAGGCGCATGGCCGTATTTCGAAAGCAGGGCATTGAGGCCGCCGACCCAGTCCGTGCGCGTCGGAATATCGGCGCCCATATTCGGTCCACGGGTTTCGAAAAGTTCACGGTCCGTGTTGCGGCGCGAACCGGCATGGATCTGCATCACCATGCCATCTTCGGCCGAGAGCCCAGCCATTTCCGTCATCATCTGGCCGCGGAAAAGCTCTGCATCGGCGGCCGAAAGGGGACCCCTCAGCGCTTTGTCGAGCAGCGCCTGCTTTTCGGCAAGCGGCAGATCGGCAGTAAAGGCCGTCGGCACGCCATGATCGGTCGCCGTTGCGCCGAACTGGCGGAAATAGGCGCGCCGCTTGCGGTGCGCCTCGATCAGCCCATCCCACTTGGTGATGTCGCAGCCGGTGATCTCACCGAACTTGATGAGATTGTCGCGGAAGCCGATGGCATCGGGATCGGTGACGCTGTCCGGTCGGTAAGTGGTGCGCACTTTGCCGATCCAGCCGTCGGTCGCCATCTTCTGATGGTGCGGAAGCGGGTCGAGCGCGCCTTCCGTTGTGGCGATCGTCTCGATGCCGAAGCGCTGGTGCAGCGCCCGCGGCCTGAACTCCGGAAGTTTCAGCTGCGTATTGATATGATCGTAGAGCGCATCGGCATTCTCAGTCGTCAGCGGCTCGGTGCAGCCGAGCACGGCCGACATGGCATGGTCGACCCAAAGGCTCGACGGCGTTCCGCGGAAAAGATGATATTTGGCGGCGAAAGCGCGCCAGATATCCCGGCCGCTCGCCACCGGTTTGCCGTCGAGTCGTGGCACACCGAGCTCATCGAGTTTGGTGTCGGTGCTGTGCAGCATGCGGAAGAGATAGTGGTCGGGAATGACGAGCAGCGAAGCGGCGTCTTCGAAGGCCTTGTCGTCTGCGAACCAGGATGGTTCGGTATGCCCGTGCGGGCTGACGATCGGAAGGGCGCGTACGGTCTCGTAGAGATCGCGTGCTATTGTCCGCGTTGCCGGATCGGCGGGAAAGAGCCGGTCCGGATGAAGAAAGCCATTGCCTACATCCATCAGTTATCCTCCCTGATGGGATAAGGGCCTACCCCACAAGACGGAATGCGGCAAGGGCTTTTAGTAACCAAATGGTTCATTTCGGAATCGTTTTCGTGAGGCCTCGAAACCATTGACGCTTCGGCCTATTTGGGCTTTGGAATGCCACCTGATTTCCCCGGAGAAAACCGATGTCCGACGAGGCAGCCCGCATCACGAAGCTGGAAGAAATGCTGGCCCATCAGGCAAAGACGATTGATGAGCTTTCCGATCAGCTTGCCGAACAATGGAAAGTCATGGAGCAGACGCGCGCCAAGCTCGATCGATTGACCGAGCGGTTCCTGAGCCTGGAGGAACAATCGCTGGAAGCGCCGGCAATCACCAAACCGCCGCACTACTGAGCGGGCAGCGCAGCGGAGCCGGTGACCGACCTGCAGCAGGAAAGCGGTTTCGCGCTTCCCGCCTTTACGATATAGCCCGGAAAGACGAAGCTGAACGAGAGACATGCCATGGCGGCCATCATCCGTTATCACCAGGGCGATATTTCCGCGGCGGACGCCGCCCGTTACACCGGCGCGATCGCGATCGATACCGAAACGCTGGGTCTCGTGCCGCGCCGGGACCGCCTCTGCGTCGTACAGCTTTCGCCGGGCGACGGTTCTGCCGATGTGATCCGCATAGCGGCCGGTCAGAAGGAAGCGCCGAACCTCGTCGCGCTGCTTGCCGATCCGTCGCGCCAGAAGATCTTTCATTATGGCCGTTTCGATATCGCCGTGCTCTTCCACACGTTCGGCGTCACCACTACGCCGGTCTTCTGTACGAAGATTGCTTCGCGCCTCATCCGCACCTACACGGATCGCCACGGCCTGAAGGACAATCTCAAGGAAATGCTCGACGTCGATATCTCCAAGACGCAGCAATCCTCCGATTGGGCTGCCGAAACGCTCTCGCAGGCGCAGCTCGAATATGCCGCCTCTGATGTCCTCTATCTGCATGCGCTGCGCGACAAGCTGAACCAACGCCTGATTCGCGACGGCCGCCTCGAGCACGCGACGGCCTGCTTCGAATTCCTGCCGACGCGCGCCAAGCTCGATCTTCTCGGCTGGGAAGAGGCAGACATCTTCGCCCATAGCTGACATCGGCCTTTAATCGGACATGCCCACGGCCGTAGACTGGCGTCTGCGGCCGTTAGCCGTTCGTTAAGATATTTTCAGTAACATTCTTTTCAATTTTTATGCATTCGACGGTGCAAAACGCGCCGATGCGGACAGGAGGATCTGCCGGGATGCACGGGGCCGGATGAGCGCGGTCTCGTTGTACGACCTGCTTTCATAGCCACTTTGCGAAAGGAGCGTGCCTGTGTTGTCTCCCATTCGTTCAGCGTCCAATGCAAGCCTTTCTTCTCAG
This sequence comes from Hyphomicrobiales bacterium, assembly GCA_900466475.1. Lineage (GTDB taxonomy): Bacteria > Pseudomonadota > Alphaproteobacteria > Rhizobiales > Rhizobiaceae > Rhizobium. The sequence continues at coordinate 44,663 of UBMI01000021.1, forward strand.
GGTCAGACGGCGGCAATCGTTGCCGGTGGCCTCGGCCGTTCGGTGGTCGCCCCCACCCCGGTAAATGCAGTTGAAGCGGCCGATCTGAATGCCGCGATTGCCGGCAAGCTTAATATTCTGCTCATCGCCGCGCGCCAGCGCATGATTGAAGCACTTCTCGACATCATCAATGCAACAGGGCGCACCATCGCGCTGCAACGCGGTGAAGGCGAATCCGATCAGGCTTTTGCCACCCGTGTCGCCGATGCCATCCGTCGCATGCCCGATGCCCAGATCGACGCGGTCGAGCGCCAGCTTTCCGATGACGGACATAGCCTGCCGCTGAAAATGATCGCCGCTGCCCTCAGGGACCCCACCGGGCCGGAGGCGACGCGTGTCATCACCTATGTCGAGATGATCAACTACAAGGACAGGGATCTCGCAGCCCGTGCCGTGGTCCGCTCTTATCGCCAGAACGATGCCGCACCGCCGCGGATCGAGCAGCGGCCGGAAATCAGGCTTCAGGAAGAAAACCTCCCCGCTGCACGTCCGTCTGCAGCAAAGCCGGCTGAAACTGTAACAATGCCTCCTGCCGAAGAAATCGCTCCGGCCGAGGCAGCCGCTGTCGTGACAACCGATCTGACTGTCGAGGACCGGCAGACCAGCAGTCAGTCCGCGACAGCAGCGCATGAAGCTTCACCGGAGGCAGCCGCGCAGGCAGAGACAGAAGAGGCCCTGGCCGCATTCGTGGATGGGGAAGTGGTCGAACCGGAACAGGCTGGGCCCGCTGCCGAGCAGCAGACAATCTCCGCCAGGGCTGACCCGGTTATCCCGCGCAACTGGACCGGCATCGCCAATTCCATGACCGAGCGGGTTTCACAGATGATCGCAACGATCATCCGCGAGCAGGAGGCAACTGCCCTGTTGGCGGATACACCGGTCGAAGCCGCCGTCGAAATCGATGCCATGCTGGACGAGGCCGTCATCAGTGAGGCGAAAGAGAGTCTGGTTCGCACAACCCCGGAAGACGTGGTCGAGCCTGTATCGGCCGAGGCCAACCAAGTTTCTCGCTCGTCCCAGGCGGAGATCCCTGCAGCCGCGCAGACGACGCGTCCTGCCAGGGAGGTTGCCGCTCAGCCGCAGCCGATTCCTCTCCCGGTAGTCGAGACACCCTCATACGTACCGCTCGCGGCACGTATGCCGGACGGTCTGCCCTACGCCCAGACGCCCTACCAGTTCGCTCGCGACGAATATAAGGCAACCAAGGCCGATGAGCCGCCTCATAGGCAACATGAAAATGACGGCTCTCAGGATCAGCAGCAACAGCAGGAGGCGCAATCCGGTCAGGGCGGTGAAGCGCAGCAGGCCGAGGAAGGGGAAGCCCCGCGTGAGGAGCGGCGCCAGCCTAAGATGTTCGATCCCGATCCGTCGACTGCACCGGCAACCGTCGCTGACCCGGTCTATGCTCTTTACCAGCGCATGGTCGGCTGGGAGTAATCCGGAGCAATTCCAGCAAAGCGCCTGACGATTTTGCGTGGGAGCAAGGAATTTTAGAAACCTCCCAAAACGAAAGAACCCGCCGGATTGCTCCGGCGGGTTCTTCATTTCAATGGATCAGCGAAGGATTATTCGCCGCCGCGGTTCTTCAGAGCCGCGCCGAGAATGTCGCCGAGCGAAGCGCCCGAGTCGGACGAACCGAACTGAGCAACGGCTTCCTTCTCTTCCGCGATTTCCAGAGCCTTGATGGACAGCATGATCTTGCGGTCCTTCTTGGAGAAGTTGGTAACGCGGGCATCGACCGTCTGGCCAACCGAGAAGCGTTCCGGACGCTGCTCGTCGCGATCGCGAGCGAGATCGGCGCGACGGATGAAGGAAGTGATGTCTTCGTGGTTGACGAGCTTCACTTCGATACCACCGTCGTTGACAGCGATGACTTCGCAGGAAACGACAGCATTCTTGCGCAGGTCGCCGGAAGCAGCGGCTTCGCCAACTGCATCCTTGCCGAGCTGCTTGATGCCGAGCGAGATGCGTTCCTTTTCGACGTCGACGTCGAGAACGACAGCCTTGACGACGTCGCCCTTGTTGAACTCCTCGATGACCTGTTCGCCCGGACGGTTCCAGTCGAGGTCGGAGAGGTGAACCATGCCGTCGACGTCGCCGTCGAGGCCGATGAACAGGCCGAATTCGGTCTTGTTCTTGACTTCGCCTTCAACCTCAGTGCCGGCCGGATGGCTGCGGGCGAATGCTGCCCACGGGTTTTCCAGCGTCTGCTTGAGGCCGAGCGAAATACGGCGCTTGGACGGATCGACTTCGAGAACGACGACTTCGACTTCCTGGCTCGTGGACAGGATCTTGCCGGGGTGAACGTTCTTCTTGGTCCAGGACATTTCCGAGATGTGGATCAGGCCTTCGATGCCCGGCTCCAGCTCGACGAACGCACCGTAGTCGGTGATGTTCGTGACGGTACCGGAAATCTTCTTGCCTTCCGGATACTTGGCCTGGATGCCATCCCACGGATCGGACTCGAGCTGCTTCATGCCGAGCGAGATGCGGTGGGTTTCCTGGTTGATGCGGATGATCTGAACCTTGACCTGCTGGCCGATGTTCAGGATTTCCGACGGATGGTTCACACGGCGCCATGCCATGTCGGTAACGTGCAGCAGGCCGTCGATGCCGCCGAGGTCAACGAACGCACCGTAATCGGTGATGTTCTTGACGACGCCGTCAACAACCTGGCCTTCTTCGAGGTTCTGAACGATCTCAGAACGCTGTTCGGCACGGGATTCCTCCAGAACCGTACGGCGCGAAACCACGATGTTGCCGCGACGCTTGTCCATCTTGAGGATTTCGAAGGGCTGCGGGTTGTGCATCAGCGGGGTAACGTCGCGGATCGGGCGGATATCGACCTGAGAACGCGGGAGGAAGGCGATCGCACCGTCGAGATCGACCGTGAAGCCGCCCTTGACCTGGTTGAAGATAACGCCTTCGACACGCTCGCCAGCTTCGAACTTGGCTTCGAGCTTGACCCAGCTTTCTTCGCGGCGAGCCTTCTCGCGCGACAGAACGGCTTCACCGAGCGCGTTTTCGATACGCTCGACGTAGACTTCGACTTCATCGCCAACCTTGAGCTGGCCGTCCTTGGCGCGGGCGCCGAATTCCTTGAGCGCGATGCGGCCTTCGACCTTCAGGCCGACGTCAACAACGGCGACATCCTTTTCGATGCCCGTGACGATACCCTTGGTTACATAGCCTTCGGCCAGATCGTTCTTGGCAAAGGACTCTTCGAGAAGGGCCGCGAAATCCTCGCGAGAGGGAGTTGCTACTGACATAAAATCTCCTGCGTGGCCTTCGATAGCGTCAAGGCTCACGTATGCGCCGGTTGGTTCGAGTTGAATGGGCCTGAACCCAGTCCGCCCTCTTTCAAGAAGGCAATCCGGCGCTTGGACGGAATTTCAGGCTTGCTTTCGCATGAGCGTCCCGCGCACGAACACGGAAACCGCTTGATTTAGGCATTTCGGCTCAAGGCGGCGTCGATAATCGACTGAGCAGCTTGAAACGCGGCCTCTATACTCATTTCCGACGTGTCAAGCAAGTGCGCATCGACTGCCGGCTTCATCGGGCTGTCCGCCCTGTTCATGTCGCGATCGTCGCGTCGTTTGACGTCCTCGAAGATTGCGTCGAAATCTGCTGTACCGCCCTTGCCGATGATCTCGTCGTAGCGGCGTCTTGCGCGCACTTCCGGCGATGCCGTCACATAGAGTTTCACAGGTGCCGCAGGGCAGACGACGGTGCCGATATCGCGCCCGTCGAGAACCGTTCCTGGCACCTTCTTAGAAAACCGCCGCTGCGCCTCGACCAGCGCCCGGCGCACTGCCGGCATGACGGCAATTTTCGATGCGGCCTCACCGATCTCGTGTCCCGACAGTATATCGCGATCCAGTCCGGCGAGTTCAACCTCACGTGCCATCTTTTCGGCGACAGTCTCGTCATCAAGTGGCAGTCCGGCATCGATGAGCGCCTTGGCCGTCGCCCTGTAGGTCAGACCTGTATCGAGGTGATGGAAGCCGTATTGCTCGGCGATCCCTCGCGAAAGCGTGCCCTTGCCCGCCGCGGCCGGACCGTCGATGGCGATGATGAAACTGTCCGTCATGACGTCATTCCGTGCCAAGGCCGCCATAGCGGCGCACCAGTTCCTGCATTTCGGCCTGCTCTGCCATTTCGGTGAGGCCCTTGGCAACACCTTCGCGGTCGGCAACCGGCCGATTCTGGCTGACTTTCCATTTACCGTCGATCTCGGCGATTTCGATTTCGATGCCGACAATGCCTTTCAGTTGCGCACGGATGAAATCGTCAGGTGCATCGCTGACGGCCCACGGCTTTTCACGCAGGCCCTCCTGCTGACCGGTAAGCGCGTTGATTTGCGCGAGGAGCCAGGCGGCATCTTCGATCACCCGTGCAGGCCCGCGCGCCTGCACGACCGCATAGTTCCAGGTCGGAACCACTTTGCCGGTCTCGGCCTTGGTCTGGTACCAGGACGGCGTGATATAGGAATCGGAACCCTGGAAGACGGCAAGTATGGGTGTACCGGCGGCGATATCGCGCCACTGACCGTTCGCGCGTGCCAGATGCAGCCGCAAGGTTCCTTTGCCGGAAGCCTCGGCATCAAGATGGAATGGCACCGAATTGGCAATCAGACCGGAGGCGCCCGCCGTGATCAGCAGGCCAAGCGGATGTGCGCGGATAAGCGCATGCTGCACATTGAGATCATCCTCGCGAAAATGCGGTGGCTGGTACATGTCAGGCCCGTTCGATCTCTGCCCCGAGGCTTTTCATCAGATCCATGAACTGCGGAAAGCGGGCCGCAATCATGCTGCTGTCATCGATACCGACAGGATGCTCCGAAGCCAATCCCATGACAAGGAAACTCATGGCGACGCGATGGTCGAGATGCGTAGAGACCGGCACAAGGCCTGCATTGCCGAGCCCCTTTCCGTCCGGCCGGCCGGTGACCGCAAGCCAGTCCAGGCCTTCCTCGCAATCGACGCCGTTGAGCTTAAGCCCTTCCGCAATGATTGAGAGCCGCTCCGGCTCGTTGATCCGCAGTTCCTGCAGCCCATTCATGACCGTCCGGCCCTTGGCGAAGCTGGCGGCGACAGCAAGAACAGGATAGTCGTCCATCATCGATGGCGTCCGCTTTGCTGGAACGGTAGTTCCGGTCAGTTCGGAATGACGCACCCGCAAATCCGCCACATCCTCGCCGCCCGAAACCCGCGGATTGAGGATCTCGATATCCGCACGCATCTCCCGCAGTGTCAGGATCAGTGCTGCCCGCGTCGGGTTCATTAGTACATTGGAAATGACGATGTCGGAGCCTGGCACCAGCAAAGCCGCCACCAGCGGGAAAGCGGCGGAGGAGGGATCGCCCGGTACATCGATCTTCTGGCCGATCAGCCTGCCGCGTCCCTGCAGTCGAACCGTCCGCGTGCCCTCCTTGTCGGTCTCAGCGGACAGTTCTGCGCCGAAGCCGGCCAACATCTTTTCCGTATGGTCACGCGTGATCGCCGGTTCGATAACCGTCGTCACACCCGGAATGTTGAGGCCGGCCAGCAGTATCGCCGACTTCGCCTGCGCGGAGGCGAGGGGCAGGGTGTGGTGGATCGGGGATGGCGTTTCCGGCCCACGCAGCATAACCGGCAGGCGATCGCCCTCAACTGACTTCACCTGAACACCCATGCGGCGTAACGGATCAAGCACGCGGCCCATCGGCTGCCGGGAAAGCGAGGCGTCGCCGGTAAAGACGGTGTCGAAATCATACGCGCCGGCAAGGCCCATGATCAGGCGTACGGCAGTGCCGGAACTGCCAAAATCGAGCGGAATCTCCGGCGCAAGCAATGCGCCGTTGCCTGTCCCGTTGATGATCCACGTGTCGCCCTCCTTGCGGATCACGGCACCCATGGCCTGCATCACCTTCGAAATATTGAGCACATCTTCGCCTTCGAGGAGCCCGGCAATACGCGTTTCGCCCGATGCCAGTCCGCCGAGTATCAGTGCGCGATGCGAGATCGATCTGTCGCCGGGAATACGGACGGTTCCGGAAAGCCCGGAGGATTTGCGGGCGATGGTCGGCTTCGATGCAGAACCCTGCGACATGGGTTAATCCCTTGCAACGGCGATATATTCGCGCCACTCACGGCTTGGTGCCGGTATGTCTTTCCGGTCGGCCTTGCGGCAATCGCGGTTGGTTAGCACAAACTTGCCGAGCGGTCATCCGGCAGGCTGGGCGAAAGCCTGGGGCCCCCGTGAAGTTTAGCTTTGACACGGGAAGCCGTACCGATTAAGGGGACCGGCTTATAAATTCCGAATAGAACGCCGGTTTGACGGCATTTGCCGAATCTTGCATTCGGCCATTCTCACGAGGCTTATAGTGGCGAAAGCGGAACTTGGAACCAAGCGCACCGATCCGGAAACCGGCAAGAAGTTCTACGATCTGAACCGGGACCCGATCGTTTCTCCTTACACGGGTAAATCTTACCCCCTGTCCTTCTTCGAAGAAACCTCGGCAGTCGCCGAAGTTCAGGATGAGGACGAGGTTGCCGAGGTCGATACCGAAAACACCGAAGTCGAACTGGTTTCGCTTGAGGACGCCGATGACAATTCCGGCGGCGACGACATCCCCGATATGGGCGATGACGATGTCGAAATCGAAGGCGATGACGACGATACCTTCCTCGAAGCCGACGAAGATGACGAAGATGACGACATGAGCGACATCATCGGCGTCACCGGCGACGAAGACGAAGTCTGATCGAACGAATACCGGCCCGGATGACAAAAATATACCGGGCCGGATTTTTTAGGCTTGCCATCTGCGAAAACCGCAAGTAAGAAGCCGCCACTCCAGAGGAAACGCCCTCCGGAGTATCCCAGGACCGGCCAGACCGGACCATCTTGATGGGGCTATAGCTCAGCTGGGAGAGCGCTTGCATGGCATGCAAGAGGTCAGCGGTTCGATCCCGCTTAGCTCCACCAAATCTTCCCGGATGCACTTCAACAAGCATTTTAGGTCAGCATAACTGACATCTGTCAGGATTGTTCAGTTGCCGGTTTGCCAACAGCTGGAAACGGGTTTTCATATCCATCGTTGACGCCGGCCGATTCGGCGCCTCCCGGACCCGGACCATGACACGAGCAAGACGTCGCCGCATCATCAGAACCCGCAGGACCGCGACCGGACTGGCGCTGGTCGGCTCGATTTCCTTTCTGGCTGGCATGACGGACGCGACTGGCCTGCTTCTGACCGGCGACTTCGTATCCTTCATGACGGGCAATACGACGCGCGCAGCACTGGCGCTGAGCAGCGGCGATGTCAGGCATGCTGCAGTGCTTATGTCGGCCATCATCGTCTTCGTGCTCGGCAATGCCGCCGGCATCGTCGTCGCGCACCGGGCCGAACGGCGCATTTTCGTCGTGCTCTGCTGTGTCAGCCTCATGCTGACGCTGGCCTCGATGATGACGCTGCAGGATCTGCTGATGGCGCGGTTCTATATGATCGTTCTCGCAATGGGCATGGTGAATGCGGCGGTCGAGCATATAGAAGGGCTGCCGATCGGCCTGACCTATGTGACCGGTGCGCTGTCGCGCTTCGGTCGCGGCATTGGCCGCTGGATTATCGGCGACCGGCGCCTCGACTGGGTTATCCAGATCGTGCCGTTGGGCGGCATGGTGCTCGGAGCCATCAGCGGAGCCCTTATGACGCGTCTTGTGGGCGCGCCGGCGCTTTGGCTGGTGTCCATTTTCGCGATGGCGCTGGCGATTGTGGCTCTGTTTATTCCCCGCCCGCTGCAGCGTCGGTTCAATCAGAAGATCGCTTCCCAGACGCATCAGGTGCATAGCAGGCGAGCCTGAGCGTTGCGACGTTGAGCGTGTCGCCGCCCTTCGCTAAAGGTACGGCTTCCTAGGTCGCCACTTCGTCGGCCATACCTCAGCGCTCTTTCCGCGCCGAGCCTATTTCTTGGAGATGGTGACGAATTTCGTACCCCGCACGCGGGTGGTGACGATGCAAGGATCGCCGCCGGTGCGGTCGCAGAAGCGCGGGTTCATCTTCATGGCGAGCACCATGTTGCCGAAACGCTGGACGAAGTCGTAGCCGTAGATCTGCGCGGTGGCGATCATGAAGTAGCCGCCTTCAGCCACCTGAAGATAAAAATTATAGGTGCAGCCGTCTTCGTTGCATTGCGGACCCTTCTGGCCGTCGCAGGTAAGTTGACCCTCGTTGACGACGGCGTCTATCAGCCCGTCATTGTTAATATCCTGACGAATAAGGAAGCCATCACCGAAGGATGCTTCCGTGCATTGCTCCTGGAAATGCTTCTTTTCGTAGATCTCCGGGTCGGAGATCAGCGATTGCTGTGCGACGGCTGCGACTGGCATCACCAGCAGCAAAATGACGTTCAGGAGTACGGGCAGCAGCGTCTTCACGGCTTTCCTCTTATGGATAAAGGCTTCTCTGGCCTTCCATTCTCCATGCGCCGCCTTGCGCCGCCCTTGCCGCAATGATTCAGTGTGCCCCGTTCTGCCGGTCTGGAGGCCTCGATGTCATTGCTCGTCTATCTCGATTATGCCGGCATCGCCCTGTTTGCCGCGACGGGCGCGCTCGCCGCCTCGCGAAAGCAGCTGGACCTGATCGGCTTCCTGTTCTTTGCGATCGTGACGGGAACAGGCGGTGGCACTGTGCGCGATATCATTCTCGGCCGCGTACCGGTCTTCTGGGTGTTGAATCCATTCTACATCGTCATCTGCTGTATTGTGGGAGTCGTCGTCTTCTTTACCGCCCATCTGCTGGAATCGCGCTATCGCCTGCTGATCTGGCTTGATGCGGTCGGTCTTGCCGCCTATTGCGTGCTTGGCGCCGCCAAGGGACTAGCCGCTACCGGTTCGCCGACGATTGCCATCGTCACCGGCGCGCTGACAGCGACCTTCGGCGGCATTCTGCGCGATCTTCTGGCAAACGAGCCTTCGGTGCTGTTGCGGCCCGAAATCTACGTGACGGCGGCGCTGGTCGGATCGGGCGTCTTTACCGGCGTCAATGCGCTTGGCGCCGAACTCTATGTCGCATCGGCCTGCGGTGTCGCGGCGGCCTTCGCAGTGCGCGCTGGAGCTTTGTGGTTCGGCTGGACATTCCCGACCTACAAACACATGCCGGGCCGGCATCCTGACGATGTGATGTAAGATCAGCCTTGCTTCTGGCGCAGGCGGATCACCACGTCGACATGGGAAATTTCCATGCCTTCGGGTGGCTGCGGCAGATTGTCGATGGTCAGATTGCTGATCGGAATATCGAGCACCTCGTTTTCGCCTTCGACAAAAAAGTGATGGTGGTCGGAGACATTGGTGTCGAAATAGGTCTTGGCGCTCTCGACGGCGAGAACGCGGATCATGCCGGCTTCGGTGAACTGGTGCAGCGTATTGTAGACGGTCGCAAGCGACACCGGCACACCTGCGGCAACCGCCTCCTCGTGCAGTTCCTCGACGGTCAAATGCCGGTCGCCCTTGGCAAACAGGAGATCGCCAAGCGCAACGCGCTGGCGGGTGGGACGCAGGCCTGCGCTGCGCAGCCTGACCTCAATGGCGATCGGGGTCTGACCCGTCATTAACACCAACTCCGGTTATTCTGGCGAAAAGCAATCATGTTTGTTCAAGCGATATAACTTTTGCGCAAAAGCCTTTCAATAGTTCAATGGGGACAAGAGCCTTCGAAAGGCCGCAAAAACGGGCTTTTGACGCAAATAGCTCTGGTCGCGGCCTTGGCCTTCCTGTATGCGACCACCAAATAGTGGCTTGTGCCCGGTCCAGGACCAAAAAATGAAGCTGCCATGCTTGCGCTTCATTTTCTGAGGAACTTGGACTAAAGACACACATCCATCGCCAAGAACGCGGGGGGAAACAGAGATTTATGACGACCAGACAGTCCAGCTACTCCTACGAAGAACTTATCGCCTGCGCACATGGTGAACTGTTCGGGCCTGGCAATGCGCAGCTGCCGTTGCCACCCATGCTCATGGTTCATCGCATCACGGACATTTCCGAGACCGGCGGCGCCTTCGACAAGGGCTATCTACGGGCCGAATACGATGTTCGTCCCGACGACTGGTATTTCCCCTGCCATTTCGAAGGCAACCCCATCATGCCGGGCTGCCTCGGCCTTGACGGCATGTGGCAGTTGACCGGCTTCTATCTGGGTTGGCTCGGTGAACAGGGCCGCGGCATGGCGCTGTCGACCGGCGAAGTGAAGTTCAAGGGCATGGTTCGCCCGCACACGAAGCTGATTGAATACGGCATCGACTTCAAGCGCGTCATGCGTGGCCGTCTGGTGCTCGGCACCGCTGACGGCTGGCTGAAGGCGGACGGCGAAACCATTTATCAGGCGACCGATCTTCGCGTCGGTCTCTCGAAAGATAAGACGGCCTGAAAACCGCATTTCGAGCGGCTCACGAAAACAACAAGGGTTTGATCAGATGAGACGGGTAGTTGTCACGGGTCTAGGTGTCGTGTCTTCGATCGGAAACGACGCGGCCGAAGTCACCGAATCCCTGCGCCAGGCAAAGTCCGGTATTTCCTTCTCCAGCGATTTCGCTGAACACGGCTTCAAGTGCCAGGTCTGGGGCAGCCCCAAGCTCGGCGCAGACAAGCTCGCCGAACTGGTGGATCGCCGCGCGATGCGCTTCCTTTCGCAGGGGGGCGCCTGGAACCACGTCGCCATGAAGCAGGCGATCGCCGATTCCGGCCTCGAAGACAAGGAATACAGCGAGAACGAACGCGTCGGCATCATCATGGGCTCGGGTGGCCCGTCCACGCGCACGCTCATCGAAGCCGCCGAGATCACCGTCAAGAACAACAGCCCGAAGCGCATCGGCCCCTTCGCCGTGCCCAAGGCTATGTCGTCTACCGCATCGGCAACGCTCGCCACCTGGTTCAAGATCCACGGTGTCAACTATTCGATCTCGTCTGCCTGCTCCACATCCGCGCACTGCATCGGCAATGCCGTGGAAATGATCCAGTGGGGCAAGCAGGACATGATGTTTGCCGGCGGCCACGAAGACCTCGACTGGACCATGTCGAACCTCTTCGACGCCATGGGCGCGATGTCCTCCAAGTATAACGATACGCCCGATACCGCTTCCCGCGCCTACGACGTCAGCCGTGACGGCTTCGTCATCGCCGGCGGTGCTGGTGTGTTGGTCCTCGAGGAACTGGAACATGCCAAGGCGCGCGGCGCCAAGATCTATGCCGAAATCATCGGCTACGGGGCAACCTCCGATGGCTATGACATGGTCGCCCCCTCGGGCGAGGGTGCTATTCGCTGCATGCGCCAGGCGCTGGCGACCGTGAAGGGCGATGTCGACTACATCAACACGCATGGCACGTCGACACCGGTTGGCGACAGCAAGGAAATCGGCGCCATCCGCGAAGTCTTCGGCGAAAAGATGCCGCATATCCAGTCCACCAAGTCTTTGACGGGCCATTCGCTCGGCGCCGCCGGCGTGCAGGAATCGATCTATTCCCTGCTGATGATGCAGGAAGGCTTCATTGGCGAAAGCGCGCATATCAAGGAACTCGATCCCGAATTCGAAGGCGTGCCGATCGTCCGCAAGCGTATCGACAATGCCAAGATCGACATTGCTCTCTCCAATTCCTTCGGCTTCGGCGGTACCAACGCCACGCTCGTATTCCAGCGCTATAACGGACAATAACATGACGGGAATCATGCAGGGTAAGCGCGGCCTCATCATGGGCGTCGCAAACAACCATTCGATCGCCTGGGGGATTTCGAAGGCGCTCGCTGCACAGGGCGCAGAGCTGGCTTTCACCTTCCAGGGCGATGCACTCGGCAAGCGCGTCAAGCCGCTGGCGGCAGAAGTCGGCTCCGACTTCCTGCTCCCCTGCGATGTCGAGGATATCGCTTCGGTCGATACGGTCATCGACGCGATCAAGGAGCGCTGGGGCAAGCTCGATTTCGTCGTCCATGCCATCGGCTTTTCGGACAAGAACGAGTTGAAGGGCCTTTACGCCGATACGACGCGTGAAAACTTCAGCCGCACCATGGTTATCTCCTGTTTCTCCTTCACGGAAATTGCCAAGCGCTGTGCATCACTGATGGAAGACGGCGGCACCATGCTGACGCTGACCTATAACGGCTCCACGCGCGTCATCCCGAACTACAATGTCATGGGTGTCGCGAAGGCCGCTCTGGAAGCTTCCGTGCGCTATCTGGCGGCCGACTACGGCCCGCGCGGCATTCGCGTCAACGCGATCTCGGCTGGCCCGATCCGCACGCTTGCCGGCGCGGGTATTTCGGATGCCCGCGCGATCCTCTCGTGGAACCAGCGAAATGCGCCGCTGCGCAAGACCGTGACGATCGACCAGGTCGGCAGCTCCGCGCTCTACCTGCTGTCGGATCTTTCAACCGGCGTGACCGGCGAAATCCACTTCGTCGATGCCGGCTTTAACGTTACGTCGATGCCGGCGCTGGAAACGTTGCGCAACGCAGACGTCGAATAAGCGACGAACACTTCAAAAGAAAAGGCGGCCAATGGCCGCCTTTTTTATTGCCCGTTGATTTTATTGTTCGCCTATTTCCGGGCCCACAGCACCTTGAAGCGAGCGTTGCGGCAGGTTTCGCCGCTATCCTTGAAGTGCTCCGCCAGAACCGGCTCATAGGGCAGGCCGCGATTGGCGACCAGCATCAGCCGACCGCCGCCGCGTAGCGAAGAGGCTGCGGTCTTGATCATCGCCTGGCCGAGCGAAGGTTCGGCAGCGTGGCCCTCATGGAAGGGCGGGTTCATGATGACGAGATCGTACTTGTCGCGCACCTGCTCGCCCGCCAAATCGTGCCAGAAGAAGCGCACAGGCGCGTCCGGGCAGTTCTCCGCCAGATTGGCCTTCGCAGCCTCCAGAGCCTCGTAGTTGGCCTCGTAGAGATCAAGGCGGGCAAGGTTGGGGGATTTCTCTGCCAGTTCGACGGAGAGGTAGCCCCAGCCGGCGCCGAAATCGGCCACGTCACCGGTGAAATCGGTCGGAAGGCGCGAGGCGAGGAGCTGTGAACCGGCGTCGAGCCTGTCATGCGAGAACATGCCGGGCGAGGCGATGAAGCGGCCTTCGACCCGCATCGGCGACTTGCCGAACTTCGAAACGATCTCGCTGACATCGGCCGGCCGGCCGAACCAGAAGGCGACGCCATGATATTTCGGCATGTGTTCGATATCGAGGCCGAAGCCTTCCATCCGCTTGCGCAGCGGCTGGATGCCGTCTTCCTTGCCGCCGGCAATGACGATCAGGCCGCCGGCCTTCACACGCGAAAGGGCAGCGGCGATATTGGCCTCGTTCTCGCCCTTGTGCTTGGTGCAGAGCACCAGGCCCGCATCGTAGCCCTCACCTTCGATCTCTGGCTTTGCCTCGATGCGCTGGGCCAAGAGCTGCCTGTAGAGCGGCTTGAAGCCCTGTACGGCATCCAGAGCGGCGGCAAAGCCCTCAGGAAGTGCAAAGCCCGCCTCGGCGCCGAGGAAGAGCACACGCTGGCCTTCGCCTGGTGGCGTGACGGTTTCACTGGCAAAGGGATGGAAGAGGGTCTTCAGCGTCTCGCGGCTCATGGTCTGGTCCCGTCATCTGGAGCAATTCCAGGGAAAATGCACAGTCGTTCGTAACTGTGCGAAGGTCGAATACAAAAAGGGCGCGGAAACAATTCCGCGCCCGGATATCAGCGTGGAAGACGCAGCTTATTCGGCTGCTTCGTCCTTCTTCTTGTCGCCCTTTTCGGCCGCCGGGATTTCCTGGCCGGTGGCCTGGTCGACAACCTTCATGGAGAGGCGAACTTTGCCGCGCTCGTCGAACCCGAGCAGCTTGACCCAGACCTTGTCGCCTTCCTTGACGACGTCCTGGGTCTTCGCGACACGCTCGGAAGCAAGCTGCGAGATATGGACGAGGCCGTCACGGGCGCCGAAGAAGTTGACGAAGGCGCCAAAGTCGGCGGTCTTGACAACAGTGCCTTCGTAGATCTGGCCAATTTCCGGCTCGGCGACGATCGAGTGGATCCACTTGCGGGCCGCTTCGATTTCCTTGCCCGAGGAGGAGGCGATCTTGACGGTGCCGTCGTCCTCGATGTTGATCTTGGCGCCGGTCTTTTCGACGATTTCGCGGATGACCTTGCCGCCGGAGCCGATGACTTCGCGGATCTTGTCGACCGGAATGTTCATGACTTCGATGCGCGGAGCGAATTCGCCGAGCTGGCCACGGCTTTCGGTGATGGCCTTCGCCATTTCGCCGAGAATGTGGGCGCGACCACCCTGGGCCTGGCCGAGAGCGACCTTCATGATCTCTTCGGTAATACCGGCGATCTTGATGTCCATCTGCAGCGAGGTAATGCCGTCGGCAGTACCTGCCACCTTGAAGTCCATGTCGCCGAGATGATCTTCGTCACCGAGAATGTCGGAGAGGACGGCGAAGCGATCGCCTTCAAGGATCAGGCCCATGGCGATACCGGCAACCGGCTTGGCAAGCGGTACACCAGCATCCATCAGAGCGAGCGAGGTGCCGCAGACAGTGGCCATCGAGGACGAGCCGTTGGACTCGGTGATCTCAGAGACGACGCGCAGCGTGTAGGGGAACTGTTCGGCGGAAGGCAGCATCGGACGAATTGCGCGCCATGCGAGCTTGCCATGACCGATTTCACGACGGCCCGGGGAGCCCATACGGCCGGTTTCGCCAACCGAGTAGGGAGGGAAGTTGTAATGGAGCAGGAAGCGCTCCTTGTACATGCCCGTCAGGGAATCGACATACTGTTCGTCTTCGCCGGTGCCGAGGGTGGCAACCACGATCGCCTGAGTTTCACCGCGGGTGAAGAGCGCCGAACCATGCGTGCGCGGCAGGAGGCCGACTTCCGATACGATCGGACGAACGGTTTCGAGGTCGCGACCGTCGATGCGGCTCTTGGTGTCGAGAATGTTCCAGCGGACGATCTTGGCCTGAAGATGCTTGAAGATCGCGCCGACTTCTTCGGCCGTGTAGCGGGCTTCGCCCTCTTCCGGGAGGAAGTGTGCCTTCACCTTCGCCTTGACGGCGTCGACGGCGGCGTAACGGTCGGCCTTCTGGGTGATCTTGTAGGCTTCGCGAAGTTCACCTTCGGCAAGGCCGAGCATTTCGGTTTCGAGAGCGGAATAGTCTTCCGGCTGGAAGTCACGCGGTTCCTTGGCGGCAACTTCGGCGAGCTTGATGATCGCGTCGAGAACCGGCTGGAAACCCTTGTGGCCGAACATGACGGCGCCGAGCATGACGTCTTCCGGAAGCTCCTTGGCTTCGGATTCGACCATCAGGACGGCATCGTAGGTGCCGGCAACGACGAGGTCGAGGCTCGATTCATCCATCTCGTCGAGATGCGGGTTGAGAACGTATTCGCCATTGATGTAGCCGACGCGTGCGGCGCCGACCGGACCCATGAAGGGAACACCCGACAGTGTCAGGGCAGCCGAGGTCGCGACCATGGACAGGATATCGGGATTGTTTTCGAGGTCGTGCTGGATGACGGTAACGACGACCTGCGTGTCGTTCTTGTAGCCTTCCGGGAAGAGCGGGCGGATCGGGCGGTCGATCAGGCGGGAAACGAGGGTTTCGTTTTCGCTCGGGCGACCTTCGCGCTTGAAATAACCGCCGGGGATCTTGCCGGCTGCGTAGGTCTTTTCCTGATAGTTGACCGTCAGCGGGAAGAAGTCCTGGCCGGGCTTCGGAGCCTTGGCGGAAACGACGGTGGCGAGGACGACGGTTTCGCCATAGGTGGCGAGAACGGCGCCGTCAGCCTGACGGGCGATCTTGCCGGTCTCGAGCTTGAGCGGGCGGCCTGCCCACTCGATTTCTACTTTATGTGTATCGAACATGTCTTGTCCTTCAATGCAGCCAGCGCGCCTTCTCCGTCAGGAGCAGCGCAGGGTCGACCGCAATCAGTGTGACGTATCACGGGCAAGACAACGGGAAGCTTCGAGCGGACGATTTCCCTTGGGAAATCGGGCCAAAGCTCTTGCGAAACTCTGGCCGAAAGCATCCGGCAATCCTGCCCCATGACAGGTCAACGGTTGGTCTGGCAGAACCGGCCCATCCGGGCCTGCCGTCTTTCCAGTCACGCAGATAACGCGCACCTGGAAAATGTCACCGGGAGAGGTACTCCCGAAAAAACATTCGGCGGGCGAAGTGCTTCGCCCGCCGAAAAATCATTAGCGGCGGATACCCAGGCCGGTGATCAGCTTGGTGTAACGGCCTTCGTCCTTCTTCTTGAGGTAGTCAAGAAGCGAGCGGCGGCTGGAAACGAGCGTCAGCAGACCACGGCGGGAATGGTTATCCTTCTTGTGGTCCTTGAAGTGTTCGGTCAGGTTGTTGATGCGCTCGGTGAGGATCGCAACCTGGACTTCCGGGGAACCGGTATCGCCTTCGACGGTCGCGTATTCCTTGATCAGCGCAGCCTTGCGCTCAGCAGTGATCGACATCGGACAATCCTTTCTATGAGAGGAGTTAAAGTCGCCAAAAGCCGGGATGTCGTCCAGCCTTGGCCGCGAATGCAATCGGGGATACCCCAATGCTGGCGCTGCCTATAAACCAAATAAGCGGCAATGGAAAGAGGGATCCCCGCAGCGGTTTTTCAGCGCCCCGCCATGGCGTCCCGGATCATCGCATCATATCCCTCGGGATCCTGCAGCATGGCGAAATGGCTGGCATCCTTCAGGATGACGAGTTTTGCGCCCGGAATTTCCTTGGCCATCATTTCTGTATGGTCGAGCTTCACAGCCTCGTCATGGTCGCCGATGGCGAGCGTGACCGGCACGGTGATCTTTCCGAGGTCCGCAGCCGTCCAGGTAGGCTGTGTCGCCCACATTTCCGAGATCTGTTTGACGAAGGCATCGTATTCCTTCGGCGTCGGCGACAGCTTCTGGTAATATTCGCCGGCGACATTGATGTAGTCGGCGAAGGTCTTGTTGCTCATGACGTCGGACTTGACGCCGTCGGTCGTCACATTGGCCGCCTGGGCGACGACGCGCGTAAGCTTCTCCGGATGTTTCATCGCCATGTCGATGCCGATGATGCCGCCGTCCGACCATCCGACCAGGGTTACTTTGCCGATCTTCAGATAGTCGAGAAGCGCCACATAGTCCGATGTCATCAGATCGTAGCCGAAGGGCTGCTGGCTGCGTGTCGAGCGCCCATGTCCGCGGCTGTCGGCAACGATGACGCGATGATCCTTCGCGAAATCGGCTACCTGATGGCCCCAGACATCTGCATTTCCGAGTCCTCCATGGATGAACAGGATCGGGTCGCCCTCGCCGTATTCGGCGTAATACATCTTGATATCGTTGACTTCAGCCATGCCGCTCGCCTTCGGCTCCGGCATGGGAGGAAAGGCTGGCAGTTCGGTCCAGCGATCGTCAGATTGAGCGATCGTAACCGAAAGAAACAGCGAAAAGAACGTCAGCATTCCCAAAGCGATTTTGCGCATATTCTTCCCCTTCGACGGGCCGTCATGGCCCGTCGGGAAACATATCGCATCACTGTCTTCTGACAATTGCCGCTGGTTGTAACCGTCAGGCGAAAACGCGCTTCGGCCGGAACTCTCCCTGTCCGATCTCGCCGATCGCGATCAGCCTGCCGCGGGCCGTCGCATAAGCTTCGCTTTCGGCCACAGGCGCATCGCGGCCGCGTACCAGGATCGGATTGCCCATCTTCAGGCGGTGCGCCTGATCATCGCTGATAATAAGGTGCGGCAGGGCCGACAGTGCCTCGCAGGTGTCAATCAAGAGTGCATCGAGCGCGGCAAGACGCTCATCCATGTCCTCGATCTCTTCGAGCGCTGTGAGCTTTTCAAGCGGCACCATCGTCTCTTCGGCGAAGGGTGCTACGAAGGTACGGCGCAGGCCTGAAATGTGGCCGTAGCAGCCGAGCTCGCGGCCGAAATCGCGGGCAAGTGCACGCACATACGTGCCCTTGCCGCATTCCACCTCGAAATGCGCGGTATTGGCATCCGGGCAGGCGAGAAGTGTAAGGCGGTGAACCTCGACCTCGCGCGAGGGGATCTCGACGGCCTCGCCGTCACGCGCCAGATCGTAGGCGCGTTCGCCGGCGATTTTGATCGCGGAAAACTGCGGCGGCACCTGGCTGATCGTACCGATATATTTCGGCAGGATATCGCGGATCTGCTGCTCGCTCGGGCGCTTGTCGGAACTCTGCGTCACCTCACCCTCGAGGTCGTCGGTCGCCCGCTCTTCGCCCCAACTGACCGTGAATTCGTAGATCTTGCGGCCGTCCATCACATAGGGAACGGTCTTGGTGGCGTCGCCGAGCGCGATCGGCAGCATACCGGACGCGAGCGGATCGAGCGTGCCGGCATGGCCGCATTTCTGCGCCTTGAAGAGCCACTTGATCTTGGAAACGGCTTCCGTCGAGCCGAAATCCACCGGCTTGTCGAGGATCAGCCAGCCGGAAATCGGGCGGCCCTTGGGTTTACGTGGTTTGGACATCAGTCTCTTCTGTTATTCTTCGTCATTGTCGAGATCGCGGCTCACCTCGGGTGAGCGCAGCAGGTCGTCGATCTTCTTGTAATTGTCGAAGCTGGTATCATCGCGGAAACGCACCTCCGGCATGTACTTCATCTGTCTCAGCTGCGGTCCAAGCCGGCCGCGGATGAACTTCGCATTGCGGTTCAGCGCCTCGATGACGACACTGTGGTTGGAAACGCCGAGCGGCGTGACATAGGCCGTCGCGATCTTCAGGTCGGGCGACATCCGCACTTCGGAAATCGAGATTACGGTCGCTTCGATAATGTCGTCGCGCACTTCGCCGCGCTGCAGCACCTGGGTGATCGCTGCGCGAACCTGCTCGCCGACGCGCAACATGCGCTGCGAGGGTGCCGATGTTGTGGGTCTTGTTGCCATTGTTCTTTATCCCAAATGGATCGGGCGCCGGACTGGATCATCCGGCGCCCGTTCAAGATTTCAATCGTCGCCCGATCAGAGCGTGCGCGTGATGTGCTCGACGCGGAAGCACTCGATGACGTCGCCCTTACGCATGTCTTCGTAGTTCTCGAAGGCCATGCCGCACTCCTGGCCCATCGGCACTTCGGAGACTTCGTCCTTGAAGCGCTTGAGGGTCTTGAGCTTGCCTTCGTGCACGACCACGTTGTCGCGGATGAGGCGCACGCCCGCGCCACGCTCGACCTTGCCTTCGACGACGCGGCAACCCGCGACCTTGCCGACCTTGGTAATGTTGAACACTTCCAGGATCTCGGCATTGCCGATGAAGGTCTCGCGACGCTCCGGCGAAAGCAGACCCGACATCGCTGCCTTCACGTCATCGACGAGGTCGTAGATGATGTTATAGTAGCGGATCTCGATCCCCTCGCGCTCGGCGAACTGGCGTGCCTGCGCATTCGCACGAACGTTGAAGCCGATGATGGCAGCGTTCGATGCTTCTGCAAGCGAGATGTCGGATTCGGTGATGCCGCCTGCGCCCGAATGAACGATGCGGGCACGAACCTCGTCGGTGCCGAGCTTTTCCAGCGCGCCGGCAATGGCTTCGATCGAGCCTTGCACGTCGCCCTTGATCACCAGCGGGAATTCCTTGACGCCCGTGGCCTGGAGCTGCGTCATCATCTGTTCCAGCGAACCGCGCTGTCCCGACAGGCGGGCAGCCGCCTTGTCGCGGGCAAGACGCTGACGATATTCCGAGATTTCGCGCGCGCGGCTTTCACTCTCGACGACGGCAAACTTGTCGCCTGCCTGCGGCGTGCCGGAAAGACCGAGAACCTCGACCGGGGTCGCCGGGCTGGCTTCCTTCACATGGTCGCCCTTGTCCGTCACCAGGGCGCGTACGCGGCCCCAGACGTCGCCGGCAACGATGATCTGACCCGGACGCAGAGTGCCCTTCTGGACAAGTACCGTCGCAACCGCACCGCGACCGCGGTCGAGCTGGGCTTCGATAACCGTGCCTTCCGCCGTTCGGTTCGGATTGGCCTTGAGGTCGAGAATTTCAGCCTGTAGCAGGATCGCCTCGAGCAGTTTGTCGAGGTTCTTGCCGGTCTTGGCCGAAACTTCGACGTCGAGCACTTCACCGCCCATGGATTCCACGAAGACTTCGTGCTGCAGAAGCTGGTTACGAACCTTCTGCGGATCGGCTTCGTGCTTGTCGACCTTGTTGATCGCCACGATGATCGGAACACCGGCCGCCTTGGCATGGTTGATCGATTCGATCGTCTGCGGCATCACGCTATCGTCAGCCGCGACCACCAGGATCGCGATGTCAGTAGCCTGCGCGCCGCGGGCACGCATTGCCGTGAAGGCTGCGTGGCCCGGAGTATCGATGAAGGTGATCTTCTGGCCGTTCTGCTCTACC
This sequence comes from Hyphomicrobiales bacterium, assembly GCA_900466475.1. Taxonomy (GTDB): domain Bacteria; phylum Pseudomonadota; class Alphaproteobacteria; order Rhizobiales; family Rhizobiaceae; genus Rhizobium. The sequence goes on from UBMI01000021.1 coordinate 65,060, forward strand.
TGATAGGCGCCGATATGCTGCGTGATGCCACCGGCTTCGCCGGAAACCACGTTGGCATGGCGGATGGCGTCGAGCAGCGAGGTCTTGCCGTGGTCGACGTGGCCCATGATGGTGACGACAGGCGGGCGCGAAACCAGCTCGCCCTGGTCGTCTGACACGTTGAAGATACCGAGTTCGACGTCGGATTCAGAGACGCGTCTGACCGTATGGCCGAATTCACCGGCAATGAGTTCTGCAAGGTCGGCGTCGATGACGTCGCCCGGCTTCATCATCTGACCTTCCTTCATCAGGTACTTAATGACGTCAACGGCACGTTCAGACATGCGCTGCGACAGTTCCTGAATGGTGATGGTCTCAGGCAGAACGACTTCGCGGGTGATCTTCTCGCGCGTTTCCTGCATCTGGCTGCGGCGGAATTTTTCTTGCCGGCGGCGCATTGCCGAAAGCGAACGCCCGCGTGCGTTGCCGTCCTCATCGACGTTTGCAGTCGTGACGGTCAGCTTGCCGCGGCGGCGGTCTTCCTCACTCTTCGGACGGGTTGTCACGGGCTTTGCGGGCTCCGGACGAACCGGGCGGCCGCGGACCGGACCGCCGCGCGAAGCGCCGCGATCTTCCTCTTCGCCTTCGCTACGGCGACCACGGACGCCAGCCGGTGCACCAGGTGCCGGCCGGGCGGTTGAGGGCGACGGCGCGGTTTCCGTACGGCGAGCGGCCGGCGCGGATGCCGGTGCCGGCTGCTGCGGACGCGGAGTTTCAACACGTGCTTCCGCTACAGGAGCGGCGGGTGGTTCGGCCAGAGCTGCTGCCGCAGCCTCGGCCTGGCGTGCAGCCTCTTCGGCAGCGCGCAGCTTGGCTTCTTCCGCTTCGGCAGCCTGACGTGCCGCCTCTTCGACGGCACGGCGCTTTTCTTCCTCGGCACGACGGACGGCGTCCTGTGCGTCACGGGCCTGCGCATCGGCAAGCGCGCGGCGGCGGGCATCCATTTCCTCGGGCGAAAGATGGTTCAGAACCACGGGACGTGGGCGATCCTGCTGGCGTTGCGGCTGGTAGGATTGCTGCGGACGCTGGCTGGCCTGCTGTGGGCGCTGATTGTTCTGGCCGCCGGGCTGTTGAAGGCGCGGAGCCGGAGCCTGAGCCGGAGCCGGCTGCTGCGGGCGTGCCTGCACGGGCGCCGGCGCCGGTTCGGGCGCACGCACCGGAGCTGCCGGAGCAGGCGTTATCGGCTTTTCATCTTCAGGGCGCATCGGGCGCCGCTTGCGGGTCTCCACGACGACCGCCTTGGTGCGACCGCGACCCATATCCTGGCGAACGGTACCCTGGCTCATCCCTGATGGTTTCAAGGTGAGGGTCTTCTTCCCCGCTACGCTGAGTGTCTTGTCGTCGTTGCTGTCGGTCATTCGTTCCCGTTCCTTCGGACAGGGAACGATGAAGCCATCAGACCCTGTCAATCACATACAATCGATCAATGATATTGCGGCCGGCTTCCGCCGGTGACCGCATCATTGTTTTTGCTGGCCAGCGCCGCCCGGTGCCCGGGACTGACCGCCGTTACGGTACTGTTCGAGCATCTTTGCGCGCTTCACTACACCTTCACCCGCCTGCCCTGCAAGCACTGCAGCATGGATAAAAGCATTCTGGCCCATCACCCCTTCCATTTCGCTCTCCGAGAAGAGACGGAAGGAAGGTATTTCCTCCTCGGTTTCCATTCCGAGGTGCCAGGCCTTGCGGGCCTGGTCTATCTTTCTCACGCCGTCGGCGGCGGCATCCGTCGAATGAAACACCGCAAGCGCAGCCCCGCTGCGAATTGCGGCATCCACCTTGGCTGAGCCCGTGACGAGCTGGCCCGCCTTGCGCGCCATGTTCATCATCTGCAGGAGCTGCTGCAGAAACAGCCGCTCCACGCGCTCGCCGAGATCCTCGGCTGCCTTCACATCGGCCTTGAGTGCGCGGGCGAAGAGCTTCTTCGCCACCGCCTTCTCGACCAACGACCGGTCCACCTTCACCCAGCAGCCGCGTCCGGGCAGCTCGCGCTTGAGATCCGGCACCACCGTCCCGTCAGGGGCGGCCACGAAGCGGATCAGCTCTTCCGGCGATCCGCTTTCGCGTGTCACGATGCACATGCGGCCGTTCACGTCGTAACCTGCAAGATCGTCGTCCTCAGGAGATGTGTCCGGCTTCGCCGTCATTACGCTTCCTGCTCGGCTGCGTCGGTTTCGACAGCCTCAGCGTCCTTCGCCAGGTCTTCCTCGGTGATCCAGCCGGCGAGCAGGCGAGCCTGCACAACCATCTGTTCTGCTTCGACGCGGGAAATGTCGAACTTCGAGAACAGGCCCTCGAACTTCTTCGTCTCGCCGTTCTTGCGCTCGGTCCAGCCGACGAGATCGTCGGCCGCGCAGCCTGCGAAGTCCTCGATCGTCTTGATGCCGTCCTCGCCGAGCGCGACCATCATCTGTGCGGTCATGCCGGCGATCTGGCGCAACTCGTCGGAAACACCCAGTGCCTTGCGCTTCTCGTCCATCTCCGCCTCGAGCTTCTCAAGGAACTCGCGAGCACGGGTCTGGATTTCCTGCGCGGTGTCTTCGTCAAAGCCGTCGATCGAAGAGATTTCGTCGAGATCGACATAAGCCAGTTCCTCGACGGCGGCGAAGCCTTCCGAAGCCAGGACCTGACCGACCATCTCGTCGACGTCGAGCGCATCCATGAAGAGGTTGGTACGCTCGTTGAATTCCTTCTGACGGCGCTCGGATTCTTCCGCTTCCGTCATGATGTCGATGTCCCAGCCCGTCAGCTGCGAGGCGAGACGGACGTTCTGGCCGCGGCGGCCGATGGCGAGCGAGAGCTGCTCGTCCGGAACGACCACTTCGATGCGCTCTGCATCTTCATCGAGAACGACCTTGGCGACTTCAGCCGGCTGCAGGGCGTTGACGACGAAGGTCGCCGGGTCCTGCGACCAGGGAATGATGTCGATCTTCTCGCCCTGAAGCTCGCCGACGACGGCCTGAACGCGCGAACCGCGCATACCGACGCAGGCACCGACCGGATCGATCGAACTATCGTTCGAGATCACGGCGATCTTGGCGCGTGAGCCCGGATCGCGGGCAACCGACTTCACCTGAATGATGCCGTCGTAGATCTCAGGCACTTCCATGGTGAAGAGCTTCACCATGAACTGCGGATGCGTGCGCGACAGGAAGATCTGCGGGCCGCGCTGTTCGCGACGGACATCATATACGTATGCGCGGACGCGATCGCCATAGCGCACGTTCTCGCGCGGGATCATTTCGTCGCGGCGGATGATGCCTTCGCCACGACCGAGGTCGACGATGACGTTGCCGTATTCGACGCGCTTGACCGTACCGTTGACGATTTCGCCGGTACGATCCTTGAATTCGTCGAACTGGCGATCACGCTCGGCTTCGCGCACCTTCTGCACGATAACCTGCTTGGCCGACTGTGCGGCGATACGGCCGAAATCCATCGGCGGCAGCGGATCGGCAATGAAGTCGCCGATGGCGGCGTCGGGGTTGCGGTCGCGGGCCAGTTCCAGCGGGATCTGCGTCGAATAATCCTCGGCCTTCTCGACGACTTCGAGCAGGCGCTGCAGACGGATTTCACCGGTCTTCGGGTTGATGTCGGCGCGGATGTTGGATTCGGTACCGTAACGGGAACGCGCTGCCTTCTGGATGGCATCGGCCATCGCGGCAAGCACGATTTCGCGGTCGATGACCTTTTCGCGCGCCACTGCATCTGCGATCTGCAGAAGTTCGAGCCGGTTTGCACTGACTGCCATTGTTATGTTTCTCCGTCCTTGACTACCCGGGTTCCCGTCCCTGGAGCTTGCGTTGATCGGTTATTCTTCGTCGTCCGCTTCGTTCTGGTTCGCAGCCTGCGCCTTTGCCAGCTTGTCGGCGCGCAGTGCATCGCGGATCAGATCGTCGGTCAGAATGAGTTTGGCATCGCTGAGCGCGGTGAAGGGAATGACGACCTTCTGCTCCTCGCCATAGGCAATCTGATCACGTTCGATCGTGAACCCGTCGGCGTCCGCTTCGACGATCTTGCCGCGGAAGCGTTTGCGATTGCCGATCATGATCGACGTTTCGCACTTTACGAGGTGGCCCTGCCAGCGAACGAAATCGGACTTCCGCACCAGAGGGCGGTCGATGCCCGGCGAAGACACTTCGAGATGATACTCTTTATCGACAGGATCTTCCACATCGAGCACTGGAGAAATCGCCATGGAGACCTGCTCGCAGTCCTCGACGGTCATCGTGCCATCGTTCTTCTCGGCCATGACCTGCATCGTCATGCCGTTCTGATTGAGCATCCGTACACGAATGAGGCGGAAGCCGATGTCGACGATCACGGGTTCGATAATGTCGGCAAGACGCTGGTCAAGCCCGGTCTCGGTGATCAGCCGCGGCTCATGTTGATTGTCTGCGTTTGTCAGATCCGACAAGCGGTGCGCTCCCTGCGATTTCTGGCATTCGGGGTGATCGCGCTAATAAAAAAGAGCGGGTCCTTGCGGCCCACTCTTCATCGTACGATCAAGAATTTGAGTGCCATATAGTCCCGTTTTTCAGAAATTGCAAGGTCGGCGCGGATTCCGCCTCCTTGGCCCCTTGAGCATGCGCTAACCTATGGCGAGTGCTCATCTTCCGCATATATTGCTGTTGCGGCATTACGATAAAAGCGGGGGAAACGTGGCCTATACGTCTTCGACATTTGCGCCTTTGCGGCATGAAACCTACCGCACTATCTGGTTTGCGAGCCTCGCCTCGAATTTCGGCGGCCTGGTCCAGGCCGTCGGTGCCGCCTGGATGATGACGGTCATCACCTCGTCGGAGGATATGGTTGCGCTGGTGCAGACCTCGACGGCGCTGCCGATCATGTTGTTCTCACTGTTCTCTGGGGCTCTCGCCGACAATTATGATCGGCGCCGGATCATGCTCACGGCGCAATCCATGATGCTCGTGGTTTCGGTCCTGCTGACGGCATGCGCCCTTCTCGGCTGGATTACGCCTGGACTGCTTCTCTTCTTCACGTTTCTCATCGGTTGCGGCACGGCGCTCAACAATCCATCCTGGCAGGCTTCGGTCGGTGACATGGTGCCGCGCGCCGATTTGCCAGACGCGGTCACGCTGAACAGCATGGGCTTCAACATTACCCGCAGCGTCGGTCCGGCGATCGGTGGTGCCATCGTGGCGGCTGCCGGTGCCGCTGCGGCTTTTGCGGTGAACGCGCTGAGCTATATTGCTCTCATCTATGCATTGCTTCGGTGGCGGCCGAGTACGCCTGCCTCGACACTGCCGCGCGAGACCCTCGGTAGCGCCATCTTTGCCGGCATGCGTTACGTCTCCATGTCGCCCAATCTCGAAAAGATCCTCCTGAGAGGACTGGTCTTCGGCATTGGCGCAAGCTCCATTCAGGCGCTGCTGCCGGTCGTTGCGCTCGATCTCGTTTCTGGCGGACCACTGACCTATGGTTTCATGCTCGGCGCATTCGGCATCGGCGCGATTGGCGGTGCGGTGCTCAGCCCCAGGCTGCGCGTAATGTTCTCCAGCGAGACGATTATCCGCCTGGCGTTTTCAGGCTTTGCGCTCAGTGCCGTGATCGCAGCGCTCAGCTCAAGCGCCGCACTCACCTCTGCCGGACTTCTGATCGCCGGCGCCTGCTGGGTTTCGGCCCTTTCCCTCTTCAACACCATCGTTCAGCTATCGACGCCGCGCTGGGTGGTTGGCCGTTCCTTGTCGCTGTACCAGACCGTCACGTTCGGCGGTATTGCCGGCGGCAGCTGGCTCTGGGGCATTGTTGCCGACCGGTATGGTCTTTCGAATGCCCTGCTGATGTCGGCTGCCGTCCTGCTGCTTGGGGTCGTTATTGGCTTGCGCTTTTCCATGCCGGCTTTCGCTTCGCTCAATCTCGATCCGCTCAACCGCTTCACCGAGCCCGCTCTGGGGCTGGATATCACGCCGCGCAGCGGCCCGATCGTCATCCAGGTCGGCTACCAGATCGCCGACGAAGACCTGGCCGAGTTCATGACACTGATGGGAGAGCGCCGCCGCATCCGCATTCGCGACGGCGCTCGTAACTGGGCGCTTATGCGCGACCTTGAAAACCCCGGTCTCTGGACGGAAACCTATCACACGCCGACATGGGTCGAATATATCAGGCATAATCAGCGCCGCACGCAGGCCGATGCCGAAAATACCGACCGGCTTCGTGCGCTTCATCGGGGCGAGGGCCTGCCGCAAGTTCAGCGCATGATCGAACGCCAGGCCATCCCACCTGTCGATGACGTCTTTCACAAGGCGCCGATCGACCTGCATCACTGAAGTCAGCATGCCGGTCTTCCGAAGCGCACGACAATCCGATCTTGCCGACATCGTCAGGCTGCTTGCCGATGACGATCTCGGCAGCACGCGTGAGGTCGTCTCGGATCCCGTCGATATGCGCTATCTCGCGGCCTTCGACGCGATAGAGGCTGATCCCAACCAATTGCTTGCCGTCGCGACCGACGAGACCGGCTGCGTTGTCGGCTGTCTGCAGCTGAGCTTTCTTCCCGGCCTTTCACGAACGGGCATGTGGCGGGGCCAGATCGAAAGCGTGCGCATCGCCAGGGGTCATCGCGGCTCCGGGCTCGGTTCGCAATTCATCGAATGGGCGATCGCGCGCTGCAGCGAGCGCGGGTGCGGTCTCGTGCAGCTCACCTCCGACAAGGCACGGATAGAGTCGATCCGTTTCTATGAAAAGCTCGGCTTTGTTGCGAGCCATGAAGGACTGAAGCGCAACCTCTGACAGGGCATGCGCCTCAGCTGTTACTTCAGCTTGCCCTTCATCGATGCCTCCGGAAAGCAGGTCGGCTTCATGCCGTTCTTTTCCTGCCACTGACCGATCGAGCGGCGTGTCTTGTAGCCGGGCAGGCCATCGGAGCCGCCGACATCGTAGCCCTGCCGCTCCAGCGCGCGCTGCATGGCGGCAACGTCCGAGCGCAGCATCTTGCCGACGTCGCCCCATTGTCCCTGGAAGGCACCGGAGCCGAAGGCGATGCGGTCGGCCAGATTGCCGATATAGAGCGCATAGAGGTCGGAGTTATTGTACTCCTTGATGATGTAGAAATTCGGCGTGACGATGAATTCCGGCCCGTCGCGCCCGGCCGGCACCAGCATCATGCCCTGCGCTTTCAATTCGCCGGATGGAAAGCCCTTGCCGGAAATGCGGTCGATGCCGAGCGACGCCCAATGGGAGAGCGGCTTGGCAAGATCAGGCCCTTCCTGCGCGCAGGAGACGGCTCCCGGGATTGTCACTTCGAAGCCCCAGTCGCGATCGCGCTGCCAGCCCTTCTTCACGAGGAAATTGGCAATCGAGGCGAGCGTATCTGGGACCGAGGTCCAGATATTGCGATGCCCATCGCCGTCGAAATCGACGGCGTATTTAAGGTAGCTCGTCGGCATGAACTGCGGTTGCCCGAGTGCGCCCGCCGACGAACCCTTGAAATCTGCAGGAGTAACGTCGCCGCCGTCGAGAATATGCAGCGCCGCGATCAGTTCCATGCGGAACATGTCCTTGCGGGTCGACATGAAGGCCTTGGTCGCCAGTACCTCGACGGCGGAATTCGGGATCTTCGCCGCACCGAAGCCGGTTTCGCGTCCCCAGATTGCCAGCACGATCGAACCCGGCACGCCATAGGTCTTTTCAATGCGGCTGAGCGTAGAGGCATATTGCGAGGCAAAGCTGCGTCCGGTCACCGCAAGCCGTTTTAGCCGGTCCTCATTGAAATAGGGCCCGGGAGAGGAAAACTCTGCCTGTGTTTGCTTCTGTTCCTTCGGCGGCGGAAAGCCGGGAGGCGCAAGATCGGTCAGGGTCCAATCCAGCTCGACACCGGAAAAGGCGGCGCGGAAAGTCTTTTCCGATATGCCGTTCTTCTTTGCGTCAGGCCAGAGATCGGCCTGCACCCATTTTTCAAATTGCGCTTCGACATCGGCTTTCGAAGGAGCGGCATTGGTGGAGACTGAAAGCGCCAGCAAGGCGGCGCCTGTCAAAACAAGCCGGCCAAAGAAACGCATATTCGCAAATCCCCCTAAATTGCCGTGCGCGCTCGAAGCGCCGCCGAAAGCGTGCCCTCGTCGAGATAATCGAGTTCACCTCCCACGGGTACGCCATGCGCCAGCCGCGTGATCTTCACGTTGAGATCCGCAAGCTGATCGGTGATGTAATGCGCCGTCGTCTGCCCCTCGACGGTCGCATTGACGGCGATGATGATTTCCTTGATGCCGCCTTCTCCGACGCGATTGATCAGTCCGCGTATATTGAGATCGTCAGGCCCAACACCGTCGAGTGGCGAGAGCGTGCCACCGAGCACATGATAGGCGGCATTCAGCGCGCCGGCGCGCTCCAGCGCCCAGAGGTCTGAAACATCCTCGACGACGATGATGACGGACTGGTCGCGCTGTGCATCGGTGCAGACCGTGCAAGGATCGACGGTATCGACATTGCCGCAGCGCGAGCAGATCTTCACCTTGTCATAGGCTTCGCCCATCGCATGCGAGAGAGGACCGAGAAGCTGGTCCTTCTTCTTGATAAGATGGAGTGCCGCTCGCCGCGCCGAGCGCGGCCCGAGGCCCGGCACTTTCGCCAGAAGCTGGATCAGTTTTTCAATTTCGGGACCGGTGACTCGCTTTGCCATGCGCCGTTCTTAGCTGATATGGAACGAAAACGGAATCGCCGAAGGATTAGCTGACCGATGAAAATCCTCGCAGTGTGCAAGGGCGCAGCTGAACGCTTGCCCGGCAAGAGTTACAAGACCGGTATTTTCAAACATGCCGTCAGCGGCGGCATCATGATCGATGCCGAAGGTCTCGTTGGCGATGCCATCTGCAACAGAAAACATCATGGCGGCGTCGATCAGGCTGTCTATCTGGAAGGTTCTCTGAGCCTCGACTGGTGGGCGAACGAACTCGGCTATCCCGTCGAACCTGGCACTTTCGGCGAAAACCTCGTCATCGAAGGACTGGATAACCGTGACGTCACGGTCGGCGACCGCTTTATTATCAGTGAACTGATCCTTGAAGTGACGTCCTGCCGCATTCCCTGCGCCACTTTCGCAGCAAGGATGAACGATCCGAAATTCGTCAAGCGCTACACCAAGGCGGCACGTCCCGGCATCTATTGCCGCGTGATATCAAATGGGATCGTGGAAGCCGGAATGCAGGTCGAGTACAAGCCATTTCCGGGCGCCCCAGTCACGATGCCGGAAATGATGGAAACCTTCGGACGCCGGCTTTCGGCCGCAGACCGCGAGCGCTATCTGGCAGCGCCCGTTCATTACAAGCTGCGAGCCGTGCTGGAAGCACAGCAATAGTTCAGCGCATAGCGATGGTGACGGCAGCCCCCGCCATCGTTCCCGCGCTCACCCGGTTGGCGATCCGCACAGCACGTCGGCTCTTCAGGAAACCGCGCGCCTTTGCAGCAAGGAACATCCAGCTGAAATCGACAATAGCCAGGACGACGAACAGCGTGACGACGAGTTCGGCCCAGCCGGCAAGCGATACCGAGGGAATGTCGATGATCGACGGCAGAAGGGCCACGTAGAACATCATGATCTTCGGGTTGCCGAGCGCAATCGCCAGGCCGGTGAAAAACATCCGGCCGCGCGAACGTTCCTGCGGCAATTCTTCTTCCTCGACATCAGCTTTGGCAAACCACATCCGCCAGGCGAGATAAAGAAGATAGAGCACGCCCAACCATTTAATGACGACGAAGACGTGGTAGAAGCTTTCGGCGATCGCCGAAAGGCCGGCAATGGCGCAGGTTAGCCAGATCGCATCCCCGGCCCACATGCCGAACAGGAAAGGCAGCACGTCGCGCGCGCCTTTCGAGATGACCCGGGCGACAAGCGCCGCAACGCTCGGTCCGGGTGTGCCGGCGGCAATGAAAAGAGCGCCGGCGAAAACCAGCAGCGTCGTCAAGGTCATCATCTCCCGTCTCCTCTTCCGGGGCCAGTTATTACCGGACCAGTCGACGAAATCAGAAAGGCAGCTTGAAGCCGGGCGGGATCGGCAGGCCGGCCGTCAGCGCCTTGGTCTTTTCGGCAGCGATGGCTTCCGCCTTGTCCTTGGCGTCCTTGTGGGCGGCAACGATCAGGTCTTCGAGGATTTCGACATCGTCTTCCTTGAAGAGCGAAGGGTCGATCTTCAGGCTCTTGAGCTCGCCCTTGCCGGAGATGATGACGGTGACGAGCCCGCCGCCGGCCTTGCCTTCGGCAGTCAGCTCGGCGATCTCAGCCTGCATCTGCTCCATCTTGGCCTGCATTTCCTTGACTTTGCCCATCATGCCCATGATGTCGCGCATCGTCTTCTCCTTCTTGAAACTAGAATTCTATGTCGTCGCCGGGCAGGATATCGCCCTCTTCGGATTCGGCTGCGGCGGGTGGCTTGACCTCCTCCGCCTCTTCCTCCGGCGTTGGCGCCCGCACGCGCACGTCGATGATCTTGGCGCCTGGAAACTGGGCCAGGATCGCTGCAACGTCAGGATCCTGGCGAGCATCGCTGACGCGCTGTTCCTGCGCCTTGGCTTCCGCCTCCACCATCGTCGGCCCGCCTTCTTCGCGGCTGGTGCTGACGATCCAATGGATGCCGGTCCATTCCTTGAGCTTGACGGCAAGCTCGTTGAGCAACGTGCCTGGAGCTCCCTCGGTGAGGTTCACATCCAGCCGGCCGGGCTCGATCCGCACTGGCCGTACGAAGTTGCGCACCAGCGCCTTCAGTTTGACGTCACGCCTTTCGGCAGCGAGATCGACGATGTCGCTGATCGAATTGACCCGCACGACCGGCTTCGGCGCTTCTGCCAGCTTCGTCTCGACCCGGCCGACGCTCTGCGGCTCGGGATTGGGCACGGCCCGCAGCATGGCGGTCGGTCCCGAGGGCTGCGGCCGCGGTGCAGGCTCCGGGGCCCGCGCCGTTACGTTCGTCTGGTAGGGAACGCGCGTACCGCCGCCGCCGTTGCCCGAAGGTGCGGATGAGGACGGACGTGGCGCACCATTTTCAGTGGAAAATTCGGCGAGCCGGCGCGCTGCATCTTCGGGAGCGGGCAGATGCGCCGCGTGCGCAAGTCGGATAAGCACCATCTCGGCAGCACCCGCCGTGCGCGAAGAATTTTCCGTCTCCGGAATGCCCTTCAGGAGCATCTGCCAGATCCGCGAAAGCGTGGTGACCGCGACACCCTGGGCGAATTCCGCCGCCTTGGTGCGCTCGACTTCGCTGAGCGAGGGGTCATTTGCGGCATCAGGCACATATTTCAGCCGCGTCACCAGATGCGTGAAATCGGCGAGATCCGTCAGTACCACGACCGGGTTCGCGCCGGCCTCGTACTGGCTCTGGAATTCGTTGAGCGCGTTCGCGACGTCACCACGCACGATATGCTGGAAGAGATCGACGATGCGGGCGCGGTCGGCGAGGCCGAGCATGCCGCGCACGGCTTCCGCCTGCACAACGCCGCCGCCATGGGCAATTGCCTGGTCCATCAGCGACAGGCCGTCGCGGGCAGAGCCTTCCGCGGCGCGTGCGATCATCGCCAGCGCATCCGGTTCCGCCTCGATGCCTTCCTTGGCGGCGATCGTCGAAAACAGGCCGACGAGATCGGAAGCGCTGATGCGGCGCAGGTCGAAGCGCTGGCAGCGCGAGAGTACGGTGATCGGAACCTTGCGGATTTCTGTCGTCGCGAAGATGAATTTCACATGCTCCGGCGGCTCTTCGAGCGTCTTCAACAATCCGTTGAAGGCTGCCGTCGAGAGCATGTGCACTTCGTCGATGATATAGACCTTGAAGCGGGCCGAAACCGGCCGGTAGCGCACCTGCTCGATGATCTCTCGGATGTCGTCGATGCCGGTATGCGAGGCGGCGTCCATCTCGATCACGTCGACATGGCGACCTTCCATGATCGCCTGGCAATGTTCGCCGGGCACGCGAAGGTCGATCGTCGGCTTGTCGATGTCGGCCGTCTTGTAGTTCAGAGCGCGGGCCAGAATGCGCGCTGTCGTCGTCTTGCCCACCCCGCGAACACCGGTCAGCATGTAGGCCTGCGCGATGCGGCCTGTTTCAAAGGCGTTGGTGAGCGTGCGGACCATCGGCTCCTGGCCGACCATCAGGTCCGTGAAATCCTTGGGGCGGTATTTGCGTGCCAGCACCCGGTATCCGGTGCCCGTCGAGGCGGCATCTTGTGATTGTCGCTCGGTGTCGCTCATCGCCCTGCTTGCGCCCGGAAGCCCGGGCTTCTTGGAAGAGAAGGTGGGAGGCTGGCACGATGACCCGTGCCGGGGCTCGTTAGGGCTGCTTCCTTCCGGACCTGACCCGGTTGGCGAGTGGCTCGTCCACCACCAACCTCCCGGATGCACATATCGGCAAAATCCTCATCAAAAGCAAGCCAAGCTCCAAAAAAACTGCTAGTCCATTGGAAAACATGAGGAGAATGCCTTTGAGCGATTTCGCGCTCGACCCCAGGCTCGAAAACGACAGCACCAGCATCATGGTGGCTGGCCTGTGCGACATCAGGTTATCGAAGGACGCCCGCTGGCCCTGGCTGATCCTGGTGCCGCGCCGGGCGGATATTACAGAGATCTTCGAACTGACGCCGCTTGATCAGGTGCTGCTGACCTTCGAGATCGAACTCGTCTCCGCAGCACTCAAAAAGGTTACGGGTGCCACGAAAATCAATGTCGGGGCTCTTGGCAATATCGTCCGCCAGCTTCATGTTCATGTTATTGCGCGTTCCGAAGGTGATGCGAATTGGCCGGGTCCCGTCTGGGGTTTCGGTAAGGCCGAACCCTACGAGGATGCGACAAGAGACGAATTCATAGCAAAGCTGCGGGAAGCCCTTTCATCATGAGTCATTCGCTTTTCGATTCGGATGTGCCGCATCCGGAACCCAGCAATCTCACCGCCTTTGCCGCCAACGACCTGAACCGTGACAGCGAACATCGCGATGAAGGCTCGGTCGAAAAGGCGCTTGCCCGCGATGGCACGCATATTTTCGCCTTCGCCAAGGACAAGCTGGTTCTCAAGCACGATGGCCAGGTGCTCGATCCGCTCTTTGCCCGCTATGAGCTGCAGGAGCTGAAACCGAATTGGGATGAAATTGTACTGCTCGGCTATCGCAAAACCGGCGAGCCGCGCCTTGCCGTGCCCGTCGGCATTGATGTCGAGGATATGGCGAGCCAGTATAAGCCGGTCGACGGACGCTCGCTCTTCCGTGACGAGCTTGTCGACGAGATGCTGCTCGGCGAGTTCTCCCAGGCAGCAAGCCTCATTCGCTGGAACGGCGACAACCAGTTTTGCGGTCGTTGCGGCTCGGTCATGGAAATCCGTATCGGCGGCTACAAGCGGGTCTGCACCGCCTGCGAGCACATGATCTTCCCGCGCACCGATCCAGTCGTCATCATGCTCACGATCGATGAAGAGCGCGATCTCTGCCTCCTCGGTCGCAGCCCGCATTTTGCGCCGGGCATGTATTCCTGTCTCGCGGGCTTCCTGGAGCCCGGCGAGACGATCGAAAATGCCGTCCGCCGCGAGACACTGGAAGAATCCGGCATCAGGACCGGCCGCATCCGGTATCATGCCTCTCAGCCCTGGCCGATGCCACATTCGCTGATGATCGGCTGTTATGCCGAGGCAAAGTCGCGTGATATCCATCGCGATGAGACCGAACTCGAGGATTGCCGGTGGTTCACTCGCGAGGAAACCATCGAAATGCTGGAGCGTCCTGGCGTCAACGGCAAGGCGTCGCCGCCGAAGGGCGCGATTGCCCATCGACTTATGCGCGATTGGGTCGAGTGGAAACGGTGAGTAGCGGCGGTGCGCACGGATGATCGTCACCTCTGCATGAGGATATAATCATGGTCGCCCGCTCCGAACGGCTGCTGACCCTGCTTCAGACGCTCCGGCGCTATCGGCGGCCGGTTACCGGCATCGTGTTGGCAGAGGAAACGGGCGTCAGCCTGCGCACGCTCTACCGCGATATTGCGAGCCTTCAGGCGCAGGGCGCCATGATCGAGGGCGAGGCCGGCATAGGTTACGTGCTGAAGCCCGGCTTCATGCTGCCGCCGATGATGTTTTCCGAAGAGGAGCTGGAAGCCCTGGTGCTCGGCTCCCGCTGGGTGGCGCGCGCTGCCGAGCCGCGCCTGGCCAATGCCGGCGCCGATGCGCTTGCAAAGATCGCCGCCGTGCTGCCGCCCGACATGCGCGATATGGTCGATTCGGCCACACTTTTTGTCGGCCGCAAACGGCAGGATGAGGACAAGGCGGATGTTTCGGCCATCCGCAAAGCGATCCGCCTGGAGCGTATTCTTGAACTGCATTATGGCGACGAACAGGGTCGTGTCTCCCGTCGCCGTGTGTGGCCGTTCGCGCTCGGCTACTTCGAGCATGTGCGCATCATCATGGCATGGTGCGAACTGCGCAACGATTTCCGTCATTTCCGCACCGATCGCATCATCGATATGACGATCCACGACACGCGTTATCCGCGTCGCCGCACCGTTCTCCTGAAAGAGTGGCGGGATACGCAGGATACTCCCATCGAGCACTAACGCTACTGCCATAAACTGTCAGCAGGCAGCGCTATTATCAGTACCAGTCCAGCAGGAAGGAGTACTGATCATGGGAATGCCTCAAGTCGTTCAATATGCCGGCCGTCGTACTTCCGTCGAAGCCGGAAAAACCCTCCGTTCACGCCTCGTGCGCCTGTTCGCCGACAGGTTCACCGTAGCATCGTCACGCCGTCCCCGCCTTGATCTCGAGATGTTGCCGCAATGGCGCAAGCGTGATCTCGGCTTTGCGGACGGACAGGACTGGCGCGTCGGCGACGACCTCTTCCGTTAAGGCCGCACGTCGGCTTCATCGAATTTCCTCCCGGTGACGGAGCGGCGCTGTCTATAGCGCTGCATTCGGAAAGCTGCTGCCACTTTATGGCAGCAGCTTTCGGCCGGGCACTGTTCAACCCTGTGGAGAACTGAAATGGCCAGCCCCAATCTTATTATCCTCTATGTCAAGGACCCCGCTGAAAGCGCAGCTTTCTATCGCAATATCCTGAGCCGGGAGCCGGCGGTGGAGGCCCCCAACTTCGTCGCCTTCCCGCTCGACGGCGGCTTCACTCTCGGCCTCTGGCGCCGCAGCAAAGTCGAGCCGCAACCCTCTGCCATCGGCAATCGTGGCGAGGTCGCCTTCATGGTTGACGGTGAGAATGCTGTCGCCAGGCATTACGAAGACTGGCGCAGCCGTGGCCTGCCGGTCGCCCAGGAATTGACCGAACTCGACTTCGGCCCGACTTTCGTCGTGCTGGATCCGGATGGCCATCGCCTGCGTGTTTGTGAGCCGGATAAATAAGTGAGATTCAAGCCTCTCTGACGACCCGACAGAGAGGCTTTTCGCATGCTTAGAGAAGCCCGCGCATCGGATGGCCCTTATAGACGCCAAGGATGCGGACCTTCTCGGAGAAGAAACGCAGTTCCTCCAGCGCTCGGCGCACATGCGCGTCGTTCGGGTGGCCCTCGATATCGGCGTAGAACTGCGTCGCCACGAACTTGCCGCCGAGCTGGTAGCTTTCGAGCTTCGTCATGTTGATGTTGTTCGTCGCAAAGCCACCGAGCGCCTTGTAGAGGGCAGCCGGAATATTGCGGACGTTGAAGACGAAGGTGGTAACGATCTTCTCGTCGTTGGCCGAGCGTTCCGCCCATTCTTCATCGCGCGACAGCACAACGAAGCGCGTGACGTTGTTTTCCGTGTCCTCGACATTCTCCGCGATGATATCGAGACCGTAAAGATCGGCTGCAAGGCGCGGCGCGAGCGCCGCCATCGAGCGGTCGCCGGTTTCCTTGACGAGCTTTGCGGCCCCTGCCGTATCGCCGGCGATCACAGGCTTCCAACCGTTGGCGCGCACGATCTTGCGGCACTGGCCGAGCGCATGGATATGGCTGTGCACAGTGCGGATTTCATCCTTCGTCACACCCGGCAGCACCATGAGCTGAAAGCGGATCGGCATGAAATATTCGCCGATGATGTGCAGGCGCGATTCAGGCAGCAGGTGGTGGATGTCGGCGACGCGCCCCGCGATCGTGTTCTCGATCGGGATCATGCCGATATCGGCATCCCCATTGTCGACCGCCGTGAAGGCATCCTCGAAGGTCTGACAGGGCAGCGGCTCCATCGTCGGAAACATGTCGCGGCTCGCCATGTCGGAATTGGCGCCAAACTCGCCCTGGAAGGCGATCCTGTTGGTCTTGATGTTCATGAGGAAAATCCGTCAGCTGGCCTTCGCGGAGAGAATGCGCCGCGCCTTTTCGAGGTCGGCGGGAGTATCGACACCGAGGGGAACCGTGTCAACGATCTCGACATCGATGCGCATGCCCGCTTCGAGCGCTCTGAGCTGCTCCAGTGATTCGCGCTTTTCGAGCGTAGAAGGGCCGAGCGAGACGAAACGTTCGAGCGCTGCGCG
Source organism: Hyphomicrobiales bacterium (assembly GCA_900466475.1). GTDB lineage: Bacteria > Pseudomonadota > Alphaproteobacteria > Rhizobiales > Rhizobiaceae > Rhizobium. The sequence continues at coordinate 81,542 of UBMI01000021.1, forward strand.
TCGATAGGCATAGAGCCCGATATGATGATAGAGCGGCCCGTTGCCATAGGGCGCGGTCGTTCGGGTAAAATAGAGCGCGTGCAGGCGACTGGCAGATACCGGCGAGCCAACGACCTTGACGATATGCGGCGCGGTCTTGTCCTCGTCATTGTCGATCTCGGTCGTCAGCGTGGCGATGTCGACCGCCTCGTTTTCAAGGGGACGCAGTGCTGCGCGCACCGTCTCCGGTTCGATCGTCGGCAGGTCGCCCTGGACATTGACGATGATTTTTGCCTTGCCATCAGGATCGACCTTGGTAAGCGCTTCAAAGATGCGGTCGGAACCGGACTGATGGTCCTGGCGGGTCATGACCACCTCAAAGCCCGCAGCTGCGACGATATCGAAAACCTGTTGGTCGTCGACGGCAATGATGACCCGGCCAATTGCAGCTTCAGCGGCCCGTTTCGCGACCTGCACGATCATCGGCAAACCGCAAATATCGGCCAGCGGCTTGCCGGGAAGGCGGGTGGAAGTCATCCGCGCGGGGATCAGCACCAGCACGTCATGTAATTTTGAATCCGTCATTGTTCGGGCCTTCTAATCCGGGCTGAAAAGTGGCAAAAAGTCTCACGCACAAGACCATTTAGACAGTTGCAACGAATAGCCAAAAGACATAGGTTCCGCGCAATTTCAAGATGGTCCGGTTTCTGGTCTGCCGGCTGCAAGGGGAGCATTGCAGATGAATTCATACGTCAATACGGCCGTGGGGGCGCTGCTGGGAACGATCTTCGTTCTGATGTCTGTCTCCATCGCGTCCGAGGGGATCTTCCATTCCGAGGCGCCGGAAAAGGAAGGTTTTGCCATCGTCGCCGAAGAGGCACCCGCCGCCGGCGGTGAAGGCGCACCTGCTGCCGTTGCTGTTCCGATTGCCCAGCTTCTTGCCAGCGCCGACGCCAAGGCTGGTGAGACCGTATTCAAGAAGTGTCAGGCCTGTCATGACGGCACCAAAGGCGGACCGAATAAGGTCGGCCCGAATCTCTTTGGTGTCGTAGATCGTCCGATCGCCTCGCATGAAGGCTTTGCATATTCCTCCGCCATGAAGGATTTCTCCAAGGGCAGCAGCGAACATTGGACCTTCGAAAACCTCAACAAGTTCCTGTTGGCACCGAAGAAGGATGTTCCGGGCACCGCCATGGGCTTTGCCGGTCTGCCGAAGGATCAGGACCGCGCCAACGTCATTCTCTATCTGCACACGCTGGCAGATTCACCGGCTCCGCTGCCGGATCCGAATGCTCCGACCGCAACGCAGTAAGCAGCGACGATTTTTTCGAGAAGAAGCCCGGTCAAAAGCCGGGCTTTTTTGTTACCTTAAAGCATGTCGAGCAAAAGTGTGCAGCGAGTTTGCGATAACGACATGCTGAAAACAAAGACTTCAAGCGCGGTCAGCGAATCTGAAGGATCGCGACAGGCTTAAGCGCCGAGAATATAGGCCCAGAAGGAAACCGTGATGGCGCCGAGCGCTGTCGTCACCGTGATCGTCGATGCGGCGAGGCTGTGGCCGACGCCGAAGCGGTTGGCGATCAGCCAGGCATTCACCCCTGTCGGCACCGATGAGGTCAGCACCAGCGCCGCTGCCCATTCATTGCTGAGGCCGAAAACATGGCTTGCTGCCCACACGCAGCCGGGCAATAGCAGCAGCTTGAAGGCTGAGGTTGCGCTGGCGATCCCGACATTGCCGGAGACTCCGTATTTCTGCAGCGCCATGCCGAGCGAAATCAGAGCCGCCGGACCGGCCGTGCCGGCGATCTGCCCGACGACGGAACGGATCGTTGCCGGCATGGTCAGGCCCGAGACGTGAAAGATGGCGCCTGCCACGATGCCGATGACCAGCGGATTGTGCAGCAGGTTCAGGCCGATCTGCTTCAGGACCAGGGTCATGCTGCGGTCGCTCTTGCCGGAAATCTTGCGTTCGGCATGTTCCATCATGATCGTGCCGGCCACCATCATGATCGGCAGATGCACGGCAAGCAGGATGGAAAGGGCGACAAGCCCTTCGCTACCCACGGTGCGCTCGACCAGCGGCAGGCCGATGAAGATATTGTTGGCAAAAGCGGAGGACACGCCGGCAAGCACGCCGATCCGCTCATCACGCCCGAACAAACGCGTAGCGACGATGTGTCCGGCCGCCCATGTCACCGCGACGCCGGAGAAATAGACGAGCCAGAGCCGGAACGGCGACGCGCCGTGGAAGTCGGCCTCGGCGATAGTGCGGAAAAGCAGCAGGGGCACAGCGATCTTGAAGACGAATTCGCTCAGAGCATCCCCGACACTTGCGGTGAGTATTCCGACGCGGACGATCAGCCAGCCGATGAGAATGAGAAGGAAGATTGGAATAACGTCGAAGATGATGGCTGACATTAACTGCTGCTCTGCGCGGGGATAGCCGAGGTCTAAAGCATGTCGCGCAAAGGTGTACAGCGGTTTTGCGATAGCGACATACGAAAACAAAAGACAGCAAATCGCCGGGCATGACAAATGCCATGGATGCAATATCTTTCGCGGAGCAACAAAAAAAGCGGGCTCGGCCCGCTTTTCCGCATCCGGTCCTGCCGGATAGCCGGTCGCGATGCTGCCAGTTCATCCGTGGTCAGCGTCGTCCCGGTAAGACTGAAGGGATCATCCCTCCCGTAGCCGGCCATACGAGATACCTGCATGCCGGTCTTCCTGATGCAGTTTTAGGCAGGCAAGGTGACAGCGGCGTGACGAATAAACGGCAGTTTTGCGAAGTCTTTGGAAGGTGATGTGCTGTTTAGCCTTTCAATACCGGCAAATTTCGCTAAGACCGATTACCGGCTATCACAAATCCGGGACTTCCCATTTCATGACCAAATTCGATGTTCTGACAGTCGGCAACGCAATCGTCGATATTATCGCCCGTTGCGACGACCAGTTCCTCATTGACAACAAGATCACCAAGGCGGCGATGAACCTCATCGATGCCGATCGTGCCGAACTGCTTTATTCCCGCATGGGCCCGGCGCTCGAAGCCTCCGGCGGCAGCGCAGGCAATACGGCTGCAGGTGTGGCGAGCCTCGGCGGCAAGGCCGCCTATTTTGGCAAGGTTGCGGAAGACCAGCTCGGCGAGATCTTTGCGCATGATATCCGAGCGCAGGGCGTTCATTATCAGACACGGGCCAAAGGCACGTTTCCGCCGACCGCACGCTCGATGATTTTCGTTACCGATGATGGCGAGCGTTCGATGAACACCTATCTCGGCGCCTGCGTCGAGCTTGGGCCTGAGGATGTCGAAGCAGATGTGGTGGCTCAAGCCAAGGTGACCTATTTCGAAGGTTATCTCTGGGACCCGCCGCGCGCCAAGGAGGCAATCCTCGATTGCGCCCGCATCGCCCACGAGAATGGTCGCGAAATGTCGATGACACTCTCGGACAGCTTCTGCGTCGATCGTTACCGTGCTGAATTTCTGGATCTGATGCGTTCGGGCAAGGTCGATATCGTCTTCTCGAACCGCCAGGAGGCCCTGTCGCTCTACGAGACTGACGATTTCGAGGAAGCGCTGAACAAGATCGCTAAGGATTGCAAGATTGCCGCCGTCACCATGAGCGAGAACGGCGCCGTGATTCTGAAGGGCAACGAGCGCCACTACGTCGACGCGATCAAGATCAATGAAGTAGTGGATACGACGGGTGCGGGCGATCTCTTCGCGTCGGGTTTCCTCTACGGTTACACGCAGGGCCGTTCGCTCGAAGATTGCGGCAAGCTCGGCTGCCTTGCCGCCGGCATCGTCATTCAGCAGATCGGCCCGCGGCCGATGAAGTCCCTGTCCGAAGCCGCAACAGAGGCAGGCCTTATTTAAAGGCCTCGCCCGGATAGGCTCCCCAGATTTCCGACTGCGCCACCCAACCTTCGGCGCCGTCGGTCTTTGCGAAACACCACTCTCCGCTGCACTCGCCGATCGTGATCATCACGCCGGGCTCCAGCTTGGCGACGATGCTGGAAGACGGCTGTGCTTCACGGCGGAGATTGACATAGACGCCTTTGCCCTTGCCCTTCATCCACGGCGCGGCAATAGCGGCGCGCTGGCCTGAGAGCAGCGACTGATTGACCCAGCCCTCGGTACCGTCGGCATCGCGGATACGGCGCCAGTTGTCATACTCCTGGACGATTTCGACGGGCAGCCCTGATTTCAGATAGAGCCACGAAACGGCGTAGTCCGTTCCCGGACCGATCCTCAGGTTGACGCGCTTGGACTTCAGCGTCACGAAGCGCGGCAGCGGCAGGCCGCTCGGCCCCTTGGCCGCCTGGGCTTGCGCAAATTCGATGGTGCCTGCCGATACGGCAAAGGCAACCGCCAGGGCGAGGCAGGACTTCATAACTGTGCGACGCATGGAAGCTTCCGTTGGCTCGAATTCGAATCAGGCCCTGCCTGCTCGTCTTCCGGGATTCCCCGGTCGCCTCGCGAGTTTTGTTTGTCTTCGCGTGCGGGTCTGGTAGAAAATGCCCGGAACGGGGAAATGATCGCCCAACTTGGTTAAAGACCTCTGAACAAGGCACAGCAGGCCGCTATGACGACGAAGAAAAAACCGAAGGTCTACATAACCCGCAAGCTGCCTGATGTCGTCGAAACCCGCATGCGCGAGCTTTTCGATGCCGAGTTGAATATCGACGATACGCCGCGATCCGTTCCCGAACTCGTCGAAGCCGTCAAAACCTGCGACGTGCTCGTGCCGACCGTGACGGATCGTATCGATGCAGCCCTCATCGATCAGGCCGGGCCGCAGATGAAGCTGATCGCCAGCTTTTCGAACGGCACCGATCACATCGACATCGAAGCGGCCGCGCGCCGTGGCATCACCGTCACCAACACGCCGAATGTGCTGACCGAAGACACTGCCGACATGACAATGGCGCTGATCCTCGCCGTGCCGCGGCGGATCGGCGAGGGTGCGCGCGTGCTGACGGACCGGCCCGGTGAATGGGCTGGCTGGTCCCCCACCTGGATGCTCGGCCGGCGCATTCACGGAAAGCGTATCGGCATCGTCGGCATGGGCCGTATAGGCACGGCCGTCGCGCGCCGCGCCAAGGCCTTCGGCCTGTCGATCCACTATCACAACCGCAAGCGCGTCAATCCCGCGACTGAAGACGAATTGGAAGCGACCTATTGGGAGAGCCTCGACCAGATGCTCGCCCGCGTCGACATCGTCTCGGTGAATTGCCCCTCGACCCCCGCGACTTTCCATCTCCTGTCGGCTCGCCGCCTGGCGTTGCTGCAGCCAACCGCCTATCTCGTCAATACAGCCCGCGGTGACGTGGTCGACGAGGCGGCGCTCATCAAATGCCTGCGGGAGGGGAAGATCGCCGGCGCCGGGCTCGATGTCTTCGAGAACGAGCCCATGGTCAATCCGAAGCTGGTGAAGCTTGCCAATGAGGGCAAGGTGGTATTGCTGCCGCATATGAGCTCGGCAACGATCGAGGGACGTGCGGAGATGGGCGACAAGGTCATCATCAACATTCGCGCCTTCATCGATGGCCATCGCCCACCGAATCGGGTGCTACCGGGCCGATGACCGCCGGAGCGCTCGCATCCCTGGTCGGCTAGTCAGCCGGCGAGCGCTTTCCTCATTTCGATAAACGTCACCCGTGTAAAACCCGGATGAGATTTCTCTGCGGTCTTTTCAAAGCCCCAGGCAGTGAAGGTCGTGTGATTGCTGACGAGCTCTATCCGAGTCTCGAGCCTCAATGCCGCAAGGCCTAGATCGAGTGCCGTCCCCTCGGCTGTATCGAGCAGGCGCCGTCCGATGCCCTTGCCTTGCGCGGATGGCAGGACCGCGAGTTTTCCGACATACAGGCAATCTGCCTCGGGCCGCAGGAAAATGCAGCCGACGAGTTGCCCGGCCTGCTCCACGGCATAGGCGATTTCTGCTCTTGCCTTTTCCATCAGCGATTCCGCTGTCAGGCGGCTTGCGGAGGAGGGCGGATCGATGCGGCTCTCCATATAGGCGAAGGACGCGAGAATGAGATCGAGCAGCTCGTTCCAGCGCACAAAGCTCTCATCGATACGAAACGGCGTCATGCGGTCCTGTTCTGCCTCGCGCGCCGACGTTTGTAGCGGATCGTATCGAAACGGGCAGACAGCGCGTCGTAGAGCAGCAGGCGACCGACTAACGGTTCGCCTGCGCCCGTAATCAACTTGATCGCTTCCATGGCCATCAGCGTGCCGATCACGCCCGTCAGTGCGCCAATGATGCCGGCCTCCGCACAGGCGGGAATCAATCCGGCCGGCGGTGCTTCGGGAAAGAGATCACGATATCCAGGGTTCTGGGTGCCGTCTTCGGCCGCCTCATAGGGTTTCAGCACCGTCAGCGATCCGTCGAACCGGCCAACCGCACCTGTCACAAGCGGGATAAGCGCGTCTTCTGCTGCATCGGCCGCCATATAGCGCGTATCGAAATTATCCGAGCCGTCGATCAGGAGATCGAAACCGGAGAGGTGCAGGCGTGCCGTTTCGGCGGAAAGGCGCTCAGTGAAACGGACGACTTTGATATGCGGGTTTAGCCGCGCGATCGCAATGGCTGCGCTTTCTGTCTTCATTTCGCCGATCGTGCCGGAATCGTGGATCACCTGTCGCTGCAGGTTGGAAAGCGAAACACGGTCGTCATCGGCAATACCGAGCGTGCCGACGCCTGCAGCGGCGAGATATTGCAGGATCGGTGCCCCGAGCCCTCCGGCGCCGATGACAAGCACCCGCGCGGCCTTCAGCTTCTGCTGGCCCGCGCCCCCGATTTCCGGCAGCAGGATATGGCGATGATAGCGTGCAATTTCGTCTGGGCTGAGAGGTTCCATGGCCGTGATGCTATCACGCCGCGGACCGCCGGGAGAAGCGCTATCGCTCATTCGAAAACCCTTCCGTCCGCAACCGTGAAAAACTGTGCCCGCTCGCCAAGTGCTGCAAACATCTGACGATCCGTTCCCGTCATGAAGGCCTGACCGCCAAGCCCGTCTATGAGATCGAAAAGCGCGGCACGGCGTCCCTCGTCGAGATGGGCGGCAATCTCATCCAGGAGCAGAACCGGCGCATGGCCGGTAAGATTGCCGACGAGCCGTGCATGGGCAAGCACAAGGCCCACCAGCAGGGCTTTCTGCTCGCCGGTGGAGCAGCGCGCCGCATCCATCTGCTTCTCCCGATGATGAACGATGAGATCGGCGCGATGCGGCCCTTCCAGCGTGCGGCCAGCGCCGGCATCGCGGTACCGGTTTGCGGCGAGTGTTGCCGCATACTCATCTTCCAGATCGACCGAAGGCCGGGAGAATTGGCCGTCCATGAAACCCGAAAGCTGCAGCGATGCCGATGGGAAGGGCGAGATCTCCCGGCTTTCCTCGACGAGTCGCGTCAGCAGGCCGAGCATTTCCTGCCGGGCGAGCGCCATGGCAATGCCGAGGCTCGCCATCTGCTCCTCGATACCGGAAAGCCAGGATGGATCGAAACGGCCTTCGTCCAGCAGCTTGTTGCGGCTGCGCATGGCGCGCTCGAAGTCGCTCGCCCGCCTGCCGTGCTCGGGATCGAGCGACAGTACCAATCTGTCGAGGAACCGCCTGCGGTCGGACGAGCCGCCGGTAAAGAGCCCGTCCATTGCCGGTGTCAGCCAGAGCACGCGCAAATGATCGGTCAGCTCGTCGACTGCTTTTGCCGTCGTTCCGTTGATGCGCAGCCGTCGCGCCGTCGTCTCGTCGCTGGTATCGATTCCAGTACCGATCTCGACGTTACCCTCCATGCCATCGAGCTCTGCAAAGATCGAAAATCCGCCCGTAGCGCCAACGCGGGTGATATCGCCATAGGCGGCTCGGCGCAGACCGCGCCCCGGTGACAGGAACGAGACCGCCTCCATCAGGTTGGTCTTGCCCGCACCGTTGTCGCCGGTCAACACGACATGCCGAGCGTCGAGCGCAAGCGAGGCCGACGAATAATTGCGAAAGTCGGTCAGCTTCAAACGGGAAAGGGCAACCTTGTGCGGCATCGAATATCCGGAATCATCAAGGCTGACAGTTGGAGCCTTTCCTCGTCAGAATGATTCAATCTGACAAGGCAAGGCTCTAAGCCGAAGCGCCAAGGATATCAAGGCTGAGAGCTGTCCCAGTCGTCAATGGCTCTGCGGGGCCGGCTCTTCGAGCTGTGCTTCGGCCTCTGCGATTGCCCTTTCGATCCAATAAACGAGATCCGGCCGATCTTCGATCGAGCCGCGGAGCGATTTCAATGAATCGAGGATCATCGTGAGTTTCTGGCGGCGCATATCGATGACGATACTGTCGGCATCAGATTTCCCGGTGGGAGCGGATGTCATGCAGTACTCGAAGCCTCTTGTCGTACATAAGGGTCCCGGCGCGACTAACTATCGTCCCATGCAATGAAGTCAACTACAGGGTGTTCAACTTTTCGCGACATCGCCGCTAAGTCATCAAATGATAAGTAGAAGTTGTAGAATCGGCGGAAGAGATGTTTGTTTCGTGGCCTAATACCCAAAAAAAGTCGGTTGAAATTTGCAACTTGCGGGTTGAGATATTCAGCTGACGCTATATGGTAAATGAAGGGTTTACCGGGAAAGAGTGCAGCAGTGCCAGATCCGATTGATATCATTGTCGGCCGCAACGTGAGACAGCTTCGCGCCCGCCGACGTGTTTCCCAACTGGAACTGGGCGAAGCGCTTGGCCTTACATTCCAGCAGATTCAGAAATACGAAAAGGGGACCAACCGCGTCTCCGCCAGCAAGCTGCATCAGATAGCGGTCTTTCTTGGTGTTGATATTTCGGAGCTTTTCGAGGGTACTGGAATTTCCCAGTTTGCCAACCGCGTTGAACTGAGCCCCGAGGCCTATGAACTGGCGATAAGCTATGACAGGTTGAGCTCGACTGCGGGCAAGCAGGCGCTCAAGACGATCCTCAACCTTATATGCGGTCAGGCAGCCGAAAACGCCGCTTGACGGCGGCAGCGCCTATCCTTGAATTGAGGGAAATTCAGTGAAGCTCGCGCTCGTGCAGCGCGACGAGCAGGGCGTCCTGCGTCTGATGGCCGGCATGATAAAGGTCGATCGCGATGCTGGCGATCGAAAGGCCTTGCTGGCTGCGAAGCTTGATGTTGCGTTCGGCGCACCACGAATAGAGCGCGCCTGCCAGTGCATCGACATCTTCGGACAGGCAGGTTGAAAAGTTCATTGCCGACATGGAAATACCCTCTGTTAGTCCCGGACTGCGGGGCCAAAGACAGTATGGATTTCAGGAACTTGCAAGCGTGATCGGATCTGTGCGTTAACGCAAGACATCTGCGCACAGACGCGCGTCCCGACTTGAAACAGGTGTTTTGAATTGGAACGCGCATGAAAAAAAGCCGGAGGCGGAACCTCCGGCTTTTTGTAACCTTTGGGGGATATCGAGCTTAGCCCTCGAAGAATTCCTTCATACGGGCAAAGAAGCCGGTCGACTCCGGATTGTTCTCCTTGGAGGAGAGTTGCTCGAATTCCTGCAGAAGCTCGCGCTGGCGCTTGGAAAGTTTCTGCGGCGTCTCGATCTGGATCTGGATATAGAGATCGCCCGTCTGGCTGGAACGCAGCACCGGCATGCCCTTGCCCTTCAGGCGGAACTGTTTGCCGGCCTGGGTGCCCTCGGGAACGGTGACACGTGACTTGGTGCCGTCGAGCGTGGCCACATCGAAGGTGCCGCCGAGCGCTGCCGTCGTCATGGAGATCGGCACGGCGCAATAGAGATCGGCCCCGTCGCGCTGGTAGAACTCATGCGGCTTCACCGACAGGAAGATATAGAGATCGCCTGCCGGACCGCCGCGCATGCCGGCCTCGCCTTCGCCCTGCAGGCGAATGCGGGTGCCGTCCTCGATACCCGAGGGAATGTTGACCGAGAGCGAGCGTTCTTCGGTCACCCGGCCCTGGCCGTGGCATTTCGGGCACGGATCGGGAATGATCTGGCCGCGGCCGTGACAGGTCGGACAGGTGCGTTCCACCGAGAAGAAGCCCTGCGCTGCGCGCACGCGGCCCGAACCCTGGCAGGTGCCGCAGGTCTTCGGCTGTGTACCTGGCTTGGCGCCGGAACCGGAGCAGACGTCACAGGTTATCGAGGTCGGAACGCGAATCTGCGCCGTCTTGCCGGAGAATGCCTCTTCCAGCGAGATTTCCATGTTGTAGCGGAGGTCGGCGCCGCGTTCGCGACCACCCGAAGAGCGCTGCCGTCCGCGGCCGCCGCCCATCATCTCGCCGAAAATGTCCTCGAAGATATCGGAGAAGCCGCCACCGGCAAATCCGGCGCCGCCACCGAAGCCACCGGGACCGCCCATGCCGCCGTGCTCGAAGGCCGCATGGCCGTAACGATCGTAGGCCGCGCGCTTCTGCGGGTCCTTCAGCGTTTCATAGGCTTCGTTGATTTCCTTGAACTTGCGTTCGGCGTCTTTGTCATCCGGGTTCTTGTCCGGATGGTATTTCATTGCCAGCTTGCGGAAGGCGCTTTTCAGCTCTTTCTCATCCGCCGTCTTGGCTACACCCAGAGTTTCGTAAAAGTCCGCTTTTGCCAATTTAAGCCCCGGAAATGGATTTCCGGCTGCCATGGTGAGCAGCCGGATGTCTATCGTCTAGCGTAGGCCGCAGCCCGGATTAAGCGGACTTCTTGCGGTCGTCGTCCTTGACTTCTTCGTAGTCGGCGTCGACGACATTGTCATCACCTGCCGAAGCGTCGGCCGTGCCGCCTTCAGCCTGCTGGGCTTCATAGATAGCCTGGCCGAGCTTCATGGAAACTTCCATGAGGGTCTGGGTCTTGGCCTTGATGTCTTCGGCGTCGGCATCGGTTGCTTCGGTCGCGGACTTCAGCGCGGCAATCGCATCGGAGATCGCGGTGCGATCGGCTTCGGAAACCTTGTCGCCGTAATCCTTGAGCGACTTCTCCGTGGAATGAACAAGGCTTTCGGCCTGGTTCTTTGCTTCCACACCTTCGCGGCGCTTCTTGTCTTCGGCGGCATGCGATTCGGCATCCTTGACCATCTTTTCGATGTCGGCGTCGGAAAGACCGCCGGAAGCCTGGATGCGGATCTGCTGTTCCTTGCCGGTGCCCTTGTCCTTGGCCGAAACCTGCACGATGCCGTTCGCGTCAATGTCGAAAGTGACTTCGATCTGCGGAACGCCACGCGGTGCCGGCGGCAGGCCAACGAGGTCGAACTGGCCGAGCAGCTTGTTGTCGGCAGCCATTTCACGCTCGCCCTGCGAGACGCGGATGGTGACGGCCTGCTGATTGTCGTCGGCGGTCGAGAAGGTCTGGCTCTTCTTCGTCGGGATCGTCGTGTTGCGTTCGATCAGACGGGTGAAGACGCCACCGAGGGTTTCGATGCCGAGAGACAGCGGGGTAACGTCGAGAAGCAGAACGTCCTTGACGTCGCCCTGCAGAACGCCGGCCTGGATGGCGGCGCCGAGAGCAACGACTTCATCCGGGTTGACGCCCTTGTGCGGTTCCTTGCCGAACAGCTGCTTGACGACTTCCTGTACCTTCGGCATGCGGCTCATGCCGCCGACGAGAACGACTTCGTCGATTTCGGCAGCGGTGACGCCGGCATCCTTGAGGGCTGCCTTGCACGGAGCGATCGTGCGCTGAACGAGATCGTCGACCAGGCTTTCGAGCTTGGCGCGGGTCAGCTTCAGCGTCAGGTGCTTCGGGCCGGAAGCATCAGCCGTGATGAACGGCAGGTTGATTTCGGTCTGCTGCGAAGAAGACAGCTCGATCTTTGCCTTTTCGGCAGCTTCCTTGAGGCGCTGCAGGGCAAGCTTGTCGTTCTTCAGGTCGATGCCATTGTCCTTCTTGAACTCGGCAACGAGATATTCGACGAGACGCATGTCGAAGTCTTCACCGCCGAGGAACGTGTCGCCGTTGGTGGACTTCACTTCGAAGACGCCATCGCCAATCTCGAGGATCGAGATATCGAAGGTGCCGCCGCCAAGGTCGTAAACGGCGATCGTCTTGCCGTCCTTCTTGTCGAGGCCATAGGCGAGAGCGGCAGCTGTCGGCTCGTTGATGATGCGGAGCACTTCAAGACCAGCGATCTTGCCGGCATCCTTGGTTGCCTGGCGCTGCGCGTCGTTGAAATATGCGGGAACGGTGATGACGGCCTTTTCGACCTTTTCACCGAGGTAGGATTCAGCGGTTTCCTTCATCTTCTGAAGGATCATCGCGGAAATCTGTGCGGGCGAGTAGCCCTTGCCATTTGCTTCGACCCAGGCGTCGCCATTATCGCCCTTGACGATCGTGAAGGGAACGAGGTGCTTGTCCTTCTCGACGGTCGGATCTTCGTAACGGCGGCCGATGAGGCGCTTTACGGCGAAGAGTGTATTCGTGGGGTTGGTGACCGCCTGGCGCTTGGCCGGCTGGCCGACGAGGCGTTCGCCGTCATCGGAAAATGCCACCATGGAAGGGGTCGTACGCGCACCTTCCGCGTTCTCGATGACCTTTGCGTCCTTGCCGTCCATGACCGCGACGCAGGAATTTGTCGTTCCAAGGTCGATACCAATTACTTTTGCCATGTCATTCTCTCCTTGAAGCAAGCTGTCGGAACCCCGGTAAGGCATTTCCCTGACAGCCCCTTACGGGATGGGTCTACTAAGATTACGCAATCGTGATTGCGGTGATGCGGCGTATATAAGGAGCGGTTTTCTGGACTGCAAGGCGAGAAATGGCCCGGAATCCAGCAAAACGAATGTGTTGCATTCAATTTTTACAGTAGCCGGAAAAGGGTCTGCTTTGCACCTTCAAACCGTGCAAATCTTGCACGCCGAGCCTTGCGCGGGACGTGCTCCCGCAAGGCATCCATTTCCGTCGCAATACTGTCTCCGGCTCCTACTGTCCCATGATGAGATCGAGCAGGGTCGTGCGTCGCGGCTGCGCCCCTGACGTTGCTTGCGGTCCGCCCACATCACCGGGCGGCACCATGTCGTCGTAACCCCCGCCGGCAACATCGGCAGGCGGCACCGGCCCGCCGTTGACGGGCATCGCTGCCTGCGGCTGTCCGGGCGCCGGCGGATAGCGGTTCACATCGGCATTGCCGCCGAAAACACCGGAAATGATGCTGCCGACTGTCGACGGCTGCTCGGGTGCCGGCTGCGCCTGCGCCATCGGCTGGCCGTTGCCGGGATCAGCGGCAGGATCAGAGAATGTCTGGCCCATGCCGAAGAGCGGTGCTGGCGAAAGCCCCTTATGCGCGGCGACCATGAACTCCTTCCAGGCCTTGGCGGGAAGTCCGCCGCCGGTCACCTTCTTCATCGGCGTGCCGTCGTCATTGCCGAACCAGACGCCTGTCGTCAGGTTGCTGGTGAAACCGACGAACAGCGCATCACGCGAATTCTGCGTCGTGCCGGTCTTGCCGGCAGCCTGCCAGCCGGGAAGCTTGGCGCTCGAGCCTGTGCCACCGTTGATGACGCCCATCATCATCATGTTCATTTCCGCGACGATCTGCTCGGAAAGCACGCGCGGCGGATTGTCATAGGTGTTCTCGTAGAGCACCTTGCCGTCGGTCGTGGTCACCCGGCGGATCACGTGCGGCGTTGCCTTGTAGCCACCATTCATGAAGGCGGCATAGGAAGCCGTCAGCTCCATCAGAGAGACTTCCGAAGTACCGAGCGCGATCGATGCGTTGGGCTGCAGATCCGATTGGATGCCGAGACGGTGGGCAAGCTTGATCACCTGATCCGGCCCGTCATACATCACGAGCTGCGCCGCCACCGTGTTCAGCGACTTGGCAAGTGCTGTCCGGAGCGTTACTTCGCCATTGTATTTCTTCTCGTAATTCTCCGGCGTCCAGTTGCCGATGCGGATCGGCGCATCGTTGAAGACGGAGTCCGGCGTCAGGCCTTTTTCAAGCGCGGCGGCATAAACAAACGGCTTGAAGGAAGAGCCCGGCTGACGCTTGGCCTTGACGGCGCGGTTGAACTGGCTCGTCGCATAATCCCTGCCGCCGACGAGCGCCCGGATCGCGCCCGTACCGTCGATCGAGACGAGGGCGGCCTGCGATGCGTCGAACTTGCCGCCTTCCTTGTCGAGCACGTCGACCAGCGACTGTTCGGCCTTCTTTTCGAGATTCTTGTCGATCGTCGTATCGACGATGACGTCTTCCTTCACGTCGCCGACCAGCCCCTGCAGTTCGTCCATCACCATATCGGCGACATATTGTCCGGCGCCCGACCAGTAGCTGCGGGCAGAGGCCGGCGTCTGCGACATCGCCGTCTTGATTTCGTCGGCACTGATATAGCCCTGGTCGCGCATCGCCTGCAGCACGACCTGCGCGCGGGCATTGGCCGCCTCCGGATCACGGGCCGGCGAAAGGCGCGACGGCGCCTTAACAAGGCCCGCAAGCAGGGCCGCCTCGCCGAGGTTCACATCGCGCGCCGACTTGTTGAAATAGCGCCGCGCTGCCGCTTCCACGCCGTAGGCATTCGAGCCGAAATAGACGCGGTTCAGATACATCGCAAGGATCTGGTCCTTGGTATATTTCTGCTCCAGCCAGAAGGAGAGCAGCACCTCCTGCACCTTGCGCTCCAGCGTCCGCTCGGGCGAGAGGAACAGGTTCTTGGCAAGCTGCTGCGTCAGCGTCGAGCCGCCCTGGATCGGCTGGCCGGTCGCATTGTTGACGAAGGCGCGCGCCAGCCCGAACGGATCGACGCCGAAATGCGAATAGAAGCGCCGGTCTTCGATCGCGATGATCGCCTCCGGAATGTAGGGAGACATGTTCTCCAGGGAGAGCTCCTCGCCGCCGGTCGCACCGCGGTTGGCGATTGCGCTGCCGTCCACGGCAGTGATCTTGACGTTCGGTGGCCGCTCCGGGATTGCCCAGGTGCTGGCGCTCGGCATTCGCGAACCGTAGTAGAACACGAGCCCGGCAACGCCGATGCCCACCCAGATACCAAGCACGATACACCAGTAGACGACCCTGCGCAGGAACGCGAACAGCCCGCCGCCTTCCCGTTCGCGTGGCTCGGAACGACGCTTTGCCGGTGCGCGCCGTGGAGCGGGCGATTTCGATGTACGTTTGGAGCCATGCCGTCCGTCGATGCGATCGTCGGCATCGAGCGCGAATTCGTCGTCTTCCTCACGACCGCCACGGCCGTTGAAGGACGGTTCGATCCTGTCATCTGATCTACGTCTGGCTACCATCGTGGAGCGGCTGAACCCTTGCTGCAAGACCGCGCCCCCAGGCAACGGTTTTATCCGAGTGAACTGTAAATGCGGCGAATTAACGGGCTGTTAAGAACAACATCAATGTGGCCAAGTGCACCCTCTGCCTGCATTTTCTCCGTCAGCCAGCCATGACTTCCTCCCATGGCTGCCGTTCATGTGACCGCCCCAAAACCGACATATATCGCCGCGACTTCCGCGCATGGAAGAAGCGCAATGCGCAATATCCAGGCAGAACATGACGATTGATCCCGTCAGAATGGATGAGGTGCGCGACACAGCGCGACATATCTTCCGGCTGGTGAGGGAACCAATAGGCTTGCCCGCAGTTCTATGATGAGCGGGACAAACCCCTCACGTCCCGCCAAGATCGGCCGTCTCCCCTCAACACGTGCCGATCGATATCAGGCCCGGCGTATCACCAGATGCGTCGGGTCCTTTTTGTTTCAGGGGCGATGGGGACCGCGATCGCGGTAGCGCGTAGTCGAAACGCCCTGAGCGGCCTCGGCAATTGCAGGTGCCAGCAACAACAGACCGCCTGCCGCGATTTTCAGAAGAATATGTTTCACCTTCACCTTTTACTCCTCGCAATAAACGACGGGCGACCCGCATCGGGAGGCACGTTTACCCGGAAAATCAAAGATAGAGCGTCTGCCGCATCGGTCACGCCGCACGGGTTTCGGGTTTCTTTCAAAGACTTATGAGAGAGGCGGAATGAACGCAGCTTGAACGGGAATCAAGGTTTTCCATGGGCCTTGAAATGTGAAAGGCGGCTTCCGATATAACGTTTCAGAAATCGCAGCCCGGAAATGTCGTGCGCATCATCTGTTGCATCATTTCCGCGATCTGGTTGGATCAGCCGTTTACCGGCTGTAAACTTTTCGAGATCAGTCTGGCTGTGCTTTGTCCGCTTCTCCTTTGACCACGGATGTACTGGCACTGAGATGAGGCGGATAACGGAAGGCCGGTTTGCCCGGCCTTTTTGTTTGCAGATTTCGGATGGCGTGCCGCGAAGATCGCAGGCACGCCTTTTTTGTTTCAAGCCTTCAGTGCAGCAAGGATGCGCACCCAGGAGCGGATACCCTTGTGGTAGGAGGCCAGGTCGTACTTTTCGTTCGGCGAATGGATACGGTCGTCGGAAAGCCCGAAGCCCACGAGAAGGGATTCCATGCCGAGCATTTTCTGAAAATCGCCGACGATCGGAATAGAGCCGCCCATGCCGATGACAATGGCAGGCTTCGGCCATTCGTCGGAGAGCGCATTGCGCGCCTTGGTCAGAACAGGCGAGTCATAGGAAAGATGAATGGCCGGGGAGGCGCCATGCGGGTGGAACTCGACAGAGCAGTCGGCGGGAATCTTCGAGCGAACGTAGTTGCGGAAGCTCTCACGGATCGCTGCCGGATTCTGCGTGCCGACGAGCCGGAAAGAGACTTTTGCCGATGCCTTCGCAGCAATGACGGTCTTGAAGCCTTCACCGGTATAGCCACCCCAGATGCCGTTGACTTCGGCCGTCGGTCGCGCCCAGGTGAGTTCCAGGACCGAGCGGCCCTTTTCGCCTGAGGGAATGGAGAGGCCGACTTCGCCGAGGAAGTTTTCCGCCGACTTGCCGAGCGCCTCCCAGGATGCCTTGATGTTGGCAGGCGTTTCCTCCACACCGTCGTAGAAACCTTGAAGTGTAATACGCCCGGTTTCGTCATGCAGGCCGGCAAGCGCCTCCACGAGAATATGGATCGGATTGGCCGCGGCACCGCCGAACAGACCGGAATGCAGGTCGCGGTCGGCGGCTGTCACCACGATTTCTTCACCGACGAGGCCGCGAAGCGCAGCTGCGATTGCCGGGGTATCGCGATCCCACATGCTGGTGTCGCAGACGAGGGCGTAATCGGCCTTGAGTTCGGCGGCATTGGCTTCGAGGAACGGCTTCAGCGACGGCGATCCGGACTCTTCTTCGCCCTCGAAAAGAATGGTGACGCGGCAGGGAAGGGCGCCGTTGATCTCCTTGTAGGCGCGGCAGGCCTCCACGAAGGTCATCAGCTGGCCCTTGTCATCGGAGGTGCCTCGGCCGGACAGGATCTTGCGGCCGTTGCCGGCATCTTTGACGGCGGGATCGAAAGGGTCGTTTTCCCAGAGCTCGATCGGATCGACCGGTTGCACGTCATAGTGACCGTAGAACAGGACGTGGGGCGCATCGGCAGAGGCACCCTCGTGATGGGCGACCACCATCGGGTGGCCGGGCGTGTCGCGAACCGAGGCGTCAAAGCCAAGCGTCTTGAGATAGGCGACCAGCCATTCGGCTGCCTTGCGGCATTCAGCCTTGTAGGCCGGATCGGTCGAGATCGACTTGATGCGCAAGAGCTCGAACAGCTTTTCGAGGCTTGAATTGAGATTCTGGTCCGCACGCGCAAGGATAGGATTTAGTTCGGTCATTTCCGACTCCTTCTGAAATTCGGCCGGACGATAGACCCAATCGGCTGCCGTTTCGAGCGTCAAATTTTCAAGTTTTTTTGTTGGCGCCAAATGCCGAAAGGCTGAAGTAGGTATCGCTAATGCAATTTACAGTTATTTAGCATCTTCTAAATAATCTCGCGCCGAGGTGGATTTTCGAGGTGGCGAATGTTCTCAGTTATTGCCTGCATAAGAGACAACCACGACTGGCGACTGGTCATTGCCGCCGCAATTGTCTGTCTCGTCGGCAGCCTGACGACAATGCTCCTTCTCTTCCGTGCCCAGGAATGCGACGCCGGACAGCGCAAGCTGTGGATCGCCACGTCAGCCTTTGCCTGCGGTGTCGGCGTATGGGCTACGCATTTCATCGCCATGCTCGCCTATGACGGCGGCATGCCGATCAGCTACGATCTAGGTCTCACGTTTCTCTCTGTATTCCTGTCGATTTTCGGCGCCTGGGTAGCCATCCTGATCGCGTCGGAGGGCCGGAGCTATTCTTTCGCTTTCGGCGGCGTACTGATGGCGCTTGGCATCATGGCCATGCATATGACTGGCATGCAGGCGATCGAGGCCCAGGCCATCGTCGTCTATGATGCCTTTATGTCGGTCGTCGCTTTCTGCTCCTGCGCGACTCTGGCAACCATTGCCTTCCTCGCCTTCTTCAAGCTGAAAGGCATGAAACGCTTTGCCGCATCCTCCGGCGCCTTCGTGCTGGCGATCTGCACGCTGCATTTCATCTCGATGAGCAGCATTGCACTGGTGCTGGACGCGACGCGCGAGGTGCCGGCGATGACGCTTCAGCCCCAGGTGCTTGCCGTAATCGTGATGGCTGTCGCCACCGGCCTCATCCTCATGGCCTTCGGCGCAGTCTTCCTGGAAAGCCATCTGACCGATCTTCGCGGCCTCGCCAATGTCTCGCAGGAGGGACTCGTTATCCTGCGAGAAGGCAAGATCATCGACACCAATGAACGCTTCCTGGCCCTCTCCGGCTGGAAGCTCTCGGAACTCACGGGCAATATTCCCTCGTCCATGCTGGCTCTCATTCATGCTGAGCGGGAGAGCGAGCATGAGGAAATGCTGCTGATAGCCAAGGACGAGAGGGAAATCCCCGTCGAGGTTGTCATGCGGCGGATCGTTTATCGCGGACGCCATTGCGACGTTCTCGTCGTCCGCGATCTGACCGAACGCAAGCGCGCCGAAGAGATGATCGAACATCTCGCCCATCATGATGTTCTGACGGACCTGCCGAACCGTTCGCTTTTCGACACGCGCATTCGCCAGGCTCTGCAGGTCGCCGAATGCAAGCGAACGCAAGTCGCCGTCTTCTGTATCGATCTCGACCGCTTCAAGGCCGTCAACGATATTTTCGGTCACGCCGAAGGTGATCGCATCCTGCGCAAGGTCGCCACGATCCTCAAACGCTGCGTCGACAAGGATGACACGATCGCGCGACTTGGCGGCGATGAATTCGCCATCGTCCAGCCGAGCAAGCAGCAACCCGACGCGGCCCATCGTCTTGCGCGACGTATCATCGACGAATTCGCGGCCGAGATGGATACTGCCCGCGATCCGACGGCCGTCGGCGCGAGCATCGGCATCGCGATCTATCCAGCGGATGGAGACTCGGCCGAAGAGCTCTGCAATCATGCCGATACAGCTCTTTATCGCATCAAACATGCCGGGCGCGGCGCAGCCTGCTTCTTCGACGCGGAAATGGACGAGTCGGTGCGTGCCCGTCGCCAGATCGAACACGAGCTTCGCCACGCCATCACCCGCAATCAGCTCCATGTAAGCTATCAGCCAATCCTCGATGCGCGCAGCGGTGAGATCAACGGTTATGAAGTCTTGATGCGTTGGAACCGGCCGGGCCACGCCATGAGCGAACCGGATATCTTCATTCCGATCGCCGAGGAAAGCGGCTCGATCGTCCAGCTCGGCGAATGGATCCTGCGCGAAGCGTGCATGGAGGCCGCCCGCTGGCCGCAGCCGCTATCGATCGCCGTCAATGTATCCCCGGTTCAGTTTCTGTTGCCCAATCTTTGCCAGGGGGTGGCTGAGATTCTCAAGGAGGCGGACCTCGCGCCGGAACGCCTGGAACTGGAGATCACCGAAGTGGCGCTCATACGCGATCGCAACCGGGTCATGAACACGCTTCAGCGCCTGCGCGACCTCGGAGTGCGCATCGTCATGGACGATTTTGGCACTGGCTTCTCCTCGCTTTCCAACCTGCGTTCCTTCCCCTTCGACAAGATCAAGGTCGACCGCAGCTTCACCGGCATACTGGAGCATGATGCCGGCGCTCGCTCGATCGTCCGCGCCATCATCGGGCTGGGGCATAGTCTCGGCATGCCTGTTGTCACCGAAGGCGTCGAAACGGAGATGCAACGTCAGATCGTCGTGGAAGAAGGCTGTACCCAGTTGCAGGGGCTTTTGCTCGGAAAGCCGGATATCGAGCCGAGTATCAAGCTCGCCGCTCGCGAGAACTTCCTTACGGCAAATACCGAAGCAAAGGTGACGCAAGCAAAGCGCGACCGCGCGGCCGCAGAGTGAAGTCAGAGCGCCTTGGCGTTCTGGATCAGCCGCCGGATATATTCGAGCATCAGCTCTCGTTCGAAGACCCGAAAACCCTTGAACAGCGCAAGGTCAGCCTCGCGCGCCGTGTCGATGGCTTGCGCCTCCATCGCCCTGGCTTTTTCTGTCAGAAAGATTAGCTGCGCGCGTTTGTCGGTCGGATGCGGACGCCGCTCGATCAACCCGTCTCGCACCATGCGTGAGAGCGTGTTGGCCATCGTCGCCTGTTCGATATCGACGCGCTCCAGAAGCTGTTTCTGCGTCAGCCCGTCCTCGGCCCAAAGCTCCAGAAGGATAGGGAACTGTCCGGGAGAAAAACCGAGCCCTGCCGCGCGCTGATGCAGCGAGCGGGCAAAACCCTTCGCCAGCTGGCTGGCAAGGTAGGCGCCGGAATCCATTCGATTAAATCCCATGATTGTAAGTTAGGCTCAAAATCGCTCGGTAGACAATGTAACAAATCGCATACGATCCATCAAAAAATAGGAACGAAGTTCTCAAATTTTGAGTGCCGCAGCGAATTGCGCAAAAAACAAAGCCGCCAAGGCCTGGAGGAAGGCCATGGCGGCTTGAAAGTGAGGACAAAGGCCCGGAGAGGGGGATGAGGCCTTTGTCCAAGCCTGACGCGGGCGGGGGACAAGCCGGCTATCAGACCCGCGGCGCGATCAAACGCCGGTGACTTTGATTTGTGATGGAGAATGTGGTTTTTCAAGGGAAAGAGAAAAAACCACCTATTACAAATTAGTAACAGTTTGGTGAGGCGGAATCTTTTTGCGCAACCAAGTTTATATGGACCTTGAAGGGCCGCCGCGCTATCCATGCTGCCATGAAAAAAGGCGATCATCTCTTCCTTATCGACGGTTCGGGTTTCATCTTCCGGGCCTTTCATGCACTGCCTCCTCTGACGCGCAAATCCGACGGCCTGCCGGTCGGCGCTGTCTCCGGTTTTTGCAACATGCTCTGGAAGCTGCTGAGGGATGCACGCGGTACCGATGTGGCTGCCACGCCCACCCACCTCGCCGTCATTTTCGACTACTCGTCGAAGACCTTCCGCAAGGATCTCTATGACGCCTATAAGGCGAACCGTTCGGCGCCGCCCGAAGAGCTGGTGCCTCAGTTCGGCCTGATCCGCGAGGCGACACGCGCCTTCAATCTGCCCTGCATCGAGACGGAAGGTTTCGAGGCCGACGATATTATCGCGACCTATGCCCGCCAGGCTGAAGCGGTCGGCGCCGACGTGACGATCGTCTCCTCCGACAAGGACCTGATGCAGCTCGTCACCCCGAATGTCCACATGTACGACAGCATGAAGGACAAGCAGATCAGCATCCCCGATGTGATCGAGAAATGGGGTGTGCCGCCGGAAAAGATGATCGACCTGCAGGCGATGACCGGCGATTCCGTCGACAATGTTCCCGGCATCCCCGGCATCGGCCCGAAGACGGCAGCCCAGCTTCTCGCCGAATATGGCGATCTCGATACGCTTCTCGAGCGTGCCCATGAGATCAAGCAGGAAAAGCGCCGCCTGACCATTCTCGAAAACATCGACAAGGCGAAGCTGTCCCGCGAACTCGTGCGCCTGCGCACTGACGTACCGTTGGAGCTCGATCTCGACGCGCTCGTCCTGGAACCGCAGAACGGCCCCAAGCTGATCGGTTTCCTGAAAACCATGGAATTCACCACGCTGACGCGCCGTGTTGCGGAGTTCTGCAATTGCGACGCCAGCGAGATCGAACCGGCCTTCGTAAAGGTCGAATGGGGCGCGGATGCGCATGGGCCGGACCTCGATTCAGCCGAGCCGGAACCTGTCGCGGGCGCGGTACCCAAAGTGAATGGCGAAGCCGTGGCTGTTCCACCGCGCGCAAAGGCGAAGACTGCGGTCGAAGGCA
This sequence comes from Hyphomicrobiales bacterium, assembly GCA_900466475.1. Classification (GTDB taxonomy): domain Bacteria; phylum Pseudomonadota; class Alphaproteobacteria; order Rhizobiales; family Rhizobiaceae; genus Rhizobium. The sequence goes on from UBMI01000021.1 coordinate 103,645, forward strand.
CGTTTGCGCCTGCCGATCTTGCCAAGGCGCGCGCCGAGGCGTTCGCGACCCTTCCGTTCGATCATTCTTCCTATGTGACGATCCGCGACCTTGCGACTCTCGACCAATGGATCGCCGCTGCGCGCGATACCGGCCTCGTTGCCTTCGATACGGAAACGACTTCGCTCGACGCCATGCAGGCCGAACTCGTTGGCTTCTCCCTGGCGATCGCAGATAACACCGCCGATCCGACAGGCATACGCATTCGCGCCGCCTATGTGCCGATCGGTCACAAGACGGGCGTTGGCGACCTTCTCGGTGGCGGTCTCGCCGACAACCAGATCCCGATGCGCGATGCGCTGTCGCGGCTGAAGGCGCTGCTGGAGGATGAATCGATCCTCAAGGTCGCTCAGAATCTGAAATACGACTACCTGCTGATGAAACGTTATGGCGTCGAGACCAAGAGTTTCGACGACACGATGCTGATATCCTACGTGCTCGACGCCGGCACCGGCGCGCACGGCATGGACCCGCTGTCTGAAAAATTCCTCGGTCACACACCGATCGCCTACAAGGACGTCGCTGGCTCCGGCAAGTCGAACGTCACCTTCGACCTCGTCGATATCGAGCGCGCGACACACTATGCAGCCGAAGATGCCGAAGTGACATTGCGCCTGTGGATGGTGCTGAAGCCGCGCCTTGCCGCCACCCAGCTGACACGCGTCTATGAGCGCCTGGAACGTCCGCTCGTGCCCGTCCTTGCGCGCATGGAAGAACGAGGGATCACCGTCGACCGCCAGATCCTGTCGCGCCTCTCGGGTGAACTGGCTCAGGGTGCAGCCAGGTACGAGGATGAAATCTATCAGCTCGCCGGCGAGAGGTTCAACATCGGCTCTCCCAAGCAGCTCGGCGACATCCTGTTCGGCAAGATGGGTCTTGCCGGCGGCACCAAGACAAAGACCGGCCAGTGGTCGACCTCGGCAAGCGTGCTGGAAGACCTGGCGGCAGCGGGCTTCGATCTGCCACGCAAGATCGTCGACTGGCGCCAGCTCACCAAGCTGAAATCGACCTACACGGACGCGCTTCCGGGTTACATCCATCCGGACACGAAGCGGGTGCACACCTCCTATTCGCTGGCGTCGACGACGACAGGCCGCCTTTCCTCTTCGGAGCCGAACCTTCAGAACATTCCGGTGCGCACCGCCGAAGGTCGCAAGATTCGCACCGCCTTCATTTCGTCGCCCGGCCACAAGCTGATCTCGGCCGATTACAGCCAGATCGAGCTGCGCGTGCTGGCCCATGTCGCCGAAATTCCCCAGCTCGTGCGCGCTTTCGAGGACGGCATCGACATCCACGCTATGACCGCGTCCGAAATGTTCGGCGTGCCCGTCGAGGGCATGCCGAGCGAGGTTCGTCGCCGCGCCAAGGCCATCAACTTCGGCATCATCTACGGCATCTCCGCCTTCGGCCTCGCCAACCAGCTTTCTATCGAGCGATCGGAAGCCGGCGACTACATCAAGAAATATTTCGAGCGCTTTCCCGGCATCCGCGATTACATGGAAAGCCGCAAGCAGATGGCCCGCGACAAGGGATACGTCGAGACGATCTTCGGCCGCCGAATCAACTATCCGGAGATTCGCTCGTCCAATCCTTCGGTCCGCGCCTTCAACGAACGGGCCGCCATCAACGCGCCGATCCAGGGCTCGGCCGCCGATGTCATTCGCCGCGCCATGATCAAGATCGAGCCGGCGCTCGCCGAGGCCGGCCTTGCCGATAGGGTGCGCATGCTCTTGCAGGTGCACGATGAATTGATCTTCGAGGTTGAAGACGAAGAGGTCGAAAAGGCGACGCCGATCATCGTTTCGGTCATGGAAAACGCCACCTCGCCGGCGCTGGAAATGCGCGTACCGCTTCGGGTCGACGCTCGCTCCGCGACCAATTGGGACGAAGCGCACTAAGGCATGCCGCGCAAAAATGCGCGGCGGTTTTGCGATAACGACATGCGAAAACAAAGGCTTGAAGCGCGGCAGGCGAATCTGGAAGATCGCGGCGTGCTTTAGGACGCTTGTCTCATTCGGCCAAAGATTTTTCCTTTCTCATCAAGCCTATGAAATTGATGATGTTTCATCTTTTTAGCCGTCCCGCAACGGGACTGCTGGAAGGAACTTATTAACCTTCATTTTCTATCCGGAAGGATGTCAGAAATTACCAGACGTGAGTGAGTAGCTGTCGCATGCGTTTTCCCAGAACCAATTTGACGGACGCCGAAGAGTTTTCTTCGGGACTTGAAGCTGACCATCACGTGGAAGAAGCCACTGTGGCATATGAAGGCGAAAAGCCGATTCCGCCGCTCTGGCAGAGCAATTTCTCGCTCGCCCCGAACGTCCGCTTCACCCGCACCCCGGAAACGCTGATCAGCAAGCGCCACGCGCCGGAGAAGCCTGTCCGCGAGGAAATTGTTGTGCCTGCCCCGCAGGCCGTAGCAGTGCCGCAGCCCTTGGCGGCACCGCAGATGCGCGCGCCGATCGCGGTGAACGTACCCTTCGATATTTACCTGCCCGAAATGGCTGAACCAGTCGCGCCGCAGCCGGAACCTCAGCTGCAGCCCGTTGCAGCAATTGCCGTCGAAACGACGCTACGCGCGGCGACAGAACTTTCCTCCATTTCGGATTTCGCCTTCTGGGAGGTCATGGCCTTCGAGGAGACCGATGCCGGTCCGTCGCGTACTCCGGTCATCGCGTTGCAGCAGGTCGAACCAGAATCGATCACGTCGCGCTTCCGCATCATGGAATGGCGCCCAGGCCGACATAATCCGGCGCCGGTGGCGCCGCGCGCAACGCTGCCCGTAACGTCAGCGCCGGCCCGCCCCGCACGTCCTCCGGCAGTACGCGTTGCTCCGGCTCCGGTCGCTTCAGCTCCCGTCGCCCAAGGTCCGATGGTTCAGACCCCGGAAATACAGACGCCTGTGGTCCAGTCGAACCAGGCACCGGCAGAAGCACCGCCCGCATCGCGTGTCGAGATCACCGCACCTGCACTGTCCCCGGTTCGCTCTGCCCGCATGATCATCGAGAAGGTTGATGCATCGGGCTACGAATTCCCGCCGCGTGCCCTGTTGCAGGAGCCGCCGGAGCGGCTCGGCGAGATCATGTCGCAGGAAACTCTGGAGCAGAATGCCGGCCTCCTGGAGAGCGTGCTGGAGGATTTCGGCATCAAGGGCGAGATCATCCATGTCCGCCCCGGTCCGGTCGTCACCCTCTATGAATTCGAGCCGGCGCCCGGCGTAAAGTCATCCCGCGTCATCGGCCTTGCCGATGATATCGCCCGCTCGATGTCGGCGCTGTCTGCCCGTGTTGCTGTCGTTCCCGGCCGCAACGTCATCGGCATCGAACTGCCGAATGCGACGCGCGAAACCGTCTATTTCCGCGAGATGATCGAGAGCGACGATTTCGACAAGAGCGGCTACAAGCTGGCGCTCGGCCTCGGCAAGACGATCGGCGGCGAGCCTGTCATCGCCGAACTCGCGAAGATGCCGCATCTGCTCGTCGCCGGCACCACCGGCTCGGGCAAGTCGGTCGCTATCAACACGATGATCCTGTCGCTGCTCTACCGCATGACGCCGGAACAGTGCCGCCTCATCATGGTCGATCCCAAGATGCTGGAACTCTCCGTCTATGACGGCATTCCGCATCTGCTGACGCCCGTCGTCACCGATCCGAAGAAGGCCGTCATGGCATTGAAATGGGCGGTGCGCGAGATGGAGGAGCGCTATCGCAAGATGTCGCGTCTCGGTGTACGAAATATCGACGGTTATAATGGCCGCGTCTCCCTGGCCCGTGAGAAGGGCGAGACCATCCATATCATGGTCCAGGTCGGCTTCGACCGGCAGACCGGTGCGCCGATCGAGGAACAGCAGGAGCTGGACCTTGCACCGATGCCCTACATCGTCGTCATCGTCGACGAAATGGCCGACCTGATGATGGTTGCCGGCAAGGAGATCGAAGGCGCGATCCAGCGACTAGCGCAGATGGCGCGTGCTGCCGGCATCCATCTCATCATGGCGACACAGCGTCCTTCGGTTGATGTCATCACCGGCACGATCAAGGCGAACTTCCCGACCCGCATCTCCTTCCAGGTGACCTCGAAGATCGACAGCCGCACGATCCTCGGCGAACAGGGTGCCGAACAGCTGCTCGGCCAGGGTGACATGCTGCATATGCAGGGTGGCGGCCGCATCTCCCGTGTCCATGGTCCCTTCGTTTCCGATGCCGAAGTCGAGAAGGTCGTGGCACACCTTAAGACGCAGGGTCGGCCGGAATATCTCGATACGGTCACGGCCGGCGAGGATGAAGAAGCCGAGGACGAAGAGGACGGCGCCGTCTTCGACAAGAGCGCCATGGGTGCCGAGGATGGCGACGAGCTTTACCAGCAGGCCGTCAAGGTCGTCCTGCGCGACAAGAAGTGCTCGACCTCCTATATCCAGCGCCGCCTCGGCATCGGCTACAACAGAGCAGCTTCGCTCGTCGAGCGCATGGAGAAGGAAGGGCTGGTCGGCCCGGCAAACCATGTCGGTAAACGGGAGATCGTCTCGGGCCGCGGCGACAACGAATAATCGGAGCGCGGCTGGCTATCCTTCTTCGGAGGCCAGCCGCAGCGTCTCGAGCACGAAGTTACGCTTGCCGCCGGTATAATAATCCCAGTCGTCATTGGCCTCGCCCATGAGTTTCATCTTAAGGGCGGCATAGGCGTTCGCGCGCTCCGCGTGCGAGCGTAGATAGTCCCGAAACGCGAGCCGGTCTCGCAAAACGACATTGTTCGCCGAGCAGAGATATAGTCGTGCGCCGTAGGAGCCCTTGCCGCTGGTGAAGGTCCAGGTCTGCTGCTGGTATTTGTCGCCATGGAAGGTGAAGGCGCCAAGCGATTCTACGCGCTCGATTGCTTCGGGAAGCACATCCGCATTAGCGAAGGCAGCGTGCAGGTCGATCTTCGGCTTTGCCGCCAATCCGGGCACCGATGTGCTGCCGACGTGATGAAAGACGGGGGCGAGATCGGCAAGAAGCGGCTCCAGTTCGCCGACGATCCGGCGGAAGAGAGACGGCCATTCCGGGTCATAGTGGACGACACGAATGGCCATTCTCGTTTCCTGCCTCGTTTAGACGATTTCCTTCAGGAAGCCATCCAGGATGTCGACCATCTTGCGCTCGGCCTCTTCCAGCGAGCCGCTATTGTCGAGCTCCACGACATCGTAATCGCCGCGCACCGTCAGCGGGCCGCGTGCGAGGCGGGCCATGATGTCCTCGTGCGTCTCGCGGCCGCGCGCCTCCAGGCGGCCGGCCAGCACTTCCGGGCGGGCCGTCACATTGATGACCTTCAGCCGCGGGAAAGCAGCCTGGAAACGGTGCAGGGCCGAGCGCGAGCCATTGGCCACGACGAGGTGACCCCTGGAAAGTGCAACGGAAACCTCCGCCGGAATTGCATATTTCAAGCCGTGCGCCTCCCACCAGACGGCAAAGGCGCCGGACTGTTCCATCGATGCGAAACCGGCATCCGAAACGGCGAGATGATCTTCCCCACCGGCATCGCCATCGCGAGTGATGACACGGCGGGCAAAATGCACGTCTTCGCGGCGATCGAAATGCTGGGCCGCAAGGTTCATCAGCGTGTCCTTGCCAGCCCCGCTCGGGCCGACGACGACGACCATGATGCCGCGTTCTGCACCAGCGCCCGGATGGGGTTCGTGTGACATCATCATGCGACACGGCGTCCTTCACGCCAGACGGATCGCGTCACCGGCACGCCATGTGAACGGTGGACGCGGACGAGATCGGCACGCAGGCCGGTTGCGATGCGGCCGCGATCGTTGAGGCTGACGGTGCGTGCTGGCGTTGCCGTCACCATTGCAATTGCCTTCGACAAGGTAATGCCCTCGACCTCGTCGGCAAGAATGAAGGGCGCATGCAGCAGGCTGAGCGGCACATAGTCGGACGAAAGCACGTCGAGAACGCCGAGCTGCGCTAGATCACGCGCGGCAATATTGCCGGAATGCGACTTGCCGCGCACGATGTTCGGCGCGCCCATCAGAACGCTCATGCCGTTCTCGTGCGACAGCCGGGCTGCGTCGATGCTGGTCGGGAATTCGGCCAGGCGAACGCCGTTTTCGATCGCCTCATCGACATGGGCAGATGTGGCATCGTCATGGCTTGCGACGGTGATGCCGCGTTCGGCGCAGACCTTCGAGATCGCGTCGCGATTTGGCGTCGAATTGCGATCGGACTCGGCGATGCGTCTGGCGCAGAAGCGGGCAAACTCCTCATCGGAAAGACCGCGCTTCTTCTGATAGTAGAAGATGTACTGGTCCATTGTCTGGAACTGGCGCTGGCCCGGCGCATGGTCCATCAGCGAGACGAGACCGACATAAGGATCGTTTTCGAAATCGGCGAAGTGCTGCAGCACGTTGTCGGCCGAAACCTCGCAACGCAGATGGAGGAGATGTTCGGCACGCAGGCGCCCTTCCTTTTCGGCGGACTGGATGGCATCGGCCATCTCGCGCATCTCGCCGTGCTCGAAGCCGCCGTCTTCGTCAGCACCCATGCGCAGGCAGTCGAAGACCGTGGTGATACCCGAGGTGACGATCTGCGCGTCATGGGCCTGGATCGCCGCCGTCTTGTTCCAGCGTATGCCCGGACGCGGCGAATAGTGGCCTTCCAGATGGTCCGTGTGCAGCTCGACGAGGCCCGGAATGATGTAGTCGCCCTCAAAGTCTTCGCCGGCTACCGAAATGCCTTTTGAAATATCGGCGATCTTGCCGTCGCGTATCAGGATAGAGCCCGAAAGGATATCGTCCTCGAGAACGATACGGGCATTTGAAAGAACGGTTTCTTTGCTCATGTCAGGAAATCTTTCAGCTTTTGGCGCCAGCAAGAGGCAGCCATGTGTGGACTTTGAAAGGCGCGCCGCGCGCCTCCTCGCTAAAGACGGCAAGGCCGGAAATGTGAAGCGGCCTGCCGGTGAAAGCTGCAAAACGCTCCGTCAGGATCGCCTTCATCACTTCCGCGCGCTCTTCCGGCACCTGACCGGTCAGCGTCATATGGAAGCCGAAGTCATCCATGACATATGGATAGCCCCAGCGCATGAGATTATTGCGCTGGCTCTCGGAGAGCCTTTCCGGTTTGCGCCTGATAATATCGGCCTCGGAGAGTGCCGCCCGGAATGGCTCGAAAGACTTTACCACCTTTGCGGCGAAATCCTGAAGCGGCTGGTGCAGCGAACCCGGCACAAGCGCGAAGAAGCGACCGAGCTGTCCGAGCACCAGCTCCGGGATCTCAAAGGCCGGCGTCTTGGCGGCAAAATCTTCGACAACCGCCATCAGGTCCTTTTCGGTCACGGAGGAGGCAAGCTCGAAGGGCGCCTTGATCGTCGCGTGGAAGCCGTAGCGGCGCGGATCGGCGGTCAGTTCGAATTGTTCGTTTGACGGCAATGTCTTGTATTCGGGTGCAGGATAGGTCTCGCCGGTAAAGGCATTGCGGCCGAGCCAGACAGAGGCCGCATCCGTCAGGGAATGATCCTTAGACGGCGAAAAATAGAGAGCGTAGCGCAAGGCTTTTATCCTGGAGATCGTCCGAATGGGGAGCGCAATGTGCATTGATTTGGCGGTGAACCGCAAGCACGCTCCGGCTAAAAGATTTCCATGACAGAATGATGATGACGGCGGGCCGTCATCATCATTTGATCGGGCTTAGTGGCCCGCCTTGGTGCCCATCAGGCGATGGCGCAGTGCATTCGATGCGGTATCGAACAGGAAGACGACGATCAGGATCAGGATGACCATGTATGCGACATTCTCCCAATTGGAATTGGTGCGCATGGCTTCCCAGAGCTTGAGACCGATACCGCCGGCGCCAACGGCGCCGATGATCGTCGCGCCGCGTACGTTCGATTCCCACTGATAGAGCGTCTGGCTGACGATAACAGGGACGATCTGCGGCATGATGCCGTAGCGATGCACCAGCACGGTCGAGGCGCCAGTCGACTTCACGCCTTCGCGCGGCTTGTTGTCGATATTCTCGAGACCTTCCGAGTAGAGCTTGCCGAGCGTGCCCGTCTCCGTGAGGAAAATGGCGCCGGAACCGGCAAGAGGGCCGGGGCCGAAGGCGCGCGTCAGGAACAGCGCCCAGATCAGCATGTCGACCGAACGCAGGAAGTCGAAGAAGCGCTTCAGGGCCTGATTGAGGAACCTGTTTGGCGTGATATTGCGCGCTGCCATGAAGGCGAGCGGGAAGGCCGCGAGCGAACCGAGCAACGTGCCGAGGAAGGCCATCACGATCGTCTGGAACAACTTGGTCCAGACATCGCCATGCTGCCATTCGCTGTTGTTCCAGATATCGTCGAAAGCGAGCGACAGGTTCGACTGATCGGGATGGATACGCGGGCCGGAGACGATGAGACTGATGACCTCGCTTGCCGGCTTGTCGAAGAAGGGCGACTGCGTATCGAAGACGAAGTTCGCCCAGCCGATAAATCGCTTGCGCACTTTCACGCGGTCGACGGAAATGCTGACATCCCCTGCAAAGCCAAGATTGGCGAGCACGTTGTCGTCATAGACCGTCATCCAGCCCGGCACCGGACCGACGACTTTCGGTGCGCCGCTGCTGACATCGACCGGCACCGTCATGCCATGGGCAACGATCGTCGTCTGGCTCTTGCTGACTGTCACTGTGCGGCCGCTGCCGCCGACGAGAACAGTGATGCTGCCGTCCGTGTTGGTTTTCAACCAATCCGGATGCGGATCGTCGCCAAGCGGTGAGAAGCGCGGGTAGCGCGTCTGGATCGTGCCATCGTCCTGGATACGGAATTCCGGCTGCACGTCATAGCTGATCCACTGGCTCATATAGATGCCGAAACGTTCCCAGTGGGCTTCGGCGATGAGCTTCGGCAGGTCGAAAAACCAGACGGCATAAAAGCCGTAGAGGATTGTCGCGAGCACAATGAGGAGACCGCCGAAACGCTGGCGGAACGACTTGTGAAAATATTCCGGATAGCGCGTTTCGATCTCATGCATGCGGTTTGCGTCGATGACCGTCATGGCAGCCTCAATGTTGCAGGAGGAAGGCGTGTTCGCCGACGAGCCGGCGGCGCAGCCAGGCGGAGAACTGGTCGACAGCGACAATCGTCACGAAGAGCAGCAGCACGAGCGCCACGGTCTTCGCGCCGAAACCGCGGGAAATGGAAAGCTTGAGCTCTTCACCGATACCGCCGCCGCCGACGGCGCCGATGATGGTCGAAGCGCGCACGTTGATCTCAAGGCGCAGCAGCGCATAGGACGCATAGTTCGGCATGACCTGCGGCAGGGCGGCGAAACGTACCCGCTCCAGCCAGTTCGCGCCGACGGCGCGCATGCCTTCGTCCGGTTTCATGTCGATGTTTTCAGCAACTTCATAGAAGAGCTTGCCGAGTGCGCCGATCGTGTGGAGCGTGATCGCAATAATGGCGGCCACCGGTCCGATCGAGAGGATCGCCGAAAACAGGCCAGCGATGACGATTTCCGGGAAGGCGCGCAGGAATTCCATGATGCGCTTTGTAAAGATGCGCAGCGGCCAGTTCTTCGTCAGATTGCGTGCAGCAAAGAAGCTAAGCGGAACGGCGAAGACGAAGGCGATGATGGTCGAAACGAGGGCGATATTGATCGTGACGATCATCAGCTCGAAATATTCGGGGATGTAGAAGCTGCCCCAGACATAGACGCGGCCATTGGCGAAATTGAATTCTTCGCCACCCTTGTCATTCGGGCTCGCAATATCGAAAAGCGCGCGCCAGACATCGGTCCAGTCTTTTGGGATAAGCCAGCTCAGGAAGTCGAACAAATGCGGCAGGCGTTCGAAGAAGTGACCGGCATTGCTCTCGTCGGCAAAGCGCACGGAGCTGACGAAGGCGGCGATGAGGATCACCAGACCAAGGGCGGTATAGAAACGCCGCCTGGCGATCATCCTGTCCCAAGCGGTGGCGATTTCCTTCGTGCTCTGCATCGGCACATGCTGCTGTGTATCGGCAATAGTCATGAACGCCCCGCCTACTGCATAATTCCTTAAATCGGGCTCGATTTAAGGATGAAATTATGCAGCAATTTAGAGTTCTACAGCGTCCTTTGCGCGTTTGACGCGCGGCGCTGTAGTCACAAGAAAAAGGGCGGCCGTTGCCGGCCGCCCCGTATACGGATGGCGCAATCAGCCGCCGATAGCAGCCTTACGAACTTCTACGACAGCGTTGTAGAAGTCGTGCTTGACCGGGGCGTAGCCCTTGTAGTCGCCGCCTTCGATAGCTGCGAAGCACTTGTGGTCCTTCTCCGGCAGGGCCGTGAAGAAGGCGGTGAGCTTCTTCTGCCACTCTTCGCCGAGAGCGTTGCGAACGACGAGCGGGCCGTTCGGGATCAGCGGCGAACGCCATACTTCAACGAGCTTGTTCGGATCGACGGCGCCCTTGTCGACTTCCTTGCGGAAGGTACCGGAGGTGTAGCCGTCCTTGAAGTCGCCGATGCCCGAGCTATCGTCAACAGCAACGTCGACCTTGCCGTCGTAAGCAGCGAGCAGGTTGTTCTCGTGGCCGCCGTTGAACTGGGTGGAAGCGAAGAACTTGTCGTTCGGCATGCCCGTGTCCTTCGGGATCTGCGTCAGCGGAACGAGATAGCCCGAGGTGGAGTCCGGATCGGCGTAGCCGAGCTTCTTGCCCTTGGCGTCCTTGATCGTCTTGATGCCGGAGGACTTCAGGGCGAGACCGATCGAGTAGTAACCCGTGGAGCCGTCCTTCTGCTGCGTCGTCAGGATCGGCGTAACAGCCTTCGGGTCCTTGATGTAAACGGATGCGTAGCCGGAAGCGCCGAGTTCAGCGAAGTCGAGCGTGCCGCCGAGGAGGCCCTGGATAACGCCGTCATAGTCGGCGGCCGGGAAGAGCGAAACCTTCTCGAAGCCGAATTCCTGCTTCAGGTGGTCTGCAAGGCAGGCGTAGTTGCGCAGGCGGTCGGTTTCGTTTTCGCCGCCGAGGATGCCGACGCGGAATTCCTTGAGGTCAGCGGCATTGGCAGCGCCAGCTGCGAGCGACAGGATCGCCGTAGCCGCAAAAAGTGCTTTCTTCAACATGGGTTCTCTCCTGAATGACCGGGCGCCCGGTCGTTTTGGTACGAAGAAATCTGCCCTTGACGCGGGCATTCGATCGCGGCCGCCCCTCTCACAGACCGGCCAGCGCCAGCGGTTGGGTGCCGGCGGATTGGTTTTCGGCTCCTTCCGGAGCGATATTGATTGCGGTCGAGGTCATCGTTTCGTCGATGCCCGCACCGTCCTTGTCCGTGCCGTAGATTTCCTTCACGGCCTCGGTGGTGAGTTCGGAAGGCTTGCCGTCGAAAACGACGCGGCCGCCTGCCATGCCGACGATGCGTTCGCAGTAGCTGCGGGCCGTATCGAGCGTGTGCAGGTTGGTGATGACGGTGATGCCCTCACGCTCGTTGATGTCGCGCAGGGCATCCATGACGATCTTGGCGTTCAGCGGGTCGAGCGAGGCGATCGGCTCGTCGGCCAGAACCATCTTCGGGTTCTGCATCAGCGCGCGGGCGATCGCCACACGCTGCTGCTGGCCGCCCGAAAGCGTGCCGGCTGCCTGCAGTGCCGTCTGCTCGATGCCGAGGCGCTCGAGTGCCGCGATCGCCTGGATGCGCTCTTCGCGGGTGAAGACGTTGAGCAGGCTAAGGACCGTCGAGCGATGGTTGAGACGGCCGAGCATGACGTTGGTCAGAACGTCGAGGCGCGGCACGAGGTTGAACTGCTGGAAGATCATCGCACAGTCGCGCTGCCAGTTGCGCAATGCCTGACCGCGAAGGCCGGAAACCTCGACACCGCCGAAATGGATGGTGCCGGAGGAAGGTTCCTGCAGGCGGTTGATCATACGCAGGAGCGTAGACTTGCCGGCGCCCGACCGGCCGATGATGCCGACCATCTGGCCCTGAGGAATGTTCAGCGTTACGGAATCGACAGCGAGCTTCTTTCCGAACCGGCGTGTGACATTCTTCAGTTCGAACATCATGCTCTTCCCTCGCATTTCAGGCTTGCTTCTGGGATCGCATTAGTCCCGCTTCATGAACCTCGCGTGTCAGTTTTGTGTAAGTCCTGTCACAAAACTCTGCCCCGCAATATTCGGCTCAACCGCCGTAGCGCGAAAGGAAGTCTTCGGCGCCAAGTGCCCGGAAATCAGCCAGTGCGCCGCGCAGCCGGTCGTGTTCCCAGTCCCACCAGGCAAGCCTGTCCATGCGCTCGCCGATCTCCCTCGGAAAGCGCTCTCGGATGAGCTTGGCCGGCACGCCGCCAACGATCGTGTAGGGAGCGACATCCTTCGAGACGACTGCCCCCGCGCCGATGATGGCCCCGTTGCCAACGGTCACGCCGGGCAGGATCGTGGCGCCATGACCGATCCAGACATCATTGCCGATGACGACCCGGTTGGAGCGGCGCCATTCGAAGAATTCGCTCTCCATGTCGGCATCCGGCCAGTAATCGACGGCGCGGTAGGTGAAGTGGTGCAGCGTCGCTCGCCAGGTCGGATGGTTGGTTGCGTTGATACGCACCGCAGCGGCGATGTTGACGAACTTGCCGATCGTCGCGCACCAGATCGAGCCGTCCTGCATGATGTAGGAATAGTCGCCGAACTCCGCTTCGCTGATGCGGCAGCGCTCGGAAACTTCCGTGTAGCGGCCGAAGGTCGAGTTGGAGACGGAGGCTGTTTCATGGAAATAGGGCTCGACACCCAGCTTGCGGCTCATGCTGCGATCGCCTTTCGCGGAGAGAATTGCTGGACGTCGAGAATGCGGTCGGCAACAGCTTCACGCACTTCCTCGTCGTGGAAGATGCCGAGCAAAGCGACGCCCGCCTTCTTCTTTTCCTCGATCATGCCGACGACGACGGCGCGGTTCTTCGCGTCGAGCGAGGCGGTCGGCTCGTCGAGCAGCAGGATCGTGTGATCGGTGATGAAGCCGCGGGCGATGTTGACGCGCTGCTGTTCGCCGCCCGAGAAGGTGGAGGGCGGCAGCTGCCAGAGCGCTTCCGGCAGGTTGAGCTTTTCGAGCAGGCTTGCTGCCTTTTCGCGGGCGCTGTCGGCCGCTTCGCCGCGTGCAAGCAGCGGCTCGGCGACGACGTCGAGGGCCGCAACACGCGGCACAGTGCGCAGGAACTGGCTGACGTAACCGAGCGTGTGGCGCCGCACGTCCAGGACGGTGCGCGGGTCGCCGGCGGCGAGGTCGACGATCTTGCCCTTGTGGTTGACGAGGATCTGTCCGCTGTCGACGGCATAATTGCCGTAGATCATCTTGAGCAGCGAGCTTTTGCCGATGCCCGATGGGCCACCGAGCACGACGCATTCGGCCGATGCCACCGAGAAGGAGACATCCGAGACGACCGGCAGCTTGAGGCCGTCGCGCAGGTGCATGGTGAAGCTTTTGGCGACTTCTGAAACGACGAGAGGTGTTGCCATTTTCTTAAACCTGCAGGATCGAGGAAACGAGGAGCTGGGTATAGGGCTCGCGCGGGTCGTCCAGCACACGGTCAGTCAGACCCTGCTCGATGACATGGCCGTCCTTCATCACCATCATTCGGTGCGACAGGAGGCGGGCGACGGCGAGATCGTGCGTGACGATGATGGCCGAGAGACCGAGATCGTTGACGAGGCCGCGCACCAGATCGAGGAGGCGTGCCTGCACTGAAACGTCGAGACCGCCGGTTGGCTCATCCATGAACACGAGGCGCGGGCCGGTGACGAGGTTGCGGGCGATCTGCAGGCGCTGGCGCATGCCGCCGGAAAAGGCGCGCGGCTGGTCATCGATGCGGCCGGCGTCGATTTCGACGCGCTCCAGCCAGTCGATTGCGGTGGAGCGGATCTTGCCATAGTGCCGGTCGCCGATCGCCATGAGGCGTTCGCCAACATTGGCGCCGGCTGAGACCGTCATGCGCAGTCCGTCGGCCGGGTTCTGGTGCACGAAGCCCCAGTCGGTGCGCATCAGAAAGCGGCGCTCGACCTCGTTCATGTGGTAAAGGTCGCGGTAGCTGCCGTCGCGCATGTGATATTCGACGCTGCCGGTCGTCGGCATCAGCCGGGTAGAAATGCAGTTGAGCAGCGTCGTCTTGCCCGAGCCGGATTCGCCGACGATGGCGAGCACTTCGCCTGGCCAGAGCTCGAAGGAGACATTCTTGCAGCCGATGCGGTTGCCGTAGAATTTCGAGAGGTCGCTGACTTTGAGAAGCGGTGTTTCGGTCATTCTGCAGCCTCCCGGGCCAGCATTTCTCCGGCATGTCCATGTGCTCGGCGGTCGTCGCAATAGTCGGTGTCGGAGCAGACGAACATGCGCCCGCCCTTGTCGTCGAGGATCACTTCGTCGAGATAGACTTCCTCCGCGCCGCAGAGCGCGCATGGCTTGCCGAAGCGCTGGATCTCGAAGGGATGGTCTTCGAAATCGAGGCTGACGACATCCGTATAGGGCGGCACCGCATAGATGCGCTTTTCACGACCGGCGCCGAAGAGCTGCAGTGCCTCGGACTTGTGCATCTTCGGATTGTCGAATTTCGGCGTCGGCGACGGGTCCATGACATAGCGGCCGTTGACCTTCACCGGATAGGCATAGGTCGTGGCGATGCGGCCGTTGCGGGCGATATCCTCGTAGAGCTTCACATGCATGAGGCCGTATTCTTCCAGCGCATGCATCTTGCGTGTCTCGGTTTCGCGCGGTTCGAGGAAGCGCAGCGGTTCCGGGATCGGCACCTGGTAGACGAGAACCTGCCCGGTCCCGAGCTTTTCCTCGGGGATGCGATGGCGCGTCTGGATGATCGTCGCGTCCTTGGTATGGGTCGTGACGGCGACATTGGCGACTTTCTGGAAGAAGGCGCGAATGGAGACGGCGTTCGTCGTGTCGTCGGCGCCCTGGTCGATGACCTTGAGAACGTCATCAGGCCCGATGATGGCCGCCGTCACCTGCACGCCGCCGGTTCCCCAGCCGTAAGGCATCGGCATTTCTCTGCTGGCAAAGGGAACCTGGTAGCCGGGAATGGCGATCGCCTTCAGGATGGCGCGGCGGATCATGCGCTTGGTCTGTTCGTCGAGATAGGCGAAATTGTAGGTGGCGAGATCATTCATTCGGCGGCCTCCTTTTGGGTCTCGCCGCTGTCGCGGGCGGCTTCGAAATCGCGGCGCATGCGGCGGACGAGGTCGAGTTCGGCCTGGAAGTCCACATAATGCGGAAGCTTCAGGTGTTCGACGAAACCGGTCGCCTGCACGTTGTCGGAATGGGAGATGACGAATTCCTCGTCCTGCGCCGGCGCGGTGATATCCTCGCCAAGCTCTTCAGCGCGCAGCGCACGATCGACGAGAGACATGGCCATCGCCTTGCGCTCGCTCTGGCCGAAAACCAGGCCGTAGCCGCGGGTGAACTGTGGCGGCGCCTTGGCCGAACCCTTGAACTGGTTGACCATCTGGCATTCGGTGAGCTGGATAGGTCCCAAAGAGACGGCGAAGCCAAGTTCCGGTACGTCGAACTCCACCTCGACCTCGCCGATGCGGATTTCACCGGTGAAGGGGTGGTTGCGGCCGTAGCCACGCTGGGTGGAATAGCCGAGCGCCAGAAGGAAGCCTTCGTCGCCGCGGGCCAGCGCCTGCAGGCGAAGATCCCTGGTCATCGGGAATTCCATCGGCTCGCGCGTCAGGTCGCCAGTCTCGTGGTCCTCGGGCAGTTCGCCGTCGTTCTCGATCAGCCCTTCCTGGCCGAGGATTTCGGAAACGCGCATGACGCGGCCGCTCTCCGCCTCGCGCTGCGCCGGCTCTTCCACCGCCTCGTCCGAAAGCAGTGAGGGATCGAGCAGGCGGTGCGTGTAGTCGAAGGTCGGGCCGAGCAGCTGCCCGCCCGGAAGATCCTTGTAGGTCGCTGAAATACGGCGCTCGATCTGCATGTTCGCGGTATCGAGCGGCTTCGAATAGCCGAAGCGCGGCAGCGTCGTGCGATAGGCGCGCAGCAGGAAGATCGCCTCGATCATGTCGCCGCGCGACTGGCGCACGGCAAGTGCTGCAAGAGTGCGGTCGTAGAGCGAGGCTTCCGCCATGACGCGATCGACGGCGAGCGCCAGCTGTTCGACGATCTGCTCGATGCCGATGGCGGGCACGGAGCGGTCGCCGCGCCGGCGATCGGCGAGCAGGCGGTGGGCATTGGCGATGGCGGCCTCGCCACCCTTGACGGCAACATACATGAGCTCAGATCTCCGTTGCTGTGATCTTGGTGGTGCGCGGCAGGCAGAGGAAACGCTTGCTCGCCGTCAGCACGATGTCGACGCCGCGCGGAAAGAGCGCGCGGTTTTCCGTCCAGAGGCGTAGGAAGGTTTCCGGCAGGCCGACCGGTGCGATCTCGGCCACGCTCTGGATGCCCGGTCCCATCAGGGCGAGTCGGCGGCCGCCTTCGAGATCGGCAAGTTCGATCACGACAGTCGTGGAACGATCAGGATATTCCTGCGTGCCTGATGCAAACAGGCCGAACGTGGAAAGAGCCATGCCGGCTTCGACGAAGGCGAAGCGCGCTTCGGCCTTTTCGGTGGTCATAGGTGCGCCGGCGTGGAAGCCGAGCCATTGCGGAACCGCCGACTTGGCAAGCCCCGCGGAAAGCCAGACCGGAGTATCATGGTCGCAGAGCGTCAGGCCGATCGCGCCGGCGGCAATGCCGAGCGGTGCCGGCGGCACGACGTCGGGTGTTACGGTCTGGACCGTGCCGGGCCGGGCCATGCCGTCCATCAGCATCTTGAAAACGCTCTGGGCCTCGAAGACCGGCTCGACAAAGCCGCCGGTCAGAACATCGGTCTTGGCACTCATCAATCTTCTCCCCGGACCATGGTGAAGAAATCGACGCGGGTCGCAGCCGTTTCCTCAGCCTTGCGGTAGATGTCATCGGCGATCCGCCGGGCGATCGGCGAAAGCAGTTTTTCTTCGACGAAGCTCTTGGTCGCCTCTTCCTGCCAGAGCGCATCGAAGATGGCTGAAAGCCGAGCCTTCTCGCGGTCGGTACCGAGCGCCTGGGCATGTCCGACGGAGCCGGAGGCGAGGCGCACCGTTGCGCGTGTCACCGTCACTTCGCCGAGATTGAAGGGCGCGCCGCCGCCGCCGATGCGGCCGCGGACCATGACGAGACCCGTTTCCGGGCCACGCACCGGCTGCACCACCGGCTTTTCGGCAAGCGCATCCCACGCCGCCAGCAATTCCCGTGTTTCGGCGCGGGCGAGTAGATCGACGGTGCGCTTGCGCCCGCCCTCCGTCCGCGCCGCAGCTTCCGTCTTCTCCGCTGCCGTCATCATCTTTTCCTCGAAATGTCTATTGATATAGACAACCATACAAGCTATACCTATCCCTAAATCGGCGAGGTGACAAGCGTGTGACATGGCGCGACCGAAATTGGCCGAGCCCGAAGATGAATTCGGGCGGAAAATAAGCTGGCAGGGGTGCAATGGCAGGAATAAAGCAGGTGCAGCGGCAGACAGGGGTGGCGCTGTGGCGGCAGATCGCCGACAGGATCCGCGAGGCGATCAGCCGTGGCGCCTACGACGAAACGGGCATGGTGCCGCCGGAAACTGTTCTGGCGCTGCAGTTCGGCGTCAACAGACATACCGTCCGCAGCGCACTCGCAGCCCTTGCCCAGGAAGGCATCGTGCGCGCGGTGCAGGGCCGCGGCACGCTGATCGAGCGCAAGGAGCGCCTGAATTTTCCGATCAGCCGCCGTACCCGTTTCACCGACGGTCTCAGGGACCAGGCACGCGAAACACACGCGCTCCTGCTCGGCCATGCAGAAGAAGTGGCCGATGGCGAAGTGGCCCGCTGGTTGCGTGTGGCCGAGGGCACACCGGTCATCCGGCTGGAAACGGTGCGTGATGCCGATAAACGGCCCGTCGCGCGCGGGACGAGCTGGTTCCCTGCCGCGCGTTTTGCCGGCATCGGCGAGATCTACAGGACGACCGAGTCCATCACCAAGGCTTTCGCGGTACTTGGGCTATCGGATTATGTGCGCGCCACCACCGAGATCACCGCCGCCCACGCCGACGCCGGCGATATCGCCGATCTCGAGCTGACACCGGGCGCCGTGCTGCTGATCACCAAGGCGATGAACACCGATCTGGAAGGCGTGCCGGTGCAATATTCCATCAGCCGCTTTGCCGCCGACCGCGTCCAGTTCACCATCGAGAACTGAATTTGGTGGAGGCTAAAGGCAGCCGAAGACAGGGCCGGCCACTCGCTTCGGTTGGGAACCGCTGGGACAACTATCCCTAACCGAGCGCGCAATCGAGTTTGATCCTTTCAATTAAAGGCAGATCAGAGCCTGCGGTTGTGAGTACCATATGCGACTTGGCCAAGGGATGCCTTCGATAGCTTGGGCCGGAAAGCGCCGATAGCGGTTATTGCATCCGTTTACATTCTCCTTGAGGAATGACGTCAGAAAGCATCAGCGTAATCATGCGTATTCTGTCCGCATGCGGCTCATAACTGATGTGTACTGAATGGTTCTTATAATCGAACCTATCCCAGGCGCCATACTCCCCAAGAACATCATCCCGGTGTGGTTCACCGCTAAAGGAAGGCACCCCGAGATAAGCAAGAACCTCCTGCCGCCCGCTCTGCGAAGGCAAGTCAAGCTCGGAATAACGCAAGTTTTCAGCTTCAAGAAAGATAGACTGGATGCGATCATTGCGATCACAATTGAAGGATAAGCCCTCATCGTCACATACGTAGTCGATGGGTTGGCTTGGTAGGTCGTCCTCGACGCTCCTCTCGAACGTCCAACGGTCGTACGGCGGTTGCCCCATAAGCTCTGAAGCTTTACTCCCGAGGTATGCGGTCAGCTTCGCCATGGACGCTCCGTGTTTGTGAAGCCAAGGTTGGCTTCATGCGTGTCTGAAGCAAAAAAGCCTGTAGAGCCGCAACCAGCCATCAGCCTTCATAGCTGAAAATGTGGAACCGCATATCTGGCGATTCCACATTCGCGTCAGCGGCCGGGATGCACGCCCGGCCTTTGGTACTGTCCGTCCGGATGCAGCTCAATGCGCGCCGGACATGTCGCCGAGCACTTCCTTGGAAGCGACGGTGGAATCGGCCTTCAGCTTGTAGACCATCGGCACGCCGGTCGCGAGATTGAGCGACAGAACCTGTTCGCGGGTGAGCTTGTCGAGAACCATGACCAGCGAACGCAGCGAATTGCCGTGCGCGGCAACCAGCACCTTTTCGCCGCGCAGGACGCGCGGAAGGATTTCCGTCAGATAGTAAGGCCAGACGCGGGCGCCGGTGTCGCGCAGGCTTTCGCCGCCCGGAGGGGGAACGTCATAGGAGCGGCGCCAGACATGCACCTGCTCTTCGCCCCACTTGGCACGGGCATCATCCTTGTTGAGGCCGGAGAGGTCGCCGTAGTCGCGTTCGTTCAGCGCCTGGTCGCGGATCGTCTCGAGATCAGGCTGGCCGACCTTGTCGAGGACGAGCTTCAGCGTGTGCTGTGCGCGCACCAGCGCGGAGGTGAAGGCGATATCGAACTTGATGCCGTAATCGGCGAGCGCTTGGCCGCCGGTCGTGGCTTCCTGGATGCCGAGCTCGGTCAGATCAGGGTCCTTCCAGCCGGTGAAGAGATTCTTGAGATTCCAGTCGCTCTGGCCGTGGCGAACGAGGACGAGGGTACCGCTCATGAAAAATGCCTCCGAGAAATGGTCAATGGGAAGAAAGCCCGAGAACGTCGAGCATGGAATAGAGCCCCGGTTTCTTGTCGCGCGCCCAAAGCGCCGCCTTGATGGCGCCGCGCGCGAAAATCGAACGGTCGGTTGCGCTGTGCGAAAGGGTGACGGTCTCGCCTTCGCCGGCAAAGAGCACCGAATGCTCGCCGATGACGGAGCCACCGCGCAATGTCGCAAAGCCGATCGTACCGGCTTCCCGCGCGCCGGTATGGCCGTCGCGCACGCGTACGGACTTCGCGGCAAGATCGATATTGCGGCCCTTCGCTGCTGCCTTGCCGAGCAGCAATGCCGTGCCGGAGGGTGCGTCGACCTTGCGCTTATGATGCATTTCGAGAACTTCGATGTCCCAGTCGACAGGATCGAGCGCCTGGGCTGCCTGCTGCACGAGAACGCTAAGCAAGTTGACGCCGAGGCTCATATTGCCGGATTTGACAATGCGGGCATGGCGCGAAGCCGCCGCAATCTTCGCATCGTCCTCTTGCGAGCAGCCGGTCGTCCCGACGACATGAACGATGCGGGCCTGCGCGGCGAGACCGGAAAATTCGATGGAGCCAGCAGGTGACGTAAAGTCCAGCACACCCTCGGCATGCAGGAACGCTGCCAGCGGATCGTCGCCGATGATGATGCCGTTGGTACCGAGCCCTGATATTTCCCCGGCATCCTTGCCGATGAAAGGAGAGCCCGGCCGCTCGACCGCTGCATGCAGCGTAACACCATCGATGGAATGGATGAGACGGATGAGCGTCTGCCCCATGCGCCCCGCCGCTCCGACCACAACCAGTTTCATCGCAGCGTCGCTCATGTCAGTCCATCATCCTGATCAGTATGAATCAGAAGCCGAAGGCCTCTGCAGATTGTTGAGGCGAGCGTAAAGACCGTCGCTGACCTTCGCAAGCGTCTCGTGATTGCCTTCTTCCACGACGCGGCCCTGCTGCATCACGATGATCTTGTCGGCGCGCACCACGGTCGAAAGCCGGTGCGCGATGACGACGACCGTGCGGCCGGTCATGGCCTCGTCGAGCGCCTTCTGCACGGCTGCTTCCGATTCCGTATCGAGTGCGGAGGTCGCCTCGTCGAGAAGCAGGATCGGCGCGTTGCGCACCAAGGCACGGGCGATAGAAAGCCGCTGGCGCTGCCCGCCCGACAGTGTCACGCCGTTTTCGCCGACGGGCGTGTCATAACCCTGGGGCTGGGAAACGATGAAGTCATGCGCATAGGCAAGCCGCGCCGCCTTTTCGATCTCTTCATCCGTCGCTTCCGGACGGCCGTAGCGAATATTATCGCGGATCGTGCCTTCGAAGAGATAGGGCTGCTGCGAAACATAGGCGAGCTGCTGGCGCAGCGACTGCTTGGTGACGTGCGCAATATCTTGCCCGTCGATCAGGATCTGGCCTTCCTGCGGATCGTAGAAGCGCGGAATGAGGCTGATGACGGTAGACTTGCCGGCGCCCGACGGGCCGACAAGTGCTGTCGTTTTTCCACCCTCGGCCGTCAGCGTCACCGTGTTCAGCACGCTTTCATTGCCATAGGCAAACGAGACGTTTCGCAGCTCGATCTTCGCTTCGGTCACGACAAGTGGCTTTGCATCCGGTAATTCGCGCTGACGCGGTTCCATGTCGAGCAACTCGTAGATCATTCGGGCGTTGACGACGGCGCGCTCCATCTGAACCTGCAGGCGGGCAAGGCGACGGGCCGGATCATAGGCGAGCAGCAGCGCCGTGACGAAGGAGAAGAAGGCACCCGGCGGTACGCCCTGGTAGATCGAGCGGTAGGCCGCATAGGCAAGCACGCTCGCAACGGCGAATCCGGCAAAGCTCTCCGTCAGCGGCGAGGTGCGTTCGGAAAGCCGCGCTATGCGGTTCGCCCTGCCTTCGGCCGCCGAAATCAACTTGTTGACCTTGTTTTCAAGTGCCTCTTCCATCGTGAAGGCCTTGACGATGGAAATGCCTTGAATCGTCTCCTGCATGGCGCCGAGAACATGGCTGTTGAGGTTGACCGCCTCGCGGGTTGCCGAGCGAAGACGCTTGGAAACATAACGCAGCGCATAAAGCAGTGGCGGTGCCAGAATGAAAACGGCAAGGCTCAGTAACGGGTCCTGAACGACCATGACGCCGATCAGGGCGACGAAAGTCAGGAGGTCACGGACCGTCGAGGTTATGGTGAGGTTCAAAACGTCGCGGATGCCGGTGACGTTCTGGCTCACCTGGGCGGCGATATGCGCCGAACGAGCCTCGTTGTAGTAGCCGACGGAGAGCGTCATCAGATGCGAATAGATCCGCCGCTGGTAGCGCGCGACGATATCGTTACCGATCCGCGATAGCGCGACACCCTGCCCGTAGCTCGCAAAACCGCGCAGCATGAAGGCGATAAAAATGGAAAGACAGATGATCCAGACAACGTCCGCACGCCTGTTGGCGAAGGCCTCGTCGATGATCGCCCGCATGATCCAGGCGGTGAAAGCCGTCGAAAGCGCCACAACGATCAGGCAGGCAATCGCGAAGACATAGCCCCAGAGATGGTCCCGGCCGTTTTCCGCAATGATGCGTTTCAGGATGCCGGTTACGGTATCGCTGTTGGCGTGTGGTTGTCTGCTGTCGGCGGCTTCCAAAAAGATTTCCTGTCTCAGGATCGCATGCCTTGAGCGCGGCACGCATATTCGCGGGCTCTATAAAGAGTCGAAGAAGCTTTGGCTAGACAGACTCAGGCCCGCCAGCGCCGCCCATCCGTCGAAAGGCCGAAGTTTCCTGGCATGCGTGCATAGGAAGAAAGCCCGGCAAGAGCAGCCAGCGGATGCGTGACGACATAGGTCGGGATCGTCCGCAGCAGCGCCGAATGCGGTGCCTTGTCTTCGAAAGCGGCCCGGAATTCCGGCATTTTTAGTGCCGGAAGGATCTTTTGCGAGATGCCGCCCGAGAGATAGACACCGCCGCGGGCCATGAAAAGCAGCGCCATGTCGCCCGCCACGCGGCCGAGATAGGTGGCAAACAGCGAGACGGTTTCGACCGCGACCTTGTCGCTGCCGGCAAGCGCATGCGACGTGATGTCCGCCGGGTCGCTCATTGTCGGCCCCACACCGTCGGCCGCGCAGATGGCGCGGTAAAGATTGACGATGCCGCGTCCGCAGAGGATCTGCTCGGCCGAAATGCGGCCTTCGATGGTCTCGACATGCGGGAAGATTTCATAGTCGCGCTTGCTGCGCGGCCCGAGATCGACATGCCCGCCTTCGCCCGGAACCGGAATCCACGTCGACTGGGTATGGACGAGGCCACCGACACCGAGGCCCGTGCCCGGTCCGAGAACGACGCGGGAGGCGACCATGTCACCAGAGGCGTTGCCGATACGTTCGCGATTATCGTCCGAGAGTGCCGCGATCGCCAGGGCCTGCGCTTCAAAGTCGTTGACGACGAGCACGTCGACGAGCCCGAGGCCCTCTATCATCCTCTTTGGGCGGACCACCCAGGGGCAGTTGGTCAGCGGGATTTCATCGGCCTTGATCGGGCCGGCAACGGCAAGGATCGCTGCGCGCGGCTGCACGGACGTCTTGTCGAGCACGCCCTTCTGGATTGCCTCGTCGATCGTCGGATAGTCGGCGGTGCGCACATTGGGAAACTGCTTCGGCTCCGCATAGGCATCCGTCAGAATGGAGAAGCGGGCATTCGTGCCACCGATGTCACCGATCAGGATCGGAAAGGGCAAGGGAGTAGAGGATGCAGTCATGGCCGGTTCCGTGCTGTAGCCCGAGGGATCAGGCGTTGAGGGTAGGGAGAAGCTTTTCGGCTGTCGACCCGTTGAGCGCCATCGGAATGTCGTACACGATCGCAAGCCGCATCAGCGCCTTTACATCGACATCATGCGGCATCGGCGTCAGCGGGTCCACGAAGAAGATCAGGGCGCTGACCTCGCCGGTGGAAATCAGTGCACCGATCTGCTGGTCGCCGCCGAGCGGGCCGCTTTGCAGCCGGGTCACGTGAAGGTCGGGTGCGGCATCGAGCACACGCCCGCCGGTCGTGCCGGTAGCGACGATTTTCCATTGGGCGAGGAGATCTCTGTTTCGGCGGGCAAATTCCGCCATGTCGTCCTTCTTCTGGTCATGCGCAATCAATGCTAGGCACTTGCTGCCGGCCATGGTCGGACCCTCCGCGCGAGAATTCAATCGATTTGGCCGCTTCTACACCAGGCGTTTGTGATTTGAAAGACAGCCGCCCGCCAGCCCGTTCAGCCTATTGCACCATCGGCTTGTCGTTCGGAACCGGGCCGACGGAAGGAAGCGCGCTGCCGGTATCGACAGGTGGTGCCGCCGCCGGGGCCGCCGTCAGTGCACTCGCCGCGGAGGGACCACCATAGGTCCCGGCTTCCGCGGAGGCGATGGACGGGGCGTTGACAACGGCCGAGCAAGCCTTCGGCAGGTCGGAGACCATGACCTCACGCGGCGGCTTCGGCGGCTTTGCACTCGGCTTCGGCGCCGCCCACGGCTCTTTCGTAAACCACCAGGCCAGCGACTTGTCGCAGCCGTCCCCGGCCGCCACCGGCGCCTGCCCCGTACAGCCCTTGTCGCCCGGCGGGCATTTCATGCGGATGTGGAAATGCGAATCGTGCCCGTATTCGGGCCGCAGCTTGCCGAGATTGGTGCGGTCGCCGGTCCATGTGTCGCACATCTTCTTCTTGATCGCCGGGTTGACGAAAATGCGCTGGACTTGCGGATAGCTTGCCGCCAGCATCAGAAGTTCTGCCCGCTGCTCGCTCCACACTTTCGGGTCGACGGTCAGGAACTTGTCTTTCTGCAGCATGGTGGTGAAAGGCAGGTCTTCCCGCTGTTCGTAGCTCAGGCGTTGGGCGGGCATGGGTGTAAACCAGACATCGGCATCTAGCCCGATCTGGTGCGAGGCGTGACCGTTGAACATCGGCCCGCCGCGCGGCTGGGCGATATCGCCGACGAGGATACCGGGCCAGCCGATCCTGGCCCGCGCATCCTGAGAGAATTTTTCCAGGAACGAGATCATCGCCGGATTGCCCCAGCGCCGGTTGCGCGAAAGGCGCATCGCCTGCCAGGTCGGCCCGTCAGCCGGTAGCGCCTCCGCACCGGTCATGCAGCCCTTGGCGTAGAAACCGATCGGTTGCGCCGGCCCCTGCGTCGGCAATTTTACGGCGCCGAAGATGGCCTTGGCGCTGCCGGGGCTTGGCGTCTTCTGCTGTGCGCTGACATCGCCGGCGACAAGGCTTGCGCCGATTGCGCCGGCAAGCGTCAGCTTGCCAAACGTCCTGAAGTCAAAGGCCAATTTGCCGAGTGTCCTGAAAGTCTGGGCCTTGAAAGCCATGCCGTTCCCTTGCCGCATTTACCAAAGTGATTTGCGATCGAATCTATCGTGAAAAGCAATTTTGGTGAATCGATGTTTTGGCCGGCGGGACGAGGACGGATCGCCGCATCGTTAGCTGTTGGTCAAGACCTCGGCCGTTTTGCGTACGCGCGAAAGGCGCGGCAAGATGCGCTCGCAGGACAGTGAATGCATCTCGGCGGTGAAGGTGCTCATCGCATCCTCGACGGCGATGACAGCGTAATTATGGGCATAGGCATCGCGGATCGTCGCCTCGACGCCGAAATTCGTGGCGATGCCCGTCAGGATCACAGTCCTGATGCCGCGGCGGCGAAGCTGGAGATCCAGCTCCGTGCCGTAGAAGGCGCTCCACTGATGCTTGACGATATGGATGTCGGCTGCGAGCGCAGCGATTTCCATCGGTGCTTCAATCGCGGCCGCCGGAAGGCCACCTTCGGGGAAAACCGCCGGCTCGTCCACCGGCTGGTTGACAGCATCGGCATAGTCCGGGGAGAATCCGACAGTGACGAGTATCACCGTCCCGCCTTCGGACTTCAGCTTGGTAGCGATGGCGGCGGTATTCTCGATCACCTGTCGGGCCGAATGAGGGGCGAGTTGCCGGCTGACGATAAAGCCTTGCAGGTCGATGGAAATGAGTGCGGTGGTCTTGGGATCGTAGAGGGACATGGGAAGTCTCCGTGGTGAAGAAATATGAGGATATCCTCACAATGACAAATACGAGGATAGCCTCACAAAAATCAAGCCTGGAACCGCAAACCCGTGTGCCGAAGCGCCAGCGCGGGCATGAGCGCGTCGCCGTGCTGCTCGAGGCAGCAGCGAGGGTCTTTCTCGAAAAGGGTTATGACGCCGCGACCATGACGGAGATTGCAGCGGCAGCGAATTCGTCGATCGGCTCGCTCTATCAGTTCTTTCCGACCAAACTTCTGCTTGCCGAGGCGCTGCATATCGATCGCCTGCAGCGTCTGAATAGCGGGCTCGCAGACCTCGCTGAGAAGACCCGGGGGAAGGGCGCTGCCGAAATCGGTGACGCCATCTTCACGCGGTTTGGCCGCTTCATCGAGGATTATCAGGAATTTCCGGTTCTTGCCGCGCGGCGCGACGTTCCCAAGGAGCGTAAGGCGAAATCGCGCGCGGAGCTTCGCACCAGCATCACCGCACTCCTGAAGAATGCCGAACCGTCGGTCGAGCGCGATGTGGATCTACTGGGCGCTCTCGTCCTGGAGCTTTTGCGCATCGTCGTCGCCGCCGCCAACGACCCCGACGGCTCGGGCGATCCGCGCCTCGTCGGGGAGCTGCGACGCATGCTTCGCAAGCGTCTCGAAGAAGTGACGCCCTGACCTCCAATGATAAGGTCAAAATTTCGCGAGCCTGCTAAAAAACAAACTCTTTCCTGTTTTTCGCCTGCATTTCTCGTATTGTCGGCGAAAGCTAATAACAGGGGAAGAATGAATGGCGGCTTCGTGGTCGAAAATCGGTGTGCTGGTAGCATTGGTGGGTGCGCTTGCGCCTGTGACTGTGGCGGCTCAGGACCAGCAGTTCCAAATCGGCAGCTCGGTCATCAGCGAAATGAAGTACAAGCCGGGCTTTACTCGTTTCGACTATGTCAATCCCGATGCCCCGAAAGGCGGCGACCTGCGCCTGTCTTCTAGCGGCACTTTCGATACCTTCAATCCTTTGCTGGCCAAGGGCCAGACAGCGGTAGGCTTGTCGCTGGTTTACGATACCCTGCTGAAGCCCGCCGATGATGAACTCCTCGTCTCCTATGGCCTGCTTGCTGAGGGCCTCTCCTATCCATCCGACGTCTCTAGCGCGACCTTTCGCCTTCGCAAGGAAGCGAAATGGTCTGATGGCCAGCCGGTTACGCCCGAAGACGTCGTTTTCAGCTTCGACAAGACCAAGGAGCTGAACCCGCTTGCCGGAAACTACTACCATCACGTGGTCAAGGCCGAGAAGACGGGCGAGCGGGACGTTACATTCACCTTCGATGAAAAGAACAATCGCGAGCTGCCGAACATTCTCGGCCAACTGATGATCGTGCCGAAACACTGGTGGGAGGCACCGGGGCCGGACGGCAAGCCGCGAGATATCTCGAAAACGACGCTTGAGCCCGTCATGGGTTCGGGGCCGTACAAGATTGCCGCCTTTTCGGCTGGTGCGACGATCCGCTACGAATTGCGGGATGACTATTGGGGCAAAGACCTCAATGTGAATGTCGGTCAGAACAATTTCCGCAACATTCTCTACACCTATTATGGCGATCGGGACGTCGAGTTCGAAGCGTTTCGGGCCGGCAACAGCGATTACTGGCAGGAGACTTTTGCTGCGCGCTGGGCAACAGGATATGATTTCCCCGCCGTAAAGGAAGGGCGCATCAAGAAGGAAGAAGTCACCAATCCCCTGCGTTCCACCGGCATCATGCAGGCGCTGGTGCCGAATATGCGGCGAGACATCTTCAAGGACGAGCGGGTGCGCGAGGCGTTAAATTACGGTTTCGATTTCGAGGAATTGAACCGCACCGTCGCCTTCAACAGCTACAAGCGCATCGACAGCTACTTCTGGAACACCGATCTTGCCTCATCCGGCCTTCCGCAGGGCAGGGAACTTGAAATTCTTCAGGGCTTGAAGGATCAAGTTCCCGCGGACATCTTCACGACCCCCTACAGCAATCCCGTCGGCGGGGATCCGCAGAAGAGCCGTGACAACCTTCGCAAGGCGATCTCTCTTCTGAAGGAAGCCGGCTGGGAGCTGAAGGGCAATCGCATGGTCAATGCCAAGAGCGGCCAGCCGATGAGTTTTGAGATATTGTTGTCGAGTCCCGTGCTTGAGCGCTGGGCGGTGCCCTATGCCACCAATCTGAAGAAGATCGGCATCGATGCGCGGGTCCGCACGGTCGATGCCGCGCAATATACCAACCGCGCGCGCAGCTTCGACTACGATATGATCTGGAATGTCTGGGCTCAGACCGTGAACCCAGGCAACGAGCAGGCCGACTACTGGGGATCGGGTTCCGCCAATCAGCAGGGCTCGCGCAACTATGCCGGCATCGCCAATCCGGCCATCGATGCGCTCGTTCGCATGATTATTTTTGCTCCCAATCGAGATGAGCAGGTTGCCGCCATCAAGGCCATGGACCGCGTGCTGCTCGCCAATCACTACGTCATTCCGCTGTTCTACCGCGACACCTATTCGATTGCTTATTGGAACACGGTGACGCGTCCCGCAGAGTTTCCGGCATACAGCCTCGGCTTCCCCGATGCCTGGTGGTCCACTTCGGCGAAATGAGCAGACTTGCAATGCGAAGAGGCCTGCGCTCCAAATGGCATCGGCGAATCATGAAACGGCCGGCACATGCCGGCAAGGGAAGGCTGGCAGATTGAACGGCAATAGACTGGATGGCGTGCAGGCGAAGATATCCCCCGAGGCTCGAGACTGATGGGGGGCTATATCCTTCGCCGCCTGCTCCTGATGATCCCGACGATCGTCGGCATCATGGCAATTTCCTTCATCGTCGTGCAGTTCGCCCCCGGCGGTCCGGTCGAGCAAGTGATCTCCCAGTTGACTGGCCAGGCCGACAGCGCCGACCAGCGCCTGTCCGGCGGTGGTGATCTCCTTGGTGGCGGTGGCGGCGACGAAGGCTCGAAATATCGCGGCGCTCAAGGGCTCGATCCAGAGCTCATCGCCAAGCTGGAAAAGCAGTTCGGCTTCGACAAACCACCGCTGACCCGCTTCGGCGAGATGATGTGGAATTACATCCGCTTCGATTTCGGCGAAAGCTTCTTCCGCAATACGACCGTGCTCAATCTCATCAAGGAGAAATTGCCGGTCTCGATCTCGCTCGGAATCTGGATCCTGATCTTTTCCTACGCCATTTCCATTCCGCTCGGCATCCGCAAGGCGGTCAAGGACGGCTCCTCCTTCGATGTCTGGACGTCAGGCGTCATCATCGTCGGTTATGCCGTGCCGAGTTTCCTCTTCGGCATCCTGCTGATCGTGCTCTTTGCCGGCGGCTCCTTTTACGACTGGTTCCCCCTGCGCGGCCTCGTCTCGGATAATTTCGACCAGCTTGCCTGGTGGCAGAAGCCGCTCGATTATTTCTGGCACCTCACGCTGCCGCTGATCTCGCTGTCGCTTGCATCCTTCGCCACCACGACGCTTCTGACCAAGAATTCCTTCATCGACGAGATCAAGAAGCAATATGTCATCACCGCGCGTGCCAAGGGCCTGAACGAACGGCAGGTGCTCTACGGCCATGTCTTCCGCAACGCCATGCTGATCGTCATCGCAAGCTTCCCCAGCGCCTTCATCTCCGCCTTCTTCACCGGCTCGCTCCTGATCGAGAACATCTTCTCCCTCGATGGCCTCGGCCGCCTCGGTTATCTCTCGGTCGTCAACCGCGATTACCCGATCGTCTTTGCGACGCTCTATATCTTTTCGCTGCTCGGCCTCTTCGTCGGCCTGATTTCCGACCTGATCTATACCTGGATCGATCCGCGCATCGATTTCGAGCGGAGGGACGTCTGATGGATGTCGCCGCAAACCCGACGACGGCTGCACCCGTCCGGCCGCCCCGCAAAGGCCTGCTCTCGCCCACCAACATCAGGCGCTGGAACAACTTCAAGGCCAACAAGCGCGGCTACTGGTCGCTCTGGCTGTTCCTCGTCCTCTTCGTACTCAGCTTGCTTGCCGAATTCATCGCCAATGACAGGCCGATCATCGCCTCCTATAAGGGCGAGATTCTTTTCCCCGTCGTCGTCGATTACCCGGAAGATAAATTCGGCGGCTTCCTGGCCGAGACCGACTATCGCTCTTCCGTCATCGCGGATGAGATCGATGCCAATGGCTGGATGATCTGGCCGCCGATCCGCTATTCCTACCAGTCGGTCAATTCCAACATCCCGCATTCGGCCCCGACCCCGCCCTTCTGGTTGATGTCGAAGGAGGAGCGCTGCTCGGCCTATCCGCAGGGCATCAACGATCCCGGCTGCAGGCTCGGCAATCTCAACTGGCTCGGCACGGATGATCAGGCGCGCGACGTTCTGGCCCGCGTCATCTACGGTTTCCGCATTTCCGTTCTCTTCGGCCTCGTGCTCACCATCTGCTCAGCCGTCATCGGCGTGACGGCTGGCGCCATCCAGGGCTATTTCGGCGGCTGGACGGACCTGTTTTTCCAGCGTTTCATCGAGATCTGGTCCTCGATGCCGGTGCTCTACATCCTGCTGATCATCGCCGCGATCCTGCCGCCCGGCTTCTTCGTGCTGCTCGGCATCATGCTGCTCTTCTCCTGGGTCGGCTTCGTCGGCGTCGTGCGCGCCGAGTTCCTGCGCGCCCGCAATTTCGAATATGTCCGGGCTGCGAGGGCGCTCGGCGTCAACAATCGCACCATCATGTGGCGGCATATGCTGCCGAATGCGATGGTCGCTACCCTGACCTTCCTGCCCTTCATCTTGTCCGGCTCGATCACCACGCTGACCTCGCTCGATTTCCTGGGCTTCGGCATGCCGCCGGGCTCTCCCTCGCTCGGCGAGCTGATCGCCCAGGGCAAGGCCAATCTCCAGGCGCCATGGCTCGGGCTGACGGCCTTCTTCACCATGTCGATCATGCTCTCGCTGCTGATCTTCATCGGCGAAGCGGTGCGCGATGCCTTCGATCCGAGAAAGACGTTCCAATGAGTGAAGCGCTGCTCTCCGTCCGCGATCTCTCCGTCGCCTTCCATCAGGGCGGCGAAACCTCGCTCGCCGTCGATCGCATCTCCTTTGATATCCAGAAGGGCGAGGTTCTGGCGCTTGTCGGCGAATCCGGGTCCGGCAAGTCGGTCTCGGCCAATTCGGTGCTGCGGCTTCTGCCCTATCCCGCCGCCAGCCACCCGAGCGGCGAAATCCTGTTCAAGGGCAAGGATCTGCTGAAAGCCTCCGATCGCGAGATGCGCGCCGTGCGCGGCAACGACATCACCATGATTTTCCAGGAGCCGATGACCTCGCTCAATCCGCTCCATACGATCGAAGGGCAGATTGCCGAAATCCTGGCGCTGCATCAGGGCATGACCGGACAAGCGGCGCGCGCCCGCGTGCTGGAACTCTTGAACCAGGTCGGCATCCGCGAGCCGGAAAAACGCCTGAAAGCCTATCCGCATGAACTCTCGGGCGGCCAGCGCCAGCGTGTGATGATCGCTATGGCGCTCGCCAATCGGCCGGAATTGCTGATCGCAGACGAACCGACCACCGCACTCGACGTCACGGTTCAGGCGCAGATCCTCGAGCTCCTGCGCAAGCTGAAGGGCGAGCATGGCATGTCCATGCTCTTCATCACCCATGACCTCGGCATCGTGCGCAAATTCGCCGACCGCGTCTGCGTCATGACCAAGGGCAAGATCGTCGAGACCGGACCGGTGGAAGAGGTTTTCACCAATCCGCAGCACGAATACACCCGCCACCTGCTCGCCTCTGAACCGCGCGGCGAACCGCCGCTGACCGACGCCTCCAAGCCTGTTGTGATGGAAGGCAATGACATCAAGGTCTGGTTCCCGATCAAGGCCGGTTTCATGCGCAAGGTGGTCGATCACGTGAAGGCCGTCGATGGAATAGACCTGACGCTCCGGGCCGGGCAGACGCTCGGCGTCGTCGGCGAATCCGGCTCCGGCAAGACCACGCTCGGCCTGGCGCTCACGCGTCTCATCTCCTCGAAGGGGCGCATTTCCTTTGTCGGAAAAGATATAGCGAGCTATTCATTCACGGACATGCGGCCGTTGCGCAACCAGCTTCAGGTCGTCTTCCAGGATCCCTACGGCTCGCTGAGCCCGCGCATGTCCGTCGGCGATATCGTGGCCGAAGGCTTGAAAGTGCATGAACGTTCGCTCTCTGCCGAGGAGCGCGATCAGCGCGTCTGCTGGGCACTGGAGGAGGTCGGCCTCGATCCGCTCACCCGCTGGCGCTTCCCGCATGAATTCTCCGGCGGCCAGCGTCAGCGCATCGCCATTGCCCGCGCCATGGTGCTGAAGCCACGCTTCGTCATGCTCGACGAGCCGACCTCGGCGCTCGACATGAGCGTGCAGGCACAGGTCGTGGACCTCTTGCGCGACCTGCAGAAGAAGCATGATCTCGCCTATCTCTTCATCAGCCACGACCTGAAGGTGGTGAAAGCGCTTGCCAATGATGTCATCGTCATGCGCTTCGGCAAGGTGGTGGAGCAGGGGCCGTCAGCGGATATCTTCCAGGCGCCGAAGGATGACTATACCAAGGCATTGATGGCCGCCGCCTTTAATATCGAGGCGGTGCCGACATCGGCAGTTCAGCAATAAAAGACGGGCAGCAGTAAAGAAGATCATGTCAGCAAGACCTCCCATTCTCGTCGACCTCAAGTTCGACCCCGAGACCGTTGCCCGCATCCTGAAGACCGCCTTTGCCGATCGCGGCAGCATCAATTCAGCCGATCCGGCCAGCAAGGAACTCGACCTGACCGGCGTCGATTATGCGCTGCTCTGGAAGCCGGATGCCGATATCTTTATGCGGGCGCCGAACCTGAAGGTGTTGTTCTCCGGCGGCGCTGGGGTCGATAGCATCCTCTCCATCCCCGATCTGCCCGACATCCCGATCGTCCGCTTCGCCGATCGCAGCCTGACGACCCGCATGAGCGAATGGGTGGTCATGCAGTGCCTCATGCATCTGCGCCTGCAGCGCGCGCATGACCGGGACCAGCGCGACCGTGTCTGGGGCAAGCTCGTCCCGCCGGAAGCCGCCGAAATTACCGTCGGCGTCATGGGTCTCGGCATTCTCGGCCAGGACGCGGTCGCCAAGCTGAGGGTCATGGGCTTCAATGTCATCGGCTGGTCACGCTCGAAGAAGGAAGTTGAAGGCATCGAAACCTTCCACGGCCCGCAGTTCGATACCTTCCTGTCGAAGACCGATATCGTCGTCGGCCTGCTGCCGCTGACGCCTGAGACATCAGGCCTCTACAACAAGGCCTTCTTCGCCAAGCTCCGCCAGGGCGGCGCGCTCGGCAAACCGGTCTTCATCAATGCGGGCCGCGGCAAGAGCCAGGTCCAGGCCGATATCGTAGCGGCGATTGAGGGCGGTGTGCTCGGCGGTGCCTCGCTCGACGTCTTCGAGGTCGAGCCGCTGCCGGCGGACGATCCACTCTGGCATCTGGACAATGTCTTCGTCACCCCGCACGACGCCGCGATCTCCGAAGAGAACGCGCTTTTCCGCCACGTCGAAACCCAGATCGCCCGTTTCGAACGGGGTGAAGCGCTGCAATTCGTCGTCGATCGTAAATCTGGGTACTAAGCATGTCGCACAAAAGTGTGCCGCGGTTTTGCGATAACGACATGCTCTAAAGAGTCCTTCTCGGAACCATACTACGCTGCTCCTCGTTTCATTCCGGAAGCTCCGCAGGCCTTTGTCTACGGATTACCGCAAGGAGACGATCATGACGCATACGGAAACGCGTTGGGAAAAGTCCGATCAAAAGCTTCATGCCGAAGAGCAGATTTCGCCTGTCAAGGCCAAGCAGGGCCGTACCGGCTATCGCATCCTGACCGTACTGGTCGCTGCACTGGTGCTGGCTTTCCTTGTCTGGATTCCCGTGGAGATCTGGGGTCAGAAGGAGGCCGATGATGTCGCCCCGCAGCAGCCAGGTCAGCAGATGCAGTCTCAGGTTCCGGCGGCTCCGCCTCAGAATGCCGGCACAGCGCCGGCCCAGCCCGCTGCACCCGCACAATAACGAGCTGATATCAAACGTTTAAACCACGCCCCGCAGCAAGAATGGCTGCGGGGTGTCGCTGTTGTTTTTTCTGGACTTTGTTTATCGATTTTTCGATAAGAAGGCGCACGAGCCGGTTTCGTGCGTTGGCCGCGAGACGGTCGCGCCTGACCGGATTGACGGACAGGCAGGAGCTTCATGGCCAGGACCGATATCGCAAGACGCGTCTACAATCACACCTGGAAACTCGATCCGATCGTCCGCAGTCTGATCGATACGGACTTCTACAAGCTTCTGATGCTGCAGATGATCTGGAAGCTCTATCCAGATGTGAACGCCTCCTTCACCCTCATCAACCGCACCAAGCGCGTGCGTCTCGCCGAACAGATCGACGAGGGTGAGTTGCGCGAGCAGCTTGATCATGCGCGCACGCTGAAGCTCGCCAAGAAGGAGATGATCTGGCTCGCCGGTAACAGCTTCTATGGCCGCGCCCAGATCTTCGAGCCGGAATTCCTTGCCTGGCTCTCCAATTTCCAGCTGCCGGAATACGAACTCTCCAAGAGGGACGGGCAATATGTGCTGGATTTCCATGGGTCGTGGAAGGAAACGACCATGTGGGAAATCCCGGCCCTTGCCATCATCAACGAGATGCGCTCGCGGGCTGCCATGAAGGCGATGGGCCCCTTCACGCTCGATGTTCTCTATGCCCGCGCCAAAGCCAAGATGTGGGCCAAGGTGGAGAAGCTCCGTGAACTCCCGGGCCTGCGCATTTCCGATTTCGGTACGCGCCGCCGCCACAGCTTCCTCTGGCAGCGTTGGTGCGTCGAAGCGCTGAAGGAAGGCATCGGCCCGGCCTTCACCGGGACCAGTAATGTATTGCTGGCTATGGATTCCGATCTCGAAGCCGTCGGCACCAATGCCCACGAGCTGCCGATGGTGGCCGCAGCCCTTGCCGAGACCGACGAGCAGCTGAAGAACGCGCCTTACAAGGTGTTGCGCGACTGGAACAAGCTCTATGGCGGCAACCTGCTGATCGTGCTGCCGGACGCCTTCGGAACCGCCGCCTTCCTGCGCGACGCACCGGAATGGGTGGCCGACTGGACAGGCTTCCGCCCGGACAGCGCTCCGCCGGTCGAAGGCGGCGAAAAGATCATCGACTGGTGGAAGAAGATGGGCCGCGACCCGCGCCAGAAGCTCCTGATCTTCTCCGATGGCCTCGATGTCGATGCGATCATCGATACCTACAAGCATTTCGAAGGCCGCGTGCGCATGAGCTTCGGCTGGGGCACGAACCTGACGAATGACTTCGCCGGCTGCGCACCGAACGACAGTTCCGACTTCCTGCCGATTTCGATCGTCTGCAAGGTGAGCGACGCCAATGGCCGCCCCGCCGTCAAGCTTTCGGACAATCCTCAGAAGGCGACCGGCGAGCCTGCCGAAGTCGAGCGCTATCTGAAGTTCTTCGGCACCGAGGACCGCACCGATCAGGCCGTGCTGGTCTAAATCGTCGACCGCAGCGCCGGCCAGTGCCGGCGCGGCTCCTCGACCACCGTCCTGCCGCTACGGCGTTTTGGCTTGACGACAAGACCATCATCCGGCGGCCGGGGGACGCCGAGCTTGTCGGCGAGTGAACGGGCATCGGCCGGCGCGCGTACCTTCACGTCGTTGTCGAAATAGACATAGACATCGCGCCCGCTCGCCGAGCGTTTCAGCGGCGGCTTGATGCGGTCGGCATCATCTGGCTCCATTCCATGCGTCCACGCATCGATGCGCCGGGCCCAGCGATCAAGCGCCTCACCGCTATAACCGCTGACGTAAAGCTGCTCCGATCCGTGCAGGCGGCAATAGATGAAATCCGCCGTCACATCCATCAGCAGCGGCCATTCCACCGTATCGGCCACCACCAGCCCGACCTTGTACTTGCGCAGCAGTTCGATGAATTCGGGTGCGCGGAAACTGTCGTGGCGGATTTCCAGCGCATGGCGCATCGGCTGCCTCGTCTCGCTCTTTGTCCAGGCGCGGCCGCCAAGCCGCTCGTCATGCCGCTTCGCGATATCGGCCGCGGCATCCGTATCCTCAGGCAGTAACGCCAGAAAACTTGCGAAGAGATCGGCATCGAATGTCAGGCCCGGCGGAAATTGCCAGAGGATCGGCCCGAGTTTCGGGCCCAGTCGCATGAGGCCGGAGGCGAGGAAATTGGCAAGCGGCGTTTCGATGTCGCGCAGGCGTTTGAGATGGGTGATGTAGCGCGAGCCCTTCACCGAAAAGACGAAACCATCGGGTGTTTCATCGCGCCAGCGGGCAAAAACATCCGGCTTCTGCAGCCCGTAAAATGTGCCGTTGATCTCGATGGAGGGAAATTGCCGCGAGGCATAGGCAAGCTCGCTCTTCCCAGCCAATCCCTTGGGATAGAAGACACCGCGCCAGGGCGCATAGGTCCATCCCGATATGCCGATGCGGATCGTGCCTGTTTTTGTCCTTGTTTTTGTCATGCAAAGGGAACTGTGCCCGTGCGCTCTTGTTCCCGAATGAAGAAAGGCGCCGCCTTGCCGGCAGCGCCTCGTCTCAAAATCAGCCGGCAGGCTTCAGCGAGCTGATGATGGCGATCAGCTCGTCGTCATGAGCGTCCTGCTTGCTCTTGGTGCCCCAATAGGTGATCAGGAGCAGCTTGCCCTCAGAAGGCGAAAGGACGGCGACGCCGATATTGACCGGGCCTTCCTTGTCACTGCCGTCCCAGTCGAAGGTTTTCATCTTCATGCCGTTGATTTCGGCTTCGGATTCCTTCTGGGTCTTCTCCTCGATGGCGACGCCGTTCTTCTGCAGGAAGGCGAAGGCCTCGTCGATGATCTTGTCGCTGGTCTTTTCATCGGCAACGTCGATTGAAAGATAGATCGCCGAATCCTCGGACTGGGCATCGATGCCAGTCTCCGTCTCCTTCGGCCCCCAATTGTCGGGAATAGTGACGGTCGCGACCGGATCGTCGCTCGGAAATTCCAGCGTTTCCGCCTGGGCAATCACAGGCAGGAATGCCGCAAAGGCTGCGGCAATGATGAGCTTCTTCATGGTAGGTCCCCGCATGGTCGCGTCCCGGCGGGCAGCAGCCCTTGCCGCCCCTCTCGCTCCGGATCGCGCCACATAGGATCGTTACCGGCTTTTGCTTTGCCAAGCCTTACCGATCGCGGGCCTCGAAGCGCCCAATATTTAAACGCGCAGTCCATTTTTGGTGTTTTCAAGCAAAGACATTGCGAAGGCGACCGCGCTAGGTCGCACGGAGGCCTTCTTCGGGATGGATGTCCACCGCGGCAGCCAATCCCATCCTGGTGCTGGGGCTTTCAAATACCGCCGCGCATAGGACGCATAACTGGCACAAGATTGCCCATGCGCGGTGTGGGAAATGTCAGATTGTGACATGACAGGCATTGATCTGACATTCGCTATAGAGCAGTTGAAAACTGCGGCACCCTATGCAGCAGATAAGATTATCTACTTCGACAGCCAGCTTTCGAAATAGTGGCGGACAGCCGCACCCGCGCCGAATTGATCGGTCGTATCCAGCCTCGCAACTGCGCCGCGCACGACATCCGCCATAACGGACGCAGGCAGGATGCCGGACTTGACCATGGTTTGAAACAGTTCCTCCACCAGGATGATCGTTCCGATCGCTTCGTCTTCAGCCTTGAAATTCGCCATTGCTGGTCTCCCCTCTGTGTCGTTGGCAATGAAAATGTGGACCAACCTATCGCGTTAGAGTCGAGTTGTGGAGAAGCCCACGAATTTCGTCGCGCCGCCGAACTTGGCCGGCGGGATGTGCAGGCGGATATCATCGTTGATGGGGCAGGGAGAAGTTCGGACATCGACACCTCGCGCAATTAAGCCGCGCCTCAACAATGCTGAGATTTGTTTCGCCGCCGACTATAGGAAAGACGGCTCTGGATCAGGGTCGATCTCCTCGATGATATCGGGCTGGTCATTCCTTGGATTGCCGACGTTGGGTCCGATCGGCCACATGGTCATCAGATCGCTTGGAAACTGCGTCATCAAATCATGCGGCGGCGGCACGTCGGATAGCCAGCGCTGATAGTCCTTTTCATGCAGGATAACAGGCATACGGTCGTGGATAGTCGACATCATTTCGTTGGCGGCGCAGGTGAGGATGGTAAAAGTCCGAACCTGCAAATCGGTTTTTGGATCGCGCCACCTCTCCCAGAGGCCGGCGAGAGCAAAAGGCTGTCCGCTCTTCATCGCGATTGCATAGGCCTGCTTCTTCTTTCCCGAAGGTTCGAGTTTTTTCCATTCAAAATACCCGTCGATCGGCACGAGGCAGCGGCTGCTCTGGTACGCATTCCGGAACATTGGCTTGTCGGCAACTTCTTCGCATTTTGCGTTGACCGGCGTAGGCATCCCGGCTTTCCACCAGGCCGGTTTCAGCCCCCATTGCGCCGGTGCGAAGTTGGTGCCCATGTTGTTGTTCCGGTCAACATCCATGATGATGATAGGGTAATCCAGGCTCGGAGCGCCGTTGTAGCGCGGAAACTGGTTTGCCATGCCGAGCGCACCTTCTCTGCCAGCAAAGGCAAAAGCCTGCATCAACGTGACCAGATCGGATTTGACGAAAACTCTCCCGCACATGCTTTTCCCTCCGCTCTGAGCTCGGCCCTGCTTTGCGCTGATCGGACAAGTTTGCGGCCAATCAACGGAACATAAAGAGAACACATTAGGCGAAGCTAAAGAACCGTCAAGGATTTGTTTGCAGGAAAAATGTTGGCGTTAACGCGGCTGCAGAGTTTGTGCGTTTGAAGCGACAAGGCGAAGCCATTGCGTTACTGGGATCAATTCCGGGGTCACCCCAACCGGGAATCAGAAAAGGATAAGGGAATACAGGTATTTAGATGGAAAATGGCGGACAAGGTGGGATTCGAACCCACGGTACGCTTTCACGTACACACGCGTTCCAGGCGTGCGCCTTAAACCACTCGGCCACCTGTCCTTTTTGGGCGTTCGCGCCTTGGAGAGGAGCAAATCGTCGGAACGGCGCGATATATACCCAAGAATTTTTGCCGATCAACCCAAATCTAACAGTTTTTTGACTTCTTCCGATAAAACTGCGCGCATGCCGTCCATTGCGCTGTGTCTGCTCCGAGCCTATTTCTAGGTTTGAGTGGAGATTGGCGCGGCTCGCCGGACATCAAGGCACACCCGTCATCGGAGGATTTGATGCGTTTCTTGTTGCGTCTTGCCAGCCTGTTTGCGCTGGCAGTTGCGGTCATTGCCGGAACCATCGATTCCATTCAGTCCGTTGCATCCTCGCAAGTGCTCATGACCCCGATGTCGGATGCGTGGCAGGATGTCAGCCCCTCGACGCTTACCGCGCTCCAGTCTTCCGTTTCCTATTATGTCCATCCGCGTTTCTACGCTTTCATCTTCCAGTGGCTCATGCTGCAGCCGGCCTTTGCCGTGTTTCTGGTGCTGTCGCTCATCCTGTGGATGATTGGCTACAAGAAGCCGCCGGTGGCCGGCCGCTTTACCGCATAGCTGAAGAGCTGGAGGGTGTGAAAAAGTGCAATCGGCAGTTCCCGAAATGGCGGGATGATGGGCCCGATGCCGCTAGGCCACTGGTTAGAAAATCCGCATTTTAGCGGTCGATTTGCCCAGAATTCAGGACCTGTGGATTGATTTTCGGCAATAATGGCAAATCTTTACCAACCGAAAAATTTCTCGTGAATTTTTTGTGGAGCCATGCAAGGATGCACGCAGCCAGGCCTCCGGGGGGAGGTCGGTGGTTCCGCAGACATGCCTGAAAAAGGCTTGCGGGAGGACCCCAAACAAATAGCAACAACAGGGCTGCAAACTCATGAAAAAATCCCTTCTCACCCTCCTTGCCGTGGCAGCGATGTCGACGACGGCGCTTGCCGCCGACATCAAGCCGGCTCTCGTTTACGGCACCGGCGGGAAGTTCGATAAGTCCTTCAACGAAGCTGCCTTCAACGGTGCTGAAAAGTTCAAGAAGGAAACCGGCATCGCCTACCGCGATTTCGAGCCGACCGGCGACACCCAGGGCGAGCAGGCCATCCGCAACTTCGCAAGCCGTGGCTTCAACCCGGTTGTTGCCGTTTCCTTCGCCTGGACCTCGGCTGTCGAGAAGGTTGCCGCTGAATTCCCGGACACCAAGTTCATCATCGTCGACTCCGTCGTCGACAAGCCGAACGTCCGCTCCGTCCTCTACAAGGAAGAGGAAGGCTCCTATCTCGTCGGCGTTCTCGCTGGCATGGCATCCAAGACCGGCAAGGTCGGCTTCGTCGGCGGCATGGACATTCCGCTGATCCGCAAGTTCGAATGTGGCTACGAGCAGGGCGCACGCGCCGCCAAGGCCGACATCGAAGTCTTCCAGAACATGACCGGCACGACCGGTGCAGCCTGGAACGACCCGGTCCGCGGCGGCGAGCTCACCAAGAACCAGATCGACCAGGGTGCTGACGTCGTTTACGCGGCAGCCGGTGCCACCGGTCTCGGCGTTCTGCAGACGGCAGCCGACAACAAGAAACTGTCGATCGGCGTCGATTCCAACCAGAACCACCTGCATCCGGGTTCCGTTCTGACCTCGATGGTCAAGCGCGTCGACCTCGCCGTCTACAACGCCTATAATGACACCAAGAACGACAAGTTCACGGCCGGTGTCCAGTCTCTCGGCGTCAAGGAAGACGGCGTTGCCGCCGCCATGGACGACAACAACAAGCCGCTGATCACGCCGGAGATGCAGGCTGCCGTCGACAAGGCCAAGGCCGACATCATTGCTGGCACCGTCAAGGTTCACGATTACACCACGGACAATGCCTGCCCGAAGTGAGTCGTAACTGAGATCGGGCGTATGGCGGACTAGGATTTTCGCCATACGCCCTTTTCTTATTTGGAGCCTGCTGTGACAGACCAGCCTGCTATCGAACTTGTCGGCATCGACAAGAAATTCGGCGCCGTTCACGCCAACAAGGACATCAACCTGACCGTCGCCAAGGGCTCGATCCATGGCATTATCGGGGAAAACGGCGCTGGCAAATCGACCCTGATGTCCATCATCTACGGTTTTTACCAGGCCGATAGCGGCGAGATCCGCGTCAACGGCCAGCCCATCACCATCAAGGATAGCCAGGCAGCGATCGCCGCCGGCATCGGCATGGTGCACCAGCACTTCATGCTGGTCGACAATTTCACCGTCCTCGAAAACATCATGCTCGGCGCCGAAGGCGGCGCGCTGCTGGCAAGGGGCGTTGCTTCCGCGCGCGCCGAGCTCAAGCGGCTGGAGACCGAATACGGCCTGGAGGTCAACCCGGACGCGCTGATCGAGCAGCTTCCGGTCGGCCTGCAGCAGCGTGTGGAAATCCTCAAGGCCATGTATCGCGGCGCCGAGATCCTGATCCTCGATGAGCCGACGGGCGTGCTGACACCAGCCGAGGCCGATCACCTGTTCCGCATTCTCGGCGTGCTGCGCGACGAGGGCAAGACCGTTGTCCTCATCACCCACAAGCTGCGCGAGATCATGGCGATCACCGACACTGTCTCCGTCATGCGCCGCGGCGAGATGGTCGCCACCCGCAAGACCAGCGAGACCACGGTTGAAGAGCTCGCCGAACTCATGGTCGGCCGCCGCGTGCTGCTGCGGGTCCAGAAGGGCGAGGCAAAGCCCGCCGATGTCTTGCTGTCCGTCCGCAACCTGACGGTCAAGGACAACAGGGGCGTGACGATGGTCGACAACGTCTCCTTCGATGTCCGCGCCGGCGAGATCGTCGGCATTGCCGGTGTGGCCGGCAATGGTCAGTCGGAACTGCTTGAGGCGATCGCGGGTATCCGCAAGCCGGCCTCCGGCGAAATCCTGCTCGACGGCCAGCCGATCGACAAGGCCGATCCGGCCCGCCTGCGCGAACTCGGCCTCGCGCATATTCCCGAAGACCGCCACCACATGGGCCTGGTGCTGAAGTTCGAGGAATATGAAAATGCCGTACTCGGCTATCACCACCGTCCCGAATACAGCCGCGGCCCGCTGCTCGATCTCGACGCCATCCGCAAGGATGCCATGGAAAAGATCGAGAAATACGACATCCGCCCGCCGAACCCGCGCCTGAAGACGGCGAATTTTTCCGGCGGCAACCAGCAGAAGATCGTCGTCGCCCGCGAAATCGAGCGCGATCCGAAGATGCTGATCATCGGCCAGCCGACTCGCGGCGTCGATATCGGCGCCATCGAATTCATTCATCGCCGGATCATCGAGATGCGCGATGCGGGCAAGGCCATCCTGCTCGTCTCTGTCGAGCTCG
Source organism: Hyphomicrobiales bacterium (assembly GCA_900466475.1). Lineage (GTDB taxonomy): Bacteria > Pseudomonadota > Alphaproteobacteria > Rhizobiales > Rhizobiaceae > Rhizobium. The sequence continues at coordinate 145,720 of UBMI01000021.1, forward strand.
ACGAAATCCGCGCCCTTTCAGACCGTATCCTTGTCATGTTTGCCGGCCACGTCGTCGGCGAGAAGACGCCCGATGCCGGTGAACAGACCCTCGGCCTGATGATGGCCGGCATTGCCGCGTGAGGCCTCGATGAGCACTGCTTCCGTAACACTACCGAGATGGATCAATTACGGTCTGATCCCTCTTTTGAACCTGGTCGTTGCCTTCCTGATCTCCGGCTTCGTCGTCTGGCTGATCGGCGAAAGCCCCCTGGCTGCCCTCTCGCTGCTCATCGAAGGCGCTTTCGGCAGCGGTGAAGGCATTGGCTTCACGCTCTATTACGCGACCAGTTTCATTTTCACCGGCCTTTCCGTTGCCGTCGCCATTCATGCCGGCCTCTTCAACATTGGCTCAGAAGGCCAGGCCTATGTCGGCGGCCTTGGCTGTGCGCTGGTGGCGCTGGCGCTCGACAATTATGTACCCTGGTATGTGACGATGCCGATCGCCGTTATCGGAGCCGGTCTCTTCGGGGCAGCCTGGGCTTTCATTCCCGCCTTCCTGCAGGCCAAGCGCGGCAGCCACATCGTCATCACGACGATCATGTTCAACTATATCGCCGCAGCCCTTATGGTCTATCTGCTGGTGCATGTGCTGATCGTGCCGGGCAAGATGGCGCCGGAAACCCGCACCTTCCTCGAGGGCGGGCAGCTTCCGAAGCTCGGCTGGGTCATGACCATGTTCGGTTCCAAGCTCGGTGCGGCCCCGTTCAACGTCTCCTTCATCATCGCGCTGTTCGCCGCGTGGTTCGTCTGGGTGCTGGTCTGGCGCAGCAAGCTCGGCTTCGATATGCGCACGCTAGGCGTCAGCCCGACAGCCGCCGCCTATGCCGGCACGCCCCATGCGCGCACCATCATCATCGCCATGCTGCTGTCAGGTGCGCTCGCCGGCATGATGGCGCTCAATCCGGTCATGGGCTCGTCGGCCCGTCTGCAGGTGGAGTTCGTCGGTGGCGCCGGCTTCGTCGGCATCGCCGTGTCGCTGATGGGACGAAACCATCCGCTCGGTATCATCTTCGCAGCGATCCTTTTCGGCGTGCTCTATCAGGGCGGCGACTGGATCTCCTTCGAAATGCCCAACATCACCCGCGAGATGATCCTTGTCATCCAGGGTCTGGTGATCCTGTTTGCCGGTGCGCTGGAATACATGTTCCGCCCGGCAATGGTGCGCATCTACCAGCAGTTCAAGCGAGCCTGAGGAACAGACGATGGAATATTATGAAATTTTCATCAGCGTTCTGAGTTCGACAATCCGGCTCTCCATTCCGCTGATCTTTACCGCACTTGCCGGCCTGTTTTCCGAACGCGCCGGCATCTTCGATATCGGTCTCGAAGGCAAGATGTTGGGCTCTGCCTTCGCCGCCGCCTGTGTGGCCTATCTCACTGGCTCGGCCTGGGCAGGCTTGGGCGCCGGTGTGGTCTGCTCGGTGGCACTCAGCCTCGTGCATGGCTTTGCCTCGATCACCAATCGCGGCAACCAGATCATCTCGGGCGTGGCCATCAACTTCTTCATCGCCGGTATCACCATCGTGCTCGGCCAGGCCTGGTTCGGGCAGGGCGGCCGTACGCCGCAGCTCGCGCCCGACGCCCGCTTCGCACCGATCGTTCTGCCGGGTGCCGATGCTATCAGGGATGTGCCGCTCATAGGCCCGCTCTATGCCGGCGTGATCTCCGGCAACAATATCCTGACCTATCTCGCTTTCCTCGCCGTACCCTTCTCCTGGTGGGTCCTCTACCGCACGCGTTTCGGCTTGCGTCTTCGTGCTGTCGGCGAAAATCCGGGTGCGGTGGATACGGCTGGTATTTCGGTAACCTGGCTGCGTTACCGCGCCGTCATGTGCGCCGGCATCCTCTGCGGCTTCTCCGGCACCTATCTGGCGATCGCCCAATCGGCGGCCTTCATCAAGGACATGTCGGCGGGCAAGGGCTATATCGCGCTTGCCGCGCTCGTCTTTGCCAAGTGGAGGCCGGTGCCGGTCATGTTCGCCTGCCTGCTCTTCGGTTTCCTCGATGCGCTGGCAAATTTCATGCAGGGTAAACAGGTGCCGCTGATCGGCGAGGTACCGGTACAGGTTTTCCAGGCCCTGCCCTATATCCTGACCTGTGTTCTGCTCGCCGGCTTCATCGGCGTTGCAATTCCGCCGAAGGCCGGCGGCGTGCCCTATACGAAGGAGCGTTGATATGTCTCACGACCTGTTCGAAGCCGCGCGCGGCGCCATGGCCTTCGCGCACGCTCCTTATTCCAAGTTCCCGGTCGGCGCGGCGATCCGCGCCGAGGATGGCAAGGTCTATACCGGCGCCAATATCGAGAACCTCTCCTTCCCTCAAGGGTGGTGCGCCGAGCCGTCGGCGATCAGCGCCATGATCATGGGTGGCGCAAAGAAGATCGTCGAAATGGCCGTCATCGCCGAAAAACTGCCACTCTGCCCGCCTTGCGGCGGTTGCCGGCAGAAGATCTCGGAATTCGCCTCAAAGCAGACGAAGATCTACCTCTGCGACGAAGCCGGCGTGAAGAAGACCATGACCATGGAAGAGCTTCTTCCCTTCAGCTTCGAGACGGAACTCGGATGATCGCAACCATCGATCTGCTCGCGGCTCTGCTCGGCGGGCTCAAACCGCGCTACGGCATCGTGCTTGGCTCCGGCCTCGGCTCGCTCGTCAGCGAGCTTACCGATGTGGTGTGCATTCCTTACAAGGACCTGCCTGGTTTTCCGGTCAGCGCCGTCTCCGGCCATGCCGGAGAGGTCGTCGCCGGCCATCTCGGCTCGGTGCCGGTCATCATGCTCTCTGGCCGTGTCCACTATTATGAAAAGGGCGATGCCAACGCCATGCGCCTGCCGATTGAGGTCTTGCGGGCTCTCGGCGTCGAGGCCCTGATCCTCACCAATTCGGCGGGCTCCCTGAAAGAGGACATACCGCCCGGTTCGGTCATGCAGATTGCCGATCACATCAATTATTCCGGCATGAACCCGCTGATCGGACAGGAGAGCGATCATCGTTTCGTCGGCATGACCAATGCTTATGATGCCGAGCTTTCTGCGGCGATGCAAAAGGCAGCGAAGACGCTCGGCATCCCGCTCGCAAGCGGCGTCTACATGTGGTTCTCAGGCCCGAGCTTCGAGACGCCGGCCGAAATCCGCATGGCGCGTATTCTCGGCGCCGATGCGGTCGGCATGTCGACCGTGCCTGAAGTCATCATCGCAAGAATGCTGGGCCTGAGGGTTGCGGCAGCCTCGGTAATCACCAACTATGGGGCTGGCATGACCGGAAACGAGCTCAGTCACGAGGAAACCAAGGATATGGCGCCGGTTGGCGGTGCCCGTCTCGCCGCTATACTCAAAGAAATGATTGCCGGACACTGATTGCCGGTGGAGGAAGCGAAAATGAACAGCCATTCCAGCCGGGAAACGGCAGCCGTCGCCCTTTCCCTTCTCGATCTCACCAACCTGAAGGACGATTGCACCCAGGAGCAGATCGACACGCTTTGCGCCCGCGCGCAGACACCCTATGGCAGCAGCGCGGCAATCTGCATCTGGCCTCGTTTCGTCGCCCATGCCCGCATCGTGCTCGGCAAAGGCCACCCGGTCCGTATTGCGACCGTTGTCAATTTTCCCTCCGGTGATATGGAAATCGCCGATGTCGCCGCCGAAACGCGTGAGGCGATCGCCGATGGCGCCGATGAGATCGATCTCGTCATCCCCTATCGCAAGCTGATGGCAGGCAACGAGAAGGCCGTTACCGATATGGTCGCGGCCGTGCGCGCCGAATGTGTTGCGCCTGTCCTGTTGAAGGTCATTATCGAAGCTGGCGAGCTGAAGGATGCCGCTCTCATCCGCCGCGCCTCGGAACTGGCGATCGAAGCCGGCGCCGATTTCATCAAGACCTCCACCGGCAAGGTCGCCGTCAACGCGACGCTCGAAGCGGCCGACATCATGATCCGTGCGATCAGGGAGAGTGGTCGCAAGGTGGGCTTCAAGCCGGCCGGCGGCATATCGACCGTCGCCGATGCTGCCCTTTATCTGAGCCTTGCCGAAACCATCATGACGCCGGACTGGGCGATGCCCTCCACCTTCCGTTTCGGCGCGTCCGGCCTGCTCGACAATATCCTCTCCGTTCTCAGCGGCACGGAGCCGAAGCCGGCGGCAGCCTCGAGCTATTGAGATGATCCCGCAGGAGATCATCCGCCAGAAGCGCAACGGCGCGGAACTGCCGACTGGTGATATCGACGCCTTTATCGCGGCGCTGGCTGCCGGCAATCTGTCGGAAGGCCAGATCGGCGCATTCGCCATGGCCGTCTGGTTCAAGGGCATGTCGCGCACCGAGACCGTTGCACTGACGCTCGCCATGGCGCGCTCCGGCGACATGCTCTCCTGGGAAGGCATCGGCCGGCCAGTCGCAGACAAGCACTCGACCGGCGGGGTGGGCGACAACGTCTCGCTGATGCTTGCCCCGATTGCCGCCGCCTGCGGTCTGGCCGTGCCGATGATATCAGGCCGCGGCCTTGGTCATACCGGCGGCACGTTGGACAAACTCGAATCCATTCCAGGCTATACGATCAATCCGGATGCCGGTCTCTTCCGCAAGGTGGTGAAAGAGGTCGGCTGCGCCATCATAGGCCCGACCGGTGCCTTGGCGCCGGCCGACGGCAGGCTCTATGCCGTGCGCGATGTAACGGCGACAGTCGATTCCATCCCGCTCATCACAGCCTCTATCCTCTCGAAGAAACTTGCCGCCGGCCTTCAGACCCTGGTGCTCGACGTCAAGACCGGCAACGGCGCCTTCATGGCCGATCCCGAGCAGGCAATCGTGCTGGCCCATTCCCTGGTGGAGGTCGCAAATGGCGCGGGCGTGAAGACATCTGCGCTGATCACCGACATGAACCAGCCTCTTGCCGACAGCGCCGGCAATGCCGTGGAAGTACGCAACTGTCTCGATTTTCTTGCGGGCCGAAAGGCAGGCACGCGCCTTGAAACCGTGGTGCTTGCCTTTGCCGCCGAAATGCTCGTGCAGTCGGGCGTTGCGGGTTCGCTGTTCGAGGCGGAGGGCAGGGCGCAGGCAGTCCTCTCTTCCGGCAAGGCTGCGGAGATCTTCGCGCGCATGGTGCATATGCTCGGCGGCCCGGCCGATCTTCTGGAACGGCCGGATGCCTATCTGCGCAAGGCGCCGGTCGAGCGTCCCGTTCCGGCATCGCGCGCCGGCTGGCTCGCAGCCTGCGATGCCCGTGATGTCGGCGTCAGCGTCATCGATCTCGGCGGCGGACGACGCCATCCGGCCGACCGGATCGACCACAGCGTCGGCTTCACCGGCCTGCTGCCGCTTGGAACGCATGTGCATGAGGGCGATCCGATCGCGCTCGTTCACGCGGCAGACGAGGCTTCGGCCGAAAAGGCCGTCGCCTCTCTTGCTGCAAACTATCGTATTGCAGACGAGAAGCCGGAGCTTCCACCTGTCATCGCCGGCCGTATCTGATGGAATTTACTGCTTGAGGCTGAGGGAGCCGTCGGCCACGGAATAGGAGGCAAGCTTCTGCAGGAAGCTCATGCCAACAAGCGTGCCGCTCAACGCCTCGTCTTTCAGCACGAAGGCTTCGACGCTACGAACGCGAATGCCGCCGATCTCTATGCGATCGAGCATCACATGCGCCGCCTTGGTCTGGCCGTTCGCGGTATTGACGGCATAGCGGAAATCGAGCTGGTTGCCGCTGAAGCCGAGCCTGCGGGCGAGGCTTTCGTTCAATGCGACATAGGTGGCGCCGGTATCGATCAACCCCTGTACGGGCTTGCCGTTCATCCTGAAATTGCCGGTATAATGACCCTGAGCATCGGCCTGCAGGCGGATCATGCCACCATCGGCGATCGTGGCCGGCGCATCGGGCGCGCTATCCTCAGTCGAGACGAAATTTGCGGAAATCGTATTGCCGGGCTGCGTCGTGCGAGTGAGCAGGGAAGGCACTTGTGTTGCCAGCGCAGCCGCGATGCTGGCAAATATGACGGTACGCATGAGCATGAAACAGAAATCCTTCCTGTATAAACCCCGCCTCATGCGGGACCTCACACTTCGATCAGCTAAGCCATAAGTGCTGAAAAGTTGCTAACGGCGACATAAAAAGGCCCGGAGCAAACCGCCCGGGCCTGGAAGGCTTTCAAATTGGTAAAGGAAATTGAAACTATTTGGTACCGTACATCCGGTCGCCGGCATCGCCGAGACCGGGCACGATATAGCCCTTCTCGTTCAGATGGCTGTCGATCGCTGCTGTGAAGACCGGAACGTCGGGATGCGCGGCGCGGAAGTTCTTGATGCCTTCAGGAGCCGCCAGCAGGCAGAGGAAACGGATATTGTGCGCTCCGCGCTCCTTCAGCTTGTCGATGGCGGCAATCGAGGAGTTGCCGGTAGCAAGCATCGGATCGACGACGATGATCAGGCGCTCGGCGACATCTTCAGGCGCCTTGAAGTAATATTCGACCGGCTGCAGCGTTTCATGGTCGCGATAGACGCCGATATGGGAAACGCGGGCGGAAGGGACCAGATCGAGCATGCCTTCCAGGAGCCCGTTGCCGGCGCGTAGGATGGAGGCAAAGACCAGCTTCTTGCCTTCGAGGATCGGCGACTGCATCTCCTGGATCGGCGTTTCGATCGTCTCCATCGTCAGTTCCAGATCGCGCGTCACCTCATAGCAGAGCAGCGTCGAGATTTCGCGCAACAGCCGGCGGAAGCTGCCTGTCGAGGTTTCCTTACGCCGCATGATGGTGAGTTTGTGCTGCACGAGCGGGTGATCGATGACTGTGACGCCGTCCATAGGGAAACCTTCCAATTCTTTGTTCTTATCGGCTGTTTCTTCCATGGAAATCGCCTCCACTGCAAGTGCGGAGACCGATTTGCCTGGACCATTAACAATCCCACGCGCCTTTAAAGGCGGGCAAGCAACGCCTTGCGTGTCTCTTCGTCGACGAAGGCCGCCTCGATGGCCGTTCGCGTCATAGCATTGATTTCAGCATCGCTGAAGGCAAAGGCCTCCGAGGCAAGCTCGTATTCCCGCTTGAGCGATGTGTGGAAGAAGGGTGGATCGTCGGAACTGATCGTCACCTTGACGCCCGCTTCTCTCAGTCTGCGCAACGGATGCGATGCGAAGTCTGGAAAGACCTTGAGCGCGATGTTTGAACCAGGGCAGACCTCCAGCACCGTGCCGAGGTCCACAAGCCGCCTGATGAGGTCAGCGTCCTCGATCGCCCGTACGCCATGGCCGATACGCGAGGGACGCACCTCGTCCAATGCGTCCGAAACGCTGAAGGCGCCGCAAACTTCACCGGCATGGATGGTTAGGCCGAGCCCTGCATCGCGGGCGATGTCGAAGGCGCGCGCATAATCGGCGACGCGACCCATCCGCTCCTCGCCGGCGAGATTGAAGCCTGTTATCAGGGGATTATTGGCCTTCGCCGCATATTCCGCAGCATCGATGACGCTCTCAGGGCCGAAATGCCGTTCCCCGGTCACGATAAGCCGTGCCTCGATGCCGCTTTTCGCCTTTGCCCGGCGGATGCCTTCACACACACCTGATATATAGGCGTCCGCGCCGAGCCCGATGCGCTTGCCATGGTCTGGCGAAACGATGAGCTCGCTGTAGATCGTACCGATGCCGGCAAGTTCTTCCAGATAGGTTTCCGTCAGCAGCGCATAGTCTTCCTCGGTCTTGTAAACCTCGGAAACCTTGTCGTAGCATTCCAGAAAGCTCGCGAAATCATGCCAGACATAGGCGCCGTCCTGCAGGCAGGCGCTGATGTCGATACCATATTTGCGCGCCTGTGCCTCGGTCAGATCAGGCGGAGCCGCACCCTCCAGATGGCAGTGCAGCTCGACCTTCTTCAAATGCGATGTCACAGAAAACTCCTCCCATGCGGCCCCGCGGGAATGCCGAGATGCCGCGCAATGCTTTCGCCGATATCGGCATAGGTCCGCCGTATGCCGACCGAGCGCGATCTGATGCCGGGACCGTAAGCGATGATAGGCACGCGCTCGCGCGTATGGTCCGTGCCGCGCCAAGTCGGATCGCAGCCGTGATCGGCGGTCAGGACCACGAGGTCGCCGGCCCGCAGCTTCTGATGAACTTCAGTAAGGCGCGTGTCGAAGGCTTCGAGGGCAGCCGCATAGCCCGGCACGTCGCGGCGATGGCCATATACCATGTCGAAATCGACGAAATTGGTGAAGACGATATCGCCATCCTCCGCCTCGTCGATTGCGGCAAGGGAAGCATCCATCAGGGCATCGTTGCCATTTGCCTTGATGACCCGCGAAACGCCATGATGGGCGAAGATATCGCCGATCTTGCCGACCGCATGCACATTGCGGCCATGTTGGACAAGCCGGTCGAGCAGCGTCGGCTCCGGAGGCGGCACCGAGAAGTCACGGCGATTGCCGGTTCTCTGGAAGGTCGCAGCACTTTGGCCAATGAAGGGACGCGCGATGACGCGGCCGATATTGTAGGGGTCGAGCAGGCTGCGGGCGATCTGGCAAAAGGTGAGGAGGCGGTCGAGGCCGAAATAGACCTCATGAGCTGCGACCTGGAACACGGAATCCGAGGAGGTATAGCAGATCGGCTTGCCGCTGCGCATATGCTCTTCACCGTAGCGGTCGATGATCTCGGTTCCCGAAGCATGGCAATTGCCGAGAATGCCGGGAACGTCAGCCGCCCGGCAGAGCGCATCGATCAGTTCCTGCGGAAAGGCATCGCCCTCGCTCGGAAAATAACCCCAGTCGAAGGTAACGGGCGTTCCGGCGATTTCCCAATGGCCTGACGGCGTGTCCTTTCCGCGCGACGTTTCGTTGGCAGCGCCGTAGATACCGTAGATCTTGTCCGGCAGCGGCATGCCGGCCGGAAACTGGCCGCTGGCCGCCCGGGCAATATGCAGCAGCCCGAGCGCAGACATGTTCGGCAGCGCAAGGGGGCCGGAACGGAGTCCGGCTCGGTCGGCTGCACCTGCCGCACAGAATTCGGCGATATGGCCGAGCGTATCGGCGCCTTCATCGCCATAGGCTGCGGCATCCGGCGCTCCGCCAACACCGAAGGAATCCAGAACGAAGAGAAAGGCCCGCGCCATTTTTCACCCGTATTATCTGCTGTCGTCAGCGTATGGCTGGAACGATCTGTCTGGCGCCAAGCCATATATTGACGGGAACCGCTTGGCAAATTTGAGCTGTGAAAGCGCCCGCGCATGTTGCCCTAAAGCGGTTTTGCGAGAACGACATCTATCAAACAGGGACTTAAATGGTGTCGGCGGATCCTAGCGATCACGATACGCTTTAGCAGTCGCCGCAGGGAATGTTGTCGTTTTGACGCTGGCGATAGAAGTAGCTGCGGCTGATCGTGATGGTGCGTGTCTCTGCTGGCAAGAAGCTGGGAGCAAAGACGAGCAGCGTGTACGGTATGCTGAGTTCGGTGCGGATGAGGAAGCTGTTTGCCTTCTTCATTTCCGTCGGCACATCGGAAACCGCGCTGTTCTTGGCATAGGGTGCCGCACCGCTCTGGGCCCAGGACCAAAGAACGGTAGGATTGGCGCTGCCGTCGATCTGGATTGCCGTGACCTTCAACGAAAGACCGGAACTGTCATAGGGTGCGAAGATTGCCGGGGCGGCTTTGGCGATATCCGTCAGCGAGCTTTTTGTCACGCTCTGCTGCTGGGTAATGATATCGGCGATCGAGCCGGCAGCACGTGTCGTGCGCTTGCTGACGCTGAGCCCGATCGTGATCTCGAACGCGCCGAGATAGAGCATGACGAGAACCGGGAAGATGATTGCAAACTCGATGGCGCCGACACCCTTGCGGTCGCGTGCAAATCGCCGCGTTGTTGAAGCCAGCCTTATCAGAAGTCCGCGGCGCGCCATTATGGATACTGCTCGTTCTGGAAGGCAGCCGTCGCGACCATCAGATATTCGCTCGGCATGGAACTGCCGACAGGGCGAAGGCCTGTGACATAGGGACGAACGAGATCGACAATAATGGACCAGCGGTAATAGGCACGCACCATGTTGATCGAGCCGGGGCCGCCGGGTGTGAACTTGAAATCCGAAGTCTTGAGATCGGAATACTTATCCGAAGACATTCTCGGGATCGTCGTTGGAATGGACGCAAAATTCGTGAAGCTCTGTACATCCAGATAGAGCTTGCTAGGTGTCGCCGCCTCCGTCGCCGAGCAGCGAATGATGATCGAGATCTCATTGCAAAAGGCCTGCCGGAACTGCGTCTGTGTCAGGGAGCCGGCGCGCGCAGGATCGAATGTGATCTGTCCCGTCCGCATCTGTCGGCTCACCGTATCGACGCCGTTTGACACGAGCTGTTCCGCCGCAAAGGCGATGAAGGTCTCGAGAATGGCGAATATGATAATGAAATACGGAATGGCCAGCAGCGCGAATTCGATCGCCGCGGAGCCGTCACGTGAGCGAGCCAGGGCGCGAAGTCTGGATAAACGGAGGGACGCACGCACCTTGCCCGCCTCCTGCTCACTGATCGCCATGGTCTGGCCCCGAAAATGTTCTTCGGGCGCCACACTAAGCCGCGTTCGTTGATTTTCCGTTTCAGGTCGGAGCAGCTATTTTAACGAATAGGTGCGAGCTGGGCGCAACTAACTAGTTTCCGGAAGACGCCTCACCTTGCTGCGAATGCTGCTCGCAATTGGGCGTGCAGGAAAGAACCGAGCGCTCTGTCTGGCGATAGACGCGCACTGTATTGCCTTCATCGATGGAAACGAGGATGCGCTCGTCCAGAATGGCGTTGCCGCCGGTATCGAGCAATACGATGTTGGTCGTGCCGAAGGCGCGGCCCGTCAAGACGATTGTCTTGGAGTCGGCGACCGTCGCATCGGCAACCTTGGAATTGCCGACAATGACCTTGCTGACGGGCCGATCGAGCTTCAGGACGCGCGCGTGATCCATATAGACGCGCAGCATGTCTTCCTGGGCGGAGGCTGCGGATGCCATAAGAGCCGTAATTACCCAGGCAAAGAAAACGGTCTTGCCGTTCGATGGCATTTGGCCCTCTTTCACGATCGCAATGCAGATTGCCAATAGAATGGAAAAAAATGGTGAACGAAGCTTTAAGCTTTTCCTGCCATGTTCGTTTGCGAAACGTATTGCATCGTCTCGGCACGCTCTGACGAGGCATGGAATCGACATATAGCAGAAACGTGTGCCGTTTCTGGATGCCCGGAAGCTAATGCTACACATTATTTCCGGAAATTCCTTAGAAATGCAACAAATGCGGTAAGAGATTACTTACCCTGACTGGGCCGGTTGTCTCGTTTACACCTTGTTAACGCATTTCCTTAAGTCGATGGAAACGGCCATTCGGTAGGTTGCAGCCATCCGATCAACGGCAACAGTTGGCGGACGTGCTGAACATCAACTGGAGTTAGGAGTAACCATGACCAAGCTTTTTAGCCGTTTTCTGAAGGATGAATCCGGCGCGACCGCAATCGAATATGGCCTGATCGCCGCCCTCATTTCCGTAGCTCTCGTTGCTGGCGCCACCACGCTCGGCCAGAAGCTCAACGATACGTTCGTTGGCCTCGGTTCGAAGCTGACCAACGCTACGACGAAGACCACTCCCTAACAACTCGAGCGTAGCTCTGGTTCAGAACATCAACTGGAGCTAGGAGTGACCATGATCAAGCTCTTTAGCCGTTTTTTGAAAGATGAATCCGGCGCGACCGCAATCGAATACGGCCTGATCGCCGCTCTCATTTCCGTAGCCCTCGTTGCTGGCGCCACCACGCTCGGCGGCAAGCTCAACGACACGTTCGGCGAGCTCGGTCTAAAGCTGAGCAATGCCACGACGAAGACAAATCTGTAATACTGGAGCGTCGCTCTGGCTAACAGCAATCAGGCTCACGAGCGAACCGCCGTGAGCCTGTTTGTCTTGGGCAGATGAGAACTTGGGGCAGGTGAGAAGATGATCGTAGCTGCAATCCTTCTGGTTTTTCCGCTCTGCCTGGCTTTCGCGGCCATATCCGATCTGTTGACGATGACGATCCCGAACAGGGTGTCGTTGATCCTGATGATTTCGTTCGCCGTGCTGGCGCCTTTGAGTGGCATGGCTCTTCCTGCAATCGGAATGCACGCACTTGGCGCCGCCATCGTGTTCGGCATTTGCTTTGCACTCTTCGCGCTCAATGTGATGGGCGGCGGAGACGCGAAACTTCTGAGCGCGGCCGCGATCTGGTTCGGTTACGATCCAGCTCTGCTGTCTTTTCTTGTTTATGTCAGTTTCATCGGCGGCTTGGTGACGGTCGCAATCCTGTTGATCCGCTCGCAGGCAGATATGATATTGGCGATCGGCCTGCCCATTCCCAATTCGCTCCTGCTCGCCAAGAAGATCCCCTATGGTGTTGCCATCGCGATTGGTGGCTTCGTCGCCTTCCCGTCCTCGCCGTTGTTCCTGGCTGCGCTGGAAAGCCTGAAATGACGGCGTATTAATCGGCCGTTAACTTAAAATGTAAGTGTTCCATTAACTATAATTATACCAATTCCTGAGCATTCTGCGGGGCGAACGCGTCGTGCCCTAAGGAATGATCAATGAAACCGGCCCGCCTTATTATCCTAGCTGTCGCCGTGGTGGCAGCCGGCCTTGCCGGTCTTCTTGCGATGAACATGGCCGGTAGTGGCAACGTCGTCACGAAGGTCCAATCCGTCATCGAGAAAGAGCCGACCGTCAACGTCCTGGTTTCCAGCGCCAATCTCCCTGTCGGCGCGCGGCTGGATGAGAAGGCCGTCCACTGGATAGCCTGGCCCCAGAACGGGGTCGTCCAGGGCTTCATTACCGAGACCGATCGGCCGGACGCTATCAAGGATCTGCAGGGCGCTGTCGTGCGCTTGCCCGTCTTCGAGGGCGAACCGATCCGTCCGGAGAAGGTCGCCGATTCCAACAGCCGAATCCTGTCCTCGCTGCTGCCTGCCGGCAAGCGCGCCGTGGCGACCGAAATCTCCGTGGCGACCGGTGCCGGTGGCTTCATCCTCCCCAATGACCGCGTTGACGTGATCATGGTGCGTAAGGGGCAGGGCACGGACAAATATATAACCGAAACCGTTTTGAGTAACGTCCGCGTTCTCGCCATCGACCAGCAGATCGAGGAAAAGGAAGACGGCACCAAGGCTGCGGTTGGCACGACAGCAACGCTGGAACTCACCCCCGACCAGACCAAGGTTCTGGCCGTCGCCCAGCAGATGGCCGATCGCCTTTCACTCGCCCTGCGCTCCGTTGCCGACGCGCAAGAGCAGGACACCAGCGCGGCAGACTACCTGCTGAGTGGCGACAACGGCAGCGCAATCGTCCAGGTCATCAAGTCCGGCTCCATCGTTACGGATGCCACCGGCTCAGTGAAGCCGGAGTAAGGGAAATGCAGATGGGCAACTCAAAACAGCGCACCAGGCTTTTCCTGACCGGCTGCCTTTCTCTGGCAATGGCGGCGACGGGCGTTATGCCGTTTTCCTTTCATGCGCCTTTCGAAGTGAAGCAGGCCAATGCCGGCTCGGAAAGCCTCATCCGTATTTCGCAAGGCGGTCCCGGCGCGCATCGCCGTCTGAAGCTCGGCCTCAACAAGGCGCTGGTGGTCGACCTGCCGGAAGACGCCCATGACATTCTCGTTTCCGATCCCAGCATGGCCGATGCCGTAACCCGTACGTCGCGGCGCATCTACCTATTCGGCAAGAAGGTCGGGCAGACCAATATCTTCGTTTTCGGGGCCAGCGGCGAGGAGGTCGTCAGTCTCGATATCGAGATCGAGCGCGACGTATCCGGGCTTGAGGTCAATCTGCGTCGCTTCATTCCCGACTCCGCCATCAAGGTCGAGATCGTTTCTGACAATATCGTGCTGACGGGTACCGTTCGCACGCCGCAAGATGCAACTCAGGCAGCATCGCTCGCTGAAGCGTTCCTGAAGGGCGGTGAGGCCACCACGCGTACGGAAACCGCGTCAGGCACCGGCGGCGACAGTGCAGTTGCACTCTTTGCCGAAAACCGCCAGGTCTCACAGGTGGTCAACCTCCTGCAGATCCAGGGTGAAGACCAGGTCACGCTCAAGGTCACGATCGCCGAGGTTCGTCGCGAAATCCTGAAGCAACTCGGTTTCGACAATCTCGTTACCAACTCCTCGGGCATGACGGTCGCCCAGCTCGGCAGCCCATCGGCGGACAGCGCGACATCCGTCGTCGGTGGCGGCCTCGCCGCACTCTTCAAGAACTCGATCGGCAAGTACGATATTTCGACCTATCTGAATGCGCTGGAACAGGGCAAGGTCGTCCGAACGCTGGCCGAGCCCACGTTGACGGCGATCTCCGGACAGGCCGCGACTTTCAATTCCGGTGGCCAGGTTCTTTACTCGACGACGGACAATAACGGCAATGTCACCGTGGTTCCCTATAACTACGGTATCAATCTGGCTTTCAAACCGGTGGTCCTTTCGTCCGGCCGCATCGCCCTGCAGATCAAGACAAATGTCTCCGAGCCGGCGCCGTCGGTATCAGGTGCCGCGCCCACCTATCAGCGCCGCTCTGCAGAGACCTCGGTCGAACTCCCCTCGGGCGGTTCGATCGCTCTTGCCGGCCTCATCCGCGACAACGTCTCTCAGACGATGAACGGCACTCCCGGCGTCTCGAAGATCCCGCTTCTCGGCACGCTCTTCCGCCAGAAGGGGGTTGAACGTCAGGAAACGGAACTCGTCATCATCGCGACGCCCTACCTGGTGCGCCCGGTGGCACGCAATCAGCTCAACCGGCCGGATGACAATTTCAGCCCGCCGGATGACGCATCCGCCTTCTTCATGAACCGCGTCAACAAGGTCTACGGCAGCTCCCAAGCGCCGGTTGCCGATGCGCAGTTCCACGGTTCCATCGGATTTATCTACAAATGAGCGGGGCAGGGTCTGAACCGATGAAAACGAATAGAGATCAGGCGATGGCCCATTGCAGCGCGATACATTTCCGCACGACGAGGCCTCTGCTCGCGGCTGCATCACTCGCCGTTGCAATTCTTTCCGGCTGCGCCGGTCCGCGTGACCAGCTCACGACCGGAGGCATTCCTGATGATTACCGGGAGCGCCACCCGATCGTCGTGACGGAAGCCGAACAAACGGTCGATATTCCCGTTGCCTCCAGCGATCGCCGCCTGACGATTGCACAGCGCGAGTTGATTCGCGGCTTCGCGCAAAATTACGCGTCGCGCGCTTCTGGCCCGGTCTATATCCTGACTCCGGAGGGATCAGCCAATGCAGGCGCGGCTCGCGCCCTGCGCAGCCAGGTTCGTGCCGAACTTGCTTCGCGTGGCATTGCCAGCAACAAGATCATCAATACGTCCTATGCAGCAACCGGTCTCCGCGACGCTGCGCCGATACGCTTGAGCTTTACCGGTATGACGGCGGTAACGACCCAGTGCGGTCAGTGGCCGAGGGATATCTCGGCAGACTTCACGAATCAGAATTACTACAATTTCGGCTGTGCCTCGCAGAACAACCTCGCCGCTCAGGTCGCCAATCCGGAAGATTTTGTCGCTCCGCGCGGCATGACTCCGATCGACGCCGAGCGGCGCAATCAGGCGATCCAGGAATACCGGACGACCACGACCACGATCGATGATGTCGATTCCGGCCAGACCGGTTTCTGATCAGGCGGGATGAAACGATGAGCACCGTCGACTACGAAATCAAGAATACCAGCGAGCTCCGACATGCCGAAGAGGCTATGCGCATGGGCGAACTGGA
Source organism: Hyphomicrobiales bacterium (assembly GCA_900466475.1). GTDB lineage: Bacteria > Pseudomonadota > Alphaproteobacteria > Rhizobiales > Rhizobiaceae > Rhizobium. The sequence goes on from UBMI01000021.1 coordinate 161,495, forward strand.
AAATATGCGGCCGCTGCCGCGCATCTCCGTTCACGCCTTCTGCGAAAGCGAGGGATTGCAGCGGGTGATGGAGCGCTGCGCCAATGACCGTCGCATGTCGAAAGTCAGTCTGCGCATTACCAGCGGCGGAACGGCGGCGGCTGCGAACATGTTTTCCAGCGCACCGACCCCGAACCTCATCATCCTTGAAACCAGGGCGAATCCTGCGGGCCTACTTGCCGAGCTCGCGCCACTTGCTGCCGTCTGCGATCCCTCCACCAAGGTCATTATCGTCGGCTACTACAACGATATCGGTCTTTACCGCGATCTGATCCGCAACGGCATTTCCGAATATATGGTCCAGCCTGTCGCCATGCCGGATATCATGGCCGCAATGGCGACGATCTTCGTCGATCCGGAAGCCGAGCCGCTTGGCCGCTCCATCGCCTTTATTGGCGCGAAGGGCGGGGTCGGCGCATCGACCATTGCGCATAATTGCGCCTTCGGGATCTCGAACCTGTTCTCGACCGAAACGATCCTGGCCGATCTCGACCTGCCTTATGGCACGGCGAACATCGATTTCGATCAGGATCCGGCCCAGGGCATTGCTGAGGCTGTCTTTGCGCCGGAACGGCTTGACGAGGTTTTCCTTGACCGCCTGCTGACCAAGTGCTCGGAGCATCTCTCGCTTTTGGCTGCCCCTTCGCTTCTCGATCGCGCCTATGATTTCGATGGCCAGGCCTTCCAGCCGGTCATGGATGTGCTGCAGCGCAGTGCGCCGGTGACGGTGCTCGATGTTCCTCATGCCTGGTCGGACTGGACCCGTTCGGTCCTGTCGAGCGCCGATGAGGTCGTCATTTGCGCCGTTCCCGACCTCGCTAACCTTCGCAACACCAAGAACATGCTTGATGCGCTCCGCAAGATGCGCCCGAACGACAAGGTGCCGCATCTCATTCTCAATCAGGTCGGCATGCCAAAGCGGCCGGAAATTTCGATTTCAGATTTCTGCGAGCCGCTGGAAGTCGAGCCGATCGCCATCATTCCCTTCGATATCGGTCTTTTCGGTAACGCCGCTAATAGCGGCCGGATGATCTCCGAGGTCGACCCAAAGTCGCCGACATCGGAGACCTTTTCGCAGATCTCGCACATCGTCACGGGTCGCGTGGCGATCAAGAAATCCAGGAAGGGCGGCCTTCTCGGCCTTCTGAAGCGCAAGTGAACGACTAGAATTGGATCGGATCAATGTTCGGAAAACGCGGAAATGAAGGTTTCGGAAAGGCCGGTGCCGGCGGTATCGCCGCTCCTCCGCCGCCGATGCCGGCTGCCGCCCCGGCAGCGCCATCCGGTCCCGCGGTGCTCGTCGAGCCGTCGCGCGAACCTGTCCGCCAGCAGGTGGCGCCGCCGCCGATACAGACGCCGCAGCGCAAGCGGCCCGCCCGGACGGACGAATATTACGATACCAAGGCGCAGGTCTTTTCCGCGCTGATCGATACGATCGACCTCTCGCAGCTCTCCAAACTGGATGGCGAAAGCGCGCGTGAGGAAATCCGCGATATTGTCAACGATATCATCACCATCAAGAATTTCGCCATGTCGATCTCCGAGCAGGAAGAACTGCTCGAGGATATCTGCAACGACGTGCTTGGTTACGGTCCGCTCGAGCCGCTGCTGGCGCGCGACGACATTGCCGATATCATGGTCAATGGTGCCGGCCAGACCTTCATCGAAGTCGGCGGCAAGACCATCGAATCCGAAATCCGCTTCCGCGACAATTCGCAGCTTCTTTCGATCTGCCAGCGCATCGTCAGCCAGGTCGGCCGCCGTGTCGATGAATCGAGCCCGATCTGCGACGCGCGCCTGCCCGACGGCTCGCGCGTCAACGTCATCGCGCCGCCGCTGTCGATCGATGGCCCGGCACTCACTATCCGTAAGTTCAAGAAGGACAAGCTGACGCTCGATCAGCTGGTGCGCTTCGGCGCCATCACGCCTGAAGGCGCGACAGTGCTTCAGATCATCGGCCGCGTCCGCTGCAACGTCATCATCTCGGGCGGAACGGGCTCGGGCAAAACCACGCTTCTGAACTGCCTGACGAACTATATCGACCGCGATGAGCGTGTCATTACCTGCGAAGATACAGCCGAATTGCAGCTCCAGCAGCCGCATGTGGTGCGTCTGGAAACCCGCCCGCCGAACATCGAAGGCGAGGGCGAGATTACCATGCGCGACCTCGTCAAGAACTGCCTGCGTATGCGTCCCGAACGCATCATCGTCGGCGAAGTCCGCGGACCCGAGGTTTTCGACCTCCTGCAGGCCATGAACACCGGCCATGACGGCTCGATGGGCACGATCCACGCCAACAACCCGCGCGAATGCCTGAGCCGTATGGAATCGATGATCGCCATGGGTGGCTTCACCCTGCCGGCAAAGACCGTGCGCGAAATCATTTCTTCCTCGATCGATGTCATCATCCAGGCGCAGCGCCTTCGTGACGGCTCGCGTCGCATCACCCAGATCACCGAGGTGATCGGCATGGAAGGTGACGTCATCATCACTCAGGATCTGATGCGTTACGAGATCGAAGGCGAGGACGCGAGCGGCCGTCTGATTGGGCGCCATATGTCGACCGGTATCGGCAAACCGCATTTCTGGGATCGCGCCCGCTACTACAACGAAGAAAAACGCCTCGCCGCCGCGCTCGACGAGATGGAACTGAAATCGAAGGATTGAGATGTTCGGCATCGATCCGACAGTGCTGGCAATTGTCGTTCTTGCAGCCGTTGCGGCGGCAGCGGTGAGCTATGCCCTATTGTTCTCGCGTATCGAGAGCGACAAGAAATCGGCAAGTCGCATCAACCGCGTCAAATCGGCCGAAGTCGATCGCACCAAGGTCAAGGCTGCCCGCGACCGCGTGCAGGAACTGTCGAAGCGCCGAAAATCGGTACAGGACAGCCTGAAGGATCTCGAAAAACGGCAGCATGAGAAGACCAAGAAAACGCTGTCGCTGAAATCCCGCCTGGTGCAGGCGGGACTGCCGATCACGCCAACCCGTTTCTATCTCTTCAGCGCGTTCTTCGCACTTGTGCTGCTGGTCTTGCTTTTTATTGCCGGCGCATCGACACCGGTCATGCTCGGTATCCCCGTGGCCGCAGGGCTTGGTCTGCCGCGCTGGGTGCTGGGCTTCCTCATTTCGCGCCGCCAGAACAAGTTCCTTGATGAATTTCCGAATGCGCTCGACGTTATCGTCCGCTCCATCCGCTCCGGCCTGCCGCTGAACGACGCGATCCGCCTCGTTGCGACCGATGGGGTCGAGCCGGTCAAGGGCGAATTCCGCCGTATCGTCGAATCGCAGCAGGTCGGCCTCAGCGTGCCCGAAGCCTGCGCCCGCATGACCAATCAGATGCCGTTGCAGGAAGTCAATTTCTTCGCGATCGTCATCGCCATCCAGTCGCAGGCTGGCGGCAACCTGTCGGAAGCGATCGGTAACCTTTCAAAGGTGCTGCGTGACCGTAAGAAGATGAAGGCCAAGGTCAAGGCGCTGTCGATGGAAGCCAAGGCATCGGCCTGCATCATCGGCGCCCTGCCTTTCATCGTTGCCCTGCTCGTTTACCTCACGTCGCCGCAATACATGATGCTCTTGTTCACCGATCCGCGCGGCCACTTCATCATGGGCTTTTCGGCGGTCTGGATGTCTATCGGTATCTTCGTGATGCGCAACATGATCAATTTCGATATCTAGCGGGAGCAAGGCACATGTCGCAGGAACTTGCCGCAACCTTGACCGATCCCGCCATGATCGTGGCGGTGCTCGTCGCCATCGCTGTCTTTGCCACTTTCTACACGCTTGCCGTTCCCTTTTTCGAGCGTGGCGATCTCAACAAGCGCATGAAGGCCGTCTCGACCGAGCGTGAGCAGATCCGCGCCCGCGAGCGCGCCCGTATGAATGCCGACACTGGCAGCAAGGCGACGCTCAGAAACCAGAACAATCGATCCGTCCGTCAAATTGTCGAGCGGTTCAATCTGCGCAAAGCGCTTGTCGACGACAACACGATGAACAAGCTGCGCGCGGCTGGTCTGCGTTCGGAAAATGCGCTGAACACTTTCCTTGTCGCGCGCTTTCTTCTGCCGTTTCTTTTCCTGGCGGTTGCCGCATTCTGGATGTTCGGTCTCGGCAATCTTGCCGACAAGGGCCTGCCGATCCGGATCTTCATCGTCATCGGCATCGCCTATATCGGCTTCTATGCGCCGAACATCTATATCTCCAACCGTATGGGTAAGCGTCAGCAATCCATCAAGCGCGCCTGGCCGGATGCGCTGGACATGATGCTGATCTGTGTGGAATCGGGTATTTCCATCGAGGCAGCCATGCGCCGGGTTTCCGAAGAGCTCGGCGAACAGTCACCGCCGCTCGCCGAAGAAATGGTGCTGACAACTGCTGAGCTCTCCTTCCTGCCGGATCGCCGCGTCGCCCTCGAGAATCTTGCGACCCGCACCCAGATCGATCTGGTCCGCTCCGTCACCCAGGCGCTCATTCAGGCCGACCGTTACGGCACGCCTGTTGCGACAGCGCTGCGCGTCCTTGCCCAGGAGGGCCGCGACGAACGCATGAACGAGGCGGAAAAGAAGGCCGCTGCCCTGCCGCCGAAGCTGACCGTTCCGATGATCCTCTTCTTCCTGCCGGTGCTGATCGCCGTCATCCTTGGCCCTGCCGGCATCCAGGTCGCCGATCGGTTCTGATTAAGAGATCCGGAAACCCCGCTTTTCCCAAGAACGGCAAAACAAACGGCGATCATCGGCGAGCGGCCCTTGATCGGGTGGGCATTTCCAGCAAAATTGCATTGCGGTTTTACATCCGGAATTGTGTGAGAATGGAGTTTTGCCATGTCGTCTCTGGGCATCTTTATCAGCATCATCAGCGCTTTGATGATCGGCGCCATGAGCCCCGGCCCGAGTTTCGTCGTCGTCTCGCGCATCGCCATTTCGCGTTCCCGCTTTGACGGGCTTGCCGCTGCACTCGGCATGGGCATCGGCGGCGTGACCTTCGCCATCCTTGCCCTTGCCGGCTTGACGGCGCTGCTCTCGCAATTCGAGTGGCTTTACCTCGTTCTCAAGATCGCGGGCGGCGCCTATCTGATCTATATTGCTGTCGCGATCTGGAAGGGCGCCAGCGAACCGCTGGCGCTTTCAGGCGACATAGCCGGTAAAAGCACACCGGCGCGCAGTTTCACGGCAGCGATGCTGACGCAGTTGAGCAATCCCAAAACGATCGTGGTCTACGCCAGTATCTTCGCGGCGCTGCTGCCCAAGACGGTGCCGGTGGAGCTTTTGCTGGCACTGCCGATTGGCGTCTTCCTGGTCGAAGCGGGATGGTATGCGATCGTTGCGCTCGCCTTTTCGGCCCAGCAGCCGCGCAAAGTCTATCTTGCTGCCAAGGCTTGGATCGACAGGGCCGCGGGCGCGGTCATGGCCGGTCTCGGCCTGCGTCTCATCCTCTCGGGACTGAGCAGCAGATGACTTAGTTGGTATTGCTGGCGGCAGGTGTGGAGTCCTTCGCCGCGAGCTTCTGCCAGGAATTCTGCTGGGAAAGCATGCCGCGCAGATAGGCGACGTTGGCGTCGGCCTGCTGCGGCGAGAGTTCGCGCCGCGCGATCTGCTCGGCCTCGGGGAATCTGCCCTGCAGGCCGACGACGAGAGCGAGGTTCTGGCGCACGCGGCTATCGGCCGAGGGCTGGCCAGAAGCCGAGCGCAGATAGGTTTCCGCCGTGCGCAGATCGCCTGTCAGAAGATAAGACATGCCGAGATTGGAAAGGATCGAAGGTTCGTTCGGCTGGATGTCGAGCGCATCGCGATAGCGCTGGCGTGCGTCGTTCGGCTTGCCCATCTGATCGAGGATCGCGCCTTCCGCCGAGATCAGTCGCCAGTCGGGACGGTCGGGCGTCTGTGCTCTGCCGATCGTATCGAGCGCCTGCTGAAGCTGCCCTGTGGCCGCTTGCGCCTTGCCATAGGCTGCCAGCACGTTGCGATCACCGGGATTGGCGATCGCGACCTGCTGCATGACGGCAAGCGCTTGCGCGTCGCGTCCACTCATCCGCAGCAGGTTGGCATAGTTTACGCCATTGACCGGATCGCGCGGGTTCTTCTCATAGGCCTGGCCGACGCGGTTAGTGGCGGCCCGCAACTCGTTGGTGTCCATCTGCTCGACCGGCTTGTCGAGCTTGGGGATGGAACCGGTTGTCATCCGGTCCTTTGCCGTTGTCGAGCAGCCGGCCAGCGCGAGCATGACGAGAACAGCGGCGGTTCCTTGAAAAGCACGCTTTTTAGGAGGAGTAGAGGCCGAGACGGGCATTGCGCGTTCCTGAATGAAATCGGCGCCTGACCTCAAAACGGAACAGGGAAAGGTTTTGACGCAATCTTCGCTCCAGCAATAGTCTGTTAACCCTAACAGACCGTTAAGAAGTGATTCTGCCCCCCGCCTCTAAGGACAAACATGGCCCCCTTCCAGTTCACCGAAAGACCGACGCCTTTCAACACCAAGGGTGGGTCGACGCTACCGATCTTTGCTGTCACGCCCGCCCATATCGAGACCGCGACAATCGATCCGATCGCCCTCGATTGGGCACGTAAAGCCGGCTACAAGGCGGAAAGTGGTTCGCTGCTTCTGATCCCGACAGCCGACGGTCACCTCGGCGGCGCGCTCTTCGGCCTTGGGACCAATCCGTCTGAGCAGCCTTACATCACGGGCAGGCTTGCCCGCGCGCTTCCGGCCGGCGACTGGCACATCGAAACGGCTCCGCTGACAGCCAATCGCCTGGCGCTCGGCTTCGGCCTCGGCAGCTACCGTTTCGACCGTTACAAGTCTGAAAAAATCCCGGCGGCGACGCTGATGATCCCGCGCGACGCCGACGGCAATGAGATCAAGCGTCAGCTCGCCGGCGTTTTCCTCGCTCGCGACCTCATCAATACGCCGACCAACGACATGGGACCGGAACAGCTCGAAGCGGCTTTCCGCGATCTCGCTGCCCACTACAAGGCAGAGATGTCGGTTATCATTGGCGACGACCTGCTCAAGGAAAACTTCCCGCTCGTGCACACGGTCGGTCGCGCCAGTGCCGATGCGCCGCGCCTCTTGGAGCTGCGCTGGGGCAAGAAGGGACACCGCAAGGTCACGCTGGTCGGCAAGGGCGTCTGCTTCGATACGGGTGGCCTCGACATCAAGCCGGCTTCCTCCATGCTGCTGATGAAGAAGGACATGGGCGGCGCGGCAAATGTCATGGGCCTGGCGCTCATGATCATGGATGCCAAGCTGAAGGTGGACCTGCGTGTCATCATCCCGGTCGTCGAGAATTCCATCTCGTCCAATGCCTTCCGTCCCGGCGACATCTACAAGAGCCGCAAGGGGTTGACGGTCCAGATCGACAACACCGATGCCGAAGGTCGCCTGATCCTGGCCGATGCGCTCGCCTATGCCGACGAGGAAGAACCTGATCTCTTGATCGATATGGCGACCCTGACAGGCGCTGCCCGCGTCGCTCTCGGCCCCGATCTGCCACCCTTCTTCACGGATGATGCGAATCTTGCCCACGACCTGATGGAAGCAAGCCTCGAGACGGACGATCCGCTCTGGCGGCTGCCGCTTTATGCCGGCTACGAGAAAGATATCCGCACCAAATTCGCCGATATCACCAATGCTCCGGCGGGGGGCATGGCGGGCGCCATCACCGCCGCGCTTTTCCTCAAGCGCTTTGTCAGCAAGGCGAAGAGCTGGGCGCATCTCGATATCTACGGCTGGGCGCCGAACGAGCGCCCGCATTCGCCTGGAGGCGGCGAGGCGCAGGCTATCCGCGCGCTCTATCATCATATCCGTCACAGCATGCGCTGAGCCGCCAAGGCCATCGCTGATCCGATCGTTAAAATTTTATTCACCTTGCGAGGCGGCATTCTGTGCCGCCTCTTGCTTGCACGCTGTAACTGCCGGAAAATGAAACGTTAGCGTAACGATTTCCGGAGGAGCCGTGCCGATTGAACTGACCGCCTCGCAGGCGCTTGGCCTCTGGCATGGCGTGGCGCTCAACCAGGTCCGCCACGACGACCGAGATTTGACGTTGCGTCAGATGGCGATCCTGCTGCATATCTATCTTGTGCCGCCACCGCATACTGTGCGCGGACTGGCCGCGACGCTGGACGTGACGAAACCGGTCATCACCCGGGCGCTGGATACGATGGGGGACATGGGCCTTGTCGATCGCGTCCGCGACGATGCCGACCGGCGCAACGTCATTATCAAGCGCACCGTTGGCGGGGCGCTCTATCTCGAAAAGCTCGGCGACCTCGTGCGCGAGCAGGGCCGCAAGCTTCCGGTCTGAAAGGCCAGCTCAAAAGGCCACGCTGAAAGGAATGTCATGACGATGCTCGACCGCCGCCTCCATGCCTATCGCCCGGATCTTGCGGAAGCCGGCCTTAAGGGCAAGGTCGAAGCGGCGCGCTTTGTGAGCGGCACGCCGGCCCACGTCTGTGTCCCGGTCATCGCCCTGCGCCCCGAACCGGACCTTGCCCGCGGCATCGATACGGAACTGCTCTATGGCGAGGATGTCACTATATTCGATCGCGCTGACGGCTGGTGCTGGGTCAAGGCTACATCTGATGGCTATGTCGGTTACCTGCCAGCAAGCGCAGTTGCAGAGGCAGCCAACGCCCCGACTCACATCGTCGTTCCGCAGCGCACTTTCCTTTATCAGGAACCGGAATTGCGCAAACCGTATAAGACAGTGCTGTCGATGGGCAGCCGAGTCCACATTGCCGGTCAAGCGGAAGCGCGCGGCAATCATTATCTGGTGCTTGACGATGGCACTGCGATCTTCTCCAAGCATCTCCAGCCGCTTGGAGCGCTGGATGGCCAGGACTATGTCGATATCGCCGCCCGCTTCCTGGAAACGCCCTATCTTTGGGGCGGCCGCTCCGGCCTTGGCATCGATTGCTCCGGCCTCCTCCAGCTTGCCCTACAGATGACCGGCAGAAGCGCGCCGCGCGATACCGACATGCAGGCGGCAGGCCTTGGCGAGCCGATCGAGCGCTCGGAAGTGCGCCGCGGCGATCTGGTCTTCTGGAAAGGGCACGTTGCCGTTTTCGAAGATCCCGAAACCATCATCCATGCCAACGGCCACACGATGACTGTTGCGCGCGAGAATTTCCAGGCGGCTGTCAAGCGCATCGGCTGGCTCTATGAGCAGCCGACAGGCTATCGCCGCCCGTTCTGAGATTGCCTTCAGGCCACCGGCGGCTTCGGCCAGTCCTTGACGCCACCCGTCCAATCCTCGAATGCTTTCGAGAGTTTCAGCACCCGCATGTCATCGAAGCGCGGCCCGATGATCTGCAGCCCGATCGGCATGCCCGATGCAGAAAAGCCGCAATTGATCGAGGATGCCGGCTGTTCCGACATGTTCCATGGCACGGTGAAGGCGATATGCTCGAAGGGCTGTTTCGGATCATTGGTCGGCGAAGCCCATTCTGCCGGATAGGAGACGATCGGATTGGTAGGAGAGAGCACCGCATCGACCTCGGTGAACAGGCGCCCGCAGGTCTTGCGCATCTCGATCGTCTGGTTGAAGCCCTTCACGGCATCGACACCGCTGATATCGGCACCGCCCTTGGCCCATTCATGGATATAGGGGAGAATATTTGCGCGGCGCTCTTCGCTGAGCCCGGCAATGTCGCCCCAGAAACGAGAGCGCCAGAAAGTGTCGAGCCCGTCCAGCATGGCGCGCGTCAGCACCGGTCCGACAGGAATAATCGTCGCCCCCGCTTTCTCGAAAAGCCTGGCCGCTTCTTCGACCGATATCCTCACATCGTCATCGACGGCAAGACCGCAGCCGGCATCGAGCATCAGCCCGATCCGCATGCCGGTGAGATCGATGGCAAGATCCATCCAGTCGAAATCATTCGGCGGCAGGCTGGTGCCATCGCGCCAGTCGGGGCGCGAAAGCGTCGCCATCGAATAGGCGGCATCCTCCACCGTCCGGGTCATCGGTCCCGCGCAGCGGCCGACATAATAGGGATCGACCGGAATGCGCCCATGGCTCGGTTTGAAGCCGAACACACCCGTCCAGCCGGCCGGCAGCCGCACCGAGCCGCCAATATCGGTGCCGATATGCAATGGCCCGTAGCCGGCAGCAGCCGCTGCGGAAGCGCCGGCGCTGGAGCCACCGGGGTTCTGTGAGATATTCCAAGGGTTTCGGCTCAGATGATGGAAGCTCGAAAGACCCGACGAAAGCATGCCGTAGTCGGGGCAGGTGGTCTTGGCAAAGATAACAGCGCCGTCCTCCCGCAGCCGCGCCGCCGCCGGCGCATCCGCTTCCGCTGGCTTCAGCTCGACCGCCTTCGTGCCGAGCGGCACCGGTTGTCCCCTGGTGGCGATCAATTCCTTGAGCGTAACCGGAATGCCGTCGAGCGGGCCGAGCGTTTCACCTTTCATCCAGCGCTCGCCCGATGCCTTTGCCTGCTCGCGCGCCGCTTGCGGATCGTAGAGATAAAGCGCTGCGATCGACGGCTCCCAGGCATCGATATGCCTTTCGAGCGCAAGCCAGTATTCGAGCGGCGAGAGGGTTCTATCGCTGAAGCATCGCCTGAGCTCGCGGATGGTGAAATTGGTATCTGGCATAGTCTGGTCTTTCGGGCGGTTCGTCTCGGGAGGACATCAGCGGCTCGCTTCACGCGGGTCGAGCAGATCGCGCAACCCATCACCCAGCATGTTGAAGCCGAAGACGGTGAGCGCGATGGCAAGACCGGGCAGGATCGCCAGCCACGGAGCAAGCGAAAGGAATGTCTGGGCGTCTGCCAGCATGCGTCCCCAGGTCGGAGCCGGCGGCGCCATGCCGAGACCAAGGAACGAGAGGCCGGCTTCCGTCAGGATCGCGAGACCGAGCTGGATCGCTGCATGCACGATGATCTGGCTCATGATGTTCGGCAGCACGTGCCGCACCGAGATCGTGAAACGGCTGTTGCCGATCGCCTGTGCCGCCAGCACATAATCGCGGCTCCAGGCCTGCAGCGAGGTAGCGAGCGTTACGCGCGCAAAGACCGGCACCATGAAGACGGCAATGGCCGTGATCGCCGTAAAGCGCCCTGGCCCGAGGAAGGCACCGAGGAGCATCGCGGACAGGATCGGGGGCAGTGCGAAGATAACGTCGCAGGCGCGCATCAAAAGCGCCTCGTAGGGGCCGCGGATGGCAGCCGCGGAAATCCCCGCAATGGAACCGAATGTGCCGCCGATGGCGACCGCGCTGACGGCGATCGACAGCGAATTCCAGCACCCGACCATCAGCATGGAAACTACGTCACGGCCGAACTGGTCCGTGCCGAGCAGGCCGAAGGCAAGCGGCGGCTGCAGCTTGTGAATGATCTGCATCTTGGCCGGTGGCTGCGGCGTCCAGAAGAGCGATAGCAGGGCAATGGCAGCCAGGAGCCCGATGACGATGGTTCCGGCGATGAGATTCTTTCGCCGGCTAAGCCGGAAGCTTCGGCGCCGTGGAAAGATGGCGGAGGAGACGATGGGAGCCATCATGCCGCCTTTCGCATGCGCGGGTCGATCGCCAGGTAGGAGAGATCGACGATGAAGTTCATGACGATGACGAGGCCCGCGAAGAACAGCACGACATCCTGCATCACGATGATGTCGCGCTGCGACAAGGCTTGAAAGGCAAGCCGTCCGAGACCCGGCAGATTGAAGACGTTTTCGACCAGAACCGCGCCGGCAACGAGAAAGGTGAATTGCAGTCCGAGAATGGTCAGGATCGGCACCAGCGCATTCGGCACGATATGCCGCCACAGCACCGTCCTGCGCGACAGCCCCTTGGCGACCGCAGTGCGCGCGAAATCCTCGTGTAGGGTGTCGAGCACGGCGGAGCGCGCCACGCGGGTCAGCACGCCGGCTTGCGGCAGGGCGAGTGCGACAGCGGGCATCAACAAGGCCTGCAATGCCGGCAGAAGTCCGGCATCCCACCCGGGAAAACCACCTGCCGGCATCAGACCGAGCGTGGAGGAAAACAGGATGATAAGCAGCAGCGCCACCCAGAAGGCCGGCACGGCGATGCTGATCTGCGAGAAGACGGTGGCGATCGCATCGACGATCCCGCCACGTCGCGCCGCCGCCAGCACGCCGAGCGGCAATGCGATCACCACTGAGAGGACGATGGCAATCATCGCAAGCGGCAGCGTCACCGCCAGCCGCTCGACGATCAGCCCGGCGACAGGTACGCCATAGGTATAGGATTGCCCGAGATTGCCGGAGAAGACGCCGGCGAGCCATTGGCCATAGCGAATGAGCAGTGGCTGGTCGAGGCCGAGTTCGTGGCGCAGTGCCGCCAGTGTTTCGGGACTGGCCGACGTGCCGAGCATGATCGACGCGGGATCGCCGGGCAGCAGGTCCATGACGGCGAAGATCACCAGGGACACGACGAGAAGGGTGATGGCGAGACCGGCGAGGCGGCGGGAAAGCAGTGCGATCATATCGTCTTCAACACCCTGTCCGCCGCCCGCATCAGCAGTTTATTCGTCCCAGGAAACATTGCTGAGGACGTTGGAGGGGATCGGCTCGTTCTCCCACAGGCCCTTCAGCTTCTTGTCCCAGACACCGAGCTTGGGCATGACGAAGAGATAGAGCGCCGGCACGTCCTCGGCGAGGATCTTCTGGGCTTCGCCATAGATCTTGGCCTGTTCCGATGGATCGGCCGTCTCCTGCACCTTCTTCATCAGGTCATTGAAGGCCGGATTCTTGTAATTGAAGTAATAGGGATCGCGCGAATAGATATCGATGTCCATCGGTTCGGCATGGGCGACGATGGTCATGTCGTAGTCACGGCTGGTCATGACATCCTTCACCCATTTCGCCGGAAATTCCGTGGGCTCGATATTAACAGTCACACCGATCTCGGCCAACATCGCCTGCATCACCTGTGCGCTGCGCGGGGCGTAGGCCATCTGCGGCGATTTGATCGTGAAGGTGAAGCCGTTGGGATAGCCGGCCTCGGTTAGCAGCGCCTTCGCCTTCTCGACATTATAGGGCAGTACGCCGGTCATATCCTGATAGCCCGGATCGTTCGGCGTATAGTGACTGCCGATCGCTGTACCGAGACCGGACCAGGCACCCTCGATGACAGTCTGGCGGTCGATCGCCATCATCAGCGCCTGGCGTACGCGCTTGTCGTCGAACGGCTTGCGCGCATTGTTCATGCCAGCAACGACCTTGAGTTCAGTATTGCCGACCTTGGTCGCAAGACGCGCATCGCCATCGAAGGAGCTCATCAGCTCCGGCGCGGCAAATTCCGGAAAGGCGTCGAGATCGCCGGATTTCAGTGCTGCTGCCTGTGCCTGAGGGTCGTTGATGAAGCGGAAGGTCACCTTCTCGAGCTTCGCCGCGCCATCCTTGTTCCAGTAGTCGGCATTCTTGACGAGTTCCACGTGGTCGCCCTTGGCCCAGGTGGAGAATTTGAACGGCCCGGTGCCGACAGGCGTGGTCTTGTCGTCAGCTGCAGACTTCGGTCCGACCATGACGGACGCCGGCCAGCCGAGCCAGTAGATCAGGCTGCCGGTCGGGCTGGAAAGATGCAGCACCAGCGTCTCGGCATCGGGCGTTTCGATGGAGGCGATCGAGGCGAAGAAGCGCTTCTGCGGATTGACCGAATCCTTGCCGCGGGCGCGGTCGAGGGCAAATTTGGCGGCGGTGGAATCGAAGGCCTCGCCGTCGTGGAATTTGACACCGCTCTGCAGCTTGAACGTATAGGTCAGGCCATCGGGGGAAATGTCCCAGCTCTTGGCGAGCTGCGGCTGCACCTTGCCGGTCTCGTCGATGCTGACCAGCCCTTCGAAGATGTTTTGCCAGGTCACCTGGCCGATGGCGACAGGCGCGGCGATCGTCGGGTCGAGTCCAGCAGGCTCGACGCTCATGCCGAGATTGAGCGTTGTTTTGGCGGCTTCGGCGGGTGTCAGCGCCAGCATCATGATGCCGGCTGAAAGCGCGGCACCCATGGAAAGACGCCGCATGAGACGCGCTGACGGCGCGAGCGAAACCTTGATCATCCTGTTCCCCTGTCTGGCTCCGCTGCTTGGCAGATCCCTTTTGTGAGTAGAGTGGCACTACGAGGGTGCACACACAATGACGATTTTGTGTGCTCGGTGTAGCCAAAAAAGCTACACAGTAATTTCTGATCTGATGCAAGCCCGCGGGCCTTACTCTTTATGGCCGGCCTTGCTGTTCGACCGCTCACGCATGAAGCGTTCGATGAAATCGAGAAGTTTCGTTGCAGCAAAGGAAAGCTGCCGGTCAGGCGCCACACAGAGATCCACATGAGTGCGAATGCCGGTCTTGCCGGCAAGCGGAATGGCTGAAAGCTGGCCGGCCTCGATCTCGCGGCGAACGGTCAGTGCCGGCAGCAGCGTCACGGCTGCGCCGCTCAGAACCAGCTCCTTCAGCATCTCCAGCGAACTCGTCACGAACACCGGATCGAGGCTCAGCCCTTCCTTCTCGAAGAGCGCGTCGAAAGCTTGGCGGAAACCAAAGGATTGATCGGGCAGTGCCAGAGCGTAGTCGGCGAGCTCCTTGAGCGGAATATCCTGGCGTGATGCTGCCGGGTGGTTTGGCGCTGTGATAAGATCGTAAGTGATCTCCGAACGCAGCCGCACCTTGGTACCCGACATTGGCGGCGCAAACAGGGTCACCGCAATATCGGCCTCGGCGCTGTTGACCGCTTCGACTGCGGCCCGTGCGCTGGTGATCGTCACGGCAAAACGCAGCTTGGGATATTTCAGGCTGAATTCTGCCAGCGCCGGCGCAAGCAGATTGGCAACGGTCGCGCCGTTCGCGTAAATGTTGACGCGCCCGCGCTGTAGCCCCTTCAGGTCTTCGATCAGCTGCTGCACATGGTCGAGCTCGCGCAGCGTCCGACCCGCGCGGGCCGCCAGCAGCTCGCCCGCCGCCGTCAGCTTCACGCCACGCGCGCTGCGTTCCACCAGCGGCGCACCGAAATGATATTCGAGGTTCTCGATCTGCCGGCTGATGGCCGTCGGGGCGACATTCAGGTTTTCGGCCGCCTGACGCATGGAGTTGGTTCGCACCAGCTCGTCGAAATACATCAGCGCCCGAATCTGCATTTACCTGTTCTCCGCCGTCAGGCTCTCTTCCTGTAGTCTAGGCAATCAGCGCCCCGCCGCATAGCGGTCGCGCCATGCAGGCAGCGCGCTCGGCAGCGGAAGCGCCGTTGCTTCGTAGACCCCGCGCGCAATCGCCCGCGCCATCACGATCCCCGCCAGATGGCACAATTCCATCAGGCTTGCCATGTCGTTGCGCTTCTGTTTGCCGGTGGAGGCTGCAAAAATCGTGTCGCCGTCGAGTGGCAGGTGGGCTGGCAGGACCGCGCGGGCCAGTCCGTCATGCGCGGCAATGGAAAGCCGGTGCGCTTCCGCCTTGATGAGCGACGCGTCGGTGACAACGGCGCCGATCGTCGTGGCTGTCGTTTTCACGCTCTTGAGCCGCAATCGATGATCGATTTCCGTGGGCATGCCGAGCCCGCCGAATTCATTATTCTGCTCGAATGGGGCCGCCCAGAAATGCGGGCCTTCGCCGATAGTCGCCGTGCCCACAGCGTTGACGGCAACGATCGCCGCGATGCGATGCCCGGTGCTGCTGACTGCACTTGCCGAGCCAAGGCCGCCCTTGAAGGTAGCAGTCGTTGCACCCGTGCCGGCTCCAACCGTGCCGAGATCAAACGCACCCTTGCGTGCGGCCCTCGCGGCCTCATAGCCCATTTCGCGGTAAGGCGAATGTATGCCCCAGCCCTTGTCGCCGCCATTCAGCAGATCCATCAGGATCGCCTGCGGTACGATCGGGATACGAACCTGGCCGACCTGGAATCCGCGCCCCATCTCGCGCAATGCCGCCTGAACGCCGCCCGCCGCATCGAGACCGAAGGCCGATCCGCCCGACAGCACGAAGGCGTCGACGGCATCGACGACCATGGAGGGATCGAGCAGCGCCGTATCGCGCCCGCCTGGTGCGCCGCCAAGCACGCTGCCGGAGGCAACTGCCGGTTCATCGAAGATGATAGTCGTGACACCGGAGCCAAGCGGCAGGTCGGTTGCGTGACCGACGGAGACGCCTTCGATATCGGTGAGGAGATTGAGAAGATCGGACAAGCGCGTCTCCTGTCTTGAGGGAAGCGCGCCGATAGGAAGTCAAATGCCCTCAAAAAACAAGATGGGCAAAAACAAGACCGGCCCGTTTTGCCGGGCCGGTCGGAAATCCTCTGATAGTATTAAAGCCGCGTTCTGCGTCAGGCATGAAGGGGCTTCGGGTGGCGGCGGGTCATCAGATCGTGAATGGCCAGCTTCACCTCGGCGGGCGAGCTGAAATGCTGCTCGTCGAGGTCATGGACATGGAATTTGACGGCGATGAATTTCAGCCGGTCTTCATCCGGAATGACGATCCCAACAGGGATGCCTGCATATTCGATAACTTCTTTTTTCATTACATAGAACTCCTGCCGCGCGGATGCGCAGGCTATGGCGAATTGACTTGTCTGGTACCGTTGAAAGGGGGACGATCGTCACATTCGACAGTTCGGGCGGGAGAGCGCGCCCGGACGGTCATTGCCAAGCACAGATCGCCCAAGGACTCGTGCGAGAATTTCGATATCAATCATGTCTCGATCCTTATGTTGGCGTTGTACTTGCATGATCCCGGAAGAGCCCGGGACCCGTTGAAGCCATCTTTATAGTCTACAAACTTAGTAGAAAATAGCCGATAGCCTATAAGAAACATATTCCGAAACGTGTCAAAATATCGACGATCCGAAAAATTTCATTCCATCACATCCCGGTTTCTAGAAAGAATTCTATCACGCTTTCGTGCAACCCGTGTGACGGTTCGAGGGTCTCTCGTCATCGCCGAGGCACAGATAGGAAGTCTGTCTGATTCCGGCAATGGGACATCTGGTTAAAAATCGGAAAGCCTCGAAAAGACCGAATTGGTTAACGGCCGAACCTCCCGCTTACCAGCCTTCTGCAAGCACCTTTTCCAGCATGTTTGCGAAGAAATCGGCGCTTCCTTCGGTTAGGCATAGCGGCGGCTTGATCTTCAACACATTCAGGTGATCGCCCGTCGGCTGCATGATGACGCCGAGTTCCAGAAGCCGGTCGCAGATCGCCGCCGTCTCCTCGGTCGCCGGCTCCAGCGTCACTCTGTCGCGCACGAATTCGAGGCCGAGATAGAGGCCCATGCCATGCACTGCGCCCACGATCGGGTAACTGTCGATCAGTGCCGCAAGCCGTGCCTTCAGATGGTCGCCTACCTCCCGGGCATTGTCCTGCAACCGCTCCTCGGCCATGACGTCGAGAACGGTCATGCCGGCAACGCAACTGACCGGGCTTCCGCCGGACGAAGAGAAGAAATAGCCTTCCTTTTCCAGCGAAGCGGCAATCTCCTTCGTCGTGATGACGGCGCCGAGCGGATGGCCGTCGCCCATGCCCTTGGCGATGGTGATGATATCGGGCACGACGCCTTGCTGCTCGAAGCCCCAGAAAAAATGACCGAGCCGTCCATAGCCGACCTGCACCTCGTCGGCGATGCAGAGCCCGCCGCGCTCGCGCACCTGCCGATAGATTTCCGTCAGATAGCCGTCGGGCAGGGGTATGCCGCCGGCATTGCCGTATACGGATTCGGCAATGAAGCCGGCCAGTCCCTCGCCCTTGGCATCGATGGCCTCCAGCACCGGCGTCAAGGTGCCGAGATAGTCCGCAGTCGACTCCGGCCCGCGGAACTGGCCGCGATAGGTATTGGGCGACACGACGGCATGAACCCAGTCCGGCCTTGTCGTCAGCGCTTGCGGATTGTCTGCGATGGAGGTGGAGACCGCGTCGCTTGCCATCGACCAGCCGTGGTAACCTTCCAGCAGGCATAGCATGTTGCGTTGGCCGCTATGCGCCCAGGCAAGCCGCAGCGCCAGATCATTGGCTTCCGAACCGCTATTGACGAGGAACACGGCATCCATCCCGTCGGGCGCCAGCGATGCGAGGCTCTCGGAGAATTCCGCGACTGCGGCATAGTGGAAGCGTGAGTTGGTGTTCAGCATCAGCCATTGCTGGCTGATCGCTTCCGCCATGCGTGGATGACCATGGCCGAGGATCGTGACATTGTTGACCATGTCGAGATAGGCGCGTCCCTCGATATCGAAGAGATGCTCCTTCCAGCCGCGCTCGATCCGTGGCGGATGCGCATAATAATTCTTCTGCGGACTGGCGAAATGCGCCCGCCGCAGTTCGAGAAGAGCCGATGTTTCAGGTTTTGGCGCATCGGCGCCCGGACCAATCAGCACTGAAGGCGAGGGGCAGAGGGCGGACCACGCTTCGGCTTGTTCCGGCGCGGCAAAGAGTGGCGGTTCGAAGCCGGCGATGCTGCAAAGCTGCAGGCGCAATCCGCCGAGCGAAGACGTCTCGCCGGAGACCGTACCGAGTGTTTGACCAGCGGCGATCTCGCTTCCATCCTCGACGGAAAGGTCGATGCCATCGATATGTAGTTTCATGTCCCCGCCGGTGAGGACGAGATGCTGGTCGTACCAGGTGATCCGACCGGCAAAGGGTGCAGCAACGACGCTGCTGGCTGCGAGGCAGACATCCATATGTAGCGCATAGGTTGCCTGGGCTTTTGCATGGTGCAGGCCGGCGCGGGACAGGCGATATTCACCGTAGCGGGTTGCCGCGGTTCCCGATTCCGCCGCTGCGCGCGCAAGCAGACGCCAGTCCATGTCGGCCGCCAGCCAGTTGCCGTCGGAAAAATGCGGGCTCTGCACGCCGAGATCGACATAGGCAATCGACGCGGGATCGATCTCTGGCAGGAGCGGCTGCCAGTCTGCCGTATCGACATCGGCAATATGAAGACCGGCTGTTTTCAGGATGGCCGCTTCCATCAGTTCGAACGGCACGGACATTGCCGTATCGAAGATGCGCCGTTCGCCCTCCAGATTTCCTCTGACATAATCATTGTCGGGATCGATCGAGATCTGCTGTTCGCTGCTGGCGACGAGGATGACGGCGCGCGCCACGATGAGCGGCCAGAGTGCCTTCAGCTCTTCCTCGATCAACGGGTAAATCTCGTGATAGGCCTTCACGGCCGGCAGGATGTGAAAGGGATCACCATCTGCCTGATGCAGCAGAGAGGCACAGGTCACGGCAAGGTCGCCGACCAGCCAGCCGCGAATGATGTCGCCGAAGTCGATCACACCATCGGGAACAGGCCGCCCATGCGCATCGGGACGGCTGACGACATTGTCATCCGTCACGTCATGATGAACCGCCTGAAGCCGCAGCGACGGTGCAAGTGGCTGGATGCGGCGCACGGCCATGACCATCGTCTTCGCGATCCTGTCACGAGCGGCGCTGTCGCTAATGGAAGACAACAACTGCACGGCAACAGGTCCGGCGCGGCGCAAATCCCATTGCAGGCTGCGGTCCAGTCCCGGATGGGTGAAATCGGCAAGTGCTGCCGCCAATCTCGCGCAGAGCGCGCCGAGGGCCGCGACCGAGGCCGGCGCCAGATAGGCGCGGTGCGTCAGGCCATCTCCTTCGAGAAATTCGAGCAGCCGGACCTGGTAATCCTGTTCTCGCACACTGACGGGGACGATCTCGTGGCCCTCGGTGGAAGCCATCACGTTTGGAACACGTGGCGCATCCGCCTTGGCGCGCAGATGATGGAGCGCCGCATTCTGCGCTTCGAGCTCCTGGGTCTCGTAGGCGGCATGGCAGATCTTCAGCACATAGCGGCCGTCTTCCGTGTCGAGCCGGTAATTGCGATCCTGCTGGCTGCCGAGCTCCGACAGCGTGCCGGAAAGCCCGTAATGAGTAAGGAGGATATCCGCGGCCTCGGAAGCGGTAACATCGGGGCGCGGTAGCGCCATCCGGTCAAGAAGCGCTTCGTCGGTCATGGCACCCCTCCGCGGCATGATTCGATTACCTAA
The DNA here is from genome assembly GCA_900466475.1 of Hyphomicrobiales bacterium. Classification (GTDB taxonomy): domain Bacteria; phylum Pseudomonadota; class Alphaproteobacteria; order Rhizobiales; family Rhizobiaceae; genus Rhizobium. The sequence goes on from UBMI01000021.1 coordinate 181,468, forward strand.
TGAAACAGATAATCAAGCACTTGCCGACAAGCAACGGAAGATTGTGCCAGCTGAGGATTGGAAGGAGTGGGTCCTTGGTTCAACCCATGCGTTCGGAGGCGTAGCTTCCGGGGCTGGCGGGGAAGACGATCGTACGGTTGCCGTTGAGGAAGACGCGCCGGTGGATATGCGCATGGATGGCGCGCGCCAGTACCTGGCTCTCGACATCGCGGCCGATCGACACATAGTCTTCGGCGCTTTGTGCATGGGTAATGCGGGCCGTGTCCTGCTCGATGATCGGGCCTTCGTCGAGATCGGCCGTCACGTAATGCGCCGTGGCACCGATCAGCTTTACGCCACGCTCATAGGCCTGCTTGTAAGGGTTGGCGCCCTTGAAGCTCGGCAGGAAGGAGTGGTGGATGTTGATGATGCGGCCCGACATCTTCTTGCACATGGCATCGGAGAGAACCTGCATGTAGCGGGCAAGCACGATGAGTTCGGTGCCCGTCTGCTCGACGATGTCGAGGATCTGGGCTTCGGCCTGCGGCTTGTTTTCCTTCGTCACCTTGATGTGGTGGAAGGGAATGTCGTGGTTGACCACAACCTTCTGGTATTCGAAATGGTTGGAGACGACGCCGACGATATCGATCGGCAGCGCGCCGATCTTCCAGCGGTAGAGCAGGTCGTTGAGACAGTGGCCGAAGCGGGAGACCATCAGAAGCACCTTCAGGCGCTCGCTCCCATCATGTACTTCCGCGTCCATGCCGAACTTCTCGTAGATCGGCTTGAAGCCTTCGCGGATCTCGGCAAGCGACACACCCTCTTCCGAAATGAAGCTGACGCGCATGAAGAACTTGCCGGTATCGAGGTCGTCGAACTGCGAACTATCGATGATGTTGCAACCCTTTTCGGCGAGGTAGGTCGAAATCGCCGCCACGACGCCGCGCGTCGACTTGCAGGTTACCGTCAATACATAGTCCGTCATGTCCTCTTCCCTCTCTCCAGCCGCCGGCCGTGCTTAGATCAAAGCCGCAGCCGCGAACAGGCCGGCAAGCTTTCATTTCTGCAATAAATTGCAAGCCGAACCTTCATGCCTGCGGCATTTGCTTTCATGACCGCAAGCTTATGACACGCCACGCAGAACTCCGTTCTGCCTGCGCCGTTCGAAATCCCGTCCTCGCCTTCTGATAGTTTGAGGTCAGGTGGCTGGCCGGCTGGCGATCCGGACTTTTCTGCGTGGGGTGATGATTTCGTGAATGATCGCTCCCACGATGGAAGAGAGCACGAGGCATAGGATCACGAAGATGACAGGCTGCTGAAGCACGCCGATCGGGAAATGATTGGCGATGATCCGGAGAAACGCCAGTGTGAAGGCATGCGTGATGTAGATCTCGTAGGAGGCGTCGCCGAGATAGTTGAGCCAGCGGACAAAGGGAAGTTTCGAAAAATCGATGGAAACAGCGCTATAGACGATGAAGACTGCCGGTATGCCCCATGCATAATAACGATCCTCGGGCCGCACCAGATCCTCGTTGATGAAGAGGAAGGCGAAGCCGACAGCAAGCAAAACCCAGGCCCAGTGCTGCGGCAGCAGCAGCTTCTGGCCATAGAGCCAGCCGAGCGCCGCGCCGGCCAGGAATTCCAGGATGATGGGTTGGCCGTAGAATTTGGTGGCGGTCGTTTCCGGCAGCAGGTGGCAGACGATCAGGATGGCTGCAAAGACGCCGAAGAGGGCCGGCAGCCGATAGTCCTCGCGGATCGGCAACAGCAGCGCGAAGACGAAATAGAAGAACATCTCGTAATTCAGCGTCCAGCCGGGCACGATGACCGGCGCGATCATCGTCGGGTCGACCGGATTGATCCACGGCAGGAACAGCATCGAGGCCATGAGATGCGGCAGATCGAAAGCGGTAGACTTGAGAAGCGACGGCGCGATAAGCGCGACAGCCGCCGAAAATAGCGTCGCCAGCCAGTAGAGCGGCACGATCCTCTTGGCGCGCTTGCGTGCGAAATCGGCCGGCGTCATGCTTCGCCCGCTTGTCGTCAGCCACATTACGAAGCCGCTGAGCACGAAGAAGATATCGACACCCGTTTCGCCATAAATGAACGAGGTCGCGTCGATGGCGGGATTGACCTTGGCAAGCTGCAGAATGGCATGGAAAAAAACGACCATCAGCGCCGCGATGGCACGCAGATATTGCAGCTGGACAAGCATCTGATGTCTTGCTCCCACAGGCTTTGCGGATCGGCCCTCGGCAGGCCGCTTCGTCAACTCAATACATTTGCCGGACGATCCTGCCGGATGCGTGGCGTGTCGCGGAAACGCATGAACCCGATGACAAGCCAGAGAAGGCCGGCGATCTTCATCGAGAAGATTGCCGTTCCCCCGATCATCATATTCAGAAAAATGAAAAGAGAAAGTGAATGGGCGCAGCGCTTCTGCGCCGGGCTGGTGCCCGCGGGAAACAGACAGACGAACAGCCAGAAGGCGATGACTCCGAAGACCGTGGCGCCGTAGACGAGATAGACGTAGCCGCTGTCGGCGAATTCGGCGACTTTATCGACCGAAAGCCCGAGGATCGCCAGCGGATCGAGATCCATCAGCTTCTTCATCGTCAGATTGATGCGCCCGGTGAAATTGTCGCCGATCGCATTGGGGTCCTTTATGTAGACGAGGAAGCCGGCGCAAACGATGAGCGGCATCAGCGCCAGATTGAAGGCCTTGGGGATTTTCGGAAAGACGAAGTAACCGCCGATACAGCAGATGCAGAAGATGAGCATCGTGCGGGTGTCGTTTGTCGTGAGGATCAGCAGCGCTGTCGCAATGGCGAGCGCCCGGTCGAGCCGCGTCAGCCGGTCCCACATCGAAATAAGGTAGACCGCGATCACGCCGCAGAAATTGGCAAGCGACACCTGCTCCAGGAAGATCGACGAGGAGCGGTGGTCGATGATGCCGAAGGAGAATCGGCCGGGAAAACCGAGCGCATTCTGAAACAGGCCGGTCGTGTTGAAACTGAGCGGCTTTAGCCCGCGCGTGTTTGCGAAATAGTCCGAGGGATGCACGATACTGACATAGAAGGGCACGCTGATGATCTCGAAGATCAGGAACAGCAGCACCATGAAACAGGCCACCCGGAAGATCAGTTTGAGCGTCCGCTCGTTGCACCAGCCGCCAAGACCCGTGAAGCAGAAGATGATCAGGACGTTGCGGAGATGATCGATAAAGGCCATGCGGTTGATCGCGCTGACATAGATCGTCACGATCAGCGTGAAGAGCATGAACAGGAAGGCTGGAAGGTCTTCCTCATAAATCCCCTTGTGCAGGATGTAGATGATTGCGCTTGCCATGATCAGGCCTTCGCTGGCCGCCACATGCGTCATCGAGAGTGGCATGACGTTGTGGTTTATGAAGGCCAGGATGCCGTTATAGAGAACCGAGAGCAGCCCGAGGATCAGAACGGGATAATCGAGACGCGAAGCCGGGCTGGTTGCATCGGCAACCGTTTCGAATCTTGTACCTGTCTCTCCGACTGCTGCCATGTCACTTCCCCGCCGGCTTTACCGCCGCGCAGTCGGGCGCATGTTTGGGTCCCATCTGCTCAAGCAGACGCATTTGCGGGCGCTCGGGCGTGTCACGCGGCTGTACGTTGAACGGTTCGGTGGCCGGCCACCATTCTCCAGCCGCCCAGTAGGAGAAACCGATCCACGCGTCGCTATTGTCGGACATGGTGGTGAGCATCGTCTTCAGGCCATCGAGGCAATCTGCATTGGCAGACGCGCCGAATTCACCGAGGAAGCCGCGTTTGCCGTTCTTCTTTAGCCAACTGGTCACGTTGGTGATGGCATCGGTCGCGGCCTTTGCGCCCTCGCAGGTCTCGTGCGTGCCCGAAGAATCCGCGTCGAGATACTGATGAAATTCATAGGCGTAGAAATCGAGCGGATCACGTACGCCGAGCATGACGGTTCCGTTCGCGCCGCCGATCACATCGGTTTCCCAGCTTGCAGCTCCGCTCCAGGCCGTACCGGGAACGAGGATGAGATTGCGTGCGCCTACCGCCCGAATGCCGCGGATCGCAGCATTAGCGGCTTTCAGCCAATCGGCCGCGGGAATGTCATGCGGCTCGTTCATCAGCCCGAAGAGCACGCCATCGTGATTGGCAAATTCGACGGAAAGCCGAGCCCAGAAATCGGCGAAGGCTGCGTTCGTCGCCGGCGGCTTGCCGATCTGATCCTTGTCGTAATAGCCGAAATTATGCGGATCGAGCAGCACACTCATCTTGTGCTTGCGAACCAGCGCGACCGTATCCTTCAAGCGCTGCAGTTCATCATCGTCGAGCCGTGCACCGAGCTTCGGCTGAAGCCGCTCCCAGCGGAAGGGCAGGCGGATGATCGTCATGCCCTTCTTCGCGAAATAGCTGATCGTTTCTTCGGTCGGGTAGGTGTAGTTCGTGCCGTAGACGCCACCGCGTTCGCCATATTCGCCGCCGGAGAGATTGACCCCGTAATAGCAAAGCGGTGCCTCGGTGGCATGAGCGATGGACGAAACGGCCGTAACGGCGGCAACCAGCAGCCCGTGCAGCAGTCTTTTCCGTCTCATGGCTATCCTCGCGGGGTCGCGGCAGGTCGCCACGTCGGCTTCGATGCCTGCATCTTAACGGTCCGTTAGCTAAGAATTTCTAAAGTCGCTCCTGCTTGGCCATGCTTTCTCGCCGGGCGGATGCGGTGATATGAAACAATATGACGGGAACAGGGTGAGCCGGTTGCCTGCCTGGCGCAGTTATGAGTCGTCTCAGCCTGCGCCTGAAGGCACTCGTGCGCGCAGCCCGATCATCCGGCCGACAGATTTCGTTCCGCCCCCACCGCCTCCCGAGCCCGCCCTGCCTCTGGTTCGGCCGGCAGCGTCGGAAAGCCGTCCTGCCGGGCCGCTCCGCGGCGATATTCCTGTCGTGCCCGAAACCGTTTCAACGCCGGAATCCGTGGTCGAGCAGACATCTGTTGTCGCCGAACCCTTGCTGGATATCAGATCTGCGGTTGCCGCCATCTGGAGCCGGCGTCTGATTATTGCCGGTCTTTGCCTCGTCGGTGCCGCTGCCGGTGCGGTGATCGCGCCTCGTATCCCGCAGAAATTCACCGCCGTTGCCGCCCTCTATTTCGATCCGCGTCAGATCGGTCTTGCCGACAGCGGCTCACAGAATGCAGCGCCGTCGCCGGAAATGATTTCGACGCTGATCGACAGCCAGGTTCAACTGCTGACCTCGGGCAACGTATTGCGTCGCGTAGCCGATGCTATGAAGCTCGATCAGGATCCGGAATTCACCGGTGGCAGGACAGATGGTGCTGCCATCATCGGCACTCTTCAGAAGGCTCTGCTGATCACGCGCGAGAACAATACTTACGTCGTCTCGCTCGCCGCAACGACGCGGGACCCGGAAAAGTCCGCAAAGCTCGCCAATCAGGTCGTCACCTCCTTCATGCAGGAGGAAAGCAGCGCATCGACCGGTCTTTACGAAACTACCTCGTCAGCACTCGACGGTCGCCTCGACGATCTGCGCCGGAAAGTGCAGGAAGCGGAGCAGGCGGTCGAAACCTTCCGCGCCGACAACGACATGGCGGCGACCGAGGGCAATCTGATTTCCGATCAGCGTCTTTCGTCCCTGAATACGCTGCTCGTTACCGCCCAGGAAAAGACCATTCAGGCCAAGGCCCGCGCCGATGCCGCTGCAAATCTGCGGGTCGAAGATGTCGTCGCAGGCAGCCAGACGGACGGCGCCACGGGCACATCGCCGCTCGTCAGCCTGCGGCAGCAATATGCCGCCCAGGCCGCAGTCGTCGGCAGCCTGCAGAGCCAGATGGGTTCGCGTCATCCGCGCCTTCAGGCTGCGCGCTCTTCGCTGGGTAGCATCGGAGCGGAAATCAAAGACGAACTCCAGCGCGTCGCGACTTCGGCAAGGGCAGAATACGAACAGGCGAAGAAGGCCGAGGACGATATCGCCAAGGAGCTGGCGGTACAGAAAGCCCTGCAGGCCACGACCTCGGACAAGCAGGTGCAGTTGAACGAGCTGCAGCGCAAGGCGACGGCCGCCCGCGAACTCTACGAATCAGTTCTGAAGCGTTCCGGCGAGACCAGCGAAGAACAAAACCTCAGCCAGAGCAATATCCGCGTCGTCTCCCCCGCAGAAGTTCCCGTGAAGGCGGATGGGCCGAGCAAGAAAGTCATCATGGTCGCTGGCATGATCGGTGGCTTGCTTGCAGGCTTTGCTGTCGGCGCCGGTTTTGCGATCCTCGCCGGCCTCTTTTCTCATCCGACCATCAGAAGCTATTTCCGCAAGCCCGTCCGCGCGTCCGCTTGATGGCAGCCTCCAATCTTCCTACATCCAGAACATGGGCACCGCAAGAAGTGTGCCCATGAGAGAGGTTGTGATGCGGTTCGCTGCGATTGTCCTGCTGTCGCTTGTTGCCGGCGCGTCTGCTGCGCCCGCGTCTGCCATAGACTGGCAGAATTCCGGCAAGCAGGCCGTGCAGCCGCTCTATCCCTACAAGGATCTTCCGGGCGTGAAGGCGCAGCCAGACAAGAAGGTGGAAGAATCCTACGACTGTCACACCGAAACGGTGCAGGTTCGCCGCCGCTACGACGAGATCTTCCGCTCCGGCGGCATGCCGACGCTGATGTATGTCTGCGAACGCGACGGCGTGATTTCGATGGATAGCCGCGTGCCGCTGCGTGGCCATTACCAGCCGGTGCGCTGAAAGCCGGGCGATTTCTGCGTTGCGATTGTGTCCGAAGATCCTGACGGCGCCATAATCGTTCAGCGACTTGACGGCGATTGCGAGCAATCTTCCTGCAGCACTACACCTTAGCCAGCGGGCCGAAATGCCAATTGCGGTACCTCGCCACCAACGATGCGGTCGGCGAAGGACAGACTGGACAGACCGTATCGTTGATACAGCTCATTGTCTTGATTTGCCCGGAATTCCGCCTGATCGGACGGTGAAGAGAAATATTTCCCGATCAGCAGCGGCAGGCGAATGGTTTTAAGATTCTTTTGCTGGAATACATGCCAGAACAGCGCATCGCCGACCGATCTGATCGGGGATCCGTCGCCAAAATAGCTCGGATAGTATTTCCCGACCATCTTCGGGCTCCACAGCGTAGCCGGACCAAAAGTGCCGCGCTCGCCAGTGCCCGATCCAAGCCTCAGGCGTTCACGTGGCCTCGGAGGCCACTCCGGCGCAAATTCGGATGCCGTCAGTATCGGTGCTTTGAAAGGCTCATCCAGATGGGAATTGTCAAAGCAGACCAGCCACTCGCCTCCAACCATTCCGGCAGAAGAAGCGCACGCCGCTCCGACCAGGAGCTCGACCGCATTTGTGGCCAGGCGGTCGTCCATATTCAGGTTCATCACGAACAATGAATTGCTCAATGCCACCGCTGCAGACCAGGCCTCATAGATCGAGAGTGGTTGAGAGAAGACGTAACAGTCCGCATCCAGCCATTCGGGCGGCATATCACCATTGTCGAAAATATAGATGATGCGCACGTCGACACTTTGCTGGCGCAGGTTGATGTAGTGCGACTTCAGCAGGTCCAGCTTGTTGTTCTGGCGGTGCCATACCGCGCAGAACACGGTCACCAGCGCGGTCCCATGATCACTCTGCGTCCTTGCTTTAATAAAATGCATCTCAGGCAATTCCTTTCGCGCAAGGTTCGCGCATGGCAGAGGCGGCATTGGTGTTAACCATGAAGGAGATGGCATGAGCCGGGCATTCGCGTCAATTGCCGTGGTTGGAAATCCTGGGGGCGGCCACCCGGTCATCTGAAGTCGGCTTTTTAACGTGTTCGTTGTGTCGCGAAGGGACGCGCCCCAGCGGGAAATAAGGAAATTGGATGCAGCAAAAGCGCGACCTGACCTCTGCCAGCCGAAGGCTCCCGGCAGGGTGCGCAGTTCATCGAGAGGTGCGTCCATGCGGGTCCTGGTAACCGGGGCGGGCGGCATTCTGGGCAGGCATGTTATCAGGCATTTCGCCCTATTTGCGCCAGGCGCCGATGTGATCGCCAATAAGGCGGACCTCACGGATATCGAAGCGTTGCGAGCGGCGATCGCTGCCCTTCAGCCGATCGATAAGGTTGTTCATCTGGCAGCTTTGGTGCCGGTGGCATCGGTCAAGGCAGACCCTGCCCGTGCCTATGCCGTGAATGTCGGCGGTACGATCAATCTTCTCTCGGCGCTCGAGGCGCACCCGGCAACGTTCCTCTACTGCTCATCGAGCCATATCTATGCGCCGTCGGACCTGCCGATAGCTGAGGACGCCGAAAAGGCGCCACCTTCCTTCTACGGAAGGACAAAATGGGTCGGCGAGAGCGTTGCGGCCGACATTTGCGAGGCATCCGGCCGCGCTTTCTGTGCGGCACGTGTTTTCTCGATTCACGATCCAGCGCAAACCGGTTCGTTCCTTCGGCCGTCCATCGAGCGTCGGCTGGCAGAAGAGGACCTGAGCCGACCCTTCATGCTTCCGGGCGGTGACAGCGTCAGGGATTTTCTGCCGGCTGAGGATGCGGCAGAGCTTGTCGTGCGCCTCGCCCTTTCCTCCGCAACGGGGCCGGTCAATGTCGGCTCCGGCCGTGGCACAACCATCCGCGATTTCGTTCAGGGTTTCAGCTCACAGCCCCTCGATATCAGGGCGACCGGCGGCTCGGACACGCTCGTCGCCGATATCTCACGGCTTAGACAATTATTAGGAGACTTTGATGTCTGAGACTGTTTCCATCGTCATTCCGACCTTTAACAGGGCAGGGATGTTGCCTGTCGCCATCGACAGCGCCCTGAACCAAACGAAGGCGTGCGAGGTTATCGTCGTCGATCACGGGTCGACCGACGATACGCCGAAGGTGGCCGAGGCTTATGGCGACCGCATCCTCTACATCCGCCGTGAGCGTGATTTCGGGCCGCATTTCTGCTGGCTTGAAGGCGCACTCCACGCCACCGGAGAATTCGTCCACCTGCAATATGACGACGATTGGATCGCACCGACCTTCATCGAGGCGTGCCTTGCCGTCATCACTCCGGAAACCGGCTTCGCCTTTACCGGCGCCGACGTTATGGATGGCCCAGGCCTGCCCACCAAACTTCGCCAATTTATGGACTGGTTGCCCGCGACTGGCACCTATCCGGTCGATGCGTTGGAGAGACAGATTCTCGGCTCGCTGATCTCGCCTGGCGCAGCGCTCTATCGCCGGCAAATTCTGATCGACGCGCTCTATCCCGGGCGATTGCCGCTTCAGATCAACGAATATCGCGGCGTCGGCCCGGATGCTTTCGTCTCGCTGCTTTCAATGCTGCGCTATCCAGCGATCGGCTACGTGCGTGAACCGCTTGCCTTCTTCCGCTTCCACGAGGGTTCGATCACCATCGACGCCTTCGCGTCCGGCGAGAAGACTGCGCGACTGCGCGCGGCTTACGCAGAAGTTACCCGCCACTATCTCGAAATGAAAGTGATGCGCGCTGTGCGTATCAGGGAGGCATCGTAATGACCGTAGGGCGTCCAATCCGCTTAGTTACTCAAGATCGTCCAATCCGCCTCGCAGAGGAAACCATCGACCAGGGTGAGCTCGAGGCGCTCTCCGAATGGATGCTCGCCGGCAACCGCCTGACCAAGGCTGAGCAGACACTCGCCTTCGAGCAGGAATTCGCTGTCTGGATGAACTGCCGTCACGCAGTTTATGTCAACTCCGGCTCGTCGGCGAACCTCCTGATGATCGCCGCGCTCAAGGAAGCGGGCCGCCTGCGCAATAACAAGGCGATTGCCGCCGGCGTCAGCTGGGTCACCACCGTTTCGCCGCTGCTCCAGCTCGGTTTCGATGTGCGTCTCTGCGATTGCGATTCGAAGTCTCTGGGTATCGATCTCAACCATCTGGAAGACCTTTGCCGCACGGATCCGCCGGCGCTGCTGATCCTGGTCCACGTTCTCGGCCATGCCGGTGACATGGATGCTGTCAGGGACATCTGCGAGCGTTACGACGTCATCCTGCTGGAAGATTCCTGCGAGGCGCTCGGCTCGACCTACAAGGGCCGCAAGCTGGGCACGATCGGCACGGCAGGCAGCTTCTCCTTCTATTATGGCCATCATATCTCGACGATCGAGGGCGGCATGGTCGTCACCGACGATCCCGATCTGCACCAGCTTATGCTTTCCCTGCGCTCGCACGGCTGGAGCCGCGATCTCAAGCCGGAACTGCGCCAATCTCTGGCGGAACAGAACGGGGTCGATGAGTTCAAGAACCTCTACACCTTCTACCATGCCGGCTATAACCTGCGCTCCACCGACCTCCAGGCATTCCTCGGTCGGTCGCAGCTCAGGAAGCTCGATCAGATCGTCGAACGCCGCCGTATCAATTTCGACCTTTACCGCAAGGCGCTGCCGGACTTCTTCTCCCAGTCGGGGGATACCGAGGTTCTGTCGTCCTTCGCCTACGGCACCTTCATCGAGAACCGGCTCGAAACCTACAAACATATCAACGCGCTCGACATCGAATGCCGGCCGCTGATCTGCGGCAACATCGCGCGCCATCCCTTCTGGCTCCGCGACCATCCACGGCTCGCCCTTCCGAACGCCGATAAGGTGCACGATTACGGCATCTATCTGCCGAATCATCACAACCTGAATGAAGCGGACATTGCGCGTGTGGCCGACGCCTTCGCCTCTGTTGCCCGCCCCTGCTAAGAGCGAAGACAAATGACGAATACGGCTCCAAAGCGCGCTCTGATTACGGGCGTAACCGGACAGGACGGCTCCTATCTTGCGGAGCTGCTGCTCTCCAAGGGTTACCAGGTACACGGCATCAAGCGCAGGTCATCGAGTTTCAACTCGGCGCGCGTCGATCATCTCTATGAAGACGTTCATGAGACCAATCGCCGCTTCACGATGCACTATGGCGACATGACCGATTCCACCAACCTGATCCGCCTGATTCAGGAAGTGCAGCCGGACGAAATCTACAATCTGGCTGCGCAATCTCACGTTCACGTCAGTTTCGAAACGCCGGAATATACGGCGAACGCCGACGGCATGGGCACGCTGCGCATCCTGGAAGCCTTGCGCATCCTGCGCATGGACAAGACGCGTTTCTATCAGGCTTCGACCTCCGAACTCTATGGCAAGGTGGTGGAGACGCCGCAGAAGGAAACGACCCCCTTCTATCCGCGCTCACCCTATGGCGTGGCCAAGCTCTACGCATACTGGATCGTGGTCAATTACCGTGAATCCTATGGAATGCACGCCTCGAACGGCATTCTCTTCAACCATGAAAGCCCGCGTCGCGGCGAAACTTTCGTGACGCGAAAGATCACCCGCGCCGCAGCGGCCATTGCCGCCGGCGACCAGGATCGCCTCTATCTCGGCAATCTGGACGCCATGCGTGACTGGGGCCATGCCCGTGATTATGTCGAGGGCATGTGGCGGATGCTGCAGCAGGACAAGCCGGATGATTACGTCCTGGCGACCGGGCGTACCGTCAGTGTCCGTGAGTTCGTGGATACGGCTTTCCGGGTCGCAGGCATCGACATAGAATGGCGTGGCAAGGGTGTGGACGAACGTGGCTACGTTCGCGGCACTGATCGCTGTCTGATCGAAGTCGATCCGCGCTATTTCCGTCCGACGGAGGTCGATCTTCTGCTAGGCGATCCCTCCAAGGCTGAAAGAGAACTTGGATGGCGCGCCACGACGACGCTGGAGGAAATGATCGTGGAAATGGTCAATTCCGATATCAAGGAACATGCTGCAAACTCGGTTCATCAGCGAGACAAGGACTAACGGATGAACCCGGCTTTTCAGATAGAGGGAAAACGGATCTGGGTCGCCGGCCATCGCGGTATGGTCGGTTCGGCCCTAGTCCGGGTGCTCTCGCAGCTGAACTGCGAGGTACTGACAACACCTCGCAGTGAGGTCGATCTCACCGATCAGGCCGCGACGCGACGCTGGCTGCAGGACAACAAGCCGGATGCCGTCATCGTCGCCGCTGCGCGTGTGGGCGGCATTGCCGCCAACAGCGCCTCGCCGGTTGCCTTTCTCTACGACAATCTGATGATCGAGGCGAATATCATCGAAGCGGCTGCTCGTGCTGACGTGAGCAAGCTTCTTCTCCTCGGTTCCACCTGCATTTACCCGCGCGACGCCGAACAGCCAATCCGCGAGGAATCCTTGCTCACCGGTCCGCTTGAAAAGACCAACGAGTGGTACGCTATCGCCAAGATTGCCGGCATCAAGCTTTGCCAGGCCTATCGTCAGGAGCAGGGACGCGATTTCATATCGGCCCAGCCGACCAATCTTTATGGGCCGGGCGACAATTACGACCTCGAGACAAGCCACGTTCTACCGGCCCTGATCCGCAAGGCTCACGAAGCCAAGGTGAACCGTGCTGAATCCCTGACGATCTGGGGCAGCGGTACGCCATTGCGGGAATTCCTGCATGTGGATGACCTTGCCGACGCTGTCATCTTCCTACTGCGCAATTACTCCGGCCCGGTGCCGATTAATATCGGTTCCGGTGAGGAATTGTCGATTGCCGAGCTTGCCCGTCTCGTGAGCAAGACGATTGGCTTCGATGGTTCACTCACCTTCGACACCACGAGGCCGGATGGGACGCCGCGCAAGCTTGCCGATCTTCGCCGTCTGCGTGAACTCGGCTGGAACAATGCCCGCCCGCTGACGGCCGGTCTCAAGCAAACCTATCAGAGTTTCCTAGATAGGCGCGAAAATTGAGGGCGCGGAACCAGCGAACTGATGCACGCCTGGACCAGAAGAACCGGTCGAGTTGCCTACGACAACACTCGGGAAAGCTTTAACATCATGAAAATATGCCTCCTGATAACAACGTACAGGCGTGATATCCAGCTGGTGCGTCTGCTTTCCCAGATCATCGATCTGCGAAGCAAATATACCGGCCCCGTCGTCTTCGAGACAGTCGTGGCCGACTCCGATCCCGACAACGCCGCCAGACACATTCTCGAGCCGCTTTGTGATCTCTATGTAAACAACAAGGGGTCAGGCTTCGACGACAACCTGTTTCACTTTTACGCCGACCATGCTCGCAATTGCGATTTCATCTTCAGCATAGGCGATGCCGACGTTTTCAGCTGCGGCCAAGTCAATCCGCTTGATCTGCTGGAACTCGCTGCCAGGCAGGAGCACGATGCCGTTCTGTTCAATCATTGCGAATACAGATCGGCAGACATGCTCGCGACCGAGCTGACATATACGCTGTCGCCGGCATTCTATACCAATCCCAAGCTGATGGACGAGCCGGAGACGTTTCGCCGGCACTTCCTCGGCCACGTTCCCCGACATGTCGGCCTTCTGTACCGGAGCAGCTTGATCATCGAAAGTCTCGGGAAGCTTGCTGCCTTCCGAGACACGCTGCATCTCTATGCCGTGCCTTTCCTGCTGGCGCTCGAGAAGAACAGGGCGATGTTCTTCGACTATCCCTTGAATTACTTTGCCGCGGATGCGACCTCCGACGGCACCTCCAAGGATTGGACGGACGTATTCATGGGCCTGTATCGCTTCCTTCTTGCCGCGAAAGCCATTCTGTCGCCGGCAAGTTTCGCAATCACCAAGCAGGGCTTCATGGCCAACTACCTCAATGACCGTTCCTGGCTGCGCGGATCCCTGTCCCGCTTTGTTCCGAGCGAGTCGCAAATATTGCGAGAGTTGGATGGGGTGCTCGAAAGCTTCCCACAAGCTTAAATCTCTAGAAACGTAGCTATCGGAAGGCGTGATGGCCTGGCGTCGATGAGCTCGAACGCGGCAGCCGGAACGCAGCGGGATGCGCACGCTCCCCACGATGGCGCAGCGAACGGTAAGGATTCCCAATGTCGAAATGTTGTTCTCTGTGCGACGGACAGATCTTGAACAAATTTCTGGATTTGGGGCGCCAGCCCCTCGCGAACAAATACCCAAAACCGAGTGATTTTCAGGAAGAGAAATTCTTCCCGCTCGAGGTGTTCTTTTGCGAGACCTGCAAGAATGTTCAGCTTGGCGAGATGGTCCCGCGATCCCTCATGTTCGAGGATTACTATTACCTGAGTTCGGTCAATGGGGGCCTCGTCCGCCATTTCGAGGCGCTCGCCGAGGAACTGAAGGAAGCGAAATTCGTCGTCGACGTGGGCTCCAACGATGGCGTGTTGCTGCGTCCGCTCAAAGGTCTCGGAGTTCGGGCGCTGGGCGTCGAACCTTCGATCAATGTCTCCAAGCTCGCCAATGACGAGGGGCTGGAAACGCTCTGCGCCTTCTTCGAGGAAACCTCGGCACGGCAGGTGCTGGACAGCCACGGCCCGGCGGATGTGATCGTCGCCAGCAGCGTCTTCACGCATCTCGACGCACCGGATCAGTTCATCCGCGCAGCGGACATCCTGATGGCGAAAGACGGCAAGCTGGTGATCGAGGTCGAGTATATCCTCAACATGATCAGCCAGGTGCAGTTCGAGCGATTCTACCTCGACCGGATCTTCTACTACTCGATCTCGTCGATGAAGCAGCTGTTCGGCAAGCACGGCATGGTGATCACCGGGCTTGAGCCTGTGGCCCAGCATGGCGGCTCCCTTCGGTTCACATTGATGCGCGAGGCGGCCGGCACCGAGGCCCCGGAGTTGGCGGAGCTGATCGCGACCGAGTTGAAGGTGCTGAACACTGCGGCACTGACAGATTTTGGCCAGCGCTGCCGCGATCTGACCGACAGGTTGGTCGCTGGCTTGAAGCGCTGGCGGGAAGAGGGCGTCAAGGTGGCAGGCTACGGCGCGCCTGCCCGACTTTCGACCATCACCAACTTTGGCGGCATCGACAGCGAGCTGCTGCCCTTCACGATCGATGACAGTCCGCTGAAACAGGGACGCACCTCGCCCGGCGCGCATATCCCGGTTGTGTCTGCCTCTGAACTTGAGACCTATCAGCCCGAAGTGCTGGTGGTCTTCGCCTACGAATACATCGACGACATTCGGAAAAAGACTAGCAATGCATATGACTACTACATGCCAATTCCGCTTGTTGAACTCATAGCTTCCTGATCACTGGAATGGGGAAAGAAATGTCGAAAGAAATTCAACGTATTGTCGAGCGGCTTGGTGCTAATGCCCATCGGTTTTCCGGGAAGACTGTCCTGCTGGCAGGGGGGGCGGGTTTCCTTGGGAAGCACTTCGTCAAGGTGTTTCAGAAGCTGAATAACGACGTGCTGGACAAGCCCTGCTCGGTCATCTCGGTGGATAACTACATCACCGGCACCAAGAACCTCGATGAAAGCATCGTGCGCGATCCCAACATCATGCAGGTCTGGGCCGATGTGACCCATCCGCTGCCCGTGCGCGAAGATATCGACTTCATCATCCAGGCTGCGGGCATCGCATCACCCGTTTTCTACATGCGTTATCCGCTCGAGACCATCGAGAGCGCGGTGCATGGCACCCGCAACCTCCTGGACCTGGCTTCACGCAACAAGAACCTCGAGGGCTTCCTGTTCTTCAGCTCCTCCGAGATCTACGGCGATCCCGACCCCCGCGCGGTGCCGATCAAGGAAGATTACCACGGCAACGTTTCGACCGTTGGGCCGCGCGCCTGCTACGACGAATCCAAACGCCTGGGCGAGACGCTCTGCACGATCTACAAAGAGCACCACGGCGTGCCGGCAAAGATCGTGCGCCCGTTCAACGTCTTTGGTCCGGGCATGGGTCACAACGACCGCCGCGTGATCCCGATGTTCACCTATCAGGCGCTCAATGGCCGTACGATCCCGGTCCACGGCACCGGCCTGCAGACGCGCACCTTCTGCTACATCACCGATGCCATCTACGGCTTCCTGATGACGCTGCTTGAGGGCAAGTGCGGCGAGGCCTACAACATCGGCAACCCGGACAACGAAATCTCGATGATCAAGCTGGCGGAGATGTATCCCAAGCTGCTGCCGGGCGCCTCCTTCACCCGCATCGACTATCCGGACACCTATCCGGCGGGAGAACCTAACCGTCGCTGCCCGGATATCACCAAGGCGCGGGAAACCTTTGGTTATACCTCCGAGGTGGATGTCGAAGATGGTCTCGCGCGCTTCATCGACTGGGCTCGCAATGAGCGGAACTATATCGATTTCGAGCCCGAAGCGGCGCTCAAAAAGGCTGGATAACAATAGGTGGTAACACTAGGCCTCATCGGGCGGGGCGCCTGGGCGCGCATCATTGGCGCCACTCTGGACAGCCTGCCCCAAGTGCGCTGGGTGCCGCTGAACGGCCCCGGCGCTTCTGTTGACGGCGTCATCATCGCCAACAGGAGCAAAGATCACGTGTCCTCGGCGCTCCCCTTCGTTAAGGCGGGGGTGCCGTGCTTTATTGAAAAACCGCTGGCCACATGCCTCGAGGACTTCCTGCGCCTCAAGGCGGCGGCTGGTGCAGCCGGCGGCCACGTCTTTGCAGGGCACCTGCACCGGTTCAACCCGGCCGCAGAGGCCTTTTGTGCTGCCCTGCCGGAGATCGGCCCGATCCAATCGGCAACTGCGCTCTGCGCCAATGGCAAACCGCGCGACGATACGTCCGTGATCTGGGATTGGTTGCCGCACCCGCTATCGCTGGCAGCACGGATCTTCGCCACTCCGGCCGAGCGCGCGACGGCCCGGTCGCTTGAAGGCGGAGCGCGCCCGCTTCGCGTGGCTGCACAATTGTCCTACGAAGGGCGACCTTTCGACCTTGAGGCCAGCTGGCTTTCGCCAGATCCAGCCTTTCGGATCACGGCCGCAGGCACCAAGGGACGTCTCATCTTTGATGACAAGGCCGCGCAGAAAGTCACGCTCATCCGCGAAGGCGACAGTGTTGCCCTTACCTATGAGCCAGAGCTGCCTCTAACCCGCGAACTGCGCGTCTTTGTCGAGTTGATCCGTGGCGTGCGCTACAACCCCTCTCCACTTGATGCGGCAGAGGAAGTCCTTCGCAGCCTGGATGCCATCGAACGTTCGGCAGCAGCAGACGGCGCCCCGGTCGCGATCAATTGGCCGGATTGAGGTATCCGTAAATCTGCGCGAGGATTTCCTGAACGCGCGCGTCCAGGTGGCTGGTCGCCATGGCCAGTTCGTGACGCGCGAGTACGCCGGCCTCGCCCTGCTTGCGGAAATGTGCGTTCGCCGCCTCGACAATGGCCTGCGGGGCCGCCACATCGCTCGGCTCGAAATAGAACAGATGCTCCTGCAGAGCGGCCAGCGCGGGAAGATCCCTCAGGCTGGCTGGAAGGATCGGCACGCCCCCGGTGATCAGCGCATCAAAGACACGGATAGGCAGATCGCCACGGACCGGGACGATCCAATGGCTCATATGCGCCGCCCATTCGTCCAACCGGTCCAACTCCGTGCGGTCATGGTACGTCCGCGCCGCCGGACCCACGTGTTTGAAATGCATGTTCAGCGTCTGGAGCAGCGCATTCCGCTCGGGGAATTGCGGATAGAGGATATGCCGCCCAAGGGGTTCCGGATCACGTGTTGCGGCCAGGAGGCGATCGCGATGTTCGCTCAGATAGGCGCGTGACCACTGGATGACCGCTGCACTTACGGGGCGTCCCATCGCCTTGGTCACCTGCGCGTAAGTCTCATTATTGTGCGGATGGCACGGCACGTAAAAGTCGGACAGCATCGCAAAATTCAGGGACATCGCGACATCATGATGATTGTCGAAATCCCAGATGCAGACATGGGCACGCGGTTCGTTGGCGAACATGCCCACATACTTCTGCCCAATCTGAGCGATGTCATTGTTGTTCAGTATGTAGATGGTGTCGGGCTCGAACTGCTCGATGGCCTTGAGGTTCACCAACGAGATCTGGTCTGTCTTCTCGGCCTTGCTGAAGATCCCCTCGCTCAACCTGACCTGCGTTTGCGGGCGCAGTTTCATGCTCTCAGAAAAGGCCTTTCGGCGGAGTTCTTTCTGCACATTCAACTGTTCAATCTGCTCGTTTACGGATGACATGTCAGGTGGTTTCGCTCTTGCTTATCTGGAAATATTTCTAACGTTTTAAGGTTAAATATTCCTAAAATCTCGGTGAGTTGGTCCCGCCAGTGGGAACGCTTTTCCCTTCGAGGGTGGTTTGGCCCGCTCCCCTGAAAAGTCCGCGGTATGACGCGCTAGTCTGTTCCTCGAACGCTTCGAATGGTCGCCGAAGGTGACGCAGGAAAAAGGCGTTTGCGTGCTGCTTCGGCTCTTTTGCCAGTGAGTTGGAGGGACATGGCGGCGATCCGGGCGGAGAGGCCTCCACGGGATCGAATAGCCTAGAGAATCCGGTCGATCTTATGCTGAATATGCAGATTCGGCATCAACCCAGCCGTATGTGCGGCGCGATACGCGTTCCTCGCAGCATCGAATGTCACGCCCCACATGATGGCGCTGAGGAGAAACGCGATGATGTAAACTTGGATGCGCATAGTTCTATCAAAGTGCGGCATATCGGCATTTATATGGCAGTGCGAAGCATTGCTCGAGATCAATTATTATCGGTGAATAAAGACGCAGAGAACGACCACCACAACGGTGGGCACAGATAACAGGGAGACCCCGTATCTGTTTGATCTCATTGAGGATCAATGGGAATGGTGCCCAGAAGAGGACTCGAACCTCCACACCCTTTCGGGTACCAGCACCTGAAGCTGGCGCGTCTACCAATTCCGCCATCTGGGCGACGGAGAGCCATGTACGGGGGCGGCTCGTTACTGTCAACAGGGTTTTTGAAGTTTTCCTGACAGTCTGTGAAAAAGCTTCACGAAGCTGTGGTCGAACCCAACGGATCAGTGGATGGCATGGCTCATTTCTCAACCCTATATAATGGGTATTGGAAAGGAACGCGCCATGTTCGACCTTCGCTCTATCCTTCTTGCTGGTCTGTTTGCCGTATTGCCATTGATGGGAGCCAATGCCGCCTCGCCGTCGCTTGGGCCTCTCAATACGCAGTCGACGATCTGCGACTATCGCGGCTGCTTCGGCTTCGGTCCGCAGCAGTGGCATCGCCCTGCCTACGTCCAGCCGAACTATCTCCCACCGAATGCAGCCGGGCCGAATTATTATCAGCCGCCCGGGCAATTGCCGCCACGGCTGACCTACGGTCCGCCGCCGGCACCGCGCGTGCAGCCTTCGGCGGATAATCAGGTCCGCCATCAGCAATGGTGCCGGAACGAATATCGATCCTACAATCCGCGCACCGATCGCTTCCTGACCTATGAAGGCATCTACAAGACCTGCAATTCGCCTTATAATTGAACGTCAGCTCTCCAGCGATGCGCGGTCGGTATGGCCGAGATCGCGGTCAGGCTCGATGATGTCGCGCACCCGCTGCTTGAGTTCCTTCGGTCCGGGAAAGCCGCCGTCGCGCTTGCGCTCCCAGATCAGGTCGCCATTGACACGGATCTCGAAATTGCCGCCGGTGCCGGGAATGAGCGCCACTTCGCCGAGGCTGTCGGTAAAGGTCTGCAGCAGTTCCTGCGCCATCCAGGCGGCGCGCAGCAGCCAGTTGCACTGCGTGCAGTAGAGGATCGTCACACGGGCTTTCTCGGTCATGGGAATCTCCTTTAATCCGAGGGATCTAGAAGCTCGCAAAAGACGTTGCAATGCGCCTGGCACCGAATCTGCGGACGGAAAGTTCGGATTCAGTCTTTTTTGATAATTTTCCATTAGCTATTCCGGATTGGTGTTTTCACGGATCTGGTGAGGCACCCTGGTTCTTGTTTTGCGTCACGGTGCCCATGCGTTCCACGGCTATCCCAGCGATCCTCGTCGCCTGCCTTGCTCTGGCAGGCTGCTCTTCGGCTTCCGGTCCGGAAAATCTTTCGGCTGGTGTTGCTCCGAAGCCTTCGAAGGAAATCACGGCTTCTGTCACGCCGCCGCCGGCACCTGTGCCCCAGGCTACAGTTGCTGCAGCCGATGCCACTCCGCAGGCAAGCCTCGCCTGGGAAGCGCCCCTGCCGGAGTCCCGCGCCTTCTCGGCAGTGACGTCTTCAGCCACATCGCAGCCGGGTATGCCGATTCCGAGTGAACGCCCCGTCGAATTCGCCATGGCGGCGGCACCTGCCATAGAACCGCCGACCCGTGGCCGCTCGCGCGTCTATGGTTATGGTTTCCGCGATGCCAAGCCGATCAACTTCGGCAAGGTCTCTCCGCGCAAACTGGCCGTCCACGGCGTAGACGTCTCGCGCTGGCAGGGCGACATCGACTGGGAAACGCTCCGGACCCGCGGCGCTAACTTCGCCTTCATCAAGGCAACGGATGGCGGCGATCATCTGGATCCGATGTTCAAGACAAACTGGTGGCGCGCCAAAGAGGCCGGCATCAAGCGCGGCGCCTATCATTTCTTCTACTGGTGCCGCACGGCCGGTGAGCAGGCCGACTGGTTCATCCGCAACGTGCCGCGCGATCCGGACGCCCTGCCGCCGGTCATCGATGTCGAATGGAACGGCGAATCGAGCTGCAAAGTGAAGCTCTCCCGCGCCCGCGTGCTGGAAAAAATGCAGGTCTTCATGGAGAAGATCGAGCAGCACTACGGCAAGCGACCTATCATCTATACGGCCCCGGATTTCTACGCGGATAATCTCGAAGGCGCCTTCCAGAACTATCACTTCTGGCTACGCGCGGTCGCCGAACATCCTTCGAAGGTCTATCCGAACCGCAAATGGCTCTTCTGGCAATATTCCGGCTCTGGCCTCTCTCATGGCGTCGAAGGCCGAATCGACCTCAATGCCTTCCGCGGAAGCGAAGAAGAATGGCACCGCTGGGTAGCGGGGCTGTAGGAATTTCACTCCGCACAGAAGATGCCGCAGAACTGACGATATCAGCCCTGCGGCATTCGGCTTCGACCGCAAGGATCAGAGTCGCGCCTCGAGTACGAGGTTGAACGGGGTTGCCATCGCCCGACGGAACCGCGTGAAACCGGCCTTCCGGAAGATCTCGGCCAGCCGTTTCTCACCGGCTTGTGCGCCAAGCACGATATGGCCGCCATCAGAGATCGCATGAGCGCAGCAGATCGTCGTCGAGGCGGCATAATACATGCGCGCGACCGGCGAGATACTGTCTTCCACACCATCCTTCGCATAGGGCTCGACCAGCATTACCGTTCCCTCATGGGCGATGGTTCTGGCTGCGTGTCTTGCGACAGCGAGCGGGTCGCCCATGTCATGCAGGCAGTCGAAGAAGCAAATAAGGTCGTAGCCTGAACCAGAATAGGCGTCCGCTCTCGCGGTTTCGAATGTGACCCTCTCTGTTCCTCCCGCCGCAGCAACAACCTGCCGGGCCTCATCGAGCGATTCCGGATGCGAATCGAAGCCATGGAATCGCGACGACGGAAAGGCTTGGGCCATCAGCGCTGTCGAATGACCA
Source organism: Hyphomicrobiales bacterium (assembly GCA_900466475.1). Lineage (GTDB taxonomy): Bacteria > Pseudomonadota > Alphaproteobacteria > Rhizobiales > Rhizobiaceae > Rhizobium. Next base: position 202,821 of record UBMI01000021.1, read on the forward strand.
TGACCGCAGCCGACATCGGCCACCAGTGCGCCAGCCTTCAGTTTCTCGATGACGCCATCGAGCGCCGGCAGCCATTCTGCAACAAGGCTTGCCTTGTAGGCGTTGCGGTAGAGCGATGCCACGCCGCAATAGAGCCTGCCATCGTGATCGCCCCAGGGAATGCCGGCGCCGGTGCGAAATGCATCCAGGGCCTTGTCCTCGTCAGCCCACATCGAGGCGGGGATTGCCCAGGCCGCAGCCATGAAAACCGGGCTGTCGTCCTGCGCCAGCACCAGCGCATGTTCAGGCGGCAGTTCGTAGCTGTGGCTTGCCGCATCATAGATCACATAGCCCCCTGCCACCTGTGAGCCCAGCCATTCGCGGATATACCGCTCGGCGCAGCCCGTGATTGCCGCAAGCTGGTGCGAACTGATCCGCCCCACCTTCGCCATTGCCTTGTAAAGGCCGAGCCGGTGGCCGATGCTCACCATCACGCCGCCATAGCCGGCCGAGAGATCGCCGATTGCTCGTGAGACTATGAGGTCGAGCTTGGCCGCATCGATCGTGTTGCTTCTTATCTGGTCCATTTCCTTCTCCTGTCGAAATGTTAGGAATGGAAATGGAATGACAGCAGACGGGCTATTACGGCAGAGCGGCATGGGCCATAAGCGGGCCATTTGCGCCAATCATCATGCCGGTGTAGGCAAAAGAAGCAAATAGCGGACCTGTTTCTTCCGGGGGGATGAGATGCAATCCGGCGCCGATCAAGTCGTTTCCAGGCCGCTTCATGTCAGCCTCGTGGCCATTCCCGAGGCTGTGGTATCGACCCTGAGCGGCATTTTCGATGTCATGAATGCCTTTGCGGTTCTGCCGGCAGCCAGCGATGTCCTCGGCGGCCGAGCGCCCTTCAAGGTGGAAATTGTCGGTACATCCGCCGAGCCGCTGGAACTTGCAAGCCGTCTGCCGATTACCGTCCAGCGCAGCATCTCGTCTCTCGACCACACGGATATCGTCATCGTGCCCTCCGTTCTGCTGCCATCGCGTGGATGGCAGAAGGGGCGTTATCCGGAACTTGTCGAATGGGTTGGCGCCATGCATTCGCGTGGCGCGCTGATCTGCTCGGCCTGTTCGGGGCTCTTTCTGCTGGCAGAGACCGGGCTATTCGACGGCATGGATGCGACAGTGCATTTCGGCTATGCCGAGGCTTTCCGGACAAGCTTTCCGCAGGTGCCCGTCCATCCCGAGCGTGTGCTCGTCGTTTGTGGCAGGCGAGAAGAGCTGATCAGCTCCGGTGCCTCCATGACCTGGCATGATCTCGTCCTGTACCTGATCGCCCGCCATGCGGGTGCTTCAGCCGCGCAGGCTATTGCCCGTTTCTTCGCGTTGCAATGGCATCAGGATGGGCTGGCGCCTTATATCGTTTTCGAGGGCCGCAGGGATCATGGCGATACAGCGATCCAGACGGCGCAGGAATGGCTTTCCGGCCATTTTTCGGTCGCCAATCCCATCGAGGAAATGTTCCGTCACGCTGGCCTGACGGAGCGCACCTTCAAGCGCCGCTTCACCCAGGCAACCGGTGTCAGCCCGATCGCCTATGTTCAGCGGGTGAGAGTGGAGGATGCAAAGCGCCGGCTGGAGCGCACGGATGCGCCGGTCGATGAGATCAGCTGGCAGGTCGGCTATGAAGAGCCGGCTTTTTTCCGCAGGCTCTTCAAGCGCATGACGGGCCTGACGCCCGGCAGCTATCGCCGCCGGTTTCGCGTGCCCGATTATGCGCGTCCGTCAAAAAGCTGAGGTGTTTACTCGTCACCCATCTTGAGCGCCGCGATAAACGCTTCCTGCGGGATTTCCACCTTGCCGAACTGGCGCATGCGCTTCTTGCCTTCCTTCTGCTTTTCCAGAAGTTTGCGCTTGCGGGTGGCGTCGCCGCCGTAGCATTTGGCCGTCACGTCCTTGCGCAGCGCCGAGATGGTTTCGCGGGCAATGACGTTGCTGCCGATCGCCGCCTGGATCGGGATCTTGAACATGTGCTTCGGGATCAGCTCCTTCAGCCGCTCGCACATGTCGCGACCGCGCTTTTCGGCGGCTGCGCGATGTACCAGCATCGAAAGCGCGTCGACCGGCTCGCCGTTGACGAGGATCGACATCTTCACGAGATTGCCTTCGCGGTAGCCTTCGAGGTGATAGTCAAAGGACGCATAGCCCTTCGAGATCGACTTGAGGCGATCATAGAAGTCGAAGACGACTTCGTTGAGCGGCAGATCATAGGTCACCATCGCGCGCGTGCCGACATAGGTCAGCTCGGTCTGGATGCCACGACGATCCTGGCAAAGCTTCAGGATCCCGCCGAGATAATCGTCCGGTGTCATAATCGTTGCCTTGATCCACGGCTCCCGGATTTCGGCGATCTTGACGACATCGGGCATGTCGGCCGGATTGTGCAGTTCACGCTCGCTGCCGTCGGTCATCGTCAGCTGATAGACGACTGATGGTGCGGTCGCGATCAGGTCGAGATCGAACTCGCGTTCGAGACGTTCCTGGATGATTTCGAGATGCAGCAGGCCGAGGAAGCCGCAGCGGAAGCCGAAGCCGAGAGCGGCCGAGCTTTCCATTTCAAAGGAGAAGGATGCGTCGTTGAGGCGAAGTTTGCCCATCGCGGCGCGCAGATCTTCGAAATCGGCGGCATCGACCGGGAACAGGCCGCAGAAGACGACCGGCTGTGCCGGCTTGAAGCCGGGCAGGGCCTCGGCGGTCGGACGCTTGTCTTCGGTGATCGTATCGCCGACACGCGTATCGGCCACTTCCTTGATCGAGGCGGTGATGAAGCCGATCTCGCCGGGGCCGAGGCTGTCCACATTGACCATCTTCGGCGTCAGCACGCCGACGCGCTCCACCTGATACTTGGCATCAGTGCCCATCATGCGGACAGTCTGACCCTTGGAGAGCACGCCGTCGATGACGCGGACCAGAACCATGACGCCGAGATAGGTGTCGTACCAGCTATCGACGAGCAGCGCCTTCAACGGTGCTTTCTCGCCGCCCGGGCTCTTCGGCGCCGGCAGCTTGTGGACGATCGCTTCCAGCACGTCGGGAATGCCGAGACCGGTCTTGGCCGAGATCAGCACGGCCTCGGAGGCGTCGATGCCGATCACTTCCTCGATCTGCTCCTTGATGCGGTCGGGTTCGGCCGCCGGCAGATCGATCTTGTTGAGAACGGTGACGATCTCGTGATTGTTGTCGATCGCCTGATAGACGTTGGCGAGCGTCTGGGCTTCCACGCCCTGCGACGCGTCAACGACGAGCAGCGAACCTTCGCAGGCCGAGAGCGAACGCGAGACTTCATAGGCGAAGTCGACGTGGCCGGGCGTATCGATGAGGTTCAGCACATAGGTTTCGCCGTTATTCGCCTTGTAGTGCAGGCGCACGGTCTGGGCCTTGATGGTGATGCCGCGCTCGCGCTCGATATCCATATTGTCGAGCACCTGCTCGGACATTTCGCGCTCGGCAAGGCCGCCGGTCGTCTGGATCAGGCGGTCAGCAAGCGTCGATTTGCCGTGGTCGATATGGGCCACGATCGAAAAGTTGCGGATATGGGATAGCGGAGTCGTCGAATTGGTGCTCATGCGCGCCATATAGCAGCGCGCAGATCGCCCGCAAAGCGGTAATTATACCGGGGTTTACCCTATTTTGCAGACTGTGACGTGCGGCTCAGACCGGCCAGGTCTCCAGCCGCCAGGCCGAATCCCAGAACATCCATTCATATTGGGAGGCGCGCACGAAGGCGTCCATCATCTGCTGGCGCTCTGTCGGCGAAGCAGCCCGCGCGGCGATATCCGTCAAGGCAATCACTTCACGCGCACCGGCTGCAAATTGCGGATCGCCATAGGTGTTGATCCAGGCCTGGAAGACATTGCCCTCGATCGCCGGCCGGCTCTTGATGCCTTCGCCGACATGCCAGTAGATCCAGAAGCAGGGCAGGATGGCCGAAAGCGCCACCGCGTAGGAGCTGTGATAGGCCGTCGCCAGCAGGAAATTCGTATAGGCAAAGCACGAGGGCGAGGGCTCGGCCGCCGTCACATCGGCGCTGGAAATGCCGAACTGCGTCAGGAAACCGGCATGCAGGCCCTGCTCCACGGTGATCGCCTTCTGCGCCGACCCAAGAAAGCGCAGCACCTGCGCATTATCGGGCGCTTTGGCGGCGACGATCGCAAGGCAGCGGGCATAATGCTTCAGGTAGATCGCGTCCTGCAGGATGTAATGGCGGAAAACCTCCGGCGGCAGCGTGCCATCCGAAAGCCGCTCCAGCAGCGGCAATCGCTCGATCTCGGCCATGATCGGCTTGATCCGGTCCCAGGCGGCCGTCGTGAAGCTTTCCGCCGTCTCAGTGCCTTGCGCAATACCGTCCATCTTGCTCTCCGCTCTTGAATGCCGCTGCCATATATCGACGCCGCCGTGGTGAAAGCAAGGCTGCTTGCGAGGACTTGATTCCATTATTGGGTCCTGTATTTCTCTTATAGTAGAATCATGGATTGAAAAATGGAACAGGAACTCGAGCAGGCAATCGGCCTTCGCATTCGCACGCTGCGGACGGAAAAAGGGCTGACACTGGATGATCTCGCTACTGCTTCCGGCGTGAGCCGCGCGATGATCTCCCGCATCGAGCGTGCGGAAGCGAGCCCCACGGCTTCGCTGTTGGCGAGGGTCTGTGCCGCGCTTGGCCTGTCGCTTTCAGAGTTCTTTGCCGATGAAGGGCAGGAAGCGTCGCCGCTATCGCGTCGTCAGGACCAACAGGTCTGGCGCGATCCCGAAACCGGCTATATGCGCCGCGCCGTCTCGCCGCCGGGTACATCCTCGGATGTCGATATCGTTGATGTCGAATTTCCGGCCGGTGCGCGCATCAGCTTCCCGCCGCATGCCGCCAGCCGCGGCATGACCCAGCATGTCTGGCTCTTCGACGGCGAGCTGGAAATGACCGTCGGCGAGATCGTTCATCGTCTCAAGCCCGGCGACTGTCTCTTCATGCCGGTCGGTGACGGCCATGTCTTTCACAATCCGGGTCATGCGCCGGCACGCTACTGCGTCGTGCTGGCCCGCGACGATCACTAAATCACGCGCTCACTTATCAGGGGACCATCATGCCGACTATCCGTCTTCTCTCTGCCGCCGAGGCACACGCGGCTATTCCCGACCTCTGCGAGGTGCTTGCCGATTGCGTCAATGGCGGCGCCTCGGTCGGCTTCATGCAGCCCTATACACCTAGGGATGCCGAACCCTACTGGCGTAGTGTCGCCGAAGCCGTGGCCGATGGCGCCACCCTGCTCTTCGGCGCTGAAGTTGATGGCAAAATCGTCGGCACGGTGCAGGTCGGCGCTGCCCAGATGCCGAACCAGCCGCATCGCGGCGATCTGAAAAAGCTGCTTGTTCACCGCTCCGCTCGCGGCCATGGCCTGGCGCGTCTGCTGATGGACATGGCCGAACGCGAAGCGGCCCATCGCGGCAAGACGATTCTCGTCCTCGACACGGCAACCGGCAGCGATGCTGAAGCCATCTACCCGCGTCTCGGCTGGGAGCGTGTCGGTGTCATTCCCGATTATGCGCTCTGGCCTGAAGGTGGCCTGTGCGCCACAACCTTCTTTTACAAGCGCGTGGCCTGATGGCCGTGCGCAAAGGCGTCTATCGCGTCAGCCAGTCTTGAGGCCGGCGTCCAATGCAGGGCCTTCCAGCCAAACTCTTTGGCGGCCGCAATATTCTCCTCGACATCGTCAATGAAGCCGATGTCATCAGGGGCGGCGCCGACTTCCTGCGTCGCAAGCCGGAAGAAATCGCTGAAAGGCTTTCGAGCGCCGAGTGCGGCCGAGTAGAACATGCCGTCGAAAAGCGCGCCGAGCCCTAGCACGTCGCGCAGGTAGGCGGCGCGCTGGTGCTCCTGGTTGGTGGCAAGGTAAAGAAGCGTGCCCTTGTCTTTCAGGCGGGCGAGATCGTCGAGCAATTGCCGGTCAAGGCGGGAGTCGTTTTCGAACCAGTAGTCGAGCAGGATCTGAGCGTTAAGATGCGGTGCAATCCGGCCAAGTACTTCCGTCAGACGGGGTTCGATCGGCTCCTGGCCTGTGACGATTCCGACCCAGTAAGGCTTGAAGAATTCCTGTTGAAGCAACGGCGCAGGCAGGCCGAGGTCGCGCTCGAGATAGGTAAAGAGCGGCAGGCCGTCTGTCGGCCGTCCGTGGACCAGCACGCCATCGACATCGACCATCAGGATTTTCATGGGCTTAAACTCTTGAGGAAAAGGAACGTGTTCTGAAATCGGCTAGAACGTGGCGTCGCCTGTTGCGGTGATCAAGCCGTGTTCGGTGCTTTTTTCTTTGGGCGGGCCTGTGTAAGGCTTGATTGTGACAAGCTGATTTGCGGAGGACACTCGTGCGCGTCATCTATTCCGAAGACCACAAGCTGCGTGATGCGAAGACAGAACTGCATGATGGCCAGCTTGTGACGCCCTTCGAGGCGCCGTTCCGGGCAGAATGGATCCTTGCCGCGGTGAAGGATGCAGGTTTTACAGATGTTGCTGCGCCTCAGGCGCATGGCCTGGAAACTGCGCGCAAGGTGCACGATCCCGCCTATCTGGAGTTCCTGGCGACGGTGTGGGATCGCTGGGTGGCGGCTGGATACAAGGGCGAGGCGATCGCCAATTCCTTCCCCATCCGCCGCAGCAGCCAGCGCATACCGGAAAACATCGTCGGCGCGATCGGCCATTATGCCAATGCTGCCGATACGTCCATCACCAAAGGATCCTACGAGGCAGCCGTTGCCTCGATGCGCTGTGCGATGACGGGCGCGGATTGGCTGAACGCCGGCAACCGCTTCGCCTTCGCGCTCTGCCGCCCGCCCGGCCACCATGCCGGCATGGATCTCTTCGGTGGCTATTGTTTCATCAACAATTCCGGTGTGGCGGCCCAGCGGCTGCTCGATCACGGCGCGAAGAGGGTCGCCGTGCTCGACGTCGATTTCCATCATGGCAACGGCACGCAGGATCTCTTCTATCGCCGCGGCGATGTCTTCACCGCCTCGCTGCACGGCGATCCAATCCACGCCTTTCCCTATTTTCTTGGCCATGCCGACGAGGACGGCGAAGGGCAGGGCGAAGGCGCCAATCGCAACTACCCGCTGGCTTATGGCACCACATTCGATGTCTGGTCATCAGCTCTTGCCGATGCGCTCTCCCGCATCAAGGCTTTCGGTGCCGAAGCCGTCGTTGTCGCTCTTGGCGTCGATACGTTCGAGCGCGATCCGATCTCCTTCTTCAAGCTGAAGTCGGAGGACTTCATTCGCATGGGCGAGTTGATCTCCGCCGCCGGCTTGCCGGTCGTCGCCTGCATGGAGGGCGGCTACGGTGTGCCGGAGATCGGCCTCAATGTCGCCAATGTGCTCAAGGGTCTGGAAGCCTGATCTGCTGCCGATGACTGACGAAAGCACTCCATCCGATATTCCGACGCCCCGCATGCTGAGCTGGGCGCGCAACTCGACCATCTATCGCCTCGAGCGGCGCATGATGACCGAAAAGCAGCTCTTTGACGCCATCACCCGCAAGGCGAAAGAAAAGTTCGAGGACATCAGCGCAGCCCAACTCAAGGCCGTTGCTGATTTTGCCGTCAAATTCGCCTATGACAACAAGGCGATCGACGATGGCGCCTATGCCGAGATTGCCACGCGATTGGCCGTGCGCAGCGGCAAGTCGAAGCGCGCGATCGCCCAGAAGCTTGCGGTCAAAGGTGTCTCCAACGATAAGGTGGAGGTTGCGCTCGAGGAAGCCGACGATCTCTACGCCGCAGCGATATTCGCCCGCAAACGCGCCTTTGGCCCCTTTCGCCGTGTCGAGCTGGATGAGAAACGCAAGGCGAAGGAGCTTTCCGCCTTCGCCCGCAACGGTTTCGGCTTCGAAATCGGCAGAAAGGTCTTCGAGATGACCTTCGAAGATGCTGAGGAGATCATCTTCGCTGGCCGCCTCTGATGCCATCAAGGCTTTTGCTGGCACGATCAGAAGTTTGAATTTGTCGCCTGCGGATCGGCTTCGTATGAAGAGCGCACAATCGGAGGCATCTATGGAAGACAGAACGAATGCAGGAGCGAATGCGCTGACTGCTGAAGCATCGACTGCATTCGGCGGCGTGGCTGCCGGCGGCCTGATGTGCCTCATGTCGATGTCTTCCATCCAGTTCGGTGCGGCATTGTCCTCCTCCGCCATCGCCACCTATGGGCCAGTCGGCGCCACATGGTTGCGCCTGGCTTTTGCCGCCATCATCCTGGCAATCGCCGTGCGCCCGCGCATTTTCAGCTACAGCCGCGCGCAATGGACAAATGCCCTGGTTCTCGGCACGACGACGGCGCTGATGACGATGAGTTTTTTCTCGTCGATCGAGCGCATTCCGCTCGGCCTCGCCGTCGCGATCGATTTTCTCGGACCGCTTTCCGTCGCGACCATCGGCTACGGATTGAGCCGGCGCCTCATCTGGCCGCTCATTGCCGCTTTCGGCGTTCTCGCCCTCGCCCATGACGGAGAAGGCTGGGTCGGAGATCCTCTCGGTGTTCTCTTTGCATTTGGCGCGGGAACCGGCTGGGCGATCTATATCGTGCTCACGAAGAAGATCGGTGCAAGCTTCAAGGGTCTTGAAGGACTTTCCATGTCGCTCATGGTTGCCGCCGTGGTCGCAACGCCCTTCGGCTTTGCCGGCGCCGTACCGAAGCTTGATGGTTACGGCCTGATCGAAATGGCGGGCCTTGCCATTCTGGTGCCGTTGCTGCCCTATACGCTGGAACTGATTGCGCTGCGGCGGATGCCGACGGCTTCCTTCGGCATCCTTATGAGCCTGGAGCCTGCCATTGCAGCATTCGCCGGCTTTATCATACTGGCGCAGCCCATGACCTTTCTGCAGATGGCGGGAACGGCCCTGGTCGTCGCCGCAAGCGCCGGCGCCACCTTTTCGGCGAGGCAATGAGACGTCAGACCGTCTTCTTCGTGGGATCGTCGAGTGCCGGATTGTAGAAGAGAGACAGCGTCAGGCTCTTTGCGATCCGTTCCGCTGTGGCCATGAACCAGACCTTGGCTTCCGGCGTGGGCGCCACATCGTCAAGCGTTTGCGAAAACAGCGAAAGCCATTTCGGGAAAAGCTCAGGCGTCATGTTCGCGACGCCGAGATGCGCTTGAACCGGCTTGCCGCCATAGGCGCCGCTGCGGAAGGCGACGGACGACCAGAAGCTTTTCATTTTGGCCATATGTTCCGGCCAGCGGCCGGAAAGCCGGGCGTCGAAGACCGGGCCGAGCTCGGCATGCTGCAGCACTCGCCCATAGAAGGTTTCAACAAGCCTCGAAATGAAGGCGTCATCGATGCCGATCGCTGCCATTTCGGCCTCGGCCTTTTCGCGGATCGCGGCAATATGCGCAGCCCGCCCTTGTATCTCGTTATTCATCTCAAGCCCCGGCGCTACTTCCAGCTGGCAGCTCTCATATAGGTTCGCGCGCGTTCTCGCAAAACCGCGGTGAGGGGACCGTGGCAATCTGTCGATCTGGCGGGGTTTCGATCTTGACCCATGCCACCCGCCTCTTTAAATTTAGAATAATTCTAAATTATTGGAGAATACACATGCTGGCGCGTTTTTTCAGATCACCGAAACGTTCCTTCCGATCCCTTTCCGAGCAGGAAATTCTGGCGCTTGCCATCGCCTCGGAAGAAGATGATGCGCGGATCTATCTCGCCTATGCTGAGCACCTGCGAAAGGAGTTTCCGGCATCCGCCAAGGTGTTCGAGGATATGGCCGAGGTCGAGGACACGCATCGCCGGTCCCTGATCGAAATGCACCGCCAGCGCTTTGGCGAGCGTATTCCCCTCATCCGCCGCGAGCATGTCGAGGGCTTCTACGAGCGCAAGCCCGACTGGCTGCGCGCCAATCTTTCCCTCGATGCGATCAGGCAGGAAGCCGAAGCGATGGAGGAGCAGGCCTATCGCTTCTACGTCGAGGCGATCAAGCAGACCTCTGACGCCTCTACTCGCCAGCTTCTCGGTGATCTCGCACTTGCCGAGCAAGGCCACGAGGATATTGCCCGCATGCTCGGCGACAAGCACACGCCCGAGGATGTGAAGAAGGAAGAGGACGAGACGGCACGCCGACAGTTCGTACTGACCTATGTGCAACCGGGCCTCGCCGGTCTGATGGACGGCTCGGTTTCCACGCTGGCGCCGATCTTCGCCGCCGCTTTTGCCACACAGGATACCTGGCAAACCTTCCTCGTCGGTCTCTCGGCCTCGGTCGGCGCCGGCATTTCGATGGGCTTCACGGAGGCCGCTCACGACGACGGCAAGATCTCCGGCCGCGGCTCGCCGATCAAGCGTGGCCTTGCCTGCGGCATCATGACGGCGCTTGGCGGCCTCGGCCACGCGCTGCCCTATCTTATCCCGCAATTCTGGACCGCGACGATCACCGCCGCCGTCATCGTCTTCTTCGAACTCTGGGCGATTGCCTTCATCCAGAACAAATACATGGAGACGCCGTTCCTGCGCGCGGCCTTCCAGGTCGTCGTCGGCGGCAGCCTCGTCCTCGCAGCCGGTATTCTGATTGGGAATGGGTGAGGAGCTCTCGGCGCAGCCGAGCAATCGATCCAGTGAATCGATTGCGGCGACGAACGCCCTGAGCCAAAGCGAAGGGCCGGGCACGGGCAGCCTAACACTCGACATGAAAAAATCGGTCGGGCAAAGCCCGAGCAACAGGCCCAATGAATCGATTGCGGCACCGCCGCCTCACTCCGAAGGGAAAGTCCCGGTCGTCGCTGCTGAAAATTCCAAGCACCGAAAATGAAAAAGCCGGCTGTCGCCGGCTTTTTCACAGTCCCCCCACGAAACCTTTTACTTGAGAGCGCCAACCAGAACGTCGCGGCCGTTCTCGATGGTAACCCAGCGGCCGGCGTTGAAGCTCGACTGGCGCTTGATGAAGCTATAGGGCGTCGCAAACCAGGGCTTGACGTCGGAAGCCAGATTGTCGAGCACGAAATCGCCTTCGGCAGTGCGCAGCGTCAGCACGGCGTGGCCTTCGCCATCAGGCTTGCGAACGACGGTCATCAGCAGGTCCGCGGGCGAGAAGCCGCGCTGGATGAGGATACGACGCTTCAGAAGCGCGAAATCCTCGCAGTCGCCAGCCGTGGTCGGATAGGCCCAAACCTCGTCCTTGCCGTAGATTTCCTTGTCGGTCATCGGCGTGATCGTGCGGTTGACGGTCGCGTTGACCGAACGGACCGTGGCCCACTTGGCGCCGGTCATGGCAACCGGACCGCTATTGCGGTTGGCACCGCATTCGCTGCGGTGCGTCTGACAGAAATCGTAATGACCAACCGGCTGCGATGTCGCATTGCCGGTCACCATCGAGACATTTTTGCTCGGAGCCGGAATAGCGGCCGGCGCCATTGCAAACACGGCCATCATGGCCACGAGGAAACCCTTGATCCGCACGCCCTACTTCCCTGCATCGCCCTTCATTTATTAACAAACAGTTAACGGAGAGGGCCGAAAGGAGTCAATCGTTACTTCTTGGGAGGGCGTTGCAACTCGTAGACATGGTTAAAATGCGACATAACCTTAGGGATAGTCGGGCGTGAGTTACTCAACCAAGGCCCTCTATTAGGGTGGTTGCATATTCTTTGGCGAACAACTGGTCTCAGTCTATCGGATGAGGCCTTTGACTGCGCCGCGCAGCCGCTCGATATCCTGTGGGCGCGACAGCCGATGGTCGCCATCGCGAATGAAGGTCAGTACCACGTCGTCGGCAGGAAGATGTTCCACGAGCTTCATCGCATGCAGATAGGGCACGTCGGCATCTTTCATGCCCTGCAGGATATGGATCGGGCAGCCCGTTTCGATAATACCGGTCAGCACCCGGTTCTGGCGGCCATCTTCGATCAGCGCGCGGGTATAGATGTTGGGCTCGGGGCTATATTGCGAGCGTTCCTCGAAATAGCCGCGCTCTTCCAGCGAGGCGCGCTCCTTCTTCTTGAGGTTTGGTTCGATGAGATCGGAGGTGAAGTCCGGTGCCGGCGCAATCAGCGCCATGCCTTCAAGCTTGGGTCCACCAGCCTTTGCAAGCTCCTGCGCCACCCTGAGCGCGATCCAGCCGCCCATCGAAGAACCGATGAGGATCATCCGTTTGGGGGCGGCGTCGCGGATCACCGCGAGCGCCTCCTCCAGCCAGCGCGAAATCGTGCCGTCGGTGAAGGCGCCGCTGGAAAGTCCGTGGCCGGAATAGTCGAGACGGATACAGGCGGTCCCTAGTTCTTCCGCCAGCCTGTCGATTTCGACGGCCTTGCTGCCGCTCATGTCAGATCGGTAGCCGGATAGCCAAACGAGAGCTGGAAGATCGCGGTCCGCTCGTGCCGGTCGCACCAGCATGGCGATCTGCCGCGCGGCCTCGCCTGCGCCGACGGTGAGGAACTGAGGCTGAAGAACGGACATCGGGCGGAACTCCTGTTGTTTCGGTCTATAAAACAGATTCTTGACAGGCTGACAGCAGGTGATTTTTCCGCTATAGGGTGTTATTGAATCCGTTGCAGTGATGGCGTGACCCGTTTGTGCCCCCTTTTCGAACTGGGACACGAAGCTGCAACGTTCCGAACAACGCGAGGAGAATACGACCATTCGCAGACCCTTTAAAACCGACGCGCCCGTAAAGGATGGACCGCGCTCGAACCGGGAGATCCGCATTCCGAAAGTTCAGCTGATTGCTGCTGACGGACAGAATATGGGCATCGTGCCCACAGACCAGGCCTTGAAAATGGCGGAAGAAGCCGGCCTCGACCTCGTCGAAATTTCCCCCAATGCCGAACCGCCTGTGTGCAAGATCCTCGATCTGGGCAAGCTGAAATATGCCAACCAGAAGAAGGCCGCCGAGGCGCGCAAGAAGCAGAAGATTGTCGAAGTCAAAGAAATCAAGATGCGTCCGAACATCGACACCCATGATTATGAGGTGAAGATGAAGGCAATGGGTCGCTTCTTCGACGAAGGCGACAAGGTAAAGGTGACGCTGAAGTTCCGTGGCCGTGAAATGGCCCACCAGGAACTCGGCATGAAGCTTCTTCAACAGGTCAAGGCCGACACGCTCGAGATTGCCAAGGTTGAAGCCGAGCCTAAGCTCGAAGGCCGCCAGATGATGATGGTGCTGGCGCCGAAGTGACGGTGCCGCACTCTTTCGCTCAAAGCCGTCCGACAGGGCGGCTTTTGTGTTTTCCGGGGGCGGAAGATTCGTCATCCGCCCCGTTGCACTTTCATGACGCTGCGGTTATAAGCGCGCGTCCGAACTGACCGGCAGGGCATGCCGTGGCAGTTTCGAATGCTTGCGGGCAGGTTTCGTCACTGGACCCGCAGATCAACAACAAACGCTCCCGCGCCTTTGGCGAAGACCGGTAAACCGGGCTTTCGCAGAAGGGCTTCTTTAACGAAGCGGGTGAGGAGCTATCAGAACGGAGTAGCAAAATGCCCAAGATGAAGACGAAGTCCTCTGCCAAGAAGCGGTTCAAGATCACCGCTACCGGCAAGGTCAAGGCGGCTGCCGCTGGCAAGCGCCATGGCATGATCAAGCGCACGAACAAGTTCATTCGCGATGCACGTGGCACGATGGTTCTGGCAGAACCCGATGGCCGCAAGGTCGTGAAGAACTATCTGCCGAACGGTCTCTGAGACTATTCCGGTAACGCGTTAGATTTAAGGAGATCATGAAATGGCACGTGTAAAAAGAGGCGTCACCGCCCACGCCAAGCACAAGAAGGTTCTGAAGCAGGCCAAGGGTTTCTACGGCCGCCGCAAGAACACCATCCGTACCGCCAAGGCTGCTGTTGACCGCGCCAAGCAGTACGCATACCGCGACCGCAAGGTTAACAAGCGCAACTTCCGCGCCCTCTGGATCCAGCGTATCAACGCTGCCGTCCGCGAATTCGGCCTGACCTATGGCCGCTTCATCGACGGTCTGAACAAGGCTGGCATCGAAGTCGACCGCAAGGTTCTCTCCGACATGGCAATCCACGAGCCGGAAGCATTCGGCGCCCTGGTTGCTGCCGCCAAGAAGGCCCTTGAGTACCTCAAGGACACCGGCACGGCTAACGAGTTTGAAGGCGCGGTTCGTTAACCAGCGCTTCCCAAGCTTGACGCTTTTTTGAATTTTGGGAAACCCGCGCTGGTTTGGGCTAGCGCGGGTTTTTCTTTCTCTATACTGCTGGCGCGGCCTTGCCGAGCCCGCCTTTCGAACGCCGCCTGATCCGGACGGAAAGAAGACAATGTCAGATATCGACCAGCTCAAATCCTCTCTGCTTGCCGAAATTGCCGCAGCCAATGATGAGCCTGCGCTCGAAGCCGTCCGTGTTTCCGCGCTTGGCAAGAAGGGCTCGATTTCCGAGCTCCTGAAGACGCTCGGTGCCATGACTCCGGAAGAGCGACAGACCCGTGGCGCCGCGATCAACGCCCTGAAGAACGAAGTGACCGACGCCCTTGCCGACCGCAAATCGGTGCTGAAGGAAGCGGCGATCAACGCTCGCCTCAAGGCCGAAACGGTCGATGTCAGCCTGCCGGTCCGCTCCTCGCCTGCCGAACGCGGCCGCATCCATCCAATCAGCCAGATTGTCGATGAAATCACCGCGATCTTCGGCGACATGGGCTTCTCGATCGCCGAGGGGCCGGATATCGAGACCGACTACTACAATTTCACGGCCCTGAATTTCCCTGAGGGACATCCGGCCCGCGAGATGCACGACACCTTCTTCTTCAATCCGGACGAGAAGGGCGAGCGCAAGGTACTGCGCACGCATACCTCGCCGGTGCAGATCCGCACGATGGAATCGCAGAAGCCGCCGATCCGCATCATCATTCCCGGCAAGACCTACCGCCAGGATTCGGATGCCACGCATTCGCCGATGTTCCATCAGGTCGAAGGCCTCGTGATCGACAAGAAGGCCAATGTCGCCAATATCCGCTGGGTGCTCGAAGAGTTCTGCAAGACCTTCTTCGAGGTCGACAGCGTGACGATGCGTTTCCGCCCGTCCTTCTTCCCCTTCACCGAGCCCTCCTTCGAGGTCGATATCCAGTGCGATCGCTCCGGTCCCATCGTCAAGTTCGGCGAAGGCACGGACTGGATGGAAATCCTCGGCTGCGGCATGGTCCACCCGAACGTGCTGCGTTACGGCGGTCTCGATCCCGATGAATATCAGGGCTTTGCCTGGGGCATGGGCCTCGATCGCATCGCCATGCTGAAATACGGCATGCCCGACCTGCGCG
Source organism: Hyphomicrobiales bacterium (assembly GCA_900466475.1). Classification (GTDB taxonomy): domain Bacteria; phylum Pseudomonadota; class Alphaproteobacteria; order Rhizobiales; family Rhizobiaceae; genus Rhizobium. The sequence continues at coordinate 218,093 of UBMI01000021.1, forward strand.
ACTTCTTCAATGCCGATGTCCGCTGGATGAACCATTACGGCTTCCGCCCGCTCGACATGCCGACACTATTCGGCGGTCTCAGCGTCTAAGGGAGGATTGGACCAATGAAATTCACGCTTTCCTGGCTCAAGGATCATCTGGAAACGGATGCCACGCTCGACGAAATCTGCACCCGCCTGACCGAGATCGGGCTGGAAGTGGAAGATGTCGACGACAAGGCCGCCTTCAAGCCCTTCGTCATTGCCAAGGTTGTCTCCGCGGAAAAACATCCGCAGGCCGATCGCCTGAAGGTGCTGATGGTCGATATCGGCCAGGGCGCTCCGGTACAGGTCGTTTGCGGCGCGCCGAATGCGCGTGCGGGCCTCGTCGGCGCCTTTGCCGCCCCCGGCACCTATGTCCCGGGCATCGACGTGACGCTGTCCGTCGGCAACATCCGCGGTGTGGAAAGCCGCGGCATGATGTGCTCGGAAAAGGAACTGCAGATCTCCGACAGTCACGACGGCATCATCGACCTGCCTGACGATGCGCCTGTCGGTACGAGCTACGCCGCCTATGCCCATCTCGACGATCCGGTCATCGAGATCAACCTGACGCCGAACCGTCCGGATTGCACCTCGATCTATGGCATCGCCCGCGATCTCGCCGCCTCCGGTCTCGGCACGCTGAAGACGCGGCCCGCGCCATCGTTCGCCGTCGAAGGCGAAACGCCGGTCAAGCTGACGCTCGACCTCGACGATGCCAGGCTTTGCCCGGGCTTCGGCCTCAGGCTCGTGCGCGGCGTCAAGAACGGCCCGAGCCCGCGCTGGCTGCAGCAGCGGCTCATCGCCATCGGCCTGCGCCCGATCAATGCACTCGTCGATATCACCAATTACATGACCTTTGATCAAGGCCGGCCGATGCACGTCTTCGACGCCGCCAAGGTGAAGGGCAATCTGACGGTCCGCCGCGCCAAGGAAGGCGAGACGGTATTGGCGCTCGATCAGCGCGAATACAAGCTCGGCCCGAACAACGTCGTCATCGCCGATGAAGACGGCATCGAATCGATCGGCGGCATCATGGGCGGCGAACATTCCGGCTGTGACGAGAACACCGTCGACGTGTTGATCGAATCCGCTCTCTGGGATCCGATGAACATCGCCAAGTCCGGCCGCGCGCTCGGCATCATCACCGATGCCCGCTACCGTTTCGAACGCGGTGTCGATCCGGAATATATGGTTCCCGGCCTCGAACGCACGACGGAACTCGTTCTCGAACTCTGCGGCGGCAAGCCGGCCAAGTCCGAGATCGTCGGCTACAAGGGCTACGAACCGAAGATCGTCGACTTCCCTTATTCGGAGGTCAAGCGCCTGACCGGCCTCGAGATCTCTACGGAAGAAAGCAATACGATCCTGACCCGCCTTGGCTTCAAGGTTTCGGGTTCGGGCGAGCGCGTCTCGGTCGCCGTTCCCTCCTGGCGCCCCGATGTCGATGGCAAGGCCGATCTCGTTGAAGAGATCATGCGCATTCATGGTGTCGACAATATCAAGCCGGCGCCGCTCGAAAGCCATGCAGCCGTCAATGGCCGCATCCTGACGGTGCTGCAAATCCGCACCCGCGCCGCCAAGCGCGCACTTGCCTCGCGCGGCATGCTGGAAGCCGTCACCTGGTCGTTCATTCCGGAAGATCAGGCAAAGCTCTTCGGCGGTGGTTCGGCAGCCCTCAAGCTTGCCAATCCGATCGCCGCTGAAATGTCGGACATGCGCCCTTCGCTGCTGCCGGGTCTGCTGACGGCAGCCCAGCGCAATGCCGACAAGGGCTATGGCGACGTAGCGATCTTCGAAGTATCAGGCACGTACGAAAACGACAGGCAGGAAGGCCAGCGTCGCGTGGCCGGTGGCATCCGCCGTGGCACCGCATCGCTGGCTGGTGCCGGCCGCATGTGGTCGAACGCTGCAAAGGGCGGCGGCAAGCCGGTCGATGTCTTCGACGCCAAGGCCGATGCGCTCGCCGTGATCGAAGCCTGCGGCCTGCCGATGGGCAATATCCAGATCGAGCAGGGCGGTCCGGAATGGTATCATCCCGGCCGTTCCGGCACGATCAAGATTGGTCCGAAGATCATTCTCGGTTACTTCGGCGAGTTCCATCCGACCACGCTCGAAAAGCTTGACGTCTCCGGTGCCCTTTGCGGCTTTGAAGTCTATGTCGACGCGATGGCCGAGCCGAAGAAGAAGGCGACCCGCACCAAGCCGGCGCTCGACCTCTCACCTTTCCAGGCCGTCAAGCGCGACTTCGCCTTTGTCGTCGACAAGACGGTGGAGGCCGGCGCCATTATCAAAGCGGCGACCGGCGTTGATCGCAAGCTGATAACCGGCGTCAATGTCTTCGACATTTTCGAAGGCGCTTCGGTCGGCGAAGGCAAGAAGTCCGTTGCAATCGAAGTGCAGATCCAGCCGGCCGAGCGCACGCTTACCGACGAGGATTTCGAAGCGCTGACGCAGAAGATCGTGGCCAGCGTAGCCAAGTTCACCGGTGGTGTCCTTAGAAGCTGATCCGGCTAACAAAGTCGTGACCGGCGGCGTAAGCTGCCGGTCTTTTCATAGATGGAGATGGTAGAGCTTGCTCACGATCGTCCAGCGACCATCGATCTTCAGCAGCGACAGATAGTCGGTGAAGCGCATGCCGGCAAAATCGTCGGTCACTTTCACGGTTGCCGCGTCACCCGATATATCGATGCTGTCTATATCCATGTAAGGCTGGGTGCCGGGCGGCGCGGCCCCTTCTTCGAGAATAGCGGCGATGAATTCGTCGCGTGAGAGCCATTCCACTGCGTTCTGATAGTGCCCGATAACAGAGCTTTTCGGGTGAAAGGCCTTCTTCAAGGCCGCCTCATTGGCGAAGGCCATACCCTCGACATAGAGATGAACCGTTGCTTCGATTGCCTGCCTGTCGGCCATATCGATACCTCGTCCCATATTCCCAGCGGAAAGGATAGGGGCGTGGCGGGCGAAGACAAGATCAGAGGGAGAAGAGCAGCGCGTGACGGCTGCTCTTCTTGCATGCGCTAAGCTGCGCGTGAAGCCTTCTGGTTTGCGGCAGATGTCGCAAGCTTCGTCAGGATCTGGTCGGTCTTGCCTTCTTCCTGCAGTGTCTGGTCGAGAAGGGTAACAGCGTCCTTGAAGCCCAGCGTTTGCGCCCAGGTTTTCAGTGTCCCGTAGCGGGCGATCTCATAATGTTCGACGGCCTGGGCCGCGGAAATCAGGCCAGCATCGACAGCTGCCGTCCCCTTGAACTCCTCCATGATTTCCTCGCCCTCGGCAATGATGCCTTGAATTGCTTCGCAGGTCTTGCCCTGGGCGCGCTTGCCGATGATTTCGAAGACCTGCTGCAGTCGCTCGACGTGACCTTCGGTCTCTTCGCGATGCTTTTCAAAACCCGCCTTCAATTCCTGCGACTGGGCGGCGCGCGCCATTTTCGGCAGGGCGCGTAGTATCTGGCGTTCGGCGAAGTAGATGTCCTTGAGGGTGTCGTAAAACAGATCTTCCAGCGTCTTTTCCTTGGCCATTGTTCCGTTCCTTGTTGGGAGATTTCCGCCCTTGCGGCGACACTGCATAGAAGCATTCACTATGCTAATTGTTCCCGTGGAAATCGGGTGGCGCGGTTTGGTCCTCCTGGCAATGATATGAGGAGGGATCGGGGAGGGCGGAACATGAAGAAACCGGGATCGATGAAAGGGCTGGAGGATCTCGGGCGGGTGCGCCTGTCGAAGAACTTCTTCTTCCGCGATTTCCTTCATTCCGAAATCGCCGATTTCTACCGTATTCCGAATATTCCCGAAAATCCTGATCTCGCCATCGAGACAGGCAGGCGGCTTTGCGAAGAACTTCTGGAGCCGCTGGAAGCAACCTTCGGGCGCCTCCATATCCGCTCCGGCTACCGGGCGCCCGAGGTCAACCGCTTCGGCAATGAAAACAATCTCAACTGCTCGACCAATGCCACGACTGCCGCCCATCACATATGGGACATGCGCGATTTCGACGGCTGCATGGGCGCTGCCGTCTGCATTGCCGTTCCCTGGATGGTCGATCGTTACAATGATGAAAGCGACTGGCAGAGGCTCGCCTGGTGGATCCACGACCACCTGCCCTATGCCTCGCTCTGCTTCTTCCCGAAACTATGGGCTTTCAATATCCAGTGGCACGAGCGGCCGAAGCGGGTGATCCAGAGCTACGTGCGTCCGCGCGGCATCCTGACCAAGCCGGGCATGGCCAATTGGGAGGGCGATCATTCCGAATGGTATGAAGGCTTTCCGCAACTCAGAAATTGATGCGGTAGCGGATGTGGCCATCACTCTCGACATAAGTGTCGTAGAGTGCACGGGCCGTCCTGTTCTGTTCGCTCGTATGCCAGTAGAGCCGCGACCAGCCATTCTTCTTGCAGAGGGCCACGAGGTCGTCCATCAACGCCCGGCCGACACCCTTTCCGCGCACATCCTCTGATACGAACAGGTCTTCGAGATAACAGTCCTTACCGCGGATCCAGGTGCCTTCATGCGTCAGGCAGAGTGTGAAGCCCACAACCTCGCCGTCGAGTTCCGCTACCCGCATGAAGATTGCCGACGCCGGATCAAAGACCCGGCGCCAGGTGGAATCGGTGATATCGGCATCGACGGTGACCTCGTAGAAAGCGAGATAGTCCGCCCAGAGCGCACGCCAGCGCGTCTCATCCTCGGGTCTCGCATCGCGGATCGTCACGGTCATGCCATCACCTCGTTTCAGGCGCCGGCCTCGTCGAGCAGCGCCATCGCCTCGTCGGAGAGCGTAAGCGTTGCCGATTTCACCAGGCTTTCAAGCTGAGACAGGCTCGTAGCACTGGCGATCGGTGCCGTCACGCCCTTCTTGCGCAGAAGCCAGGCGAGCGAGATTTCCGCCGGCTTGGCGCCCGTCTCGGCCGAGACCTTGTCGAGTGCGGCAAGGATGCGCATGCCCTTGTCGTTGAGATATTGCGAAACGCGGCCTTCGCGAGCGCGGCCCTCCGTATTCGCCTTGCTGCGGTATTTGCCGGAGAGAAAGCCGGCTGCGAGGCTGAAATAGGTGATGACGCCGATATCTTCCTTCACACAGAGATCGGCAAGCGGGCCTTCGAAGCTCGAACGCTCATAGAGATTGTATTCCGGCTGCACCGCCTGATAGCGCGGCAGGCCGGCATTGTCGGCGGCATCGAAGGAGGCCTGCAGCAGGCTCGCATCATAATTCGAGCAGCCGACGGAGCGGATCTTGCCTTGTTCTAGAAGCTTCGCATAGGCGCCGAGCGATTCCTCATGCGGCGTGTCCGTATCCGGCCAGTGCGACAGATAGAGATCGATATAGTCGGTCTGCAGCCGGCGCAGCGAATCCTCGACCGCCTTCAGGATATAGCCGGCCTTCAGCGTCTTGCCCTGGCCCATGTCCGAGCCGACCTTGGTGACGATGACCGCCTTGTCGCGGGAAACCTTTCCCTTCTTCAGCCATTTGCCGATGATCTCTTCGGAATCGCCGCCCTTGTTGCCCGGCACCCAGGCGGAATAGACGTCGGCCGTATCGATCGTGTTGAGACCGGCGTCGAAAAAGCCGTCCAGAATGTCGAAGGATGTTTTTTCATCGGCCGTCCAGCCGAACACATTGCCGCCGAAGACGATCGGCGAGACCGAAAGACCTGTTTTTCCAAGCCGGCGCATTTCCATGGCGCTCTCCCAAAATGCTGAAGTGATTGAAATCGGAGGAAACGGCAGAACGCCGTCCATCACTAACCTAGCGTGGACTCCCTTCGAAGGAAACCAAACTTCCGTGATCGCCCGTCGCGCCATTGCGCCGCATGAGAGGGCTGAATAAGGTGCGCCCGATCGATTGCAGGAGGACCCTTCATGTTGCGTTTCGGTATACTTTCAACGGCCAAGATCGGCCGGGATAATGTCGTTCCAGCCATTCAGGACGCGGAAAACTGCGTCATCACCGCTATTGCCAGCCGTGATTTTGCGCGTGCCCGGGAGATGGCGGACCGCTTCTCCGTGCCGCATGCCTTCGGCTCCTATGAGGAAATGCTGGCGTCGGACACGATCGATGCCGTCTATATTCCTTTGCCGACCTCACAGCATGTCGAATGGTCGATCAAGGCCGCCAATGCCGGCAAGCATGTGCTCTGCGAAAAGCCGATTGCATTGAAAGCCTCCGAGATCGACGATCTCATCGCCGCGCGCGACCGCAACAAGGTCATTATCAGTGAGGCCTTCATGGTCACCTATTCGCCGGTCTGGCGGAAGGTTCGCTCGCTGCTGCAGGAGGGTGCGATCGGCGAGCTCCGTCATGTCCAGGGCGCCTTTACCTATTACAACCGCGACCCCGGCAACATGCGCAACATCCCCGAGCTTGGCGGCGGCGGCCTGCCTGATATTGGGGTCTATCCTGTTATCAGTACCCGCTTTTCCACCGGCAAGGAGCCGTCCTGGGTCCAGGCAATCACCGAGCGCGATGCCGAGTTCGGCACCGATATCTATTCCAGCGTCAAGGCCGATTTCGGTGATTTCGAATTGAGCTTCTATATCTCCACCCAGATGGCCGGCCGCCAGATCATGGTCTTCCACGGCACCGACGGCTATATCGAGGTCAAGTCGCCGTTCAACGCCAATCGCTGGGGGCCGGAGGAGATCGAAGTGACCGATCGCGGTCACAGCGAATCCCGGATCATTCGCTTTCAGGATAGCCGCCAGTACAGGTGCCAGGCGGAGGCTTTTGCCCGTGCTGCCGCAGGCGAAAAGGAAGAAATCGTCACGCTGGAAGATTCCAGGCTCAATCAGAAGGCTATCGACGCCATCTACCGCGCCAGCGAGAAGGATGGTTGGGAAGCCGTCTAGTTTTTCTCGGCTTTGCCGCGGAAGACGAAGCGGGAATAGCCGAAGAAGCTGAAGAACATCGACGCTGCGGTCGCGAGCACCATCGCGACGAGCGGCTGCAGCGCCGGTAATGACAGAAGCAGCGCCGAATAAAGCCCATAATTGACGAGGGCTGCCGTCACGCCGACTGAGCCGTAGCGGAAGCCTTCTGCTGCCAGCGATCGGCCTGACCGGTCGAAAGTGAATGTCCGGTTGAAGGCCCATGTCGTCGCCATCGCGAGCGCAATGGCAATCAGCCGGCCAATGAAGGGGCCGAGTGGCGTCAGGTGTAGGAGGGCAGCAAGCACGCCCGCATCGACGATGAAGCCAAGGCCACCGGCGATCGCGAAACGAATGAGTTTCTTCATGCGGCATCCGCCTTCTTGCCATCGAGTGTTATGGCTGAGGTTTTATCCTTTACCGAAACCGGTGCTGCAAGGCTCATATAATGGATACGCAGCTGCTCAGCCCGCGCCCGCGCAACGGAATCGAGGATCACGCCGGCAGTAAACAGCATGATGGAGATCATCGCCAGTGCCGTCGAAAGCACCCAGGTCGGCATGCGGCTGACGAGGCCGGTCGCAAAATATTCCGCCAGGACCGGACCCATGAAGCCGAGACTTGCCAGCATGAAGAACGCGCTGATCGTGCCGAAGAAGGCGAAGGGCCGCGTCTCCTTCATCAGCATCGCAAACATCCAAAGGATCTTGCCACCATCGCGGAAGGTCGAGAGCTTCGAATGCGAGCCCTCCGGGCGCCGCCCGTAATGCAGTTCCAGTTCACTGACAGGCAGTTTCAGCCGCGACGCATGCACCGACATCTCCGTTTCGATCTCGAAACCGCCAGAAACTGCGGGGAAGCTCTTGACGAAACGGCGCGAGAAGGCCCGGTAGCCGGAGAAGATGTCGGTAAAGTCAGGTCCGAAGATTGCGCGATAGAGGATGTTGAACAGGCGGTTGCCGAGGGCATGTCCCTGCCGGCCGGCATCGTCATGCACGCCGCGCCGCGTGCCGACCACCATATCGGCCCTTTCCGTCAGCAGTGTCCGCACCAGCTCTTCGGCATCCTCAGGTGCATAGGTCCCATCACCGTCGGCGATGATATAGATGTCGGCATCAATGTCGGCGAACATGCGCCGCACCACATGGCCCTTGCCCTGACGCCGCTCGCGCACGACATGCGCGCCGGCAAGCATGGCATGCAATGCCGTGCCGTCAGTGGAATTATTGTCGTAGACATGGATATGCGCATCGGGCAATGCCGCCCGGAACCCCCTGACGACAGCCCCGATCGTCGCCGCTTCGTTGTAGCAGGGAAGCAGAACGACAATGTCAGGACTTTCGCTGAGCGATCGCGCCATGGGGTTACACTCGTTACAAAGAAACCGCGGCGAATTTACGCCATGCTGCGTTAACAAGCCCCTATAAGAAGCGAAAGCTGTCGCGTCCTGTGGTTTACACTTTCTTGATAAGCCAAGGCTAAGGTTTGCCTATCACGCAACGACCTGGCTATCATGATGAACGCAGTGCAGCCGATCACCAAGGCGCAAGCCACATCAGTCAGGACTGGAATCATCGGCAATATTCGGCAGCTGCTGACGCGTCTCCTGCCATCCGCCCTCATCTACAGCCTTGTTCTGATCGGCATTATCGTCGTCATGAAATACGCCGGGGGTCCGGTCGATTATGTCGGCCCCGACAATGATGACGGCATGCGCCTCGTGGAGGTCAGGGACTTTCTGAACGGGCAGGGCTGGTTCGATCTGATGCAGTATCGGCTCGGCCTCGGCGAAGGCACGCTCATGCACTGGTCGCGGCTGATCGACTTGCCGATCGCTGCACTAATCCGCTTCTTCGGCCTCTTGCTCGGCCATGATGCTGCGGAAGCTGCTGCACTCGTGGTCTGGCCCCTGTCGCTCGTTTTTCCTGCCATGCTTGCCATGGGTCTTGCCGGACGGCGTGTCGGCGGCCTTGCCGGCATGCACCTGTCTTTCTGCTTTGCCGGCATGGCGGTCTATACCGGCAATCGCTTTGCGCCAGGCGCCATCGATCACCACAATGCTCAGCTCGCGCTCGTCGCAACCATGGTGGCGATGCTCTTCGATGAAAAGCAGCGCGCCTGGAACTACGTCGTTGCTGGCGCGTCAGCCGCCCTGGCGATCGCGATCGGCGCGGAAACCACGCCCTTCGTTGCCATCTATTGCCTTGTCGTAGCGCTGCTTTGGGTCTGGGAAGGCGAGCCGTTCGCCGCCGCCACCAAAGCTTTCGGCCTCAGCCTGGCTGTTGCGATCAGCATCCTCTTCTTTGCAACGGTATCGCCACAGCACTATTCAGCGGTGACTTGCGACAATCTTTCGCTCGGCTTCTACAGCCTGGCAACCATTGGCGGTGGTCTGCTGCTCGCCGCCGCGATCTTTGCGAGCCGTCTCGGCCGCGGCTTGCGTCTTGCCGTGATTGCGGCTGTCGGCGCCGCTGTTTTCGGCTCCGCCATGGTTATTGCCCCGGAATGCCTGCGCAATCCGCTTGCCGACCTCGATCCCATGCTGGTCGAACTCTGGCTGCGCAATGTCTCGGAAGCGCAATCCATTCTCGCTCTTGGCAGGACAGATCCCTTTTCCCTTGGCGCATTCTATGCGCCTGGCCTGCTCGCGATCGCCGTCTGTATTTTCCGCTCCGTGCAGGGCGATCGCGTGCAAGTCCATCTCGTCCTTCTGGCACTCTTGAGCGTCAGCTGGGCGGTTGCACTGGTTCAGGTCCGGGGAGCCGTATTCTCAAATCTGCTATCCATCCTGCCGCTTGCCTTGCTGATCATCGACGTGCGCCGCGTGTCGAACGGCGACAGCGAAAATGCCGCGGCTGCCCTCATCTATATCGTGACGGTCCTGGCAAGCGTGCCGGCGGTATGGGCCGTCGGCGGTGCGCTTGTCGAAATGCAGGTGAACAAGACGAAGGATACGGAGGTGGCGGATAAACCATCATGTTCCTCCAGGCAGGCGCTCGCGCCGCTTGGCGGCCTGCCTGCGGGTCTCGTCTCGGCGCCGTCGGAAATGGGTGTGCCGATCCTGCGCTACACCGCCAACCGTGTTTTATCGGCGCCCTATCATCGCAACCAAGGCGGCATGCTGACCGAGATGCATATAGGTCTGGCCGAGCCGCAGGAAGCAGAGGCCTTTCTGAAGGGAGCGGGCGTTACTGTTCTTGCCTTCTGCCCGGATGATCTGCAGACAAGCGAAATCGCCAAATTGAAGCCCGACGGGCTTTATGCACAACTTGGCAAGGGCAATATTCCTGGCTATCTCGATCCGCTGCCAAAAGCTACGGATAGCGGCGTCCAGTTCTTCCGTTATCGGCCGGCGTCGGACTGAGTCCCGTCTTTCAGGAGTGGACGAGTACAGCCCGCAGGCGATCGGTGGTAAAGAGGCCGCCGAGGTAAAGCAGCAGGCCGGCATTGTAACCGATGATCGTGTAGAAAAGCGCCAGGAATGAAACCGCACCGCCAGAGACAATCGCGGCGATGGCAAAGGTTACAGCGATCAGCATGGCGACGATTGCAATGACGCCGGCTGAGCGCATAAGGCCAGCGGTGAGGCCCAGGGTGGTTGCTGTCAGGATGATCATGTTGTCACCTCTTCTTCAGGTCGTTTGCGAGGAACCTAGGGGTCCTCCGCTAACAAAAGTTTATTGGCCACCCTTAATGAAAGCTGCACTTGCAGCCATGGTTACGGATGCGTTCACCTGACGGCATTTCCTCCGGCTCGCGCCGGGCATGTGTTTCGATACAGTTCAACTCTGTTACAGGCTGAAAAGTTCCGTTACTTTTCCATTTACGTAAACGGAACTCTCCGGCTGCAACATCCGCGCTCGCACGAAGCAGCATTACGCTGTCAATTCGATCGCGCCTGATCGACCAGTTGTTCGGAAAGAGGGCGAGCCGAAACCTATAAGGTTGAGCAATGGCGACGATGATAGAAGCGACCGCTCCCGCGTCGCCCATCGACGGGGAATTTTCACTGTCACCAACATGCTCATTTTCGGGTCGGGTGTTCGCCACTCCCTACGAACATGAATGATACTAAGATTTTTTTTAGAGTAGCGATATCCCTATTTCTTGGGTCTCCCACCGTTTTTTGAATAAAAATTCGCCCTTCCCCGGCCCCGACCTTTCAGTTTAAGGGCGATCAAAATAGAAAGAGGGGATGAGCAATGTCTTTGACGGCGATTCGCCTACCAATCTTGCGGAATATTCGGTCTCTGAGCTCTCCGGATCCATCAAGCGGACCGTCGAGACAGCCTTCGATCAGGTGCGTGTGCGCGGCGAGATCTCGGGTTACCGTGGTCCGCATTCCTCGGGCCATGCTTACTTCTCGCTGAAGGACGATCGCGCGCGGATCGATGCGGTCATCTGGAAGGGCACGTTTTCCCGACTGAAATTCCGCCCGGAAGAGGGCATGGAGGTGATCGCGACCGGCAAGGTAACAACCTTTCCCGGTTCCTCCAAATACCAGATCGTCATCGAGACGCTCGAGCCCGCCGGCGCCGGCGCGTTGATGGCGCTGATCGAGGAGCGCAAGCGCCGTCTCGGTGCCGAAGGCCTGTTCGATCCCTCGCGCAAGAAGCGTCTGCCGTTCATGCCCAAGGTGATCGGTGTCGTGACCTCGCCGACGGGCGCCGTCATCCGCGATATCCTGCATCGCATCTCCGATCGTTTCCCCGTCCATGTCATCGTTTGGCCGGTCAAGGTGCAGGGGGAGGGCTCCGGCGAGGAGGTGGCAAACGCCATCAACGGCTTCAACGCCCTGGATCATGGCAGCGAGATCCCGCGCCCTGATGTACTGATCGTCGCCCGCGGCGGCGGCAGCCTCGAAGATCTCTGGAGCTTCAACGACGAAATCGTCGTGCGCGCCGCAGCCGATAGCCGGATTCCGCTGATCTCCGCTGTCGGCCACGAAACCGACTGGACGTTGATCGACTACGCAGCCGATATCCGCGCCCCGACACCGACCGGTGCTGCCGAAATGGCCGTGCCCGTCAAGGCCGAGCTCGAGGCCCAGGTCGCAGGTCTCACTGCCCGTCTGCAGGGCTGCATGAGCCGCCAGATGGATCAGCGCCGCCAGTCCGTCCGCGCCCTGATGCGCGCCCTGCCGTCGCTCGATCAGCTTCTGGCGCTGCCCCGGCGCCGCTTCGATGAGGCCGCTGCCGGTCTCGGTCGCGGGCTGGAACTCAACACTATCAACAAACGCCGCGGCTTCGAGCGTGTCGCCTCGCGTCTGCGCCCGGACGTGCTGTCCAACCGCATCACAGAGCGCCGTCAACTGCTGAACGAACGCATGGCGCGGGCCGAGCGTGTCGTCGAACGCCGCCTCGACAATCTGAAAGCCCGTGTCGAACGCTTCGGTGTCGTTCTGTCATCCGTGCCGGCTAGATTGACCACGCAGACCGGTCGTGCTCGCGACCGCCTTGCCAATTTCTCCCGCCATGCCGACAGCGCCATTGGTCATCAGCTCGCTCGCGCCCGCGCAGCTCTGGCAGCGCAGGACCGCGTTCTTCAGTCTCTCTCCTACAAGAACGTGCTGAAGCGCGGCTATGCCGTCATCCGCGATGAGGAGAATAGGCCGGTCTCGCAGGCATCGGCACTCTCCGCCGGCATGGGCATCGCCATTGAGTTCGCCGACGGCCGCGTCGGCGCCATGACGACGGAAGGCGGTGCTGCGCCATCAGGGGGCAGGAAGCGCACGATCAAGGCCGGCGAGCCACCGAAGCAGGGAAGCCTGTTCTAGCAATGCACATTCTGCTGGTGCTCGCCCATCCGCTGCCGGAAAGCTTCGCCGCTTCTGTGGCGCGGACCGCTCGCGAGGCCCTCGAAACCGCCGGCCATACTGTCGATCTCCTGGATCTCTATGCGGAGGATTTCGACCCACGGCTGTCCAGGGCCGAGCGGGGCGGCTATTTCGATATGCCTTACGATACGTCCGCCGTTTGCGGCATCGTTGCGCGGTTGAAAGCGGCAGACGGCCTCATTCTGGTTTTTCCGCAGTGGTGGTTCAACTTCCCGGCCATATTGAAGGGCTTCATCGATCGCGTTTTTGCGCCGGGCGTCGCCTTTGCCCATGATGCTGCCGGCGGCCGTATCGTGCCGCAACTGATCAATATCAAGCTGCTCTACGCGTTGACGACAACTGGTTCGCCCTGGTGGCTGGTGCATCTCTATATGGGCAATCCCGTCCGACGCCTGCTGAAGCGCGGCATCGCCAATTTCTGTGCCAAGCGAGTGAAGTTCCGGATGCTGAGCCTGCACGACATGGACCGCACGACGGACGCCAAGCGTAAGACGCATCTGGAGCGCGTCCGAAAGGCGCTCGCTGCCGTCTGACTATTCGAAATCGGATAGGAATTTCTTGAGCAACCGGTCGAGCTCGGCTTTGTCTTCTGCCGTCAGGTTGCGTGTCAGTCGCTGCTGGTTGGCGACATGCGCGCCGACCGTCTCTTCCACCGCTGCCAAACCCTTCTCGGTCAGCGCAATCAGCACGCTGCGCCGGTCTTCGGGATTGAACAGGCGCTCCACCAAGCCCGCTTTTTCCAGCTGGTCGATCCGGTTCGTCATCGTGCCGGAGCTGACCATCGTCATGCCGAGCAGCTCTCCGGGCGAAAGTCGGTAGGGTGCGCCGGAACGGCGAAGCGTGGCCAGCACATCGAAGGAGGAAGAGGAAAGGCCGTGCTTGAGCAGAACCGCGTCCACTTCGCGGCCGATATGCGTCGTCAGCCGCTTCAGCCGGCCAAAGATCCCCATGGGTTCGACATCCAGCTCCGGCCGCTCGCGCCGCCACTGCGCCAGGATCCTGTCGACGTGATCTGATTTCTCCTTGTCCATGCTGCATCGATATCAGCAGGTATCTTGACGTCAAGATAAAACACGCTATTCTGAATTTATCTTGAAGTAGAGATTCTTGAAATGAAGACAAACATTCGATACGCGACCGATGTGTTGATGACCGCGATTGCCCCCGCCATCTGGGGCAGCACCTATTTCGTCACCACATCCTTCCTGCCGCATGGCTACCCGCTGACGGTTGCAATGCTGCGGGCGCTGCCGGCAGGGCTGCTTCTGCTGCTGATTGTCCGGAACCTGCCGACGGGCATCTGGTGGAGCCGCGTCTTCATTCTCGGCGCCCTGAACTTCTCGTTCTTCTGGGCGATGCTCTTCGTTTCAGCCTATCGCCTGCCCGGCGGCGTGGCCGCGACGGTCGGCGCCGTACAGCCGCTGATCGTCATCGCGCTCTCGCGCATCTTTCTCGCCAAGCCGATCCGCTTCATTGCCGTTATGGCCGGCCTGATCGGCATCGCAGGTGTCGCACTTCTGGTGCTGACGCCGAAAGCGGCCCTCGATCCCGTTGGGGTCGTCGCAGGTCTCGCTGGAGCGGTCTCCATGGCCTTCGGCACGGTGCTGACCCGCCATTGGCAGCCGCCCGTCTCCAGCCTCACCTTTACCTCCTGGCAATTGACCGCAGGCGGCATTCTGCTCGTCCCCGTGGCTCTCTTCCTGGAGCCGGCGCTTCCTGTGCCGACGACAGCCAATATCCTCGGCATTGCCTGGCTTGGCCTCGTCGGTGCTGCTTTCACCTATCTGCTATGGTTCCGAGGGCTCTCGCGCATAGAGCCTTCGGCCGCTGCGTCTCTCGGCTTTCTGAGCCCGGTTGTCGCGACCCTGCTCGGTTGGCTGGCACTCGGCCAGAGCCTGACACCGATCCAGCTTTCAGGTTTTGCCATGGTGCTGGTCAGCGTCTGGCTCAGCCAGCGCAGCCTGATGCCGAAGGCCGGTACTATGCCCACTCGCCCTGGCGCATCACCGGTACCCGCGAGCCATCGGGCTTGATGCCGTCAATATCGACCTTGTCGGAGCCGATCATCCAGTCGATATGGATCAGGCTGGAATTGCCGCCCTGCGCCTTGATCTGCTCCTGGCTGAGCGATGCGCCGTCGAGGAAGCATTTCGAATAGCACTGGCCGAGTGCGATATGGCAGGAAGCGTTTTCGTCGAACAGCGTATTGTAGAAGAGGATGCCGCTCGCTGAAATCGGCGAGGAATGCGGCACCAATGCCACTTCGCCCAGCCGGCGAGCGCCTTCATCCGTGTCGAGCACCTTGTTTAGCACTTCCTCCCCGCGTGAAGCCGTGGCCTCGACAATGCGGCCGCCTTCGAAGTGAACCCGGATATTGTCGATCAATGTGCCCTGATGTGAGAGCGGCTTGGTGCTGGATACATGGCCCTCAACGCGCAGCGCATGCGGCGTAGTGAAGACTTCCTCGGTTGGAATATTCGGATTGCAGGTAATGCCGTTTTTCGCCGTGGAGGCGCCGCCGTGCCACTCATGGCCGTCCGCGAGGCCGACGGTCAGGTCCGTGCCCGGCCCGGTGAAATGCAGTGAAGCGAAACGCTCGCCGTTCAGCCAGGAAGAACGCTTGCGCAGATTGGCATTGTGCTCGGCCCAGGCGGCGACCGGATCGGGCACATCGACACGCGATGCGGCAAAGATCGCCTTGGCGAGTTTGGCAATGGCAATTGCTTCCGGATCGTCCGGGAAGACGACCTTCGCCCAGGAAGGATTGGGGTAGGAAACGATGTTCCAGTTGATGTCGAAGTTGGAAATCTTCTCCAGCGCCGGCTTATAGGCCGTGGAATTGGCGCGGTTGGCGCGGCCGACCTTGCTCGGATCCTGCTCCGCCAGCAACATCGGGTTGTCGCCGGCAATCGCGAGGCGGGCAGCACCCTTTTCGTAGGCTCTCGCCATGCCGTCATAAAGCCAGCCGGAAGCCCGGTCGAAGCTTTCGTCGCTGGCATACTGGTAGCGGGCCAGCGTCGTTTCCTCGTCGGAATAGAAGGTCGAAACCAGGCCGGCGCCCGAGAGATAGGCGTGCTTGGTGATCAGTCGCACCAGCGGCAGCGCCACGACCGGCGCGGTAATGACGAGATCCTGCCCCTGCTGAAGCTGCAGGCCCACCTTGATGGCGACTTCTGCGAGTTTCTCGAGTTTGCCGGGATCGACGGAGCTATGGCTCTGGGGCATAAACGTCATGGGTCAACCTGCCTTCTGATATCTGCGACGGGAGGTGAAAGACTTAGACCCCTTTACGGCGAAAATGAAGCGTGCGGCCTCCAATTTGAGCGCGGCCGGAGCATGTCCGGCCGCTGGTGCGCACGCGTCAAGCGGCGGCGGGCAGCCGGAGTAGGACCGAATTATGCTTCTCGAGGAATTCCATCAGCCGCTGCTGATAGTCTTCGCCGACGGCGTTCCTGACGCTTGCCCGCTCGGCCAGCGCCTTGCGCCAGCGCTCTACCCGCTCGAGACCATCGAAGATGGGGCTGTCGCCGAGCGTATCGAACAGGTCGAAGTAGCGAAAGATCGGCCCAAAGACCGCGTCGACGAGGCTGAAGCTCGTCCCGGCGAAATAGGGTCCGTCCGCAAGCGCACCCTCGATCGTCACGAATTTGGCAACAAGCGCCTTATGCTTGGCCTCCAGCTGCGCCCTATCCTGCGCCGTCTCATAGCCCCAGAGATCGGAAAGCACGGAAGAGCCGAATTCCATCCATCCGCGATGGCGGGCGCGGGTCAGCGCGTCGGCGGGATGCAGCGCCGTACCTGTCTGTGTTTCCTCCAGATATTCGCAGATCACGCTGCTTTCGAATAACACCTCTTCGCGGCCGTCGTCCTCTTGTATCCGCAGCAAAGGCACCTTGCCGAGGGGTGAGATTTTCAGGAACCAATCCGGCTTGTCGGCAAGATCGATGTTTATCCGCTCGAATGGCACGCCCTTTTCGAGGAGCGCGATCGCGGCACGTTGCACATAGGGGCAGAGATGATGGCTGATGAGGGTAAGCTTGCTCATGAAAGTCTCCTGGGGGTTTGCAAGGGATCGTTGGCTTCATATGTATGCAGATGCATCTAATATCGCTTGTCTTGAGTTTCAAGATAGATGTATTTGCATTTATGTCTGAGAATATGCCGAAGCCGAACGAAGCCGTCGTCTCTGCCTGGACGGGCCTCATGCGCGCCCGCGAGCGGCTGCTGGGCTTGATCGAAGCCGATTTGAAGTCTGCCGGCATGCCACCGCTTGCCTGGTATGATGTGCTTTGGGAATTGGCGCGCTCGCAATCAGGCAGGCTGCGCCCCTATGAGCTCGAGGAGCGGACACTGCTGGCGCAGTACAATCTTTCCCGTTTGATCGATCGGCTGGAAAAGGAGGGCCTCGTCGGTCGCGAGGTCTTCGCACAGGATGGTCGCGGCCGCTGGGTTGTGATCACTGATGCCGGCCGGCAGCTTCGGGAGCGCATGTGGACCGTCTATGGCAAAGCAATCGAAACTCATATCGGCGGCAAGCTTTCAGAAGGCGAGGCGAGGACGATCGCCGGCCTGCTAGACCGCTTTCTCTGATCAGGCGATCAGCGGTGCGGCGGCGGCCTTCAGTGCCTTCAACGCCTCTTTCGGATCGAGCCGCACCTGCAGCCCGCGTTGCCCGCCATTGATATAGACGAGCGGTTCGGCAAGAGCGGTTTCCTCGATCGCCGTCGATACGATCTTCTTCTGCCCGAACGGGCTGATGCCGCCGACATGGTATCCCGTTAGCCGCTCCGCATCGCTCGGTTTCATCATGTTGGCCGATTTGCCATGAAAGGCGCTCGCGAGCTTCTTCATGCTGACCTCGCGGTCGGAAGGCACGACCACGCAGACCGGCTTCCCGTCCACCTCCGCCATCAGCGTCTTCAACACGCGATGCGGCTCCTCGCCGAGCGCTTCGGCTGCCTGCATCCCCACGCGCTCGGCGTTCGGATCATAGTCATAGGTGTGAACCGTGAAGGCGACGCCGGCTTGTGTGAGGACCTGAGTGGCGCGAGTGGTCTTGGACATGGCTCAGCCCTTGAACGCCTGCGCGTAGATATCCGGCTTGAAGCCGATCAGCAGCTTGCCGCCAGTTTCCAGGACTGGCCGCTTGATCATCGACGGCTGGTCGAGCATCAGCGCGATGGCTTTATCGCGGTCGAGATTTTCGCGCGCGGCGTCAGGCAGGTTGCGGAATGTCGTACCGGCGCGGTTCAGCACCGTCTCCCAGCCCGCCTCGTCGATCCAGCGTTCCAGATGCGCTTGGTCGATGCCGACGGCCTTGTAGTCGTGAAAGTCGTAGGCGACGTTATGATCGTCCAGCCAGTTGCGGGCCTTCTTCATCGTGTCGCAGTTCTTGATACCGTAGATGGTGACGGCCATGCCGGTTCGATCTCCCTGTTTCCGGAGGGAGATACCACGCTGTATCAGCGCTGCAAACGCCGTCGGTCCTTTATCCCTCAAGCTCTTCGATAAGGGCAGGCAGGTCCGCCACCGTTTCGATAACGTAGTCGGCACCGGCAGCAATCAGCTTCTCGCCGATCCGCTTGTGCAACGCGGCTCGCGCCTCTGGCGAAAGCGCGTCCAGCTCTTCAGATGTCAGTCCCGCCTCGTTGCCCGAGAGCGTGACGCCAACGGTGACGCAGCCTGCGGCAGCACCCTCGGCAATGCCGGGTTCGGTATCATCGACCTTCAGCACGGCAGAGGCCGGATAGACCATCAGGTCGAGGAAGCATTTATACATGCCGATCGGCGTCGGTCGGCCAAGCGGCAGATCATCGGCACAGATCAGATTGTCGGGCGCATAACCTTGTTCGGCGGCAAGCGGCAGCACGCGCTCCATGATCGAGCGTGTATAGCCTGTGGTCGAGCCGATCTTCATCTGCCGCTCGCGCAGATATTCGATCGTCTTGATCGCTCCGGGCACCAGCGCGCAATAATCGGTCACGACGGCTTCGTTCAGCGGCACGAAGAGTTCGTAAACACGGTCGATGGCCGCCTCGTCCGGAAGCGTGCCTTTTGCCGCCTGCCAGCGGGCGGCGATATGCGGCTCGGCCAGCATCGCGGCGATATGCGCGCGCTTCGGGAGCCCCATCGGCTTGCGCGCGTCGGCGATCGTCACCTCGACGCCGAACTTGCCGAAGGTTTCCACAAAGGCGCCCATCGGTGCGAAGGATCCGAAATCGATGACCGTGCCGGCCCAGTCGAAGACCACTGCCTTGAATTGTGTCATGCTGCGCTCCCGTAGAGATCCTCGATGGTTTCTTCGCCGATGCCGAAGGCGGTCGAAGCACCGCAGCCTGCCGTAACAACGACAATGCGCAGCGCATCGGAAGGCTTGTCGGTAAGCTGCCAGCGGTCTGGAGCGGAGGCATAGGTGCCGATCCAGCGCTCGGTAATGAAGCGACCCGGCAGGTTGAGCACGGCATCCATTTCGTCGAGGGTCAGCCGGTCGACCCGCTCCAGTCCAAAGGGATCGGGCGTTTCGGAGTAATGATGGCTGTCGCCGACGATCAGCGATCCGTCTTCCGACTGCGTGACGATCAGGTGGATGCCGTTTTCCCGCTCTGGCTTGAATTCGCGGTCAAGCCGCGCCTTCAGGGCAGTCGCTTCAGGCAATTCTGCATAGCCGAGGTAACGTCCGAGCCCGAGATCGGACATGACGGCAGTGCTCAGCGAAACCCGCTGGGCCGGGACGACACGCATCATCTGCAGCTTGCAGCGTGTGACGTTATAGGCAGCAATGCGATCTGCGAACAGGCTCTTGAAATCGTCGCCTGGGCAAACAACCACGGTCTCCGCCTCGATCAGACCGGTGGACGTCTCTATCCGCGGCGGTTCGACGCCATTCACTGCTGTGGAGCGGCGGAACTCGATGCCATATTTGACTTCGAGATAGCGGGCGAGCAGCGGAATGGCTGTGCGGGATTCGACACGAAGTTCATGCGGGCTATAGAGTGTGAAGCGCCCGGCTTCCGGTCGCAGTGCCGGCACAAGCCGGCGTGCTTCGTCGAGCGTCAGCCTTTCGCAGCCTTCGCCCATCTCCGTGCGCAGGAAGGCATCGATGACGGCTTCGGATTCGTCGAGCCTTGCAGCAAGGAGCAGCCCCCGCTGCAGCACGTCGATGCCGGCGTCATCGACGATCTCGGCCCAGACATCGCGGGCCCTGCGTGCCTTGTTCCAGCAGTCGCCTGCCTGCTGGCCGGTCACCGTCACAAAGCCGAAATTGCGCACCGAGGCGCCGTTTGCCTGGGCGTCGCGGTCAACAACGACGACCCGTTTGCCGCGCTTTGCCGCCGCCAGCGCATGCGCCAGCCCGACAATTCCCGCGCCGACGATCGCAATGTCATAATGCGGCATGAAAGCTCCTTCGCAACATGTCTGCAACGGCTTGGCGGATTTTCTTGAAGCCTGTGTGACAGTTGCGCGAGCTTTACATTCGCATGTTGAAAAGAACGCCGGTCAGTCTTCCAGCGTGCCGGCCTTTCGCGTCGCCCTGCTCGGCTTGTCGGCGGCGATCTTCATCAGGTCGCCGCGCCGGCGCACAAGGCGATCAGATGTCCGTGTGAGAAACAGCCCATCCTGTGGCGCCCGGATATCGATGTCCCCTTCGGCAAAGCCGGGCCGGGTGACGATCGTCGCCAAAAGCTCTCCTTCCGAGACATGTTCGCCGATATTGCGGTGGAAGAGCACGGTACCACCCTGCGGCGCACGCACGATCTCCACATTGTCGAGCGGCACGGCAGGTCCGGCGAAGGTCTTGTCTCCGGAAGGTTTGCCGTTGACGACACCGCGCCCGATCAGGAAGCGCAGCAGCCCCTCGGCGTCTTTCTCGGCCATATCGGGATAGACGTCACGGCGGCCGCGCAGTTCCGCAGTCACCGAAAGTTTGCCGGGAAGCTTGGCCTTACGCTCGCCCGGCACCTCGTACTTCCACGCAAAACCGACTGCCTCTTCGAAGGCGGAGCTTTCGCCATCTGAAAGCAGCACCGCTTCCATGTCGAGCGCATTGGCAAGGTCAGCAGCCTCCGGCCAGAAGGCTTCGTCGATATAGGCATATTGCAGCGATTCATCGTCGCAATGCAGGTCGAGCACCAGATCGGCCCCGAGCGCCATATGTATCAGCTCTCGTTTCAACCGATCTATAGCCGGATAATTATCGAATCCGTCAAGCAGCTCTGCCCGATCGCGGATCGAGATCAGCGGAAAATCGCGATTGAAATTGGTTCGTGATCCCAGATCGAAGCGACCCTGCAATTCACCAAAATGCGATTGTGCCGCCCCAACAGGGTTTGCCTGCGGCACGAGCGTAATGTCGCCCGCGATCCGCCCCTCGCTTTCAGCCTGGCGCAGCTTGCCGCAGAGAAAATGCACGAGCGCCGTGCCCGGCAGTTCGTTGGCGTGCAAGGCAGCTTGGATATACACCTTGGGAGCCGCAGGATCCTTTCCATTGAAGCGCATGACTGGCAAACGCCATTCGATACCTGGTGTATCGCCGGGGAGGATGATCTCTGAAACGTCCACTGTCTTGCTCCGCATGTGCATATTGAGTGGGGAGTTTTACAAGAATCCCCACCCGCGGTGCAAGCGCAGCTCAGCCGATCAGGAGCCATCGGTTGACGACGCGATGCTCGCTCTTCCCATAGATGCTATGGATCAGCAGGAATTCCTGTACCATCCAGCGCACGGGTCGGTCGAGCTTTTCGGGCAGAACGGTCTTGCGATCATAGAGCATCGTCATGTGCGGCGTCAGATGTCCGCCGACATTATAGGGTAGTCCGGCCTCGTAGAGACCTTCCTGGATTTGGTTGCGAAGATCCAGCAGGCCTTCGTTTTCTTGCCTGCCGCAGATGACGAAGGCTTGCGGTTGGCCCGGATGCGTGAAGCTCATGGCTTCGTCGAGAACAATTTCGAACGGTTGGACGCGCACCGTCGCGGCGACTTGTTCAGCGCTGAACACGATATCATCCGGCAGCCGACGGTAGGCGCCGATGCCGTTCAGCGTGACATGAAGCAGTGCGTTGGGCCGCGAGGGCACGGTCAGAGAATGTCTATTGCGATACACTTGCGCGATGTCCAGCGCCTCGGATGCCGCTTCGATAGTTGGACGAAGTGCGAAGAAAATCCTGTCGTGAAATTCCCCGACGAGATTGGATTTCTTCCGGGGGCCAGCGCTATTCGGATCGAGTGGAAAATGAGGCATTTGAACTACGGACTACATCGCCCGCCTCCTTGTTTTTACGAGGAGGAGCATACTGGGATCGGCGTTCTGGTCAAGAACAAAACATGAACAGACATTGCTGCGAGGATACTCAAAACAGAAACGGCCACCTTTGCGGCAGTCGTCTGCTGGGATCAATCAAGCCTAGGCATGGATTAGGCAGCGTTCTTGACGACCTCGGCCACCTTCCTGGCGGACTTGGCGCGGGCTGCCTTCGGCGGTGCGAGACGAAGGACATCGTCTGCCAGCATACGGGCATTGTCTTGCGCCTTATCGAGATTGCTGACGCGGGCAGGATCCATCGTATAGAGGCTGCCACCGGAAACGAACATGTCGCGATAGGCGGCGCGCTCGATCAGTGCCGTGTCGACGATATTGACCTGCTGCTTTGCGAGTAGGCCCTTGACCGCCAGCAGCGCGCGAGTGGTGATGATCGAACTGATGCGCGTCAGCACGACCGAATGCGGGATGCGGATATCATGCTGGGCAGCAAGCTGCTTCATGATCTCAAGCACCTGCGCACCGCCGACGGCATCCATTGCGCATCCCTGGACCGGAACCAGCACATGGTCGGAAAAGCCGATGGCTTTCGCCATAGCCGGGCTCAGACCGGCGGGCAGATCGACGATGATGTAGCCGCCACGCTTCTTCAGATCCTTGACCTGCTGTTCGATCGTATTTTCGCTGACACCGGGGACGACAGCGAATTCCGCTGCGTCACCAGTCAGGCGATGCCAGCGTGTGGCCCATTGCTGGGGATCGGCATCCAGAACGGAAACGCGATGGCCACGGCGAGCCAGTTCTGTGGCGAGAACGAGAGCGACCGTCGTTTTGCCGGCGCCTCCTTTCGTATTCGCAAAAGTAAGTATTGGCATCGATACCTCGGGTTGATGAGTTGGCGGCATCATCCCTGGGAGAGGTGCGTCTCGGATTTTAGGAACAGCAGCTTTCACAGTGATGAGACGAAAAGGTCAAATAGCAACCTTGCGTGGCGCTGTCTCAACATGCTGTCCGAGGTTGATTTTTTTTGGGGCAATCAATGAGGGTCGGGCCTCAGGATAGCCACGCCTGAGATGATCAGCACGCAGCCCTATGACACCGGCAGCGGTTTTTCATAAGTAGAATTGAATACTCTAGCTCTGGCAGGATCTAGATGCTGAAACACCCACTGTTCAGCTGTTTTGCCTATCATTCACGCTCCTCTGAAGCAGAGGCAAAACGGGAACCCGCGTCGGGGTTCCCGAGATCTTCATTCCCACTCGATCGTGCCAGGCGGCTTGCTGGTCACGTCGTAGACGACACGGTTGATGCCGCGGACCTCGTTGATGATGCGGGTCGCGGCGCGGCCGAGGAATTCCATGTCGTAGTGATAGAAATCCGCCGTCATGCCGTCGACCGAGGTGACGGCGCGCAGCGCGCAGACGAATTCATAGGTGCGGCCGTCGCCCATGACCCCAACGGTCTGGACGGGCAGCAGCACGGCGAAAGCCTGCCAGATCGCGTCATAGAGGCCGGCCTTGCGGATCTCGTCGAGATAGATCGCATCGGCTTCACGCAGGATGTCGAGCTTCTCGCGGGTAATGCCGCCGGGGCAGCGGATAGCGAGGCCCGGACCGGGGAAGGGGTGTCGCCCGATAAAGCTGTCGGGCAGGCCGAGTTCCTTGCCGAGGGCACGAACCTCGTCCTTGAAGAGTTCGCGCAGCGGCTCGACGAGCTGCATCTTCATGCGCTCCGGCAGGCCGCCGACATTGTGATGCGACTTGATGGTGACCGACGGGCCGCCGGTGAAGGAGACGGACTCGATCACATCGGGATAGAGCGTGCCCTGGCCGAGGAAATCGGCGCCACCGAGTTTCTTGGCCTCGTCCTCGAAGGTCTCTATGAACAGGCGGCCGATGATCTTGCGCTTGGTTTCCGGGTCGGAAACGCCCTCGAGCTCGCCGATGAAGCGATCGGAAGCGTCGACATGGATCAGGTGCAGATTGTAGTGCTCGCGGAACATGGCGACGACGCCGGCCGCCTCGTCCTTACGCATCAGGCCATGGTCGACGAGGATGCAGGTCAGCTGGTCACCAACGGCCTCGTGGATCAGCAGCGCTGCGACTGAGGAGTCGACACCGCCCGAAAGGGCACAGATGACGCGCTTGTCACCCACCTGCTTGCGAATGTCCTCGACCGCCTTCTGGCGGTAGGCCGACATGGTCCAGTCGCCCTTGATGCCGGCGATGTTATGGATGAAATTCGCAATCAGCTTGGCGCCGTCGGGCGTATGCACGACCTCAGGATGGAACTGCACGCCGTAATATTTGCGCTTTTCGTCGGCGATGAAAGCATAGGGCGCGTTGGACGACGTCGCGACGACTTCAAAGCCCTCGGGCAGCTTGGTGACGCGGTCACCATGGCTCATCCAGACCTGGTGGCGCGAGCCCTTGGACCAGAGGCCCTCGAAAAGCACGCAGTCCTCATCGACTTCGAGGAAGGCACGGCCAAATTCGCGGTGATGGCCGCTTTCCACCATGCCACCGAGCTGCATGCACATCGTCTGCTGCCCGTAGCAGATGCCGAACACCGGAAGACCACTGTCAAATATGATCTGCGGCGCCCTCGGCGATCCCTCATCGACCGTCGAGGCCGGGCTGCCGGACAGGATGACGGCTTTCGGCTGGAGGCGCTTGAAGCCTTCCTCGGCGGACTGGAAAGGAACGATCTCGCAATAGACGCCGGCTTCACGCACGCGTCGTGCGATGAGCTGGGTCACCTGGCTGCCGAAATCGACGATGAGAACGCTGTCGGGATGTGCTGTCTGGGTCATGGCGAGCCTTTAATGAAAAGCGCCTCTTCTTGCAATGCGGGAATTCGGCCGTGTCAGGGTTTTATTGTCCCGATTGTCCCTGTTTTCAGCGCTTGAAGCGTGCCGCGATCTTTCGAATTCGCTGCCGCGCCTCAAGCTTTTGTCTTCGCATGATGTTATCGCAAAGCCGCTGCACGCTATTGCGCGACACGCTCTAGAACCAGAAAACGCCGTCCTCCAGGGCAGTGAAAAGGCTGTCCACGGCATAGGAAAGCTTGCGGTCGACGATATGCAGATATTCCGTCCAGCCGGAAATATGCTGCAGCTCTACCGCGCCGTCGGAAATACCGCGAAGGCCGATCAGCGGCAGCTTGTAGCCCTGGCAGGCGCGCAGCACCGCATAGGTCTCCATGTCGACCATGTCGGCTGCTATATTGGCATAGGCGGCACCGGAAACAACGTTGCCACCGGTCGAAAGCGTGGCTTCGGGAATGCCGGGAATGCGCAGCGGCAGGTCGAGGTCCGCAGGCAGGTCGAGGAAGGGGGTCTTGCCCTTTTCGAAACCGAGCGGCGAGGCATCCATGTCGCGATAGGAAACGGAGGTGACCTGATAGACTTCGGTCTGCTGCAGGCGCGCCGAACCGGCCGAGCCGAGCGAAACCACGAGGTCGGGCAGATCGTCGGAAGCATCGAGACGGGAGAGTGACTTGGTGATCGCGATTGCTGCCTCGACCGGCCCGACGCCGGTCATCAGCGGTTCGATGCGCGAGCGCAGGAACGGGCCATATTCGGCCTCCGCGGCCATGACAAACAGGATGGACTTGCCTGCAACCGACTTCAGTTCGAATTTCATCCCGTAATTCCCTCTCTTCCGCGAATGACCATCATCGTCCCGGTCATGGACGCGATGAGCTTGGCCGGCCCATCGCTGATCGCATAACCTCGCCCGTCGGCGACGATGATGTTGGAGCCGGGCTTGGTGATCTCGCCCCTGAAGAGGAAGCGTTCGCCGCGCCCCGGCGACATGAGGTTGACCTTGAACTCGATCGTGAGGATCGAGGCTTCGGCATCGATGACGCTGTAAGCTGCAAAACCGCAGGCCGAATCGAGCGCTGCGGAAATGACGCCTGCGTGCAAAATGCCGTGCTGCTGTGTCAGTTTGACGTCGAAAGGAAGCTCGATTTCCACCATGCCGTGCTCGATACGCGTCAGCTCCGCGCCGATGGTGTGCATGGCGGCCTGTCGTGCAAAACTCTGGCGGATCCGCTCCCGGAAATCGCCTCTGTCGGTATCGTTCATCGCAGCCCTCTCGCGACCGCGAAAGTGGCATGGCCCGCCGGATTCGACAAGGTTGCAATCCGGCTCACGGCGTTTTTGTCTTCCGCTGCCACTCCAAATGCGTCCATCTCGAACAATCTATTCGAGATGGGGCGTTCCCGTCCTGTCGCCGCGCCGATGTTTCGCCAACGGCTTGCAGCACTTCATCCGCCACTGCGACTTCAGACTTGATCACAGCGTGATACGGCGTCGCTCGGGGCAACAGCGGCGGCCATCGCAAGCCGCCTTTGCGATGGCTGGATTTTGGGTCTCGTCGCGCCCGCCTTAGATTGCCTCAAAACCGCTTCTGAATAAGGCGCCCCAGGTTTATGATCATGCAAACCTGAGGGCGAGCCGATGAAGACATTTTCTCAATCTATGAGTGATTACGAGGCGTGGCTGGCACACGAGCTGCAGGGCGAGCTCGTACAGGAGGGCATCGACGAGAAACACAGGAAGATGCGCGAAGAGGCATTCTCCTTCCTGCGCGCTACCTACTGGCGCTGGGCGGAAATCATCTACGCCGTGAGGCCGGAGCTTGCCGGCATGCCGCAAGTGTTGTCGATCGGCGATACCCACCTGGAGAATTTCGGGACCTGGCGCGATATCGAGGGGCGGCTGGTCTGGGGCGCCAATGATTTCGACGACGCGGCGATCATGCCCTATGGTCTGGATCTTGTCCGGCTGGTCGCAAGCGCCATTCTGGCTCAGCCGGATGCCGGGATTTCCGGCAGGGCGATCGCCGAACTCATTCTCGCTGGATATGTGCGCGGACTTGAACACGCGAGCCCGATCGTCCTGGAGCGCGATCATCCCTGGCTGCGCGACAAGCTGCTGCTTTCGGAGGATGAGCGGAAGGAATTCTGGAAGAAATGGGACAAGCACAAGCCCGGCGAAAAGCCAGCCCCCGGCCGTTTTGTTGATGCACTGAGGAATGCTCTGCCGAGGGGCGCAGGAAGTTCTACGCCCTTACCCGTGAAGAAGAAGGGAACGGGCAGCCTCGGGCGGCCACGTTTCGTCGCCTATGTGAAGGAATGGCGTGGTGGGCCTGTGCTGCGTGAAGCCAAGGCGCTCGTGCCCTCGGCATGGTCGCTGGCAAGATCGGGAGATCACGTCATCAGAACAGGCGTCATCGCCGCCGGGCGCATGCGCAGCCCAGATCCTCATTTCGCTGTGTCGGGCCGAATTCTTGTCCGCCGGCTTTCGCCGAACAGCCGCAAGATCGAGATCGAGAGCGATGCGAAGACGCTCTTGGATGGCGCCATGCTGGAACTGATGGGATTCGAGATCGCCAACTGCCATTCGGATGACGCGGCAAGTGCTGCGGCTATTCGCAATGACCTGCATTCCCGCGGTGAGGACTGGCTGTATGAGGCGGCGCGGGCAGCCGCCGAAGTCACTGAAAAGGAATGGAAAGACTACCGCATGAGTGCCGGCTGAGTGATCCGCACGATATGCTGATCCCAGGCGACATCGCTATGAGCCGACAGGAAATCGCCATCATAGGAGGAAACGGCAAAACCGCCGGGAGCAGGCGCGATTCCCGCGGCATCGCGAACGCTGTCCTCGCGCAACACATTGCCGGTTTTCGCATCGATGGTGACAGATGCGCCGCCGACCGGCGAAGTGACGCCGACCAGACCTTCCTTTCGATTGACTGCGATCGCCCCGACATAATTGGCAAGCCGCCGGGTCGTTTCCTCGGGCAAATCGACGAAAACAAGATCCTCACCCCTGGCGAAATGTCCAACGAGCGGCGGCAGGTCCTTCCTATGGCCCTCATATTGGCAGGCGAACCAGATGCGACCGTTGGCCTCGAGATCGACATGGCGTGTTGAGACCGACGACCATTGCGGCGGTAGCGTATGCTTTTCGATCAGCGTGCCGGTCGCCGCATCGATGAGCGCCAGCGACGGCTGCATGTTGCCGAGATTGAGCTTGGTGCGGCCGAAATCCGGGTGGGTCTCGATACCGCCATTGGCGACAACAAGCATGCGGCCGTCATCCGAAACCGTCATGTCATGCGGGCCGACGCCATAGGTTTCGTATTCGCCGATACGGGCGAAACGGTTCGTCGCATCGTAGAGGCCGATCATGCCCCTGTTGTTGTCGAAGTCGTTCTCGCTGGCATAGAGCAACCGCCCATCCGGCGAAAACGCACCGTGGCCGTAGAAATGGCGGCCCTCCGGTGAGGTGATGACGATCGGTTCGCCCCTGTTCCGGGGGTCGAAGATCATTGCGAAGGTACCCGGCCTGCGGGCGAAGGCGACGGTGTGGCCGGTGGCAACACTATGGGCCATGCCATGGGCGCGGGCGGGCAGCGCCACCTGATCGACAATCTCCCCGCGTTCGGTGACCGTCGCGACCGCAAAGGAGCCGTTGGCAGCGCGGATACCGGAGGCGTAGACAGCATCGGCGCGCGTGAGAGCCAGCAGCGCTTCAGGTTTCAGCGCAGCCAGAAAGCCGATACCGGCAGCCTTGACGAAGCCACGGCGGTCGATGGCGGCGCTTCGCCACATCGGTCAGTCTCCGTCCGAGAAGGAGAAGCCGGCCGAAAGACCGATTGCCGCTCCATACTGATCGCTGATCGTGGTAATGAGATCGCGGCTTTCGCTAAGCAGCGTATCGAGATTGCCCCTCTCCGCATCGCTGACCGCGACTTCGATATCCGGGTTCAGCTTCGAGACGTTGTCGATGATCGTCTTCAACTTGGTGTCGATTGAATCGGCAACCGCCTTCTTTTCGGGCGGCAGCAGTTCGGCCATGCCGGCCTTCTGCCAGAGGGTACGAATGCCCTCAAGATTGGCGGCCATCGATTTCCAGGTATTCTTGGAACGCCAATAGATCGCCATGCGCGGGCGAGCGGGCGTATCCTTGCCCTTGTAGAATTGCTCCAGTCGCTGGTCGCGGACATTCTCCGCGCCGTGGACGAGGATGCCGAGGAGGGCGGTCACGGCCTCCTTGTTATCCATGAAATCGTCGCTCTGCGGGCCAGGATGTTTCCAGCCCGCCTGCACACCGTCAGGCTTTTCCCAGGCGGCGACCACTTCGCCGGCTTCACGCTGGATATTGCCGGCAACCGCCTGGCCATACAGGCAGCGGAAACCGCCCTTCTGCTTGATCAGGTCCTCGGACCCGTTGCCGTAGAGCACATATTCGAGTGCGGTCAGACCCTGCAGAGCGACGCTCTTGCCGGCGATCGCGTCGACTGTCGCGTCCTTCGGATCGGCCTTGGCGATCAGCGCCTGCACCTGCTTCAGGCCGACACCCTTGCGGTCGGGATAGAAGAGGATGTGCTCGAAGAGATTGTCCTGGATGACAGGGCCGGTCTGGACGATCTCGATCGTCGACCAGTAGCGGATCGTATCGTCGAATGCCGATTTGGCGCGGTCGAGCGTCTGCTGGGTACCGGAGGCGCAGAGATCGTTCATGGCGGTCGTCAGGCGCGCGGATGATTGCTGCATGTTGCGATAGCCTGGGCGGATGACCTCATCGACGGCGCGCTGCATGACCGACGGCACGGCATCCTCGTTCAGGCCCGCAGCGGGCGTCGCCGCGCTCTGGGCGGCAGCCGATGTGGCAAGGCCGGTCACGGCGAGGCAAAGGAGGGTGTGCCAGGGGCGCATTAAAGTGACTCCAGGAATGTAATCAGGGCCTCTCTATCGCCTTTTGATAGAAAGGAGAATGCGCTACGGGCTTTTTCCGCTTCGCCGCCATGCCAGAGGATTGCTTCGGTGAGATTTCTGGCGCGGCCGTCATGCAGGAAGAAGCTGTGTCCGCTGACAGTCCGGGTCAGTCCTATACCCCATAGCGGTGGCGTGCGCCATTCCCGTCCGCTTGCAAGTCCTACCTGCTGCCCATCGGCAAGACCGTCGCCCATGTCGTGCAGCAGAAAATCGGAATAGGGCCAGATGAGCTGGAAGGATTGCGCCTTTTCAGCCGTATCGCGGCGCGTGACGAACTTCGGCACGTGGCAGGAAATGCAGCCCGATTCATAGAACAGTCGCTTGCCGCGCAAGGTTTCTGCGAAACTTGCTTTGCGCCGGGCAGGCACGGCGAGGTTTTCGGAATAGAAGGTCACCAGGTCGAGCACCGGGCCAGGAGCTTCCTGCTCGCCGAGGCGTTTCTGCACGCCATCAGGCATGGCGAGGCACTTTGTCTCAGCGCTGGTGCAGTCGCCGTAGGCATTTGGCGCGTCAGGCGTCGAAATGCCTATATCGGTGGAAAAGGCGTCAGCGCTCTGGTCGCGTATATTGGCATTCTGCGCCTTCCAGCCGAAGCGCCCCAGTGCAATATTGTCGCTGCGGTGGTCGCGTACGATCGCCGTCTTGCCGGAGATACCATCATGATCGAGATCATCAGGATCGGCATGGGCAAGAATATCCGCCTCGGGGATCGCCTGGATCAGGCCGAGGCCGATCATCGCCGGGGCGACCCGCGCTGAGATCGTTGTTGCCGGATCGAGCGGGCCGTAGGCGAGGTCCTTGGCGGAATAGGCGGGTTTGCGCAGGCTAACCGTCTCCCCGCCCGCAAGCGTGACAGTCTCCTCGGTATAGGTGACAGCAACCTTGCCTTCGGCGGCAAGCCCCGGAACCGCGAGGTCCTGAAGCTGGTGCCCATAAACCGGATCGGGGAAGTTGACGACATCGGCGCCGGCGATTGCTATCTCTTCCTCCGCTGTCTTCGCTGCACGGGCAATACGCAAGACCATCGAGGTAGCGCTTGGACCACCCTCCGGCGGTTTGCCGCGACCGTCATTGGCGTGGCAGCTCATGCAGGAACGGGCGTTGAAGAGCGGGCCGAGCCCGTCGGAAGCTTGCGTCGAGGATGGCGCCGAAACCCAAAGCTTGCGGAAGAGCGCATTGCCAAGCCGGAAATTCTGCTCTTCCTCGAAGGGGATATTGGCCGAGATATGCGAGAAACTGTCTTCGGTAACCGGATCGACGGAGGTCGCCGCACCCGCTTGCATGGCCTCGTAAGGCTCCGCCTTGCTGAAATCGCCGGTCGGCCTTGTGATATCGGCGACGCGCTTCAGGTCTGCATCGGAAAGATCGGTCCGACTGGTGGGGAGATCGAAAGCGCCGGCGATGGCGACGGGAAGCCCGGCAAGCAAGGCGCAGAAAGCTGCGCTGACAAGAAGGTGACGGGCAGGGTCATGCGACATTTCAAGGGTCCGGGCCGTTCCGCGATCGGAACGGCCCGCCTTTTTGCTTATTTGAAGACAGCGTTAGGATTATCCAGGCTGTCGGAACCTTCAAGCTCCACGGTGCCGAGGTCAAGTGCGGCAATAACACGCTGG
Organism: Hyphomicrobiales bacterium; assembly: GCA_900466475.1. Taxonomy (GTDB): domain Bacteria; phylum Pseudomonadota; class Alphaproteobacteria; order Rhizobiales; family Rhizobiaceae; genus Rhizobium. The sequence continues at coordinate 249,475 of UBMI01000021.1, forward strand.
ACCGACTTTGTCTGGTCGATGAGACCATCGATAGCAGCCTGGACGACGGCGTTGCCTTCCTTGTTGCCCTCGCCAATCATCTGGTCGTATTTCTCGACTGTCTCGCCGCGCTTGGCCATGGCGTGCATGGCATCCAGCGTCGTATTGAGCTTGCCGGTCATCTCGGCGTCCAGTGCCTTGTCCTTGGCGGCAACGAGGTCGTGCAGCGAAGGGCCGGTCATCTTTGTGCCGTCGACGCGGGTATATTCGCCCGAATAGGCGGCGGCGATGCCGATCGCGTCGTTCAGATGCGAGTTGTAAGTATTGTCGGAGAAGCAATCATGCTCTTCTTCCGGATCGTGCAGCAGCAGGCCGAGCTTCATGCGCTCGCCGGCCAGTTCACCGTAAGAGAGCGAACCCATGCCTGTCAGGATGGCGGCGAGACCGGCCTTCGGATCAGCTTCGACATGCTTGGTGGCTTCACCGTCGGGCGCCCAGTTGTCGGTCATTTCCTGCAGGTCGGAAACGAGCAGCGTGGAGGCGGACTTCAGGTACTCGGCGCGGCGGTCGCAATTGCCGTGTGAGCAATTCTTCAGGTCATAGTCGGTTGCTGGGCGCTCGCCGGCACCCGGTCCCGTGCCATGAAGATCCTGGCCCCAGAGCAGGAATTCGATGGCGTGATAGCCGGTCGCGACATTGGCCTCGATACCGCCGGCTTCGGCCAGCGTGCCCGAGAGGAATTCCGGCGTCAGCTTGGAGGCGTCGACATCCTTGCCATCGATCTTGATCGTCTTGTTGGCAATGACATTAGCGACATAGAGCGAGTTCTCGTCGCTTTCCGTACCGTAAGAAGGATCGACATAGTCGATCAGGCCTTCATCCAGCGGCCATGCGTTGACCTTGCCTTCCCAGTCATCGACAACAGGGTTGCCGAAGCGGTAGACTTCCGTCTGCTGATAGGGGACGCGCGCCTTGATCCAGGCATCCCGGGCAGCCTTCAACGTCGTATCGTTGGGCGTCTTCAGGAATATATCGATGGCCGCGTCGAGCGCCTTCGCAGTCGTCAGCGAGTCCTCGTACTTGGCATGGGCGACTTCGGCATAGTGTTTCACGACTTGAGCAGCATCGGGCGCCGCATATGCGGGAAGGGCGAGCAGGGCGGCGGGGGCGATCGCCAGCGCGGCTGCGCGGAATGTGCGGTTGAGCTTCATAATCCTCTCCTGTGACGGATTTCCGTCTGAATCCGGCAATCGTCTCTTCGCGCAAAAGCAAACTGGTGTCAAACACTCTAGTTTGGAATGGTTTTAAGGATGGATGACTATATTTAACTGGTCGCTTGAAGACTATCTGACCGCAAATTCTAGGATCACCTGCACGACGGATCGCCCTTGCTACCTCTGGGTCTCGTGATCAACGCGGGTCACGCAGAGTTTTCGATTTCCGCTGCAGAGCGCTTCTCAGCTGTCCCTTCTCAGGCGGCAGAAGAAGAAGCCATCCGTATCCGTCGACGCCGGCGTCAGCGTGATCGTCTTGCCATCGGAAGAGCGTGGGCGCGCGCTGTCCTTGCCGAACAGGCTGTCCCAGGCCGGCAGCGCGCTTTCAATCTTGAAATCGCCATTCTCGGCAGCAAAGCGCCGCACCTGCTCTTCGTTCTCCTGCGGCAGCACCGAACAGGTGACGTAGATGAGGTCGCCACCAGGGCGCACGAAGCTGCTTGCCTGCTTCAGGGCGTCCTGCTGCTGGGCGGTGCGCTCGTCGAGGTTCTTTGCCGTCAGTCGCCATTTCGTGTCCGGGCGCCGGCGCCATGTGCCGGTGCCGGTGCAGGGGGCATCGACCAGAACCTTGTCGCAGCGGTTGCGCAGGTTGGACAAGCCCTTGGCATCGTCATGGACCTGGACGTTGCGCGTGCCGGCGCGCTTCAGCCGCTCGATGATCGGCGCAAGTCGCTTGCGATCGGCGTCATAGGCGTGAACCTGACCCTTATTGTGCATGGCGGCCGCCATGGCGAGCGTCTTGCCGCCGCCGCCGGCGCAGTAGTCCAGTACCTGCTCGCCATCTCCAGGCAGGACGAGATCGGCGACGATCTGCGATCCCTCGTCCTGAACCTCGAACCAGCCCTTCTGGAACGAAAGCTCGGCCGTGACGTTAGGAAGACGTGAGGCGCCTTCGCCGGCGGGAATCCGGATGCCGTAGCGTGCAATCTTCGCCTCGTTCGCGCCGGCGCGTTCCAGCGCCTTGAAAGCTTTTTCACGGGTGGCCTTCAGGATATTGGCGCGCAGATCAAGCGTCGGGCGCCCGGCAAGCGCCTGCGCCTCGGAAAGCCACTCACCGCCGAAAGCCTGTTCGAAGGAGGGCTGCACCCATTCCGGAATATCGCCCTGCACATGTGGGGAAGCATCGGAAAGAGAGCGGCTGGCAAAGGCTGCGAGCGCTTCTGCGGAAAGCGGCGTCGGCGCGAACTTGTCGCCTGCAAGTTCCGCAGCCAGTGTTTCCGGCGTAAAACCCCACTGGCGGAACATGACGGCGTGCGCAATGGCAACGGCACTGTCATCGTCCATCAGATATGCATGGGACAATCGCATGCGCAGCGCGTCGTAGACAATGTTGCCGATCGCCGCCCGGTCGCCGGAACCGGCAAAGCGGTGAGCGAGGCCCCAGTCCTTCAGCGCATCGGCGACAGGCCTCTTGCGGGCATCGATATCAGCCAGAACCGAGATCGCCCCTTCGAGGCGGCCGCCCAAACGCATTCAAAATTCTCCTGTTGCCTTGGCTGGTGAACGATCCGCGCAAGAAAGAACCCCCAGCAAAGCTGTTCGGCTGGGCGGATTGTTCACAAGTCTCAACCGCGTGGTACCCGCGATTGACGGCAAGAGCAAGCGCCGCATCCGGCGCAGGGATTGTGCGGAGGACTTGGCCTCAGCTGATGACTTCGTAGCAGACCTTCGCAGTGCCCGAGGAGACCATGCCGATATTCTGTGCGGCAGCGCGCGACAGATCGAGCACGCGACCGCGGATGAACGGACCACGGTCATTGATGCGAACGACGACGCTGCGGCCGTTGTTGCGGTTGGTGACCTTCACCTTTGTGCCGAACGCCAGAGAGCGATGTGCGGCAGTGTAGACGGCCGGGTTCATGCGTTCCCCGGAAGCAGTTTTGGAGCGAAGTGCGTACCACGAAGCACCGCCACATCCGTTGGCAGCAAATCCTTCAGCCGGAAGGATGAAAGAGCACGCTGCAATGGCTGCGGTAGTGATTAGAGAACGGCAAATTTTCTTCAAAACGGATTGTCCCTCAACTATTGAACTTGCGCCTTCACAGGCGGCGGGGCTTAAATCCGGGGAAAAGTGGCGAAAAAGTGCCGAACACGATCACGGAACATTACAGTCTGTAATATTTGTGATTCCGATAACATTGCGGTAGCAGGACACCGCTTTGGCAATTCTTGGAAAAAGCCTAATGAAATCAGTTAAAATCCGAACGATTTTTTCGCGTAAACGGTAAACATTTGATGGTTGTCGGAAGTCACAAAAAATTTTTTCTCAGGGCGCCATATTTGTCGCCACATTTGCGCAAATTTAGAGGCCGTTAACCATAATACGGAGCGAAATTCAGTTCGCAAAAATCAGAAAGTAGGAAATTCCTACTCTTTATGGATTATAACCCTATCACCCGAATGAGAGGGGTTCGTCAGCCGCGCCAACCGTCATTTTGCCATAACTGGGCGAGCGACATCGGATAGTTCGGGAAGGCAAACCGGAAGCCTGCAGCCTTCAGCTTGGCATTGGAAACGCGCTTGTTCTCTCCATAGAAGGAACGTGCCATCGGTGTCATCTCGGCGGTCTCGAAAGGCTGCTCCGGCGGCGGCGTGACGCCCATCAGGCTGGCGGCCTCGACTATGACATCCTGCGGCGGACCGGGTTGGTCGTCGGTGACATTATAGATGCCGCCGAGCGCATGTTCTGACAGAAACCGCGTGGAAGCGCCGATGTCTTCCACGCGGATACGATTGAACACCTGGTCCTTCTTGATGATGCGGCGCGCTGTGCCGCGGTCCAGATTGACGAAAGCGTTGCGTCCCGGTCCATAGATGCCGGAAAGTCGCAATATGGCGGTCGGCGTTTCGCGGGAACGGCCGAGCGCAAGCCAGGCATCCTCGGCGTCGAGACGTTCCTTGGAGCGGCCCGAGACCGGTATACACGGCGTTTCCTCGGCCACCCAGGAACCCTTGTGGTCACCATAGACGCCGACCGTGGAGAGATAGCCGATCCATTGCAGGTCAGGCAGAAGCACCGTGCTGTCCTTCCCAAGTAATGCAAGCAGCGGGTCGGCATCGCGCGGAGCGATCGACTGAACGAGATGCGTGACGGTGGCCATCGCCGCACGCAGGTCGTCGCTCAAGTCCTCTCCGTTGAAGATAAAGGCTTCGATCCCGATCTTGCGCAACTCTTCGGCTTTCTCTTCCGAACGGGTCGTACCGGAGACGCGAATGCCGCTGTCGCCGAACGCCTTGGCGATAGCCGTGCCGGAATAACCGCAGCCAAAGATCATCACATGCATCAGCTCACCCCTGCCAATCGCCATTCGTTGAGGACGTCATCGTCCGACTCATTTTCCTTTTGTGCGGCAAAGGCTTTGAATTCGCCAGCCTCCATGAGCCGCGACAGCGCCCAAACCGCCATGCCGCGCACGACCGGCGAGGTGTCGGCGGCAAGCGCACGACATCGCTCGATCAGGCTCCGCTCGCCGGAATTGCCAGCGGCGATCAGCACATTGCGAATGAAGCGGTCACGCCCGATGCGCTTGACCGGCGAACCGCTGAAGAACGTGCGGAAGCTTGGGTCGTCGAGCGACAAGAGGAAGGCGATCGAAGGCTCCTTCAGATCCTCCCTTGCCTTCAGCTTCATTTCCGACGCTTCGTTTGCGAACTTGTTCCAGGGGCACGCGGCAAGACAATCGTCGCAGCCATAGATGCGGTTGCCGATCAGCGGCCGGAATTCGGGATCGATCGGCCCCTTATGTTCGATCGTCAGATACGAGATGCAGCGGCGCGCGTCGATCTGGTAGGGGGCAGGAAAGGCAGCCGTCGGGCAGGCGTCGAGGCATGCACGGCAGGAGCCGCAATGGTCGGTCTCTGGCGCATCCATATTGAGATCGGCAGTCGTGAACATCGAACCGAGGAAAAGCCAGGAGCCATGTTCGCGGCTGACGAGATTGGTGTGTTTGCCCTGCCAGCCGAGACCGGCGGCTGCCGCGAGCGGCTTTTCCATGACGGGTGCAGTGTCGACGAAGACTTTTACATCCGCGCCTGCCCTGGCGGCGAAGCGGGTCGCAATCTCTTTCAGCCGGCCCTTGATGACATCGTGATAGTCGCGATTTCGTGCATAAACGGAAATTGCCGCCTTTTCCGCCTTGCCAAGGATGCCACGCGGGTCTTCGTCAGGCCCATAATTCAGACCGAAGACGGCGACCGAGCGCACATCGCTCCAGAGCGTGCGCGGATCACCGCGGCGCTCACGCGTTTCCGCCATCCATTCCATCGTCCCATGCCTGTTGGCATCGATGAACTGTCCAAGCCGTTCCTTGGCCTCCGGGATTGAATCGGGACGGGTGATGCGGCAGAGATCGAAGCCAAGAGCCGCCGATTCCGCCTTCAAGAAGGCGGTCAAATTGTCGCGGCGCTTCTGCTCCCTGGTATCGTCGGTTTTCGCTTCGGGCATCGGAAGCCCTCGTCAGAAATCCAGATCGGCATAATGGGAAACCGGTGTCAGTCCGCGCACGCGCTCGGTGAGCATCGGCCGGAAGGAGGGGCGCGATTTCAGCCGCTGGTACCAGTCTTTGGCGAGTGGCGATTCCGACCAGTCGATTTCCCCGAGATAATCGAGGATGGAAATGGAGGCTGCGGCGGCCAGATCGGCGTAACTCATCCGGTCGCCGGCAAGCCACTGGCGCGAGCCTGCAAGCCAGGTGAGATAACGCATGTGCTGGCGGATATTCGCGCGCGCCGTGCGCAATATCTTGGAATCCGGGGCGCCTCCGCCCTGGTCGGCCGTCATCTGAAGCTTATAAACGCGCTCGCGCGCCAGCGGCTTGGTGACGTCGTTTTCCATCTTCTGCATGAACCATTCCGTCAGCCGGCGGATTTCCGCACGCTGGAATGGATCTTCGGCGAGCAACCGACGGTCGCGCTTCAGCACGCCATGCGTCTCGTCGAGATATTCTGAAATGACGGTCGCGCCACAGAGCGCCCGCATGCTGTCGTCGACATAAACGGGCAGCGTGCCGGCCGGGTTGAGCGCCAGGAAGTCGCGGCGCTTCTCCCAGGTCTGTTCCTCGATCAGCTCCGCCTGATAGCCGTATTCCGCCAGAATGAGCCTGACGAAGCGGGATGCGGACGACATGGGATGATGATAAAGCGTGGGCATCGATACTCGGACTTTTGATTGTGGTGCATGGGCTCAAGGGCTCGCCACTTATACCGCCCTAGTCATGACTCATTAGTTGAAGCTATAGGAGCTTGCCCCCGCCAATACAAGCGAATCGGGCTCATCTGCCTGACAAGGGACAAAACATGGCTGCCTGAATCATCGCAACTCCCCGCTCGCCTTTTCTTGCCTCCCGCTCTGGCGAATGATGATTGTGCAGTGCAATATAAGCCTGACCGCCACTCCAGTCCGACCGAACCCCAAACCGGAGACACTTTATGGACTACATAAACTCTATAATTCTGGGCATTATAGAAGGGATCACAGAGTTCCTGCCGATTTCGAGCACCGGCCATCTGATCATTGCCGAACAGTGGCTTGGTGCCCGCAGCGATACATTCAACATCGTCATTCAGGCGGGAGCGATCCTCGCCGTCACGATTATCTACTGGCGTCGTCTGCTTGATCTGCTGCTCGGCTGGCGCGATCCGCAAAACCGCGATTATGCCTTTAAACTGATTGTCGCCTTTCTGATCACGGCAGTGCTCGGCCTTCTCGTCAAGAAAATGGGTTTCGAGCTGCCCGAGACTGCAACGCCGGTTGCCTGGGCCCTGATCATCGGCGGTATCTGGATGATCTTTGCCGAATGGGCTGCCGCCCGCCGCCCGCCGAGCGCGCACATCACCTGGCTTGTTGCCATTCTGGTCGGTATCGCCCAGGTCGTCGCCGGTGTCTTCCCGGGCACGTCCCGCTCCGGCGCCACGATCTTCGTCGCCATGCTGGCCGGCACGGCCAATCGCGCAGCGGCAACCGAATTTGCGTTCCTCGTCGGCATTCCGACCATGTACGCCGCAAGCGCCTTCTCGCTGCTGAAGACCTTCAAGGATGGCGGCGCGGCCAATGAAGACTGGACAGCGCTCGGCATCGCCTTTGTCGTCTCCACGATCGTCGCCTTCGTCGCCGTCAAATGGTTGCTGGCCTATATCAGGAGCAACCGCTTCACGGTCTTTGCGATCTATCGCATCATTTTGGGAGTCGTCCTGCTCGGCATGGCGATGGCCGGCATGATCAGCTGATATGCTGAAAAAGTGAGCGATCGAACATTCGTCGCTCGCATCAAGGTAAAAATAAAAGCCGGTTCGAAAGGACCGGCTTCTTTATTAGTGGGTGATGGAGGCCGTCGAGCAGGGATCGACGCCATAGGCCGGCGAGCAACCGCCCTTCACCGCTGCGACGGAGCCCGGCGCAATGAAGGAGCCTGCGAGGATGACCAGTGCCGCACACGCAAAAAGAAGCGCGATTGACTTACCCATTAGAAATAGCCTTTCACAGTGATTGCCGCACGCCTGCGAGGCGCTTGAGTCTGTCTGAAGACGCGCGGGGGTGTTTAGTCAGTGGAATGGCAAATAGCAATAAATGTTCCTGCTAAATTTGGTGTTAATTCCACTAAATTTCCTATGCGTCTTTTATGCAACGTCACACATTATGAAACGCCTCATAACGCGTCAGGCTTGCGCCGGATTTGCATCGCACAAAAACAAAGCGCCGCCCGTGAATGTTCACGAGCGGCGCTTGAACGACCGTCTGTCGATTATCAGGCAGCCTTGCCGGAGCCGGTATACTGACCGTGCGGGCGGTAATGGACGAGATAGGAGTCGAGCACTGAAGTCGCCATCGTTGGCTTGATGCCAAGGCCCTTCAGCGTGCGGCCTTCAGCTTCGGCTTCCTTTGAAACGACGTTGTCGTGCTTTAGCAGCTTGACCTGGTCCGGCGTGATCGGCGGCGCGATGAAAGGCACCAGCGAGGCGATGCTGCCAATCATGGATGCGATGCCGAAGGGCAGGGATACGAGCGGGTTCTTGCGGACCGTGACCTTGAGCATAGTCTCGAGACATTCGCGGAAGGTAAGCACTTCAGGACCGCCAAGTTCATAGATCTTGCCAGTTTCGACCTTGCCGTCGACAGCGCGGGCAACAGCCTCGGCAACATCTTCAACATAGACGGGCTGGAATTTCGTCTTGCCGCCGCCCACGAGCGGCAGGACAGGAAACATGCGCGCCATGTCGGCGAACTTGTTGAAGAAGCTGTCTTCGGGACCGAAGACGACAGACGGGCGGAAGATCACCGCGTCCGGCTTGATCGACAGGATGGCGGCTTCCGCGCGGCCCTTGGTGCGGCCGTAATTGGACTGGGAGCCGGAATTTGCACCGATAGCCGAGAGGTGAGTGAGCGTCGCACCTGCGTTGCGGGCAGCTTCGGCAACGGCGCGACCGCCGAATTCCTGCACCGCATCGAACGTGTTGCGGCCGCTCTCGTGGAGGATGCCGACGCAGTTGATGACATGGTCGGCACCTTCGACGGCCCGGTCGATAGAATTGCGGTAGCGCAGGTTGGCCTGGACGAAAGAAATCTGGCCGACATTACCGAGTGGCTGCAGGAAGCCTGCGAGATCGGGGCGGCGCACCGCAACGCGTATGCGGTAACCGCGCTTGGCGAGCGCCCGCACGACATGTCTGCCGATGAAGCCGGACCCTCCGAACACGGTGACGAGCGGCGGCAGGTTGGCAAGGGTCATGGCAGGCTCCTCGAAAGGCTTTGGAATGCTGTGATTGTTTTCGTCTTAGCCCAATACCGACGCGACGAAAAGGGCCATCGCGCCGCAGTTCTTACCCGTTCAAAACTGGCTCAGACGCCTTCGACCACGACCATTTCCGCGTCAGCCACCTCATGGCGGATTTTTGCGGCAGCTTGGTATTCGGGCGAATTATAGCAGTCGACGGCATGTTGCATCGTGGGAAATTCGATGACCACGTTGCGGGCGCGCGCCTTGCCTTCAAGCTCGGTAATTGCACCGCCGCGGGCGAGGAAATTCGCGCCGTATTTCTCGAAGGCCGGCTTTGCGGTCGCGACGTAATCCTTGTAGCGCTCGAGGTCGCGTACATCGACGCGGGCGATCCAGTATCCCTTGGCCATTCCTGTCTCCCGGTTCAGCGGTTCGCCGGCCAGAGCGCGGCGACCATTTCATTGAGGATTGCACGCGCAGCTTCCCGCGGCTCCGGTGCCTTGACGATCGGGCGCGCGACGACGAGATGCGTGGACCCGGCCTTCAGTGCATCCCTAGGCGTCATCACCCGCTTCTGGTCGCCCTTTTCGGTGCCCGTCGGGCGGATGCCAGGCGTAACGATCGCCATATCAGGCCCAACGATCTCGCTGACAGCAGCGGATTCTTCGGCGGAGCAGACGATGCCGCCCATACCCGCAGCACGCGCCTGTTCGGCGCGGCGCGCGACCAGTGCCTGCGGATCATATTGATACCCGGCCTCGACGAGGTCTTCGGCATCCATCGAAGTCAGCACGGTCACGCCGAGCAGGCAGAGACCGGAGCCCTTTGCCGCCTCGACCGCGGCCTTCATCGCTTTCGGATAGGCATGCAGCGTCAGCATCGACATGCCCATCTTGGCGATGTTTTCGACGCCGGATGCGACCGTGTTGTCGATGTCGAGCAGTTTCATGTCGAGGAAGATCTTCTTGCCGCTAGCGGCAAGGTCGCGGGCGAATTCCAGCCCGCCGGCAAAAACGAGCTGGTAGCCGATCTTGTAGAAGAGAACGTCATCGCCGAGCGTGGAAACCAATCCTTCCGCTTCGCCGATCGTTGGAACATCCAGTCCGACGATCAACCGCTCGCGTGCGTCCATCTCAAATCATCCCCGCCAGTCTTCAATGGGTGTCCAGTCGCATGATAAGCGCCGATCCGCAAGGCCGAAAGCATAGAGATTGCCGCCGCCGGCCGGCTGGTCGCGATCACGCGCAATGGAGGCTCCGGCCAGTTGGCATTTGAGCAGCGTTCCAACGCCGCCATGGCCGACGAAGGCGATCGGCGCTGTCCGGTCATGAGAGGATAGGATGGTTTCGACGGCAGAAACGATGCGGGCCTGCGCATCAGTGGCCCGTTCCCACCCCCTGAAGCTCTCTTCCGGGTGTGCGAAAAACCAGTTGGCGGCCTCTTCGAACTTGTCCGGTGGCAGGAAACCGGTGGCGGAGCGGTCGTTCTCATGCATGCCATGCACGATCTCGATTTTCACGCCTGACGCCGCTGCAAGCATTTCCGCCGTCTCGATCGCTTTCGTCTCGTCGCTGGAGACGATACGGCTCAGCCGTTTCGCCCAGTCGCTTGAAGCAGCCTTGCGGGCGCGTTCTGCGCCAATGTCGGAAAGCCCCCACTTGGGAACGGGAATCTCAGGGTCGATCTTGACCTGGGGATGAGTAATATAAAGTCCAAACATTTATCCGCGCCGATAGATCCAGAGTTGAGCTGGAGGAATATTGCGCACGATGAAATCAAAATGATGAATGCTGTAGCGATCGGCATTGGCAACGATCGGCGAGACCGCGCCATAGGAGATCTGCACTACCGGCCGGCCCGCCGGCATGCGATCGAGCAGGCTTTCCAGGAGCGCGATGCGCGCCTGCATGGGAAAATTCAGAAGCGGTATGCCTGAGATCACAGAATCGAACGTCTGGTCCTTGAACACGCCGAGCGTCCGGTCGAGATCGAAGGCATCGCCGTTGATGAAGTTCACGCCTGGATAGAGGCGTACGAGATGTTCGTAGAAATCCGTCGAATATTCGATGGCGACAAGCTTTTCCGGCTTTATGCCATGCGCGAGGATCGCCTTGGTGATGGCGCCCGTGCCGGGCCCGAGTTCGAGCACCGGCAGGTCCGAACGCGGATTTGCGACACTCGCCATCTTGCGGGCGGTAATCGAGGAAGTCGGAACGATGGAGCCGACGGTTTTCGGCCCCTGCATCATGCCCTTGAAGAAGCGGATTTCCTCGTCAAACTTCCTGCCGAGCCGTTCCTTGAGCCGCAGTGCCATGCCGTCCTCCCATGCCTGCCGTTAAACCCTCTCTTAATTGCAGGAGGATGAAGCAAAAACAAGAGGCGATGTCGCGATCAGGAAAGTTTCGACGACAAAAGCGACGCGAGATTAAACGCGCATCGGCATCAGCACATAGAGAGCGTCGTCACCTGCGGTGTCACGCACAAGTGTCGGCGAGCCCGCATCGGCCAGAAGGAAGATAGCCTCGTCTCCGGAAAGCTGCGCGGTGATATCGAGCAGATATTTGGCGTTGAAGCCGATTTCCATCGGGTCGGTATCATAGCCGACTGCGACTTCTTCGGTCGCACTGCCGGAATCCGGATTGTTGACGGTGAGCAGAAGCTGGCCGTCGGAAAGGGCAAGCTTTACGGCGCGTCCGCGCTCGGAGGAAATGGTCGAAACGCGATCGACGGCCTGGGCGAAGCTCGTGCAATCGACGCGCATTTCCTTGTCGTTATTGGTGGGAATAACGCGCTGATAGTCTGGGAACGTTCCGTCGATGAGCTTCGAGGTCATGACGATGCCGCCGATCGTGATGCGGATCTTGGCGTCGGAAACTTCCACGGTGACGACCGCATCAGGCGAGTCGACGAGCTTCTGCAGTTCGCCGACCGTCTTGCGCGGAATGATGATGCCCGGCATGCCTTCAGAGCCCGAGGGCGCATCGACATCGGCGCGCGCCAGGCGATGACCGTCGGTGGCGACAGCACGCAGCTTCAGATCGCCGCCGCTCTCGATCGTGTGGAAGAAGATGCCGTTCAGATAGTAGCGTGTTTCTTCGGTCGAGATCGCAAACTGCGTGCGGTCGATCAGCATCTTCAGGTCGCTTGCCTTCAGCTTGAAGGAATGCGTGAAAGTGCCGGCGGTCAGGTCGGGGAAGTCGGATTCCGGCAGGCACTGCAGCGAGAATTTCGAGCGGCCAGACTGAACGTTCATCGAGCCGCCATCCTGGGTGGTGGCAAGCAGCACTTCTGCGCCATCGGGAAGCTTGCGGACGATGTCGTAGAGAAGATGGGCCGGAACAGTGGTGGCACCCGCCTGCTCGACATTGGCAGGTGTGGCTTCGGTAATTTCCAGATCGAGATCGGTTGCCTTCATGTCGAGGCTCTGACCATCTGCTTTCAGCAGCACGTTGGACAGGATCGGGATCGTGTTGCGGCGTTCGACCACGCGGTGGACGTGGTTCAGCGACTTCAAAAGGTTTGACCGCTCAATAGTAATACGCATGGGATGCTACCGCTTTCGACCTTTATTGCCCGGGCGCAAAAAGCGCCGCGTCACTGTTTCCCCTTCGGGAGAGGGGAGTGGACGGGCAAAATGGCAGAACTTTGCCAGCGATTGCAAGAGGCATGGCCGTCCACAGGCCCGCAAATGCCGTTTTGCAGCGCAATGCTCACAGAAATTGCTGCTCTTGTCGAAGCAGCACCGCTCGCCCATAAAGGCAAGAGGCTGGCGGGACGAAAGCGAGTGACATGACGGAAGAGGTGAGAGCGGAAACCGGCGCCCGGCGCGGCTTTCGCCTGCATAATGTTGCGGTGCCGGCACGCCCGCTTGAACCGGCCCTCTATCTTGTCGCCACGCCGATCGGCAATCTGGGCGACATTACGCTGCGGGCACTGGAAACGCTTGCCGGAGCCGACGTTCTGGCCTGCGAGGACACACGCGTTACCCGCGTCCTGCTTGATCGCTACGGCATCCAGAACCGGCCTTTCGCTTATCATGAACATAATGCCGATGAGGCAGGGCCGAGGCTCCTGCAGGCGCTCGAGGCGGGCAAGTCGGTGGCGCTTGTTTCCGATGCCGGCACGCCGCTTGTATCTGATCCCGGTTATCGTCTCGCGCAGCAGGCGATCGAGGCAGGTTACCGCGTTATCCCCATTCCCGGCGCTTCGGCGCCGCTTGCTGCCCTCGTCGGTTCAGGCCTGCCAAACGACGCCTTTCTCTTTGCGGGCTTCCTGCCGACCAAGGACAAGGCTCGCCGAGACCGTCTCGCGGAATTCGCAAACGCACCGGCGACACTGATCTTCTTTGAATCGCCCCACCGCATCGGTGCGACGCTGTTTGCCGCAGCCGATGTGCTTGGCGGTGCGCGCCAGGCGTCTGTATGCCGCGAACTGACGAAGACCTACGAGGAGTTCCGCCGCGGCACGCTTTCCGATCTTGCGGTCCACTATGAAGAGCATGACAATGTGAAGGGCGAGATTGTGCTGGTGATCGGCCCGCCGAAAGAGCAGCCCGCCACCGAAGCCGATGTCGACGCGATTCTCACCGATCTCGCGAAATCCCTACCAACGGCCAAGGCCGCGACCGAGGCTGCCCGCTTGACCGGCCTGCCACGCAAGGTGCTCTACCAGAAGCTTCTCGATATGAAGGCGGCAAATGGCTGACGGCGAAGCGACGCTCCGCAGGAGAAAGGCGCTGCGCCGGGGTTCGGCCGCGGAATATATTGCCGCCGTTTTCCTGATGCTGAAAGGCTATCGCATCCTTGCCATGCGCTACAAAACGAAGCTCGGCGAGATCGACATCATTGCCCGAAAGAGGGACCTGGCCGTCTTCGTCGAGGTCAAGGCGCGCGCCGACGAAACAGGTGCGATAGATGCTGTCTCCTACACGTCACAAAATCGGATCCGGGCTGCAAGCGATCTCTGGCTTGCCCGTCAGCGCGATTATGCGCGGCTATCACAGCGCTACGATATCGTTGCGATAGTGCCCGGGAAACTGCCTCGTCATTTCCCGGATGCCTTCTGATCTCTCGCCGAGTTTGTTCTGGCGGCAGTGACGGTATCCGCAAGTCGTCGGCGGCGAGCAAGCTTTCATTAAAATTTTAGCGCCTGCTTGAACGGCCCTTTACGACTCTTTTGTTATCCACGGCTGAGCTAGGGGTAGCAAATTGGGGGTTATGCATGGCCTGGAAGATGATGCTTGCGACCGCCGTCGCCATGGCGGCGCGGTCCGTGCCTTATGCGGCGCTGAAACCATCGGGGAAAATATTCATCGCTCACGCAAGCGATGGCTTGGTTCTGAAACCGACGCCGATCAATCCGGACTGGATCATCAGCGGAAACCCGCAGGCACGCACGGCAGAACATTCCCGCGGCCATGACGAGGCGTCGCTGACGGCGATCTGGGATTGCACATCGGGTGAATTCCGCTGGCGTTTCGGCTGGGACGAAACGGTCATGATCCTCGAAGGCGAGGTGCATGTCACCACCGAAGACGGAACGGAACGCACACTGAAGACCGGCGACGTCGCCTTCTTTGCCGGCGGCACCTGGGCCAACTGGAGGGTCGACAACTACGTCCGCAAGGTCGCCTTCCTGCGCAAGCCCTTCCCGAAGCCGCTTGCTATCGCCTACCGCCTACGCAACCTGCTGCGCAACAGCGGTGGCACCGGTATCGCAGCCTGAAAATTGCGCATCCCGAAACGCCCGAAGCCATTGATCGCCGTTGCGTTTGATGCCTGATCGACCTACATCTGGGCGGCATCAGCTCAAGGGACGGAAATGGCCAAGATCAAGAACGTAGCGGTCCAGATGGACCATGTCTCCGGCATCAACATCGCGGGCGATTCCACCTTCGCCATGAGCATCGAGGCGCAGGCGCGTGGCTACAAGCTCTTTCATTACACGCCTGATCGCCTGAGCTTCCGCGACGGCAAGCTCTATGCCTCCGTCGAGCCGATGGTGTTGCGCGACGTCAAGGGTGACCATTATGAGCTTGGTGCGCCCGAACGCGTCGACCTCTCGACCATGGATGTCGTCCTGCTGCGCCAGGATCCGCCTTTCGACATGGCCTACATCACCTCGACGCATCTTTTGGAGCGCATCCATCCGAAGACGCTTGTCGTCAATGATCCGGCCTGGGTGCGCAACTCACCCGAAAAAATCTTCGTCACGGAATTTTCCGACCTCATGCCGAAGACGCTGATTACCAAGGATCCCGCGGAGATCCGCCGCTTCCGCGACGAGTTGGGCGATATCATCCTGAAGCCGCTCTACGGCAATGGCGGCGCAGGCGTCTTCCACTCCACCAAGGATGACCGCAACCTGTCCTCGCTGCTCGAAATGTTCGGCCAGCTCTTCCGCGAGCCCTTCATCGCCCAGCAGTACCTGCCCGACGTGCGTAAGGGCGACAAGCGCATCATCCTCGTCGACGGTGAATTTGCCGGCGCCATCAATCGTGTTCCCGCCGAGCATGACAGCCGCTCCAACATGCATGTCGGCGGCCGTGCTGAGCCAACCGAACTGACGACGCGCGAAAAGGAAATCTGCGATCGCATCGGCCCGGCCCTGCGCGAACGCGGCTTCCTGCTCGTCGGCATCGATGTCATCGGCGATTACATGACCGAAATCAACGTGACCTCGCCAACTGGCATCCGCGAAGTAAAGAAGTTCGGCGGCGCCGATATCGCAAGCCTTTTGTGGGATGCTATCGAGCGCAAGCGCGGCTAAAGCAAAGCCAGGAATACTTCCGGACTACCAAAAGTGTTCTTGTCGTTCCGCCTTTGATCGCCTCCGTTCCAAGATTGCAACCCGCTGCAATTTGATTGCAGCGGATAGCTGAATTCGTTCGCTTATCGTTCTTGTTTTATTCCGGCTTCCATGCCAGATTGTGACCGCCTTCATAGGTTGGGTATCGGGGTCACGGGGCAGGGGCATGGTCGCGCGCGTCAGTACGGTTGCATTTCAGGGCATTGAAGGTGTTCCGGTCGAGGTCCAGGTCATGGTCGCTCCCGGCAAGATGGGGATCCAGATCGTCGGGCTTCCTGACAAGGCGGTCGCGGAAAGCCGCGAGCGGGTACAGGCAGCCCTGCACGCTTCCGGCCTGGCGCTGCCGTCCAAGCGCGTGACGGTCAACCTTGCGCCTGCCGACCTTCCCAAGGAGGGCAGCCATTTCGATCTCCCCATCGCACTTGGACTAATGGCTGCACTCGGCGCAATTCCTGGGGATGCCTTGTCCGATTACGTCGTCGTCGGCGAACTCAATCTCGACGGTACGATCGCCGCAATCGCCGGCGCTCTGCCGGCTGCTATCGGCGCCAACGCGACGGGCAAAGGGCTGATCTGCCCTGCCGAAAGCGGAGCGGAAGCCGCCTGGGCCGGTTCGGACGTCGATATCCTAGCGCCGCGCAGCCTGATAGCACTCGCCAATCATTTCCGCGGCACGCAGATCCTGTCGCGACCGGAACCATCCATTCGTCCGAATGCCGCCAATCTGCCCGATCTCGCCGAAATCAAGGGCCAGGAAAGCGCCAAGCGGGCCCTGGAAGTGGCGGCTGCCGGCGGCCATAACCTCATCATGGTCGGGCCGCCCGGTTCCGGCAAGTCGATGCTGGCATCCAGGCTGCCGTCCATCCTGCCGCCGCTCTCGGCGGCCGAATTGCTGGAAGTCTCGATGATCCACTCCATCGCCGGTCAGCTCTCCGGCGGCAAGCTCTCCGACCGGCGGCCATTTCGCACGCCGCATCATTCGGCGACGATGGCAGCCCTCATTGGCGGCGGCCTGCGCGCCCGGCCGGGCGAAGCCTCGCTTGCCCATCACGGCGTGCTTTTCCTCGATGAATTTCCCGAATTTGCACCACAGGTGCTTGATGCCCTGCGTCAGCCGCTGGAAAGCGGCGAATGCGTCATCGCGCGGGCCAATCATCGGGTCTCCTATCCCGCGCGGATCCAGCTCGTCGCGGCCATGAATCCGTGCCGCTGCGGCATGG
Organism: Hyphomicrobiales bacterium; assembly: GCA_900466475.1. Taxonomy (GTDB): domain Bacteria; phylum Pseudomonadota; class Alphaproteobacteria; order Rhizobiales; family Rhizobiaceae; genus Rhizobium. Next base: position 266,467 of record UBMI01000021.1, read on the forward strand.
CAGGTGAACCCGGCCATACCTGTGCCCGCGGGCCGCGCTGCATGACGGATTATCAGGCCCGTATTTCCGGCCCGCTGATGGACCGTATCGATATCCGCATCGACGTGCCGGCGGTCTCCGCCGCCGATCTTATCCGGCCGACGGCAGCCGAAGCGAGCGCCGATGTTGCCCGGCGCGTGGCCCGCGCCCGCGACATCCAGCGCGAACGTTATGCTTCTGCAGGCGCCAGAGGTATTTCGACCAATGCCGGCTGCTCTACTTCGATGATCGAGAAATTTGCTGAGCCGGATGCGGCCGGATTGCAGCTGTTGCGCGATGCCGCGGACAAGATGAAGTTCTCGGCGCGGGGTTATCATCGCGTCCTGAAGGTCGCCCGCACGCTCGCAGATCTCGACGGCAAGGATACGGTTGGACGTATCCATCTCGCAGAGGCGATTTCCTATCGCGTCGCCGGCGAGAGACTGACTGCAGCTGCATAAAAATGACCGCTGGGTGAGAGATAAGATCCCGTCGTGGATGAAGACAGGGCCATGGCTCTATCTCGCCATTGCTGGCGCAACCTGTTTTGCGGCGGACATATCCGCACGATGTGATCGGATCTTGGGAACATCAGAGATGCGGCAGGCCAAAACCGTGGCAGCGAGCGACGCAATCAAGATGTTGGCGAGGTTAAACGGAGTGCCAAGGCAGTTGGCATAACCTGAAAGAATAGGCTCGCAGCTTACTCCCGCCTCAAGAGCAGCCGGGTTGCGGTGTATGAAATAAACAAGCGTTTCCATATGCTTGTCGAAAATCCTGATCGAGTTGGGAATAACTGTGCTTCGCCGACGATCTAGTTCGTCAGCGAGAGCGTGGATGATTTACTGCTTTCGCCACTCGAAACGCCATCAACGAGGGGAGGTATGCCATGTCACTTCGCGTCGTCCCGGGATCGGCTGCTGTGGCCGCGTTTAGCCTGTCGCCGAAGCCTGAATTCGTTGCCCCGGCACTTGCTGGGACAATCGGGGAACCAACGGCTCGTTTCTACAAAGATGTATCGAGGTCACGGCGATCTATGAGGGCATCTGAGCAGGCGAATATCTCGGCGAGTTCTGTGTCGGGGCCGGATAATGCAGCCAAGGCCGAGGAGCAGGTGTCTGCGCTGAAACAGCTTTGCCCTGGCGCTTGCGAAGAGTTCGAAGGCCTGCGGGCGGTGATAGCCGCAAGGACGGACAACCGAGGAACCGGCGGAATACAGGCGGTTGTCAATGAAAGGGGCTGGCCTTGATTGAGAGCACTGATCTGACAATATCCGAATGCCTTCGCGATCCTCTTATTGCTGTGCTGATGCATGCCGATGGCGTGAAACTGGAAGACCTCAGGCAATTGCTTGAGGCGGCGGCCCGCAACTGGCAGTCTAAGCTGGATAATTGTCTGAATACAGGTGCGAGGGACTGGTCGACGGAAATGCAGACCCCTTTGCAACGAACGGGGGATGCCGTTTCCCTCATTGGCATGGCAGATGTTTGATGATCATGTTTGGTCATTCTCGATCCGGACCACGCCCGGAAACCACGCGCTAAAGCAGGCGCCGTTCTTGCCCTATGAATTGAACGTAGAATTGTCAGATACCATCATAGCCTCTCCTGTGGAGTTCAGACGCAATGAAGTGGGACACGTCAAAAAGATTAGAGCCGATAGTTCTCGTTTTTGCAGAAAGGAGAGAGCGCAGGGTCGTCCGTACAGCTCGCGAGGCGGCCGAAGTATTGCTGAGGGAATGGCCGACCGAGGAGGGAGAGGAATTCCTGGTGGCGGTGAAAACCTGTTTGGACGTCATTACCGGAAAGACCGAACCCGAAAAGCTGCACCAGGCGATTGTCCGTGCAGCATATGAAGCTGGCATTGCGGCGATCACCACTGATCATCGACTGGGTGTCGTCAGAATGTATCCGCGACCGCACATCGCGTCGGTAATGTAAGGCTGACACCGGCAGCATGATAAAAGGGGCGCCGAAGCGCCCCACGAACGGTGACACGAAGTGCCGAAATCCAATCAGCTTCCGAGACCTTCGAACAACGCCGTCGAAAGATAGCGCTCAGCGAAGGATGGAATGATCACGACAATGTTCTTTCCGGCATTTTCCGGACGACGACCCACTTCGATCGCCGCCGTCAATGCCGCACCCGAGGAGATGCCGACCGGCACGCCTTCGAGCCTGGCGACGAGCCGAGCCTGCTGGAAAGCGTCGTCATTGCTGACGGTAACCACCTCGTCATAGATGCTGGTGTCGAGGATTTTGGGCGCGAAACCGGCGCCGATGCCCTGGATCTTGTGCGGGCCAGGCGTGCCGCCTGAAAGGATCGGTGAATCGGTCGGCTCGACGGCCACGACCCGAATATCCGGCTTGCGGCTCTTCAGCACCTGGCCAACGCCAGTGATCGTGCCACCGGTGCCGATACCGGCCACGAAGATATCGACGTTGCCGTCGGTGTCGTTCCAGATTTCCTCCGCCGTCGTCTTGCGGTGGATTTCCGGGTTGGCGGGATTTTCGAATTGTTGCGGAATAACAGCGTCGGGCAGCGAGGCGGCGAACTCCTCGGCCTTGGCGATCGCCCCCTTCATTCCCTTCGCCCCCTCGGTCAGCACCAGCTCCGCGCCGAGCAGCGCCAGCATCTTTCGGCGCTCGACGGACATGGTTTCCGGCATGGTCAGGATCAGCCGGTAACCCTTGGCAGCGGCAGCAAAAGCGAGCGCGATACCAGTATTGCCCGAAGTCGGCTCGATCAGCACGGTCTTGCCGGGCGAGATCTTGCCCTGCGTTTCCAGGCTCTCGATCATGGCGACGCCAATACGGTCCTTCACCGAGGCGATCGGATTGAAGAACTCGAGCTTTGCCAGAATGTTCGCCACGACGCCCTTCTCCTTGGCGATCTTGTCGAGGCGAACGAGCGGCGTGTCGCCGATTGTATCGGTAATGGAGGAATAGATGCGGCCGCGGCCCGGTTTGTGCGACATGGTGCTCTCCCTTTGAAATCCATATTGAAATCTGCGGAGAGAATAGGGTCAAAGTGCCGGTGAGACCAGAGTGGCTTCACCCGTCGGCCGTGCAAGCCAGAGAAAAAATCCTTTGAAAACCGTTCGTTGCCGAATGTTTATTTCAGGCGGCACGCGTTGCGATGAAGGCTGCCGTGCCCGCCAGGATGCTGGCTGCGACGCGGTTCAGGGCTTGCAAGGCGCGCGGTTGCTTCAGCATCGTGCGGGCGCGCGATGCGAGAAGCATGTAGGGAATGAGCACGATCATCAGTACGACGAAGGTGACGGCAAGCAGCATGAGATAGTCGCGCATTCCGATACTGTTGAGATCGATGAGGGTCGGCACCAGGGCGACATAGAAGAGCATGGTCTTCGGATTGCCGAGTGTCACCAACAAACCGGACAGGAACGACATGCCGGCGCTGCTGGATTTTTTCGCGGCAATATCCTGCGGCAGCAGGCCGGCGGTCCAGAGCTTCCATGCGATATAGCCAAGATAGAGCGCGCCAGCGATCTTGATGACGAGGAAAATCTCGGTGAAGGTCTGCGCCACGAAGGCAAGGCCAAGGATAACGGCGGTCAGGTAGCTCATATCGCCGAGCACGAGACCGAGACCCATGAAGAAGGTTTCGCGGAAGTTCGAACCAAGGGCGCGCGCCACGATTGCCGTGATTCCCGGGCCGGGAATGGCGGCGGCGATGAACAAGGCGCCGGCATAGGCGATCAGGGCGGTAAGGCTCATCTTTGGATCCAGGAGATTGCGTCGTCTTTCTATAGGCGCATGAGGCATGCTCCATCAATCGCCGGGCGCTGATCTGTCCATAACCATAAAGAATAGGTCGGCTGAACCATGATCTACTTGGAAACCAAATCCGCCTTGCTATTTTCCCCTTGCAAGCGGCCGCAGACACGGCCCGCCGAGGCTTTCCCCAGTCGTCGGCGCAGAAGGTTTTTATCACCAAGGAGAGAATGCATGTCGCCTACCTCAGCCGAAGCCCGCAGACGTTCGCCGCTCAAGACCCCCTCCGACCTTCCGACCAATGCGATCACCGATATTTCGGCCGCGCTGACCGCGTTGCTCGCTGATGTCTTCGCGCTCTATGTGAAGACCAAGAATTTTCACTGGCATATGTCCGGCCCGCATTTTCGCGATTACCATCTGCTGCTCGACGAGCAGGCGGAACAGATCTTCGACATGACGGACGAGGTTGCCGAACGCGCTCGCAAGATCGGCGGCACGACGCTGCGCTCGATCGGCCAGATTGCCCGCCAGCAGCGCATCCCGGATAATGACGCAGACTATGTCACCCCCGAAGACATGCTCTCCGAACTGCGCGAAGACAACCTTCACCTCGTCTCCATCCTGCGCGAAGTGCATGAGGTCTGCGACGAGCACAATGACGTGGCGACCGCAAGCCTCATCGAGAACTGGATCGACCAGAGCGAACGCCGCACCTGGTTCCTGTTCGAAACGACGCGTCAGGCGAAGTAATAGACAAGCTGAAGTTACAGCTCAGCTTCTGGTCACCGGCAGGCGGATAAGCCTGCCCGGCGACCAGCCGAGGTTCATGCCGGCCGCAGCAAGCAGAATGACGACCGCGCCGGCAATCTGCATCGGCTGCAATGCGTGGCCGAAGGCCAAACGGTCGACCAGGATCGCGGCGACCGGATAGATGAAGGACAGAGCGCCGGTCAGATGTGTCGGCAGCTTCTGAATCGCACCATAGAGCAGCACATACATGAGACCGGTGTGGATAACGCCGACGGTGATCAGGATCCGCCATGATCCCGTATCGGCCGGCAGGTTGGTAAAATCGGTCATGGGTGCCAGCACGACGATGCCGGTCGAAACCTGGATCAGCGCGATTAGATGTGGTGGCGTGCCCCGCAGCCATTTGGCGGCAAGTGCGGCCAGTGCATAGAAGAAGGCAGCGCCGAGCGCCAGCAGAATGCCGACACCGTAACTGCCGGAGGCGGCATCGGCCTGCGGCTTCGCCTCGACAATTGCCGCCATGCCGGCAAAGGAAAGCCCGAGCCAGAACAGCTTGGTGCCTGTGATCTTCTCACCCAGAAAGAGTGCGCCGAGCGCAAGCAGCATGAAAGGCTGAGTATTGTAGACCGTCGTCGCAATCGAGATTGACGCGTGCGAATAGGAGGCGAACAGCAGCAGCCAGTTGGAGACGATCGCGACGCCGCCGAAGACGGCAATAGCGAGCGACCGCAGGCTGATGATACCAGGCCTCAGCAGGCCAAGCGCGGTGCAGATCACGAGCAGTGTCAGCGCCCCGAAGAAGCAGCGCCAGAAGACCACGCCGCTAACCGGCTGACCCGACATGACGACGAACCAGCCGATCGTTCCCGAGATCAGCATCGCCCCCGTCATCTCCGCTGTACCCCTTCTGATTTCATCCTGCATCGCCATCTCCGTTCGTTAGCGGGAAATTGTATTGCGGCATCGCAGCATTTTCTATAAGTTGAAAGAGGGGAAAGGCTGGATGAACCTAATCTTGTTAGGAGTTTTGCCATGTTGGCTAACGAGATGCAGGCAGTCGACGATATTGACCGTGCAATGATAGAGGCACTGGCCGGAAATTCGCGAATTTCCCTAAAAGAGCTCGCCCAGGCTGTCGGACTTTCTTCGCCGAGTGCGGCGGAACGTCTGCGACGTCTTGAGGATCGCGGCGTGGTGACGCTTTTCACCATCGATCTCGATCCGGCGGCGATAGGCTACCCGCTTCAGGCGATCGTTCGGGTGCGTCCGCTGCCCGGCCAGCTTCACATCGTCGAGCGCATTATCCAGGACACGCCCGAATTCATCGAGTGCGACAAAGTGACCGGTGACGATTGTTTTATCGCCCGGCTCGTGGTCCGCTCTATGGGAGAGCTGGACAGCATTCTCGACAAGGTCGCCGAGCGGGCGGAGACCAATACGTCGATGATCAAATCCTCGCCGGTCAAGCGTCGCCTGCCGCCCCTGATACGGAAAAAATAGCCTCAGAAATCCGCCAGCGGAGAGAGCATGGCGGGATGGTCGAGACCTATGTCGTTCAGTCCGCGCACCATCAGCCGCGTTCCGCTTTCGTAAGACACCGCCTTGCCGTGCCATCGAAGCCTGTCCGGGCGGAAGTGCGTTTCGACTGTCGTCGCCAGAATGCCGAGGCCGGCTAGGATTGCGGCAAATGAGGGGATTTCTGCCGCAACCACATCGAGAAGAGCGAAATGGCCATCCGCCGGCATTTTCCACGCGACGGCGGCCTTGTACTCTTCGAGATAACTCAGCCGGACATCGGCATCGAGATGCGTGTTGATCAGAAACATGGCCGGGCTGCTGGCAACAGCAAGCGTTTCGGATACCGGTTTGCGGGTCGCAAGCAGACCTTGGAGCAGGGCAAGATCCTCGGTATCGCGAGGCTGAAGCGGCCGTGATCCGCTATAATCCATGGCGATGGGCGCCTGTCCGACATATTTGTGAAGCGGCAGCGAACGGAAACCATATTTCTCGTAGAGTGCAGGCTTGTCCGTATAGAGGATCACTGCCTCGAAACCTTGTGCCTCGCACCAGGCAAGTGCCTTCTGCGTCACATCGCGATAGAGGCCTCGGCCGCGCCACGGCGGACGGACTGCGCCGGATTGAAGCCCGGCCGCGTTGATGAGCCGGCCGTTGAGGACAAAGGGCATTGCGAAGGCGGAAAGATTGGCCGCAAGCACGCCCTCATCGGTAAACCAGCCGAAGGGCATGCTTGTCGGATCCGGACCGCCGAGATCGCGCAACGGATCGATATCGATGCCGAATGTATCGTCGAGAAGCGAGACGAGGGCGGCCCAGGCCGCCGGGTCGCTGAAATAGTCCTGTCGGAAATTGAGACCGGTCAGGTGCGCCGCGCTCATACCCCAGTCGAGCCGAAGCCACCGGCTCCGCGCGCGGTTTCCGTCGTTTCCGAGACTTCGGCGATGTGGGTCTGGGTGAAGGGTGCAATTACCATCTGCGCGATGCGCATGCCGCGCGTGATGGTGAAATCCTCTTCGCCATGGTTGACGAGAATGACTTTCACTTCGCCGCGATAATCGCAGTCGACCGTGCCGGGCGCGTTGAGGCAGGTGACGCCGTTCTTGGCGGCGAGGCCGGAACGCGGGCGTACCTGGCCCTCAAAACCCTCGGGGATTTCAAAGACGAAGCCCGTCGGGACGAGCGCGCGTTTGCCAGGCGCCAGCACCAGGGGCTTGTCCTCGTCAATGGCCGCGCGCAGGTCCATGCCGGCTGCCCCACGCGTTTCATAGGCGGGCAGATCCAGGCCCTGGCCGTTCGGCAGGCGGATCAGATTGAGGGTGGGGCGGGTGTCTGTGTGAATGGTCATGCGGCATTACTTCGCGCCGCAAGCAGCAAGGTCAATTGCAATGGCGCGCTTTAATCGCTAGATACGCCGCAATTCCACAGGATTCACACTATGGCCGAAAGTCTCGCCGAGGCGGTCTCCCGCCGCCGCACATTCGCTATTATCGCGCACCCGGACGCGGGTAAGACGACGCTCACCGAAAAGCTGCTGCTATTCGGCGGCGCCATTCAGCTCGCCGGTGAGGTGAAGGCGAAGAAGGACCGCATGCAGACCCGCTCGGACTGGATGAAGATCGAGCGCGAGCGCGGCATCTCCGTCGTGACCTCGGTCATGACCTTCGAATATGAAGGCAATGTCTTCAACATTCTCGACACACCCGGTCACGAAGACTTCGCCGACGATACCTACCGCACGCTGACGGCGGTGGACGCCGCGGTGATGGTCATCGACGCCGCCAAGGGTATCGAGCCGCGTACGCTGAAACTGTTCGAAGTCTGCCGCATGCGCGACATTCCGATCATCACGTTCATCAACAAGATGGACCGCGAAAGCCGCGATCCCTTCGAAATCCTCGATGAAGTCGAAGAGAAGCTGGCGCTCGACACAGCCCCGATCACCTGGCCGATCGGTCGCTCCAAAACCTTCTGCGGCTCTTACCACCTGAAGGAAAACACCGTGCGCGGCTCCGATACGGAAGTCGCCGTTACGCCGGTCAACGGACCGCAGAGTGTCGCCGACCGGCTGCCGGAAAACGAGCGCGATGTCTTTATCGAAGAAGTGGGGCTCGCAATCGAAGCCTGCCGTCCCTTCGACCGGGAGTCCTTCCTCGAAGGCCACATGACGCCGGTTTTCTTCGGCTCGGCGCTGCGCAATTTTGGTGTCCGCGATCTTATCAACGCGCTCGGCGATTTCGCGCCGCCGCCGCGCGACCAGGTCGCCGATATCAGAACCGTGCATGCCGCCGAAGACAAGATGACGGCCTTCGTCTTCAAGATTCAGGCAAACATGGACCCGAACCATCGCGACCGCATCGCCTTTGCCCGAATCTGCTCCGGGAAGCTGGAGCGCGGCATGAAAGCCCGCCTGGCACGTACAGGAAAGCAGCTCGGCCTGACGGCGCCGCAGTTCTTCTTCGCCTCGCAGCGCCAGCTGGCCGATACGGCCTTCGCCGGCGATGTGGTCGGTATCCCGAACCACGGCACGCTGCGCATCGGCGACACGCTGACGGAGGGCGAAAGCCTGGTATTCCAGGGCGTGCCGAACTTCTCGCCTGAAATCCTGCGCCGCGTCCGCCTGGAAGACGCCATGAAGGCCAAGAAGCTGAAGGAGGCCCTGCAGCAAATGGCGGAAGAAGGCGTGGTCCAGCTCTTCCAGCCGGAAGACGGCTCGCCCGCCATTGTCGGCGTCGTCGGCGCGCTGCAGCTCGATGTCTTGAAGGAGCGGCTCATGGCTGAATACGGTCTGCCCGTCTCCTTCGAAATGTCGCGCTTCTCCGTCTGCCGGTGGATTTCGTCCGAGCAGGCCGCGGAACTCGACAAGTTCCTGACCGTCAAGCGCGGCGATATCGCCCGTGACCTGGACGGCGACCCGGTCTTCCTGGCGCAGGACGGTTTCTCGCTCCGTTATGAGGCGGAGCGCTATCCGGCCATCAGGATGGTGGCGATCAAGGAATATCACGCGGCCAAAGCCGCCTGATCATCCTGCCAGCCGCTCGACGAGGAACTCGACAACCGCGCGCACGGATGGCAACTGCCCGCGCCGGTGCGGCATCAGTGCCGTCGTCGTGATGCTGCCTGCTGTCCAGCCGGATAGCAGGCGTATCAGCCGGCCATCTTGCAGCGCGTCGTCGCAGACCGAGGTAGGCAGGATGGTTATCCCGATCCCGGCGGCAGCGGCTTTCAGCAGCACCATCGGTTCGTCCGCGGCCATGACAGGCTGGGGCCCTATCACGACTTCCGCGCCGTCATCCGAAATAAGTCGCCATTGCTCCCCGGAGAGGCTCGGCATGATCCCCTTGTGGGTGGCGATGTCCTCGGGTCGTTCGGGCTTTCCATATTTCGCGATATAATCGGGCGAGGCTACGAGCAGGAACGGGTGGGTGGTGATCCGGCGCTGCACGAGCGTGGAATCGCCGAGTGGCGAGCGGTGGCTGCGCAGCGCAATATCGAAGCCCTCCTGAACGATATCGACGAAGCGGTCCGTCACATGCAGCGATAATTTCAGTTTTGGATAGCGCGCCGTCAGCTCGGCCAGATGTTTGGAGAGCATGAACTGCGCGGTCGGCACGGCAGCCGTCAGCCTGACAGTGCCGCTCGGCTCTGCCAGGCGGCTGCGGACGATGCCCTCGGCCATTTCTGCTTCGATGATCGAGGCCTGCGCGTGCTCGAAGAACTCCCCGCCAATATCCGTTAGTGCGAAGCTTCGTGATGTGCGCTGGATCAGCCGCACGCCAAGCCTTTCTTCAAGTTCCGCCACGCGTTTGCTGATCGTTGATTTCGGAATGCCGAGATGGCGCCCTGCAGCCGTAAAGCTGCCGCTTTCAACCGCCTGCACAAAGAGCTGAAGATCGTTGAGATTGAAGGCCGCCATATCATCTTCCATGTCTGTGGACTTTAGGATGCATTATCGTCGTCTGCTGCTTCATCGTCCACGAAATCATATTGCGCGGGTCAATAAATCCTCATGGAAAGGACCCATAATGTCCCTCATACTGTTTTATGGCGTGCCGGAAGGCTGCTCCTTCGGCTCGATCGTTGCATTGGAATGGTCCGGCCTGCCGTATCGCCTCTGCCGCATCCAGATGCCCGAGGTCGTCTCCGGGGACGAATACCGGCATATCAATGCCGTCGGCGAAACGCCGTCGCTGCTGTTGCCGGACGGCCGGCTGATCAGCGAAAGCATGGCAATCCTGAACAATATAGGCGCGCAGTCGACCGACAAAGGACTGGGCTTTGCGCAGGGCACCGTGGGTTTCGATCGCCTGAACCAGATGCTCGCCTATCTGAACACGAGCTTCTTCAACGCCTTCAGCCCGCTCTGGTACGCGGTAGAGCATGAATTGGAGCCTGCGGAGAAGGAGATTCTCGTTGCCTATGGCAAGGCCAAGGTGGAGAAGGCTCACCGGACGCTGGAGCGCCTGCTTGCCGACCGGAAATGGTTGCTGGGCGACCGGCCTGGTCTCGCCGACGCCTATTTCACCGGCATCGCCCGCTGGAACAACTTCCACAAGACCGTCGATATCGGACGGTTTCCGGCGGTGAATGATCTCTATCAGCGCATGCTGCAAGAGCCCGCTGTTCGTTTCGCGCATGCGATCGAGCATCAGGAGAAGGCCGAAAGCACCGGCAGCTTCATGGGAGAGATCGACCTGGACCAAGCCCGTGGCCTGCTCCGCCAGGCTGCCTGATCGTCCTTTGCCGCCCTGTCCCGCGGGGCGGCATTCTCCCATGCTGGGCGGTATTCTCTCATGCGGCTGCGATGATTTCGATTTCCACCAGCCAGTCTTTCTGGAGCGTTTGAACGATGATAGCGGTGGTCGGCACGATATGATCACCGAGTGCGGCCAGCCGTGCATTCTGGTTTGCTTCGGCATGGCCAGCATCCCCGAGATAGCTGGTCAGCCTTACGATATTGCGAACCCCCATGTCGGCATCCGCAAGGATCGCCCGCAGGTTCGACCAGATAAGGTCGAGCTGGACCGATAGATCCTTGCCCGGCGCGCCCTCTGCGTCGAGGCCCATAGTGCCGCTCACGAAGAGAAAGCGGGTGGGGTTCCTGACCTCCATCGCGTGAATATAATCTGGTGTTGCGGCGTAGATGCCGGCGCTAGGACTGTGCTTCACCAGTTCCATTTCAAGATCTCCTCGAATATCTGGAAGCTTGGCGCTATTATTGCCGAATATTTTTCGGCGATAAGGCGGATTTTCCGAATGACGAAAGAAACGAATGGTATTCGACGCAGCAGGCAAAGGCCCGAGCAACTGGACCTCTTCGACCGAAGGATATTAGGCGCCCTGGCGGAGGATGCCCTGCAGAGCTATGCGGCCCTGGGAAAAACCGTCAACCTGTCGCCGCCTGCAGTGCACGAGCGCGTCAAGCGGCTGCGCCGGTCCGGCGTCATGAAAGGTGCGCATGCTGCACTTGATGGCGCCGCGCTCGGCAAGCCATTGCTGGCCTTCGTGCATGTCGAGGCCGCAGGCTGGGGCAAAAGTGAAAGGCTGATGCAGCTCTGCCGCTTTCCCGAAGTGGAGGAAATGCATTCTGTTGCCGGCGACGCCAGCGTCATCTTCAAGGTGCGCACCGAGAGCCCGCGCGCCCTGGAAGCTTTTCTGTCCCAGGTCCATTCCGTTCCCGGCGTGACCTCTACCAAAAGCTATGTGGCACTTTCCACCTATATGGAGCGGCCCGTTCAGGCGGATATGACGGCGGACTGGCCAGAAAATCCGTTGCCGGCCTGAAGGTATGCGGTGTAGTCCAGCCACCACATCGTCATGCATAGTGCCGTCTTGCAAGGAGAGCATATGATGGTTCGAGAAAACGAGATCCGCGAAAACGAGCTGCTGCTGGACAATCCGCCTGATGCAACCGACGCCGGCCTCGTCTTCATCGGTCGGATTTTCACACCGTGGACCTCGCGCATGGAGACGCCGCGTCAGGGCCGGCATGACGGGCCGCTCTGCCGCATTGAGATCTTCGACCCCTGGGTGCCGGCTTTGCAGGGCGTTGCGGGTTTCGAGCGGCTCGAAGTGCTTTACTGGCTGCACCAGTCACGGCGCGACCTCTTGCTGCAGAGCCCGGCTCGCAACGGCAAGACGCATGGTACTTTCTCACTGCGGTCACCCGTTCGACCGAACCCGATCGGCACCTCCATCGTCAAACTGGAAGCTGTCGAAGGCAATACGGTGCTTGTGCGCGGCATGGATTGCCTCGATGGCACGCCGCTCCTCGATCTGAAGCCGGATCGGACGCTCTTCACGCCCATTGCGCCGCCACAGCCGGGCGACTTTCAGACCGGCGATATGTCCGAGGCATGAAGCTCAGTCGACAGCCACCATCACGTCGGAGGCCTTGACGACCGCATAGGCTTCGGCGCCGACCCTGAGATCGAGTTCGTCCACGGCCTCGTTGGTAATCGAGGCCGTGACGATGGTGCCATTGCCGATATCGATGCGGACATGTGCCGTCGTCGCACCCTTCACCACTTCCACGACCTTGCCCTTCAGGCGGTTGCGTGCACTGATCTTCATGAAATCCTCCGCTTGTTGTCAGCGAGATTATCTTCTGGCAGATGCGCCCGTCAAACCGTTCAGGCGGCGAGATCGCCGAGGAAGTCATTGCACCAGCGCGAGACGTCGCGTTCCAGCAGATGGTCCATCATCCGTCTCCAGCGATCCTGGCGCTCCTGAAGCGGCATGTTGAGGCCCCGCGCCAGCGCATTGGAGGTGCCGACAATGTCGTAGGGGTTCACAAGCAGAGCGCCGTTCAGCTCGCGCGCCGCACCGGCAAACCGGGAGAGGACCAGAACGCCCGGATCATCGGGGTTCTGGGCGGCGACATATTCCTTGGCGACGAGGTTCATGCCGTCGCGCAGCGGCGTAACAAGCCCGACTTTGGCGAGCCGATAGAGGCCCGCAAGCACCGGCCGGCTCACGGAACGGTTGATGTAGCGGATGGGCACCCAATCGACCGTACCGAGCGCACCGTTCACGCGGCCTGCCTGTTCGGCGACCATGCGCTGCATCGCCTCGTATTCGGGCACCTCGGAGCGGGATTTCGGTGTAATCTGCAGGTAGGTGACCTTGCGCTGATGCGCCGGGTTGTTGGTGACGAAATTTTCAAACGCGTCGATGCGCTGGGTGATGCCCTTGGAGTAATCCAGCCGGTCGACGCCGATGATGAGGCTGCGGTTTTCGATGCTCTGCTGTGCCTTCAGGACCATGCTGTGAGTGCCGGCTTTCCTCGCGAATTCCGCGAAGGCAGCCGTCTCGATGGCAATCGGATAGGCTCCGCCGCGGAACCTGCGCTCGCCGGCGACGAAAAGCCCTTCGCTGATCATGTCACCCATCTCTTCCCGGCGCAGGCAGCCCGCGAAATTCTCCAGATCGTGATCAGTCTGGAAGCCGACGAGATCGTAGGCCGCGAGCCCCCGCATTATCTCGTCATGGACAGGCATGGCGAAGAGGACGTCGGCGGGCGGCCAGGGGATATGCAGGAAAAAGCCGATCTTGTTCCTGATGCCCATCTGTCGAAGTTCGGCGGCGAGCGGGATCAGGTGATAGTCGTGCACCCAGATAATATCGTCAGGCTTGATCAGTGGCGCCAACCGATGGGCGAAGAAGCGATTGACACGGAAATAGCCGGCCATTTCCGTGCGCCCATATTCTGCGAGGTCGAGCCGATAATGACAGATTGGCCAGAGCATGCGATTGGCAAAGCCGAAGTAATATTCGTCGACATCTTTGGATGTCAGATCGGTTAGAGCATAGGTGATGTTGCCGCGCTGCTCGATCGCAAGCGGTCCGGGTTCGCCCGCGTCGTTGATTTTGCCCGACCAGCCCATCCAGACGCCCCCCCGTTTTTCAAGGGCGGCCTCCAGTGCCACTGCGAGCCCGCCGGCAGAGGCCGCCCCTTTCTTCTCCGGAACGGGCACGCGGTTCGAAACGACGACAAGGCGGCTCATGGCAAATTCCTTTCATTAGAAATAATTGCAAAACGCAATCAGCCGGCAAAACGCGCGACGATCTCGCGGACCACCGCTGCGGAGGGCAGGATGCCGCGCGCGTCTGTCTCGTGCGAAGGTGCACCGACGCGGATGGAGTAACCGCCAAGCCTGTTTGCGGCGCGGAACATTGACTCATCGGTAATGTCGTCGCCAATGGCGATCGGACGACGGCCAAGGAAGGGCGGGGTTGCGATAAAACTCTCCAGTGCATCGCCCTTGTTGGCTCTGGCGGGCCGGATTTCCAGGACCATCTTGCCGCGCTGGAGGGTCCAGTCCGGACCTGCGCGGTTCACGAAACGCTCGATCAGCACGGTAAGTTCCGCCAACCGCTCGGGCGCAAGGCGATAGTGGGCGGCTACGGCTGCGCCCTTGTCCTCGATCAGGATGCCGGTCCAGCTGGCCGTTTCTGCCCGAAGCTCGATCTTCAGTCTCTCGAACTCGCCCGTGGGCTCTACTTTGAAGATGCTGCCGTCAGGGCTGCGGCGCTCGGCTCCATGCAATCCGGCGATTGGAAACTGGAAGGGAGCGAAGAGCCGGTCGGCATAGGTAAGGCCTCGTCCGGTCACCAGAGCCAGTGCCCCGCCGAACCTCTGCGAGAGCGTATCGAGCTGCGCGGGAAGCGACGGCGGCACGAATATCTCATCCGGCGTCGGCGCGAGATCGAGGAGCGTGCCGTCTATATCGAGGAAGAATGCAGCGTTTTGAAGATAGGAAGAGAGTGTGGAGAGGGTTTCATCCTGCCGGGAAGCGCTGCCGGACGGCGGAGCTTCTGATAGCTGATTGCTGTTTGCCATGCCGGGGAAACTAGGTCAGCACAGCCCTCCGGCAACCCTCGATCTCGTTCAATCCGCTGGCGGGTTCGCCGGATGCTCGGCATAAAAGGCTTTTGCATCCGCCGTGAATGCGGCGCGCTGGCCAGCTGTCGTATAGAACATATGGCCGCCGCGATAGAGTTTCAGCGACACGCGATTTCCCGCCAGGGACGGCGGCAGGTGATCGACCACATAGCGGCTGACGCCGTAGGGCGTTACGAGATCGCTGTAGCCATGGGCTATCAGCAGGTGGAAGGACGGGTTGGAGGCAAGCATCTGCCTGATATCATCAGTTGCGCTCGCCTGGAAACGTGAACCGCCGCCGCGGCCGCCGCCCCACTCCCAGCGCTGGCTGATATCGTTTTCGAGCAGCGTGTAGGTCATCTCTGTCTTGAAGCCGAGCTCGTTGCGGGCGTAGTCGGCGAAGGCGCCGCCATAGGCTCTGGTAAAGCCGTCAAGGATCGCATCGTCGCCTCGGTCGTAATCGGATTCCGGATAGGGGTCGGGCGTTGCGAAGGCCGCGTCGTATGGGCTCATCACCTCGCCCGGCTGCTTGCCGGAATGCTTGGCGTAGGCATTGCCGAGGAAGCCCCGATTGCGGGTGACGATATCCTGAGGGATGCCCGTAAGGCTGGAGATCCTGCTATAGAAGCTTGCTGCCGCGTCCCCTGTCGGTGCCGGGCCGGCGAGCGTGGTGAGGTAGTCGCCAAGTGCAAACTTCTCCGCATCGCGCTGGCCGGATTCGTTGAAGCTCTTGCGCCGGTCGGCTTCGGCGGCTGCCAATGAGGGGAATTCCAGCGCAGCCCCCAAAGCGAACTGGTCGGCATTGAACATCAGCTGGCCCTCGAGCAGCGGCGAAAGCATGACGGTGCCGGCAATGATGATGCCCTGGTTTTGCTGCAGCGCCGAGGCGACCTTTGCGGCGCGGAAGCCGCCATAGCTCTCGCCGAGCAGATATTTCGGCGAATTGGCACGATTATTGTGCGCGACATAGAGGGCGATTGCCTTCGCCATCGTCTGCGCGTCGCTGCCGACATTGTAATAGTTTGAGGCGTCGTCCGCCTTTACCGTACGGCTCCATCCGGTGCCGATAGGATCGATCAGCACGAGATCGGTGAAATCGAGCCAGCTATGGGGATTGTCGACGAGCTTCGCGTTTGCGCCGTCACGGCCATCGGGCCCGAAATCGAGTATGCGCGGGCCGACAAGTCCAAGATGCAGGAAGGCGGAAGCCGCGCCCGGGCCTCCATTGAAGGCGAAGGTCAGCGGCCGGTTCGGCCCGGCATCCTTGGCGATATAAGCGGTGTAGAAGATCGCGGCGTTCTGCGCGCCATCCTGGCCGAAAAGATCGAGCGTACCAGCCGTGGCCGTGTAGGCGATATCGCGTCCGTCGGCCGTCGTCAGCTCGTGCTCGGTTACGGAATCTCGCGGCAGCAGCTTGAGCACGCCTTCGCGAGAGGAACCCTGAGCTGACGCAGCCCGTCGTTCACCGGCCTCTTGCGCAAAGGAGAACGCAGGTGCGAGCGTAGCGGTCAGCGCGGCGAACAGAAGCAGGGATCGGAAGTGCAAGGATTTTTCCTCCGGCGGGTCGGAATGCGGCTGAGATAGGGTAGCAGCCGAACCCCTTCGATGGAGATCAAGAGATGGTGATGCGAAGGTGAAGCCGGCTCATTCGCCTTTCTCGACTGTGCGCGCATTCACATGCAGCGCCCGGCCGGCCCGCCACCCGTTGAAGGCGGCGCCAAGGCCGAGCGCGACGAAAAGCACCGCGCACCATGCGAAACTTCCAGTCCAGCCGCGGATCAGGCCGACGATGAACGGGCCGACGGCGGCAAGCAGATAGCCTACGCATTGTGCCATGCCGGAAAGGTGAGCGGCGACATGCGGGTCGCGCGAACGCAGCACGATGGCAGTCATCGCCGCGGCGATCAGCCCGCCCTGACCGATGCCCTGCAGCACGGCCCAGACCCAGACGGTGGAAAGCGGCGCAAAGAGCAGGCCGAGCAGTGCGACGACGGCGAAAGCGCAGAGCGTCACGTTGATGAGTCGCTGATCCCTGCCTCGTACGGCGATGTGCGGCACGAAGAGGCAGGCGGCGGCCTGCACCATCACGGAGACCGAGACTATGCCGCCGGCCACAATGCCGTCGAGACCACGCTCACGCAGGATCGGCACCAGCCAGCCGAAGACGCAATAGGCGAGCGCCGACTGCAGGCCCATGAAGAGCGTGACCTGCCAGGCAAGCTTATCCCGCCACAGACCTTCGACGCGAAAACCGCTGCGCCGGGCCTGTCGGCTGCTCGCAAAGACCTGCGGCAGCCATATGAGCCCGACCAAGAGCGCAGGCAGCGCCCAGACGGAGAGCGCGCCGTCCAGCGAACCGCCGAGCGCATGTTCGATCGGTAGCGTCAGGCCGGCGGCACTGGCCGCGCCCGCGCAGAGCGCCATCGTATAAAGGCCGGTCATCAGAGCCGTATTCGCGGCGAAATCGCGTTTCACCAGTCCGGGCAGCAGCACGTTCCCGACGGCGATCGCAGCACCGGCAAGAGCGGTACCGAAAAAGAGCAGAGGCACGGAGGAAAAGCCACGCAGCGCCGTACCGAGCGTCAGCAGCAGGAGCACGCCGAGCAGCGTCCGCTCCGTGCCGATGCGCTGGGCAAGCCGCGGAGCAAGCGGAGAAAAGGCGCCGAGGCAAACGACAGGCAAGGTCGTCAGCAGGCTGGCACCGAGTGGCGACAGGCCGAGTTCCCCACGGATCTCCGGCAACAGGGCGGAAGCGCTGGAAAAGACCGGGCGCAGATTGAAGGCGATCAGCACGAGGCTGGCGCCAAGGAGGAAGCGGGCTGTTGTGCTCTGCTTCTGCGGAGGCAGCGGTGAAGGCACGCTGTCAATTTCGGCATCGATCATTGTCTCGTCGGCGGCGTCGAACGAGGACGTGACATTCTGTACGGTCATGGTCATGAAAGAAGCATCCGGTCGAGAGCGGAAAGGATGGGTGCCATGAAGGCGCGCACGGCAGCATCGGCCTTGTCAGGGCTGCCCGTCTCAATGGCGTCGACGATCGCCTGATGCGCTTGCATGTCAGGCTCAGGAATGGTCCTGTCGAGCGTGGCGGCGATGGTTTCCGCGATGGAGATGGAGAAGAAATCGTAGATTTCAATCATCGCCCGGTTTCCCGAAGCGGCGATGACGGCCTTGTGGAAGGCAAGATCGCGTTCGATAAAGCCTGCGGGATCGCCGCCTTCATAGTTGCCGCGCTCGGCAAGCAGCCTGCGAAGCCCGGCGATGATATCAGGCGTCTTGCGGATGGCGACAAGCCGTGCGCCCTCGACATCAAGCGCACAGCGCGCCTCGAACTGGTCGCGCAGGCTGGCGCGCCGTGCCATTGTGAGCGGTCGGCTGTTGTCGGTGGTCGAAAGCACATAAGTGCCGGAGCCCTGCCGCGTTTCCAGAAGACCCTGCGAGACGAGAACGCGCACAGCCTCGCGCACCGTGCCGCGGCTGACCGAAAGCATGGCCGAAAGCGTGGCCTCGTTCGGCAGCTTCTCGCCGACAGCCCAGCGCTTGGCGAATATCTCGCTGCGGATTGCTTCGGTCGCCGTATCGGCAAGGTTTGTTTTGTTGAGTGGTTGCATGACACTATTCATAAAGTCATCGGATGACTTTATGAATAGGTTGCTTTCGTTCCAGCGTCAATTGCCACCGCGGCAATAAAAAAGGGCCGCTTTCGCGACCCTTTCCATGAGGTTTGGCCTGTAATTGGCCGGACCGTCTTATGCGGTCCCTGGAAGGTGGGGTTTAGTGCGAGGGCTGCCTCGCTTCCATCACCACTTCCATGCCCATTACGAGGTCCGAAAACTCATTAGACATTGGATCACCTTCCTTTCGTTACGTTGATAATGATCTAAACGTAAGCCGATTCCCCGGAGATGCAAGAAAAAATCGCATGTCTGTTTTTTAGCCGGCGTTGGGTTATGTCGCGCAACTGTCTGATTTTCCATGGCTGCGATCACGCAAATCCCTATTGTTTTTGCGGAAAGTGATCTCGATCAGCGTCAAGAATTGGTCAACTTGGCCTGGCAAATCGGATAGTCATTAAGTTGTTGTTAGCCGTAGCGTCAGACAATCGAAGACGTTTTCAGCATTCCTGCCGCGCAGGCGGCGGGCCGGAGCAAGAGCATGTGTCGCTGGGCAGCCTATCGCGGAGACCCTCTCTATCTGGAGGAGCTGGTATCCTCTCCCGCCCATTCCCTGATAGAGCAATCCCATTGTGCCACCCGCGCCAAGACGGCGACGAATGGCGATGGTTTCGGCATTGCCTGGTATGGTGACCGGCCCGAGCCGGGCCGCTACCGCGATATCCTGCCGGCATGGTCCGACTGCAATCTGAAGAGCCTGGCCCGGCAGATCCGTTCGCCGCTGTTCCTCGCCCATGTTAGGGCCGCGACCGGCGGCGGCACGCGCCGCGACAACTGCCATCCCTTCACGCATGAAACCTGGTCTTTCATGCACAACGGCCAGATCTCCGGTTTCGAGCGTCTGCGTCGGCCGATGGAAACCATGCTGGATGACGAACTCTTCAATGCCCGCAGCGGCACGACGGATTCCGAACTCCTGTTCCTGCTCGCTCTGCAGTTCGGTCTTCGGGATGCACCGATCGCTGCGATGGCGCAGACAATCGCGTTCGTCGAAGGCTTGGCGGAGAATATTCTGGGATCCGTGCTGCTGCGCTTCACCGCGGCCTTCTCGGATGGAAAGTCTCTTTACGCGGTTCGCTATGCCACTGACCGCAAGGCACCGACCCTCTATGCCTCGCCGCTTGCCAAGGGTTACTGCCTCGTTTCCGAGCCGCTGAACGATGATGGTGATGCCTGGCGGGAAATCCCTGATGGGAGTGCTGTGATCGTCAGCACCGAGGGTCTTGAGATCACGTCTTTCCGGCCGGAAAAGCCTGCGGCTGCGAGGCCGGAACCTTTTTCTATCCCCGCATAAGCTGTTCGGCGATCAGCGCGGCAAGCCGTACCGCCACCTCGTCCTTGGATAGATCCGGCCATTGCTCGATGCCGTCGCGCCGGATGAGCTTCACGCTGTTGCGCGTACCCCCCATGATGCCGGTGGATGGCGAGACGTCGTTGGCGACGATCAGATCCGCGCCCTTGCGATCCAGTTTCAGCTTGGCATTGGCCTCGACATCCTGTGTCTCTGCTGCAAAGCCGATCACGAGTTTCGGTCGCGTCGTGTGATGGCCGACAGTCTTGAGAATATCCGGGTTCTCGGTCAGCGCCAGTGTCGGAATGGATTCACCCGGATGCTTCTTGAGCTTCTGGTCGGCGGCCGAAGCCACCCGCCAGTCGGCGACTGCTGCCACCATGACGGCGACATCGGCGGGAAGGGCGGCAAGCACGGCGTCGCGCATCTCTTCCGCGCGCTCGACATGCACCATCCTGACACCGGCCGGATCGGGGATCGTCACCGGGCCGGACACCAGCGTCACATCCGCGCCGAGCCGCGCCAGCGCTGCGGCAATGGCATGACCCTGCCGACCGGAGGAACGGTTGGCGATGTACCGCACCGGATCGATTGGCTCATGCGTCGGGCCTGAGGTGACGATCGCCTTCCTGCCGGCGAGCGGCTTCGGCCCGTCGTCGAGCAGTGCTTCGGCAGCCGCAACGATCTCCAGCGGCTCCGCCATCCGGCCCGTGCCGGCCTCGCGGCTCTCCGCCATCTCGCCGGCGACAGGGCCGATGAAGCGGATGCCGTCGCGCCGCAGAGTCTCGATATTGCGTTTCGTCGCCGGATGCGTCCACATTTTCGGGTTCATCGCGGGCGCGGCAAGCACCGGCCTATCGGTGGCAAGCAGCACCGTGGAAGCGAGATCATCGGCAAGCCCATGCGCCATCTTGGCCATCAGGTCGGCGGTGGCGGGCGCGATCAACACCAGATCGCAATCGCGCGCCAGCCGGATATGCCCGACATCCTGCTCATCCTGCCTGGAAAAGAGATCGGTGAAGACATGGTCTGCCGCAAGCGCACCGACGGCAAGCGAGGTCACCAACTCCTGCGCACCCTTCGTCATGATCGGACGCACGGAAGCGCCGCGTTCCCGCAGGCGGCGGATGAGATCGAGGCTCTTGTAAGCCGCGATGCCGCCTGTGATGATGAGAAGGATGCGTTTGCCGCTGAGAGCCATGGTTTTTCCCGCCGCTTCTTTGATTGGGCAAAACCCTAAGCCTTTGGCGGAAAACATGCAATCGCCGATGCTCAGGCCGGCTTGGGCCGCTTCGGGGTAAAGATCGCAATCGCCATGCCGACGCCGATCAGCTGGAGGATCGCGCCGCCGGCTTCGGGCACTGTCGGCATGCGCTGCTCGAACAGGAAGCCATAGAACAGGCCGAAGACCGTCTCCGCAACGATAAGCTGAGCGGCGAGTGCCAGCGGCAGAATCCGCGAGGCAATCATCCAGCACAGCGTGGCAAGCCACGATCCCGCAATGCCCATGACGGCCGCCCAGAGCACGAAGTGAAAGGTCTGCACGCCGGTGAAGCTGACTGTCTCCCCGAGCGAGGTGAAGGGCAGGAGGACGAGTGAGCCGATGCCAGCTCCGATCCCCTGCAGAGCGGTCCAATGCATGGCGCTTGGCGCATCCTGGGACTGCATGACGGCAGCGCTCATCATGCCATAGGTGACCCAGAGCGCCAGTCCGATCAGAGCGGCGACGATGCCGAACAGGATCTCGGTCTGATCGCCGGCGGATGTCGTGGCAAAGATCGAGACATTCACCCAACCGATGCCGATCGCTATCAGGATCAGCGGTATTGCCAGCGCTCTCCAGCCGATGACCTTCTCCCTGAGATTGGCGATGATGGCAAGCAGTACGGGCATGGTGCCGATGACGAGCGGTGGGATGGCAGTGCCCGCGTAACGCACGGCATAGGAAATACTCATGAAGTAACCGACATAGCCGACGCTACCGAGCGCGATGCCGGTCAGAACAAGCGAGCGTCGCAAGCCCGCTGGGCGAAAACGCGGATTGATCATCAGGATAAGGCTGACGACGGCAAAGAGCCCGTAGCGCGCCACCGTCAGGTCGATCGCCGTATAGGGTGCGACGACGCGCGGGGCAACGAAGCTGAGCCCCCATAGCGCGCAGGTGGCAAGACCGCACAGGATGCCGATCAGCATGTGAAACTCCGAAGAGACGGGCGAGGCTCCGACAGGAAAGGGATAGGGAGCGGTCACGCGGAAGGATGTTCATAGCCGATATGCCCTATCGGGCGTCGAAACAAGGCCTGTCTGCGACATCCGGATGATAGTCGGAACGCAGATCGCGAATTGCTGCGTTGGTGTCACTAATCATGTGACGTAAGCGCACTTCAGTCAAAGACGGCGCATCGGCATAGTGGGCCAACCCGAGTAAAGGAGTTGCCCCATGTTTGCTGTAACAGGAATGACAGGTCAGGTCGGCGCCGCTGTTGCCGATCATCTGCTGAAAGATGGCGCCGAGGTTCGCGCGGTCGTAAGAAACCCCGAAAAGGCGGCCGGCTGGAAGGAACCGGACTGCGAGATTGCTGTCGCCGACATGAATGACGCGATATCGCTGACATCAGCGTTCAGAGGCGCCGAAGGCGTCTTTCTCGTCATCCCACCGCTTTTCGATCCCACACCGGGTTTTCCGGAGGTGAAAGGCATGCTGGCAACCTTGAAGACCGCGCTCGAGGCGGCGCGGCCAGAAAAACTTGTCTGCTTGTCGACCGTCGGCGCACAGGCGAAACAGCCGAACCTGTTGAGCCAGCTGGGCATCGTGGAGAAGGAGCTTTCGACGCTCTCCATCCCGGTCGCTTTCCTGCGCGCTGCCTGGTTCATGGAAAACGCTGCCTGGGATGTGGCGCCAGCCCGCGAAAGCGGCATCATTCCGAGCTTCCTTCAGCCTCTCGACCGCACCGTGCCAATGATTGCAGTTGATGATATCGGCGCGCTCGGTGCGAAGATGCTGCGTGAAGACTGGCAGGGCGTACGCGTTGAAGAGTTGGAAGCCCGCGAGCGCGTCAGCCCGGCCATGATGGCAGCTGTCTTTGCCAAGGCGCTTGGCAAACCGGTATCCGCGCAAATCGTCCCGCGTGAGAGCTGGGAGGAACTGTTCCGGACCCAGGGCATGAAGAATCCAGAGCCACGAATGCGCATGCTCGATGGTTTCAACGAGGGCTGGATCGATTTCGAGGGTGGCCGCGAGAAATCGCTGAAGGGCACGACGACGATCGAAACAGCGATCCGCCGTCTCGTCACCGGGGCATGAATACAAAGGCCGCGGCGGGAGCGCCGCGGCCTTTGCTCGATACCTCTGATGTGCAGGAGAAATCTCAGAGGTTGCTCATGCCGCCGTCGATGATGAGTTCGCTGCCGACGATATAGGCAGCCTCGTCAGAGGCGAAGAACACGATGGTCTTGGCGACTTCGCTGACATCTCCGAACCGGCCGGCCGGGATCTGCGACTGGATATGGGAAGCCATCGCCTTGGAATCGGCTTCCGACATGCCGAGCTTGTCGTAGAGCGGTGTAGAGATCGGGCCGGGACTGATGGCGTTGACGCGGATGCCGCGACCGATCAATTCACCTGACAGCGTCTTGGCCAGCGTCAGCAGCGCACCCTTCGTCAGCGAGTAGACACTCGAATTCGGCATGCCGATATGGGCGTTGATCGAGGTGTTGAGCACGATCGAGGCCTTCTTCGAGAAAATCGGCAGCAGAGCCTGGATCAGGAAGTAGGGGCCTTTGACATTGATCGCGAAGGACTTGTCGAAAGCCGCTTCGCTCCAGCTCTCGACCGGGCCGAACTCCGCGATACCGGCATTGACGAAGAGGATGTCGAGCGTGCCGAAAGCGTTCTTTACCGTTTCGGCAACCCCAGCCTGCCCGGCGACATTGCCGGCATCGGCCTGGATGACGAGAACCTTGTTGCCGAATTCCGCGCGGGCGGCATCGACGCTTTTGGCGCTGCTGCCGGTAATGGCGACGCGAGCGCCTTCGGCGATGAACTGGCGGGCGGTTTCAAGGCCGATACCGCTGGTGCCGCCGGTAATCAGGGCTGTCTTGTTTGCAAGGCGAGTCATTGTCCTATTCCCCTGGATATCTGGGATGATGATGGGATCATGCGGGAGGAAGGCCGGCGCGATAACCCGCTGTTTTCGGCAGAAATCATTAACCTGCAGCGGATAATCGCGCCATAGCCGTCAGGTGCGGGTGATCGAGGCGCCGCCATCGACCAGCGTCGCAGTCCCGGTGACGAAGCTTGCATCGTCGGATGCGAGATACAGCACCGACCGGGCCAGTTCTTCCGGCGCTGCAACGCGTTTCAGCGCATGCAGGTTGGTGATGAAGGCCTGCTTGTCCGACGTATCGTTCATCTCGCGATACATGTCCGTATCGACGGCACCCGGCAGGATCGCGTTGACGCGAATGTTCTGCGGGCCGTATTCGGCGGCGAGCGCCTGTGTGAGGCCGATGAGGCCGGACTTGCTGGCGGCATAGGCCGCAACGCCGGGGAAAGCGAAGCTGTAGCCGACGAATGTCGAGGTGAAGACGACCGAGCCGCCACCGTGCTTGACCATCTCGGCGATCTGGTGCTTGGCAGCAAGGAACGAAGCCGTCAGGTTGATCGCCAGCGCATCGCTGAAGCCCGCTTCGGAGACGTCGGTGCTCGGGCCTGCTTCGCCGAGCGTGCCGGCATTGTTGAAGGCGATATCGAGCTTGCCGTAGTTCTTGACGGCGGCTGCGACCAGCGCCTTGTGATAGTCTTCCGAGCGGACGTCGCCGGCCACGGCAACAGCGTCACCACCGGCAGCCTTGATTTCTGCAACCAGGCTTTCAAGCTCGGCCTGGCGGCGGGCACCGACGACGACCTTGGCGCCTTCGGCGGCAAAAAGCTTGGCAGTCACGCGACCGATACCCGAGCTTGCGCCGGTAACGATTGCCACTTTGTTGATCAGACGATTCATAGTTCCATCTCCTGAGTCTGGGTTGGATCGGCGACGCCGTCCCGTTTCGATGACTGGAAGATGGCATTCTTCTTTCGTTCGGATTAGTCTCCCGATCACGGAGTTCGAATTCGGAAAAGCCGAACGATGATAGAGCCAAACGATGATGAAGATTGAGGGGATAGCGGCTTTCGTCGCCGTAGTGGAGGCAGGTTCTGTCAGTGAAGCCGCGCGGCGGCTGCGCCTGTCGAAGTCGGTTGTCAGCGAACGGCTGGCCGAGCTGGAAAAGACGCTGGGCGCCGTGCTTGTCCACCGCACCACGCGCAAGCTTACCGTGACCGAGGATGGGGCAGCCTTTCTGGAGCGCGCCGGGCGCATTGTCCGCGAGATGGAGGATGCCGAGGCAGATATGGCCGAACGTCGCGGCACACTCTCCGGTCCGCTGCGCATCGCAGCGCCCGTCAGCTTCGGCCGCCTGCATCTCGGTCCTGCGCTTTACCCGTTCTTGAAGGCGCATCCGCGGATCGCTCTGACGCTCGATATGGACGACAGGCGCGTCGACCCCGCCTCGGACGGCTATGACGCCATCATCCGCCACGGTGCCATCGCCGATTCACGGCTGGTCGCCTGGAAGCTCGCCCGCAGCCGCCGGCTGCTGGTCGCCTCACCCGACTATGTCGAACACCACGGAACGCCGGCTTCCTTGTCCGATCTCAATGGCCATCGCGGTATTTTCTATACCAATCGCGGCGCTGCGGATTGGCGCTTCCAGACAGAGGAGGGCACCGTCGTCATCCGCGCGATGCTCGGTCTCGGCATCAACAACGGCGATATGCTTCATGATGCTGCGATCGAGGGTCTAGGTATCGCGCTGCTGCCGACCTTCATCGCTGGTCCCGCCATACGCGAGGGACGACTCATGGAAATCGATGTCGGCGCCAAGCCCGAACCGGAATTCATCTACATGGCTCATCCCGAAGGCCGAAATCCTTCCGCCAAGCTGCGCGCCATCGCCGATCATCTGAAAAAGACGTTTGGTGATCCGCCCTATTGGGATCCGGATTGCTAGTTCAGAAGGCTCATCAGGTTTTCGGTCACGGGAGAACGCTGGCTGCGCAGCACCGCAAGCGCCAGCCGCGCCACGGCGGGCGGGCCTTCGATTGGCCGGTACGCAACACCGGCAAGTTTGATATGTGAAATCGACGCTGGAACGATCGAGACACCGAGATCGGCTGCAACGAGGTTGACGACTGAGGAAATTTGCGGTGCCTCCTGAGCGACCGTCAACTCAAATCCCGCCTCGCGGCAGGCCCGCACCACGTCATCATATAGGCTGAGGCCAACGAGACGCGGGAAAAGAATAAAAGGCTCCTTCGCCAGCAGAGCGAGCGGTAACGTCTTTCGTTTTGCCAGCGCGTGGCTTGCCGGCAGGGCGACGACCATTGGTTCGTCCGGCAGGCGTTTCAGCCTGACGCCATCGGGATCGTCGAGGCCGGGGCGGAAGAAGGTCGCATCCAGTTCGCCGTGTTCCAGCTTCTGCATCAGGCCTAGCGTGTTCATTTCCGTCAGTGACAACTGCACATCCGGCCAGCGGGCCTGAAAGCGGCGGATCGTCGTGCTGACCACGGGGTTAAAGGCGGAGGAGGCGGTGAAGCCGAGCGACAACCGGCCAGTCTCGCCGCGATTGGCGCTTTGCGCCGCCAGCCGTGCTTTCTCGGCTGCCGCGAGCGACGCTTTCGCTTCCGGCAGAAAGGCGGCGCCCGCTGCGGTCAATTCCGCCCCGTGCGGCACGCGATGGAAGAGCATGGCGCCGATTTCGGTTTCAAGATCCCGGATCTGCTGGCTGAGCGGCGGCTGGCCGATGCCGAGGCGCGCAGCCGCCCTCGTGAAATTGCCCTCTTCCGCCACCGCCAGAAAATACCTGAGATGCCGCAGCTCCATCTCTATCTCCAAAAGCTATCAAGAACGCCTGTCTCATATATTGGACAAATGGAGGCGATCTGACTAGATCGGGAAGCAGGAAGGAATGATAATGTCCGACTCTGCAATCCAAGACGTCGCCGGCCTTGAAACGACCGAAGAAAACCACCGGAAACACTATCTTACGCGTGGCACCGGCGCTTATCGCCGCGCCAGCCTGGCGCTCTTCCTCTCGGGTTTCGCCACCTTTTCGCTGCTCTACTGCGTGCAGCCGCTCCTGCCGATCTTTTCGCAGGAATTTGCCGTCAGCCCGGCTGAAAGTTCGCTGTCGCTGTCCCTCTCCACCGGCTTCCTGGCGATCGCCATCGTCTGCGCCGCTGCCGTCTCTGAAGGGCTCGGCCGGCGCAGCCTCATGTCGATTTCGCTGGTCGGCGCCGCCGTGTTGACGATCGCCACCGCCTTTGCACCGAACTGGCATCTGATATTGATTGTCCGCGCGCTGCAGGGCTTCGTTTTGGGCGGCGTTCCGGCCGTTGCCATGGCCTATCTCGCAGAGGAGATCGACCCGCGCGGTCTTGGCGCCACCATGGGTCTCTATGTCGGCGGCACGGCCTTCGGCGGCATGTCGGGCCGGGTGCTGACGGGTATCTTCGCCGAATATCTTTCCTGGCGACCGGCCCTGTTCCTGATCGGCGCCATCGGCCTGGCCGCCGCGATCGGCTTCATTGCTCTACTGCCGCCCTCGCGCAATTTCGTGCGCCGCGCCGGCTTCGATCCGCAATTTCATCTGAAGGCGTGGTCCGGACACCTCAGCAACCCGGCGCTACCCTTCATCTTCATGATTGCCTTTTTCGCGATGGGTTCCTTCGTAACGATCTACAACTATGCCGGTTTCCGCCTCGTGGCACCTCCCTATGATCTCAACCAGACCGAACTCGGCTTGATCTTCACGGTTTACCTCTTCGGTATCGGCGCGTCCTCGGTCGGCGGCATCCTCGGCGACAGGCTCGGCCATTTTACCGTGCTCCTGGCGGGCATCGTCATCACTGCAGCAGGCTGTGCTCTGACGCTTTCCGCCTCCCTGCCGCTGATCATCACCGGCGTCATCGTACTGACTAGCGGCTTCTTCATGACGCATTCGGTGGCAAGCGGCCTGGTGGGCAAACTTGCTGCCGGCACCAAGGGTCACGCCTCCTCGCTCTACATGCTCGCCTATTACATCGGCTCGAGCGTCATGGGCTCTGCCGGCGGATGGTTCTGGGCGGTGGAGGGATGGTCTGCGATCGTGATTTTCACGCTGACGATGATGGCGCTCGCGTTTCTGTCCGCGCTGACCGCGCGCCGTCTCGCCCGTCTCCTCCCTTGACTTCTGGCCTGCGACGATTAATTTAACTGAAAGGTTAAATACAAGTCGGAGGACCACCTTGAAGAAAATCTATCATGGAAGCTGCCATTGCGGCGCCGTCGCCTATGAAGCCGGGCTCGATCTTTCGGCAGGCACTTTCAAGTGCAATTGTTCGATCTGCCGCAAGAAGCGCAGCTGGCTGGCTGTTGTGCAGACCGATGACTTCCGGCTGGTTTCGGGCGGCGACCGGCTGCGCAAATATCAGTTCGCTTCCGGCTCGATCCAACATCTCTTCTGCGAAAATTGCGGCGTGGCTTCCTTTGCCCGCAATGACAATAAGACGATCGGCCCCTTCATCGCCGTCGCCGTCAGCTGCCTTGACGACGCCAGCGCTGAAGAGCTTGCCGCCGCCCCGATCACCTATTTCGACGGCATGCATGATCGTTATGACGCAGCACCTGCCGAAACGCGGCATCTTTGACGGCGGCCGTCAGCCAAGCCGGATATAGGGCACGTCCTTCTTCGCCACCTCGTCCAGCGCCTCTTCATAACCGGCATCGGCATAACGCATGACGCCGAGGGCCGTATCGTTGGTCAGCGCATGGTCGAGCCGTTCGTCGGCGGCATCAGAGCCGTCGGCAACGACGGTGACGCCGCAGCTCGTCATGTAACCGGCATAACCGCCGCCACCGGAATGGACGACGACGAGATCGGCCATCGAGGAGCAGAGCATCATCGCGTCGATGAGCGGCCAGTCTGCGATCGCATCGGAGCCATCCTTCATGCGCTCCGTCATGATGTTCGGATGCGCCATGGCGCCGGCATCGAGATGGTCGCGCGAGAAGGCGATCGGTCCCTTGAGTTCGCCATTGGCGACCAGTTCGTTGACGCGGCGCGCCAGCGCCGTGCGCTCGCCATGGCCGAGCCAGGCAATACGCGCCGGCAGCCCCTCGAAGGGAATATGCTCGCGCGCCAGGCGGATCCAGTTGGTGATGATCTTGTTGTCGGGAAACATCTCCAGGAGCAGGTCGTCGATGCGGGCGATATCGCTCTCCTCGCCTGATAGTGCCATCCAACGGAACGGGCCGATGGCGCGGGCAAAGAGCGGGCGCAGATAGGCTTCGGTAAAGATCGGGATATCGAAAGCATTGGCAACGCCACCCTCGCGGGCCTGCGTGCGGATGAGATTGCCATTGTCGAAGACTTCAGCGCCGCGCTTCTGGAATTCCAGCATTGCGGTGACGTGCTCGACGATCGAGGCACGGCTGGCAGCCATCAGCTGGCCCTGGCCATCGTCGCGCAGGCCCTTCACCTGATCGATGCTCATGCCCTTCGGCACATAGCCATAGACAAGGTCATGCGCTGAGGTCTGGTCGGTGACGACATCGGGCACGATGCCGCGCCGGGCAATTTCCGGATAGATCTCAGCGGCGTTGCCAACGAGCCCGACGGAGAGCGCCCGCTTTTCCTTGACGGCGGCATCGATCATCGCCAGCGCGCTGTCGAGATCGGGCGCGATCTCCTGCAGATAACCGATCTGCTGGCGCTTGCGGGCGCGTTCCGGATCGATGTCGACGCAGAGGATTGCAGCCCCGGCCATGCGGCCCGCCAGCGGCTGCGCCCCACCCATGCCGCCAAGCCCCGCCGTCAGCACGAAGCGCCCATGGAGATCGCCGCCGAAGCGCCGTTCGGCGATGCGCATGAAAATCTCGTAGGTGCCCTGAATGACCCCCTGGCTGCCGATATATTGCCAGGCACCGGCCGTCAGCCCACCCCAGCAGATCAGCCCCTTGCGCTGCAGCTCGTAAAAGACCTCGGCCTTCGCCCACTGGCCGACGATGTTGCAATTTGCCATGATGACGAGCGGCGCCTTGGCATGGGTCTTCACGAGACCAATCGGCTTGCCGGACTGGATGAGCAGCGTCTGATCCTCGTCCATTTCGGTCAGCGCCTTGACGATGCCTCGGTGCGCCGCCCAGTTGCGCGCCGCTTTGCCGAGCGCAGCGTAGACAACGAGATTATCAGGGTCTTCGCCAACCGAAAGTACGTTTTCCAGAAGCCGCAGCAACGCCTCTTGCCGCCAGCCCCTGGCACGTAGCTCCGGTCCGCCGGGAATCGGAAATTTCGGATGGCGTGGATTGGCCTTCGGCATCTTGGGTTCCTCGTCTTTCGTCGTCGGCACATTCAGCACCGGTTCATTCACTTGGCAGGCAGCGGTTCCACATACGCAAGCGCGGCGTCGATGAGGCGACGGCGCATGGTGTCGTCGCCATAGACATCGGCATTGGCCCGCACCCAGCCATACATGATCCGCTCGCCTGACAGCATCTGGATCACGCCGGGCTGCGCCAGCGCCCAGCCATCATTGCCCTTGCCCAAGCGCAGCAACATGCCGTCATGGCGTGCGCAGCAGAGCAGGTTACCATTGAGCATGAAGGCCCAGCCGCCGAACATGGATTTTTCGCTCAGGCCCGTCCGGTCGCCGAGTTCTTCGCGCATCAGTTCTTCCAGGCCGGGATCGCGCGCCATGGCTCAGGCCCTCGTCTCCAGTGCATAGCGTGCTATCTCGATGCCCATCGCCTTTTCGACGAACGGATAGACGGTTGGATCGAGCACGCTGGCGGATAGCGGTATGATCTCCTTCGGTACATGCAGGATGAAGACATGCATGCCACCCTTTAGCTGGCCGACCGAAAGCGGCTCGCCCTCCTCGGAAAGCGTGGTGATGACGGCCGGGAAGGTCGCTAGGCGCGTGCCGCCGGCATCTTCGACTGCCATATATTCGTTCATCACATGCAGCGTGACGGCTTTGTCGCCGGCGCCGACGGTGATCGTTCCGATGTCGAAGGCTTCCTTCGTATAGACGACGTCCTTCCTGGTAATCGTACCTTCGGCCAGGATATGGCCGCCCGTCGTCTTGCAGATCGCATCGATGATCGCCGATCCGCCGCGCTTTTCCGCTTCGATGATGGCTTCGCCGAGCTTCAGTGCCAGCGAGATCCCGCCAAGCGCGGCATTCTTGCGGACATAGGAGGCGCGCAGCGGGTTGCGGCAGCTGGCGATGAAGCCACCGGACTGGTCGGCGGCCGCCCGCAGCACCGGCGAGATCTTCGCCGTAGCACCCTTCACGACGAGCTCGATATAGCGGTTTTCGGCCCGGTTGCCGCCGACAGCCGTCTGGATCATCTGTTCCGGCGATCCTGCCATGCCGATCGAGCCCATGTCGCCGGTCGGATGTGCGCGTATATCGCCGACGGCATCGACGACCTTGGTGCCGAGGATCGCTGAAGGCAGCCAGCCGTTCAGCGTCGAGGACTTGCCGTTCTGGCCGATGATGAGACCGGAGAGCTTTTCGCCGAGCGACTCCTGCAGCAGCTGCACGGCTTTCACATAATCGATGCCCTGCATCTCCCAGGGCGTGGTGGAGGCAGGCGCCCCGATCGCCGCCGCCGTCGCGACCCAGTCGTTATCGCCGAGTTCCTCGATGGAGACGAGTTCAGGCTTGCCGACGTTGACGGCGGCATAACCGAGCATGCGGCCATGATCGGCCCAGCCACCGCCGCCGGCGGCATAGACGGAACCGCCCTTGACGGCGGCTTCCACGTCCTTCTCAACCAGTATGCGTCCCATTATCCTTCTCCGTCGTAAGTGTCCTGTCCATCTCGCGCACTGCCTCGAAAAGCACGGCGGCGCCGAGCGCTATGTCATCATTTTCGGCCCATTCATCCGGGGAATGGCTTCGGCCCTCCTTGCAAGGCACGAAGATCATCGCAGCCGGCGCGACGCGGGCAATCCAGGCCGTATCGTGGCCGGCGCCCGACGCCATGAAGCGGTGTTTGGCGCCGACTGTCTCGCAGGCCCGTTCCAAGGTCGAGAGCAGGCCTTTGTCGCTCGGTGTCGGGAAATTGTCGGAAATGCGGTTCGGAGAAGCAATCGTCACGCCGAATGCCAGAGCGAGCTTTTCAGCATGGCCATCCAGCCAGCGGCAGAACGCTTCCATGTCGGCCCGGATTTCGGCCCGTCCATCGATCAGCAGCACGACCCGCGACGGCACGACATTGGCGGCATTCGGCTCGATGCGGAATTCGCCGACGGTGGCCGCAAAATGACCGGGTGTCTTGGCAAGTTCGCTCGCCGCATTGCGGATATCGAGCACCAGCTGCGAAGCGGCAACCAGCGCATCTGAGCGCAGATCCATCGGCGTAGTCCCTGCATGGTCGGCGCGGCCTTCGACGGTGATCTCGATGCGGGTAATGCCTGAAATCGCGGTGACGATGCCGATATCCTTGCGCTCGTTTTGAAGGATGGGGCCTTGTTCGATATGCAGTTCCAGAAAGCCGGCAATATCGGGCTTGTTCTCGTGGGTCAGAACCCCCGGCGATCCACCGACCTCGGCAATCGCTTCGCCAAGATCGCGGCCGTCGACCGCGCGGGAAAGCCATGCCTGCGGCAATTGCCCCGTCATGCCGCGGCTGCCGACGCAGGAAACGCCGAAAATGCTGACCTCCTCGGCCAGGAAGTCGACGATCTCAAGATCATGATCGAGGTGAATCTCCTGTTCCCGCAACGCCCGCGCAACCTCCAGAGCTGCGGCAACACCGGCAATGCCGTCGAAACGCCCGCCATCGGGTACCGTGTCGGAATGCGACCCCAGCATGATGATGCCTGAACCGGGTTTTGCGCCTTCGCGCCGACCGATCAGATTGCCGGATGCGTCGATGCGGGTTTCCAGCCCGATCGCCTGCATGCGGGCCTCCAGATAGGCGCGGCCCTCAAGGAAAAGCGGCGAAAAAGCCCGCCGTGTCCACGGATGCCCCGGCTCGGTAATATTGGAGAGAGCTTCGATGTCCGCGGATATCCGGCCGGGATTGACGGGCAGGTTGCGGCTCATGCCAGCACCTGTCTGGCAAGCGGTCGCACGAAGCGGCCGGTACCGGGTTCGGCCAGAACCTTCGACCCCTCGGTAATCTTCTCTCCGCGCAGCCATGCGGCTGAAACCGTCCACGGCAGGCGGATACCGTTATAAGGGCTCCAGCCGACGACATTGTTGCCGCTGGACGAGGCGTCGTAGACCATTTCCTTCGGCTCCAGCACGACGATATCGGCATCCTTGCCCGGTGTGAGCGCTCCCTTGATATGGTCGAGGCGGAAATGCCTGGCCGGGTTTTCGGCCATCAGCTTCGCCGCCCAGGTCAGCGGTACGCCGCGTTCCAACGCGCCCTTGACGAAAAGCGGCACCATCACTTCCAAACCTGGAACACCTGATGCATTCGCCAGCATGTCGGGATTGGTCTTGCGGTTTTCGGACCAGCTCACATGGTCGGTCGAAACCAGCCAGACGTTGCCTTCGGCAACCTTACGCCACAGCGTCTCGACTTCGGCGCGCGGCCGCACTGGCGGATTGATCTTCGCCTTGCCGCCGAGCCGCTTCACATCGTTTTCTTCGTCGAGCGTCAGGTAGTGAATGCAGCATTCCACTGTCGCCTCGAAACCGTCGCGGCGATAGGCCCGCGCGATGTCGTAACCGCGCCCGAGCGAGCAATGCACGACATGCGACGGACAGCCGGTATTGGCGCCGGTTTCGAAGATCGTGTGCATGGCAAGCAGTTCTGTTATCGGCGGGCGTGACAGGCCATGTGCTCGCCAGTCGGTGATGCCGCTTGCCTTCACCTGTTCCATATAGGTGCGGACCGCCTCGTCATCCTCGTTGTGCACGCCGGCCGTCAGCCCGGTCGGCGCAATCGCCGCAAAACAGGCGTCGAGCAGGGCCGGTGGAATGCGCGGGAAGCGTTTGGGATCGGTGCCGAAGGTGGAGAATTTGAAGGCGGCAACACCCGCTTCCACCATTTCCGCGATGCGTGTCGCGCCTTCCTCAGGATCGACCGTACCATAGAGCGCAAAATCGACGCGGGCCTGCGGACCGGCATGATCGACCTTCTTCTTCACGGCTGCCGCCGAACAGACGAGATTGCCTTCGTCATAGGGCATGTCGACGATTGTCGTGACACCACCGGCAGCCGCCGAGCGCGTCGACCAGATGAAGTCCTCCTGGTCCTTCTGGGAGAGTGAATGGACCTGCGCATCGATCGCGCCCGGCAGGATCAGTGCCTTGCCGAGCAGGTGCCGTTCTTTGGCTGCCGGCGGCACGCCGATACCGACTTCCGCGATCTTTCCATCGTAAACGGCGACATAGCCGCCCTCGACAATGCGCTCCGGCAGCACCACCGTGCCCTGCAGAACGAGATCGAAATCCATGCCGCGTCTCCCTCGATAGGTCGAAAATCAGATGATAGCCGGTTCCCGCGTCAGCCGTTCTTCGATGCGCTCGAGCGAACCGAGTGCAAAGAAATCGTCGAAGGAGGCGATCGGCACCTGCTCGATCAGCTTGGAGAGGAATGCATCCGAGCCGAGTTCCTCTTCGATTGCCTCGACCTCGGCCGAAAGCGGCCGGTCCACCGTGTAGAAGGCCGCATGTTTGCGCACGACCTCATAGAGCATACCCGCAACACCCTTCGACGTGTCGCCGATAATATCGATCGCCTGTGCTGAAAGCAGGGCTTCCAGTGCGGCCAGACGCTTCAGCGCCCGCATCTGCCGGTCGAAACGCTCGATAACGAGCGGCAGGAAGGCCGCCTCGTCCTCAAGCCCCGCCGCTACGACGAGCGATTGCGCCGAAACAGGGTTCGACATGGAGAGTACGCGCGAAAAGATTTCGCCTGCAAGCTTGATGATCGGGCCGAAACCGGTCGCGATGCGGCCGGGAGGCACGAGATTGACCGGCAGGCCGCGCCGCTGGCCGTTGCCGAGCAGGACACAGCGGTTGAAGGCGTTGCGCGCTGCATGCGCCATGCAAAGCGCTGCCGATTCCAGCAGAATGGTCACGTCGAGCGGCAGGGAACCGCCCGATGTCATCACCCGTCCCTCGACGACGACGGGATTGTCGTCGGAACGCCCGGTGGCGGCGAGAATCTTGTGGCCCGTCGAAAGCAGGTTTTCGATGACGGCACCAAAGACCTGGGCGATCATGCGCAAGCTGAGCGCATCCTGCACATGGGTCGCGACCGGCCATTCCCATTCGTCGGAGGCATTGCACAGCCAGGCGCCGATCAGCGCTTCCCGCGCGGTGCCGACATGGCGCACAGCCCGCCAGGGATCGCGCGACCCGCCGAGCGCACCTGAGGCCATCATGCCGGTGGCCAACAGCACACGAATTGAGGCAGCGGCATTGCGCGTCGTCTCCGCAGCGGCGGCAAAGCTGACGGCATTGACGCTGAGCGAGGCGAGGCTGTCGCGCGGCGCCATCTTCACCGGTTCCATGCCGGCTGCCTGGAAGGCGTCGGCAGCCTGCATGCGCTCACCGCGATAAATCGCTTCGCCAACGCCGGTCAGCACTGCGCCGATCTGGCCCATCAGGCCGATATCAGCGCAACCGATCGAGCCGGTGCGGCGCACGACCGGAATGAGGTCTGCCCTCAGCATGCGCATATAGGCGTCGATGAGATCGGGCGTACAGCCGACCTGGCCGGTCAGTGCCGTGTTGACGCGCATTGCCATAGCATTGCGCACGACATTGCAGGAAAAAGGTGTGCCGGTGCCGAAATGGTGGGCGCGTACCAGACCGAGATTGAAGGCGTCGAGATCTTCGGGCGACCATTCGACATCCTTCATGGCGCCCACACCCGTGGTCGCGCCGTAAACGGGCATGCCGGATTCGATGGCATCCTCGACGATCGAACGCGCGATCCTCACGCGCTGCATACCGATCTCCGAGGCCGAAAGCGTAACCCTGCCGGAGCCGATCCTCACCATTTCGGCAAAGCTGAAGGGCTGGCCGCTCAGTTCGATTCCGGGGCGTTCATGCTTCATGTGCTCATCTCCATGGAGGCGAGACTAAGCGAGCCTCACGTCTGGCGGGATATCCCAAATGCCGAACACATCATGCTTTTGTTGCTTTCCGATCAGCTCACCATCCAGGCAATATAGAGAAGCGTGAGCGCAATGATCCAGAGGGCCACTTTTGCCGAACGGTTATGACGGGCTTCCGCCTTGCCGATGGCTTCTGCTGTCTGCTCGTCGAAGCGCAATCCGTGTTCGCTCATATGCAGAAGCTGATGGTGGAATTTCTCGGTCTGGGCGGCGATCTCCGGCGCGGCTTCGGCAAGCTTCACGGCGGCCTTCAGCCCGTCCTTAAGATCGGTGACGATGCGTTTGGGGCCGAGATTGTTCTTGATCCAGTCGCCGACGACAGGCTCGGACGCCTTCCACATGTTGAAGCGCGGATTGAGCATGCGCGAGACGCCTTCGACGACGACCATCGTCTTCTGCAGCATGACGAGCTCGGGACGCGTTTGCATGTCGAAAAGTTCGGTGACTTCGAAAAGCAGCGTCAAGAGCTTGCCCATCGAGATCGTCTCGGCCGGCTGTCCGTGGATCGGCTCGCCGATCGCCCGGATCGCCTGGGCAAAACTCTCGACATTGTGGTGGCCGGGCACATAGCCCGCCTCGAAATGCACTTCCGCCACCCGGATATAATCGCGTGTGATGAAACCGTAGAGGATTTCGGCGAGGAAGCGACGCTCCTTCTTCCCTAGACGCCCGACTATGCCCATGTCGACGGCAACGATCATGCCGTCGGAATCGACGAAGAGGTTGCCCGGGTGCATGTCGGCATGGAAGAAACCGTCACGCAGCGTATGGCGCAGGAATGACTGGATCAGTGTGTCGGCAAGCACGTTGAGGTCGTGGCCGGCAGCCCGCAGCCCCTCCACATCGGACATCTTGACGCCGTCGATCCACTCCATGGTGATGACGTCGCGGCCGGTGCGCTCCCAGTCCACCTTCGGCACGCGGAAGCCCGGATCCTTTTCGGTATTCTCGGCAATCTCGGAAAGCGCAGCCGCCTCGAGACGCAGGTCCATTTCCACCTTGGTGGTCTGCTCCAGCGTCTTCGTCACCTCAACCGGCCGCAGGCGCCGACTGCCCGGCATGAAGCGTTCCTGCATATGGGCGACGAGATACATCGCCTCGATATCATGGGCAAACCGCGCTCTCACGCCGGGCCGCACGACCTTGACCGCAACCTTCTTGGGTCCATCAGGTGTGCCGACCTCTGCTGCATGCACCTGCGCGATGGAGGCTGCGGCAATCGGATCGCCGAAGCTCGCATAGAGATCCGTGATCGGCCGCCCGAGCGAACCCTCGATATTGGCCTTGGCGGCAGCCGCCGGGAAAAAGGCCATCCGGTCCTGGAGTTGGGACAGATCGTCGGCAAACTCGACACCAACGACGTCAGGACGTGTTGCAAGGAACTGGCCGATCTTCACATAGGATGGCCCTAGCCGCTCGACAGCCTGTGCCAGCCGGTCGCTGCGCTTCTGATATTTGCTGCGCTTGCGCGCAAACATGCCGACAAAGGATTTCGCCAGGCTGACCGATGGCGGCAGGCCTTCCGAAGGAAGCGCCGAAATGACGCCCTCACGCACCAGAATCCAGCCGACTCTTGCGAGCCTGAAATATGCCCCGAAAGCACTCATGCGGATCAGAGCTTCCAGCCGGAATGCAGCGCTGCGATGCCGCCGGTATAATTGGTATAGGTCACGCGCGAGAAGCCGGCCGTGCGGATCATCGCTGCGAAATTCTCCTGGTTCGGGAACTTGCGGATCGATTCCACGAGATATTGGTAAGGCTCGGCATCACCGGTGATCGCCTTGCCGAATTTCGGAATGGCGTTGAAGGACCAGGCATCGTAGACCTTGTCGAGCAGCGGCAAGTCCACTTCGGAAAATTCCAGCACCAGCAGCCGCCCGCCGCGCTTCAGGACGCGATAGGCTTCCGAGAGTGCCACCTCGATCCGCGGCACGTTGCGGATGCCGAAAGCGATGGTATAGGCATCGAAGCTGTTTGCCTCGAAGGGAAGGTCTTCGGCATTGGCCTCGACAAAGGTCAGATTGTCGGAAATCTTTTTCTTTTCCGCTCGCTCGGCGCCGACGCCAAGCATCGAACCGTTGATGTCGAGCACGGTCGCATGCGCCTGGCGGTTGGAAGCTTCGATGATGCGGAAGGCGATGTCGCCCGTGCCGCCGGCAACATCGAGCACCTTGTAGCCTGGCTCCTTGCGCGGGTTGAGTGCCGCGATCATCGCGTCCTTCCAGGCCCTGTGCATGCCCATCGACATGACGTCGTTCATGATGTCGTAGCGCTTGGCGACCTTGTGGAAGACCTCGTTGACGAGGCCTTGCTTTTCACCGGTCGGCACCTCACGGAAGCCGTAGGACGTTTCCATGCCGCCATCGGCGGAGGTCCGGCTGTCTGACATCAAGCTACTCCGTTCACATCAAGAATTCGGCGCGGCGACCATAGCGAAAGCGAGGGAGCGGCGCTATCTGTGGGCCACGGTCCGCCCGCGGCACGTTGGCGCTATAGCGCACATCGCGGGCGGTTGAAACACGTTAGATATAGATGGGTTAAGATGCCGGAATTGCCAGAAGTCGAAACGGTGAAGCGCGGTCTGACGCCGGCAATGGAGGGCGCGCGCATCGAGAGGCTGGAATTGCGCCGCGGCGATCTGCGGTTTCCCTTTCCTCAGGGCTTCGAGCAACAGGTGTCCGGCCGCAAGATCATCGGCCTTGGACGGCGGGCCAAGTACCTGCTGATCGACCTCGACAGCGGCAAGACGATCATTTCCCATCTCGGCATGTCCGGCTCCTTCCGGATCGAACAGGGCGCCGTCAGCGATACCCCCGGCGACTTCCATCGCGAGCGTTCCAAGGATGAGAAGCATGATCACGCCATCTTTCATCTGGACGGCGAGGGCGGACCGCGCCGCGTCATCTACAATGATCCGCGCCGCTTCGGCTTCATGGACATTGCCGACCGCTCTGAACTCGACGCCAACCCCTTTCTGTTCGGTCTGGGGCCGGAACCGACGGGCAACGAGCTGTCGGCCGCCTATCTGGCCGAACGTTTCCAACGCAAGGCACAGCCGCTGAAGAGCGCGTTGCTCGATCAGAAGAACATCGCCGGGCTCGGCAATATCTATGTCTGC
This sequence comes from Hyphomicrobiales bacterium, assembly GCA_900466475.1. Taxonomy (GTDB): domain Bacteria; phylum Pseudomonadota; class Alphaproteobacteria; order Rhizobiales; family Rhizobiaceae; genus Rhizobium. The sequence goes on from UBMI01000021.1 coordinate 305,627, forward strand.
GAGGCGCTCTGGCGGGCGCATCTGTTGCCGACGCGCGCAGCCGGCACGCTGGTGACCAAGGTGGGTAAGCCGAAGGAAGCGCTGAACCTGCTGGTCAGCTCTATTCGCGATGTCATCGCCGATGCGATCGCTGCGGGCGGATCGTCGCTGCGCGACCATATCCAGACGGATGGCTCGCTCGGCTACTTCCAGCATTCCTTTTCCGTCTATGATCGCGAAGGTCTAACTTGCCGCACGCCGGGCTGTGGCGGTACGGTCTCGCGCATCGTGCAGGCTGGCCGGTCCACCTTCTATTGCGCCACCTGCCAGAAATAGGAGAGCGCCATGGTCTATGAAACACTTCTTGTTGAAACCCGCGGCAATGTCGGCCTCATTACGCTGAACCGGCCGCAGGCGCTGAACGCGCTGAATTCGACCGTGCTCAAGGAACTGAAGCAAGCCTATGCGGCCTTTCATGCCGATGAGACCATAGGCGCGATCGTGTTGACCGGCTCGGAGCGCGCATTCGCCGCCGGTGCCGACATTAAGGAAATGCAGCCGCTCGATTTCGCCGAAGTCTACAAGAGCGATTTCATCAGCGGCTGGGACGAGATCGCCAAGGCCCGTAAGCCGATCATCGCCGCCGTCAGCGGCTTTGCGCTCGGCGGCGGATGCGAGCTTGCCATGCTTTGCGATTTCATCATCGCCTCGGAGACGGCAAAGTTCGGCCAGCCGGAGATCACGCTGGGCGTCATTCCAGGCATTGGCGGCTCGCAGCGCCTGACGCGCGCGGTCGGAAAGGCCAAGGCGATGGATCTGATCCTGACCGGCCGGATGATGGACGCAGCCGAAGCCGAGCGCGCGGGACTCGTTTCGCGTGTGGTGGCACCGGAAAGGCTGCTGGATGAAGCGCTGGAGGCGGCAACCAAGATCGCATCATTGTCTCGGCCGTCGGTTCTGATGGCAAAGGAGGCGGTCAGCCGCGCCTTCGAGACGACGCTGGAGGAGGGCTTGCGTTTCGAACGCCGCCTCTTCCAGAGCCTCTTTGCGACCGAGGATCAGAAAGAGGGCATGGCCGCCTTCATCGAAAAGCGCAAACCTGCCTTCAAGAACAGGTGAGCGGATGCTGCCGGGAAAGGCGCTTTTCCTTGAAAATGCGCGTTGACGCGGGTGAGCTTTAGCGTTATATGCCCGCCCACGGTTCGGAAAGCCGCTCAGGTTTTCCGCTAATGCTCCCGTATTGCTGAATTGAGTGGCCGCAGGGCCAGCGCGGCAATGGCGGAGTTTGTTCGAATTCTTGAGAGAGGCATCCATGGCCAATACAACTTCGGCGAAAAAGGCGACCCGCAAGATCGCTCGCCGTACCGCAGTCAACAAGGCTCGCCGTTCGCGCGTTCGCACTTACGTTCGCCAGGTCGAAGAGGCACTCGCCGCTGGTGATGCCGCCAAGGCAAAGGAAGCCTTCATCGCAGCTGAACCCGAGCTGGCGCGTGCCGCAAGCAAGGGCGTCCTGCACGCCAACACAGCATCCCGCAAGGTCTCGCGCCTTGCCGCTCGTGTGAAGGCCCTGTCGGCTTCTGCGACAGCGTAAATATCTCATTAACGAATTGCTCGTTATGATTAGCCCGGTAATTTTACCGGGCTTTTTCGATTCCGTCGCCCGCTCCGGCTATGGTTAATCTAACGACGATTTCGTGTCAGAGGCATGACAGGAAAAATTGTTTTAAAACAATAGCTTACGCAAGGATCTTTTTAAGACTTGCGACTCTGGTCACGCAGCCCGGGGCACCAAATGAGTCAAGAACATTTTTTCTTTTTTCTTTTTATGCGTGTCCAAAATAGCCCACTCGGGGAATCTCCTTGATTCAAAAGCGATTCTTTTTTGACGGTGGTGTGACGCCCTAAAAGGGCAGCGGGAGTCAATGGCCGCATCTTAATTTTGCGTAAAATTCATCGTTGATCTTGCCATTTGATCCTGCCTAAATGGCGTCCAGCAAAGGGCGCGGACATCACCTGCAGAAGTCAGTCCAAACTGCCACGTCGGCAGGATGATGGCTCTGTGTCGCTTGCAACGGAGCGGACAGCTTCCGTTTTCTCACGCACTCGACGGCATTGTACCGTGACGTGGCTGTCACGGGACGGGGACGTTTTGTGCGCTCCGCGGCCACACGCTTTGCGCGAGGCCCGGAAAAGGGCAGGGGAAAGTGTAACATTGCGTGCGGGCTTGCGGGCGAAAAACGAGGATCGGCCGCCAGCCTGACACAGAGCCGTTGAGACGGTTGTCGCATGATCGCGACCACCGCAGGGTCTCTGTGTCAGTCCCGAAAGGGGCAGTGTTTGAGTGAACCGGCATGCAGGCGGCTCATGAGGATGTCGCTGGTTTTGCCAGAGCGGGGAATGATCGGGCGGCTGTCAACGAATGACCGCCCGAGGAAATGAAAGGCGGCATTATGCAGATGAATTCGATGACGACGGGTGCGCTGGATAACGGGGAAGCTGCACCGCAGTCTTTCGGTTCCATTCACCTGAGTGCAACGGAAGAAAAGGGCGAGATGAAGCATGGCGTTCTCTTCGACCGCGTCAGCGCGCGTCTGAAGGCACAAGTTGGTCCTGACGTCTATGCAAGCTGGTTTGCACGGCTCAAGCTTCATTCGGTTTCCAAGAGTGTCGTCCGTCTGACCGTTCCCACGACCTTTCTGAAGTCGTGGATCAACAACCGGTATCTCGATCTCATTGTCGGGCTGTTTCAGGCCGAAGATCCTGAAATCCTGAAGGTCGAGATCCTTGTGCGCACGGCAACGCGCACCGGTGTGAAGGCGGTGGACGAGGCGGTCGCGATCGAGCCGGCTGCCCAGCCCACCCAGCTTCGTCGTCCGGCATCTGCCCAGCCGGCGGGGCATATCGTCCAGCAGGCCGTTTCGGCCGCCGCTGCGGCGCGCCCGGCAAGTGTCGGTTCGCCGCTCTTTGGCTCGCCGCTGGATTCTCGCTTCACCTTCGACACCTTCGTCGAGGGCAGCTCCAACCGCGTGGCGCTTGCCGCCGCGAAAACCATTGCGGAAGCAGGTCAGGGCGCTGTGCGCTTCAACCCGCTCTTCGTCCATGCGACCGTCGGTCTCGGCAAGACCCATCTGCTGCAGGCGATCGCCAATGCTGCGGTGCAGAACCCACGTGGCCTGCGCGTCGTCTATCTGACGGCCGAATACTTCATGTGGCGTTTCGCGACGGCGATCCGTGACAATGACGCGCTGACGTTGAAGGATTCGCTGCGCAACATCGACCTTCTGATCATCGACGACATGCAGTTCCTGCAGGGCAAGATGATCCAGCATGAGTTCTGCCACCTGCTGAACATGCTGCTCGACAGCGCCAAGCAGGTCGTCGTCGCAGCCGACCGAGCGCCGTGGGAACTGGAATCGCTCGATCCGCGCGTCCGTTCGCGTCTGCAGGGCGGCGTTGCGATCGAACTTGATGGTCCCGACTACGAGATGCGTCTCGAAATCCTGAATCGTCGTCTCGCGGCGGCCCGTCTGGAGGATCCGTCACTGGAGATCCCGACCGACCTGTTGCAGCACGTTGCCCGCAACATCACGGCAAGCGGCCGCGAACTGGAAGGCGCGTTCAACCAGTTGATCTTCCGTCGCTCCTTCGAGCCGAACCTGTCGATCGAGCGAGTGGATGAGCTGCTGGCCCATCTCGTCGGTTCCGGCGAGCCGCGTCGTGTGCGTATCGAGGACATCCAGCGCATCGTCGCACGTCACTACAACGTCTCGCGCCAGGAACTGGTCTCGAACCGCCGCACGCGTGTCATCGTCAAACCGCGCCAGATCGCCATGTATCTGTCGAAGACGCTGACACCACGTTCTTTCCCGGAGATCGGTCGCCGCTTCGGCGGACGCGATCACACGACGGTTTTGCACGCCGTGCGCAAGATCGAGGAACTGATCTCGGGAGACACGAAGCTGTCGCATGAGATCGAGCTTTTGAAGCGTCTCATCAACGAATAAGCGGTGCACAGCCACCACGTTTCAACAGCCGGGAGCAATCCCGGCTGTTTTCTTTTATGAGCATTTTATTCTATACACCCGCAAGTGAGAAAAATGCGCCGGTGACGAACGTCGGCATTCGGGAGGACATCAATGAGTTTTGAACGGATTGCCGTGATCGGCCTTGGCAAGGTCGGGCGGCTGGCGGCAACGCTTTTGCATGAGGGTGGCTTTGAGGTTGTCGGTGTCGATGCACAACTGCCCACGGGCGAATTGCCCTTCCAATGCCGGGCTGGCGATATCACCGACGTCTCCGTCATCGGAGAGCTGCTGTCGAGCGTCGAGGCGGTGCTGTCCTGCCTGCCATATCATCTGAACATCGAGCTGGCACGGGCGGCCCATCTCGCCGGCATCCACTACTTCGATCTGACCGAGGATGTGCCGACCACCAATTTCATTATCGAGCTATCCAAGACTGCCCGCGGCCTGATGGCGCCGCAATGCGGTCTGGCGCCCGGCTTCGTCGGTATCGTCGGCTCAAGCCTTGCCGATGGCTTTGATCGCTGCCGCTCGATCCGCATGCGTGTCGGCGCCCTGCCGCAGCACCCGACCGGACTTCTGGGCTATGCCTTCAACTGGTCGCCGGAAGGCGTGGTCAATGAATATCTGAACGATTGCGAAGTCATCGAGGGCGGCGTGCGTAAGCTCGTCTCGCCGATGGAATGGCACGAAACGATCTATGTCGGCGGCGTCAAGCTGGAGGCCTTCACCACCTCGGGCGGCCTCGGGACCATGTGCGACACCATGCTCGGCAAGGTCGATAACCTCGATTACAAGACGATGCGTTATCCCGGCCATATGGAGCTGATGAACTTCTTCTTCCATGAGCTTTTGATGCGCGAGAAGCGCCAGCTCGCCGGCGAAATCCTGACCAACGCAAAGCCGCCTGTCGATGACGACGTCGTCTACGTCCATGTCGCGGCCGAAGGCACGATCAACGGCTCCTTGCGCCGGAAGGAATTTGTCCGCGCCTATTATCCGATCGAGATTGCAGGAGCCCGGCGTACCGCGATCGCCTGGACGACGTCGGCCTCTGTGGTTGCCGTCATCGAAATGGTCCGCGACGGTCTGCTGCCGGCGAGCGGCTTCCTGCATCAGGAGCATATTCCGCTCGAGATGTTCCTGAAGACGCCGACCGGCAGCCTTTTCAAGGCAGGTGCTACCAGCCGCGATTAGGTTTTCGCTTCTGAAAGCAACCAGCGCCGGAACGCCGCAACCGCCGGCCGTTCCAGCGCTGTGCCTGGATAGACGAGATGGTAGGCAAGTTTGCTTGTCAGCCCCAGTGGAAACGGCGCGATGAGCCTTCCCTCGGCAAGTTCCTTCTCAATGAAGGAACGGCGCATCAGCGCCACGCCGAAGCCTGACTTCATCGCCTCGAAGGCGCCATTGCCGTCGCTGAAGATCGGGCCGCGGGAGGCATCCACCTTGGTGGCGCCCGCCGCGGCCAGCCAGAGCTGCCAGTCGCGGCGGTAGACATCGTGAATGAGCTGGTATGCCGAAAGCTGATCGGGCGAGGGATTTTCGCCGAGGGTCGCAGCGATCGCCGGCGTGCAGACCGGCACCAGTTCGTCATCCACCAGCCGCTCGCTGATCAATCCCTCATAACCGCCAAGCCCGTGGCGGATGGCGAGATCGATCCCATCGCGCTCGAAATCGAACATGCGATGGGACGCACTGATGCGGACATCGATATCAGGATGCATATCCTCGAAGCGCTGCAGGCGCGGTAAAAGCCAATGTGTCGCAAAACCTGCCGTACAGGTCAGCGCCAGCGCATTGCCCCGCCGCCGTGCGGTCAGCGATGCCGTCGCTTCGCGCACGAGCTGGAAGGCCGTGCGCAATGTCGCGAAATAGTCCCGGCCTTCCGGCGTCAACAGAATCTGCCGCGTGCGCCGCTCGAACAGCGATACGCCGAGCGAGGCTTCGAGATCGCGGACCTGCAGGCTGACAGCGCCAGGCGTGACGCGCAGCTCGCGCGCCGCCTGCGTCATGCTCAGATGACGCGCCGTCGCCTCAAAGGCGCGCAGGGCCGACAATGACGGCAAAGGATCTGTCATGCTTTAGCTCAGCTCAATCATGCGAGCAGAAATGCTCGTTTGTCAGGCGGTAAGGAATACTAATAAAAACCGGTAGATCTGGCAAATCCACGCAGGTGAGCCGGAGGAAACACTTTAGCAGAACTCGGCGAGGAGAGTGTCATGTCCATCCAGAAGACCATGGGAGCCGCAGAATGGGCCATGCTGATCGTGCTGTCGCTTCTCTGGGGTGGCTCCTTCTTCTTCAACGGCATTCTCGTGAAGGCGCTGCCGCCGTTCACAATCGTGACCGGTCGTGTCCTGCTTGCCGCCATCGCCCTTAATCTGATCGTGCGCGCCATGGGCCATACCATGCCGCGTGACAGGCAGAGCTGGATCGCCTTTTTCGGCATGGGGCTTCTCAACAACATGATCCCCTTCTGTCTCATCGTCTGGGGCCAGACACATATTGCGAGCGGTCTTGCCTCGATCCTCAACGCCACGACACCACTCTTTGCCGTACTCGTTGCTCATGTTCTGACGGCGGATGAAAAGCTGACGGCAAACCGTCTGTTCGGCGTGATCGTCGGCTTTGCAGGCGTTGCTTACATGATCGGCTTTGACGCGTTGAAGGATCTCGGCTCGAACGTGCTTGCCCAACTCGCAGTTCTCGGTGCTGCCTTCTCCTATTCGCTGGCCGGCATCTGGGGACGGCGATTCCGCCGGATGGGCCTTGCGCCGCTTATTCCGGCCGCCGGGCAAGTGACGGCATCCACCGTTCTGATGCTGCCGATCGCGCTGATTGTCGACCAGCCCTGGACGCTCGCCATGCCCTCCGTCGAGACCTGGCTGGCGCTATCAGGTCTTGCGATCCTCTCGACGGCCGTGGCCTATGTGCTGTTCTTCCGCATACTGGCAACGGCAGGTGCCACCAATCTGATGCTGGTGACCTTCCTGATCCCCGTTAGCGCGATCCTGCTTGGCGCCGCAGCACTCGGTGAGCAGTTGCAGCTCAAACATCTGGTGGGCATGGCTTTGATCGCGGTCGGCCTTGCCGCAATCGATGGAAGGCTCGTCAATTTTGCAAGGAGACCGGCTGCTTGAGGCGGACCTGAAGCGATTCAGGAAAAAGTGTGAGCGGCAGGTTTGCGCCCGGAACTGAGTGAAACAAGGGAGATAGAGCTTAGCCTTGTTTCGAAGAACAATAGGAATGCTCTAGCAGGCGAGGTCCGCCACGACGGAATCAAGGATCAGCATGCCTGCCGGCGTGCAGCGCAGGCGGGAATTGCCGATCCGCTCAATGAAGCCGTGTTCCAGTAAAAATTCCTCGCGTTTCGGATCGGGATCGCGGCCAGAAAGCTGCTGCCAGCGGGCAAGATCGACACCTTCCTTTAGGCGCAGTCCCATCAGCAGCAATTCATCGGCCTGCTCATCGAAACCGAGGCGCTCGTGCTCGGTGATACCATGGCCGTCGCGTTCGACGAGGTCCAGCCAGGCTTCAGGCTTGCGCTCCGTAGCGGTTGCGACCTTCTCTGCGCCCCGCGACAGGCGACCATGCGCGCCAGGGCCAATGCCGGCATAGTCGCCATAGCGCCAGTAGGTGAGGTTATGGCGGCTCTCCGCACCCGGCCGGGCATGATTGGACACTTCATAGGCCGGCAATCCTTCGCGCTCGGTGATCTCCTGCGTGGCTTCATAGAGAGCAGCGGACTGGTCCCCATCCGGCACGATCAGCTTTCCAGCCTTATGCAGCCCGTAGAAGGGCGTGCCTTCCTCGATGGTGAGCTGATAGAGCGAGAGATGGTCCACGGCATAGGAGATGGCTTCCTTGAGCTCGCGATCCCACTCCTCGACCGTCTGGTTCGGCCGCGCATAGATCAGGTCGAAAGACATACGCGGGAAGATGTCGCGCGCGAGCCTGATCGCTTTCAGCGCATCGGCGACGTCATGCAGCCGCCCAAGGAATTTGAGGTCGCGATCATTCAGGGCCTGTACGCCGAGCGAGACACGGTTCACACCGGCGGCGCGGTAGCCACGGAATCGGTCTGCTTCGACGCTGGAAGGATTGGCCTCCATCGTGATCTCGATACCGTCAGGCACGTTCCAGTGCCGCGCAATGCCGTCGAGGATCGCATCGACTGTTTCCGGCTTCATCAGCGACGGCGTGCCGCCGCCGAGGAAGATGCTGGTTACCGTCTTCGGCCCGCTCATCAGGCGGGCATTGGTGATCTCTTTCAGGAAAGCGGCGACATAGCGCTCCTGATCGACTGGCTGATGCCGGACATGGCTGTTGAAATCGCAATAGGGGCACTTCGCCGCGCAGAAAGGCCAATGCACATAGACCCCGAAACCGGGCTCGCCGGTATCGGGCAGAAGCTTTGCATCGCGCGTCAGCGCAGACGGTTCGATCATGTTCAAGGCTCGGCCTATGCTTCCAGGCAGGTTTCGACGAAGAGCTTGAAGGCGCGGGCGCGATGCGAGAGAGCCTGCGGCTTGCCGATGTTCCAGCCGTGTTTTTCTTCCGCGCTCATCTCGCCGAAGGTCACATCGTAGTCCTCGGGCTGGAAGATCGGATCATAGCCGAAACCTTGCGTCCCGCGCGGGGGCCAGACGACTTTGCCTTCCACTTCGCCGCGGAAAAGCTCCGTGTGACCATCCGGCCATGCAAGGCAGAGCACGCTGACAAAACGGGCAGAGCGCTGCTCGGGCTTGGTGGCGCCGGCCTTTTCCAGTGCCTTTTCGACCTTCTCCATGGCCATGAAGAAATCGCGGGTGCCGTTGCCGGTTTCAGCCCAGTCGGCGGTATAGACGCCGGGATCGCCGCCAAGCGCATCGACGACGAGGCCGGAATCGTCGGAAAGCGCCGGCATTCCGGAGGCTTGAGCCGAGGCAAGTGCCTTGATCGTGGCATTTTCCTCGAAGGTCGTCCCGGTTTCCTCGGGTTCGATGAAATTGAGTTCGGCGGCCGATTTGGCGGTGAAGCCGAGCGGCCCGATCAGATCCTGGATCTCGCGGATCTTGCCTTGGTTGTGGCTGGCGACGACAATAGTTTTGGTTTCGAGCTTACGCATAAAATATCCTTACCCCATGCCCCAGATTTTGGCCTCCGCGCATTCCAGGCTATTGCCTGAAGGGTCGCGGAAATAAATCGATCGGCCGCCCTGCGGCCATTGAACCTCGGATTCGATGCCGATGCCGGCAGCTTTCAGCTTTTGCACCATCGCATCGAGATTGTCTCCCGAAACCCTGAAGCAGGCATGGCCCCTTCCGATAGTGCCATGCGGCGGAACCTGCAGGCTGTCCGGTGCAGGCGGCTTCACCGTTTCCTCCGGGTTGAAGATCAGGAGCACGCCTGGTCCGCAGCGGAAGAACACATGACGGTTGCCAGACCGTGCGATCTTCTCAAGGCCCAGCACATCCTCGTAAAAGGCTTCTGTCGCATCGAGATCATTTGCGTAGAGCGCAGTTTCAAGAACGCCTTCGATGGGTTGTGCCATTGCCCGCCCCTTTTGAGGCCTTGCCCCCGTAAGCAGGGACGAGGAAATTCACTGGCGAGGCTTGAATGAAAGCCTCAGGCGATGGCTTGCTTCTGTAGGTCCACCAGCTCGGCAATGCCCGCCTTGGCGAGACCCATCAGCGAGGAGAACTCCTCTTCGCTGAAAGGCGTGCCTTCCGCCGTACCCTGGATCTCGACGATGCCGCCGGCGCCTGTCATGACGAAATTGGCGTCGGTCTCGGCCGAGGAATCCTCGAGATAGTCTAGGTCGATGACCGGCTGGTTGGCGAAGATGCCGCAGGAGATCGCCGCGACATGGTCCTTCAGCACGCGGTCGGCCTTGATCATGTTGCGGGTTTCCATCCAGCGCAGGCAATCGTAAAGCGCAATCCAGCCGCCGGTGATCGAGGCCGTGCGCGTGCCGCCGTCGGCCTGGATGACGTCGCAGTCGAGCGTGATCTGCCGTTCGCCGAGGGCAGTAAGATCGACCACGGCACGCAGCGAGCGGCCGATCAGGCGCTGGATCTCTTGCGTGCGGCCGCCCTGTTTGCCGGCTGCGGCTTCGCGCTTCATTCGCTCGCCTGTCGCGCGCGGCAGCATGCCATACTCGGCTGTGACCCAGCCCTTGCCGGTGTTGCGCAGCCACGGCGGCGTCTTGTCTTCCAGGCTCGCTGTACAGAGTACGTGCGTATCGCCGAACTTTACCAGGCAGGAGCCTTCAGCATGCTTGGAAAAATTGCGCTCGAAGGAGACCTTGCGCATCTGGTCGGTTTTTCTGCCTGAAGGCCGCATTCTCTTCTCCTGAAACATGATGCCGAAAACGTGAGCGCTTTCAGGCAATGTCTGTGCATGCATTGTATCGTCGCCCGCTTCTACGATTGGCTGCGTGCATTTGCAAATTCCCTTTTGCCACGGGGGGCAGATTGGCTATATTTCCCTGATATCATTCAGTGCGGGTGCGAAAAGTTCATGAGCTACAGGTCGACATCAATTTCGGATGCCGTGGCTGCGCTGGATGAACGATCGAAGGAAATCTTCCGGCGCATCGTCGAAGGCTATCTGGAGCACGGCGAGCCGCTCGGCTCCCGCAATCTTTCGCGTCTTCTGCCGATGTCTCTGTCGCCTGCCTCCGTTCGCAATGTCATGAGCGATCTGGAAGAACTTGGTCTCATCTATTCGCCGCATGTCAGCGCCGGGCGCCTGCCGACCCAGATCGGGCTGCGCTTCTTCGTCGATGCCTTCATGCAGGTCGGTGACCTCTCGGCAGAAGAACGTGCCAGCATCGACCGCCAGGTGCGGGCCGGAAGCCGCGACAATCCGGTGGAATCGATGATGAATGAGGCGAGTCGCATGCTCTCGGGCATTTCGCGCGGCGCCGGCCTTGTCATCACCTCAAAGAGCGACCCGGTTCTGAAACATGTCGAGTTCATCCGCCTGGAACCTACCAAGGCGCTGGCTGTTCTTGTCGGTGACCACGATCAGGTCGAAAACCGCATTATAGAACTGCCCGCAGGTGTTACCTCGTCGCAGCTCACCGAGGCTGCCAATTTCCTCAATGCACACATGACCGGGCAGACGCTGCCGGAATTGCGCTTGCAATTGAGCCGGCTGAAAGATGAAGTTCGCCATGAGCTCGACGCACTGTCGCGCGACCTCGTGGAGCGCGGCGTCGCCGTGTGGGCCGGCAACTCGGACGAGACCAAGCCGGCACAGCTCATCATCCGCGGCCGAGCAAACCTGCTGGAAGGCGTAGGCGGCGCGGAAGACCTCGACCGGCTGCGCCTGCTATTCGATGATCTGGAGAAGAAGGACAGCTTGATCGAGCTCCTGAACCTTGCCGAAAGCGGGCCGGGCGTACGCATTTTCATCGGTTCGGAAAACAAGCTTTTCTCACTTTCCGGCTCCTCGCTCATTGTGGCGCCCTATCGCGATGACGACGACCGCATCGTTGGCGCGGTAGGGGTGATCGGTCCCACGCGGCTCAATTATTCCCGCATCGTGCCGATGGTGGACTATACGGCGCAGCTCGTGTCGCGCCTTTCGCGCGGATCTCTCTGATCCCTTGCGCAAAACAGGCGGAATTTTAGCTTCTTCGTAACGCAGACTTGATTTTTTCCGGCCAAACATCGATATCGGGCGCATCTGAGAATACATGAACCGGAGACCGTCATGACTGATGAAACGACGAAGAACGGACCTGACGCGGCTGCGGCGGAAGCCACAGCCGACGCCGCCGCAAACGTCGAGAATGAAGCCGTGAAGGAAGCAGCCACAGGCGAACCGGATGCGCTTGAGCTTCTGAAGGCCGAGAATACGGAACTGCGCGACCGCTACCTGCGGCTCGCTGCCGAAATGGATAATCTGCGCCGCCGCACGGAGCGCGAGGTTAAGGACGCCAAGTCCTATTCCGTCGCAGGCTTCGCCCGCGACATGCTGGCCGTCTCGGACAATCTGCGCCGTGCGATCGATGCCATTCCGCCGGAAGCCAGGGCTGCCGCCGACGCTGGCCTGATGACATTGATCGAAGGTGTCGAGATGACCGAGCGCTCCATGCTGTCGGCTCTCGAGCGCCACGGCGTTCGCAAGCTGGAGCCGGTCGGCCAGAAGTTCGACCCGAACTTCCATCAGGCGATGTTCGAAGTGCCGAATACCGAAGTGCCGAACAATACGGTGGTACAGGTCGTACAGGCCGGTTTCAGCATTGGTGAACGCGTCTTGCGCCCGGCCATGGTCGGCGTCGCCAAGGGTGGTCCGAAACTCGTCGAAGCCGAGGCCAACTCGGTGCTGGACGAGAAGGACGCCTGAGACAGCAAGAATGCCTGACAATTGAAAAAGGCCGCGTCAGCGGCCTTTTTGGTTTTTGTATCACCCTTGCGAACTAGATGCGCCCGAAACGCTCGATCAGCAGATCGAAGAAACCGTCGGAATCCACGTAGCGCATGACCTTTGCATTACGCTTTCGGTCGGTCACATGCCACCAGTCGACGACGGTCATGCCGACCGTCAGTTCGGATGTGACTTCGATCTCGACATTGCAGTCCCTGCCCTTGAAGAGGTCCGGTTTCAGCAGATAGGCGACGGTCGTCGGATCATGCAGCGGACCGCCGTCCGAGCCGTATTTTTCGATGTCGAAGCGCTCGAAGAATTCCAGCATCTCGACCATCGCCTTGGCAGGCGCGGTGCCGATATCGGCCATGCGCTTCACCCGGTCCTTGCGGGTCAGCAACTGGTGCGTCACATCGAGCGGCATCATGACGACCGGCACGCCCGAGCGGAACACGATATCGGCGGCTTCCGGATCGACATAGATGTTGAATTCAGCAGCCGGCGTGATGTTGCCGCCTTCGAAGAAGCCGCCGCCCATCATGACGAGTTCGCGGATGCGCGGGACGATATCCGGCGCCTTCTGGAAGGCCAGGCCGATATTGGTCAGCGGACCGAGCGTACAGAGCGTGACGGTGCCTTCCGGCTCGCGTCGCAGCGTTTCGATGATGAAGTCGACCGAATGCTGCGCCTGCAGCGGCATCGTGGGCTCTGGAAGCGTCGGGCCATCGAGGCCTGTCTTGCCATGCACGTGCTCGGCGGTGACGAGCTTGCGGGCGATCGGTCGGTCGGCGCCGGCAAAGACCTTGATATCGGTCCGCTCGCACAATTCGCAGATGATACGCGCATTGCGGCTGGTGAACGACAACGGCACATTGCCGGCGACGGTGGTGATGCCCAACACCTCAAGCTCTTCCCGGCTGCCGAAGGCCAGCATGATCGCGGCGGCATCGTCCTGGCCGGGGTCGGTGTCGATAATGATTTTTCTCGGTTCTGCCATCCGAATCGTTCCATCCTCTGGTGCGCGACGCCTGGCATGCACCTTTTCATTGTCTTTACGCTCCCGTCGCAAATCAACACAGCGCGCCGGGGCATGTTTTGATGCGGGGCGCTGCGCCCTTTGTCAAGGAAGCGATCAAAATGCGGGAGGCCCGGCCGGCGGCCATCATGCCTTGCAGCAGGCAAGCGTCGTCCCCATATTAGCGGTACCCGGATGCTGCATGTGAGGTCCGGGAAGGTCGCTTGCATCAAGGACTTTGGAAGATGAGCCGCATTACCCCTTTCGCCAGCCCGCTGCTTTTGGGCTTCGATGCCATGGAAAAGACGCTCGAGCGGATTTCCAAGGCCAGCGACGGTTATCCGCCCTATAATATCGAACGCATCGCCGCCGGTCACGACGCGCCCGAGCGGCTTCGCATCACGCTTGCAGTCGCCGGTTTCAGCGAAGAAGAGCTTGATGTGTCAATTGAGGAAAACCAGCTTCTGATCCGCGGCCGCCAGGTCGATCAGGGCGAGCGCGATTACCTCTATCGCGGCATTGCCGCCAGACAGTTCCAGCGCACCTTCGTTCTCGCCGATGGCATGCAGGTCTTGGGCGCAATCCTTAAGAACGGCCTGCTTTCGGTTGATCTAATTCGCCCGGAACCGGCGCGTATGGTCAAGAAAATTAACATTTCGGTTTCACAGTAGCACAACGGTTTGTTGAACCGTTGGTCCCTTCTCTCGGAGGAACAGGAATGTTGATGAAAGAAGCCACGTCGCGTCTGACCAAGTCTGAACTTGCCGGTATCGGCAATGGCGAGGTCGCCTATATCCGCAAAATTCGCAATGAAGAGGTCTCCAAATGCTTCCCCGAGGCTCCGGATATCGATCCGAGCGTTGATCTCTGGGCATTGTTTGGCGCCGATGGTACGCCGATCCTGCTGACCGATAATCGCTCCAGCACCTTCTTCAAGGCAGCTGAAGACGAACTGAAAACGGTCAGCCTGCATTGATCGAAACCGGCCCGCCGAGCACGGCTGGCCGACGAATGCATGTGTGAAGATCGTAATGGGCGATGCAAGGGACTGACGTCAGTCCCTTGCCCACACGCTAGCTGCTTTGCAGCATTTCCCTATTCTCGAAAAATTCCACTCAGCGGCAACGCCGTCGAAATTGATCCGTCTAGTCGGGTTAGACGCGCTTGAAGGTGAGATAGGCCGAAGAGCGGCCCTCACGACGGGCCTTGGCTTCATAGCGGGTGCTCGGCCAGCCCTCATAGGGCGTCAGCCAGTCAGCCGCATTCTGCGCCATCCATTCGAAGCCGCCATGGTCGCGGCATTTCAAGAGCGTCCAGTTCACATAGGTGTCAATGTCGGACGCGAAGCAGAACAGGCCGCCCGGTTTCAGCACGCGATGAAAACGGTCGAGATTGGTCTTGGAGACGAAGCGCCGCTTCCAGTGTTTCCGTTTCGGCCACGGATCCGGATAGAGCAGGTCGATCTGGTCGAGGCAATGATCGGGAAGCCAGTCGAGGAGCTGTGTGGCGTCGTCGTTGTAGACGCGCACGTTGCGGGCACCGGTCTCATCGACGCGTGCAAGCAGCTTCTGCATGGAATTGATGAAGGGCTCGACGCCGATAAAGCCCGTCGAAGGCGTTTCCAGCGCGCGGTGGATCAAATGTTCGCCACCGCCGAAGCCGATCTCCAGCCGCAATCTTTCGACCCCATCGGGGAAAAGCGCTTTCAGCGGCTCCGGTGGAGCCGCCGAGAGATCGACGATGAATGCCGGGAGCAGGGTAGAGAGCCTTTCGGCCTGCTGCTCGCGCAGAGCCTTTCCCTTGCGGCGACCGAAAAAGGCTTCGGTCGCCCGACCCCGGCGTTCCATGTCCGTCATGCAGCAGCCTTGGTCTTGACGGCTTCCTTGAGCGCCTTCACGAGGTCCGTGCGCTCCCAGGAGAACGAGCCGTCGCGACCGGCCTTGCGGCCGAAGTGACCGTAAGCCGACGTCTTCGCATAGATCGGCTTGTTGAGGTCAAGGTGACGGCGGATGCCCGACGGCGACAGGTCCATGTTCTGGCGGATCGCCGCTTCGACCTGATCCTCGGAAACGCCCTTGCCGGTGCCATGCAGGTCGACATAGATCGACAGCGGCTGCGCGACGCCGATGGCGTAGGAGAGCTGTATCGTGCAGCGGTCGGCGAGACCGGCGGCAACGACGTTCTTGGCGAGATAGCGGGCTGCATAGGCAGCCGAACGGTCGACCTTGGTCGTGTCCTTGCCGGAGAATGCGCCACCGCCGTGGGGAGCCGCACCGCCGTAGGTGTCGACGATGATCTTGCGGCCGGTGAGGCCGGCGTCACCGTCAGGGCCGCCGATGACGAACTTGCCGGTGGGGTTGATGTACCACTTGCAATCGTCGGCGATCTTCAGGTCGCCGAGGGCTTCGCGGATATAGGGCTCGACGACGCTGCGAACCTTCTGCGAGTCCCAGCTGTCATCGAGATGCTGGGTGGAAAGAACGATCGAAGTGGCTTCTGCCGGCTTGCCGTCGACATAGCGCACGGTCACCTGGCTCTTGGCATCGGGGCCGAGCTTGGCAACTTCGCCTTCGCCCTTCTTGCGCGCGGCAGCAAGCAGCTGCAGGATCTTGTGGGAATAGTAGATCGGCGCCGGCATGAGGTCAGGCGTTTCCTTGCAGGCGTAGCCGAACATGATGCCCTGGTCGCCGGCACCTTCATCGCCCTGCTGGTCGGCGGCGCTGTCCACGCCCTGGGCAATGTCGGCCGACTGCGAATGCAGGAGCACGTCGATCTTGGCCTTCTTCCAGTGGAAGCCGTCCTGCTCGTAGCCGATGTCCTTGATGGCGCGACGGGCCGCAGCCTTGAACTTCGACGGATTGATGACGTCGTTGCCGTCCTTGTCCTTCTTCATCAGGCTCGGCGGCAGGCGAACTTCACCGGCGATAACGACGCGGTTGGTGGTCGCCAGAGTTTCACAGGCAATGCGCACGCCCCACGGATTGATGCCGGTCTTTGCCGCTTCGCGGTAGACCAGATCGACGATCTCGTCGGAGATGCGGTCACACACCTTGTCCGGGTGACCTTCGGCAACAGATTCGCTGGTAAAGAAATAGTTCGCGCGCATTCCGGGATTCCCCTCAAAGAATAAAAGCGGTCTAGTAGGTACTCACTTCGTGCTCTGATGACAAGCACAGAAGGACATAAATATATCTTTATATCTGCGGCGAAATGACAAATTTTGCCCCAAAAACGCAAAAAGGCGGCCTTTTGAGCCGCCTTAAGCTTTCCGAGCGTGGAGACGCTCAGTCGGAATCGGCTTCCGCCGCAAGTGCCTTCACCAGTTCGACGACTTTGCGACGAACCTTGGGATCGGTGATCTTCACAAATGCGCGGTTGAGCTGGAGTCCTTCCGAAGAGGAGAGGAAATCCACGACATAGTTCGAGCTCGAGGTTTCCGCCATACCGGTCAAGGCACCGGAATGTTCACCGGGAGCGTCTTCGAAGAAGAAGGAAACCGGAACGTTGAGGATGCTCGAAATGTTCTGCAGGCGGCTGGCGCCAACGCGGTTGGTGCCCTTCTCGTATTTCTGGATTTGCTGAAAGGTGATGCCGAGGCTTTCGCCGAGCTTCTCCTGGCTCATGCCTAACATGGTACGGCGAAGTCGAATGCGGCTACCGACATGGATGTCGATAGGATTCGGCTTCTTCTTATTTTCAATCATGGTCGTGCCCTAGCAAAGAAAAATTCAACCCTGTTCTAACCGGCATGCCCTGACCTCATTCCGTAACGCCACGTTGCAAGTCGCGATAACCCACCTTGAAGCATACGTTACTAACGCCGATTGCGACCACTATGCAATTTTAGGGGTTTTTGGTCAATTCAACCTGGAAATAAAACCCCTGCGTGAAATTAGCGCAATGGCCATCAGTAACGTTTCAGTCAACCAGAAGTACGTTTGGCGGGGATATGGGCTTCCAGTGTTTTTTTGCAATCCATCGAGAGTTGCATCAATAAAGCCCATCTCGTCCAATTTAAGACCTGCAACGATTTCGCCGCGTGCGTCTACAACCGCCGAAATTCCGCTATTCGCATCGCGAATCAGCGGCAGACCGGTCTCGACCGCCCGTACGCGTGCCTGCTGAAAATGCTGGTAAGGACCCGGCGTCGAGCCGAACCAGCTGTCGTTCGTGATGTTGAGAATAGCGTTCGCTTGACCGATGTCGCCGGTCATTTCGTCCGGGAAGATGATCTCGTAGCAGACGAGCGGATAGAATTTCAGCCCGCTCGGAAGTTCGAGCAGATGACGGCTGGCGGCTGCCGAAAAGCCGCCCGGCATCTCCACCACATTCTGGATGCCGAGTTCGTTGAGCATCTCTTCGAAGGGAAGATATTCACCGAAAGGAACGAGATGCACCTTGTCGGAGGCGGCGACGATCTGCCCCCGCCCGTCGATCACATAGATCGAATTATAGTAGCGGGTAGGATAGCCGGGGCCGAGTTCTTCAGCGCGGACAGCGCCCGCGATCAGGATCTGGTCGTCATCGAGCGTGTCGGCAATCCGGGTCAATGCATCCTGGTTGTCCGTGAGGATGAAGGGGATCGAAGTTTCCGGCCAGACGATGATGTCGGGCTTCTTGCCACCGTCCTTGGGAGGCTCACTTGAGAGCTTGAGATGGGTCTCGAAGATAGCCTCGCGATCCGCATCGCTGTCCATCTTGGCCGTCTGGTCGATTGCCGGCTGCACGAGGCGCACCACGGGCCGTTTGTCCTCGGGTAATGCTTCGGGTTTCGGCGCGAGATAGAGAATGTAGGCGCCATAACCGAGATGCACTGCAAAGAGGATCGCCGCGAGGCTGACGCCGAGTTTCGCTCCCTGTCGGGTTCCGATGAGGGCAGGGGCAGCAAAGACGAAGACCGAGAGAGCGGTGACCCCCATGGTGCCGATCACATGCGCCGACTGCATCATGATAGGCATCGGCATCATGGCATATCCGATGGCGTTCCACGGAAAACCTGTGAAGATGAAGCTGCGCACCCACTCAAGCAAGCCGAAGCTGGCAGCAAGTGCTGCAATCCGCCCCATGCCGTCGGACCAGAAGATACGCGCAAGAGCCGCGGCCAAGCCGTAGAAGACGGCAAGACAGGCCGGAAGCCCGAGTATCGCGAGCGGCAACGCCCAGGCAAATTCATCTGAATCGATCAGCAGGGCATGCCCGAGCCACCAGAGCCCGGCAACGAAATAGCCGAAGCCGAACAGCCAGCCCGTGGCGAATGCCGGCCAGAGCCTGCCGGCAAGTCTGCTTTCGGGAGAGGCGGCCGCCCCGTCGATCAGCCAGACGAGCAGCGTGAAGGAGACGAACATCGCGGCGAAGAAGCCGATCGGAGGCAGCGCCAGGACACCGAAGGCGCCGGCGGCGATCGCAAGCAATGACCGTTTGAACCCCCAGACGAGGATAATCCTGTCCGCAAGCCGCTCCATGCGCACTCCCATCAAAGCCGCGAATCAATCCAATCGCAGTCTTTCAAAAAAGCGCGCGCTTGTCGTCTTGCAGGATCGGACTGAAAATCGGAATCCGCTTTCGGAAGGCCTGACGCTACGCTCTTGGAAAACGTCAGTTTGCAGTCGATTCCGCAGGCCGGTCGTCGTTGCCCTCGCCGATGGACGGTCCGTCATCTGCCTTGGCGCGACGGCGGATTGCCTGGCGCTTGCGGGTGATGCGCACCCGCTTGATGCGCCGCGGATCCGCGTCGAGGATGTGGAATTCGAAATCCGGCAAGGCCTGGACGACTTCTCCACGCACGGGGATGCGCCCCAGTGCGGAGAAGATCAGGCCGCCCAGCGTATCGACTTCATCAATCTGCTCGCTGATGTCGAAATCCGGCCCGATGGCCTCGGCAATCTCCTCGAGCTCGACGCGGGCATCGGCAACGAACATGTCTTCCGAAACACGTTTGAACATGACTTCTTCATCGTCATGCTCGTCATCGATATCGCCGATCACCATCTCGACGATGTCTTCATGCGAGGCAAGGCCGTCCGTGCCGCCATATTCGTCGATGACCAGCGCCATCTGTGTGCGGTTCACCTGCATGCGACGCAGGAGATCGGATGCCAGCATGGAAGGCGGCACGAAAAGGATCTGTCTGATAATGCCCGTTTCGGCGAGCGTCTTCTGCAGGTCGACGCGTCCGAGATCGAAATTCGGCTTGGCCGAGCGCGCCACCTTCTGGAGGTTCTCCAGAGAGACTTCGATCGTCGGCGCGCCCGCCGCCGGCTTCGTGCCGCCGCGGCGCTTGTTACGCGCCTGCTTGGCGACATAGGAAAGAAGGTCGCGGATATGCACCATGCCGCGCGGGTCATCGAGCGTTTCGGCATAAACCGGCATGCGCGAGCGGCCGCTTTCCTCGAAGAGGATCATCAGTTCGCCGATCGTGATGTTCTGGTCGACCGCCTCGATATCGGCACGCGGCACCATGACGTCGGCAACGCGCACCTCACGGAAGCGCAGGATATTGTGGAGCATTGCCCGTTCGTCGGGCGAAAACGCGTCCGCTGCAGCCGGGTCGGTCATCAGCGCGTCGGCAATATCTTCGCGCAGACGCGAGCCCTGTTGTGGTCTCAAGATGCGCGCGGCGCGTGACCAGAAGGATTGCGGTCGGTGTCGACTACTTCCACCCTCGTCGGAAGAGGAGGATTGGTCGGAGTCCTTGGCGTCTGACGCCGGCTTCGTTGAAAAGTCGCTCATGGTTCCATTTTAAGGTCTTGACCCTCGTAGGGGTCAGATAGGCCGAGTACTGCCAAAATGCGAGTCTCCAGCCCCTCCATAATTTCGGCTTCGTCATTATTCATATGGTCGTAGCCGAGCAGATGCAAGAAACCATGCACCATAAGGTGGGTCAGATGATCGTCAAAGCTCTTTTCGAGCTCTTGCGCTTCGCGCTCCACCGTTTCCAGGGCGATGATGATATCGCCGAGCATCGGGCCCGGCATTTTGCCGGGTTTGACCGGGAAAGCCGGAAACGACAGCACGTTGGTCGGCTTGTCCTTGCCGCGCCATTCCGCATTGATGTCCTGGATGGAGGCATCGTCGGTGAAGACGAGCGAAACTTCCGGCGGCATCTTCGGGAAGGGTTGTTTTTCCTCTTCCCTCAGATAAGTGACAGCCGCGCCCAACACGCGTTCGGCAAGGGCATGCAATACATCTTCGGCGGGCCAGCCCGTGTCCTCGATGCTGATCTGTATGTCGAGCTCGGCCATCAGTCCTGCCGGCTGGCCTCTTCGTTTGCCGCAGTATAGGTCGCGTCATAGGCCTTGACGATGCGACCGACGAGCGGATGGCGAACGACGTCGACATCCTTGAACCGCGTGATCGAGATACCCTCGACATCGTTCAACAGATGAAGGGCTTCCACGAGGCCGGATTTGACGCCGCGCGGCAGGTCGATCTGGCTCGGGTCGCCGGTGATGATCATGCGGGAGTTTTCGCCGAGACGCGTCAGGAACATCTTCATCTGCATCGAGGTGGTATTCTGTGCCTCGTCGAGGATGATGGCGGCATTGGCAAGCGTTCGGCCACGCATGAAGGCGAGCGGCGCGATTTCGATGACGCCGGCAGTGATCGCCCGCTCGACCTTGTCACCCGGGATCATGTCGTAGAGTGCGTCATAAAGCGGGCGCAGATAGGGATCGACCTTTTCCTTCATATCGCCAGGCAGGAAGCCCAGACGTTCACCGGCTTCGACGGCCGGTCTCGAAAGGATGATCTTTTCGACCGCGCCGCGTTCCAGAAGCTGGGCGGCCTGGGCGACGGCGAGATAGGTTTTGCCGGTACCGGCTGGGCCGACGCCGAACACCATCTCCGAGCGCTCGAGCGCCCGCATATAGGCATCCTGTGTCGGCGTGCGCGCGATGATCGTCTTTTTGCGCGTCGAAATCTGCGCCATCGTCAATTTGGCTTTTTTCTCCATCGTCGGCAGCGTGAGCTGGTCGTCGGCGGCAACCGCCATGCGAATTGCCCCTTCAACGTCTGAACGCTCCACACTGCCGCCTTTCTGGAGTTTTTCATAGAGGTAATCGAGTGTGCGTCGCGCCTGATTGGTGGCCAGCACATCGCCGGTGATCACGACGGAGTTGCCTCGCGCTCGCGCATCGATATTGAGCCGCTGTTCCAGAAGCTTCAGGTTCTGATCGAACTGTCCGAAGAGTTCGCTGGCGAACCGGTTGTTCTCGAACGTCAGGACGAAGTGATTGGCGTCGCTCGCAATGCGTGGGTGGCGCGGTGAAGAAGAAACCAATTCCTGTCCGTTCAAGCGGTCGAGCTCCCTGGGTTAAACCTCAGCCTCTGCGCGTTCGGCAAACAGGCTGTTGGTTCCGGTTCCTGTGATTCGCACTTTAATAATGTCACCGATTTGCGATGCTTTTGCATCAACATTCACGGACTGCAGCCACGGCGATCTGCCGATAAGCTGACCAGGCATGCGGCCCGGCTTTTCCAGGAGAAGATCGATTTCCTTGCCGATGCAGGATTCGTTGAATTCCTGCGTCTGCTTGAGAAGCAGCGCCTGCAGGCGTTCCAGCCGTTCTGCCTTGATATCTTCCGGCACCTGGTCCTTCAATTCCGCACCGGGCGTACCCGGCCGCGTCGAATATTTGAACGAGAAGGCCTGTGCATAACGAACCTCCTCAACGAGTTTTAGTGTATCCTCAAATTCCCGGTCTGTCTCCCCCGGAAAGCCGGTTATGAAGTCGCCTGAAAGCGCAATGTCAGGGCGGGCCTTGCGGATGCGCTCGATGAGCGAAAGATATTCCGCTGCCGTGTGGCGACGGTTCATGGCTTTCAGAATTCGGTCCGATCCGGCCTGAACCGGAAGGTGCAGATAGGGCATCAGCGTCCGAAGGTCGCGATGCGCCTCGATCAGCCGATCGTCCATGTCCCGCGGGTGGCTCGTTGTGTAGCGAAGCCGCGCAAGGCCGGGGATATCGGCAAGCCGATAGAGCAGGTCGCCGAGGCTCCACTCTTCGCCCTTGGGGCCGACGCCGTGCCAGGCATTGACGTTCTGGCCGAGCAGGGTGATTTCGCGCACGCCGGCTTCGACAAGCTTCATCGCCTCCTCGACGATCTGCGACACCGGCCGCGACACTTCCGAGCCGCGCGTATAAGGCACGACGCAGAAGGTGCAGAACTTGTCGCAGCCTTCCTGAACCGTCAGGAAGGCTGTTACGCCGCGGGCGCGGATTTTCGGTGCCTCGGCGATCGGCAGATGCTCGAACTTGTCTTCGATCGCATATTCCGTATCGACGACGCGGTGGCCTTCCTTGGCGCGGCGGAGCGCTTCCGGCAGGCGATGATAGGTCTGCGGGCCAATGACGACATCGACCGCCGGCGCACGCCGAAGGATCTCTTCGCCTTCGGCCTGCGCGACGCAGCCGGCGACACCAATCATCATCTCGCGGCCGTCGGCAGCCTTGCGCTTTTTCATCTCCCGAAGGCGCCCAAGCGCGGAATAGACCTTCTCGGCCGCCTTCTCGCGGATATGGCAGGTATTGAGCAGGACGAGGTCGGCCTCTTCCATGTCCTCGGTCGGCTCATAGCCGTCGCGGGCAAGAGCATCGCTCATGCGGGTCGAGTCGTAGACGTTCATCTGACAGCCATAGGTCTTGATGAAAACCTTGCGGCTGTTGGAGCCATCGCGAAGAGAAGTCTCCGGGGCCTGAAGAAGGGCGTTGTCCTGGGTCATGGCGGCTATTTAGTGGTTTTTACCGCGCGAGAAAAGGGACTCTCGGTTCAGTCGATATTACGGCCGCGCAAGCTGCTGTTCAGCAGGTTGCGGATGCGGGCGGAGATCGTGGTGCTGACTGTCTTGCGATTGGTCTTCTCGCCATATTCGACCGCCTCGCCAAACGAGACTTCGACATCGATCGCACCGCATTTCAGGATGTCGCTCAGATGCGGCAGAAGCTCTATATCGCCGGGCCAGGCCGCAAGTGGACGATGGTAGCGGCCCATAGCGATGCCATGCACTTGAGTATAGGCAATCGCCACCGGCTGGACCATCACCGCGCCGGTCGGGGAATGGGGCACGGCCATGGCGGCTGCACCGAAGAGCGACGACTTGACCTCCAGCAGGCGGTTACCGTCCGACGTCGTTCCCTCGGGAAACAGCACGACGATTTCACCGTCGGCCATGCGGCCTGCGATCTCGCTCGCCTGATCGCCCGTGCGGCGTTTTTCTTCCCGCACCACGAAGACACTCTTCTGCAGCTTGGCGAGCATCCCGAAGATCGGCCAGTCGCGAACCTCGATCTTGGCGATGAAGGCAACGTCGGCTACCGCCGACATGACCATGATATCCATCCACGAGGAATGGTTGGAGCAGAGCATCAGCGGCCGGCGGCCCTCGAGTTCGCCGCGCACGCGGATGCGGATGCCGAGACAATAGCAGACGATACGGTGCCAGCGGCGGGGCAGGGTACGCCGGAGTTTCCAGTCGAAATGCAGCGCCAGGATCTGCAGCGGCATGAGAAGGATGCTGACGACAATGATGGTGGTAAGCGCGAAGAAAATGCGCAGCCGGACGATCAAATGTGGCGCTCCCGGACTGCCATGATGTCAGAGTTCGTCTTTCTTCAGCGGGATGCCGTAGAGTTCCAGCCGGTGATCGACGAGCTTGAAGCCATGCTCGCGCGCGATCCGCTCCTGCAGCGCCTCGATTTCCGGCGAGCGGAACTCGATGACGACGCCGCTCTTCAGGTCGATCAGATGGTCATGATGTTCCTCGGGCACCGTCTCGTAGCGCGAGCGGCCGTCGCGGAAATCGTGCCGGGCGATGATTCCCGCATCCTCAAAAAGCTTGACCGTACGATAGACCGTCGAAATCGAAATCTTGGCGTCGACCTTCACGGAGCGGCGGTAGAGCTCCTCGACATCCGGATGATCTTCTGAGTCCTCGAGGATGCGCGCGATTACCCGGCGCTGCTCGGTCATGCGCATGCCGCGTTCAGCGCAAAGCTCCTCAAGGGTTTTGGCTACCTCAGTCATGGCTGCCTTCTCGCTATTCCTGCCGAGAAGGGAACTACCGAAGAACGCGCTTCATGACAAGCGCCGTGGAGGTAGCCCCGTTGGCATCCTTATAATAGCCCTTGCGCTCACCGGCCTGCTCGAAGCCAAGCTTGCGGTAAAGGCCGAGGGCGGCGGTATTGCCGTTGTCGACTTCCAGGAACATGCTTTCGCCGCCACGGAGCCGTGCTTCGCGTATGGCGGCCTGCATCAGCCGCCACCCGAGGCCGGAACGCGCGACCTTTGCCTGTACGGCAACCGTCAGGATTTCCGCCTCGCCCGCCACCTGGCGCGCAAGGATGAAGCCCGGCAGGGTCTTTTTCAGGATCGCATTGGTCTGGCGGGCGACGAAGCCGAACACAGTGTTCTGTGACAAGAGGCTGTGGAATTCGCCGTCACCCCAGGGGCGGGCAAAGCGCTCGCCGTGCAGGACGGAAACGTCGAGGCAATCCTCCGGCTGCATGGTGACGATTTCGAATTCCGGTTTCAGCGTCAGATAGGCTTCCAGCATCGTCATACTCTTGCAATCGCGTATCCGGCCTGCGGTTTGGCATCGGGTCCGCGCAGATAAAGTGGCTTCGGCTTTCCGGTATTCGGGTTCGCGGCAGCACCGAGACGCGCCACGATGGAGATCGGGAAGGAGTTGGCGTATTCGCCCGTTGCATCCGGTTTCAGGATCGGGGTCGCCGAACCGGTGATCTCGCCGTCGAAACCGGCGGCAAAGGCCTGGGCTTCGGCGATGCTGACCGCGCGTGCCTCGTCGAGCGCGACGCCGTCGGCCGCAAAAGACTGGAGATAGATTTCTTCCCTCTTGGCATCCATCGCAGCGAGCACTGCGCGGCTAGGCGTCTTTTCGCGCTGGGCGGCTGCCATGACTTCGAGCGTGGTTATGCCGACGGCCGGAATATCGAGGGAAAGCGCAAAGCCGCGGGCGGCTGCAACGCCGACACGGATGCCGGTAAAGGAGCCGGGACCGATGGTGACGGCAAGGCGGTCGACATCCGAGAGTGTGACGCCCGCCTGATCCAGCGCGCGGTCGACGATACCCATCAGATGTTCAGCATGCCCCTTGCCGATCATGTCCGATGCCTCCCCCAGCATCGTATTCCTGCCGCTGTCATAAATAGCGGCAGCGCAATCCACACCTGCCGTGTCGAGCGCCAGAACGATCATGCCATCAATATCCGAATAAACTATTGTCGCCTATCCATAAATCCGTCGGGCCGAACCTCGGATGAACGGCCCGGCGTATCCGGCTTTTTTAAGCGGCAATCACTTCCTGCACTTCCGGAACGAAATGGCGCAACAGGTTCTGGACGCCGTGCTTCAGCGTTGCCGTCGAAGACGGGCAACCGGAGCAAGAACCCTTCATGTTCAGGTAAACCTTGCCGTCCTTGAACCCACGGAAGGTGATGTCGCCGCCATCCTGGGCAACGGCCGGACGCACGCGGGTCTCCAGCAGCTCCTTGATGGTCAGCACGATCGATTCGTCGCCTTCATCGAAGAATTCATCGCCGGCGTCGACATCTTCCGACAGGATCGAGGCGTCACCCATGACCGGCTTGCCGGACATGAAATGCTCCATGATCGAGCCGAGAATGGCTGGCTTCAAATGCTGCCATTCGGCATTGTCTTTGGAAACGGAAATGAAGTCGTAGCCGAAATAGACGCCGGTCACGCCCGGAATCTCGAAGAGGCGGGCAGCGAGCGGCGAAGCCTGGGCTTCATCGGCATTGCGGAATTCGGCCGTACCGGTTTCCATCACGACCTTGCCGGGAAGGAACTTCTGCGTGGCGGGGTTCGGCGTGGCTTCGGTCTGAATGAACATCTCGCTCTCCATGCGGCGGGCTTCAGCCTCTACCGTCTTTAGAATTCTTCAAAAGAAAATAAGCCTATTGTCCGGCTGATTCAAGAGACTGATACTCAAGAAATGCCTTAGCAGAGGGCGTCTATTTCCTCGTTGGTCAGCGTGTCGGGAAGCACGGTAACTGGAATCGGAAAGGCTGCTCCGCGTCCTGCAACAGAAGAAACCAGCGGCCCCGGTCCTTCCTTGGCCGAGCTTGCCGCAAGCACGAGGATGGCAACGTCCCGGTCTTCCTCGATCACGGCGTTGATCTGCTCGGCCGAATTGCCTTCACGGATGACGATCTCAGGCTCGATGCCTATCGTCTCGCGCACGATCTGCGCAGCCTTGGCAACTGTGGCTTCCGCCTCCTCGCGAGCTTCCGCCCGCATGATCTCCTCGACCCCAAGCCATTGCTGGAAATCGCCTTCCGGGATCACATAAAGAAGAATGAGACCGCCATTGGAATTCTTGGCGCGCCGCCCGGCATAATGGACGGCGCGTTGGCATTCGGGTGTCCCGTCTATCACCGCCATAAACTTGCGGCGATGACCTTCGAGCCGTGAGAGTCGCTTTGATACCATGGCGCGAACTCTGACACCTGTGACCGAAAATTTGCAAGCCCCCGTTTTGCACGGGGGCTCTGCATGGCGATCGACTAGTAGAGGAAGCCGATGATATCCCGAAGTTCGCGCATCGTCACGTCGGCGCGCGCCCTTGCGCGCTCGTTGCCGTCGCGCAGGATCGCATCGATGTGGCTCGTATCGTTCATCAGGCGGCGCATTTCGCCAGTTATCGGCGACAGGACCTGAACGGCGAGATCGATCAGCGCTGGCTTGAAGACGGAAAACTGCTGGCCGCCAAATTCGGCGAGCACCTGTTCTCTCGTCTTGTCGGCGAGTGCGGCATAGATCGAGACGAGGTTTTCAGCTTCGGGCCGATTTTCGAGACCTGCGATTTCGCTCGGCAATCCATCCGGATCGGTTTTGGCCTTGCGGATCTTCTTGGAGATCGCATCCTCGTCGTCCATCAGGTTGATGCGCGAAAGATCCGACGGATCGGACTTCGACATCTTCTTCGTGCCGTCCCGCAGCGACATGACGCGCGGTGCCGGTCCGCCGATCAGCGGTTCGACCATCGGGAAATAGGCATGCACCGGCTCGTCGCCGACGGCGATGTCGATCCCGTAGTTCGTCTTGCGGATATGCGAGGCGTAATCGAGGTTGAACTTCATCGCGATGTCGCGCGTCAGCTCGAGGTGCTGCTTCTGGTCCTCGCCGACAGGCACATGCGTGGCGCGGTAGACGAGAATGTCGGCAGCCATCAGGCTCGGATAGGCGTAGAGACCGAGCGAGGCTTGCTCACGGTCCTTGCCGGCCTTGTCCTTGAACTGCGTCATGCGGTTCATCCAGCCGATGCGGGCGACGCAATTGAAGATCCAGGCGAGCTCGGCGTGCTGCGGTACGGCGGACTGGTTGAAGACGATATGCTTTTCAGCGTCGATGCCGGAAGCGATGAAGGCGGCTGCGATGGAGCGCGTCTGCGACAGCATGTCCTCGTGGACGAGCTGCGCGGTCAGTGCATGCAGGTCGACGACGCAATAGATGCAATCGTTGCCGTCCTGAAGCTGCACGAAGCGGCGGATCGCGCCGAGATAATTGCCGAGATGCAGGTTGCCCGTCGGCTGAACGCCGGAGAATACGAGCTTCTTGAATTCACCCATGATGTCGTCCTCGATTAGGCTGGTGGAGGGCCCCAGGGCCAAAGGCCCATGTTGCTAACGCGGGCGCTTATGCACGGGCTCCCGGTCGCAATCAAGAGGCCTCGGGCGCGGCATGTTGAATGAGATCGAAGGTGTTGCCGTAAGGATCCGAAAAGACGGCCACAGTGCCGTAAACCTCATGGCGCGGCTCCTCCAGAAAGCGCACGCCGGCGGCACGCATCGCCGCATGATCTCGTGCGAAATCGTCGGTCCTGAGGAAAAAGCCGACGCGCCCGCCGGTCTGGTTGCCGATGGCGGCTCGTTGGCTTTCGGTGGCCGCTTGCGCGAGCAGAAAGGCCGCCCCATCTCCGCCTTTTGGCTTCACGACCACCCAGCGCTTGCCTTCCGGCTGCACTTCGTCTTGCAGGCATTCAAAGCCAAGCGCCTCACAATAGAAGGCTTTGGCGCGATCATAGTCATCGATGACGAGGGTGACGAGGAACAGGGATTGGGCCATAGGATCTCCGATTTTTGGGAATTTGTTCTCTTTTGGTGCTGCTAAACGTCCTGTTTTACGTCAAATTGATCAGAAGACTTAGCTAAAATTGAGTATAAAATTTCACAGAAAAGCTTTTTTTGAACTGAAAATCCCTCGACTGGCGTGACGGCCGCATTGAGCCGTCTGTGTAACCGATCGGAGGGACTATGCAAAACGCCAGTTTGCTCGCTGTGGCAGGCCTCTTTGCCCTACAATCAGCAACCACCGCCGTCGGTCAAGATGGCCGACGGCAGACCAACAATCTTCCAAAACACGAACTGCGCGTTGCCTATACGGTTCAGACCGTCAGCGTTCGTGCCAGCTGTTTCCCTGAGCGATTGCGAGCGGTCTTGTCGTATATCGCGGCAAAGACCGGGCGACGGCCGATGATAACCTCGGGCTTTCGCCCGCACCCCCGTCGCCATGGGTCCATGCATGGAAAATGCCTGGCGGCGGATATCCGGATCCCCGGTGTGCCGGAACGCACGATCATCGCCGCTGCGAAAAGCGCTCCCGGCATCGGTGGGATCGGCACCTATTGCAATGGCATCGTCCATGTCGATGTCGGCCCACAGCGACGATGGGTGGATTGCTGAGGCAATTCCAGCGAAGACGCGCGGCGGCTTGCGTCAGTAATTGCGTAAAGAGAGCCTTATACGTCCTTCGCGGGTGCCGGTTTGCGATTGAGATTGCGCCGTATCATGCCGAGATCCGCGCCGCCGATCAGGAAGGCGGTCGCGAAATAGATGACTATCGAAATCGCAATCAGCAGGCCAAGCGTGCTGACCTTGGTCAGAAGCGGCGCGCCCGAGGCGAGCGAAGGCGCCCAGTAATGTTTGAGATACATGATCGCAACGCCCATTACGGCAGAGGCGACGATCAGCAGCGCGGTGCGCTTGGCAAGTGCCCATTCCCATGTCAGGTGGCCGCGGCGCAGAAGCGTGGTGAAGAGCAGCACGGTGCTGATCCAGCCTGCGGTCGCTTCCGCCACTGCAATGCCGGGTGCGCCCATATAGGGAAAGAGCGTCAGCGCGGTCGCGCAGTTGGTGGCGACCGCGATTGCCGAAAACCGCATCGGCGTCTTGGTATCCTCGCGGGCATAAAAGCCCGGCTGCAGCGCCTTGATGAGCACGAAGGCCGGCAGCCCGATGCCGTAGATCGCAAGTATCGAGCCGACGATCAGGGTGTTTTGCTCATGGAACGCCCCGCGCTCATAGAGCACGCGGATGATTTCGTCCGACAGGATCCACAGCGCGAAACCGGCGGGGATGGTCAGGAACATCACGAATTCGATCGATCTGTTCTGGAGGAAGGCGGCCTCGCGTAACGCGCCGCCCTTCAGCGCGCGGGCAAGCTCGGGCAGCAGAACCACACCGACGGCGACGCCGACGACGCCGAGCGGAAGCTGGTAGATACGGTCGGCATATTGCAGGGCGGCGATGGCGCCCTCGCGCGAGGAGGCGATCGCCTGGCCGATCAGCTGGTTGATCTGCGTAATGCCGCCGGTCACGGCCGCCGGAACGGCAAGGATCAGCAGCCGCTTGACGTTGGGCGTCATCTTTGGAAAGCGGAAGCCGATGCTGATGCCGGCATGCAGCACGCCGAAATAGACGACGGCGAGCTGCAGGACGCCTGCTGCCAGCACGCCCCATGACAGATACCAGGCGGTCGCGAGCGGTTCGGCGCCGGTATAGAGCGCATAAAAGAGCGCGCCGATCATCACCACGTTGAGGAAGACAGGCGCCACCGCTGCCGCGAAGAAATGATGCAGCGAATTCAGCATGCCGCTCATCATCGCCGTCAGCGACATGCACATGAGATAGGGGAACATCACCGCCGCCATGCGGATGGTAATGTCGAACTTCTCCGGATCGTCTGCAAAGCCCGGTGCGATCACGAAGCGCACCAGCAATGGCATGCAAAGCTCCATCACGATGGTGATGAGCAGCAGCACGGAGAACAGAACGCCGAAGACTTCTTCCGAAAAGCGCTTTGCGCCATCAATGCCGTTCGCCTCGATCTCCTTGGCAAAGAGCGGCACGAAGGCCGCGTTGAAAGCGCCCTCGGCAAACAGCCGGCGAAACAGGTTCGGGAAACGGAAGGCGGCATAGAAGACGTCGGCCATCGGTCCGGTGCCGAGCGCCGCTGCCATCAGCGTTTCGCGGGCAAAACCAAAGATGCGGCTTCCGAGCGTGGCGCCGCCGACCGTGGCGAATTTCTTGACGAGGCTCATACGGGGGAACCGGCTTTCTTTTCGGCGGCAGTAGCGGCAGGGGCGATGATGCCTGACGGCATGCGTTCGCGCAGTTCGTCCTGCTCCTCGGCCATGACCGCTTTCATGCGGGCAGTGATATTGGAACGCTTGCTGTCGCCGGAGATCTTCTGGCCGACGAGATCGGTGACGTAGAAGGTATCGATGACCTTCTCACCGAAGGTGGTGATGCGCGCCGACTGGATGTCAAGCGACAGATCGGAGAGAACGGCTGTCATTTCCGACAGCAGGCCTGGTCGGTCGAGGCATTCCACCTCGATGACGGTGAATTTGTTAGACAGGCTGTTGGTGATGGTCACTGACGGTGGAATGACGAAGGCCTTACTCTTCTTCCGGTTCTTCGTGCGGGTCGCGATCACCTCGGGCAGGCGTTTGCGGCCGGAAAGCACGTCCTCGATCATGCGGCCGATGGTGCCGGCGCGTCGAAGCTCGTCCTCATCGTTCGGAAACTCCCGGCTGACATGGATCGTGTCGAGTGCCCGTCCGTCGGAGGTGGTGAAGATCTGCGCATCGACGATATTGGCCCCGGCCGCAGCGCAAGCGCCGGCAATGACGGCGAGCAGGCGAGGGTGGTCGGGGGAGAGAACGGTGATTTCAGTGATGGCATGGAAGCTGTCCGTGCGCACTGACGTCGCCAAGGCCTGCCCCGCCTTGTCTGCCTGGCGGATAAAATGCGCATGGCGGATCTGGTCTTCTAACGGCACGGAGAGCAGGTACGGCTGGTAATGCAGCTTGGTATAGGTGCGGCGGTCCTTCTGGCTCCAGTCGGAAAGCGCGGCGTAGAGCGCTTCGGCCGCGGCCTGCGCGCGCTCCTTGCGCGACACTTCCGAGAAGCCGCCGGCAAGCAGCAGTTCCGTCTCGTAATAGAGCGTGCGCAGCAGCTGGCCTTTCCAGCCGTTCCAGACACCCGGTCCGACGGCGCGGATGTCGCAGATCGTCAGGATCATCAGCATCTTCAGGCGGTCGAGAGACTGAACGCGATCAGCGAAATCGGTGATCGTCTTGCGGTCCGTCAGATCGCGCGTCTGCGCGACCATCGACATGGTCAGATGTTCCTCGATCAGCCAGACGACGATCTCGGTCTGCTTCTGTGACAGGCCAAAGCGGGCGCAGAGCTTGCGGGCGACGCGTGCACCGGCGATCGAATGGTCTTCCTGCCGGCCCTTGGCGATATCGTGCAGCAACACTGCGACATAGAGGGCCTCGCGGTCTTCGATATGCGGCATGAGCTTGTTGGCGAGAGGATGCAGTTCCTCCGCCTTGCCCTTGTCGATCTCGGAGAGAACATCGATCGCGCGGATCAGATGCTCGTCGACCGTATAGTGATGATACATATTGAACTGCATCATCGCGACGATCTTGCCGAATTCGGGAATGAAGCGGCCGAGCACGCCAGCCTCGTTCATGCGTCGCAGGATCAGCGCCGGATCGCGCTTGGACGTCAGGATCGACAGGAAAAGCCGGTTCGCCTCGTCATTCTCACGCAGGTCGTTGTTGATGAGGGCGAGCGAACGGGTCACGCGCTTCAGCGCATCGGGATGAAATTCCAGTCCGTTGATATCGGCCACATGGAACAGACGGATGATGCTGACCGGATCGCGCTTGAAGACATCGGGGTTGGCGAGTGTGATGCGGCCGCGGTCCTCCACGAACTCGACGCTGCCGGGGATCTTGCGATTGCGGTGGGTAAAGCGGCTGATGACGCCCGACAGTCCCGGGATCGATTTCGCCTGCTGGTCTTCGAGTGCCGCGCAGAGGATGCGAGTGAGATCGCCCACATCTTTAGCGACCAGGAAATAGTGCTTCATGAAGCGCTCGACGGCCGAGAGGCCGGGGCGGGAATGATAGCCGAGCGCCTCGGCGATCTCGCGCTGGATGTCGAAGGAAAGACGCTCCTCCGCTTTGCCGGTCAGGAAATGCATGTGGCAGCGCACGGCCCAGAGAAAATCGTCGGCCTTTTTGAGAAGCCGGTACTCCTGCTTCGACAGCACGCCGAGCGGCACCAGATCGGCCGGATCGCGGACGTGGTAGTAATATTTCGAAATCCAGAAGAGCGTATGCAGGTCGCGAAGGCCGCCCTTGCCTTCCTTGACGTTGGGTTCGACGAGGTAGCGCGTATCGCCGGCCTTCCGGTGGCGTTCGTCACGTTCGGCGAGTTTGGCGGCGATGAATTCCGGCCCCGTGCCGGTGACGATTTCCTTGTCGAAGCGGGCTTCCAGATCCGCCTCCAGCGACTTCAGGCCGCAAATGTAGCGCATCTCGAGAATGGCGGTGCGGATGGTCATGTCGGATTTGGAAAGCGCGATGCATTCCTCGACGGTGCGCGTCGCGTGCCCGACTTTGAAGCCCATGTCCCAGAGCATGTAGAGCATGAACTCGACGGCTTTATGCGTCTCTTCCGCCGGCTTCGGCAGGAAGAGGAAGAGCAGGTCGATATCGGAGCCTGGCGCGAGCGTGTCACGGCCATAGCCGCCGACAGCGGTCACCGCAAACTTGTCCTTCTGCTTCGGGAAAACATGCTCGATGGCGAAATTATAGAGAACGGCGATGATCTGGTCCTGCAGCCAGGAAATGCGGTGGGCGCAATCAAGTCCGCCACCTTGGGCATCGAGCAGTTCGCGTGCCTTCCTGCGCCCTTCGACGCTGGCTTTCTTCAGAACGGCAAGAAGATCGTTCCGCAGCACGTCCGGACGGTTGCGGTTGGCTTCGGCAATGGCATTACATTGCCCCTGCAGCAGTTCTACATCGAGGATTTCGGAAAAATCGATGTCGTGCGTCACCATCGGCCGGGCGGTTGTCTCTTCGGTCCGAGCCGCTTGCTCATGGCGCGCCTCTTGTTTGATCTGCATGCGCTATAGCCTCTTTGCCCGCGGATTGACACGGGTCTTCATATTCCATGAACCTTTAAATTTGGCGAAATGGTGTTGGCAAGCCGCAGGTGACGGACGCTTTGCCGCAAGCCCTCAAGCTGATGCCTGCGTCAGCAGCGTATCGAGAACCTGCCGCGTCTCGCTCATGATGCCGTTAAGCGTCGCCTTGTCACATTCGCGGTAGCCGGCATCGACGATCGCGCCGCTGAGTTCGCCGATCTTCAGGCAGGAACCGGTGATCTTCGCCATGCCGATCGGCGTGTTCCAGCCGCGCGCCTCCAGATTACCATCAGATTGCTTCATGACTTCGAGCATCGAAACGATGACGGACAGTCGCTGGGTTTCCTGAAGCAGTTTTTCCATGAACACGGGGTGCTGCTCCTATTTCATCTTCTTTTTAAGGTCGTAAAGCGCATCGAGCGCCTCGCGCGGCGTCATGTCGTCGAGGCTCATTGCCTTGAGGGCTTCTTCCACCTTGGAAGGCCCGCGCGATGTTTCCTCGCGGCGCACTGCGACCTGGAAAAGTGGCAGGTCATCGATCAGCTGGCTCGCCGGGTTCTTGCGATCGGCATCTTCGAGCCGGGTCAGCACATCGCGCGCGCGCGCCACGACAGAGGCGGGCAGACCGGCGAGCCGCGCGACCTGAATACCATAGGAGCGGTCGGCCGCACCTGGACCAACCTCGTGCAGGAAAATGACATCGCCGTCCCATTCCTTCACGCGCATCGTCGCATTCGATAGCCGGGCAAGCTTTTCAGAAAGCACGGTCAGCTCATGGAAATGCGTGGCGAAAAGCCCGCGGCAGCGATTGGCTTCATGCAGATGCTCTACAGCGGCCCAGGCGATGGAAAGGCCGTCGAAGGTTGCGGTACCGCGGCCGATCTCGTCGAGAATGACGAGGGAACGATCGGTTGCCTGGTTGAGGATCGCAGCCGTCTCGACCATTTCCACCATGAAGGTGGAACGCCCGCGCGCCAGATCGTCGGAAGCGCCGACGCGCGAAAACAGCCGGTCGACGATTCCTATATGCGCTGATGTTGCCGGCACGAAGGAACCCATCTGGGCGAGAATCGAGATCAGCGCGTTCTGCCGCAGGAAGGTGGACTTGCCGCCCATGTTCGGGCCGGTCAGCAGCCAGATCGCCCCATCCTTCCCATCGGAAACGGGCGAGAGATCGCAATTATTGGCGACGAAGGGGCCGGTGGACTGCCGCCGCAGCGCCTGCTCGACGACGGGATGGCGCCCGCCCTCGATTGCAAACATCTTCGAGCCGTCGACCAGCGGTCGGCAATAGGCTTGCTCTTCCGCAAGCAGTGCCAACCCTGCCGCGACATCGATGACGGCAAGTGCGCGCGCGCCGGCCTTGATCGCTTCGGCCTCGGCCACGGTCGCTTCCGTCATTCGGTCGAAAGCTTCGAGCTCGATCTGCAGCGCGCGGTCTGCGGCGTTGGCAATCCGGCTTTCGAGTTCGGCAAGCTCGGTCGTGGTGAAGCGCATGGCATTCGCCATTGTCTGGCGATGGATGAAGCGGGCCTTCGCCTCTGATGTATCGGTCATCGGCCCGGCATTGCCGGCGGTGACCTCGATGAAATAGCCGAGAATATTATTGTGCTTGATCTTCAGCGATTTGATGCCGGTCTCTTCGGCATATTGCAGCTGCAGGCCGGCAATGACACGGCGCGACTGGTCGCGCAGCGCTCGAACCTCGTCGAGATCGGCATTGGCGCCGTCACGCAGGAAGCCGCCGTCGCGTTTCAGGAGCGGCAATTCTTCGGCGAGGTTTTCGGCGAGGAGTGTTTCCAGTTCGGATGGAAGAGCCTGCAGCCCGATGCGCGCCTGCCCCAGTTCCTCCGGCAGCATCGCGCTTCCCAGCAGATCGGCGATTTGAGCCGCCGCACCAAGCCCCTGCCTGATAGCCCAGAGATCCCGCGGACCGCCGCGGTCGAGTGCCAGGCGGGAGAGTGCCCGCGGCATGTCCGGAACGTGTTTCAGCGCGTCGCGCAAGTCGCCGCAGAGCGACGGTTCCTGCATCAGGAAGCCGATCGAATCCAGGCGCTGGTTGACCCGGATGGGATCCGTCAGCGGTGACATCAGCCGCTCGGCAAGCAGTCGCGCCCCGCCGCCGGTGGTCGTCCGGTCGATCGCTCTGAGCAGGGCACCGTTACGATCGCCGGAGAGCGTGCGCACAAGTTCCAGATTGGCGCGTGTTGCCGGATCAATGAACAGCGTCGACGCGCCACTTTCCCGCTCGGGCCGCCCGAGCGGCGGTCGCTCGGCAATCTGTGTCTTTTCCACATACGCGATGGCTGCGGCGGCGGCCGCCAGCTCGGCGCGCGAAAAACTTCCAAAACCGTCGAGCGTCGAAACCTGGAAATAGCGCGCTATACGCGTTTCTGCAGTCGCGCTGTCGAAAAGCACGGCCGGCTGCGGAACGGCAGTGCGACCGAGTATGTCGAAGACCGGCTTCAGTTCGCCGTCATAAAACATCGTATCGGGAACGATGAGTTCGCGCGGATCAATGCGCAGGATATCGGCGAGCAGTCGCGATGTTTCGGTTTCCGCCAAGCGGAAGACGCCGGTGGAAATATCGATCCAGGCAAGCGCCAGCGCCGGCTCGGAAGAACCGCGGATGCGCGACAGCGTCATCAGATAGTTCGATTCCGAAGGGGAAAGCAGCTTCTCCTCGGTGATGGTGCCCGGGGTGACAAGACGGACGACATCGCGCTTGACGACGGATTTCGAACCGCGCTTTTTGGCTTCCGCCGGATCTTCCACCTGCTCGCAGACGGCAACGCGGTAGCCGAGCCCGATCAGCTTCTGCAGGTAGTCGTCGGCCGCATGCACAGGCACGCCGCACATGGCAATGTCCTGCCCCATGTGCTGGCCACGCTTGGTGAGCGTGATGCCGAGCGCGCGCGAAGCTTCGAGCGCGTCCTCGAAGAACAGCTCGTAGAAATCGCCCATGCGATAGAAGAGCAGCGAATCCGGATTGTTCGCCTTGATCTCGATATACTGTTCCATCATCGGCGTCGCCGAGGCGCGACTTTCCTCAGTCGCGAGCTCGGCTGCCGAGAAGGCTTCGTTTCTGCTGTCTATTCGTGCGTTCACGGAGGTGCAGTTTTTCCCAAAAAAACAGGTGCCAACCCTATCCGCGCGCCGCTATAGATGACAACAGCAATTGGGAAAGAGGAAAACGTCACCCACAGACGTTTGGAGGAGGCATGTCCCAGATGGAGAAGAAAGAACGGCCGGTGACCTCTGTTACCGACAAGGAAGCGCTCGAATTTCACGCGATGGGTCGGCCAGGCAAGCTGGAGATCAACCCGACCAAGCCGATGGCGACACAGCGCGACCTCTCGCTTGCCTATTCTCCCGGCGTCGCGGTGCCCGTCAAAGCCATCGCCACCGATCCTGCCACTGCCTACGACTATACGACCCGCGGCAATATGGTCGCCGTCATCTCCAACGGAACCGCCATCCTTGGCCTCGGCAATCTCGGAGCATTGGCTTCCAAGCCGGTCATGGAAGGCAAATCGGTTCTCTTCAAGCGTTTCGCTGATGTCGATTCCATCGACCTCGAGGTAGACACCGAAAATATTGACGAATTCATCAATTGCGTGCGCTTCCTCGGCCCGTCCTTCGGCGGCATCAATCTGGAAGACATCAAGGCGCCGGACTGTTTCGTCATCGAAAGCCGCCTGCGCGAGCTGATGGATATTCCTGTATTCCATGACGATCAGCACGGCACGGCAATCATCGCCGCCGCCGGCCTCATCAATGCGCTGGAACTGACCGGGCGTGATCTCAAGACCACCAAACTCGTCTGCAACGGTGCGGGTGCTGCCGCCATCGCCTGCGTCGAGCTCATCAAGTCGATGGGCTTTGCGCCGGAAAATATCATCCTCTGTGATACCAAGGGCGTCATCTATCAGGGCCGCACCGAAGGCATGAACCAGTGGAAGTCGGCGCATGCGGCAAAGACCGATACCCGCACGCTGGAAGAAGCCATGCGGGGCGCCGATGTGGTTTTCGGCCTGTCGCAGAAGGGTGCCTTCTCCGAGGAGATGATCCGCTCCATGGCCGACCGGCCGATCATCTTCGCCATGGCCAATCCCGACCCGGAAATCACGCCGGAGGAAGTTGCCAGTATCCGTGATGACGCCATCATGGCGACCGGCCGTTCGGACTATCCGAACCAGGTCAACAATGTGCTGGGCTTCCCCTATATCTTCCGCGGCGCCCTCGACGTTCGTGCTACGACCATCAACGATGCGATGAAGATTGCCGCAGTAAACGCACTCGCCAGTCTTGCCCGTGAAGATGTGCCCGATGATGTTGCGGCTGCCTATCAGGGCAACCGCCCGCGTTTCGGCGCGCAATATATCATTCCGGTTCCCTTCGATCCGCGCCTGATCTCCGCCATTCCGGCCGCCGTTGCCGAGGCGGCGATCGAAAGTGGCGTCGCCCGCAAGATCATCACCGACATGGCTGGCTACAAGCGAGAGCTGTCGGCCCGCCGCGATCCGATCGCCTCTACGCTCGCCAGCCTTTATGAGCGTGTGCGCCGTCACCCGAAGCGGGTGGTTTTCGCCGAGGCCGAAGAGGAGCAGGTGCTGCGCGCCGCCATGTCATACGCCAATCAGCAGCTTGGCACCGCCATACTGCTCGGTCGCGAGGACCTGATCCATGCAACGGCCGAACGCGCTGGCATCGACCTCAATCGCCCGGGCCTCGAGATCGTCAACGCTCGTATCTCGACCCGCGTCGAGGCCTATATTGACTATCTCTATGCCCGCCTTCAGCGCAAAGGCTACCTGCACCGCGACGCGCAGCGCCTGATCCATAATGACCGCAACCATTTCGCGGCCACCATGGTGGCGCTTGGCGATGCCGATGGCATGGTGACGGGCATCACCCGCAACTATTCGACGGCACTCGAAGATGTGCGCCGCTGCATCGACCATAAGCCGGGCCATCGCGTGATCGGCGTGTCGATCGCGCTTTGCCGCGGCCGCACGGTCTTCGTTGCCGACACTGCGGTCCACGACATGCCGACGGCCGAGGAGCTTGCCGATATTGCCGAGGAGGCCGCAGGTCTGGCGCGCCGCATGGGCTACCAGCCGCGCGTCGCGTTGCTTGCCTATTCCACCTTCGGTCATCCCTCGGGGGAGCGTTCCGAGCGTGTCCGCGAAGCAGTAAAGATCCTCGACAAGCGTCGCGTCGATTTCGAGTATGATGGCGAAATGGCCGCCGACGTTGCCCTGAACCGCAAGGTTATGGAGCAATATCCCTTCTGCCGCCTCTCCGGCCCGGCCAACGTTCTCGTGATGCCGGCATTCCACTCGGCATCGATCTCGACCAAGATGCTGCAGGAACTCGGCGGCTCGACAGTCATTGGCCCTATCCTCGTCGGCTTAGACAAGGCGGTGCAGATCACCTCGATGGGCGCCAAGGACAGCGATATCGTCAACATGGCTGCCATCGCGGCCTATGCTGCCGGCTCGTGACAGGTAAAAGAGGCCGGATCACTGCGGTCCGGCCGCACGCAGCCTAGCCCGCGAAGGCGATCAGGTTTCCATCTGGATCGCATACGATGAATGTTCTGGCGCCCCAGGGTTCCAGCCTCAGCGGCTGATGAAAGGGCACGCCATTTGCGGTGTATTCGAGAAAAAGCGCCTTCACATCATCAAGTGTGATCGTTGCCGACAGGATATCCCTCTCGCGCTGACGAAGTTCGGGATGGAAGGCAGGCATGTCGACGTGGCGAAGATTGAGCCTGGCTGCATCGCGAACGACTTGCGCATAAAAGGGCGGTTCGCCGTAGGTAAAGGCGATCGTGAAGCCGAGTTTCTGTGAGTAGAAATCGCAGGCGGCCTGGATATCGTCCACAAAAAGCTGCGGCTGAGCGTCAAGCAATGTCGGTTGGCAAGCGGATTTCTGTTGGTCGGTTGCACTCATCTCCGTGAGCCCTTTTTTCAGCGCCTCCCAGCTTTCAAATCCCTCCTGCGCGGCCACCAGTTCCTGTGCATCCGCAAGCTTGAACTCAAGTTCGAGGATTTGCCGGTCATTGAGATGGCGGTAGCGGGAAAGCCAATGGCGAATCTCTGCGGCGACAGGATAATAACGATCCTGATGCCAGCGCTTGAATTGTTTGGCTTTCTTCCGGAGATTTTCGAGGTTCGGCATGGCGCAAGGTTTGATCTTGTAGGCGGGCATAGCCCAGCCGGCACCATTGCCGATACGCCCTACTGAAAACGCCGAACAAGAATGGATGCATGAGACATCGCCGTCAAGCGATGGCCGTCAGCTTGCGAAGCGACCTGCGTCTGCACCGTAATAATTGAGATACCGGTCGGAAATGCTCGATATCGGTAGCACGATCAGTACGTCGGTCGTATTGAACGCCTGATCGACGACCGCGCTGGAACCAACCATCGCGCCGAGGCGCAGGTAACCCTTGATGAGCGGCGGCAACGCCATGAGCGCCTTTTTCGGATTGACGCCTTCAGCCGGCATCAGGTCCATGTCGCGCGCGAGATGCGGCAGGGCGCCAACGGCCCATTCGTTCTTGGCGAGCACGCTGTGATAGAGGAAGGAGAGTGCCAGCGCATGGCTTTCCGGGTGAACGCCTGGGAAGGAGGCGCAGCCGAACATGGCGCTCATGCCGTGCTTCAGCGCATAGGCCCAATTGCCCTGCCAGAGCAGTTCCACCGTACGCTTGGTACGGTACTCCGGCAGCACGCAGGAGCGGCCGAGTTCCATGAAGCGCTTGTCAGGATGACGGGCAATGAGCTCGTCGATCGCAAATTCCGAAGCCGAGTAAAAACCGCCATTGGCCATGGCGACATCCTGTCTCAGCAGGCGGTAGGTCCCGACGATCTGGTCTTCAGCGTCTCCCTCGATCGAGCGGTCGAGAACGAGAAGATGATCGCAGAAGGCATCGTAGGCATCGAAGTCCCGCTCGCGGCGCATGGCGTCTGCCGGCAGCTGGGCCTTCATTTCCTCGACGAAAACGCGGTAACGCACAGCCTGCGCGGCATCGATTTCACGCGCGCTGCGGGCAAGGCGAGTCTCCAGATTGCCGATACGACCGAGAACATCGTCTTCCTTCGGGGCGGCAGCCGTCGACGGCCGAGCGGCCTCGGCAACAGCGTCACAATTAAGGATGTCAACAGACATGGCGATTCTCCCGTCTCCGGCCTACCACACGCCATAAAACACTTATGTACGACAGGAAAGTGACATATCGAATTTGTGCACGCAAGAAACGTGCCGATTTCCCCACCTTCAGCGCGCCTCAGCCCGGCGTGCCGAAAGCGCAACAACCGCCTGTACTTCGGTCAACAGCCTGACTGGATCCACCGGCTTCACCATGACGCGATTGGCGCCGTTGAGCAAGACCTGTCGCCGCGATTCGTCACTCTTGTCAGCAGTCAGGACAATGACCGGTACGGGCTGAAGATCGAGCCGTCGTTCGTGTCCGCGCAGGCGTCCGAGCATGTCGATGCCATTGCCGCCGGGCATGGAGAGATCGCTGATGATGATATCGGGCCTGTCGTCACCCAGTGCATAATCGAGCAGGGTTTCGAAATCATCCACGTGCCTGACGGAATGGCCGCCTTTTTCCAGCATGACCCGCACCAGCATGGCATTGATCGGATCGTCCTCGCCTAGCAAGACGGAAAGACCGCCGCCCATCGCCGTCCGTTCTGCAATGGATGGGCCGAGCCCGGGCTGGTTGTCGTTCAGCGCATCGCGCTTTTCCATGCCGCGCATGCGTCCGCGCAGCACGTCGATCAGCGACTGCTCGCGCAGCGGACGGATCAGCCACGCATCGAAGAGGTCGAGCGAATAGGAGTTGCGCTCTTCCGGATTGACGAGCAGCACCTTGCGCAGGCCGAGTGCCGCGATCTCCGTGCGATCGGCGATGTGCAGCGAGAAATCGTCAGACATGCGGTGATCGACGATAATATCGGTCGGTCGGTCGCCGCTGCGGGCTAGCGACAGCAGGCTTTCGCGCGCAGCCTCGCCGCCGGCAACCAGGTGGCAGCGTCCGCCAAGCGTCGTGATCGTTTCTGCGATCGCCGCGCGCGCTGCGCCCGCCGGAGCGAGCAGCACGATGCTGTTTCCTGCCAGCAATGTATTCCGGGTGGCTGTATCCTCTTCCGAAAATTCGACAGGAAAGCGGATGGTGAACTGGCTGCCCTTGCCCCTCTCGCTTGCAACTGTCAGCGAACCGCCGAATTCGCGCATGATGCGGGCGGAGATTGCAAGGCCGAGGCCCGTGCCGTTGCTCTTCTGGGCAAGCGAACCGCCCTGTTCGAATTCCCCAAATATACGCGCCTGCTCCTCCGCCGTCATGCCGGGCCCGGTATCGGTCACCGATATCACCAGCTCGCCGGCAGCCCGGGAGACGCGGATGAAGACACCGCCGGCCTGGGTGAACTTGACGGCATTGCCGATGACATTGAAGAGCACCTGCCGCAGTCGCGCCGGATCGAAGTTCAT
Source organism: Hyphomicrobiales bacterium (assembly GCA_900466475.1). Lineage (GTDB taxonomy): Bacteria > Pseudomonadota > Alphaproteobacteria > Rhizobiales > Rhizobiaceae > Rhizobium. The sequence goes on from UBMI01000021.1 coordinate 347,774, forward strand.
CAGCTCCGGTACATCGGAGGAAACTGTCGCGCCGATCTCGATACCCTTCTCATGGGCGCGATGGGCGAGCATCTCGACAACGCTTTCGACCAGCTTGCGCAGGGATTCCGAGCGCGGATGAAGCTGGAAGCGGCCGACCTCGATGGTGGAAAAGTCGAGCAAATCCTCAACCAGCTGCGTCAGCGCCTGACCGGACTGGCGGATACTGGTGAGGTAGTTCTGCTGTTCCTGCGTGAGCTTCGTTTCTGCGATCAGATGCGCCATGCCGAGAATGCCTGACAGAGGCGTGCGGATTTCGTGGCTGACCGTGGCAAGCAGCCGCGATTTGGCGGCGCTGTTATATTCGGCCTTCTGCCGAGCCTCCTCACGGCTTTCGGCGGCAAGCCGCTCTTCGGTCACGTCGCGCGCGATGCTCTGCAGAAGCAGGCGTCCATTTGCCGGATCGCGGGTCACCACATCTTGCCAGAGAAAGATGCGCTGGCCGGTCGATGTCGAGATTTCGACATCATAGCGGTGCGGCTGAGGGCCGGGGCGGAAGGCAAGGCCGATCTCCTCGCAAGTCTGGCCTTGGGGTTTGGCGCGCCCGGTCAGCCGGCGGAACGTCTCATTGGCGCCGATGATGCGGCGGTCCATCGTCCGGGTGACGACGATGTCGCCGAGCACGTCATGGACCTCACCGAGCAGGCCGGTTGTATCGACACGTTCAGATATATCCGGGCTTCGCCCGCCGGGCCTGGCTCCGTTCTTCAAAAGCGTGGCAAGATAGCCTGCAATCGCGGCGATCAGGACAAGGCCGAGGCCTGCAACGAGTGGCCCGCCCCAGTGAGAAAGCAACAGCAGCAGGATCGCCGAAATGAGACCTGCTCCGCCGAGCCAGTAAAAGAGCAGAGGATACAGAGAGCGCAGGGGAGCCGGCGACGATAATTCACCCGCCGTCCGGCCTCGGTAGGCCCTGACGGCGGTGCCGCCGAATGCGGCGGACAATCGGTCCTGTAACTGCGCCAGACTCTGCATGCAGTCCAGCTAACATATTGCCCGTTCCGAATGTTTTCAGGAATCCGCTAAAAATTTAATGATCCGTCTTTTTCGGCTTCTGCAGCATCTCATCGACAATGACGCAGCCTGCGCCAACGGTGATAAAACTGTCGGCGAGATTGAACACGGCGAAGGACCAGGTTTCCGTGTGGAAGAGGATATAGTCGATCACATGGCCATAGGCGAAACGGTCGATGAGATTGCCGATCGCTCCTGCAATGATCAGCGCGTAACCGAGATGCGCCAGCCAGCGGTCCTTGGCCGTGCGATGCCAGAGATAAAGAACGAAAGCGACGATGATCAGGCGCATGCCGACGATGAACCAGCCATCCATCCCTGAGAGCATCGAGAACGCGACGCCCAGATTGTAAGTGCGGTAGAGCGCCAGCATCGGAATGACGGGCACGGCTTCCTGCAGCGGAAGATAATGGTCGACGGCGATCTTGACGATCTGGTCGAGGATGACGGCGATCACGATGAAGATCAGGATCGGCAGCGGTCGTGAAAAGAGCGCCGGGCGTGCGGTCGCAAGATCGGTCATTTGCCCTCGGATAGTGAGAGGAGATGGCGGCGTGCCTCGAAAAGCATGACGGCAGTGGCAACGCCGAGATTGAGGGAATCGGCGCGGCCCTGCTGCGGAATGCGGGCAAGCGCGTCCGCTTCCCTGGCAAGCTGGTCCGGCAGGCCGGATTGTTCGTTCCCCATCAGAAGCACGACCGGCTTCTTCTTGTAATCGATCGTGCGATAGTCGACCGAGCCGGCAAGATGGGTCGCGACGACGGAAACGCCCGCCTGCTTCTTCCAGGCGATGAATTCCTCCGCAGTTGCATGGGCGACCTGAACGGCAAAGACCGAGCCCATGGTGGCCCGCACCGTTTCTAGCGAGAAAGGATCGGTCGTTTCGCCGACAAGAATGACGCCGGAGGCGCCGGCCGCGTCAGCCGTCCGGATGATCGTTCCAAGATTGCCCGGATCGCGCACGCGGTCGAGCGCCACCCACGTCTCTCCATCCTTCGGCCGGATATCCCTGAGCTTTGCCCAGCGCGTTTCGAAAATGCCGACCACCATCTGCGGATTGTCGCGACGCGTGATCGAGGAGATCACCTTCTCGCTGACTTCGAGCACCAGGCCGCCGGACGCTACGGTCTTTGCAGCCATCTGCTCGACCAGCGGCTTGCCCTTGGCTGCCTTGGCGTAGACGAGCGTGCGGATTGTCCAGCCGAGCTCGATCGCGTCGATGACGAGCTTCAGCCCTTCAGCCATGAACGTGCCGCTCTCTTCACGCGACTTCTTGTTCGTCAGCGCCTTGATGTCTTTAATGATCGGATTGGCAAGCGAGGTGACTTCCTTCACCTGCCCAACCCTGCGGGGGCCGCGATCGTGGAATTCATTCATTTCGGCACCCAGCGGGAAAAGAGGGAAGTGGAGAGCGCCCGACCCGGCGTCTTGCCGTCGAGGCCTGCCTCGCGGATGACGAGTTCGCCGGATTCGACCACGCCGCCGGCCCCGCGCATTGTCTCGCGCATCAATTCGTGGATCGAATAGAAGCTCGCCCGGATCGAATAGGCGGTCAGCACCAGGCCGACGGCTCTAGGCGATAGGATCTCGCGGCAGATATCCAGCATCAGCGGCAGGTGTTCGAAGAGATGCCAGACCTCGCCGTTCGGCCCGCGGCCGAATTTCGGCGGGTCGGTGAGAATGATGTCGTATTGGCTGCCTCGGCGCTCTTCGCGCAGGATGAATTTCATGGCGTCCTCGCAGATCCAGCGGATCGGCAATTTCTCCATGCGTCCCAGCGCCTGGTTTTCGCGGGCCCAACCGATCGCCTTCTTCGACGCGTCCACATGCGTGACCTCCGCACCGGCGGCAGCGGCGACCAGTGAGGCGACGCCGGTATAACCGAAGAGGTTCAGCACCTTCAGAGGTCGCCCAGCCCGTTCCACCTGTTCCTTCATCCAGCTCCAGTGCACGATCTGCTCGGGAAAAACGCCGACGTGCCGGAAGGAGGTGAAGCGACCGAAGAAATCGACGCCGAGCAGGTTGAGGGGCCAGGTCTCGCCATGCGCCTCCTTCGGAAAACGCCAGCGGCCGGTGCCTTCCTCATCCGTATCGCCGGTGAAGACAGCGTCGACCTTCTCCCAGGCATGGGCGGGCAGCGTTGGCTGCCACAGTGCCTGTCCCTCAGGGCGCACGATACGGTAGGGGCCGTACTGCTCCAGCTTTTGACCGTTGCCGCTGTCGATCAGATGGAAATCGCCGGCGCCCGTCGAATCGAGGATGACGGGGACGCGTTCAGCCGGCCGCTCGCCATTGCGCACCATGAGCGGGCGGTCGATTGCTGCCGGAATGGCTGCCGGTGGGCGCTGTTCGCGCTGAGGTGCAGGTTTTGCGGCCGTCTTCTCCGGCATTGCAGGTCGCGCATCGGTGCGGCGTCCGCCCGAAGGGCCTGCCGACGTCTTCGCGCCGGGCCGGCGTTCTCTCTGTTTCAACGTGGTCTTCCGCGTCCAAAAATCAATTGAGCCAGTGCAAATAGCATCCTGTCCGACCTTGGCAAAGCGCTTTCCCGTTATGATATGGTTCGCTCATGGAAATGGGGAATTGCTGATGGAACTGATCGGGGAGGAACGCATCGCCGCGCCGCGGGATGTCGTATGGGCGGCCATGAACGATCCCGATATCATCAGGCAATGCATTCCCGGCTGCCAGAGCGTCGAAAAGCTGTCGCCCACACAATTCCTGGCAACGGTCAAAGTCGGTTTCGGACTGTTTTCCGTGACGTTCAACGGCGAGATCAGGCTTTCGAATGTCAATGTGCCGCGCAGTTACACCATCGCCGCGGAAGGGCGGGGCGGGATTGCCGGCTTTGCAAGAGGCGAAGCCGATGTGACCCTGGTGGACGAGGGCCTGCATACCCTGCTGTGTTATAAGGCGGACGGTGATACGGGTGGCCGGGTCGCCGAACTCGGCGGCAGGCTGATCCGCACCACGCTGGAAAAGCTCGCGCGACGCTTCTGGGGCAGCTTCAACGCGGCCGTCGTCGAAAAGGCTGCAGGCTAGACACCATGCATAATCCCTTCCAAGCAGGATCGATGACCTGGAAAATCCGACCGAACCGTCCCGAAGATGCGATGCAGCTCGCTGAAATCTACCTCTCCGTCCGACGCCGAACCTTCACATGGGTGGACCCCGGCAAATTTCATCGGGAGGATTTTGCCGCCCATACCAACGGCGAAATGATCTCCGTCTGCGAGGGACCCGCTGGGAAGATAGCTGGCTTCATATCGATCTGGGCGGCGGATGATTTCATACACATGCTCTACATCCTGCCCGAATTCCAGGGCAAAGGCGCGGGAACTGCCTTGCTGCAATCGCTTCCCGCCTGGCCCGAGCACAGGTATCGGCTGAAATGCCTGGTCAACAACAGCAGGGCCAAAGCCTTCTATCTGGCGCATGGCTTTCAGGTCACCGGCAGGGGCGCCTCGACGGAAGGCGACTATGAAGAACTGAGTTTCATTCCCGCCACGACGGGATAGCTGCAATCACCGCGAGGGTAACTGTCCGGCGATTTCCTCCGCCCGTGTTTTGTGGCGGCCAGCTTCGCCTTGCCAGCGGATTGCTTCCTTGGCTTCGACGCGTGCGCGCTTGCGATGTTTGCCCTGATTGAACCAGGTCGCAGCAGAACCCACCAGCATGCCAATGATGAAGGCGATCAGCAGGAAGACGAAGAAAGGCGCGGCGAGGGAAAGAACCTGATCTTCCGGTCGAAACGGATTGAAGGCAAGCGTCACATTCTGTCGGTTGGCGACGCAGAAGATGATCAGGATGACGCCGAGTGGCAGCAAAATCAAAAGGTTGATGATCTTCTTGGTCATAGGGTTCTCCGCGCCGGTCTTCCAAAGGCAAGCTTCATGGACGCCAGAATAGAATGGCGGCGGCGAAGTTCAAGTGCGGCTTGATGTGCGATGCCGAGGATCAATCCTCTTCGTCGGCCTGTCCGGGGTTCAGGCGCTCACGCAGTTCCTTGCCGGTCTTGAAGAAGGGGACCCACTTCTCTTCGACGAATACCGTATCGCCGGTGCGCGGGTTGCGGCCGGAGCGGGATGGGCGGTTCTTGACCGAAAATGCGCCGAAGCCGCGCAGTTCGACGCGGTTGCCGGCAGCAAGCGCATCCGTGATCTCGTCGAGGACCGCATTGACGATATTTTCAACATCGCGGTGGTAGAGATGCGGATTGCGTGCCGCAACGATCTGCACCAGTTCGGACTTGATCACGATTGCCCCCTTAAATTATTGATTTCTTATTCAATCCTGGCCAACCTGCCAAACTGAAAGCAGCCCGTCAAGGAGCAACTTTGGGGGTAGGATGCCGTTCATATCCTGACCTTTGACCAGATCACCATAACCAAAGATCGTAATCAATCGCGAAACAGCTCCAGCGAGCAAAAAGGGCGTGTTGCTCTTCTTGTCCCAGTCGACGACCGGGAGCTTGTCGCTAACGTTTCGGGAGGTCAGATAGGCCTTGATTTCCGCTTCTCCACCGACGGCGTCGATGAGCTTCACCTTGAGCGCCTGGCGGCCCGTATAGATCGTGCCGTCAGCCAGTTTGAGCACCTCGTCATGCGGCAATTTGCGCCGGTCGGCAACGAGGTTGACGAACCAGTCGTAGCTGTCGAGAACCATGTTGCGGATCATGGCCTTGGCTTCTTCACTCGTGTCGTGGAACGGCGACGGCTCGGCCTTGAGCGGCGAAGATTTGATCTCCTGCAGCGAGACGCCGAGCTTGTCGAGCAGTGGCTGGATCTGCGGGTACTGGAAGATGACACCGATCGAGCCGGTGATCGAGCTTTCGCCGGCGATGATCGTATCGCCGGCCGTTGCAATCATGTAGCCGGCGGAAGCTGCGAGCGTCCTGACGTCGGAGACGACGGGCTTCTTCTCCGCAATCGCCCGGATCGCCTTGAAGATCTTTTCGCCGCCATAGGTCGTGCCGCCGGGCGAGGAGATCGAGACCACGACTGCCTTGACTTGATCGTTGTCCTTGATCTTTTTCAGTCGCTCGAGCAGTTCGTCATCATCGGTGATGAGGCCGGAGATCGTCACATGGGCGATATGCGGCCGCGCCGTGCTGCTTTCGCTGAAGGCAAAATTATAAAGCGCGAAGCCCAGCGCAACGAGCAGCACGACCGCAGCAAAGCGCCAGAAACCAAGCCTGCGGCGCAGCAGCCGGCGGTCTGCGATGATCGAGCTGTCCATTCCAACCTCCAGAAACGAAACCCAACAGCGGTTTCCGCCGCTGGGAAATAAGGCGCAAGCCCCTTCGAGAAAATGCCCGGAAACCTGCTATTTTCGGTTTAGTTGCTTGTTGCAGAAAAAAATCCATATTGGCAAGCCAATGTAATAATGCGAAACGAACTGTGATTGGCGCCCGGTATTGCTATATAAGCGGCACGATCATCACACACGGACCAGGCATATGCTCGATACCCTCAGGAATAACGGGAAGCCCGCATACGCAGGGCCAAAGGACAGCGCCTATGGCGTTGCCCGGTTTCATTCCGTACGTGTCCGCCGCCTGAAATTTTTGCTCCCGGTCGCGGCTCTCGTTGTTTCCCTCATCTTCATTGCCGTCTCTGTGATCCGCACTTACCTGCCTGAAACCATCAAGATCGAGGGCGCCAAGATCGAGAACGGCAAAGTCGTGATGGAAAAGCCGGCCATTGCCGGTCGTAACTCCGACGGCATCAATTATTCGATGCTGGCCGAACGCGCGCTGCAGGATATTCGCAATCCCGACTTCATCACGCTGGAGACGATCAAGGCGGCCGTGCCGATGAATGACGGCCTGATGGCTCGCGTGACGGCGGCGACCGCGGATTTCAACCGCGCCACCGACAACCTGCATATGACCGCACCGTTCACCCTTGTCCTGAGCAGCGGTCTCGTTGCGAATTTTCAGTCCGCCCACCTTGATATCAAGGGCGGAAACTTGACGACGGACGATCCCGTCAGAATTACCAAGGACAACGCTTCGATTGTTGCGCAGACCCTCAATATAACCGATAAGGGGCGCGTGATCACATTCGAGGGGAATGTTCGCATGAATGTTGAATCATCCGCTATCCACAAACAGGGTACCTAAAGAGCCGGGTCACATGACAAAAGATTGTCGCATTTCAACTTGCAAGACTGGCGTAGCTTTCATCACTGGCGCGCTTGCCTTCGTTCTGTCGGTCGCGGGGGCGGCCGCTCAGTCGACGACGATGCCTGGCATGAAGCTTTCAAGCGATCAGCCGATCCAGATCGAAAGCAACAAGCTGGAAATCCATGATCAGGAACACACGGCGCTCTTCACCGGTGACGTCAAGGTCGTTCAGGGTACGACGACCCTGCAGGCCGGCAAAATGACCGTCTATTACAAGGACAAGGCAAAGCAGCCCCAGGCAGGCGGCGCAGCAGCACCTGCAGCCCAGCCGGCGCAGGCAGCCGCTGAGCAGTCCAATTCCCTTGCCTCGGGCAGCGCAGACATCGACAAGATCCTGGTGACCGACAAGGTCTACCTCACCTCTGGGACGCAGACGGCGACCGCCGATGATGGCAATTTCGATATGACCTCGCAGGTCTTCATCCTCACCGGCAAGAAGGTCGTGCTGACGGATGGCCCGAACGTTTTTACCGGTTGCCAGCTCACCGTTCACATGACGACAGGCCAGGCAGAGCTTGAAAGCTGTGGCGGCCGTGTCCAAATTCAGCTCGATCCGAAATCGCAGCCGAGCCAGCAGCCAAAGCAGAACTGAGAGTCGGCCTTTCACGTGAAGCTATTATCCTTATCCACCAAGTCCGGCAGAGCTGCGACGGAAGCTGCGGCTGCTCCCGTCGATAAGGCCCGTTATCAGGGAACGCTGATTGCACGCGGTCTGACCAAGACTTATGCGACGCGGCGTGTCGTCAACGGCGTCTCGCTGGTCGTGCGGCGCGGCGAGGCCGTGGGCCTGCTAGGTCCGAACGGCGCCGGCAAGACCACCTGTTTCTACATGATCACCGGCCTTGTGCCGGTTGACGAGGGAACGATTGAAATCGACGGCAATGACGTGACGACGATGCCGATGTACCGTCGCTCCCGCCTCGGCGTCGGCTACCTGCCGCAGGAAGCCTCGATTTTTCGTGGACTGACGGTGGAGGAGAATATCCGAGCCGTCCTCGAGGTGCATGAAAAAGACAAGGCGGCGCGGGAGCGCAAGCTCGACGAACTGCTCGAGGAATTTCACATCGCCAAGCTCCGCAAGAGTGCCGCCGTGGCACTCTCGGGCGGTGAACGCCGACGCCTGGAAATCGCCCGCGCGCTTGCGACCGACCCGACCTTCATGCTGCTCGACGAGCCCTTTGCCGGTGTCGACCCGATCTCGGTTGCCGATATTCAGAACCTCGTGCATCATTTGACGGCACGCGGCATCGGTGTCTTGATCACCGACCACAATGTGCGCGAGACGCTGGGATTGATCGACCGGGCCTATATCATCCATGCAGGCGAAGTGCTGACCCACGGGCGCGCGAACGATATCGTCAACAATCCCGAAGTGCGCCGGCTTTATTTGGGCGACAATTTCAGTCTCTGAACCAGTCCTGGACGACAGAAAATTATCGTTGCGGTATAGGTTCCGCTTGACCAAATAGGATAAAAAAGCAATTTTTGGGCCAACTCGGATTTCCGTGGCCTGAAGCCTTGATCGGACGCGGTTTCCAGGAGGAGTCGAGGGAGTTTAGCGTCCGCCATGGCCCTGTCTGCAAACCTTTTTCTAAGACAGAACCAGTCCCTGGTGATGACACCGCAACTGATGCAATCCATCCAGTTGCTGCAGATGACGCATGTCGAACTCACCCAGTTCATCGCTCAGGAAGTGGAGAAGAATCCACTGCTCGAAATCCCGTCGGGCGATGGCGATGGCGACGCCGGCGAACGTGGTGAGGCCGCGGACGAACCATACTCCCAGCAGACAGAGGACGCGGGCGACGGCGATTATGAGGCCCGTGGCGAAACGCTGTCCGGCGACTGGTACGATAACGGCAGCCCAAGCCGGCTGAGTGACGAGCTGGACGCCAATTACAGCAATGTTTTTCCCGATGATGGAGCGCCGCAGCGTCTCGACGCACCGGAACTCGTCAGCCAGTGGAAATCGATGCCGGGCAGCGCCGAAGGTGCTGACAATTATGATCTCGATGATTTCGTTGCCGGCCAGGTCTCGTTGCGCGATCATCTTGCCCAGCAGATACCCTTCATATTGCCCGATATGGCCGATCGCCTGATTGCCCAGAACCTGGTCGATCAGCTCGACGATGCCGGCTATTTGCAGGCAGATGTCGCCGAAGCCGGTGAGCGTCTCGGTACAGATGCAGAAGACATCGAGCGCGTGCTCTCGGCGTTGCAGACGCTCGATCCGCCCGGCGTCTTTGCCCGTACCCTTGCCGAATGCCTGGCTATTCAACTGCGCCAGAAGGATCGTTTCGACCCTGCCATGCAGGCACTGGTCGAAAATCTCGAATTGCTTGCACGGCGTGACTTCGTCAGCCTGAAGCGCCTCTGCGGCGTCGATGAGGAAGACTTGCTCGACATGCTCGCCGAAATCCGCCAGCTCAATCCGAAACCCGGCAGCGGGTTCGAGGCCGGCGTTTCAGAGGCCATCACGCCCGACGTCGTGGTCCGCCCTTCGTCTGACGGCGCCTGGCTTGTCGAACTCAATCCGGATACGCTCCCGCGGGTCCTGGTCAACCAGACCTATTTTTCGCACATTACGAAGAATGGAGAGGATTACGCCTTCCTCTCCGAATGTCTTCAGAGCGCCAACTGGCTGACGCGCAGTCTGGATCAGCGCGCCAAGACCATCATGAAGGTCGCAAGCGAGATCGTACGCCAACAGGATGCATTTCTCGTACATGGCGTCGATCATCTGCGGCCGCTGAACCTTAAGACGGTTGCCGAAGCGATCAAGATGCATGAATCGACGGTCAGCCGCGTCACCTCGAATAAATACATGCTGACGCCGCGCGGTCTTTTCGAACTCAAATATTTCTTCACGGTTTCGATCAGCGCCGTCGCGGGCGGGGACAGCCATTCGGCTGAGGCGGTTCGCCATAAGATCCGCACGCTGATCATGCAGGAAAGCCCCGACGCGGTGCTCTCCGACGACGACATCGTCGACATGCTCAAGAAGGGCGGTATCGATCTTGCGCGTCGAACGGTCGCCAAATACCGGGAGGCGATGAACATTGCCTCTTCGGTCCAGCGCCGCAGGGAAAAGCGTGCACTAGCCAAAGTCGCCGGTTTCTGAGTTGCAACGCCGGGGCGAGCAAACGCTCGTCGTTACGAACCGCTGATCGCGGATGCCTCCCCATTTCATGGGATTTTCACTGCACGTTTTCCGCGTATACTAGGCCTCGCTGTGCCGGGCTATTGACTTTCCGGGAGCCTGTCGCTAGAAGCCCGCCGCAATCGGAGCAGCGAAGGGCATCCGGGCATTATCCCCATCATCCTTACGGCGCCAGGGACACGCAGACTTGAGCCTCATCTTGCTTGAGATTGCGCGAAGTGCTTGGATGAGCTTGAGGCTTGGCGTAAACTGATACTCGCAAACTACCATAAGAAGGGAAACTCCATGAGTGTGCGTGTATCCGGTAAACATATGGAAATTGGTGACTCCTTCCGTCAAAAGATCGAGGACCAAATTGGTGTGGCCGTCACGAAATACTTCGACGGGGGATATTCCGGTCAGGTGATCGTGGAAAAATCGAACTCTCGGTTTTCCGCCGATTGCAAGCTTCATCTCGACAGCGGCGTCGTGCTGCATGCGGCAGGTGAGGCGATGGACCCGCAGATTGCCTTTGATGCGGCATCCGAGCGTATCGAGAAGCGCCTGCGCCGCTACAAACGAAAGCTCAAGGATCACCACGCTGGTAATCACCTGAACGGTTTCGCGGAAGTCGCCTACACCGTCATGGACGCGGTTCCCGATCACGAAGACGAGGTCCCGGACGATTTCGCTCCGGCCATCGTCGCTGAAAGCACCAAGCAGCTCAAGACGATGTCTGTCGCAACCGCCGTCATGGCACTCGACATGACCGATGAGCCGCTTCTCCTGTTCCGCAGCCCCGGCAAGGAACAGCTCAACATCGTTTACCGTCGTCACGACGGAAATATTGGCTGGATCGATTCAGCCAATATCAAAAGCTGAGATCCGGACGAAGGAGCGGTGCGATGTACCGCTCCTTCGGACGCGTGATCTCGGTGACAGAAGGAAAAAGAAATGGCATTGGCAGATTTGCTGCACCAGGATGCGATCATTCCCGCCCTCAGGGTAAATTCCAAGAAACAGTTGCTTCAGGAATTGGCAGCAAAAGCCTCCAGGACCACGGGGCTTTCCGAGCGGGAAATCTTCGATGTGATCCTGCAGCGTGAACGCCTGGGCTCGACCGGTGTCGGCAACGGCATCGCCATTCCCCACGGCAAGCTCGTCAATATCCACTCCATCGTCGGTATTTTCGCTCGGTTGGAACAGCCCGTTGATTTCGAAGCGCTGGATGACCAGCCGGTCGATCTGGTGTTTCTGCTTCTGGCGCCGGAAGGCGCCGGTGCTGATCACCTTAAGGCGCTTTCACGCATTGCGCGCGTCCTGCGCGACCACGATCTGGTCGCCAAGCTGCGCGCGACCGATTCCGCTTCGGCGATTTATGCCTTCCTCAATGAAGAGCAGACGTCGAACGCTGCCTGACGCCTGACTGTCCATCCGAATGCAAAAAGGCGCCTGATCGATCAGGCGCCTTTCCTGTTCGGCGATAAGCGATCAGAACTCTTCCCAATTGTCCTGGGCAACAGCCGCCGAGCCGCGAGACTGAATAACGGCCCGCCGCGGTGCAGGAGCAGCCGTACGTGGTGCCTGAGCGGCTGCGCGTGGTGCCTGAGCGGCTGGTGCGCGCATCTGTTGCCCGGTGGCTCGCAGTGCTGCCGCGGCATTTCCATGGCCCGCGACGCGGAAGCGGGTGACCAGTGTCTTCAGCGTCTGGGCCTCGTCGTTCAGCGTCACGCTGGCGGCGGTGGTCTCTTCGACCATCGCTGCGTTCTGCTGCGTGACCTGATCCATCTGGTTCACGGCCTGGTTGATTTCCTTCAGGCCAACAGCCTGTTCGCTCGCAGAGGCCGAGATCTGACGGATGAGGCCGTTGATGCCCATCACCTGCTCGGCAATCTTGTGCAGCGTCTCGCCGGCCCGGCCGACGAGATCGACGCCTTCCTTCACCTGGACGGCTGATGTGTTGATGAGCGTCTTGATTTCCTTGGCGGCATTTGCCGAACGCTGGGCGAGTTCGCGCACTTCCTGCGCGACGACCGCAAAGCCCTTGCCTGCTTCCCCGGCGCGGGCCGCTTCGACACCGGCGTTCAAAGCCAGAAGGTTCGTCTGGAAGGCGATCTCGTCGATGACGCCGATGATGCGCGACACTTCCGTCGAAGACTGTTCGATGCCGTGCATGGAGGCAATCGCCTTCTGCACCACTTCACCTGATTTCTCGGCGTCTTCGCAGGCGAGATTGACGTTGTCAGCCGCTGTACGCGCATTCTCGGCGCTGGAGTTGACCTGAGCGGTCAGCTCGTTGAGTGCCGCTGCCGTCTCTTCCAGGCTTGCCGCCTGCTGTTCGGTGCGCTTGGCAAGGTCGGACGCGCTGTTGCTGATTTCGCCGGTGCCGGAGCCGATATTGACGACGCTGAGGCTCATCGTAGTGATGGTTTCCTCGAGGCTCGCCAGAGCGGCATTGAAGTCCTGCTTCAGCTTGCCGTATTCGCCGGGGAATTCCTCGGTAATGCGGTGGCCGAGATTGCCCTGCGACAGTTCGGAAAGGCCCGCGCCCACGATCGAGACGATATGGCGCTGCAGATTGACCGATTGCTGGCGTTCCGATTCCGAGCGGCCGCGTTCGGTTTCGGCGGCAAGGCGCTGATTGTCCGCCTCGGCTTCGAGACGCCGTGTATCGGCAAGGGCAAAGCGGAAACCTTCGAGAGCCTTGGCGACCGATCCGATTTCGTCGGCGCGGTTCTGGCCGGCGACCGTTTCGTCGTATTTACCGTCGCTCAGCGCCTTGACGCTGGAGATAAGGCCAGCGAGCGGACGCTGAACGAACGAGCGGACGGCGAAGTAGAGGGCGAGCAGTACGGCGCCGAGCACGATGATGCCGTTGACGATCATCATGAAGGTCTGGTCCTGAACCGGCGCATTCATCGCCGCATGCGGAACGTCGACCAGCACGACCCAGTTGGCATTCAGGCCCGGAACTGGGAATGGATAGACGACGCGGTCGAACGGATCGAGCCCATCGAAGCTGAGATTCTTGACGAGGCCGACCTTCATGGACGAAAGCGCAGCCTTTACGTCAGCCGAGCCAGGATTGTCGCCATAGGGTTTTGACATGAGCTCGGGGCTCGGGGCAACGATCCAGTTGCCGTTCTGGGCAATCAGCGTCACGCGACCGGATCCGAAGGGGCGCAGCGCCTGCACCTTGTCGGTGAGCGACTTCAGCGAGATATCGACGCCTTCCACACCGATCATCTTGCCGCCGGACATGACGGGATAGGCAATCGACGTCAGCAAGGTCGGAACGTCGGTGCCCTCGGCGAGGTACGGCGCAGTGATCGCGCCCTTGCCGCTGTCGGCAGCGAGTTTCCACCATTCGGCAGTATAATCGTTTTCGAAGGTCGAGAACTGGATGTCGCCGGTCCTGGTCTTCGACCAATAGGGCGTAAAGGCGCCGACTTTGTTGGTGCCTTCGTCGTTGTTGTTGGCGATCTCAGTGGTCTTGCCGTCGAATGCGCCGAGCTGCTCGCAGAACCAGCTGCCAAAGGCGAAAGCATTCTGTTCGAGGTTGGCTTTCAGAATATTGATGATGCCCTTGCGGTCGAGGATCTTGCCCTCGTGTCCGCGCCCGACGACGCCCGACATGGTGCGGGCAGCACTCGCAAGCTCGCCGACATTGGCGGCAATCTCGTTGGCGATCGACTTGGCTTCCGAATTGGCCTGATCCAGCGTGAGGGTCTGAACGCGGCTACGGGTCTGGTCGATGAGGAAGAGGTTTGAAACGACGAGCACCAGTGCGATGGCGGCACCGGTAATGACAATGAGTTTCGCCGCAAGCGATTTCATTCTGAAAATGAACATGTGTTCCTCGGGCAGGACGCGCCGAAGGGCCATTCTTCGGCACAGCGGGTAAGGCATGCTTCGTCATGGAGCAGCCACAGGGGTTGAACCGCCTCGAAGATGGACGAGGTGCGATCGCAAGAAAGATCGCCAGAAACCTCTTAAATTTGAATGAAATTTGCTATGTTTCGGCCGCAAAACCGGAACGCCGCCCCAAAACTAGGGGTGGCGTTTTATGGGTTATTCGCAGTTGGACTGGACTATATTCTGTCTGCGACTTCCGCTGCGAGCGGTATCGACGGTTGTGCACCCGGCTTCAGGCAGGCGAGCGAGCCGGCGACCGCTGCGCGGCGGAGCGCCGAGTCGAAATCCAGCCCTTCATCAAGGCTTGCCGCGAAGTAACCGCAGAACGTATCGCCGGCGCCGACAGTATCGACGGGTTCGATGACGAGGCCTTGCGCGCGGGCGATCTGACCATCCCGGATCGCGATGACGCCATCACCGCCGAGCGTGACGATCAGGGTCTGGCCGGTCTCCGCATGAAGACGCTCCAAAGCAGCCTCACGGTCACCGGCACTCATGTTTTCCCGTCCCGCCAGCCGCTCGAATTCGGTCTCGTTGGCAATGACGATATCGGCGAGCCGCCCAAGGCGCGGTGCATCTGGAATGAGTGGAGCGAGATTGAGAATGCTCGTGACGCCCTTGGCGCGAGAGGTGGCAAGCGCACGCTCGACCGCTTCAACCGGAATCTCGAGCTGCAGCATGAGGATATCGCCCTCATTCATGGCATTGACGGCAGCCTCGGCATTGGCGCCGTCGACCTTGCCATTTGCGCCGGGAATAACAGCAATCATGTTCTCACCATCGCCGCCGACGAGAATGAGGGCAGTGCCAGTCGGTCCCTCGACACGCCTGACGCGGGAAAGATCGGTGCCGGCGCCGTCGAGAAGTTCGAGCGCACCTTCGGCAAACGCGTCCTTGCCGACAGCACCCGCCATATGGACATAACGTCCAGCCCGCCGGGCCGCGAGCGCCTGGTTGGCGCCTTTGCCGCCGGCAGCCGTTGCAAAACTGTTGCCGGCAACCGTTTCGCCGGGCTTCGGCAGGCGTTCGGTCGTGGCGATGAGGTCCATGTTGATGGAGCCGAAAACTGTAATCATGGCATGTGCGTCCCTTGCTTCGGGCCGCGACACTGCCGAAGCGATCATTCCTCGTCAACTACCCTGAGCTTGAGCAGTCCAGTACGGCTTTCGACAGATTTGGCCGGCGCCTCGTTCTCGCGCGCCGGCTTGCCGTCGCCGCCTGCTTCAAATTCCAGCGCTTCGATCTTCGCACCCCGCTTGGTGAGCTTGTCCGCCGAGGTGATGATCTGGTCCACATCGCGCTGCGTCTGGGAAAAATGTCCCTGCAGCTTGCGTACGCGTTCGTCGAGCCGGCCGAGATCGTCCATGAGGAGGGCGACTTCTCCCTGGATGACATGCGCCTGCGCCCGCATGCGCTGGTCTTTTAGTACGGCCTGAATGACCTGGATTGACAGCATCAGGAGCGAGGGCGAGACGATGACGACCCGCGCGCGGTGAGCCTTCTGCACGATTGCCTCGAAATTTTCGTGAATTTCGGCAAAGATCGATTCCGAGGGAACGAAGAGGAAAGCCGTATCCTGTGTTTCCCCCTGAATCAGATATTTCTCGGAAATATCCTTGATATGGACTTCCATGTCGCGGCGAAACTGCTGTGCGGCGAGCTTGCCCGCATCCGGCCCGCCGGCATCGCGGATCGCGTTCCAGGCTTCGAGCGGAAATTTCGCGTCGATCACCAGCGGCGGTGCACCGTTCGGCATCCGGATCGTGCAGTCCGGTCGCGAGCCATTCGAAAGCGTCTGCTGAAAAGCATAGGCGCCCATGGGCAGGCCGTCGGCGACGATCGTCTCCATGCGCGACTGGCCGAAGGCTCCACGCGTTTGCTTGTTGGAAAGAATGGCCTGCAGGCCGACGACATCCTTGGCAAGTGTCTGGATATTGCTTTGGGCGGCATCGATGACAGCCAGCCGTTCCTGCAGTTTCTGCAGGTTGTCATGCGTCGATTTCGTCTGCTCGGTCAGCGTCGAGCTCATGCGCTGCGTCATGCCATCGAGCCGCTGGTTGATCGCATGGTTGAGCTCTGCCTGCCTTGAACCGAAAACCTCGGCCATCGTCGAAATGCGTCCCTGCATCTCGGCCTGGATTTTCAGAAGCTCGGCCATGCGGGCTTCGCTTTCGGCAGCACGAAGATTGGCCTCTTCCGCCTCTTCGCGGCGTATGCCGGCATTGCGCAACGCAAACACGATCGTCACGAGAATGACGACGGCGAGCGTGCCACCGGCAAACGCAAGCACGCCAGGGCTCAGCACGGGCAGGGAAATGGTGAGTGAGTCGGATGTCATGGTCATGCCGCACCATAACAAAATAACCGCCGATATCTAGATCAAAACGTGAACAATCCCCGCTATCCTGTGGGATGTTGTCGGGCTACCCCACTGGAATGGAAGAAAAATTAGCGAGTACACTTAACCATTGCTAAACCATATTCGCCAAATCTGGCGCGGTAATTTCCCTCCGCATTCCCGCCAGATAGAGATCCCCATGACTTCCCAGCAGACCGATAATGCCCTCAGGCAGCGCCTTGACTTCATTGAGCTCGACGATGAGGCACGCAAGAACCTGCGGGAACTGCGCCCGGCGATCTCGGAGCTGCTCGGCGGCGCGCTGGACAAGTTCTATGGCAAGCTCGCCAAGACCCCGGCCGTCGCGAGCTTCTTTTCCGACAAGGCCCACATGGGTCATGCCAAGAAGCGCCAGCAGGAACATTGGGGCAATCTCTCCGGCGGCAATTTCGACCAGAGCTATGTGAATGGCGTCACGGCCGTCGGCCGCACCCATGCCCGCATCGGCCTTGAGCCGCGCTGGTATATAGGCGGCTATGCGCTTGTCATGTCCGAGCTCGTCCGTGGTCTGATGGAAAAGCAGTGGCCTTCGCTCTTTGCCCGCCAGCAGGGAAAGACGCTCGCAGAAAAGCTGACCGCCGTCATCAAGGCGGCGATGCTCGATATGGACTATTCGATCTCGGTCTATCTGGAAGCGCTTGATGAGAAGCGCCGTGTTCTGGAAGAAGAACGCGCCCGGGCCGAAGCCGATCAGGCACTGGCGCTGGAGCATTTGCGTCGTGGCCTCGAAGCTCTTTCGCGTGGTGACCTTGAAGCGACGCTTCCTTCCGATCTGCCCGGCAATTTTCGCGGGATGGCCGAGGATTACAACAGGGCCGTCAGCGCACTGCGCGATTCCTTCACCTCCGTTCGCACGACGTCCCGCCACATTCTCGAAGGCGCCGATGTGATCTCCAGGGCGGGCGATGACCTCGCCCTGCGCACTGCTCAGCAGGCCGCCGGTGTTGAGGAAAGCTCGGCCGCCCTCCAACAGCTCTCCGTCAGCGTCAGCCAGACCGCCGCCAATGCCGAAAAGGCATCTGGCGCCGTGCGCGAAACGCAGCAGAAGGCCAAGAATTCCGGCGAACTCGTCACCAGCGCCGTTTCGGCCATGGCAGGTATCGAGAAGTCCTCTACCGAAATCGCCAAGATTATCGGCGTCATCGACGAGATCGCTTTCCAGACCAACCTGCTGGCACTGAATGCCGGCGTCGAGGCTGCGCGTGCCGGTGACGCCGGCAAGGGCTTCGCGGTCGTTGCTCAGGAAGTCCGTCAGCTTGCCCAGCGCACTGCCGATGCCGCCAAGGAGATCAAGAACCTGATCTCCGAAAGCTCGACGCAGGTGAACGAGGGCGTAAACATTGTCAGCAGCACCGGTGAGGCGCTGAGCGACATGATCAGCCGCATCGACATCATCAACAGTTTCGTCGCCGATATCGCCGCTGCCGCCCGCGATCAGGCAACCGGCGTCAATGAGGTGAGCATCGCCATCCGCAACATGGACACGATCACGCAGCAGAATTCCGGTATGGTGGAGCGTACGTCTGCCGAAACCCGCAGGCTGAAGGATGAGGTCGAGAACCTCATCCAGCTTCTGCAGCGTTTCCGTGCACGTGCCGAAGGCCGTCAGGCTGCCCCTGCCGCTCGTCGCGCGGCCTGATAATCTCGACGAAAACCGGGCAGGCGCTGCAAAAAACCGCAATCCCTGCCCGGCGGATGATTCCCTAGTGTGAAAAGATGCGTTATGGGAACGCCATGACCATCAAGCCACTCATCATTCTTCCCGACCCCCTTCTCCGTCAGGTTTCCCAGCCGATCGAGCGGGTCGACGCCGACCTGCAGCGCCTTTCCGACGACATGTTGGAAACCATGTATGATGCGCCGGGCATCGGCCTTGCCGCGATCCAGATCGGCGTCCCGCGCCGCATGCTCGTTATCGATCTGTCGAAGGAAGGCGAGGAAAAGCAGCCGCTCATCTTCATCAATCCGGAGATCGTCCGCTCTTCGGACGAACGCTCGGTCTATGAGGAAGGCTGCCTTTCCATTCCCGACTATTATGCGGAAGTCGAACGCCCCGCGAATGTCACGGTCAAGTATCTTGATCGCGAAGGCAAGGAGCAGAGCGTTGAGGCTGATGGTCTTTTGGCGACATGCCTCCAGCACGAGATCGATCACTTGAATGGGGTGCTCTTCATCGATCATATTTCGCGGTTGAAGCGCGAAATGGTGATCAAGAAGTTCACCAAGGCTGCAAAGTCGAAGGTGCTCTGAGAGGGCCGACAGCAGCGACAAACAAAAGATTTGAGCGGGCTTGCTGGTGAGCCCGTAAACCCGTTTGAAGACGGTTGATCCTCATTTGGCGAGATAGAATGTCTCTTCGTATCGTTTTCATGGGAACGCCCGACTTTTCCGTCCCGACGCTGCGCCTGCTCGTCGAAGCTGGCCATCAGATCATCGCCGTCTATACCCAGCCGCCACGGCCGGGCGGACGGCGCGGGCTTGATCTTCAGAAGTCGCCGGTGCACCAGGCGGCCGAGCTGCTCGGTCTGCCTGTCTTCACACCGGTCAATTTCAAGGATCCGGAAGAGCGTGAGCGCTTCCGCGCCTTGGGTGCCGATGTCGGTGTGGTCGTTGCTTACGGCCTGCTGCTGCCCGAGGCTATCCTGACCGGCACGCGTTATGGCTGCTACAACGGCCATGCCTCGCTGCTGCCGCGCTGGCGCGGCGCGGCCCCCATCCAGCGGGCGATCATGGCTGGTGATGCCAAGACCGGCATGATGGTCATGAAGATGGACAAGGGCCTCGATACCGGCGACGTGGCGCTGACCCGTGAAGTCGAAATCGGCCCGAACATGACGGCAGGCGAATTGCACGACCGCCTGATGCATGTTGGCGCCAAAGCGATGGCCGAGGCTATGGTCAAGCTGGAGATGGACGATTTACCGCTTACGCCGCAGCCGGCCGAAGGCGTGCTCTATGCCACCAAGATCGACAAGGCGGAAACGCGCATCGATTTCGCCCGCGATGCCAAGGACGTTCACAACCATATCCGCGGCCTCGCACCTTTCCCGGGCGCCTGGTTCGAGCTCGTCGGCCACGACAAGGCGGAGCGCGTCAAGGTGCTGGGCTCGGAACTTGCGACGGGCGAGGGTATGGCTGGAACGCTTGTGACGGATGATCTCGTCGTCGCCTGCGGCACTGGTGCGGTTCGCCTCACGAAACTTCAGAAGGCCGGGGGCAAACCGCTCGCCGCGTCCGACTTCCTGCGCGGCACGCCGCTTGTTGCCGGCACAAGGCTCGCCTGATGCCGCGATACCGTATGATCGTCGAATATGACGGCGGCCCCTACGTCGGCTGGCAGCGGCAGGACAACGGACCATCGGTTCAGGGCGCAATCGAAAAGGCGATCTTCTCGGCATCGGGCGATGCCGTATCCATCCGCGGCGCGGGACGCACCGATTCCGGCGTCCACGCCATGGGGCAGGTCGTCCATGCTGACCTTTCGAAGGACTGGTCCCCCTTCAAGCTCCAGAATGCGCTGAACGCCCATCTGAGGCTCGCCGGCGAGCAAGTGGCGATCCTCGACGTGGAGGCCACGAGCGAATTCTTCGATGCCCGCTTCTCGGCGCTCCGCCGGCACTATCTCTACCGCATCATCAGCCGGCGCGCGCCGCTGGCGCTGGAGGCGGGCAAGGCATGGTGGGTGCCGAAGCTGCTCGATCACGAGGTCATGCATGCGGCCGCCCAGACGCTCGTCGGCAACCATGATTTTTCCACCTTTCGTTCGGCACACTGCCAGGCAAACAGCCCTGTGCGCACGCTCGACCGGCTGGATGTGACCCGCAATGGCGAGCTGATCGAGATCCGCGCCACGGCCCAGAGCTTCCTGCACAACCAGATCCGCTCTTTCGCTGGAACGCTGAAGCTTGCAGGCGAGGGAAAGTGGACGCCTGATGATGTGCGTGCGGCGCTGGACGCACGTGATCGCAAGGCCTGTGGCCCCGTGGCCCCGCCCGACGGGCTCTATTTCATGCAGGTGGATTATCCCGAGGTGATCACCGACCGCCGCAAGCCTGCAAATGACGAGGACGACTTTTCCTAGTTCACGCCGGATAGATGCCGAGGAAGTTCTGCAGATATTCCGAAAGCAGCATCGACGGCACCAGCAGCACCAGCGTCAGAGCGCCGACCAGCAGGGCATGGCCCTGGCAGATCATCCTGAGGATGCGTGCCAGCACGAAGACCTGTGCCAGCATAAACACGAGTAACAGCAGCGATACAATGCCGACGGAGCCTGGCAGGAAGAAGACGAGCGCCAGCAGCAGACCGTTGATATAGGCCAGCGGCACGCCGAGCCAGTTGATGCTGACTACGATGGGAGCAAAGCGCTCGCCCATGCGGAAAGCAAGCAACAACAGGCCGGCAAAGACCAGCGGCACGAACCAGTTCGCAAGCTCGACCAGCCCTAGCCGGAAATAGAAGGGAAATCCGACATCGGTTTCCGGCGGCATTGATCGCAGAAAGGCATTGCGCCACCAGAGCCAGGAAATCCCTGTTGGCGGCAGGCACCAGAGGATCGCCCAGAAGGACCGGTTGACGCCGCGATCCGATATGTCGAGGAAGCGGAAGCCGCGCGGATCGAGCTTGATCAGCAGCCAGATGCCGGCGAGATAATATTGAACCTCTCTAAAGCCCGGCATTCGCAAACCATCGTTCGATGAAGGTCTCGTAAATCGCCGTCAGCGTCTCCAGATCTGCAACGGCGACGCGTTCGTCGACCATGTGCATGGTCTGGCCGACAAGGCCGAATTCCACGACCGGGCAATAGTCCTTGATGAAGCGCGCATCCGAGGTACCGCCCGTCGTCGAGAGCGCCGGCGATGCGCCAGTGATGGCTTCGACTGCGGAGGAAAGCGAGGCGATCAGCGCATTGTTGCGTGTCAAGAAGACGTGGCTCGGGCGATCCGCCCATATGATCTCGTATTTCACCGGCTCGCGGCCCGGCCGCAATATACCGGCAGCGGCTGCCGCATCGAGCCGCCTGACGATCTCGGCCCGCAGCGTATCGGCCGTCCACGTATCGTTGAAGCGGATATTGAAGCTCGCGGAAGCCTTGGCGGGAATGACGTTGGTCGCCGGATTGCCGACATCGATGGTCGTCACTTCGAGATTGGACGGCTGGAAATCGTCGGTCCCGGCGTCGAACGGCGGGTCCATCAGCGCCTGCGTCAGCTGCAGCATGCCTCGCACCGGATTGTCAGCAAGATGCGGATAGGCGGCATGGCCCTGCACGCCATGCACGATGATCTTGCCGGAGAGCGAGCCGCGTCGGCCGATCTTGATCATGTCGCCAAGTTTGTTCGGATTGGTCGGCTCGCCGACCACGCAAGCATCCCAGGTCTCGCCGCGTTCGGCTGCCCACTGCAGAAGCTTGGTCGTACCGTTGATCGACGGGCCTTCCTCGTCGCCCGTGATCAGGAAGGAAATCGAGCCCTTCGGCAGGCCATGTTTTTCGACATGGCGGGCAACGGCTGCTGCAAAGCAGGCAACGCCTCCCTTCATGTCCACTGCGCCGCGGCCGAAAAGCTCGCCATCGGCGATCTCGGCGGCAAAGGGCGGGTGGGTCCATGCGCCTTCATCTCCCACCGGCACGACGTCTGTATGCCCCGCAAACATCAGATGCGGCCCCTCGGTGCCGAGGCGGGCATATAGATTCTCAACGTCGGGCGTGCCGGCCTCTTTCGCAACCATCCGGTCGACTTTGAAACCGAGCGGGGAAAGCATGGCTTCCAGCGCAGATAGCGCTCCGCCTTCCGCCGGCGTCACGGACGGGCAGCGGATCAATGTCTGAAGATTAGCAACAGGATTCGTAGCGGTCATGGCGGTGGAATTATCCGGTGGGAATGGCAAAGACGTGGCAAGGCGTGAGCTCGCCTTGCCCAAAAAGACGCCGATTGTTTACCGAATCAATATCGGGCTGTCATCAATCTCTGAGCAGTTCGTTGATGCCGGTCTTGGAACGGGTCTGCTCGTCGACGCGCTTGACGATCACGGCGCAATAGAGGTTCGGCGCCGGCTGGCCGTTCGCCATCGTCTTGTCAGATGGCAGCGAGCCCGCAACAACGACCGAATAGGGCGGCACTTCGCCATAGGTGATCTCGCCGCTGGCCCGATCGACGATCTTGGTGGACTTGCCGATGAAGACGCCCATGCCGAGCACCGAGCCTTCACGCACGATGCAGCCTTCGACCACTTCCGAACGGGCGCCGATGAAGCAATTGTCTTCGATGATCGTCGGGCCGGCCTGCATCGGCTCCAGAACGCCGCCGATGCCGACGCCGCCGGAAAGATGCACGTGCTTGCCGATCTGTGCGCAGGAGCCGACAGTCGCCCAGGTGTCGACCATCGTTCCTTCGCCGACATAGGCGCCGAGATTGACGAAGGACGGCATCAGGATGGCGTTCGGGGCGATATAGGCCGAGCGGCGTACGACCGCGTTCGGCACGGCCCGGAAGCCGGCGGCGCGGAACTGGTTCTCGCCCCAGCCCTCGAACTTCGAGGGAACCTTGTCCCACCAGGTTGCCTGACCAGGACCGCCCTTGACGACTTCCATGTCGTTGAGGCGGAAGGAAAGCAGCACGGCCTTCTTCAGCCACTGATTGACTTTCCAGGCGCCGTCGGCGCCGCGCTCGGCCACGCGCACCTTGCCCTCGTCGAGCAGGTTGAGAGCCGCCTCGACCGCATCGCGCACTTCACCCTTCGTCGACGTGTTCACATTGTCGCGATTGTCGAAGGCAGTTTCGAGGGTCTTTTCGAGGGATGCGAGGTCGGTGGCGCTCATGAGAATTCCTTAAACTTCGATCTTTATCGTGGAGACGACGGAGTCTCCGGAATTGCGGTTGGCGGGTTTTCACCCGATCTATAGCATGCGCCCGTAAAATGGAATGATTTTTCGGACAAGATCATATCTGGATTCAAGGCGTTATAGCGACATATCCGGTCACTTATGGCCGGTGATACTGAAAGGCATTTCGATATGGCAAAGGCAAGAAACGGCGGCGGACGGCGCAAGGATGGCGTCTGGGACCCTTTGAAGAGCAGTTCGAGCGACAGGCAGCGTGCGGAAGCGGTTCCGAAGACGCCACAGACGCTCTCGCCGGCCTATCGCCTTGCCTATGTGGACGAGGATTTCCTCTGCCGCGAGGAGCTGCGCCCGATCCGCCTGCAGCTCGAGCTCCTCAAGGTCGAGATGATGATGGCCGAGCGCGGCATCAAGTCGACCGTCGTCCTGTTCGGGGGCGCGCGCATTCCGGCCCCCGGCCAGAGCGCCTGGGCCGCCCGCAACGAGACCCAGCGCGCAAACCTCGAAGCCGCATCGGTCTATTATGATGAGGCCCGCAAGTTCGCCCGCCTTTGCTCACGCTATGCTGCCGGCTTCGATTTCCACGAATATGTCGTCGTTACCGGTGGCGGTCCCGGCGTCATGGAGGCGGGAAATCGGGGCGCGGCGGATGAAGGAGCACCTTCGATCGGCCTCAATATCGTGCTGCCGCACGAACAGGCGCCGAATGCCTATGTGACGCCCGAGCTCAGCTTCAATTTCCACTATTTTGCAATCCGCAAGATGCATTTCATGGTGCGCGCCAAGGCAATTGCGGTCTTCCCCGGCGGCTTCGGCACGATGGACGAATTCTTCGAATGCCTGACTCTGATCCAGACAGGCCGCATGGAGCGCATCCCGCTGCTGCTCTTCGGCTCGAAATTCTGGCACAGCATCATCAATTTCGATGCGCTCGCCGAATTCGGAACGATCGCCCCCGAGGACGTGAACCTGATCAGTTTCGTCGATACTGCCGACGAGGCCTGGAAGATCGTCCAGGATTTCTACGAGCACCGGGAAGGCCACTAGGCTCTGACTCCTGGCAACGAAAAACCCTCTTCCCATGAGGTGGGAAGAGGGCTCCTGATGAGGGGCAAACCCCTCGCGATGAACTGCTTGCGGTTCGGTCATCCCTTCAGAGGAAGGGCTGGTCCGGCATGTCGTCGATCGAGATCACGCCGTCTTTGTTGCGGTCCATGCGATCGAAGAACTTGTTGAAGGCGGTTTCCGCTTCCTGCTTGCTGATCTGGCCGTTCTGGTCGGTGTCGATGCGGCCCATCATCATTGCCATGAAGCGGCCATTGCCATGCATCCAGTGGTGACCGTCGCGGCCATGGCGGCCATGGTTCTTGTCGTCGCCGGCCTGCGGCGCCGCATTCTGATCCGCATCGCCCTGCTTGGCTGAGACCGCTTCACGACGCGCCTTGAACTGTGCTTCGCGGTAGGCGCGGATTTCGCCTGGCGTCAGCGAGCCGTCATGGTTGGTATCGATGGCGGCGAAGATCTTCTCCATGCCATCGGTCGCCTCCTGCTTGGTAATCTTTCCGTCCTTGTTGGTGTCGAACTGTTTCAGCATGCGCACGAAGACGATGTCGCGGAAGGCAGCACCACGCGGACCACCCATCATGCCCCAGCCCATCTGGCCATGATGTCCCGGACGGTCGGGCCGATCCGGCCGGTCTCTTGGTGCGGCGAAGCTCACCCCGGCGGCGGCGCCGAGGAGAAGAACAGAAGAAAGAGCCGTCAGAATAAGCTTGTTGCGGTGCATGATTGCATCCTTTCGTAGGGTGTCCCTCGACCACGAAAGGTAGGTCCGAACCGCGCCCGGACCCAGTTAAACATCTGTAAGATGGATGAAACTTTGGTAAGCTAGGTCGTAATCTTCTTAAGGAAATCAGCAAGATCGTCGGTGACGAAATCGATGTGGTCATCTTCGCCGCTGGTCTTTTCCCACCATTCGACGACGGTCTCTTCCAGGTTGCGCGGCACCAGCAGAACGGTCTGCATGCCGAGTGCCTTCGGCACGGTGAGATTGCGAGGCAGGTCTTCGAACATCGCAGCCTTGTTCGTCTCGATCTTCTTCAGCGCCATGAACTTGTCATAGGTCGCCTGCGCCGGTTTCGGCAGGTAGTCTGCCGCGACGATGTCGAAGATATCGTCGAAATGATCGAGAATGCCGAGTGCGCCGGCAGCTGCCTGTGCATGCGGGACGCTGCCATTGGTGAAGATGAACTTACGGCCCGGCAGGGCCTTGATTGCGTCGGCAAGGTCCGGATGCGGGGTCAGCGATGAATAGTCGATCGCATGCGCCTTTTCGAGAAAATCGTTGGGATCGACCCCGTGATGGATCATCAGCCCCTGCAGCGTCGTGCCATGGTCGAGATAATATTGCTTCTGCAGCCTGCGCGCCTCGTCATGCTCCATCTGCAGAAGCGCTGAGACATAGGCCGTCATGTTCTTGTCGATCTGCGCGAAGAGATTGACATGATGCGGATAGAGCGTGTTGTCGAGGTCGAAGACCCATTCGGTCACGTGCTCGAAATCGTTTTTGGTAGGCGTGCGGTCGATCTTTGTCATAGCCGCACTTATCGCATGGCCGCGGCGGGAAACCAAAGGCTTTCGCTAGCAGGTCCGGCCCAGCGAGGTCCTCCCAAAAAAGCCGCCAGATTTTCACAACTTTAGAGAGATTTTGGCCGACTTTCGCCATTGATAACTGGTGACCTCTGCCTGCGTCAGACAGGGGGGACCCGCAAGGGTAAAGTCGCATGAAGATTGTTCTGATAAACCCGCCGCATACCGCGATCGGCAGCCGTATTCCCGATGATCATCTTCCGCCGCTCGGCCTTCTTTCGGTTGGAGGTCCGCTGATCGACGATGGTCATGCCGTCAGCCTCATCGATGCCGAATTCGGGCCGATGACGGTTGAGGACATCGTCAGCCGGGTGGTGGCTGACAGTCCCGATCTGGTGCTGATCGGCCATTCGGGCTCGACGTCGGCCCATCCGACTGCCCGAGCGATCGCAGAGGCTATCAAGAGCAGCGATCCGAAAATCTCCATCATCTATGGCGGCGTATTTCCAACCTATCACTGGCGGGAGGTGCTGGCCGAGACCGAGGCATTCGACGTCCTCGTGCGCGGCGAGGGCGAGGAAACCATGCGGCGTCTTGCGGATGCGCTAGCGACGAACCGTCCGCTCGCCACGATCCCCGGAATTGCCTTTCGCGATGGCCATGGCGAAATCCTGGCAACGCAGCCAGCACAGGCGATCGCCGATCTCGATGCCTATCGCGTCGGCTGGGAACTGATCGATCATCGCAACTATAGCTATTGGGGCGGCAAGCGTGCCGTCGTCATGCAGTTTTCCAGGGGGTGCCCGCATCTTTGCAACTATTGCGGCCAGCGTGGTTTCTGGACCCGTTGGCGTCATCGCTCGCCGGAGCTTTTCGCCCGCGAGATTGCCAGGCTCTATCGCGAAGAGGGCGTCGAACTCATCAATCTCGCCGATGAAAATCCGACATCCTCGCGAAAAGCCTGGCTGGCTTTCCTCGAAGCGATGGTTGCCGAGAATGTGCCCGTGCAGATCGTCGGCTCGACGCGGGCCGACGATATCGTTCGCGATGCCGATATCCTGCACCTTTATCGCAAGGCTGGCATCGTCCGCTGGCTGCTCGGTATGGAAAACACCGATGAGGCGACGCTTGCCTTGATCAAGAAGGGCGGTGCCAAGACAACCGACCGGGAAGCGATCCGCCTCCTGCGCCGGCACGCTATCCTCTCCATGGCGACTTGGGTCGTCGGCTTCGAGGAGGAGAAGCTGAGCGATCTCTGGCGCGGCTTCCGGCAGTTGCTCTCCTATGATCCCGATCAGATCCAGGCGCTCTATGTGACGCCGCATCGCTGGACGCCCTTCTTCCGCATCGCTCGCGAGCGGCAGGTGATCGAGGCCGATATCCGCAAATGGGACTATAAGCATCAGGTCCTGAAAATGCGCTATCTCAACCCGATCGTGCTGGTCGCCTGCGTCAAGCTGATCGAGGTCGCAGTCCAGGCGCGCCCGAAGGCGCTGCTGCGTATTCTCTTCCACCGCGATCCAGAACAGCGTCATTCCATGCGCTGGTATACGCAGATGGGCCGCCGCGTCTGGTTTCACGAGATCCTCGAATTCCTTTTCCGCCGCCGCCACCTCAAGGAAGGCCCGACCCTTGAGACATTCTGGGGCGCACCCCAGGATGCGGAGGAGGAATCGATGCTGCGCCCGCAGCGGCATGTGAAGAGCCTCGACGCTGCGGAATAAAATAGACGCCCGATTTTCGGCGGACGACTGAGGCGCGGAGTGCTAGAAAGCCGACATGCTTTTCGAACGCCCCGACGATGACACGCTCTATGATGCCCTGATCGCCCGCAGCGCCGATTATGAGGGCCAGGCCTATGTCTGTGTGAAGACAACAGGCATCTTCTGCCGTCTGACCTGCCCGGCGCGCAAGCCGAAGCGGGAAAACACCATCTTCTTCGACACGATCGCAGCCTGCATGCATTCGGGCTTCCGCCCGTGCCAGCGCTGCAGGCCGCTGGAGCAGCCGGGCCGCGAGCCGATCGTCGACATGCTGCTGGCGCGGCTCGACAGCGAACCCGATGTGCGCTGGACCGAAGATGAGCTCGTACGCCGGGGTTATGATCCCTCGACCGTGCGCCGCGCCTTCAAGCGGACGCTTGGCATGACCTTCCACGATATCGTCCGCTATCGCCGGCTTGGCGAAGCAGCACGGCAGCTTGCCGATGGTGCGCGGGTGATCGATGTGCAGCTCGATGCAGGATATGGATCCCCGAGCGGCTTTCGCGCCGCTTTTCAGCGGCTGGTCGGCAAGGCGCCGGCGCTTTCGCAAAACCGCGAACTGCTCTTTGCCGACTGGTTCGATACACCGCTCGGACCGATGATAGCAGTCGCCGACAAGACGCATCTGCATCTCCTCGAATTTCACGATCGCAAGGCTTTGCCGACCGAACTCGAAGCCCTGCAGAAGCGTGTCCGTTCCTCGGTCGCGATCGGCCGCACGCCTGCTATCGACCAGATCGAGATGGAGATCAGGGACTATTTCGAAGGGCGGCTTGCCACATTCAAGACGCCGCTGGCGCTTGGCGGCACGCCCTTCGAAAAGCATGTCTGGGCAAAGCTCATCGAAATTCCCGTCGGCCAGACACGCGCCTATGGCGATCTTGCAAGAGAAATGGAAAGGCCGGAGGTGGTGCGTGCTGTCGGCCGTGCCAACGGCGCCAACCAGCTCGCCATCATCGTGCCCTGCCATCGTATCCTCGGCGCGGATGGTTCACTCACCGGCTACGGCGGCGGGCTGTGGCGCAAGCAATGGCTGCTGCGGCACGAGGAAAAGATCAGCGGATATAAAATGGAGAGGACAGCATGAATCAGACTGAGAAAGCCGACTATTTCGGTACGCTGCATCGCAAGGGCACGCCCGTCATTTTATACAACATCTGGGATGCCGGAACGGCCAAGGCCGTTACGGAGGCGGGCGCGAAGGCGCTCGCGACCGGAAGCTGGTCGGTCGCGGCTGCCAATGGTTATGGCGACGGCCAGAAGCTGCCGATGGATGTGCTGATCGAGACGGCGCGCACGATCACCGCCGTCAACGACCTGCCGCTCTCGGTCGATTTCGAAGGCGGCTATTCCACCGAACCCGCCGGCGCCGCGGCCAATGTCGCAAAGCTCATCGAGGCTGGCGCCATAGGGATCAACTTCGAGGACCAGCGCGTCGGCGAGGCCGGCCTTCATTCTATCGAAGTGCAGGCGGCTCGCATCCGCGCCATCAGGGAAATGGCGAAGGCGCGAGGCATCAATTTTTTCCTCAATGCCCGCACTGATCTCTTCCTTCAGGAAGGTGACGGCTCCAGGCACGCAGGACTGGTGGATGCAGCGATCGAGCGTGGCAAGGCCTATGCAGCGGCAGGCGCCAGCGGCTTCTTCGTGCCGGGTCTGATCGAGCCGGCCCTGATCGAAAAGGTCTGCGCCGCATCCTCGCTGCCGGTCAATATCATGATGAAGGCCGGTGCGCCCGAACCGGCCGATCTTGGAAGGCTCGGTGTTTCGCGCATCAGCTATGGTCCGGGGCCTTATCGGGCGATGATGGAAAAGCTGAAGGAAGCAGCAGCTGCGATCTATTCGGCCAACTGATCGTTGCCGGTGGAGTTTCGCTGCATGGCGATGGCCTGAGCAATGAAATTGCGAACGGTGGGGGAGCGCTCGTCACGCCGGGTGGCGAGTGCCAGCCGTGCCGCTGGCGCTTCGCCGTCAAATGCGATGTAGCAAACACCGGGAACTTTGATCTTCACCATTTCCGCCGGCACGATCGAAACGCCGAGACCGACTGCGACCAGGCTGGCAATCGACGTGATCTGCGGCGCTGATTGGCCGAGCCGCGGTTCAAATCCCACTCGCCGGCATGCGGCGATGATGTCGTCGAAGAAGCCGACACCCGCCTCGCGTGGAAAGAGGACGAAGCTCTCTTCGGCCAGGGCGCCGAGGGGTAAAGTCTGCGCCTGTGACAGCGGATGCCTTGCTGGAAGCACGATGACCATGGGATCTTCGGCCAGCAGCTGACATCGGGCCTGCAGCACATCACTGCTGCCCGGGCGGATAAAGACGGCGTCGAGTTCGTCCCCGTCGAGACGCTGCAGCAGTTGCGCTGTCGGCGCTTCCCCCAGGCCGAGTTCGACGGCCGCATATTTCTCGCGAAAGGCGTTCACGATAGCGGGCACGACCGGATTGAACACCGCAGAGCTGGTGAAGCCAACCCGCAGCCGCCCGCTCCCTCCGCGCGCCGCCCGCAGCGCAGATTTTTTGGCCTGCTCCGCCTGAAGCAAAATCGCCTGCGCCTCCGGCAGAAAGGCCTTGCCTGCCTCCGTCAGTTCCGCGCCGTTCGAGAGGCGGCGGAAAAGAGCCGCTCCAATCTCGTTTTCAAGATCGCGTATTTGATTGCTGAGTGGCGGCTGGCCGATACCGACCTTCCGTGCCGCGCGTGTGAAATTGAGTTCTTCTGCGACGGCGATGAAATAACGAAGATGACGAAGTTCCATGCGATACGTTTAAGATATCACGTTTACCCCTGCAATATATTGGAACTATCTCCCCTGCGCCGCCACATGACGGAACGCGCAGCCTTCATATGACGGATGCGCCAGGAAAGGAGTTCACGATGAGTTCAATCGAAAAGCAGTTTCTCATTACCGGTGTCAGCTCTGGCTTTGGCCGTGCCTTTGCGCAGGCCGCATTGGAAAAGGGCCACCGCGTGGTGGGAACGGTGAGAAACGATGATGCAATAGCGTCGTTCGAGAGGCTGGCGCCGGGTCGGGCGACGGCAGTCCGCCTCGACGTGACCGATATGGAGGCAATCGAACCGGCCGTTGCCGGCATCGAGGGAACCATCGGTCCGGTGGACGTTCTCATCAACAATGCCGGCTATGGACATGAAGGAACTTTGGAGGAATCGCCGATCGAGGAAATGCGCCGGCAATTCGAGGTCAATGTCTTCGGCGCCGTCGGAATGATGAAGGCCGTTCTGCCGTTCATGCGCCGGCGGCGGGCGGGCCATATCATCAACATCACATCGATGGGCGGGTTCATCACCATGCCGGGCATCGCCTATTATTGCGGCAGCAAATTTGCGCTCGAAGGCATCAGCGAGGTTTTGGCGAAGGAAGTGAAGCCATTTAATGTTGCAGTCACCGCTGTGGCTCCTGGCTCATTTCGCACCGACTGGGCCGGACGATCGATGATCCGCACCGACAGGAGCATTTCTGATTACGATGCGCTCTTCGATCCCATCCGCAGGGCGCGCGAGGAAAAGAGCGGCAGACAGACAGGCGATCCTCGCAAAGCGGCGGCCGCTGTGCTGGCACTGGTCGAGGCTGAAGATCCGCCGGTCCATCTGCTGCTCGGCCCCGATGCGCTGACGCTCGTCCGCGACAAGCTTACGAACCTGAGTTCGGAAATCGATGCCTGGGAAGATCTGACGCTCTCGACAAACTTTGCCGGAGCATGAGAAAGGCGCCCGCAAGGGCGCCTTTTTTCGATCAGGGAACGATCAGCGTTCCGACGCCGTGCTCGGTGAAGATTTCGAGCAGCACCGAATGGGCGGTCTTGCCGTTGAGGATAACGACGCCCTGCACGCCGGCCTTGATAGCGTCGATGCAGGTCTCAACCTTCGGGATCATGCCGCCGGAAATCGTGCCGTCGGCAATCAGCGCATGCGCTTCGGCGACGGAAAGCTCCTTAATGAGCTTGCCCTGCTTGTCGAGAACGCCCGGCACATCCGTCAGGAAAAGCAGCCGGGTGGCGTTCAGCGCTCCGGCAATCGCACCAGCAAACGTGTCGGCGTTGATGTTGTAGGTCGCGCCATCGCGGCCCGGGGCAACCGGCGCGATGACCGGGATCATCTCGGAGCGGGCGAGAAGGTCGAGTAGCGTGCGGTCGACTTCGACGACTTCGCCGACGAAACCGAGATCGAGCACACGCTCGATGTTGGAATCCGGATCCTTGACGGTCTTGCGGGCCTTTTCGGCGAAGACCATGTTGCCGTCCTTGCCGCAGAGGCCGATCGCCCATTCTCCGGTCTGGTTGATCAGCGCGACGATTTCCTTGTTGATCGAGCCGGCGAGAACCATCTCGACGATCTCGACCGTCTTCTGGTCGGTGACGCGCAACCCGCCTTCGAACTTCGATTCGATGCCCATCTTCGTCAGCATGGCGCCGATCTGCGGGCCGCCGCCGTGAACGACGATCGGGTTGACGCCGGACTGCTTCAGAAGCGCGATATCGCTGGCGAAAGCCTTGCCGAGCTCGGGATTGCCCATGGCATGGCCGCCGTATTTCACGACGATCGTCTTGTTTTCATAGCGCTGCATGAAGGGCAGCGCCTGTGCGAGAAGACGTGCCTGGATTTCGCTTTCGGACTCGTTCATGGGGGACCCCGCGGAATTGATCGCGGCCTTTTATCTCAAGTTTTTGACAGAGGGAATAATCCGGCACGCAATAGTTTTTCGTATCTAAGGCCGACCTGGAAGCCGGCCAGCTCATATTGAAACTATCGAACCGGAAATCGTTCATTCGAGGGCGACATGACTGGGGATTTTGCAGATTTAATCGGCCGTGTCGCGTTGGGTGACCGCAGGGCCTTCGCCGCGCTCTATAACCAGACCGGCCCGAAACTTCTGGCGATCTGCCTTCGTATTCTTGGAAACAGGAACGAGGCCGAAGAGGTGTTGCAGGAGGTCTATATCAAGATATGGCAGCGCGCCGGCGCCTTTACGGCCGGCTCCGCGACGTCGGGCGCCTGGCTTGCGGCAATTGCCCGCAATCAGTCGATCGATGCCTTGCGTGCGCGCAAGCCTGTAGCCGACGAAATCGACAAAGCGCTTGATCTTGCCGATGCCGGTCCCGATCCCGAAGCGCAAGTCGTGATTAAGGATGAAGGAAGGCGGATTGACACCTGCATGGAAGAGTTGGAAGCTGGTCGTGCGGTCGCAGTGAAACGGGCTTATGTCGAAGGGCTGAGCTATCAGGAACTGGCCGATCAGTTTGGTGTCCCGCTGAATACGGTGCGGACATGGCTAAGACGCAGCCTGCTGAAACTGAGAGAGTGCATGGAACGATGACATCGCCCGACAAAAGCAAGGGAGACCGCTCCCGGGATGAGGTTCTCGCCGGCGAATATGTGCTGGGCGTACTCTCTCTTCAGGATCGCAAGATCGTTGAGGAACGCATGCGCCGCGACCGGCAGTTTGCCGCGATCGTCAGCCGTTGGGAGGTCAACCTCTCCGGCTTCAACGACGAATATGGCACGGCTTCTCCGAGCCACGAGACCTTCAAGCAGATCGAGGCGCGTCTCTTCGCCGATACGGAGAGTGCGCCGCGCTTTTCGCACGGCCTCTGGAATTCCGCCGGTTTCTGGCGCTCGCTGACATTTGCCTCCCTTGCGGTCACCCTGGGCGTCATCGCCTTTACCTCCGGTCTCGTGCCTCAGCCCCCTGTATCGCCGCCGCTGGTGGCCGATCTCTCCGGGCAGAACAATCAGGTCAATCTGACCGCCTCTTACGAGATCCAGACGGGCCGGTTGAAGATCGTGCCGGTCGCTGCCGGCAAGCCGGAGGAGAAATCTCTGGAGCTCTGGTTGGTGCCGGGCAGCGGCACGCCCCGTTCTCTCGGCGTCTTCCAGCGCGGTATGAACGGCGAATTGCAGATACCGACGGATATGCGCGGCCAGATTTCCGATGGCGCGACGCTGGCCGTCAGCCTGGAGCCATTCGGCGGCTCGCCCACACATCAGCCGTCAGGCCCCGTCATCGCCAGCGGTTCGATCCACAGACCGTGAAAATCGGATCATTTTCTTGAAACTCTTCTGCAGCGCCTCCCGTAGTTCCTGATATCCGGGCGGCGCAGGGCATAAAGCCGGCGGCTGCGACCGGATGCAGAGGAGAAAAATCATGATCAAGTCCGCATTGCGCGTTGCAGCTGTCGCCGCCGCCTTTTCCGCTATCGCTTTCGCTGCTCAGGCAAAGAACCCGATCGTCGGCGGTGCTGCGATGTATGCGAACAAGAACATTGTCGAGAATGCCGTCAACTCCAAGGATCATACGACCCTTGTTGCTGCCGTGAAGGCCGCCGGCCTCGTCGGCACGCTGGAAGGCAAAGGGCCCTTCACCGTTTTCGCGCCGACCAACGAAGCCTTTGCTGCCCTGCCGGAAGGCACTGTCGATACGCTGCTGAAGCCGGAAAACAAGGCTAAGCTCGTCAAGATCCTGACGTGCCATGTCGTTGCCGCAGACGCGATGTCGAAGACCGTCGCCAAGATGATCAAGGACGATGGCGGCGAGCACGACATCAAGACGGTCGGCGGCTGCGTGCTCAAGGCAAAGGAAAGCATGGGCAAGATCACGCTGACGGATGAAAATGGTGATGTCGCCCACGTCACCATCGCTGACGTCAAGCAGTCGAACGGCGTCATTCACGTCGTCGACGAGGTACTGCTGCCGAAGATGTAATTCCAGGTATCGGCTGTCAGAGGCGCCTTTCGGGGCGCCTCTTTATTTCCAGTTGTTGATGCCGACTGTTTCGGCAATCGCCTGGCGCAGTTCGTCCAGTCCTTCGTTCTTTTCCGAAGACGTTGAAAGCACGGCCGGATAGGCGGCCGGGCGCTTGCGGATCTTTTCCATCGTCTCGGCAATGAGCTTCGGCACGGCGGGCGGCTTGATCTTGTCGGTCTTGGTCAGCACGATCTGGTAGGAGACGGCCGCCTTGTCGAGCAGCGTCAGAACGTCGTCGTCATTCTTCTTGATGCCGTGGCGGCTGTCGATCAGCACATAGACGCGCTTCAGCGTCGCGCGGCCGCGCAGATAGTCGAAGACGAGCTTCGTCCAGGCATCCACCTGCTCCTTCGGCGCCTGCGCATAGCCATAGCCAGGCATGTCGACAAGCGCCATCGGCGGCAGGTCGCTGCCCTCGCCGGAATAGCCGTCCGGAACGAAGTAGTTGAGCTCCTGCGTACGTCCCGGCGTATTGGAAGTGCGCGCCAGACCCTTCTGACCGACCAGCGCATTGATCAGCGACGATTTGCCGACATTCGATCGACCGGCGAAGGCGACTTCCAGGGGACCTTCCGGCGGAAGGAATTTCAGGGAAGGCACGCCGCGGATGAAGATCCAGGGGTGGCCGAAGAGCGGCTTTGCGATTTCAGTCATATGAATTCTGCAATCTCCGGGTTCGGTAATGAAACCGGCTTCATGTTTTTAAGGCGTGTTGTCAAGCTTCGCGCGGTTGAGCGCTTCGGCGGCCCGAAACAAAAAGCCCTGCCGAAGCAGGGCTTTTCGACTATTTCGATGGTGCCGGTTTTCGTTTGAACAGGCCCTTCAGATTGTCGAAGAGTTCGATCTTCACGCCGTGGCGCTTCATGATAACCGACTGCTGGATGACCGAGAGCGTGTTGTTCCAGGCCCAGTAGATCACCAGACCTGCCGGGAAGCTCGCCAGCATGAACATGAACACCAGCGGCATCCAGTTGAAGATCATGGCCTGCGTCGGATCCGGCGGGGTCGGGTTCATGCGCATCTGGAAGAACATGGTGATACCCATGATCAGCGGCCAGACGCCGAGATGCAGCAGGGTCGGAGCCTCGAATGGCAGCAGGCCGAACAGGTTGACGATCGACGTCGGATCGGGTGCCGAAAGGTCCTTGATCCAGCCGAAGAACGGCGCATGGCGCATTTCGATGGTGATGTAGATCACCTTGTAGAGCGAGAAGAAGATCGGAATCTGCAGCGCCACCGGCCAGCAGCCGGCGATCGGGTTGATCTTTTCTTCCTTGTAGAGTTGCATCGTCGCCTGCTGCAGGCCCATACGGTCGTCGCCGAACTTGGCCTTCAGCTCTTCCATCTTCGGCTGCATGCGCTTCATGTTCGCCATCGAAGCATACTGCTTGCTGGCGAGCGGGAAGAACAGCGCCTTGACAACGATGGTCGTGCAGAGGATCGCCACGCCGAAATTGCCGAAGTAGCGGAAGAAGAAATCCATCAGCTTGAACATCGGCTTGGTGATGAAATAGAACCAGCCCCAGTCGATCAGGCGGTCGAAGCGCGGGATGTTGTAGCTCTGTTCGTAGCCGTCGATGACGGGAACTTCCTTCGCACCGGCAAAGACAAGATTCTTGAGTTCGACCGACTGACCCGGCGCAATTGTAAAGGCATCTTCCTTATAGTCCGCCTGGTAGCGCGGCTGCCCGTCGGTGAAGTGCGAGAAACGCGCGTCATAGGGTGCCTGCTGCGGCGGGATGATTGTCGCGGCCCAATACTTGTCAGTAATCCCGAGCCAGCCGCCGGTGGATTTTGGCGGGGTAACGGCTTCCTTCTCGACCGCCGTATATTTGCTCTCGATGAGACCGTCGTCGCCGATGACGCCGATGAAGCCTTCATGCAGAACGTAGACGGACGGCGTCGTCGGCTTGTTGTAGCGCGTCACGCGGCCGTAAGAGGAAAGCGAGACAGGTGCCTGGCCGGCGTTCTGGATCTTGTCCGTGACCGTGAACATGTAATGCTCGTCGACGGAGATCGTGCGGGCGAAGGTGATGCCCTTGTCATTTGTGTAGGTAAGAGTGACCGGCGTCTTTTCGGTGAGCTTTGCGCCCTCCGGTGCGGTCCACACGGTGGATGGGCCTGGAACGGTGCCTGTCGTGTCACTGCCGACATAACCGAGTTCGGTGAAGTAACCATCCTTGGTTTCAGCTGGCGAGAACAGCGTGATGATCGGACTCGAGTCATCGACCGTCTCGTGATAGGCCTTGAGCTTCAGGTCATCGAGGCGAGCGCCGACGAGGTTGATGGAGCCGGAGAGCGCGGCGGTGTCGATGGCAACACGCGGCGTCTTTGCAAGCGCTTCTTCGCGGGTAGCGGTCGCAACTGCCTGGCCTGTCGGGGCGGCGCCATTCGTCTGGGCGCTCGGGCTGCTGCTTGCGGCAGGCTGCTGCGTCTGCTCGGTCTGCTGCTGTGCCTTCTGCGCTTCCTGAGCCTTGCGCTGAGCTTCGATGCGCGGGTTCATGTAGAGGAACTGCCAGCCAAGGACGATCAGCACCGAGAGAGCGATCGCAATGAAGTAATTGCGGTTGTTTTGCATCATACGTTCCTGGGGCGCTCGTCTTTCGGGCGCCGGTGTTTCGGCCTGGTTTCCACGCGGGCTTTCAGTTCCGCGGCCAGTTCATCGAAGGACGCCATCAAAACGTCCCTGCGGGCGACAACCACATAGTCGTGTCCGGGCTGCATTGCAAACCCTGCATGAAGCCGCACCGCCTCTTTAAGGCGCCGCCGCATGCGGTTTCTTTCGACCGCGTTGCCATGTTTTTTGGTGACTGTGAAGCCGACGCGGGCTTCGCTTTCTTCTTCCTTGCGGTTCAGGACCTCGAGAAGGAAGAGAGGGCCGCGGCGCTTTTCGCCTTCGCGGACTGCAAGAAATTGCGGGCGGCTCAAGAGCCGCCCGACAATCTGTTTGTCTTCTTTGGTCTTCAATTCGCCCGTCATTTTCTATCGGGCAATTCCGGCCTTAGGCCGAAAGACGCTTGCGGCCGCGTGCGCGGCGAGCAACGATGACCTTGCGGCCGCCCTTAGTGGCCATACGCGCACGGAAACCGTGGCGGCGCTTGCGAACAAGCTTCGAGGGCTGATAGGTACGCTTCATTTATTTAAACACCGCGGAGTGCGGCCCTTCTTGAATTTGCATAATGCAAGGAGCGTGGTTTTTCGAACGGACGAGGTCGCAAAAGACCTGAAACGACCGGACGTGCGGCGGCTTATACGGATGAAGCCTCTCAAAGTCAATTATGGCAGGCAGATTCCTGAATACACACGGCGGATGGCAAGATTTCGCACGTCGGTGTTAACGAATGCGGCGGTTCACTATATGGTTGTATATTTCGTCTGGAGGCTTCGGAAAGCTTTCAGCCGGAGTTTTTCTTTCTTGAAGATGCTCGATTCTAGACGAAACATAACGCGGCTAACAGTAAATATGGGTAATTTCCTGTAGTCGATATTGTTAATATTCGAAATACAACATTAACGAATTTACCCGATCTTCCAATGCATCGGCTGGGAATGTGTTTTCCAGGCATTGTGAGGCGAGGAGCGTTCGTTGAAAATTCGCGGCAAAATCAATCTTCTTGTGTCTGTCATGGGCGGCGTTGCGCTTTTGATTGGTGCCACCGCGCTGTTGGCGATGGCCAAGTATAACGCGAACCTGACGGCGTATGAACACGCCGCGGCCCGTGCCTATGCAGGCGAACGCTTGAACCGCTTTGTCACCGCCGTCGTCATGGAATCGCGCGGCATCTATGCTGCAAAGAGCCTCGACCAGACGCCGGCTTTCGCCAAGGGGCTGATGGCCGATCTGGATGAGATCGACAAGGTCATCGCCGGTTGGGCGACGCTTGTGCCTGACAGCCAGAAAGATTCCTTCACCAAGCTCGTTGACCGCGCCAAGGAATTCCGCACCTTCCGCAGCGAGACGGCCCGTCTCGGTACGCAGGTCAGCCCGCAGGCGGCCAACGAGCAGGGCAACAACGACGCCAACCGCGCCAACCGCAAGGCGTTCCAGGCCGAGATCGACGCGATCGTCACCACCGACAAGGCGGAGTTGACGGCAGTCAATGACGAGATCGAAGACTTCCGCAGCTGGATCCTGATGCTGGTGCTCAGCATTACCGGCATCGGCATCGCGGCAGGCGTCGGCATGGGCTTTTACATCGGTACCAGCCACCTGAGCCGGCCGATTAAGAAGGTGACGGATGCGATCAAGGAGGTCGCAGACGGCAATTTCCAGGTCGAAGTGCCCTTTGCCGGCCGCAAGGACGAAATCGGCGAAATGGCCGCAGCCGTCGCCGTTTTCAAGGAAAACGGCCTCGTTATCCAGCGCATGAATGCCCAGGAAGCGGCGATGCGCGCAAAGAGCGACGACCTGCAGTCCAGCATGTCGGTCGTCGTCGCTGCCGCAGCCGCCGGCGATTTCAGCCATCGCATTGACAAGGACTATGAGGACGAAAGCCTCAACCAGTTCGCCGGCAACATCAACTTGCTCCTGTCGAGCGTCGATGCCGGCGTCGATGAAACCCGCCGGGTCATTGCAAGCCTTGCCGAAGGCGACCTGACGCAGACCATGCGCGGCCAATTCCAGGGCGCCTTTGCCGAACTGCAGAATAACGTCAACAGCACATTCGTGACGCTGCAGACGACCATGCGCGAAGTGCGCGAAACGACCGAAGCGATCAACGGCAATACCAACGAACTCCGGAACGCCAGCGACGATCTCTCCAAGCGTACGGAACAGCAGGCTGCCGCACTGGAGGAAACCTCCGCTGCTCTCGACGAGATCACGGCCGTTGTTATGAATTCGACCGAACGTGCGCAGGAAGCGACCGTCATGGTCTCCGAGGCAAAGGAAAATGCCGGCCGCTCCGGCGTCGTGGTTCGCAACGCCGTCGATGCGATGGGCCGCATCGAACAGGCGTCTCGCGAAATAAGCCAGATCATCAACGTCATCGATGAGATCGCCTTCCAGACAAACCTACTGGCGCTGAACGCCGGCGTCGAGGCCGCCCGTGCCGGTGAAGCCGGTAAGGGATTTGCTGTCGTCGCGCAGGAAGTGCGCGAACTCGCCCAGCGCTCGGCAACCGCCGCCAAGGATATCAAGGCGCTCATCACCAAGTCGGGCGATGAGGTGCAGGTCGGCGTCAAGCTCGTTCAGGCGACGGGTGAGGCCTTGTCCGAGATCGAGACGCGGGTCATCGCCATCAACGATCATATCCATTCGATCGCGACAGCGGCAAAGGAACAGTCGACCGGCCTCAAGGAAGTCAACACCGCCGTCAACCAGATGGATCAGGTCACTCAGCAGAACGCCGCGATGGTGGAAGAGACCTCGGCTGCGACCCACAAGCTCTCGGCCGAAGCCGATGGCCTCGTGCGCCTCATCTCCCGCTTCAAGCTTTCCAGTGAGGCGTCTGTTGCCGTTGCGCGCCAGCAGCATCACCAGCCAGTCGCCTCTCCGGCGCGCCGCGCTATCAGCCGCGTCGCACGGGCCTTCGGCGGCAATGCAGCCGCTGCGGAGCAGAGCTGGGAAGAGTTCTGACAGTCTCTGTAATCAGGATCGGAACGCCGCCCGCGGGCGGCGTTTTTGTTTGTGACGACTTGCCGCTCCTCGCAAAGATTTGAAAGCGGAGCATTCTGCTCTAATATACAAGCTCATTCTGATGGCGGCCTTTCGCCGCACGGACAAGATGAGATGCCGGTTCAAGATCAGGGCGAGACTTCCAAGGCGGAAAACATCGCGGCCGGCGAGGCTGCAAAGGGCTCCTATCCGCGTGCCGGCATGTTCAGCCGTCTGTCCGGCAAGCTGCTCTGGCTCACCGTCTTCTTCATCATGCTGGCGGAAATCCTGATCTTCTTTCCCTCGATCGCAAGCATGCGTGTCCGCTGGCTCGAGGATCGCCTGAATACGGCCGCCGCTGCCGCAATCGTCATCGACGGGCTGCAGCCGGTGGAGCTGCCGCGGGCGCTGCAGAAAGAGACGCTGGAGGCGACCGGCACCAAGGCGATCGTGCTGCGCAAGGACGGCACCTCCCGCCTGCTTGCCATGAGCGAGATGCCAACCTCGGTCGACGAATCCTACGACCTCACGGATATCCCGCCATTGACCGCCATGCGCGATGCGCTGGACACTCTGATCTTCGGCGGCAACCGCATGATCCGCGTCTACGGACCGGTGGGCGAGACTAATACCGGCGTCGAAGTGGTGATGAAGGACAGGCCGCTGCGCAAGGCAATGTTCGTCTATGCCCGCAACGTTCTGCTGCTGTCGATCCTGATTTCGCTCTTTACCGCGACACTGATTTTCTTCTCCATCAATCGCATTCTCATCCGCCCTATCCGCAAGCTGACGGGCAGCATGCAGCAATTTGCCTCCGATCCCGAAAATCCGCTCCATGTCTATGTCGGAGACGGCGGCCGCGACGAACTGGCTGTTGCCGGCCGCAACCTGACGTCCATGCAGCTCGAACTGCAGAAGACATTGAAGCAGCAGAGAAATCT
The DNA here is from genome assembly GCA_900466475.1 of Hyphomicrobiales bacterium. Classification (GTDB taxonomy): domain Bacteria; phylum Pseudomonadota; class Alphaproteobacteria; order Rhizobiales; family Rhizobiaceae; genus Rhizobium. Next base: position 388,954 of record UBMI01000021.1, read on the forward strand.
CGCGGCGCTCGGTCTCGCGGTGTCGAAGATCAACCACGATATGCGCAATATCCTGGCATCCGCCCAGCTCATGTCCGACCGCCTCGTCGATGTCGATGATCCCATGGTGAAGAGCTTCGCGCCGAAGCTGTTGCGCACCATCGACCGAGCCGTGGGCTACACGACCGAAGTGCTCTCCTATGGCAAGGCGACCGAATCGGCGCCCCGCCGCCGCCGCCTCCGCCTCTATGAGCTGATACAGGAGGTGAAGGACATCCTTGCCATCGACCCTCAGACCGGCGTCGAATTCGTCGAGCAGATGGGTCTGGATCTGGAAGTGGATGCCGATAGTGAGCAATTGTTCCGGATCATCCACAATCTCTGCCGCAATGCCCTGCAGGCGCTGACCTCTCCGGGAGAAGAGGGGGCAGGGATCGTCAGGCGCATCACCGTTGCCGCCCAGCGGGTCGGGAGCGTCGTCAGCATCACTGTGGATGATACCGGCCCAGGCATGCCGCTTAAGGCGCGGCAGAACCTCTTTGCCGCCTTCCGCGGCTCGGCCCGCTCTGGCGGCACCGGTCTCGGCCTTACCATTGCCCGTGAGCTGGTGCTGGCCCATGGCGGCACCATCGCACTTGTGGAAAAGCCCTCGGTCGGCACTCAGTTCCGTATCGAGATTCCGGATCGCCCGGTTTCACTGGAAGATTATCGCAGCCGGTCGCACGCCGAAAAGTGATGCAATTTCCGCAATGGAGCCTTGCTCAACCAAAGTCGCGATTTTTTTCGAATTGCTCTTGCATTGCCCGAAAAGACCCTTTAGAGAACCGCCCACGCAAGCGGCACGGCCGCCACTGCAGACGCACCCGTAGCTCAGCTGGATAGAGCACCAGACTACGAATCTGGGGGTCAGGAGTTCGAATCTCTTCGGGTGCGCCATTTCCTCTCCAAATTCCGATGATCAGTTATTGAGCAGCTTCGTGGTCGGTTGTTGCCGAAGCCCGACTATGATGCCGGCACGCATTCGAATGCACGGTCAATGGGTCTAGTGCGCAGCTCTATGACTATGGAGCAGGCGGCTATTTGAGTTTTTCGATCTCCTAGTAGCCGTTGCCGAGCCGACCGGATGATGTGACTTCCTGGGCTCTTTGACGCCATCGAGTATTTCGCCGTGCTGGCAAGGAAGCGGTTCAGGTCTTCTGCACGCTGTCGCCGATGCCGAGAAAGCCCATATAGGACCGCCGCTTCCTGGTCGGCGGCGAAGTTCCCCCATCCAAGCCTAGTTTCGCGCAACCTTCGACGTCTATCTGCGGAGGCGATGGATTATGGCAGGCGAGAAGCCGGAGGATTGCATGAAGACGGGAACTGTTGGTGTCGTAGGTCTCGTCGCGATGATGGCGGCCCTTGCGGGATGCGTCGATCGTGCCAATGCGCCGGTGCTCGTGGCTGTCGCTTCGCCCGTCAATCCGCCTGGCGTCGCTCACAGCCTCTGCATGTCCGATGCCAATGCCATGTATGACGAATCCAACAAACAGTACGACTTGCGGGCGCAGTTGACCGGTCACCGTGATCCGGTGGAACGGGAGACGAATGCGAGCAGTGCCGCCCATCGGCAATATGTCTCCTGCATCGCTGGCCAGGGCTACCGTCCTTTGTACGCATATCAAGAACGGTGAATTCACACATTCGATAAATGTCCCAGGAGCCCGCTCGTGCGGCTTCCGCAAAATCGCAAATTTTGATTTTTTGTGTCTTTCAGTCGCGGCGGATCGCCTGCAATCACAAGTGCAGGAAGCTGCGTGTGATGGCGGAACTTCACGCGCGTAGAACGCATTTTTCATAGATAAATCCAGGAAGGAGGGTTTATCATGAAAATGTTCACTCTAGTCCCGTCCGCCATTGCGCTCAGCGCTCTTCTCGCCCTCTCGTCTATCGTTCCCGCGGTGGCGGCGCCCGTTCAGCAGGCCCGGAATCCGGTCGCCTCAAGCCCAGAAATGGTGCAATATAAGGTACATGCCGGCTATTGGCATGGCTACCATGGTTTCCGCACGGAACGCCCCGGTACCCGCCGTCACTCCGACGGCTACTGGTATCCGCTTGCTGCGTTCGGCGTTGAAGCCCGCACCACGGGCGCGATTGTCCGCCAACCCCTCAATCGCACCGAGCCCAAAACTATGTGCAACCCAGCATTTAGTGGAACGATCGGCCCCGGCAGCATGCCATGCGACAACGGCTATTGAGCCGGCAAAGAGAGAGGCGGTCAAAAGCCGCCTTTTTCTTGCGCGCAATTGGATCTCACGTCGTCGTGATTGCTATCTGGTGCAGTGGAATGTGACAGATCTGCTCCCTAGCTCCTTGGCGTAAATCCCAACCATCCTCCCAAGGAGACAAAAAATGATCAATATCGTGAAGAATGGCCTCGTCGCCGTAGCCTTTGGCGCAATCGTCAGCGTTTCGGCTTTCGCATCTGCCAACGCAGCCCCGGCGCAACAGCAGCAGCAGGTCGTAAAGCAGCAGAAGAACACGAACGCTCGCAACGAGCCGCGCACCACCGGATCCGTCAATGGTGCTTCCAACAGCTCCGACCCTTACCAGTACGGTCGGAAGAAGTCGCTCAACATGGCTTGCGGCCTGCGCTTCAACCCAACCAGCAGCTCGGGCTGCAACTACTAAAAGCAGTTGATGGCATGGGCGAAGGGGAGGGACTGACGTCCTCACCCGAAAAAGGCAGCCGCTATGGCTGCCTTTTTCGTTCCGCAGACGCTTCGGCCACGCCGTCGAGGGAAAGGCCGGTCAGATATTCCGAGACCTGCCATAGCCTGCGCCACACCGCCTTGTCCTGCGCAGCAGGAACGATCTTTGCGAGCGCAGGTGAGCCTTTCAGCTCATAAAATCCATCGGGACCGTACATGACGCCACCTTTCGCATCCGGCGAAGTCGCGGCAAACAGCGTCGGCAATGCGCCGGCGGCCGCCGATTGGGAGAGCAGGGGTTCCAGCAACTTGCTGAAACGCTCCTGCCAGCTCGGGCCAGTACGTCCCATGCGCGGACCAGTGCTCTGCAATCCGGTCACCGCGTAGCCCGGATGTGCCGCGTTGCTCCTCAGATTCCAGCCCTGCGCTCTTGCCATACGATCGAGTTCCAGGCTGAACATCAGTGTTGCAAGCTTGGACTGCGCGTATGCTGACCAGTATCCGTAACGTTGCTCGCATTGCAGGTCGTCGAAGTTGATCTTGCCGGAGCGGTGGGCCAGGCTGCTGACGGTAACGATGCGCGGGGCGTTACCCGACAATACTTTGGGCAATAGCCGCAGGTTCAGGGCGAAATGGCCGATGTAATTGGCACCGAGCTGCATTTCAAACCCGTCTTCGGTGACATGGCGCGTCGGGATTGCCATTACGCCGGCATTGTTGATGAGCAGGTCGATGCGTGGAAGCGAGGCGGAGAGACGGGTGGCGCAGTTTGCCACCGATGTCAGGCTCGCCAGATCGAGTGGTTCGAAACTTACCTCGGCGCCGGTATGCGCCGCACGGATATCCGCGAGCGTTTGCTTGCCCTTTTCCACATTGCGCGATGCGATAATGACGCGGGCACCCGCCCCGGCAAGCGCCTTGGCCGTTTCATATCCGATACCGCTCGTCGCGCCGGTAATGACCGCAATACAGCCCGTCTGGTCCGGTATGTCCTTCGTCATCCAGTCAGTCATGGAAGTTCCCTTTGCGGTGCGGCGCGTGCCGAGTTGCTGCTTTGATACAATATATTGCACTAAATGCAAAAATGCAATAAATACAAAAATACACAAAATGTTTATGGAGAAGGACGTGCGCAAAGACGATGGATTGACGGGCTTGCCTTGGAATTGACATGCTGCGAGAGATCGTCGCATCAATGGTCAATCGCATTTCAGACAGGTGGGATAATCATGATCGCTAGAACTGCATGCTCCGATTTCCTGCATTTTTTCCGCTCCTGGCTGAGCAACCCGCTGAGGGTTGCGGCCATTGCGCCCTCCGGCGATTCGCTCGCGCGGATCATGACCAGCGAGATCGCGGCCCTGGATGGTCCGATTATCGAGCTTGGGCCGGGCACCGGCGTCTTCACCCGCGCGCTGCTTGCGCGTGGTATCAGCGAATCCGATCTGACGCTGATCGAGTATGGTCCGGAATTCATCGGGTCACTTCAGAAGCGTTTTCCCGATGCACGCATCCTGCAGATGGATGCCGCTCAGCTGGCGCAGGCCGATATATTCGAGGGTGAACCTGTCGGCGCAGTCGTCAGCGGCTTGCCGCTGCTTTCCATGTCGCCGCGCAAGATCGCCTCGATCCTAGCCGGTGCCTTTGTCTATATGCGGGCCGGCGGCGCCTTCTATCAGTTCACCTATGGGCCGCGCTGTCCTGTGCCGCGCCCGATCCTTGACCGCCTGGGCCTGAAGGCCACGCGCATCGGCGGCACGGTACGCAATCTGCCGCCGGCCTCCGTCTACCGGATCTCGCGCCGCAAGCCGCTGGAGCTTTCGCGTGAGCGTTTCAAATATCGCAGTAGCGGAGCGGATATGGAGATCTCCGCTTTCCCCGAAGCGGATGACTGAATGACACCTGATGGAAATGACAGAGAAGAAACAGCCTGAAGCCGTAGAGGGCAGGCGCGAGCGCAAGCGGCGCCAGACCCGCGAGCGCATCGAGCAGGCAGCGATGACCCTCTTTCTGGAGCGCGGCTTCGACGCCACGACGATTGAGGAAATCACCGAAGCCGCAGATGTCTCGAAGCGTAGTTTCTTTGATTATTTCCCGTCGAAGGAAGAGGTCGTCTTCGCTTGGCAGGATTCTTTTGCTGACCGCCTGATGGCGGCGATTGCCGCACGTCCGGCCGCCGAATCCTCCGTCAAGGCTGTAGAAGAGGCCCTTATCGTCACCGTAACCGCCTCAGCTGACGAGCGCGCTCTGGCGCTCGGTGAGCTGATCCATTGCACGCCGACCCTCAAGGCCCGCGATCAGCTTAAATATGCCAAGCTGGAGCAGAAGCTTACCGAGGCGCTGATCGCCCGCAAGGGCGGCGATCCTGATGTGCGGACACACATGCGCTTGCTTTCGGCTGTTGTCATCGGCGCGCTGCGCGTTGGCGGTGAGCTCTGGGAGCGGCGCGTGCCAGGTACTTCGACCGAAAGTGTCGCGATGGAAGCCTTCGCACGCGAGATCCTTGGTGAGCTCTGGAAGATGCTGGCCGAATTCGGTGAAGAAGCAAAGTCCGGGTTCTAGGCGGTTTCACGCCTGGACGATCCCCCTTCTTGTTGTCGCGGTGCTTCGGATCGATGCCGTTCCGGGATGTTGGCGACGCGCGTGAGATCCGCCGCCCGTTCAAGATGAATGTTCTTGGCCCGTGGCTGTCATGCAAGCAGTGCTGCCCTATATGCTGCAAACGCAGCAGCGGCCACATCCTCAATGTCATCTCGATGGACGGGATCATCACCATGCCGGGCATCGCTTTTCATCATGGCAGCAAGTTCGCCCGCGAAGGCATTTCCGAGAACCTCGGCAAAAGGGGCGGGAGCTTTGTCAACCAGGTGATGGTCGTCGAGCTGCGCGACCAAAAAAGGCAGCGTCTGCAATGCTGACGCTCATTGCATCCGACGATCCGCCGGCCCATCTGTTGCTTGGGCGTGACGCGATTAGCTCCGTTCGCGAAAGGCTGGAGTCTCTCAAGACCATATTCGACACTTGAGGGCAGGTCTCCGGCTCCGCCGATTTTGAGTGATTTTATTGACCAAGAGAGGAAGAGACGATGACTGATTACAATGCAGCGAAATCCGGCACCTTCAAGATCGGTGGCGATCTGGAGGTCAACCGCCTTGGTTTCGGCGCCATGCGCATTACCGGCGACGGTATCTGGGGCAATCCTGCCGATCACGATGAATCGATCCGCACGCTGAAGCGCCTGCCGGAATTGGGCGTCAACTTCATCGATACCGCGGATTCCTATGGTCCTGACGTTTCCGAGTGGCTCATCAAGGAAGCGCTCCATCCCTATAAGAAGGGCCTCGTCGTCGCCACCAAGGGCGGCCTCACGCGCCACGGTCCCAATATCTGGCTGCCGCTCGGCCGCCCGGAATATCTGATCCAGCAGGTGCACAAGAGCCTGCGCAATCTCGGCGTCGAACAGATCGATCTCTGGCAGTTGCACCGTATCGACCCGAAGGTCCCGGCCAAGGAACAGTTCGACGCGATCAAGTCGCTGCTCGATTCCGGCCTGATTCGCCATGCGGGTCTCAGCGAAGTCTCGGTCGCCGATATCGAGGCGGCCTCCAAGGTCTTCAAGGTCGCGACGGTCCAGAACCGCTACAATCTCGTCGACCGCACTAGCGAAGATGTGCTCGACTATTGCGCCAAGCATAATATCGGCTTCATCCCGTGGTATCCGCTGGCAGCCGGCGATCTCGCCAAGCCCGGCTCGCTGCTCGATACGATTGCCAAAAAACACAATGCTGCCCCCAGCCAGATCGCGCTGGACTGGGTACTGAAGCGCAGCCCCGTGATGCTGCCGATCCCCGGCACGTCGAAGGTCAAACATCTCGAAGAAAACGTTGCGGCCGTGAACATTACTCTGTCCGACGACGAGTTCACCGCTCTCGACGCCGAAGGCAAGAAGCTCTTCAAGGCTGCCTGATTGGAATAGGACCGGCATTTGAACGGTCGCGATCTCAGTCGCGGCCGTTTTCGTTTTCCGCCTTGCGCCGCTGTTTCCCGGAGAGCGCCCAGAAAGACGCGCAGCATTGATGATGCGTGCCTTTCGCCAATAATAAAGGCAAGGGACAAGGGGAAGGGCGGCGGCATCTGGTCCTATCCGCCGCAATGTGCGGAATAATTTTGATCAGTTGATAAAAGATGCCGCAAAATGAGGCGCGTTCGTGACGCTAACTAAGCAAGCATTGCGCCCAATGCATTGCTGCATTGCGGTAATTTCGCTATTCTCCATCAAATGAATTGGGTATTAATAATCCCGAAGGCAGCGCACTCCTCCTCCCAGCGCTCCCTTTCATCGGACTGACAACACTCCTCCTCCCAGTTGTCAGTCAGGATCAAGAGCCCGACGCACCTCCTCCCGCGTCGGGCTCTTTTCTTTTCCGGATCAAATCTCGCCTAAAACCTTCGTGAAATTGACTCGGCTCGCGGGCTCGGACTATCTGGAAGCGCGCCGCAAGCGCATATCGGTGGCTTGGCGCGATGACGCCTGAACCTGCGGAGATGTCATGATCGGCGGATGCGGCGTTTCTCGCAAAGCCCTCGCAGCCCTGCTTGTCCTGTGTTTTGGTCTTGTTTCCTGCGGGCGGCCGATCGGCGTCATGCAGGCAGCCGGCACCGTTCCGCCGGGTACTTCGCGCGTCGACCTTCTGGTGGCAACCACGCGTGCTGCGGATGAAAATCCGGCGGTGCTCTTCTCCGGCGAGCGCGGCACCGGGTTGATGGTTGATGCCGTCGATGTCTCCATTCCGCCGGAAGCCAACCGCAAGGCTGGCCAAGTGCAATGGCCGCGTCGCCTGCCTGCCGATCCTCTCAAGGATTTCGTCACCGTCGCAGTTGACCCGCTCGATGGCGAGAAGGCGGGCGAGAACTGGTTGAGGACGCACATGCCGAAGAGCAAGCGCGTGCTCATCTTCGTGCATGGCTTCAACAATCGCTATGAGGATGCGGTCTATCGTTTTGCGCAGATCGTCCATGATTCGCATGCCGACGTTGCGCCCGTCGTTTTCACCTGGCCCTCGCGCGCCAGCATTTTCGACTACAATTACGACAAGGAAAGCACCAACTATTCGCGTGATGCGCTGGAAGAGTTGCTGCGGCGCACGGCCAACAATCCGGCTGTTGGCGATATCACCGTCATGGCCCACTCCATGGGCACATGGCTGACGGTGGAGGCGCTGCGTCAGATGGCGATCCGCGACGGCCGCGTCGCCTCCAAGATCAACAACATCATTCTTGCCTCGCCGGATCTCGATGTCGACGTGTTCGGTCGTCAGTTCCAGAGCCTCGGCAAGGACAGGCCACATTTCACCATCTTCGTATCCCAGGACGACCGGGCACTGGCGCTCTCGCGCCGCATCTCCGGCAATGTCGATCGTCTCGGCCAGATCGATCCCTCGGCCGAGCCTTATCGCAGCAAGTTGGAAGCGGCCGGTATCACCGTGCTTGACCTGACCAAGCTGAAGACCGGCGATCGCCTGAACCACGGCAAGTTTGCCGAAAGCCCTGAAGTGGTGAAGCTCATCGGCGACCGGCTGATTGCCGGTCAGACCATCACCGATTCCGAAGTCGGGCTCGGTGAGGCCGTCGGTGCAGTCGCCATGGGTGCTGCACAGACGGCCGGCAGCGCAGTCAGTCTCGCAGTCAGCACCCCGATTGCCATTTTCGATCCTCGCACTCGCCGCAACTATGACAGCCAGGTTCGCCGCCTCGGCCAGTCTATGAACAATACGGTGGGGTCGGTGGGCGATAGCGTCGGTGCCGGCCTGCCGGAAGATGCGCAGTAAAAAATCATAGGCATTCGCCTCGCGGTGATATATCACATCTCCGACGGCACCGACTCTGCCGTGCGGTGGACAAGATATGGCGAATGAAACGAATGAGACGGTGGCCGTCGTCGGCGCCGGTGTGATCGGTGCTTCGATTGCTTTCGAACTGCAGCGACGCGGCTTTCAAGTCACGTTGATCGACAAGGGCGAGCCGGGCAGAGGGACCTCTTACGGCAATATGGCGAGCATCGCGCTCGACTTCGCGGCCGGTTCCGGTCCCTCGACCTGGAAGAAGCTGCCGCGCTGGCTGATCGATCCGGAAGGTCCGGTCTGGCTGCGGCCAGGCTATGCGCCAAAAATCCTGCCCTGGTTCCTGCGGTTTCTCGCGGCCGGCCGTCCGGCACGTCTGAGAGAGATCGAGGATGCGGGCATGAGCCTCTCCAGGATCGCTCTCGGCGATATGACCGCCATGCTCAGTGCGATCGGCGCGCCCGACCTGATGACTGAAGAGGGCTGCCTTGCGATCTACGAGACCGAGGCCGAATTTGATGCGGACCGTGGCCACCTTGACCTGATGCGGCGCTACGGCATGGAATTCGAGGTGCTGAGCAACGGTGCGATCCAGTATTACGAGCCGACCCTCTCGCCGAAAATCGCCAAGGCCGTGCTGCTGCCGGACAACAAGTCGATCCGCGATCCCTATAAGCTGGTTGTAAAGCTTGCAGATGCGGCAAAGGCCGCCGGTGCCAACTTCGTGTCCGGGCAAGTGAAAACTGTCGAACGCAAGAGCGATGGCAGGACCGCCGTTCTTCTCGAAAACGGCAATCGCATCGAAGCCGACAAGGTCGTCCTGGCAGCCGGCGTCCACACGCGTTTCCTTGCCGAGGCCCTCGGTGAGCCGATCCCGCTCGAAACCGAACGTGGCTATCATACGCAGATCATGCAGCCCGGCATTTCCATGCGCTATTCGGTGATCTGGCCGCATCGCGCCTTCATGGTGACGCCGACCGCAGGCGGTATCCGTGTCGGCGGCAATGTCGAGCTGGCGGGGCTTACGGCCGCCCCCGATTTCCGCCGTCCGCGCGTGCTGGTGCGCCACGCGCAACGCATCCTTCCCGGTCTCAAGGTCCAGGACACCAGCGAATGGATGGGCCATCGCCCGGCATTGCCGGATACGATCCCGATCGTTTCGCCTTCGTCGAAAATGCCTGGCGTCTTTTATGCCACCGGCCACGGCCATCTCGGTCTGACCTATTCGGCAACGACGGCGCGGTTGATCGCGGATATGGTGGCAGGTGTCAAAACATCAGTTGATATCAAACCATTCCGCATCGACAGATACTAGCATTGGTCATGGCCGGAACCTTCGTCACCCGTAATAATATCCGCGTCGATGGCGCCATCACGCATCATATCTGATTGGGAGCTTGAGAGATGAGATGGAAGCGCACGATCCAGCTTCTGGATGTTCATGCCGAAGGTGAGATCGGCAAGGTCGCAATCGGTGGCGTGCCCAAAATTCCGGGCGAGACGGTCGCCGCCCAGCTTCACTGGCTGAACACCGACCCCAAGGGGCAGGAGCTTCGTCGTTTCCTCTGCCTCGAGCCGCGTGGTGCACCGATCGGCTCGGTCAACCTGTTGCTGCCGCCAAAGCATCCGGACGCGGATGCGGCCTTCATCATCCTGCAGCCTGATCAGGCGCATGCGAGCTCCGGCTCGAACTCCATCTGCGTGACGACCGCTCTCCTGGAATCCGGCATCGTCGAGATGAAGGAGCCCGAAACCATCGTCACACTGGAAACCGCAGCCGGTCTCGTCAAGGCGACCGCCACTTGCCGCGACGGTCGCTGCGAGAAGGTGAAACTGACGATGGTGCCGTCCTTCGTTCACGAACTGGATGTCGAGATCGACACGCCGCACTGGGGAACGATCAAGGCCGACATCTGTTATGGTGGCATCTTCTATGCGCTGGTCGATGTCGGCCAGATCAATTCGAAGATCGAAAAGGCCAATGCCGCAGCACTCGTCCAGGCCGGCATGGTGCTGAAGGATCTCATCAACCGGCAGATGCCCGTCGTCCATCCGGAAATTCCTGCAATCTCGGGCGTCGCCTACGTCATGTTTCGCGATATCGAGGCCGATGGCACGGTGCGCACCTGCACGACGATGTGGCCTGGACGTGCAGACCGTTCGCCCTGCGGCACCGGCAATTCGGCCAATCTGGCAACCCTTTACGCCCGCGGAAAAGCGAAAGTCGGCGACACATTCAAGTCGAAGTCGATCATCGGATCGGAATTCGAAGTCGGCCTCCAGGCGGTGACGGAGGTCGCCGGCAAGCCTGCCGTCATCCCGACGATCACTGGCCGCGGTTTCACCTTCGGCCTGTCGCAGGTCGCACTCGACCCCTTCGACCCGCATCCTCTCGGCTTTGCGCTGACGGATGTCTGGGGACCTTCGGCCGGCGAGATCTGATCTCGCGTCTCAGCTATCAATAGACGAAGGGATCGACTTCGGCCTTGACGGGTTCGTCGGCGGCCGTGGGATAGATCACGCCCTTGCGCAGGATGATATTGGCATAGAGCCGCGGCTCGCTAGTCTGGATGACCGCATGGGCCGCGCGCACGCGCCCATAGAAATCCTGCCCGATAAGTGGAACGACCTCCCGATCCGGCTCATGCCTGGCGCAGCAGGCGATCATTTCCTCATGAACGGGGTCGAGCTTGTCGCGTTCGGCCTTCACCGTTGAGCGGAAAATTGCTTCTGCCACGAAGTCGTCAATTGGCAGCACGCTCAAAACGGCATCAAGGACCGGAATGAGATGATGTCCGTCGAGCCGGATCAGCCGCCGCGCATGCTCGATACCCGGATAGTTGCCATCGACGATGGCAATTTCATCGCCATGGCCCATGCCGCGCAATGTCGCGAGCAGGTCCGGGCTCAAGAGCGGGTCAAGCCCTTTCAGCATTGTCGATCTCCTTGAAGAGTACATTCTGGTCAGTAAGATAGCGCGCAAAGATCGGCAGGCTGGCGCCGCCGATGGCCCGTGCCTGCGCGCCGACCAGGCCCTCCACGATGTCGGGCATGACAACGCCCTGCAGGTCGAGCTTTTCAGCTTCGTGGATCGTCGCGTAAACGATACGCCGGCGCACCCAGTCCGGAAAGCCGCCATCGATGACGGCGGCGCTGAAGTCGATGATGGAGGCGGCTGCCACGATCGCCTGTGCCAGCGCCTTGGCCGTATCCTGGATCCAGGTTTCCATTGGTTCGCCGAAATCCACCCAGTCGTCGGCCGAATACCAGAGCGGCTGCGGATCTATGCCGCGCTCGCGCAGCATGTTTTCCAGTACGAAGATGGAAGCGATTTCGAGGAGCTGCAGCGTTTCGCCATTCTTGCCGCGCACGGGCAGTGGGCCGATGGCGCCTGCTGTGCCGGTTTTGCCGGAAAAGATCGCCGAATTGAGCACGATCCCGCCGCCGATGAAGGAACCGATGAAGAAATAGACGAAATCCGGATAGGACGGACCAATGCCGAAGACCAGTTCGGCACCACAGGCGCTGGTGGCGTCGTTCTGCAGGAAGACCTGATAGGCGACCTGTTCGGCAATCTCTGCCTGCAGGTCGAAGTCGCGCCAGACTTCCATGGCACCCTCGGGCGCACCCACTTCGTCCGCCCAGTTCCAAAGCTCGAAAGGAGCCGCGATGCCGAGCCCGGCTATACGGCTGCGCTCGCGTTCGTCGAGCCTCCCTTCCAGCTCCCTGATCCCCTTGGTGACAAAGGACAGGATTTCGTGCGGCAGGGGGTAGGCGTAGATCCTGTGCAATTGCAGCCGGATATTGCCGACGAAATCCATCAGCACGAGGTCGGCACTTCGCCGGCCGATCTTCACGCCGAAGGAATAGACGGCGTCCGGATTGAGCCGCATCGGAATGGATGGCTGGCCGACGCGACCGCGGATCGGTTCGCCGCGCGAAAGCAGGCCTTCCTTCTCCAGCGCGCGCATGATGACGGAGACGGTTTGGGCCGAAAGCCCGCTGCGGCGTGCGATATCGGCCTTCGATAACGCGCCGTATAGGCGCACCAGCGACAGCACGAGCCGTTCGTTATAGGCGCGCACCCTGATCTGGTTCGCACCTCCCGACGGATTTAGAATTGGTGGTGGGGCCGGCATGGAATCCGGACCATCCAAGGACGACATTGGCCACTCCTCCCGTTTAACGGCCTATGCCCGATTTCTCGCCAGCATGCCACATCGAATTAATAATTCAATTGGATTTATTTATTGACAAGCGGTTTTCTTTCGCTCTTAATTGCCAGCGTCAACGGCACGGGACGGCTTTGGGAGGGGCTCATGTCACATTCCGCAAGTCTCGCCGTGCATGAATTCCGGTGCCGCCTTGGGGGCGGGCCGGCTAATCTGGGAGGAGTTCATGAAGAAATCAGTTCTCGCTTTCGGCGCGCTCGCGCTCGGCGTCGCCTTTTCCGCTCCGGCAATGGCGGCGGATGTTTCCGCATGCCTTATCACCAAGACCGACACCAACCCCTTCTTCGTGAAGATGAAGGAAGGTGCGACAGCCAAGGCCAAGGAACTCGGCGTCACGCTGAAGTCCTATGCCGGCAAGATCGACGGTGACAGCGAAAGCCAGGTCGCAGCGATCGAAAGCTGCATTGCCGATGGCGCAAAGGGCATTCTGATCGCCGCTTCGGACACCAAGGGCATCGTGCCCTCGGTCAAGAAGGCTCGCGACGCCGGCCTGCTGGTCATCGCACTCGACACGCCGCTTGAGCCGGCCGATGCCGCAGACGCTACGTTTGCAACCGACAACCTGCTCGCCGGCAAGCTGATCGGTCAGTGGGCCAAGGAAACGCTGGGCGACAAGGCAAAGGACGCCAAGGTCGGCTTCCTCGACCTGACGCCGTCGCAGCCGACTGTCGACGTCCTGCGCGACCAGGGCTTCATGATGGGCTTCGGCATCGACCCGAAGGACCCGAACAAGATCGGCGACGAAGACGACAAGCGCATCGTCGGCCACGACGTGACGAACGGCAACGAGGAAGGCGGCCGCAAGGCCATGGAAAACCTTCTCCAGAAGGACCCGAGCATCAACGTCATCCACACGATCAATGAGCCGGCTGCGGTCGGCGCCTATCAGGCCCTGAAGGCCGTCGGCATGGAGAAGAACGTACTGATCGTATCGGTCGACGGTGGTTGCCCGGGCGTGAAGTCGGTCAAGGAAGGCGTCATCGGTGCGACCTCGCAGCAATATCCGCTGATGATGGCATCGCTCGGCGTCGAGGCGATCAAGAAGTTCGCTGACGGCGGTGAAAAGCCGAAGCCGACCGAAGGCAAGTCCTTCTTCGACACCGGCGTTTCCCTCGTCACCGACAAGCCGGTTTCCGGCGTCAAGTCGATCGACACGAAGGAAGGCACGGACAAGTGCTGGGGCTAAGCCCTGCCTGAACTAAGTGTGAGAAGTGGCCGGGGCTTGATCCCCGGCCGTTTTGGGCGGACCATATGCCGTCGCCCGACAAACCGGCTGAACAAAGACCGGAAGACTATCGGCGACGGCTTTCGCGTGAGTTCGGCGCGCGGCTGCGAAGGAGGAACAATGACCGGAGCACAGGAATTTGAACGCGTCCTCGACGAAAGCGACAAGAGTGTTGCCTCGTTCGAGCACGAGAATGTCTCGCTGATCAAACGCGCGCAGCATTTTCTGCACTCGACACCGGCCGCCGTGCCGCTGATCGTGCTGATACTGTCGATCGTGATCTTCGGAATAACGATCGGCGGACGGTTCTTCTCGTCCTATACGCTAACGCTGATCCTGCAGCAGATCGCCATCGTCGGTATTCTCGGCGCCGGCCAGACGCTGGTTATCCTGACCGCCGGCATCGATCTTTCGATCGGCGTCATCATGGTCATCTCGGCCGTCATTATGGGCAATGTCGCCATCACCTATGGCATACCGACACCGATCGCGGTCGTAGCCGGCCTCGTCGTCGGTGGTCTCTGTGGATTGCTGAACGGTTTCCTCGTCGCCTTCATGAAGCTGCCGCCGTTCATCGTAACACTCGGCACCTGGAACATCGTCATGGCGACGAATTTCATCTATTCCGCCAATGAGACGATCCGCGATACCGATGTCGATGAACAGGCGCCGCTGCTCCATCTCTTCGCCACGAGCTTCAAGCTCGGCAGCGCGGTGCTGACCCTCGGCGTTATCGCCATGGTCCTGCTCGTCGTGCTGCTCTGGTATGTCCTCAATCACACCGCCTGGGGCCGGCATGTCTATGCCGTCGGCGATGATCCGGAAGCTGCCAAGCTCTCCGGCATCCAGACCAAGAAGGTGCTGCTGACCGTCTACACCATATCGGGTGTCATCGCTGCCTTCGCCGCCTGGGTTTCGATCGGCCGCAATGGCTCGATTTCCCCGTCCTCGGCCGTCACGGACTATAATCTGCAAGCGATCACCGCGACCGTCATCGGCGGCATCTCGCTCTTCGGCGGCCGAGGCTCCATTCTCGGCACGCTCTTCGGCACCATGATCGTCGGCGTCGTGTCCATGGGGCTCAACATGCTCGGTGCCGACCCACAATGGAAAGTCCTGCTGACAGGCGTGCTGATCATTGCCGCCGTCGCGATCGATCAATGGATCAGAAAGGTTTCGGTATAACCATGGCTGGCGAACCCATTCTGACTGCCCGAGGCCTCGTCAAGCGTTATGGACGCGTGACTGCGCTCGACAATGCCGATTTCGACCTCTATCCGGGCGAAATCCTCGCTGTCATCGGCGATAACGGCGCCGGCAAATCCTCGCTCATCAAGGCGATATCGGGCGCAATCACGCCGGATGACGGAGTGATCACCCTGGAAGGCCGGCAGGTACAGTTCAGATCGCCGATGGAAGCGCGGGAAGCGGGTATCGAAACCGTCTATCAGAACCTCGCCCTTTCGCCGGCGCTGTCGATTGCCGACAACATGTTCCTCGGCCGCGAGATCCGTAAGCCAGGTCCGCTGGGCTCGTGGTTCCGCATGCTCGACCGGCCGACGATGGAAAAGCAGGCACGCAACAAGCTGTCTGAACTCGGTCTGATGACCATCCAGAACATCAACCAGGCGGTGGAAACGCTCTCCGGCGGCCAGCGTCAAGGCGTCGCCGTTGCCCGTGCGGCGGCCTTTGGTTCCAAGGTCATCATCATGGACGAGCCGACTGCCGCCCTCGGCGTCAAGGAGAGCCGTCGCGTGCTGGAACTGATCCTCGACGTGCGCGCCCGTGGCATCCCGATCGTGCTCATCTCGCACAACATGCCGCATGTGTTCGAGGTCGCGGACCGCGTTCACATCCACCGTCTCGGACGCCGCCTGACGGTCATCAATCCGAAGGAATACACGATGTCCGATGCCGTCGCCTTCATGACCGGCGCCAAGGCAGCCCCTGCGGAGCCCGTTGCGGCATGAATGCGAGAATAGGCGAAATCGTCGGCGAGGTCCTGAACCGCGCCGGCGATTCCAGGCGCTTCCTGATTGCCATTGCGGGGCCACCCGGCGCCGGTAAATCCACCATGGCCGACAATATCGCCGACGCCTTGAAGGTCCTGGGCGAAAGCGCTGCCGTTTTGCCCATGGACGGCTTCCATATGGACAATGCTGTTCTCATTGAGCGCGGCCTGCTGGCTCGCAAGGGCATTCCGGAAACCTTCGATGTACGCGGCTTCCTCGATATTGTCAGAGCCGTGCGGCCCGCCGACCAGGAGGTCCTCGTTCCCGTCTTTGATCGTTCGCGCGAGCTTGCGATCGCGTCGGCCAGGCCGATCGATCCGCAGGACCGCTTCATCATCATCGAGGGCAACTATCTGCTCTTCACGCAGGGCAAATGGGCCGAGCTCGACGGCATCTTCGATTACACGATCATGCTTGCCCCGCCGATGGAAGTTCTGGAAGAGCGCCTCTGGGATCGCTGGCGCGGCTATAGACTGACCGAGGAGGAAGCGAGCGCCAAAGTCTACGGCAACGACCTGCCGAACGGCCGGCTCATTCTCGAAAATCGTCGGCCCGCCGACATCACATTGGAAATCGCGCTGGCCTGAGCAGTTGTTTCTGCACCGGTCTTGATGCTATCGAGGCGAAACCCGCATCGCTTCGGAGGCTCCCATGCAATCGATCACTATCCGCCGTCCTGACGACTGGCATCTGCATCTGCGCGACGGCGCCATGCTGGAAGGTGTGATCGGAGATACGAGCCGAACCTTCGCGCGCGCCATCATCATGCCGAACCTGGTCCCGCCGGTCGTCACGACCGCGGATGCGGCCGCTTATCGCCAGCGTATCATGAAGGCGCTTCCGGCCGGCCATCGCTTCCAGCCGCTGATGACGCTTTATCTCACCGAGCACACGAGCGCCGACGATGTGGAAGAGGGCAAGAAGAGCGGCCTCATCACCGCCGTAAAACTCTATCCGGCCGGCGCCACGACCAATTCGCACGGCGGCGTGCGCGATATGGAAAAGGCGATGCCGGTACTGGAGCGCATGGCGAAGATCGGCCTGCCGCTCTGCGTCCACGGCGAGGTGACGACGCCCGACGTCGATATTTTCGACCGCGAAGCCGTCTTCATCGAAACGGTGCTCGACCCGCTTCGCAAGCGCCTGCCGGAACTGAAGGTGACGATGGAACATGTCACGACATCAGATGGCATCGACTATATCAAGTCGGCCAGGGCCAATCTTGCCGGCTCCATTACCACCCATCACCTGATCATCAACCGCAACGCCATCCTCGTCGGCGGCATTCGCCCGCATTATTACTGCCTGCCCGTCGCGAAACGCGAAAATCACCGGCTGGCATTGAGGGTGGCGGCGACCAGCGGCGATGCCAGGTTCTTCCTCGGCACGGATTCCGCGCCGCATGTCGACCCGTTGAAGGAATGTGCTTGCGGCTGCGCGGGGATCTATACCTCGATCAACACGATGAGCTGCCTTGCCCATGTGTTCGAGCAGGATGGCGCGCTCGACAGGCTGGAGGCCTTTGCCTCCTTGAATGGTCCGGCCTGGTATGGGCTCGAGCCGAACGAGGAACGTATCACGCTGGAGCGGCAGGCCGATCCCGTGGTCTTCCCCGCCAGGATCGTAACCGGCGCCGGGCCGGTTACCGTCTTCGATCCGATGTTTGCATTACATTGGCAGATCAAAGCCTGAGAACCTGTACAGACTTAAATATTTTTCTTCTTATAGTTGCTGTCGAGCGTTGATTTTGTAACGCTCGGCTGCGAAACCTATGTTTTTTAACGGAATGCGTAAGACATTCGTCAGCAATGACGAGATAGATTTTTAAAAACGTTATCGGCGCGGCAAGAGCCGCGGAGATTTAAAGCATGATGCTTGACTATAATTCATTGCTGCTGGCGCTTGGCGTTTCAGCAACCTGCCTTGCCGTGACGCTCATGGGAAGCTGGCTCGCGCGCCGGGCTGAAACCTTTCTTCTCACCGGCGCATTCGGCCTCGTTCTCGTTGTCGCCGGCATCTTAGCCTATGCCCACTATGTGGAACAGCCTGAGCGCCTGCTTGGTGCGGGTTGTTTCGTGCTGTTTCATGCCGGTTTTGCCACGATCTGGGGCGCGGGCTATCAGTTCCGCACCGGTCGGCTCCCGAAATCGGGCATCGTCGTGCGTGCACTTGTCGCCATGGCCGCATCCATTCCGCCGATGATCGCCGGGCTGGATGGTCTGGCCTTCATGGCGGATAATCTCGCCATCGCCTTCCTGCTCTTCACCACCGCCCGGCAATATTGGCTTGACCGCGCAGAAGCACCTGCGCCGATATCAGGCATTACCGCCCTCTACACATTGACGGCGATTTCCTTCGTCCTCTGCGCCGCAGTCTTGATCTGGGACGGCAAGCTGGTGCTCGGGGCCGCACCCAGCAATTGGGCCGAAGACCTCAGTATCGCCGTGTGCATCGCCGGGATGACCGGCATCGGCGCCTTGTCGCTGGCACTGCATCAATGGCGGCTTGCCGCCCGTCACCGCATGGATGCGATCACCGATCCGCTGACCGGGTTGCTGAACCGCCGCGCTCTGTTCGACCAATATGGCGTCCGCTCCATGGATGCTTCGACCGCCGTCATCGTCTTCGACATCGATTATTTCAAATCGGTCAACGACCGCTACGGCCATGCGGCCGGTGATCACGTCCTGAAAGTCTTTGCCGGCGAACTCTCCGCCAATTGCCGCGGCGGCGATACGGCCGCCCGCCTCGGTGGTGAGGAATTCGCGCTGGTGCTGAAGGAAATCATGCCCGGCCGCGCCGAGCTTGCCGCCGAGCGCATTCGCAAGGCTTTCGAGGAGCGCGACATCTATATCGAGGACGAAGTGCTGAAATGCACTGTCAGCGTCGGCGTCGCGCCCGGACGTTCCGAGCCGCTGGATTTCGATGCCATGCTGAACGAGGCGGACAAGGCGCTCTATGCCGCAAAACGCGCCGGCCGCAACCGCGTCGAACTCGCCAGCCACCTTCATTCGGTGCCGACAGGTGTTGCGCGCTCGGCCTCTTGATCCGTCTCCCGACCTTTCGTAATGTGAGATCGGCCGGATGCAGCCAGCCGCCCCGCGATGCGCAAGCATAATGGTGAATGCGTCCAACTCCACCTTCACATCCTTGCTCTGGCAATCGATGGCGAACGGGTCAGCAGACGCGGGCACTGATCTTCCTGTTTGCCGCCAACGGAGAAGGATGAACCATGCGCGATTTTCGCGATGCCAAGCTTATGGCAAAAACCCTGCGGCAGGCGCTTGCCGACCGCGATATTTCCCTCACCCATAGCGAAACCCTGGAGATTGTCGCCAGACAATTCGGCCTCGACCAGTGGAATATTCTCTCGGCAAAGCTGGATGAGGCCGAAGGTGCGAAATCTGCTATCGGTATCGAACCACCTGTGCCGATCTTCCGCATCTTCTCGGTCGAGAAAGCCATGGAATTCTACTGCGGCTTCCTGGGTTTCACGCTCGACTGGGAGCATCGTTTCGGCGAAAACTCCCCGCTCTATTGCCAGGTCTCCCGCGAGAATATGCAGTTGCACCTGAGCGAACATTCCGGCGATGCCAGCCCAGGCGCGCGAGCCTTCGTACGGGTGAGGGATGTCCGAGCCTATCAGGCAGAACTCGCCGCCAAACGCTATCGTTATATGAACCCGGGTGTCGAAGAGGCGCCCTGGGGCCTCGAAATGGGCGTCATCGACCCCTTCAACAACCGCATCACCTTCTGCCAGCAGAGCTAAAGCATTCCAGCAAAGGTGTGCCGCGGTTCTGCGTCCGGAATTGCGCGGAAACAGCGAAGGGCGGAGGGCTATTCCCTCCGCCCTTTTCAAATGATCATGAGCACCCGCACGAAAGCGACCGAGGCCAACAGCGAGGCGATCGTGCGCACATGGTTCCACCACGTCCAGTCCCTGAGATAGGTCGTCCAGAGCTGCACCGCGTCTGGCCCGTTGCCGCTGACTTTCGCCAGCGCATCATTCATCGGCACGTTGAAGACGATGGTCGAGAGGAAGGACGCGATGACATAGAGTGCCGCGCCGGCCAGCATCATCGAAGAGGCGCCGCCGCGCCAGTTCACGAAGGCCAGCACTGCGATGACGACGCAGAGGATCGCCGTCGGCACGAAGAGCAGCATAAAAGGCGAGCGGACGATGGTCACGTTGATGGAATTCATCGCAGCAATGCCCTGCTCGGCAGGGATGCGCGAAAAGGCAGTCATGATGAAGGTGGAGAAAGCAAAGAAGATGCCGGCGACAAGGCCGCTGCCGATCGCAGCGGCAATAAGGGAAATGACGAGAACGATCTGCATGGTCAGGCGCTCCACAATCCGGTTGCCGCGGTCTCCCGCGCATATTGGCTGAAATCCTTTGCCGGTCGGCCGAGTATCTCTGTCACCCCACCCATCACCTCGGAATTGCGTCCATCGAGCACCTGTCCGAAGAGTTCTTTCAGAAGTGCCACGATCGGCGCCGGCATTCCCACAGCGGCAAGTCCGTACTTGAAATCCGCCATCGATACCTGTGCATATTCTATCGGACGGCCCGAGGCAGCCGCAATCTCGGCCACGGCTTCGCGGAAGCTCAGCGCGCGAGGACCGGTCAGCTCGTAGATCCTGTTGCGATGCCTGATATCGGTCAGCGCCGCCACTGCTGCATCGGCAATGTCTCCAGCGTCGATGAAGGGCTCCTTGATATCGCCAGCGGGCAGTTCCAGCCTGCCGGCAATGAGCGACTCTACGAAAGCGCCCTCGCTGAAATTCTGGCAGAACCACGAGGCGCGCAGGATCGTGTAGTCGATCCCGGCCGCCCGCAGCGCTTCCTCACTCCGCTGCGCCCCTTCTTCGCCACGGCCGGACAGCAGCACGATATGCTGCAGCCCGCACTCCCTTGCGAGTCTTGAAAGCGCCTCGATAGCCTCTGCAGCCCAGGAGACGGAAAGGTCCGGCTGGAAAGCGACATAGGCGCTCGTCGCACTCGTGAGTGCCTTGCGCCAGGTCGTGCGATCCTCCCAGTCGAAGGCCGGTACCGTGGAGCGGGATGCTTTGCGAACATCAAGTCCGAGCTCTTCCAGCCTGTTGGCAATGCGGCCGCCGGTTTTCCCCGATCCGCCGATCAGAACGATTTCGGAATTCTGCATATCGAAACTCCTCTTCGATTCAAAACAAGAGAAACTCTCTCATTTGCAAAATGAGATAAACTCTCTTATTTTCTTTGTCAACAGTCGAAGGAAGCGGAAGATGGCAGAAGAGGTGATCCCACGACGCAGGCGCCAGCAGGAGCCGACCGGCCAGCCGCGCCGTATCCCGAGCCAGCAGCGCGGCCGCGAACGCTTCGAAAGGATCTTGACGGTCGCCTCCGCGCTGATCGAAAAGAACGGCAGCGATGCACTGAAGATGAGTGAAATCGTTGAAAAGGCCGAGATTTCCTTCGGCGCCCTCTATCAATATTTCCCGGACAAGACCTCGATCATCCGCACACTTGCCGAGCGCTTCAATGAGCAGGGCCGGCAATGCGTGGCAGACGAACTGGCGAAGGTGACGGACGCGGACAATCTGCAGACAGCCCTCGGCGTCATCGCGGATGAATATTATGCCTTCTTCCGCCGCGAGCCTGTCATGCGCGATATCTGGCACGCGACCCATACGGACAAGCTTCTTCAGCAGGTCGATGCCGAAGATATGGAATTCCACGCGCAGGCCCTGTTCTCGGTGTTAAAACGACTATGGCCAAAGCGTGCCGAGCCGGAGCTTCTGGCCATTGCCCGACTGACCATGCAGCTCCTGGCGGCGGCTGTTCGCTACGCTGTTTCGCTGGATGAGAAAGAGGGCGCGCAGGCAATCGCGCTCTTCAGGAAGATGCAGGTTGCGGATATTGGCCGCCTGCTCGGCTGACGGCCGTCTTCCGTCTGGAAACCGACCGCTCTTGCTGCTATTGCCGCTGGAACGTCAGCCGAAGGAGAAGCCGCATGATCCAGACCACATTTCCTGACCGCGCCGTCATGGCAGAGCTGCTGGCAAAGATGCTCTGGGAGATCAAGGCTGTTCATTTCAATGCCGAGACGCCCTACAAATATGCTTCCGGCATCATGAGCCCGGTCTATATCGACTGCCGCAAGCTTCTCTCGTTCCCACGCGTCCGCTCGACGGTGATGGACTTTGCCGCCAGCACGCTGCTGCGCGATGCCGGCTTCGAACAGTTCGATTGCATCGCCGGCGGCGAAACCGCAGGCATTCCCTTTGCCGCACTGCTTGCCGATCGTCTCGGCCTGCCGATGATCTATGTCCGCAAGAAGCCGAAGGGCCACGGTCGCAATGCGCAGATCGAAGGCGACATGAAGGAAGGCGCCCGCGTTCTCATCATCGAGGATCTGACCACTGCCGGCGGCAGTATGTTCACCTTCATCGATGCCATAAGGGCCGCCGGCGGCATCGTCGATCACGGCATGGCGCTCTTCTTCTACGGCATCTTCCAGGAGGCGCATCAGCGCTTTGCCAATGGCAAGGTCCAGTTCCATCATATCGCCACCTGGCGTGAGGTTCTGGCGATCGCCAAAGAGCAGAAGCTCTTCGACGACAAGACGCTGCAGGAAGTCGAAGCCTTCCTCGATGCGCCGCTGGCCTGGTCGGCAAGGAATGGTGGCGTGAGTGAGCTTTCGCTCTAGCCTTTTGACAAAAGCTCGCTTAATCGATTGAGAAACGCGTAAGTCCTGTTGGGAGGAATTCGATGATTTTGTGCTGCGGCGAGGCCCTGATCGACATGCTGCCGAGGGATACGACCCTTGGCGAAAAGGGCTTTGCGCCCTATGCCGGCGGCGCGATCTTCAACACGGCGATTGCGCTTGGTCGTCTGGGCATCCCGACGGCCTTCTTCACCGGCATTGCCAATGACATGATGGGCGAAATCCTGCTCGATACGCTGAAGGCGAGCAATGTCGATTACAGCCCGTGCGCCATCACCTCGCGCCCTTCGACGATCGCCTTTGTCAAGCTCGTCAACGGTCAGGCAACCTATGCCTTCTACGACGAAGGCACCGCCGGCCGCATGATCACCACGGATGATCTGCCTGTTCTCGGCGATGATTGCGAAGCGCTGCATTTCGGCGCGATCAGCCTGATCCCGAGCCCCTGCGGCGAAACCTACGAATCGCTTCTCGATCGCGAAGCCGCAAAGCGCGTCATCTCGCTCGACCCGAACATCCGCCCTGGCTTCATCAAGGACAAGCCTGCGCACATGGCCCGCATCAAGCGCATGGCCGCCAAGTCCGACATCGTGAAATTCTCCGACGAGGATCTCGAGTGGTTCGGCCTGGACGGCGACCATGACGCACTGGCTGCTCACTGGCTGAACCACGGCGCCAAGCTCGTCGTCATCACCAAGGGTGCCGAAGGCGCAACCGGCTACACTAGCGCGCGCAAGGTCACCGTACCTAGCGAGCGCGTCACCGTCGTCGATACTGTCGGCGCCGGCGACACATTCGACGCCGGCGTCCTCGCCTCGCTAAAGATGGATAACCTGCTGACCAAGGCTCAGGTCGCCAACCTCGACGAACAGGCGCTCCGCAACGCTTTGGCGCTCGGCGCCAAGGCGGCTGCCGTCACCGTCTCCCGCGCCGGCGCCAATCCGCCCTGGGCAAAAGAGATTGGACTGTAAGACTTTCAGCCAGACCCCGCCGCTGCCTTGAAACTCAAGGCAATTCCTTCGCGTCTTTCGCGCGGGCGCGCGCCTGGCTTTCCTTCTTGATCGGCCGACCGACCGGACAGACTTCCTGCACGAAGCCGTTGAGTGTGTTGACGAGATTGTTCTCGATCAGGGAGTAATGGACGAACTGACCCTGCTTCTCTCGCCGGATCAAACCCGCCGTCTCAAGGACGGAAAGATGCTGCGAAACGGCCGGCTTGGACATGCTGAAGCGGTCGGCGATCTCGCCGGCGGTCAGGCCCGATGCCGAGAGATAGGCGAGTATCTTCCGACGTGGCGCACTGGAAAGTGCGTGGAATACCCGCTGAGCGGCGCTGACGGAACCGTCTTCCGCAGCGTCATCGAACATCTCTTCTTCCAAGTCCTGTCTCCGTGCCCGAGGCATCGCTGCATCGATCCATTAAACAATTAAGCAATTAATGCATTGCTTAATTGTTTCTCTTGCCGCAAAGTAATTAGGTAATTCCTTAAATAATGAATTGGCGGGCGGTGTTCAAGTGTTGAATGCGCCCGAAGGGAGGGAGTTTGCCATGAGCAGCATTTCCACCGGACGGATGATTGATGACAAAAGCGATCCAGTGAAGGGCAGGGTGGTCTGGATGCCCGCGAAGTCGATCTGGATTACCACGATGACCTTGATTGCGATTATTGGCGGACCGCTGACTTTCACCTGGAGTGCCTTTGCCGTCTTCATCCTGTTGACCGCGGTCACGATCTGCCTCGGTCATTCGGTCGGCATGCACCGGCTGCTGATCCACCGCTCGTTCAGCACCCATATCTGGATCGAACATTTTCTCGTCTATATTGGTACGCTGGTTGGCATGGCCGGCCCCTTCGGCATGATCTATGCGCACGATATTCGCGATTGGGCTCAGCGACAGCGAGAGTGCCATGACCTTTTTGCACACAGGCGGTCGTTTTTCATCGACGCCTTCTGGCAGATGCATTGTGCAGTGGTGCTGGATCATCCGCCGCATTTCGTCATCGGGGAGCGGGAGCGGCACGATCGCTTCTATCGCTTCGTGGAGGCGACGTGGATGGCACAGCAGATCCCCCTAGTCTTCATGCTCTTCATGCTCGGCGGATTGCCGTGGCTAGTCTGGGGCATTGCCGTGCGGATAGCGGTGTCGCTGACCGGACACTGGCTGGTCGGTCATTTTGCCCACCGGGATGGCCATCAGGGCTGGAGTATCGATGATGTCGCGGTGCAGGGGTATAACCTGCCGCATTTCGGGTTGGTGACCTTCGGCGAGAGTTTCCACGGCAACCATCACGCCTTTCCGGAATCCGCGCGGCTCGGCATCGAACCGGGCCAGCTGGATCTGGGTTGGTATTTCATTCGGATGCTGGAAGGGCTCGGTTTGGCCACGGCGATCAGGCTGCCCCATCTGATTGCGCCAAGACGAGGGTTGAAGCGCCTCAATGCATCCGGAACCGCCGGCGATCGTGCTGATACGCCCTGGGCGCGCGAAATCGGCCTCTGAGCCTATTCGATCCGGTCAAGAAAGGCCCGGACCTCGCGATTGAAGAGGTCCGGTTGCTGCAGCGGCGCGAAATGGCTGACACCGGGCAGCAGCACGAATTCAGCATCCGGGATCGTCCTTGCCAGATAATCGGCATGCTCGGGCTTGATGAATTCGTCATGTTCGCCGAGCGCGATGGAGACCGGCACCTTGATTCCGGCCAGTTGTTCGGCCGTATAATTCGGCTCCGTCGCCATCATCTTTGAAACATCGCCAACGAAAGCCTCGAACTGATCAGGCGTCGCAGATAGCGCCTGATAATCCTTCCTGTGACGGCTGAAGCAGCGATCGATAACGGGCGTCATCTTGAATTCCTTGGTGCCGCTGGGGTCCATGTTGCAGGCGAAGAAAAACACACCGCAGACCCGGTCCGGCTGCTGGTCGGCGAGGACTAGCGACGTGCAGGCGCCATCGCTCCAGCCGACGAGGGCCGCTTCCTCTATGCCGGCATGATCCATGACCGCCAGCGCATCTGATGCCATCAGGTGATAGCTATAGGGACGGTCGTCACGGGTGCTGCGGCCATGACCGCGGCTATCGATCACCACGACCCGGTGGCCGGCCTCAATAAGATCGGGAACCTGATAGCCCCAGTTGCCGCTATTGCCGAGCCCGCCATGCAGCAGGATGACAGCGGGGCCTGCGCCATAAGTCGCATACCAAATACGCGCGCCCTTGTTTTCGACGAAACCCTCATCAGTCGACGGCGGCAATGGTAGCGCACCCTCGGCTTCGAATTTCACCAGCTCGTCATCCGTTGCAGTCATCAGCTCCTCCACTGTCACTCTCTCTCTATAGACGACGAGATGCCCTGCAATTCGACAGGGTCAAATAAAAAAGCCCACCCGCATGGCGGATGGGCTTCGATAACAGCGTTCGCCGGGATTACTTGGCGAGCTTTGCCAGCGCAGCGACAAGACCCTGCGTCGAGGAATCGTGGCCGGCAGCGCTTTCCTTGCCTTCGACGACGGGCAACAAGCCGGTCGCCAGTTCCTTGCCGAGCTCCACGCCCCACTGGTCGAAGGAATTGATGCGGAAGAGCACGCCTTCGACGAAGACGCGGTGCTCGTAGAGCGCGATCAGGCGACCGAGCGCATAGGGCGTCAGCTTGTCATAGACGAAGGTGATCGACGGGCGATTGCCGGTAAAGACACGATGCGGGGCGATGAAATCGGCCTTCTTGTCGTCCATGCCCTTGTCGGTCAGCTGCTTCTTGGCTTCCGCGAAGGTGCGGCCCTTCATCAGCGCTTCCGACTGGGCGAGAACGTTGGACATCAAGAGCTGGTGCTGGTGGCGCAGCTCCGGCTCGAAGCCGTTCGCGGCGATCATGAATTCGGCCGGGATGATGCTCGTGCCCTGATGGATGAGCTGGTAGAAGGCGTGCTGGCCGTTGGTGCCGGGCTCACCCCAGGCAACAGGGCCGGAATTGCCCTCGACCGGCGTGCCGTCGATGGTGACACCCTTGCCGTTCGATTCCATATCGAGCTGCTGCAGATAGGCCGGAAAGCGCGACAGGCGCTGGTCGTAAGGCAGGATGGCGCGGGTCGGGTAACCCAGGACATTGCGGTGATAGAAACCGATAAGGCCGAGCAGAATTGGCAGGTTTTCGGTAATCGGCGCCTTGCGGAAATGATTGTCGATGGCATGCGCGCCATCGAGGAACTTGCCGAAATTCTCCGGACCGACGGCGATCATCAGCGGCAGGCCGATTGCCGACCAGATCGAGTAGCGGCCGCCGACCCAGTCCCAGAAGCCGAAGACGCGTTCACTTTCGATGCCGAAGGCCGAGACCTTGTCGAGTGCCGTCGAAACGGCGGCGAAGTGGTGCTGAACAGCAGCTTCACCCAGTGCGCCGGCGATGAACTTGCGCGCCGTCTGGGCGTTGGTCATCGTCTCGACGGTGGTGAAGGTCTTGGAGGCGACGATGAAGAGCGTCGTTTCCGGCTGCACCAGCTTCAGGATATCGGCAATATGGGCGCCGTCGATATTGGAAACGAAATGGGCGCGCGGGCCGTCATGGAAGGGGGCAAGCGCCAGCGTCGCCATGACCGGGCCGAGGTCCGAACCGCCGATGCCGATATTGATGACATCGGTGATCTTCTTGCCGGTCGCACCCTTCAGTGCGCCGGAGCGCACGCCGTCTGCGAACTTGCCCATGGCGGCGAGAACGGCATTGACGTCAGGCATGACGTCCTTGCCATCGACCAGCACGGGCGTGTTGGAGCGGTTGCGCAGCGCCGTGTGCAGAACCGCGCGGTTTTCGGTGAAGTTGATCGCCTTGCCGGAGAACATCTCCTCGCGCTTCTTTTCGACACCGCCTTCTTCGGCGAGCTTCACCAGAAGCTTGAGGATCTCGTCGTTGACGGCCGTCTTGGAAAAATCCATCAGCAGGTCGTCAAGCGATACGGAAAAGCGCGAAAAGCGCTGCGGATCGGCCGCGAATGCGGCGCGCAGATCGGTGGCCTTGGTGGCTGCCGCGGTGCTCTTCAATTGTTCGACGATGGCATTCATGGAAGGCTCCTTTGGAGGCGGAGAGGGCTGCGGAAACTATTCCCTTTCTCCTGGTCAAATCAAGTTCAGCCATCTGTCGAAATATGAAAAAAGCCACCCGCGACAAGCGGATGGCTCGCAATTTCAAGGGACGGACAAATTCAGCCGCGCAGGTCCTTGCGCAAAATCTTGCCGACGGGCGTCTTCGGCAACTCGGTGCGGAATTCGATGAAACGCGGTCGCTTGTAGTTGGTGAGATTGGCGGCGCAATGCGCCTTCACATCGGCCTCTGTCAGCCCAGGGTCCTTGCGTACAATGAAGAGCTTCACCGCCTCGCCGGAATGCACGTCCGGCACGCCGATGGCCGCCGCCTCCAGGATGCCGGGATGCATGGCCGCCACTTCCTCGATCTCGTTCGGGTAGACGTTGAAGCCGGAGACGAGGATCATGTCCTTCTTGCGATCGACGATCTTGGTATAGCCGCGCCCGTCCATGAAGCCCATGTCGCCGGTCCGGAAATAGCCGTCCGGCGTCATCACCTTCGCCGTTTCCTCCGGCTTGTTCCAATAGCCGGCCATGACCTGCGGCCCGCGGATGCAGATCTCGCCGATCTCGCCGAGCGACAGCGAATTGCCGTCCTCGTCTCTGATATCGAGCTCCGTCGAAGGAATGGGAAGGCCGATCGATCCTGTGAATTCAGGGGAATCGAAACGGTTGGCCGTCGCGACAGGCGATGTCTCGGATAGCCCGTAACCTTCCGTAATGTGCGAGCCGGTCACCTTCAGCCAGCGCTCCGCGACCGGTCTTTGCACTGCCATACCGCCGCCGAGCGACATGACGAGCGAGGAAAAATCGAGCTTGGCGAAGTCGGCATTGTTGAGCAGCGCGTTGAACAGCGTGTTGAGGCCTGGAAAAATATGGATGTTCGACTTCTGGAATTCCTTCACCAGTCCCGGAATGTCGCGCGGATTGGCGATCAGCACATTATGAGCGCCGAGCGACATGCCCATCAGCGAATTCACCGTCAGTGCGAAGATGTGATAGAGCGGCAGCGCGCAGAGGAAATTCAGGACATCAGGCTGCCTCTTCTTGTCGAAGGCGGATTTCAGCCAGAGTTGCAGCTGCAGCTTGTTGGCCAGCAGGTTCCGATGCGTCAGCACAGCGCCCTTCGCAATGCCTGTCGTCCCACCCGTATATTGCAGGAAGGCGATATCGCTGCCGGTGAGTGCGACGGGAGCAAGGGTCCTGTGCGCGCCTTCGGCCAGGACCTGCCTGAAACTCTTGTGTTGCGGGATGGACCAGGAGGGAACGAGCTTCTTTACCCGGCGAACGACGAAATTGACGATATGCCCCTTGGCCCCGAGCATTTCGCCCAGAGAGGTGACGACGACATGGCGCAGGTCCGTCTTGTTGATGACCTGTTCGACGGTGCGCGCGAAATTTTCCAGAACGAAGATTGCCTTGGCGCCGGAATCGTTGAGCTGGTGCTCAAGCTCGCGCGGCGTATAGAGCGGGTTGACGTTCACGACGACGAGCCCGGCGCGCAGGATGCCATAGACCGCGACGGGGTTCTGCAGCACATTCGGCATCATCACGGCAATACGATCGCCCTTTTGCAGACCCGCACCTTGCAGCCACGCAGCCACCTTGCGGGTCTGGGCCTCGAGTTCGCGGTAGGTCATCGTTTTGCCCATGCTGGAAAAAGCCTTGCGATCGGCAAAGCGGGCACAGTTTTTTTCCAGGAGGTCGGGAAGCGATGTGAATTCCAGTGGGGGAATCTCGGCCGGAACGATGTCCGGATAGGTGGCAAGCCATGGTTTTTCCGGTTTCTCACCGCTTGGGTGGACGGAAATGCTGTTCATTTTCTCTCTCCCATTCGGCCGCCGAAACCGGATTTGCGCCGGGATCGATCGGAAGATTCCTCCATCCTCCGTCAAGGCAGCTTATGCCATTGCTTGAACGGTTCAAGCAACTTGAGGCTACAATAACCTTGACGTAAACGTCAATATCGCAGCCGGTGCCTGCGAACATCATGTGGCCGGGAACTTTGAAGCATAGGGTACGTTTTGTCGGTGTGGATGAACCACGAGGAAACGATAAAGGAGGTGCACAATGCTCAATCAGGATACCGACGCCACTCGCCGCGACCCGAATGTGAAGGATACGCCGACGCTGATCGCCAGTGACCGCGTTGAAGGCACCCGCGTCTATGGCGCCGATGGCAAGCATATCGGCTCCATCGAACGTCTCATCCTCGGGAAGCAGGATGGCCGCGTTGCCTACGCTGTCCTGAGCTTTGGCGGCTTCCTCGGCATCGGCCACGACCACTATCCGCTGCCCTGGGCAAAGCTGAGCTATGATACCCAGCTGGACGGCTACCGCATTGATCTCACCAAGGAGCAGATCGAAGGCGCGCCGAGCTACGCGGATGATGACGACACCTGGTACAACGATAATGGCCGCCGCGTGTATGATTATTACGGCGTGCCGCCCTACTGGATGTAACGTCGCCCGCGCAGATGAGCCGGTAGAGGCCCCGCGAGAGCGGGGCCTTTCAGTTTTTGTTCACAAGGTCATTGGCGGTCCGAAGCACCGTTCCAACAACGATTTGTTCGGCCGACAAGGACTTCTCGGTCGTTAAACGGAAGACGTGGCTTTCACCAGGCAGCAGCGTCACCAGCATCGAGTCGACCACAGCCGAGGGGTCGAGCCGGTCCG
Organism: Hyphomicrobiales bacterium; assembly: GCA_900466475.1. GTDB lineage: Bacteria > Pseudomonadota > Alphaproteobacteria > Rhizobiales > Rhizobiaceae > Rhizobium. The sequence continues at coordinate 419,389 of UBMI01000021.1, forward strand.
CCATCAGGCAGAGATCCTTCAGGAAATTCCGCGCCGTCACCGTGACATCGTAGCCGCCGGCCGATTTTGCCAGCGATATGCTGAGATCAGGTGCCGGAAGCTTCAGATCGATATCCTCGACGAAATAGTGGAAGGCGCGCTTGTCCAGCATCTGGACGACGATGACTTCCTCATCCGCTGTGCCGGCTTTTGCGATATCCGCAGGCAGAGGAAATTCCTTCGCTTCGAACCGGTCGCAGAGCAGCCGCCAGAATTCGAACTCCGCCAGGACGGTACCATCGAGCCGCATGCGCTTGCCGCTGATCTTCGAACGCCAGAACAAGGTTTGCTCGTTGACGGCCACTGCCGAAAGGCCTTCGCCGCGTGGCTGGATCGTCAGCAGGCGAGGGTGGAATGCCTGCTGCATCGCATACCAGAGCGGCTTGCGCCGGCCGGCGGAATCGAGTGCCGCCCAGGACGTCACCGGCCAGCAATCGTTGAATTGCCAGACGACCGCGCCCTTGCAGATGTCGCGATGCGAGCGCATGTGCTCGACGGCGAAGCGAATGGCGCGAGCCTGATTGAGCTGAGTGGCAAAATGCCAGTCATCCATCGTCTGCGGTACGGGCAGATGCCCGGCAAGCCCCTTGATCAGCTTGTCATTGCCCTGCGTCGCCTTTTGATGATGGAAGACGCCGCGCGATTCCGGCGTCAGCGGGTCGTCATGCACACTCTCCTGCAGCGTCGCCCAGTTCGGCGGGGCCTGCCAGCCGAATTCCGAGCAGAAGCGCGGGATGTAATTGCGATAGACCTCGTAACCGACGTCGTTCCACACGTCCCAGATATGCTTGCAGCCATGCCGGTCGTCATTCGGCTCGATATCCATGGAGCCCGAATAGGGGCTGCCGGGATAGTAGGGCCGGTCGGGATCGAGCTCCGCGCAGAGCTTCGGCAGGACATCGAGATAATAGCCGAGCCCCCAGCTGACGCCGTCCTTGATGATCGGCCTCCAGCCCCATTCGTCAAAACCCCAGATATTCTCGTTATTGCCGTTCCAGATGATGAGCGAAGCATGCGGCATCAGCCGCACGACATTGTCTCGCACCTCGGCGATCACCTCGTTGCGCAACGGCTCTTCCTCCGGATAAGAGGCGCAGGCAAAGAGGAAATCCTGCCAGACGAGCATGCCGGCCCGGTCGCAGGCCTCGTAGAATTCGTCCCGCTCGAAGATGCCGCCGCCCCAGACGCGCAGCAGATTGATATTGGCGGCCTTCGCCTCGTCGATCCGCGCCGCATAGCGCTCCGCCGTCACGCGGGACGGGAAACAATCGTCCGGAATCCAGTTGGCGCCGCAGGCAAAGATCGGCACGTCGTTGATGATGAAGGTGAAGGCAGAGCCATGTGCGTCCGGTGACGTATCGAGCCGCAGCGAGCGGAAGCCGATCTGCTTGTAATAGCTGTCGAGGATATCGCCGCTCTCGTCCTCCAGCCGGATCTCCAGCGGATAGAGTGGCTGCGCGCCGAGATGGTGCGGCCACCATAGCTGCGGCGAGGGCATGCGCACCTCGAACGAAACCTCATCCGCATCTGTGTCGATCGTGACCGTCTGCGTCACGCCCCCGATCTCGGCCGTCAGCTTGGCCAGTCTGGTCTCGCCATGTCTTGCCAGCCGCGCATGAACCTTGACCAGCCCATCGCCGCCGGCAAGCGTTGCCGAGATGCGGGTTTCGCCAAGCCGCACCCGATCCCAGCTCTCCAGCCGCACCGGCTTCCAGAGGCCAGCCGTCACAAGCGTCGGGCCCCAATCCCAGCCGAAATTGCAGGCCATCTTGCGCATCAGGTTGCCCGGCCCCGGATAGTTGTTTGGGCGGTAGCCGTAGTGCTTCTCCATTTCCGCACCATAGGCATAGGCGGAATGGAAGGTGACGCTGAGTTCGTTCGTGCCTGCCCTTAAGAGCGACGAAACATCGAAGCTATAGGTGCGGTGCATGTTGAAGGTGCGGCCGATCTCCTCGCCGTTCAGTTGGATCGTCGCGATCGTATCGATGCCGTCGAAGACCAGTTCCTGCATCTTGATGGCATCGGCCGCGGCTTCGAAATTGAGCTGGTAGACCCATTCCGTCTTGCCGATCCAGTCATTGGTGATCTCGTTGATATCGAGATAGGGATCGGGGATAAGCCGGTTTGTCAGCAGGTCGAGATGCACGCAGCCGGGCACCGTTGCCGGAATGGACGCCGGCAGACTGGTTCTTCCTGTATCGTTACAGGAAAGCGTCCAGCCGTTATGAAGGTCTCTCCTCCCAATCATGTCAGCCTCTTGTCTTTTATTGAAAACGGCCGTGGCGCTGAAGCACTTCGATCTTGTAGCCGTCGGGATCGGCGATGAAGAAGAACAGCCCGAAGAGTTTGCCGTCGCGGTTGAGTTCCACGAGCTTGCCGGGGTTGAGGCCGAGATCGGTCAGCCGCCTGTGCTCGACCTCCACTTCCTGAACGGAGACGGCGAGATGGCCGTAGGCATCGCCGAGATTGTAGGGCTCGATACGGCCCTTGTTGACCGTCAGTTCCAGCTCGAAACCGCTCTCGTCATTGCTCATGTAGATCAGCGTGAAAGTCTCGAAATCGACACGGTCGGCAATCTTGAGCCCGAAGACCTTGCTGTAGAATTCGACCGAGCGCGCCTCGTCCAGAACGCGGATCATGGAATGGATCATCTTGGCCAAGGCGGTCTCCCAATCGCTGATATCCAGAGCAATTCCAGCAAGAGCGTGCAGCGGTTATGCGTTCGGAATTGCGTAAAAACGAGCAGATAGAGCACTTTCGTGATTCGAAGAAAACGAACGTGCCCTAGGCAGCCTTGGTAGCCGTCCTCTCAAGCCGGACGCAAGCCCATTCTGCGCGTGATCGCGCCTTCGAGCATGCCGACGACATCATAGATCAGCACCGCCATCAGGCCGACGATCAGGCCGCCCTGCAGAATGAAGGCGGTATTGTCGGAAATCAGACCGGCAATGATCACTTCGCCGAGACCCTTTGCCGCAACCGTCGAGCCGATCGTCGCCGTGCCGATATTGATGACGGTTGCGACCTTCAGCCCCTCGAGGATCAGCGGAAGGGCGAGGGGCAGCTCGACCTGGAAGAGGCGCTGCGTCCCGTTCATGCCCATTCCGTCTGCTGCATCCAGTACCTGCGGTGACACTTGCTTGAGGCCGGCAACCGTATTCTCGAAGATCGGCAGCAACCCGTAGAGAAAGAGTGCGATCAGCGTCGGCGCAGCACCGAAGCCGGTAGCGGGAACGGCAAGCGCCAGCACCGCGACAGGCGGAAAGGTCTGGCCGGCGTTGGCGATGGCGCGTGACAAAGGCAAGAAGTCGGCGCCGCTTGGCCGGGTAACGAAAATACCGCCGAGAACGGCAAGCACCGCGCTGCCGATAATCGAAACGAAGACCAGCTCCAGATGGCCGAGCGCCAGTGAAGCGAGGCTGTTCTGCATATAGACCGGCGGCGCATTGTTGTTGGTCAGCGGCACCAGCATGAAGGAGAGCCACTCCGTCCTGAAGATTAGGATGAGCAGGATCACCAGCGCCAGCGCGCGAAACAGATTGGCGAGGAGAAACTTCATGCCTTGCGGCCCAGTTCGATGAGCCGCTCCATCGAAATCGAACCGACAGCCGTCTTGTCGGCATTCTGCACGGCTGCCTCATCCACGCCCTGCCAGATCATTTCGGCAAGCGCATCGCGAAGGCTGAGCGACTGCGCCAGCGAATAGGGCAGGCCCGGCTTGGCTGGCTCCATACTGTCCTTCAGCGGTGTCAGCGACATCAGCTTCAGCGCCCGGTCGGATGTGCCGGTCAATTGCTGCACGAAGGGGTCTGCAGGCTCTGTCAGGATCTTCTCCGGCGTCGAGCACTGCAGGAGTTTGCCGCCGCTCATCACGGCGATCTGGTTGCCGAGATGGAAGGCCTCGTCCATGTCATGCGTGACGAGAACGACAGTCGTGCCGAACTGTTTCTGGATCGCCAGCAGATCGTCCTGCGCCTTGCCGCGAATGACGGGATCGAGCGCGCCGAAGGGCTCGTCCATCAGCAGCAGTTCCGGTTCGGCCGCGAGCGCCCGGGCAACGCCGACGCGCTGCTGCTGGCCACCAGACAGCTGATGCGGATATTTCTCCGCGAAGACTGCCGGATCGAGATTGAAGAGGCCGAGCAGCTCTGTGACACGCTTGTCGGTGCGCGCCGCGTCCCAGCCGAGCAGTTGCGGCACGGTCGCGATATTCTGCGCCACCGTCCGGTGCGGAAAGAGGCCGTGTCCCTGGATCGCATAGCCGATCTTGCGGCGAAGCTCGGTCGCCGGCACGTCCATGATATTCTGCCCATTGACCAGAATCTCGCCTTCGGTGATGGGCACCAGCCGGTTGATCATCCGCATCAGCGTTGATTTGCCTGAACCGGATGTGCCGACGATGACGGTAATCGATCCCTTCTCGACGCTCATGGAGACATTGTCGACGACGGTGGCCGAGCCGTAGCGCTTGGTGACGTTCCTGATCTCGATCTTGCTCATGCAGCTGGCCCCTGGATGCTTTCGATGACCGCATCGAGGATGACGGCCGAGGAGAAGGCAAAGAAAACGGTCGGCACGGCGCCGAGAAGAACGAGATCCATGGCCGTCTGGCCAAGCCCCTGGAAGATGAAGATGCCGAAGCCGCCACCGCCGATCAGGGCGGCAATCGTCACCATGCCGATTGCCTGCACCAGCACGATACGGATGCCGGTGAGGATGACGGGGAAGGCAAGCGGCAGGTCGATTCCGGTGAGGATCTGTCGGCGCGTCAGCCCCATGCCGGCCGCCGCATCGCGCACCGAGGGATCGACGCCTTCGAGGCCGACGACCGTATTGGCGACGATCGGCAGCAGCGAATAGAGCACGAGCGCGATCAGCGCCGGCGCCGTGCCGATCCCGCGAATGCCGATTTCGGCCGCGAGCGGCACATGCGTCGCGAGATAGCCGAGTGGCAGCATCAATATGCCGAATAGCGCAAGGCTTGGAATGGTCTGGATGAGGCTCAGCGTTTGCAGCACGATGGCGCGCAGCTTGGGCACCCAGAAACAGAGGATGCCGAGCGGCAGTCCAAGCACGATCGCCACCGCAAGCGATCCGAAGGCCAGAACCAGATGGGAATAGGCCTCCGTCCAGAACTGTGCCGAGCGCGTGGAGAATTCCCGGAGGATCGACAGGCTATCGAGCAGGCCGGAGGAGAGGCAGAGGCCGAGAAGCGCCGTATAGGCGGCAAGCACAGCGACACGCGTCCAGGGCGTCAGCCGGATCTTCACTAGCGCGTCGGAGATGATGAGGCCGATCACCCCGAAGAGCACCCAGAAACTGCCACCTGGCGTCATGCGCGCCACCGTACTGCCGGGCGGGGTGGCAGCCGTTGCGGTGAGACCAATGGCGGCGATCAGCGCCGCAAGGCAGAGCGTGCCGAGGGCGAGCCGGATGAAAGCATTGCGCAGGAAGAGAGTTGCCAATGCTGTGGCAACCAGCAGCACCAGCAGGATGACGACGGAAGGTTGCGGAAGAAGTTGCGTCAAGAGCATCGGCTTGCCGGCGGCGATACGGTTTGCCTTCACATAGATGAAGGGCAGAAGCGCCGTTGCCAGAATGCCGCCTGCCACGAGTACCACGCCGAGCCGGTCCAGTTTGCGGACCGCTAAGGTTTCTTCCATCGATCCTACCCTGTGGGAGAAAGCCCCGCCCTGAACGGGCGGGGCGCATCAGCCAATTATTTCAGGAAGCCTTTTTCCTTCAGGTAGGCTTCGGCAACGGACTTCGCCGGTTCGCCATCGACCTGGATCTTGGCATTGAGCTTGCGCAACTCGTCTGCCGTCAGGCTCTGGAAGATCGGAGCAAGAATTTCTTGGATCTTCGGGTTTGCCTGCAGCACGGCCTCGCGGATGATCGGGGTCGGGGCATAGACCTGCTGCACGCTCTTGTCGTCTTCGAGAACCGTCAGCTCGGCAGCCTGGATAGCACCATCCGTACCGTAGACCATGGCGGTGTTGACGCCGTTGGTCTGGTCTGCCGCAGCCTTGATCGTGGCGGCCGTATCGCCACCCGAAAGCACGACTTCCTGATCCGGCTTCAGCGTGAAGCCGTAGGTGGTCTGGAAGGCGGGCAGGGCGCCGGCCGAATTCACGAATTCAGCCGAGGCTGCAAGCTTGGCGGCCCCGCCGCCCGAAACCCACTTGCCGAAATCGGACATGCTCTTGAGGTTGTTCGGGCCGGCAACATCGTTGCGCACGGCAAGCGCCCAGGTGTTGTTGGCCGGCGAAGGCGTCAGCCAGACGATCTTGTTGGCGTCGTAGTCGAGCTTCTTGGCTTCCTGGTAACCCTGCTCGAGGTTCTTCCAGGCTGCGTCATCGGCCTTGTTGAAGAAGAAGCCGGCATTGCCGGTATATTCCGGGTAGATGTCGATTTCGCCAGCGGTGATCGCCTTGCGCACGACGGGCGTTGCGCCGAGCGCGATGCGGTCCTGCGTCTTGATTCCGTTGGCCTCCAGCGCGAGCGCGATGACGTTGCCGAGCAGCGTGCCTTCGGTGTCGATCTTCGATGAAACGACGACGTCTGCGGCGTGGGCCGCGCCGGCCGCAAAGGCGGCAAGCGAAACGGCAAGTGCGAATTTCTTCAGCATGATTATCCCCTTGGTTGAACACCGTTAAACGTCGCGAAAGCCCCGGACGCGAAGCCTGCGCGCATAAAACCAGCCGGCATGGTCAGCCATCAGGCCATCATGCCGGAAATACGTGCGTCATGGAAATAGTGTGCATGCCCGAAAAATCGATGCCCGAAAATCGAAGCAGCCCCCTCCAGTATTCGCTCTCGCGGCGCGATTATGGCGGCGAATGCAGACCGTTGCGCGGAATTGCATTCCCTTTTCCAAGGCCGGCGCGATTTGTTTTTGTCCCCTTGCGTGTTTCCACCATGTTCCGGTGCTTTTGATCGGTTCTTTTCGCCGCCCGGATTTCTATGGGGGAACGATAGCCTGCACCTTCGCGAGCAGGGATATCTTTTTTCACGAACACGTCATATCCTCCGCCTTTTCAGTAGTTTCCGGAGAAAGCCTTGCATCTCGGCGCCCTCTTCATCGCAAGTCACGTTCTGTCTTCCGGCTCCATGCGCGAGACGGCGCGCCGCTTCAACGTCTCCGTCTCGACCGTGTCGGCAGCGATCGACAATCTGGAGACGGAGCTTGCCTTGAAGCTCGCCGAGCGTTCCTCGGGCGAACTGGTCATTCTGCTTGCCGGAGGCAGAGTTCTGGAGGGATTGGCGCCGATCCTTGCTGCAACAGGGCAGCTTGGAGACAGGCTCGGTCATCGTGAACCGGAAGCTTACGGACAATGGGCCGCCCGCATCCCAGTCAAGCTCGTCACCATGGAGCGTTATCTGGAGGTTGCCGATCAAGGCAGTATCAACAGGGCAGCACGCCGCCTTCGTCTTGGTCAGCCGCAGCTTTCCTTGCAGATCGCCAATCTTGAGAAATTCTTCGGAGACCGGCTCTTCGAACGTCAGGCACAAGGCTCTGCGCTGACGGAGGAGGGCCGCTTTGCTTATGCGGTCTTTTCGACCATCAGCCTTGCCTGGAACGAACTGAAATCCGCGGCCGACGAACGCTACCAGCGCACCGCCCGCTCGCTGCGCATCGGCGCCATCATCCCCACGGGCTCGGAAAGCTGGGTTGCACGTTGCCTGGGCAGCCTCGTCGCCGAGTGGAATACCGGCCGCAACAAGAATGCCTTATCGCTGGTCTCGATGACCGCGGACGATCTGCGCGAGGCGCTGAAATCCGGGCGCATCGATGTCGCGATCCTCGATTCCGTCTTCGGCCTGGAAAGCTTCCGTCATCGCGAATTGCTGCGCACCGACATGGTGGCGATCGCTCCGCTCGACAGCATGGGAGCAACTGCCACGGAGCTTGTCGCCAGTCATCCGATCTGCACGCCGAGCCCGCGCACCGGCATCGGCCATGCCGCCATGACATTCGGCTATGACCGTACCCTGCATCGCCGCCTACGCGACCGGGATATCACCGCGGCGGATTCGCTGCCTGTCATCGTCGATCTCGTCGCCAATCACGGCTACGTCTCCTTCCTCGGCCGCGTCAGCGCCATGCCGATCGCCGACCGAGTGCGCATCGTCGAACTCGCCGAGCCGATGCCCATGTCCTACCACGTGGCCTTCAATCATCGGAAAGCGGCCGCTGACGCTTGCGACCTGCTGATCGCGACTGCTGCAAAAATCGTCCCAAGACCTGTCGCGAAAGATGCCGCCTTCGCATAAATAAGCTGCGGCGGAAGAAGAGGGATTCGGACGATGACGGTTTTGCTGGAAGTATGCGTCGATAGCGCTCAAGGCCTTGCGGCGGCGATCGAGGGTGGTGCCGGCCGCATCGAACTCTGCTCGGCGCTGGAACTTGGCGGGCTGACGCCGCTGCCGAGCCTGATGCGAATTGCCGCCGAAGCACCGATCCCGGTCTATGCGATGATCCGCCCTCACGCCGGTCCCTTCATCTTCGATGCCACGGATGAGAAGGCGATGCTGGCCGATATCGATGCCGTCAGGGCCGCTGGCCTCGCCGGCGTCGTCATTGGCGCCAACCGCTCGGACGGCACGCTCGACATGCCGCTCATTCATCGCTTGAAGGCGCATGCCGCCGGCCTCGGCTCGACCCTGCATCGCGCTTTCGATCTCGTGCCGGACCCGGATGTGGCACTGGAGCAGGCGGTCGAACTCGGCTGCGAGCGCATCCTCACTTCAGGCTGTGTGCCGAAGGCGCTCGATGGACTGGAAACGCTGAAGCGCATCTCCGCCAAGTCAGCCGGTCGCATCTCGATCATGCCGGGCAGCGGCGTGCGCCCGACCAATGCCGTCGAAATCCTGCGGGCGACGGGTGCTCACGAAATCCACGGTTCCTGCAGCTCACCCGTTGCCAGTGCCGATCCGCGCGCCGTCTCCTTCGGCTTCGATGTGCCGACCTCGAACCGGACCGATGTCGCGGTCGTCAGGCAGATGCGCTCCGCGATCGATACGCTTTAACCAGCGACCTTGATGACGGCCTTGATGAGGCCGCTCTTCTCATGCGCCCAGCGGGCAAGGTCGCGCGGCGCGTCGGCAAGCGTCGTGCGATGCGTGATCAGCTTGTCGACCGGAACGAGGCCCTTGGCGATCGAATCCGCGACATGTTCGAAGTCGACGCGCGTTGCATTGCGGCTGCCGATGACCATCATCTCCCGCTTGTGAAACTCCGGGTCGGAGAAGCGGATATCGTCTTTCACGACACTGACGAGCACCAGCGCGCCGCCATGGGCGACAAAGCTGAAAGCCTTCTCTATCGACGGCCCGAAGCCTGTCGCGTCGAAGACGACATCAAAACCATCGCCGTCCGTCCTGGCTTTCACGGCATCTGTGGTCCCATCATTGGCGACGATGCCTGACGTGAAGCCGAAGCGCTCGGAGGCCATCTGCAGCCGTTCCGTGCTCGTATCGAGCAATGTCACATCATGACCGGCAATACGCGAGAAGATTGCCGCACCAAGGCCGATCGGGCCTGCGCCGATAACGAGGGAGCGGGAACCTTCCGCCGCCATGGAGCGGCGTACAGCATGCGCGCCGATTGCGAGGAATTCGACGGTCGCGGCAGCCTCCAGGCTGAGGCCCTTGGCGGCATAGAGATTGCCCGCAGGCACCACGATCTCCTCGCAGAAGGCGCCGTCGGTGTGAACTCCGAGAACCTTGATATTGGTGCAGCAGTTCGGCTTGCCCTGCCGGCAGGCGACACAGCTACCGCAGGAAAGGTAAGGATTGACGATCACAGGTGTGCCCGTCGCCATCGCCACGCCGTCGCCTGCTTCGAGCACGGTCGCCGAGATCTCGTGTCCCATTACGCGCGGATATTCGAGGAACGGGTGCTTGCCTTCGAAGATATGGTAATCCGTGCCGCAAATGCCGACATGGCTGACGGCGAGCCGTACCCAGCCGGGTGCTGGTTTTTCGGGGGAGGGGCGCTCGACGAGATCGAGGACGCCGGGTTCGCGGCAAAGGACGGCTTTCATGACGGTTCTCGCATTGCTGGAATGAAGAAAGCCGGCCCGAGGGCCGGCTTTGTTTTGTATTTCGCTCAGCCCGCCCGGCGCCGGCGAAGCTGATCGAAGTAGACGATGACGATGATCAGCAGGCCGGTGATGATGCGCTGCCAGAACGAGTTGACGTTCAGAAGGTTTGCGCCGTTGTTGATGGTCGCCAGAATGAACGCGCCGATCAGCGGACCATGCACGGAGCCGACGGCACCGAAGAGAGACGTGCCGCCGATGACGGAGGAAGCGATCGCCTGCAGTTCCCAGCCGTCGGCCTGTGTCGCGTTACCGATTGCGATACGCGAGGCGAGCAGCACGCCGACGAAGGCCGCAAACGAAGCCGAAAGGATATAGGCGAGGTAGATCATCCCCTTGACGTTGACGCCGGAAAGACGCGCCGCTTCTGCATTTGAACCGACGGCGAAGAGGTAGCGGCCCCAGCGGCTCAGATGCAGGAAGACGAAGGAGGGGATCGCGACCAGGATGACCATCCAGAACAGGCTTGGAACGCCAAGGAAATCGGCGCGGGCGAAATTGCTGAAGCCCTCGTCCGTGATGCTGATCGTCGAGCCGTTGGTGATCAAGAGCCCGATGCCGCGCAGCGACGTCAGCGTCGCAAGCGTGATGATGAAGGGCGGCAGGCCCATATGCACGATGCCGAAGCCATGGAAGGAGCCGATCGCGACACCGATAGCTAGCGTCAGCAAGATTGCCGCCCAGAGCGGCACACCCGCCTGTAAGAGCCAGGCGATGATGACGGTGCAGAAACCGACGATTGCGCCGACGGAAAGGTCGATGCCGGCGGTGATAATGACGAAGGTCTGGCCGAGCGCCAGGATCGCCGTCATCGCACCTTGGCGCAGCAGGTTGGAGATGTTGAGCGGCGTCCAGAAGCTCTCGGTGACGAAGCCGAGCACGACCCAGAGGAAGATCAGCAACCCGATCAGTGTCAGGCCGAACAGAATGTTCATCTTCCGGCGCGGCGGCGGCGCGACAATTTCGGTGGGGGTGACAGTCATGAATTTTCTCCCTCTTATTCTTTTGGCTCAGACGCCGATCGCTTCGCTGAGCACTTCTTCATGCGTCGCCGCGTGGAAATCATGGCTTGCAACGAGCTTGCCGCTGCGGAAGACGTGCAGCCGGTCGGCCAGTTCGTAGACCTCGGGCAGGTAGGAGGAGATCAGGATGATGCCTGCCCCCTCCTTCAGCAGCTTGGCGAAGAGCCGGTAGATTTCCGCCTTGGTACCGACGTCGACGCCGACAGTCGGCTCGTCGAAAATGAAAAGCCGGGCGCCGTGGCTCAGCCACTTGCCGATCACGATCTTCTGCTGATTGCCGCCCGACATGCTGGAGGCCGGAACACGCCGGCTCGGCGTCTTGATGCTGAGATCGCGGATCTGCTTGTCGGCATTCGTCGATTCGCGTGCGTGATTGATGACCGGGCCGTTGCTGAGGCGTCCGAATACCGGCAGGTTGATATTGAGGCCGATCGGCAGGTTGAGGCAAAGCCCCTGGTCGCGCCGGCTTTCGGGCGCCAGCGCAATACCGAGCTCCATCGCGGTGCGTTCGTTCTTGATGTCGACGCGCTTGCCCATCCAGTGGATTTCGCCCGCACTTGTCGGTTGGCGACCATAAAGCCCGAGCGCGAATTCGCTGCGCCCGGCGCCGATCAGGCCATACAGCCCGACGATCTGTCCTGCCTTGACGGAGAGCGTCACGTCCTCGAAGCCCGGGCCTGTAAGTCCCCTGACGTCGAGGATTGTCTCGCCGGTCGGAATGTCTTCCTTGTGGTAGATCTGCTCGATCGAGCGGTTGATCATCAGCGCGATCAGCTCGGCCTCGTTGGTCTCGCCGATCAGGCGCGTACCGACATGCGTGCCGTCGCGAAGCACCGAGACACGGTCGGCGAGCTCGAAGACCTCTTCCATGCGGTGGCTGATATAAACGATGGTGACGCCTTCACTCTGCAGGCGGCGGATCAGCTTGAAGAGCTGTGCGGATTCCTGGCGGGTGAGGTAGGCGGTCGGCTCATCGAAGATCAGGAACTGCGTGCCGCGCATGGCCGCGCGCGCGGTGGCGACGAGCTGCTGCTGACCGATCGTCAACGAGCTCAGAAGCGCACCGGCCGGCAGGCCGAAGCCGAGATCGTCGAGGACGGACTGCGCCATCTTCTCCATCTGCTTCCTGCGCATCAGCCCATAACGGTTGACCTCGTCGCCGAGGAAGAGATTGGCGGCCACGGTCAGGTGCCGGCAGAGCACGACTTCCTGATGAACGGCGTTGATGCCGCGGGCGATTGCCTCGTTCGGCGTCGACAGTCCCACCGGATGGCCGCACCACAGCACCTCGCCTGCCGTGCGGGTGATGACGCCGGTGAGCAACTTGATGAGGGTGGATTTGCCGGCGCCGTTTTCGCCGACGATGGCGTGGATTTCACCGGCAAGGAAGGTCAGCGTTGCCGGTTTCAGCGCCTGCACGTGACCATAATTCTTCTGCAGGCCTTTCAGTTCGAGGATAGGCGATCCGGCGGGAATTCGATTGGCTTCTTTCAGCGTGGCGCTATCATCGTGGCGATGACTGACCTCTTCCAGTCCGACCATGGACCTCTCCTCCTCTTGTCACGTCTGCTCCATCCCTGGTGAACCATACCACGGATGAGAAAGGCCGCGCCGGCTTTTGGAGCCGGCGCGGCCGCCTGTCGTTCTTACTTGATCTTCGGGTTCAGGAGCGCGTCGATCTTCGGCTCGGCCATGTTCGCCTTGGTGACGAGGTTTGCGCCGGTGTCGACGTTCTGCTCGACCTTCTCGCCCTTGGAGACGGCAAGAGCGGTCTTCACGCCGTCATAGCCCATGCGATAGGGGTCCTGAACGACGAGGCCGGCGATCGCACCATCCTTGAGGAAGCCGACCGTCTTGTCGTCGCTATCGAAGCCGATGACCTTGATCTTGTCGCCGAGCTTGTTTTCGGCGATCGCCTGGCCCACACCCTGCGCCATGATCAGGTTCGAGGCGAAGACGCCGACGAGCTTCGGGTTTGCCGTGATCAGGTCGGTCATCATGTTGAGACCGGTCGTTGCCTGGCCATCGCCGTACTTGTCGGCAATCACCTTCAGGCCGGGATGCTTGGTCTTGATCTGATCCAGGAAGCCTTCGCGGCGCTGTTCCAGCGAGCCGACGCCCGGAAGGTTCGTCAGGATGACGATTTCGCCCTCTTCCTTGCCGGTGGCGCCTTTGATGGCGGCGGCAAGACCGTCAGCGGCGATACGGCCGCCCTGGACGTTGTCGGTCGTCAGGAACGACTTGAATGCCTTGGAGTCGGCGCCGGAGTCGATGCCGATGATCGGAACCGACTTGGCGGCTTCATCGATCGGCTTGCCGAGTGCCTTGAACTCGGTCGGCGAGATGACGATGGCGGCCGGCTTGCCGGCAACGGCATTCTCGAGAATGCTGATCTGACCGTTGATGTCGGATTCAGCCTGGGCGCCGAGTTCCGGCACGTTGACGCCGAGATCCTTGCCGGCCTTGCGTGCGCCGGCCAGAACGATCTGCCAGTAGAAGGACGTCGTGTCCTTGACGATGATCGGGATCGTTACCTCGGCGGCAAAGGACGCGGCCGGCATTGCCGTTGCAATGACAGCGGCGCCTGCAAGTGCCGTAAAGGCGCGGCGAGACAGAATGGATTTCACGATATTCATAAGGGTTCTCCTCTCAGGGTGCGTTCTCCTCCAATCAAACCGGACCGCTGAACGCAGGCGGACGATTTTTATCGATAAAAAACATTTACGATGTGAAGCTAGCCGAGGCGAAAGCAAATTGCAAGTGTGCCGATTTCGCTTTTTTACCCGCTAAATTGTCTGCCAAGCAATTGTTTTCGTTTCCAATACATAAGAACCTAAAATACGGTCCTCAGTCGAATTGCACCTCGTGCGGGTGCACGACGCCCTTCTTCAAAATCAGGTTGCCGTAGAGCCGGAACTCGGTGGTCGCGACAATATAGGCCGCCTTCCGTGCCATCTCGTAGAAGGCGAAGCGTTCGACGGATGCGATGGAAAAATCGCCGGCGCGCCGGGTGACGATCTCCTGGAATTCGGCGCAAACCTCCGGCACCGCCTTGGGATCGCCGACCACCTCCATCCGCCATGCCGATTGCGGCACGAACGTATCGAGCGGCATATGGGTGAGGATCGCCTCGGCCATGGCAGTGGCGCTGACGCCATCAGCCCGGATGACGTCGGGCCCCATGCTGCTTGCAGGGAAATTGGCATCGGCAATGACGATGTCGTCGCCATGCCCCATGCTCTTCAGCGCATAGAGCAGATCGGGGCCAAGAAGCGGATGAATACCTTTAAGCATGGTGTCTCCTCAGACCCGCACGGCCTCTTCGCCGAGCGGCGCGGCGACAAGCGTATAGGGTTCGAATTCGGGATAGATGTCGGCAGGAAGCCGCGGCTCGAAATTTTCCATGTTGCGCGTCAGGCTCGACGGACGCGCGGTGCCGATCAGCACCGAGGAGACCAACGGGTCGTGCAGCGGAAACTGCAGGGCAGGGGCTGCCAGCGGTACGCCGTGGCGCTTGGCCACCTCTTCCATTGCGCCCACCTTGGCGAGCACTTCCTCGCTCGCCGGCATATAGTCGAAATGCGAGCCCGGCACCGGGCCGGTCGCGAGGATGCCGGAATTGAAGACGCCGCCGACGACGAACGAGGTTCCCTTCTGCCGGCAGAGCGGGATCAGTTCGGCAACGGCCGAACGGTCGAGCAGGGTGTAGCGGCCGGCCATCAGGATCGTGTCGATATCGGCGTTGCGCATCACGTCGAGGCAGACAGGCACCTCGTTGACGCCGAGGCCGAATGCCTTGATCGCGCCCGAGGATTTCAGCTGCTCCAGCGCCTTGACGCCGCTGTCGAGGAAATTCTTCAGATGCACGGCATTCCTGGCCGCACCATGCGTATAGGCGCCGATGTCATGAACGAAGAGGATATCGATGCGGTTCAGGCCGAGGCGCGCATAGCTGAATTCGACCGAGCGCATGATGCCGTCATAGGAATAATCGTAATCGGCGTCGAAGGAGAGCGGATCGACATAGCTGTAGTCGGGAACCGTGCCTGTCGGCACCGGGCGCAACAGACGACCGACCTTGGTGGACAGAACATAGTCGTTTTCCGGCTTGTCACGCAGGAAATCGCCGACGCGTCGTTCGGCAAGTCCGAGGCCATACCACGGCGCCACATCATAATAGCGGATGCCGTGATCCCATGCCGTTTCCAGCGTTTCCATTGCCTGCTCACGCGGGCAGGCGCGGTAAAGGCCGCCGAGGGCAGCGGCGCCGAAGCTGATTTCGGTCACCTCGAGCGCCGTCTTGCCAATTCTCCTCGTCTTCATCATTCCTCCTCGTGAAGACCTGAAATTCAATAAATATTATTCAGAGCGTGGCTCCGAGATGCCACGGGACGAATTCGTTGTCGCCGTAGCCGAAAATCTCACTTTTCGTCTTCTTGCCGGAGGCCGTATCGACGATCAGTTCAAAGATCTCGCGGCCCTTGCCGCTGATCGTCGCGTCACCCGTAACGATCGAGCCGCAGTCGATATCCATATCCTCTTCCATCGAGGTATAGAGCGCGGAATTGCTGGCGAGCTTCAGGGAGGGCGCGGGACGACAGCCGAAGCAGCTGCCGCGGCCGGTCGTGAACGCGATCATGTTCGCGCCGCCGGCAACCTGGCCGGTGGCTGAAACCGGGTCGTAGCCGGGCGTGTCCATGAAGACCAGGCCGGGGGCGGTGACGCGCTCGGCATAACCATAGACGGCGGTCAGCGGCGAACGGCCGCCCTTGGCGACGGCGCCGAGCGACTTTTCGAGAATGGTCGTCAGGCCGCCGCGCTTGTTGCCCGGAGACGGATTGTTGTCGAGCGAGGCGCCGTGCAGGGCGACATAGTCTTCCCACCAGGCAATCTTCTCATCGAGCTTTTTGGCGACATCGTCGCTGACGGCGCGGCTGCGCAGCAAATGCTCGGCCCCGTAGATCTCGGAGGTTTCCGAAAGGATCGCCGTACCGCCGGCAGCCGCCAGCAGGTCGGCTGCAACACCGAGCGCCGGATTGGCGGTGATGCCTGAAAAACCGTCCGAGCCACCGCACTGCAGCCCGATGATGATCTCGCCGATCGACATCGGCACGCGCTTCTCACGGCCGACATCGGCAGCGATTTCGCGTAGCACACCCATGGCGCGCTCGACCGCGCGGCGGGACCCGCCTGCGTCCTGAATGTTGAAATGCCGCTTGGAGGCGCCCGCGCCGCTCTGGCCGTAAAGCGTCAGTTGGTTGACCTCGCAGCCGAGGCCGATCATCAGCACGCCGCCGAAATTCACATGGCGCGTATAGCCGGCAAGTGTCCGGTGCAGCACGTTCATGCCGTCACCCGTCGAGCTCATGCCGCAGCCCTGGTCGTGAACGATCGGCACGAAGCCGTCGATGCCGTCATAATGCGGCAGGATGGTGCGGTTGGCCTCATCGGCAATCGCCCGGCAGACCGTGGTGGAACAGTTCACGCTGGCAATGATGCCGATATAATTGCGCGTCGCCGCCCGGCCGTCAGCGCGGCGGTAACCCATGAAGGTGCGCGCCCTGTCCTCGGCACTGGCTTCTTCAGGCGCCGAATTGGCGGTCGCCGCAAGGCGGTCGTTTTCGAAATGCAGATTGTGGCTGTGAACGTGGTCGCCGGCTTTCACATCAGCCGTGGTGCGGCCGATCGCCTGGCCGTATTTCACGACCGCTGTGCCGATCGGAATGTCCGATATGGCGACCTTGTGGCCGGGGTCGATCTTCTGGCGCGTCGTAACGCCGGCAACGGTCGCTCCTTCGGCAATCGGGGCCGTTGCGACCGCGACATTGTCTCCGGCCGACAGGATGATCCAAGGCTGTCTGTCCAATTTCATCTCCCTGACGAAACGTTCGCTTCTGCGCCCGTTACATCGACGAATGCGCATTGATTTTGTTTTTTATCTACAATAAACATTTTCAAGTCAACGGGAATATTGATCCTGTGGACGAGGGAGGCAAACAGCCGCATGCGACCGAAAATAAGATAAAGGTCGCCCGAAGAGGCTCCTGGTCCGGCTGTGCCCGTTCTTGGCGGCGGGCATCATCGCCGTGTCGCCAGAGCCGTCGGGTTTGAGCGGAAAGCGGGGTCTGATGGCACGGCAGAATACAGTCTTCAAGGAAGCCTATAACCGATATGCGGCAGCACTGCGCATGGACACGGCGCTGCCTTCGGAGCCGGAAATCGCCGCCCAGCTCGGCGTCAGCCGCAGTACGGCGCGCGCCATCCTGACCCGCCTTAGCGATGAGGGCATCATCCGCTGGAACAAGCGCCAGAAGATCGTGCTGCGCCAGCCTGTCGACCGCGACTTCTTCCCCTCGGAGGAAACGGATTCGCTGCACGACATCATCGAGCGCAGCTTCATGCAGCGCATCCTCTCCGATGAGGCTGCCCCGGGCATGCAGATCAACGAGCTGGAGCTTGCCCGCGAGATCGGCACGGGCACGACCAGCGTGCGCGAATTCCTGATCCGCTTCTCGCGCTTCGGGCTGATCGAAAAACGGCCGAACAGCCATTGGACGCTGAAGGGCTTTACCCGTGAATTTGCGCTGGAACTTGCCGATGTGCGCGAAATGTTCGAGCTGCATTCGGCCGCAGAGTTCGGCAAGCTTCCTGCCGACCATCAGGCCTGGGCTGCCCTTGCGACCATCAAGGAAGAGCACCTCTCCATGCTCTCGGACATCAACAACCGCTTCAAGGAATTCTCAGTCCTCGACGAGCGCTTCCATCTCTTGATCCATCGCGCCTCGAAGAACCGTTTCATCGCCGATTTCTATGACGCGATCGCCATCATCTTTCACTATCACTATCAGTGGAACAAGACCGCCGCCCGCGAACGCAACGAGCGCGCGATCCACGAACATCTCGATTATATCGCAGCACTCGAAGCACGGGATCAGGAGAGGATCCAGGCTGCCTGTCGCATCCACCTTCGCTCGGCCCGGCAGACGCTGCTGCAGTCCATTCCGCAGAGTGTTGCGGAAAGCGCCTGAGCGGAGACGTCGGTGCCCGAAGGGCGGATTAGGGGCCCACACTCAGTGATCCCAGCCGATCAGCATGATCTCTAGTGCGACGCAGCCTCGCTCGCAGCGCTGCCAGCGCCCCCGGTCTTCACGCCGCGGCCGATCGGAATGAGCCAGGTGGTCGCAAAGGTCAGCACCGCCACGACAACGACACCCCAGAAGCTCCAGTGCAGCGCCGCATCGAAGATGCCGCGCACTGCCGGATCACCTGCAAGTGCCGAAAGGCCGGTCGGCTCGTTCAGGGCATTGTGCAGGCTGTCTGCCGCATCCCCCGTTGCATAATGGTCGATGCCGGCATTGAGGATCGCGCCGAGTACGGTGGCGCCGAGCGTATTGCCGAGGCTGCGGGCAAAGATGATCGAGGCCGTCGCACTGCCGCGCATCGACCATTCGACGCTGTCCTGCACCAGCGCGATGCTGGTGAGGTTGATCAGCCCCATGCCGAAGCCCATGAAGAAGGAGCCGGCGCCGGCGACGGCCGGATGGCTTTCCGGTGTCAGGAACAGGAGGAAGAAGGCACCGAAGGGAAACATGAAGCTGCCGACCCGCAACGTATTGCGGATGCCGAATGCCTTGAAGAACCGGCTGGACAGCATCACCGACAGCGGCCAGCCGACGACGAGCATGGTGAGCGTAAAACCGGCGACGATCGGCGAGCGGCCAAGCACGCCCTGCACATACATCGGCAGGATCGTCGAAAGCCCGATCAGCGCCATGCCGGCAAGCAGCATGCAGGCATTGCTGGTGGCGACCAGCCGCCGGCTCCAGAGCGCGATCGAAATGATCGGTTCGGGCGTGCGCTTCTCCTGCAGCACGAATAGGATACCGGTCACGACGAAAACGGCGGCAAGCGAAATGAGCACCCAGGCCGGCGCATCCGTCTCCGTCAGGATCGTCAAAAACGCGATGATGGCGATCGAAAACAGGATGGCGCCGAGATAGTCGATCTTCGCATCCTTGTGCGCCACGTCCTCCTTGAGGAAGAGCAGGAAGGCGATGATCGAGAAGATGCCGATCGGCAGGTTGATCCAGAAGATCCAGGCCCAGGAGATCGTATCGACGATGATGCCGCCGGCGAGTGGCCCGACGACGGCCGAAGTCGCCCAGACTGTCGCCATCACGCCCTGCACCTTGCCGCGTTCCTCCAGCTTGAAGAGGTCGCCGATGATTGTCATCGTCACCGGCTGGATCGCGCCGGCACCCAGCCCCTGCACCAGGCGGAAGACGATCAGCGAGGCCATCGACCACGCAAGCCCGCAGAAGAGCGAGCCGACGAGGAAGACGATGATGCCGCCGATCAAGACCGGCTTGCGGCCGAAAATATCAGACAGCTTGCCGTAGATGACAGTGGTCGTCGACTGCGCCAGCAGGAAGGCTGAAAAGACCCAGCTGTAATAGGTAAAGCCGCCGAGCTGGCCGACGATCCGCGGCATGGCGGTCGCCACGATGGTGGCCTCGATCGCCACCATGAAGGTTGCGAGCATGATCGTGGCAACCACGAGCGTGCGGTTGGATTGCTGAGCGGTGGCGGACATGATGAACCTTTCGGAGCTTTCTCCGTGGCGAGAAAACTGCTCTCGGCTTGGCGGGGCAAGTGCAACGCGGAGTGTCGGCAGTCTTTTATGCTCCCGCTGATAGCAGGTAAAGCGCAAGTGATATGCTTTCTTTTGTGTCGACGCTTTAAACCGCTTCCGACCCCGGCAAAATTCAAATACAAGGCATTTTACAAAGCAGGTTTCGGTGGGTTTCCGCCGAAACACGAGGTCTGGCAGGCCAGGGCTCTCGGATGTCAGGATTGCATTTCCGCCAGGTTATTCCCAACTGAAAATCTGATGCAGGCCTGCGAACCGCTCCATCGGATGCGAGGGGTTCGGATCCGGGCAGGGAAATGGCGAGCTATGATGACGCATGTTTTGGCTGCGAGCGGCGGGGTTAGACAGGTAATTTGCATCAATTGGGGCACGAGATACGGGCCGACCTTCATCAACCGTCTCTTTGCGATGGTGAAACGCAACATCACGCCGCCCTTCACCTTTACCTGTTTCACCGACTGCCGGGACGACCTCCATTCCGGCATCCTGTGTGAGGATCTGCCGCCTCTGGATGTCGAAATGCCTGTTAATACGAGAGGCATCTGGCCGAAGGCAAGGCTTTGGGGATCGAAGCTTGGGAGCCTGAGCGGGCCGGTCCTCTATCTGGACCTCGACCTGGTGATCGTCGCCTCCCTCGATGCGTTTTTCGAGGTTGGAGCGCCTGAGGATGTCGTCATGGCCCGCAACCAGACGACGCCTTTCGAAAAGCTCGGCCAGAGCTCGCTTTTTCGCTTCCCGGTCGGCAAGCTCCTGCCGCTGCAGGAGGAGTTCAGGGCCAACCCGCAGAAAGTGGCCGATGAATATCAGTATGAACAGCGCTTCGTCACCCGCAATGCGCCGGGTGGCGTGAAGTTCTTCCCGCGGAGCTGGGTCTTGCATTTCCGGCAGGATTGCCACTGGGCCTTTCCGCTGAACTATTTCCTCACGCCGCGCCTGCCCTCCAGCGCCCGCGTCGTCCTCTTCCCGCGCGGCTTCCACCCGCAGAATGCCATCGACGGGAAATTCGGCCCGAAAGGCCGGGCCGAAACGAGGCTCGATCATATCAGGGGCGTCTTCGACGCCAGCAAGCGCGGCAACAAGAAACCGTTCCGCTACCTGCGCCACTATATTCTCCCGACGCCATGGGTGGCGGATCACTGGCATGAATAAGAACGCAAGTTCGGCAGCAGAACGGAACTATTTCTCGCCTTGACTGTTTTCGGCTGAGGAAAACTCCCGGGTGCTCCGATGCGTCCTCTTCTATGCGCAGCATTTCTTTCGCTCACCGGCCTTGCCGCCGGCGCAAACGCGTCCGAGGCGGATTTCCTCAATTCGCTCGAGGGTAACTGGAGTGGAAGCGGCATGGTCCTGACCAGGATCGGCGGCATGAAGGTCAACGTGTCCTGCAATCTGAAATCCGACGCCAGCGCCACGACAGTGGCCATGAACGGCAACTGCCGTGGTCTCGCCGTCGTCACAAGAAGCTTCTCGGCAAATGTAAAGGCTGTCGGTCAACGTTATACCGGCAACTATACGGGCCCATCGGGCCAGCCCTCTAGGCTTGTCGGCAGCAGGAAAGGCGATGCTCTCAACTTCAATGTCACCTGGGCGCGCGTCACCAACGGCGATCGGAGCGCAAACATGATGATCGAGAAGGTGGGCCAGAACGGGCTTCGCCTGCAGACCGTCGATCGCGACCTTGCCTCGGGCCGATCGGTGGTGACGAGCCGCATCGATCTGCAGCGGCAGTGAACATGTCCCGGATTTTGTGACGCGCCCCACCCATCGGAACCTACGACTGCTTCCTGATGGTAGCGTAGATGATGTTGCGGTTGGCACCGAACCAGACCGTCTTGTCAGTGTCTCCCGGCGCACTGCGATGGGAAATACGCCACATGTCGGCTTCGGAGCGCTGCAGAAGCTCCCAGTTCATGTAGGATTCCATGTAGCCGTCATCGGCCATCTCGTCGGAAAAGTTGGCAAACAGGAAGACGCCGCCGGGCTTCAGCATTTCCATGCAGATCTGCGTGAGCCGGATTGCCACTTTGTCCGTGAGATAATCGTATAATCCTGCCGCGTAGATCAGATCGAACGTGCCGATCCGGTGTTTTCGTGCAAGCAAGCCGCGCACGGATCCATTGATGGGCTCGACGGACGTTCCATGGAATTGGCTCGAGACGGAGCCGATGCTTTCCGGATCCTGATCAAGGGCTACCCAGCGTTTCAGGCGGCCTTCCGCAAGGGCTTTCGATGCCTCCGCTTCCCGCAGGTGACCGGCAGCGATGGCCAGCACCTCGGTATCCGGGCCTGTTCGCGCAGCGCTCTCGTCGACATAGCGGGTCAGGATGTCGCGACGTTCCCTGACGGCGACCGGGCCGGGGGCATTTATCGTGTAGTCGAAGATATCGAGGCCCAGACGGGTGGATCTGGCCACTTCTTCGGCCACCGCCGGATGCCCATAAATGAAGTCTATGAGACTGGCATCGCCGGAATAGCCGCGAGGTTTGTCAAAGGACCAGCGGGTGAACGGGCATTGCTGGAGGATCTTTGCCGAGGGATGGGCCTGAATGATCGGGATGAGCTTCTGCCACACGGCAGCGCCGAATTTATGACGGACCTCATGGAGCTGGCCGATCAACCACCTGACGGCATCAGGCAGGTTCCCGCCCGCGGAGAACCGTTGCATGGCAATGTTGATGACGATCGCAAACTCTGCCTCCGCAGTTCGCAGATGGTCTGCCCCGTTATCTCGGTTCGGTGAGGGAAGCGTATTGCTGAAGGACTGCGGCGTAATCAAGCTTTGGCCATCAAGAGAAAAGAGCGGCTGAGCCACGGAAACCTCACTGGTAAACAAGAATTTAAAACATTGCGTAAAATCCTCATCATTTACACGGAGGTCAAGCGTTAAGGTTGGACTGCGGGGCAAATGCACGTCTGACTTTAGAAAATATTAGTGAAACCGAGCGATAGCCCGCCCGCTTCGGGACCGTTTGGGCATTATCGGTTGATGTGGAGTCTACCTAGGGCTATCCAGCGTCACTCGGCAGTCTGCGAAGGGCAACTGCTGCAAGATGTTGGGTGGCAGGGGCATGATGCACGTGTTAGCCGAGACCGCAGCTGCTACCGTGCGGCCGACGCTGTCGCCAGAACAGTTGCGTTGCCTATACAAGCAGAATAGCGAGAGCAGCCGAAAGAACGCGACGCGCAAAGGCCTCTGGACAGCGGTCGCTGCCTACCTTGCATATTCCTTCACGGACTATCTTTTTATTGGCGATGTCGTCCAGTACACGGTCGCCGGCCGGCTCGTGGTCGGCATCGCTGCCCTATGCGTGCTGGAATTCCTGCTCTATCGCAAGGCAAAAGCCGATACGGTCGATATGGCTGCGGCGTTGTCGGTGCTCGCTGCCTATCTCGTCTGGCTTCTCACTGGCCAGATGACTGCGGTCAGGGATGCGTTCTCCTATTATATGGTGTTTGGCGCGATCTTCATGATGAGCGTCAATCTGTTCTTCAGTTTCCGGTTTCCGGTTGCTCTTGCCGCCTCCGCAACGAACGTGCTCATCTTCACTGGCGCCCTCTATCTGTTCGCGCCGATGTTGCTGCTGCACAAGCTCATTCTCGGCGCGTTCTGTTTTTCCTGTTTTGTTTTCACGTCCTACGTGAATCTTCAGCTCAATAGGGAACGCTACAAAGTCTTCCTGAATGCTCTTGAAGCCAGTTTGCAGCAAGCTGCCGCGGACGAAAGAGGCAAGGCTCTCTTGCATCTCTCGAACACGGACTCGCTGACCGGCCTCGAAAATCGGCGGGCCGTCGATCAACGTCTGCGTGATCATTGGCAACGATGGCAGGACGACAGCGCGCCATTTGCCGTCCTCCTGATCGATGTGGATTATTTCAAACGCTACAACGACTGCTACGGCCATCAGGAAGGTGACCGCTGTCTCATCGCTGTCTCCGAGCTTCTTCGAAGCGTGGCCGAGTCCTGGGGTTCGATCATCGGGCGATACGGCGGTGAGGAATTCATCGTCATCACACCGATGCCGAATCCAGAACGAATGGTCGAGCTTGCAGAAGCGATGTGTGCTGCCGTTAGGGCCTTGGCCTGGCCACACGAACACAGGCGGGACGGGACCACTGTCATCACGGTGAGTGTCGGCGTGTCCTATACGCGGGACGAGAGCAAGCAAGTCGAGAAGGTCATTCACGAAGCGGATCGCGCGCTTTACGCCGCCAAGGCTGCGGGCCGCAACACCCTGGTGGTCTTCGATCCGGAAGATCCCGAGAGCAGCGATGACAGCGAGGATATAGCTGCGACCCTGAAGATCGCGCTCGGTCACGGCCTTGTCTCTCTCGTGTACCAGCCGATCCGCAACGTCCAGACGGGAAAGACGGACGCTGTCGAAGCCTTGATGCGTTTGAGCATGCTGGATGGAACGTCCGTACCGCCTGTCAAATTCATCCCGGTCGCCGAAAGAACGGGTTCAATCGTCGAACTCGGCCGGTGGGCAATCCGCACTGTTTGCCGGGACTTGCTGGCGGCCCACCTCGTGCAGGTCGCGAGCGTCAACGTTTCTCCGATCGAACTCAAGACGCCGGGTTTCGCCACCTATGTGGCGGCAACGCTGGCAGAATTCGGCGTGACGGGCGCCCGGCTTGCTTTCGAGATTACCGAGGGCGTGGAGTTGGAAATCGACCAGGACGTCGTTCGTTGCATCAGCGACCTGAGAAAGCTCGGCGCTCAGGTCTGGCTTGACGATTTCGGCACAGGCTTCGCAGGTCTCTCGTGGCTCCGTCTCATAGAGTTCGACACCGTCAAGATCGATCGATCGTTCCTCCATGACTGCAATACGGAAAGAGGCAAGAGGATGTTGCTCGACATCATCAGCCTGCTGCGTAATCGCGGCGTGCAGATCCTCATTGAAGGCGTCGAGACCATCGAACATCAGCGGCTGATGCAGCAGTACGGGATCAACCAGATTCAAGGCTATTTCATAGGAAGGCCCGCGCCGGCAGCCCAGCTCGAAGCTGATAACGTGCTGCAGTTCAGCATGATCAGGAACCTTGATTCAAAACGCCTGTTCCGGAATGGGCCATAGGTTCGCCTGCTTCAGGACCTGCACGGACGACGGCTGCCGTGCCGGGCCGGCCCACATTGCCTTCCGTGCGGCAAGCCGCCGATAGAGTGAACGTCGCCCTGCGTCGGCTGTATCGCGTCGAACTGCATCGCATTTGTTATGAACAGCCGTCGTCGCGCATTCTGCCTCTGGTCGGTCTCAGCGGAACGACCATGACTGGCAGCGCAATCACCTGCACACTTTCGAGCACGAGTCTGGGATGGCAAATTTCCCGGTCCGATACGGGCGTCGGGATGGGCGCGTCTCACCGCCTCCAACGGCTGCGCCGCCGGTAGGATTATCGCCGTCAGGGGTTTTCGCGAAACTCGAAATGTCAGCCTGTGCCGCGATACCAGAGTGCAACTCATGCGGCGAGTAGCAAATCTCCAGATGATCTCGGTGGGGGCGGCCCACCGCTTACGGCCAGCGGGCATCCAAACAGCCAGATCAACGACCTGCTGCAGTTGGCCTTCGTCGCAAGCCCGAACTCAAAGCCGTGACCAGAAAGCACGGCATATCCTACACCAACGTATGGTTATGGAACACACACTAACGGGATAATTTTCACCCATCGCATCACTGCCTTCCCCAGTCGGGTCGGCCGGCTGGCTGAACCTAACTTTGCTGGAATCGCTAAATCCCGGTGCAGCCCAAACCGCCAGTTGGCGCTTCAGGGGCAGGAGCCCCCATGACCATGAATGTCACCAATCATCCTGCGAACACAAACCTGAAAACTTCAGATGAGAGCGATCAAGCGGAGACAGGGACACCTGTTCCGCCGACGCGAAAGCCGAAATGGCGAATGCTGGTGCTGGGTACGATAGGGATAGTGGCGCTTGGTGCAGCGGCCTATGGCGGCTGGAAATACTGGACGGTGTGGCAATTCGAACAATCGACGGACGATGCATATGTGCAGGCCGACGTGGTCGCGATAGCGCCACAGGTGGCGGGCTATATCCAGACGCTTCTTGTCAATGACAATCAGCCGGTCAAAGCCGGTGACGTTCTCGCGACAATTGATCCGCGCGACTTTCAGGCGGCGGTCGATCAGGCCAAGGCGGATGTCGCCGAGGCCGAAGCGGCCATCGTCAGTATTGCCGCCCAACTCAGCGAACAAAAGGCCCTGATCGATGAAGCGCAAGCGACGATCAATACCGATCAGGCATCGGAAGTGTTCGCTGAACAGAACAACCAGCGCTTCATGACCCTGTCAAAAACGGGTTCGGCAACAGTGGAAGAGGCCCAACAGGCATCGTCGCAGGCCGATTCGGCGAAGGCCGTCGTAGTCAAGGACAAGGCTGCACTGGTCGCCGCGCAGAAGCAGATCGCTACGCTCGATGCTCAAGAGTCCGAAGCAAAAGCGACTCTTGGTCACAATCGTGCCGCGCTGGCTCAGGCCGAACTCAATCTCGGATACACGGTGCTGCGAGCACCCGTCGACGGAGTCGTCGGCGCGCGGGCAGTGCGGGTTGGCCTCTACGCCCAGCCTGGTCAACTGTTGCTGGCCGTAGTGCCGCTCCAGGCGGCCTATGTCGTTGCCAATTACAAGGAGACTCAGCTCGCCAACGTCAAGCCAGGCCAGCCGGTCAGGATCGACGTGGATACATTTTCAGGTATCACCGTGCGCGGCATCGTCAACAGCCTAGCGCCGGCAAGCGGTCAGGAGTTCGCCTTGCTGCCGCCCGACAACGCGACCGGCAACTTTACCAAGATCGTCCAGCGTGTTCCGGTCAAAATCACCATCGACAAGTCGGATCCACTTGCCGGTCGCCTGCTTCCGGGGATGTCGGTAACGACCACAATCAAGGTTGGACCGGCCGTCGATGGCAACCCTCGTGGGAACACAAGCAAGTAATCCTTCGGAGGTTACGGCGATGGCGGGCATGGAAACATCTGGCGTTGAGCGCGAGGCGGTCGCCAGCTTGCGCACTTGGATCGCGGTTGGCGGCTGTATGGTGGGGGCTCTGATTGCAGTCCTCGACATTCAGATCACCAATTCCTCGCTTCCACAGATCGAAGGCGGAATCGGTACCGGTTCCGACAACGGCACCTGGATCTCGACCGCCTATCTGATCGGCGAAATCATCATGATCCCGCTGACGGACTATCTGAGCCGTGTCTTCACCTTCCGCCGCGCCTTGCTCGGCAATCTCGGCCTGTTCCTGTTGTTTTCCATCTGCTGCGCCTTTGCCTCGAACCTATCGGAAATGATCATGTTCCGTGGATTGCAGGGCCTCACGGGCGGGGTGATGATTCCGATGGCCTTCACTCGCGTGTTGACGACGATCCCGCTGCGCCAGCAGCCGACGGGGTTGGCGGCTTTCGCGCTGACTGCGACCTTCGGACCAGCAATCGGGCCGACCATCGGCGGCTACCTGACCGAAAACTACGGATGGCAGTATATCTTCTTCATCAATCTTGCCCCCGGGGCGTTGATGTTTGGCTTGCTCTATCCGACGCTGGAACGATCCAAGATGAACCTCGCATTGCTGCGCGACGGCGACTGGCTCGGCATCGCATTCATGGCGGTTGGCTTGGCATCGCTGCAAACAGTGCTCGATGAAGGCAACAAGGACGACTGGTTCGGGTCACCCTACATAGTGCACTTGGCCATCCTGGCAGCCATTGCACTGACGATTTTCATCATTATCGAGTTGGTCGTCGAGAAACCTGCTGTCCAACTACGTCTGCTCGCGCACCGAAATTTTGGATTGGGTACGCTCGCCAATATCATCGTTGGCTTTGCTCTCTATGGCTCGGTGTACGTGCTGCCTGCGTACCTGAACGGAGTTCAAGGCTACAATGCCGAGCAAACCGGCTTGGTACTGGCCTGGGCCGGCCTGCCCCAGCTTCTGATTATCCCCTTCGTGCCTTTGCTGCAAAAGCACTTCGATCGGCGTGCCATCGTCTCTGTCGGTCTGGCTATCTTCGCGGCAAGCTGCTTTCTGAACACGCATCTGAGCTTTGACGATGGTGGTCCCCAGTTCATGATTACCAACATTGTGCGTGCAATTGGTCAGGCCGTGGTGATCGCACCGTTGATCGGTATCGCAACTGTTGGAATCCCCAGAGAGCAATCAGGAGCGGCATCCGGGCTGTTCAACATGATGCGAAGCCTCGGTGGCGCAGTAGGAACGGCCACACTGGCAACGATCATCACCAAACGTGAACAATTCCATTCCAACATCATCGGCCAGTCGGTCACGCCCTATGGAAGCAACGTCGGGCAGTTTCTGACGAACATGCAGCAGTATTTTATGGCGCATGGCGCCGGCGATGCCGGTCATGCGCATCACGAGGCCGAAATCTTGCTCGGCACGCTCGTCCAGCAACAATCCTTCGTCATGGCGTTTTCCGACACATTCTATGTACTCGGAGTGCTCCTGTCGCTCGCAGTCGTCGTGGTCCTTTTGACACGAGGGCCTTCGCCGACTTAGGCTGTTTCGGCGGGGTGCCAAGGCGCTATATGGCCTGAATTGGTTGTACAACGCGGCGTTGGAACACCTTTGGCAATGTAAACGAACGTTTGACCATCGGCGTCCGGATCGGGGCCAACCAGAAAGTACACTCCCGCCTTCGTGATTTCGGGCCATGATAGCGGACCGGCGAGCTTGGAGCGCGGTACACCTAGGCGCTACATGCGTCGTCGGCAGGTAATATCCGAAGATGTCGAGAATTTATACTTGCAATCAAGAGGCTAATGGTGCCGCTTACGTGACTCGAACACGTGACCCCATCATTACGAATGATGTGCTCTACCGACTGAGCTAAAGCGGCAATCCGGCGGGCGAAGCTTGTCGCCCGCGATTTGCATGGGGCTGATACAGGCATTGTCTGAAGATTTCAAGCACCCTCTTATGCCCCCGGGCAAAAAAGCTGAAGCCTGTGGAAAGGCCCCCATTCAATGGAAAGGCCCGCACTTCACAGCGCCAGCCGAGTGCGGGCGGCCCGATATTCCGCTTCCAGCCGGTCGACCAGCTTGGCGACCGGCTCCACGGCCTTGATCGCGCCGATGCCCTGGCCGCTGCCCCAGATGTCCTTCCAGGCCTTTGCGCCGCCGGTCGCCTGTTCGAAATCCATCTTCGAGGGATCGGCATCAGGCAGGTTATCGGGGTCGAGGCCTGCGGCGCGGATGGAGGGTTTCAGGTAGTTGCCGTGTACGCCGGTGAAATAGTTCGAGTAGACGATATCGGCGGCGGCGCCCTCGACGATAGCCTGTTTATAGCCATCGGAGGCGCGCGCCTCCTCGGTCGCGATGAAGGGAGTACCGATATAGGCCATGTCGGCGCCCATGGCCTCTGCGGCCAGAATGGCGCCGCCGGTTGCAATCGAGCCGGCAAGCAGAAGCGGGCCGTCGAACCATGCGCGGATTTCCTGCACCAGCGCGAAGGGCGAAAGCGTGCCCGCATGTCCGCCGGCACCTGCCGCAACGGCGATCAGCCCGTCCGCGCCCTTGCGGATCGCGGAATTGGCATGGCGGTTGTTGATGATGTCGTGCAGCACGATGCCGCCATAGGAATGCACCGCGGCATTCACTTCCGGCACGGCACCGAGCGAGGAAATGACGATTGGCACTTTGTATTTCACGCAGAGCATCAAATCATGCTCCAGCCGCTTGTTCGACATATGGACGATCTGGTTGACCGCGAAGGGGGCCGCCGGCCGCTCCGGATGCCTGGCATTATAATCGGCAAGATCTTCGGTGATCATGGCCAGCCACTCGTCGAGCTGGCTTTCCGGCCGCGCGTTCAAGGCCGGAAAGGCGCCGATCACGCCGGCCTTGCATTGCGCCAACGTCAGCGCCGGATGGGAAATGATGAAAAGCGGAGAGCCGATGACCGGCAGTCGCAGATTATCTCTGAGTATCGCGGGCAGGGCCATGCTTTCACCGATTTTGACGTTTACGAAAACGTCAATTGATTATCAGAGCCGGTGCCTGAGGAAAAGGGCAAGAGAGGGAACGCGTGCTCTTTTCCGTAATCCCGTCTAGTTTCAGAATATCTAATGGAGATTTGGAGCACAGCGCGGCGTCGCTTATCCCCCGCCGATGCGCTCCGGTAAGGTTGCAAGGCTTGCGGTTTGCCGCACTTGCCGCTACCGAATTTTGACAGGCATGTGATCTTTGAGCTCGATGCCGGCAGGAAACGTGAAGGGCCTGATGTGAGCGGACTAGAAACGGCTATCAGAACTGCGCTCGACAATTCCGACCGCGACAGTGCGGAAGTTCGTGCACGCATCTATCAGTCCGCGCGTCAGGCGCTGGAAGCCGGCCTGCGCAAGCAGGATATCACCGATGCCGATGTGGTCGCCCATCATCGCCACCGTCTCGAAACGACGATCCACACCATCGAGAGCGAAGAGCGCGCCCGCCTTCACCCGCGGCAGGGGCCTCCGGAGGTTCCGGTTCCCCCTGTCGTAGAAATGCCCGAGCCCGTCCATCACGCGGCAGAGCCCGCTTATCCTGCGCAGGAAGATCACGATCCGGTCGTCGCCGGTGAAACGCGCGGCCACCATGCCGCCTCCCGGGCCTCGGATGATGCGAGCCTGGATGACGTTCACGCGAGCAGCGTTGATCAGCTGGGGGCGGCACCCCACGGAGAGATGCGCGGCGAAATGCGCGCAGCGCCGGAAAAGCGCGGCGGCATGGATTTTCGCCCCGAGCGGGCCGCTGTCCGCCGCAAGCCGCGCAAGTTCTTCTCGCGTCTGCTCGTCTGGTGCGTGCTGCTCGCTTTCATCGGCACGGGTGCCTGGTGGGCCTATAGTTCCGGCCTGCTGCTGACGGCGGCCGAACGTGACACGAGCGTCGCCAATCCGCCCGCGAGCACCCAGCCGGAAGATTTCGACGGCGAGGATAGTGCCGCCAATAGCCCCCCCTCGCATGACGACCAGCCTGTGACGATCGACCCGCAAAACAGCTTCTCGGCAGACTGGATCGAGGTCTTCAAGCCTTCCGATGCTGACAAGATCGAGAGCGGTGCGCGTGCCCGCACGGAAAATGTCACGGAAACAGAAGGTCAGGCCGTCCGCCTGACATCCCAGAGCGGCGATACGGATGGCAACGTCTCCATCAGCATCCCGGCCAATGTCCTGCAGCAGCTCGCCGGCAAGTCCTCGACCATCGCGCTGACCTTGCAGTCCACCACGGACGAGCCCACGCAGATCACCGTCGAATGCGATTTCCAGTCACTCGGTAATTGCGCCCGCCACCGCTTCAACGTCACGCGTGAAAAATCGGACGCGCTGCTTCAGGTGCGCTTCGACCGTTCCCTGGCTCCGAATTCCGCGGGCAGGCTGATGATCAACAGCGATGTCGATGGCAAGGCCCGCGGCATCAATCTCTTCGCCGTACGGATCCTGCCCGGCCAGTAAGCGGCAGGGTTTGCCGAAGCGCCGTGCGTCCGAGGCTGTAGCGACCTCTATTTCAGGAAGCCTCGGCCGGAGCCGATGATCTTGTCGTCGATTGCGCCGATCGCGTTCTTGTCCTTGCCGTCATAGTCGATGGTTTTCAGCATGTGGCGCAGGAGGTTGAGCCGTGCCCGGCGTTTGTCGTTGGCGTGGATCACGGTCCAGGGCGCAAATTCGGTGTGGGTTTCCTTCAGCATGCGGTCGCGCTTCTCACTATAGTCGTCCCATTTGGTCAGGGCGGCTATATCCATCGAGGAAAGCTTCCAGACGGCGAGCGGATCGTGGCGCCGGTCATGGAACCGCTTGATCTGCATTTCCCGGCCGATATCCAGATAGAACTTGAAGAAGAAGATGCCTTCATGGGCAATGACCTTCTCCACCTGCGGCGCCTGGTTGAGAAAGTCCTCGTATTGTTTCGGCGTGCAGAAGCCCATGACCGGCTCCACGCCGGCACGGTTGTACCAGGAGCGGTCGAAGAGCACGAATTCGCCCGAGGTCGGAAACTGCGCGATATAGCGCTGGAAGTACCACTGGCCCTGTTCCCGCTCCGTGGGCTTGGCGAGCGCCACAACGCGGGCAAGGCGCGGGTTCATGTGAGCCGAGGACGCCTGGATCGCGCCGCCCTTGCCGGCCGCATCACGCCCTTCGAAGAGCGCCATCACCCGTTTGCCGGTCGCCTGCAGCCAGAACTGCACTTTCACGAGCTCGACCTGCAGCTTCCTCAGCTCCTCGAAATATTCGTCTTCCTTGAGCTTCTTCTTGTAGGGATAGTCGCCGGATTCCAGCGCATGCTCGTCCACCCAGTCGGGCAGCACGGGATCATCGATATCGAAGACGCGTTTCTTGCCCCTGATCTCGAGCTCCACGGCTCTACTTTCGACGTCCTCGGCCATCATCTCCCCCGGCGCTTGATGCTTTCGCCTTTCGGCAGGCGAACATATTTATCATTGAAAATCAAATCCGATGCGTGAGCAAAGCATAATCCGGTGCTGAGTGCTGCGGCTTTTCGTACAAGTTTCGGAAACGGAAAACTTCTGTCATGAAACGCGGCTATCAGGCAGAGTTTGAATGTGAAGAAAAACGAATCGATGCCGTGAGGGGCAGCTTGGAAGACCAAATGCCGTGGACAAAAAGCCTGTTGGCGCGCATCCGGCGCGAACGCCCGGTTTTGCTGGCGACGCTGCTGAGCGCGCTTGTCGCGCTTGCTGCGGGCATGAACAAATGGATCGTATTCGCCCTGCTGCTCGTCATGATCGTCACCTCGCTCTTCAACGAGGCTCCGGTCATCAGGCCCGATGTCGTCGAACCGGTCGAACCCGAGCCCGAAGTGCTTCCGAGCCGCCTGCCTGAAGTCTCCGCCACGCTGGCCGGCCTCGATATCCCGGTCATGGTGCTCTCGGAAGATGCCTCGGTGCTGTTCCAGAACCGGGCGGCCGAAAAAGCCTTCGGCGAGGCGACGCTCGGCTCCCATATATCGGCACGGTTGCGTTCGCCTGGCGTGCTGGACATGGTGCGCGAGACCATCGCCACCAACGCCCCGAACCAGATCGAGCATTCCGAGCGGCTGCCTTCGGAGCGCGTCTATATTGTTCGCAGCGCTCCTGTCGAATTCAAGGATGATGACGGCCGCAACGAGCGCTATTACATCCTTTCCTTCCGCGATATTTCCGAGGTTCGGCGCATCGATCGCATGCGCTCGGATTTCGTCGCCAATGCAAGCCACGAGCTGCGCACGCCGCTTGCCTCGCTGCGCGGCTTCATCGAAACCATCCAGGGCCCGGCAAAGAATGATCAGAAGGCGCAGGCGCGCTTCCTCGGCATCATGTTCGACCAGACGACACGCATGAGCAGGCTTGTCGACGATCTCCTGTCTCTCTCCAGGCTGGAACTCAAATCGCACATCGCTCCCGACGAGAAGGTGGATCTCGTGCCGCTTCTCGGCCACGTCAGGGACTCGCTTCTGCCGC
Organism: Hyphomicrobiales bacterium; assembly: GCA_900466475.1. Lineage (GTDB taxonomy): Bacteria > Pseudomonadota > Alphaproteobacteria > Rhizobiales > Rhizobiaceae > Rhizobium. The sequence continues at coordinate 452,668 of UBMI01000021.1, forward strand.
TTGCAAGGGATGTCGGCGTCTCGATCAACCTGCATCTGCCCGAGGGCAAGGTCGAGGTGCTGGGCGATCGCGATGAGCTCGTTCAGGTCTTTGAAAACCTGATGGAAAACGCCTGTAAATACGGCCAGGAGGGCGAGATCGTCGATGTCTGGTTGAAGAACGGGTCTGGCCAGCCCGTCGAGGTCAGCGTTATCGACAAGGGGCCTGGCATTCCCGCCGAACACGTGCCGCGCCTGACGGAGCGCTTCTATCGCGTCAGCATTGAAGACAGCCGTTCGAAGAAGGGCACCGGCCTCGGGCTTGCCATCGTCAAGCATATTCTGACGCGCCATCGTGCACGGCTGATCGTTAAATCCGAGGTGGGCAAGGGAACCGAGTTCACGGTGCGCTTCTGACGCAATATGTCGCACACTATTTTGAAGTGTCGTATTTTTGATTTAATAATCAATAGCTTAATCTGTCATAAATGTTTCACCGATTTGACATAAAAGGACGGTGCTTAAGGCGCTAAGAGAGTCCTGCCGATGAAAAAAGGCAATGCGAGGGCCTCTTTGAGGCCGCACTCACACAAGCCCAAATGCCGGGAGATTCAAATGAACACCTTTAAACTTACTGTTGCCGCGCTCGCTGCAACCGCCGCTTTCGCTGGCGTTGCTGTCGCCCGCGACCAGATCCAGGTTGCTGGTTCGTCCACCGTCCTGCCGTACGCAAAGATCGTTGCCGAATCCTTCGGCGAAACCTTCACCAACTTCAAGACGCCGGTCGTCGAATCCGGCGGCACGGGCGCTGGTCTGAAGGAATTCTGCAAGGGCGTCGGTGAGGACACGATCGACGTTGCCAACGCTTCGCGCCCGATCAACAAGAGCGAAGCCGAAGCCTGCAAGGCTGCCGGCGTAACCGACATCCAGGAAGTCAAGATCGGCTACGACGGCATCGTCTTCGCAACCGACTCTTCCAACCCGGATGTTGCCTACGTTCCGGCCGACATCTACAAGGCCCTCGCAGCCCAGGTCGTTGTTGACGGCAAGCTCGTCGCCAACCCGTACAAGAAGTGGTCCGAAGTCAACCCGAAGCTTCCGGCTGTTGATATCGCTGCCTACATCCCGGGCGAAAAGCACGGCACCCGCGAAGTCTTCGAACAGAACGTTCTCGCTGCTGGCTGCAAGGCTTCCGGCGCAACCGACGTTATCGCCAAGGAAATCGCCGACAAGGCTGCCCAGGGCAAGGCTTGCGTCGCAGTTCGCAAGGACGGCGCTGCCGTTGACATCGACGGCGACTATCCGGAAACCCTGGCACGCATCGCTGCCAACAAGACCGGCGTTGGCGTATTCGGTCTCTCCTTCTATGAAAACAATGCCGACAAGCTCAAGGTTGCGACCATGAGCGGCATCGTTCCGTCGACGGAAACCATCGCTAACGGCACCTACCCGGTTTCCCGCCCGCTGTTCTTCTACGTCAAGAAGGCACATCTTGGCGCCGTTCCGGGCCTGAAGGAATATGTCAACTTCTTCGTATCCGACCAGATGATCGGCCCTGACGGCCCGCTCGCCGAATACGGTCTCGTTGCTGCTCCGGATGCAGAGCGCGATGCGATCCGCAAGGACGTAGAGGCTGGCAAGACCATGTAATGAACTTTGCCGGCGCGACGCTCGGGGGCGTCGCGCCGGCATCGCCTTATCCATCCGGCTCCAATGGGGCGCCGGACGGGTGAACTTCTTCTCCATGATAATGAAGCCGATGGCACGCTCCTGGAGCTGCCGGGTTCTTTGGGGGCTGTGGGCCTGGGGACGTAACGAATGAGCACATCCATCATACTCTTGTGCCTGGTGGTGATCGGCGCCGTTGCCTATGTGGCTGCGCGCAGCCGCGCTAGCGCACTTTCCGGAGGCAGATCTGCTGCCCTGCATTCGCGGCCGGCCTATTATGGCTCCTATGCCGCGATCTGGGCTGCTCTGCCGTCCCTGATCGTTCTGTGTGTCTGGCTGGCTGTCAGCCCGGGCATCATCTCTTCTTCCGTTCGCGGCGCCTTTCCTGACGACGTGAAGGCGCAGCCGGCCGTCCAGCAGGATCTCGCTTACAGCATGGTCGCCACCATTGCCCGCGGCATGAACCTGCTGACTTCGGATGAGGTTTCCTCCCTCTCGGGCAATCCCGCGGGCTTGCAGGCAAAGCTCAGTGAAAAGGGTGTGCCGCTCGCCGGCGAGCCGCAGCCTTACATGATCGATGCCGCAAAGACCCTGAACTCTGAGAGCATGACGAGCCGCACCATCATGACGGCGATCGTTCTGCTCATTTCCGTCGCAGGCGCCTTCTATGCGCTGCGCTCGGTTGCTCCGCGCTTCCGCGCCCGCAATCGTGTCGAGCGTGTCATGCTCTGGGCGCTGCTCGTTGCATCCTCCACCGCCATTCTGACGACGATCGGCATCGTTCTCTCGATGCTGTCAGAAGCGGCCCGTTTCTTCTCTGTCGTTCCCTTCGTCGACTTCTTCTTCGGAACGGTCTGGGATCCGCGCTTTGCCGGTGCGGGCAGCTCCTCCTTCGGCCAGTTCGGGCTTATCCCGCTCTTGCTCGGCACGCTCTATATCGGCCTGGTCGCCATGCTGGTCGCAGTGCCGGTTGGCCTCTTTGCCGCCATCTATATGGCCGAATACGCCTCTCCGAAGATCCGCTCGATCGCCAAGCCACTTCTCGAAGTGCTCGCCGGCATTCCGACCATCGTCTACGGCTTCTTCGCGCTCGTCACCGTCGGGCCGTTTCTGCGTGATTTCTCGTCGCAGATCAGCGGTCTCCTGACCGGTAACTATACGAACTTCATCCAGGCACAGAGCGTCATCACCGCCGGCATCGTCATGGGCATCATGCTGATCCCTTACGTTTCCTCGCTGTCGGATGACATCATCACCGCCGTTCCGCGTGCCCTGCGCGACGGTTCGCTCGGCCTCGGCGCCACGCGCTCCGAAACCATCAAGAAGGTCGTCCTGCCCGCAGCTCTTCCCGGTATCGTCGGCGCGCTGCTGATGACGGCTTCCCGCGCCATTGGCGAAACCATGATCGTGGTTCTGGCCGCCGGCGTCGCCGCCCGTATCCAGATCAATCCCTTCGAGCCGATGACGACCGTGACCGTCAAGATCGTCAACCAGTTGACCGGCGACCTTGAGTTCACCTCGCCGCAGACGCTGGTCGCCTTCGCACTTGGCATCACGCTGTTCTGCATCACGCTTTGCCTCAACATTTACGCGCTCTACATCGTGCGCAAATACCGGGAGCAGTACGAATGACGAATATTGTTTCCCCCGTCGCCGGCGTCACCGTTTCCAAGGCGCCCGCGCGTCGCGATATCGGCATCAAGCGCCGCTATGCCGCCGAGCGCCGGTTCCAGGCCTATGGCATCGCAGCCATAGCGTTCGGCCTCATCTTCCTCTTCATCCTGCTCTGGACGGTCATCAGCAACGGCTATACGGCCTTCCAGCAGACGTCGATCACGCTGCCGATCGAGTTCGCCGAGAAGACGCTCGACCCGGACAACAAGCGTGCAACCGACCCCTCGGTGCTGGTTGCTGCCAACTATCCGGTTCTGCTGCGCGACGCGATCGTCAAGCAGCTCGGCATCAATGCATCGAGCCGTCCTGACGTGCGCGACGCATCCGCCATGCTGTCCAAGGGCGCGCCGATCCAGTTGCGCGACATGGTCGTTGCCGACCCGTCGATCATCGGCAAGACCGTCAATGTCACGGTGCTTGCAGATGCCAATATCGACAGCGCCAACAAAGGCCAGATCAATCTTTCGGTCGATGAGAAGAACCGCAAGGTCAACGACAAGCAGGTTGCCTGGATGAACGAGCTGAAGGCGAGCGGTGCTCTCCACAAGACGTTCAACACCGGCCTCTTCGTCAACGGCAATTCCAGCCGTCCGGAAGCCGCAGGTCTCGGCGTCGCCCTCATCGGCTCGCTCTACCTGATGCTCATCGTGCTTGCCCTTTCGCTGCCGATCGGCGTCGCAGCCTCGATCTACCTCGAGGAATTCGCGCCGAAGAACAAGCTGACGGATCTGATCGAGGTCAACATCAACAACCTCGCCGCCGTTCCGTCGATCGTCTACGGTCTGCTCGGCCTGTCGGTCTTCATCAACTTCGCCGGCCTGCCGCGTTCGGCATCGCTCGTCGGCGGCCTGGTGCTGACCCTGATGACGCTTCCGACGATCATCATCGCGACGCGTGCGGCATTGCGCGCCGTACCGCCGTCGATCCGCTCGGCAGCTCTCGGCCTTGGCGCCTCGAAGATGCAGATGGTGTTCCACCATGTGCTGCCGCTTGCAATGCCCGGCATCCTGACCGGCACGATCATCGGCCTTGCCCACGCACTCGGCGAAACTGCGCCGCTGCTCCTGATCGGCATGGTCGCCTTCGTCGCCCAGGCGCCGGCCACTCCGCTCGATCCCTCCACGGCACTTCCGGTTCAGGTCTACATGTGGGCCAACGAAGCCGAGCGCGCATTCGTGGAAAGAACCTCGGGTGCCATCATCGTCCTGCTCCTGTTCCTGATCGTCATGAACATCGGAGCTATCCTCTTGCGTCGTCGCTTTGAGCGCCGCTGGTAAACGGAGTAAAGATCATGAACATGTTGACGGAAGCCGCAGTCGAGAAGGCGCTGGACCAGAAAATGAGCAACGTCCCGTATAAGATGATCGGTCAGGATGTCTCCGTTTATTACGGCGAGAAGCGTGCGCTTTTCGATGTCAATCTGAACATCCGCGAAAACACCGTGACCGCGCTGATCGGCCCCTCGGGCTGCGGCAAGTCCACCTTCCTGCGTTCGCTGAACCGCATGAACGACACGATCGACGGCTGCCGCGTCACCGGCAAGATCACGCTCGACACAGATGATATCTACGATCCCGATATCGACGTCGTCGAACTCCGCGCCCGCGTCGGCATGGTATTCCAGAAGCCGAACCCGTTCCCGAAGACGATCTATGAAAACGTCTCCTACGGCCCGCGCATTCACGGTCTGGCAAAGTCCAAGGCCGATCTCGACCAGATCGTCGAGACCAGCCTGCAGCGCGCCGGCCTCTGGAACGAGGTCAAGGACCGCGTGCATGAATCCGGCACCGGCCTTTCCGGTGGTCAGCAGCAGCGTCTGTGCATCGCACGCGCCGTTGCGGTCAGCCCGGAAGTCATCCTGATGGACGAACCCTGCTCGGCGCTCGACCCGATCGCGACTGCAAAGGTCGAAGAGCTGATCCACGAGCTGCGTGAAAACTACACGATCGTCATTGTGACGCATTCCATGCAGCAGGCCGCGCGCGTATCACAGCGTACGGCCATGTTCCACCTCGGCAACCTGGTCGAGGAAAACGATACTGACAAGATGTTCACCAATCCGGACGATCCGCGCACCCAGGACTATATCATGGGCCGGTTTGGCTGATTTTGGCAATGTGAAGCCTTCCCGATTTTCGAGGACAAAGCCCCATGGCATCGACACATATTTTTTCCGCCTATGACGACGATCTGAAGTTCCTGTCCCGGCGCATTTCCGAGATGGGTGGTCTTGCCGAACAGATGGGCGCCGACGCAGTTCGCGCGCTGGTCAACGGTGACACCGCACTCGCTCAGAAGGTCATTTCCGACGACGTGATCCTCGATCACGCTGAACGCGAAATCAACGACAAGGCGATCGTCACGATCGCCCGCCGCCAGCCGATGGCCTCCGACCTTCGCGAGATCATGGGTTCGATCCGCATCGCCGCCGACCTCGAGCGCGTCGGCGATCTCGGCAAGAACACGGCCAAGCGCGTCATCGCTGTGCAGAGCACCGGCGTTCCGCGCAAGCTCGCCCGCGGTCTCGAGCATCTCTCCGAACTGGCGCTGGTCCAGCTCAAGGAAGTGCTCGACGTCTACACCAATCGCTCGGCCGACAAGGCCAAGTCCATCCGCGAGCGCGACGACGAGATCGACGCGATGTACACCTCGCTGTTCCGCGAACTCCTCACCTACATGATGGAAGATCCGCGCAACATCACGAGCTGCACGCATCTTCTCTTCTGCGCCAAGAACATCGAGCGCATCGGCGACCACGCGACCAACATCGCCGAGACGATCTACTACATGGCAACCGGCGCCCAGCCGGAAGGCGAGCGTCCGAAGGACGACAGCTCCAATACCGTTGGTGCGGTCACGGAGTAATCCGGACCTGCCGATTGCGTGCGCGCCCCGTCGGGGGCGCGCAGGTCGCAGCCAATTCCGAGTTCTTGCATGGTCCCTTGCTTAAATCACCCCCGGTTTAAGGATCATGCATTAGGAGACTGACACGCATGATCCCAAGAGTTGCAGTTGTTGAAGATGAAGAGGCGCTGAGCGTGCTTCTCCGCTACAACCTCGAAGCCGAAGGTTTCGAGGTGGATACGATCCTTCGTGGCGACGAAGCCGAAATCCGGCTTCAGGAGCGCACGCCGGACCTGCTCATCCTTGACTGGATGCTGCCGGGCGTTTCCGGCATCGAGCTCTGCCGCCGGCTGCGCATGCGGCCGGAAACCGAGCGCCTGCCGATCATCATGCTGACGGCGCGCGGCGAAGAGAGCGAGCGCGTTCGCGGTCTTTCGACCGGCGCGGACGACTATGTCGTCAAGCCCTTCTCCACGCCGGAACTCGTCGCCCGCGTCAAGGCGATGCTGCGACGCGCCCGTCCCGAGGTGCTCTCCACCGTTCTGAAATGTGGTGATATCGAGCTCGATCGCGAAACGCACCGCGTCCATCGCAAGAGCCGCGAAGTTCGCCTCGGCCCGACCGAATTCCGCCTGCTGGAATTCCTCATGTCCTCGCCGGGCCGCGTCTTCTCCCGCTCGCAGCTTCTCGACGGCGTCTGGGGCCATGATATCTACGTGGACGAGCGCACCGTCGACGTCCATGTCGGCCGCCTGCGCAAGGCGCTGAATTTCTCCAACATGCAGGATGTCATCCGCACCGTGCGCGGCGCGGGATATTCCATGGAAGCTTAAGCTTAGTCCGAGTGATCGGAGGTCCAGACGGGTCGCTCGCTTGCCGGGCGGCCCGTTTGTCTATCTGGCCCCCCTAGCTCCTTACGAAAGCCGACACCAGGCGCCGAAAGCGAACCTCGAAAGGATCTGCTTTTTACAGACGAATGCGCACAAGAATTCGATCAAGAGCCTTTTGCAGAGCCGCAGTGCCGCCAAACGCACGAAAGTCTTCGAGCACCTGTTCGTTCAATCCGCCCTTGGTCGAATGCTCGCCGATGAGTTCATTGAAACTCGCGACAGGTTTTGAACGGGCAGCATGGGCGAGGCCGGAAAACAGTTGACGGAGGTAGGCGTCGCCAGCCGCTCCCGAGAGCCCCTTGCTCTGCAGCCAGGTCGACGTCGCGTCCAGGATGCCGAAATAGCTGGCCATCAGGCAGCTCGCCACCGCGAGAAGTTCGAACTCCTGCTTGTCTTCAACCTGGATCGCCGTTCCGAGCGCCGAAAAGAGTGTGTGGGAGACCTCGTCGGGCGGGTAGATCGCAGTCGCCCCCTGGAGATCGGCGACGAACGGAAGTGGAATTGCCAGGCTCAGGCGAACCGGCCGATCGATCCACGCCAGCAGTTGATCCATTGGCGTAGCCGCGACAAAGCTGATGACATGGTGGCCCGGCCGAAATCGGAGCGAGCGGATGACCTCCTCGGCAATTTGCGGCCTCACTGCCAAAAATACGAGATCGGAGCGGTCGAGAACATCCTGGTTGCCCACAGCGATAGACACATTCCCGTTTGCCGCCGCGAGGCGGGAGGCAACGCCTGCGTTACGAGGTGACAGCGCGATGGGTGTGTCGCGAAACGCTGTCTTGCCCAATCCGGTGACGACAGCCTCGGTAATCGTGCCCGCCCCGACGAACCCCATTGTCATCCGCTTTGGATCGATCTCCATTGGCACCCCCCAAGCGACTATTTGCGCCGTGCTACTCCACCAGAATACCGCATCTGTATCAGAAAATCGCGCTACAGCGCCATGACCACCGGTCCATGCCAGCCCTGGGGCTGAAACGCATCGATGGTCTTGGCCACATAAGTTCGCATTGTCAGGCAGGGTGGATGCCGGCAGAGATCGGCCTTCCGCAGATCGCGGTCAGGAGCCGTTTTCCGGCGTTCCTGTGCCGGCTAAAAAATCACCCCTCCGCGCCAGGCGAGGAGGGGTGATGATACATTGCGTCTGTTGCAAGATCGCTGCTCAGGCGACCCGGACAGCCTTGCGGCGTTCGCTCACCGGCTGATAGGCGAGACGCTGGTGGTAGTTGCAATAGGGCGATGAATCCGGGGAGTCGCAGCCGCAGAAGTAGAAATCGTCCTTCAGCGGATCGCCGACCGGCCACTTGCAGGTGCGCTCCGTCAGTTCCGTCAGGCCGAGGCGACGCGAAATAGGCACGACCACGTTTTTGGCCGGCACGTATTCCATTTCCTCGACCGTTTCGATCTCGATCTCTTCCTTCAGCATCGTTGCGCCCTGCTGGCGCGTCACGGTGCGGGTGGCGATGCGAGATGCATAGTTCGGGGCGCGGGGCGCAGAGGTGTTGCGCTTGGGCGCACGCGCCGTGGTTGCGGTGCCGCCGGCCTTGGCGCGACCGGGAAGACTGAGCCGGTGAACCTTGCCGATAACAGCGTTTCTACTTACTCCGCCAAGTTGCGCAGCGATCTGGCTGGCACTCAGTCCCTCCGACCAAAGCTTCTTGAGCTTTTCGACACGCTCGTCTGTCCAGTTCATGCCCTGTCTCCACCTTTCGCGTTGGTGATGGCAGAATCCCTCACCGTTGCCTCGGAAGCCTCCGAAGCAAGAAACGCCTGATCAATTTTGGTGACTAGTTCCGCCGCATGCAGTCTAGTAATTGAACTTTAACCTAGTGTGAGCCTGACTCTGTGACAAGAGTCGCAGGAATCCGATGAATCCGAATTCGTAGTTTTCCCCAACTTGCTTCCCGGGAGAGTCATTTCTGCAACATTAGCTGTTGATAGACCTGTAATGCGGATTGCAGGCTTGACGCATGCGCTAAATCCTCAGTTTTGTTGACATTGCAGTGCGAAAAGTAAATAGTGCTTCAGGCCGCCGAAAGGCGGCATTTTTAATTTTTCGGACCGGGTTTTCTTAGCCGGAGTCCGTTGCCTCAGAGCCTGATTGAAGGAGATCGCGCCATGGCTGAAGCCTCGCCGCTTTATGATACCTATTCTCGTGCCCCGCTGCGGTTCGAGCGAGGTGAAGGCGTCTGGCTGATCACCGAAACCGGCGAGCGATATCTGGATTTTGGCGCGGGCGTTGCCGTCACCTCCGTCGGACACGGCAATCCGCATGTCGTGGCCGCTCTCAAGGATCAGGCTGACAAGGTCTGGCACCTCTCCAACGTCTATGAGATCCCCGGCCAGGAAAAGCTTGCCAACCGCCTGACCGAGGCCACCTTCGCCGACAAGGTGTTCTTCACCAATTCCGGTGCCGAGGCGCTCGAATGCGCCATCAAGACAGCGCGCCGCTACCAGTTCTCCAAGGGTCATCCCGAGCGTTTCCATATCATCACCTTCGAAGGCGCCTTCCACGGCCGCACGCTGGCGACGATCGCTGCCGGCGGCCAGGAAAAATATCTCGAAGGTTTCGGCCCCAAGACCCCCGGTTTCGACCAGGTTCCTTTCGGCGATATCGAGGCGGTACGCGCGGCGATTACCGACAAGACGGCCGGCATCCTCATCGAACCCGTGCAGGGTGAGGGTGGCGTGCGCCCGGTGACACCTGAATTCATGAAGGCGCTCCGCCAGCTCTGCGATGAGCATGGCCTGCTCCTCATTCTCGATGAAGTTCAGACCGGCGTCGGCCGCACCGGCAAGCTCTTCGCCCATGAATGGTCGGGTGTCACGCCCGATATCATGGCTGTTGCGAAGGGCATCGGCGGCGGCTTCCCGCTCGGCGCCTGCCTCGCGACTGCAGAAGCAGCCTCCGGCATGAAGGCCGGCACGCATGGTTCCACCTATGGCGGCAATCCGCTGGCCATGGCCGTCGGTAACGCGGTTCTCGATGTCATCCTTGCCGAGGGCTTCCTGCAGCACGTGCGCGATGTCACCCTCGTCTTCCGTCAGGGCCTTGCCTCGCTCAAGGATCGCTATCCCGATGTGATCGAAGATATCAGGGGCGAAGGTCTGCTGCTCGGCGTCAAGGCTGCCATCCCCTCGGCAGAGCTGCTGAAGGAAATCCGCGCAGCACACCTTCTGGCAATACCGGCAGGCGACAATGTCATCCGCCTGCTGCCGCCGCTGGTCGTAACCGCCGAGGAGGCGCGCGAGGGTCTTTCCCGTCTTGAACGCGCTGCCGAAAGCATCCGTGCCGCCAAGGTCAAGAAGACCGCTTGATAGGATATTGCCCCGCCCGCTGGCGGGCGTAGCAGGTAACGAACAATGGCTTCCCCCAAACACTTTCTCGATCTCTCCGCAGTCACCGCTTCCGACCTCAGAACCATCATGGACGATGCCAAGGTGCGAAAGCAGGCATTCAAGGCTGGTTCCGCCGACAAGCCGCTCGCCGGCAAGATGCTGGCCATGATCTTCGAGAAACCGTCGACCCGCACCCGCGTCTCCTTCGACGTCGGCATGCGCCAGCTCGGCGGCGAGACGCTGTTCCTGTCGGGTACCGAAATGCAGCTCGGCCGCGCCGAGACCATCGGCGACACGGCCAAGGTCCTGTCGCGCTATGTCGATGCCATCATGATCCGTACGACCGAGCACAGCCGGATGCTGGAGCTAGCCGAGCATGCCACGGTGCCCGTCATCAACGCGCTGACGGATGACACCCATCCCTGCCAGATCATGGCTGATATCATGACCTTCGAAGAGCATCGCGGCCCGATCAAGGGCAAGACGATCGCCTGGACCGGCGACGGCAACAACGTGTTGCATTCCCTCGTGGAAGGGGCCGCCCGTTTCGGCTACCGCATGAACATGGCGGTACCCCTTGGTTCCGAGCCGAAGGATCACTATCTGAACTGGGCCCGCAATGAGGGCGCCGAAATCATGCTTTACCATGATGCTGACCGTGCGGTCGCCGGCGTCGATTGTGTGGTGACCGATACCTGGGTCTCCATGAATCAGGAACATCGGGCCCGTGGTCACAATGTCTTCCAGCCTTATCAGGTCAACGCGCATTTGATGGCGCAGGCCGGCAAAGATGCATTGTTCATGCATTGCCTTCCCGCCCACCGCGGCGAGGAGGTGACGGATGAGGTGATCGATGGCCCGCAGTCCGTAGTCTTCGATGAGGCGGAAAACCGTCTTCATGCGCAGAAGTCGATTCTTGCTTGGTGCCTGGGCGCGATCTGAACCATAATCGGATGTCGCGAGTCCAAAACTCGCGGCTGCGCAAGCAGCCGGTGCGCTAGCCGGCTGCTCTGACAGAACAGGAGTGAAAGCCATGGCAGAAGCTGCCGCCGCCCTCGGCGAGTTCGATTTCGCCGGCGATGATCATGTCGTCCCCTTCCAGGTGGAAGGGCTGGATGTGCGCGGTCGCGCCGTCCAGCTCGGCCCGATGCTGGATTCGATCCTCGAGCGCCATCACTATCCCATGCCCGTCGCCCGCCTTCTGGCGGAAGTGGTGGTGCTCACGGTGCTGCTCGGCACCTCGCTGAAGTTCGAGGGCAAATTCACGGTCCAGACCAAAAGCGACGGTCCCGTCGATCTACTGGTCGCCGATTTCTCGACGCCGGAAAATGTCCGGGCCTACGCCCGCTTCGATCAGGCCTTGCTCGACAAGGCGATTGCGGCAGGCGAAACGGAGCCGGAACAGCTGCTCGGCAAGGGCGTGCTCGCCTTCACCATCGACCAGGGCAAGTTCAGCCAGCCCTATCAGGGCATCGTCGCGCTTGACGGTACCTCGCTGGAAGACATTGCCGGTGTCTATTTCCGCCAGTCGGAACAGATCCCGACACGTGTGCGCCTTGCCGCTGCCGAACTCTTCGACCGCGACGAAAACGGTAAGCCGCGTCACCGCTGGCGGGCAGGGGGCCTCGTCGCCCAGTTCCTGCCGGAAGCGCCGGAGCGTATGCGCCAGCCCGATCTTCATGGCGGCGATGGCGACACGGCTACGCGCGCCCATGTTGAGGATGATGCCTGGACGGAAGCCCGCTCGCTCGTTGAAACGGTCGATGCCGACGAACTGACCGATCCGCAGGTCGGCACGGAACGCCTGCTCTTCCGACTCTTCCACGAACGCGGCGTGCGTGTCTACGATCCGCGGGCGGTCTTCGATCGTTGCAGCTGTTCGCGCGAAAAGATCGGCGGCGTGCTGAAGGGTTTCAGCGCGGAGGAAATCGAGGCGAGCCAGGAAAACGGCGAGATCGCGGTGACCTGCGAATTCTGCTCGACGACCTATCGCTTCCCGGTGCAGGAACTGACGCCTCAGCTTATCTAGTCTTCCTGACTGGAAGCGACGAGAAGCAATAAACAGGCGATGGTGCAGCACAGTGACTCGACTTTTGGTAGTCACTGTGTGCCTATGCGTTTCATTGGTTGGGCTATGAAAACGGGATGGGTGCCAATGAAGCTGTTGTGTTTGCTTCTCGCGCTGATAGCTGCGGTGCCGCAAACGAGCTTCGCCAGTGACGAGACAATGCTATGGAAAGAAGTCGGCGGCTGGACGGTGGCTGCCGACCTGACTTTGGGCAGCGCCTGCTTTGTTGCGACGGCCTTTGAGGATCGTACACTTTTCCGTCTTGGCTTCAATTTCCTCGATAAGGACCATCCCTTTTATATTCTGATGGTCAATGACAATTGGAAATCGTTGGAGGAAGGCAAGCAATACCCGATCGAGCTCTATCTGGACCGCTCCAAATGGACTGTCGATGCAAGCGCTGTGGTCTTTAACGGTGAAAAGGGACTACGCATTGATTTTAAAGATACTAACTTGGTTAGCGAGTTTGCCGTCAAGTTGGGTTTTCGCGCCGATTTTAACGGCAAGCGAATAGTCGCCCTTAGTCTGAAAAACTCCGTCAAGGCTATTGATGAGATGATCGCCTGTCAGAAGGCCGTTGACGCTGTCCTGGCCAAACAGCCGAAACCGCCACAGTCAAAGGATCCATTCGATGCAAAACCGGATGCTCAGACCGCCTCGGATCCGTTTGAACTTTAACAGAGATTGACGACTGAAGGCTCAAGATTGACGCATCGTCGCAAATAGCGAGGCTACGCTTTAGTTCAGCACCCTGAGCAGGCCGGGTGAATCGAGCGAGAAGGCGGGTATGTCGACATCGAACATCTCGCCTTCGTCCGTCTCCATCTGGTAGTGGCCAAACATCAGGCCGGATGGCGTATCCAGCGGGCAGCCGGAGGAATATTCATAGGTATCGCCCGGCTGCAACCGCGGCTGCTCGCCGACGACGCCGGGGCCGCTGACCTCGTCGATCTGCCCGTTCTGGTCGGTAATGTTCCAGTAGCGGTTGACGAGACGGACGGCGATATCGGAGTTGTTGCTGATCACCACACGATAACCCCAGACATAGCGATCGTCTTCCGGATCGGATTGCTCCTCCAGATAAAACGGCTCGACAACGACTTCGATATCTCGTGTGAGGGCGCGGTACATGCCTTACACCTTAGTCAGGATACGTTACCCGTATCTTATACGAGGCCTCTTCCGTCAAGAAACGGTACAGTGATCGCGGCCTCACTACCTTCAGTTGGGCCGCCTTTCGTTCATTAAGCCTAACTCTCAGTGTTAATTTCAAGGCAAATGCGACGGCCGCGGCGTTTGCCGGCGGCCGTGCCTTGATGTCAGGCCGAAACCTTGGCCAGCGCGCGGGCGAAATCTTCGATGAGATCGTCCGTGTCCTCGATACCGGCCGAGAGGCGTACCGTGCCCGGCGAGATGCCGAGTTCGGCGCGAGCCTCGTCCGTCAGGTTCTTGTGCGTGGTCGTGGCCGGATGCGTGATCAGGCTCTTGGAGTCCCCGAGATTGTTGGAGATCTTGACGATATCAAGCGCGTTCTGCAGCGCGAAGGCAGCTTCCTTGCCACCCTTCAGCTCGAAGCAGACGAGTGTCGAGCCGCCCGACATCTGCTTGGCGATAATATCGGCCTGTGGATGGTCCTTGCGGCCGGGATAGATGACCTTGGCGACCTTGCCCTGATCAGCGAGGAAGTCGGCGATATCAGCCGCATTCTGGGTCTGCTGCTTGACGCGGAGCGGCAGCGTCTCGATGCCCTTCAGCAGTGTCCACGCATTGAACGGCGACATGGCCGGGCCGGTATGGCGGAAATAGTCGTGCAGGTTCTCGTCGATCCATTCCTTGTCGGAGAGAACGACGCCGCCGAGGCAGCGGCCCTGGCCGTCGATGTGCTTGGTCGCGGAATAGACGACGATATGGGCGCCGAGCTCCAGCGGCTTCTGGAAGAGCGGCGTTGCAAACACGTTGTCGACCACGACCTTTGCGCCGATCTGGTTGGCGAGCTTGGCGACACCTGCGATGTCGACAACTTCCAGCGTCGGATTGGTCGGGCTTTCCAGGAAGAAGACCTTGGTCTTTGGGGTAATAGCCTTTTCCCAGTTTTCGAGGTCGCGACCGTCGATCAGCGTGCAGTCGATCCCGTATTTCGGCGCAAGCGTCTCAACTACCCAGCGGCAGGAGCCGAAGAGGGCGCGCGCAGCAACGATATGATCGCCGGCCTTCAGCTGGCAGAGGATGGCAGCAGTAACAGCGGCCATGCCGGAAGCGGTGGCGCGGGCGTCTTCAGCGCCTTCCAGCATGCACATGCGCTTTTCGAACATGTCATTGGTGGGGCTGCCGTATCGCGCATAGATGAAACCGTCCGTCTCGCCCTTGAAGCGCGCTTCGGCTGCTTCGGACGTATCGTAGACGAAACCCTGCGTGAGATAGATTGCCTCTGAAGTCTCGCCATACTGCGAACGGAGCGTTCCGCCGTGGACGAGTTGGGTTGCTGGGCGCCAGGTCTTGCTCATGCCATCACCACTTTCAAACAACAAAAAAACCGGCCGCAAATGCAGACCGGTTTTCAACCCGGTCTTTTTAGCCACTTGTTTAACGTGGCTGCAAGCCGACCGGCCAAATCACCACGGGATAAATTTGCAATACTGCCGTTCTAAGCTTGCGTCAATTCCCCGACTTTGGTTTTGTCTCCGCGAGTATATGGATGGAGCATGATGGCTCGCGAAACTGGAATTTTGGCTGACCGCGCAATTGCCGCGCTGTTTGAAACCGGGCGTCTTCAAAGCGAACGCGAGCTGGACCGCGACCAGATCCAGCCGGCAAGCCTGGATCTGCGGCTGGGCGCCAAGGCTTTCCGGGTGCGCGCCAGCTTCATGCCTGGCCCATCCCATCTCGTTTCCGACAAGCTCGATCGGCTGAGCCTGCACGTCATCGACCTCGGCGAAGGCGCGGTATTGGAAACCGGCTGTGTCTATATCGTGCCGCTGATGGAGCATCTCGATCTGCCGGCCAATATGTCGGCTTCGGCCAATCCGAAGAGCTCGACCGGTCGCCTTGATATCTTCACGCGTGTCATCACCGATTACGCGCAGGAATTCGACAAGATCCCATCAGGCTATTCCGGGCCGCTCTATCTCGAAATCAGCCCGCGCACCTTCCCGATCGTCGTGCGCCGCGGCTCGCGCCTGTCGCAGATCCGTTTCCGCGTCGGCCAATCGGTACTCGGTGAGCCGGATCTTCTGAAACTGCACGAGACGGAAACGCTGGTCGCAGCCAAGCAGCCGAACATTTCCGGCGGCGGCATCGCGTTGTCGATCGACCTGACGGGCGACAAAGACGGCCTGATCGGCTACCGCGGCAAACATCACACCGCCGTCGTCGATGTCGACAAGAAGGCCCAGCACGATATCTACGATTTCTGGGAGCCGCTCTACAGCCGCGGCCGCAACGAACTGATCCTCGATCCTGACGAGTTCTATATCCTGGTCTCGCGCGAGGCCGTACACGTTCCCCCGCACTACGCGGCGGAAATGACGCCCTTCGACCCACTCGTCGGCGAATTCCGCGTCCACTATGCCGGCTTCTTCGACCCCGGTTTCGGCCATGCTCCGGCAGGCGGTCGCGGCAGCCGCGCGGTGCTCGAAGTGCGCAGCCACGAAGTGCCCTTCATCCTCGAAGACGGCCAGATCGTCGGCCGCCTGATCTACGAACACATGCAGGAACAGCCCTCGAGCCTCTACGGCTCGGGTCTTGGCTCCAACTATCAGGCCCAGGGCCTGAAGCTCTCGAAGCATTTCCGCATCTGATATGCGGTGACGCCGCGACTTGACAGCGGCGGCCATCTGTTGGAAGTCTCAAGCGGTTCGCGGGTGTAGCTCAATGGTAGAGCAGCAGCTTCCCAAGCTGAATACGAGGGTTCGATTCCCTTCACCCGCTCCAGCTTCCCTCCTCAATCTCTTCCGAAAATTGTGATTGGCCGATATCGACGATGCGCGATCGCAAGCGAGCGATCCGGGCGAATGATATAGGTTTCCTCGACCTGCCGGCCGTACTGGTCGATGAAATCGTGCGGGAAGGTCGAGCCGATTGGCGACTTGGTAAGCTTCGAACGCGGCTGACCGCTATAGGTGATGCTGCCGGGAATGGGTTCGAGGCCGGGACCGTTATACTCGACAGTGGTGCAGCCGGCGAGCGCCAGCGCGCTGATCAGGCCAAGTGCGATCAGTTTCATGTTGGATGCCTTTCTTTCCGCAGCACGGCGCCATTCTACCTCAAATCGCCGAAAGCTCACGACACAAACGGCACCGGTGTCTTCAACCCTTCGAGAAGAGCTTTGCGACCAACAGCCTACTGCCTGGCGAAAGTGACTCGGCCGGTGATGTTGCCGCTATTGGGTCGATCTGCTAGAGCGGCAATGTCGAAAAAGGCAGGACCGGATAAGGTAAGCCCGGTCCCCTCCCACCATGGGAAGCTCTGCTCCGTGTTTCACACGAGAACCCGCGACGTGGCCCGCATGCGAATGCGGGGTCCCGGCGGCATGCGGAGCGTTAAAAGACGCACTCCTCCGGGATTTTATTCTCAAAGGAGACAGTCATGCGTTTGAACCATCTTGATTTCTACGTGCCCGATATTGCCGCTACGGCGGATTTCTTCCTGCGGTATTTCGCTCTCGAATTGCGGGAGATGAACGAACGGATCGGCCGGGCGATCCTCGACGACGACCAGGGCACGGAGGTCGTTCTCAGTCGCCCGTTGCCAAAATTCGGCGGTGCCGATCAGGTCGAGCTGCAGCGACAAACCTATCATATCGGCTTTATTTTTGCTGAAAGGTCGGATGTCGATGGGCTTCATGGCCGCCTGGCAGCGGACGGCGCCGCTGTCTCAGGGCCGCCTGCCGCCATTCGCGGCGGCTGGCTCTTCTATTGCACCGCGCCTGGTAACATTCTTGTCGAAGTCGGCTGGCGTCCACGGGTCTGAACAGAGACCTGAAACGAAAATGGGCGGCCGAAGCCGCCCATCCTCATTCAATCTATCGCTTGCTCAGAACTCCGTCCAGTCGGCTTCCTGGCTGCTGGACGGGGCGGCGGCATTGCTCACGCCGAAGGCGCTGGCGAGCTTCTGGCCGAGCGCGCGGGCAGGCGAAGCCTTCGGGCGTGTCGTGCTTTCGGCAACGCGGACCGGCGTTCTGGCGGCTGGGCGTGTGGCGGCGCGTGGCGCGGCCGGCGCCGTCGGGATCGGCGCGCTTGCAACGAAGCCGCCGGTGCCCGTCAGGCGGAACTGGCCGAGCAGATTGTTGAGTGCCGCCGCTTCCGTGGCAAGGCCATGGCTGGCTGCAGTGGATTCCTCGACCATGGCGGCATTCTGCTGCGTGCCCTGGTCCATGGTGTTGACGGCTGTGTTGATCTCCTGCAGGCCGGTCGATTGCTCGCGGGCTGCTTCTGCAATCGCGTGGACGTGCTGGTTGATTTCCTGCACCTCGTGGACGATTGCGTCGAGCGCCTTGCCCGTTTCGCCGACAAGGCTGACGCCGGTCTGCACATGCGTACCCGATGTTGTGATCAGCGCCTTGATTTCCTTGGCGGCGTTTGCCGAACGCTGCGCGAGTTCACGCACCTCTTGTGCGACGACCGCAAAGCCCTTGCCGGCTTCACCGGCGCGCGCTGCTTCAACACCGGCGTTGAGCGCCAGCAGGTTCGTCTGGAAGGCGATATCGTCGATGACGCCGATGATATTGCCGATCTCGACGGAGGACTGCTCGATCTGCTGCATGGCAGCGACCGCCTTGCGGACGACGTCGCCGGATTTTTCGGCACCGAGGCGGGTGCGGGCCACGAGCTGGCTTGCCTCTTCGGCCCGCTTTGCCGCGTCTCTTACCGTCGTGGTGATCTCTTCGAGCGCTGCCGCCGTTTCTTCGACGGAGGCGGCTTGCTGTTCAGTGCGCTTCGAGAGCTCGTCGGCAGACGACCGGATCTCGTTGGCGCCGGCGCTGATCGCGCGGGCATTGGAGCCGACCGTGTGCAGGGTCTCGTTGAGCTTCTCGATCGAATTGTTGAAGTCCCGGCGCAGCGCGTCGAGATGCGCGACGAAAGGCGTTTCGATATGCGATGCGACATCGCCGGCAGAGAGTCGGCGCAGGCCGTCTCCGAGCGCATTGACCGCGCGCTCGAGATCGGCGGCTTCCGCAGCTTTCTGCGCTTCGCGTTCCCGGCGTTCGTTGTCGCCGAGGCTGCGGTCGGCTTCGGCGCGTGCCTCGATCCGGGCGCGTTCGATCGCGTTGTCGCGGAAGATCGAGACGGCCTTGGCCATCTGACCGACTTCGTCGCCGCGGTCGAGCCCGCTGATCTCGCTCGCGGTATCGCCTTCGGCAAGCCGCGTCATGCGCAGGCGCAACTGCATCATGGGGCCGGCGATGCCGATTTGCGCCACGGCCACGCTGATGCCGACAGCAGCCAGAACCGCAATGCCGATCAGAATGAAGCAGAAGAAGATCCGCTCATTGACGGAAGCCGAAAGCGCGTCGCCGCCGTCATTGAGCATCGTCATCATCGCATCGTTGTTGGCGATCATCTTCGGCGTCAATGCGTTGAGCTTGGCGTTGATCAGAGCGACATTCGCCAGGGCGCCAGCGCTGTCCTTGGCCTTGCTCTGTTCGATGATCTTGTTCGCCAGCGTTTCGATTTCATCGATACCAGCCTGGATTTCATCGATCGCGGCCTTGCGGCTGGGCACAAGCTCCAGCGCCTGCTTCATGCGGTCGCGTGCCTGCGGCAGCTTGCTCGGAGTGGCGAGTGCCGTCTGGAATGCCGGCGTATCGGGCTTCATGTCGGCAAGCAGGCTCACTTGCAGCACCGAGGCGACGACCGATGCGCTCGCGCGAGCGCTCTGCATCGAGGCCAGCGCCTCATGATCGATGAAGGCGCTGTAGGTCGCGTCCGCTTGGCGGAACTCCGACATGACATAGACCAGTCCGGCCATGGTGATCAGCCCCAGGAGCGCCACGACCGATATGACTTTTGTACGGATTTTCAGATGTTTCAGCATGGAATGTCACCCGATTGGCCGGGTGTGTTGCGAACCCGGCGCTTTTGAAATCATTTGTTGCAGAACAATTCTTCGGTATTTCGGTGGCGGGAGATACCTTGAGAGGTTCGACATGCGCATCATGCGGTCGGCCGGTGAGGTCGGTGTCGTCGCGCCAAATAAGACCGGATATTGCTTAATTCCGCGCTAACGAGGGCATGCGATTGCTGTTAATTTCAGGGGGGCGGGCCGCTCTCGTCGCAGAGATCGCAAAACCGCTCCGCAGAATGCCGGAGTGATCTGTGTTGGATGGCGCTGTTGAAAAGTCAGCTTTGAAGGCAGAACAGTCCTTCTGTTTGCGCCTCTGGCAGCTGGCGGAACGGCTCGGCCATATTCCCCACACGGGATGATTCTGTTACAGCTCGGGGGAGCGGCAAACCCGCATGTAATCTCTAGGCAGGTCATAATGGTGCAATCTAAACCGGCGTTTATGGCCCGCGTAGGAATTTTCATCCTCTGCCTTTTTTCGGTTGCGCTGCTGTCGGTTTTTTCCGCTTTTGCGCAGCAACCGGGCCTGTCCGTGCCTCTGCTCTTCGATTCCCGCGAACGGTTGGCAAAGCCTGACCTTTCCTCGCTCGTGCGCCTGCGTTTCCTGACCTCGGTGGACTTCCCGCCTTTCAATTTCACCGACCAGAACGGCAAGCTCGCCGGCTTCAACATCGATCTCGCGCGCGAGATCTGCACCGAGCTGGAGATCGCCGACAAGTGCCAGATCCAGGCGCTGCCCTTTGCCGACCTGCAGAAGGCGCTCGCCGGTTTGCAGGGTGACGCCGTCATTGCCGGCCTTGCCGTCACGCCCGAGCTGCGCCGCGAGTTCCTCTTCTCCCGCCCTTATCTGATGCTGCCGGCCCGCTTCGTCCGCAACATAGGCGCCTCCGTGACCGGAACGACGGCTGCCGGCCTCGCCGGCCATTCCGTCGGCGTCGTCAAGGGCACAGTGCATGAGGCGATGCTCGCTGCCTTCTTCCCCGCCATCAAGGCTCAGCCCTTCGACAACAAGGAAGCGCTGCTGACGGCCTTGAAGGAGCGCAAGATCGATGCTGCCTTTGCCGATGCACTGCAGCTTTCCTTCTGGGTTGCTTCGTCAGCTTCGGACAAATGCTGCGCCCTGTTCGACGGTCCCTATATGTCCGAGCATTTCCTGGGCGAGGGAATGACGATCATGCTGCGCCAGAACGATAGCGTGTTGACGGCAGCAATCGACCATGCGCTCGCAACGCTCTCGCGCAATGGCCGCCTGCAGGAAATCTATCTGCGTTATTTCCCTTACGGGCTGTATTAGAGCAATTCCAGCAAAACTGTGCAGCGGTTCAGCGTCCGGAATTGCGTTAAAAAAGCCGAAAGCTTTAGCCCTTGCGGAAGCGGGCGATCGCGCTGCGCTCGATGGCGGCACAGGTCAGCTTGTCGAGACCGAGACGGTCGCGCAGCAGGCTGAGCAGCCGCAGTTCTTCTGCCTTGACGGAAAGGTCGGCCGAGGCGACTTCAACTGCCAGTGCATAGGCCGTGTCATAGAGACGGGCAGGCAGTGTATCGCGAACGGTTTCAAGTACCACATCCAGCCCTTCAGGGCCGGCGAGCAGCGAGGCGCAATCGCGGGCGATGGAAATCAGATTGTCGTCGTCGAAATCGCGGAAAACCGGCAGGAAGCCTATGAGCTGACCAATTCTCTCCATTTCCCGGTCGTTCATGGTGCTGTCGACGGCGGATGCCATCACCATCACATAGATCAGCGCGTCATGGGCGGAAAGCGGCTTGTTCATGTCTGATTCCCTCTTCGATGAGCGGAGATTAGGAATTGGCGGTCTCTATTACAAGGGAGCGGCCGTTTCGGGCCGGACTGCGGCCGCCGGCCTGCGGCGCGGATCTTCGCCGTGAATGCCCTGTTTTGCCTGTTTTGCCTTTTCGCCGGCAGCAGCAAGCGGTGAACCCGGCTGCGCATCCACCCAGCCGCTTTCAACCAGCCATGTGCCGATATCCTGCTGCCCCAGCCGGCAGGCAGCAGTTGCCATGTCCTCCCATGCATCGGAAGGCAGGTCGCAATCGATCGTGCGGTTGCGTAGGTAAAGCCGCAGCGCCGTCTTCGCCATCATGCCGCACGGCCACTGCTTTCCGTCCGAGCCGCAGCTCTTGTCGGCGGGCGTCTCGATGATATTGGCAATCTGCAGCCTGCGTTTACCGAAGGAGAGAATACCGGCGCTCTCCACCGTCGGTCGCAGCAGTTCTACGCTGTCCTTTCCGGCAGGGATAGGTGATGGCGTCTCCGTCGGCGCCGGAGCGCTTTGCGCGGGCGCCCCCGCTGGCGCATTCTCGGAAGAAGCACTTGCTGGGGTTTCGGATGGACCCGCTGCCGGCTCGGTTGGCGCAGGCTCCGTTGCCCGGGTGCTCAATTCGGCATCTTCATCCGTGAGCGATGCAGGCGGCTTTGCCACATCGGCGGTCGCATCGGGCAGCGCCGCGGCGACATTTCCGGCATCGGCGTCAGATGCCAGCCCCCCGCCGCCGTTGAGCCGTGCTTGCCCGGCCAAGAGCAGGCCGACCATGACCGCCATCCCCGCGATACCTGTGATCAAGGCTGCAGGGCGCATGATTATTTTCCTATTGGCTGGCCCAGATGATACGGGCAATCCATTCGACGTCGGAAAGCTCGATCGTCCGGTTGGGATGCTCGGGATTGAGCGACAAAAGTTCGATGGAGCGCGGGCTCTGCCGCAGAAGCACCTTGGCCATGACCTCGCCCTCGCGTGTCTTGACGACGACACGGTCGTTGCGGCGCACTTGCGCACCGGGCTCCACGATCAGCACATCGCCGTCGCGGTAGAGCGGCATCATGCTTTCGCCCTGTATCTCGAGTGCATAGACGCCGGCCTTCTGCGAAGGGCCAGTCGGGAATTCCACAACATCCCAGCCCTGGCCGGCAGGAAAGCCGCCATCGTCGAAAAAGCCGCCGGCGCCTGCCTGTGCAAAGCCGAGCAGCGGAATTGAGTTTCCTTGTGAGGCAAAAATCCCCTCCGGCAGGCTGGCGGCCGCAGCCCCCGCCGGCCGCATGAAGCCGAGGAACTGCTCCATGCTCGCCCCCGTCGCCTCCAGCACCTTGGCGATGGATTCCGTCGAAGGCCAGCGCAGGCGCCCGTCTGCCGATAGCCGCTTGGATTTGTTGAAGGAGGTCGGATCGAGACCCGCTCGCCGCGCAAGACCAGACGGCGTCAGGTCATGCCGTTCGGCAAGCCTGTCGATCGCTCCCCAGATCTGGTCATGTGACAGCATATGCGTCCGGTTCCGCGGTCCATCCGGCCGCTTTCTATCGCCGGCAGATTAACCGAGGCATTTCTCCGAGTAAAGCGAAAATGAGGAATAAAATCCTGTCTCGTCTGTCGCAGGCTAAAGCATGTCGCGCAAAAGTGCGCAGCGGTTTTGCGATAACGAACATGCGAAAACAAAAGCCTGAAGCGTGGCAAGCGAGTCCGAAGATCGCGACACGCTTTAGGCGACCATGGCCATGTTGATCTTGCCGAGCTGGATGACCGCCTGCGTGCGGCTGTCGACATTGAGCTTCAGGAGGATTGCCGAGACATGTGCCTTGATCGTCGCTTCGGAAACACCGAGCTCGTAGGCGATCTGCTTGTTCAGGAGTCCTTCGCCGAGCATGGTCAGCACCCGGCTCTGCTGCGGCGTCAGCGTGTGCAGGCGATGGATGAGGTCGGCGACATCGGGGTCCTGTTCCTGTCCGTCGCGATAGCTCTCGGGCGTCGCAATGTCGCCCGCGAGCACTGTCAGGATGCCGCGGCGGATATCCTCGATGCCTGAAGATTTCGAAATGAAGCCGGAAGCGCCAAGTTCCAGCGCCCGGCGGATTGTCGTGGTGTCGTCGGTCGCGGATATGATGACGATCGGCAGGCTGATGAATTCGGAGCGCAACGCCATCAGGCCGGAAAAACCGCTGACTCCAGGCATGGCAAGATCGAGCAACATCAGGTCTGCATCTGGGTGCTCGCCCGCAGCAGTTCTTGCCGCGGAGAAATCTCCGGCTTCGACGATTGCCTGGTGTCCGTCCATCCCGGTCACCGCCTGCCGCAACGCGTCGCGGAAAAGCGGGTGATCGTCAGCGATGATGATGGTCTGTTCCTGCATCGAAAACTCCCTCCCAAGAGCTCGATCCCGTCAGCCCTGTCCGGCTCCCCCGCGCGAACATGACTCTCCACTTATATGAATATAACCAGATCAACTCCGCTGCGGAAGAGGATTGGCCTCGTCTTCCGCCCGGAATTCCCGAACTATACCCATGAAACTGCGCATCATCCGCTCCATGATGCCGATCGATCGGTCGACCTCCGCATCCGTCGGCAAGGCGGGCCGGGCGCCTGAATTCTTTTCCAGCGCGCTTACGCGATCGGCGAGCCGGTCGAGTTCGTCCTCGTAAGCCGCCCGTTCATCGGCGGCCATGCGGCAGACCAGGGCACCATCCTTCTCGGCGCAGAGCGACATCGCCCCTGTTTGCCTGTCGAGGCGCACGAAATGGTCGCCGCTGCGTTCGAGCTGGAAGCGGGCGGTATCCGGCTCGGCCGCCAGTGCCGCACATGGCAGAAGACCGGCGGCAAGCAGTACTGCAAATGCCTTCATCGTCTCATCCTCCGCAAAGCGTGATACCCGTCCGTTTTTGCGCCCGCAGGCGTGGACATCGCCGTCTCTTTGGGGCAAAGCCCTCATTAACAAGGCCAGCCAACGGGATCATCATGACCGCGACACCGACCCTTTACAAGATCGTGCCGGAGGCACTCTGGAAGGAGGCCAGACAAACCGGCATTTTTCATGGCGCCGGCATTGATATCAAGGATGGCTTCATCCATTTCTCGACCGCGGACCAGGTCAGGCAGACCGCGGCCCTGCATTTCGCCGGCCAGGCCGGTCTCGTCCTCGTCGCGATCGATGGGAGCGGTTTTGGCGACAAGCTGGTCTTCGAACCCTCACGCGGCGGCGCGCTCTTCCCGCATCTCTATGCCGACCTGTCGCTTTCGGCCGTGCTCTGGGAGGCCGCCCTGCCGCTCGATAATGCCGGCCTTCACATCTTTCCGGAGCTCTCAGCGTGATCGACCCCTTCAAGCGCATCGCCCGCCGCGGCCTCTTCCTCTTCGATCCGGAGACCGCGCATGGCATGTCGATTGCGGCGCTGAAGTCAGGCGTCGTGCCCGCCTGCCGTATCGCGCCGGACCCGCGCCTGCGCCAGACCGTCGCCGGGCTCGATTTTCCCAATCCGCTCGGCATGGCAGCCGGTTATGACAAAAATGCCGAGGTGCCGGAAGCGCTCTTGAAGCTCGGCTTCGGCTTTACCGAAATCGGCACCGTCACCCCGAAGCCGCAATCGGGCAATCCGCGCCCGCGCATCTTCCGTCTGGTGGAAGACGATGCGGTCATCAACCGCCTCGGCTTCAATAATGAAGGCCATGATGCAGCTTTCCGCCGCCTTCAGCAGGTCAGTCGCGCCGGTATCGTCGGCGTCAATATCGGCGCCAACAAGGATAGCGAGGACCGCATCGCCGACTATGTCGCCGGCATCCGCCGCTTCTATTCGGTCGCCCGCTATTTCACCGCCAATATATCCTCGCCCAACACGCCGGGCCTGCGCGACCTGCAGGCGCGCGAAAGCCTCGCGGCCCTTCTGTCGGCTGTTTTGACGGCGCGTGACGAGGAAGCGGAAAAGGCCGGACGGAAAATCCCGGTCTTCCTGAAGATCGCCCCCGATCTCACAGAAGAAGGCATGGATGACATTGCTGCAGAGGCGCTGTCACATGCACTCGATGGTCTCATCGTTTCCAACACGACGCTCTCGCGCGACGGCCTGAAGGATCAGGTCCAGGCGAAGGAGACCGGTGGCCTTTCCGGCGCGCCGCTGTTCGAAAAATCGACGGCTGTACTCGCCAGGATGCGCAAGCGCGTCGGTCCTGCTCTGCCGATCATCGGCGTCGGCGGCGTCTCTTCGGCCGAGACTGCGCTGGAAAAGGTCAGGGCAGGGGCCGATCTCGTGCAGCTCTATTCCTGCATGGTTTATGAAGGTCCGGGCCTGCCCGGCACCGTCGTGCGCGGCCTCTCAAAGCTGCTCGACCGCGAAAAGGTCGCCTCGATCCGCGATCTCAGGGATAGCAGGCTCGACTACTGGGCAGCGCGAAAGGTCTGAGCCGCGCGCGGCTTGACCAGCACGACCAGGAAGAAACCGCGAAACAGCAGGAAGGCATTCATCGCCAGCCACAGGCCGTGATTGCCGAAGAGCGGCACGAAGACGGCAAGCATGGCAAGATAGCCCGCAAAGGACATCAGCATGCGGTTGCGCATGTCGACGGACCATGTCGCGCCGATGAAGACGCCATCCATCAGGAAGGCGAGTGCGCCTGTCAGTCCCGTCACCGCCGCCCAGGGCAGGTAGGTCTCGGCGGCTGCCTGTACTTCCGGCGAACTCGTCAGTCCGGAGATAAGGGCAGGACCGGCAAAATAGAAGAAGGCGGAAATGATTGCCGCAAGCCCGAAGGACCAGAGCGTCGTGAGCCTCAAGCCGCGGTCGAAGGCTGGCCGGTATTGCGCGCCGATCGCCCGCCCGGTGATCTGTTCGGCGGCATTGGCAAGACCGTCGAGATAATAACCAGACAAGAGGAAGAAATTCATCAGCACCGCATTGGCTGCAAGGGTAATGGCCCCGAAGCTGGTGCCGATGCGGGTCATGATCGCAAAGGAGCCGATCAGCACGAAGGTGCGGATCAGGATATCGCGGTTCAGCGCGAAAAGCTCGGCAAGCTTGCTGCGCGAAAAGATCTCCATCCGATTTGGCCGATGTGCCCGATCGAAGCTGCGCAGCACGATGAAGAGACCGGCAAGCGCGCCCACCGTTTCGCCCGCCATCGTGCCCCAGGCGACACCCGAAACACCCCAGTCGAGCGAGAGCCCGAGATAGATGGAGAGCAGGATGTTGATGCCGTTGATCACCGCCTGCAGCAGCAGTCCCGTCCGGCCTTGTCCGCGGCCAAGCACGAAGCCGAGCAACGCGTAATTGGCAAGGGCTGCCGGGGCTGCGAGGATGCGGATCGAGAAATAGGTGCTGGTTGCCTCGGCAATACGGCCTTCCGCCCCCATCAGCTTCAGCCCGACAACAATCAGCAGCGGCGACAGCACCAGAAGCACCAGACCGGAGCCGAGTGCGGAGACCATCGCTCGCCAGAAGACGGCCTGCTGCTCGTGTTGATCACGCCGCCCGAGTGCTTGCGCCGTCAATCCGGTCGTGGACGCCCGCAGGAAGTTGAAGCTGCCCATGATGAGGTCGAACAGCATGGCACCGATGGCGAGCCCCGCCAGCGCTTCCGGATCGCCCATGTGGCCAACGACGGCAGTATTGGTGATGCCGAGCAGCGGCGTCGTCATGAAGCCGAGCGTCATCGGAATGGCGATCGACAGCACCAGCCGGTGCGTCACGTCGAAGGCCAATATATTTCTGCTGCCGCCTGTATCCATATCCGCCTCTTGGGGAGAGAGGCGGTGTCGCCTCAGTTGGAAAGCACCATCGCCCAATAGGGCAGATTCTTCGAAGCCGTATTATGTGCAACGGCAACGCCGAGACCGCTATAGCGTCCGAGCATATTTTCCAGATGGTGGGGGGAATTGATCCAGGCAGTGACGACCGCATCGACGCTCTGCTGGCCCGCTGCGATGTTTTCGGCGGCCGGAAGGGAAACGCCGCTCGCCTTCACGCGGGCGCCGAAACTGTCCGTCATGCCCATCAGATGCTTCATCTTGCCCGCACTGGCCATGCGCTTGGCCTGGAAGATCGCGGCGGCACTTGCATGCGGATCGACGCTGAGCGGCGGCAGGCCATTCCTGGTGCGCAGCTGGTTGACGAGCGGCAGCGCCGAAGCGGTCTGATCGACGCCGTCGGATGGTGTGCTCGCCATTTTCGGCGTGGTCGTGCAGCCGGCAATGCCGGCGGCCAGTGCGAGGCCCGAAAGCTGAAGAATGCCGCGGCGCGAAAGGATGATTGAGCTCATGTTATTTGCGATAGCTGAAAAGACGGATGATGATGAAGATCGGGATGACGATGGTCGCACCCAGCATCAGATAGTCGCCGACGCGCCCGAGCGCCGAAAAACCCTGCCGCCACAGATGCACCACGAAATCGCGGAAATTGTAGATGAGCTCCCAAGGGGTGAGCCCGAATATGGCCATGACGAAGCCGACGATCAGCGAGACCACCAGAAGCTTGATGATCGTGCGGCCAATGGAATCGCCGAGGAATCTGTTTACCTGATCGGACATGCGCCATCTCCTGTTTGCCTTGAGATACGGTCACGGCGATTCGGCCGCAAGCCTTTTCCGCCAAGGCAGCACCGCCTCTGAAATAGGACTTGAGTTTTTTTGTGGCCGCAGCCAAATGCCGCCAGCCAAAGGGTCCGATCATGCAGCCAAGCCAGCTTTCTTCCGGCGACGTCATCGCCGACCGCCGTGCCGACTATGCGAAGATGCTCGACGAGGGCGGCGAAGCGGAAGCGGCGGCCGAGCTGATGGAGCAGGCGCTGGAACTTGCTCCGGCCTGGGCCGCCGGCTGGTATCGCCTCGCCACCTACCGTGAAAAGGCGGGTAAGGCGCATGCTGCCGTCGAAGCCTATCACCGCACGCTGGACCTCGACCCCGAGGATATCTTCGGGGCGGGCCTGAAGCTCGCGCTGCTTGGCGATACCGAGACGCCCGCTCAGCCGTCGAGCCGCTATGTCGAGCGCCTCTTTGATGATTATGCCGAGCGCTTCGAGACCTCCCTGGTAAAAAAGCTGGATTATTCCGTGCCGCAGAAGCTCGCGGCACTGATCGCTTCCACCGGCAGGCACTATCAGCATGCCGTCGATCTCGGTTGCGGCACGGGCCTGCTCGGCCCCGAAATCCGCGCCCACGTCACGCGCCTCGAAGGCTTCGACCTGTCACAGAACATGCTGGCAAAGGCCGCCGAAAAGCATGCCTATGACCATCTCGCCCAGGCCGATCTGTCGCTGGCGCCTGAAGCTTCCGGCATCTTCTCCGATGGCGGGCGGCACCGTGCCGATCTCGTCACGGCCGCCGATGTGCTGATGTATCTCGGCAATCTCGAAAGCGTCTTTGCGATCGTCGATGACCTCGCCGCAACAGGTGCCAACATCGTCTTTTCGGTCGAGGATGGCGGCGAGGGCGACGGCTTCAGCCTGGCGCCGTCGCTGCGTTATGCTCACTCGCAAACTTACATCGAGGGACTGGCGTCAGCCCACGGCCTCGAAATTCTCGATATCGTCAAAACCACCATTCGCAAAGATGGCGGCAGACCGATATCCGGCATTCTGTTCCTTACGCGCAAGGCGGCTTAAGCGCATATTTCTTGCGATTTTAAAATAGGTCAGCATTGCTTACGTATTTCGCTTGCGCACAACCGGGCAAGGCCTGATAATTCGGCCATCCCGCGAGACAGCGACGCGCTCCAAAAGCGCAGCACGCGCCGCATCCATCCCTACATTGCCCCTACCTCCGGCCGGTCCGGAACAGCCGCTATTGGAGATCGCGACATGAGCCAGATCATCAGTGCCCTCGGTTTCTGGAATACCACCGCGACACGCCACACGCCGGTCGAGGATGTGCAGGGCATATTTTCCGGCAGCCTCATCTCCGCGCTCGGCCTCTATGTGCTCGCCAGCGCCGGACTCCTGACCGGCAGCACCGCAGGCGTTGCCTTCCTGCTTCACTACGCCTTCGGAGTGAACTTCGGCCTCGCCTTCTTCCTGCTCAACCTACCCTTCTTCTACCTCTCGTGGAAGCGCCTCGGCACAGCCTTTACGATCAAGACCTTCATCGCCATCGGCCTGACGTCGCTGCTCTCCAGCCTGCAGCCGAAGGTCATGGAAATCGCCGCCATCCATCCGGCATGGGCAGCCCTTCTCGGTGGCCTGCTGCTTGGCTACGGGCTTCTTGCTCTCTACCGCCATCGCGCCAGCCTCGGCGGCGTCGGCATCCTCGGCATCTATATGCAGGAGCGTTTCGGCATCCGCGCTGGTATCGTACAACTCGCGATCGACATGTGCGTGCTGGCAGCCGCCTTCTTCGTCGCCACGCCGCCGGTCGTCTTCTATTCCGTGCTCGGCGCGGTCGTGCTCAACCTCTTCGTCGCGATCAATCATCGGGCCGACCGCTACATCGCGCTATAACATTCTTCCAGCTGATCTGACCGGAAACTCAACCTTACAAATTGGTAATCCGTTGTAAACAAAACGTAACTTGCCTGTGATGGATCCCGGCGTGAAACTTTCCCCCGCGCCGGAATTGATGAGGTGAGCTATGTCAGATCTGGAAAAGCTTGTCAGACGCCGCATGCAGGAAGAATACACCAAGGGTTCTTCCGCAGAGGAAATAACGAAGGTCATTCGCGACATATTCAACAGCGTCGACCTGTCGGGCAAATGGCCTGCAGCCGTTGCCGCACGGGCAATGACGGGTCACAAGTGACCAAATAGTCAACCGACCCGATACATCGGGTCGGTCACAGGATGAATTCCCTTCAGGCAGAATCTATCAGGCTGCCTTCTGCGGCGCATCGATCGGATGCTGGCTGCGGAAGCCAACGGCAAGCCGGTTCCAGATATTGATCGTGCCGATCGCAACCGTGATCTTGGTCATTTCTTCCTCTGAAAAATGCGCCTTCAGCGCTTCGTAGTCGGCATCCGGTGCGCCGGTCTCGGCAATCTTCGTCACCGCATCGACCCAGGCGAGCAGAGCGCGTTCGCGGGCGTCATAGACAGGCGATTCCCGCCATACGCACATGAGGTTGATCCACTGTTCGGAAAGGCCGTGGTGGCGCGCTTCCTTCGAATGCATGTCGACGCAATAGGCGCAGCCGTTGATCTGCGAGGCGCGAAGCTTGATCAGGTGAATGAAGCGCTTATCCAGTCCGGATTCCTGGACATATTGCTCCAGCGCCGCGACGGCCTTGTAGGCATCCGGGGCGGCTTTGCCGAAGTTGAAACGTGCTTGCATGGTATTCTCCTTGGGTTGGGGTTTGTTGTTGCGGCTCAGCGAGCCGCTTTTCTCTCGTGCATTTCCATGAAGGCGCAGCCTCTGGCAGCAATCCCGCCGTCATCATCTGCGGAAAGTTCGGCCAGGATTTCGGCGATACTGGTGTTTGCGAGTTCGGCGCGATAGGCGCGCTCTGCTCTGAGCATTGCCGCCGTGATCTGGCAGGGTTTCGTGAAATAGCGCTGCGGCAGCGGATTCGGCCCCCGCTGGCGGATCTCCGAACAGCGGAAGGCCGGTGCCGGCCCTTCGACCGCGAGCACGATATCGAGCAGCGAAATATCCTCCGGCTTCTTCGCCAGTCGATACCCGCCTTTGGGACCGGGCACTGTTTCCAGAATTCCGCTCCCCGAAAGCGCCTGCAGATGCTTCAGCAGGTAGCTAGTGGAGACACCGTGATATTCGGCAAGGGCCGCAGCCGATAACACGCCGCCTTCGGAGAGCCCGGCCAGCACTGCCGTGCAATGAATGCCCTGTTCGACACCGTCACCAAGCTTCATGGCCAATCTCCTCTATCGTAGATATAATTTATCCATGATTATGCCAAGGAGTCAATAGCGCTTCTATTCGCTGATGTTTGAACTACATTTGCCCCGTGGATCAGATCGATGCCGAAACCAGCCTTGCCTTACCCCCACCCTTCCTCCGCTGGTTTGCGGAAAAGGGATGGCGCCCGCGCGCGCATCAGCTTGAATTGCTGGCCCGCGCCGAAGCCGACGAAAGCACGTTACTCATCGCGCCAACCGGCGCCGGCAAGACGCTCGCCGGCTTTCTTCCGTCGCTGACCGACCTCACACGCCGCGGCAAAATCCCGCCGGGCTCGGCCTTCACAGGCATCCACACACTCTATGTCTCGCCGCTGAAGGCGCTGGCCGTCGACATTGAGCGCAATCTCATGAAGCCCGTTACCGAGATGGGCTTGCCGATCTCGATCGAGAACCGCACCGGCGATACGCCGAACGCCAAGCGCCAGCGCCAGAAGCTGAACCCGCCGGATATCCTGCTGACGACGCCGGAACAGGTGGCGCTGCTGCTTGCAAACCGCGAAGCCGAGCGTTTCTTTGGGGATTTGAAATACGTCATCTTCGACGAGCTCCACTCGCTCGTCACGTCAAAGCGTGGCCATATGCTCTCGCTTGGCCTTGCCCGCCTGCGTCGGCTGGCGCCCGATCTGAAGACCATCGGCCTCTCCGCTACCGTCGCCGAACCCCTGGATTTGCAGAGATGGTTGGTGGCGCAGCAGGAGGGCAGGGAGAATCACGCTGGCCTCGTACTCGTCGAAGGTGGCGCCAAGCCCGATATTTCCATTCTCGATACGGAAGAGCGCATCCCCTGGTCCGGCCACGCCGCCAAATACGCCATCCCGGATGTCTACCGCCAGCTCATCGACCATCAGACGACGCTGCTCTTCGTCAATACCCGCTCGCAGGCCGAGATGCTCTTTCAGGAGCTCTGGACGGTCAACGAGGAGAACCTGCCGATCGCGCTCCACCATGGCTCGCTGGATGTTGCGCAGCGCCGCAAGGTCGAAGCCGCAATGGCCGCCAATCGGCTGCGGGCCGTCGTCGCCACATCGACCCTCGACCTCGGCATCGACTGGGGTGATGTCGATCTGGTCATTCATGTCGGTGCGCCGAAGGGCGCCTCGCGCCTTGCGCAGCGCATCGGCCGGGCCAATCACCGCATGGACGAGCCGTCGAAGGCAATCCTCGTTCCCGCCAACCGCTTCGAGGTCATGGAGTGTCAGGTTGCCCTCGATGCGAATTACATCGGCGCGCAGGATACGCCGCCCGTAGGCCGAGGTGGGCTCGATGTGCTGGCCCAGCACGTGCTCGGCATGGCCTGTGCCGAACCCTTCGACATGCTGGAACTCTATGACGAGATCACCAGCGCCTCGCCTTATGCCGATCTTGCCTGGGAGACCTTCGAGCGCGTTGTCGATTTCGTCGCGACCGGCGGTTACGCCCTGCGCACCTATGAGCGTTATGCCCGCATCCGCAAGACCAGGGAAGGCCGCTGGCGCGTCTCCAATCCGCAGGTCGCCCAGCAATATCGCCTGAACCTCGGCACCATCGTCGAAGACCCGATGCTGAACATCCGTATGGCCAAGCGCGGGGAGGGCGGCAAGCTTGGCCGTCCCGGCGCCGTGCTCGGAAAGGTCGAGGAATATTTCCTCGAACAGCTCGCCCCTGGCGACACATTCATCTTCTCAGGCAAGGTTCTTCGCTTCGAAGGTATCCGGGAAAACGAGGCGCTGGTCAGCCAGGCCTATTCCTTCGATCCGAAAATCCCCTCCTATGCCGGCGGCAAATTCCCGCTTTCGACCTATCTCGCCGATCAGGTCCGCTCGATGCTCGATGATCCCGACCGCTGGCATCGTCTGCCGGATCAGGTGCGCGACTGGCTGTCGTTGCAGAAGGAAAAATCGCTGTTGCCGAAGCGCGACGAGCTGCTGATCGAAACCTTCCCGCGCGGCAGCCGCGGCTATATGGTCATCTATCCCTTCGAGGGCCGGCTTGCGCACCAGACGCTCGGCATGCTGCTCACCCGCCGACTGGACAGGGCAGGGGCAAAACCGCTCGGCTTTGTCGCGACGGATTATTCCCTTGCCATCTGGGGTCTGGAAGACCTCGGCCTGATGATCGCCAATGGCCACCTCAGCCTCTCGGATCTCTTCGACGAGGACATGCTGGGTGACGATCTGGAATCCTGGCTGAACGAATCCTTCCTTCTGAAGCGCACCTTCCGTAATTGCGCCGTGATTGCAGGCTTGATCGAGCGACGCCATCCGGGCAAGGAAAAGACCGGCCGGCAGATCACCGTCTCCGCCGACCTGATCTATGATGTGCTGCGCACCCACGAGCCCGATCACATCCTGCTGCAGGCAACACGGCAGGATGCTTCGACCGGTCTTTTGGATATTTCCCGCCTCGGCGATATGCTGAGGCGAATCAAGGGCCATATCACCCACCGGGCGCTGGACCATATTTCGCCGCTCGCCGTGCCGGTCATGCTGGAAATCGGCCGGGAATCGGTGCCGGGTCAGGCCCATGATGCGCTGCTTGCCGAAGCCGCCGACGATCTGATCGCCGAGGCCATGTCCTGAGAAATCGGGCCTGAATTATTGGGAATACGAGAGTGATGAACCGCCTGGCGCTCGCGCGCGACATGATCAGCCTTGCCGCAATACCGGGCGTCGAAACCGCCATTCACGGTGTTGCCGCCGTCTGCGATCCGCTTGGTGCGCTCTACCTGCCGGATGCCGGCATTCTCGTCGTTTCCGACCTCCATCTGGAAAAAGGCGCAGCTTACGCCCGCCGCGGCATGATGTTGCCGCCCTACGATACGCTGGCGACACTGACCGTGCTCGCCGCCGTCATTTCCCGCTACGATCCGAAACTCGTCTTATCCCTGGGTGACAATTTCCACGACCGTGTCGGCTCGCAGCACCTGCCGGATGCCTTCCGCACCCTGATCGTCGAAATGGCCCGCGGTCGCGAATGGATCTGGATCAACGGCAACCACGACCCTGACGGTACGATCGACCTGCCCGGCACCTGTTCGGATGAACTTTTTTATGCTGGCCTGACCTTCCGCCACGAGCCGCGTGACGGTCTGCAGAAGGGCGAGATCGCCGGCCATCTGCATCCGGCGGCCACCGTCCGCCGCCGCGAAAAATCCGTCCGCCGTCCCTGCTTTGCGACCGACGGCGGCCGCCTGCTGATGCCAGCCTTCGGCGTCATGAGCGGTGGCCTCGACCTTGGCCACAAGGCGATGAAGGGCCTCTTCGACAAGGCTTCGCTGATTGCCCATCTGCTCGGTCGCGACCGGATTTATTCGGTGCGCTACGGCAATCTGCGCGGCTGAACAGGCTTAATTACATCCCTGCAACTGCTGCTGATAGGTGCCGGCCATCCGTGCAAACTTCTGCGCCGTCTGCTGCAACTGACCATTGCTGCGCCAGTCGCCGCGTTTGTAGCCGGTCGGGCCGGAGTAATAGGCCAGGTAAAGGTTGTAGGCGTCGTTGAGCGGAATGCCCGTCGTTTGGGCGTTGCTGTAGTGGTACCAAGCGATGAAATCGATCGCGTCGCCAAAGTTCGTGCGACGCGCGGACCAGTTGCCGGTTTCGGACTGGTAGTGATCCCAGGTTCCGTTCAGCGCCTGTGAATAGCCATAGGCCGTCGACGGTCTCGTCCAGGGAATGAAACCGAAGAGTTTTGTGCGCGGCGGACGCGCATAGGGCTGGAACCCGGATTCGACATACATGGTCGCCATCAGGATCGGCACCGGCACGCCGTATTTTTTCTCGGCACGCTCTGCGGCGCCCTGCCAGCTGGTGAAGAGACCGTCCTTCTGATCGAAGACGGCGCAGATATTTCTCGTCTGGCGGGGCGCTGTCGCGCAGCCGGCAAGCAGGGCCAGCCCGATGACCGCAAGCACGATACGAGTACGCATGATACAAACCTCTCGTTTCCGAGAGATTACTAACTCGTAAACGTTAAAGAGCGGTTTTTATGCGAATACGAGATGTTCTGGCGGTTTTTTGTGAGGCCAGGGATTGGTGCCGTCCCGCAGCCAGAGCAGCGTATCCAGCCAGAAGCCGGCGGCATGGCGTGCATGAAAAAGATCGAAATGTCCGATCCTCGGAAATCCGAGATCGTCTGGCGCCAGCAGCACCTCCTCCACTCTGGCACTACGATAGTGGGAAAGGCCGCGACGAATGGCCTGCACCGTGCCAATCTCGTCATCGGTGACGGTGAGGCCGAGGATCGGTGCATGGAAGTCTTCGAAGGATTTTGAGGCGTCTTTTTTTGCAGCCGAGCGAGGACTGTTCCATCCCCGCTGGAATGCCCAGTCGAGCGCGACGTCCTTCGGCAGATCTTCGAGCCAGCCGAGACACCGTCCGGGAAAATAGCCGGCAAGCAACGTTATCGCCGGCATTAGAAGATGCCATTTCGCGAACAGCCGCCCGCGATGATCAGGCGCATAGTCCCGCCAGTTCCCATATTGTGCCCCGACCGCCAGCATCCGGGCAACGCGGTCGCAATGCGCCGAAAGACCCGGCAGGAAGCCGCCGATACTATGCCCAACGACAAAGAGCTCTCGGCCGGGCCTTTGGGCCTCCATGAAACGTAGCGCTGCATCGAAATCCCGCTCGCCCCAGTCGCGCCAGCGATAGCCGCAGTCACGCAACCGCTCCGGTCGCGAGAGGCCGATGCCGCGATAGTCATAGGTCAGTACATCGAAGCCATATTCGGCGAGAAAGCGCGCATAATAGTGATAATAGCGCGCCGCAACGCCGGTTGCCGGATTGATGACGACGTTGCCATTGCTGCGTTTGCTGGTCGCACTCCAGATGTGGCCGTGAAGCGCAACACCATCGGAGCACTCGATCACGACGGCTTCCGCCTCCTTGATAAGATCACTCTCCCTGCGGTTGCCTGCAGCCGGCATCTGTCGTCTCCTTCGTCCCTGACCCTGCAGGACATTAGCCGTCAAGCCGTGTTGATGACACTCACTAGTCGGTATACATTCCTGTCATGGTCAGATCCGCATCAGACACGCGGGAGCGCATCGTCGCAGCCACCGCGAAACTCTTCTACAGCGACGGCATCCGCGCCGTGAGCGTCGATGCCGTTGCGGAGAAGGCAGATGTCACCAAGCGCACCCTCTACTATCATTTCGATAGCAAGGACGATCTGATCGCCGCCTATCTGGAAAGCCGGGATCAGCCCAATCTCGCTGTCTATAGGCGCTGGTTTGCGGAAACGGACGGCGATCTCGCTGCGAAGGTAAAGGGCATTTTCGACAATCTCGCCCGCTCTGCCCGGCACCCGAAATGGAAGGGCTGCGGATATCTCAGAACCTCGGCGGAACTTGCAAACATGCCCGGCCATCCCGCGATCAAGGTCGGTGCCGCGCATAAGAAGAATGTCGAGCAGTGGCTGGTGACGCTCTTCGCGGGTGAGCATGGTGCTGACGCGGATAAGCTCGCCCGCCAGATCGTGCTGCTGCTCGACGGCTCCTTTGCCGCCGTGCTCCTGCATCGCGATCCGACCTATATGGAAACGGCCGGCGAAGCGGCTGCAGCCCTGGTGGCTGCAGCCGGAAAATGATCATTCTGCGGTGCCGGGTTCATAGCGCAGGATCATCGCACCGCTCTTGGTCACCGAGGAATCGAGCAGCTTCAGCGCCCTCTGGGTCTCCGCGGGCTTGAAGTGCGGATTGCCGCCGCCGAGGATGACCGGCACGAGGCAGATACGGATTTCGTCCACCAGTCCAGCCTTCAAGAGGACATCGGCAAGCTCGGCGCTGCCGAAGATGAAGATCGTCTTGCCGCGCTCCTCCTTCAGCCGCTTCAGTTCGGGTACCGGGTCGTTGACGACGCGCGTATTGTTCCAGTCCGCCTTTTCCATGCTCCGCGAGACGGCAATCTTGGCGATGCCGTTCATATAGGCCTTGATCTTGTCCTCGCTCTCCGCGGTTGGCCAATAGGCCGCCATGCCCTCATAGGTCTTGCGTCCGAAGACCAGAAGGTCGCCTTCCTCGCCGAACTGCTCGGCATATTTTTCGAGCTCCGGCCCCCAGGCCAGGTTGTGGAACTCGATGTCCCACGGTTTCGTCCCTTCGAAGTAGCCATCCAGCGTCATCAGGTTCCAGACAACAAGCTTCCTCATCTCATCCTCCTTGGACTGTGTCCTCCTCAAAACCAGTTGCTAATAACAACTGGTTTTGAGGCTAGTCTAACTGATAGCAAGATGCAAGCGG
This sequence comes from Hyphomicrobiales bacterium, assembly GCA_900466475.1. Lineage (GTDB taxonomy): Bacteria > Pseudomonadota > Alphaproteobacteria > Rhizobiales > Rhizobiaceae > Rhizobium. The sequence continues at coordinate 490,026 of UBMI01000021.1, forward strand.
TTAAAAATGAGGGAGTTTGAAAGACAGCGGCAGCGGGCATCGGGACACGCTTCTGCCGCCCGCTACGTGATGGCCGTCGGATGTTTGATGAAAACCTATCTGAAACTTATCGACCGGTGGCGGAGATCCGCGGGTCAATCCTTACGGAAGATCAGGCTGGCGCCCCATCCCGTCAGCACGGCCAGCAGCACCGCAAAACAGCCGTAGAAAATCGGTTGCTCATGCGCAGCATCGGTAATCGTCTGCTCGATACCCGTCTTGATGACGCGCAGCGGCTGCGATTTCTGCGTCACGAACTTGCCGCTCTTGAACAGATAGGCGCGCACCGTATGCACGCCGTTCGGAATGTTGGCCGGCAGCCGCAGGCTTGCCTTGAAGAGGTTGGAGGAGACGAAGCGCACGCCACTCGGATCGCGCTCGTAGAGCCCGCCCACCTGCTGTATGCGCCGGAAGGCGGTGCGGAATTCGTTGAGACTGTTGAAATTACCGGCAAAATCGATCGGCCGCAGCGGAATATGGTCGATGCCGATCCCTTCGCCCGTGAGGTCCAGCGGCGTCGTGATGTCGTCGATGGAACGCGAACTCGACATTGAATAGGAATGCGGCACGTCGGCAAAGGTCATCGACGAGGTGTTGATCCAGATGCCGAAGACCCGCTCCTTCTTGCGCACGGTGGCATCCTCGCGCGGTCCTTCCAGAACCACGATGACATCATACTGGCCGATGGCGAGCAGCAGGTCGTCCGTATTGGTCACCGCGCCGAAAATCGTCAGGTCCGCGCCGCGGAAATCCGAGGTGATGGCGATCTCGCTGGTCGAAGTGCCAATTTCCAGCAATTCGCGCTCGGCCTGCGTCGTTCCCTGACCGGGCAGCATCATCTGCGCCGAGGCGGCCACAGGCATGAGAAGAACAAGAAGCAGGAGGAGCCGAAACATCAGTTCCCCACTCCCATGACGACCGAATAGATATCCTGCGGTGTCACGATCAGCGCGACGGCAAGGCGCAGTCCGACGGCGAGAACCAGCAGGCCGAGCAGGGCGCGCAACTGCTCGCCGCGCAGCCGCTGGCCGACACGCACGCCATATTGCGCACCGATGACACCGGCGAGCATGAGGAAGAAGGCGAGTACGATATCGACGGAATAGTTGGTCGCCGCCTGCACGATCGTCGTATAGGCGGTCACGAAGATGATCTGGAAGAGTGAGGTACCGACGACGACATTGGTCGGGATGCGCAGCAGGTAGATCATGGCCGGAACCATGATGAAGCCGCCGCCGACACCCATGACGGAGGTCAGGATGCCGATCGCAAAGCCGAGCGTCACGATCGGAATAACCGACAGATAGATCTTCGATTTCTTGAACCGCACCTTGAGCGGCAGCTTGTGAACCCAGTGCTGATGGCCGGGCTTGCGGGGCGCCGGTGCCTCGTTGCGGGCCGCCCGGCGCATGGCATTGACGCTTTCCCAGAGCATCAGCCCGCCGACTGTACCGAGGAAGACGACGTAAAGCAGCGAGATGAAGAGGTCGAGCTGACCGATCGCGCGCAGCAGCGAGAAGATCCAGATACCAACAGTCGCGCCCGAAAGACCGCCGACAAGCAGCACCGATCCGAGCTTCACATCCAGCGTGCCGCGCCGGAAATGCGTGATCGCCCCCGAGATCGAGGAAGCGACCACCTGGTTGGCCCCGGTTGCGACGGCGACGACCGGCGGAATGTTATAGAAGATCAGGAGAGGCGTAATCAGAAAGCCGCCGCCAACGCCGAACATGCCCGACAGGAAGCCAACGGCGGCCCCCATGCCGAGAATGATGAAGATGTTCACCGACAATTCTGCGATGGGCAGATAGATTGTCACAGCCGACCCCGATTATCGCCGCGCCCGCCGCGGCGGCCTGTCTCACGTCCCCGTTCGAATGGCGCATCCTACTGTGAAATCGTTGCCAGAGGCTTTCGAAGGAAAAAGTGCAATCAGCCGGATGCGGGTCTCGATATGTCCCGCATAATCCGGCTTTTTTCAGGTTTTGTGACAGGTGGCTCGAAAAGGCGAAAAGCCCCGCGGCAGAGCGCCGCCGGGCGATCTCAGATAGCCTTGGCGCCCGGTTTGTTGCGTTCCAGAAGCGCCTTCACCGTATCGTCGTTGACCTTGCCGGTCGGCTCCTGTCCGATCGACTTCTGGAAGTTCTTGATGGCAGTCACCGTCTTGGCGCCCATTTCTCCATCCGCCGGGCCAGCGTCGAATCCGTTATTGTTGAGGATCGCCTGGATGTTGCGGATCGCTTTCTTCATGTCGACGGTGGCCGTCTTCGGTGCGGCGGCACTTGCCCATGCATCGGGAACCTCGATGCCGTTCGCCTTGTTGTCGAGCGGCTGCGGCTTCCAGAGCTCGGCCTTGGCGCGGGCGCGCTCGAGTTGGTCCGGCTTCATGGCATTTGCGACTTCGTCACGCTTCTGGGCAGCATCCTTGTCGCCCGACTTGGCGGCGATCGAAAACCACTTGTAGGATTCTTCCAGATCCGCCGGTACGCCATTGCCGCGGGCGCACAGGATGGCGAGGTTGAACTGGCTGTCGGTGATGCCGAGGTCGGCAGCCTTCTGGAACCACGTTGCGGCCGTCGCATAATCCTGCTGGCCGAGAGCGCCTGAGGCATAGAGCACGGCGAGATTGTGCATGGCGCTGGCATTGCCCTGGCCCGCAGCCTGCTCGTAGAGGCTCTTGGCCTTCTGCACGTCGCGGTCGACGCCATTGCCCTTCTCATACATGCTGCCGAGACGGTACTGTGCCGGTGCGAAGCCGTTGTCGGCCGAGAGCTGATACCAGCTCGCGGCCTGCTTCTGGTCGGCGGCAAGGCCATTGCGGCCTTCGGTATAACGCGCACCGATCTCGAAGAGCGCCAGCGCGTCGCCATTACGCGCTGCATCCGCAAGCGGCTGCGGCTGGATCGTATCGGGAACGATGATCGAAGCGGCAGCGGATGCGGCAGGGATCGTCGTCGGCGCCGCGGGAGCGTTCGGAACAAAGCCGGACGTATTCTGCGCGGGCGCCTGGCTGAAATCCTCTGCGCCTTCGCCGTCAAGCGGCGTGGCATCGGTGAGGTGATCGGGTGTCGCTGCCTGCGGCTCTGCGGGCGCGGTCGCCTCGGAAGGTGCTGCGTCCGGCGTCATCATCGGCGCCGGAGCGCTGGTTTCGGGCGCGGCTGCTTCCGGCGCAACCGGTGCCGGGGCTGCCATATTGGCCTGCGGCGTTTCGGTCGCGTCGGTCAGAACCGAGACTTCAGCCGGAGGCGGGGCCTTTTCGCCCGTGGTCAACGTGCGGGCAAGCGGGAAAGCCATGATGGCCAGCAGCACGGCCCCGACCGCGAGCAGGATCGGCCGGCGAAAGCGCGAGAAGGCGCCACCCTTGCCGGCTTTTTCAGGCTTCGCAGCACGACGCTCGGCGCGGGTCGCGGGCTTTGCGTTGCTGTCGATCTCCATGGCGGCGGCCTGCGCGGCGCGGCGCGCAGCGGCGATATAGTCGGCCCGATCGTTTTCAGTGGCCGGCTTGCCGCGCTGGGCATTCTGGCTGGCGCGCACGCGCTCCAGGATCTTCTTGACATCAGGTGCGCCAGAGCCCGGCTCTAGCAATTCGTTCGCCGCCTCTGCCGGCACGACATCGACGGGATCGATTGACGGTGCGGGATCGATGACCGTGCGCTCGGCAGCGGCCTTTGCCTCCGTCTTGCGCGATGGCATCAGCTTGCGGCCAAGGCTTGCAAGCAGGCTACCCTTGGCAGGAACGACAGGCTTTTCCGACTGGCTCGTCGCTTCGATGGCGATCGCGCTGGTGCTGTCGGCCAAAGCCGCTTCCGGCATACGCACTGCCGTCTCTTCGGCGATGTCGGCCGTGCGCAGCACAGGCGAGGCCTTCGGCGCCGGCATCACCGGCGCCCTGGCTGGCTCGCTGCCCGCATCGACGAGTGCGTAGGGGTCAACGTCGAAATCGACTTCCGCCGCCGGCATCCGGGCGGCCGGGCGAACCCGCTCCTCCATCGTATCCAGCCGGTCGGCAATATGCAGCAGCGTCTCGTGGAGGGCCTGGAAGGTCTTGTGCGTGCGCTCCTCGCTGTCGCGGCTCAAATCTTCGAGGTTGCGCAGATCATCGGCGAGCGCGATGAGGGCCGACATGTCGCTCTCTGCGGGTGCAGCGCCCTGTGCTCCGCCGTTGCGCGAATAGGCATCAACCACGGCTTCCGCTGCCTGCCGTGCCGCCTCGATGATATATTCGTCGTTCGTCGCGATATAATCTTCGATTGCACCCATGCGACGGTCGAGATCCGCGGATACTTCCGCATTTTCGCGCGGCGTATTCAGGAGCTCGGAGAGATTTGCAATCTGCTCCTCGAGGTTCTTCAGCGCGCGCGTGTCGGTCGGCGCAGCTGCAGTGCTTTCCTCCAGCCTTGCGGCGATGTCGCTAAGCCGCCCTTCGATACGCTGAAAGGCGCTGTCGTCGATAACAGGCGCCGGGACGGGGCGGATTTCCATCTCGTCGATGCGGCGTGCGAGATAGTCGAGTCTCTGGGCGAGCGCATCATTGACCGAGCCGCTTTCCAGCGCATCGATCTTGCGGGAAATGTCGGAAAGCGCGCCGGTCAGGTCCTGTTGCGGGGCGGCCTTCTGCGTGCGCTCGAGCAAGTAGGAAAGGTGCTCCAGCCGCTCGTCGAGACGCGAAGTCGCCTCGGCCTTGGCAAGGTCCTCGACGCGCGCCGTCAATGCTTCCAGCCGGCCGGCCATCTCGTCGGTCGGGTTGGGACGGTTTATGGCGGCCCGGCCCATCAGCTCGATCTGCTCGCCAAGCGCGGAAAGGCGATTTTCCAACCGCTGCATCAGTGCCGGATCACCGCCTGCAGCACTGCGTCCGCTGGCGGCGATCGCGCGGCTGATCTCGTCGAGCCGCGTATCCATGGCGGCGAACTGCTCGGACATGATCCGGTCGTGCGGCTGGATGAGGTTGCCGAACTGCTCGACCGCAGAGGCGATGGTGATGAGCTTGTCTTCCAGTGCGTGCACGGCCGGGCTTTCGCCCATGCCGCCAAGATGCCGCTTGATGTCGTCAAGCCGGTAGGCGAGCGACACCAGCTCTTCCTGCAGCCCGGCCGTGTCGAGCTCTGCCAGGCGGTTTTCCACATTGTCCCAGCGCTGTTCCATGTGGCGCATGGAATCCTCGCGCGCCAGCCCGTCCATCAGCGAACGCAGCTCTTCGAATTCGTTGCGCAGGCCGGTAGCCTCCGGACCAGCCGAGCGGCTGGTGAGCTGCGCGATGCTCTGCGACAGGCGACCCATGTCGGCGCGGATGTCGTCGGCGAAATGCCTGTCCTGCGCGCTCGCCTTGATCTCTCGCAGCTCCGTGCGCAGCGCATTCATCTCGCGCGTGACACCTTCGGAAATGTCGCGCTTCAGGTCCTGTCGCAGGTTGACGAGGGCCTGGGCGATTTCGGTCATCGTGTCGCCGGAGGCGCGGAAAGCGGGTGCGGGCGGCTGCGGTGCCGGCGCGCGCTGCGGAGCAGGCGCAAGTGCCGGTTCACGCAGAAGGGCCGGTGCCGCTTCGCGCGTATAGGCGCGCTCGCGGTTCTCTCTGGTAGCGTCAAGCGCGCGCTGGCGCTGGCGGATTTCCGCCAGCGGGTCGGCAGCGCGCGGCGTATAGGAACTGACGTAGGGGTCGCGGTCTGGCGTCGGATTGCTGGGTCGCTGTTCGCGTCCGCTGCCCATCAAGCCTTCGATTCGCGCTTCCAGCCCTTCGATCGTGCGGTTCAACGCGTCGAGCGAGGTTCTGTCGGAATGCCGGGAAGAATGTGATCGCGATCCGTTCATGTTCTTGCTCGCTTCGATTGCCCGGTCCGGGCCCGATCATTGCCTTTTCCGAAGCGTACCGGGGCACGCAGCGGAGAGCGCCATCCATGAGGAAATAATCAATTAGACTTTCCTCAAGCTGGACAGATTTTGGCGGCACTCCTGAAACGCGAGACAAAGAAAAGGAATGCAGATCGCCAATGCTCACCGCGCACCTTTCACGAAACGTGGTAAAGAACTCGTTAACCCGGATGAGAATTTTTTAACTTTTGCGCTCTTCGTGCCAATTTGGCGCGCGCAAATCTTCAGATCGGTCGCTTGTACTGCAGCTCGATCTTCACGCCTTCTGGCCCATAGATGAAGACTTGGCCGAGATCGGTATCCGGAATGTCGAGATATTCATGGCGATAGCCGCTCGCCTTGATGCGGGCGAGTGCCGGTTCGAATTCGAAGAGGCTGAAGGCCACATGGTTGAAGATACCGGGCGGAAAATCGCCCGCCCGCTCCGTCAGGCTCAGATGGATCACCGGCTTGTCGTCGAGATAAAGCCAGTGACCGCGCGAGGGAAAGGGCGGCCGATAGCCTTCCTTCACGCCAAGAATGTCTTCGAAAAAAGCGATCATGGCAGGCGCATCGCGGGTATCGATCGTCACATGGTCCAGACGCAGCATCGTTCCCTCCCAGGCTTTCGAAGCCAGTCCTATCCTACCGGTTTCGACGCCTTCGGGAAAGCATCTATGCGCGATCGAGACCGTCTGGATCAGAAGCTTTCCGTCCAGGGCCGCAACTCCACTTCTTGCGACCAGGCGCTGCGGTGCTGCTGCAGCACGTCGATATAGGACTGTGCGATCGCATCCGGCGAAAGCGTACCGTCGGGTTTGTCTTCGCTATCCGGCCTCGTGGCGGAACGCACGGCGCCATCGATGATAAAATGCGCCACATGGATCCCGCGCGGCCCAAGTTCGCGGGCAGCACTTTGCGCCAAACCCCGCAGCGCGAATTTTCCCATGGCAAATGGCGCCGATTGCGCATAGCCCTTGATGCTGGCCGTCGCCCCCGTCAGCAGGATAGCTCCGCGACCCTTCGCGATCATGCGTTTGGCCGCCTGCTGGGTCACAAGGAAGCCGCCAAAGGCACTGGTGGCGATCGCCTGCTGCACCTCTGCGGGATCGAGTTCGGCAATCGGCCCTCGCACCCTGCCGCTGGCATTATAGATGACGACATCGGGCTCGCCGATTTCGGCATCGACGCGCTCGAAGAGGGCAGAAACCGCCGCGGGCTGTGAAGCGTCGGTGGCAAAAGCCTTCGCCCCGGTTTCATCGAGCAGAGGCCCGAGCTTGCCGATATTGCGCGCCGCAAGGCTCACTTTGACGCCGCGCTCTGCAAGCTTGCGGGCAAGCGAGCCGCTGATGCCGGAACCGGCACCGACGATGAGCGCGCTGCGATAGGGAAACTCGGCCATGATCTTCTCCTTCGGATGAACCTTCCGGAGAGGTAGGCAGTCGCAGCCTGTCAGAAAACCGCCGGCCGGAAATATTTCATTCCTGGGGAGCGTCGATCGAAAGCCCGCAGATGCGCGAGAGATGGGCGAGCGGCAGACCCGTCTCCTCGGCCCAGCGGTTGAAAGTCTGCTGGATCAGTTGCTGATCCTTCTTGCCGGTTCCGGATGCCGAGAGCGGCACGCCCGCATCCCTCAGGCACGCGAGCACGTGTGATGTCGTGATAAAGCCGTCGCGACCGATACCGCGCAGGAAATATTGACCGGTGGCTCCGCCCAGCCGGTTGCCGCGTTTGGCAAGCACGTCGAGCAGGCCGATATGATCCTCACGTGGCCAGTTTGCGAAAAAGGCGCCGGCGCTGCCCGCCTCGTTCGCCATCTCGCGTACGAAGGCGGCGTTTGCGCGCACCGACATGATCTTCGCGCCATTCTTGACGACGCGGTCATCGTTCGTCAGGTCATGCCAATATTCGTCGGAAGCGATATTGAGGGCGGCAGGGTCGAAACCGTCGAAAGCCTCTTCAAAGCCTGGCCATTTATTATCGATGACCTTGTGGACGAAACCGCTGTAGAAGACGCGCTTCGTCATCTGCGACAGGACGCGGTCATCCCGCAGGGCGCGCAGTGCCTCATGGTCGGGAATTGCCGGCAGCATCGCCTTCAGCGCGTCGGCGCCGCCTTTTCTCTGCTCGGCGCGTTGACGGATAATATCGAAATCGCTCAAGGCAAGGCTCTCGAAATAGACATTGCTGGCGCAAGCCTAGTCCGGGAGGGACTTTGTCTTCAAGCCGTTTGGCTTCGAGATTGCCGCTCAGGCGGCGACGGATTCACGCACGTCGTCGAGCAGGAAATGCACGACCAGATAGTCGGTCTTGTAATGGCGCCCGCTGTCGCCGACTTTTTCTTCGCAGCCGCCATCGGCGGGGTGCCACGGATGATAGTGTGGATTGGTGGCGATCAGCGTCACCGCCTTGCCGGCATAAGGCCCCTCGGCCGGCCGGAAACGCATTTCGGCAAGCGGCCAGATGCGTTCATAGGTTTCCATGGGAATGCGCACCCTCAGCGCCCTGCGCGGAGCCGGCGGCTCGTCATGCGCAACCACTCTTTCGCCATTGACCGGTTCCACAGTCACAGGCTCGATGGTCACAAGTTCCGCCGTATCGAAGATGGAATTGAACTCCGCAGGCCACGCTCTTTTCATGAACAGCTCCTCCCAGGCTTTTCCAAGGTCGCAGGATGGAGTGTAGCGCGCTTGGCCGGAGAAGCAACGGACTATTACCATTCTGTGACAATGCGCGTGCATGGTTCACCTCTCTCCACGCCACCTCACAAAATCGCGCGCACTCCGGATTTGACGTTTACGCAAACGTCAATATTTTGTAAGAGAGTGTCAACGCCGGAGCGATCCGGTTGCCGAATTGGAGGAATTCGAACGATGCCAGTCTACAAGGCCCCGGTGAACGACACGCTCTTCGTGCTGAACGACGTGCTGGGTCTCGAGCGCTACAACAATCTCCCGGGTTTTGCCGATGCCACGCCTGACATGGTGGAGGCTATTCTGGGCGAAGCGGCGAAAGTGGCCGAGGAGGTTATGTTTCCTCTGAACTATTCCGGCGATCAGCAGGGTTGCCAGCGTCAAGAGGATGGCACGGTTTCGACACCGAAGGGTTTCAAGGAAGCCTATAAGGCCTATCGCGAAGGTGGCTGGATCGGCCTCGCCGTGCCGGAGGAATTCGGCGGCCAGGGCCTGCCCTATACGCTGCACGTCGCCGTCGGCGAATATACCTCGGCCGCCAATATGTCGCTGATGATGTATCCGGGCCTGACCCAGGGCGCGATTGCTGCCATCCTCGTTCACGGCAGCGAAGAGCAGAAGCGCACCTACTTGCCGAAGATGGTCGAGGGTGCCTGGACCGGCACGATGAACCTCACCGAGCCGCATTGCGGCACAGATCTCGGCATGTTGCGCACCAGAGCTGTACCGCAGGCTGACGGCAGCTATCGGATCTCAGGCCAGAAGATCTTCATCTCCGCCGGTGAACATGACATGGCCGACAATATCGTCCACCTTGTGCTCGCCCGTATCGAGGGCGCCCCCGAAGGCACCAAGGGCATTTCGCTCTTCATCGTGCCGAAGTTTCTGGCCGCTGACGATAGCGGTACCGGGGTGCGCAACGGCGTTACCTGTGGCGCGATCGAACACAAGATGGGCATTCACGCGAACGCCACCTGCGTCATGAACTACGACGACGCGACCGGCTATCTTATCGGCGAGGCAAACCGCGGGCTCAACGCCATGTTCGTGATGATGAACGAGGCCCGTCTGATGGTCGGCCTGCAGGGCATCGCCATTTCAGAGATCGCCTATCAGAACGCCGCAAACTATGCCCGCGATCGTATCCAGGGTCGCTCCCTGTCGGGCGTCAAGGCGCCGGACAAGAAGGCCGATCCGATCATCGTCCACCCAGATATCCGTCGCGCGTTGATGACCATCCGGTCGTTCAACGAGGCCGGCCGCGCCTTCCTGCTCTGGACCGCGCTGAAATCCGATATCGCCAACCGCGCCAGCGACGAGAAGGAACGCCAGACGGCCGACGACATTCTCGGCCTCGTCACCCCGATCCTCAAGGGCGTGATGACCGACAGGGGCTTCGATCATGCCGTCATGGCCCAGCAGGTCTTCGGCGGCCACGGCTATATCGAAGAGCATGGCATGAGCCAGTATGTGCGCGATGCCCGCATCGCCATGATTTATGAAGGCGCAAACGGCATACAGGCACTCGATCTGGTTGGCCGCAAATTGGCACTGAATGGCGGTCGCGCGGCCATGGCGCTCTTCAAGGAGATCGGTGATTTCTGCGAGGAAAACCGCAATGACGGAGAGCTCGGCTTCTTCACCAAGCACCTGAAGAAGGGCTTGAACGACGTGCAGGGCGCGACCATGTGGTTCATGCAGAATGCCATGGCGAAGCCCGATAACGCCGGTGCCGGCTCCACCGATTACATGCATCTCTTCGGCCTTGTTATTCTCGGCTATATGTGGGCGCGTATGGCCAAAGCCGCCAATGAACGTCTTGCCGCCGGCGATGCCAGAGAAGACTATCTGAAGAACAAGCTCATCACGGCGAAATTCTTCATGGAGCGTGTGATGCCCGAAACCGCATTGCGCAAGACGCGCATCGAAACCGGTGCCGACACGATGATGGAACTGGCCGCCGAAGCGTTTTGATCACTACCCCTTCTCCCCACTGGGAGAAGGTGGCCCGAAGGGCCGGATGAGGGGGCCGCAAGCGCGGCCGTCTCTGGCTCCTTCCTGCCGGAAGACGATTTCACCGGCGCCTTTGCGCCGCCAGGGAGATGAAACAATGACCGAGGTTTTCATTTACGATCACGTCCGCACGCCCCGCGGCCGCGGCAAGAAGGATGGCTCGCTCCACGAAGTGCCCTCCGTGCGCCTTGCGGCGAAGACGCTGGAGGCGATCCGCGACCGCAACGGTCTCGACACCGAAACCGTCGACGACATCATCATGGGCTGTGTCGACCCGGTCATGGATGCCGGCGCCGTCATCCCTAAGGCCGCTGCCTTCGAAGCCGGTTATTCGACCAGGGCGCCCGGCATGCAGATTTCACGCTTCTGCGCTTCCGGTCTCGACGCCGTGAACTTCGGCGCCGGCAAGATTGCGCAGGGCGCTGACGATATCGTCATCGCGGGCGGCGTCGAAAGCATGTCCCGCGTTGGCCTCGGCATGTCCGGCGGCGCCTGGTTCATGGACCCCTCGGTGAACTTCCCGGCCTATTTCATGCCGCAGGGCGTGTCGGCCGATCTCATCGCCACCAAATACGGTTTCTCGCGTGACGACGTCGACGCCTATGCTGTCGAAAGCCAGAAGCGGGCGGCAAACGCCTGGAACAATGGCTGGTTCAAGAATTCCGTCATCCCGGTCAAGGACCAGAATGGCCTGACGATCCTTGCCCATGACGAGCACATGCGCCCCGGCACCGATATGCAGGCGCTCGCCTCCCTCAATCCTTCCTTCCAGATGCCCGGCGAAATGGGCGGCTTCGAAGCCGTTGCCATCCAGGCCCATCCGGAAGTCGAGCGTGTCAACTATGTCCACCATGCCGGCAATTCCTCAGGGATCGTCGATGGCGCCGCTGCCGTCCTGCTCGGCTCTAAAGCCGGCGGCGAGAGCATGGGTCTCAAGCCCCGCGCCCGCATCAAGGCCTTCGCCAATATCGGCTCCGACCCGGCCCTGATGCTCACCGGCCCCATCGATGTCACCGAAAAGCTGCTGAAGCGCACGGGCATGACGCTTGCCGATATCGACCTCTTTGAACTGAATGAGGCCTTCGCCGCCGTCGTGCTGCGCTACATGCAGGCCTTCGACATCGAGCACGACCAGATCAACGTCAATGGCGGCGCAATCGCCATGGGCCATCCGCTGGGTGCCACGGGCGCCATGATCCTCGGCACCGTGCTGGACGAACTGGAGCGCCGCGATCTCAACACCGCACTGGTCACCCTCTGCATCGGCGCCGGCATGGGCACGGCAACCGTCATCGAACGCGTCTAAGGGAGAGAGACGATGAGCTACACCAACTTCACCGTCGAGACCGATGCGGATGGTATTGCCCTGGTCACCTGGGACATGCCCGGCAAGTCGATGAACGTCTTCACCGAAGAGGTGATGAGCGAACTCGATGCGATCATCGATGCCACCGTTGCCGACAGTGCCGTCAAGGGCGTCGTCATCACCTCGGGCAAGTCTTCCTTCTCAGGCGGCGCTGATCTCTCGATGATCAAGGCTATGTTCACGCTCTATCAGCAGGAGAAAGCCGCAAACCCTGACGGCGCGGCACAAAAGCTCTTCGACCTCGTCGGCCTTATGACTGGCCTCTTCCGCAAGCTCGAAACCTGCGGCAAGCCCTGGGTCTCCGCCATCAACGGCACCTGCATGGGCGGCGCGCTGGAAATGTCGCTCGCCTGCCACGGCCGCGTCGCCTCCAATGCCAAGAGCGTCAAGATCGCCCTGCCGGAAGTCAAGGTCGGCATCTTCCCGGGTGCCGGCGGCACGCAGCGCATCTCGCGCCTCACCGATGCCCAGTCCGCCCTGCAGATGATGACGACGGGCCAGTCGCTGAACGCCTCGCGCGCCAAGGCCATGAACCTCCTCCATCAGGTGGTCGAGCCGGATCAGCTGATCCCGGCCGCCAAGCAGATGATCAAGGACGGCCTGAAGCCCGTCGCCCCCTGGGATGAAAAGGGCTTCAAGGTTCCAGGCGGCGGCATCTGGACGCCAGCTGCAGCCCAGCTCTGGCCGGCTGCACCCGCCATCCTGCGCCGCGAAACCTCGGGTAACTATCCGGGCGCGCTCGCCATCCTGAAATGCGTCTATGAAGGCCTGCAGGTTCCCTTCGATACGGCGCTGAAGATCGAGCAGCGCTATTTTACCCAGGTGCTGCAGACGACCGAAGCCTTCTCGATGATCCGCTCGCTCTTCATCTCCATGCAGGAGCTTAACAAGGGAGCCCGCCGCCCGGCTGGCGTTCCCAAGACGGAGCTGAAGAAGATCGGTGTCGTCGGCGCCGGTTTCATGGGCGCCTCCATCGCCTATGTCACGGCCGCCGCCGGTTTCGAGGTGACTCTCATCGACCGCGATATCGAAGCCGCCACAAAGGGCAGGGGCGTCGGCGAAGGCCTCGTCAAGGATTCCGTCGGTAAGGGCCGGCTGACGCAGGAGGAGGGCGCCGCCCTTCTTTCCCGCATCACGCCGTCTGCCGACTATACAGACCTGAAAGACGCTGATCTGGTCATCGAAGCGGTTTTCGAAGATCGCGCCGTCAAGAAGGCGGTCATCGAGCAGATCGAAGCCGTCATCCCGGAGACGACCGTCTTTGCCTCCAATACCTCCACCCTGCCGATCACGGGCCTTGCAGAAAATTCGAAGCGCCCGGATCAGTTTATTGGCGTGCACTTCTTCTCGCCGGTCGAAAAGATGATGCTGACCGAGGTCATTCTCGGCAAGAGCACCGGTGACCGTGCGCTCGCCGTGGCGCTGGATTATGTCGCCGCCATCAAGAAGACGCCTGTTGTCGTCAACGATACCAGAGGCTTCTTCGTCAACCGCTGCGTCTTCCGCTATATCCATGAAGCCTATGACATGCTGATCGAAGGCGTGCCGGCGGCGATGATCGAGAATGCCGCCAAAATGGCCGGCATGCCCGTCGGCCCGCTGTCGCTGAATGATGAAGTGGCAATCGACCTCTCGCAGAAGATCCTCAAGGCCACCGTCGCCGATCTCGGCCCCAAGGCTGTCGACGAGCGCCATCTCGCCCTCATCGACAAGCTGGTGGACGAACTCGACCGCCGCGGCCGCAAGAACGGCAAGGGCTTCTACGAATATCCGGCCAAGCCCGCCAAGAAATTCCTCTGGCCCGATTTGAAGACCCTCTATCCGCAAAAACCGGCCGCTGAGGTCGACGTCAACACGCTGAAGCAGCGCTTCCTGGTGACGATCGCTCTCGAAGCCGCCCGCACGATGGAAGAAGGCATCGTCACCGATCCGCGTGAAGCCGATGTCGGCTCCATCCTTGGCTTCGGCTTCGCGCCCTATACCGGCGGTGCGCTGAGCTATATCGACGGCATGGGCGTGAAGGCTTTCGCGGACCTCGCCGAAAAGCTGGCCTCCAGCTACGGCGACCACTTCAAGCCGACGCCGCTCTTGAAGGACATGGCCGCCAAGGGCGAAACCTTCTACGGTCGTTTCGATCCCTATCCGGCCGCCGATAAGGCTGCTTAAACGAGGCGGGAACGTCCGCAGCCCCCTCATCCGACCCTTCGGGCCACCTTCTCCCCGAGGGGAGAAGGGGTTTTGCCGCACTGTTTTCGCGCTCTCAAAGGCGTCGTAGCCCACGTCCCCTCTACCCACCGGGGAGAGGGTTAGGGTGAGGGGCTCCAGGCGACCGCGCAATTTCAGTTACTCACAATTCTGCCGGACACTCTGGGCCAAAAACACTTAGCTCTTGCGCTAAGTATCGCATCATGATACTTAGCCTCATGGATTACTATTCGCATCAGCTCGACAGCATCTTCCTGGCGCTCGCCGACCCCACGCGCCGTGCCGTCATCGGCCGGCTCGGCACCGGTCCGGCGAGCATCAGCGATCTTGCAAAGCCTTTCGCCATGGCGTTGCCGTCCTTCATGAAGCACATCCACCTGCTCGAAGAGACAGGCCTTATCGAAACGAAGAAGCAGGGTCGTGTGCGCACCTGCACGCTGGAGAAGAAGCGTTTCGCAATGGTCGAAGGCTGGCTTTCGGCTCAGCGCGCCATCTGGGAGGCCCGCACCGACAGGCTCGAAGCTTTCGTCACTGCCACGCAATCGAAGGAGGAGAAATCCCAATGAAGCCAAATGTGAATCCCGATCTCGATCTGACCATTTCGCGCGTCATCAAAGCACCACCGTCCGCCGTCTGGAGCGCCTGGACCAACCCGGCACAATTCGAAAAATGGTGGATACCCGCGCCGGCGCTCTGCCGTGTCGCCACCATGGACGTTAAACCCGGCGGCGCCCTTGTAACCGAGATGAGCGAGGATGGCGGTCCCTTTCAACACCATCTCAGTGCCTGCTATCTGGATGTTCAGGAGGGTCGTCGCATCGTCTTCACCAATGCGCTCCTTGGCGGCTGGCGCCCTGCGCCAACCCCCTTCATGACAGCCATCATCACCCTCGCCGATCATCCGGAAGGGACCGACTACAGTGCCGTCGTCATGCACAAGGACAAGGAGACCCGCAGCACGCATGAAGAACTGGGCTTCCATGACGGTTGGGGCACGGTCGCCGCGCAGCTGGCAAAGCTGGTGGAGAAATAAAGAAAACTCATGCCCGGTATAGCGGCCGGGCTAAGGCGATAACTGGGAACGGCGGGAGAACGCCGGGTGACACTGATCGCTTAACCTGCCAGTCGGTGATCCGTTGTCTGGCCCTCGTCGAACATCTCGCTCAGCATTTCAAGGATCACATGGACCCTCTCGGATTTGACCGAGTAGTAGATCGTCTGCGCATCGCGCCGCGTCTTGACGAGGTCCCTGCTGCGGAGCTTGGCGAGGTGCTGGGAGAGGGCCGATTGGCTGATTCCGATAATATCTGCGAGATTGTTGACCGCCACTTCGCGCTCGGCAAGCGTCTTCAGCATCCGCAGTCGATGGGCATTCGCCATCACCAGCAGCAGGTCGGCTTTCTTTTCAAAACTATCTGTATTCATCGCATTCCCTTCACAATCTAGCGGCCGCTATTTATATGACTAATTAAGAATTGTCTTAAGAGTGTGGCCGGAAACAAATTTTTCCTCATGTTTTTTGGAAGTGTCAGGAGAACCAGCGCTCCGTGCTGCAATTGACCGGCGCCGAATTCGCATTTGATCAGTCACCAGGTTCAGAAATCTCCCATGCGCGCCTATATGCCTGTCAGGAATCATGAGAAGAAGCGTGCAGGCACACTTCAGTTTAAGCGATGGAATCATGAAGAAGATCGGTTTTCTCTCGTTCGGGCATTGGACGCCCTCGCCGCAATCCCAGACGCGCTCCGCCGGCGATACGCTGCTGCAGTCGATTGATCTTGCCGTTGCAGCTGAAGAACTCGGTGCCGATGGCGCCTATTTCCGTGTCCACCATTTCGCCCGTCAGCTTGCTTCGCCCTTTCCATTGCTGGCCGCTGTCGGCGCCCGGACCAGCCGCATCGAGATCGGCACCGCAGTCATCGACATGCGCTACGAGAACCCGCTCTACATGGCGGAAGACGCTGGCTCCGCCGATCTGATTTCTCGCGGGCGCCTGCAGCTCGGCATCAGCCGCGGTTCGCCGGAGCAGGTCATCGATGGCTGGCGATATTTCGGCTACAATCCGCCGGAAGGCCAGAGCGATGCCGATATGGGCCGCCGCCACGCCGAGGTTTTCCTCGAAGTATTGAAGGGCGAAGGCTTCGCCGAGCCCAATCCGCGGCCGATGTTCCCCAATCCGCCCGGCCTCTTGCGGCTCGAACCGCATTCCGCCGGCTTGCGTGAGCGCATCTGGTGGGGTGCCGGCTCGAACGCTACCGCCGTCTGGGCCGCCAAGCTCGGCATGAACCTGCAGAGCTCGACCTTGAAGGATGATGAGACGGGCGAGGCCTTCCATATCCAGCAGGCCAAACAGATCCGCGCCTATCGCGAGGCCTGGAAGGAAGCCGGTCATCAGCGGGAGCCACGCGTCTCCGTCAGCCGCAGCATCTTCGCGCTGGTGAACGATCGCGACCGCTCCTATTTCGGCTATGGCAATGAAGGGCAGGACAAGATCGGCTTCATCGACGAGAATACGAGGGCGATCTTCGGCCGTTCATACGCCGCCGAGCCTGATGCTCTGATCGAGGAGCTGAAGAAGGACGAGGCGATCGCCGAGGCAGATACGCTGCTTCTCACCGTCCCCAACCAGCTCGGCGTGGAATACAATGCCCACGTTATTGAATCGATCATGAAATATATCGCGCCGGCGCTCGGCTGGCGGTGATCGCATAGCGTGTCGCGCAAAAGTGCGTGCGGTTTTACGATAACGACGTGAGAAAACGGGAGCTTAAAGCGTGGCGGATCTGAAAGATCGCGGCACGCTTTAAGCCGTCGTCGTCTCCCTTGTCGAGCGCATCATCACCAGCCCGGCAAGGCTGACGAGGACGATGCCGGTTGCGTAGACGTCTGTGGTCATGCCGTAGCCGATCGACTTGACGAGGAAGCCGGCAAGGATGGCTGGCAGGCTGAAGGCGAGATAGCTCTGGATATAAAAGGCCGAAAGCAGGCCGGCCCGTTCTTCCGGCTTGGCGAGCGGCATGATCGTGCCGATCGAGCCCAGGAAGTTGGTACCGAAACCAGCGCCGGTCAAAAGCGTGCCGACGAGCAGCAGCGGCACGCTGGCAAGATGCACGCCAGCGACGACCGTTGCGATACCCGCTGTTTGGGAGGCGACGCCGAAGGCGAGATTGCCCTTCGGGCTGCGGCTGCGGCGAAGGAAAACGGTGATTGCGCCGGACAACATCAACGCTGCCACGACCGCGCCACCCGTCAACGGTGCGCGACTGCCGGTAGTGGAGACGACCAGCGACGGCACGAGCGACAGGTAGAAGCCGCCGAGCGTCCAGTTGGCGATATTGATCGGCGTCACCAGCGACAGCGGCTTCTTTACCTGTTGCGGAATGAAAATCGTCGGCTTCAGCGAAGTGAAGATGCCGGGCCGAGTGCCGCCGGTTTCTCGCGTCAGCCACAGCGCGAAGGCCTGCACGATGAAGGCGACGAGAAGCAGGGCGTAGACGAGATGCAGTGGTTCCGGCCCGTACTGGATCAGCGCGCTGGTTCCGATCGCGCCGACCGCCATGCCAGAAAGCGGTGCAATGGAGTTGACGATCTGCCCCTTGGCCCGGTCGACATCGACAAGAGCTGCACCGAGGGAGGCGCCGGCAATACCGGTGGCGATACCCTGCACGATGCGCGCCGCGATCAGCCATTCCGGTCCGCTGGCGATGGAAAATAGCGCCATGGCGATGATCTCCAGCACCAGCGCGCCAAAAATGACAGGTCGCCGTCCGAGATGATCGGAGATGGAACCGGCGATTAGCAAAGTGGCGAGCAAAGCGAAGGCATAGACGGCGAAGATGACGGTGATGAGGATGGGAGAAACGGCAAAGACTTCCTGATAGATGCGATAAAGCGGCGTCGGCGCAGCCGATGCACCGAAGAAGATGGCCAGCGTCAGAGCATGGAAGCCCATGGGTGACGAATTCTTGATGGATTCAGGAGCGGCGACCATATATTGATCCATTAAAGCTAAATCGTTGCGTTAGTCTTATTTAGGTTGAGGCGCCGGTAAAAGCAAATAATTTGCGTTAATGGATCGATGAATGTTTCTGATCTATTGGTGCCGGAGCAGTTCCAGCAAGGTGGGCAACGCCCGGACTTGTGGGCAAGCAAAGAGAGCATGTCCCGCAAAACTGGGGAGCGGTTTTGCGACCACGGCATGTTAAAACGGGACCTGAAGCATGCTAGGCGAAACCGAAAGGTCGCGGTGCGCTTCGGGGCTGAGAAAGTTGGGTTGAAATGGCAGTGAAAGAGAATATCCGTCCGGGTGGCAGAAGTGCACGTGTCCAGGCTTCGGTGCATGCCGCAGTGCGTGAGCTTCTTGCGGAGATGAGCCGAACGGAGATCACCGTTCCGCTGATCGCGACGCGGGCGGGTGTCACGCCGTCCACCATCTATCGCCGCTGGGGTGATCTGCAGGAGTTACTGGCCGACGTCGCCGTCGAACGTCTGCGTCCCGACATGGAACCGGTCGATACCGGTACCGGCGCCGGCGATCTGGAAGCCTGGGCCGAACAATATGCAGAGGAAATGTCCTCCGGCCCCGGTCGTGAATATATCCGCGACGTGCTCGCTGCCCAGACCGGTGATAACGCCAACAAGTGCTGCAACTTCACCCGTCAACAGATTGAAGCGATCGCCGGAAGGGCGAAGGGGAGGGGCGAGGCCTTTCCCGATGTCGATACGGTGATGGATAGTGTCGTTGCACCCATCATGTACCGCACCCTCTTCGGCGATGCTCCGAACTCTACTCGTGTACGGGAGCTTGTTGACCACCTTTTCGACCGGCGCAAGGTAGCGTGATCTTCACTCGGCGGCGGCGCGTTTCAGCCCCGAAACCTGGGTGATATAGGCGCGCAGTGCCGCAGGGCGCACCGGCTTGTGCTGCACCGCGATGCCGTGTTTTTCTGCCTCTGCCCGCACTTCCAGCGTCCTGTCGGCTGTGACGAGCAGTGCGGGAATTTCAACGCCGAAATGCTGCCGGAGATACAGGATCGCTTCGACCCCGGTTCCGTCGGCAAGATGATAATCGGCGATGACAAGGTCCGGCGGCTGACGCATCGAAAGCGTCTGGACAGCCGAAAGTGAATCCGCTGCCTGCGTGTTGCAGCCCCATCCATCGATCAGCAGCCGCATGCCTTCGAGGATCTTGGTTTCATTGTCGATGCACAGGATGCGCAATCCTTTCAATGGCTCGGCCGTGCGATCAACCGGAACCATGGCTGCACTTGTTTCCGCGCTCTTCGAGATGTCGAGCGGCATGAGAACGCGGAATTCCGTACCCTTGCCATGTGTCGACTGAAGTTCGACCTTGTGGCCAAGCACGCGGGCGATGCGGTCGACGATGGAGAGGCCGAGCCCGAGACCCGATGCGGTCTTGGCGCCTTCGTCCAGCCGCGCGAATTCCTTGAACACCGTCCGGAATTTCGAAGGCGGAATGCCGATGCCCGAATCCATCACCTGGATCATCACCTGATTGCCGCGTCGCCTGACCCCGATCAGCACCTTGCCGCTGACCGTATATTTGATGGCGTTGGAAACGAGGTTCTGTACCAGGCGGCGCAACAGGTTCGGATCGGAACGCACCCGCAGCGAGGTCGGCATGACCTTGAGCTTCAGCTTCTTCTCACGGGCGATCGGCGCAAAATCGGTCTCGATACGCTCGAGCAGGTCGGAAAGCGGCACGGATGCCAGCCGCGGGCGCATGGCGCCGGTATCAAGCCTGGAAATATCGAGCACGGCGCCGAGAATGGATTCAACCGATTCCAGCGCGGAATCGATGTTGCGCACGATCGGGCTGTTTTCCGATTGCGCCATGCGTTCGACGAGTGCGGAAGAATAGAGCCGGGCCGCATTAAGCGGCTGCAGGATATCGTGGCCGGCGGCGGCAAAGAATCGGGTCTTGCCGATATTGGCCTCGTCCGCCGCCGCGCGTGCCTCCGCCAGCTCCTTGTTGACGCGCGTCAGCTCCGCGGTGCGCTCCGCGACGCGCTGTTCCAGCGTCTCGTTTGCCTGTTTCAGTGCCTGGTCGGCGGCCACACGCTGGGTAATGTCGGTGAAGGTCGCGACGATGCCCTTGTCCGGCATGGCATTGGAACGCACTTCGATGATGCGCTCACCGCCGCCGAGCACCAGCGGGAAAGGCTTGTCGAGCGTCAGGAAATGCCGCACCGCTTGGCCTTGGTCGCCGGGCGCGATATCACCGCGATGGCCGAGAATACTGACGATGTCAGATAGCGGAAAACCGACCTGGCCGGCATTTTCAGGCAGATCCAGCAATTGCCGGAAACGCCGGTTCCAGATCGTCAGCCGGTTGGAACTGTCGAAGACGGCAATACCCTGATCCATCTGCGACAGCGCGGTCTGCAGCATGTCCTGATTATATTGCAGCGCTTCGCTCGCCTGGTCGAGCAGCCATGCGGTATCCGAAGAGGCATCCTCGATCTTCTGCAGGATCAACGACAGCACCAGCCGTGCGGACGAAGAACCGATGGCGCTGCCGAGCAACTGCTCGGTGAAATGGATGAGCGCCATATCGGCCGGCTGATCGTCCTCCAGTTTGCGCCCCGAGGTCTGCTCATAGGTCGCAAGCGAGCGCTGCATGCGCTCTTCGCCGAGATAGCGGGCGATGGCCGTTTTGAGATCGCCGACGCTGATACGGGTCTTCCAGCCGCGTGTGGCAAATTGCGAGCGCGAATGCCGTTTGACGAAGATGCCGGCCTGGATGCGTTCCAGCGGCTTGGCATTGCGCGTCAGCGAGCCCACGACGAAGGCGGCAGTATTGACTAGCAGGCTCATCGCCGTCGCGTTGACCAGCGGATCGGCATCCGGACCGGTGAAGAGCGTCGTGCCGGGAAAGATGAAGCCGAGGAAACTGCTTGCCACATAGGAATAATCCGGGCCGCCGAAGGAGGGCAGGAAAAGCAGGTAGACCCAGATGGTAAAGCCCGAGGTCAGGCCGAGGATGGCGCCGCGCGCATTTGCCCGCCGCCAGATCATGCCGCCGAAGAGGGCAGGTGCAATCTGCGCGATGGCGGCGAAGGAGAGCAGGCCGATCGAGGCAAGCCCCGCGGTGCTGTCGGTCGAACGATAATAGGCGTAGCCGAGCAGCAGTACGGCGAAGATGGCGCTGCGGCGGATATTGAGCAGGCTCTTTGCGAAGTCGTCGCGCTGGCTCGCAAGGCCCGCAAGCTTCCGGCGCAGGAAGAACGGCATGACGATGTCGTTCGACACCATGATGGAAAGCGCCACGGAATCGACGATCACCATGGCGGTCGCCGCCGAGAAGCCGCCGATGAAGGTGATCAGCGAGACGACAGGCATCTGCCCTGCAAGCGGCAGGGTAAGGACATAGAGATCGGCATTGCCGTTGCCGCCGAAGATGAGCAGCCCGCCGATGGCGACGGGCAGCACAAAGAGATTGATGGCGATCAGGTAGAGCGGGAAGAGAAAGCCGGCGAGCCGGAGCTGTTTTGCCGTTCGGTTTTCGACCACCGTGACGTGGAACTGGCGCGGCAGCATGATAATGGCGAAGGCCGAAAGCAGTGTCAGCGTGATCCATCGGCTGAGCGGCGTCTGATAGTCGAGGGCGGCACTGACGAGGGCATTCTCCGATCCTTTCTGCCACAGGTCGCTCGGTCCGTCGAACAGGAACCAGATGACACATATGCCCGCCGTCAGGAAGGCAACGAGCTTCACCATCGATTCCATCGATACCGCGAGGATGAGCCCGTCCTGATGCTCGGTCGCATCGGTGTGGCGGGTGCCGAACATGATGGCGAAGCAGGCAAGCACGAGCGTCACGATCAGCGGCAGGTCGAGGAAATAGAGATTGCCGCTGCCGATACCGTAGTCGGACGGATTGACCATGGCCGTGACAGTCGCGGAGATGGATTTCAACTGCAGCGCGATGTAGGGAATGGTGCCGATCAGGCAGATGAGCGCCACGATGGTTGCGACAGTGGAATTCTTGCCGTAGCGCGCCGCAATGAAATCGGCCACCGATGTCAGCTTCTCGGCCTTGGCGAGTTCGATAATGCGCTTCAAGAGCGGCATGCCGAGTGTGAAGACGAGAATCGGCCCGATATAGATGCCGGCAAATTCCAGCCCGTGATGCGCAGCAAGGCCGACACCGCCGAAATAGGTCCAGGACGTGCAGTAGATCGCAAGGCTGAGCGCATACACAACAGGCCGGCCGCCCTCCGGCACGCCGAATTTTCGGCTCCGGCGGTCGCCGTAGCTTGCCACTGCGAAAAGCAGCAGAAGATAGCCCAAGGCAAACGCAAATATGACCCAGCCTGGAAGCATTGACCCTCCGCCGGCGGACTATCCGCCGTCCTCCCGGAACGGTTTGAAGATTAGGGCAATTCAGCAGGTTTGAAAATTCCCGCGGTCTTGGTCTTAAGTTCTACGCGGAAGGGGATGATGTCCGAATATTTCCAATTGCCGATTGATTAATTGAGATGAAGGTGTAGCTAATGAAAACAATGGCATGTCTTTGAAAAATGCATCGAGGGGAGACAGATCTGATGCTCAATGAGTTCAAAGCGTTCATCGCCCGCGGCAATGTCATGGATCTCGCAGTCGGTGTCATCATCGGCGGCGCGTTCGGCGGGATCGTCAAGTCGCTGGTCGAGGATATCATCATGCCGATCGTCGGCGCGATCTTCGGCGGTTTCGATTTTTCCAACTACTACATTTCGCTGTCGGACAAAGCCGTTGGGCCAACCCTTGACGAAGCCCGCAAAGGTGGGGCCGTTTTCGCATACGGCAATTTCATCACCGTCCTCATCAATTTCCTGATCCTCGCCTGGATCATCTTCCTGATGATCAAGGCTGTGAACATCCTGCGCGAGCAGGTCGAGCGCAAGGAAAAGGCCGCACCGGCAGAGGTCCCGCCGCCGCCGGCGGATGTCGCATTGCTGACCGAAATCCGCGACCTTCTCGCCAAGCGCCCGGCCGTCTGATCTGACGGTCTGATCCGGGTGAGGGCCCGCCCATTCCGGCCGTGCTCATCCATCACGAAAATCGATATGCCATCACGCTTTGTCATGGGATTTGCGCCTGCAAATCCGTTATGAAGGCGTGAACCGGAGATATGCATGTCGATTATAAGCAGCCTCAGCCCGCGCGCCGTCGCAGCGCCAGAAAGCGGGATCGTCGAAGTCGTCAATTATGCCCGCGGCCGTGAGGGCCTTTTGCCGCTCTGGGTCGGTGAAGGCGATCTTCCTACTCCCGATTTCATCAATCAGGCGGCCATGCAGGCGCTCGCCGCCGGCGAGACCTTCTACACCTGGCAGCGCGGCATCCCCGAGCTGCGCCAGGCCCTGTCGGATTACTATTTCAGGCATTTCGGTATCCGTCTGGCACCGGAGCATTTCTATGTGACCGGTTCCGGCATGCAGGCGATCCAGATCGCCGTCCAGGCGCTGACTGCACCCGGCGATGAGTTCGTCTATCTCACCCCGGCCTGGCCGAATATTGCCGCCGCCCTTGAAATCGCCGGCGCGCGGTCGGTTGGCGTAGAGCTCCAGTTTGAAGGCGGCACATGGGCGGTCGATCTCAACCGCGTTGAAACAGCCATTACGCCGAAGACGCGCGGCCTATTCATCAACACGCCGTCGAACCCCACGGGCTGGACCGCGACGAAGAAGGACCTGGCCGATATCCTGGCGCTTGCTCGTAAACATGATCTCTGGATCATGGCAGATGAGATCTACGCGCGTTATTTCTACGCTGGCGGTCGCGCGCCGTCCTTCCTGGATGTGATGGAGCCGGGCGACAAGGTCATCTTCGTCAACTCCTTCTCCAAGAACTGGTCGATGACCGGCTGGCGCGTCGGCTGGATCGTCGCCCCGCCGGAAATGGGCCAGGTACTGGAAAACCTCATCCAATATTCCACCTCGGGCGTCGCGCAGTTTGTGCAGAAAGGCGCGGTCGCGGCTCTTAACGAAGGCGATGCTTTCGTGCAGTCGAATATCGACAAGGCGGCCCGCTCCCGCGACATCCTCTGCGATGCGCTGATCGCCACAAATCGCGTCGAGACGCTTAAACCCGATGGTGCGCTCTATGCCTTCCTGAAGATCGACGGCATTACCGACAGCCGCAAGGCCGCAATCGACATCGTCGACAAGACCGGTGTCGGCCTTGCGCCGGGCACGGCCTTCGGAGCCGGCGGCGAGCTTTTCCTGCGCGCCTGCTTCCTGCGCGATCCGGCCCAGGTGACGGTCGCGACCGAGCGGCTCTGCGACTATATCCTTACGGTTTAGGCGGAGCGGCGTATCGCTTCCGGCAGCACCGGAAGCAGCGTCACGTTGCGCCCCTCGACGATGATGACTTCGCCGTCCCTGATCGGCTGAAAGGGCATATCGGCTTTTTCCAGGAAGTCGACGGCCCTCTCGGCTGCTGCAGCCTCGTCATGCGCTGAGCGATAATGCGGAACGATGGAGAAATCGACGAGACCGAGGCCATCCCAAAGGATATTCTCGTCGTAGCCCGGCGCGAGTTGCTGCGGGTCGTCCATGATGTCGATGCCTTTGAGCGAGGGCGTCACTACCACCGCCCCGGCGCTGAACCCGCCGTAGACGAGCGCATCGTCGCGCAGCAATTCCCCTATAATCTGATCGAAACCGCTCTGCCGCATGGCACGCCGTAGAAGAAAGGCATTGCCGCCGACGGCCCAGGCGAGATCAAAACCGGCGAGCGCTTTTTCAAGAGCACGCGGCTCCCCGAAATAATCCCTCAGATCCAGTTCTTCCGCCTCGATCCCCCAAGCGGCAAGCTCCTCCTTGGGATCGTAGACATTGGCCTCATAGGCGCGACGCGCCTCGGCCGGGATGAAGTCCAGCGCATTCTGGATAATGGCGGCGCGCCGCCCGCCATTGAGAAGTTTCCTGAGCCGGAAGGCGCTCGCTCCGAGCCGATAGGATGACAGGTAGAGTCTCATCATTGCTGCTCCCTGTTGGAGAGGGGCAGGTCACGAGATATGGAAAGAGGATACTGTGCCACGAGAAGTCCTTGCATGGGGCGGACATCGGGGCAGAAACAAAAAACCCCGCGCGTCCGGCGGGGTTGGATCGGGTGATGTGAACAGTTTCAGGTCACAAGCCGACGCCCCCACCGCAAAGGGTGGTCGTCATGCCCATCGTCATAGCCTGAAACGCGAATTTGTTCATGGCCTCAGTTTGCCCGGCCGCATGGGTGATGTCAATGAGCGCTGAAAGAGAGGGGCAGGAGGCATTTTCGTTCCGAAATCGGCCGGTCGCTAAAATTGTAGCAAAGCCGGAAATCCGCCTCTAACCACATCTCAAAACATACCGGCCGCAAAGGCTTTCCGAGGCTGCTTGATAACAAAATCGGAAAGGAAAAACCCGTTCTGATGCTCCCGAAAAAACATAAAACAGGGAATGCAGACATGGCGGTTCTGGTGACAGGTGGGGCTGGATATATCGGCAGCCACATGGTTTGGACGCTGTTGGATGCCGGTGAAGACGTCGTCGTGCTCGACAACCTCTCTACCGGCTTTCGCTGGGCCGTGGCGCCGGCGGCGCGCTTCTATCTTGGCGATGTCTCCGATCCGGATGTGCTGAAGAAGGTCTTCATCGAGAACGATATCGAGGCAATCATCCATTTCGCCGGCTCTGCCGTCGTCCCTGTTTCGGTTGCCGATCCACTCTCCTACTACGATAACAATTCAGGCAAAACGCGCGCGCTGCTGAGCGCTTCGATCAAGGCCGGTATCCGCAACTTCGTCTTCTCCTCGACGGCCGCTGTCTACGGCCAGCAGAAGAGCTCCGCTCCCGTGAAGGAAACGGCACCCCTCAATCCGGAAAATCCATACGGCCAGTCGAAGCTGATGACCGAAATGATGCTTCGTGACGCCGCAGCCGCCTATGACTTCGGCTATGTGGCGCTCCGCTATTTCAACGTCGCGGGCGCCGACCCGCAGCTGCGCGCTGGCCAGTCTACCTCGGGTGCGACCCATCTCATCAAGGTCGCCTGTGAGGCTGCGCTCGGGAAGCGTGGCAGCATTACCGTCTACGGTTTCGATTACCCGACCCATGATGGCACCGGTGTGCGCGACTACATCCATGTCAGTGATTTGACGGCGGCGCATTTGAAGGCACTCGAGCATCTGCGCCAGGGTAGGGGGCCACTTGTCGCCAACTGCGGCTATGGCAACGGCTATTCCGTACTCGATGTATTGAACATGGTCACCCGCTTGAACGGTCATGCGTTCAAAATCAACATGGCGGCACGTCGCCCGGGTGACGCCGCAAGCGTCGTCGCCGATGCGACGCTTGCCCGCCGCGTGCTGGATTGGGCGCCGAGATATGACTCACTGGAAACCATCGTCCGCAGCTCGCTCGACTGGGAGCTCTTCCTGATGAACAAGAGCGTCGACGATCTGCACAGCATTCATCGCGCACTGGCTGCAGCTTCTTTCTGAGATGCAGCCGAACAACTTGCCATTCCGGCGTAGATACGGGTGGCCCCGTGAATAAGGAATAATCAAGCTTTCTCTGGCCAACTTCAGCCAAGGGAATAGGGATCATGAAGAACTTCATAGCCTCGTTGCGGCTGCAAAAAGATAATCCGAAGTTTCTGGTGGCACAGTTCAAGGCTTTGTCGTCACAGATTCCGATTCTCTACGTTCTTCTTGTCATCAATGCGCTGGCTGTGGCCATCACTCACATCAGGTCGGCGCCTCTCTGGCTTTCGCTCTACATTCCCGTCGGGCTCAGCATTGTCTGCGTCTTTCGCCTCTGCTGGTGGGAAATATCAGGCAAGGAAAATGTCACTCCGGAGCGCGCGCTGCGGCTCATGAAGGTAACGCTAGCAGGCGCGGTCATCCTCACCATCGGCTTTGGCGGTTGGGCTATCGCGCTCTATCGATATGGCGATGCCTCGCAGCAGGGGCAGATCGCCTATTTTCTGGTCGTAACCGGCATTTCCTGCGTTTTCTGCCTGATGCACCTGCCGCTCGCCGCAGCAATCACCACGGTCATCACCTTTACGGCCATGATCGTGACCTTTCTCTTTTCCGGCAACCCGGTTTTCGTCGCAACGGCCGTCAGCGGCCTATTCCTGGTGCTGCCTTTCCTGCGCGTCATCAACAGCTACTTCCAGAATTTCGCGCACCTCGTGCGGCTTGCAGAAGAGCTCAAGCAGAAGCAGGCGGAAGCCGAGGAGCTGAATCGCGTCAACAGCCGCAATGCCCTGCAGGATCAACTGACTGGCCTTGCCAATCGTCGCAGTTTCTTCCTGTCGCTGGAACAGATGCTGCTGAAGGATCCCGCCGCGCCACCGGTCATCGGCATCGTCGATCTCGATGGCTTCAAACCGGTCAATGACGTCTTCGGCCACGCGGCCGGCGACGTCGTATTGAAGGAGACGGCGCGCCGCTTCGTCTCGTTGTTGGGCGATCAGGGCATCGTCTCGCGTCTTGGTGGCGATGAGTTCGGCATCATCTTCCCCGCTGACATGACGCTCAGGGCAATTTCCGATCTCGGCCTGGCGCTATGCGCGGCCGTGCGCGAACCCTATGACATCCCGGACGGTTCGGTCCGTGTTTCCGGCTCCTGCGGCATCGTCTATCCTGAGGCGGGCGAGTACACGGCCGAAGACCTCTACGAGAAAGCGGACTTCGCGCTCTATCAGGTCAAGAGCAAGCGCATCGGCGGTGTGGAATTCTTCTCGCCGGAGCACGAAAAGATCCTGACACAACGCTACCTGATCGAGCTCGAACTGCAGACCGAGAATTTCGCCAGCGAACTGAAGCTCGAATATCAGCCGATCGTCGAACTGCGCAGCGGCCGTGTCGTCGGTTTTGAGGCGCTTGCGCGTTGGGACAGCGCGCGCTTCGGCCGTATCAGCCCGGATGCCTTCATCCCGGCTGCCGAACGCACCGCCGTGATCGGCCGGGTGACGCGCATTCTCTTCGGCCAGGCGCTCGACGCCCTGAAGATCATGCCGGCGCATCTGCGCGTCTCCTTCAACCTGTCGGCCCGCGACATCTGCGATCACGAAACCTCGATGGCCCTGCTCGCCATGATCAACCGGTCGGGCGTCGACCCAAAACGCATCGAATTCGAGATCACCGAGACGGCGCTGCTGTCTGACTTCGATACTGCCGATCAGGTGATCGGCATGCTGCGCGCCGCCGGCATCTCGATTGCGCTTGATGATTTCGGCACGGGCTATTCAAGCTTGAGCCATATCCATCGCCTGGCCTTCGACAAGCTGAAGATCGATAAGGCCTTCGTGATGAATTTCGACCGCGATGCGCGCTGCATGAACATCACCCGTTCCGTCGCCAATCTCTGCCAGAACCTCGGCATCGCCTCCGTAGCCGAGGGTGTCGAAAGCGAGGACGTGGCCGAGTCGCTGAAAGGCATCGGCGTAAGATTGGCGCAGGGCTATTATTTCTCCCGGCCGCTGCCGCTGGAACTGGCGATCGACTACGCGGTCAGGCGCGATGTCACTGTTTCTCAGCCCCTTTCGGCCTGATTGATCAGCCAGCCACTGGAACCTCGGCCCGACCCCGTTTATTCCTAGGGAAGGAGCGAGGTGGACCATGGACAATAGCAATCAGAGCGAAGTTATCGTTGAACGGCGTGGTACGGCGGGCCTTATCCGGCTGAACCGCCCAAAGGCGCTGAACAGCCTGACGATCCCGATGGTGCGTACGATTGCCGCCGCACTTGACGGGTTTGCCGGTGACCAAGCGGTGGCCAGCGTCCTCGTGATGGGGGAGGGCGAGCGCGGCTTCTGCGCCGGCGGCGATATCCGCGCCATTCACCTGAGCGGGCGTTCCGGCGACGGCCTGGCGGAAACCTTCTGGCGCGAGGAATTCCGCCTCAATCACCGGATCGCCAGCTATCCGAAACCCTATGTAGCGCTGATGGACGGCATCACCATGGGCGGCGGCGTCGGGCTTTCCAGCCACGGCCGCCATCGGATCGTCACCGAGCGCACCCGCCTTGCGATGCCGGAAACCGGTATCGGCTATTTTCCAGATGTCGGCGCCACGTGGCTGTTGCCTCGCACGCCGGGTGAAAGTGGTACATGGATGGCCCTGACCGGGCTCGATATCAATGCCTCCGATGCAATCTATACCGGCCTCGCTGACGTCTATATGTCTTCTTCGCGCCTCGAAGAGGCAGTCCATCGTCTGACGAACCTGTCTGCGGGAAGTTCGTCTGATGATGTGGATGCGGTGCTGCGCGATCTCTCGGAACAAGTGGATGAAGGCAGGTTGCAGGCCAATGCCGCAATGATCGACCGTGCCTTCCATTTCAACCGCGTGGAGGATATCGCATCCGCACTCGCTGCGGAGGAGGGTGAATTCGCCGCCGAAACCCGCCGTGTGATGCTCACACGATCGCCGACAAGTCTCAAGCTTGCCTTGCGGCTGCTGAGAGCCGGCCGCCAGAGCCGCACGCTCGGCGAATGCCTGGCCCGCGAACTCGGGGCTTGCATGCACGTCCTGCATGGTCCGGATTTTTACGAGGGCGTTCGCGCAGCCGTCATCGACAAGGATCGCAATCCGAAATGGTCGCCGCCGACGATCGCCCTGGTCAATGATGAAATGATCGGCCGCTTCTTCGAATCGCCCAAGCCGCCGCTTTCGCTCTGACACTGTTTGATCGGGAAAGGCTCTAGCGCCACATGCCCCGCATGCGCGCGCCGACATCGATGCGCACCTGCCGCGCCTGCTGGGCGGCTGCCGTATCGGTCTTGACCTGCGGCCAGCCGCAAACCTCGAAGAATTGCAGCAGCGTGGCCGGAATGAAGCGGCTGCGCGATGCATAGACATGCCGGTCGCCCTGCGAATTCTGCCCATAGGTGAAGAAGCGCTGCGGCACGACGAGGTCGAGACTGTCCTTGGCGCGCGTCATTGCCACATAGAGGAGGCGCCGCTCTTCCTCGATCTCCGCCGTCGTCCCGACTGCGAGATCGGAGGGAATGCAGCCGTCTATGACGTTCAGCATGAAGACCTTGGTCCATTCCTGTCCCTTGGCCGAATGGATGGTCGAAAGAATGAGATAATCCTCATCGAGCAGCGGCACGCCAGCCTGATCCGAGGTTGCATCCGGCGGATCGAGCGTAAGCTCGGTCAGAAAACGCTCGCGAGAAGCATAACCGCCGGCGATTTGTTCGAGCTGGATGAGATCGGCAAGCCGGGCGCTCGCATCTTCATGCAGCCGTTCCAGATGCGGCTCATACCATTGCCGCACCAGTTCGATCTCAGCGGGCCAGCCGGCCTTGCCGGTCTTCAGCTGCTGCATGGTCGAAACGAAGGAGGTCCAGTCGTCGCCCGAGCGTGGCGGCGCAGGCATGGCGGCGAGCGCCGCAACCGGGCTCGGGTCCTCAGCCATATGGTCCAGCACCTTCTGCGCCGTAGAAGGCCCGACCCCCGGAAGGATCTGCATCAGCCGGAAGCCCGCCACCCGGTCGCGCGGGTTCTGGGCAAAACGCAGTGCCGCCAGCATGTCCTTCACATGCGCGCTGTCGAGGAATTTCAGGCCGCCGAACTTCACGAAGGGAATGTTGCGGCGGGTCAGCTCCACTTCCAGCGGGCCGCTGTGATGCGAGGCGCGGAAGAGCACGGCCTGGCTCTTCAGCTTCACGCCCTCTTCGCGATTGTCGAGAACCTTGTCGGCCACATAACGTGCCTGATCATTCTCGTCGCGCAGAGTCACCAGTCGCGGCCGTTCCGGCGATTCACGCTCCGTCCAGAGGTTCTTGGTGAAACGCTCGGAGGCAAGGTCAATCACGGCATTGGCGGCGGCCAGGATCGGCTGCGTCGAGCGGTAGTTGCGGTCAAGCGTGACGATGTTGGCGGCCGGGCTGAAGGCGGCCGGAAAATCGAGGATGTTGCGCACCGTCGCCGCGCGGAAGGAATAGATCGACTGCGCATCGTCGCCGACGACGGTCAGGCCCTGGCCGGTCGGCTTCAGCGCCAGAAGTATGGAAGACTGCAGCTTGTTGGTGTCTTGATATTCGTCGACAAGCACATGGTCGAAGCGGCTGCCGATATCCTCGGCAATCATCGGCTCGGCCACCATCTGCGCCCAGTAGAGCAGCAGGTCGTCGTAATCGAGCACGTTCTGGCTCTGCTTGGACTCGACGTAACAGGCGAAAAGCTCGCGAAGCTGCTTTTCCCAGGTGGCGCACCAGGGAAAGGCGTCGCGCAACACGAGCGGCAGTTCCATTTCCGAGTTTACCGCGCGCGAATAGATCGCCAGGCACGTTCCCTTTGTCGGAAACCGGCTCTCGGTTTTCGAGAAACCAAGATCATGACGCACGAGGTTCATCAGGTCGGCGCTGTCTTCCCGGTCATGGATGGAGAAGGCCGGATCGATGCCGATCTGTTCGGCATAGTCGCGCAAGAGGCGTGCGCCGATGCCGTGAAACGTGCCGCTCCAGGCAAGTGCATCCGCCATGATGCCGGAATTCTTGCCGAGAACCTCGCCGCAGATGCGTTCGACGCGGCGGCCCATTTCTGCTGCTGCCCGGCGGGAAAAGGTCATCAGCAGGATTCGACGCGGATCGGCACCTTTGAGGATCAGGTGGGCAACGCGGTGCGCAAGCGTATTCGTCTTGCCGGATCCGGCCCCGGCGATGACCAGCAGCGGACCCGCCACATGACTGCCGTCTGTAAGCGTGCCGTGTTCAACGGCCATGCGTTGCTGGGGATTGAGTCTTTCGAGATACATCCAGCCGTCCGGTTGGGCTTCACGGGAGAATCAGCACCCGCGAATAAAATCAGATGTTCCTTGGATGTTCTCGATTGGCGCCGGTGTCAAGCAGGCAGGGGCTGCCACGCACTATTGCGGAAAATCCGGCACTATCTGGCGCCGCACCAGCTTCAGGCTGCGGTCGGGCTGAAGAATATAGGTTTCGTAGACGCGCTGGCCCTGCTGATCGTAGAAGTCGTTGTACACTGCGCTGCCGATCGGCGACTTCGTCAGCTTCGTGCGCGGCTGCCCGCCATAGGTGATGCTGCCGGGAATTGGCTCTAGTGCGGGCGCGTCCGCGGCGGAGCAGCCGACCAGAGCGGGTGTGGCCAAAAGGGTCGTCGCAAGAAGGGCAGGCACCAGCGCTTTCATCGTCTTTTCCTCGGCTGCAATTGTTTACGGCGGCTACCGACATTTCCCTCAAGATTTCAGCAGCACCATCGTGATGACTATGCATCGGGCCGACCGCGCGCCGCAACAAACGTCGTCTTCCAGCGTTAAATCCCTATTAGCCAATGTCAGGAACGACCATGGTGCTGCGATTTCACAACTCGCCGACTGACGAGGAAGCCTGGATGAAGAGCCGCAACACGGCCGCCATGCGCGCGTCCGTGGAAAGCGCCCTGCATGCCGCGGGCGATTTCGATGCAGCCGAAATCATCGTCTCCACCATCGGTTCCCTCGTCATTCTCGAAGGTTTCGTGCGCCAATGGAGCGACAGTGAGCGGGCTCGGGCGATTGCCGAGGCTATTGTCGGAAGCGGTTACGTCCATTGCCGCATGCTGGTGAAATAAATCACCGTCCACTTGAAGATTTTCAAGGAACCAACGCCATGCCTTCGGTGTTGAAAAGCTGATTTCAATGCTGGAGACAATAATGCAAACGCTTATACGCCTCTGGGCCTGGGGCCTTCTTATTGGGTGCGGCGCCTTTGCCGGCTCCGCCTATGCCTCACTCGAAACCGATATGGATTATTCGGCCTTGCCGAAAGACGAAATCGCGCTGAATGAATATACCAGCGCTGCCGTCTGCGAGCCCGCCGAGCCGCATTACCTGCCGTCCTTCATCCGTGTCGCAGATGGCACAATCGTCGGTGTGGGATATATTCAGGTCCAGGACGAGAATACTTCGGACTGCTGATCGAATATTCCAATTTTCTTGCGGACGAGGCTCGTCTGCAGTCTCCCGCAGAGGGTGACGAGCCTCTAACCATCATCATGATGGCTGGCGTCGTTCTATTGATGAACAGATGAGCGGCGCAATATCTTTCGAAACCAAGCCCTGCGCGAGCTCCGTGCAGGGTTAAGTGAAAATAAAGCATTGCTCCGTTTCGGAACGGATTGGACTTTATTTGTCCGATACCGCCGCTGAAGACTTAATGCACTTTAAGCTTTGCTTCCTCGGCCGCTGCCATAAACTCCGCGCGAGCCTCTTCGACGGTCTTTCTTCCATCGAGTGCTGCGCGGCAGACGCTCCGTGCCCTGAGGTATTTCAGTCCGCGCATGGCAGGCCAGTGCTCGGCAAGGCACGCCAAGGCGTCGAACGGTCCGTTAACCGTACGTGCTCCGGCCCCTTCGAAACCTACCTTGATCGGACCATTCCATCGTTCAGTTGCCATCGACGCTCCTCCAGCATGTCTCGATAGAAACAGTGATTGAAGCCTCCCGGTTCCTCCGCAAAGACTTCAGAATGCTAATATTCTAGCGAGATTTTTGCCGGCAGCAATGGCGCCGATTGGCGCGGTGGATAATGCTAAAGGAGAAAACTGGTGCTGCCGAGTGGGATTGAACCACCGACCTCACCCTTACCAAGGGTGTGCTCTACCACTGAGCTACGGCAGCAGGACCAGACGCGTGAAGCGAAAACGCTCAACTCGCGTGAACGGGGCGGCTATTGCCACAGGTTCGGCAGGAGTGCAAGCCGCAAATTCCAACTTCTCTGGGAATAACGTGCGGAGCACTTTTGGAATGGCGCGAATTCGGTTACTTCTGGGGCATGAACGAAGAGACTGAAAAGGCCCGGCAGAGCCGGAAAGCGGCCATGGAAGCCCAGGCGGCATTGCGGCGCGAGCGGGCTGCCGAAAAGCTGAGAGAAAATCTTTCCAGACGCAAGCAGCAGGTACGTGCTCGCCGCTCCGGCCAGGCGGACGAGACGGATGGCTTGCCCGCGGCAAAGACTGCTGCCGCAAAAATGGACGAATCGTAATGTTCGGTCCGCGACGAATTGAAGCGTACGGGGATTTGCTCTAAAGACCCCGACTTCTTGCCTTGCCCCCACAGGCAAAACTTTTTGAGGAAAGGCGGGCCTCGCCCGTAAGTGCACATGGATCGTATCAGAATTGTCGGCGGTAATGAGCTCAATGGCATCATTCCGATCTCCGGCGCCAAGAATGCCGCGCTGCCGCTGATGATCGCCTCGCTTTTGACGAGCGATACGCTGACGCTGGAAAACGTACCGCATCTTGCCGATGTCGAGTTGCTGATGCGCATCCTTGGCAATCACGGCGTCGATGTGGCCGTCAACGGCCGCCGCGAGCGCCAGGAAGATTCCTACGCCCGCACGATCCATTTTACCTGCCGCACCATCGTCGATACCACTGCGCCCTATGAGTTGGTATCGAAGATGCGCGCCTCCTTCTGGGTCATCGGTCCGCTTCTCGCCCGCGAAGGCCATTGCCGTGTTTCCCTGCCGGGCGGCTGTGCCATCGGCACGCGTCCGGTCGATCTCTTCATCGACGGCCTGACCGCGCTCGGCGCGACGATGGAAATCGATGGCGGCTATATCAATGCCAAGGCGCCGCAGGGCGGTCTCATCGGCACGCATTACACCTTCCCCAAGGTGTCCGTTGGCGCAACGCATGTGCTGATGATGGCGGCAACACTTGCCCGCGGTACGACCGTGATCGGCAATGCCGCCCGCGAGCCTGAGGTCGTCGACCTTGCCAACTGCCTGAACGCCATGGGCGCCAAGATTTCCGGCGCCGGCACCTCGACCATTACGATCGAAGGCGTCACCTCGCTCTCGGGCGCCCGCCATCGTGTCCTGCCTGACCGCATCGAGACAGGCACCTACGCCATGGCCGTCGCCATGGCCGGCGGCGATGTCGTGCTCGAAAATACCGATGTTGCCCTCTTGGAGACGGCTCTCGAAACGCTTCGCCGCGCCGGAGCGGAGATTTCGTCGACCAACAATGGCATGCGCATCAAGCGCAACGGCGCCGGCATCCAGCCGGTCGATATCGTCACCGATCCCTTCCCGGGCTTCCCGACCGACCTGCAGGCGCAGTTCATGGCGCTGATGACCCGCTCTTCCGGTGTCTCGCATGTCACGGAGACCATCTTCGAAAACCGTTTCATGCATGTGCAGGAACTCGCCCGCCTTGGCGCGAAGATCTCGCTCTCCGGCCAGACGGCCAAGATCGAAGGTGTCCAGCGGCTGAAGGGCGCCCCCGTCATGGCGACCGATCTTCGCGCTTCCGTCTCCCTCGTCATCGCTGGCCTTGCCGCCGAAGGCGAAACCACGGTGTCCCGCGTCTATCACCTCGATCGCGGCTTCGAGCGGCTGGAAGAAAAGCTGACCCGCTGCGGCGCCATCGTCGAACGCGTCAGCGAGTAAGAAAAGGGCGCACATGCGCCCTTTATCCCGGTTGCGTATTTGGCCGCCGCGCCTTATTTCCGTTGTCTGACAGATCGCCGCACCTGCGGCCGAAAGATACGGGATAGAGGCTGGATGACCGACCTGAAACTTGTTGCGCTCGATGCCGAGGACCTGGCGGTCATTTCCGCACATGTGCAGGACAGTGTCTTCAAGGTAGCCGATATAGACTGGTCGCCGCGCGACAAGCAGTTCGCAATTGCCGCCAACCGGTTCGTCTGGGAAGAAGCGGCCCGAAAACGCAAAGGTTTTGAGCGCCGTCGTGCGGCCCTCGTATTCAAGCGCGTGCTATCCGTCCGCTCGATCGGCATCGACCGCGCCCGCCGCGATGACGTGCTGTCGCTGCTTGCCCTGCAATTCGAGCAGAAGGGCGAAGGGCCGGAAGGCACGCTCGAGCTCTCGCTGTCGGGCGCGGCCTCCATCATTCTCGATGTCGAATGCATCGAAATGCAGCTTGCCGATGTCGGCGGCGCCTGGGAAACGGGTTCCAAGCCGCGTCATCCCGGCACCTGAGCCCAACAGTTCGAGCAAGAAGGAATTCCGGCCTTGGCAATCTGGCTTAATCAGACATCCCACGGTTTCGAACAGCGCTTCGCGGCCTTTCTCACCACCAAGCGCGAGGTCTCCGAAGACGTCAACGCCGTGGTGCGCGCCATCATCGATGATGTGCGCGCCCGTGGTGATGTCGCTCTCGCCGAATATTCGAAGAGGTTCGACAGCATCGATTACGCGACGGTACCGATGCGCGTCACCGAGGAAGAGATCGAGAACGCCGTCGAGGTCGTCCCCTCGGAAGTGCTCGGCGCCTTGAAGGTCGCGGCTCTCCGCATCGAATCCCACCATCGTCGTCAGCTTCCCAAGGACGATATCTACGAAGACAATATGGGTGTCGGCCTCGGTTCGCGTTGGACGGCGATCGAAGCCGTTGGCCTCTACGTGCCGGGCGGCACGGCGAGCTATCCGAGCTCGGTGCTGATGAACGCCGTACCGGCGAAGGTCGCAGGTGTCGATCGCATCGTCATCGCGGTGCCAGCCACGGGCGGTTCGGTCAATCCGGCGGTGCTGGCTGCAGCCAAGCTTGCAGGCGTCAGTGAGATCTACCGCGTCGGCGGCGCGCAGGCGATTGCTGCCCTTGCCTATGGCACGGAGACGATCGCTCCGGTCGCCAAGATCACCGGCCCCGGCAATGCCTATGTGGCCGCCGCCAAGCGCCATGTCTTCGGCACTGTCGGTATCGACATGATCGCCGGCCCCTCCGAAGTGCTCGTCATCGCCGACAAGGATAACAATCCCGATTGGGTCGCCGCCGATCTGCTCGCCCAGGCCGAGCATGACGAGAGCTCTCAGGCGATCCTGATCACGGACGACGAGGAATTCGGCAAGGCGGTCGAAGCAGCCGTCGAACGGCAGCTGAAGACGCTGAACCGCGCGGAAACTGCCGCTGCCAGCTGGCGCGATTTCGGCGCGATCATCCTTGTCTCCGACCTCAAGGATGCCATCCCGCTCGCAAACCGCATCGCCGCGGAACATCTGGAACTCGCCGTCGCCAATCCTGATGGCTTTGTGGAGAAGATCCGCAATGCTGGCGCAATCTTCATCGGCGCCCACACGCCCGAGGTGATCGGCGATTATGTCGGTGGCTCCAACCACGTGCTGCCGACGGCGCGTTCGGCCCGCTTCTCCTCCGGCCTTTCGGTTCTCGATTTCGTCAAGCGCACCTCGATCTTGCGCCTTGGTCCCCAGCAGCTTCGCGACCTCGGCCCGGCGGCGATTGCGCTCGCCGTCTCCGAAGGCCTCGATGCCCATGCGCGATCGGTCGCGATCCGCCTCAACCTCGAAAGGTGAGGGAATGGCGAAGGACGACTTCCGGCTCTGCGACGTTGTCCTTGACGATACGATCGGCCGTTCGACGCCCGATGTCGAGCATGAGCGGGCAGTCGCGATCTTCGATCTGATCGAGGAGAACTCGTTTGCGCCGTCAGGCC
Organism: Hyphomicrobiales bacterium; assembly: GCA_900466475.1. GTDB lineage: Bacteria > Pseudomonadota > Alphaproteobacteria > Rhizobiales > Rhizobiaceae > Rhizobium. Next base: position 527,608 of record UBMI01000021.1, read on the forward strand.
ATGCCGGCGGGCCCTACCGGCTGAACATTTCGCTGGTCGATTCCAAGCTGGTCTTTGCGATCACCACGGAAAAGGGTGAGGATGTCGCAACCCATATCCTCTCCCTGACGCCCTTCCGGCGGATCGTGAAGGACTACTTCATGATCTGCGAAAGCTATTATGAGGCTATCCGTTCGGCGTCTCCAAGCCGTATCGAGGCGATCGACATGGGCCGGCGCGGCATTCACAACGAGGGTTCGCAGACGCTGAAGGATCGTCTCTCCGGCAAGATCGACGTCGATTTCGACACCGCCCGGCGCCTCTTCACGCTGGTCTGCGTGCTCTACTGGCGTGGATGACGGCGATGGAGCCGCATGTTGAAACCGAGGGTGGAAAGCGGCCGGGCGCCATCCTTTTCATGTGCGGCATGAACGCTATCCGTTCGCCGATGGCCGAAGCGATCGCCCGTAGCATTCTTCCGGCCAATACCTATATACGATCTGCCGGTGTTCGCGCCGGCGAACGCGATCCCTTCGTCGATGTCGTGCTGGAGGAAATCGGCCTGTCGCTCGGCCGCCGGCAGCCGCAGACGCTGGAGGAGCTTGAGGACGACTATTTCGACCTCATCATCACGCTCTCGCCGCCGGCCCATCACGCAGCCCTCGAGCTGACCCGCTCCAGCGCTGTTGACGTTGTCTACTGGCCGACCATGGATCCGACGGTCGCGACCGGCACGCGTGAGCAGATATTGGACGGTTACCGCGAGGTTCGTGATCATCTCGCCGGCCTCATCGAAAGTCGGCTACTCAAGAGAAATGGCATCGCCGCGCAATCGGCGTGAAACAAAAGTCAGAAAGCCCGATCTACGAGGTTCACAAATCCCCGTTGATTGTGTAGTTTCCGCGCAAATTTTCAGGCGCCTTACGCCTTTTTACCCAACACACAGGAAGAAAACCCTTATATGCCGAAAGAAGAAGTCCTCGAATTCCCGGGCATCGTGACCGAACTTCTGCCGAATGCGACATTCCGCGTGAAGCTCGAAAACGAGCATGAGATCATTGCCCACACCGCCGGCCGCATGCGCAAGAATCGCATCCGCGTTCTCGCCGGCGACAAGGTTCTGGTCGAAATGACGCCCTACGACCTGACGAAGGGCCGCATCACCTACCGCTTCAAGTAAGCTTGGTCTGCGAAGCTCCCCGGAGCTTTCGCTCCCGCCTGCCGATGGTCGAGGTTCCATGGCGCTGAAATACAAGCTCATTCTGGCCTCGGGCTCGCCCCGCCGCGTCGACCTGCTCAATCAGGCCGGCATCGAGCCCTCGCGCCTCATGCCGATGGATATCGACGAGGCGCCGAAGAAGTCGGAGCATCCGCGCTCTCTAGCCCGTCGCCTATCGGGCGAAAAGGCAGAAGCGGCACTTGCCGCCATCAAGGGCGACATCACCTGGAAGGGCAGCTATATCCTGTCCGCCGATACCGTGGTCGCCGTCGGCCGCCGCATCCTCGGCAAGGCAGAATTTGCCGACGAAGCCTCAAACTCGCTGCATCTGCTCTCCGGTCGCAACCATGTGGTCTATACGGGCATCTGCCTCATCACACCCGATCGCAAGGTGCGCCAGAAGATCGTCGAGACCAAGGTGCGCTTCAAGCGCCTGTCGAGTTTCGAGATCGAAAACTACATTGCGTCAGGCCAATGGCGCGGTAAGGCGGGTGCCTACGGCATCCAGGGGCTCGCGGGCACCTTCGTGCAGAAAATGGTGGGTTCCTACACCAATGTCGTGGGACTGCCGCTTTATGAAACCATCCTGCTTCTGACCGGCGAGGGCTTCGATGTCCACAGCCGTTGGCCCGAGGGTTGATCTTCAGCTAGAGCGCCGTGCGTCCTTTCGGACGCACAAAGGACGCTTTAGCGTTTTGAATCTACGCATCAGGCTTTCTGAAAATCGCAACGGTTTTCGGACCCATGCCGTAGGAGGAAAATATGTCCGATGAAATGAAGACCGGAGGCAAGGTCGAGCCGCTGCGCAAGACGCGTCCCTGCCCGGAATGCGGCAAACCGTCGAACCGCGAGCACTATCCCTTCTGCTCCAACCGCTGCCGCGAGGTGGACCTGTCGCGCTGGCTGACGGGTTCCTACGCCATTCCCGTGGCCGACGACGAGACCAAGGCGGATTACCCCGACGAGGAAAACTAGGTTTTCCACCGCGAAGCCCTTATTTTTTCTCGCAAATTGCCAAAATATGCCGGACCGTCAAAAAACTATCATTTGATGCTTGCCATGGGCGAACAAGATGCTATAACCCCGCTCGCTTCCGGGGCGAACCAAGGCCCTGACATTCCAAGCCGGAATGTTTTTCGAGAAGTGTGGTTAGCCCAGGTAGCTCAGTTGGTAGAGCAGCGGATTGAAAATCCGCGTGTCACTGGTTCGATTCCGGTCCTGGGCACCATCACCTAAAATCACCTTTGATTTCATTGATGTTTTTGCCTCTAAGTGTCCAGCTTGTTCGCATGAGGCGCTTTCTCTGGACACATTTGTTCCGGTTTTGGCCGGCTTACTCCTCTTCTTCTCCCCTTGAAATGAGCCCAATGGCACCCTTCGCAAGCCGCCGCTGATTGGCGGCTTTCGTGTATCTATTGACCTCCTTCGAGGTGGTATGTCCGGTCACCGACATGATCTGCTTTTCGGTCGCGCCGTTGTTCGCCATGCGCGTTGCGGCGACCTTGCGCAAGCCGTGAGCCGTGCAATGGAATAGGCCAGCCGCGTCACACTGCTTACGAAACCAGTTGCCGAATCCGGCCGCCGTGAACGGCTTGTTGAATTCTGTGACGAGGAAGGTGAGGTCGCCGCAGTCGCTCTCATCGATCGTCTTCTGAAGATCCGGATGAATGGGAAGCTCCAGCGTTATCGGCTTTTTGTTGCGCCCCTTAAACTGAGTGAAGCGGAAACTTCCTTTCGAGACGTGCTGCCGGCCGAGCACAATTGCATCGCTGCGGCGCTGGCTGGTGTAGAGCATGAGATCGAGCGCCAGGCGGGGTTTGGTCCCACGAGGATGCTTGGCCTCGTAGGCGGCAACCTCTTCCTCTGTCCATGTGTGAAAGCCTTCCGAGCCCGTTTTGAAATACGGCACGTCGCGGGCAGGGTTTGTGTCAGCCAGTTCGACGCCAGGTTCCGTCGCCCACTTGAAGATCTGGCGGATGGCCTTGACGCGCGCGTTGGCTGCTTCCGGCCAGTCTACTTTTCTGTCGCGCAAGATCCGAACCGATTTCGCCGTAAATGCTGAAATTGGCACATCCTCGACCAGCCGGTTGGACGTCGGGCTTACCTTCTCCGACCACATATGTTCAATCAGCTGCTTGCGAACTAGCTGTGTTCGCGCGTCCAGCCGCTTATACTCACCTGATTGAAAGTACTGCTGGCATAGCCAGCGGAACGATCCTTCTGCGGCCATCTTTGGCCCTGCCGGCTTTTCTTCGACTAGGCCATTCAGGGCATTGTAATAGGCTTCGTTGAATTCATCGGAGCCCGGAACGCCTGGAAGGCGCACTTTCTTCAGACCGCGCTTGCGGAAATAGAAGCGCAGAACGCCATCCGTCCAATCTTCGACGACGTATTTTTTGGCGAACTTCTTAGGCATCAGTTCCCGAAATCCCATTCGCCGCCGGCGCTATCGTCATCTCCACCGGGAAGGCGGTCGAAGGCCCGGTCGAGCTGCTGCCGATCCCAGATCGTACGTGCATTCGGGCGTTTCGGCTTCGGCATTCTGCCATCCTTGACCATTTCGTCAAACAGGGAGGCAGACACGCCTATGTAAGCCGCCGCTTGCTCACGGCTGAGACCGCGCGGGGGCAGGGAAATCGGCAATACCTCGGCGCGCTGCGCACGGACCATGCTCACCAATTCACGCCTCCTCGCAAACCATTGCCGCGCGGCGGGCTTCCCACTGGCGAAGAATATTCCGCTTGCGGGTGACGAGCTGCAGGTGATCGGACTCGGGCCGAACGCAGAGGCGGTTGCGGCAGAAGTGATCGATTTCCTTCTTGCCGGGAATGTAGCCATGCTCGTTGGTCCACATGACCAGATGCACGGCAACGGTCTGCCCCCCCAAGCTCATGCGCGGATAGCCAGCGCCGCGACCTTCCGTTCCGGAAGTCGGGCCGGTCCAGACCCAGCAGCCCGTTACATCGTCGATGCGGACGCGAGCCATGATCTTTTCACGGATCTTGTCGCGTCGGCTCATTTGCGGGCCTTCCATTTCGCGAGCCGAGCCATGGCTGCGGCCACCAAAAGGCTAGCGACAACGAACAGTCCAGCCTCTGCGGCCATTAGGATTATGAACTGGAATTCGAGGCTCATGGCGTCCCTACCTCCCCCTGTGAGGGCGGTGTGTACCGCACATCGATAGCGAAGACCTCGACAGGGTCGGGACCGAAATGCGGATGAGTGATGGTCTTGCGGGTGAAGCCGCGCCACGGAAGCTCAATGGTCCGCTCTTGATCTCCGTCTTTCGGATAACCCTTGGTGAGGACTATCCCCGAAAATGACCGGGGCCACAGATGCGACTTTCCATCGTAATTCAGGCGCTTGGTCCAATAAGCATTGGCGAGCCGGTATTCCTCCGGCTTCGTCCCGGCCTCGATGGCGTCGAAATATTCAGCTTTTAGGGCAAGGTGCAATTTGCTCATTTGCCACTGCCCTCAGTTGCGATGGCTATCGGCGTTCCGCCAAGATCGGGATGCTGTTTGACCGCATCTCCGCAGGCTGCATCAGCGCAGCAACCGCAATCGGGATAATCGCAACCGACTTCGCCGCGATAAACCTGCATTCCGAATGCGGCCATCAGTTCTGCGGCGGAGTGTCCAGAAATCAAGCTTCCTGGCTTCCAGCCGTTCTTGACCAGCAAGTCTTTCGCGGCCTCGCGCATTGTGTCGATCGAGGTCTTAACCGCCACCACTTGTGGTGAGGGAGCGGGGGAGTCGAGCGGCATCAGCATCTCGCCGGAGCGGTCATGCTCGATCGCCTTATCCTGGCCAAACAGACGCCAATCGGGCCAGTCTCGGCCCTCATTTTTCGTCTGCTTGCCAACCATCAGATCGATGATTTCCTCAGGCTGCTTGCCGTCACGCAGTGCGCCATCGAAGCCGAGGATGATCACGTCGATCCATTCGCATTCGCCCTTGCCGTCCGGATCGGCCTCGATCTCTTTCAACTCCTTGCGGATGTGATCGGCGACACCTTTGCGACGCTTGCCGGGTCCAAAGGTCTTCAGCGAGAATTCGCGCTGGCGGTAAAGATGCTTGATGATATCGAACATGAGCTCACCACTTCGGTTTCATAGGCATGAGGACGATGTAATTTTGCTCGTCACCGCGAGCGCGCAGACGGGAACCGATTGCCTCGTGGGCGACCAGCAATTCGAGATCGTCGCTGTCTATGTGCTCGATTGCCTTGCGGACGTTCGCGCCGTTGAATCCGGTGATGATTTCGCCGGCCGCCTCGACAGCGATCTCGTCATCGCCGGCGCTTTCGAGGCTGCGACCGCTCAGGGTGGCGATGGTCGGTGAGAACTCGAACTTGACGCCGATCGTCGCATCAGGCGTGGCGAGCATGACGCGCTCGATTGCAGCGCCCATCTGCTTGCCTGAGAAACGAACGGCAATGGCTTCCGGGTCGCTCTGCAGGCGGCTGAGATCCGGATAAGTTCCCTCGATCAGCTTCGAGATCAGAGTAATGCCGGAGACCGACACGCGGATCTTCTGCGCCGACAGAGAGATCTCCGCGTCCTCGCCGCCACCCAGCACCTTTAGGATCGGCGAAATCGCTTCGTTCGGAATGATGATCGTCGGGACGCCTGGCGGGATATCGTCGATCTCGATCGCCCGGATGACGCGCCTGGCAACCTTGTGGCCGTCCGTCGCGATGAAGGCGAGACCGTCAGCGTTCGTCTGCAGGCAGACGCCGCAGAGATAGTAGCGCGCGTTGTTCGTCTCGGCGGCGAAGCTTACGGCGTTCAGGCCCTTGGCGAAGCTGTTGCTGCCCATCGTCATGACGTGCGGCATGGTGCCGGCGTCCAGCTTCGGAAAATCTACGGCCGGAAGAACGGGCAGGGTCAGGCGCGAGCGACCCGAGCGCAAAACCACGGCCGTGAACTTGTCGGCCGTCACAACCTGCTCAACCTTTATCGCCGCATCCGGCGCGCCAGACACAAAACCTGCCAGCCGGTCGCCGGGGCATGTGAAGCCCTGAAACGTGTCGTCGACCGAGGCATCGAAACGAGCGGAGATTTCCAGATCGAGATTGCTGCCTCGCGCCAACAGCCCATCCCCAAACCGCTCGATCGAGATGTTGGCGAGGATCGGGTTTTTTGAACTGGCCTTCACGACTGGCGAGACGGCAGAGATTGCCGCTGCAAGGGCGGACCTATCAGTTTTGAACATTAGTGGAGATCCTCTTGCCGGAGAGCAGGTCGGCGGTGCGCTTTTCGGTAGACGGGGGGGCAAGCCCTTCACCGGACTCGGAGTAGATCAGGTCCAGCGCTTCATCATTCCTGCCTTCAGCGACGAGGCGGTAAAGCCTTTCGATCCAAGGGCGATCGATATCGGCTTCTCGGCTTTCGAGCTCGGTCAGAAGATCGGCGGTATCGAATTCGGTGATGCTTGGTTTCAGCTTCTCACGCAGATCGTCCTCGATTTCGCGCATGAGGTCGGGCCGGCGCTTTAGTTCGCGCTCAATGTCATCGTTGTCGATATCGGCGATATCGAATGACATCTCGGTATTGATGGTAATGACTGGCATGAGCTGGCCCTCAGAACGGAATGTCATCGTCGAGGTCACGGCTGAAATTGCCGCCCGACGTTTGGGATGAACGGGAAGAAAAGCCGGCTGCGCGGTCGTTGTCGTAGCCGAAGTCGGACGGACCATTGCCGCCGGCCCGATAGCCGGAGCCACCGGAATTGTTGGACAGCATGATCAGCTTGGCATCGAAGCCCTGCAGGACGATCTCGGTGGAGTAGCGGTCCTGGCCGTTCTGGTCCTGCCACTTGCGCGTGGCGAGCTGGCCGGAGATGAAGAGCTTGTCGCCCTTCTTCACGTACTGCTCGACGACCTTGGCAAGGTTCTCGTTGAACACAACGATCGTATGCCACTCGGTGCGCTCGCGCTTCTCGCCGGTATTACGATCCTTCCACTGCTCGGATGTCGCAAGGCGGAGATTGGCGATAGGACGGCCATCCTGCGTGCGGCGGATTTCTGGATCGGCTCCGCAGTTGCCGATGAGGTTTACCTGGTTGAGATAACCGGCCATGCGGTTTCCATGCCTTTCTCAAGACGCACGAGCCGGTAGCCTTCGAAGCGTCGGGTTTCGATTGCCCATCCAAGGGGCCGCAGCTTTTTGCGCAGCTTGCTGATGTGCGATTGGGTGACCTGCGGCGCGCCGAGCGGGCCGCCGTCTATTTCGTCGCCATAGAGGGCGAATTCGATGCGCTCAGCCGCGACGGTGCGGCCCTTGGCATTCACGAGGGTCTGAAGCACCTGCCGCTCACGGCGGGGCAGCTTCAGCATTTCGGGATCGAGGTCGATCACCGGGATGACCTGGCCGCACAACGCGCAACAATTGATCCGGCCGGTCACGATATTCACCGAAGCGCCCTCGCTGCTGCGGCGATGGCGGCTTGCTCGACGATGCGATGCTCGCCGACCAGGCGGTAAAGGAGCTGCAGGAACTTCTCCTCGGCGAGCGACGCGCCCCATTCGCGGATCGCGCCGGTTGTCTTGGGAGGCGTATATGCCGGGAACTGCAGCGCGGCCTTTGGACCGAAGCGGATGACCGCCTCGTGAGCGCACATGCGGTCATCCATGGATTTGACCGCCTTCTTCTGCGCGGCGGTCCAGAATTCCGGCATTGGCAGATTGGCGGCCGCGTAGATAGCCGCATCCCATCCGTCCTTGGCCTGCTGGAACGCTGATTTCACAGCTGCCGTGCTGAGCAGTTGAGCGAGCAGGCTTTCTGTTGGCCGCACGATGTCGCCAAGCGCCCATTCGTGGCCGTCGTGCAAAAGGAAGAGAGCGGCCGTCAATGACGCGCCGCCTTCATTCATGATTGCCTGCGTACCCATGACGAGATGCTGGGCGACAGAGATGCCGCGACCGTTGAAACGCTTGATGCCTGCGAGGCTCTTTGCCATCTCGTGGAAGCAAACACTCGCCTGGTCAGGCGCGGCGAGATCCATTACCGTGCCGTCTGTGTTGAAGGACCATATCGGCTTGGTGCTGAGCCTCGGCAGGTCAATGCGGATTGCGGCGGTTGCTGCCATCCTAGACCCCTTCCTGCCATGCGATCTGCTGATCGAGATCGGCAATCGCGTTCCATGTGCTGTAAGCGAGGTGCGCCGAAGCAGCGACCGCGACGATCCATGAGATGAACCATATGATCAGCACCAGCCGAAACGGGATCGACGGGCGATGCTCGATGATGATGAGATCCGCGAATGGGGTGAAGTGGTTCATGGCGATCAGGCCACGCGACGGACGGAACGCCGATCGGCGATCGTCTTGGCTTCGAGGCCGTAGCGCTTGATCTGGCGAGGCGTGAAGTGCTCGCCGCGCAGATCCTCATCCGTGCATCCGGGATGCGACAGCATGAAGTTGGCGATTTCGAGCGCGATGTCGCGACCGATGACGGCGCGAACCGGCTCTACGATTGGGGTGTGGTGTAACATGTTCGGCTCCAGCCATGTTGTGACTGGAGCAAATATGCGCTAAGCATAATCTACTGGCAAGCGAAATCTATGCGTTGTGCATAATCAACCGATTTTGCCGCTGATGACTATTCAATGTGAATAGATCTAGGCGATTGATTCGATAGGTCATTCTCGGGTCACAGAAAAAAGGACGCGTCCAATGATCGCGACCACATCCTCATCACCGGTGCCCTCCTCAATCGATATAGGTGATTGATATCGAGGGTCATCGCTCTCCGGGATCAACCAAAACTTTCCTTCCTGGTCGCGGTACAGAGTTTTCACCGTATGCTCCGTCTCGCCCGAGGCGCGACGACGTTCAACGATATATCTCTTGCCGGGTATCGGCTCTTCCTGTGTTTCGGATACATCGTTGAAGACCAGGACGGTGCGCTCAGGATAACGTTTGTTCATCGATGGCCCGCGCGTCTCCGCCCCATATAGGGTGAAGCCTTTCCATTCCCGATCGTCGGGGATGTAAACGGTATATTGGTCCTCGTGCGGCCACTCCCAACTTTCAGCCCAAGCGCCGGCTTCGACATGAGCTGCGACAGTGACGTGTCGCGTGCCTTTTGCTCCAGTGGGCGGACCTCGACCAGTCAGAAGGTAGTCGAGCGACATCTTAAACCGCCGCGCATAGAGTTGCGCCGCCTCCCGCTCAACGCCTCGGCTTCCGTTCTCATGCCCGGCATAGGTGGGGTAAGCCACACCGAGAGACTCGGCGGCTTCGCTGGCTGTCTTAAAGCCGGCAAGGATACGGCCTTCCTTGAGCCGCTTTGCAATATCATCTTTGCTGTTCTTCATATTATTCACATCGCATAAAAGATTATGCATGAGGCATTGACAGTGGATTATGCATTGCGCATAATTTCCGCATGACTGAGCCAAATGACATCATTGCCGTCAGAGAGAAGCGCCGCTGGAGCCAGCAGGAGCTAGCGGATTTTGTTGGCGTCGATCAGGGCACGGTATCCAAATGGGAAACCGGAAAATCTCGCCCCTCTCGACCCGCTAGCCGTTTGCTCGATCAGCTTCGAGAGGAAGGCGAGGCGGTTAGGTGATTTGGTCAACTGCATGTGGTCACCCCTGATTTGATGGAGTGACCATACGGGCGCGCTGAACGCCCTTCACGACAAGAAATTCAGAAAAGTTTGCCTTGATTTCGAGGGGTGGTTTCGTGCGCTCAATTTCCGACAAGCAGCAGCTGACATTGAAGGCCGCGACCCGCCGCGCCGTGGATATGGCTGGCGGCGGCGACAGCTTTCAGCATGTGACGCGCGCCAGGGGACCGCAGCTGTCCCGGTACGGCTCGACGAGTGAGGACAACCTCGACAAGTTCATCCCGATCGATGTCGCCGTCGAGGCCGATCAGGAGGCCGGCGCGCCGATCATCCTTTCTGCTATGGCAGAAATGCTGGGCTACAAGGTCGTCCCGCATGAGGCTGTCCACGCTTCGACAGCCCATCCGATCACAGTGCGCGACGCGCTGCGGATTGCCAACGAAGCGGCCGATGTCGTCAAGGCCATCACTGATGCGCTCGATACCGACAACATCATCGACGCCGCGGAAGAAAAGGTCATCACGCGCGAGATCGATGAAGTCATGCGCACGCTCGTCGAGACACTGCATCGGGCAAAGGTGCGCGCATGAGGCGGATACTTTCGCGTCCTGAAACCCAGCCGCTCGAATGCGCCGACTGCGGCGCGACGATGACGATGGGTGAATTCATTGAGAATTGGTGCCTGCGCTGCCGCCTGCCCGACATCGTCGACGGCGCGGCAAGGGATCTGCGCCGTCGCCGTATTGCCGAGCGCGGCGCTGATCTTCATCGAAGCGCTAAGAGGATGGCACGATGAACGACGCGTATCAGGCATTCCTCGAGCGCAAACGGATCCTCGATCCGGCAACAGGTATTTCGGGTAGGTTGGAGTTGCCGGAATTCTTCAAACCGCATCAGTCGGACATCACGGGATGGGCATTGCGCCGCGGCCGCGCGGCGATTTTCGCCGGGACAGGTCTCGGCAAGACGCTGATGGAATTGGTCTGGGCGCGTGAGGTTTCGCGTGAGACGCGCCGCCCGGTCCTCCTGCTCGCGCCGCTCGCCGTATCGGCGCAGCACGGCAATGAGGCCACGAAGTTCGGCATATCGGCATCAGTGGTCAATGCTGCGTCGGGTGACGCGATCGACATCACCAATTACCAGAAGCTCGATCATTTCAACCTCGACGGCTTCGGTGGTATCGCGCTTGATGAAAGCTCTATCCTGAAGAATGTCGACGGTCACTACCGTACACGGCTAATCGCGGAAGCATCGCGCCTACCGTTCCGGCTGGCTGCGACCGCAACGCCTGCGCCGAACGATTTCATGGAGCTTGGCAACCATGCCGAGTTCCTGGGCGTGATGTCCTATACCGATATGTTGGCGACCTTCTTCGTCCATGACGGCGGCGACACCAAGAAGTGGCGGCTGAAGGGGCATGCCGAGGACGAGTTCTGGAAATGGATGGCGTCCTGGGCGGTGATGCTGCGCAAGCCTTCCGATCTCGGTTATCCCGATGACGGATATGATCTGCCGCCACTTTCCTATCATCACCATCGCGTCGCCGTCGATTTCAAGCCGAGCTTCGAGACCGGAACCTTGTTTCCGATGGAGGCCCGCACGCTTTCCGAGCGGCTGGCCGCAAGGCGCGAGAGCGTCGGCGACCGGACGCGCATGGCCGTCGAGATGACTCCCCGCGATCTGCCTTATGTCTGGTGGTGCAACCTCAATGACGAAGCTGACCAGATTACCAGAAACCTGCCGGGCGCGGTCAATCTCTCGGGTGCTGACAGCGATCGGGAGAAGGCCAGAAAGCTCATGGCATTCAGTGACGGAACGATCCGTCACCTGGTGACCAAGCCGTCAATCGCCGGGTTCGGCATGAATTGGCAGCATTGCTGCAAGACCGGCTTCGTCGGCCTCAATGACAGCTTCGAGCAGATCTACCAGTCGATCCGCCGATTCTGGCGGTTCGGCCAGCTTCTCCCTGTCGATGTCGATTTTCTGGCGTCCGAACGTGAGGGCGCGGTGGTCGCGAACTACCGCCGCAAGGAAGCTGATGCCGAGCACATGGCGGCAAAGATGGTCGCGCACATGGCGGACCTTTCGAGCGCCGCAGTTCGTGGCGCTGTGCGCGACCGACCAGATTACGCGCCCGAACGGGCAATGAGCATTCCATCATGGCTGGGGGAGGCTGCATGACTATCAAGGCAATCGACGAGGTCATTACCGACCGCTACGCGCTCTACCAGGGCGACTGCTGCGAACTGATCAAGGGCCTGCCCGATGCATCTGTGCATTTCGGCATTCATTCGCCACCGTTCGAGGGGCTCTACAAGTTTTCCAACTATGACCGCGACATCAGCAATAATGAGGGCGCGGATTTTTGGGAGCATTACGGCTTCCTGATCGCCGAGCTGCTGCGCGTCACCAAGCCGGGTCGCCTGCATTCCGTCCACTGCATGCAGCTGCCGACAAGCAAGAACCGCGACGGCTTCATTGGCATGCGTGATTTCCGAGGCGAGATCGTGCGCGCTTACCAGGCGGCCGGCTGGATATTCCATTCGGAAGTCTGCATCTGGAAAGACCCAGTCGTCGCTCAGCAGCGCACGAAAAGCATCCGCCTTCTTCACAAGCAGATCGTCAAGGACTCGGCCATGAGCGGCATGGGGCTGGCGGACTATATCGTCAGCTTCCGCAAGCCTGGCGACAATGCCGAGCCGGTCTCCGGGATGTTCGATACATTCCATGGTGAAGGTCTCGATATCAGCCAGGACGGATACGCCGAGTATTGCCGCAAGAGTGCGATCGAGCGTCCCGGCTTCAAACCGTGGCCGATGGAGATGTGGCGATCGGTGCTGGTGTGGCAGCGTTATGCCTCGCCGGTGTGGAGCGACATCCGTCAGACGCGCACGTTGCAGTATCGTGCGGCGCGCGACCGTAAGGATGAGCAGCACATCTCGCCGCTGCAGCTCGACGTGATCGAGCGTTGCGTCGACCTCTGGTCGGCGCGCGGTGAAACCGTTCTGACACCGTTTCTTGGGATCGGCTCGGAGGTGTTCGCTTCCGTTGACATGGGCAGGCGCGGGATCGGTTTCGAGCTGAAGCCGTCCTATTTCCGGCAGGCGGTTCGCAATCTTGCCGAACTCGACAAGCCGGAAGAACAACGGCTGTTTGAGGACCCAGAGCAAGAACTGGAGCCGGAAGATGTATAGCGGCGTTCGGCTCCTGCTCGTCACCGACAATCCGGCAAAGGCCCTCAACTATATGCTGGAATGCACTGAGGACGATGCTCCGGCATGGGTGCGCGCGATCACACTGCCTGAGCAGATCCTCGCCATTCCGGATGGCATGAAGTGCCAGGGCTTGTGGTTCAACGGCCGCAAGAACTCCCATCAAGCAATGAACGCGTGGCGCGACCGTCGTCGTGGAGGCGGACTGCGGCCGCTCAAGGATGCGGATTGGGACAGGATCGTCCAGTTCTCGGCGAAACGCCGCATCGCGGCAGGCGCACGGCTGCCCGAAGAACCGCAGGCTGAGCCGGTCGATCATCGGCCGCCGGAGCAGATCAAGGATCTCGTTCTCTCACAGAGGTGGAAATGACGTTGCTTGCTCCCAAGCGCAGCCCGCGTGTGCTGCTCATCATCGCCCCGTCTCTCTATGAATGCTACCTGACGGCAAAGGAGTTCGGCCTGACGCCTGGTCAGATCGAGAATTTCCGCAATGTGACGAAGCCGATCGAGCTGCGGGGTGTTACACCAGGATCTCCCTTCATCACATATAATCGGACCAGATGGTCCGCCACGCCGCAAGGATATGAACTCGATCAGGTTCTGACGGCTTTGCAGCGGCTAGGTCGCGTGCGGATTATGCAGGATGATGACCTGCCGAACTACCGCTCATTTGAGGGCGTTCCGCTTCGCGAGGCGCGCGCATGATGGGCGCTGATACGTCGTCACCCGATCAACCGCGTGAGCGTTCAAATCTGAGGGCGCGTGTACACGCTTGCCTCGAGTGCGGGGAAAGAACGGAAAAGACGGGAGATTTCTGCTCTGCGGGTTGTCGTTTCGACTTCAATAATCGCCGTAAGAAGCGCGGGGCTGAGCTTTACGATCTGTACATGGCCCTTCGTTTCGATCGGTCTACGGCCAAGGCACTCGGGGTGTTCCAGGCGATAAGCCGGTTGGCTTCGACGTTTCGCCAGGAGGATCACGACAGGCGAGGAAGCCGACGCAGCTGGCGAGCGCCGCATCTCGTTCTTGAGGAGCGACCTTGGCTGAGATCGGTCGTCACCAGAATCAGGAGCGGACGATGATCGATGCCATCGATCTCTTCATCGAAGAGGCGCGCGTCGTAACCGTTACCGGTGCGGCGAAGATGCTCGGCATCCAGCATCGAGACGCCGTCTATGTTGGCGACGATAACAGGAACTACGCAGGCCCGTGCCCGTCATGCGGCGGGAAAGATCGCTTCTCGATCAATGTCCGCATGCAGGCGTTCAATTGTCGCCAGTGCGGTGGCAAGGGGCGTGACGGCATCAGCCTGATGGCGTTGGCAAACCACCACAACCTGCATCAGCGCAAAGGCTTGCTGGGTGCGTGCGCCGACGTTCTTGGCCGCGAGGTTCCGGATGCGGATCAGCGCGAAACCGACAAGGATCGGCAGGATCGTCTCGACAGGATCGCGGAACGCAAACGCCAGAATGAAGAGCAAGCACAAGCGGCCGGCGATCAGCAGAATGCATTTCGCGAGAGGGAGGTCCGCAAGGCTCGCGGCATATGGCTGCAATCGCCGGAACGCCCTGATGCATTGCTCGGAGAATATCTGTATCGGCGGACAGGATACCGGATGCATGAAGCGGTCTTTGCCAATCTTCGTCTCGCGCCAAACTGCACCTATTGGCATGGGCGCGACAATCGCGGTTTTGAAATCGCCTTTTACAGCGGTCCAGCGATGGTTGCGCCGTTCGTCAATGTCGAAGGCGCGATCACCGGTTGCCATCAGACATGGATCGACATCCGCAATCCACCGAAATTCCGCGCCAAGCTGCTCGATGCTGACGGGTCGCCGCTACCTGCCAAGAAGATGCGCGGCGTCAAGCGTGGCAGCTTCATACCGCTCTTTGGGCTGATGACATCAGCCAGATGGGTTGGCGGCGAAGGGATCGAGAACGGATTATCGATCGCCGGCGCTGAGGGTTTTCGAGCTGACACGTTCTATTTTGCTGCCGGCGACCTAGGCAATCTCTGCGGGCCCGCAGATCCGAAATCATCTTTCGCTCACCCGCACGAGACGATGCAGGACAGGCGCGGCCGCATTCGCGCGGTTCGGGTTCAAGGGCCGGTTCCGAAGCAAGATCAGGCTCCGGATGAGGCCATGCGTATCCCAGATCACGTTGATCATTTGGTGATGCTGGCAGATGGCGACAGTGAGCCGATTATGACGGCCGCCGCCATGGCGAGAGCTGAAGCGCGTTTCGATAGGCAAGATCGTGAGATCGAAATCTGGTGGGCGCCTGTTGGGCAGGACTTTTCTGAATTGATGGCAAGTGGGGCATAGCGTGGCGCAGAAGAAAAAGAGTGAGTTGCCAGAGGCGGTGCGGCTCAAGATTGAGGAAGCAGCCGAACAGCGGAGATGGGAAAACCCCGAAACCCCTGACAGCCGTCCTTCGGACGAAGCGCCGGCCGCGATTGCGACCGATGATGATCCAGATCTCGCGGTTGTCGAATTTTGCGCCGAGCTCGATCATTCTGATACCGACAACGGAAAGCGTATGCACTTGCATTTCGGCTCCGATCTGCTCGTGATAGCGCAGGAGAAGGCAAAGCAGCCACTATTTGCCGTATGGACCGGCACGCATTGGGATGTTGCGAACGGCGCGCCTAAGGCTCTCGCCATCGCTCAACGTCTCGGTGATCGCATTGCTCATGAGATTGAATATATCCGGCCCAATCCATTCGAACAGCTCATGATGGATCGCGCGGCTGAGGCAATGCTGAAACCTGAGGAGGACCGCAGCGCGCCGGAAAAACGGCTTGTGATCGCCTCAGAAAAGGCGAGAGAGGCAGTCGGAAAGCGGGTGAAGCGCAGGATAGATCATGCGGTCACATCCAAGAACGTCGCCAAGATGAATGCCGCACTCGCCTGTCTTGCTCCCCACATCATGCGATCTCCTGACGATTTCAATGCCGACAAGATGATGGTTGCGCTAAAGAACGTGACCCTGAAATTTCATCGGCGCATGCAGAAGCAGAAAAATCCCCGGTATCGCAGCGCTGAGGAAACTCCTGATGCGCCAGAATTCATTGAAGCCTGCATCGACTCTCGGCTTGAAGTGATTGAGGGCCATCGAAGAGAGGACCTGATCACCCATATCGTGCCTGTCACTTACGATAAGGACGCAAAATGTCCGCTCTGGATGGCCTTTCTAAATGGGAAACTGCCTGATCCCGCCGTGCGACGCATGGTGCAAGTTAGCTCCGGACTAGGTCTCCTTGGCATTACTGTCCAGTTTCTCTTCTTTCATTACGGCGATGGCGCAAACGGCAAATCGGTTTACATGGAAACGCTCTGCCGGCTACTTGGTGAGGTGGCGGTGACGCTTCCCGCAACCAGCCTTATTGGCGAAGGCGGATCGTCTGGAAGCGCCAGTCCGGACCTTGCCCGCCTCTATGGCCGCCGCCTCCTTCGCGTCAAGGAATTGCCTGAAGGTGAGGATCTTCGCGAGAACCTGGTGAAAGAGCTGACGGGCGGAGAGACGATTGCGGCCCGTGATCTCTTCACGGGCTACATGGACTTCCGGCCTCTTTTTGTCGCTATCATGAGCGGAAATGGATATCCGCGCATCAGCGGCATTGATGACGGGATATGGCGGCGAATGGCCGTCGTGCATTGGCCAATCAAGGTCGCCAAGGAGGATCGTCGAGAATTCGAGGAGATGCTCGCATCCTTCGAGCCGGAATATTCCGGCATCATGAACTGGCTGATTGATGGCATTCATATCTTCCTGAGAGAGGGCCTCGTCATCCCGGAAGCCGTGGAGCGAGCGACGCAAGAATATCGTGACGATATGGACAGGACGGCCGGTTTCGTCGCTCGTTGCATTCAGAAGGACGATAAAGCGGACCCTCTCGCAGGCAAGGATCTCTACGGTGCCTATGTCGACGATACGATAGACCAAGGCGGCAAGCCGATGAATGTGACCGCATTCGGTCGTGCGATGGCCCGAAAGTTCAAGAAAGATCGATCGTCTGGCGTGGTTCTGTATCACGGCATAAAGCTGAAGAAGCCGCCATCCAGCGGCAATGGCCCACCAGAGGGGCGCTTTCATCCCGACGAGCCGTTCCCGGAGGAATTCTGATGTTCCCCGCAACCCCTTCTTACAGGGTAGGCAACATGCAGAAACCGTCAGCGAGTTCTTACAGTTCTGACAGTTTTTCAGACAGTTACTTTGACAGTTTATGGATGAAAAGACGAGCAAAAACAAAGCCGCCTGACAGTTCTGACAGTTTTGATCGCCTTACGTATAAAAGCCGGTTGGAGGTGTGGAGGAGAAGATAGCTGTAGGCGAAAGAAAACTATCAGAAACTGCCTAAGCATATGAAATACATAAATAAAACTATCAGATAAACTGTAAGACAACTGTCAGAAACTGTCAGAAGGCTAAAAATGAAGACGATCACCATCAAAAGATTGCTGGAATGGGCCTTTACTGAGGAACTGATCGGTCGGTCGGTCGAGCAGATAGGGCCGGAACGCGTAGGCTCAGCATGGGGAGCATTCGAGGCGATGGAACGCCTTGGATGCATCATCCAGGGTTCAGGCACCCCATCCGATCAGCTGAGGATTTACGAGCCTCACGAGGATGCATTGACGGTTGCGAGCGCAGTCGCAGACATGGCGCACGAGACAGGCATTGTCAGCACAGGCGCGAACATCTTTCCCGATTGGATCGATGCCCATGGCGTGATCGCGGCAGAGGTCGAGAGGCTCAATAGCGTTCTGAATATTGAAGGGCCGAAGCCGAACTACCTCATGCACCTGGTGATCAGCAGCGCTATTCTCGGAAGAGGACCAGATTGGCACGCAGACACGCCCAGGGTGGTTGCCTACAGCTACAACGGCAAGACTGCCGCGTGGTTTATCAAGCGTCGCAGGCAAGACGCGTTTGGGAGATGGGGCGAGTACGAAGACGACGGCTTCGATTATCGCAAGCGCCGGCCCTATAAAGGCGCATACCACAAGTATCGTCTTGATGGCTCGATCCGTGGCGCAATGACGGCGAGGATAGATTGGCAGGTGTGGCAGTCGGCCCTTCTGATGCTTCGAGACTCGCTTGCAGGCTCACTGAAACACCATGATTTGCTGCCGTTCCATCCCGATCTGCATCCATGGTTACCCTCTCGTTCGAACGCCGCGGCTGAATAGTTCATTGATTTCGTTGAATAATAAATTCTATTTCACCCGCTTGACTTGCGACTGATGTTTGGTGCATCTTGTGCACACTGTAAAAGATCAGACACAAACCCGCTCGGCGAAAGCCCGGCGGGTTTCTTGTTTTCGGCCTGTGGGGACGCAGATGGCAAAGCTCACAAGCCTGAAGCCACGCCTCAAGACCGTAGGCAGCAGACTAACTCCAGCGGCGCCAGTAACGCGACAGGAAGCGGAAGCGCAGCGCCATCGCGAGCGCGATCAGAACCTTGATCATCGCGGTTGGTATAAGACCAGCCGATGGCAGAAGCTGCGACAAGATGTGCTGGTTCGTGACGCTTATGTTTGTCAGCGCACCGGCGTCATGTGCATAGGGAAGCACCCCGCTCCAAACAGTCCAGTAGCTGACCACATCAAGCCGCACCATGGGGATCCAGACCTGTTCTGGGACATCAACAATCTTCACTGTGTGAGCAAGGCCTATCACGACAGCGAGAAGCAGAGGCTGGAGCGGTCGCAGGGTCGATGGTGACCAACCGGGG